>CAWIAY010000008.1:0-96574 GCA_963834315.1 uncultured Actinomycetota bacterium | reverse complement strand
TGCTCGATGTATTGCTGGAGGTGGCACCGGCGATCCGGGCGATCACCCTGCCCGGCTTCCACACCGCGATGGGTGTGGTCACGCTGCCCGTCGTCCGACAGCTGACCACCACCTGGCTGCGCGCGCTCGCCGCGTCCGGTGTGTCCGCGGTGCGCGACCTCGACGAGGTCGCCACCATCGTCGACTCGTTCAAGGACGCCCAGGCCCGAGCCGCGATCCGTCAGGTCGTCAGTGCCGTCGTCGACTGGCGCGGCCAGGTCGTCACGATGGCCGACCGCGCCTACCTGACCGCAGCGATGCCGATGTGCGTCATCTGGGGCACCGACGACGCCGTGATCCCGGTCCGGCACGCCGGACACGCCGCCGAGATGGCCCCGGGCTGCACCGTCGAGGTGATCGCGAACGCGGGGCACTTCCCCCACAAGGACCACCCGCAGCGCTTCGTGAAGATCGTCAACGACTTCATCCGCACCACCCAGCCGGCCGCCTACCACCGCGGACGCTGGCGCGCGCTGCTCAAGGCCGGCAAGCAGAGCGCCGCTGCCCGACGGTGTCACCGCCCTGCACGCGGAGGACATTGCCTGACCTGAGCGGCCGGAGTTCCGCGGCCCAGGGTCGCTACAGCGCGTCGGTGCGGTGGTTTCGAGAGCCTCGGCTTACGCCTCGGCTCCTCAACCAGCGGGTGGTCGCACAGCGCACTCGGTGGCCGAGAGCGTCCTCGCGCCGATGCCTCGGACGCCGGCTGCACCCTGGTCGCCGTGGGGTCGCCGAGGGGTCAGTTCCCCGTCGCTCGCCTAGCGGCTCGCTCCAGGGAACGGACCCCTCGGCTCCACAGCGAGACCCGCCGGGTGGCCGGCGTGAAGCAGGGCTCGACGACGCTACGCGTCGCCTCCCTCCTGCTTCACGCCCGCCACCGCGGTGGGGTCGTCGATGCGGTAGCTGGTCGAACGCCTCCTGGACGATCTCCTGCTTGACCTCGCCGCGGGCGGCGAGGGCAGCGAGGGCCTGGCCACCACGACCGACTCGGCGTCGACCTGGAAGAAGCGACGGGCCGCCGGGCGCGTGTCGGCGAAGCCGAAGCCGTCGGTGCCGAGCACGTGGTAGTCGGTCGGCACCCACTTGGCGATCTGGTCGGGGACCGCGCGCATGTAGTCGCTGACCGCGACGATCGGTCCCTCGGCGCTCCTGAGCTTGTCGGTGACGTACGGCGTGCGCGGAGTCTCCGAGGGGTGGTTGAGGTTCCACCGCTCGGCGTCGACGCCGTCGCGCGCCAGCTCGTTCCACGACGTCACCGACCAGGTGTCGGCGGCGACGCCCCAGTCCTCGGCGAGCATCCGCGCGGCGTCGGTGATCCACGGGAAACCGACCCCCGAGGCGAGCAGCTGCACCCGCGGGGTCTGGCCGCCGTTGCCGGCGACCTCCGGCGGGGTCGCGACGTGGTAGATGCCCTTGAGGAGTCCCTCGACGTCGAGGTCGTCCGGCTCCGCCTGCTGCACGGTCGGCTCGTTGTAGACGGTCATGTAGAAGATGACGTTCTCACCGGTGGGGTGGTCCTCGCTCGCGCCGTACATGCGCTGGAGGCCGTTCTGCACGATGTGCGCGACCTCGTAGGCCATCGCCGGGTCGTAGTGCACCACAGCGGGGTTGGTCGCCGCGAGCAGTGGCGAGTGTCCGTCGGCGTGCTGCAGCCCCTCACCGGTCAGGGTGGTGCGGCCGGCCGTGGCCCCGATCAGGAAGCCGCGCGCGAGCTGGTCGGCCATCGCCCAGATCGAGTCGCCGGTGCGCTGGAACCCGAACATCGAGTAGAAGATGTAGAACGGGATCATGTGCTCGCCGTGCGTGGAGTACGTCGACCCCGCGGCCGTGGCCGACGCCATCGCGCCCGCCTCGGAGATGCCCTCGTGGAGCAGCTGGCCCTGTGCGGACTCCTTGTAGGTCATCAGCATCTTGCGGTCGACCGACTCGTACTGCTGCCCGGCCGGCTGGTAGATCTTCGCCGTCGCGAACATCGAGTCCATGCCGAAGGTGCGGAACTCGTCGGGCGCGATCGGCACGATGCGCTGGCCGATCTCGGGATCCTTCATCAGGTCGCGGAGCAGCCGCACCAGCGCCATCGTGGTCGCGATCGCCTGCTTGCCCGAGCCCTGCTTGAGCTCGGCGTAGGCCTCGTCACCGGGGAGCTTGAGCATCGTGGACCGGTCGACCCGCTTGGGCAGGGAACCTCCGAGCTGGCGCCGACGCTCGATCATGTATTCGATCTCGGGGGAGTCCTGGCCCGGGTGGTAGAAGGGCGCGATGTCGTTCTCGTCGATCGCCTTGTCGCTGATCGGCAGGTACAGCCGGTCGCGGAACAGCTTCAGGTCGTCCTTGGTCAGCTTCTTCATCTGGTGGGTGGCGTTCTTGCCCTCGAGGGCGTCGATCGTCCAGCCCTTGATGGTCTTGGCCAGGATCACCGTCGGCTGGCCGTTGTGCTTGCTGGCCGCGTCGAACGCCGCGTAGACCTTGCGGTAGTCGTGCCCACCGCGGGGAAGCTTGGAGATCTGGTCGTCGCTCATGTGCTCGACCATCTTGCGCAACCGCGGGTCGCCGCCGAAGAAGTGGTCGCGGATGTAGGAGCCGTCTTCGGTGGAGTAGGTCTGGTACTGCCCGTCGGGGGTGGCGTTCATCTGGTTGACCAGGACACCGTCGACGTCGCGGGCGAGCAGGTCGTCCCACTCGCGACCCCAGACGACCTTGATGACGTTCCAGCCGGCGCCGCGGAACTGCGACTCGAGCTCCTGGATGATCTTGCCGTTGCCGCGCACCGGCCCGTCGAGCTGCTGGAGGTTGCAGTTCACGACGAAGACCAGGTTGTCGAGCTCCTCGCGAGCCGCGAGCCCGATGGCGCCCAGTGACTCGGGCTCGCCCATCTCGCCGTCACCGAGGAAGGCCCACACACGCTGGTCGCTGGTGTCCTTGATGCCACGATTGTGCAGGTAGCGGTTGAAGCGGGCCTGGTAGATCGCGTTGAGGGCGGTGAGGCCCATCGACACGGTCGGGAACTCCCAGAAGTCCGGCATCAGGCGGGGGTGCGGGTAGGACGGCAGGCCCTTGCCGACGCCGTGCTGCACCTCCTGGCGGAAGCGGCTCAGCTGCTCCTCGGTGAGCCGGCCCTCGAGGAATGCGCGTGAGTAGATCCCCGGGGAGCCGTGGCCCTGGATGTAGATGTGGTCGCCGCCGCCGGGATGGTCCTTGCCGCGGAAGAAGTGGTTGAAGCCGACCTCGTAGAGCGAGGCCGCGGACTGGTAGGTCGCGATGTGACCGCCGACCTCGAGGCCCTTGCGGTTCGCGGCGGAAACCATGATTGCTGCGTTCCACCGGATGAACGCGCGGATCCGGCGCTCGATCTCCTCGTCACCGGGGAACCAGGGCTCGCGCTCCGGTGGAATGGTGTTGATGTAGTCGGTGGACCGCAGAGCCGGTACGCCGACCTGCTTCTCCCGCGCACGCTCGAGCAGACGCAGCATCACGTAGCGGGCCCGGTCACGGCCGCGGTCACCGACCATGGCGTCGAACGACTCGAGCCACTCCAGTGTCTCGTCGGGGTCGATGTCGGGGAGCTGGGTGGGCAGGCCCTCGTGGATCACCGTGGCGCGGTGAGACGCCGTGGGGCTGTTCGATGCCGGGGCGGCCGACTTGTCAGAGCCTGAAGCCATGGGTTCCTCTGCTCTCGTGCTTGTGTCACTCGTGCCGTGGTGGATGGTTCGCGGCCCAGGTGTGTCGGGACCGGACCTCGCGCCCCCGGGGTCACCGGTAGCGCAGGAGGCAATCGTGTCACGCCTCGTGCAGAGGCGGTATCTACCGCCCAGTAGCCGGGTCGTCACCACCGTTGGACCCCGCATGGGTACGGTGAGGCTCACCGGATGCCCGCCGTGCGCGTCAGCGGGCCTTGCGTCGGGGGGCGAGTTCCGGTGAACTACGCGCAGCAGAGCCTGGGGGACCCCTCCGGGCCGGACGGAACGGAGAGACACACGTGAGCGCGACCTCGGGTGGGCCGGAAGGTGCCGCCACCCAGACCATCGGAGACCGGCTGGGGCTCTCCACCGGCATGGTCGTCCAGGAGCTCGGCTGGGACGAGGACGTCGACGACGACCTGCGCGTGGCGATCGAGGACACGATCGACGCCGATCTGGTCGACGGCGACTACGGCAACGTGGTGGAGGCGGTCATCCTCTGGTGGCGCAACGACGACGGCGACCTCGGCGACGGGCTGATGGACTCCCTCTCGGACCTCGTCGGCGGCGGCGTGATCTGGCTGCTCACCCCCAAGGTCGAGCGGCCTGGGACCGTCGACCCGGCCGACATCGCCGAGGCGGCCGACGTGGCCGGCCTGGCCACCACGACGACGGTGGGGGTCAGCAAGGACTGGTCCGCCACCCGCCTGGTCGCGCCCAAGGGCACGCTGACGCTGTCGACGTCGTAGCTCTGAGCGCAGCTTGCTCATCGAGCAGGACGACGACTCGGAAAGGTCCCGCCATGCGCCAGGCGACGCAGTACCCCACGATGCTGCGGGTGCTGATGCGGGCGGGGATCATCAAGGCGTACTCGCCCCTGGTGCTCGGTCGGACGGCGCGCACGCTGCTCAGCTGGGGAGCCGGCCCCGCCGGAGGATTCACCGCGCTCGCCCAACGCGCGCCGCACCAGGTGGGCCTGGTCGACGAGCTCGGCGACCTGACGTTCCTCGAGATGCACCAGCGCAGCAACGCGCTGGCCGACACCTGGAAGCGCTCCGGGCTGCGACCCGGTGATGGTGTGGCGATCATGTGCCGCAACCACCGCGGCTTCGTCGACGCGAGCGTGGCCGCCGCCAAGGTCGGCGCCGACCTGATCTATCTCAACACCGCCTTCGCCGGCCCCCAGCTGGCCGACGTGCTCGATCGTGAGCAGCCGACCCTCGTCGTGCACGACGAGGAGTTCACCGGGCTGCTCCTCGGGGTCGGGGACGTCGACCGGGTGCTGGCCTGGACCGACGGCGACGACGGGGACCGCCCCACCCTCGAGGCTCAGATCGCCGAGGGCTCCCAGGAGGACCACCGGGCACCCGAGCGAGCGAGCCGGATCATCATCTTGACCTCCGGCACGACCGGCACGCCCAAGGGGGCGCCGCGCAGCGAGGCCGGGGTCGAGGCGGCTGTGGCGTTGCTCTCGCGGCTGCCCCTGCGCCGTGGCTGGCGCACCCACATCGCCGCCCCGCTGTTCCACGCCTGGGGTTGGGCGCACTGGGCGCTCGCGATGCTGCTCGGGTCGACGATGGTGCTGCGCAGGTCCTTCGACCCGGCGACCTGCCTGCGCACGCTCGAGGACGAACGCTGCGACTCCCTGGTGGTCATCCCGGTGATGCTGCAGCGCATCCTCCAGCTGCCCCGCGAGGAGCTGGACCGGCACGACCTGTCGCGGGTCAAGGTCGTGGCTGCCTCCGGATCTGCGCTGGCCGGGGACCTCGCCACCGCGTGGATGGACCAGTACGGCGACAACCTCTTCAACATCTATGGATCCACCGAGGTCGCCTACGCCACGATCGCCACCCCGGACGACCTGCGTGCCGAGCCCGGCACCGCCGGCAGGCCGCCGTGGGCGACGGTCGTGAAGATCTTCGACGCGGACGGCGAGGAAGTCGCACCGGGGGAGTCGGGGCGGATCTTCGTCGGCAACGCCCTGCTCTTCGAGGGCTACACCGGCGGTGGCGGCAAGGACACCGTCGACGACCTGATGGCCACCGGTGACGTGGGCCGCTTCGACTCCGAGGGGCGGCTCTTCGTGGAAGGGCGAGACGACGACATGATCGTCTCGGGCGGCGAGAACGTCTTCCCGCAGGAGGTCGAGGACTGCCTCGCCCGGCACGACGCCGTGCTCGAGGCCGCGGCGATCGGGGTGGACGACGCCGACTTCGGAAAGCGGATTCGTGCGTTCGTCGTACTCTCGGAGGCGCGGCGCGACCAGGTCGACGCCGATGCTCTCAAGGCCCACGTCAAGGACAACCTGGCGCGCTACAAGGTGCCGCGGGAGATCCTGCTGGTCGACGAGCTGCCTCGCAACGCGACCGGCAAGGTGCTCAAGCGGCAGCTGGCCGAGCACGAGATCGACTGACCGAACCAGACAGAGGAACGAGATGACACTCCAGATCGGCGACCGGGCACCGGACTTCGAGCTGCGCGACCAGAACGGCCAGACGGTGCGGCTCTCGTCGTTCCGCGGTGAGAAGGCGGTCGTGGTGATGTTCTACCCGTACGCCTTCAGCCGGGTGTGCACCGGCGAGCTGTGCGACGTGCGCGACACCTTGCCCCAGTGGCAGTCCGACGACGTGCAGCTGCTCGCGATCTCCTGCGACACGATGTTCTCCCTGAGGGCCTTCGCCGAGCACGACCGGCTCGACTTCCCGCTGCTCTCCGACTTCTGGCCGCACGGTGCTGTCGCGACGTCGTACGGCGTGTTCAACGAGCAGACCGGGGCGGCGGACCGCTCGACGTTCATCGTGGACCGCGCCGGTCTGCTGCGCTGGGAGGTGCACCACGAGATGCCCCGTGCGCGCGACCTCGAGGCCCAGCTCGACGTGCTTGCCGGTCTGGACAGGGCGCACGCCTGAGATCGTGCTCACCTGAGCGTTGGGTAAAGAAATCGCGGGAGATCGCGAAAACACGAGACAGCACCCGTTCGCGGCGGTTGAATAGACCTTGCTACGGCCGCTGGTGACCCGAGACGCCAGCGGCCGTACGCATGCCCAGACACCCTTTTTGGTGGCCGCCGCCTGCTCGCGTAGGCTGCGCTTCCGCAGCCGCCGGGTGTGAGCCCTGCGGGCCGCACGAGGGCGTATAGCTCAGCGGTAGAGCTCTGGTTTTACAAACCAGCGGTCGTAGGTTCGATCCCTACTGCGCCCACTCCATCCCTCCTGCCGGATTCCCACGGGACCGTGGTGATCGTGGGGCGCAAGAGGCGAACGCGACCAGCCTGGCACCGCCGGAACTAGGCTGCGCCTCATGCCTGCCACCTTGCGCACCGTCCTCGAGCTGATGGACGGGTGGTATCCGCAGTCGTGGGCGGAGCCCTGGGATGCGGTCGGCCTCGTCACCGGGGACCTCGACCAACCGGTGGGCTCCGTGCTGTTCGCGGTCGACCCGACCCAGGCGGTGGTCGACGAGGCGAGCGACCTCGGAGCGGACCTCCTCGTCGTGCATCACCCGCTGCTTCTCACACCGGTCAGCTCGGTGGCCGCGACGACGCCCAAGGGCCGGATCCTGCACACGCTGTCCCGGCACAGCGTTGCCCTGCTCACCGCACACACCAACGCAGACGTCCCGACCGACGGCGTCAACGAGGCCCTGGCACGAGCGGTGGGCGTCACCCACGCCCAGGTCATCGACCCGCAGGAGCGGGAGCAGCTCGACAAGCTCACTCTCTACGTCCCGGCGGCTGCGGCGGACGTGGTTCGGGCGGCAGTGACGGCCGCAGGCGCCGGCGCGCTCGGTCCCTACGACCAGGCCACGTTCAGCAGCCCGGGAGAGGGACGGTTCCGCCCGCTTGCCGGGGCCGATCCGGTGCTCGGCGTGGTGGGGCAGTCCGAGCTCGTCCAGGAAGTACGGGTGGAGGCGCTGCTGCACCGATCCCGTCGCGCAGAGGTGCTGGCCGCCCTTGTCGAGGCGCATCCCTACGAGCAACCGGCGTACGACGTCGTCGAGCTGGCCCACGCCGCCGACATCCCCGACGGTCGCGACGAGCGAGGGCACGGGCGGATCGGTGAGCTCGCTGCCCCCACGACATTGCGCGAGTTCGCCGCACGTGTGCGGGACGCGCTGCCCGCGACGGCGCACGGTGTTCGCGTGTCCGGCGACCCGGAGCGGGTGGTCCGCCGGATCGCCGTCGGCAGCGGGGCCGGGGACGGGCTGCTCGACGCGGTGCTCGGGCTCGACCCCGACGTCTACCTGACCTCCGACCTGCGCCACCACCGCGCCTCGGAGTTCCGGGAGCACGACGGTCCGGCCCTCATCGACGTCGCCCACTGGGCGGCGGAGTGGACCTGGCTGCCGGTCGTCGAACGCAAGTTGCGTGAAGCGCTGAGGCAGCGAGGGGATACGGTGGAGACCCGGGTGAGCACGACCGTCACCGACCCGTGGACGTTTCGCGTCGACTGACCGCCGGGCCCCCCTCAGACCACACCAGACCAGCGCGACCAAGACCAGGAGCACCCCCTGAAAGCCGACGCCTTCTCCCAGCTCAGGCTGCTCGACCTGCAGGAGCTCGACTCCCGCGCCGACCTGCTCGAGCACCAGCTCGCAGGCATCCCGGAGGCCAAGGAGCTCGCCGGCCTCGCCGGCGAGCGTCATGAGCTGGACACCGCTGCCCGGGACGTCCGGATCCTGGTCGAGGACCTGACGCGGGAGCAGAAGAAGTCCGACGCCGACGTGGAGCAGGTGCGCGCGCGGCGCACCCGCGACCAGCAGCGCATGGACCAGGGACTGGTCACCAACCCCAAGGACCTCGAGCGGATGCAGGGTGAGCTGGTCTCGCTGCAGCGCCGGATCGGCGACCTCGAGGACATCGAGCTCGACATCATGGAGAAGCTCGAGACCGCGCAGGCCGACCTCGACGAGCTGGGCGCCAGGATCGACAACCTCGACCGTCGGGCCGCCGAGCTGACCGCTGCCCGCGACGCCAAGGCCGCGGAGCTCGAGGCCGAGCTCGCCGACCTGGCCGGACGTCGCGCGCCCATCGCCGACGCGCTCCAGGACGACCTCTTGGCGCTCTACGAGAAGCTGCGCGCACAGAAGGGCGGGGTCGGCGCCGCCGCGCTCCGGGCACGACGCTGCAGCGGCTGCTCGCTCGACCTCAACGCCGCCGAGATGTCGGTCATCGTCAAGGCTGCCACCGACGAGGTGATCCGCTGCGAGGAGTGCCAGCGGATCCTCGTGCGCACCTCGGAGTCGGGGATCTGAGCGATGCCAGAGCAACACACGTCAGTCGTCATCGAGGCTGACGGCGGCTCCCGCGGCAACCCGGGTGACGCGGCGTACGGCGCCGTGCTCAAGGACGCCACCACGGGCGAGGTCATCGCCGAGGTGGCGGAGTGCATCGGCATCGCCACCAACAACGTCGCCGAGTACCGCGGTCTGATCGCCGGCCTCGAGCTCTTCAGCGAGCACACCCCGCAGGCAGCCCTCGAGGTGCGGATGGACTCCAAGCTCGTCGTCGAGCAGATGTCGGGCCGCTGGAAGATCAAGCACGCCGACATGCGCCAGCTCGCGACCGAGGCCGAGAAGCTCGCACCGTTCGCCACGACCTACACCTGGATCCCGCGGGCGGAGAACTCCCACGCCGACCGGATCCTCAACGAGGCCCTCGACGCGGGATCCGGCAAGACCATCCGGAGGACGGACGAACCTGCGTCGGAGAGGCCGCGCACGCGTCGCCTGCACCCCGACATGGGCGAGCCGACCACGCTGATCCTGGTCAGGCACGGGGAGACCGAGCACACCAAGGACCGACGCTTCAGCGGCGCGGGCGGGGCCGACCCTGGACTGCATCCCGATGGCGAGGACCAGGTCCGGGCGACCGGACGGTGGCTCGCTCCGCTGGCCGATGACATCGACACCATCGTGGCCTCGCCGCTGCGCAGGACCCGCGAGAGCGCGGCGATCCTCGGCGAGCTGCTCAGTCGGCCGGTCGGTCTCGAGGAGGGCCTGGCCGAGGCCGCCTTCGGGACCTGGGACGGGCTGACCTACGAGCAGGTGCAGGCGGCCCACCCCGATGACCTCGAGGCGTGGCTGGGCGGCCTCGACATCGCACCCACCGGTGGTGGTGAGTCGTTCCGCGCGGTCGATGCCCGGGTCCGGGCGGCGCGCGATCGGCTCATCACGTCCCACCCCGGCAAGACGGTGCTCGCCGTGACTCACATGACGCCGATCACGGTGCTGGTGCGACTCGCGCTCGGCGCGCCGCTCGACTCCCTCTTCCGGATGCAGCTCGCTCCGGCGTCGGTCACCGTCGTCTCGTGGTGGCCCGAGGGCCAGGGAGCGCTGCGCATGTTCAATGCCCGACCGATGGAGGCCGCCTTCCTCGGGCGGTGACGAGAAAGAGAAGACGATCCATGAGCTCCCATGCCAACAACCGCGCGGCCATCGCGGCCGTCGTCGCCGTGGCCGTCGTCGTGATCGCGACCCTCGTGATCATCGCGTCGCTCGGCGGCGACGGTGACGCGGACACCGCAGCGCCCGCCACCACCGAGACTCCGGCGGCGGGCGAGTGCGTTGAGCCGCCTGCCCTCCCCGAGGAGCCGAAGCAGTTCGACGCCGTCCCCGACGCGTCGCTGGCCGAGGACGCGACCTGGACCGCAACGGTGCACACCAACTGCGGCGACATCGTGATGGAGCTCGACGGGGCCGCGGCACCGCAGACCGTCTCGTCCTTCCTCAGCCTGGCTCGGGAGGGCTACTGGGACGCCAGTCCGTGCCACCGCCTGGTCACGTCAGGGATCTTCGTGCTGCAGTGCGGTGACCCCACCGGAACCGGCTCAGGCGGTCCGGGCTACGGGTACGGCGTCGAGAACGCCCCCGAGGACTTCCAGTACCCCCGCGGCACCTTGGCGATGGCCCGTACGGCCGACCCCGAGTCCAACGGCGGCCAGTTCTTCATCGTCTTCGACGACACCGAGCTGCAGGACCCCACCGGCTACACGATCTTCGGACGGGTGAGCGAGGGTCTCGACATCGTGGACCGGATCGCCGAGCAGGGCGTCGGTGGGACTCTGGCGGCAGAGGCGCCCGCCCAGCCGATCAGCATCCTCGACATCGACGTAGAGAAGGCCGCCTGATCCGCGGCGGCCTCCTCCTCCGGTCTCACTCGCAGCGGCCGTCGACCCTCTCGCCACGCTCGGGGAGCGCGTCGGCCGCGGCGGGGTCGGTCGCGTCGAACGAGCCGTCCGCGACGGAGTCCACGAGTCCGCGCATGCTGGTCAGCGCCTCGCGCACCAGGATGCCGTGGCTCTTCTGGCCGGTGTCCTGCTGGCCGCGCTGCTCGACGAGCAGGGTCGGGTACCCGTCGAGGCCGAGTCCGTTGCGGGCCGTTGTCGAGGTGTCACTGCGGGGGTACAGCGTCACGGTGGCGTGACCGTTGCGGGCCAACGACGCACCCACCACCGCGGCCGCGCGACGGCCGTCGTCGGCGACGTCCGGGGCCACCCTCGGGTTGGTCGACCACAGCACCGACATCGTCGCCATGGCGCCGTCCTCGGTCTGGTAGGTCACCTGGTGGTGGTAGTCCACGATCAGGTCGGGCTGGTGCTCCTCGACCACCGACTCGACGGCGACCACCTCGGGGGCGGTGGCGGGGTCGGGGTCGGCGTCCGGCCCGTAGAGACGGTTGAGGTCCAGGTTGTTGTCGTTGCGACGTGGGTCGATGCCGTCCTCGAAGTCCGGGTCCTGGTAGCGCTCGAAGCCGTCGGGGTTGACCCGAGGCACCACGAGGACGGTGACCTCCTCACGAAGGGCCTTCGCGGCCGGACTGTTGCCGGTGATCTCGTCGAGGTAGGCCAACGCTGCTTCGGTGCCCAGCGGCTCGTCACCATGCTGCTGGGTCGCGAACAGCAGCGTGCGCGGTCCGGTGCCGACCTTGGCGAGGTGGATCGGCCGGCCGGCGACCGACTCGCCGGCCACACTCAGGTCGAGCACGGGACGGCGCTCGGCGAGGCCGTGAAGGCGCTTGGTCAGCTCTGCGTTGCTGGTCAGCCCGTTGAGCTTGATCGGTTGGCTGCCGCAGACGAACGGCCCGCCCGGGACCGGGTCGGCGGTCGCAGAGGTGAGCCCGAGGGCAGCCGGGGCGGCGACGAGGGCGCCGGCTGCGAGCAGGGTGGGCAGGCGGTGCGAGCGGTGGTGGAGGTGCATGGGGGCTCCGTTCCCGAGAAGGACTGGACTCCTCACCCTAGCTCTCTGACTCGGTCGCCGATCGCTCTCGCGTCTCAGATCTCGTCGACGACCACGTCGAGCGGTGTGCCCGCCCGGCCTCGGTCGCCCAGCTCCACCTTCCAGCCCAGTGAGGTCAGCTGGTCGGCGAAGCGGGCCGGGCTCGGTGACGTGGTGCCGTCCTCGAGGAGGGCGCGGACGAGTCGCCCCTTGGTGGCCTTGTTGAAGTGCGAGACGACCTTGCGCACCCCACCGACCTCATGAAGCACCCGCACAGTGACGACCTTGCCGGCCAGGTCGGGCTCCGGACGCCAGAACGGCACGTACGTCGAGGAGCGCAGGTCGACCACGAGACCACGCCCGGCTGCGGCACGCACGGACGGGTCGAGGTGCCGGCTCCACATCGTGGCCACCGGCCCCGTGCCCGGCAGCGACACCCCACCGGAGAGACGGTAGGCAGGCACCCGGTCGCCGAGACGCACCAGGCCGAACAGCGAGGACGTGACCGCGAGCCACGAGGTCGCGCGGCGACGGGCGGCCGGATCGAGGCTCACCAGGTCGAGCGCCTCGTAGAGAACACCGGTGTAGACCTGGTCGACCCGGGCGGTCGGAGCCTCCCGTAGCGCAGCGTTGCGGGCCACCTCGTCGAGCTGGGTGGTGCCCAGACCGAGACGTGAGGCGGCCGCGGACACATCCTGCCGGCACAGGTCCACGAGGGCGTCGAGGATCTTCGCGCGGGCGTCGTGCAGCTCGGGGAAGCTGAGGTCGTCGAGCCGGAGCGGACGGCCTCGTCGGGGCGCGGCCTTGCCCTCCGACGGTGGCAGCAGGATCAGCACGGCGTCACCCTATGCTGGCGTGAGTTTCCTACCGCGAGGGGTTGAACGAGCTGTGCCGAGACGAATCGTGAGGGTGCTGCACGCCGACGGAGATGTGCTGCGTGACGGGATCGCGGCCGCCCAGGAAGAGCTCGGCGTGAGCCCTGACTTCGACTCCGAGGTCGAGGCGGTCGCGGCGCAGGCCGCTGCCAACCCGAACCTGCCCGAGCTCGACCGCACCGACCTGGCGATGATCACCCTCGACCCCGAGAGCGCCCGCGACCTGGACCAGGCCCTGCACGTCGAGCGGGACGGTGACGGCTACGTCGTGCACTACGCGATCGCCGACGTCGCTGCCTTCGTCACGCCGGGTGACGCCGTCGACCTGGAGGCCAACCGTCGCGGGGAGACGTTGTACGGCGCCGACTCCAAGATCCCGCTGCACCCGACGGTGCTGTCGGAGGGGGCGGCCTCGCTGCTGCCCGGAGAGGTGCGTCCGGCGCTGCTGTGGACGATCAAGCTCGACGCGACGGGGGAGGGCACCGACGTGGATGTCGTTCGCGCGCTGGTGCGCAGTCGCGCGAAGCTCGACTACGACGGGGTGCAGGCCCAGATCGACGCCGGCACGGCAGATCCGATGATCGACGTGCTCCGCGAGATCGGTGAGCTGCGGATGACCCGGGAGGCCGCGCGCGGAGGGGTGTCGTTGCCGCTCCCGGAGCAGGAGATCGACATCGAGGCAGACGCCTGGAGGCTGAGCTTCCGCGAGCAGCGTCCCGTGGAGCAGTGGAACGCCCAGATCTCGTTGCTGACCGGCATGGCGGCGGCGTCGCTGATGGTCTATGCCCGGGTCGGGCTGCTGCGGACGCTGCCACCGCCGGATCACGCCGACGTACAACGGCTGCACCGCACCGCCAAGGCGTTGCACATCGAGTGGCCGGCCGAACAGCTCTACCCCGACTTCATCCGGTCACTGGACCCCGCCGAGCCGACCCACGCGGCGATGGTGCTGGCCAGCACCAGGCTCCTGCGTGGAGCGGGGTACGTCGGCTTCGACGGTGAGACTCCCGCCCAGCCGGAGCACTCCGCACTGGCCTCGGAGTATGCCCACGTGACGGCGCCGCTGCGCCGGCTGGCCGATCGCTATGCCGCCGAGGTGTGCGTCGCGTTGTGTGCCGGTGAGGACGTCCCGGGGTGGGTGCTGGAGAAGCTGCATGACCTGCCCGCCACGATGCAGGCGAGCGGGCGCAGAGCCAACGCCTATGAGGGTGCCATCGTCAACCTGGTCGAGGCCACCGTGCTGCGGCCGCACATCGGGCAGACCTTCTCAGGGGTGGTCGTCTCCGTGGACGAGAAGGATCCGGCTGGTGGCGACGTCGTCGTGGAGGAGCCCGCCATCGAGGCATCGGTGTCAGCGCGGGACGGATCGCCGCTCCCGCTCGGGGCCGAGGTGCAGGTGACGCTGGCCGAGGCCGATCCCGCGACCCGGAAGGTCCGCTTCGAGCTATGACGAGGAGGCTCCCGGGAGGGGGCCTTCGGCTGCAGTCCCTGCTGGCCGCGGGCGTCCTCATCACGACGGGCTGCACCGCCGGGTCGCCCGACGTGCCCGACGCACCTGAGTCGGGGGACGTCTCGGTCGAGCTCGCCTTCACCCAGCTGCTGCCGGACGAGGGGACGCCCAAGGGACTGCTCCGGGTCGTCAACACCGGGGAGGACCCGCTGCCGGTGACCGGGGCAGGGTTGGACTGGTCGGGCTACGGGCCGGCCTTCCTGCGGGAGCAGGACTCGACCCTGCGACCGGGTCAGACCCTCGACCTGCACGTGCTCCTGCCCGTGGCCGTGTGCGACGAGGGGAGCGAGCCGGTGGAGGGGGTCATCGAGACGCCTGAGAAGACCGTGCGGGTGCAGCTGAGCGACGACGGTGAGCGTTTCCTCCGGCACCTCTGGCAGAGGGGCTGCCTCGCCGACCTGCTCGCCGACCAGGTGGACGTCGCCTATGCACCCGGTTGGACGCTGGACCGGGAGCGCGAGGCGGTCATCGGCGACCTGCTGCTGCAGCGCCGCGGTGGTGACCTGAGCGTGCGCGTCACCTCCGCCCGCGGTTCGGTGTTGTACGACGTGGCGCTGCCCGCGCACGTGACCAGTCGCCCCGAGGACGAGACGGTGCGGGTGCCGCTGCGGATCCAGCCGGGCAACCGGTGCGACGAGCACGCCATCGGGCAGGCGACCGCTCCCTTCACGTTCCGGATCGGGGTGCGCATCGGCGACGAGGTCAGCACGAAGCTGCTGATTCCTCCTCCGCCCCGCGTGCAGGCTCAGACCACCCGCATGCTCCGGATCAGCTGCGCCCGCGACGGCTGAGAGCCGCGGTGGACGCTCGGGGTCAGCCGGCCAGGTCGACGAGCGGAACGTGGGTGTCGCGCAGCCGATCGAGGTCGGGCCGGGTCCCGACGACTGCCCGCACGAGGTCGCCGGCGTCCCAGTCGTTGGCGTGCATCCCGGCTGCGACGACCCCGTCCTTGACCCACAGCGCCGTGAACACCCGCTCGCCCTGCGTGTCGCCGCGGATGACCACCTCGTCGGCTGTGGCCGGGTCGACGTGCCCGACGTACTCCATGCCGAGGTCGTACTGATCGGTGAAGAAGTAGGGCTGCCGGTCATAGGTCGTGTCCTGCCCGAGCATCACGCGGGCCACGACCTTGCCCTGCTCGATCGCGTTGTCCCAGTGCTCCACCCGGATGCGGTGACCCAGCACGGGGTGATCGTGGTTGGCGACGTCGCCCGCGGCGAAGACGTCGGGGGCCGACGTGCGCAGGGCTGCGTCGACGCGCACGCCGTTGTCCACGCTGAGTCCCGCAGCCTCGGCCAGGCTCGTGTCGGGCACCGCGCCGATGCCGACGAGCAGCAGGTCCGCCTCGACCGGGTCGCCGGCGGCATCGATCCGGACGCCGGCGCCGTCCTGCGAGATGCCGCCGACCTGGACCCCGAGGCGGAGGTCGACACCGTGCTCGCGGTGGAGATCGGCGAAGCTGGTGGCGACCTCGGGGCCGAGGACGCGCAGCAGCGGCAGGTCCAGCGACTCGAGCACGGTGACCTCCGCGCCCGCCTTGCGTGCCGCGGCCGCCGCCTCGAGTCCGATCCAGCCCGCGCCGAGGACGGCGATGCGGGCGCCGTCGGTGAAGGCCGCCTTGAGCCGCTCGGTGTCCTCGATGGTGCGGAGGTAGGCCACCGGTGCTCCCGACTCGTCGGCCATCGCGAGCCGGCGCGGCTGGGAGCCGGTGGCGAGGAGCAGTCGGGAGTAGGCCTGGGCGGTGCCGCCGGCGGTGACGGTGTGCGCCCCCGGGTCGAGGGCGTCGACGCGTTGACCGAGTCTCACGTCGACGCCGTGCTCGGCATACCAGGTCGCATCGTGGACGAAGACCACGTCTCGCTCGTCGTCGCCGAGGAGGTACCCCTTGGACAAGGGGGGTCGCTCGTAGGGGAGGTGCTGCTCCGCGGCGTACACGACGAGGTCACCGTCGTAGCCTTCCTCGCGCAGCTGCTCGACGGCCTTGGCGGCGGTCAGCCCGCCGCCGACGATCACGATGGGTTCGCTCATGTCTCCGACCCTAGCCAGCGACGCTAGACTGCTCGACGGATGAGCTGGCCGGGCGGCCGCGCGGACCCGTGGTGACACGGGTTCTCGAGGAAGGTCCGGGCTCCACAGGGCAAGGTGGTGGGTAACGCCCACCCGGGGTGACCCGCGGGACAGTGCCACAGAGAACAGACCGCCGCGGTCGCGCTTCGGCACGATTCGCGGTAAGGGTGAAACGGTGGTGTAAGAGACCACCAGCGTCCCGGGTGACCGGGGCGGCTCGGTAAACCCCACCTGGAGCAAGGTCAAGAAGGGCCGCCGCAAGGCGGCCCGCACGGACGTTCGAGGGCGGCCCGCCCGAGTCCGTGGGTAGATCGCACGAGGCTGTCGGCAACGGCAGTCCTAGATGGATGGTCGCCCACCGCAGCCGCCGCAAGGCGCGCGGAGACAGAACCCGGCCTACAGGCCAGCTCATCCCTCGCACCGCTTTGACCTGTAGGACGTCGACGTCGCCCGGTGGTCCGGTTGACGTGCTGAAATCGCCGGCCCGGGTCACCACCGTGATCTTCACCGGCGGACGGGTCGGTGGGTTGGCGTACCGTGCGATCTTCGTCGGAGACGGGGGTGAAACCGCTTGGACACGCAGGACAAGGTGGTCCTGATCACCGGTGCCGGTTCGGGCCTGGGGCGCGAGCTGTCTGTGGGCTTCGCGAGGGCGGGCGCTCACGTCGTGGTCGCCGACATCAACGAGTCGGCGGCCCAGCAGGTCGCTGCCCTCGTGAGAGAGCATGGGCGAGACGGATGGCCCGTGCAGGTCGACATCTGCGACGAGGGTGAATGCGCGGAGCTGGTCGGTCGAGCGACGTCGCTCGGCGGTCCCCACATCTTGGTGAACAATGCGGGGGGATGGGGGGCAGGAGCCCACCAGTTCCCCGTCTCGCCACGCGCGCAGTGGAGTGCGGTCCTCGATCTCAACTTGAGGGCGCCGATGCTGCTCACCCAGCTCTGCCTAGACCCCATGCGACGCAACGGTGGTGGCGTGGTGATCAACATTGCATCGAGTGGCGGAGTCGGCTTCGCCGGCTACGGCTCGCCGGACTACGGCGCCGCCAAGGCCGGGCTCATCCGACTGTCGGCATGTCTGGCAGACCTCTCCGACAGTCATGACGTGCGAGTGGCCTGCGTGGTACCCGACTGGATAGGTCTCGAGCGCGCGCACGAGCAGCTCGCTGCGATGACGACTGAGCAACGCGCAGCAACTCCTCCCTTGGTCTCGCCCGATGAGGTCGTCGGCGCAGTTCTCGATCTCGTCCGAGACGATGACAGGTCGGGCAGTGTCGTCTACCTCTGGGGTGGAGAAAGCCCGGTGCTGGCGAGGCCAGTGCAGAGACCGGGCGAATGCTCCTGTTGCACCACCCGTTGAGGAAGCGGCACTGGATAGGTCGCCCTGCTGCTTTCCGGTCCTTCCCCACACGGGTGCGGGGGAATGGGTGAGTCGGGGAGTACGTTGAAGTCGGCGATTGGAGGGCCGATGAACCTGCCACCGTTCGAACTACCCCGATCTCTCAGCGCCTTCGGCGCCGGTCTGACCACCGATGCAGGCAAGCATCCGGCGGACGCCTACGAGCGGGCCCGCACCCTGGTGGAGGAGTCCGCCCCCCTCGAGGCGATCGAGATCCTCGACCCGGCACTGGCTGCCGAGCCCTCGTCGACCGGGCTTCGGACGCTGCGCGCCTGGGCCTACTTCAAGAGCGCGCAGCTCGGCCGAGCCGAGGCCGACCTCGTCGAGCTGGTCGAGGCCGGCCCGACCGACATCTGGGCACGCTTCGCGCTGGGCCGGGTGCTGGAGCGTCAGTCTCGCTATGCCGATGCGCTGCCGCACCTTCGCCTGGCCGCCGTGATGTCGGGAGACCCCGAGCACGAGGCCGGGGTGCTGCGCGTGGAGCGACGGCTGGCCGAGACCTCGGGATCGCTCGAGGACCTGGCCTGAACCCGCGGGTCACGGGAGCGTGAGGATCTCCGCACCGGAGTCGGTGACGAGCAGCGTGTGCTCGAACTGGGCGCTGCGTTGCTTGTCCTTGGTGACGACGGTCCAGCCGTCCTCCCACATGTCCCACTCGTGGGACCCCAGGCAGAGCATCGGCTCGATCGTGAAGGTCATGCCGGTCTCGATCACCGTGTCGTGAAGAGGGCTGTCGAAGTGCGGGATGATCAGTCCCGAGTGGAAGGCGGCGCCGATGCCGTGCCCGGTGAAGTCCCGGACCACGCCGTAGCCGAACCGCTTGGCGTAGGACTCGATGACCCGCCCGATCACGTTGACCTGCCGGCCCGGCCGGACGGCCCGGATGGCTCGACGGAGCGCCTCTTCGGTGCGCTCGACCAGCAGTCGACTCCGGTCGTCCACCGCGCCGGCGAGGAAGGTCGCGTTGGTGTCGCCGTGCACGCCCCCCAGGTAGGCGGTGATGTCGATGTTGACGATGTCTCCGTCCTCGACGACCCGACTGTCGGGGATGCCGTGACAGATGACCTCGTTGACGCTGGTGCACAACGACTTGGGGAAGGCCCGGTACCCCAGCGTGGAGGGATAGGCGCCGTGGTCGCAGAGGAACTCGTGGCCGATCCGGTCGAGCTCGTCGGTCGTCACGCCGGGCTCGACGTGCTCGCCGACGAGCTGGAGCGCCTGGGCTGCGAGGCGGCCGGCGGTCCGCATCAGCTCGATGGTCTCGGCGTCCTTGGCCTCGGGGCCCCGGTAGGGCAGCGGCGCCGGCTGGTCGACGTACTCGGGACGGTCGATGTGGGCAGGCACCTCGCGGCGAGGCGAGATCGTGGCGGCGGCGATCGGGGTCACCGCACGAGTGTAGTTTCCCCCTCACAGGGAAAGATCGCTCCGTACGTCGCCCGGCGTACGGCTTGGCACAGAAGGGCGAGGTCCATGAGCGAAGGCGAGTACTGGTTCTGCCTCAAGCACCACACGGTCGAGGGCGCGGACGGATGCAAGAGCGCCGACCGGCTCGGGCCCTACGCCACCTCTGAGGAGGCATCGCGAGCGCTGGAGAAGGTCGAGGAGCGCAACGAGCAGTGGGACAACGACCCTGACTGGAACGACGACACACTCGAGGACTAGCGCGAGCCGCTCGACCGGACAGGCACGACGCGGCCCCCGCCACCTGAGGTGGCGGGGGCCGCGATCACGCTTGGGCTACTTCTTGGCCGTCTTCCGCGCGGGTGCCTTCTTGGCGGGTGCCTTCTTGGCGGTGGTCTTCTTGGCGGGCGCCTTCTTGGCGGCGACCTTCTTGGTGGTCGCCTTCTTGGCGGGTGCCTTCTTCGCGGCGGTCTTCTTGGCGGGTGCCTTCTTGGTCGCCTTCTTGGCCGTCTTCTTGGCGGCGGTCGCCGCCTTCTTCACGGTCTTCTTGGCGACCTTCTTGGCGGGTGCCTTCTTGGCGGTGGTCTTCTTCGCGGGCGCCTTCTTGGCGGCGACCTTCTTGGTGGTCGCCTTCTTGGCAGGTGCCTTCTTGGCGGCGACCTTCTTGGCGGGTGCCTTCTTGGCCGGCGCCTTCTTGGTCGTCTTCTTCGCCACGGTCTTCTTTGCTGCAGCCACTTGCTGCCTCCTGGTTCGAGAGCCCGACCCGGTGTCGGCGTTCACTGGTCCCACAACAGGCGGCCTGAGGTCGCCTCTCGACCATGATCTTGGCAACAAAGGAAGGCGAGGTAAACGAAATCGCGAAACTCGCTTTGCGTGTCGCGGCGGCAACCCCGCGATGGTGCCTTCGGTGCCCTACTCTGAACGGACCTCAGAACCCCTTGTTTCCTTGGGCTCTGAAGCTCAATGCACAGCCTCGTGAAATGGGACGAGCATGCCGCAGGACTTTGAGAAGTCGGGACCGTTCATCGCCCTCGGAGGCATGGCGGTCGCGTTCTTCCTCTATGCCTACGTCGCGATCGCGTTGCCCTCGTGGGTGAACTCGCTCGTGCTGCCCGCTGTGTGGGCAGTGCTTCTCGGCGTCACGGTGCGGTGGTTCACCCCGCGACCCAAGGCCGTGATGGCGGTACCGGTCACGGCCGTCATCATCTGGTTCGCGGTGACACTCCTCGTTCCTCGGTGAGTGCCGGCTAGAAGGTGTGCTCGGGTCCCGGGAACGACCCGTCCGCCACGTCGGCGGCGTAGTGCTTGGCGGCCTCCAGGAGCACTCCGTGAACGTCGGCGTACTGCTTGACGAACTTCGCCATCCGGCCTGTGCGCAACCCGAAGGCGTCCTGCCACACCAGCACCTGGCCGTCGCAGTGCGGACCGGCCCCGATGCCGATCGTCGGGATCGTGAGCTCCTTGGTGATCTGGGCGGCGACGTCTCCGGGGACCATCTCCATCACGAGTGCGAAGGCGCCGGCCTCCTCCATCGATGAGGCGGCGTCGATCAACCCCGACGCCGCATCGCCGCGACCCTGCACGCGGTAGCCACCGAGGTTGTGCTCGGACTGCGGGGTGAATCCGATGTGCGCCATCACCGGGATGCCGGACCGGGTGAGCTTCTCGACCTGCGGGACCATCTCGACGCCCCCCTCCAGCTTCACCGCGTGCGCGTTGGCTTCCTTCATGAAGCGCACCGCGGTGTGGAAGGCCTGCTCGGGGGAGGCCTGGTAGGACCCGAACGGCAGGTCGGCCACGATGAGCGCGCGACGGGCCGAACGCGTCACGGCACGCACCAGGGGGATCAGCTCGTCCACGGTGACCGGCAACGAGGTCTCGTTGCCGTAGACGTTGTTGGAGGCCGAGTCGCCGACGAGCATGATCGGGATGCCGGCCTCGTCGAACGTCTGAGCGGCGTACTGCTCATAGGCGGTGAGCATCGCGAACTTCTCGCCGCGCTCCTTCATCTCGCGCAGGTGGTGGGTGCGCACCCGGCGGACCGGTGCCAGCTCCTGCGCCGCCGGGCCGGTGCCATAGGGAGCAGCGGTCTCGCTCATGGTTCCTCCACTTGCTGTGCTCTCGAGGCTCCCTGACGGAGTCCCCGGACCACCTCCCAGGCTAGACCCGTGCGAGCGGGATGCCACCTGTGTTGTGGGTCACCTCACGGCGACTCCAGCTCCTCGAGGAGGCCGGCCAGGGCGACGCGGTCACTGTCTGTGCCGGTGTGCGGTGCTGCGAACCAGACCGAGTAGCCGTCGACCTCGCCCAGCCGCCACTCGAGATCGAAGAGCCGCGCCATCGCCGGGTCGGCTGATAGGGCAGCGCCGGCGGCAACCAGGTCACGCGTGTCGCGCTCGGACGGAGCCAGGAGCGCGGACTCCCAGTCGACGAGCAGTCGCCCGGTCGGCGTGAGGAGGTGGTTGTGCGGCATCGGCTCCCCGTGAGTCGTCACCCACCGGTCCCGTGAGGCCTTCGCCAGATCGAGCAGCCGGTGGTGCTCCGCAGCCCACGCAGCCACGGCATCGATCCGGGTGAGCAGAGCGGACCGGGCCTCCTCCCCGAGCGGGCCGTCGAGCCAGGGGGCAGCGGCCCGGTCGCGCAGCACGTCGACGAGCAGGGGGTCCACGACGGTCGACCACGGTCGCAGCGACGGCGGTGGCGCGGTGCCGTGCAGGGCGAGCACCATCGCCGTCGTCTCATCGCGCTCGGCATCGTCGCGGAACGACCGGCCGCAGGACTCGCCTTCCTGCCACGGGGTGACGCTGAGCAGCCCGGGACCGCAGTCGGTGGTGAACCGTCCGTGGTGGGTGGTCGCCCCCGCCAGCACGAACGACAGCCCACCGTTCGCGAGGTCGTGCGCCGCGGCGTACGCAGCCTCGTACGTGTCGGGCGGACGCGTGCTCGTCGGGCGGTCGAGGGTGGCGAACCATCGGGCTACCCCCGCCGCCGAGGCACGCCAGTGGTGCGCGCCGAAGCCGATCGGCAGGTGCTCAACCCTGTCGACGGCGTGGTCCCACTCGCGTCGTACGACGTCGAGGACCTGGTCGTCGCTGATGCCGGTCGGGGGTTCGCGCATGGCGGTCACGCTAGTCGCGCGACCACCCACGCCGGGTGGACACCGATCACGACATCGTCGGTCGGTGTCGACCTCATTGAGCCCGCGCACAGCGCAGTGGTGGCTGGGCTGGCAGACTCACCACGTGGACTTCACCTCGGCCTACGACCAGGGCTTCGCCCGGGTCGCCGCGTGCACGATCACGACCTCGATCGCCGACCCGCGCGCCAACGCAGCGTCAGTGCTGCGGGAGGCGCGGGCCTGTGCGGACGACGGCGTGGCGGTGGCGGTGTTCCCCGAGCTGACGCTGACCGGCTACGCGATCGACGACCTGCTCCTCCAGGAGGCCGTGCTCGACGAGGTCGAGGCGGCGATCGCCGACCTGCTCGCGGGCACCGCTGACCTCGACGTGATCCTCGTCGTCGGTGCGCCGCTGCGGCAGGGGACGCGCGTCCTGAACTGCGCGGTCGTGGTGCACCAGGGCGTGGTCGTCGGCGTGGCGCCGAAGTCCTACCTGCCGACCTACCGTGAGTTCTACGAGCGTCGGCACTTCGCGCCGGGCGACGACCGCCGTGGCGAGTGCGTCGTGCTCGGTGGACGTCACAGTGCCCTTCGGCCCGGACCTGTTGTTCCGCGTGCCGAAGGTGCCCGGTCTCGTGATGCACGTCGAGGTGTGCGAGGACATGTGGGTGCCGGTGCCGCCCAGTGCCGAAGCGGCCCTGGCCGGAGCGAGCCTGCTGGTCAACATCTCCGGGTCCCCGATCACGGTCGGCCGGGCGGAGGAGCGGAGGCTGCTCGTGCGCTCGGCATCCGCGCGGTGCCTGGCCGCCTACGTCTATGCCGCCGCTGGTTTCGGAGAGTCCACCACCGACCTCTCCTGGGACGGCCAGACGCTGGTCTACGAGGGCGGGGAGCTGCTCGCCGAGACCGAGCGCTTCGCCGACGGACCTCGACGCACGGTCGCGGACGTCGACCTGCTGCGGATCCGCCAGGAGCGGCAGCGCCAGGGAACCTTCGACGACAACCGGCGCACGCACGACACGCGCATCCGGGAGTTCCGAGAGATCGAGGTGGACCTGACTCCGGCAGGCGGCGACATCGGCCTGCGTCGCCCGCTCGACCGCTTCCCCTTCGTGCCCGACGACGCCGAGCGGCTCGCGCTCGACTGCTACGAGGCCTACAACATCCAGGTGTCCGGGCTCGAGCAGCGGCTCACGGCGATCGGCAACCCCAAGGTCGTGATCGGCATCTCCGGCGGTCTGGACTCGACGCACGCCCTGATCGTCGCGGCCAAGGCGATGGATCGACTCGGCCGCCCGCGCACCGAGATCCATGCGATCACGATGCCGGGATTCGCGACCAGCGCCGGCACCAAGGACAACGCCACGCGGCTGGCGCAGGCCCTCGGAGTGACCTTCGAGGAGATCGACATCCGACCCGCGGCGACCCGGATGCTCGAGGACCTGGGCCACCCGTTCGGCGAGGGCAAGCCTGTCTACGACGTGACGTTCGAGAACGTCCAAGCAGGACTTCGCACCGACTACCTCTTCAGGATCGCCAACCACCGGGGCGGCATCGTGCTCGGCACGGGCGACCTCTCCGAGCTGGCCCTGGGGTGGTGCACCTACGGCGTCGGTGACCAGATGTCGCACTACGGCGTCAACGCCGGCGTGCCCAAGACGCTGATCCAGCACCTCATCCGTTGGGTCGTCGCGACCGACCAGCTCGAGCCGGGCGCCGGAGAGGTGCTGCTGGAGATCCTCGACCAGGAGATCTCTCCTGAGCTGGTGCCGGTCGCCGAGGGGGAGAGGCCGCAGAGCACCGAGGAGGCGATCGGTCCCTACGCGCTCCAGGACTTCACCCTCTTCCACGTGCTGCGCTACGGCTTCCCGCCGAGCCGGATCGCCTTCCTCGCCCAGCATGCGTGGGCCGACCCCGACCAGGGAGCCTGGCCGCCCGGCTTCGACGAGGACCGGCGCACGGCCTACGACCTGGCCACCATCCGCGCGTGGCTCGAGGTGTTCCTGCAGCGCTTCTTCGGGTTCAGCCAGTTCAAGCGCTCGGCGATGCCCAACGGGCCCAAGGTGGTGGCCGGCGGATCGCTCTCCCCGCGCGGCGACTGGCGGGCGCCGTCCGACGGCAACGCCAAGGTGTGGCTCGACGAGCTGCACCGCAACGTTCCGGAGCAGTGACCGGACGACGCGGTCAAGGGTGCGAGGCGGTGTTCGTCACCTCCGTGAAACATGACAGAGTCACACTGTCCGACGGCCACGGAACGCGTTGACTCAGGAGGATCGATGGGCAAGCAGGAAGACTTCGTCCTCCGCGCGCTGGAGGAGCGGGACGTGCGCTTCGTCCGGCTCTGGTTCACCGACGTACTCGGATCCTTGAAGTCGGTGGCGATAGCGCCCGCCGAGCTCGAGGGCGCCTTCACCGAGGGGATCGGCTTCGACGGCTCGGCGATCGAGGGCTTCGCCCGCGTCTACGAGGCCGACATGCTCGCCAAGCCGGACCCGTCCACCTTCCAGATCCTGCCCTGGCGGGGTGAGGGTCCCAGCACGGCGCGGATGTTCTGCGACATCGTGATGCCCGACGGGTCTCCGTCGTACGCCGATCCACGCTACGTGCTCAAGCGCACGCTCTCTCGCGCCGCGGAGTCGGGGTTCACCTTCTACACGCATCCCGAGATCGAGTTCTACCTCTTCAAGGACGTGCCGGCTCCCGGCGCAGACCCGGTGCCGGTGGACCGCAGCGGCTACTTCGACCACACCGCGCAGAGCATGGGCTCAGACTTCCGGCGCGAGGCCATCACCATGCTGGAGGCGATGGGCATCTCGGTGGAGTTCAGCCACCACGAGGGTGGCCCCGGGCAGCAGGAGATCGATCTGCGATACGCCGACGCGCTGTCGACGGCCGACAACATCATGACCTTCCGCACCGTGGTCCGTGAGGTCGCGCTGTCCCAGGGAATCTGGGCGACCTTCATGCCCAAGCCGTTCACGACGCACCCCGGCTCCGGGATGCACACCCACGTGTCGCTCTTCGAGGGCGACCGCAACGCCTTCTTCGCCGCAGGGTCGGAGTACCAGCTGTCCACCGTGGGCCGCCAGTTCATCGCTGGGGTGCTGCGGCACGCGCCGGAGATCACCGTGGTCACCAACCAGTGGGTCAACTCCTACAAACGGCTGATGTGGGGTGGCGAAGCGCCGTCCTACATCTGCTGGGGCCACAACAACCGTTCGGCGATGATCCGGGTGCCGATGTACAAGCCCAACAAGGGTCAGTCGACTCGCATGGAGCTCCGCACGGTCGACTCCGCGTGCAACCCCTACCTCGCGTTCGCCGTGATGCTCTCTGCAGGGCTCAAGGGCATCGAGGAGGGCTACGAGCTGCCGAGGGAGGCCGAGGACGACGTCTGGTCGCTCAACGAGCGGGAGCGGAAGTCGCTCGGCATCGACCCGCTGCCCAAGAGTCTCTACGACGCCATCCAGGTGGCCGAGACCTCGGAGCTGCTCGCAGAGACTCTCGGCGAGCACGTCTACGACTTCTTCCTGCGCAACAAGCGCGCGGAGTGGGAGGACTACCGGATCCAGGTGTCTTCCTTCGAGCGCGACCTGATGCTCCCGATCATCTAAAGTCGCAACCTGAGTATCCGAACGGATCTCACCGGGCCGGGACCGGCCCCATCCTGGTGGCATGACCCGCCCCGCGAACCACCTCCTCGTCGGTCTCCTCACGTTGCTGCTCGTCGCGTCGGCAGCCGCGACCCTTCCCGGTCTCTACCTGATCGGGTCCGACCTGCAGACCAGCGGCGAGTTCCTCGACGGCATCGGCGTCCTCGCGGGGCTCGCGATCATCGGCGTCGCGGCCCTCCCGGCAGCGGCCTCCGGGATGGCGATCCGAGCCATCTGCCGGGGGAACGCCGCCCGCACCTGGGCGGTCACCGCTGGGGCGCTCGGCACCCTGACCGCGCTCGCGTGCGGCTTCTTCTACCAACCGCTGCTCGCCGTCGCGGTGCTGCCAGTGATCCTGGTCATGGTCGCGCTCGCAGACACCCGCGTGGATGCCTGAGATGGACCGGACCCGCCACCTCCTCACCATGGCCTTGCTCGTCGGTTTCGCCCTGGCCGGATCACTTGTCCTCAGTGGCGGCGCAGTCGTCGCTGTGTCGGCCTCGCAGGTCCACGTGGACCCGCTCATCATGGTCGCGCACGTGGCCGGGCTCGCCCTGGTGGTGTGCGCCTTCCCCCTCGGCGAACGGGTGGAGGCCCCGCCGTCGCCGCATGAGGGTGACGTCCTGTGAGCGTCAGGTCGGAGAGCAACGATCGGGACGCCGTCGACATTCTTCGTCGGCAGCTGCTGCGGGTGGTCGTCGGGAGCGCCGCCGTGGTCATCGGCCTGGCTGCGCTGATGATCGCCATCGACCTCTCCGGCCAGGACGACGACTGGGACGGCCTGATGGCCTGGGTCGGAACCATCGTGGCGGTCCCGTCCTTGGTGATCGGCAGCTGCGCCCTCCTTGCCCTGCGAGCCGGATCACGGGCGATGGCGGGCCTCACCGCGGGTCTGGTCACCGCGCTCGGGGTCCTCATCGCCTCCCACAGCCCGTGGGGCCTCGGCCTGTTCCTCCTCGGCGCCACGCTTCTGGTGACAGCCTTCGTGCCACGGGAGCGGCACCCGATAGATTCGGGCGAGTGAGCACCGCGCCGATCCTCGTCGTCCAGCACGAGACCAGCTGCCCACCCGCCTGGGTCGGCGACTGGCTGGTCGACGCCGACGCCACCCTCGACGTCAGACGCCCCTTTGCTGGCGAGGAGCTGCCGAGCACGCTGTCGGACCACGCAGGCCTGGTCGTGCTCGGCGGATCCATGGGCGCCGACGACGACGCCGACCATGCGTGGCTCACACCGACCAAGGAGCTGATCCGGGAGGCAGCCGCGCAGCAGGTCCCGGCCTGGGGCATCTGCCTCGGCCACCAGCTCGTCGCCGTGGCGCTCGGCGGTCAGGTCGGGCGCAATCCGCGGGGTCAGCAGATCGGCGTGCTCGACGTGGGCTGGACCGACGCCGAGGAGCCTCTCTTCGCCGAGGTCCCGCGCCCCTCGCCGGCGGTGCAGTGGAACAACGACATCGTCACCGTGATGCCCGAGGGGGCCATCGTGCTGGCCCGGACACCGGCGGGGGAGGTCCAGGCGGCGCGGTTCGCACCGACCGTGTGGGGCGTGCAGTGGCACCCGGAGGCCGGTCGTGACGTCGTGCGTCCGTGGGCCGACGACGACCGCGACGGGGCGATCGAGCGTGGGGTCGACGTCGAGGAGTACGTCAACCAGGTCAGCGCCGCGGAGGCGGCGCTGCGCGCGACGTGGCAGCCCTTGACGGCAGCGTTCGTCGCCCGCACCCGGATCGGTGACCGGGCGTCGCGATGACGGACGGCCGGGTCAGCACCGCCTCTGGCCACCTGGCTCGCCTCGGCTTCCGTGACGTCGAGCGGTCGGCCGCGGCGCTCCAGCGCATCGGTCCACCGGCCCAGATCCTGGTCCACCTCAGCGCCGTCGCGGCCGACCCCGACCAGGCCGCCTGCTACCTCGCTGACCTCGCCGACCGGGTGGAGGACCGAGAGGCGATGCTCGAGGCGGTGGCCGCCGACGAGGGCACCGCGATGCGCCTGCTCAGCGTGCTCGGTGCCAGCTCTGCGCTCGGCGACCATCTCGTGCGACACCCGGAGCACTGGCGTGACCTCACCGACCCGACGCTGGGGTCCACACGCCCCGCGGCGTACCACCTCCGCTCCCGGATGCTCCAGGCGGTCGGCGCGGACCCGGCCCACCCCACGCCGAGGGCGACCCTTCCCGACGCCGAGGCCGTCGATGCGTTGCGGGTGAGCTATCGGCGGCTGCTCCTGGGGCTGGCAGCGCGCGACCTGTCCCACGGCGTGGGTGTCGACGACATCGCCGCCGAGCTCTCCGACCTCGCCGGCGCCACGCTCGAGGCGGCACTCGCGGTCGCGCGCGCCCGGGTCGGGGAGTCGGCTGCCGCGGCGCGCCTGGCTGTCATCGCGATGGGAAAGTGCGGTGGCCACGAGCTCAACTACGTCAGCGACGTCGACGTGATCTTCGTGGTGGAGCCTGCAGAAGGCCACGAGGAGCAGGCGGCAGTCCGGGCGGGCACCCAGCTCGCTTCCCACCTCATCCGGATCTGCTCCGACCACACCGCAGAGGGCACCATCTGGCCCGTCGACGCTGCGCTGCGTCCCGAGGGCAGGGCCGGACCGTTGGTGCGCACCCTCGCCAGTCACCAGGGCTACTACGAGCGCTGGGCCAAGACCTGGGAGTTCCAGGCCCTGCTCAAGGCTCGTCCCGTCGCGGGCGATCCCGCCGTGGGGCGCGACTACGTCGAGCGCATCACGCCGATGGTCTGGACGGCCGCCGAGCGCGAAGGTTTCGTCACCGAGGTGCAGGCGATGCGTCGTCGCGTGGTGGAGCACATCCCGGCGGCTGAGGCCGATCGGCAGCTCAAGCTCGGCTCGGGCGGCCTGCGGGACGTCGAGTTCGCCGTCCAGCTCCTCCAGATGGTGCACGGGCGCGCCGACGAGGACGTCCGGGCGTCGACCACGCTGAGCGCCCTGGCCCACCTCACTCACGGCGGCTACGTCGGGCGCGAGGACGGCGCTGCCCTCGACGAGGCTTACCGGTTCCTGCGCCGCCTCGAGCACCGGATGCAGCTCGCCCAGCTCCGCCGCACCCACGTGGTCCCGGAGGACCCGGACGCACTGCGCAGCCTGGGACGCGCCATGGGGATGAGCAAGGAACCGGTCGCCGAGCTCGAGCGGGCCTGGCGGCAACACCGACGCGAGGTGATGCGGCTGCACGAGAAGCTCTTCTACCGCCCGCTGCTCACCGCGGTCGCGAAGCTGCCGAGCGACGAGGTGCGGCTCTCACCCAAGGCCGCCCAGGCACGCCTGGCAGCGCTGGGCTACGAAGACCCGGAGGCGGCACTGCGTCACCTGGAGGCCCTCACCTCCGGGGTCAGCCGGACCGCGAGCATCCAACGGGCACTTCTGCCGGCCCTGCTCGGCTGGTTCGCAGACGCACCGAACCCGGACGCCGGACTGCTCGGCTTCCGCAGGATCTCCGAGGCGTTGGGGACGACTCACTGGTATCTGAAGACGTTGCGCGACGAGGGCCAGGTCGCCCACCGGCTGGCTCTCCTGCTCGCGTCGAGCCGCTACGCCACCGACCTGCTGCAGCGGGCGCCGGAGGGGGTCCGGATCCTCGCCCAGGACGGCAGTCTGGAACCGCTCGGGCACGAGGCCCTTGCCAAGGAGATGCTCCTGGCTGCCCGGCGCCATCAGGACCCGGTGAAGGGGATCGTGGCGGTGCGGGCGATCCGGCGTCGCGAGCTGTTCCGGATCGCCGTCGCGGATCTCCTCGGCGACCTCGACACCGAGCAGGTGGGCTACGCCCTGACCGACATCATGACCGCCACGTTGGAGGCGGCCCTGCTGGTCGCCACCCAGGCGATCGAGGCAGAGCTGCGCCGACCGTTGCCGACCAGGATGGCCATCGTGGCGATGGGACGGTTCGGTGGCGGCGAGCTCAACTTCGGGAGCGACGCCGACGTGATGTTCGTCCACGAGCCGCTCGACGGTGCGACCGGTGAGGAGGCCTCCCGTGCCGCCAAGGACGTGGCCCTCGAGCTGCGCCGCCTGCTGATGCTGCCTGGCACGGATCCGGCGCTCGAGGTCGATGCCGGGCTGCGTCCCGAGGGCAAGCAGGGGCCACTGACCAGGTCGTTGGACTCCTACGCCGCGTACTACGCGAAGTGGTCGGCGGTCTGGGAGGCCCAGGCGCTGCTGCGCGCCTCGGCCACGATCGGCGACCCGGATCTGTGCGCGCGCTTCACGGAGCTGATCGACCCGCTCCGCTTCCCTGCCGGGGGCATCAGCGACGACGACGTACGGGAGGTCAGGAGGATCAAGGCCAGGGTCGACGACGAGCGACTCCCGCGAGGCGCCGATCCGACGATGCAGCTCAAGCTCGGCCGAGGAGGTCTCGCCGACGTCGAGTGGACGGTGCAGCTGTTGCAGATGCGCCACGCCGGACACGTCGACGCCCTGCGCACGACCCGCACGCTCGAGGCTCTCGAGGCGGCGGTGGCCGCTGAGGTGCTCACCCGCGCGGACGCCCAGGCGCTGGCCACGGCCTGGCGGACCGCGAGCTCACTGCGCAACGCGATCATCCAGGTGCGCGGACGCCCCTCGGACTCATTGCCGCGCGACACCCGTGAACGTGCCGCCGTCGCGCACATCCAAGGCTACGAACCCGGGCAGTCCGACAAGCTGGTCGATGACTACCTCCGCGTGACTCGCCGGGCCCGCCAGGTGGTCGACCGGGTCTTCTGGGACTGACACCGCTCGGGTGGTCGAGCCTGTCGAGACCACGGTGGTGATCTCGACCGGGGGTCGGGTGGTCGAGCCTGTCGAGACCACGGTGGTGATCTCGACCGGGGGTCGGGTGGTCGAGCCTGTCGAGACCACGGTGGTGATCTCGACCGGGGGTCGGGTGGTCGAGCCTGTCGAGACCACGGTGGTGATCTCGACAAGCTCGATCACCCGAGGGACAGCTCGATCACCCGGGACAGCTCGATCACCCGGGACAGCTCGATCGCCCGGGACAGCTCGATCAACCGGCCAGGCGGAACGCCTCGCGATACTTGATCCGGCCACCGGTGCGCAGCAACGTCCGCTCGTAGAGCCGGCTCCCGACGCGCACGAAGACGACGGCCGCGGCCACGGTCACCGCGATCGCGACCGCCACCTGCCACCAGGGCACGTCGCCTTGCGCCATCCGGCCGGGCATCAACATCGTCGAGACGATCGGCAGCATCGAGACGACCGTCTGCACCTTGTCGCTGGCGAAGGCACCGATGAAGTAGGGGATGATCAGGATCATCTGGCCGGGCAGCGTCGTGGCCTGGAGGTCCTCCTGCCGACTGGCCAGGGCCCCCGCCACCGACCACAGCGCGGCGAGGGCCAGGAAGCCGAGCACGAAGAACGCGATGTACCACGCGACCGCCCAGCTGATCCCCGCGAGGAGAGACCCGCGGCCGGTCACGGCCAGGCCGACGAGGCCGACGACGACGATCAGCACCACCTGGGCGAGCGCGAGCACGGTGTTGCCGATGATCTTGCCCCACAGGAGCGCCCGGATCGGGACGGCTGCCGCCAGGATCTCCACGACGCGCGATTCCTTCTCCCGGGCCACGCTCTGCGCGATGGTCATGCCGAAGCCGAGCGCGGTCATCAAGAAGACCAGGGAGAAGGCGAAGGCCACCCCGCGCCGGGCGTCACTCTCGTCGGCATTGACGTCGAGCAGCCGCTGCTGCACCTGGGTGCCTGCGTTGAGCGCCTCCAGGTCGACGTCTTGTCGATCCGCGTTGACGGAAAGCGCGTCGGAGGAGACCGCGGCAGAGATCGCGGCACGCAGCGTGGCGTCGACGCCCTCGTCACCGACGATCTCGTAGCCGTCGTCGGCCGGCAGGAGGGCGGCATCGGCGTCCCCGTCGCGCACGGCCGCCTCGGCTGCCCGGATGTCAGCGACCTCGGCCGTCTCGATCGCGGCGTCGGGGGAGCCGGTCGCGCGAATCGACTCCTCGGCAGCGGCGACGATCGAGGCGTCGGTGGAGTCCGTGATCGCCACGGTGTACTCATCAGAGCTTCCGCCCACGATTGAGGTGACCACGAAGAAGCCGACCAAGAACAACAGCGTGAAGGCCGTGGCGCCGATGAACGTCTTGTCGCGAAGACGCGAGCTGATCTCGGTCTCGGCGACGATGCGCCAGACCGGAGTGCGGGCCGGGGTGCTCATCGGACGGCCTCCCGGAAGATCTGGGCGAGGGGACGCACCACGCGGGCGAACTCCGCGACGGGTGCGCTGGACTGGATGATCTCGAGGACCTTCTCCGGTGGACCGTCGCGCAGCTCGACCAGGGCCTCGGACCCCTGGGCGTCCAGGACGGTGACCTGTGGAAGATCGCGCAGCACCCCGGCATCAGCCCCGCCGGCGAGCACGACGCGGAAGTGCTCGGTCTCACGGCCGCGCAGGTCGGCCACGGCGCCGGCCGCGACGAGACGGCCCTGAGAGAGGACGACGAGGTCGTCGCAGAGGTTCTCCACGAGCTCGAGCTGGTGGCTGGAGAACAGCACCGGCATCTCGGGGGAGACCTCGTCGCGCAGCAGGGACACCATCGAGTCGACGGCGAGGGGGTCGAGCCCGCTGAAGGGCTCGTCCATCACCAGGGCAGCGGGCTCGTGCATCAGGGCCGCCGCGATCTGCACGCGCTGTTGGTTCCCCAGCGAGAGTGCCTCGAGCACGTCGCCGGCTCGCTCGTCGAGCCCGAGTCGGCCCAGCAGCTCACGCGCCCGCGCCGCAGCGCTCGCGGACGACTGCCCGTGCAGTCGTCCGAAGTAGACGAGCTGGTCGAGCACCTTCATCTTGGGGTAGAGGCCGCGTTCCTCGGGCATGTAGCCGATCTGTCGGCGCTGCTCCACCGTGATCGGCCGGCCGTCCCACGAGACGGTGCCGGCGGTCGCGGCAAGAACTCCGACGATGATCCGCATCGTGGTGGTCTTGCCGGCGCCATTGGCACCCACGAAGCCGGTCATCCGCCCGGGTTGCACGTCGAAGCTGACCCCATCGAGCACTGTGGTGTCGTCATAGACGCGGGTCAGGTCGTGGACACTCAGCATGCCAGCGACCCTATGCGGGGAGGTCGTCGTCGTCGTCCGCCGCGAGAATGACCTTGCGGCTCAGTCCTGCGAACGAGTCTCCCTGCCGACGATGCCGGTCCGGTAGGCAAGCACCACCGCCTGCACCCGGTCTCGCAGGTCGAGCTTGGTGAGGATCCGCGAGACGTGGGTCTTGATGGTGGCGGTGCCGAGCACCAGCTCCTCGGCGATCTCGGCGTTGCTCAGCCCCCGGGCCAGCAGGGCGAGAACATCGCGCTCACGCTCGGTGAGGCTCTCCAGCGCGGGGAAGGACGGGGCCACCTCGTCGGGAGGCGGGCCGGAGCCGGTGGGGGCGGTCGCGCGGTCACGCGTGAACCGCTCGATCAGGCTGCGCGTCATCTGTGGGGCGAGCAGGGCGTGGCCCTCCGCCACGTTGCGGATGGCGCCAACGAGCTCTTCGGCGGAGCAGCTCTTGAGCAGGAAGCCCGACGCGCCGGCCTCGAGTGCCGCGAAGAGATAGTCGTCGCGCTCGAAGGTCGTGAGGATGACGACCCTGGCCTCCGAGCCGGCCACGATCCGTCGGGTCGCCTCGATGCCGTCCATGATCGGCATCTGCACGTCCATCAGCACGACGTCCGGCTCGACGTCGGCCACGAGCCGGGTCGCTGCGAGGCCGTCGGACGCCTCGCCGACCAGCTGGAGGTCGTCCTCGACGGAGAGGATCATCCGGAAGCCCGTCCGCACCAGCGCCTGGTCGTCGACCAGCGCGACAGTCGTCGTCACGAAACCACCTCCGCGGTCTCCGCCGGAAGCCGCACCCGCACCCGGAAACCGCCCGCGGGGCGGGGCCCGATCTCACACTCGCCGCCGTGCAGCCCGACGCGTTCGCGGACGCCGGCGAGGCCGAATCCGGGCCGGCTCCCGGGACGCGCGGCGCTGGGAGCTCCGCTGTCCAGGATCTCGACCTCGACAGCCTGGCCATAGCTGTCACTGTCGAGGAAGCGCAGCACCACCTCGGCCCTCCGGGCCGTGGAGTGCTTGCGCACGTTGGTGAGCGCCTCCTGGACCGTCCGGTAGGCCGACGTGCCGACGCCCGGTGACACCGGGAACGGCTGTCCCACCTCGCGATAGTCGACGTCCAGCCCCCCGGCGCCGACGATGTCGGGAGAACCCGCCAGGTCGCGCAGCCCGGTGAGGGTCGGCTGGACCTCGGCGTCGGCCCGCCCTGTGCGGAGGAGGCCGACCAGCTGGTGCATCTCCTGCACGGCCATCCGGCTGGACCCCTCGATGGCCTCGAGAGCCTCGCGGCTGGAGGCGGGGTCGCGGGCGAGCACGTGGCGTGCGGCGGCGGCCTGCACGCCGATGCCGGTCACGTGGTGGGCCACGACATCGTGCAGGTCACGCGCGATGCGCAGCCGCTCCTCGACCACCGCTCGGTCAGCGGTGAGGTCGCGCTCGATCCGCAGGGCCTCGGCCTGCTCCTCCAGCTGCTCTCGCTGGCGGGCGGAGCGTCGGGCAGCCAGGCCCCAGGCCATCGCCCCGAAGAAGTAGACGATGTTGATCGCGATCGTGATCACCGCGATGGCCACTGCGGGAGGCATGAAGCCGGGGGCCTGGGCCATCGGCGGGATCGGTGAGGTGACGATGAGCTGCACCAGCCAGATGAACATGCCGAGCACCACCAAGATGCTGCTCACGTAGAGGGTCCGTCGGTTGTTGGACCAGGCCCAGGCGGTGTAGATGGCGGTGAACAGCGCTATCTGGATCACGACGGAGTAGCTCACCGAGCTGACCCGCTCGCCGGCGCCGTAGAACGCGAGCGAGCAGAGCACCATGACGACGATCGGGAACCGTCGGCGTACGGCGAGGGGCGCGACGGCGACCACGCCCCAGCCGAATGCCTCGAGGGTGCGCCCCGTGATCTCCTCGACTGCCGGCGTGGAGCGCAACAGCTCGACCATCAACGCCGAGGAGACGACCAGGAGCAGGCCGACGACGATGTCGCGGCGCAGCTGGTCGCGCGTAGGTGGCGGGCGTTGCCAGTCGTCGTCGAGCGTGGGCACGCCAAGGACCCTACCGATGCCGCCGCTGCTCCCGGGCGCGGCCCGCGCCGGCCGTTCAGCTGGGTCGGTCGGGCCCGGGCAGCTCCTGTCGATGCCGGGAGACCAGCACCAGGACGCCGGCCATCACCGCGAGGCCGACGTAGCCCACGACGTGGAACGCAGCTGTGTAGGACTCCCGCGCCCGGGTCAGCAGCTCGGCATCCCCGGTGCTGGTCGCCAGTGTGACCGCGCGAACGATGCCGTCCTCAGCGGAAGCGAGGGTGTGGGAGACCTCGAGCCTGGCTCTGTAGACCACGGTGCCGAGGCTCCCGAGCAGCACGAGGCCGAGGGAGATGCCGAGCTCGTTGCAGGTCTGCGCCAGGGACGCCGCCGAGCCGGCCCGCGAGGACGGCGCGGCAGCGATCACGTCGTCCATGAGCAAGGGCAGTGCCGCGCCGATGCCGGCGGTCGCCAGGGAGGTGCCCACCGCGAGCACGGGCAGTCCACCCGCGCCGACCGGGATGACGCAGTAGCAGGCGAATCCGAGGGTCATCACAGCCAGGCTTCCTGTGACCACGATCTGGCGCGGCAGCCGCCGTGAGAGCCAGGGTCCGAGGTTGGAGGCGAGGATCATCGCGACCATCTGGGGGAGCAGCCACATGGCCGCCTGGAACGGCGTGCGTGCCTGCACCGTCTGGAGGTAGAGCGCGACATAGATCGAGGTGCCCCCCATCAGGAGCGCGGTGAGCAGCAGCGCCGCCATGATCCGCACGAGATGCGGTTGGCGCAGCAGACGGAGGTCGACCAGGGGCTCGTCGGAGGTCACCTGGCGACGCACGAACGACCAGCCGAGCCCGATCCCGGCAACGGCGCTCGCCGCGGCCGACAGGCTGGGGCCGGCCGCGACCGCCTGCTTGAGCGAGAAGACGAGCAGCAGCAGCGCAGCCACGCTGGTGCCTGCCCCGACGACGTCGATCCGCGATGCCTGGGGGTCGGCGAGCTCGGGCAGCAGGTGGGGGCCCGTCAGCAGCGTGAGCACCATCACCGGCACGCCGAGCAGGAACGCGGAGCCCCACCAGAAGTGGGCGAGCAGGAGGCCGCCGACGAACGGCGCGGTGGCCATCCCGAGGAGGAAGCAGGTCAGGTAGACGCCCATGGCGGAGGTGCGCCGTGCCTGGTCGTGGTAGATGACACCGATCAGTGCCATCGAGGCCGGCATGATGCCCGACCCGGCGATGCCCATCACCGCCCGGGCGAGGATGACCTGCTCCGGCGTCGTCGCGAACGCCCCGATGGCGGAGGCGACGGCAAACACGGCCGCGCAGACCATGATGAGCCGGCGTCGTCCGATGCGGTCGCCGACCGCTCCCATCGTGATCATCGAGCCGGCCACCAGCAGGCCGTAGATGTCGGTGATCCACAGCAGCTCGGTCGAGGTGGCGCCCAGGTCGGCGCCCATCCGGGGGAGGGCGATGGTCAGCAGGCTGATGTCCATCGCGATGAGGAGCGAGGGGAGTGCCAGGCAGCCCAGGGCGAGAAGCGGACGCCGTACGCCGACGGACGGGACGCCGACCTGGGCACGGCTCACCACAGCACCCGCAGGTCGCTGACGTCGCACTCGACCACCGAGGCTGAGAGGATCGTCGCCGACTGGTCGTCACCGACACCCTCGCCACGGAACGCCTCGACGGCCGCCCGCGACTGCCAACGCTCCACGACGTTGATCCGACGCGGATCGAGGAGGTCGGGGGAGAGGGCGAAGTCGAGACAGCCGTCGGCCGCACGGCCCGCCTCCACGTCGGCCCGGCAGCCCGCCAGGTAGGCGTCGCGCGCGTCCGCGCGCACGATCAGGTGTCCGGTCACGATGATCATGCTGGTGTCGACCGGCGAGGGACGCCCTACTCATCGGTGTCGCTGCGCCGACCGGCGCGCCGGGGGGAAGACCTCCTGACCGCCGCCCTCGCATCCCGGTGAGAGGGACGGATTCCTCACCTGGGGAGGGAATCGGTCGATCTTCTCCCCACGATCTCGGATGAGGGAGGGAGAGCCCCATGAACACGTCGAAGACCCGCGCTGTGACCCTGGCCGGTGCGCCCTGCACCCCGGTCGTCCCGATGTGCACGATCGTCCGCACCCCGACCGGTTGGGTGCCGGTCCTCCACTCGACGGGCCAGGACGCCCCCGAGCCCTCGCCGTACGCGATGTCGTTCCCCGACGTGGCCAGTGCGACGCGTCATGCGCGAGGACAGTACGGATCGATCCACGTCGCCGTCGACTCCGACCCGTACGCCCGGCTGACCCGCTGATCGATCGGGTGCGGTGGTTTCGAGACGCCTCGCCTAGCGGCTCGGCTCCTCAACCAGCGGCAGGCGGCTCGGTGGTTGAGGAGGGCGGAGCGCCAGCGGAGCCCGTCTCGAAACCACCCCCGCCCGAGCGCGATGGTGCGGTGGTTTCGAGACGCCTCGCCTAGCGGCTCGGCTCCTCAACCAGCGGAGGCATTCGGTGGTTGAGGAGGGCGGAGCGCCAGCGGAGCCCGTCTCGAAACCATCCCCGCCCGAGCGCGTTGGTGCGGTGGTTTCGAGACGCCTCGCCTAGCGGCTCGGCTCCTCAACCAGCGAGGCATTCGGTGGTTGAGGAGGGCGGAGCGCTAGCGGAGCCCGTCTCGAAACCATCCCCGCCCGGGCGCGATGGTGCGGTGGTTTCGAGACGCCTCGCCTAGCGGCTCGGCTCCTCAACCAGCGAGGCATTCGGTGGTTGAGGAGGGCGGAGCGCCAGCGGAGCCCGTCTCGAAACCATCCCCGCCCGGGCGCGTTGGTGCGGTGGTTTCGAGACGCCTCGCCTAGCGGCTCGGCTCCTCAACCACCGGGCTCCAAACGGTGGTTGAGGAGGGCGGAGCGCTAGCGGAGCCCGTCTCGAAACCATCCCCGCCCGGGCGCGTTGGTGCGGTGGTTTCGAGACGCCTCGCCTAGCGGCTCGGCTCCTCAACCACCGGGCTCCAACGGTGGTTGAGGAGGGCGGAGCGCTAGCGGAGCCCGTCTCGAAACCATCCCCGCCCGGGCGCGATCGGTGCGGTGGTTTCGAGACGCCTCGCCTAGCGGCTCGGCTCCTCAACCACCGGGGGTGACTAGAGGGCGGAGCGCTGCGGGCCCGTCTCGAAACCATCCCCGCCCGGGCGCGTCGGTGCGGCTCGGTTCCTCAACCACCGCGACTGGCGGCTCGGCTCCTCAACCACCGGATGGCTCGCGCGGGACCGCTGCGCGCCAGGACCGGTTCAGCGGTCAGGCCCGTAGAGGCCGAAGTGCAGTGCCGGGTCGGTCGGGTCCCAGCTGTTGGTGAACTGGGAGCGGGCCCCCATCTCGCTCACCCGACGCAGCAGGTCGTCGCCGAGCGCGAGCCGTCCGGGCTCCCAGGCCCTCAGAGCAGCGGGGACGTCCGGCTCGACGGCGAGCGCGTCCGCCAGGGCCCACGCGTCGGCTGCGGCCTTCGCTGTCCCGGCCGCGGCGTGCGGGCGTGCCGCGAACGCCGCGTCACCGATGAGTGCCACCCGCCCGAACGCCATCTGACGGACGGCGATGTCGAGCACGATCTGGATGTAGGGCTCGGGCGTGCGATCGATCAGCTCGGCCGCCGCCGGGGGGAGCAGCTGCGCAGCTTCCTCTCGGAGTCGGTCGACGTAGCGCTGCTGCACCTGGCCGGGGTGCACCGACACCGGAGCGGCGATTCCGCGAAGATCGGTGACCATCTCGTCGAGTGGTGGACCCTCTGGCACGTTGCGGTACCAGACGTAGTTCAGCTGCCGACTGCCGCGCGCGAGACTCCCGTCGACCGCGGGGATCGGGTACATGCAGATGTGGGAGGTGTCCGTGACCGCGTAGGTGGTGGCGTCGTCGATGAGGTCGGCGGTCTCGACGGAGACCGCGTCCTCGACGACGCAGCCCCGCCAGCCGATGTAGCCCGAGTAGCGAGGCTGCACGCGCGGCTGGAGACGACGCCTACCCACCGACGAGATCCCGTCGGCGAAGACGACCAGCTCCGCCCGCGCCGTACGACCACTGAGGAAGCGGACGTCGACGCCGTCGTCGTCCTGGTCGAGACCGACGGCGTGCTCGCCGAGGTGGTAGTGCTCGGTGCCGAAGTCGTCGAGGAGGACGCGATACATCGTGGTCCAGGAGCTGAAGCGCCACGAGGCCGGCTCCTCGTGCACGACCTTGTTGCCCGCGCCGACGTAGCGGGTGAACGACGAGCCGATGCTGATGTCCTCGACCCCGAAGTCGTGCGGTCGCTCGGTGATCCAGCGGACCGTGTCCGGCTGGAGCACGATGCCGCCACCGCGGCCGTCCAGGTAGGTGGGGGTGCGCTCGAAGACGTCCACGTCGAAACCCTGCTCCCGTAGCAGGAGCGCGGCGGTGAGTCCGGCGAAGGAGCCGCCGATGACGACGGCGCGACGGGTCCGCTCAGTCATGGTCGTGCCTCTCACCCTCGCCGAGACGCGGCGCGTGCGGGTGGTCCTCGAGGTTGACCACGATCGCGTCCTGCGTGGTGCGGGCGACGACCATCCTCACCGGCTCGCTCTCGCTGCCGTTCTCCTCCCAGTGCACGACGTGGGGCTTGATGTAGACGAAGTCCCCGGGGTGCGCCTCGACCGCCTGGTCCAGCCGGTCGCCGATCCACCAGCGGCCGATCCCGCTGAGGATGTAGAGCGCGGTCTCGGACTGTCCGTGATGGTGAGCCCCGGTCCTGCTCCCGGCCGGAAGGATCGACAGCCCCATCCACAGGTCCTCGGAGCCGAGCCTGCGTGCCGAGACGGCCTCGAAGCGCTTCAGGCCGCTGGTCTGCGGGGTGTCGTCGGAGAGGTCGTCGGCACGCACGAGGTGGACGCCGTCCGCACTGTTCGACGGGTCGGGCTGGGTCATGGGCGCAACTGTGTCCTCTGGGACCCGCCCGACAACATGTGTCGCCACACAGGTATGGCACGTGGACGGGTGGCGTGGCACAGTCTGCGCATGCAGACAACCGGTGCAGTCGAGCTCCGCCCCTGGCTCGAGGGCATCGCCACGATCGCCACCGCCCTGAACCGCCCGGTCTCCCTCGCCGAGGTGCTGGACCTCGTCGCCGAGACCGCCTCTCGACTGCTCGGCTACGACTTCTGCGCGGTGCTGCTCGTCGATGACCAGCGCCGGTCGCTGATCATCACAGGCGCCTATGGCCTCTCGCCGAGCTACGTCCGTCAGGTCAACGCCGACCACCCGGTGGTGCTGGACCCCGACGACGAGCTGCAGGCCCCCTCGAGCAAGGCGTTCCTGACCGGCCGCTCCGTCCAGGTCGTCGACACCATCGCGGACGCGGCATTCCTCCCCTGGGGAGGCGTCGCGCGCGAGCAGGGCTACCGGTCGATGATCTCGGTGCCCGTGGCCGTCTCCGGCGTGCCGGTGGGAACGCTGAACTGCTACACCCGCGTGCCGCACCCCTTCGGCGCGGAGGAGCAGGAGCTGCTTCGGCTCCTGGCCGAACAGGCGGGTGTCGCCATCGAGACCGCCCGACTGCGTGATCATGAGGCCGCCACCATCGCCGAGCTGCTCGAGGCCAACACCGTGCTGGCCGAGCAGCACGAACTGCTCCGCCGGGCCGAAGCGGTGCACGAGCAGCTGACCGATGTCGCCCTGCGCGGCGGCGGGGTCACCGGTGTCGCCACGGCCCTCGCGGAGCTGCTGGGTGAGGCGGTGCTCGTGACCGAGGAGCCCTCGGGGAACGAGCTGGCGCGGGCCCACCCGCGCGGCGCGTGACCAGACCGGCCAGCGCGCACCGCTGCTCGCGGGCGATGATGTCGCTCGCTCCACTCCCGTCGTGCTCGGCCACGACACGGTGGCGCGCATCTGGGTGCCCCGATCCACTGACGAGCCGTCGGCCATGGACGTGCGCGCGCTGGAGCAGGCGGCGACGGTGTGCGCCCTGGAGGTGTTGCGTGCCCGCACGGCGCTCGAGGTCGAGTGGCGACTCTCGGGCGAGGTCGTCACAGACCTGCTCACGGGCAACGCAGCAGGGCTGGCGACGGCCTCGGAACGGGCCGCGCGGCTCGGCCACGACCTGTCAGCGACCCACGCGGTCATCGTGGTCCGGGCCGACTCGGTGCGTCCCGGGGCAGGAGCACGGACCCTGTCGGTGGCGCGCTCGCTCGCGGCCACGGCGCAGCCGCGCGCCCTGGTCAGCGCGATCGCCGACGACGTCGTGCTCCTGTGGCCGTCCCCCGAGGGAGCCTCGGTGCGCGAGCGTGCCGCAGAGCTGCTGCGTCAGCTGCGCCGTGGTGAGGGTGCGGGGAGCACGAGTGTCGCGGTCTCCCCGGCGTGCACCGACCTCGGTGACTACCCGGCCGCCTACCGTCGCGCCCGCGGGGCGGTGACGATGGCGCGCTCTCGTGGGGAGACCGACGAGGTGGCCGGGGTCGAGACCTTGGGCGTCCACGGTCTCCTGCTGCAGCTCGAGGAGACCTCGGAGCTGCGGCGCTTCGCCACCGAACTGCTCGCACCGGTGCGCGCCCACGACGCCGCGCGAGGGACCGCCCTCGAGGAGACGCTGCGAGCGTACGTCGATCACGACCTCAACACCGCCGCCACGGCAGCCGCGCTCTTCGTGCACCCCAACACGGTGGGCCTGCGGGTTCGCAAGGCCGAGCAGCTTCTCGGCTTCTCCACCACTCAGGTGCGTCAGCTCGCGGAGCTCCAGGTGGCGCTGAGCGCTGACGAGGTGGCGGACGCACTCGGTGATGCGTGATCAGGTGCGATGAGCCGACGGTGACGAGGGCAAGGACGCGAGCGGGAGCAGCCACAGCACGGCGAGTGCCAGCAAGGCCGTGCGCGCATGGTCGTGGTCGACCGCCCACCCGACCGCAGGGGTGCCGACGACGACGAGGCCGAAGGCCAGCGTGTTCATCATCCCCACCGCTGCCGCCGAACGGCCGGGCTGACGCGCCTGGGCACCCTGCACCACGGCGGCGAAGGGGAGGCCGCTGAAGGTCCCGAGCACGACGACGGCGACCACGGCGACCGCCGGGACTCCGGGACCGGCCAGTGCCAGGGTCCCCGCCGCGCAGGCGAGCAACGCCACCGCCCACAGCAAGCGGTTCCGGTGGGGGTACAGGGCGGTGACGTGGCCGCCGAGGGGGCGGCTGATCACCGACAGTCCCAGCACCATCGAGCCGACCAGCGCGGCAGTGCCCACGCCGAACGACCAGACGTCCACGAGCAGCGTCGTGGCCCAGGTGCTCAGGATCAGGCCGAGGCCCAGCGTCGCGGCGTGGACACCGGCGAGCCGGAACAGCTGGCCGTCGCGGAAGAGGGACCCCACGGTGCCGGTGTCGTCGAGGACCACGCCGACGGGGGTGTGAAGCGGTGGGCGGGGGACGTGGCGCACCCGACTCTCGGGCAGGAGCACGGTCCCCACCAGGGCTGCGGCACTGACCACCGCGGAGGTGACCCAGGCGGCGCGCCAACCCAGGGTCGGTTCCGCGAGCACGACGCCGAGCACCGAGGCACCTGAGGCGGCCAGGGCGATCCCGCCGAACAGCCCCATGCCTCGAGAGCCCCGCCCGCTGGACCGGGCGAGCTCCGCGCCCGAGACGAAGCAGACCGCGAAGCCGGTCCCGGACACCAGCCGCGCCGCCACGGCGAGCCAGGGCAGCGGGGCGGCCAGGGCCGCCAGGTGAGCCACGAGCACCAGGCTGAGTCCCGCCGTGGTGGCGCGCCGCACGCCCCATCTGTCGACGAGGACGCCGGCCGGGAACTGGAAGGCGGCATAGGGCGCCGCGAGCGCGGCTGAGAGCAGTCCGACCCAGAGCAGGTCGGTGCCGTAGGCATCGGCGATCGTGCGTGCGCCGGCGCCGGTCGCGGTGATCGCCCAGCCCGCCGAGCCACCGAGGAGGCAGGCCACGAGGAGGCGTACGCCGCCGGAGCCGGGGACGCCTGGGGTCCCCCCGGGGGCAGTGGTGCGGTCCCGACCAGCCGTCGTCACGTGTTGTCCTGCGTGAGCAGCCGTGCCAGGCGCAGGGCCACCTGAAGCTCCGTGCGCCGCTCGTTCAAGGGCCGTCCGAGCATCTCTGCAGCCTTCTGCAACCGGTTTCGGACGGTGTGCTCGTGCAGGTGGAGATGGCTGGCCGTGGTCACGTGGCTGCCCCAACGGTAGGACGCCTCCACGGTCTCGCGGAGCCGGGCGGCGAGGTCGTGGTCGGCCCCGAGGTCGCCGAGCTCGCTGCGCACGAAGGCCCGCGCGTCGGCAGGGTCGGTCATGAGGAGGATCTCGAGGCTGACGTCGGCGTGGGTCAGGACCCGTGGGCTCGCCGAGGGGCCCCACGCTCTGCGCACGCCTTGGACGTCCTGGACCTGTCGCCACCCGGCTCGCAGACCTGCGAGTCCGGGCTGCGGCCGGCTCACGGAGGCCTCCACGCCGAGCGTGCCGAGACAGGCGACGAGCGCTGTCACGGTGTCGCTTCGCCACCCGGCGGGCTGCGGGTGGGCGAGCCACACGACGGTGCTCGCGAGGTCGACCGGATGCACCAGGGTGTCCCGCGTGTGGGAGGACGTCCGGAGCGCCCCGAGGATCTGGCGGGCGACCCCCTCCGGCATGGACGGCAGCAGCACTGCCACGTGATCGGCGTCGAGGGGGTAGTCGAGCAGCACCAGGTCCGAGGGTGGGAGCGGCGGTGAGTCGTCGCGCAGCAGGTGACGCACCAGCCCGTTGCGCACGTGCTCACGCGATCGGCTCATCGCGTCGTCTGCACGCGCGAAGCTGTCTGCCACCTGCGAGGCGACGTGGTGCTGGTAGTCGAGCAGGAGCGCGGTCATGTCCCGGAGGGCCCGGAGGCTCTCGGCACGCGCGACCTGCTCACGCTCGGCGCTGTCGATGAGCGCCTGGCTCCAGGCGTGCCACATGGTCGAGAAGCCGACCCGGTAGGACCGCTGCATCGCGGTCTGGGGGAGGCGGAGGCGGGCCTGCAGCCCGGCCAGCGCGAAGGGTTCGCTCAGCTCGACCTCGGCGGTCCCGATGCGTCCGCCGATCACCTGGCGGAGGTGGCGCAGGTTCTCCACGACACTCGCCCGCAGCCGGACGACGAACTCCTCGTTGTCCTTCAGGGTCTCGAAGGCCGCCGCGAGGTCGGCTTGGACCACCTCGTCGGCGAGTGCGCCGAGGTCGACTGCGTCGGATGCCGTCCGTGCCCAACCGGGCAGCCGGGTGACGGCGGAGCCGGGGGAGGGACGCACGAGTGCGACCGTTTCCGGACCGGGGTCGGGCCTCGACGAGCGGTCGGGTCGCGCGGAGCTCATGGGGTCCACGTTCGCCGGTGACGGGGAACCTGGCCGATGTGTCCCACACCACACTGCAGGCCGAGGATTGGGTGGCCACACATGGTGGCATCGCGGACGTGGCGGCGAGGCTGGGCACCACGGGCGGTCGCCGACCGCCCAAGTCGACCGCCACCGCCGAGGAGGGCCAGCGATGTCACCGACCGGGCCCACCGCTGACGGGAGGCACTCACTCCCGGGCCTGACGAGTGGTCGAGCGACACACGAGGCTGGTGGCGAAGAGTCGCTCGCGACCCGGGCCGATGTCACCTTCGTGCTCGATGCGCTCCACCAGGAGCCGGGCCGCGGTGCGGGCCATCTCAGAGAGGGGTTGACGCACCGTCGTGAGCTGGAAGACCTCCCACGAGGCCATCGGCACATCGTCGAAGCCCAGCACCGACACGTCGCCGGGTACGTCGAGACCCAGCGACCTGGCGGCGTCGATCGCCCCGAAGGCGATGACGTCGTTGCCGCACACCAGAGCGCTGGGGCGCTGTGGCAGACGCAACAGCTCACGGCCGTGCTGGTAGCCGCACTGGTGCGAGTAGGGCCCCTCGCGGACCAGTCGCTCGTCGAGCCCGACGCCCGACTCCGCCAGCCCGTCGAGCAGTCCGGTGTGCCGGTCGCGGCTCGTGGAGGTGTTGGCGGGACCCCTGATCACACCGAGGCGACGGTGGCCGAGCCCGACGAGGTGACGCGCCGCGGCCCGGCCACCCTCGTCGTTGTCGGCGATGACCCGGTCGACGTCCATCCCGTCGACGTACCGGTTCAGCAGGACCACGGGCAGGTGGCGCCTCTCCACGGCCTCGGAGAGCCGCGAGTCGAGTGTCGCCGTGGTGACCAGGACGCCGTCGATCGAGCGATCGAGCAGGTTGTGCAACGCCTCCTGACCGGTCGGGATGTCCGTGCGCTCGGCGAAGAGAACCACGCCGTAGCCCATCAGTCGGAGCTCGTCGTGCACCGGCGTGAGCAGCGTCGGGAAGAACGGGTTGGTCAGGTCGGAGACGACCACTCCGATGGTGCGTGTGCGCGCCGGACTCGTGGGAGCCACCCAGGTCGGGCGGTAGCCGAGCTGCTCTGCCGTGTCCTCCACGAGCCGGCGGGTGTCCTCCCGCACTCGTGGGTCGCCGCGCAGGGCGCGCGACACCGTGGACTGGGAGACCCCGGCCGCCCGGGCGACCGTGGAGCTGGTCGCGCCGCGGCGCGCTCGTCGTGGTCGCGAGGACGCGGGCGCAGGCACCTGCTGTCGCAGGTCGCCATCAGTGGGGCTCATCAGCCGTCTCGCACTCCTGTCGGACCGGAGCATGACCCCACGTCATGGCGGATCATGCATAACTTATGCACGACGAACCTAGGGCTTTGCCGGACCAGTGTCAACGACCTCGATCCCGCGTATGGGGAGGGGATTCCCCTCTCGCGGGGTCGTGCGTCCAAGCTGGGGGCGACCACCTCAGCCCGCAACCACAATCGTGTGCATGATTTCCTGGAAATGCTTGACTTTGCATACGTCGGCACGACAGTGTCGGGCGTCACACCCAGGGCAGCGCCGCCCACCACCTCACTCATGACCCGTTCACCCCGGACCCATCGCACGACTCTGAGAGGCACTTCATGAGCACAGCACGCAGCATCACCCACGGCTGGCGCCTGGTGGCAGCCACCAGCGCGATCGCCCTCGCGGCGTCCGGCTGCGGCTCCCGCCCGGGATCCGCAGAGGAAGGCGAGGCCAAGGACGCCGGCGGCGTCGTCAACATGGTGATGGCCCCCGACCCCGTCTGGAAGTGGATGGAGGACCAGGGCATCAAGCAGGAGATGGAGGAGGAGGCCGGGATCCAGATCCTCACCTCGTCCTCGTGGGACGAGTTCGGGGTCTACGCCGGCGGCCACGCCGACGTCGTGTCCGCCGCGTCCTACGAGGTGCCCGAGCTGGAGGCGCAGACGGGTGAGAAGGCCACGATCTTCGGCAAGTTCAACTCCGACCGCAGCATCCTGGCGGTGCCGTCCGACAGCGACGCGAAGGACATCTGCGACCTCGAGGGTCAGAAGATCGTCACGCACAGCGCGGTCTCGATCACGATCATGTGGGGCGTCTACGCCCGCGAGTTCTGCGACCTCGACCTGCGTGCAGGTGGTGGCGACTTCGAGCTCGTCGTGACCGACCCGCAGAACGCGGCCGGCCTGATCGAGCGTGGGGACGCCGACGCCGGTCTCCTGCTGCCGGACTTCTCGATCCCGCAGCTCTCCAGCGGCGCCATCAAGCCGCTCTACGACTCCAAGTCCGTCTCGCAGATCTACGCCGAGGAGTTCAGCTCCGACCCCGACGAGGCCACGCACCCGCAGAACAACGTGTTCGTGGCCCGCAAGGCCTGGGTGGAGAAGAACCCCGAGGAGGCGTCGTTCCTGATCGAGATCTGGGACCGCGGCGTCCAGGAGTGGGCAGCCCACCGCGACGAGATCATCGAGGCCTACCCCGAGGACTTCGCCGCCGAGTCGCCCGAGGAGAAGAAGTTCATCCAGGACTGGCTCAACGACCAGTACGACTGGTTCGTGCCGACCACCTACCTCGACGAGGCCTGGGTGGAGAGCGAGACCGAGCTGTTCGACCTGATGAAGGAGACCGGGTTCGTCGACGAGGACATCGAGGCGCCCGACTTCACCATCCTCGAGAAGCAGTCCTGACGGACCTCCCCCGGCGCCGGCCGAGCGGCCGGCGCCCGGGGGAGCCCCCTGCTGACCATGCCCCGATGAAGGAGACACCATGACCGACCAGCTGGTGGGAGCGGCCGCGAGCGCGCCGCCCGCCGGGCCGGAGGACCGCGAGGCTGACGCCCGCCGCGTGGCCCGGATGCGACGTTGGCGCCGCAACGGCATCCTCGTCCTGGGCTGGGTGGCGATGTTCGTCCTCTGGGAGCTCGGCTCCTGGTGGTTCGGCTCGAGACTGCTGCCCCGCCCCCTGGAGGTCTTCGCCTCCGCGGTCGAGATCGTCGAGAGCGGCAACTTCGTCACCGACTTCACCGCGAGCGTGCTGAAGACGTTCGCCGGGTTCGCTGTCGCGGCTGCCGTCGGCGCACCCGTCGGCTACCTGATGGGCCGCTACAACTACTGGCGGGCCTTCTTCCACGACGGTGTGACGATCGCCGGCACGATCCCCGCGATCGTGTACGCCGTCATGTCGTTGATCATCTTCGGGTTGTCCAACCTCGGTCCGATCCTCGCCGTGGCCCTGGTCTCCGCGCCCTACGTCGCGCTCAACGTCGCCGAGGGGATCCGTGGCGTCGACAAGTCGTTGATCACCATGAGCGAGGCCTTCGGCCGATCGCCCCAGCAGATCCGTCGCGAGGTCCTCATCCCCACGATCGTGCCGTTCGTGTTCGCCGCGATCCGGATGTGCTTCGCGGTGGCGTGGAAGGTCGAGGCGCTCACCGAGGTCTTCGGCGGCCGCAACGGTGTCGGTTTCCAGATCCGCACCGAGTACCAGCTCTACGACATCGCGGCCGTGCTGGCCTGGATGTTCCTGTTCATCGCGTTCATGCTCGTCATCGAGCGTCTGGTCCTGGCCAAGGCCGAGGCCCGTCTCCTCGCATGGCGTCCCGAGGAGAGGAGCTCGGCGCTGTGAGCACCGTGTCCAAGGAGACCCCTGTCGGCTCGCGCCGGTCCACGACCGAGATCGAGGAGAGCATCCCCGAGTGGAAGCGTCGGCTGACCTCCGACAGTGCCGCCCGGGTCGCAGCCCTGATCTCCTTCTTCGTCTTCTGGCTCCTGATGTCGGCGCTCTTCACCCGGGTGCCCGGTCCGGTCGAGGTCGTCGTCCGCCTGGGCGAGGAGTTCGCCCGCGGTGAGGTGTTCGGCAACTTCGCCAAGACGCTCTACCGCTTCGGTGTCGGCGTCGGCCTCGCCACGGTCGTGGGCGTCGTGATCGGCGTGATGATGGGCCTCTCCGCGCTCTCGCGCGCCTTCTTCGAGAGCCCCGTGCTCGTCGCGCTCTCGATCCCCGCGATCATCTGGTCCTTCCTGACCGTGATGTGGTTCGGCTTCGGCGACCTGAGCCCGATCGTCACCACGTTCCTCACCTCGGTCCCCTTCGTGATCATCAACGTGGCCCAGGGCGTCCGTGGCGTCTCGCGCGACCTGCGCGACATGTCCTCGACCTACAAGGTGCCGATCTCTCGTCGCATCAAGGATCTCGTCCTCCCGGCCGTCACCGGCTACGTCGCGGCCGGTGTCCGCTTCGCGATCATCATCGGTTGGAACGGCGTGCTGCTCGCGGAGTGGTTCGGCGGCGGCGGCGGCGTCGGCTACCGAGCCCGCTTCTGGTACGACGCCAACCGGTTCGGTGGCTTCGCCGCCTGGGTCGTGCTGTTCGTCGGCTTCATCGTCCTGCTCGACCGTTTCGTTCTCGACAAGGCGATCCAACGCTCGTTCCGCTGGCGGGACGGCTGATGAGCCCGACCCGACCCGCCTCCATCCCCTTCACCCCCAGCACTAGGGAGCTCCCGTGGCCGTCCTGACCGTCAAGAACCTCGCCAAGACCTTCAACCTCGGCACGCCCCGTGCCAGCCGGGTCCTCGACGACATCTCGTTCGAGGTCAGCGGCCAGACCTTCGTCTCGATCGTGGGTCCCTCGGGCTGCGGCAAGAGCACGCTGCTCAACATCATCTCCGGTGTCGAGGAGCACACCTCGGGCCAGATCAGCCTGACCAGCGACGACGGCCGGCCGGCTCGCATGGGCTACGTGTTCCAGGACCCGCGCCTGCTGCCGTGGCGCAGCGTCTTGAAGAACATGATGTATGTCCAGGACGACCAGGGGGAGGAGACGGTCAACCGGGCCAAGCGCTACCTCGACATGGTGGGCCTGGCCAAGAACGCCGACTTCTACCCCGGTCAGCTCTCCGGCGGCATGCAGCAGCGGGTCGGCATCGCGCGAGCCTTCGCGGTCGAGCCCGACCTGCTGCTGATGGACGAGCCCTTCAGCCACCTCGACGCGATCACGGCGCGTGGGCTGCGGGCCCAGCTCCAGGACATCTGGGCGCAGTCGAAGAAGACGGTCGTCTTCGTCACCCACGACGTGGTCGAGGCCGTCGAGCTCTCCGACCGGATCATCGTGCTGCAACCGGGTGGTCAGATCTACGAGGACATCACCATCGACCTGCCGCGCCCGCGACGCCAGACCGACCCCACCGTCGCCACGCTTGCAGGCCGAGGTGCTCGCGCGGCTCGAGTCGATGAAGCAGATGAGCAGCCGCCAGACGGAGCCCGTGGCCTGAGCGCCAGGACCCGACCGCACCGCCCGCGCGATGCTTCGCGCCCCCGAACAGGAGAGCCCATGAGCAGGCAGCTGAAGTCGCCCACCGGCGACGGCACCGCACGGCGCGGCGACCCGGCCGTGGCCGACGTCGTTCGCGAGGTCATCGAGGAGGTGCGGGCCCACGGTGACGAGGCCGTGCGTCGCTACTCCGAGAAGTTCGACCAGTGGTCCCCGGAGTCGTTCAAGCTCGACCACGAGCAGATCGAGGAGCTGGTCGCCGGGCTCGAGGACCAGGTGGTCGAGGACATCAAGACCGTGCAGGCCAACGTCCGTGACTTCGCCCAACGGCAGCGCGACACCATGCAGGACCTCGAGGTCGAGACCCAGCCGGGCGTCCACCTCGGTCACAAGCACCTGCCGATCGAGGCGTCTGGTGCCTACGTGCCTGGCGGACGCTATCCACTCACCGCCTCGGCCCACATGACCGTGGTCACCGCCAAGGTCGCCGGTGTCGAACGGGTGACCGCCTGCACGCCGCCGCTGCGCGGAGCCATCCCCCCGGCCACCGTCGCCGCGCTGCATCTCGCAGGCGCCGACGAGATCTTCCTGCTCGGTGGCGTCCAGGCCGTCGCCGCCATGGCGGTCGGCACCGAGTCGCTCGGCCGGGTCGATCTCATCGCCGGTCCCGGCAACGCCTACGTGGCCGAGGCGAAGCGCCAGCTCTTCGGGGAGGTCGGCATCGACCTCTTCGCCGGCCCGACCGAGATCCTGGTGGTCGCTGACGAGCAGGCCGACCCCTTCGTCGTCGCCGTCGACCTGCTCAGCCAGGCCGAGCACGGACCGGACTCGCCGGCAGTGCTGATCACCACCTCCGAGACGGTGGCCCGCGAGGCGATGGCACACATCGACGCGATCCTGCCGGACATGCCGACCAACGACATGGCGGGTCCCGCATGGCGCGACCACGGCCAGGTGCATGTCGTAGACACCCTCGACGAGGCCTATGCCCTGGCGGACGGCTTCGCGAGCGAGCACGTGCAGATCCTGACCGCTCAGCCGCGTGAGGCGCTGGACAAGATGCGCCACTACGGCGCGCTGTTCCTCGGCGAGGGAACGTGTGTGTCCTACGGCGACAAGGTGATCGGCACCAACCACGTGCTGCCCACCCGCGGGGCCGCGCGCTACACCGGCGGCCTCTGGGTGGGGAAGTACCTTCGCACCGTCACCTACCAGGAGGTCACGGACGTGGCTGCCAGCGCCCGGCTCGGCGAGCTGTGCGGCCGCACCGCGCGCATCGAGCTGTTCGAGGGCCACGCCCGCTCGGGCGACGTACGCGCACACAAGTACGCCGGCGCCGAGCTGCCGTGGGCGCCGGCGGGTGCCGCGTCCCTCAGCTGAGTCACCGCCTCGTCCACCGCACGACCCACCGCCTCACCCATCGCCCCATCCGTCGCACCGTCAGGAGAAGTCACCACATGCCCAGCGGAACATCGAGGACTGTCGACATCCACGCCCACGTCATCCTCCCCGACTGCATGCCGCTCGTGGAGGGGCTGATGGCGCCCGAGATGGAGCCCTTCAGCTATTTCGGTGGGGACGAGACCAACGCCTACCAGGTGGGTCACGTCCGGGAGATCATGCCCAAGGCCACCGACCCGGCGACGCGACTGGCGGACATGGACGCGATGGGGATCGACGTCCAGGCCATCTCGGTCGCGCCCGCCGGCTACTTCTACTGGGCCGACCCGGAGCTCGGCCGTGAGCTGGCCCGGATGCAGAACGAGAACCTCGCCAAGGTGGTGGCCGACCACCCCGACCGCTTCGTCGGGCTGGCCACCGTGCCGATGCAGGACGTCGCCTCCGCCGTGGAGGAGCTCGAGCGCTGCGTCAAGGAGTACGACTTCCGAGGCGTCGAGATCAACACCAACGTCAACGCCATGGACCTCGACGACAAGCGGTTCCGGCCCTTCTGGGCCAAGGCCGAGGAGCTCGACGTGGTCGTGATGCTGCACCCCAACGGCTTCACCGGCGGTGAGCGGCTGCGCAAGTACTACCTCACCAACGTGATCGGCAACCCGCTCGACACCACCGTCGCGCTGACCCGGATCATCCACGGCGGCGTGCTCGAGGACCACCCCGACGTCAAGCTGGTCGCCGTGCACGGTGGTGGCTACCTGCCCTTCTACTCCTCGCGGATGGACCACTCCTACGACCTGCGCCCCGAGGGCCGCCACCACATCTCCCGGCCGCCGAGCAGCTATCTCAAGCAGATCTACGTCGACTGCCTGGTCTTCGACTCCCCGCACCTGGAGTTCCTCGTGCAACAGATGGGCGCCGACCACGTGGTCGTCGGCACCGACTACCCCTTCGACATGGGGCACTACGACCCGCTGGCGCAGATCGACGGCGTGACCTCGCTCAGCGACGAGGAGCGGGTGGCGATCCGTGGCGGCACGGCCGCCAAGCTCTTGAAGCTGGGGGACTGAGTGAGCCTCGGTGTGGTCGCCCCTGGCACGACCGTCGGCGTCGTCGGACTCGGGATCATGGGCTCGGCGATGTCGACCCACCTGATCGCCGCCGGCTTCGACGTCGTCGGGCTCGACCCGGTGCCGGAGGCGCAGGACGCGCTCGCCGAGCGAGGTGGACGCACGTCGGTCGACCTCGCTGCGCTCGCCCGGGACGCGTCCGTGATCGTCACCTCGTTGCCGTCCGCGGCGGCAGCCCTGGACGTGGCCCGTGGGCTCGCCTCGGTGGCGGCTGCCGGGACGATCGTCGTGGAGACCTCCACGCTGTCCCCGGCCGTCAAGCGTGAGTGCCAGGAGGTGCTGGCCGAGGCCGGTGTCATCCTGCTCGACAGCCCGCTGAGCGGGACCGGCGCGCAGGCGCGCGATCGGGACCTCGTCGTGCTCGGAAGCGGCGACGAGGACGGCGTTCGAGCAGGTGCGGCCGGTGCTGGAGGCGTTCGCGCGCTCGGTGCGCTACGTCGGCACGTTCGGCAACGGCACGACCATGAAGCTGGTCGCCAACCTGCTCGTGTCGATCCACAACGCCTCCACCGCGGAGGCCTTCGCGCTCGGTGTGGCCGCGGGCCTCGACCCACAGGTGCTCTGGGAGACCGTGCGCGACGGCGCCGGCGGTTCGGTCATCTTCGACAAGCGCGGGCCGTTGATGGTCGACCGCAGCTATCGGCCGGCGACCGCCCGGGTGTCGATGTTCGTCAAGGACGTCGGGCTGGTGCAGGAGCTCGCCAGCGAGGTCGGCGTCGCCACCCCGGTGCTCGACGCCACGCTTCCCTTGTACGTCGAGGCGGCCGAGGCCGGCTGGGACGACGCCGACGCGGCGGCCCTGCTCGAGATCGTCGAAGGACGGACCCGATGAGCCTCTCCCTGCAGCAGGCCGACGCCCTCGCCGACGCCACGCTCGCGCACGCCCGCGACATCGAGGCCGCCCCGCTCGCCGTCGTCGTCCTCGACCTCGGCGGTCACCCGGTCGTGGTCAAGCGCGAGGACGGCGCCGGCATCCTCCGCGTCGACATCGCGACCGCCAAGGCCTACGGCGCCCTGGGGATGGGGATGTCCTCGCGTGCGATCGGCGAGCGTGCCGAGAAGCAGCCCGCGTTCTTCACCGCCCTCGCCGCCGTGACCGGTGGCCGGCTCGCCCCCGCCGCCGGCGGCGTCCTCGTCCACTCCCCGGGCGGCGACCTCCTCGGCGCCGTCGGCGTCAGCGGCGACGTGTCCGACGTGGACGAGGCGTGCGTGCTCGCCGCCGTCGCCGCGACGGGTCTGCTCGCCGTACAGCCCTAGTCCTCCGCCCATCCCAAGAAAGGCAGTCTCCATGCAGCTCGTCGACCTGTCGCAGGACATCTACCAGGGGATGCAGGTCTACCCCGGCCACCTGAAGACCGTCGTGTTCGACCACGCCTCGCACGAGGAGACCGCCCTCCGCTTCGTCGGCGGCTTCTCGTTCCAGACCAAGGGCTTCATGATGAACGACAACGGGCCGACCCACGTCGACTCGTTCTCCCACCTCGACCCCGACCCGTCGGCGCAGACCATCGACCAGATGTCGCTCGACCTGTTCTACGGCCCCGCCGTGTGCCTCGACGTCTCGCACGTCGGCGCGGGGGAGGACATCACCGACGAGCACCTCGACGGCCGCGGAGGCAGCGGTCGACGTGGACGTGCAGCAGGGCGACATCCTGCTGCTGCACACCGGCACGCACGGACGCCACGCCGGCACCCCGCAGTACCTCTCGGAGTTCCCCGGGCTCGGTGAGAGCGGCAGCCACTGGATCGCCGACCGCGGCGTCAAGACCTTCGGCGTCGACAGCCCGACCCCGGACAACCCGACCAGCAAGTCCTACCCCTGCCACATGATGTGCCGCCAGCACCACATCACCCACTACGAGAACCTCACCAACCTCGACCAGCTGATCGGCAAGCGGTTCACCTTCGTGGGCTTCCCGCTGAAGGTGCTCGGCGCCCACGGCGGCCCGACCCGCGCGGTGGCCCTGGTCGACGCGTCGTGACCGTGGCGCCATTCCCCGGTGACCGAGTCGTCGGCCGCACCATGCTCGTCACCGGCGCCGGCAACGGCCTCGGCCGTGCCATCACGCTGGCGCTCGCGGCCCGCGGCGCCCGGGTCGTCGCGGTGGGTCGTGGTCGCGAGCGCCTGGAAGCAGTGGCCGCGGAGGCGGCCGACCTTCCCGGCCGTGTCCGGGTCGCGACTGCCGACGTGTCCGACCCCGACAGCGTCGCCGCCCTCGCCGACGAGCTCGCCGACGAGGAGGTCGAGGTGCTGGTCAACAACGCCGGCGTCCCCGGACCGGTCGCGGCGCTGGTCGACATCGAGCCGGACGAGTGGGACGCCGTGTTCGCGGTCAACGTGCGCGGCATCTACCTGATGTGTCGCGCGTTCCTCCCGGCCATGGTGGAGCGCGGCGCGGGTGACGTGATCAACCTGGCGTCGGTGAGCGGCAAGCGCCCGCTGACCCGGCGGACGCCGTACACCGCGTCGAAGATGGCGGTGATCGGGCTGACCACGACGCTCGCCTACGAGGTCGGTCCGTCGGGGGTCTCGGTCAACTCCCTGTCACCCGGTCCGGTCGACGGGCCGCGGATGACGCGCAACTTCACCCTCGAGGCCGAGCGGACCGGGATGAGCTACGAGGAGGCCGAGGAGGCCTACGTCTCGCGCGCCGCGCTGCACCGGATGCTCACCGAGGACGAGGTGGCCGCGGCCGTCGTCGCGATGCTGCACATGCCGGGTCTCTGTGCCGCCGACATCGACCTGTCGGCAGGGATGGTCGCGCGCTGACCACGGTGTCGCTGGTCGAGGAGCCACCTCTCGCTGGTTGAGGGGCCACCCTCTCGGTGGTTGAGAAGCCACCCTCCCGGTGGTTGAGGAGCCACCTCTCGGTGGTTGAGGAGCCACCCTCTCGGTGGTTGAGGAGCCACCCGAGCCTGCGAGGGTGGCGTCTCGAAACCACCCGCACCCGCGCGCCGAGGCCACCCACGACCTAGGTCGGCACCTCAGCTGAGCTCGCACCCCTCGCTGGTCGAGGAGCCACCCTCTCGGTGGTCAGGCCCTCTCGGTGGTCGAGGAGCCACCCTCTCGGTGGTTCGAGGCCCTCTCGGTGGTCGGGACGCGGCCCTCTCGGTGGTTGAGGAGCCACCCGAGCCTGCGAGGGTGGCGTCTCGAAACCACCCGCACCCGCGCGCCGACGCAACCCACGACCTAGGTGGGCACCTCAGCTGATCACGAACCCCTCGCCGACATTCTCGCTCGCCGACCAGCGGGGCACCCATGTCGACGCGCCCGCCCACTTCGCGCGGCGGCCGCTTCCTCGACGGGCTTCCGGTGGCCGACATGACCTTGCCGTTGGTGGTTGCCCGAGCCCTAGGCTGGCGACGCTCGTGGTCTTGCCGGTCGGACTGCTCAGGTTCAACGGGCCGCCCCTGGGGCACAGCACCGAAGTCGAACAGATCGCTACCCACCGACCCGTCAGCGAAGGAAACGTATGTGCCGAGTGCTCGCCTACATCGGGCCGGAAACACCTCTGGACAGCCTGCTGCTCAAGCCGGAGAACAGTCTCATCAACCAGTCGCTCGACCCAGAGCGTCACCCGGAGCTTCAGCTGGCGGGGTGGGGATTCGGCGCCTGGAGTGAGCACCTGCTCAAACCAGAGGATCCGTTCATCTACCGCCGCCCCATGGCTGCCTTCTACGACGACAACGCCGACCGCATCATTCCCAGCCTCCAAGCCAGCACGATGCTTGCTCATGTGCGAGCAGCCGCCTACAACTCGAGGACGGTCCTGGCCGACGAGAACTGCCACCCCTTCTCCTTCGAAGGGACTCCTTGGATCATCGCCCAGAACGGTGACGTGCCGAACTGGCTACTCCTGCAGAGGGAGCTGCTGCAGCACTGCGAGGACAAGTACCTGAAGCAGATGCGGGGCTCGACGGACACGGAGTTCCTCTACGTGCTTCTGCTCTCCTTGATCGAGGGCGACAGCGACGACGATGTCCAACGAGGGGTCGAAGAAGTGCTCAGGCTCATCGCCCAGGCGATGAAGGATCTCGACCTGGCAGCCCTGACCAAGCTGAAGATGGCCCTGGTGTCGCCGAACCGGATCATCGGGGTCAACGTCGGTCTCGGACACCAGGGCGAGACCGACCCGGTCGGGGACTGGAAAGAGCTCAGAGAGTCCGGCCCGGGCACGAGCGATTTCGCTCTCTCGATGCTCCTGGAGCCGATGTATCTGATGATGGGTCGGAACTTTGAGGGCGTCGAGACTTCCTACGACTTCGAGGTGTGCACTGAGAAGGAGGCGACGGCTGCCATCTTCTCCTCCGAGCCGCTGACGGAGGACGACGACGGCTGGTCGCACCTCGAGTTCGGCGAGATCGTGTTCCTCGAGAACGAGGGCGGGCATGTCACCAAGACCGTCAACAGGTTGAAGGTATAGGTGCTCTAGCCTCAGCCCTCGAGGGCGCGGTTAGGGCTGGCCCGAAGGCGGCGAGAAGGGCTACTCCCATCGGTCGGGGCGGCGCGAACGGGCAGGGCGTGCGTTGGTCGCGGCTGCGGTGCGGTCGAGTACGTCATCCGGCGGACGATGTGTGTGCACTGGCCTCTCGATGACCGGGTCCAGAACGACCATCGGCAGAGAGTCGCGTCCACGCGAATCCGGCCAGCCCGACGAGCACCGGCCACAGAGCAAGGCGTTCGAGAGCACCCGCTGCGGGGCCGTCACCGGAGAGCACGAACGACGCGGCCGCCGTGCCGGTCACGACTCCCGCAGCCAGAAGCGCCCCGGACAGACGCGGCCGGTCATTGCGCAACCGCGCACCGAGGACGATCAGAGCGATCGGCTGCGCCACGAACAAGGGTGCCGCGGCGAGCGCATGCATGGTGGCGTCCTGGTCGAGAGGCGCGAGGCCCGTGGCGACGGAGCTCAGCCCGGAGACCAAGAGCAGTCCCGTGACCCATGGCCCCAGAGCCCGCGAGAGCAGCACCGCACCGCCGACCAGCAAGACACCGAAGCCTATGAATGAGCCGTTCATCATCTCGTGACGCGGCGAGCAGTACGCCGCCGAGCAACCGACCTCACCGAGTCGGCTGACCGAATCGGAGAGGAAGCTGTAGCCACCCGTCGTTGCCGTCGCAACGACGAACTCGGTCGCGATATAGGCCGGTCGCACGAGCAGTGCCAGCGCTCCCCAGCGCGCAGCCCGGAGCCCGGCAACTTCCAGGAGCCGTCGTCCTCGGCTTAGGGGCATCACGTCACCGTAGACCCTGCCGCTGGAGACACCCCGCAGCGGCGGAGGTCGCGTCGGAACGCCCCGGAATGTAGGCGGCGGTTTGACGCGGCTCCGCAGGCGACCTGATTGCTCCTTGGCTCAGTCGCCCTCTCGGAAGGTCCAACCGTCGTCGTCGGACTCCACTACCGGACCGAACAGCGTCGAGCCTGTGTCGCCGGAGATCGTCCGTGCCTTCAACTCACCGGAGGCGCCCGGATCGACCCGGACCTCGAAGCGCAGCACGCCGCTGCCCGCGGGGTCGACCCGCTGCTCGGCGGGGTTCACCTGCACGCCGTCCGGTCCGGTCAGCGTGACGGTGCCGCCGAGCTCAGGGTCGATGCAGACGAAGATCTCGCCCGGCTCGTCGTAGCCGTGGCCGTCCTCGAGCCAGTGCAGGCCGCTCGACAACTGCAAGTCGTCGCCGCGCGACCCCGGTCCGTGGTTGCAGGCTGCGAGACTTTCGGGGGTGGCCGAGGAGGCGCAGCCGAACAGGCCGGCATGAACCATGAACAGCACGACAACTGAAACCATGGCTTTGCGCCGACTACGTCGCCGACATCGCGACACTCGCTCAACTTCATCGCACTGGACTACTCCGAGCGACCGGATCGCGCTGTCCCCTGCGAGTGCCTCGAACTCGTGGCGGGCGTGGGGCAGCACAGTTGTCAGCCTACGGCCGACTGTGCCCCCGCGGCCCTGCCGTGGCCTCCTCCAGAGTGATGCACGGCGTCGGAGACGGGCTCTGGGCAGCGGGAGCGTCGAGACGTTCGCCGTGGGGCGAGCGTCATGGTGGGCGTGCGACGCGCCCCGCCGCCGATCGGTGGGACCACAACCTTGCTCGGCTCTGGAGCCGGTGCGGGCAAGAGTGGGTGCCTCTCGAGGGTGGCCAAAGCAGCCCATAAAACTGTCGGCGGCGCCTGGGAGAGTCAGGACATGGAGATGCTCCCGGACTCGCCGACCAGCCCGATGGCTGTGCTCGCGTCCGCTCGGGAGCAGGTCGCCATGCTGACCGAAACGCTCTGGGCCGCAGCCCGACCCCAGGACCTGCTGGACGTGACCGTGGAGCTGGAGCGGCTCCGCTCGCTGGTCGCGGCTGTCGAGGTCCAGGTGGCCGCGGAGGTCGAAGCGACCGAGGCGGCCAAGACCGCGGGGTGGGTGTCGCCGGGTGATTGGCTGACCCATACCGCTGGTGGTCGGCACGGCCACGGGTCGCGGATGCTGCGCACGGCCCGGCCGCTGTGCGGGGAACGGCGGGCGACGCTGCTCGCGCTGCAGACAGGGGAAGTGTCGCCCGAGCACGCCGAGGTGATCGTGGCGATCATCGACCGGCTGCCCGGTCACCCGGGCCTGCGGGACGACGCCGAGCGGATGCTGTTGGACCAGGCCTCCAGTCTGAATGCTTCCGAGCTGCGCAAGGCGGGGGAGCACCTGCTCGAGGTCCTCGACCCCGACGGCCTCGCTCGCGCCGAGGAGGCCGCGTTGGACCGGCTCGAGCGCTCCGCGCACCTAGGCCGTTTCCTCACCATCGCCGAGGACGGCATCGGTGGGGTGAGGCTCCGCGGTCGCGGCACCGTCGAGGACGCCGCCCTGATCAAGAACGCCCTGCACGCCCTTTCCGCACCGTCGCCGGGCACCGACCCCGACTGCGGCGAGACCGCGCGAGACCTCCGCGACCACGGCGCCCGCACCTGGGACGCCCTGGTCGAGACGTGCGTGAAGGCCAGCGAGGCCGACGGCCTGCTCCCCGAGCAGCACGGTGCGAAGCCCCGGCTCACGGTCACACTCACGCTGGAGCAGCTGCGTGACGGCCTCGGTGTCGCGACGCTGGACACCGGCGACCAGCTCAGCGTCCCCACGATCCGCCGGCTGGCCTGTGATGCCGACGTCATCCCCGCCGTGCTCGGCTCCCTGGGTGAGGTCCTCGACGTCGGCCGCACCCAACGACTCGTCACCGCCGCGATCTGGAAAGCCCTCGTCCTGCGCGACCAGCACTGCCGCTTCCCCGGCTGCCGCCGGCTACCCCTCGCGTGCGACGCCCACCACCTCCGACACTGGGCCGACGGCGGACCCACCGGGCTGGACAACCTGGTGCTGCTCTGCCGGGCCCACCACACCCTCGTCCACGCCACCCCGTGGGAGGTCCGGCTCAACCCGCTCGACCGACAACCCGAGTTCCGACGACCACCACGCCACGGCATCGACGCACCCGACGACCACTGGATCAGGGCGCTGCCGACGCGGGAGTAGCTCAGAGTCAGCGCCGCAGGCGCCGCGCGTAGTCGTGGTGCGGCACCCGAACCGAGCGCGCAGGAACCGTTCCTCCGGCCGGATCGCTCCCCAGAAGATGAGCAGCACCGCGACCGGGAACAGCGCGAGCGCCGAGACAGAAGAGGCAAGGGGCCTTCCTCGATCATCGCCGGCGTCTCCTGCCCCGGGAGCAGACCGGTCTCGTGCCGGCTGAGCAGCCACAGCGACCAGCTGTTCCACCCGACGAACGCGATCACCCGCGCCCAGCCGACTGGGAGCCCCAGTCGCCCCAGCTCGACGGGATCACCCCAACGGTCGGTGGCCGGCCGGCCTGGCTGCTGCGTGATGTCCACCGTCGCCGGTGTCGTGGTCGACGCGGCTGCGGCCGACCGTCTCGGGCTGCCTCGGGGGCCTGTCGTCGACAGCGACGCTCCCCGTTCGGCGCACCAGAGACGCTCACTTCGTTTGCTCCTCGACCACCGAGGCCCGGACGCGTCGATCCTCGACCAGCGGTGGGCACCGGCAGGTCAGCGGGCGACGGCGTCCTCGTGCGCGAGCAGGTAGTCGAGCACCACGGCGTGCGAGGAGGCCAGATGCTCGCGGGTCAGGTCGGCCGCGGCAGCCGCGTCGTGCGCCGTCACGGCGGCGAGGATCTCGCGGTGCTCCTGCTGGAGGTGCGCCGACTGCCCGACCACGTCGAGGTGGAAGTAGATGTAGCGGTCGGTGAGCCGCCGCAGCTGCTCGACGAGCGCGATCATCCGGGGCCGGCCGGCGAGCGTGTAGACCTCGGCGTGGAACGCCGCATTGGTCTCGACCCAGGCGCCGGGCGTCGTGGCGGGGTCGTCCATCACGGCCAGGTGCTGGGTCATCCGGGCGATGCCGGCCCGCCCCACGCGGGGTACGGCGAGGCGGGTGGCGAGCGGCTCGACCGCCTCCCGCATCTCGTAGAGCTCCTGGAGGTCCTCGATGGTCAGCGGCGTGACCAGGGCGGTGGCGCCGCGCAGGTCGACCAGCCCCTCGGAGGCAAGCACCTGCAGGGCGTCGCGCACCGGGATCCGGCTGACGCCGTAGTCCTCGGCGAGCCCGGCCTGCGACAGGGCGGTGCCGGGGCCGACCGCTCCGCTGCACACCCGCTCGCGCAGGTCGCGGGCGACCCGGGCAGCCGCTGACTCCGTCGTCACGCCGCTCACCCCGGACTCAGCCGTCGCCGCGGCGCAACGACCCGACGACGAGCCGGTCGAGGCTCACCTCGACCGCCTGCTCGTCGCCGAGGTCGCCGAAGATCCGCAGCATGTCCTTGATGTCACCGTGCACCCGGGCGCTGCGCGAGCGCAGCTGGGCGACCATCTCGTCGACCCGCTTGACCAGCAGGTCGCCGTCGTCGACGACCTCGTTGAGGAGGCCGAGCGTCACGGCGCGCTCGGCCTCGAGCGGCTCGGCGGTCGCGGTCAGCCAGAACGCCTCACGACGGCCGACGACGCGGGGGAGCCACGCCAGCACGAGCGCCGGCGCGAGCCCGATGCCGACCTCGGGGAAGCGGAACTGCGCGCTGCGCACCGCGACCGACACGTCGAAGGCGGCGATCAGGCCGACGCCGAAGCCGGCCGCATCCCCTTGCACCTCGGCCACGGTGACCAGTCGGGTGCGCTGCGCCGAGCGGGTCAGCCCGGCGAGGGCCTCGGCCTCCGCGCGCACCTCGCCCGGGGTCGACGCGGATCCGCCGCGGTCACGGCCGAGGCAGAAGACCTCACCGGCGGCGCGGAACCGGACGACGTGCGCCCCCTCGGGCGGGTTGTCCAGCAGGTCGGCCAGCTGAGCGCACAGCTCGATGCTGAACAGGTTCTCCGGCGGTCGGGACAGCTCGACCAGGACGACGCCGTCCTGGACAGGGTGGATGGTCAGGTCGCTCATCAGTTCAGCCTTCCGGTTGCCTTGCCGCCGTACCAGTCGACGTCGTCGGTCGCAGTCCGCACGGTCACCGCACGCACCTGGGAGAAGTCGTGGAAGGACTCCCAGCCGCCTTCGCGGCCGATGCCGCTCTCCTTGAGCCCGCCCCAGGGCGACGACGGGTCGAGGCGGTGGTGGTCGTTGACCCACACCATCCCGGCCTCCAGCCGCCCCGCGACGCGGTGGGCCCGGGCGACGTCGCGGGTCCAGATCGCCGAGCCGAGGGCGTACGGCGAGTCGTTGGCGATCGCCACCGCCTCGTCCTCGTCGTCGAAGGGGATCACCACGACGACCGGTCCGAAGATCTCCTCACGGGCCACGCTCATGTCGTTGGTGACGTCGGCCAGGACGGTGGGTTCGACGAAGAAGCCGCCGTCGAGCCCCGGCACGGACGCCGCACCGCCGCCGGTGACGACCCGGGCGCCGGCTGCGACGCCCTCCGCGATCTTGCCGAGGATGCGGTCCCGGGCCCGACCGGAGATGACCGGACCGAGCTGGGTGTCGGCCTCGCTCGGGTCGCCGATCCTGATGCTCTGCGCGACCGAGGCGAGCGCGTCGACGAACTCGTCGTGGATGCCGCGCTGCACGATCAGCCGGCTGCCGGCGATGCAGGTCTGGCCGGCGCCGATGAAGCCGCCGAACGCCGCGCCGCGGGCGGCGACGTCGACGGGGGTGTCGTCGAAGAAGAGGACGGGGGACTTGCCGCCGAGCTCGAGGGTGGTCTTGGCGAAGCGTCTCGCTGCCGCCAGCGCGATGGAGCGACCCGGCTCGGTGCCGCCGGTGAACACCACCTTCTTGACCAGCGGGTGCTCGGTCAGCGCCGCACCCACCGTCGGCCCGAGGCCGTTGATGACGTTGAGGACCCCGTCGGGGATGCCGGCCTCGTGGGCGATGTCAGCGAGCAGCATCGCGGTGAGCGGCGTCTGCTCCGAGGGCTTGAGGACCACGGAGTTGCCGGTGGCCAGCGCCGGGGCGAGCGACTTCGAGGCGATCATCATCGGGTGGTTGAACGACGCCAGGATCGTCACCACGCCGAGTGGCAGCCGCGTCGTGTAGGAGTGGTAGGGGCCCGGCATCGGCACCACCGCGTCGCGGTCGGAGAGCAGCAGCGACGCGTTGTAGCGGTACCACTCGGGCAGCCGGGTGATCTGCGCCTTGGTCTCGGTGATCGGCCGGCCGTTGTTGGCGGTCTCCAGCGTGTAGAGGTCGGTCATCCGCTCGGCTATGCCGTCCGCGAAGCGGTGCATGATGCGGGAGCGCTCGTGGATCGACATCCGGCTCCACACCCCCGAGTCGAAGGTCTCCTGCGCGATCCGCACGACGTCCTCGACGTCGCTCGCGTCGGCGCTGTCCGCGGCGGCCAGCACCTCGCCGGTGGCCGGGTTGAGTACGTCGAGCCGGGGTCCCCGGCCCTCGACGATGCGGCCGCCGATGCGCAGCCCCGTCGCGAGCGGTCCGGAGGGGAGCTCCACCGTCGGGTGGATGTCGGCCGTGGTCATGGCGCCTCCTGCTTGGTATACATGTAGCCGTGACCGTATACACAACCTCCGACGAGGTCAACGCCAACCCTTCGACTCCGCGCGTCTGCGTGCTCGGGACCGGCACCATGGGGGCGGGCATGGCCCGCAACCTCGCGGCTGCCGGGCTCGACACCACGGCCTGGAACCGCACCGCCTCCCGCGCCGCCCCACTGGCCGAGGCCGGGGTGTCCGTCTGCGCGGAGCTCACCGACGCCGTGCGCGACGCCGACGTGGTGATCACCATGCTCTGGGACGCCGACACCGTCGAGGAGGTGCTCCGCGAGGCCGGCGGCGGGTGGGCGTCGGACGCCGTCCTGCTGCAGACCAGCACCGTCGGCATCGAGGGCGCCGACAGGCTCGCGGAGGTCGCGGCCGAGCTGGGACTGCGCTACGTCGACGCCCCTGTCCAGGGCACCAAGCAACCAGCCGAGCAGGGCACGCTCGTGGTGCTGGCATCCGGACCCGAGGACACACGGGAGGTGCTCGCACCGGTCCTCGACGCCGTCGGCTCCCGCACCCTCTGGCTCGGCGGGGCAGGCACCGGGTCCCGGCTCAAGCTCGCGACCAATGCCTTCGTCGTCACGGTGACGGCCTCGCTGGCCGAGTCGATGTCCGTGGCGCAGGCCCTGGGCATCGCGCCCGGCACGTTCCTCGAGGCGATCGACAGGCGGCCCGCTGGAGTCGCCGTTCGTGGCCAAGAAGGGGCGGGCGATGGCCGCCGGTGACTTCACCCCGGCCTTCGCCGTCGACGGCGGCCTCAAGGACACCCGGCTGATCGCCGCCGCCGCGACGGCCGCCGGGATCGACGTACCGCTGACCGACGCGACCGGAGTGCTCCTGCAGGCGCTCTCGGAGAGCGGCCACGGCGCGGAGGACATCGCGGTGCTGGGCCGGGCCGCCGGGGGAGCGGCGTCGTGACCCGGCCGGTCGCGGTCGTCACCGGCGGCACTCGCGGCATCGGGGCGGCGACCGCCGCGATCCTGGGACGCCAGGGCTACGACCTCTGCCTGGGCTACAGGTCACGCGAGGACGACGCACGTGCCCTCGCCGAGACGCTCGACGCGACCGGGGCACAGGTGCAGCTGGTGCGCTGCGACGTCAGCGACGAGGCCGAGGTGGAGCGGCTCTTCGCCGCCGCCGACGAGCTCGGCACGCTGGCCGCCCTGGTCAACAGCGCCGGGATGCTCGAGCAGCAGCGGCCCATGGTCGAGATCGACGCAGACCGCTGGGCCCGCGTCCTCGCGGTCAACGTCATCGGCACCGCCTCCTGCTGCCGCCAGGCGGTGCGGCGGATGTCGACGGCGTCCGGCGGCGCGGGCGGCGCGATCGTCAACGTGTCCTCGCGGGCTGCCCAGCTCGGGGCTCCCCGGGAGTACGTCGACTATGCCGCGAGCAAGGCGGCCGTGGACACGATGACCCGCGGACTGGCCCTCGAGGTCGCGACCGAAGGTGTGCGGGTCAACGCGGTCCGCCCCGGGATCATCGACACCGACATCCATGCCGAGGGCGGCGACCCCGGCCGGGCCGCGCGACTCGGACCGGCCCAGCCCATGGGCCGCCCCGGGACGGCCCCGGAGGTGGCGGAGGCCATCGCGTGGTTCCTCTCACCGGCCGCGTCCTTCGTGACCGGCACCGTGCTCGACGTCTCCGGCGGACGCTGACCGCGCTCTCCTGACATGCCATCCGCGGGGCACCAAATTGCCGGAAACCCACATTGTGGGTCGCTCCCGCGGCTCCCTACTGTCGGCAGAGACCTGTTCGCAGCCGTGGAGGGACATTCCTGATGAGTAGGGCGCAACGCACCGACGGCCCCGTGATCGACATCCACTGCCACCGTGAGTGCGCCCCCGCGGCCGACTTCATGAAGGACGCCGCGCTCGCTGCCGGCAAGGTCGCGCTCGGCCACGGCAACGCCACCACGCGCAAGGTCAACGAGCGCCAGCTGGCCACCATCAGGCCCAAGATGGACGACCTGGACGTGCGCCTCGCCGACATGGACGCCATGGGCGTCGACGTCCAGGCGGTGGCCGTCGCGGTCTACCAGTACTACTACTGGGCCGACGCCGACCTCGGCGCCAAGGTCTCGCGGATGATGAACGAGGAGTTCGTCGAGTCGACCTCGAAGTACGGCGACCGCTTCCTGCCGCTGGGCACCGTGCCGCTGCAGGACACGGAGGCCGCGGTCCAGGAGCTGCGCTACCTCGTGCAGGAGCTGGGCATGCGCGGCATCGAGATCGGCACCCACGTCGAGGGCGAGGAGATCGCAGCCCCGCGGCTCGACCCGTTCTGGGCCGAGGTCGAGCGCCTGGGTGCCGTGGTCGTCATCCACACGCAGGGCACCACCCACCCCGATCGCCTCCAGGGGCACAACTTCGTCAACATCCTCGGTCACCCGTTCGAGGCGACCCTGGCGCAGGCGCACCTGATCTTCAGCGGCGTCATCGAACGGCACCCCGATCTGAAGATCCTCGTGGTCCACGGGGGTGGCTACCTCCCGGCGTACGCCGGCCGGATGGACCACGGCTGGCGGGCCCGCGAGGACATCAGCGAGGGCGTGCCCCAGCTGCCCGGCAACTACCTGCGCAACTTCTACTTCGACACGATGGTCTTCGAGACCGACCAGCTGAAGTTCCTCGTCGACCGCTACGGCGCCGACCACGTGCTGCTGGGCACCGACTACCCCTACGACATGGGCGACGACGACCCGCTCGCCCTGATCGGCGCGACGCCCGGACTCACCCAGGAGCAGCAGGACCTGATCAGCGGTGGCAACGCCGCCCGTCTGCTGGGGCTGGCGTGAGCGTGCAGGGCGCGGGGATCGGACTGGCCGTCGTCGGCTGTGGTGCGATCGGACGGATCCGCTCCGTGCTGGCGCGGGAGTATCCGGGCGTCAGCTGGCTGGGGCTGTGCGACGTGCACGAGCCGACCCTGAAGCAGCTCGCGGACGACACCCGGGCCGACTTCGCCACCACCGACGTGGCCGAGCTTCTCGCGCGCCCCGAGGTCACCGCGGTCATCATCGCCACCGACGAGCGCGAGCACGTCGACCCGGTCCTGCGTGCGGTCGAGCACGGCCACGACCTCTTCATCGAGAAGCCGCTCGCCACCGACCCGGTCGACTCGGCGCGGGTGCTCGCCGCCATCGAGGCTGCCGGGGTCGACGCGGTCGTCGGCTACACCCAGCGCTTCCGCCGCCGGTTCCTGGCGGTCAAGCAGCGACTGCGCGACGAGCAGATCGGTCAGGTCACCTCGGTGGTCACCCGGGCGTTCATGAACCGGATGGTTCCCGACGCCACCCTGCGCAAGGTCTCCGACACCACCAACCTGACCCCGATGGTGATCTCGGGGACCCACAGCCTGGACATGAGCATGTGGCTGCTCGAGGGTCACACGCCCGTCGAGGTCTACGCCCGCTCGACCGACGTCGTCCTGGGGGAGATGGGCACCAAGGACGGCACCTTCGGTGTCTTCACGATGTCCGACGGCACGATCTTCAGCATGAACATCAACTGGGCGCTGCCGGCGATCTGGCCCGGTGCCGTCTACGGCCTCGAGATCGGCATCGTCGGGACCGAGGGGGTCATCGACATCGAGGACACCCACCGCGACGTGATCGTCGCCTCCGAGCACGGCCAGCCGGCCGGCTACAACAGCCGCGGTTTCGAGGCCCCGGCAACCCGCAACATCGACTTCGTCGGCAGCTATCCGCCCGGCGACCTCTCCGACGGCCTGCTCTGGGGGCCGATGCGCGAGGAGACGATGTCCTGGTTCAGCCGGTTGACCATGGGGGTGCGCACCCCGCACGCCACGGCCGCCGAGGGGCACTCCAACCTGCTCCTGACCATGGCGATGGACCTGTCCGCCCGCCGCGGAGTACCCGTCGCCCTGCCCATCACCCCCGAAGAGCTGCAGGCCGGCCTGCGAGAGGACCCAGCATGAGTCAGAGCATGAAGCAGCTGAACGTCGGCGTCATCGGCACCGGCTGGTGCGGTGGGATCCGCGCCGTGGCCTGCGCCCGCAGCGCGCTGGTCGGCGAGCTGCACCTCGCCGAGACCGACCCCGAGCGGCTCCGTGCGATGACGGAGGCCACCTCGCCGACGTCGACCACCGACGACTGGGAGGCGATCATCGGCAACGACGCCATCGACGCCGTCCTCGTCTCGGCGACGCCGGAGACCCTGCACCACCCGATGGCCCGGGCCGCCCTGGCCGCCGGCAAGCACGTGCTCCTGGAGAAGCCGATCGCGCTCACCCTCGACGAGGCCGACGAGCTGATCGGTCTCGCCGACGACGGCCACCTGAAGTTCACCATCGGCTATTCCCAGCGCTTCAACGCGAAGCAGGCCATGGTCAAGCGGTCGATCAACGACGGCACTCTCGGTGAGATCAGCAGCATCCTGGTCAGTCGGCACATCACGCGGTCGCTCGGGGCAAAGATCAGCTCGCGCACCAAGCTCTCGCCCGCGGCGATGGAGGCCACCCACGACCTCGACTTCGCCTTCTGGTGCCTGGAGCCGCGCCGACCGGTGCGGGTCTACTCACAGAACGCGTGGGGCGTCCGCAAAGCCACCCTGGGTGTGCCCGACACGCAGTACATCGTGGTCACCATGGACGACGGGACCGTCGTCACCGTGGGTGCCGGGATGTCGCTGCCGCCGGGCTACCCCAACCAGGCGACCACGTGGATCGAGGTGCTGGGCACCGAGGGCGCCATCATCGCCGACGCGAGCCACCGCGACGTCGTGGTGAACACCGTCGAGAAGGGCGTGCAGTTCCCGCTCTCCACGATGCCGGGGGAGTACGTCGACCACATGTACGCCGGCCCGATGGAGCGCGAGACCACCCACTTCCTCGAGGCGGTGCTGCACGACCGGCCGGTGATGGTCGATCCGCACCTCGCCCGCGTGACGATGGAGGTCTACCTGGCCGCCGACCTCTCGGCCGAGACCAACGAGGTCGTCTCGCTGCCGCTGAGCAGCGACCAGGTCGGGCTCGCCCTCGCCGAGCTCTACGTCGACAAGGGCTGAGATGGGGCGCGACGCCGAGTGGTGGCAGGACCTGGCTCCCGTGGTGGCCGAGACGACCGGCACGCGTCCGGCGTACCGCACGGTGGACGTGCACACCCATCTCTCCGTCCCCGCCGGCACCGCCCTCGCGGCACCGTTCCTGCGGCCGGAGCTCGAGCCGCGTGCGCTCTACTCCTCGCCGGAGACGCTGCGCTACAACAAGGAGCTCCGCGCGAGCGCGCGCACGACCGGCCAGTTCGAGGACGCTGACGTGCGGCTGGCAGACATGGACCTCCAGGGGATCGACATGCAGGTCCTCTCCGTGCCGCCGACGGAGTACTTCTACTGGCTGGAGGAGAACGAGGCACTGAAGGCGTGCCGGCTCCAGCACGAGCGCTTCGCGGAGGTGGTCGCAGCGCACCCTGACCGCTTCACCGCCGTCGCCAACATCCCGCTCGGTCACCCGGACCTCGCGGTCGAGGTGCTGCGCGAGGCGCGTGACGACTTCGGCTTCCACGGCTTCGAGATGAGCGCCGACGTGGTCGGTCTCGATCTCGACGACGCCCGCTACGACGTGGTGTGGGAGGCAGCGGTCGAGCTCGGCATGACCGCGATCATGCACCCCCAGGGGTTCACCGACGGGCAGCGCTTCACCGACTACTACCTCGTCAACGTCATGTGCATGCCGCTCGCCTCGGCACTGGCCACGACGAAGATGATCCTCGGAGGCGTCTGGCAGCGGCACCCCGACCTCGCGATGGTGGTCGTGCACGGTGGCGGCTACCTGCCCTTCTACTCCGCACGCACCGACCACGCCTGGACGGTGCGTCCCGAGCTGCGCCGCCACATCGACCGGCCACCGAGCGACTACCTGGCCAAGCTCTTCTTCGACACCAACGTCTTCGACCCGGGCATGGTGCGCCATCTGGTCGACCGGTTCGGTGCCGACCACGTGCTGCTCGGCACCGACTATCCCTTCGACATGGGGACGGTCGACCCGCTCGGCTTCCTCGACAGGGTCGACCTGACCGACGAGGAGCGCCGGCTCGTGCTGGGCGGCAACGCCGAGCGGCTGCTGAAGATCGGCGGCTGATCGCCGGTGGCCCACGGCTTCGCGGACCTCGTACGCTTCACGGCTGCGCTGTTCACGGCGTACGACGTCCCCGACGACCACGCGCGAACCACCGCCACACGCCTGGTCGAGGCCGACTTCCGGGGCCGCACCGGTCACGGGCTGATCCGGGTGGTTCCCTACCTCGACCGGATCGCCGCGGGCGGCATCAACGTGCACCCGGACCTGCGGGTCCTTGCCGAGACGGCCGCATCCGCCCAGGTCGACGGCGACAACGGACTGGGTCAGGTCGCGATGACCCGGGCGACCGAGATCGCCGCCGCCAAGGCCCAGGACACGGGTGTCGCCGTCGTCGGCACCGTGCACTCCAACCACGCGGGCGCCGCCGGGCTCTACCCGCTGATGCTCGCCGAGCGTGGCCTGGTCGGGATCTACTTCGCGGTCGCCAACGCCAACGGGTTGCCGCCGTGGGGAGGTGCGCGCCCCGATCCTCGGCACCAACCCGGTCGCGGTCGCGATCCCGGCGGCCGACCGGCACCCCTACCTCCTCGACATCGCGACCACGACCGTCTCGCACGGGACCATCAAGGTCGCCCGGCTCGCCGGCGAGGAGATGCCGATCGGCTGGGTGGTCGACCCTGACGGGAGGCCGATCACCGACCCGGCTCGGGCCGACGAGGGCTTCCTCGTGCCCATCGGTGGCTACAAGGGGTCCGGCCTGACGATGGCGATCGGGCTCCTCGCCGGGACCCTCAACGGAGCCGCCTTCGGCCGGGCCGTCGTCGACCACCGCGTCGATCCCGTGACGCCCACCAACACCGGCCAGCTGCTGATCGCGTTCAAGGCCGACCTGTTCCGCCCGCTCGAGGACGTGCTCGCCGACGTGACGAGCCAGCTCGACGAGCTGCGCGCCGCCGACCCGCTCGACGGCGACGCCGTCCGGCTTCCCGGCGACCGCGCGGCCGAGGCCTGGGCCACCCACCAGCGTGACGGGCTGGAGGTCGAGCCGCGAGTGCTGGCCGGCCTGCTGGCCCGGGCCGAGGAGCTCGGCACCCCGACGCTCGCAGGGAGCGCGATCCGCACCGAACACGAGGAGAGCCGATGAGACTGGTGACCTACCTGCACGAGGACCGCACCGCGACAGGTGCGCTCGTCGGTGACACCGTCGTGCCGCTGGGGCCCGACCTGCCGGTCACGATGGTGGAGCTGGTGGCCCTCGGTGACGACGGCCTGAAGCAGGCGGCGGAGGCCGTCGGGCGTGGTGAGGGGGTCCCGCTGGCCGACGTACGGCTGCTGGCGCCGATCAGGCCGCGCAACAACATCATGTGCATCGGCAAGAACTACCTCGACCACGCGGCGGAGTTCGCCGGCAGCGGCTTCGACGCCTCGCAGAAGCAGGCCGTTCCCGACCACCCCATCGTGTTCACCAAGGCGCTCTCGTCGGTGATCGGGCCCGGCGACCCGATCGACGTGTCGTCGGACCCGACGGGCACCAGCGACTACGAGGGCGAGCTCGCTGTCGTCATCGGGCGCGGTGGGCGAGGCATCGCGGCCGCGGATGCCTTCGACCACGTCTACGGCTACACGATCGTCAACGACATGACCGTGCGTGAGCTGCAGAAGCGGCATGTGCAGTTCTTCCTGGGCAAGAGCGCGGCGACCTACTGTCCGATGGGTCCCGCGTTGGTCACCCGCGACGAGGTCGACGACGTGACCGCGCTGTGGGTGCGCACGAGCGTCAACGGCGAGCAGCGCCAGGCGGCGCCCGTGTCCGACCTGATCTTCGACATCCCGACGCTGATCGAGACGATCTCCGCCTCGGTGCTGCTGGAGCCGGGCGACATGATCGCCACGGGTACGCCGGCCGGAGTCGGCATCGGCTTCACGCCGCCGCGCTACCTGCTGCCCGGCGACGTCGTCGAGGTGACCGTGGACGGCCTCGGCACCCTGACGAACCCGACGACGTGACCCGGTGATCGCGGAGGTCGTCTCGGTCGGCACCGAGCTCTTGATCGGTGAGATCGTCGACACCAACGCCGCCGCCGTCGCGCAGCGGCTCGCCGCGGCGGGCCTCGACGCGCACTACCGCGTCACCGTGGGGGACAACCTCGACCGGATCGCGGCCGTGCTCGGCACGGCCTGCGAGCGCGCCGACGTCGTCGTGGTGACCGGTGGTATCGGCCCCACCGGGGACGACGTCACCAAGGACGCCGTCTGTGCGATGGCCGGCCTCACGGTGCGCCGGGACGACGGGCACGCCGCGCACATCCATCAGGTGGTGATGTCCCGCCGGCGTGTCGTTCTCGACAGCGTGCTGCGGATGGCCGACCTCCCCGAGGGTGCCGATCCGCTGCCCAACGATGTGGGCCTCGCACTCGGGGTCGCACTGGAGCACGCCGGCACCTGGCTCTTCGTGCTTCCCGGCGTGCCGTCCGAGATGCTCGCCATGCTCGACACCTACGTCGTCCCGCGCCTGGCCGCGCTCACCGGCGGTGAGGTGCTGCACAGCGAGGTCGTCCGCACGACCGGCCTGGGGGAGTCCCAGGTCGCCGACCGGCTGGGCGCGCTCTTCTCGAGCGCCAACCCGTCGATCGCCTTCCGCATCGCCGGCGACCAGGTGCTGGTGCGGGTCACCGGCAAGGCGGCGTCGGCCGTGGAGGCCGAGACCTTGGTGGCGACGATGCGCGCCGAGGTCGAGGCCCTCCTGAAGGACGCACTGGCCTGAGTCCCTGCTGACCGGCGGCGTCTCCAGCCGAGGGCGGCCCGAGGTTCATCCCCGGCTGCACACGTCGGCGGTGAAGTCCTCGGCACTGCGTCCGACCGGCCCCCGCGCGTCAGGGGCCGTGTCGTCGACGTAGACCGTCCCGGGCTCCATCGTGGCGAAGTCCTCGCCGCGGAACGCCACCTGACTGAGCACCTCACGGTCGCCCTCGCCGACCGCCGTCGCGATGTACCCACGGTCGAGGACCACGTCGACGGGCTCACCCGCCCACGGACCGGCGGGCGCGGTGAGGACCAGCTCGCTGGTCCCGGGCACCGGCACGTCCGAGGTCCAAGCCGCGACCTGCTCGTTCTCCTCGTCCTCGGTCAGACCCTCGCGGTCGAAGCTCAGGTCCACCTGCGTGGCCGCCCCCTCGCACGCCTCCACCACGACGACCGGTCGCTGTTGCTCGTCCACCGTCACTCCCAGCGCACCGATGACCTCGACGTCGGGCGCGACGCAGCCGCTCAGCGAGGCGACGACGACCGTCAGTCCCGCCAGCGCTCCTGCCACGTTGCCGACCGCCATCTCCCGAGTGTGGCAGCCAAGGTCGGAAGGCGAGGGGTCGCGACTGAAGTCTGGGTCGCCGTTTGGGCTTCGGGGCGCGGGCAGGGATACCGTGGGCTCGGCCGGTCCGACGACCACTCGAGGATGACCTTCATGGCGCGCATGGCTCCACACAAGGTCGTGCTCCACGGTCACGACCTCTCCTACCTCGACAGCGGGTCCGGCCCGGTGGTGCTCTTCATCCACGGGATCCTCGGCTCACAACGGCAGTGGGCCCACCTGGTCGACAAGATGGATGACGACCACCGGGTGCTCGTGCCCGACCTCTTCGGTCACGGTGAGTCGGCGAAGCCGCTCGGGGACTACTCGCTCAGCGCGCACGCCGCGGCCCTGCGCGATCTCCTTGACCACCTCGGGATCGAGCGGGTCACCCTCGTCGGGCACTCGCTCGGTGGTGGCATCGCGATGCAGTTCTTCTACCTCTTCCCCGGACGGGTCGACCGTCTCGTCCTGGTCGCCAGTGGCGGCCTGGGACGTGAGGTGAACCTGGTCCTGCGCTCCGCGACCCTGCCCGGCGCCGCGCAGGTGCTCAGCGTCCTCGCCTCCGCACCCGTCCTCTCCCGTGTCGAGGCACTGGGTCGTGGCGCGTCGAAGGTCGGCTGGCGACCCGGCGCAGACATCGGCGCGATCTGGCGGGGGTTCAGCTCGCTCGGAGACAGTGAGAGCCGGCACGCCTTCCTCGCCACCACCCGTGCCGTCATCGACATCGGCGGGCAGAGCATCAGCGCCCACGACCACCTGGCGAGTGCGCCACCGATCCCGACCCTGATCGTGTGGGGCTCGAAGGACCGGATGATCCCGGCCTCGCACGCGCTCAGCGTGGAGCGCGCGCTCCCCGACTGCCGTGTCGAGCTGTTCGAGGGCGCGGGTCACTTCCCGCATCTCGACGACCCCGATCGTTTCGCGGGCCTGCTCCGCGAGTTCATCGCCGCCGGTTCAGCGTCGTGAAAACAGCCCCTCTGGGTGTCGCCGAACCCGCACATCGGGTCTAGCCTGGAGGCATCAGCCCAGACAGACCTTGGGTGGGACCCAGGGGCAGACCTGGGCTCTGGGGAGAAGTCTCATGGTCCAGCAAGACGGCCCCGATCGGGCCCGCGAACCCGAGGATCTCGACAGTGAGGCGGGTCGGCGTCTGGAGGCGGCCGCGGCCGCTGTCGGCGTCGACCGACAGCATCTGCAGGTGTTGAGCGAGAGCTCGGTGAGCCTGACGAACCTCGGCGCCTCGTACTCGTTCTTCAAGCTCTACAGCCCGGACTCGGAGGAGAGCTGGCGGGTCGCGCTCGATGCGGACGACCGGTCGGTCGACGTGGACGAGCTGGTGCGTTCCGAGCTGCTCGCAGGGAGGGAACGCCACGGTGCGCTGCAGCCTGCACTGCAGCGTCTCCTGGAGGTGCTGGACGCCGATCAACGCGTCCCGGTCCTGATCCGGTACGCCGTCGAGGAACCGGCTCAGCCGATCGACAAGCTCGAGCTCGACGCCCTTGACCTCGACGACAAGTACGCGGCCGAGCTGGCCGGGACGGCTGAGCGCCACAACGCCGAGGTCGTCGAGCTCGCGCACGCGCTGCACCGGGAGGTGATGCGCGACGTGGGCGTGGCCGACGACGAACCTGCGCGGGCATCGGGCCCCTTCGTCGTCGCGTCGCTCCCGGCGGAGGCCGTTCGTGCTCTCGCGCAGGACGACCGCGTCGCGTTCGTGGGCCCCGCCCTGGAGCGCGACGTGCCCGACTACCCGACGATCGAGGAGAGCCTGCCGACCACGAGGACGGAGATCGTTCACGGGACCGGTGTGCGCGGTGCCGGCGTACGCATCGCCATCCTCGAGTCGGGCACGCCCGACATCTCCGTGTCCTGCTTCAACATCGCCGACACCCAGGACACGTCGCAGTCCGCCAACAACCACATGACGAAGAGCATCGGGATCATCGGGAACCGCTACGCCGACGGGAAGTGTGGTGGGAAGTGGCAGGGGTACGCGCCCGAGGCGGACGTCTACCTCGCCAACGCGAGCGACTACGTCGACCGGTACGAGTGGGCGCGCGCCAGGAACATCAATGTCGTCACCATGAGCTGGCACAAGGGTTCGGAGGAGTCGGACGGGTCGCTGCACAGCCGGGACGTCTACTTCGACTACTGGGTGAAGCGCTGGCCCTACCCGAGCACCTTCACGTCGGCCGGCAACGAAGCGGACGACGCGTTCGCTTCGGGCAAGGGCTTCAACTTCATGGGTGTCGGCAACGTCGTCAACGAGGACGACGCGGACCGCTGCGACGACGTCATCGCCACGAGCAGCTCGTGGAAGAACCCCACCTCTCCGCACGGCGACCACGAGGTGCCGGCCATCGCAGCGCCGGGCAGCCGCCACGCACTGTTGGGATCCAGCTTCGGCGGCACCTCGTGCGCCACACCGGTGACCGCGTCCATCGCGGCGCTGATGATGAGCAAGAACCCCAGGCTGAGGATCTGGCCGGAAGCGATCCGAGCGATCCTCCTCGCCACGGCGAACTACCAGGGGGCCGACGGCAGGGACTACTCGCGTTGGAACGACGGCCGGGACGGTGCGGGGATGGTCAACTCCCTCTATGGGATGTGGACGGCAGGTCGTCGGGAGAGCGGGGGTGTGGCTCAGTTCCGGGCACACGACTACGGCCTGGCAGAGGCCCGAGACTTCCGGGGTGGCTACTTCTCGCGCACGTGGCGGGCGCGGGTGAACACCACGAACGCACGGATCCGGGTCGCCCTGGCGTGGAACTCCCGCACGTTCAGCTTCTTCGGCATCCCGCTGGCCAGCTGGCTCGACGCCGACCTCGACCTGCACGTCTTCGACCCGGCGGGCAACCTGGTGGCGACGGGGCTCTCGTGGGACAACTCGTGGGAGCTCGTCGAGTTCACCCCGCGGCAGACGGGGGACTACACGGTGAAGGTCCGCGGCTACAGCGTCCCCAATGACTTCTCGAGCTGGTTCGGTCTGGCCTGGACGGCGCACTATGACCTCTGCTGAGCGCTGACGGGATCCCCTTGACGACTGACGACCTCCTCGAGCAGCTGGCGGCTCGGCTGGATCGCCCCGCCCACACGCTCGTCCTGCTCGACCACCGGCCGCTGCGGCTGCTCCTCGTGCCGGGTTCCTACGTGACCGCGACCCTGCGCGACAAGGTCACCCGCGAGGTCCTGGAGCCGACCCTCGATCTGACGGACGGGAGGTTGGTCGAGCCCGAACGGCTCCGAGCTGCCGATCGTGCCGCAGCAGAGGAGTACACCTCCCTGTCGCCTGCACTGCGTGGCCTGCTCCTGCGACACCCGGACCTGGTGGCGTTCCCCGTGGTGGTGACCCGCTCGGGAGGGACCACGGAGTTCTTCAGCGGCGATGCTGCCCAGGTCCTGGCCCTGGCCGGCGCCCCCGACGTCAGCGTCGTCGACGTCGCGGGCGACGTCGAGATCCGGGACTGACGGGGGACGGGTCACGAACGAGGACTGGTGCCCACGTCGTCACGGTTTCCCCCGAGGAGCTCGGCGACGGCCGCGCGCTCGATCCAGTCGGCGTACTCGGCGCGCGTCCAGCCGTGCTCGCGGACGAGCGTGCGGTGTCCGGCGGGGTCCATGAGCACGAGGGTTGCGGCCACCGCACGCTCGGGGGTCAGTCCCGGCCGCAGGCCATCGGTTGCCGCAAGGCGGGCCACGATGAACTCCGCGCCCCCGCGCCGGTTGCGTTCGGACACGGCATGCACCTCGGCAGCTTCGTGGTCGGCGTCCGCGGCCACCACGAGCACGGCGGCCAGGGGTGCCGCGCGCTCCTCCAGCTCGGCGACGAACTGTGCCCAGTGGGCCACGAGCTCGCGGGGATCCGTCAGCTGTCTGAGCGAGGTGAGGACCTGTCGCTCGGACAGCGGGACCGGCTCGTCGTCACCGACCAGCGCCCAGTCCAGCGCGAGCTTCAAGAGGCCCGCCTTGCCCCCGACCGAGGTGAACACCGTCTTGCGGCTCACCCCGGCACGAGCGGCCACGGCGTCGATGGTCGTGCGCGACCACCCGAGCTCCACGAAGAGGTCGCGGGCAGCACCGACGACCGCTCGCCGGGTCGCTCGCGCCTGGCCCTCACGCAGTGTCGACCGGTATGGACGTCGAGCCTGGGGCATCTTGACACCAACTCCTCATGAGGTGACTCTTAGTGTAATCAAATCCCTCATAGTGTAGGGGAGGACGGACCGTGCGGACACTCATCGTGGGATCGGGTCCGACAGGACTCCTGCTCGGCGCCGCCCTCGCACGACGCGGCCACCAGGTCACGTCGGTGGACCGCGACCCCGGCCCGAGCGGAGAGGAGCTGGATCCGTCGTGGAGTCATGCAGTTCGAGCATGCTCACGGCTTCCGTCCCCAGGTGCCGATGACCCTCCAGGCGGAGTGGCCGGAGGCCTTCCAGACCTGGCGGGACCTGGGCGCTTGCCCGGTGGAGGTGCCGAGCTCCACCGGAGCTCCCCAGATGCTGGGCGTGCTCTCACGTCGATCGACCTTCGAGCGAGCGCTTCGTCACGCGGCGAACGACCAGCCCGGCCTCACCCTGCGCACGGGCCATGTCGACGGACTCGTCCTCGACCGTGGACGCGTCATCGGGGCTCGGGTCGACGGATCCCTCGTCGAGGCCGACCTCGTCGTGGACGCCTCGGGGCGAGCCGGGCGCCTGGGGAGGTCGAGCCCACAAGGACGCGACCCGGAGCTCGACGGCGACTGCGGTCTCGCGTACGTCGATCGCAGCTACCAGCTGCTTCCGGGAGCACAGCCCGGGCCCCTGGTGAGCCCGATCGCCTACCTGGCCGACTTCGACGGCTACCAGTGTCTGGTCTTCCTGCACGAGGCCGGTCACTTCTCGGTGGTGCTCGTGCGTCCCACAGCGGACGCCGCACTCAAGGCACTGCGCTTCGAGGCGGCCTTCGAGGCGGCCTGCCGAGCCATCCCGGCCCTCGCCGAGTGGACCCATCCGGACCGTGCGCGCCCCACGTCGGCGGTTCTCGTCGGCGGGGCGCTGCGCAACGTCTACCGGCGACAGGTCGACACGCCGGGACTGGTGGCGGTGGGGGACTCGGTGGCGACCACCACCCCGACCCGAGGGCGCGGGATCGCGATGGCCTGCATGCAGGTCACCGCACTGCTCGCGCTTCTCGACGAGGGTGCCGACCCGGCAACCGTGGCCGCACCGTTCGGCGCCTGGTGCGACCACGCCGTCGAACCCTGGGTGGCCGACCACATCGCGATCGACGGCGGCATGGTCAGGCGCTGGCAGGGTGAGGACCTCGACCTGAGCGTCCCGCTCACCTCCGACCTCATCGCCGCCGCGGTCGAAGCCGACCCCCGGATCGGCCGTTACGCCGGAGGCTACTTCGCGATGACCGCGCTGCCTTCGATCCTCAGCCCGGCCGAGCCACTGGCGAGGGCCGTCTACCAGAACGGCTGGCGCCCGCCCTACGCAACCGGCCCGACGCGCGACGAGCTCGTGGACGTCATCGGTGCGGCTGCGCCCGCCGGTCGACCGTGACCACCGAGGGCGGGCATCACGGCAGCCAACCGGGCGGTCACCGAGTCAGGTGGTCTCGTGAGGCGGTCGGTACAGCTGCTCGACCGCGGCATCGATGCCCTCTCCGCTGGGCTCGACGGTGTCGACGTACAGACGGGCCGCCGCGATCTGGTCATCGTGGATGGTGGCGATGATGACCCCTCGCACCTGCGCCCGCCCCGAGAAGTTGCGGCTCGGGTGCGTGGGTTGGTCGCTGCGGTAGTCGTGCGCGAAGTGCGACGCGAGACGCTCGGCGTCCCGGGAGTTCTGCGCCTCGGTGAGACGTTCGAGGAGTGAGCTCATGATGTCGAAACCAGAACGGGCCGGCTGCTCGCGACAGCGGGGACACGGCCTCGCCGTCAGCCGCTGGGCATCGCGCGAGGGTCGCCCACCGTGCGATCGGTGAGTGGGAAGGAGAGCGAACCGGCGCCGACCCACCACTCCATGACGTCGTAGGTGAGCCGTCCCATGATGACCGACGGGTCACCGGCCGACAGCCGTGCGGCCTCGCCAGGGTCACAGGCGAAGATCGACATCCCGCGGTACGACGGGTCGCTCTGCTCGTCGAACGGGCCGTTGACGACCAGCACCCCCCGGCCCACGAGCTCGGCGCGGTAGGCGAGGTGGCGCGTCTGGAGCGCGTCGAGCTCCTCGTCCGACATCTCGGGCGCCGTGGCCGGCCGCCGCAGGACCACGACCGTGTAGACGTCGAACGCGCCGGGAATGTTGGGATCTCGTGGCATCGGTAGGCCCTCCTGTGCGCCCCCGACTCGTACCTGACGTCCGGCAACGCCGCCCACCACGATATCCGGGCCAGGTCGCGCAGGGGCGCCCGTCGCGCCACCTCGGCTCTCACCCCGCTCGGGCATCATGAGGCCGCTGTCTGGCCCGAGTCGGCCACCCTCGCCACGACGCACCAGGCGGAGGCGGGCACGTCCTCGAGCCCCTCGCGGAGCGCCTCACGCTGCGGCGCCGGGAGATGACCCACCTGGGCGGTCGAGGCCGGCTAGCTCACCGCGAGAGCCCCGATGTTCTCGAAGGTCTTGAACACGTTGGCCTTGGCCAAGGCGACGTCCGGGTCGGACACGTCACGGGGGAAGGGCAGTGGCATGTCGATGTCGTCGGCCATCCGGCCACCCTTGGCGAAGACAAGGATCCGGTTGGAGAGCTCGACGGCCTCGCCCACGTCGTGAGTCACGAAGACCACGGTCTTCTTGGTCTCCTGCCACATGCTCTGCAGCTCGGCCCGCAGCGAGCGAGCCGTGATCGCATCCAGGTGGCTGAACGGCTCGTCCATGAAGAGCACGTCCGGCTCGGTGGAGAAGGCGCGTGCGATGCCGACGCGCTGCTGCATGCCGCCGGAGAGCTCGCCGGGATACTTCTTGCCCTTGTCGCCGAGCTGCACCATCTCGAGGTATCGCTGGCACCGTGCCCGGGTCGCCTCGGAGCGGTCCTTCTGGACGAACAGCAGGTTGTCCATCACGGTGCGCCAGGGAAGCAGCCGGGCCGCCTGGAAGACATAGCCGGCGTTGGCGGGCTTGCCGTCCTGGGTGATCGTCACCTGGCCGTTGGTCGGCGTCTCGATCCGGCTCAGGATGTTGAGCAGGGTCGACTTGCCGCAGCCCGACGCGCCGACGATCGAGACGAAGACGTGCCCGCCGATGTCGAGATTGACGTTCTCGAGAGCGACGACCTTGTCCTCGCCGACGCCGAACTCCTTGTGCAGGTTGCGGACCTTGATCTCAGCCATCGTGGTGTCTCCTCGTGTCGTCTCCGCGCGCACGCTCGGACTTGGGGCCGGCAGTTACCTGGTTGAGGCTCTCCATCGCCGCGGTGTTGGCGTTGGCGACGGCGCCGGCGGTCGCGACGGCCGGCTCCGGTGCGTCGAAGCGTTCCTCGACGACGTCGGCGGCGTTGACCTCGGGCCGCCAACGGAAGAAGTAGCGGGAGAGCCGGTCGAACATGAACTTCTCGAACAGCAGCGCGAAGATCACGAAGAACAGCGCGTAGCCGATCACTCCGTGCGCGCGGTGGGCGTCGTACCAGAACTTGATGGTCCAGCCGGCGCCGTCCTGGCCGCCGAAGACCTCGGCCACCACCAGGCCCTTCCAGCCGAGCGCGAAGGCGTAGCGGCCGGCCGCGAACATGAACGGCATCAGCGAGGGGATCAGCACGTGCCGGATGGTGTCGCCGCGGCTGACACCGAACGCGCGCGCCATGTCGTAGAGGTCGAGCGGTGCGTTGCGCACGCCCTCGCGCACGTTGATGATCACGAACGGGATGCCGGTCAGGACCACGGTCACGATCGGGCCCACGTCGCCGAAGCCGAAGGCCAGGCTGCAGAAGAGCGCCCAGGCGAGGTTGGGCATCGCCAGGATCGCCACCACCCAGTCGTTGAAGAAGGCGTTGATCGACCTGGAGAGGCCCATCCCGAGACCGATCACGGTGCCGATCACCATCGCGATCGCCATCCCGATGCCGAGCCGCTTCAGCGAGATCGCGAAGGTCTCGTAGACGTTGTAGGGCGCCAACGTGTCGCCCTTGACCTCGCCCCACATGAAGCTGAGCACCTGGCCCGGCCGGGGGAGCACGTCGACCGCGAAGGGCCAGATCGACTGCACGACCTCCAGTGCGACCATCCAGACCAGCAGGCAGACCAACGGGAACGCGATCCGGCCCGAGAGCGGGCTCCTGACGGCGCGCACGGCCGGGTTTGCCCGCGGGCGGCGGCGGGGGAGCGTGTCGGTGCTCATGAGTTGATCGTTCCTCTCCAGGCGAAGAAGCGGCGTTCGATGACCTCGAGGACGACCTTCTCCAGGAACAGCGCGAACACGTAGAAGGCGAGGATCCAGGTGAGGAACTCAGGCAGCCGGAAGAGCTGGCTGGCGGTGCGCATCTCGAAGCCGATGCCGCTGGAGGAGGAGAACACCTCGGTCAGGACCGTCACCTTCCAGGCGATGGAGAAGCCGAAGCGGACGCCGGTGAAGATGTAGGGCGCCAGGTGCGGGATGACGATCTCTCGGTTGCGGCGTACGACGCCGACGCCGAAGGACTTTGCCATGTCGATCAGGTCCTTCGGCAGGGCCTTGATGCCCTCGGCCACGTTGACGCTGATCAGGGCGAAGGTCGTCAGGACGATCGCGATCAGAGGGCCCCAGGGGCGGTTGCCGAAGATGATCGCGGTGATGAGCGCCCAGATGAGGCCGGGGGTGGTCACACCGATGGTGACCGCGTCCCGGAAGAAGCCGTTGAGCCAGCGGTTCTGCATGAAGATGCCGATGGCGGTGCCGACGACGAAGGCGATGGCGAAGCCGATGCCGATCCGGGTGAGGGTGTCGGCGAAGGCCCCGGGGACCTTGCCCGAGGCCCACAGCTCACCGAAGGTGCGGAAGACGTCGCTGGGGCCGGGCAGCAGCCGCTCACTCATCAGTCGTCCCGAGGAGAACTCCCAGAGGCCGAGGAAGAACGCATAGCCGGCGACACGCCAGACGATGACCTGGATCCGCTCCTTGCGCCGGCGTGCCCGGACGCGATCCTCCTCGGTGTGCCGGGGCGGGTCGGTGGTGGAGGGTGGAGCCACTGCGGTCGCCACGGGTTCTCCTCTGCTTGCGACGGCTTGGATCGGTGTGGGACGGGGTCCGGACCGACGCGGGGCACTCGGCTGAGCGCCCCGCGTCAGGGGGAGCAGCCGGTGGTCAGCTGCTGGGGGAGAGGGCGACGAACTTCGGCGTCGGCGCGTCCGCTGCGAGGTAGTTCGCGTTGGCCGGGTCGAGGTTCTTCATGAGGTCCCAGATGGCGGTCTCGGTGTTGACCCAGTCGTCGCTCTCCAGGAAGGGGCTGTCGACGAACCAGTCGTTGTCGCCACTGACGAACTCGGTCATGAAGTCGATGTCCTCCTGGGACTCGACCGAGAAGTGCTGCGGGTACTTCGCGACCGTCTCCTCCTTGCTCTCCTTCCACATGTCGATGCCCTCCTGCCAGAGCTCGAGGAACTTCACGGCGAGGTCTTCGTTCTCGTTGAACCACTCCTCGGTGGCGGTGAAGTTGTTGCCGAGCACGTGCAGCTCGCCGTCGGCGTCGGGGGCGAACTCGTCGTAGAGCTGGAAGGGCAGCTTGCCGCCGTACATGATCTCGATCTCGCCCTTGCGCAGCTGCGGGACGGCCGCCTCGGGGATCACAGCGGCGACCTCGCAGTCACCACGCAACAGGTTGGTCGGGTTGACGAAGTGATCGTTGACGACCAGCTCGAAGTCGCCGCCGCCCACGCGGTAGTCGAGACCGTGCATCTCCTGCGCAAGGACCGTCCAGAACGCCGTGTTGGAGGTGGGGCCGGAGACGCAGATCTTGGAGCCCTTGGGGACGTCCTCGAGCGTCTCGTAGGGATCGCCGGCCCGACGCAGCAGCGGCACCCGCTGGTAGTTGTACTTGCCGAAGGTGACCGTCTTGATGTCCGTCTCGGCCTCGAGCACGGGCGTCTCCTGGGTCGACATCGAGACGATGTCCCCGTGACCTCCGGCGAAGTAGGTGAACTCGTCCCAGGTCGTGCTGGTCTCGATCCGGACGCCGTTCTCCTCCTCCCACGCCTTGATCACCCCGGCATCGTCCATCAGGTCCCACACCGGGTCCGGGGCGAACGCGAAGCGGATGACGTCGCCACCGCCGTCGCCGCCGTCGCCGGAGGACGCGGCTCCGTCCCCGCCGCAGCCCGCCAGGGCCAAGGCGCCGATCGTCATGCCGAGTCCGGTGAGGTGAAGTCGTCGTCTGAGCTGCACTGTGTCCTGCCCTTCGTCTCCGGAGCCCGTCGGGAGTGACTCCTGTCACTCATTGAAGGGATGCCGCCGGGCGCCCGCGATGACGCCGAGCGTGAATTTTCGCCGGAGGTGGTGCCGGAGGCTGTAACACATGCGTGACGGGAGCCGGACGTGGTGGGGGCGGTGCAGCAGTCCTCCCGGGACCGGTGAGCCGAAGCGGCCCCGGGTGTCGCGACCCGGCATTGCCGGGATCCGGCACCCCACCTAGCCTCGCCGGGAGCGAACGAACGAGGAGGACCGGTGGGCCGTCGAGGCGATCCGCGGCCACTCGGCGAGCCCGCGTCGCTCAGGCTGCTGCAGCTCGGCTCGTTCAGCAGCTCGGTGGATCGCTTCGTCTTCGCGCCGCTGATCGTGGTCATTGCCGCTGACCTCGGGGCTTCGCTGGCGGCGGTGACGTTGGCGGCGACGGCCTACTTCCAGGCCTACGGTGTGATGCAGCCTGTTTGGGCGGTCGTCTCCGACCGTCTCGGTCGAGTGCGCACGATCCGGGTCGCCCTTGTCCTCGCGTCGTCCGCCGGACTCGCGTCGGCCGCGGCGACGGACCCGGGATGGCTGCTCTGGTCCCGCGGGATCACGGGAGCCTGCTTCGCCGCCGCGGTGCCCGGGGCGCTGATGTACGTCGGAGACACCGTGCCGGTGGCGCGACGGCAGGCGCCTCTGACGGACCTGATGACGGGTGCGGCGCTCGGCATCGCGCTTGCCACTGCGGGGGCGGGCATCGTCGGGGACCACCTCAGCTGGCGGATCGCCTTCGCCGCGCCGGCGGTGCTGGCCGGCGTCCTGGTCGTGTTGTTGAGGCGGGTACCCGAACCGCCTCCTGGGCCGAGGCTTCCCGCCCTGCGCGGCTTCGCCCGGGTGCTGCGGCACCCGTGGGCGCTGGTGGTGCTCGCGTTGGTGCTCTGCGAGGGTCTCGTGCTGGTCGCGCTGCTGACCTTCTTGCCGCTCACGCTCCAGTCGTCAGGTTGGTCGGCGAGCATCGCGGGCCTGGTGACAGCCGTCTACGGCGTCGCGGTCTTCATCTGCTCCCGGGTCGTCAAGCGGCTCTCCCGGACGATGGCGCCGGCGACGTTGGTGGGCATCGGCGCCGCCACCGGCACCGCGGCGTACGTCGTGCTGGTCGTCGACCATGGCGTGCCGGGCGTGCTCCTGGGGAGCCTCTGCCTCGGCGCGACCTGGGCCTTCCTGCACACCACGATGCAGACCTGGGTGACCGACGTGGTGCCGGAGGCACGCGCTGCCGCAGTGAGCCTCTTCGCCTCGTTGCTGTTCACCGGGGCGGCCATCGGGAGCGCGGTGGGCGTCGGCTTCATCGAGGATGGCCGCTTCCGGATGCTCTTCGTCGCCGGCAGCATCGCGATGGCGTGCGTCGGTGCCCTCGCCACGCTCGCTCGGCGCGGCTACGGGGACGGCACTGACGGCGGTGGCGAGCACTGACGGCTGGCGTCATCGGACGGTCCCAGATTCACAGACGGCGCCACTGTCCGGACACGGATCGCGGACGAGACTGCGTCGTGGGCCGGGCGCTGTGCCCGGACGACCGCGACCAGCTGTGACGAGAGAGCGAGAGACGCTGTGAGACTGGGCTACTTCTCCATGCCGCTGCACCCGCTCGGCCGGGCCTGGGCCGAGACCCTCGAGGAGGACCGTGCCGCGGTGATCCTGGCGGACCAGCTCGGCTTCCATGACGCCTTCATCGGCGAGCACCTGACCGACGAGCACGAGAACATCACCAACAGCCTGCTCTTCCTCGCCACGTTGATCTCCGAGACCTCGCAGATCCGCCTGGGCACAGGCACGACCAACCTGTCGCAGCAGCACCCGGTGCTGGTGGCGGCCAACTCGGCGATGTTCGACCATCTCAGTGGCGGACGCTTCATCCTGGGCATCAGCCCGGGAGCCCTGACCTCGGACGCCGAGGCGCTCGGCATCCTCTCCGAGGACCGCAACAAGATCTTCGCCGAGGCCATCGATGTGATCGAGAAGATCTGGGAGCTCGACCCGCCCTACGCCATCGACCTACCGGACAACCGCTTCACGGTCACCACGGAGTCCACGCTCGACCGCGACTTCGGTGTGGGCATCATGCCCAAGCCCCTGCAGCAGCCGCGGCCCGAGATCGTCGGCACCGTCGTCGCGCCGTTCTCCAAGGGAGTCATCGCGATGGGCCAGCGCGACTTCCACCCGCTCTCCGCCAACTTCCTGCTCCCGCAGTGGGTGGCGACCCACTGGCCCAACTACGTCGAGGGCAAGCAGGCGGCCGGCGCCACCGCCGACCCGTCGGACTGGCGCGTGGCGCGCACTGTCTTCGTCGCCGACGACCCAGCCGTCGCCGAGTCCTACGCGCGGACCGACGAGGACAGCCCCTACCGCTTCTACTACTCCCAGATGCTCAAGAAGATGCGCAAGCTCGGGCGTCTGGAGCTCTTCAAGACCCACCGGGACCAGCCGGACGACGAGATCACCCTCGACTACATCGTCGACAAGCTGGTGATCTCCGGAACCCCCGAGTCGGTCACCGAGCAGCTGCTCGCCTTCCGCGAGGAGATCGGTGACTTCGGCGAGCTCGTGTATGCGGGCCTGGACTGGGTCGACCCCACGCTGGCCAAGCGGTCGATGGAGCTGATGGCGCAGAAGGTGATGCCCGACCTCAACGCGGCGCTGAGGTCCGACGCGTGACGAAGGACCGACTGCCGCCCCTTCCCGACGACGCGCTCGACGACGCCCAGCGCGACGCTCAGGCTCGGATCACCTCAGGCCCGCGTGGCTCGCTCGTCGGGCCGTTCGTCCCGCTGCTGCGCAGCCCGGAGCTGATGACCAGGCTCCAGCTCGTCGGGGAGTACATCCGCTTCGACAGCGTCCTCGACGACGACCTCGTCGAGCTCGTGATCCTCTGCGTCGCCCGGGCATGGGACCAGGACTTCGAGTTCGGCTACCACCACCCGCTCGCGTTGCGGGCAGGTCTGCCCGAGGACGTGGTCGACGACGTCGCCCGTGGGGTCCGCCCGACCGGCGGGCGTCTCGAGGTCGGGGTCGTCTTCGACCTGGTCGACGAGCTTCAGCGCACCCAGCACGTGTCCGATGCGACGTACGCCGCCGCGGTCGGGGCGCTGGGGGAGGTGCGCGTGGTCGAGGCGGTCGGCACCGCCGGCTACTACACGACGCTCGCGATGACCATGAATGCCGCCGGGACCCCTCCGCCCGACGGAGCGCCGCGGCTGCCTGCCAGGGGCGCCGGAGCGTGAGCACGCCGGTCGTCCTGCTCCATCCGCTCGGAGTCGACCACCGTTTCTGGGATCCGGTGTGCGCGCTGATGCCCGCGAGCCTCGGCCCCGTGGTGACCCCGGACCTGCTGGGACACGGCAGTGCAGCCCTTCCCGGGCCCGGCGCCGGGGTGGATGCCTTCGCCGACGCCGTCGAGGAGGCGCTCGCGGGCCACGACCGCGTGCACCTGGTGGGCGTCTCGCTCGGGGGACTGGTGGCGCAGGTCGTCGCCGCCCGTCGCCCCGCGCTGGTCGACCGCCTGGTGCTCGCCGACACCGTCGCGGTCTATCCGGACGCGATGCGGTCGATGTGGCGTGAGCGTGCGGCTCTCGTGCGCGAGCAGGGAGTCGCGGCCGTCGCCGAGCCGATGGAGTCGCTGTGGTTCTCTCCCGGCTTCCGGGAGAGTGAGGACGTCCGGGTGGCGATGGTGCGCGGGCTGCTGCTGGCCACGGACCCGGAGGGCTACGCGCGCACGTGCGAGGCGCTCGCCGTCGCCGACACCACGGAGAGGGTGCCGGCGATCACGGCGACCACGCTCGTCGCCTGTGGTCGTGAGGATGCGCCACCGTTCCGGGCCGCCGTCGACTGGTTCGAGGAGTTCCTGCCCGGGACGCGGACCAGCTGGCTCCCAGGTGGGCACGCGACGGCCGTCGAGCACCCCGCGGACTTCGTCGGGATGCTCTGCGACTTCCTCGGCTGAGTCACTCCGGGGGGCCGAGGAGCCGCACCAGTCTGACCGCCACCTGCAGCTCGGTGCGGCGGTCCTGGAGCGAGTGACCGAGCATCGTCTCGGCCTTGTGCAACCGGTTGCGCACCGTGTGCTCGTGGAGCTGCAGGTGCTCCGCGGCCGCCACGTGGCTCCCGAGTCGGAACGACGCCTCCAGCGTCTCCCGGAGCCGGCGTGCCTCCGTCGTGTGGGCGGCCAGTGGGCCGAGCTCGGCCTCGACGAAGGTCCGGGCCAGGTCCTCGTCCTGGAGCAGCAGGATCTCCAGACCGGCGTCGGCGTACCGGACCACGGCAGGAGCCTCGTTGGCCCCCCAGGCAGCCCGGATCCGCTCGGCGTCCTCGGCCTGGCGCAGCGCGACGACGAAGCCGTCAGGCCCGGCACCGGCGTTGCTGACCGACGCGGTCGCACCGAGCTTCTCCAGCACGGTCCCGATCGACTCGATGGCGGTGGTCGGCCAGGGGTCGAGCCGGCACAGCCACACCACAGTGCTGCCCAGCGTCAGGGCGTAGGTGAGGGACTGGTGTGCGTTGGCCGCGGCGCGGAGTCCGTCGGCGAGCTGGGAGGCCGCGCCCTCGGGCATCTGCGGCAGCAGCACCGCGACGTGGTGGGCCTCGAGCGGGTAGGCCAGGATCGCCAGGTCGGAGGCCGACAGCGTCGTACCCTCACCGCGAAGGATGTCGCGCACCAGGCTCTTGCGCACGTGGGCTCGCGAGCGGTTGAGCGCCTCGTAGTCGCGGGTGTAGGTCTCGGCCACCTGGGAGGCGACGTGGTCCTGATAGGTCAAGATGCCGCGGGTGAGCTGGCTCTGGACGCCGAGGGCCTCCTCGCACGAGGCGCCGCTCTCGATCAGACGGCGATCGACGTGGGCGGCCCACATCTCCCACTGGGTGTAGAAGCTCAGCCGGTAGGACCGCTGCAATGACTTCTGCGGGATCCTCAGGTGCGCCTGCACGGTCGCGAAGGTGAGGACCTTGTCGAGCCGCACCCCGGTCAGGTCGCTGCGTCCGCTGAGCACGTCACGCATGGCGTAGGCGTTCTGGGAGACGCTCGCGCGCAGGCTGCCGATGAACTCCTCGTCGTGGACGTGCTGGGGGAAGACGGTGGACGTGCAGCGCTCCATGACCGTGTCGATCATGTCCTCGATGGGGAAGGTGTCCACGTGGTCGCGGATGCCGTCGGGCAGCGGCGTGCTGTCGAACCACTGCTGATCGTCTCTTGCCACGCCCTCAACTCCCCTCGGACGTCCGCCGGTCGTGGTCCTGGCGGCCCGCCGGGTGAATCATCCCACTGACTCCACGAGTCCGGAACGGGCTGACCGCGTGATCGCCTCGAAGGCCTCGACGTTCGACTGCATCTCCTCCAGGGAGACCGGGTAGCTCTCCAAACCCTGGGCAGCCCGTGCGAACGTCTCGAGATTCTCTCGCACGCTGGGGTGCGGGGGATAGAACGCAGTCTCCGTTTCTGCTCCGCGCTGCACGGTGGTCACGTCCCAGCCACGGGGAAGCTCGGGGTGGTTGCGGTCCCGGATCTCCACCCATGCCTTGGACCCCAGCACCGTGACACGACCGGCGAACGGGGTGGTGAGGATCGCGGTGATGAGCGCGGTCTGGCCCTTCTCGAAGCCCATCGTGATGGTGAGCGTGTCGCCGTTCTCGAACGTCGTGGCGTGGGTCCCGAGTCGTGCCCACACCTCGGTGGGCCGTCCGAAGACGGCGATCGCCAGGTCGACGAGGTGGATGCCGGTGGCCGACAGCGGGCCGACGGGGGCGTGCTCGTCGGAGAGACGCCAGTTGTCGGGCGGCAGGTCGAGGAACTTGTCCTGGCTGAAGTTGCCCTCGAGCACGAGGGGGATGCCGATCTCTCCGCTGTTGCACATCTCGCGCAGTCGCTGGACGGCCGGCTCGAAGCGGCGCTCGTGGCCGATTCCGAGCTGGACCCCTGCCGCACGAACGGCGGCGATGGCGGTCCTGGCCTCCTGGCCGCTCGTGCTCAGAGGTTTCTCGCAGAACACGTGCCGACCGGCCTCGGCGACCGCGACGATCTGCTCGGCATGGAAGCGGTGCGGGGTGCAGAGCACCACCGCCTCGACGGCTTCGTCGGCGAGGGCCTCGCCGAGGGTCGCGACGGTGGGGACACCGAGAGCGGAGACGCGTTCGCGCGCGGAGGCATCCACGTCGACCGCGAGGACGACCTCGATGTCGCGGCTCTCACGGAGGTCGGCGACGATCTTCTGGCCCCACCATCCGAGGCCGACGACGGCTGCTTTGATCACTCCCGAAGTCAAGCCGGGGGACCCGTGGCCGGGACTGGTCCGCACCGTGAAATTCGCCCCCTCGGATGCCGGATTCCGTGAGTGGCTGGATCTGTCCGCCGCGGATCGAGCGGCGAGGGCGACCGCCTTACAGCCTCCGGCACCGATGATCCGGCAATTTCACGGCTGGCGTGAGTGCACGTCGCCTTCCCCCTTTGTTCAATGGTGATCCGGACGGTGGTCTCGACAAGCTCGACCAGCCGAAGGTCACGTGACGACGGAGGTAGGGAATGAAGCCGGCACCCAGCAGCACGGCACCCTCGGTGGACGCTGCCCACTTCCGTCACGTGGTCGGCCACCTGGCCAGCGGTGTCACAGTGGTGACGACCGCGGCCGACGGTCGCCGGCACGGCATGACCGCCAGCTCGGTGACGTCGCTGTCGGTGGACCCGCCGATGATGCTGGCCTGCATCAACAACGCCGTACCCACCGCTGACGCCGTGACCGAGTCCGGCCACTACGTCGTCAACGTGCTCGGCGAGCACCAGGGCGAGCTGGCCCGGCAGTTCGCCACCTCGAGCCGCGACAAGTTCCGTGGCGTCTCCGTGCGCACCGGCCTCCTCGGGTTGCCGCTCCTGGGGGACGCGCTCGCCCACATCGAGTGCGAGGTCGTCGAGCGTGTCGTGGGGGGAAGCCACACGATCTTCCTCGGCCGCGTCGTCTCGGCCACGGCGGGGGACGGGCAGCCGTTGACCTACTTCCGTGGCGGGTTCGGGCGCTTCGAGTTCGCCCGGGACGACGAGGTCTACGGCCGCGCACGTGAGCTGGTCCTGAGCCGCGTCTATCCCGCCGACCACGCACTGGCAGTCGAGGAGCTGGCCCACCAGCTGGAGGTCGACGCCTCGGCCGCCTTCTACGCCCTCACCAGGCTCTCCTCCGAGGGGCTCGTACGGCGAGACCCCGACCGTGGCTACGTGGTGGCGGCGTTCGACGTCCGAACCTCCGACGACACCTTCGACGCGCGGCTGGCGATCGAGCTCGGCGTGATCTCGCTCGCGATCCATCGCGTGACGCCCGAGGAGGTGGCGGAGCTGCGTCGTCGTTTCGACGCCATGGCCGCCCTCCTGGTCGGCGACCGGTTCGTCGACTTCCACGGCTACCTCGATGCCAACTACTCCTTCCACGAGCATCTCGTGTCGCTTGCCCACAACCCCCTGCTCACCTCGACCTTCGGCCGGCTCAGCATCAAGAGCGTGATGACCCGCTCGTTCGGGTCGACGCCGGTGACGTCGCAGAAGTTCGTCGAGGTCCAGGGCCGGCTCGTCGAGGCCTTCGAGAGCGGCGACAAGGACGGCGCGGAGCGGGCGGCGGCCGACTACTGCGACGCGGCCAAGGAGCGGGTCCGCGAGATCCTCTCCTTCACCGGCGGTCGGCTCTAGTCCCGAGAGCCGCCCAGGCCCCCGGGACCGGCGCGACGCCGGGGCCGGAAGACCGCGGTGGGTCGGGACCAACGACCCTGCTGCCGTCCCGGCGCGCGCTCCTACGGTCGGATCAGAGACAGGTTCGCTGATCCGGCAGAGGGAGGAACGATGAACGTCTTGGACAGGGAGCACCCGGTCGCCGACCTCACGGCCGAGGAGTGCTGGACACTGCTGAGGTCGCAGGAGTTCGGCAGGCTCGCCTACCGCTTGGTCGACGAGGTTCACCTGGTGCCGATCAACTACCTGGTCGACGATGGTCGCCTGGTGATCCGCACCGGCTCCGGCAACAAGCTGCTTGCCGCTGCCCTCGAGTCCGACGCCGCCCTCGAGATCGATTGGTACGACGAGGGCAGCGCCTGGTCGGTGGTGGCCCGGGGCCGCTTCCACCGGCTCGGCGAGGACGAGCAGGCCGCGATCGACGAGACCAAACTGCACTCGTGGCTGCCCACCCTGAAGTACGAGATGCTCGCGCTGCTGCCCTCCGAGGTCAGTGGCAGACGATTCCTGCTCGACCGGCACGAGCGCGGCGCCGAGGACGCGAGATGACGGCGGCGGAGACCGGCGACGCCATCGCCGCCGATCCAGCCGGTCCCGGCGAGGTCGGGCACGCAGAGGAGCTCGACGAGATCGCCGAGCTGGAGGAGTCCTTGCGCCGCGAAGGCGCGGATCGGGCCGAGCCGGCCGGTGACACCGGGCTGCCCTCCTGGCGGGAGGACTACCCCTACGAGAAGCGGATGAGCCGCCGCGAGTACGAGCGGGTCAAGCGCCTGCTCCAGATCGAGCTGCTCAAGCTGCAGGCACACGTGAAGGACACCGGCTGCAAGGTCGCCCTCGTCTTCGAGGGCCGCGACGCCGCCGGCAAGGGCGGATCGATCAAGCGGTTCATGGAGCACCTCAACCCCCGGGGTGCCCGGGTCGTCGCCCTGAGCACACCGACGGAGCAGGAACGCAGTCAGTGGTACTTCCAGCGCTATGTGCCCCACCTGCCGAGCGCTGGCGAGATCGTCCTGTTCGACCGCTCCTGGTACAACCGTGCCGGAGTCGAGCGTGTGATGGGCTACTGCACACCCTCCGAGTACCTCAACTTCATGCGTGAGGCGCCCGACTTCGAGCGGATGCTCGTCCGGTCGGGGGTGCACCTGGTGAAGCTGTGGTTCTCCGTCTCCCGCGAGGAGCAGGCGGCTCGCTTCGCCGCTCGCTCGCAGGACCCGGTCAAGCAGTGGAAGCTCTCACCCACAGACCTCGCGAGCCTTGACAAGTGGGATGAGTACACCGCCGCCAAGGAGGCGATGTTCTTCTACACCGACACCGGTGACGCCCCCTGGACCGTGGTGAAGTCGAACGACAAGAAGCGCGCTCGGTTGGAGGCGCTGCGGGTGCTGCTCACCGAGTTCGACTACCCGTCGAAGGACCTGCGCATCGTCGGTGAACCTGACCGGCTCATCGTCGGTCCACCCGCTCGCATCCACGACAACGGGGAGTCGAACGCCGACCTCTTCCCCAAGCTGTCCTGGTGAAGCTGTCCTGGTGAACCCCGGTTTGATCAGAGGTCAGCTGTCGAGGCAGCGGACGGAGACGACGCCCGGCACGGAGGCGGCCAGGACCCCCGCGACCGTGATCTCGGCTGAGCCCCGCGGGCCGGAGACCTCGACCACGCCGTCGCGGACCGAGGCCAGCCAGTCCGTGTCGTCGGCCCGGAAGAGCTCGTTGATCTCGGCCTCGATGCGGGAGTCGTCGCGGCAGAGGACCCGCAGCACGTCGCGTCGGCTCAGCACACCGACCAACCGTCCCTGGTGGAGGACCGGGAGAGACTTCACCGTCGTCGAGGTGAGCAGCTCGACGGCCACGCGGAGGTCCTCGGCAGGGTCGACGGTGACGGGCATGGCGCTCATGACATCGCCGACCGACCCCGAGGGGGAGACGGCGGACATCGACTGCGGCTCCACGTGGGCGCGGGGGTCCAGTGGCAACAGGTCACGGATCAGGTCAGCCTCGCTGACGACCCCGACCACGGTGCCCGCCTCGTCGAGGACGGGCGCAGCGGTGATCGATGCCGCGTCCAGGACGCGAGCGGCCTCCTTGACGGTCGTCTCCGGCCGCACCGTGATGGGGGTCTTCGTCATCACATCTCGCACCAGCATGGTCATGCACCTTCCTCTGAGCGGTGCCGGGCTCAGCTGTTCTCCGAGCCCAGCAGATAGGTCTTGGGGTCGCTACGCGGACCTCCCGAGGCGAGCCACGCCCTGACGCCACCGGGTGAACGCCGGTCGAACTCCTCCAGGCACGCCTCGCGCAGCGCGAGCAGCTGCAGGGACGCCTGCTCGGGGAGCCCCCGCTCCAGCTCCACACAGCTACGACGCCAGATGCCGCACAGCTCGTCGAGCGAGAGCCCCTGCAGGAGAGGATTCGGGTGGGCCGGTGCAGCCGAGGTCAGGAGTTCGGGGTCTCGACCCTCCAGGTCGAGGATCGCGACCTCGAAGGCCGACATGTCGACCGACGAGAGCTCGACCGGTGGGCGCGGGTGGGGGACGGCGACCGCCGACCTGCTCGCCGTCGAAGGCGGTCGAATCCTGTCCCGGACCAGCCCGATCCATCCCCACAGGAGGGGGCTGGTTGCCAGGGCTACGCCGACGAGCAGGACGGCCCAGGGGCCGACCAGGAGGAAGAGGCCGATGACCGCCGCACCCCAGAGCGACACCTCGAAGCCGATGACCTGACTCCGCCCGTAGGCGGCCATCCCGTCGCCGAGGAAGGTGAAGACCGTGACGCCGATCGTCAGGGTCCCGAAGGCCAGGCCGCCCACCAGTGCGATGGGGTCCAGCGTCGTCAGGACGACCAGGAGGCCCAGGCCGAGAAGGACCCCGGAGAAGGTGCTCCACAGGCCGAGGCCCCAGCCGATCAACCGGGCTCGCCGAGCGTGCGGGTCGTTGGGTTGCCTCATGCCACCACGGTCGCCACCCGCGAGGCCTCCAGCCAGGGCGGTTGGACCGTGCTGCTGGGGGCCATTGGTCCCGGGGAGCGTCAAGGAGTGGCGCTGCGTCCCGTTGCGGTGACGGACCAGTGGTCGTCGGGGTCCGGCTCGGGGAACTCGGTGACGGTGTCCAGGAGGGCTGCCGGCGTGCTCGAGTTCCCACGACTGGCTGCGGCGAGGAGCGCCTCGGCACCCTGATAGTCCGTCAGCGCGGGGGGCACGACGAGGATCCGCAGCACCGTCCCGTCGGCCATCGTCAGACGCATCAGATGGGTGTCGTCGCCGGGGAAGGAGCCGGCCTTGACATAGCCGTCAGGGACGGGAATGCGCTGCGGGGCCAGGTCCCAGTCAGGCGGCGAGTACAGCGCGCGGACGATCCGTCCGAGCTCGGGCGGGAACGAGGCGGCGAGGTCGGCCAGCTCGATGGCGAGATCGCGACTGTGTGGCCACCAGCCGCCGTCGAGGCAGTCGCCGGCACCTCGTTCGCCCAAGCGGAGCCTCGGCGCGACCGGGTCGGAGACGGGGGTCGCCCGGGGCGGCGGCGACATCGTGTCCGCGGCGTCATCGTCCTGAGGCTCGCCGGCCCGGGCCGGCGCGAGGACGACGTACGGCGAGGTCATCGCGCGCAACAGAGCGCTGTAGTCGACTCCGAAAGCCATCTCCGCGCCGAGCCGGACGTCGTGATCGCCGGCGTCGAGGACGAGGTGGTCGCTGCTCATGGCCAGCACACGGACGCCCGGCGGGGGAGTGAGCCCCGCGGGGTCGGTGTCCTGCCGGCCCACGGCGAGCACCACCTGGTTGACCTCTCCTGACCCCTCCACCTCTGGCGGGGACCCGAACGCGGCCTGCGCAGTCGTTCCCCACGGCACGGCCGGCTTGCGGCGAGCTTCGATGACCTCGCCCACGAGGGAGAAGGCGTCGGTGCGAAGACCGGGGAGCGGGGTGCGGTGCAGTGGCTCGACGCCCAACAAGATGGCCTCGCCGAGTCGCAGCTGGTTGACTCGGCCGGCCTCCCCGGGGCCGAGGGCGAGCGCCCACTCCAGGTTGGCGGAGTTGCCGCCGGAGACCACGTCCACCGTGATCGCGCACGCCTGCTCCACCTGTTCGACGAGGCGGGAGAGCTCGTCCATCTTGGACTGGTCGGGGGCGACCCCGCTGCGGCAGGCCAGGTTGGTGCCCAGCCCGCTCAGTCGCACCCCTCGGAGTGCAGTCACGACCCGTGCTGCATCGAGGACGTCGGCGGCCATCAGGCCTTCACGCAGGTCTCCGAGCTCGACCATCAAGATGACGTCGTGCACGCGGCCGAGGTCCAGGGCCGCCGCCGAGAGCGCGGCCACCACCTCGGGCTCGCTGTTCAAGCTGGTCTCGGCAGCACGGACGACGCGCGCAACCTGGCTGAGCATCGGGGAACGGGTCAAGGTGAGCGGCGCCGTCACCCCCGCGGCGAGCAGGGTCTCGAGGTTCTCGACCCGGGAGTCGCCCAGGCCGGCAACCCCACCTGCCAGCATCGCGCGGGCCACCGCAGGGGAGCCGACCACGGCCTTGACCACGCCCGTGACGGTGATCCCGCGGGCGGCCAAAGGGTCCACCAGCTGGCGAGCGTTGTGCGTGACCGCAGCGCGGTCGAAGAGGATGCGGGGTGCGCTCACCTTCCCGCTAGCTCGGGCGGGCGCCGTGAGGCGAGCTCAGGGAGTGCCTGCACGACCATGTCGACCAGACGTCCCAGCGGACGCGTCAGGGCGTCGGTCACGGGAACACCGAGGTCCCGCTCGTAGTCGAGGATCGTGGCGCTCACGGCATCGTCGTCCATGTCCTCGTGGTTGAGGGTGACCCCGATGACGCGGGTGTCGGCGAACGCCTCGATCATCGCGATCTCGCTGGCCACGGTCGGCATCTTGACCATCGGGAAGTCGCCGAGCACCCGACGATGGGGAGCATGCTGGACGATCACCGCCTCCGGGCGCGACCCGCGCAGGATGTGCGCCGTGGTGAGGTATGCCGGGTGGCTCAAGGCCCCTTGACCCTCCACGATGATCACGTCTGGATCCTCGCCCTCGAACGCGGCGACCACCTGGTGCTCCACCTCGCCCGAGCAGAACTGGGGGACGTGGGCGTCGAGCGCGACGCCGTACTTGCCCCCCTGGATGATGGTGGTCTGTCCGGTTCCGACGAGGACCGCCTTGATGCCGGCGTCGACGAGGGCCTGGACGAGCAACGTCGCGGTGGTCCGCTTGCCGATCGAGCCGTCCGTGCCGAGGACCGCGATCCGGGGACAGGTGACGTCGAAGATCCTGCCGGAGAAGAGGTGGAGGTCGCGGGTCGGCTTCGGCCTGCGGATGTCGGTGATGGTCACCCGGTGCAGGAGGGCCGCGGCCACGAACTCGGCGTCGTCGTTGAGGAACTCGTGCAGGCCGTTGATGATGTGCATGCCGCGGGCGATGCCCTCGAGCAGCACCGTCCTCTGGGAGGGGGACAGCATCCCGTCTGCAGGCGCGAGCCCGCAGATCAGGTAGTCGGGCAGGCGACCTGCGTGGGCGATCGCCTCGTCGAGACCGGCGAGCAACGGGATCCCGTTGGGCTTGCCGTCGAGCACCTCACCGGTGTCTGAACCGGCGAGCCGGCTGTCGAGGACGCTGGAGATCTCGTACCGCTCGGAGTGACGGACCAGGCCGTTGGCGGTCTTGCCGTCCTGCTCGCCGAACTGCCCCTCGCACAAGATGACGGAGATCGAGCCGGTCGGCAGCTCCGGTTCTGTGACCTCGGCGACGATCGGGACCGACCCCGCCCTGAGGTGAGCGGCGGGGGTCAAGGCTGGGCTCGACAAGAAGGACTCCTCTGAGATGGACCAGAGGAGGCGACAAGATCGGGTGAACACCTGTGGTGTCCGCGATACGGGGAGTCTTCCCTGCGCCCGGCAGACTGCCGGTACATCCCGAGACTACTCCAAGAAGTCAACCGCCCCGGCCACGCCGAGCCTCGGCGG
>CAWIAY010000007.1:0-477255 GCA_963834315.1 uncultured Actinomycetota bacterium | reverse complement strand
GGTCACCTCCGGGCCGAGGCCACCGGGGGCGACCAGGATCATCCGCTCGGTGCGCTCGGGGAACTGGTAGGCGAACTGCATCGCCACGCCGCCGCCGAGGCTGTGGCCGACGACGGTGACCTTGTCGATGCCCAGCACCGTCAGCAGGTCACGCATCCCGTTGGCGTAGCCGCCGACGCTGTAGTCGGCCCTGGGCTTGTCGGAGAGTCCGTGACCGAGGAGGTCGGGGGCGATCACGGTGTAGCGACGCGCCAGCGTCGCGATCACCGGAGCCCACGTGGTGTGGTCGCAGCCGAGGCCGTGGAGCAGCAGGAGCGCGGGGCCGCTGCCCTCCTTCACGAAGGCGCGACGGTGCCCGTGGATGGTGAGGTACTGGACCTCAGGCGCCTTCGCCATGGGCTGGCTCCTCGGGGTGCGTGGCGCGACTCTAGCGAGAACCTGTTTCACATTGTTCCCCCATCCCCTTCTCCTACACGCGAACGCCCGATCGGAGGGGAACGACGCGCCGCACGGCGCATTGGACCGATCAAGTCGACGGCAGGTTGCAGTTCGGTCACGACTCCCCGCCGGTCACGTCGTCGGCGTGTCCGGCTGTGGCCGTGACCTAGGCTCGGAGTCGTGAGCACGGCCGGAGGCACCCGCAGCGACGAACCGCGCGACCGGGTGGTGCGTCGCCTGCAGTCATCCGTCGGCACCCTGACGACCGCTGCCCTGGCCCGGATGGAGCGGGAGATGCCGTGGTTCCAGCAGCTCTCGGCCCAGGACCGGTCCTGGATCGGGATGATCGTCCAGGCAGGCATCAACTCCTTCGTCACCTGGTTCACCGAGCCGGCCGGCAGCACTCCGATCACCGCCGAGGTCTTCGGCGCCGCGCCGCGTGCGCTCACCGGCGTTGTGAGCCTCCACCAAACCGTGGAGATGGTCCGACTCACCATCGAGGTGGTCGAGGAGAACGTCGTGACCGCCGTCGGCGAGGAGGACGCCGCCGAGGTCCGCGACGCGGTCGTGCGCTACGCCCGCGAGGTCGCGTTCGCGACCGCCGAGGTCTATGCGCGGGCCGCCGAGATGCGCGGCGCCTGGGACGCCCGGCTCGAGGCGTTGGTCGTCGACTCGGTGCTGCGCGCGGAGGCCGACGAGACGACCCGGTCCCGGGCCAGCGCCCTGGGCTGGGAGTCACGCGGCGACGTCGCGGTCGTGCTGGGCCGCGCCCCGGATCCCGACTCGTCGGTGACCGCGCGCGAGAGCCTCTTCGACGAGGTACGTCGATCGGCCCGGCATGCCGGCCTCGACGCGCTGTGCGCGGTGCAGAGCGACCGGCTCGTCGTCGTGCTGGGCGGCGTGGACAACCCCGACAAGGCGGGCGCAGTCGTGGCACAGCACTTCGGCGACGGGGCGGTGGTCGTCGGACCGGTCGTGCCCGACCTGGTCCGCGCACACGTCTCGGCCCGCGCAGCGGTCGCCGGGCTGCGGGCGGCCCCGGGCTGGCCCGAGGCGCCACGCCCGGTGACCAGCGACGACCTCCTGCCCGAGCGGGCGCTCTCCGGCGACGGTCACGCCCGCCGTCAGCTCGTCACCGACGTCTACCGGCCCTTGGTCGAGGCGGGCGCGCCGACCCTCGACACGGTCGCCACCTACCTCGACCACGGCGGCTCGATCGAGGGCACCGCTCGGCGCGATGTTCGTGCACGCCAACACGGTCCGCTACCGGCTCAAGCGGGCCACCGAGGTCACCGGGATGTCGGTCCACGACCCCCGGCAGGCCTACACCTATCCGGGTGGCGCTCACCCTCGGTCGGCTGACCACGCCGGATCCGGGCGCGATGACCGTCACACCCGGAGTCCCCGAAACCGAATCTTTGTAGGGTTCCTACAAGAGTCCGCCCGGAATCTTCGTGCGCGCTGTAAGCGCGGTTCTGCCCCCGGGCACGACAGCATGGACCTGTGCTCGTCATCGTCGCCCCTGGTCAAGGGGCCCAGACCCCCGGATTCCTCGCCCCCTGGTTGGAGAACCCAGCCTTCGCCGAGCGTCTCGTCTGGCTCTCGGCAGTCGCCGGCCTCGACCTCGTGCACTACGGCACCGAGGCCGACGCGGAGACGATCCGAGACACCGCCGTCGCCCAGCCGCTGCTGGTGGCCTCCGGCCTCCTCGCCGCCCTGGAGCTGTTCCCGCACCCGGCCGACGCGTTCGGCAAGATCGGCGCGGTGGCCGGGCACAGCGTCGGTGAGCTGACCGCTGCGGCCGGTGCCCGAGCGATCACTGCCGAGCAGGCGATGATCCTGGTCCGAGAGCGCGGCAAGGCGATGGCGGCGGCAGCCGCGCAGACGCCGACCAGCATGACCGCCGTCCTCGGTGGCGACCGCGACGAGGTGCTCGCCAAGCTCGAGAAGCACGGCCTGACCGCAGCCAACGACAACGGCCCCGGCCAGATCGTCGCAGCCGGCACCACCCAACAGCTTGCGGAGCTCTCCGCCGATCCGCCCGCCAAGGCACGCCTCATCCCGCTCTCGGTGGCAGGGGCCTTCCACACGCGCCACATGGCCCCGGCCGTCGACGTGCTGGGCCGACTGGCCCGCTCCGTCTCGACCCACGACGCCCGCACGCCGATCATCTCCAACCGAGACGGGCGGGTCGTCCACGACGGCGTCGACGTCCTCAAGCGGATCGTGGCCCAGGTGAGCACCCCCGTGCGCTGGGACCTGTGCATGGAGACGATGCTCGACCTCGGTGTCACCGGCATCTTGGAGATGCCGCCCGCCGGAACCCTCACCGGCATCGCGAAGCGTGCGATGAAGGGCGTCGAGACCTTCGCCCTCAAGACCCCCGACCAGCTCGACGACGGCGCGCGCCTTCTGCGACAAGCACGGCAGCGCCTCCGAGCTCGACACCGCACCCACCTGGCGGATGCTGGTCGCCCCGATGAAGGGCACCTTCCGGCGCGGCGTCGACGCCCAGGAGGGCGACGCCCTCCCGGCTCCTCGACGATCGGCACCGTCGCGAGCTCGCGCGACGAGACCGAGGTCACCGCGCCGCACGGCGGCACCGTGGTCGAGTGGCTCGTCGAGGACGGCGACCTGGTCTCCCCCGGTCAGCCACTGATCCGCCTGCACCCCGAGGGAGTCCAGTCATGACCAGCATCGCTCCCTCCGACGGTGCACGGCACGCGAGGCCTGCTCGGCATCGGCGCCTACCGCGCGTCCCGGCTGGTCCCCAACGCCGACCTCGTCGAGGCGATCGACAGCTCGGACGAGTGGATCCAGCAGCGCAGCGGCATCAAGACCCGGCGCTGGGCCACCGCCGAGGAGACCGTGCAGTCGATGTCGGTGGCGGCCGCACGCGAGGCGATCGAGCACGCCGGGATCGACACCGCCCAGATCGACGCGGTCGTCGTCGCGACCGTCAGCCACATGCTGCAGACCCCTGCCATCGCCACGGCCATCGCCCACGAGCTCGGCACCGATCGCCCGGCTGCGTTCGACATCTCGGCAGCCTGTGCGGGCTTCTGCCACGGCGTCTCGCTCGCCTCCGACATGGTGCGTGGCGGCAGCGCCAAGCACGTGCTGGTCATCGGGGTCGAGAAGCTCTCCGACATCACCGACGTCGGCGACCGCGGTACGGCGTTCATCTTCTCCGACGGCGCCGGTGCCGTCGTCGTGGGCCCCAGCGACGAGCCCGGCATCGGGCCGGTCGTGTGGGGATCCGACGGCGAGCAGTACGACCTCATCCGGCAGCGCGAGGACTGGCGTCGACGTGCTCGACCAGGACAACCCGCGGATGCCCCACCTGGTGATGCAGGGCAACCGGGTCTTCCGCTGGGCCGCCTTCGAGATGGCCAAGGTCGCGCAGACCACGCTCGACCGCTCCGGCATCAGCCGCCGACGACCTCGACGTCTTCGTCCCCCACCAGGCCAACATGCGCATCATCGATGCGATGGCGCGCTCGATGAAGCTGCCCGAGAAGGTCCGGATCGCCCGCGACGTAGCCGACCAGGGCAACTCCTCAGCTGCCTCGATCCCGCTCGCGCTGCACCGCATGGTGCAGGAGGGCGAGGCCAGGAGCGGGGACACCGCGCTGCTCATCGCCTTCGGCGCCGGGCTCGCCTACGCCGCCCAGGTCGTCACCGTCCCCTAGGCAGCCTCCTCGACCACCCGGAGCACCACGTCCGGGTCAGCAGCACCCGCACCACCCACATCCGTCCGCAACACCCCACCGAGAAGGAGAGCCATCTGATGGCCACCACCGAGGAAATCCGCGCCGACCTTGCCGAGATCGTCGAGGAAGTCGCCGGAGTCGACGCCGACCAGGTGCAGCTCGACAAGTCGTTCGTCGACGACCTGGACGTCGACTCGCTGTCGATGGTCGAGGTCGTTGTCGCGGCCGAGGAGAAGTTCGACGTCAAGATCCCCGACGACGAGGTCAAGAACCTCAAGACCGTCGGCGACGCCGTTGCCTTCATCGAGCGCGCCCAGGGCTGAGACCCGCCTACCGATGTCGGTAGGCGGAGCGCCCATCACCGGCGCGCCGCCTACCGATGTCGGAGCCAGACCCCCCGCACCACCACGAGGTAAGGACCCCCATGAGCGCAGACCTCAGCCGTCGCATCGTCGTCACCGGCCTCGGCACCACCTCGCCGCTCGGCGGCGACGTGCCGACCACCTGGGCCGCCATGCTCGCCGGCGAGTCCGGCGTCAAGCTGATGCCCTACGACTGGGCCGAGACGATCCCGGTCAAGATCGCCGCGATGGCCGCGGTCGAGCCCACCGAGGTGCTCGAGCGGGTCAAGGCGCGCCGCCTGGACCGGTCCACCCAGTTCGCGATGGTCGCCGCCATGGAGGCCTGGAAGGACGCGGGGCTCGACGAGAGCCAGCCCGACCCGGAGCGGCTCGGCGTCGCACTGCCCTCCGGCATCGGCGGCGTCCAGACGTTGCTGAGCAACTACGACGCGCTCAAGGAGAAGGGCTACCGCCGGGTCTCCCCGCTCGCCGTCCCGATGCTGATGCCCAACGCGCCCGCAGCCAACGTCGGCCTCTACGTCAACGCCAAGGGACCGGTGCAGAGCCCGGTCTCCGCCTGCGCGTCCGGCAACGAGGGCATCGCCTTGGGCATCGACCAGATCCGGCTCGGCCGCGCCGACGTCGTCGTGGTCGGTGGCACCGAGGCAGCGATCCACCCGCTCCCGATGGCTGCCTTCGGCCAGATGATGGCACTGTCGAAGAAGGAGGGCGACCCGGGCGCGGTCTCGCGGCCCTGGGACGTCGACCGAGACGGCTTCGTCCTCGGCGAAGGGCGCTGCGGTGCTGATCCTCGAGTCCGAGGAGCACGCCCGCGCCCGCGGCGCTCGCATCTACGCCGAGGTCAAGGGCGCCGGGCTCACCGACGACTCCCACGACATCGCCCAGCCCGACCCCGAGGGTCGTGGCGGCGCCCGGGCCATCGCCCGCGCGCTGCATCGAGGGCGACCTGTCGGCCTCCGACATCAAGCACATCAACGCCCATGCCACCTCGACCCCGCAGGGCGACATCGCCGAGGGCCTGATGATCCACGCCACCTTGGGCAAGGCCGCCGACGAGGTCGTGGTCACCAGCACCAAGTCGATGACCGGCCACCTCCTCGGTGGCGCCGGCGCGCTGGAGTCGCTGGCCACCGTGCTGGCGATCCACCACCGCGTCGTACCCCCGACGATCAACCTGGACAACCAGGACTCCGCGGTCGACCTCGACATCGCCACCAAGCCGCGCGACCTGCCGGCCGGTGACTTCGCGGCCCTGAACAACTCCTTCGGCTTCGGCGGGTCCAACGTCGCGGTCGCGTTCGCCACGATCTGAGAGGCGCCCGATGACCCAGGCACCCACCGCCCCGGCACAGGCACGTCCAAGGGCGCCGCCAAGCTTCCCCGCGAGGAGGACCCGCGCAACCCCAACCACCGGCTCGCGGCGTTCTTCGACGACGGCACCCTCGAGCTCATCACCGAGGACGACGGCTCGGGGATGCTGGCGGCGGTCGGCAAGGTGGACGGCACCCACGTGGTCGCGTTCTGCTCCGACGCCACCGTGATGGGCGGCGCCATGGGCGAGGTCGGCTGCAAGGCCGTCGTGCACGCCTACGAGCGCGCGCTCGCCGACCGGGCGCCCGATCGTCGGGCTCTGGCACTCCGGCGGCGCCCGGCTCGCCGAGGGCGTGCTCTCGCTGCACGCGGTCGGCGAGATCTTCCACGCGATGACCCAGGCCTCCGGCAAGGTGCCGCAGATCTCGGTGGTGCTGGGGCCCGCCGCCGGCGGCGCGGCCTACGGCCCGGCGCTGACCGACCTGGTGATCCTCGGTCCCGAGGGTCGGATCTTCGTGACCGGTCCCGACGTCGTCCGCTCGGTCACCGGCGAGGACGTCGACATGCTGCGCCTGGGCGGCCCGGAGCCGCACGGCCGCCGCTCCGGCGTCGTGCACATCCTCACCGAGTCCGAGGAGGAGGCGCTGCAGCGGGCGCGCAACGTCGTCACCCTGCTCGGCGCGCAGGGGACCCTGGAGGTCAAGGCCGTCGAGGACATCGACCTCGCGCAGATGCTGCCCGAGTCCAAGAAGCGCGCGTACGACGTGCACCCGCTCGTCGAGGCGATCCTCGACGAGGGCACCGCCCAGGAGGTGCACGCCCGCTGGGCTCCCAACATCGTCACCGCCCTGGGTCGCTTCGGCGGCCGCTCCGTCGGCGTCATCGCCAACAACCCGCTGCGTCTCGGCGGCTGCCTCGACTCGCTGTCGGCGGAGAAGGCGTCCCGCTTCGTGCGGATGTGCGACGCGTTCGGCGTCCCGCTCATCGTGGTCGTCGACGTGCCCGGCTACCTGCCCGGCGTCGGCCAGGAGTGGGACGGCGTCGTACGACGTGGCGCCAAGCTGCTGCACGCGTTCGGAGAGGCCGTCGTGCCCGCGGGTCACGCTGGTCACCCGCAAGACCTACGGCGGTGCCTACATCGCGATGAACGCGCGATCACTCGGCGCCACCAAGGTCTTCGCCTGGCCGGGCGCCGAGGTCGCGGTGATGGGCGCGGTCGCGGCCATCCGCATCCTGCACCGGCGCAAGCTGCTCGAGGTCGCGCCCGAGATCCGGCCCGCAGGTGGAGGCCGAGCTCGCCGCCGAGCACGAGCGGATCGCCGGCGGCGTCGACAAGGCCGTCGAGATCGGCGTCGTCGACGAGATCGTGGAGCCGGCGCCACCCGCACGCGCTCTGGCCCGCGCCATCGCCGACGCCGGCATCGTGCAGCGCGGCGCGCACGGCAACATCCCGCTCTGAGCCGGATCCCGCGCTCGACGCGGTCACTTCTCGCCCAAGCCTCCCCTCCGGACCCGACACGGGACTACAGTCCTGGCTGACGGGGAGGAGGCTGCGGTGAAGCGAGCGCTCGGACGTGGGTGACGGGGCAAGGGCACACGACTGCCCCGGCAGCGCACCCAGCCTTCCGATTCCCGGCCGACCCGGACCGCCTCGCGCTGCCCCGGGGTGTCCGTCGCCGGACCGCACGCGACGTGCCCGCCTGCGCGCGACTCCTGAAGGTCGTCGCCACCGAGCGCCAGTACCCGGCCCGCTGGCCGGACGCGCCCGCGTTCCGTGGCTGGCCGGCCCCGACGTGCTCGATGCGTGGGTGTGCGAGCGCCAGGGCGAGATCCTCGGCCACGTCGCGATCGCGACGGTGCCCCGCAACGGCATGTCGCGGGTGCGCTGGCAGGAGATCACCGGCCAGGAGACCGACCGGCTCGCCCGCGTGAGCCGGCTGTTCGTCCGCCGTCGGGTGCGCGGCCAGGGCATCGCGACGGTGTTGCTCGACGTCGCCGTCGACGAGATCAGGGCACGCGAGCTCACGCCCGTGCTCGACGTGGTCAGCACCAGCACCGACGGGGTCGCCCTGCTCGAGGCCCGCAAGTGGCGGCTGGTGGCCAGCGATCCGTGGGGATCCACCGCAGATCGTCACCGAGTGCACTTCTACACCGCCTCCCCCCTGCGAGCGACCGGCGCCCGCTCAGGCCAGCAGGTGCTGGCGCAGGAAGCCGACCGAGCGCCGCATCGACAGGTCGAACTGTGGCCCGAACGCGTGCTCCTCACCGACGTAGGTGCGCAGCCGTACGGCGACCCCGGCCTGCTTCATCGCCCGCGTCGTCGCGCGTGCTCCAGCGGATCGGGCAGGTGTCGTCGGAGCTGCCGTGATGGATCAGCACCGGCTCGGTGACCCGGTCGAAGTAGGTGCGTGGGCTGACCTCGCGCCAGAAGCGCGGGTTGTCGCGCGGCTCGCCGTAGCGGCGCAGGATCGCGTCGGCCGTCGCGTCGTCGTCGGGATCGTCGTCGCCGCGCGTGAACCGGTTGAAGTTGTCGGCCGTGCGGGAGCTGACCGGCGCGAAGGCGATGCCGGCGTCGACCAGTCCGGGTGCGACTGTCAGCACGTTGTAGACCACGCCGCCACCCATCGACCGGCCGAGCAGTCCGATCCGGTCGTCGTCGACGCGCACGTCCGTGGTCGCACGCAGCGCGAGCACCGCGTTGATGACGTCCTCGGTGTAGCCCAGACGCAGCCGCTCCTCGCTGCGGGGCGCCCTCGATGATCCCGCGTGGTTGCGGTAGTCGGTGTGCAACGTGACGAAGCCGGCCCGGGCGAGCCGATCGCGCTCACGGGTCAGACCCTGCCCGTTGACGTAGACGGCGGGGTCGATGTAGCCGTGAGCGAGGACCACCGCCGGATGTGGGCCACCGCGCTCCGGCACGTTGAGCCGACCGGAGATGCGGAGGTCACCGCTGCGGTAGGTGACGTAGTACTCGGTGTAGGTGGCGGTCTCCAGGAGCGTGCGCCCGATACGCAGGCCACCGCCGTTGTAGTCCCTGTCGAAGTAGGCCGGCAGCGACACCGGTCGAGGGCGGAGCGTCGTCGTCGGCTCCCCGGTCCGCTCAACGAGCGACGGCGCTGATGGTGGGGGCGACGCGGGTCGATCCGAGGCGTCCCGCGGCTCCTCCGCCGGTTCCTCCGCGGGCGTGCACGCGGACAGGGCCATCGCCCAGACAAGCCCCCAGACGAGCCCCGCCACGGTGCGACGGGCTCCCACGACGTGTCCGGTACGGCGGTGCACGACCACCATCATCCCTCGCGGCGCGAGGCGAGTCTGGAGCGCAGCCGTGCGTTGTCCAGCTCGAGCTGGAGCACCAAGGAGATGCCCGCGATGTTGAGACCCTCCTCGAGCAACGCCACGATCCGACGAACGCGGGCGAGGTCGTCCTCGCTGTAGCGGCGAGTCCCTCCCTCGGTCCGCTCCGGTTCCACGAGTCCCCGCCGCTCGTAGACGCGAAGGTTCTGCACCCCCGCGCCGGTCAGCTCGGCGGCGACGGAGATGGCATAGACCCCACGGGAGGGGCTCGACTCGGGCACAGAAAACCTCCGAGGACGGATGACTTGTCTTCGCATCGTACATGCGCTATATAAAACCTGTAACCGTCGATGCAGATCATGCAGCGACATCCCGACCACACGACTGGAGGTAGATCGACCATGCTGATGCGTAGCGACCCGTTCCGTGAGTTCGACCGTCTGGCCCAGCAGATGCTCGGCGCCGGCACCACGTCGCGTCCGGCCGTGATGCCGATGGACGCGTGGCGCGAGGGCGACCAGTTCCTCATCGAGTTCGACCTGCCGGGGGTGGCGCCGGAGACGATCGACGTCGACGTCGAGCGCAACGTCCTCACGGTGCGCGCCGAGCGACCGGCGAGGACCGGCGACTGGGAGCCGCTCGCCTCCGAACGTCCTACCGGTCTGTTCAGCCGGCAGCTCGTCCTGGGCGAGAACCTCGACCTCGACCGTCTCGAGGCGAGGTACGACAACGGCGTGCTGGCGCTGACCGTCCCCGTCGCCGAGCGCGCCAAGCCTCGCAAGGTCGAGGTCGCGCGAGGCCGCGAGGATCGGGCCCTCTCGTCCTGACCGGCGGTGCGTGGCCGGGACCAGAGGTCCCGGCCACGACGTCGGCGAAGCCCTAGCGGGAGGTCACCGGCTCAGGTCGCAGGTGTTGAGCAGGTCGCCGCCCGCCGGTCGCGCGTAGTAGCCGTCGCGTGGCGGCTTCTTGCTCTTCTCCACCCAGCGGGTCATCGCGGTGAAGGCCGACCGGGCACACGGCAGCAGCGGCCGAAGCTTGTCCGGATAGGTGGTGTAGAGACCGTCGACATGGGTGCCGTCCTGGATCCGGTAGTACCGGTGCCGGGCGTCGAGCCCGCGCCTGTCGACCAGCGCCGTGTAGGCGTCCGCCGACGTCGCCGGCGGGAGCAGCGTGTCGAGCGTCCCGTGCACCGTGATCAGCTTGGCGCCGATCCTGCCGGTGAGCTGCACCCGGCGTACGGCGTCCTTCACGGCCTCGGGTCGCGAGGCGTAGTCGTAGTCGGCGTCGCAGCTCGGCGTCCCGCTCTGGCAGAACGGCACGCCGGCGTCGAGCCCGCCGTCCCAGTCCGGGTCGAACTCCTCGCGATAGATCCGCTGGGTCAGGTCCCAGTAGTAGGCGTAGTGGTAGGCCCACAGGAACTCCGACCCCGGGGCGAACCCCGCGCGGATCATCGCGTCGTGCGCGGCCCGGTCACCGGTCGTGGCGTAGGCCGGGTAGTTCTCGAGCGCCGCCGGGAGGTAGGTCATCAGGTTGGGCCCCGTGGCCCGCAGCAGCGTGCCCTCCCAGTCGAGGCCGCCGTCGTAGAGCCGGGCCTTGTTCTCCAGCTGCCACCGGGTCAGGTAGCCACCGTTGGAGATGCCGAACATGTAGCGTGCGCGCAGGGGCCGTGCCGTATCGCTGCGCCACCACCGCCTTGGTGGCCCTGGTCAGCTGGGTCACCCGGCGGTGCCACTCGCGCACCGAGCCGCCCGGTCGCGACGCCGTCCCGGTGGAACGAGACGCCGCTGTTGCCCTTGTCGGTCGAGGCGAACGCGTAGCCGCGCGCGAGCACCCAGTCGGAGATGATGAAGTCGTTGGCGTACTGCCGCCGGGCTGCCCGGCGCGCCGGAGACGACCAGCTTGCCGTTCCACCGGTCAGGCAGCCGGATGACGAACTGGCTGTCGTGGTTCCAGCCGTTGTTGGTGTTGGTCGTGGAGCGGTCCGGGAAGTAGCCGTCGACCTGGATCCCGGGGACGCCGCTCGGGTTGGTCGTGCCGGTGGCGTGCAGGCCGGACCAGTCGTCGACGTTCGTGTGGCCGCTGGCGACGGTGCCTGCCGTGGTCAGGTCGTCGAGGCAGGCATGCTTCTGCCTCTCCGCGCCGGGGACGACGATCGCCTCCTGCGCGGCGCAGTGCCGCGGCTGCAGCGGCCACGGTCGGCGCGGCGAGCGCCGCCACGGCAGCAAGACAACGAGAGGGAGGACCGACGCGACGAGCTTCCGAGACCAGCGCATGCCGCCATCCTGGGTCTGCGACCCGAGCCTGCCCATGTCTGCCTGCCACACATCGGCTTCTCCCGAAGTGGCGACGAGCACCCGGTCGACCACCCAGCCGAGACAGAGGCGAGCACCCGGTCGAGCACCCCGGGGGCCTCAGCCCAGCTCGTGCCTGAAGAACGCGACGGTCCGCCGCATGAACAGTCCCCACGACCGCTCGAAGCGGTGGTCCTCGCCGGGGTACCGGTACAGCGTGACGTCCCGCCGGCCGTTCGGAGCGCCCCGGTCGTGCCCCGGCTCCAGCGGATCGGGCAGACCGTGTCGGCCGTCCCGTGGTGGATCTGCACGGGGAGGTCGATCCGGTCGAGGTAGCTGCGCGCGCTCGCCTCGGCCCAGGTGCGCGGGCGTCCCTCTGGGGTCCCGTAGACCTCCGGCGACGCGTGCCGCGAGCGCAGGCTCGGGCACCACCCAGCGTCGGTAGTTCTCTCCCGCCAGCGGAGCTGCACCGGGGAGTAGAGCACCGCGGCGCGCGCCAGACGCGGTCGGGCTGTGAGGGCGTTGAGGACCACGCCACCGCCCATGGAGCGGCCGAACAGGCCCACCGCTCGGCGTCGACGAACGGCAGCCGCGCTCGGCGTACGGCGCGCACCGCGTTGATCACGTCCTCCGGGTAGCCCAAGGGACGGGCGACGACGTCGCCGCTCTCACGGCTCGATCCGGCATGGTTGCGGTAGTCGACCTGCAAGGTCACGAAGCCGTGCTCGGCCAGCACCACCCGCTCACGCTCGAGCATGCCGCCGCTGCGGTAGCGCGCCGGATCGGTCCAGCCGTGCGCGACCACCACCAGCGGCGATCCGGCCCGCCCGGGTCGGGCACCTCCATCACGCCGGTGATCTCGCAGATCGCCGCTGCGGTAGCGCACGGCGTAGCGGGTGAAGACCGGGCCGCGGGTGAGCACCCGGCCCAGCCGCAGGGCCCGGCCGTCGTAGCGGTGCCGGGTCAGCGCCGGGATCGAGACGAGGTTGAACGGCGTGCTGGTGTCGTTGTGGGCCGCGAGCAGGACCGGTGCCACCCTGGCCGCGGAGGCCGCGGGGGTCGCCGGGGAGGTGCCGCAGCCGGCGCCGAGGAGCGCAGACGAGCAGGGCGAGCAGCCACAGCCGGCCGGGCTGCGACGGAGGTTCCGAGACGTCACGCGGCCATGATGAGCGGCGGCACCGCCCCGCCGCAGGGGCAACGCGCGGACCAGGCTCAGACGACCTGGTGCAGCCAGCGCACCGGGGCGCCGTCGCCGGCGTGCCGGAAGGTCTCGAGCTCGTCGTCCCACGGCTTGCCGAGGAGCTTGTCGATCTCGAGCAGCACGGTCGTGTCGCCGAGGGCGGCCTTGACCACCGCGGCCTTGAGCCGGTCCTCGGGGATCATGATGTCGCCGTGCAGGCCGGTGACGGCGTGGTAGATGCCGAGATCGGGGGTGTAGGAGTAGCGAGCGCCCTCGGTGCCCGTGGTCGGCTCCTCGGTGATCTCGAAGCGCAGCTGGCTCCACCCGCGCAGCGCGGAGGCGACCGAGGCCGCCGTCCCGGCGTCACCGCTCCAGGAGAACTCAGCACGGTAGGTGCCGGCCTGGGCCCCTTGGGGCGTCCAGTCGAGGCTGACGGCATTGCCGAGCACGCCGCCCACTGCCCACTCGATGTGCGGGCAGAGCGCAGACGGCGCGGAGTGGACGTAGAGAACGCCCATGGTCCCGCGTGGGGTCGAAGTGCGAGCAGTCACCGTGGCCTCCTGTTGATCCGGCGTCGAGATACGCCTTCCCCAGCGGTCTCGCGGATCCAGGTGCTCGTGGTGACAGTCACGCGTGTGCAGTTATGAGGCCATTGTGACGCACGAGGACCGTGCTTGCGCCACAGGATCGCCCAAAATCTCGGGACACCGGCGTGTCGGGCCACGACACGCCACCGTCTGGACCCTCGCTCAGGCGCCCCGACCGCGCGAACGCAGGCGCACGTTGGGCAGCGGCGGAGCCAGCAGGCGGTCACCGGCAAAGCCTCGCACCTCGCCGTACCTCGCGGGGGTCCACGACACGCCCGCGCCGTTCCAGTCCTCCCGCTGGGCCACCACCTCGTCATGGCTGCGGCCGATGAAGTTCCACCACATCACGATCTCCTCCTCGAACGGCTCACCGCCGAGGAGCATCAGCACCACCTCGTCACCATCCTCGGGGGCGCTCACGTCGAGGTGGTCGCGGCCGCTGCCGAGGTAGGCCATCTGGCGCGACCGGCACCACCTGCCTCCCCCGACGTACCGACCAGGACGACGTCACCGGAGACGGTCAGCACGGCGTGCTCGAAGTCCGGACGCAGCGGCAGCGTCGCCGAGGCACCGGGTCGGAGCCGGACCTCCGCGCCCACCAGCGGGAGAAGGCCGGGGCCGACGAGGACCTCGCCGGCGAGCTCCCCCATCAGGACCGTGATCGTCACGCCGTCCTCGCTGTAGGTCGGCAGGTCGGCGAGGTGGGTGAAGTCCGGCGGCGGTGGCGTCGCGCACGTCGTCGGGCAGGCACACCCACAGCTGGACGCCGTGCAGCACGGTCGGGGGCGTCCTCAGGAGAGACCTCGGCGTGGCAGATGCCGTGACCGGCGGTCATCACGTTGAGCTGGCCGGGTCGGATCAGCTGGTCGGAGCCGAGGCTGTCGGTGTGCCTGCCGAGCCCCTCGAAGAGCCAGGTGACCGTCTGCAGGCCGGTGTGCGGGTGCGGCGGCACCCACATGCCGCCGGTCTCCTTGATGTCGTCGGGACCGAAGTGGTCCAGGAAGCACCAGGCGCCGACCATCCGGCGGGTCTTGTGCGGCAGCAGCCGGCGGACGTGGGTGGTCCGACCGAGCACCACGTCGCGCGGCAGGAGCGGCTCGTGCACCGCATCGGGAGCAGCCATGTCGACATCTTCGCACCGCCGGTCAACGGCCGACCGCTTGATCCCTCGCCCTCACGCGTCGATAGACTCGGACCTCGGTGCGCCGGGAAGTCTGGTCGGCAGTCGATGAAGCGACCCCGAGGAGTAGTCACGTGACCGAGTCCCCCCGCACGCCTCTCTTCGGGCGAGGCTCGTTCGCCGAGGACTCGCGCATCGCCGCCCTGCTGCGCCAGGAGACGGTCGGCGGCGCGCTCCTGCTGGCCGGCACGGTCATCGCCCTGATCTGGGCGAACAGCCCGGTCGGCGAGGCCTACGAGGCGCTGCGGGACTACGAGATCGGCCCGTCCGCGATCCACCTCGACCTGTCCCTGGGCACCTGGGCGGCCGACGGTCTGCTCGCGATCTTCTTCTTCGTCGTCGGTCTCGAGCTCAAGCGCGAGTTCGTCGCCGGCGACCTGCGCGACCCGCGGCGGGCAGCCCTGCCGATCGTCGCGGCCATGGGCGGGATGGTCGTCGCCGGCTCTCGTGTACGTCGCCTTCAACCGTCTCCGCCGGCGAGGGCGCCCTGACCGGTTGGGCGATCCCGACCGCCACCGACATCGCCTTCGCCCTGGCAGTCCTGGCCGTCATCAGCACCCACCTGCCGACGGCGCTGCGCACCTTCCTGCTGACCCTGGCGGTCGTCGACGACCTCCTCGCGGTCACGATCATCGCGATCTTCTACACCAGCGACCTCAACATCTGGGCGCTGCTCGGCACGCTCGTGCCGATCGGCCTGTTCGCGCTGGCCGTGCAGAAACGGATCCGGTCGTTCTGGCTGCTCGTCCCGCTGGCGCTGATCGCCTGGGTGCTGATGCACGAGTCCGGCGTGCACGCCACGGTCGCCGGGGTCCTGCTCGGCTTCACCGTCCCCGTGATCGCCCGCAGCACCGAGGACACCCCAGACGACACCGAGACCGGCCTCGCCGAGCACTTCGAGCACCTGATCCGGCCGCTGTCCGCCGGCATCGCCGTGCCGGTCTTCGCCTTCTTCGCCGCGGGCGTCACCGTCGGTGGCCTGTGCGGACTGGTCGAGTCGTTCCGCGACCCGGTCTCGCTCGGCATCACCGCCGGCCTGGTGGTCGGCAAGTTCGTCGGCATCCTTGGCACCACCTACCTGGTCGCGCGCTTCACCAAGGCCGATCTCGACGAGGGTCTGGCCTGGATCGACGTCGCCGGCCTCGCCTTGCTCGCCGGCATCGGGTTCACCGTGTCGCTGCTGATCGGCGACCTCGCGTTCGGGCCCGGCAGCGAACGCGACGACCACGTCAAGGTCGGCGTGCTGGCCGGCTCCATCATCGCCGCCCTCCTCGCAGCGATCGTGCTGCGCAGCCGCAACCGCGTCTACAGGAGGATCGAGCTCGAGGAGTCGGTCGACTGCGACGACGACGACATCCCCGACGTCTACCAGAAGCCGCAGCAGCCGCCGCGCCACCTGCGTGAGCAGGGGCCGCCTCACCGGTCCGGATCGGGAGGCGCGGTGGGCGGCTCGCGGTCGCGCATCGCTCCCCAGTTGGCGATGACCACAGCGACCGGCGGCAGCAGCGCCGCCACGAAGCTCATCACGACAGCCGCCGTCACCGACCAGTGCCGCACGACGTTCCACGCGAGGACGATCAGGACCAGGCACGTGCCCATGAGCACGAAGTAGGCGCGCTTGCGGTCGAGGCTGATCACCACTCGACGTTACGCCGCGGCCTCGCCTCGTGGCGCTGCCATACTCGCCACGATGAGCCTCCCGCACGCACGCCCGCAGCGCTCGCTGGTCGCGCTCGTGCAGGTGCTCGGCCTGGCCGTCTGGTTCTCCGCGACCGCGATCGCCCCGGCGCTGCGTCAGGAGTGGGGCCTCTCCGTCGGCCCGGCGGTCTGGCTCACCGCGTCGGTCCAGCTCGGCTTCGCCGCCGGAGCGCTGACCTCCAGCATCCTCAACCTGCCCGACCGGTCCCCGCCGCACCGGCTGCTGGCCGCGTGCGCGTTCGGGGCCGCCGCGACCACCGGTGCGCTGGCGGCGTGGGGCGACGGACTCGGCACTCGCCGTACCGCTGCGAGCGCTGACCGGTCTCTTCCTTGCCGGGGTCTACCCGGTCGGGCTGAAGCTGATGGCCTCCTGGTCCGAGCCCATCGACCGCGGCCGCGCGTTCGGAGTGCTGATCGGCTGCCTCACGCTGGGCTCCGCGCTCCCTCACCTGATCAACGGGCCTCGGCGACCTGCCCTGGCGGGAGGTGATGGTGACGGCCGCTGCTGTGACCTTCGTCGGCGGTGTGGTGGCGCTGGCCGGCATCCGGCCGGGACCGCTGCTGGCCAGCGCCCAGCGTCCTCGGCTCCGCTACGCCTTCACGGTGTTCGGCGAGCGCGCACCGCGGCTGGCGAACCTCGGCTACTTCGGGCACATGTGGGAGCTCTACGCCTGGTGGACGTGGCTGCCGCTGTTCCTCGACCGCCAGCCGGAGCGACGCCTCGACCACCACGATCTCGCTGACGACCTTCGCCGCGATCGGGCTCGCCGGGGTCGCCGGTGCCCTCCTTGGCGGCTGGGCCTCCGACCGCTTCGGCCGCGCGCCCGCTGCGATGGCTGCACTGCTGACGAGCGGAGCCTGCTGCCTGCTCTCACCGCTCGCATTCGTCGCGCCCTGGCCCCTGCTGCTCGTCTTCCTGTGCGTCTGGGGCGCCTCGGTCATCGCCGACTCCGGAGTCTTCTCCACCGCGCTGAGCGAGACCGCCGACCAGCGCTACGTCGGCACGGCGCTGACGGTGCAGACCGCGGTCGGCTTCTCGCTCACGGTCGTGACGATCCAGTTCGTGCCAGTCGTGGCCCAGCGCGACCGGCTGGCAGTTCGCGTTCTTGCTGCTGGCCCCGGGACCGGTGCTGGGCGCGCTCGCGATGAAGCGGTTCGGCTCGATCACCGCGGCGGACTCGCGGTCACACGGCAGCGCGGTGGCAGCTCGAAGGACCGGGCCTAGGCGACCGAGGCCGACTGCACCGGTTCGGGGAACGCGCCGATCACCAAGATGTCGGCGATGACGTCGGGCGCGACCGGCCGGGAGAACAGGTAGCCCTGGCCGAGCTCGCAGCCGAGGGCGCGGACCACCGCGAGCTGCTCCGCGGTCTCGATGCCCTCGGCGATCGTCTGCAGGTCGAGCCCCGCCGCCATGTCGATCACCGAGGCGACGATCTTCTGGGTGTGGTCGTTGGCCACCAGGTTGGACACGAAGCTGCGGTCGATCTTGACCACGTCGGCGGCGAAGCGGTCGAGGTACTGCAGGGAGGAGTAGCCGGTGCCGTAGTCGTCGACGGCGACCGACACCCCGCCGGCTCGGAGCTCGGCCACGACGGCGACCGCGTTCTCGAAGTCACGCGCGAGCGACTGCTCGGTGATCTCGATGATGATCTGGTCGCGGTGCGAGATCCGTGCTCGTCGATGAGCTCGAGCACGCGGGCTGCGAAGTCGGGTTCGTCGAGCTGACGGATCGAGACGTTGACGCCGACGGCGAGCCGATGGTCGGGGAGGTCGAGCGGGACCAGAGTGCGACCTGCTCGCACACCGAGGTGAGCACGAACCAGCCCAGCCGCTGGATCGAGCCACCGTGCTCGGCCATCGGGATGAAGTCGTCGGGCGCGACCGGGCCGAGCTCGGGGTGCTGCCAGCGGAGCAGCGCCTCGACTCCGCGCACCTCGCACGTCGCAGATCGACGACGGGCTGGTAGGCGATGTGGAACTGGTCGAGGTCGGGCTGGGCGATCTGCTCGCGCAGGCGCACCTGGGTGGCCGCGGCCTCGCGGGCCGACCCCTCGATGTAGACCACACCGCCCTTGCCGCGCGCCTTCGCCTCGTACAGCGCGATGTCGACGTGGGAGAGCAACGCGTCAGCGGTCTCGTGCTCGCGGTCCCCGGCGAAGACGACCCCGATCGAGGCCCGCACGTGAAAGCGGCGGCCGCCCACGGCGACCGGCTCCAGGATCCGCTCCATCAGTCGTTCGGCGGTGCCCCGGCGTCTGCTCGGCGCTGCCGTTGGTGACCACCGCGAACTCGTCTCCCCCGAGGCGGGCGACGGTGTCCCCGTCGCGGACTCCGCTCTCGAGCCGGCGGCCGATGACCTCGAGGACCCGGTCGCCCGCCGGGTGTCCGTGGCTGTCGTTGATGACCTTGAAGTCGTCGAGGTCGATCAGCAGCAGCGCCGAGGTCTCCGAGTCGTCCTGCTCGAGCATCTCGTCGATGCGCCGCATCAGGGTCAGCCGGTTGGGCAGGCCGGTGAGCGCGTCGTGGTCGGCCTGATGCATCAGCCGGTCGGTGAGCTGGCGCCGTTCGCTCACGTCGTGCAGCGTGACCACGGCACCGACGAGCGCGCGCTCGTTGAGCTGACCGACGACCGTGATCTCGAACCAGCCCCACACGCCGTTGGCGCGGGACAGCCGGCACTCCATCGAAGCTCTGCCGTCGCCGGCCCTCGAGCACCGGGGACATCGAGTGCCGCACGTCGATCCGGTCGTCGGGGTGCACCCGCGACCAGAGGTCGGTGATGCGCTCGACCTTGGTCGGCCACTGGCCGAGCCCGGTGCTGCTGGAGGGACTGCAGTACTCGACCACGCCGTCGCCGCCGACCACCATCACCACGTCGGAGAGATTCTGCACGAGGTCCTGCCACCACTGGTCCTGGTGTCGCAGCTGGGCGGTGCGCCGGTCGACGGCCTCACCGAGGTCACGCGCGACGACGGTGTGGTCGGCGACGACGACGACCTGGCGCACGGCGACGAGCACGGCGTACGGCGCGAGCAGCCACACGTAGGAGAACTGCTGGCCTCCCGAGCCGGGCACGGCCACGTACGACCAGGCGGCGAGCCCGATCGTCACGTAGGGGAAGAGCTGCTGACCCATGCCGGGCGGCTTGACGACCACGGGATCGACCTCCACCGGGGGTCGGCCGGCTGGGCGAACACGGCCGCCAGGACGACAAGGGTGAAGGCGAGCAACCAACCGATGTCGACGAGGTCCCCGGGACGGAAGGCGCCGTCGAGGGTCGAGGCGATGTAGAGGCTGTCGGTCGCAGCCAGGGTGAGCAGGCCGAGGCTCAGCGGCACCCAGATCGCGGCGCTGGTCAGGGGACAGGATCAGGTAGCGGGTCAGCGCGAGCGAGGCGACGACCACGTCCACGACGGGGTAGGCCAGGGCGATGGCCAGGGAGGCCGTGAAGGGCAACATGCCGGTGACCGGCGCCAGCACCCAGATCAGGCTGATCAGCATCAACGAGGCCGCGATCACGGATCCGTCGAGCCACGAGCGCCAGCGGGACAGGAAGCCCCCGATCGGCCGTGGGAAGCGCAAGATGCCGACGGCGACGAAGAAGGCGTAACCGATGTAGCCCACGTCGGCCGCCGAGGGGAAGGGCGCCTCGATGCCGAGCACCAGCTCGTAGGTCCCCCAGATCAGGGAGCCCAGGCACCAGGTGAGGCAGCCCGCGGAGAGCCAGACCCAGCCGGTGTGCTCGGCCGCGCTGCGGCGGTGTGCCCGCCAGCACGCGGTCGCTGCCAGCGCGGGAGCCAGCACGAACACGAGGTCGCTGACGAGCACTCGTCCCCAGACCGTGCCCAGGTCGCTGACCAGCCAAGTGCGAACACGACGACCCACCACGGTGAGCACGGCGAGTGGGCGGATCGGCAGAGCGTCTCGGGGTGCGGCGCCGAGGACCTCGTCGTCGCCCTCGCCGGGCGCGATCATCGGTCTCGCCCTCCGTGCGCGTAGCCATGACCACCCCCGTCTGCGTCTCTCCTGCCCACAGTGTCGCCAGGATGAGCGCATCGCGCAGCGAAATGTCGGATTTCTCATATTTTCGTCGACTGAAGATCCGGGTCCGATGGTCCACCTGCTCGCGGGTAGGGTCTGGCGGATGGCGGCGTGCTGCGGACCTCGACGAGACCCGCGCTCCTCTCCCGAGGAGGCGGCGCCGTCCTTCGTGCCTGCCACGCGAGAGGCCCCGCCGCGCGTGGACTGGGTGTCGGTCCCCGGCGGCACCTTCACCATGGGCACCGACGATCCACGCGGCTACGCCGAGGACGGCGAGGGACCCCGCCACGAGGTGACGCTGTCCGACTACGCGATCGCCGCGCACGCGGTCACCAACGACGACTTCGCCTCCTTCGTCGAGGCGACCGGCCACGTCACCACCGCCGAGAAGCTCGGCACGTCGTTCGTGTTCGCCGCGCTGCTCCCCGACGACTTCGTCCCGACCCGCGCTGTGGCCGCGACGCCGTGGTGGCGCGAGGTCCACGGTGCCAGCTGGCAGCACCCGGAGGGTCCCCAGAGCACCCTCGCGGATCGCGGGGACCACCCGGTCGTCCACGTGAGCTGGCACGACGCCACGGCGTACTGCGCCTGGAGCGGCACCCGTCTGCCGACCGAGGCGGAGTGGGAGCGAGCGGCCCGCGGCCTGCGGGAGGGCTCGCACTATCCCTGGGGTGACGAGCGCGAGCCCGGCGGCGAACAGCGGATGAACGTGTTCCGGGGCCGCTTCCCGGAGGTCGACACCTCTGAGGACGGGTGCGTCGGGACCTGTCCGGTCGGCACCTACGCGCCGAACGACCTCGGGCTCCACGAGATGACCGGCAACGTGTGGGAGTGGTGCGCCGACTGGTTCGACCCGACCTTCTACGCCCGATCCCCGCAGCACGACCCCCTCGGCCCGCTCGACGGGCAGGCCCGCGTCATGCGCGGCGGTTCCTACCTGTGTCACGAGAGCTACTGCTGGCGCTACCGCGTGGACGCGCGCAGCTCCAACACCCCCGACAGCTCCACCGGCAACCTCGGCTTCCGGGTGGTGCGGGTGGGAGCTGAATGACGCCGCTCGACCGTCGTTCCGCGGTGGGTGCTCGCCCCGAGGCTCTGCGGCGTCAAGAAGTACGGCGCCACCTGGGCCGGGACGCGTCCACCTGACTTGTCCAAGGAGGTGCAGCGGTCTTCTCACGTCCGCGGCCCGGTGGCCGATCGTCACGCCGACAGGAAGGCTCACGTTGGGGACCGACGGCGGTGAGATCGACCGCGCTGCTGGAGAAGACAGCAGCCGGCGGGACCATCCGGCGCGTCCGCAGCCGGCGCCGCAGCGCCGTACCTCGGACCCGACCGTCGCGCCGCCGTGGCTGCACCTGTTCGCGCGACCCCTCGCGACCAATGACCGGCGCGCGGAGTTCTGGGTGCGGCACTTGCGGCTCGGCGTCGTGCTGACATACCTGACCTGTCTGCTCGTTCTCGGCTACGTGATCGGTGCCGGGCGTCCCCACACGGGAACGATGACGGCGGTCGCCATCACCGTGATGTGCCTGGTGTCGGCTCTCCTGCTGGTGCCGATGCGCACCTGGAGCCAGGACCTGCGTGGCGTCCTTCTGTTCTACGTCTGGAGCCTCGGCACCATCACAGTGATCACCGCCATCTCCATCCTCGACGGCGGCGGGCAGAGCCCCTTGGCCTGGCTGCTGGTGCTCACCCTCACCTACGCGGGGCTCGCCTATCCCCCGGTCGGCGTGCTCGCGATGGGGGCCGTCACGGTCGCGGCCCACCTCACGGTTTCGATTGCCGGGACCGTTCACCTGGAGGACAGCGCGTTACAGGGCTCCACCCTGGCGCTGCTGAGCGTGATGATCGCTTGGAGCTCGCGCAACCAGTGGGAGCTCATCGACGGCCAGCAAGCGCTCGCCGACCGGCTGGCCGTGCTCGCCGACACCGACGTCCTCACCAGCTGCCTCAACCGCCGGGCCTTCGACCACCAGCTGGAGCGGGCCGCCGCAGACGCGTCAGCCGCCGTGCCCCTCTCCTTGTGCATGGTCGACCTCGACGGGTTCAAGCGGGTCAACGACGACTGCGGGCACGCTGCCGGAGACGCGCTCCTGGCCCGGATCGCCGACGCCGTCCGGGCGAGCTGCCGGTCCGGCGACAGCGTCGCGCGTCTCGGAGGCGACGAGTTCGCCGTCCTGCTGCCCTCCACCCCGGCCGCGCTGGCCCACCGGATCGGCGAGCGGCTTCGCGTCGCCGTGGCCGAGTGCGGCGGGCCGCTCGGCGTCACGGCAAGCGTGGGTGTGGTCACCTCGACGCGGGCCACCGACGGCACCTGGCTGCTCACCCGGGCGGACCGGCTGATGTACGGCGCGAAACGCGCCGGCGGCGACCGGACTTACGGCCGGGACCAACTGGCGGGCTGACTGCTGGTGGGGCGGGTGGGGCTCGAACCCACGACCCAAGGATTATGAGTCCTCTGCTCTGACCGACTGAGCTACCGCCCCGCAGTGCCGAGGCACGTGTCCGGGGAGCCTACAGGCGCCGCCGGGCGGTCGAGCTCGCCGCGGTGTCCCAGGATGACTCGGTAGACGTAACTCCGCTGCGCCAAGTGGACGACGCGACAGCGGCCCTCCGGGCCTTCAATGAGTGCGGCCTTCGAAGGCCGTCCCCGGCTCACAACGGAGAAGTCGCATGTCCACAGCCACCTCGTCCCCATCCCGTCCCAGGTGGCCCGTAGCGGGCGCGGTCGCCACGGTGCTCGCCGTGCTCGTGTCGGGGCTCGTGGCGGGACTCGCCGCCCCCGCGCAGGCAGCACTCCCCGTGACGTCCAATCCGCAGCTGACGCTTGATCGCGTGCTGCGCACCTCCCCCTTCGCCGGGTCGTCGGTCTCGATGAAGGACAACGAGGGGTCGGCGTACGTCGCCCGTGACCAGTCCCTCTGGCTCGTGGACGACGACGGCCGGATGATCTATGAGGTCAACCCGACGACAGGGGCCCTGAAGCGGACCATCAACCGCGACCAGCTCGCCGCGACCCGCATTCTGGGCGGCACGGCGATCGCCGGGGTGAACCGCAACCGCGACCTGGAGAGCCTGGCCTACGACGAGGCGACCGACACGCTGTACGCATTCTCCGGGTCGTGCTGCACCTCCACCGTGCTCCCCGCCGCGTTCCGGCTCACCCGGCAGAGCGGCCAGCTGCAGCTGGACTCGTTCCAGCCCCTGGCTGCGGGCGCCGACAACACCGCCTCGGACTGGAACCCCGCCGACGGCAAGGTCTACGTGGGCGCCAGCAAGAACATCCGCACCTACGACTACGTCACGAACACGACGGGCCCGACGTTCCAGGTGTCCGGCGTGTCCGGGATCCTCGGCTTCGACTTCTCCGCCGACGGTGCCGACCTCTTCGTCTCCCGCAGCGCGGCGCGGCTCAGTCGGGTCAACTGGGCCACGAAGACCCTGGTCGCGGGCTGGACCTTCGACCTGTCCGGCTTCGGGATGCTCGACACTCGCGGCGTCGCCCTGATCAACGACCGGTTCTACGTCTCCGACGGCTACGACCAGCGCACCAGCGGCGACCCGATGAGCCACGCGGTGTTCGTCTTCTCCGTCGGTGGGTCGTCCGAGCCCCCACCACCGGGACCGACGGCATCCTTCACCGCGTCCCGGACATCCGGTCCTGCGCCACTGTCGGTCACCTTCACCGACACCTCCACGGGCTCGCCCACCAGCTGGGCCTGGTCCTTCGGCGACGGACAGGCGTCGACGGCACAGAGCCCGACCCACGTGTTCACCGACCCGGGCACCTACACCGTGCGGCTCACCGCCTCGAACGCCGGCGGCGACAGCGTGGCCACCACCCAGATCACGGTCGGTCCCGGGACTCCACCACCCCCCTCGACCGGAAACCTGGTGAGCAACCCCGGCTTCGAGTCCGACCTGAGCGGCTGGGACGCCAACGGCTCTCCCGGTGTCGCCCTGCAGCGGGTGTCCGGCGGCCACTCGGGCGCCTGGGCGGCCAAGGTCACGAACAACAGCGCCGGCCCCGCCACCGAGACCCTCAACGACAACCCCGACACGGTCAGCACCTCCGTCGCCGGGACCTACACGGGCAGCATCTGGGTGCGTGCGGACACCACCGGGGCCAAGCTCTACCTGCGGGTCCGGGAGTACCGGGGCAGCACCAAGGTCAGCGAGAAGGTCGTCGGCGTCGTCCTCTCCACGTCGTGGCAGCAGGTGTCCGCCACCTTGGTCCCCACGTCCCCCGGAAGCACGTCGATCGAGCTCGCCACGGCGGTCTACAGCGCGGGGCCGGGCACGTCCTACTACGCCGACGACGCTGCGTTGACCCTGTCGTAGGACGCCACGGGTCTGCCAGGCTGTGGTCATGGCATTCCTCGTCTACCAAGCCTCCGACCCGACGCCCACGGAGTACGGCGACCGCGCGTCCTACAGCTTCAACCAGGCCGGCTACCTCGTCGTGGTCACCGAGGACGGCACCCGCCGCACCTACTCACCGCACGCCTGGCACCACATCGAGGACAAGCCGAAGGGCGGCGGCATGTTCTGAGTCGCCGGCACTTCTCCTGCCACCGGTGGTGGGCCAGACTGGCGGCATGACCGAGACCCCGCCGCCGCTCACTCCCCTCCCCGAGGACTGGGAGCGCGCGCTCTGCGTCGTGGCCCATCCCGACGACATGGAGTTCGGCGCCGCCGCGGCCGTCGCTCGCTGGACCGGGCAGGGCAAGCACGTCGTCTACTGCATGGTGACCAGCGGCGAGGCCGGCATCGACGGGATGGACCCCGAGGAGTGCCGCACCGTCCGAGAGGCCGAGCAGGTCGAGTCCGCCCGCATCGTCGGCGTCGACACCGTCGACTTCCTGGGGCTGCCGGACGGCGTGCTGGAGTACGGCGTCGAGCTGCGTCGCGCGATCGCGGGCGTCGTCCGACGCCACCAGCCCGACATCGTGATCACCAACAACTTCCGCGACACCTGGGGCGGCCGCAACCTCAACCAGGCCGACCACATCGCCACCGGCAAGGCGACCCTCGACGCCGTCCGTGACGCCGGCAACCGCTGGGTGTTCCGCGAGCAGCTCGAGTCCGAGGGCCTCGAGCCGTGGGGCGGGGTCAAGCAGGTGTGGGCGGCCGGGTCTCCCCAGTCCGACCAGGCGGTGGAGATCACCGACACCTTCGACGCCGGCGTGGCTTCGCTGCGCGCGCACCAGGCCTACATCGACGGTCTGGGCTGGGAGAACTTCGACGCCGGGGAGTTCCTCGAGGGCATGTCGCGCGGGACCGGCGGCCGGCTCGGCGTGCCCCACGCGGCCGGCTTCGAGGTGTTCCCGATGGGCTGGGGCGAGTAGCCCGAGCCCATCGCGCCCGCACGGCGAGCCCGCGGTGGCGCTGTCGTGCGGGGTGAGCGCGATGCTCGTCCGTCTTCTCCCTGCCGAGCAGGTTCCTCAGATCGCCGAGGTCGGCGACGCCGCCGCCACGCGGCTCTCCTGCTGGGCGATCCGGTTCGCGCGCACCCCGATCAGGGACACTCCGGCAAGGACCACCATCGTCGAGTAGACGGGGCTGGCCACGCTCGAGGCGACCAGGCCGAGCAGGATCGTGAGCAGGATCACCGGGCCCATCAGACCGAGGATCACGCCCCCGATTCCGATCGGGTTGCGACCGACGACCGCGAGACCGATCACGAGGGCGGCGAGGAAGACGGCCGTGAGCGCCGAAAAGGCGACCAGCCCGGACACCTGGATCGCCAGTGAGTCCGGGTCCGCACCGGAGAAGGTCTGCAAGGGATACACGGTGAGGAACCCACCGCCGAGGAAGAAGAGGCCGTAGGTCAGGATCGGCCGGGCCAAGCGGGCCGGGCGGCGAGCAGTCGTGAATCGAGCCGATTCGCGGTGCGCGACCCAGCCGAGGGCCAGGAACGTGACCCCGAGGAGCGCACTCATCGCGAGGGTGCTGAGCGCGCTGCCCCGGGTGTCGTCGGTGATGAAGGTGGCGTCGCCGGTACGGACCGCCACGACCCGGTCGACCACCAGCAAGACGATGTCGATGCCGGCCAGCGCAGTGGCTGCCCAGTGATGCTTCTGCATGGGATCCTCCTCGGTGAAAGCGCCCCGGACCGGGGCGATGGTGGACCGAGGCTAGGAGCCGGCACCGGGTGGACGCGTCCGTCATGGGCCACCCCTTCGACGCACCAGAAGGAGGATCCTCGATGGTCCTCCAGAGGGATGCCTTGACGGGCGAGCTCTTCGTACGCTGGGCTCATGTGGCGGCCGACGACGTTCGATGCCGCGGCGGGGCTAGGTGCGGTGGCCCTGGCCGGTGCGGTGACCGTGCTGGCAGCGCAGGGCCTACCGGAGCTGCTGTTCTACTCCACCATGCTGGCGGTACTCGCCCACGTTGTTCGCAGTGCGCTGCGCGCTTGGCGCCTCGCCCGCAGGGAGCGTGAGCGGGCCGCGGCGCTCGTCGACACGCCACCCGCCGCGGCGGCCCTCGTCGCCGTCCAGGACGAGCGGCGACGGCTGGCCGAGGACATCGCGTCGTCCCTGCGCCAGAGCCTGACCCGGATCCGCGCCGAGGCGACGTCCGCTGCCGACCAGGATCCGAGTGCGTCGCTGGACCGGATCCACGAGGAGAGCCAGCGATCGACGAGCGAGCTTCGCCGTCACCTGGGGCTGCTGCGCCAGCCCACCGAACCCGAGCCACCTGCCGAGACCGGGATCGAGCAGGGCTTCGGACGTGCTCCACGACGCGACCTCCTCCTCGGCGCGACGATGACAGCCCTCGCTGCCGTGGAGAGCGCGGCGTACTCGGCCACCGAAGGACCCCCGGGCTGGTCATGGTGGTCCGTCGCCATCTCCGCTCTCGCCGGGGCGACCGTGGTGGGACGCACAGTGGCGCTTGCAGTGGCGTCTGCGATCTGCGGAGTGCTGTACGCGATGGGAGCCGTCGTTGGGGACACCCGTCGTCAACGGCTTCTGGTCCGTGGGGTCGGTCGGATTCTTGGTGTGGACGGTCGCTGCACGAGTGAACCCGACGCGCGCCGAGCTGGTGGCCGGAGCTTTCCTCGTCGCCGCAATCGGGGCGAGCGGGTGGGTTGCCGACCGCGACAACGTGGGGATCATGCTGGTCGTGGTGGGGAGCGCCGTCCTGGCCGGGATCGCGGTCCGACTCGGACGCAGACGTGAGGCCGCGGCGCACGAGATCGCCTCGGCGCGCCAGGAGGAGCTGTGGTCGGCCACGCAGACCGCGGTCCGGGCCGAGCGCGCCGGGTTCGCCCGTGAGCTGCACGACGTCGTCTCGCACGCGGTCGGCGTGATCGCTGTCCAAGCCGGAGCGGCCCAGGTCTCGTGGCCGCGACGATCCCGAGACGGTACGTCGCGCGATCGCCGTGATCGACGCCACCGCGGTCTCTGCCCTGGCCGAGCTCGATCGCCTTCATCCGGCAGCTTCCTCCGAAGCAGCAGTCGCTCGAGGACGTGCGCGCCCTCGTGGGAGCGGATCCGGGCGGCCGGGACGGCGGTGGACCTGACGATACTGGGAGAGCTGCCGACCAGCGCCGCCGGGATCGTGTATCGCGTCGTCCAGGAGTCCCTGACGAATGTCGTCCGTCACGCGCCGGGAGCCGACGTCCACGTGTCGATCCCTCGGACGAGACGAGCATCGTGGTGCATGTCGTCGACGACGGTCCGGGCTCCCGACGGCGTCGGAGGCAGCCGAGGATACGGGCTGATCGGGTTGGCCGAACGGGTCGGGTTCGCGGGCGGCACGCTCCAGAGCGGTAGTGGTCCCGAGGGCATCGGGTTCAGCGTCGAGGCGGTCCTGCCGGTCCGGGTCGACGAGGTGACGTCGTGACCGTGCGGGTCGTCGTCGTCGACGACAATCAACTGTTGCGGGCCGGGCCTGCTGACCGTGCTCGACAGCGACGAGGAGATCGACGTCGTCGGTGAGGCAGCCGACGGGCCGGCGGGTGTGAGACTGGCCCTCGAGATGCGACCGGACGTCGTACTCATGGATGTGGAGATGCCCGGCGGCGACGGAATCACCGCAACCCATCAGGTCGTACGCGAAGTGCCGTCGGTACGGGTGCTGATCCTGACCATGTTCGACCTCGATGACTACGTACTCGAGGCGTTGCGTGCCGGCGCTTCCGGATTCCTCCTGAAGACCACCGATCCGCGTGCGCTGATCGACGCGGTCAAGGCGTGTGCGGCGGGTGAGACCAGGTTGGGCCCGAGCGTGATCGCTCGACTCGTTGACACCTATGTGAGTCGCCCCGCTGAACCGGCACCCGGGCTTCAGGATCTGACCCAGCGCGAGCTCGACGTCCTGCGGTCGATGTCCAAGGGACTCTCCAACGCCGAGATCGCCGGCGAGCTGTACCTCGCCGAGACGACCGTGAAGACCCACGTGGCCAGGATCCTCACCAAGCTCGGCGTACGGGACCGGGTGCAGGCGGTGGTCGTTGCGCATCGCAGCGGTCTGGCGACCGGGTGACGCAGACCGCTGCGAAGCGCCAGCGCTTCGAGGGTCCGTGCCGCTACGGCACTGGAAATGACGAACCCGCCTGACGCAGGTCCGCACGTCAGACGGGGTTCTCAGCTCCCCCGGCTGGACTCGAACCAGCAACCCTCCGGTTAACAGCCGAATGCTCTGCCAATTGAGCTACAGGGGATCGTGCGGGGAAAGGTTAGCAAGCCGTCTCCCGGTTCGTTAAATCGGTCGGCCTCGCGGGAAACGTAGTCCTTCGGACAGGCAGAACTGTCGGAGCCTCCCACTATCCTCGAACACATGTTCGACCTCTCGGCACTCCCCGACCTCGACGCCTCCTCGGTGCTCGAGGCAGCGGTGGCCTGCCGCTCGACGGCCGACCGGGCCGAGGCCGACCTCCTCGCCGTCGCGGCGCACTTCGCGGACCTTCACCCGGCGCCGCCCGACGGCCCGAGAGCCGGGTACGGCGACCCGATGCTGCGGGTGTCCGACCTCGGCGGAGCAGCGCTCGGGGCCGATCTGGGGGCCGATCTGGGGGCCGATCTGGGGGCCGAGCGCTCCGCTCCCCTGGCCGGCGAGGGCACCCCGGCCGTCGCCGAGTTCGCTCCGGAGGAGCTCGCCGTCGCGCTCGGCATCAGCGCAGCGGCCGCGAGCAGCCTGATCGGCGACGCCCTGGAGCTTCGGCACCGACTGCCTCGTCTCTGGACGCTGGTGCACGGGGGTCGATTGCAGGCCTGGAAGGCGCGCCAGGTCGCAACCGAGACGACGACGCTCTCGCGCGCTGCGGTCGACTTCGTCGACCGTCACGTCGCCGTCGTCGCGGCACGCAACCGGATCCCGCGGATGCAGGCGCTCGTGCACGAGGCGTTGCTGCGCTGCGACCCCGATGTCGCGGCCGGACGCGAGCAGGTGGCCCTCGACCGTCGCGGGGTCTGGTCCGACCATCGTGAGTCGACGGCCACGACCCGGATCACCATCGTCGCCGACACCCCGGACGCGCTCGCCTTCGAAGACACGGTGACCGACCTCGCGACCGGTCTGGGTCGTCTCGGCGACCGTGACCCCCTCGATGTCCGCCGTGCTCGCGCCGTCGGGCTGCTCGCCGATCCGCAACGCTCGCTCGACGTCCTCTCCGGAGGAGCCGGCGCGGCTCCCGCGGGACGCCCCCGCACCGCCCTGCTCCACCTGCACCTCGACGTCGCGTCGCAGGCAGCCGTGGCCGACGGTCTCGGGGCGATCACGGCCGACCTGCTGCGAGGATGGCTCGGTGGCGTCGACCACGTCTCGGTGCGCCCGGTGCTGCACGTCGCGCGGGTCGACAGCGAGGCGGTCGCGGGCTACTCACCGCCGCCGCGGATGCGCGAGCAGGTGCAGCTGCGCGATCGGACCTGCGTCTTCCCCGGATGCCGCGTGTCCTCGCACTCGTGCGACCTCGACCACGTCGTCCCCTACGACGCGTCAGCCACTGCTGCTGCGGACGGTGCCACCCATCCGGACAACCTGGCGCCATTGTGCCGACGGCACCATCGCCTCAAGACGCATGGCCGCTGGCGCTACCGGCGCGCCCGCGACGGCAGCTACCGATGGACCTCGCCGCAGGCCCGCGCGTACGACGTGGACGCCGCCGGCACTCGCCACCCACCCGACATGCCTGCCGCCTGACCGTTCGACCCGCCACGCCCAACAGCCCCCGCGCCCGACCGGGACCCCACCGGTCGGGCCACCGGCCTGCCGGTGGACGCTCAGCCGAGCCCGAGCTCATCCCTCGCCGATCACAGGACTCGGTGACAGAACCTCACAGACCACCAGAGAGGCGGTTCAGGACGCCAGCGACGAGCGCGGTCTGGTGAGGTACGGAGTCAGGGCGGATCCACTCGCCTCGCGCGTGCGCGCCGTGCCCAACGGCACCTAACCCGCACAGCACAGGTTTGCCGAGGGCGGCGACGAAGTTGGCGTCACTGGCTCCCCCGACCGTGGCGTGCCGCAACTCTTCGCCGAGGTCGGCGGCGACCGAACGGGCAACGTCCAGGAGCGGTCGGCTCGCGTCAGTCAGCGTCATCGGCGGTCGGTTCCAGCCGTGCTCCACCTGCAGCCGCACGCGAGGGTCGCCCGTGGTGATCGCATCGAAGTCGGCGTCGACGCGTGCCTGCTCGGTGGCATCGGCAACCCGCACGTCGACGAGTGCGCGGGCGCGGCCCGCGACCACGTTGGAGCCCGAGCCGCCCTCCACGAGCCCGACGTTGACTGTCGTGCCCACGTCAGACCGGGCGATCGCGACCACCTGCTCGATCACCCGGGCAAGCGCATGGATCGCGCTCGCGCCCGCCGTCGGGTCGAGCCCGGCGTGCGACTCGACGCCCGTGACCTCGATCCGGAAGATGCCGATCCCCTTGCGACCCGTCTTCACCGCGCCGGCGGCCGTCGGCTCGAGCACGAGCGTCGCGTCCGTCTCTGCCGCGACGGCCTCGATCACGGGCCGGGATGCCAACGATCCGATCTCCTCGTCACCGTTGAGGACGAACGTCACCGTCGGTGTCGGCAACCCGGCATCACGCAAGAGGCGCAGCGCCCAGACGCCCTGCACCAGACCACTCTTCATGTCGAAGACGCCCGGTCCGGTCAGCCGCTCGCTCCCGTCGACCGTGCTCACCTCGATCGGCCACTCCGCCAGCGTGCCGGTGGGCCAGACCGTGTCGTAGTGACCGAGGAGCGAAACGTGCCCGGGTCCGGTTCCCCGGTGAGTGGCGACGAGGACGTCGCCGCGCTCGCCGCCGTCGTGCCGCCGGGACTCGTCCGCGACTCCGAGATGTCGATGCATCAGGCGCTCGACGTGGTCGAGACCGGCATCGAGCGCAGGCTTGTCATAGCTCGATGTCTCAACACCCACCAGTTCCTCAATCTGGTCGAGAATCTGTCCGGACACGGCGGTGGCCCCTTCCAGCAGCGACGTCACCTCGGCCTGCCTCTCGATCCTCACGGCATCGCTCCGACCGGAGCGCCAGGACCGAGCGGCAGTCCGAGCAGGTACCACGCAAGGAAGAACGCGACCCAGATCACCCAGATCACCGCCGCCAGCGGGATGGTGTAGGACGCGAGCGTGCCGATGCCTGCCGACTTCCGGAAGCGCTGGACGAAGCCGAGAGCCATCACGAAGTAGGGACTCATCGGGGTCACACAGTTGGTGACCGAGTCAGCGACCCGGTAGATCGCCTGGGTGGTCTCGGGATTGATGTCGAGCAGCATCAGCATCGGCACGAACACCGGAGCCGCGAGCGACCAGAGCGCCGACCCGCTGGTGACGACCAGGTTCATGAAGGTCACCAGGACCGCGATGCCGAGCAGGATCCCCCAGCCTGGCGCCGAGATGTCGCGCAGCGACTCGGCGCCGGTGATCGCCAGGATCTCGCCGAGACCGGTCCACTTGAAGTAGGCAAGGAACTGCGAGATCGCGAAGAACAGCACCAGGATCGGCGCCATGGACTTGATCCCCTCGATCATCGCCTCGATCACCTCACGCGGTCGCTCGATGGTGCCTGCGACCCGGCCGTAGACGACACCGAGCACGGTGAAGAACACTCCAAGGATGAACGCCATCCCGACGAAGAGCGAGGAGCTCACCACGCCACCGTCGTCCCCTCGCAACGGGGAACCTGACGGCGCGACGGCCGCGATGAGGACTGCCACGTAGACCAGCGCGACGAGGCCGGTGACCCTCAGCGCGCGGCGAGTCCGCGGCGTTGAGTCCAGCGTGACCTCGCCGATGACGGCGTCCTCGTCCTCGGTCTCGAGGTCCGGACGCCGGGCAAGGATCTTCTCGGTCACCACGGTGATGACGAGCGCGATCAGCACCGACGAGGCGAGGCCGAAGTAGTAGTTGCCGACCGGAGTGACGACGTAGGCCTCATCGATCGTCTGCGCTGCCGCGGTGGAGATTCCAGACAGCAGCACGTCCGTGGTGGTCAGTGACGGCGAGGCGTCGTAGCCGGCGCTGATCGACACGAATGCGACGATCGCACCAAGAGCCGGCGACCGTCCAGCGGCCCTGAAGACCAGGGCCCCGAGCGGGATGAGAGTGACGTAGGCGGCGTCCCCGGCTACGTGCCCGACCATGGCTGTCATGGACAGGGCGAAGGTCAGGTAGCGCCCCGGGACCCGCGACACCATCGCGTGCAGCAACGAGGTGATCAGGCCGCTGCGCTCGGCCACGGCGATGCCGAGCATCACCGTGAGGATCGTGGCGAGCGGCGGGAACGTGGCGAAGTTCGTGACCGCCTCCCCGATCATCATCGCGACACCCTCCCGGCTGAGCAGGCTCCGGACGCTGACGACGTCGTCACCGCCCGGGGTCCGGGCGCTCACGTCCAGGCCCGCGAGGATCGCGCTGAGCCCGATCACGACGAGTGCGAGTATCCAGAAGAGCCAGAACGGGTGGGGCAGCTTGTTGCCGACCCGTTCGATGGCGCTGAAGGAGCGAAACGCCGCTCGCATCACCTTCGACTGCGGCTCGGCCGCTGTGGTCGTGGACATGCACATCCCTTCCCGAGAGTGTGGTGCTGTGGTCGAGTCGTGCGCGACCGTCAGGTCGAGACCTCGGCGAGACGAACCAGCCGTTCCTCGGACATGGCTGCCCCGGCCTCGAGGTCGGTGATCTGGTCGAGCAGCGCCGTGAGCAGCGGCGTGGGCACACCAGCATCCGCGGCCAGACGGGTCACCTCGCCGTAGTGGGTCGACACCTCGGTGGGCCTGCGACGGACGGCCAGGTCCCGCCAGATTCCACTGCGGTCCTTGGCCTGCGTGCGCAGCCACGCCACCAGCCGGTCGGTCGCCTCGTCCATGGGTCTGGCCTCCCCCGCGGCGTACGGCGCAGGATCGAACGCATCGAAGGGCTCGAGCGAGATGTTCCGCGCTGAAGCGACCTGGAACACCTCAGCTGCCAGAGCGTGCATCAGACGACGGTGCCTGTCGATCAGCTCGGCCATCGGCTCATCGGCGAGAGCCGTCGCCGTCAGCATCGCACCGAACCCGAGCTTCGACCAGAGGAAGCCGGCGACGTTGCTGGTCGCTTTCGCCGGCCCCCACGCCTGCAGGTCCTCGACGACCGACCGCACCCTTTCGGACTCACTGCCATCGATCTCACCGACCACCAAGGCGCCCAGCCCGCCGTCGAGGATCTCTCCCGGGCCGGCGACATCGGCGAAGAGGTTGACGAACGCACCGACAGTGCGGTGGGCGCCGACGCGATCGGCGATGGTGCTCTCGTTGAGCCCGTTCTGCAGCGAGACCACGAAGCCGTCGGGCCGCAGGCGTGGCGCGATCCAGTCGAGCGCACTCCGAGTCGCCTGCGCCTTGACAGCCAAGATGACGCGGTCGGCGTCGGCCGGTCCGTCATCCGGGGTCCAAGCGGCCTGCACCGGAACCGCGGTGCGACGTCCGTCGCGCTGGATGACCAGTCCCCCGTCGCGAACCGCCTGCACGTGCGCCGCGTCGGCGTCGACGATCGTCACCCGGTGGCCCGAGCGGGCGAGGTGGTAGGCCAGGGTCCCGCCGATGGCTCCTGCGCCCACCACGGTGTAGTCGTGAATCATGAAGCCACCTCTGCGCCGGCCTGGAGTGCCGTGGTCACCAGGTGATGCAGCGGCAGGTCCGTGGTCCCGGCAGTCGCGCCACCGTCGACGCGCAGCACCGACCCCGTGACGAACGAGGCGGCATCCGAGGCGAGCCAGACCACCGCAGCTGCGATCTCGTCGGCCTCGCCGCCGCGCCCGAGGGGGTTGCGCGAGACGGCAGCGCGGTAGTCCTCAGAGACCGGGTTGACCGGGCTATCGACGGCGACGAACCCGGGCGCTACCGCGTTGACCCGGATGTCGGCTCCGGCCAGCTCGACGGCACACGCCTTGGTCGCCATCTCCAGCGCGGCCTTGGACGTGCAGTAGTGGGCTGCGCCTGGCCGGGCCCGAGTGGCGGCGCCCGAGCTGATGTTCACCACGACACCGGGACGTCCCTGTGCCGCCATCGCCACGGTGAGGAGCATCGGAGCGCGCACGTTGACGTGCTGCACCCGGTCCCAGACTGCCGCCGTCATCGAGGTCAGCGGTGTAGCAGGGTAGATCCCCGCGGCGTTCACCAAGACATCGATCGGACCTCGTTGACCGCTGGCACGCTCCATCACGCTCCCGCATGCGGCATCCCCGAGGTCCACCACCTCGGCGCCGATAGGGACATCGTGGATGGCTGCGAGCCGGCTCATTGCCGCGACCACCTCGTCTCCACGGGCGTCCACGCCGGTGACGGTGTCCCCCTGGGCTGCGAACGCGCCGGCGCAGGCCAGTCCTATTCCTCCGGCCGCGCCGGTGACGAGCACGTGCCTGCCACTCACACGAACTCCTTGTCCTTGGTCTCGGGCATCGTCGCGTAGACCACGCACCCGACGAGCGCGGCGGCGGCGACGTACATCCAGGTCAGGTCGCGGTAGCCGTTCTCGGCCATCCACGTCGTGACGTAGGGCGCGGTCCCGCCGAAGAGGGCAACCGCCGCGGCGTACGGCAGGCCGATGCCCGTCGACCGCACCTCGGGCGGGAACTGCTCGGACATGATCACCGCGCAGTTGGCGGAGTAGCCGGTGAGCAGTGTGACGCCGACCAGCTCCACGAGCAGGAGCGTGCCGAAGCCGGCACCGTCGAGGAGCTGGAACGCCGGGTAGGCGAAGAGCAGGAAGCCGAAGGCGAATCCGAACATGGTCGGCTTGCGCCCGTAGCGATCTGAGAGCAGCGCGACGAACGGCAACAGCACGATGAAGTAGGCAACAGCGATGAAGTTCGCCGCGAGTGCGTCCGACAGCTCGATGTCCGTGGTGGTGCTGACGTAGCCAGGCATGTAGCTGAGCCACATGTAGTAGAGCAGCGTGCCGGCGATGGTGATGCCGACGACGCGCAACGCAGCGCCCGGGTGGTCCCGGAAGATGCCGACCATCGGGTTCTTGCGCTGGGTGAGTCCAGCCTTCTCCGCCCGCGTGAAGCTCTCTGTCTCGGACACAGAGACCCGCAGCCAGAGGCCGACCAGACCCAGCAGACCTCCGACGAAGAAGGCGATGCGCCAGCCGTAGGAGGCCATGGCACCCTCGCTCAGTGTCGAGGTCAGCACATAGCCGGTGCCGGACGCGATCAGCACACCGGCCCCGACCGAGACCTGTTGCCAGGAGCCCGCGAAGGCACGTCGGCCGCTAGCGGCCGACTCGACGAGGAACGAGGAGGAGGACCCGAACTCGCCGCCCGCCGAGAAGCCCTGCACCAGACGAGCCAGCAGGAGGAGCAGCGGTGCGGCGATGCCGATGGTGGCGTAGGTGGGAATCACGGCGATCACGAGGGCAGCGGCGGCCATCATGCTGATCGTGAGCGTGAGGCCCTTCTTGCGTCCGTTGCGGTCGGCGTAGGCACCCAGCACCGCACCGCCGATCGGACGCATCACGAAGCCGACCGCGAAGATCGCCAACGTCGAGAGCAGGTTGACCGCCGGGTCATCGCTGCCGAAGAACTGGCTGGCGAACACCGGGGCCAGGGTGGCGTAGAGCGCCCAGTCAACCCATTCCACTGCATTGCCGATCGAACCGGCGACGATCGCCTTGCGCTGTCCGGCGTTGAGCTTGGTGCTGGGCACCGTGCCGACGTGGTCGGTGGTCATGATGCATCTCCTTCAGAGATCCTCGGGTGCAACAGGTCAGCTATGTCAGCGTGCGTGGCGCACCAGACGTCGTCGTAGCCGCGAATGTGGTCCAGCAGCGCCCGCAGCACGACCAACCGAGATCGATGTCCGATCACGTGTGGATGCAACGTGAGCTGGAAGAGGCCACCCTCCGCGCGCGCAGCCTCGAACTCGTCGATCCAGATCTGGAGCGCAGAGCGTGGCGGCATGTAGGGACGCAGGCCGGAATAGCGCTGCATCATGAAATAGGGCGCGTCGTCGCGGATCCACTCCACCGGGATCTCCACGATGCCGGTCTCAGCCCCGTCCGCCAGCAGCAGGTAGGGGTCGTCGTCGGCCATCAACGATGAGTCGTAGCGGAAGCCGAGCTCGCGGATCACGTCGAGGGTGTGGTCGGAGAAGTCCCAGCTCGGGGTGCGGATCCCACTCGGCCGGGTCCCCGAGAGTCGCTCGAGGGTGTCCAAGGCCCGTCCGGTCAGATCGAGCTCGTCCGCGTGGCTCAGCAGCGTGTTGCGCTCGTGGATCCACCCGTGGACGGCGACTTCGTGCCCACCTTCGACGTAGGACTCGACCTCCTCGGGGTGGAGCAGGGCAGAGACCGCCGGCATGAAGAACGAGGCCGGCACTTCCAGCTCGGCGAGCAGTCGGACGATCTTGGGGGCGGCGACGCGGGCGCCGTACTCCCCCGCAGCGAGCAGGCCCGGACTCGTCTCCGCGTCCCGCAGTGGGATCGTCTCGTGGTCGGAGTCGAAGGAGATGGCCACTGCGACGGCGGCGTTCCCGGGCCAGCGCTCGGGAGTCAGGGACGTACCGGCACGGATGCGGTCGACGTGGCCGCGCCACGTCGACTCGTCCCACTGCCAAGGTTCGAGGGTCATGCGCTCTCCTTCGGCCGGGGCCGGCCGTCGTCATCGATGGGCACCCACGCGCGCTTCAACGCCTGGACCTGGAGGGTGAGGTCGGCCGACTGCAGCCCGGGCAGCTGGCCGATCACCTCGGTCGTGTAGGGGTAGAGGTCGCCGTAACCGTGCAGCACGCCTTGCAGGATCAAGGTGTGCCGTCCGGTGGCGGCGGAGACGTAGCGGGTCGAAGGGTGCTCGGCCAGGCGTTCCCCGACCTCCTCCAGGTGAGCCGGATCCACGGCGAGCCACACCAGGAACTCGACGTCGTAGCCGAGGACCGGTCCCTCGAAGATGGTGCGGAAGCGCAGACAGCCGCGCTCGACGAGTGACTCCACCCGGCGAGCGGCCGTGGATTCGCTGACCCCCACTTCCTGCGCGATGGTGGCGTAGCTCGCCCGCCCGTCAGTGGCCAGCACCGCAGCGATGGCGAAGTCGGACTCGCTGAGCTGCTCCGTCTCGGTCCACCTGCGGTGCGCATAGTCGACCACCTCGCGACCTGCCCGGAGGACCCCTACTGCCTCACCGCCGAGGGTGGTGGGGTTCCACTCCTCAAAGGCACTGAACTTGCGGATCACCACCATGGACTCGGTCTCCACCACATCCTCGATGCCCTCGAGCTCACCGATGACCTGGAGGATGTCGCTGTGGTGCTCGACCACCACCTCGGCGGCCACATCGAACGAGCCGGTCACCACACAGACGAATCGTGCGCGCGGATGCCCAGCAACTGCGCGGGCAACGGCGAGGGCCCGACCGGGACGCGCACGAAGCCGCACGTAGACGGAGATGCCGAGCCCGCAGCGAAGATGGTCCAGCACGCCGGTGACAGCGATCACCCGGTCTGCGAGGAGTTGCTGACCTCGTCGGGTCACAGTCGACTCGGACGTGCCCAGAGCCGCAGCGATCTTGCGCCACGACGCACGCCCGTTGAGCTGCAGAGCAGCAACAACCTGCCTATCGGCAGGGTCGACTTGAGGGAAAGTTGTCACCCCTCAACCTTGAATGACGCTTTTCCCCAGTGTCAAGCAGTTGATGAAGGAAATCCTTGATCACTTCATCCGCAGGGCACGTTGCTCCCGGTCAGCCGAGCCCGAGCTCCTCGGCAGCGGCTCGCACGCCGCGCTCGGCCATCGCCCGCACCTCGGGGTCATCGGCGGAGAGCCCCGGGTCCAGCTCGTAGGACCAGGTCAGGTCGTCGTCACTGTTGGGTGCCCGACGGGCGACCACGTTGAGACCCTGGGTGCCGCGGACCACGACCCGACGCTGCAGCACGATCGAGGCGGTCACCCGCTCCCGGAGCACCGCGAGCAGCTGACCTGGTTGGTCGATGGTGTGCTCGTGCACCCGCCGCGGTTCTCCGAACTGCCCGACCTCGAGGATCCGCAGCCTGTCCTCGTCCTGGTTCCAGTCGGCCGACTCCACCTGGGTCCAGGGCAACCTCACGGGAGCATCCGCGGCCTCCACGGGGGCGACGATCACCAGGGAGTCGCGAGTCGCGAGCAGCCAGGTGCCGTCGTCGGCGCTGGCACCGGCGAGCGGCTTCTCGCCACGCGCCAGCGCGGCGCGTGCGACCACCTCGGCCGGGGCAGGCGGCTCCCGGCGGAACCGTGACCTCACGACCCGTCGCCGCCGATCGCCTTCTCGCGCAACGTGCGCCGGTGCTGCTCGAGCGCGACCAGCTCACCGAACATCCGGTTGTACTCCGTGGCGTGGTCCACCGGGTTGGTGCGCTGCAGCCGCGACTTGAGGTCGGCGATCCGGCGCATCGTGGTGACCTCCTGGAGCCGGAAGACGTGGGCGTTGACGTAGCCGCGGTCGGGCTCCTTGGCCGAGAGCACCGGCTCGACGGCGAGCGCACCCAGTGCATGCGCGACCGGACCGTCCTCGACCTCGGCGCGCAGCTTCGACACCCACACCTCCGTCGCGGGCGCCGCAGTCGGACCCCCACAGGCGGTGACCGCGTCCCAGATCGCGCGGTAGGCCGGGTGGAGGAAGTCATCACCGTCGACGTCGCGGGTGGCGGCCCCGACCACCTCGGGATGCTGCACGACGAGCTTGAGCGTCTCGCGCTCCAAGGAGAACCGCGGGTCGCGCAGGTCGGGCATCGGCGGCGCGGCCGGGCGCTGCGGCGCGGTCTCGGCGGGCGCGGTCGGAGGCACGACCACGCTGATCCTGCGGGGGCCGGCTGCCGCGGCTGGCGGCGCGGCGTACCTCCGCTGCGCGCCTCCTCGATGTCGACCCCGACCATGCCGGCGAGCTCCCGGGAGAAGGCCTCGACCTTGGAGCGGTCGCGGATGGCGGAGACGAGCCGGGCGGCCTCGCGCAGGGCGTCGACGCGACCGTCCGCACGGTCGAGGTCGTAGCGGGCGACCACGTTGCCGAGCACGAAGCGGTAGAGCGGCACCCGGCGGGCGACCAGCTCGCGCACCGACGGCGTCGCCCGTGCTGCAGCCGCAGGTCGCACGGGTCGAGACCGTCGGGCTCGACGGCGACGTAGGTCTGGCCGGCGAAGTTCTGGTCGCCCTCGAAGGCTCGCAGCGCCGCCTTCTGCCCGGCGGCGTCGCCGTCGAAGGTGAAGATCACCTCGCCGCGGAACTCGTCGTGGTCCTGGAGCAGCCGGCGCAGCACCCGCCCGTGGTCGTCGCCGAACGCGGTGCCGCAGGTCGCCACGGCCGTCGGTACGCCGGCCAGGTGGCAGGCCATCACGTCGGTGTAGCCCTCGACCACGACGGCCTGCGAGGCCCGGGCGATGTCGCGGCGCGCGAGGTCGATGCCGTAGAGCACGTGGGACTTCTTGTAGATCGGGCGTCTCGGCGGTGTTGAGGTACTTGGCGTCGATCCGGTCGTCGTCGAAGAGCCGCCGCGCACCGAAGCCGATGACGTCGCCGTTGGTCTCGCGGATCGGCCAGAGCAAGCGCCCGCGGAACCGGTCGTAGTGACCGCGGCTGCCCTGGGCGACCAGGCCGCCGACCACCAGCTCCTGGTCGGTGAAGCCCTTCTGCCGCAGGTGCCGGTAGAGCGCGTCGCCGTCACGGGGCGCGAACCCGACCCCGAACGTCGCCGCGGCCTCCCCGTCGAAGCCGCGCTCGGTGAGGAACTGCCTGCCGGGCGCCGCGTCGGGCGAGCCGAGCGCGTCGACGTAGAACGCGGCGGCGGCCCTGTGGGCCTCGAGCAGCCGAGGGCGCAGGTGCCGGTCGCGACGCTGGGGTCGCGGGCTCTCGCCGGGAGCGGACTCCTGGTAGCGCAGCTGCACGCCGTAGCGGTCCGCGAGCCGCTCGACCGCCTCGGCGAACCCGAGCCCGTCGATCTCGGTGAGGAACTTGATCACGTCGCCACCGGCCTGGCAGCCGAAGCAGTGGAAGAAGCCGCGCGAGGGCGTGACGTGGAACGACGGCGACTTCTCGTCGTGGAACGGGCAGAGACCCTTCATCGAGCCGCCGCCGGCGTTCTTGAGGGTGACGTAGTCGGAGACCACCTCGTCGATCCGGGCGCGCTCGCGCACGAGCGCGATGTCCTCGTCCCTGATCAGCCCTGCCACGCCGCCGAGTCTACGGGCCATCTCCGCGCGTCGGCCGGGGGTCGTCGCCGCGCTGGGGACGGCGGCAGCGATCGTCTTGGTGAGGAGGGCCACGAGCGACCAGCGGTACGCCGAGAGCGGCGACCTGGACCGGCACGGAGACCAGGCCGCTGGTGACCGCGAACGCCGACGTAGACCCCGAGCGCGACCACCTCCGTGGCCAGCCCGGCCACCGACGTCACGGTGGCGCGGGCGGGGCCGGTGATGACGGTCTGGAGACGGGCCTCGCTGACGACCATCGCGTTGTTGAGCAGGCCGTAGCCCACCGCGATGGCGGCGAAGCCCACGTAGGGCGTCAGGAGCGCACCGGCCGAGATCAGCACCGCCGCGACGAGCAGCACCCGCCTGCATCGTCGCCCCCGGACATGCGCGCCGTACGACCTGCCAGAGCGGTGCCGATCACCTGGCCGGTGACGACGAGCCCGATCAGCCACGGGATCGTCTCCGTGGCGACACCGTGGCCGTCGGCGACGAGCGGGAAGTACTCGTCGTAGGCGCTCGCGCCGATGACGGCCGCGTAGATCAGCACCATCCGCCGTACGACGACGGTGTGGGACGCCTCGCGCACTCCGGAGCGGAGCATCGCGACGTAGCGCACCGCGACCCGCTCGGTCTCGACCGCGGCGTCGTGCACGGCGCCGCCCCGACACACCGTGGTGCCGCTGGGAGGGGTGCTGCGTGGTGACCGGCAACGTCGCGGCCAGCGCGAGCTCGACGAGGCAGACCCCGACCGACGACCCAGCCGACCAGCCGGTAGCCACCGGCCAGCAGCAGCGGGGCCGCCGAGACGGCGGCGACCAGGTTGGCGCCCATGGCACCCGCGTAGGCGAGACCGATGATCCGCGGCGTAGCGGCCGGCCTGGCCGTGGGCGTCGAGCTCGTCGTACACCAACGACTCGAACGTGCCGGACATGATCGAGCCGGCCACCCCCCAGAGCACGAAGCCGAGGGCGAATCCCGTGTAGGTCGGCAGCAGCACCCAGCTGGCGAAGCCCGCCGCGTGCACGAGGGCGCTGAGCACCAGCAGGAGGCGCCGGTCGATGGTGTCGGCCCAGGCGCCGGAGGGCACCTCGAGCACGAAGGCGGTCAGCGACCAGATCACGAACAGCGAGGAGACCTGGGCGACCGACAGCCCGCTGTCGGTGAACAGCAGGGAGTAGACGCTGTAGAGCGGGATCAGGTCCCGCGAGGCGAAGTAGGCCAGCACGCGCGGGGTGAAGCTGCGCGGCAGGCCGACCTGGACCTAGGTGTCAGGAGCCATCATGCTCCTCAGGATAGGCAGTGGCCTGCTCGTGAACCAGGGGTTTGCGTGGCCCGGGTCAGGTGAGGCGGGCGTGCCAGGCGAGCGCCGAGGCATCGGTCAGCGAGGCGACCTGGTCGATGATCACCCGCAGTCTGGCGGCATCGCTGGTCGCGTCCTCGAAGTCGGCACGCAGCGCGGGCTGGAGCAGCTCCGGACCCCGGAGCCGCAGCTGGGTCACCAGGTCGGCGACCACCTCGCGCTGCCGGTCGAGGCCCGCGACCCGCTCGTCGGCGCGCATGACGTAGTGGGCAGCGACCCCCTTGAGGACGGCGATGGACAGCTCGGTGGCGGTGGGTACGACGAGGTCGGCGTCGTAACGACCGAGCGGACCGTCGCCGTAGGTCTCGAGAGTCGCCTCGCGGACACTCGTGCAGAACGTGCCGATCAGGTCGCTGGTGAGGTTCTTCAGGGCCGCGAGGGCGCCCCGGCTGCCGTCGTAGGGCCGGTCGGGCCAGGATCGCGCGGTCCGCAGGTCGTGGAGGGACTGGCCGAGGGCGTCGTCGGCGGCGGTGGGGACGTACCAGTCGCGCACGGTGGCGAACACCGCAGCCTGCTCCCCCGGGTCGTCGAGCAGCCGCAGGTCGATCGAGCCGGCGACGATGCCGTCCTCGAGGTCGTGCACGGAGTAGGCGACGTCGTCGGCGAGGTCCATCACCTGCGCCTCGATGCAGCGGCGCCCCGTCACGCCGTCGGCATCGACACCTTCGCGCAGCCACCCGAAGACAGGCAGGTCGTCGTCGTAGACGCCGAACTTCACCCCCCTGCGCAAGGTGCCGTCGGCGTTCGAGCCGTGCGGGACGGCAGCGGCGCTGCGTGGCCAGGGGTACTTGGTGGCTGCGTCGAGGGTGGCGCGGGTCAGGTTGAGGCCGACCGAGCGTCCGTCGGCATCGACGGTCTTGGCCTCGAGACGGGTCAGGATGCGCAGCGTCTGGGCGTTGCCCTCGAAACCGCCGCAGGCGTCGCTGAGCTGGTCGAGCGCCCGCTCGCCGTTGTGGCCGAAGGGCGGATGACCGAGGTCGTGGGCCAGCGCCGCGGTCTCGACGATGTCGGGGTCGCAGCCGATGGTGCGCGCGAGGTCGCGAGCCACCTGGGCGACCTCGAGGGTGTGGGTGAGCCGGTTGCGGACGAAGTCGTCGGTCTGCGGCCCGACCACCTGGGTCTTGGCGGCGAGCCGGCGCAGTGCCGCGGAGTGCACGAGCCGGGCGCGGTCACGCTCGAAGGCGGTGCGCTGCGCCGGGCCACTCGGCTTGGGCGGCTCGTCGACGAGCCGGGCCCGCGCGTGCTCGTCGTACTCCCTCACGCGACGACCCTACTGACGCCGTCCGACACCGGCCTCAGGCGGGCGGCTCCCCGCAGCAACCTGACGGTTCCCGGGGTGAGTTCTCCGCGGGGAGGTGATGATTACCACGGGACCGTGGTAATCACCGGCGCGCACGGGCTCAGAAGGCCTTCACGTGCACGTGGTCGTAGTGGTTGGCCGTCGTCGAGCCACGGTCGGACATCGCCCGCCAGCCCTCGCCACCGCGCTGGGCGGTCCAGATGCGCTGGCTGTAGATGATGTCGTAGAGGCCCAGCGCGCCGGAGTTGGCGCGGAGGTAGTCGGCCACCTGCCAGCCGAGGTCGCCGGAGACCATGATGTCGATGGCACGGCCGTCGGAGTGCTCGCCGTCGCCGCGGTAGCCGCCGTAGGAGGTGATCTGCGGGAACTCCGCGCAGACCGCCCGCAGCACGGTGACCGCGTTGCTGGTGAGGCCGCCCTCGATCGAGGAGCCGTTGGCGCACGGTGCCCTGCTGAAGCCGCCGACGCTGACCGCACCGGCCTCGTCGTCGGGCTTGTCCTCGGCGAGGTAGTCGGCGGTCACCCAGACAGGTCTGCGGCGTCCAGATCACCTCGGCGAAGTCGCCCTTGACCTCGCCGGTGACCGGGAGCTTGGTCGCCGGGTCGACCGTGGTCAGCGTCTCGGCCTGCTCGGTGGGCTTCGTGCGGATGTCGAGGGCGGCCGTGCTGAACCGAGTCGGTCGGCGGCGGTCGGCTTCTCCTCGATCGTCACGCGCTTGGCGGACCGGCTGATGCTCTGGGTGCGATCGGCCAGCCGCTCGACGACGTCGGCGGACATGCTCTCGTCGCCGGCGAGGTCCGCCTCGGCTGCGGGAGCCTGGTCGCGGTCGCCGAGCACGGCCCCCGAGCGGGCGGCACCGAGGTCGGAGCCGGCGGAGGCCGTCTGGGGTGGCGGTGCTGTCACCGAGGAGTGCGTAGCCGACGACGGAGCTCGTCACGACGGTGGCGGCGAGCGCCGGCACGACGACGCGCTGGGATGCGACGACGTCCGGATCGCTCGACGACCGCCTTGTGGCGTGCGGCAGTCACGGAACGGAACACCTACCCAGGGTTGACAACAAAGCATCGAGTGAAGCACACCGATCCCGAGGCGTCACATCCGGACGCAGCCGAGATTGACCTACTCCAGGCGGGATCGCCGCCGGTGAGTCGTGGTCGGTATCACCGGCAGGGTCGCGAATCCGTACAGAGCTCTGCACGGATCCGCCGATCAGCCGCCGGAGTGCAGGTCCTCGGCGATGGCGGCGCCGGTGCCGTCGGTGTCGTCGAGCCACCCCTCGGGGAGCACCACGCGACGCGGGCTGCCCTGACGGCCTCGGGGGGTGCCGAGCGTGGCCACCGGGAACGGCTCGGCCGGGTCGAGCTCGGCGAGCAGCTCGTCGAGCGCGGCCAGCGACGACACCAGCCCGAGGTCTCGCCGCTTCTCCCCACCCGCGGCGAAGCCCTTGAGATACCAGGAGACGTGCTTGCGGAACTCCTTGCAGCCGCGCTCCTCGCCCATGTGGTGGCAGAGCAGCTCGGCGTGCCGGCGCATCATCGCGCGGACCTCGCCCAGGTCGGGCAGCGTGGCGACCTGCTCACCGGCGAAGGCGGCGGCGAGGTCGCGGAAGAGCCACGGGCGACCCAGGCAGCCTCGTCCGACCACGACGCCGGCGGCGCCGGTCTGCTCGACCATCCGCAGCGCGTCGGACGCCTCCCAGATGTCGCCGTTGCCGAGCACCGGGATGTCGACGTGCGCGACGAGCTCGCCGATCGCGTCCCAGTCGGCCTCCCCGGAGTAGGCCTGGCTGACGGTGCGGGCGTGCAGCGCGATCGCGGCGCAGCCGGACTCCTGGGCGATCCGGCCGGCGTCGAGGAAGGTGAGGTGCTCCTCGTCGATGCCCTTGCGCGTCTTCATCGTCACCGGCACGTCGTACGGCGTCGCCGCGGTGACGGCCGCCTCCAGGATGTCGCCGAGCAGCCGACGCTTCCACGGCAGCGCGCCGCCGCCGCCCTTGCGGGTGACCTTGGGGACCGGGCAGCCGAAGTTGAGGTCGATGTGGGCGACGCCGTACTCCGCGCACAGGATCTCGGCGGCCTTGCCGACGTAGACCGGGTCGGTGCCGTAGAGCTGCACCGAGCGCACGTCCTCGAGCTCGTCGAAGACCAGCATCGACATCGTCACCGCGTCACGCTCGACCAGGCCGCGGCTGGTGATCATCTCGCAGACGTACAGGCCTGCGCCCTGCTCGCGGCAGAGCCGCCGGTACGCCGCGTTGGTGATCCCCGCCATCGGCGCCAGCACGACCGGCGTGCTCCACCCGCAGGGGGCCCGAGCACGAGCTCGCGGGGCGGCTCGCGGGTCGTGGCGGCGGTCAGGGTCACCCCAGCATTGTGGCTTTCGGGTCGCCGCCTTGTCGAAACGACACCGGTGCGGGCACGGCGAGAAGGAACGGCTACTGCGCGTCCTGGCTCAGGCGAAGGGCCAGGGCGGCAACCTCGTGCCGCGACGCGGTGCCGGTCTTGCTCAGGACGTGCGAGACGTGCGTGCTGACGGTCTTCTCGGTCACGAAGAGCGCCTTGGCGATCTCGGCGTACGTGCGGCCGGCGACGAGGTGGGCGAGGACCTCCCGCTCGCGGGGGGTGAGCTCGGCCAGAGGACCGGTGGGCGGGCGGCGCTGGTCGGGGACGGCCACGTCGACCGGATCCTCGAGCGGGAGCCGATGGGCTCTCGGCCCACGACTCGATCTCCCGCTGCATCCTGGTCGCGCCCTCGTCCTCGGCAAAGCGAAGTGCCGCGCGCAGCGGCGCGGCCGCCTCGGCCCGGCTCGCGCCGGCGACCAGCAGCGCGACGCCCCACCGCTGGTTGGCCCGCTGCTCCTCCCAACCCAGCCCGGCGTCGCGGCAGCGTTGCACGGCCCGAGCCCAGAGTCGCGGGGAGGCGTCGCCGTGCATGCAGCGGTCCACCTCCGCGTCCCGCAGCGCTCGCCAGGCCGCCATGATCGGGTCGTCGGCCACCTGGCTCGTGAACGGTTCGCCCGGCATCCGGTCGCGGGTCCGCGCCAGCCCCTCCAGTGCTCGCGCCGCCTCCCGCGCGCCCTGTCGGTCGTGCCGGTCGCGGCAGCGCGCGCGGCGAGGTCCGCCGAGGCGCGCGCTCCCCACAGCAGCATCAGGTCGGCGACCCGCGGGTCGATCGAGTGGGCAGCCATCGTGCGGCGCAGCAGGTCCACCGCCTCCTGGGTCCGGCCCAGCGCCACCAGGTGCTCGGCGAGCGACGGCGGGGCCTCCAGGCCGGGACGCAGCTCGAGTGTCGGGATGTGCTCGCGAGCCCGGTCCAGGTGGAGTCCGGCGGCCGGGAGGTCCCCCCGTCGTACGGCGAGCAGCATCGCGGAGACCCGGAGGGCGGCCGCCCCGTTGCCGACACCGCTCGTGCCCAGGCCGATGCGCACCACACGGGCGGCGTCGCGGAGCCGGCCCTGGTCGGCGAGGAGGTGCGCGACCATCGCTGCGTGCCACAGCACGGACGGCGAGCGCGCCGCTCTCCAGGGCCGTCGCGAGCGCCGCCTCGGCGACCTCGGTCGCCGGGCGCAGCCGACCGCGCTCGAGCAGCCCGTTGACCCGCCCCTGAGCCGCCCACTGCAGTCGGTCTGGGTCGCCTGCCTCTCGCGCCCAGCGCAACGACTCGACCTCATCGCTCTCCGCGGCTGGAAACTCGGCGAGGGAGCGAGGCACGCGCTCCGTAGGCCTCACCCAGCGCCGCCGCCGATCCGGACCGGTGTGCGGCCGCCAACGCCTCGTCCGCGAGCCGCGCCGCCTCCACCCACTCACCGCGCCAGCCGTGGTCGCCGGCGAGCGCTGCCAGCGCCTCGGCGTACTCCGCGCTGTCCGGCAGATCCGCGACCAGGGCCACCGCGGCGCGTCCTATCTCGAGCGACCTCCTCCTCGACCTCGCCGAGCCACCACGCCTGAACGGCACACCAGATCGTCAGCCGACTCGTCGCGCACGGGGTCCCCGGCGTCGCGGGCCAGCTCCAGGGCGCGCTGCCCCGCGTCGACCCCTTCTCGGTCCTGCCCGACCCGGACGCTGGCGATCGCGGTTCGCTCGAGCAGCTCGACTCTCCTCGAGGGACCCGCGCGCCGACGCCGAGACATCGGGCCAGAGCCGGGTGGCGCGACGCAGGTGCACCGGCTCCTCGCGCCACAGCCTCGCGGCACGGGCACCGTCGGCAGCGGCCACCGAGGCCAGGAACGCGGCGTCCACCTGACCACCCTGCTCGGCGTGCAGGGCCAGGTCGCCGAGCCGGCGCACCTCCTCGGCACCGGAGGCCGACGCGGAGGCCAGCCCGGCCGCCCAGGCTCGGTGGACCGGGGCCGACTCACCCGGCAGGTAGGTGCCGTAGAGGACCTCGGCCAGCAGCGGGTGCCGCAGCCAGACGGACTCCCCACCCACCCGCACCACGATGCCGCTCACCGACGCCTCGGACAGCGCCGCGCCCACGGCGTCCCCGTCCAGCCCGCGTGACTCGCAGGCGCGCACCCACCGCGCGACCGGCGAGGGCCGACCGGCGACCGCCAGCACCCGAACTGCCTCACGGGTCGCCGGTGAGAGCCGGTGCCAGGCCGCCAGCAGCGCGGCCGTCAGGTCGGCCGGCAGACCCTCGGGCAGTGCCTCGGAGCCCGGGGAGACACCTTGCACGAGCAGCTCGGTGAGGTAGGCGTTGCCCGCAGACCGGCGCTGCACGTCCTCGACGAGCGCCGGGGACGGCGTCCGCCCCAGGAGCGAGGCGACCTGCTGCTCGGTCTCCTCCCGGTCGAGCCGGGGCAGCCGCATCTGCGTCACCGACGGCAGCCGGCGCAGGTCGGCCAGCCAGCCGTGCAGCGGGTCACCGGGCGGCAGCCCCTCGTCCCGGTACGTCGCCAGCACCAGCTGGGACTGGCGCCCGAATCCCGCCACCAGGTAGGTCAACGCGTCTCGGGAGGCAGCATCGGCCCACTGGACGTCGTCCATCACGAGCAGGGTCGGTCGCAGCGTCGAGATCCGGGCCAGCAGGGACTCCGCCACCGAGAGCAACCAGGCCAGGTCGCCGGGACGACTGCCGCCCAGCGACGGCAGCAGCTGTGCTGCTCCGGGGACCCCCGCGAGCACGTGCTGCCGGTCTGCCGGGGTGGCCGACTCGAGCCAGCCCTCCAGCGCCAGCACCCAGGGCAGCAGCACCGACTCGACCGCCCCGAACCGCACACAGCGTCCCCAGAGCACCTCGAAGCCGCGCTCGCCGGCCCGGTCCGCGGCCGCCCGCACCAACCGGGTCTTGCCCACGCCCGCCTCACCGTGCACGAACACCGCGCGCGGCTCCCCGCTGATCGCCTGCCCGATCGCCGCCTCGAGCCGGGCCAGCGGCTCGGCGCGGCCGGCGAGGGGTGGCGCGACCCACTCGATGCCGTCGGTCATCGCTTCGAGTCTGCGGGCTGCCGGTCCCGGTGTCACTAGCCCGGATGACCGCCTCGTGCATCTCAGGGGTCAGGGCACCGGCCTCAGGGGTCGTTCCCGACGCCGTGGCCCACCCCTGCCGCCGAGGGTGGAACCACTCCCACCAACAGACACCGGAGGTGATCGGGATGAACATCACGACACGCAGCGCGACCGTCGTCCTCGTGGCGGTGCTGCTGCCGCTCGCAGGTGCCGGCGCCGCCCAGGCGGCGACACCCCGCGGACCGGAGACGGCCGCGAGCGCGACGGCGCCGTACGCCGAGAGGCTCGACGCCCTGGGCGGGCGGACCCTGGCCCAGTACGTCGCCGACCACCAGGCCGGAGACCGCCGGCTGCGCTGACCGGCCGCACTGCGTCCCCGGGCCCACAGGGGAGGTCCGGGGACCGCAGGGGCGGGCGCTACCCGCCGTCGCGGTTCTTCTTCTTCTTCTTGTCCTTGGCCGGCTTGGGCGCGGGCTTCACGTCCCCGGTCCACTCGATCGGGTCGAAGGCCTGGTCGGGCCGGAAGCTCACCGACGCCAGCGAACCCTGGTCGGGCGAGAGATAGACCAGACACGTCTTGAGCCGGTCACCGGGCTGGAACTTCTTGGGCAGCGGCTTCGAGGCACACGGCTCGAACTTCGTGGTGAAGTTGACCGCCGGCAGGAGCGTGTTGTCGCCGTTGACTCCCCACAGTGGCACCGGGCTGCGACCGACGTCGCCCTCCCCGACGTTCTCGACGGTGACGTCGACGTAGAAGTAGTTCGCCCTCTTCTTGTACTTGTCGTCGAGGATGTAGCCCCCGAAGTCCGCGAGGCGGCCCTCCTTGGCCTTCGTCACGGTCAGCTCGAGAAGCGTGTCGCGCTTCTGGTCGGGCTCGAAGACGACGGTGGCGGTGTCACCGAACTCGAGGTCGCTGCCCTGGGCGGTGACGTCCACCCCCTCGGGCACGGGGACGTCTGCGGTCGGCGACTCGGTCGCGCTCGCCGCACCGGACTCCTCGGGGGCGTCGGTCGTCTCCTCGGAGGGCGTGGCCGCTTCCGGGGTCTCGCTGCTGCCGTCTGCGCTGCACCCGGCGAGCACGAGGGTGAGCGCGACGGCGGGCAGCGCTAGACGGGGCAGTCGTCGGGGATCCATGAGCACCCACACATTGTGCATCCCGGCTGGTCAGCAGCCGACGAGACGCTCCGCGAACCAGGACCGCACCTGTCCGAGCCCGACCCGCTCCTGGCGCATGGTGTCGCGCTCGCGCACGGTGACGGCGTCGTCCTCGAGGGTGTCGAAGTCGACGGTCACGCAGTAGGGCGTGCCGACCTCGTCCTGGCGCCGGTAGCGCCGGCCGATCGCGCCGGAGTCGTCGAAGTCCACGTTCCACAGCGTGCGCAGGTCGGCAGCGAGGCCCTTGGCCTTCGGCGACAGGTCGGCGTTGCGCGAGAGCGGCAGCACCGCGACCTTGACCGGCGCGAGTCGCGGGTCGAGCTTGAGCACGGTGCGCTTGTCGACACCACCCTTGGTGTTGGGCGCCTCGTCCTCGGTGTAGGCGTCGACCAGGAACGTCATCAGGCTGCGTGAGAGACCTGCGGCGGGCTCGATGACGTAGGGGGTGTAGCGCTCGTTCGCGGCCTGGTCGAAGTAGGAGAGGTCGGCGCCGGAGTGCTTGGCGTGGGTGGTCAGGTCGAAGTCGGTGCGGTTGGCGATGCCCTCGAGCTCCCCCCACTCCGAGCCCGCGAAGCGGAAGCGGTACTCGATGTCGACGGTGCGCTTCGCGTAGTGGCTGAGCTTCTCCTGCGCGTGCTCGTAGTGGCGCAGGTTGTCGGGGTCGATGCCGAGGTCGACGTACCACTTGGTGCGCTCGTCGATCCAGTACTGGTGCCACTCCTCGTCCTCGCCCGGCTTGACGAAGAACTCCATCTCCATCTGCTCGAACTCGCGGGTGCGGAAGATGAAGTTGCCGGGGGTGATCTCGTTGCGGAAGCTCTTGCCGATCTGGGCGATGCCGAACGGCGGCTTCCTGCGGCTCGAGGTCACCACGTTGGCGAAGTTCAAGAAGATGCCTTGGGCGGTCTCGGGACGCAGGTAGTGCAGGCCGGACTCGTCCTCGATGACGCCGAGGTAGGTCTTCAGCAGACCGGAGAACTGGCGCGGCGGGGTCCAGGCGCCACGCGTGCCGCAGTTGGCGCACGCGACGTCCTTGAGGTCGACCTCATCGGGGTCGTCGATGCCCTTCTTCTCCGCGTAGGCCTCCTGGAGGTGGTCGGCGCGGAAGCGCTTGTGGCAGGACTGGCACTCGGTCAGCGGGTCGGAGAACGTGTCGACGTGGCCGCTGGCCTCCCAGGTCTGCCGCGGCAGGATGACGCTGGAGTCGAGGCCGACGACATCCTCGCGCCCCTGCACCATCGACCTCCACCACTGGCGCTTGATGTTGTCCTTCAGCTCGACGCCGAGGGGGCCGTAGTCCCAGGCCGACTTGGTGCCGCCGTAGATCTCGCCGCAGGGGTAGACGAACCCCCGACGCTTGGCGAGGGAGACGACGGCGTCAACGGCTGAGACAGGCTTGCTGGACAAGGGATCGGCTCCATCTGGTCGGTGCCCGCCGGCTGGCTGCCGACGAAGGGCTCAGCGTATCGAGGAGCCTCAATCGAATTGACGCGGGAGGGGCTGATTGAGACCGGCCCCACCGGGGTCGACGATCTCGTACGCCGACGGCTCGTCCAGCGCCTGCGACAGCAGCGGCACCGCGGTCAGCTTCACGTCGTAGGAGGACAGGGCACGGCGATAGCTGCCGACGTTCTGCCACGTGGTGGTCAGCAGCCACAGGTCCGGGTCGTCGACGTTGCGGCCGATCGTCCCCGAGACGTGACCGGGTCGAGCAGCCAGAGCCTCGAGCGCCCGGCGGAGCCCTGTGCTCAGCGTCTGCACCGCCTCCGGTTCGGCGGCGGAGGCACGGAAGCGGTTCACCACGATCATGGAGCGAGCCTAGGCCCCCCACGCTGCGGTGGTTTCGAGACGGGCTCCTCCGTCGCCCTCCTCAACCAGCGTGGTGGCCGGGTTTCGAGACGGACTCCTCCGTCGCCCTCCTCAACCACCGTGCTGGCCTACGGTCGTGCCGTGGACGAGATCGTGGCGCGGCTGCGCGCGGCCGGCTGCGTGTTCGCCGAGGAGGAGACCGCACTCCTGGTCGCCGAGGCCGAGGACGCCGGCCACCTGGAGTCGATGGTGGTCGAGCGGGTCGCCGGCCGGCCGTTGGAGCAGATCGTCGGGTGGGCCGCGTTCGGGGGCTTGAGGATCCAGCTGGACCCGGCCGTGTTCGTTCCACGGGTCCGCACCGAGCACCTCGCCGAGCTGACCGTCGACCTCGCCTCCGGCGCATCGAGGCCGGTCGTCGTCGAGCTGTGCTGCGGAGCGGCGGCGATCGGGGCCGTGGTGCTCGACCGGCTCCCCCACGCGGAGGTGGTGGTGGCCGACATCGAGGAAGCCGCGGTGCGGTCGGCGCGGCGCAACGTCGGCAACCGTGCGCTCGTCCTGCTCGGCGACCTCGACGAGCCGTTGCCGCCGGTCTTGCGGGGCCGCGTCGACGTGCTGGTGGCGAACGCGCCGTACGTCCCCTCCGAGTCCCTCGGCGCGATGCCCTCCGAGGCACGCGACCACGAGCCGCGGGTCGCCCTCGACGGTGGCGAGGACGGCCTCGACGTGGCCCGCCGGGTGGTCACGGTCGCGCCCGGCTGGCTGCGACCCGGAGGTCACCTGGTCATCGAGACCAGCCTGGGTCAGGCCCGGCCCCTCCTCGCTGCCTTCGAGTCGGCCGGCTTCAGCGCACGGGTCTCCCGCGACGAGGACCGCGCGGCGACAGCCGTCGTCGGCAGCCTCGCCTCGTCTTGACAACGATTCTCATTTCAGTTGACAATGGTTCTCATGAACCGCCGACCGCGCCGCCGACTCCGCGGCGTCGCCCTGTGCGCGGTGGCTCCGCTGCTGGCGGCCTGCGGCGGCGTGGGCAGCGCCGCCTCCGCCGGGCCGACGGTCGTCACCTCGATCTACCCCCTCGGGTTCGTCGCGGACCGGATCGCCGGCGAGCACGCCGACGTGCAGGTGCTCACCTCCCCCGGCCAGGAGCCGCACGACCTCGAGCTGACCTTCAAGCAGACGGTCGACGTCGCGGAGGCCGATGTCGTGGTGTTCTCCCGCGGGCTCCAGCCGGTCGTCGACGCGGCGGTGGACCAGGCCGTCGGCCAGGCCGGCTCCCATCCGGTGGTGGACGCGGCCGAGATCGCCGACCTGCTGCCCGCCGGCGAGTCCGTCGAGGAGCACGCCGGCCACGGCGAGGGAGACGACCATGACGACGAGGACGTCGACCCGCACTTCTGGCTCGACCCACAACGCCTCGGCATGGTGGCCGAGGCCGTCGCCGACCAGCTGGCCGAGGCCGATCCACCTCACGCTGCGGACTACGCCGCCAACCTCGCCGACCTGCAGGACGACCTGGGCGCGCTCGATGAGGCCTTCGCGACCGGCCTGACCGGCTGCGCCCGCGACACGATCGTGGTCAGCCACGACGCCTTCGGCTACCTCGCCGCCCGCTACGGCCTCCAGGTCGAGGCGATCAACGGGCTGACGCCGGACGCGGAGCCCTCCCCCGCCCACCTGGCCGCGTTGGCGGGCCTGATCGAGTCCGACGGCATCACGACCGTCTTCGCCGAGGAGCTGGGCACCCGCGACCTCGCCGACACGCTGTCGCTCGAGCTCGGTCTCCGGACCGCGGTCCTCGATCCGGTGGAAGGACTCAGCGAAGCCACTGCCGGGGAGGACTACCTCTCGCTGATGCGAGGCAACCTGGCTGCCATAGAGAAAGCGAACGACTGCTCATGAGCAACAACTCCCTGGTGAGCACCCGTGACGTGGCCGTCGAGCTGGGCGGCCGCCCGGTGCTGCGCGGAATCGACCTGACCGTCTCCCCCGGCGAGGTCGTCGCGGTGCTCGGCGCCAACGGGTCCGGCAAGTCGACGCTGGTGCGCACGATGCTCGGGCTGGTGCCGGCCGTGCGCGGCGAGGTGCGCCTCTTCGACACCCCGCTGCCGCGGTTCCGGGCCTGGCACCGGGTCGGCTTCGTGCCGCAGCGTGCCACCGCCGCGTCCGGTGTCCCTGCCACCGTCGGTGAGGTCGTCGCCGCGGGCCGGCTCTCGCGACGCACTCCGTTCGTGCCGCTGCGGCGCGCGGACAAGAAGGCGATCACCGACGCGGTCGACGCGGTCGGCCTGGCGGGTCGACTCGGCGACGGTGTCGCGACGCTGTCGGGCGGACAGCAGCAGCGCGTGCTGATCGCGCGGGCCCTGGCCGGCGAGCCTGAGCTGCTGGTGCTCGACGAACCCACCGCGGGCGTCGACGTGCACTCCCAGCAGGCCTTCGCCGACGCCCTGGACTCCCTGGTCGCCCGGGGATCGACGATCGTGCTGGTCGCTCACGAGCTCGGCGCGCTCGCCGAGCTCGTGGGACGCGCGGTCGTGATGAGGGACGGCCGACTTGTCTACGACGGTCCTCCCCTGGCCGCCTTCACCGACGCCGACCACGCTCACCACCACGTCGACAGCCGGCACGTCGACCACGCCCCGGCCGTCGCCTCCCCCTTCGACGCCCCCGAGACAGGAGCCTCACGATGACCGTCCTGCTCTACGACTTCGTGATCCGCGCCCTTCTCGCCGCCCTCTTCACGGGCCTGGCCGCCCCCGCGGTCGGCACCTACCTCGTGCAGCGCCGGCTCGCGCTGATGGGCGACGGCCTCGGACACATCGCGGTCACCGGAGTCGCCCTCGGTCTTCTGACCGGCACCGCTCCCCTGCTCACCGCCGTCGTCGTCGCGATCCTCGGCGCTGTCGCGATCGAGGTGATCCGCGGCCGTGGCCGCACCAGCGGTGACGTGGCGCTGGCGCTCCTCTTCTACGGCGGCATCGCGGGCGGCGTGCTCATCACCGGCCTGGCCGGGCAGAGCGCGAGCGTGCTCAACAGCTATCTCTTCGGCTCGATCAGCACCATCTCGACCGGCGACGTCTGGATGACCGTCGCTCTCGCGACTGTCGTGGTCCTCGTAGCGGTCGGGCTGTCGCCACAGCTGTTCGGGGTGTCCCAGGACCAGGAGTTCGCGCAGGTGGCCGGCCTCGAGGTCCGGTTCTACAACCTGCTCGTCGCTGTGCTGGCCGCCGTCACGGTGACCGTCGCGATGCGCACGGTGGGGTTGTTGCTGGTCAGCGCCCTGATGGTGATCCCGGTGGCGACCGCCCAGCAGGTCACGCGTGGCTTCCGCACGACGCTGTTCCTGGCGATGGGGCTCGGCACCCTGGCCTCACTCAGTGGCGTGTTCACCTCGCTGTTCGTGGAGGTGACGCCGGGGGCGACGATCGTGCTCCTCTCGCTCGCCGGCTTCGTGGCCACCTATCCCGTCGGCATGTGGCTGCGCCACCGACAACTCGTGCGGATGCCCTTCGAGGACCCCTCCGGGGGCCTCGAGGGCGGCGCCGGCCACACCGCCGTACCCGAGGACCACGCACACCAGCACGGGCCCGACTGCGGGCACCGAGCCGTCGAGCACGGCAACCACGTCGACTACGTCCACGACGGCCACCGGCACGCCGTTCACGGGAGCCACTATGACGAGCACTGAGCGCGACCCACGCCTCCCCCAGGGCACCCGACCGACCCGTCAGCGCCGAGCGGTCGCCGCGGTGCTGCAGTCCTTCGACGACTTCCGCTCGGCCCAGGACATCCACGACCTGCTCCGCCGGGCCGGGGACAACGTGGGTCTCTCGACGGTCTATCGCACCCTCCAGGCCCTCGCCGACGGCGGCGAGGTCGACGTGCTGCGCACAGAGGAGGGCGAGGCGCTGTACCGCCGGTGCAGCGAGCAGCACCACCACCACCTCGTCTGCCGCCGCTGCGGCGCGACCGTCGAGGTCGCCGGTCCGACCGTCGAGGCCTGGGCCGACGCCATCGCCGAGGAGCACGGCTTCGCCGACGTGAGCCACACGCTGGAGATCTTCGGCACCTGCCCGTCCTGCCGCTGAATCAGACGCCACCGCCATCGGTGGCTGGAAGGCCACCGGCCGTTCCTCTCAGAGTCGGCAAACCCCTGCCGATCTGGACAAAACGCCTCCACCAGACGGGCCACGGACGTACCGTCGTGTAGGGGAGCCGCCTCCGGGGGGAAGCGGCCAGACTCGTTCCACACTGCTGCCTTCCAGGGGATGTTCCATCATGCTTCTCACGCTGCTCACGTTGACTCTGCTCGTTGCGACCGCTGTCGTCTGGGGTACGCGACGACACCTGCTGACCCAGGCGTGGGACCGGGAGCTCGACCTCGCCTTCGCGGTGGCGGACCGCCGCGACATGCCCACGCACCGGATCCTCTGAGACTGCGGGACTCCTCCGCTGCAGATGTCTGCAGCCGGCCGCCGAGATCAGCCATCCTGGGGGCATGACCGAACGCAACGTCCTCGGTGGCGACCTCGAACCCTGTGGCACGGAGCCGATGACCGGCTTCTTCCGAGACGGCTGCTGCTCCACCGGGCCCGAGGACCTCGGCAGCCACACGATCTGTGCTGTGGTGACGGCTGAGTTCCTCGACCACCAACGCGGTATCGGCAACGACCTGACCACCGCCAACCCGACCTTCCGGTTCCCCGGGCTCGAGCCCGGCGACCGCTGGTGCGTGACGGCGACCAACTGGGCGCGGGCCTACAACGACGGGGTTGCCGCACCGGTCGTGCTCGCCTCGACGAATGAGGCGGTGCTGGAGCTGGTGCCCCTCGCGGCGCTCCAGGCCCATGCCGTCGACGTCCCGGCCGACCCGGGAGCGCTCGAGGACTAGCTCCGGCGCACCCGGAGCGGCCGCTGCTGCCAACGGGTCAGCGCACGAGCAGGAACGGTCCCAGGCGCGGGATCGCCACGGCGTCTTCGTGGACCCTCATCGTCAGCGTGGCGCCACCGTCGACCGCGAACGAGCGGGTCACGAACTGAGCGTTCGTGAGGTCCTGGACGCCGCCACCACTGAGCGTCAGCGGATGCGCGTTGAGCGAGGCGAAGGTCCCGCCGACCCGCAGCGCGCCGTTGCCCGCCATCTTGAACGACGAGCCGGTGCCGAAGGTCTCGGTCCACAACGCCAGGTCCTCCAGGTCGGACCAGGCGGCAGACTGCGCCGCGCTGTCCATGCCCAGGGCGGCCATCGCGCCGTAGCGGTTCGGCGCTGTCCAGTCGGTCTGGCCCGCGAGGTTGACGAAACCGTTGCCGCTGGCGCTGGACGCGCCCGGGCACGGCGACGACGTAGGGGGCACCGACGTGGTGGTGGGCAGGCAGCCACCCGGAGCCGCGGGTGTCCCACTGCCGAGCTGGCCGCCCTGCAGCAGCACGGTCGTGTTGCAGAGTCGCAGGAGGCCGCCGGTGGTGGTCAGCGCGCCGCGGCGCACCGCCAGTCGCGCCTGGGAGCGCACCGTCGTGGGGGTGAGCGAGCAGGACCCGACGCCCACCGAGTCGCACTGCGTGCTCCGCATGCAGAAGCCGTTGTTGTTTCCCAGGGTGATCGCGTCGGAGTTGATCCGGGCACCGCTGTTGTCGGTGTTGTCGATGTAGACGTTCGCGGCGTTGGGCATCCGGAGCTTGCCGCTCTTGATGAAGCCGTGGAAGTAGATGTTCCCGGCACCGATGGTGCCGTCGAGGGTGATCCCTGCGTTGGTGGGGCAGTCGATGTAGACGGAGTTGCCGGAGCCCATCGCCGCCATCGCGGTCATGTCCGCTGCGCTGGGGCAGCCGTAGCGCGTGTAGCCGGCGGGAGCCGCGGGCGACTTGGTCCACTCCGCGTAGGCGCTCTGAGACCACGCGCGCAGAGCCGCGAGGTAGTGCTCGTCGAGCGAGCGACGGGTCACCAGGTCGCGACCGGTCACCGCCCCGGTCGTGCCGGACCCGAACTCGTCGATCGCGGTGCTTCCGTAGACCTTGGTGATGCCGTCGCTGACGACGGCGTCGGACACGCCGTTGTGCTTGGCGAAGGAGGTGATCAGCCCGGAGGCCCCGCCCGGACCACCGTAGGCGACGATGCCGTTGTTCTGCTTGCCCAGGAAGACCTGCTGGTTGGAGCCGGAGCCGCAGCCGGGGCCGGTCGCGGCGGAGTCGCTGTGGATGAGCGCCGGCTGGACGCTGCTCCCGTAGACCTTGACCCGGGAGGGCGATCCGCCGGAGCCGACGGTCAGCACGTTGCAGTCGGCGCGCTCGAGCAGGAGCAGCGCCGGGGCCAGGTCTCCGCCGTCGATCAGCACCCGGCCCACGGAGCGCAGGTTGCTGGTCAGGTCGCTGGAGGTGGCCAGGCTGCCGATCCCGGGCCGCACGTGCCGCGTGACGAGCACGGCGAGCTGGTCGCACCCGTTGTTGGTCGACGTGTCGCCGGAGACCGAGGCGTAGCCCTCCTCGGCGTAGCCGCCGTCGGAGACGTTGTAGGGCATCTTGATGGTCACCGTGGTGCGGATGTTGCCGCTGGTGACGTTGCCGGTGTAGCTCGACGCCGACGTCGCGGCGTAGGGATCGTCGGGGTTGCAGGTGCGCAGCAGGTCCGCCGCACCCACGTTGCAGGTGGCCGGCGTCGAGAGTCCGGAGAGGGTCGGCTCGTTGCCGCGCAGGAAGTCCAGCGCGCCGCAGACCGCGCGGTGGGTGAGGACCTTGTCCCTACCGTCGTCGGCGGCTCGGAGGCCGGCCATCACGGCGCTGTCCATCGCCTGGCGCACCTTCTGCCGGTCGAGGCGGACCAGGCCGAAGTCGAGGACCATCGCGCTGACCACGAGAAGGGCGGTCATGCCGGCAGCGACGAGCAGCGCCACCGTGCCGACCTCGTCGCGACGGCGGCGCGCCCTCGAGCGAGGGGAGGTGAGGGGGGTCATCACGCGCACGTCGGGAACTCCTTGGCTCCCCGCTCGTAGCGGGCGACCGAGGTGGTGCCGCTGACCCGGGTCCAGGAGGTGATCCCGATGTTGATGGTGAAGTTGCGGCCGGCGAGGATGCGCACGACGCAGGCACCCGCCGGCACCGAGGCCGGCACCGCCGGGGAGGCTGCCTCGGTGGCAGGCAGGGCAAGCCCTGAGACCATCCCGGCGGAGCAGGCGCCGCCCAGAGATCCCGTGCCCTTCTTCCACAGCTGCACGCAGATCCCGGACTGCGCGGTGCCGTCGTCGAACTGGGTCCCGCGAACCTGCGCGATGACGTCGTTGCTCCACGTGGTGCTGACCGTCGGGGTGGTCGTGACCGTGGTGGCACCGAAGCGCGCCCCCTCGCGCACCGCGTTGGTCAGGCCGATGGACTGGCTGTAGGACACGCCGGTGGTGACGATCCCCATCATCAGCATGATCAACAGCGGCATCACCAGGGCCGCCTCCACGGCAACTGCGCCGCGGTCGCCGCGTCGTCCTGCCCTGCTGCCAGCCATCGCGTCTTCGGTCGCATCCATGCGAGCCCTCATCGTCAAACCCCCAGGTCGAAGTCGAGGAGGAAACGGTGGATCAGACGACCTATGACGCCGTTACGTCCGATTTAGTCCGTTTGGACCATCTACCCCATCCGAACGGTCGGCGTTCCAGGGGGCCGGGTCAGGTCCGGGCGAGGGCTCAGCGGGCACCGCCGTAGCGCCGGTCGCGCTGGGCGTAGAGGTCGATGGCGCGCCACAGGTCGCGGCGGTCGACATCGGGCCAGAGCACGTCGGTGAAGACGAGCTCGGAGTAGGCGGCCTGCCAGAGCATGAAGTTGCTCAGCCGCTGCTCCCCCGAGGTGCGCCACACCAGGTCGGCGTCGGACTGCTCCGGGACGTAGAGCGCGCGAGCGAAGGCCTTCTCGTCGACCTTCTCGGGGTCGAGGTCGCCGGCGGCGACGGCGCGTGCGATGGATCGGGCTGCATCGGCCAGCTCGGCCCGTCCGCCGTAGTTGACGCACATGGTCAAGGTGAGCACGTCGTTGTCACGGGTCAGCTCCTCGGCGACCCGCAGCTCCTTGATCACCGACTTCCACAACCGCGGCGCACGTCCTGCCCACCGCACGCGCACGCCGAGCTCGTGCATCTCGTCGCGGCGGCGGCGGATCACGTCGCGGTTGAAGCCCATCAGGAAGCGGACCTCGTCGGCACTCCGGGTCCAGTTCTCGGTGGAGAAGGCGTAGGCCGAGATCGCCTTCACGCCGATCTCGATCGCGCCCTCGACCACGTCGAAGAGCGAGGACTCCCCCTGCTCATGGCCCGCCGTGCGCGGCAGGCCGCGCTGCTTGGCCCACCGGCCGTTGCCGTCCATCACGATCGCGACGTGGCGCGGCACCAGCTCGGGGGGCAGGCGCGGCGGCGTCGCCCCGGAGGGGTGCGGGTGCGGTCGCCGTACGTCGCGACGCGCCCGGGCTCTGGACACCTGGGGCCACCTGCCTCTCGTCTCTCTATCCTGGGCTCAGGTCCCTGGGGGTGGAAAGGTCGGGCGGCGCCGATGGACGATGCCGACATCCAGATCGAGCAGCAGATGACGGTGCTGCTGCGCCGGGTGCAGCGTATCCACCTCATCACCGCGACCGGCGAGGTCCACCTGGAACGCTCGTCCTACGGCATCTTGTGCCAGCTCGCCGACGAGGGACCCCAGCGCCTGGGGGCGCTCGCCCACACCTTCGGGCTCGACCCCTCGACGATCACGCGCCAGGTGCGCGCGCTGGAGGAGACTGCCCTCGCGACCCGCGAGGTCGATCCCACCGACCGCCGCGCCTCGATCCTCCACCTGACGCCCGAGGGGGAGCACGTCCTCGAACGCACCCGGACGCATCGCCGCCGCCAGCTCGAGCACGGCCTCGCCGACTGGACGGACAAGGAGCGCAAGGAGTTCGCCCGGCTGCTGACGAAGTTCAACGCGTCGGTGGATCGACTGATCCAGGCCGACGACGAGGACTGAACCGTCAGCGCTGCAGGTGGGCCAGTGACTTCAGACCGCGCTCGAGGTGCCAGGAGAGGTAGGCCGAGACCAGCCCGTTCGCCTCGCGCCGGTGCCTCGCGTCGCTGGCCTCGACCACCGACCAGTCACCGGCGAGCAGCGCACCGAGGAGCCTCACCGTCTCCTGGGCGGGGCTGGCCGATCCCGGCACCTTGCAGGTGGCGCACAGCGAGCCGCCCGCCGCCGGGTTGAACGCGCGGTGCGGACCCTCCACCCCGCAGCGCGCGCACGCCTCGAAGGACGGCGCATAGCCGGCCACGGCCAGTGACCGGAGCAGGAACGAGTCGAGCACCAGGCCCGGCGCACGACCCTGGTCGCACATCGCGCGCAGCGCACCGACGAGCAGCAGGAACTGCTGCAGCTGCGGCTCCTTGTCCTCCATCACCAGCCGCTCTGCCGTCTCCAGCATCACGGTGCCTGCCGTGTAGCGCTCGTAGTCGGCGCCCACGTGTGCTCCGAACGGGCTCAGCGTCTCGGCCTGGGTGATGATGTCGAGCGAACGACCCTCGGCGAGCTGGAGGTCCACGTGCGTGAACGGCTCGAGGCGAGATCCGAAGCGGGACGTCGTGCGCCGTACGCCCTTGGCCACCGCGCGGACGCGCCCGTGGCTGCGCGAGAGCAGCGTGACGATCCGGTCTGCCTCACCCAGCTTCTGGGTGCGCAGCACGATCGCCTCGTCCCGGTAGAGCGCCACGGACCCATTGTCCCCCGGCGCCGGCCGGGCGGTGGGTAGCCCCACCGGCCACTCCCCCGATATCGGTAGGTGGAGCGCGTGGATCGCGCGGCGCGTCGCCTACCGATGTCGGAGGAGAGGTGTGGCCGATCACCATGAGAATCGCCGGAACTGTGGCGGATCGGGCCGTGGGGTGAGTGCCGGGACCCTGGATAGGTTCGCGGCATGCCACCCGTCAGCCCCCTCGACCTGTCCGGCAAGCGCGCCCTCGTCACGGGCGCGGCGAGCGGCATCGGCCACGCGGTGGCCGTCCGTCTCGCCGAGGCGGGCGCGCACGTGCTCGCGGCCGACCTCGACGCCGACGGCGCGAAGACGGTTGCCGAGGAGGTGGGCGGCGAGCCGGTGGTCGCCGACCTCTCCCAGCCCGACTTCCTCGACACCCTCCCGGCCGACCTCGACGTGGTGGTCAACAACGCCGGCTTCCAGCAGGTCGCACCGCTCGAGGAGTTCCCCCGCGAGGCCTTCGGCACCATCCTCCGGCTGATGCTGGAGGCGCCGTTCTGGATCACCTCGCACGTGCTCCCCCACATGTACGCGCAGGGCTGGGGCCGGATCGTCAACGTCTCCTCGGTGCACGGCCTGATCGCCTCGCCCTACAAGGCGGCCTACGTCTCGGCCAAGCACGGCCTGCAAGGACTCACCAAGGTGACCGCGCTCGAGGGCGCCGAGCACGGTGTCACGGCCAACTGCATCAACCCCGGCTACGTCCGGACCCCGCTGGTCGAGGGCCAGATCGCCGACCAGGCCGCCGTCCGCGGCATCTCGCAGGACGAGGTGCTCGCCGACGTGATCCTCGAGCGGGCCGCTCTCAAGCGGCTGCTCGAGCCGGAGGAGGTCGCCGAGATGGCCGCCTACCTCTGCTCCCCCGCCGCGTCCGCGATCACCGGGGCCTCGATGGTGATGGACGGCGGGTGGACCGCGCACTGATCCCGGGCCGCCCTGTCGCAGCGGCGACGCGTCGGGAGACAATCGGCTCCATGTGGACCGACTACCTCGAGCTGCTGGCGCGGGACGCGGCCGCGGTGGAGTACGAAGCGCCGGTCCTCGATGCCCGTGCAAGCGGAGAGTCGGCCGAGGTCGTCGCCCAGCTCGAGAGGGGCAAGCGCCTCGCGCTCCAGGTCCGCGAGAGCCTGCTCACCCGAGCCCGCCGCGAGGACGAGCTCAGCGCGCTCTACGACACCGCCTACGACCTCGCCCGGCTCTCGGACGTCGACTCGGTGCTCGGGGCGATCGTGCACCGGGCTCGTCAGCTGCTGCGCACCGACACGGCCTACCTGTCGATGAACGACGTCGACGCCGGCGACACCTACATGCGTGTCACCGACGGGTGCATCGTCGGCGCGGTTCCAGCAGGTCCGCCTGGGCATGGGCGAGGGGCTCGGCGGACTGGTCGCCGAGAGCGCGATGCCCTACTCCACGGCCAGCTATTTCGACGACCCGCGCTTCAACCACACCGGTGACATCGACGGCGCCGTCGCCGAGGAGGGGCTCGTCGCGATCCTCGGCGTACCCCTGCAGCTCGGCGCCACCGTCATCGGCGTCCTGTACGCCGCCAACCGCAACGAGCGACCGTTCTCGCGCGCCGAGGTCTCGCTGCTGAGCAGCCTGGCCGCGCACGCCGCCGCGGCGATCGACAAGGCGCGCCTCCTCGACGAGACCCGGCTCGCCCTCGACGAGCTCCGCTCGGTGCACCTGCTGCTGCAGGAGCGCACCCGCAGCGTGGAGCGTGCTGCAGAGGCCCACGACAGGATGGCCAAGGCCGTGCTGCACGGAGGTGGCGTCGAGCAGATCGGCGGCGCGCTCGTCGACGTCCTCGGCGGACGGCTGCTGGTGCTCGACGAGGAGTCCCGCACCCAGGTCGAGATCGGTGCGCCGGAGCGCCCCGACGAGTCCGCCCTCGCTCCAGCCGTCGCCGCATCGCTGGGCACCGGCCGTGCCGTCACCGTGCCCGGTCCGGGCACCTGCTGGGCGGTCATCGCGGTGACCGTCGACCAGCAGCAGTTCGGCTCCCTGGTGCTCGAGCGAGAGGAGCCGCTCGACGACGCCGACCAGCGGATCATCGAGCGGGCCGCCCTGGTCACCGCGCTGTTGATGCTGAGCGTCCGCTCCGGCATCGAGGCCGAGAACCGGGTGCGCGGCGAGCTCGTCGACGACCTGCTCCGCGCCGGTCGCCCCGGAGGCCAGGACCCAGGGACGCTCACCGAGAGGGCTCGCCGACTCGGCGCCGATCTGACCGATCCGCTGGCGGTCTACGTCGTGGTGCTGGACGGCGCCGATCGCAGCCGGGGCGCCAGCGCCGCTCGACCACATCGCGTCCTTGCGCGCCGGTCTCGGTGGCGCCTTCGAGGGGCGGCTGGCCCTGGTGCTGCCTCCGGCCGAGGGCGATGCCGGTCCCGACGTGGTGGCGCGTGAGCTCGCCGTCGAGCTGAGCGCCACCCTGGCGCACCCGGTGACCGTCGGTGGCGCCGGTCCCGTGGACTCGGTGGTCGACCTGGCCGCCGCCCACGACGAGGCGGTGCGCTGCGTGACCGCACTGCGTTCCCTGGGTCGGTCGGGGCAGGGTGCGTCCCTGGCCGAGCTGGGCTTCGTCGGTCTCGTGCTGGGCGACCAGCCCGACGTGCCCGGCTTCGTGGGCAGCCGCGCTCGGTCCGCTTCTCGACTACGACGAGCGCCGCGGCACCGACCTGGTGGGCACGTTGCAGGCCTACTTCGAGGCCGGTGGCAACCTCGCCCGCACGCGCGAGGCGCTGACGGTGCACGTCAACACCGTGGCGCAGCGGCTGGACCGGATCGGCACCCTGATCGGCGAGGACTGGCAGCATCCCGAGCGTCAGCTCGAGCTCCAGGTCGCCCTCCGCCTGCACCGGATCTCCCACCGCTGACAGGCCACCTTCCCACCAGGTCCTGCGGCGTGTCGTGCGCGAAGTGGCCTCTCGGCCGAGAGTCTGCGTCCGGTCGTCTCGAGCCCGCGCCGCGCCGGCTGGCTGGCTCGGACCAGCAGGTGCCGACGAAGTCGGCTGCCTCCCGGTCCAGGCGCTCCTGGGGTGCAGCCGCCACTCGAGCAGGTCCCTGGCCTCGACGAAGCGGGCGTTCGGCATCTCCTCGGCCAGCATCGCGGCATCCGCGGCGGGGTGGATCGGGTCGCGCGGGTGGCCGACGACGAGGGCGGGTGCGGTCATCTCCTTGCGGCGCACGCTCGGCGGCGCGATCCGGCCGAAGAAGATGCCGTGCATGGTCGCGGCCATGGCTGCCGGCTGCTGGTTGAGCGTGTCGAGCGCGATACCGGCCCAGAACGGCACCAGCCCCCGGGTACGGCGCGGCTCAGCGCGCGCACCGCCGACACCGAGACCGGCACGAAGCGGGCCAGGAACATCAGCGGGCCGAAGGCGATCAGGCCCGCTTCGAGCGCGTTGTCGAGCACCGGCATCTCCAGCAGCAGGCCCGCGGACGCGCTCGGGGGCGGCGTCGGCCACCTCCAGGGACACGTTCGCGCCCAGCGACGTACCCCCGATGACGGCCTGGTCGGCCCCGAGGTGGTCGAGCAGCGCGAGCACCTGGTCGCCGAAGGCGGTCATCGAGTACTCCTTGGGGTCCAGCGGCCGGTCGGACCGGCCGTGCCCCAGCAGGTCGAGCGTGACCACGTGGAAGCCGTCGGCGGCGATCGCCCGCGCCAGCGGCTGGTGCATCCGGCGGGGCATCAGCTGGCCGTGCACGAGCACGACCCAGCGATCCCCGGAGCCGAACTCGGTGTATTCCAACCGATCCTGGCCGACGAAGAACTGGCCGATGTGCTCGGAGACGAGTCTCGCCATGGGGGCTCCTTCCGGGGCGTCGCCCTCGATGTTACTCACCAGTCACCTTGAGGGAAACGACGTGCGTCACACCGAGGTCGCTGCGAGGATCGCCCCATGACCGTGCCCTCTCCACCGACCCGGGAGCCGGAGGCCCCATGAGTGACATCGAGGTGCGTGCAGCCCTCCCTGACGACTGGGCGACCTGGCGCGACCTGCGGTTGCGCGCGCTCCAGGACTCCCCCAGCGCGTTCGGATCGACGTACGAGCGCGAGGCCACCTTCGACGACGGCACCTGGCTGACTCGGGTCGCCGCCGCGGACGCTGTGAGCGTGCTGGCCTGGGACGGCACGACGGCGGTGGGCATGGGCGGTGGCTTCCAGGACCTGCCGGGCCTCCTGCACGTCGTGGCGATGTGGACCGATCCTGCCGCGCGCAGCCGTGGCGTCGGCGACGCCGTTCTCGACGCACTCGAGACCTGGGCCGCTGAGCGCGGCCTGCGCACCCACCTCGACGTCAACGTGGCCAACCCCCGAGCACGCGCGCTCTACGAACGCCGCGGCTATGTCGGCACCGGCGAGACCCGCCCGCTGCGCGAGGGGTCGGACGAGCGCGTCGAGCGGATGGTGCTCGAGCGTTGAGGGGCTGCGGTGCACGATGGGGGGCATGCCCGAGCCGATCCGTGTCATCACCGCCTCCGACCTCGTCGCCGCCGACCCGACCCCGGGGATGGCCCGTCGCCGGGCCTTCGAGAAGCCGCTGCTGTGGTCGGGCCAGGTCGAGACCGCCCCAGGGGCCGTCTCCGGCTGGCACCACCACGACCTCAACGAGACCAGCCTCTACGTCGTCTCGGGCATCCTGCGCCTGGAGTTCGAGGGGTACGACGGCCACCTCGACGCCCACGCCGGCGACTTCATCCACGTGCCGGCGTTCACGGTGCACCGCGAGAGCAACCCGGGCGACGAGCCGTCCGTGGCCGTGATCGCCCGCGCCGGTGGCGGCGTACCGACGGTCAACGTGGATCGCGATCCGCCGCGCGGCTGATCCCGGGCCCCGTCGACGAGCCCGCCGACGAGCCCGCCGTCGAGCCCACCACGAACCCACGACAAGCCCGCCGGGACCATGGCGGTCCCGACGGGCTCGTGGCTCGCTGGTGTCAGGCGATCACAGCGTGGCGATCACCGCCTCGCCGTCGCGCTGCAGGGCAGCGCGTGCCGCGGCGTCGCCCACGTTGGCCGGGTCGCCGGCCAACGACACGAACTCCGTCAGCTGGGCCCGCGCCGCGGCCGTGCGCCCGCCCGCCTGGTGCTTGGCGGCCTGGGAGAGCCGCTTCTCCAGCAGACGCTCCCCTGCTGCGGTGACCAGCCCGTCGTCGGCCAGCCGCTGCGTGAGTGCGGTGAGCTCGGTCAGTGAGGTCGTGGTCGTGAACGTCACCGACCTGGTCGTCTGCAGACCGGCTCGGTCGGTCGCGGTGACCGAGAGGGTGTGCGAGCCGAGCGACAGCCGCCACAGGGCCACCGGCGAGGCCGGGTCGACGCTCGCGCCGTCGAGGGTCGCCACCACGGTGCCGACCCCGGAGGTTGCGTCGGTCGCCGACCAGGACACGTCGCCGGAGTTGCCGACGTCCGCGCCGTCCGTCACACCCTCGAAGGTCACGCCGGGCGCGGTCTTGTCGATCCTGACCGTCACCGACCCGATGTCCGAGACGTTGCCGCCGCTGTCGGTCGCCCGGTAGAGCACCGTCGTGACGCCCTCGGCCGACACCGTGAGCGCGTTGTTGGCGTTCACCCAGGTCTGGCCACCGTCAGTCGAACGCTGGCGTGAGGACACCGTGCCGTTGTCGGTCGCGGTGACCGCCACCGAGACGTTGCCGGTCCACCAGCCGTTCTGGCCGGTCGGCTGCGCGGGGTTGAGGGTGGCGGTGACCACCGGCTTGTCGAGGTCGGCCACTCCGTCGCCGACGAAGGTGAGGCGGTCGAGGACGACGCCGCCGGTGGAGGTGACGTAGAGGCGTCCACTCCCTGTCGGCGCTGCGGACAGGGACGCACCCGTTGTCGACCAGCCCTGGCTGGAGACCGAGGCCTGGGCGAACGGCGCCGCGTCTGGCGCCCCCCACCGCAGGGACAGGGTGCCCGAGCCGCTGGCCCGCACGTCGACGGCGTCGATGCCGGTGAAGTCGACCGGGTCCCAGGCCAGCCAGTCGCCGGCGTCGAAGGACGTCACCGACCGCAACCCGCTGGCGGACTCGTCAGAGGTGATCTCGACACCCTGCGAGGCGTCGGCCCACTCGGCCTCCTGGGCCTTGGGGTTGAGGATCAGCTGCTCGGTGGTGGTCGCCGCCGGGACACCGTTGGCACCGCTGTCGGTGTAGGTGATCACCACCACGCCGAAGATGTTCTCGGTCTCGCCGTGCTCGGTGGCGCTGGCGGGCGTCGGGATCCCGAACTGGCAACCGGTGCCCTGGCTCAACGGGTGGGCGTGGCTGTCGTGGCCGATCCCGAAGGTCCAGGTGACCCGCGAGCAGGTCGTGGCGGTCCCGTCCTCCGGGTCGTCGGTGGTCACCTTGAAGGGCACCGCCTGACCCCAGTCGAAGAAGCTGCCGTCGGCCGGGGTGGCGATGTCCACGGTGGGCGCGACGTTGCCGACGCTGATCGACGTCGACGTGAGATTGCGTCGTCCTTGTGGGTCGGTGACCCGGAGCCGGGCGGTGTACTTGCCCAGCTCGGTGTAGGTGTGCGACGCGGTCGCTCCGGTCGCGTCGAAGGTGCCGTTGCCGTCGAAGTCCCACTCGAAGGTGAGCGCACCGCCCTCAGGGTCGCTGGATCGGGTCGCGTCGAAGTCCACCGTCAAGGGAGCGGAGCTGCTCGAGACCGGGCTGGCGTCGAGGGTGGCCTGAGGGGCCTTGTTGCCCGGGGTGAAGTCGATCCGGTAGAGGCCGGCGTCCGGGTTGGCCCGGAAGAAGCCGTCGCCGTAGTCGAGGACGTAGAGCGAGCCGTCGGGCCCGAACTCGATGTCGATCGGGCTGTCCGTGATCGGCTGGCCGTTCGTCTCCAGCGCCCCGTTGGGCAGGAAGTGCTCGATGTGCGAGACCGGGCCGTTGGGCCAGTCGACGGTGAACGCGGCCAGGTAGTCCTGCGAGAACTCGGCGAAGAACGCCTTGCTGTCCCAGTACTCCGGGAACTTCGTCGTCGAGGGGTTGTCCGCGTCGTAGTGGTAGATCGGACCGCCCATCGGGCCCTGGCCGCCGGCCGGGCTGAAGTCGGTCAGCTCGGGCCAGGGCTGGTGCGTGTTGTTGTCGCCGTAGTAGAGGGTCGCCGGAGTCGCCGGGGGAAGCTGGGTGAGACCGGTGTTCCAGCGCGAGTTGTTGAGGGGTCCCGCCTCGCAGTCGAACCAGGGACCCGGGGTCGCGGTGGCGAAGTTCCACTCGTTGTAGTTGAACTGGTCGCCGGTGCAGTAGGGCCAGCCGCCGTTGATCGGCCGATCGATGGACGTGGTCTGCCACTCGACGTAGCCGAGCGGACCACGCTCGGCGTTCGGGGCTCCGGCGTCCGGACCGTACTCACCCCAGGTCACCGTGTTGGTGAGGGGATCGACGTCCATCCTGAAGGGGTTGCGCAGCCCCATCGCGAAGATCTCCGGACGAGTGCCCTGGGTGCCGGGAGCGAACAGGTTGCCGGCGGGGACGGTGTAGCTGCCGTCGTCCTCCACGTGGACGCGGAGGATCGCGCCGCGCAGGTCGTTGGTGTTGCCGGCGCCGCGTCGCGAGTCGAAGCCGGGGTTGAAGCCCGGCGCGTCGTTGTTGGGCGCGAACCCGTTGGCGCCGGGGGCGCTGGCCGGGGTGTTGTCGCCCGTGGCGAGGTAGACGTTGCCGTCGTCGTCGAAGTCGACGTCACCGGCGACGTGGCAGCACTGGCCTCGCTGCACCTCGACCTTGATGATCACCTGCTCCGTCGAGGGGTCGAGCCGGTCGGCGGCCGCGTCCCACTTCATCCGGCTGAGCTGGTTGTAGCCGCGCCACTGGTCCCAGTAGCTCGCGTCCTGGCCGGCGGGTAGCGTGTTGGGGGCGTTCCCCGTCGGGGTGGTCGTGGGGTAGTTCCCGGTCATCGTGCGCGGGGCGTAGTAGAGGTAGACCCACTGGTTGGTGGCGAAGTCCGGGTCGAGGGTGATGGTCTGCAGACCGTCCTCGGAGTTGCTGTAGACCGGGATGTTGTTCACCACGCGGGTGGTGCCGGCGTCGGGGTCGGTGAGGCGGATGTCGCCGTTGCGGGCCGTGTGCAGCACCCGGCCGTCCGAGAGCACCGCCATGTCGATCGGCTCGCCGGTGTCCTTGGTCAGGGTGATCTTCTCGTAGTTCGACCAGTTCAGTGCCTGGGCCGCTCCGGCCTCGGTGCCGTGATCGACACCGTCGTGGGCGGAGGCGGTGCTCAGCGACCCGGCGGCCACGGTGGCCGTCAGCGTCGCTGCTGAGGTGAGGGCGGCCGCGAGGGCGCGCAGCGGGATACGTCGTGAGGGCATGACTGTTCCTTGGGGGTCCAGGTGTGCGGACGGAGCGCGGGTGGGAGCGCGAGAGGAGGGTGGCCGCCTGCCCGGCAGGAAGAGCAGGCGGCCACCGTGAGGAAGGGGCGGAGGTCAGCCCCTGAGCTTGTCCATGTTCTGGTAGCTCAGCTGCGCGTACTGGAGCGACTGGCCCGGGTTCGCGCTGCCGCCGGGCGCGGTGTCCTGCTCCCACATCGGGTTGTGGTAGCCACGCGCCGGCATCTGGGAGAAGAACGTCTGGTAGTCGATGTCGCCGGAGCCGAAGGGGACGATCTCGTAGCCGTTGGCGACGCTGAGGTTCTTCTTGCCGTCCTTGGCGTGGAAGAGCGGGAACCGCATCGGCGCCGACTTCACCACGTCGAGCGGCTCGAAGTGGTCCGGGACGACCGTCCCGTCGGGGGCGGTGTACTGCGTGTGCTTGTGCTGCGCGACGTGCGCCCAGTAGATATCCATCTCGAGGTAGACGTTGCTGCTCGTGTTGGCCAAGAACCACTCCAGCCGCCGTACGCCGGAAGAACGGGTGGGGCGTCCCAGCGCGTCGGCCGGCCCGCTGTCCAGCAAGAAGCTGTAGGCGATGTCGTGGTTGTGGGTGTAGAGCTTCAGCCCGTGACCGGCGGCGCGCTCGCCCAGGGTGTTCCACCTCTCGGCGGCGGCCTGCCAGTCGGCGAGGTACAGGCTGCTCGTCGGGTCGTTGCCGGTGCCGATGTGGCCCATGCCGAGGATGTTGGCGATCTCGCAGGCGGCGTCGAACGAGGCGAGGCTGGCGTCGGTGAGCGAGCTCGGGATCGATCCGTGGTTGCCCTCGGCCTTGAGCCCGTTGTCGTCGAGCCAGCCGCGGAGCAGGTGGGCGCCGGCGATGTTGTTGAGGTTGCCACCGGGGGCGTTGGCGTTCTGGTTGTAGCCGGCGAACTCGATCTGCCGGTAGCCGATGGAGGACAGCTCCTCCAGGACGGCCTTGAAGCCGGAGGCGTACGGGCTGGTGCTCGGGTCACGGCTGATCGCGTCGCGCACCGTGTAGAGGATGATGCCGCGTCGCGGCTTGGGGATCAGCAGGGCGTTGGCTGCCGCGGCCGGGCTGGCGAGCCCGATGCCGCCGACGGCCGCAGCCGCCGCGACGCCGGTCGAGGCGGCGAGCATCTGACGGCGGGAGAGACCGAGCCCGCGAGCGAGGGCGGGCGTCTCGCTGGAGCGGTCGGCGGGGACGGAAGAGGACGTGTGACGCATGGGGACTCCTTGGCTGGGTGAGAAGAACCGCAGGCTCCGACTGTGAGGGGCGTCACGCGTCTGAGATGTGCGTCACAGTAGGGAGAACCGCAACTGCTCGTCAATGTTTGTCCAGAAGATTTCGAAAGATGGGCAGAGACTTCTCCTTCCCGTCGACCGCGCGGCCTCGTCGGCGAGGCGGGTGGTGATCTCGACAAGCTCGATCACCCGGAAGGCTCGATCACGCGGGGACCGCGGCTCGATCACCCGGGAGGCACGGCTCGATCACCCGGGAGGCGCGGCTCGATCACCCGCCGGAGCGGCAGGGCCGCCGGCGCTCGTCAGCGCCCCGGGACCCGCCTCACGACTCCCGGGACGCGCGACTCGACGTCTCTCAGGCGCGGTTGACGGCGGAGATCACTGCCTTGAGCGAGGCGGTCACGATGTTGGCGTCGAGCCCGACCCCCCAGACGATCTGGTCCCCCATGGCGCACTCGACGTAGGCCGCGGCGATCGCGTCCCCACCCGAGGACAGCGCGTGCTCGTGGTAGTCGAGGACTCGTACGTCGCCCCGGTTCTCGAACATCGCGTTGCCCTTGGCCAGCTCGTCCGCCGAGAGCGAGTTCAGCGCGTCGACGAAGGCCGCGATGGGCCCGTTGCCGGTGCCGTCGAGGGTGCGCAGGTCTCCGTCGACGGACACCCTGACCTGGAGGACGTCCTTCTCCCCTGCCGCCGAGGACGTGTGCACGGAGTCGAGGTCGAGGGGGACCTCGCGGTCGAGGTACTCCCTGCGGAAGGCCTCCCAGATCGCGTCCGGCGACATCTCGCCGCCCTCGTCGTCGGTGTGGCGCTGGACCGCCCGGCTGAACTCGATCTGCAGCCGCCGCGGCAGGTCGAGCTTGTGGTCGGCCTTGAGGATGTAGGCGACTCCGCCCTTGCCGGACTGGCTGTTGACCCGGATCACCGCCTCGTAGGTGCGGCCGACGTCCTTGGGGTCGATCGGGAGGTACGGCGCCTCCCAGGGCAGCTCCTCGACGGGCCGCCCGGCCTCGTCGGCGGCGACATCGAGGGCCTCGAGGCCCTTCTTGATGGCGTCCTGGTGGGACCCGGAGAAAGCCGTGTAGACGAGGTCGCCGGCGTAGGGGTGGCGCGGGTGGACCGGCAGCTGGGTGCAGTACTCCACCGTGCGACGGATCTCGTCGATGTCGGCGAAGTCGATCTGCGGGTCGATGCCCTGGCTGAACAGGTTCATGCCCAGAGTCACCAGGCAGACGTTGCCGGTGCGCTCGCCGTGGCCGAAGAGGCAGCCCTCGACCCGGTCGGCGCCGGCCATCATCGCCAGCTCCGTGGCCGCGACCGCCGTACCCCGGTCGTTGTGGGGGTGGAGGGAGATGACGGTGTGCCTGCGCCGGGTCAGCTGACGGGAGAACCACTCGATCTGGTCGGCGTAGACGTTGGGCGTGGACATCTCCACGGTGGCGGGCAGGTTGAGGATGATCTCGCGACCGTCCTCGGGCTGCCACACGTCGGAGACGGCCTCGCACACGTCGACGGAGAACGGCAGCTCGGTGCCGGTGAAGATCTCCGGGGAGTACTCGTAGCCGATGACGGTCTTGTCGAGGTAGGAGTCGCTGAACTTCATCACCATCTCGGTGCCGCGCACCGCGATGTTGCGGATCTCGTCCTTGCCGGCGTGGAAGACCACCCGGCGGAACAGCGGAGCCAGCGCGTTGTAGAGGTGGATGTTGGCCTTGGGCACGCCGATGAGCGACTGCACGCTGCGCTCGATGAGGTCCTCGCGCGCCTGGGTCAGCACCGAGATCGTCACGTCGTCGGGGATCTTGTCCTGCTCGATGAGCTGGCGGACGAAGTTGAAGTCGGTCTCGGACGCCGAGGGGAAGCCGACCTCGATCTCCTTGTAGCCCATCTGCACCAGGAGCTCGAACATCTTCAGCTTGCGCGCCGGCGACATCGGGTCGATCAGCGCCTGGTTGCCGTCACGCAGGTCGGTGGAGAGCCAGCGTGGCGCCTCGGTGATCGTCTTCGACGGCCAGGTGCGATCGGGAAGCTCGACCGGCGAGAAGGCGCGGTAGCGCCGGTAGGGCATCCCGCTGGACTTCTGCTGGTGGCCGCGGGCATAGAGCGGGGTGGTGTTGCTGGTCATGGGGTCCTCGTCGGGTGAGCGATCGGGCGCCGGGTGCTGGCACGTGCCGAACTCCGCAACGAGGGGTCCCGGGCCAGAGAATCGACTCTGTCAGACCTCGTTGCGGCAGCCAAGGAGAAGGAGGCGCGCGCTCATGACGTCACCACCATAGTCGAGGATGGCGGCATGCGCATCGAAGGGATCGACCCGCGAGACCTGGACCTGGACACAGCTGATGCGTTGGCCGAGGTGCTCACCGCGGCCAACGACGCCCTCGGCCTGGCGATGCCGCCGCGGGTCGGGGCGGCGGCTCTCACCTACCGCCAGCTCACCTCCAACGCCCGGCCGATCGACGGCCTCTGGCTCGCCTGGGACGGCGACCGGTTGGTCGGCTTCCTCGATCTCGAGCTGCCGCGCCTGGAGAACACCGACACCGCCCAGGTGCGTGCCCACGTGCACCCCGATGCCCGCCGCGGTGGAGTCGGCCGGGCAGCTCCTCGACCACGCCCTGCGGACCATCCGCGAGGAGGGCCGCGGCCGGGTCTACTCCGGCGCCTTCGCAGGATCGGACGGGATCACGGCCCTCGAGGCATGGGGCTTCACGCCGACGCCCGGGCGCTACGCCGTACGCCGCGTGGACCTGCACGCGACCATGCCCGGCAGGTGGCAGGCGCTCTACGACGAGGCGGCCGTCCACGCGGGCGACTACGAGCTGCTGCACCTGGTGGGGCCGACGCCCGAGGAGCACCTGACCGCGATGGCCACCCTGCACGAGGCCATCAACGACGCGCCGTCCGACGACGCCGACGAGCAGCCGGCACTCTTCGACGAGCAGCGCGTCCGCGACTACGACACCGCGATGGCCGGTCGGCGGCAGAGCGTGCACCGGGTCGTCGCCGTGCACCGCAGCACCGGCGCCTGGGCGGGCCTCTCGATGCTCTGCGTGGACGAGTTCACGCCGTCACTGGCCTTCCAGGAGGACACCAGCGTCGTACGTGCGCACCGGGGGCACCGGCTCGGCCTGCTGATGAAGGCCGACATGCTGCGCTGGATCGAGCGGGACCGGCCCGAGGTCGGCGCCATCGACACCTGGAACGCGACGTCCAACCACCACATGATCGCGGTCAACGAGCGGCTCGGCGCGACCGTGGTCGCCGAGCACGTCGGCTACCGGCTCGATGCTGGCTTGAGCGAGGCTCAGGCGGTGTTCGCGACGGTGGCGATGACGATGTCGCGCTGGGCGTAGCTCCTCGTGGACGCGGCCCGGAACTCCAGCGAGCACTGGTCGTCGGAGCCGGCGGCGGCGATCTTGACCTTGTAGGTGGTCTTGTCACCGGCGGCGAGTCCCCTCTCGACGTACCCGGTGGTGGTGATCTTCCGGGTGAGGTTCACCCCGCGCCGCACGACCTTGTACGTGCAGTCGGCCGGCGGGGTCGACCAGCGACCCGCAAGGACGTTGAAGGAGCCGCGCCGCGACCCACGGTTCTGGATGCGGAACCTGAAGCGATAGCTGCCGGCACCCTGCACCTCGAGCTCGCTGGTGGTCTCGAAGGGGGTGAGGGTGAAGTACTCACGTTTGCCCACCCAGGGTCCGTCCACGAGCCGGATGAAGACGTCGGGCTGGCGCGCCGCAGCTGCGCGGCCGGCGTCGTCCGCCCCCGCCGGTCCCCACGGTCCGGCGGCCACAGTCGTGGCGAGCACCGTGGTGAGCCCGACCACGAGGCCGGAGCGGAGACGAGTCATCGCAGACCTCCTCGGTGTGAACGCCCGAGAGTCCCTTCCCAGTGTCGGTCGCGCTCCGGGGCCGCCACAAGGACCCGATCGACCCATCTGGTGCGCCCCCGATCGGGGGCGCAAAGGGGTCTTGCCTTTTTGGAATGAACGTTCCAGAATGACTGCATGACCCGTCCCCGCAGCTTCGACGAGAGTGATGTCCTGGAGGCGGCCATGCACGCCTTCCGGCGCGACGGCTTCCGGGAGTCCTCGGTCACCTCGCTGGAGCGTGCCACTGGGCTGCGCGCCAGCAGCCTCTACAACGTCTTCGGCGACAAGGCAGGGCTCTTCCACCGATCGCTGGACCACTACGTCACCTCGTTCATCAGGCCGCGATTGGCACGCCACGCCGGCCCCGAGGCGACGCTGGAGGACCTGGAAGGACTGTTCCTGACCCTGTTCGAGGCGCCCCTCGACGACGGCTTCGGTTGCCTGGTGACCAACTCCGCCGTCGAGCACGCCCCCGCCGGCGTGACCGACCCGGCGGTCCGAGCCGTCCTGGAGACCACCGCGGAGCACCTCGACGAGGTGCTCCGGCGTGAGGTCGGCGACTGCGCCGACGGCCCGGCGCTGGCCCTGCTCTACCAGGGGCTCCTGGTCCTCTCCCGGGCCGACCTGATGACCGACCGCCACCGCGACGCGGTGCGGACCGAGTTCGCCCGCCTGCGGGCACGAAGGGAACAACGATGAAGAGAAGCCTGAACCCAGAGGCGGTGCCGCACTCGCCGTTCTATGCACAAGGCGTGGAGGTCACGAGCCCGCAGCGCACGGTCTTCGTGTCCGGCCAGGTGGGCACCGACACCGACGGCACACCGCTCGAGGGGATCGAGGCTCAGGCCCGCCGAGCGGTCAGCAACCTCGGCGCCGTGCTGAGCGAGGCGGGAATGACACCGGAGCACCTCGTCAAGATGACGATCTACCTCACCGATGCCGACCACGTCGGTGCGTTCATGGCGGCCGCGGGCGACACCCTTCCAGCGGAGCCACCCGCGACCACGTTGCTGGTGGTGGCATCGCTGGCCGACCCCCGCCTCCTGGTCGAGATCGAGGCGATCGCCGCGGCCTGATGGCCGGCCGGGAGCGCACTAGTCTCGACGCCATGGCCCGTCTCCTCCTCGTGCACCACTCGCCCACACGGGCGGTGCAGACGTTGACCGACGCCGTGCTCGCCGGCTCCCGGGACGACGCCATCGAGGGTGTCGACGTGGTGGTGCGACCCGCCCTGGAGGCCACCGCCGACGACGTACTCGCCGCCGACGGCTATCTGCTCGGGACGCCCGCCAACTTCGGATACATGAGCGGTGCGCTCAAGCACTTCTTCGACTCGACGTTCCTGGACGTCGGGGGCGCGTTGGCCGACGACGGATCGGCTGCGGAAGGGAGTGCGACGGCGAGCACACGTGGACGACCGTTCGGGCTCTACGTCCACGGCCGCTACGACACCGAGGGTGCCGTCCGCGCGGTCACGTCCATCGTCGCCGCGTTGGGATGGCGCCAGTCGGCGCCGGTCCTGTCGGTGCTCGGCGACGTCGGCGAGGAGCACGTCGCGGAGGCGTATGAACTCGGCGGTAGGATCGCCGCACTGCTTTCGCCGGAATCTTGAGGTCCCCTTTGCTGTCCCGACTGACCCTGGTCGTGCTGCTGATGGCGATCACCGCGTGCACTGCGGTCGGCACGGACGACGAGGAGGGTGCCTCCACCACGCCGCCGGAGATCGGCGAGTGCCGGATGCTCTCGCCCGGCGACATCCAGCAGCCGAGCAACGACGTCGAGGCCGCGCCCTGCAATCGCGCGCACACCGCCGAGACCTTCGCGGTCGGAGTCTTCCCCGCCAGCGTCGCCGGCGACGGGATCGACGACGACGCCCTGGGCGCCCACGTCTTCGGCGAGTGTGAGAGGGAGTTCCGCCGCTTCCTCGGGGGCGATGAGAGCGCAGTGATGCGCGCGACCGTGACCTGGGCGTGGTTCCGCCCGAGCGAGGCCGCCTGGGAGGCGGGAGCCCGCTGGTGGCGTTGTGACGTGGTGGGCGGCGGCGAGGAGTCCACGTCGTTGGTGACGCTGCCTCCGACAGCCGAGGGGATCCTCGTCGGCGAGCCCGAGGACCAGTGGCAGGTGTGTGTCGACGGCCCGAGCGTGGCGGACTCGGTCAAGATCCCCTGCACCCAGCCGCACACGTGGCGGGCGGTCAGCACGATCGTGCTCGGCGAGGCCGAGGACGACTACCCCGGCGATCGCGTGGTGGCCAATCGCACCCGTGACTTCTGCTCCGACTCGGTCGGCGCCATCCTCAACTACCCCGTCGACTACGAGTACGGCTACACCTTCTTCCACGAGGCCGAGTGGGAGGCCGGCAATCGTCGCTCGATCTGCTGGGCCGAGACGCAGCAATGAAGCTGCCTGTCCTCCTCGCCTCCGCGGTTCTCGTCCTGACCGGCTGCACCGCCGGAGCCGGCGACCCCGGCGCGAGCACGCCGTCCTCGACGGCCTCGCCCTCGTCCGCGCAGTCGTCGTCCTCTTCCTCACCCGCGGGTGAGTCGGGAGACACGACGCCGGAGCCGACGAGCGCACCACCTGCTCCCCGGGCACCGACCTGCTACCGGCTCACGTTCGCGCAGCTCCCCCGGACGAGCAACGACAGCGACCCGGTTCCGTGCACCGAACGTCACGACGCACAGACGATCCACGTCGACCGGTTCGACACGAACGCAGCCGGAGAGACCATCCCGGTCGACTCCGACCGGGCTCGGGCCCAGCTGTCCCGCACGTGCACCCGGCGGAAGGCCGCCTTCCTCGGCGGCACCCGTGAGGCCCGCAACCTGAGCCGTTTCGAGGTGGTGTGGTTCTCCCCCACGCCGCAGCAGGTCGAGGACGGTGCGGACTGGTTCCGTTGCGACCTGGTCGCGCTCGCCGGCGACGACACGCTGCACCGGCTGCCGCCTCCGCGGCGCGCGGCCGGGCTCCTCGACCGTGACGATGCGCTCGCGACGTACGGGCTGTGCGGAACCGCCAAGCCGGGCACCGAACGCTTCGAACGGGTGATCTGCGCCCGGCGCCACTCCTGGCGCGCGATCGGCACGATCAGGCTGCCCGGGCCCGCGCGCTACCCCGGCACGGCGACGATCCGACGTCTCGGTGACCAGCCCTGCCGGGACCGGGTCAGTGACCTGGCCGACGATCCGCTCGAGTTCGAGTACGGGTGGGAGTGGCCGACGCGGGAGCAGTGGCGAAACGGGCAGCGGTTCGGCTACTGCTGGTCGCCCGACTGAGGTGTCCGGCGACCCCGATATCGGTAGGTCTCGCGCGGCGCATCCTCGGCGCGCCACCTACCGATGTCGGTGGTCAGAGGCAGGATCGGGGAATGACCGCGCAGGATGACGCTGAGCTCGTCGAGCCGGAGACGATCGAGGGCTGGACCGCCTGGCTGGTCGAGCACCATGCCGACCGGTCGGGAGTGTGGCTGGTGACGGCGAAGCGGGCGACCGGGCGCCAACCCTTCGACTACGAGGCCGCGGTGTGCCAGGCGCTGCGCTTCGGCTGGATCGACGCGGTGCAGAAGACGCTCGACCCGGAGCGGTCGATGCAGTACTACGCACCGCGGCGCCCGACCAGCGGCTGGGCCCGTCCCAACAAGGTGCGTATCGAGCGTCTCGAGCGCGAGGGCCTGATGGAGCCGTCCGGCCGTGCCGTGATCGATGCCGCGAAGGCCAACGGCACCTGGACGTTGCTCGACGACGTGGAGGATCTCGTCGTACCCGATGACCTCGCCGCGGCGTTCGATGCCCATCCCGGCGCACGCGCCCACTGGGAGGCCTTCCCGCCGTCGGCACGCAAGCTCATCCTCGCCTGGATCGTCACCGCCAAGCAGCCGGCCACGCGGGAGAGGCGTATCACCGAGACGGCCGAGAAGGCCGCGGCAGGGGTCCGAGCGCGCACCTAGGCCGTGGGCCCCGTCCTTCCCGTACCGATCTGGCACTTCCCGGGGAGAGTTCTCTGCGGGGACCCGATGATTACCACGGGACCGTGGTAATCACCGGAGCACGTTCCCGTGACCTAGCCCGCCGGCCCGACACATGCCAGGGTGAAAGCCATGCGGGGACGTGAGGACGAGGACGGCACCACCGACCGGTGGAGCCGGTCGGACTGGTGGGGCGTGGTGCTGGACGCACCGGAGGTGCGACCGGTCGCGCGCTTCTGGTCTGAGCTGCTCGGTTGGCCGATCAGCAAGGAGGACGACAGCGGGGCCGCGATGGCGCCGGAGGACGGCGGCGTGGCCTACCTGGCGATCCAGCTCGAGACCGACTATGTGCGACCCACCTGGCCGGCCGCGCCGGGCAGCCAGCAGATGCAGCTGCACCTCGACTTCGAGGTGGTCGACCTCGACGCAGCCGTCGCCCACGCGCTCGAGCTCGGGGCCGAGCTGCCGGAGCACCAGCCGCAGGCCGACGTGCGCGTGCTGCTCGACCCTGCCGGCCACCCGTTCTGCCTGTACACCTGACCGTTCTGTCATACCGTGTCCGGATGCCCCTCCACACCCGTCGCTCGGGACGGCTGCGCTGGCCCGTCGCTCTTCTCGCCGTACTCCTCCCGCTGACCCTGCTGCCCGCGGCCATGGCCGACCACGCGCACCCCCCGGGTCCGGTCAACGCACAGTCGACGTACCTGTGGGGGAAACCGCTGTGGCAGGACGACTTCGAGCGCAAACGGATGCCGCGTTTCTACCGCGTGGAAGGGCCGGGGCTGGTGCAGAACCAGTACGGCATGTTGACCCTCAACACCTCGACGGAGGGCACCGTGAGCGCGACCCGGGCCCGCCCCGGTCACGCCGAGGGGCGATGGGAGATCCGGCTGCGGTCACGGCGCTACTCCACCCACGCGGCCGACTACCGGGTGCGCACCGAGCTGGTGCCCGACGGCGACCAGGACCAGCACTGCGGCGCCCAGGACATCGCGCTGGAGGAGTACCGGATCGGCGAGCATCGCGCCCATCTCTGGATCCGCTCGCTGCCCGCGCACGAGTTCACCGCGTCCAAGCGGCTCAACCTCTCCGACGACCGGTGGCACACCTTCGCCGTGGAGGTGACCGACCGGCGGGTCTCCTGGTTCGTCGATGCTCATGTGGTCCGCACCGAGCGTCGCCCGGCGGCTCTCTCGGGGATACCTCTGACCGTCCGCTTCACGATGTCGGCCCAGCCGAACCTGGAGATGAACAGGAGCCGCATGCAGATGGACTGGCTGCGCTACTTCACCCTCGACCGGCGCAACGCCAAGTCCGTCAAGGCACCCCGCACCGACAGGGGCACCTACGCAGAGGCCTGCTGAACCGCGCTCACAGCTCCACGAGGCTGTCGACGGCCCGCGGCACCAGGGCCAGGCCAGTGGCCGGGAACCACGACGGTACGGCGCGACGCAGCGCCGCCGGCCCAGCCAGCACGACCCGGTCCTCGCGCAGCGAAGCCGCCCACGTGGTGGCCCCGCGCCACACGTCGGTCAGCTCACGCAGGGTGGCGGTCACCACGACGTCCACGTCGTGGCCCGGGTCCTGGTCACACAGGTCCACTTCGTCGTCCTCCACGACCATCCACCAGCGGCCCGTCACGCCCTCCACGTCGGGGAACTGGAAGTGCAGCACCGTCCGGGTGGCCGGTACGGCGGTGTGGTCGACGTTGCGCCGCATGTCCCACAGCAGCAGGTGCGGGTCGAGGTCGGTGTCGCCCAGCTCCCCGATCCACCGCGCTCCCCAGGCGCCGACCGCCTCGACGACCGAGCGCAGCTCCTCACCGGCCGGGGTGAGCAGGTAGCGCACGTCGTTGCCGTCGACCTGCTTCTGCACCACTCCGGCCCGCACCAGCTGCTGAAGCCGCTTGGAGAGCAGTGACGGCGACATCCGCGGCAGGCCCCGACGCAGGTCGTTGAAGTGCTCGCTGCCGGCCAGCAGCTCGCGCACCAACAACATCGTCCAGCGTTCGTCGAGGAGCTCCATCGCCTTGGCCACCGGACAGAACTGCCGATACGTCGTCCCCATCTGGCGAGGCTAGGCCCGCGTCGGCGCCCCCACCAGTGACGAACGGGACGAAAGGGATCGGTACAGATGCCGTACTAGTCCACCTCCACAGCCCTCCCTAGTGTCAAGGGCACGTTCATCCACGGGGGAACACGGAGGAGCTCGACATGACAGTCACGCACGCCGGCGACATCAGCACCTCAAGGCCAAGCACCGGGCGATGTGGGCCAGCGGTGACTACGCCGACGTGGCCGAGCAGATGATCCCGACGCTGGGAGCCGTGCTCGTCGACGCGTGCGGCGTCGAGGCCGGGCAGCGCGTGCTCGACGTCGCCGCGGGGTCGGGCAACGCCTCCCTGCCGGCGGCCCGGCGCGGCGCCTCGGTCGTGGCCAGCGACCTCACCCCCGAGCTGCTCGACCGGGGCCGTGCCGTCGCAGAGGCGGCCGGACTCGCCTTGGAGTGGCAGCCGGCCGACGCCGAGGCGCTGCCGTTCGACGACGCCGCCTTCGACGTGGTGATGTCGTGCGTGGGCGTGATGTTCGCCCCGCACCACCAGGCGAGCGCCGACGAGCTCGTCCGGGTCGCGCGGCCCGGCGGCACCATCGGTCTGTTGAGCTGGACACCGGAGGGGTTCATCGGCGAGATGTTCGCGGCGATGAAGCCGCACGTCGGCTCCTCCGCCGGCGGGCGCGCAGCCACCGCCGCTGTGGGGCCGCGAGGACCACGTCCGCGCGCTGCTCGGCGACCGGGTCGAGGACGTCGTAGCGACGAAGCAGACTGCTGTCTGTCGACCGCTTCACCAACGGCGCGGACTTCCGCGACTACTTCAAGGCGTCGTACGGCCCGACCATCGCTGCCTACGCGTTCAACGCCGACAACCCCGAGGGAACGGCCGCGCTCGACACCGAGCTTGCCGCGCTCGGCGACCGTCACCTGCACGAGACCGCCGACGGCCGACGGGTGATGGACTGGGAGTACCTCCTGCTCACCTGCAAGGTGAGCTGACCGGCCGCCCTTCTCCGGCGGCGACAGGCCTCAGTCGACGCGACGCTCGAGCAGGCGGACGGAGACGGTGTCCCCCGCCTGCTTGCCGATCGCTCGTGCGTACGTCGGCCTTCACCGGCAGCTTGTGGGTGCCGTCACCGAGCGCCATGAAGGAGCTGCGGAACGGCAGACCGTCGACGGTGCCGCTGACCTTGACCAGCCCGCGCGTGCCGAAGTACTCCGCCGACCGCGGCCAGACGACGTAGGTCCAGCCGCCCTTCTCCGGGCTCGTCACCAGCGTGGCCTCGAACTGCTCGTCCATGATCCCTCCAGAGTCTCGTCCTGCCAGAGAGACCGGTGGGAGCGCTCGGAATCATCGGAGCGGCTAGAAGCCCAACCGGCGCAGCTGCTTGGGGTCGCGCTGCCAGTCCTTGGCGATCTTCACGTGCAGGTCGAGGTAGACCGGAGTGCCGAGCATGGCCTCGATGTTCTTGCGCGCCGCACTGCCGACGGCCTTCAGGCGGCTGCCCTGGTGGCCGATGACGATGCCCTTCTGCGACGAGCGCTCCACGAACAGGTTGGCGTGGATGTCGAGCAACGGCTTGTCCTCGGGGCCGCCCCTCGCGCAGGCCCATCTCCTCGACGACCACGGCGATGGAGTGCGGCAGCTCGTCGCGCACGCCCTCGAGCGCAGCCTCACGGATCAGCTCGGCGACGATGGATCTCCTCGGGCGAGTCGGTGAGATCGCCGTCGGGATAGAGCGGAGGTCCGTCGGGCAGCTGGGCGACCAGGAGGTCCTCGAGCAGGTCGACCTGGTCGCCTGCCTGCGCGGACACCGGCACGATCTCCGCCCAGTCGGTGCCGGTCTCCTCCCCGAGCCGCTGGATCGAGAGCAGGTGCTCCCCCAGCTGCTCAGGTGTGGCCAGGTCGGTCTTCGTGGCGATCGCCAACTTCGTCGTACGCCGCACCTTGGTCAGCTCGTTGACGATGAACCGGTCGCCCGGGCCGATCTTCTCGTTGGCCGGGAAGCAGACCGCGACGACGTCCACCTCGGCCCAGGTCGAGGTGACCAGGTCGTTGAGCCGCTCGCCGAGCAGGGTGCGCGGACGGTGCAGGCCCGGGGTGTCGACCAGGATCAGCTGCGCGTCGGGCCGGTGCACGATGCCGCGGACGACGGTGCGCGTGGTCTGCGGGCGCGAGGAGGTGATCGCGACCTTCGTGCCGACGAGCGCGTTGGTCAGGGTCGACTTGCCGGCGTTGGGACGACCGACGAACGACGCGAAGCCGCTCTTGAACGGCGCGGGCTCGGGGGTCTCGGGCACGTCGCGATTGTGTCACCTGCCGTGCCGGCCCACCCGAGAGGCCACTTCACGCACGACACACCGCAGATCCTGGTGGGAGATTGGCCTCTCGGCGTCAGGAGAGCCAGGTGGGGCGGAGCGGGAAGCCGGAGGTGCCGTCGGGGGCGGTCTTCACGCCGAGCACCTGGTGGAGCTGGATCTCGTTGCGCTCGAAGCCGAGCCGGGACCCGGCCATGTAGATGCCCCACACCTTGGCGGTGCCGATCGCCGACCTCCTCGACGCACTCGTCCCAGTGCTCCTCGAGGTTGTCGCACCAGCCCTTGAGGGTCAGGGCGTAGTGCTCGCGCAGATTCTCCTCGTGGCGCACCTCGAGCCCGACGTCCTGCATCGCGGTGATGATCCTCCCGGACCCGGTCAGCTCGCCGTCGGGGAAGACGTAGCGGTCGATGAAGGCCCCGGTCGTCACCCGGGAGATGTTGTCGTGGCGGGTGATGCAGTGGTTGAGCAGTCGGCCGCCCTCGGCGAGCCGGCTGCGCAGGAAGGAGAAGTACGCCGGATAGTTGCGCACGCCGATGTGCTCGGTCAGGCCGATCGAGCTGACCGCGTCGAAACCCGTCTCGGCGATCTCCCGGTAGTCGCCGAAGCGGATCTCGGCCAGGTGGCCGAGCCCCTCGCGCTCGACCGCCTGCTGCCCCCAGGCGGCCTGCTCGCGGGAGAGCGTGACTCCGATGACCTCGACGCCGTACTCGCGCGCGGCGTGGCGGACCATGCCTCCCCAGCCGCAGCCCACGTCGAGCAGCCGCATCCCCGGCTTCAGGTCGAGCTTGCGGGCCACCAGGTCGTACTTGAAGGCCTGTGCCTCCTCCAGGGTCGCCTCCTCGGAGGGGAAGCAGGCACACGTGTAGGTCATGGACCGGCCGAGGACCAGCTCGTAGAAGCGGTTGGAGACGTCGTAGTGGTGGTGGATGGCATCGGCGTCGCGGGTGCGCGAGTGCCTGAAGCCCTCGAGGAGGCGTCGCCAGCGCGGCAACGCCTCCTGGGGCGGCGGCTCCGGTGGCACGAAGTGGCTCAGCCCGAGCCCGCGAGCCAGGAGGATCGCCTCGCTCGGTGAGGGCACCTTGAACCGCAGGTTGTTCTGCAGGTGGATCAGGGCGTCGTAGGGGTTGCCCGGGTGCACGCCCTCGATCGAGAGGTCGCCGCGGACGTAGGCGCGCGCCATGCCCAGGTCACCGGGGGCGGTCAGGAGATAGGCCAGGCCGCGCTGGTTGTTCAGGTGCAGGTGGATCGGGGCGTTCGGCGGGGCCGGCAGTGCTGCCGTCGTAGGCCGAGAACCTGAACGGCAGGTCAAGGGCCATGACGCGTTCGAGCGCCTGACCGATGGTGAGGGCAGGGGTTCCACCTGGTCGGCCCGAGTCGTCAGCAGGCGTGCTGGAGCGGTCGATCGTGCTGGTCATCGTCGTTCCACCGCTTTCTCGTAGAGGTCGGTGAGCCGGTCATCGGGATCGGTCTGCTTGCGGACGGCACGTGCGAAGCCCTGGTCGTAGAGCCTGTCGAAGGTCACCCGGTCGTAGTAGGCGTCGGAGTAGAGCGACTTGTGGCCGCCGAGCTCGTCGACCTTGGCCTCGACGGCGCGGTTGTGGTCGCCGTCGCGACCACCTGGCGCGATCGGCACGGTGCCCCAGAAGCCCACGTTGACGTAGGTGGCGCCGGGCCGCAGCGGGTAGGTCGGCCAGGCACGCGCGCTGCGCAGCGGGCACAGCCACACCGGCCGCAGCCCGACGCTCTCGTCGAACCAGGTGAGGAAGTCGCTGAGCCGCTCGACCGGCACCTCGACGTCCTGGATGACGCGCTCCCGGTCGGGGAGCCCGCGACGACGGTCGAGCCGAGCCTTGAGGCCGAAGCGGTTCTCCAGCCCGACGATGCGGTGGTAGACGTCGCTGCGACGCCACCGTCGTGGCCAGAACCGGCGCACCCGAGGGTTGTGCAGACCGAAGGCACCTGAGCACCAGAACCAGTCGGTGTCCCAGCGCCAGAGGTAGTCATGCATCGTCAAGCGGTCGACGCCCCCGCGCGGGGTGGAGGAGCCGAGGCGCTGCACCGACCGGAAGAAGGGCTCCGGGCCGGTGTAGTCGCTGACCGGGGTGGAGGACCGGGCGTCGGTGAACCGGGCGAGGGTGAGGTAGGCCTCGCCCGGGGCGAAGACGACGCCGTCGAGGCCGTCGACCCGCGCCCCGTCGAACTCGCGTGACTCCACCACCTCGGCGACGACCAGCGCAAGGTGGTCGAGGTCGGAGAAGGACACGTGACGCAGCTCGACGTAGGCCGGCACCGCCTCCAGCCGGATCCTCAGCCGGGTCGCATAGCCCAGCGATCCGTAGGAGTTGGGGAACGCGTCGAAGAGGTCCTCACCCGGGCACACCGTGCGGATCTCGCCGTCGCCGCACAGGATGTCCATCTCGAGCACCGACTCGTGCGGAAGACCGCTGCGGAAGGACGTCGACTCGATGCCGAGGCCGGTGACCGCGCCCCCGAGGGTGATCGTGCGCAGCTGGGGCACCACGAGCGGGATGAAGCCGCGAGGAAGCGTGACGTCGACGAGGTGCTCGTAGGTGCACATGCCCTGCACGTCGGCGGTGGCCTCCCCCGTCGCCGGGTCGACGTCGAGACCGATGACCCCTCCCAGCCCGCTCACGTCGAGCCCGGGCGCGGCACTGGCCGCGCGGGCCCGGAAGAGGTTGGAGGTGTGCTTGGCCAGCCGCACGGGTGCGTCGGCGGGCAGCTCGTCGTAGGAGAGTCGGAGCCGGCGCACCGCGTCGGTGTGGATGTCGTGACCTACCGGGTCTGTCACGTCTCGAATCTATCGCGAAGTGCCTTCACGCGTGGGGTGAGTCGACACGCGAGCCCGTGCGGCGCTCACGCCTGTGACCAAGCGGAGGCGAGTGCGGACACGCGTCACCGGGTCTGGAGCACGAGGATCACGATGTAGCCCCCGACGAGCACGAGCATCGCGATCGCGGCACCGGGCAGGGCACCACCACGGAACCCACTGATGCGCACACTCCCGTAGGCGATCCCACCGAGTCCGCCCAGGAAGGCGGCCAGCAGCAGCCACGGGAACGTGCGCTCGGCCTCCCAGCTCGCAGGCCCCACCATGGTGCCCACCGTGGCCAGCACTCCGGCCGCGATCCACGGGACGACGAGCAGGGCCAGCCCGGACACCCATCCGAGAACGCGAGCGGCGCGCTCCTCGCCCGCCGAGCCGCCCACACGGTTGGGACCCCGCACGCTGTGTCCCTCCTGAGGCTCGCTGGCGCGCCGCTGATCCGGCGTTCCTCTACGTCGTCCCAGTAGAGGCCGGTCAGAGGCGAACCAGTAGGGCCGAAAGGCCCGCGGGACCGACCGACCACCACGGTCCCCGCTCAGGTCACAAGGTCCGGATCACCCGCGCCGGGTTGCCGACCGCGACCACACCGGCCGGGAGGTCCTTGGTGACCACCGCGCCCGCGCCGACGACCGTGTCGGCGCCGATGCTCACGCCCGGGCACACGATCACGCCGCCACCGAGCCAGACGTTGTCGCCGATCGTGATCGGCTCGGCGGCCTCCCACTTGTCGCGGCGAGCCGCGGGATCGACCGGATGGGTGGGGGTGAGCAGCTGGACGTTGGGCCCGATCTGCACGTCCGACCCGATCTCGATCCGGCCGACGTCGAGGGCGACCAGTCCGTAGTTGGCGAACGTCCGGTCGCCGATGTGGATCTGGTAGCCGTAGTCGACGCGGAAGGGCGGTCGGATCTCGACGTCCTGGCCCACCGACCCGAGGAGCTCCTCGAGCACCTCCCTGCGCCCGGCCGCGTCACCATGAGCGCCGGTGTTGTAGCGGTCCATCAGGGTGCCCGCGCGCCGTGCGTCGGCCCGGAGCTCGTCGTCCCCGGCGAGGTAGGGCTCCCCGGACAGCATCAGGTCCTTCATCTCGCTCATGAGGTCACCGAGGCGACGACGGTGCCGTCGGGGGCAGCGAGGTGGACGGGCACCCCGGCGCCCGCCAGGTCGCGTACGACGGACAGGTCGGCCTCCGCGAGCACTGCCTCCCCGCTCGAGCACCACGACGGCCTCGACACCCTGCGAGCCCGACGACACCGCCATCGCAGCGGCCACCTGCAGGGCGGTGAGCTGCAGCGTCGGCAGCTCGACGGTGGCGCCGGCATAGGTGCGGCCGTCGCCGTCGCGCAGCGAGGCTCCCTCGGCGGCACCGGTGCGCGCACGGACCGACCGGGCCAGGGTCAGGAGCTTGCGGTCCTCGGGGTCAGTGAGCTCGTTCGTCGACATGGGAATCAGCGTAGGACTCCTCGGCCGTCGTCTCCTCGACGGGCTCGAGCCTGGTCAGGAGCACGGTGCCGATCCGGTTGCGCCGTCCGGACGGGGCCTCGGCCTCGAAGCGGAGGCCGTGTGCCTCCACGACCGAACCGGCGATCGGGACCCGGCCCAGGTGCTTGGCCAGGAGTCCCCCGACGGTGTCGACGTCGTCGTCCTCGACCGAGACGCCGCAGATGTGCTCGATGTCGTCGACCGGGTAGCGCGAGCTGACCCGGATGCTGCCGTCGGCGAGATGCTCGACCTCGACGTGCTCGACGTCGTACTCGTCGGTGATCTCGCCGACGATCTCCTCGAGGACGTCCTCGATGGTGACCAGGCCGGCGGTGCCGCCGTACTCGTCGACGACCACCGCGACGTGCTTGCGCTCGGCCTGCATCTCCCGCAGCAGTGCATCGACGGGCTTGGAGTCCGGGACGTACATCACCGGTCGCATCACCGACTCCACCCGTCTCGGTCTGCTCGGCCTCGTGCCTGTCGAAGACCCGGCGGGTGAGGTCCTTGAGGTAGGTGAACCCGACGATGTCGTCGAGGTTGTCGCCCACGACCGGGATGCGGGAGTAGCCGCTGCGCAGCGCGAGCGACATCGCCTGCCGAAGCGTCTTGTTGCGCTCGATGAAGACCACGTCGGTGCGCGGGACCATCACCTCACGCACGATCGTGTCGCCGAGCTCGAAGACGGAGTGGATCATCTGCCGCTCGCCGGACTCGATGACGCTGGAGGCCTCCGCGAGGTCGACCAGCTCGCGCAGCTCGGCCTCGGAGGAGAACGGACCCTCGGAGAAGCCCCGGCCGGGCGTGATCGCGTTGCCGACCAGGATCAGCAGGCGGGCCAGGGGCCCGAGCACCTTGGTGAAGAGGATCAGCGGGCCGGAGGAGAGCAGTGCCACCCGCTCGGAGTGTTGCCGGCCCACGGTGCGCGGCGCGACGCCGATGACCACGAACGAGACGACCAGCGAGATGCCGACCGCGGTCAGCATCGCCAACCAGCGACCCTCGGTCACCGCCGGGCCGGACTCGGCCCCGCCCCGTCGGACGATCAGGTCGAGCATCACCACCGTGACCATCACGATCGAGGCGATCTCGCAGAGCATCCGCAGCAGCAGCGCGGTGTTGAGGTAGCGGGGCGGGTCCTCGACGATGACGAGCAGTCGCTTCGCGCCGGACTTGCCGTCGGCGGCGATCTGCTGGGCGCGGGCCTTCGAGAACGACGACAGGGCCGCATCCGCGCTGCTGAACACCCCGGCGACCACCGTGAGCAGGCCGGCCAGGAGGAGCAGCCAGACGTCGACCGCGCTCATCACGATCGCTCGCGCCGGCGAAGCCTCGCGGGTGACACCTCGTCACCCGGCAGTACCTCGCCGTTGCGGGCGCCCTGCCACTCGGCGAGCAGGCGGGCCTGGAGACCGAACATCTCCCGGTGCTCCTCGGGCTCGGCGTGGTCGTAGCCGAGCAGGTGCAAGATGCCGTGCACGGTCAGCAGGTCGACCTCGTCGGCCGTCGCGTGGCCCGCGGTCGCGGCCTGGGCCTGTGCCACCGAGTGGCACAGGACGAGATCGCCGAGCACCCCCTCCTCGGGCTCCTCGTTGACCAGTCCGGGCCGCAGCTCGTCCATCGGGAAGGCCAGCACGTCGGTCGGCCCCTCCTTGTCCATCCACTGCGCGTTCAACCCGGCGATGGTGTCCTCGTCGACGAGCTTGATGCACAGCTCGGCCTGCGGGTGCACGCGCATCCGGTCGATGACGAAGCGGGCCAGCTTGGCCAGCGCCTTGACGTCGACGTCCGCACCGGACTCGTTGAGGATCTCGATACTCATGACGGGCTCATCACGTGGGTGCTCTCCGGGGTCCGCTGCAGGGTCAGGCACGTCGGGGACGACGACCGGTGTCACCGTTGCCGCGCTCGAGGTCGGCCTGCTCGCTGCGTGCCTCGTAGGTGTCGTAGGCCTCGACGATGTGACCGACGAGACGGTGGCGTACGACGTCCTGGGCGGTCAGCCGGTTGAAGGAGACGTCCTCGATGCCGGTGAGGATGTCCTCCACGATGCGCAGGCCGCTCTTGGTGCCGCTGGGCAGGTCGACCTGCGTGACGTCACCGGTGACCACCATCTTGGAGCCGAACCCGAGCCGGGTCAGGAACATCTTCATCTGCTCCGGCGAGGTGTTCTGCGCCTCGTCGAGGATGATGAAGGCGTCGTTGAGCGTGCGTCCGCGCATGTAGGCCAGCGGCGCGACCTCGATCGTCCCGGCCGCGAGCAGCTTGGGGATCGTCTCGGGGTCGAGCATGTCGTGGAGGGCGTCGTACAACGGCCGCAGGTAGGGGTCGATCTTCTCGCTCAGCGTGCCGGGCAGGAAGCCGAGCCGCTCCCCCGCCTCGACCGCGGGACGGGTCAGGATGATCCGGTTGACGTTCTTGTTCTGCAACGCCTGCACGGCCTTGGCCATCGCGAGGTAGGTCTTGCCGGTGCCGGCGGGGCCGATGCCGAAGATGATCGTGTGCTTGTCGATCGCGTCGACGTACTTCTTCTGGTTGAGCGTCTTGGGCCGGATCGTGCGGCCGCGGTTGCTGAGGATGTTCATGCTCAGCACGTCGGCGGGGCGCTCGTTGGTGTCCTGGCGCAGCATCCCGATGGAGCGCTCCACGGTCTCCGGGGTGATGCCTTGGCCGGTGCGGATGATCGTCACGAGCTCGTCGAGAAGTCGCTCGACGAGCGCGACCTCGCCGGGCTCTCCCGCGCAGGGTGACCTGGTTGCCGCGGACGTGGATGTCGGCCTCGAAGGCCTTCTCGATGAGGGCGAGGTGCTCGTCCCGGGGGCCGAGGAGGGCCACCATCGGGACGCTCGCCGGCACCACGATGGTGTGCTGGGGAGTGTCGATCTCGGTCATGGGGTGGCCGGTGTGGCCTGCCCTCCCTGTGGTCGGTGTGTGCGCGCTGGGGACGATCTGTCCCCTTCCATGCTACTCAGACCCCGTTGGTCGGCGCCTGCCCCTTTCGCCGGACGGCTCAGGGACGGGTCACCAGCAGCGTGCCCAGGCACATCTCGTCGGTCGTGCCCTCACCCCACACGACGTAGCGCTCCGGCTGGCCCTCGAAGGCGGGAAGCACGTCACGCAGCGCCTGGTCGTGCTCGCAGGTGACCCGCACCGTGTCGCCCGGTCGCAGCTTGACCGGGTCGACAGGACGGGAGCCCTGGTTGTCGAAGTCCCACACCGGGATGTCGAGCACCTCCCGCGAACGGGGGGTGTCAGGGTTGACCTCGATGCGGATGCTCTTGCCGAGCAGGTGCATGTGACCGGCGACCGCGCGCAGTGTCGCGGGGCGGTCGATCTCCCGGTCACAGTGCTGCACCGGGCCCACCGGGCCGGCCCCGCACAACAGGTGGAGCGCGTTGGCAGTGTTGCCTGACGGCCCGAACCGGGCCACGACGTCGTCGAAGGCCGCCTCGCGGTCGCAGAGCTCCCCACTCCTGCCGGGACGACAGGGCAGCTCCACCGGAGCCGGCAGCAACACCGTCTCGAGGGCGGCGAGATCGGCCTTGTCGGAGAGCCGGAGCTTGGTCGCAGTGCTGTCGGGACGCGGCCCGGCGAGCAGGTTGTAGTGCACCTGCATCACCACCTGTGAGCCTGCCTCCAGCGGGATGCCGACGTCGCGCGCCATCACGCTCTCGCCACCTCCGGGCGCCCAGGCGCCGAGCCACGGCGCGCTGTCCAGACCGAACCCGGTCTCCAGGCCGGAGCCGCCGAAGCAGGTCCAACCCTGTCCCGGCTCGGCACGGTCCATCTCCCTGGCCCGGACGAGCGAGTCCGGTGGCGCCCGGAAGAGGATCACGTGGTGCACGACGGCACGGGTGCCGGGCTCCACGTCGAGCCCGGTGATGAACGTGTCTCGATCGACCTGTGGGTCGAGCAGGAAGCAGCGGTAGTCGTCGGTGCCGGTCTGGTTGGGCGCCGAGGGGTGGTAGGGCTCGGGCATCGCCAGCCTGAGGAACCTCTCCCCCCTGCGCAGCGGCTGGTCCTCGGGCTCACTGGCGTCCAGAGCCGCTTCATAGAGGTCGTCGCGGGCGCCGTTGCCGCGGTCGTCCGCCCCGGCGTCGGCCCCGTCGACGCTGGACGAGCTCGACGGACCGCCGGCGGGGACGAGACCGCAGCCGGTGGCGAGGAGCAGAGCCGGTCCGAGAAGGGCGGCGAGGGAGCGTCGCATCTCGACCTCAGCCTGGCGGCCAGGTCATCGCCCGACCGCCGAGGACATGGAGGTGTGTGTGGAGCACGGTCTGCTGGGCGGCGGAGCCGGTGTTGAGGACGAGCCGGTAGCCGGCCTCCGCGACCCCCTCGGCGTCGGCCACGGCCGCCGCGGCCTCGATCAGGTCGACCATGACCTGCGGCTCGGCCGCAGCGAGGGCGGCGGCGTCGCGGTGGTGCGCTCGTGGGATCACCAGCACGTGGGTGGGCGCCTGCGGCTCGAACGTCGCGGAAGGCCAGCGTGGTCTCGTTCGCGTGCACGACGTCGGCGGGGATGTCGCCTGCGACGATCTTGCAGAACAGGCAGTCCGGGTCGGTCGGGTGGTCGGGCATATCGCCAGCCTAGGCGTGTCAACCGAGTCGTGGGGCCGCGCGTGGAACTACCGTGAGAAACGCCCTGCTCCTGCGACCCCGGAACGGGGGTGTGATGTCCGGCCCCGTGGCTGATGCCAGCGCCGACACCGACCCCTGGGATGCCGATACGGCCGTCGAGGTGCTCTACGCCGCGCACTACCGCCGCCTCGTGCGGCTCTCGATGCTGCTGGTGCGTGACCCGGAGACAGCCGAGGAGGTCGTCCAGGACGCCTTCGTCGCCATGCACGGTCGCTGGCGCAGCCTGCGTGACCCCGACAAGGCCTTGGCCTACCTGCGCCAGGTGGTGGTCAACAAGTCGCGCTCGGTGATCCGCCGTCGCGTGGTCGCCGCCCGGCACGTGCCCGAGGTGGCGCCGGACCGGCCCGGGGCCGACACGGAGACGGTCGATCGCGAGCGGCGCCGACAGGTGCTCGACGCGATGCGCGCCCTGCCGACCCGGCAACGCGAGGTGGTCGCCCTGCGCTACTACCTCGACCTGTCCGAGAGCCAGATCGCCGAGACGCTCGGCATCAGCAACGGCGCGGTGAAGTCCCACGCCTCCCGAGCCGCCGCCGCCCTGCGCACCAGCCTGGGCGTCCTGATGGAGGACCCGTCATGAACGACCGACCCCGCGATCTCGACGCGCGCGAGCAGCAACGACTGCGAGACCTCCTCGACGACGCGACCTCCGACGTGCACCCGCACGACGGTCTCGATGCCATCCGATCCCGCACGAAGGTGAGCCCCATGTCGACTCGTCCCTGGATGCTCGGCGCGGCTGCCGCCGTGCTCGCCACCGCCGCCACCGTCACCGCCGTGGCGGTGCTCGGGCGGCGGTACGCCGCAGGCCGGTCCCGGCCCGGCTGCCGACCCGTCCACGACCGTCGGAGTCCCCGCCCGCCTCCGAGACGCCGGACGACCCCGGCGACGTCGAGACCGACGCCCCCGACGGCCCGGTCGCGGTGGAAGGGGCCGTCCCCGTCTACTACCTCGGCGACACCGGCCAGGGCCCGCGCCTCTACCGCGAGTTCCACCCCGGGATCGGCGGGCCCGCCTTCGACCAGGCCATCGCCGACGCCGTCAGCCGGGCGCCCGACGACCCCGACTACCGCAACCCGTGGCCCGCCGGCACCGAGCATCACCGGCACCGTGACCGATGGGAAGATCACTCTGGCGCTCACCGGTCCCGACGGCGTCGACCTGAGTCAGCGGCCCGACGGGATGTCGCGCGACGAGGCGCGGATCGCCGTACAACAGCTGGTCTACACCGCCCAGGCGGCGCTGCAGACATCGACGGCGGTGAGCTTCTCGATCGACGGTGAGCCGGCGCAGACGCTGCTCAACGTCGCGGTCGACGAGCCGCTGGCCCGCGGCGCCGAGGACGGAGACGCTCGCGCAGGTGTGGATCATCGAGCCGGGCGAGGGCGCATCGGTCGAGAACGGCTTCGAGGTCTCCGGCGTCGGCAACTTCTTCGAGGCCAACGTCGGCTGGGAGCTGCGCCAAGGTGGCGCAGGACGGCCCGGTGGTGGCCTCGAACGGCCAGGACGGACCGGTGATGGCCGAGGAGTGCTGCACGATGGCGCCGTACTCCTTCACCGTCGACCTCCCCGCGGCCTGCCCGCCGGCGTCTACACCCTCCGCGTGCACGACGAGGACATGTCCGGCGGCGCCGAAGGCTTCGCTCCCTTCGAGGACACCAAGACCCTCACCCTCACCCGCTGAGCCCCCTGAGTTGAGACGGCCCCGGACGTTGAGACGTGCCTCGGGGTCGAAGGCCTCCGACCCCGGAGGCACGCTCACTCCCAACCCCACCTCTAACTCCCGAGGCACGTCTCAACCTCGGGTGAGCTTGGCGAGGATCAGCTCGCGCACCCGGCCGGCGTCGGCCTGACCGCGCATCTCCTTCATCACCGCGCCGATCAGGGCACCGGCGGCGGCAACCTTGCCGTCACGGATCTTGTCGGCCACGTCGGGGTGGGCGGCGATGGCGTTGTCGACGGCGGCCGAGAGGGCACCGTCGTCGGAGACCACGGCCGAGTCCGCGAGCGGCGACCACGCTCGTCGGGGCTTCCCTCTCCCGGCGAGCACGCCGTCGAAGACCTGCCGGGCGAGCTTGTCGTTGATCTTGCCCGCGTCGACGAGCGCCTGCACCCGCGCGACGTCGGCCGGGGTGACCGGTAGGTCGACGAGGTCGACGCCCTGCTCGTTGGCACGGCGGGCCATCTCGGAGAGCCACCACTTGCGGGCGGCCTGCGGCGAGGCGCCGGCCGCGATCGTCTCCTCGACCAGGGGCACCGCCCCCGCGCCGACGGTGTCGCGCATCTCGAGGTCGGAGAAGCCCCAGGCGTCCTGGAGCCGGGCGCGACGCTCCCGCGGCGGCTCGGGCAGGGCGGCTTTGAGGTCCGCCACCCACGCCGCGTCGGGGGCCATCGGGACGAGGTCGGGCTCGGGGAAGTAGCGATAGTCCTCGGCGTCGGACTTCACCCGGCCCGACGTGGTGATGCCGGTGTCCTCGTGCCAGTGCCGCGTCTCCTGGATGATCGAGCCGCCGCCGGCGAGGATCGCGGCCTGGCGGCCGACCTCGTAGCGGACCGATCGCTCGACCGAGCGCAGTGAGTTGACGTTCTTGGTCTCGGTGCGGGTGCCGAGCGGCGCGTCGGGGTCGGCACGCAGCGACAGGTTGACGTCGCAGCGCAGCGACCCCTGCTCCATGCGTACGTCGGAGACGCCGAGGCCCAGGAGCAGCTCGCGCAGGTGCGCGACGTAGGCCTTCGCCACGAGCGGCGCCTTCGCCCCCGTCGCCGGGATCGGCTTGGTGACGATCTCGATCAGCGGGATGCCCGCGCGGTTGTAGTCGACCAACGAGTGGTCGGCGCCGTGGATGCGCCCGGTGGCGCCGCCGACGTGCAGCGACTTGCCGGTGTCCTCCTCCATGTGGGCACGCTCGATCTCGATCCGGAACGTCTCGCCGTCGATCTCGACCTCGGTCCAGCCCTCGAACGCGATCGGCTCGTCGTACTGCGAGGTCTGGAAGTTCTTCGGCATGTCCGGGTAGAAGTAGTTCTTGCGTGCGAAGCGGCACCACTCGGCGATCGAGCAGTTGAGCGCGAGCCCGATCCTGATCGCCGACTCCACGGCGGTGCGGTTGACCACGGGCATCGCGCCGGGGAGGCCGAGACAGACCGGGCAGGTCTGCGTGTTGGGCTCGGCGCCGAAGACGGTCGAGCAGCCGCAGAACATCTTCGACGCAGTGTTGAGCTCGACGTGCACCTCGAGACCCATCACCGGGTCGAAGGCCGTCGATCGCGTCGTCGTAGGACATCAGCGTCGTCGGTCATCGGGTCGCTCCCTTCGTGTTCTCGACAGGCTCGACCGCGCGGGACTCCAGCGGGGGGGCCTGGTCGAGGAGCGGCCCGCCCCAGCGGTCCGCGAGCAGCGCCTCGAGCGCCGCACCGACGCGGTAGACCCGGTCGTCGGCCATCGCGGGGGCGAGCACCTGGAAGCCGGCCGGCAGCCCGTCCTCGTCGGCGAGCCCGCTGGGCACCGAGATGCCCGGGACGCCGGCGAGGTTGGCGGGGATGGTCGCGAGGTCGTTGAGGTACATCGCGACCGGGTCGTCGAGCTTCTCGCCGAGCTTGAACGCGGTCGTGGGGGCCGTCGGCGAGACGAGCACGTCGGCCTTCGCGAACGCCGCCTCGAAGTCGCGGCTGATCAACGTGCGCACCTTCTGGGCCTGGCCGTAATAGGCGTCGTAGTAGCCGCTGGAGAGCGCGTAGGTGCCCAGGATGATCCGGCGCTTGACCTCGTCGCCGAAGCCACGGTCGCGGGTCGCCCGCATCACCTCCTCGGCACTCGGACCGTCGACACCCTCGGGGTAGACGCGCAGGCCGTAGCGCATCGCGTCGAACTTCGCGAGGTTGGAGGACGCCTCGGCCGGGAGGATCAGGTAGTAGGTCGCCAGCGCGTGCACGAACGACGGGCACGACACCTCGACGACCTCGGCGCCGGCCTCGACGAGCAGCTGGACGCCCTCGTCGAAGCGCGCCTGCACCCCGGCCTGGTAGCCCTCGCCGGACAGCTCCTTGACGACACCGATCCGGACGCCGCTCATGTCGCGGGTGGCACCCTGCCGGGCGGCCGCGACGACGTCGGGCACCGGCTGGTCGATCGAGGTCGAGTCACGCGGGTCGTGGCCACCGATCAGCTCATGGAGCAGCGCGGCGTCGAGCACGGTGCGGGTGACCGGGCCGACCTGGTCGAGAGAGTTGGCGAGCGCGACGAGGCCGTAGCGGGAGACCCCGCCGTACGTCGGCTTCACGCCCACCGTCCCGGTCACGGCGCCCGGCTGACGGATCGAGCCGCCGGTGTCGGTGCCGAGGGCCAGCGGCGCCTGGAACGACGCGACCGCCGCGGCCGAGCCACCGCCGGAGCCACCGGGGATCCGGTCGAGGTCCCACGGGTTGTGGGTCGGCCCGTAGGCGGAGTGCTCGGTGGAGGAGCCCATCGCGAACTCGTCCATGTTGGTCTTGCCGAGGATCGGCAGGCCGGCCCGACGCAGCGTGTCGACCACGGTCGCGTCGTACGGCGGCACCCAGCCCTCGAGGATCCGCGAGCCGCACGTCGTGGGCAGACCCTCGGTCGCGAGCACGTCCTTGACCGCGATCGGGATGCCGTCGAGCGAGGACGCCGACGTGCCCGCCGGCCGACGTGCGTCGGAGGCGCGGGCCTGCTCGAGGGCACCGTCGGCGTCGACGTGGAGGAAGGCGTGGACCGGTCCGTCGACCGCGGCGATGCGCGCGAGGTGGGCCTCGGTCAGCTCGACCGACGTGGTCTCACCGTTGGCGAGGGCCTCGGCGAGCGTCGCCGCCGTGCTCTGAGTCCAGTCACTCACTGTTCGTCACCCAGGATCCGCGGCACCGAGAAGCGCTGCTGGTCCACCTCGGGCGCACCCGAGAGCGCCTGCTCGGCGCTCAGGCCGGGGGTGACCACGTCGTCGCGGAAGACGTTCGTGAGCGGCAGCGGGTGCGACGTCGGCGGGACGTCCCCCGCGGCAACGTCACTGATCGAGGCGATCGAGTCGAGGATCACCGCGAGCTGCGGCGCAAGGTGATCCAGCTCGGCGTCGGACAGGTCGATCCGGGCGAGCGTGGCCAGGTGGGCCACGTCGTCGCGGGAGATGTCAGGCATGCGCAGCATCCTATGAGGGCGCTCGCCCAACCCTGTGGCTGGCTGGCGCATCGGAGAAGACGACCGCGCCCGGTCTCCCTGTCACCGACGGGTCCTGAGCCCGCCTGAGTACGAACACGGATGCGCGCGGCTGGGCGACACGACATCGTGGCCGGGTGTTCCCGACCGGATCGGAGCGAGAGAGGCATGGTGGTCGAGGATGACGCGCGACCCGAGAGCCGGATCGACGTTCGCAGCGGGGATCGTCGGGCTGCTCGTGTCCGCGGGCTACCTGGGCGCGTGGTACCTGGCCGTCGAGCGCCCGGTCTGTGAGCAGACAGGTGTGTTCGCCTGCGCGGGCCCCGGCATCCTCATGTACGTCGTCGGCGTCCCGGTCGCCTACCTCGTGTGGTCACTCGCGCTACGAGCCGCCCGGGCACCGCTCCCCTGGTTGTGCCCGGTAGCCGTCCTGACGGCGCTGATGCTCCTGGCCCCGCTGATCGAGCTGCCACTGTGGGTGTGGCCTGCCGTTCCGGCACTCCTCAGCGCGCTCTGGGTGCGTCTCATCGATCGTCGGGTCCCTGCCTAGCCTCGCTGGTCCTCGGTCCTCTCGCCGACCTGCGCGACCTTGCGGGCGGCATCGGGTCCCTCGGCGAGCAGGGTGCGGAAGCCGTCCTCGTCGAGCACCGGGACGGACAGCTGCACCGCCTTGTCGTGCTTGGAGCCTGGCGACTCACCGACGACGACGAACGCGGTCTTCTTCGAGACCGCGGAGGACGCCTTGCCTCCCCGGGTGAGGATCGCCTCCTTGGCCTGGTCACGGCTGAACTCGACCAGCGACCCGGTGACCACGATGCTCAGCCCCTCGAGGGTGCGCGGCGTGGACTCGTCGCGCTCGTCCTCCATCGTGACGCCTGCCGCGGCCCACTTGTCGACGATGGCGTGGTGCCACTCGCGCTCAGGCCCGTCGAACCACTGGCGTACCGACGCCGCGATGGTCGGCCCTACACCCTCGGTGGCGGCGAGAGCCTCCTCGTCGGCGTCGCGGACGGCCTGCAGGGAGCCGAACTGGGTCGCCAGCGCTCGCGCGGCCGTCGGACCGACGTGCCGGATCGAGAGCCCGACGATCACGCGCCACAGCGGCCGGTCCTTGGCCTGCGTCAGGTTGTCCAGGAGCCGCTGCCCGTTGGCGCTGAGCACCGGGGCCTCGCCTTCGTCCTTCTTCGGCGCGCGGGTGAACAGCGGCGCGCGGAGCAGCTTGGCCGCGTCGAGGTCGAACACGTCGCCCTCGTCGACGATCACACCGGCCTGCAGCAGGGCGTAGGCGGCCTCGGACCCGAGCCCCTCGATGTCGAAGGCGCCTCGACCCGCGACGTGGAAGACCCGGTCGAGCAGCTGGGAGGGGCAGGTGCGGTGGTTGGGGCAGCGCAGGTCCTTGTCGCCCTCCTTCTCCTGCACGAGCTCGGTGCCGCACGACGGGCAGGTCGTCGGCATCACCCACTCCGCCAGACCCTCGGGACGCAGCCCCAGGACCGGCCCGACGATCTCGGGGATCACGTCGCCGGCCTTCCGAAGGATGACGGTGTCGCCGGGGCGGACGTCCTTGCGCTTGACCTCGTGGCCGTTGTGCAGCGTCGCCCGCTCGACGGTCGAGCCGGCGACTCGGGTCGGCTCCATCACCCCGAACGGGGTGACCCTGCCGGTGCGACCGGTGTTGACCTCGATGGAGAGCAGCTTGGCGTTGACCTCCTCGGGTGGGTACTTGAACGCGATCGCCCACCGGGGCGCACGGGAGGTCGACCCGAGCCGGCGTTGCAGCGACACCGAGTCGACCTTGATCACCACGCCGTCGATCTCGTGCTCCACGTCGTGCCGATGCTCGCCGTAGTGCTCGACGAACCCCTCGACCGCCTCCAGGTCGGGAAGCACCTTCGCCCGGTCACTGGTCGGCAGGCCCCAGGCCTTCAGGGCGGCATAGGACTCGGACTGCGCGGTCGGTGTGAACCCCTCGCGGAGGCCGAGACCGTGACAGACCATGGCGAGGTCCCGGGTCGCGGTGACCCGGGGGTCCTTCTGCCGCAACGAGCCGGCGGCCGCGTTGCGCGGGTTGGCGAACATCGGCTTGCCGGCGTCCTTCATCGACTCGTTGAGTCGCTCGAACGCCTCGACGGGGAGGAACACCTCGCCGCGCACCTCGACCCGCGAGGGCACCGGGTAGTCGTCGGTGCCGGTCAGCCTGTCGGGGACGTTGTCGATGGTGCGCACGTTGGGCGTGACGTCCTCGCCCGTGCGTCCGTCGCCTCGGGTGGCGGCGCGGACCAGCCGACCGTCCTCGTAGAGAAGGTTGATCGCCAGGCCGTCGACCTTGAGCTCGCACAGCATGGCCGGGTCCTCGACTCCGTCGCGGGCGAGGCGCGAGCGCCAGGTCTCCAGCTCCTCGAACGTGAACGCGTTGTCCAGGCTCATCATCGGCTCGAGGTGGTCGACCGGTGTGAAATCGGTGGAGACCGCGCCGCCGACCTTCTGCGTCGGCGAGTCGGGGGTGCGCAGCTCGGGGAACCGGGCCTCGAGGTCCTCGATCCTCCGCATCCGGCCGTCGAAGTCGACGTCGGAGAGGGTCGGGTCGTCCAGGACGTAGTAGCGCCAGCGGGCGTCCTCGATCTCCTCGACGAGCTCACGGTGCTCCTCGCGTGCCTCGGGCGTGGCCGGCTCGACCTCGGGAGTGTCGTTCATGGGGGCCATCTTGCCGGGTGCCACCGACTCCCCCGGTCGGCACCGGCGACCCATCCCCACGTCGTACGAGGGCGAACGGTCCACGCACCCACTCGGCACCCACCCGCCTGGAAGGATCGAAGGCATGAGCAACCCCGCTGCCCCGTCGTTGACGCGTCGCACCCCCGAAGGGGAGCCGCGCGCGCTGGTGCTGATGCTGCACGGCGGCAGGGCCGACGGGCTGGACCCGGTCGAGGAGAGCAGCGCCTCGTGGCGGCGCTCGCACTGGATGATGAACCACATCAGCGGCCGGCTCACGCGGGCCGACGTCGCGGTCTGGCTGCTCCGCTACTCGGTGCGTGGGTGGAACCAGCGCTCGCCACATGGCCCGTCACCGGTTCCGGACGCGCGCTGGGCTCTGGCGCAGGCCGAGCAGGAGTACGGCGGGCTGCCGGTCGTGCTGCTCGGCCACTCCATGGGTGCCCGCACCGCCGTCGCCGTCGCCGACGACCCCCACGTCACCGGTGTGGTGGCACTCGCGCCCTGGCTGCCGTCCGGTGAGCCCCACGCCGCCCTGGCGGGCAAGCATCTCGCCGCTGCGCACGGCCGCTCGGACAAGATCACCTCCGCCCGCCAGACGCGCGAGTTCGTGCGCCGCGCGAGCACGGTGACCCGCTCGAGCGAGTTCGAGGACCTCGGCCGGGTCGGGCACTACATGTTCCGCAGGATCCCGGCCTGGAACGCCTTCGCGGTCAGCCGGAGCCTCGCCTTCGCGGGCGTGAGCAACCTCACGTGTGACTAGTCACCGCTGACCCGGAATACCCCTCGCGCACCGGCAGTTGCCCCCTCTACAGTGCCGATGAAACGAAACGGTTTCGTTTCATCGATGCGAAGGAGGAGCGGCGAGATGGTGCCGGAGCTGGCGCGCCCCCGGGTGGCGGGCGACCGTGAGAGCGAGATCCTCGACGCGACCCTCGTGCTCCTGATCGAGGTCGGCTACGACCGGCTCACCATGGACGCCGTCGCGGCACGGGCCAAGGCCAGCAAGGCCACGCTCTACCGACGCTGGTCGACCAAGGCCAGCCTCGTCGTGGACGCCCTCCTCCGCTCCAAGCACTCCCCTGACCTGCCCGACGCCGACACGGGCTCCCTACGAGGCGACCTCCTCGCCCAGGCCTGCGGGCCAGGTGGCTTCCTTCAGGGCAAGGCGACCCGCGTGCTGGCAGCGGTGATGACTGCCCTGCACACCGACGACGAGTTCGCCGAGGAGTTCCGGGACAGGTTCTTGAGCCCCAAGATCGAATTCAGCACGCGCATCTATGCCCGAGCCAAGGCGCGCGGCGAGATCCGACCCGACGTCGACCTCGACGTCGTGGCCCCCGCCCTCGCCGGGATCCTGCTGCACCGGGTCTTCCTGCTGGGGCGTCCCGTCGACAACGCCACCATCGAGACCGTCGTCGACCAGATCATCCTGCCCGCCGCCACCGGCCGGCCCTACTCCCCCACCTCTACCTCCTCTGCTTCCGAAGGATCCGCATGACCGACACGACCGGGACCGCCGCCGCGGCGGCTCCCGCCAGCCCCTCCGGCCACCGCCACCTCGGCTGGGCCCTCGTCCTGATCTCCATCGCGCAGCTGATGGTGGTGCTCGACAGCACGATCGCCAACATCGCGCTCCCCTACATCAAGGCCGACCTGGACTTCACCGACGCCAACCTCTCCTGGGTGGTCACCGGCTACGCCCTGGTCTTCGGTGGCTTCCTGCTCCTGGGTGGGCGACTCGGCGACCTCTACGGCCGGCGCCGGGTCTTCACGCTCGGCGTCCTCGTCTTCGCGATCGCCTCGCTCATCGGCGGTTTCGCGCAGAACGAGGCCATGCTGCTCGCCTCACGCGGACTGCAGGGCCTCGGCGCGGCGATCGCCTCGCCCACGGCACTGGCCCTGATCACCACCACGTTCCCGGCCGGTCCGCAGCGCAACCGCGCCTTCGCGGTGTACGCCGCGATGTCGGGCGCCGGCGCGGCCGTCGGCCTGATCCTCGGGGGCTGGCTCACCGGCCTCGACTTCACGATGCTCGGCGCCGACGTGTCCGGGTGGCGGTTGACGTTCCTGATCAATGTGCCGATCGGTCTCGCCGCGGCGGTCGCGGCGCCGTACCTCCTGGCCGAGAGCGACCGGCACGCCGGCGAGCTCGACCTCCCGGGTGCCCTGAGCGGCACGCTCGGCCTGATCGGCATCGTCTACGGCCTCACCCGGGCCGGAAACCCGGACCACGGCTGGAGCGACGGCCTCGCGCTGGCCTCCCTGGCCGTCGGCGCCGGACTGCTCGCCCTCTTCGTCATGGTGGAGCGTCGCGTCGAGCACCCGCTGCTGCCGTTCCGGGTCCTCGCCAACCGCTCGCGCGCGGCCAGCTTCGCGGTGATGATGCTGGTGCCGGCGGCGATGTTCGCGATGTTCTACTTCCTGAGCCTGTTCGTGCAGAACGTGATGGGCTACAGCCCGCTCAAGACCGGTTTCGCGTTCCTGCCGTTCAGCGCGGGCATCATCGTGGCCGCCACGATCGCCTCCAAGCTGATCGCCCGGGTCGACCCGCGGTGGATCGCCGGTCTCGGCACCTTCCTCGCCGGATCGGCACTGTTCGGCTTCTCCCGACTGCCCTACGACGAGAGCTTGCCCGACCTGGGGGTGCACGCGTCGTACGCCACCGACCTGCTGCCGTTCATCGTCTTGATGTCGCTCGGCATGGGCCTCACCTTCGTGCCGATGACGCTGACCGCCGTGCACGGTGTCGGGACCCGCGACTCGGGCATCGCCTCCGGCGTGCTCAACACGATGCAGCAGGTCGGCGGGGCGCTCGGGCTGGCGATCCTCTCCACGGTCGCGGTGCACTTCAGCACCGAGAAGGGCGCGTCGCTCGGAGCGTCCCTGCAGGTCACCACCGGGGGCCCGGCTCCCTCGGGCGCGGAGCTGGAGCGGCTGCAGTCCCTGGTCGCCGACGTCGCCTTCACCGAGGGCGCCACCAACGCCTTCCTGACCGGCGCGGCGATGATCTGGCTCGGCACCCTCATCGCGTTGTTCGTCCTCAACGTCAAGCACGAGGAGCTCGCGACCGAGGACGCGCCTGAGGGCGTGCACGCCGGCTGACCCGCGGGCTTCGTGCCGGTGCCGCAGGACGTTCGGCACGTGAGGATCGGATGATTACCACGGGACCGTGGTAATCATCCGCTTCCCCGAGGGAGTTCGCTGCGGGGAGGTGATGATTACCACGGGACCGTGGTAATCATCGCCGCCCCAGCCCCCTCAACCCAGCGACGCCGCCACGGAGCGCAGCAGCCTCACGGACTCACGAGCCCAGTCCGACGAGGCGCCGGCGAGGCCGCACGAGGGCGTGATGACGAGGCTGCCGGCGACCGCCTCCGCGTCGAAGCCGAGCATGTCGAGGAAGCGGAGCACCTTCTCCACCACGGCCTTCTCGCCGGGCATCGGGTCGGGGTCGAGGCCGGGCACGACCCCCAGCAGCACCGGAGCGCCCTTGTCGAGCAGCGTCGCCACGTCGTCGTACGCCGCCAGGGCCAGCGTGTCCAGGTCGAGCGAGATGCCCTGGGCGCCGGCACCGAGCAGCAGTCCGACCGGTGCCGCGTCGGCACAGCAGTGCGCGATGGGGACAGCCCCGGCGGACGTGACCGCGCCGAAGACCTCCTCGAGCAGGGCCGAGGCGGCCGGGAGATCGACGGAACGGTGGCTGTGCAGACCGGACGCGGTGGGCACTCGACCGGCGAGCACGAGCGGCAGGGCCGGTTCGTCGACCTGCACCAGCAGGTCGGCGCCCGGCACCCGCCTGCGCACGTCGGCGACGTGGTCGCGGATGCCCTCGGCCAACGCCTGGGCCAGCTCCCGTCGAGCGCCGTGGTCGGACAGCACCCGGTCGCCTCGCGGCTTCTCGACCGTCGCGGCCAGTGTCCACGGGCCGGTCACCTGCACCTTCAGTCGCCCGGTGTAGCCCTGCGCCTGCTCCTCGAGGACGTCGAGGTCCTGGGCCAACAAGGAGCGCGCACGGCGGTGGTCGAGTCCGGCCGAGCCGGAGCTGCCGGTGAGTCGCCACCCGGCCGGTTGCAGGTCGGCATCGAGCCCGGAGACGATCGCGAGCGCCCGACCGGTCATCGACGCGGTGGCGCCGCGCCCGGGCAGCTCGGGCAGGTGCGGCAGGTCGGGGAGTCCGTCCAGGACCATCCGCACGGCATCGGCGTACGCCGTGGCGTCGGCGCCGGGCAACGACCCGACACCGGTGGCCACGGTCATGCGAGGACCTCGCGCCCCGCCCGGCGGGTGTCGCTGATGGTGCATGAGCCCACGACACGCGAGCCGTCGTAGAACACCGCAGCCTGACCCGGCGCGATGCCCTGCGCCGGGTCGAGCAGGTCGACGGTGATGTCGTCGCCGTCCACCCGGACCACGGCGCGGTGCTCGTCGCCGTGGGCACGCAGCTGCACGGTGCCCTCGAGCGAGCCCTCGACCGGTGTGCCGCACCATCGTGGGCGGATGCCGCTGAGCCCGTCGACGGTGAGGGCATCACGAGGGCCGACGGTGACCGTGCCGGAGACCGGCTCGATGTCGAGGACGTAGCGGGGCCTGCCGTCGTCGGCCGGGCGCCCGATGCGCAGTCCCTTGCGCTGCCCGACGGTGAAGCCGAAGGCGCCGTCGTGGTGACCGAGCACCTCTCCCGTCGCGTCGTCGACGATCTCGCCGCTGCCGGCGCCGAGCTTCTCGCGAAGCCAGCCGCCGGTGTCGCCGTCGCTGATGAAGCAGATGTCGTGGCTGTCGGGCTTCTGCGCCACCGACAGGCCACGTCGCTCCGCCTCATCACGCACCTGCGACTTGGGGGTGTCGCCGAGCGGGAACAGCGAGTGCGCGAGCTGCTCCTGGGTGAGCACGCCGAGCACGTAGGACTGGTCCTTGCCCATGTCGTCGGCGCGGTGCATCTCGATCAGCCCGTCCTCGCCGGTGCGCAGCCGGGCGTAGTGGCCGGTCGCGACGGCGTCGAAGCCGAGAGCCAGCGCGCGCTCGAGCACGGCGGCGAACTTGATCTTCTCGTTGCAGCGCAGGCACGGGTTGGGTGTCCGGCCGGCGGTGTACTCGGCCATGAAGTCCTCGACCACGTCCTCGTGGAAGCGGTCGCTGAGATCCCAGACGTAGAACGGGATGCCGATCACGTCGGCCGCGCGTCGGGCGTCGTTGGAGTCCTCGATGGTGCAGCAGCCGCGGGCGCCGGTGCGGTAGGACTGCGGGTTGCGTGAGAGAGCGAGGTGGATGCCGGTCACGTCGTGACCGGCCTCGGCCGCTCGGGCGGCGGCCACGGCGGAGTCGACGCCGCCGGACATGGCGGCCAGGACCTTCGAGGGCATCGGGTCAGCCGACCTTGCGGGACGAGCCGCCGATGCCCGACACGATCCCCGGCTGCGCGGGCACGCTCGACCACCGGCCCGATCGCCTCGACGAGGGCGTCCACGTCGCTCTGAGTCGTGGTGTGGCCCAGCGAGAAGCGCAGCGACGACCGGGCCTGCTACGTCGTCGCGGCCCATCGCGAGCAGCACGTGAGAGGGCTGGGGCACGCCGGCCGAGCAGGCCGACCCGGTCGAGCAGGCGATCCCGCGGGCGTCGAGGAGCATCAGCAGCGAGTCGCCCTCGCAGCCGGGGAACGTCAGGTGGGCGTTGCCGGGCAGCCGGTGGTCCGGGTCACAGTCGGGGTCGCCGTTGACGCCGGCGTCCGGGACCTGCTCGACGACCCGCCGCACCAGGTCGTTGCGCAGGGCGCAGATCCGCTCGGCCTGCTCGTCACGACGCTTGGCAGCCAGCTCGACGGCGGCCGCGAAGCCGGCGATCGCGGGCGTGTCGATGGTGCCGGAGCGGACGTCCCGCTCCTGGCCGCCGCCGTGCAGCTGGGCGGTCAGCGCGAGCTCCCGGCGCACGACGAGTGCGCCGACACCGTAGGGGCCGCCGACCTTGTGGGCGGTGAGGGTGAGCAGGTCCACCCCGCTCGCCGCGAAGTCGACCGGCACCTGACCGACAGCCTGGACGGCGTCGGTGTGCACCGGGATGGCGTGGGCGCCGGCGATCTCGACGACCTCGTGGATCGGCTGGACGGTGCCGACCTCGTTGTTGGCCCACATCACCGAGATCATCGCCACGGTGCCGGGGTCGCGCTGCGACGGTCGCACGCAGACGCGTCGACGTCGAGCCGGCCCAGGTGGTCCACCGGCAGCAGCTCGACCTCGGCGCCCTCGTGCTCGGCGAGCCAGTGCAGCGGGTCGAGCACGGCGTGGTGCTCGACGGTGGTGGACAGGATGCGGGTGCGGCGCGGGTCGGCCTCGCGACGCGCCCAGAACAGGCCCTTGAGCGCGAGGTTGTCGGACTCGGTGCCCCCGGAGGTGAACACGATCTCACCGGGGCGGGCGTTGACCGCGGCGGCGATCTGCTCGCGTGACTCCTCCACCACGCGGCGGGCCGAGCGGCCGGCGGCGTGGAGGGACGAGGGGTTGCCGATGTGCGTGAGCTGCTGAGTCATCGCCTCGACGGCCTCGGCGTACATCGGCGTCGAGGCGGCGTGGTCGAGGTAGACCAGCGACGTGGGTGCGGTCATGGGGTCGTTCATCGCGTCTACCAGGGTACGTCGTCGGGTCGTCGCGCCAGGTAGCAGACCGAGGGCAGGGCGGGTCGTCCCTCGACCGGATGGTCGTAGGTCGTCAGCAGCCGCATCCCCAGCCGTTCCATGACCGACCGCGAGCGGGTGTTGCCGACCACCGTGAACGACACGACCTCGTGGCGACCGAGCGTCTCGAAGGCGTGCTGCAGGCAGGCGCGAGCGGCTTCGGTGGCGTAGCCGTGACCCCAGGCCGAGCGTCGCAACCGCCACCCCACCTCGACCACCGGCTGCTCGCGCTCGTCCATCCACGGGGCGTGGAAGCGCGGGACGGCGAGGCCGGTGAATCCCGCGAAGGCGCCGTCGACCTCGACGACCCACAACCCGAAGCCGCGCTCGTCGAAGTGGGTCTCGATCCGGTCCACGAACGCGTCCGACTCGGCCCGCGTCATCGTCGACGGGAAGTGCTCCATCACCTCGGCGTCGGCGTTGAGGTCCGCGAACAGCACGCGATCCTCGTCGCGCCAACCACGCAGCAACAACCGCTCGGTGCGCAGCTCCGGGACGATCACACGGTCGGCTTCCGCCAGGTGACCGGGTAGCGCCACAGCGCGAGCCGACGGTACGACGAACCTGGCAGAAGGTCGCGCACTGCGAGTACCCGTACCGCACCTCTGCAACGGGGGTCCGAGAACGGGTGCACCGGCTCAGTCCACCATGCCGTCGACGTAGACCCAGCGGCCTCCGCGTCGCTCGAACCGGCTGGTCTCGTGCAGCGTGTCGAGCCCGTGAGGACCCCGGTGGCGTGCCTCGAACTCCACGACGCCGGCCTCGTCGTCGACGGTGCCGCCCTCGGTGCGCAGCACCTCGAGACCGCGCCACTCCCCCGCGGCCGAGGTCAGGTCGTCGGGCCGGGTGCGCGGGTGCCAGGTGCGGAAGAGGTGGTCGATGCGCCCCAGGACATAGGCGGAGTAGCGCGACCGCATCAGCGCCTCCGCCGTCGGCGCAGGCGCCCCGTCGTGGAACGGGCCGCAGCATGCGGCATAGGGACGTCCCGAGCCGCAGGGGCAGCCGGCCAGCAGGTCACTCACCGCGACGAGCTCCGCCACCAGTGCGCGGTGGTCGGTGCCCTCGATGGCGACCGCCTCCGTCGACACCACGTGCAGCACCTCGTTGATCAGGACGTGGTCGAGCGCGAGCAGTGGCGGCACCGCGACACCGCCGACCCGGACCTGGCCGTCGGCCGGCCAGGTCGGTTGCCAGCCTGCGTCGGCCGAGGTCGCCGCGTCGACGTAGCCCCGTCCCTCGAGCTCGCGGAGCACGCGCGTGGTCGGTGGTCGCGTTGAGGTCGCCGACGATGAGGGCGGGGGTCGAGCGGTCGTACGCCGCCCGACGGATGATGCGCTGGTCGGAGGCCCAGTCGGCGGCGGTGCCGACCGGTGGCCGTGCGTGCACGGCGACGATCGTGAGGTTGCGCTGCTCGACCTGGTAGCCGCCGAAGCCCGTGCCGAGCTCGGTCACGCGGTCCAACGCGCGACGCGCCAGCACCATGGTCCCGGCAGCACCGTCGGCAGGCTCCCCCGCGCGCTCGGGCAGCAGGTCGGACAGCCCGGCCTCGTCGAGCCGTTCGAGCGCTGCCTGGTCGACCTCCTGGAGCACGAGCACGTCCACCTCGCGCTCGGTCGCGGCGAGCACCACGTCGGCCGCCGACGCCTGGCCCAGCATCAGGTTGAGCGTCATCACGCGGTACGGCTCGCCGCGGTCGGGGGCGACCGTCCCGCCGACGAACGCACGCGACACCCAGACTCCGTGCAGCACCGCACCCGCCAGGGCGGCCACCGTGAAGGTCGCGGCGACCCGCAGCCAGCCCCCGGACGCGGAGGCCCACGCCACGACCAGGAGCACGAGCGCGAGGAGGTAGAGCGGCAGGGCGTAGGGCGTGAACGCCACGAGGCGTGTCCACCCACCGCCCGGGGGCTGCGCCAGCCGCGCGATGCTGATCGCTCCGGCCGGCACGAGCAGCACCGTGACGAGCAGACCGTGCAGCACCCACCTGAACCTCATGGCCCCACGCTAGTAGGGCGGTCCGCCACCGCGAGGGAGCGCCGCGACGTTTCGCGCGGCCGCCGCCCGGGGACGTCAGGAGGCCGCTGCCTGATCCCACCCCGCATGCCGAAAACCGGTTGGCTGCGCGCACAGAACCCCTCAGACTGAGGGAGCCATGGAGATCTGACACCGACCCCCGCTCGCGCCCGAGGACAGCCCGGCGAGCGCCCCCCTCATGGATCGGTGGACCCCATGCCTGCACCACGTGCAGCCCGGACCTCTCGCACCCGCGCCCTCGTCGCCCGAGACATCGTGAAGTCCTACGGCGACAACCTCGTCCTGGACGGCCTGGACCTCGTCGCGACCCCTGGACGCCCCTTGGGGATCGTGGGCGAGAACGGTGCCGGCAAGTCGACGCTGATGCGGGTGCTTGCGGGCACGGAACCGGCCGATGCCGGGGAGGTATCGCCTCCGCCGGAGCTGGCCTACCTCCCTCAGGAGCCCGACTTCGGTGTGGCCGTGACCGTCGCCGACGTGCTCGACGAGGCGCTCCGCCCGCTCCACGAGGCGGCAGCCCGGCTCGAGGCACTCGCGGGACGGCTCGCCGACCCCGGCGTGAGTGAGGGCTACGCCTCGCTCCTTGAGTGGTGCGAGCTGCGCGACGTGTGGTCGGCCGATCGCCGTGCCGAGGTCGCCTCCCACCAGCTGGGTCTGGCCGCCGTCGCACCTGGCACCCCGGTGGATCGACTGTCCGGCGGAGATCGTTCACGTCTCGCCCTCGCCGCCCTGCTTGCGAGCAGGCCGCCGTGTGTCCTGCTCGATGAGCCGACCAACCACCTCGATGACGCCGCGGTGACGCTGCTGGAGGCTTTCCTGGTCGATCTCCCCGGCGTCGTGGTGGTGGCCAGCCACGACCGTGCGTTCCTGGAGGCGATCTGCCTCCAGATCATGGATCTCGATCCGAGCTTCCCAGGGGCGATGGCCTCCACGGACGGCGTGGTCGGCCAGCGATTCACGGGCGGCTATGCCGACTACCTCGAGGAGAAGCGTCGGTCCAAGGAGCGTTGGCACGCGGCGTTCCTGGACCAGCAGCAACAGCTCGACCGGCTGCGCGCAGCGGCGTCCACGACCGCGCGGCGCGTCGCCCACAACCGTGCCCCGCGCGACAACGACAAGTTCATCTACCACGCCAAGGGTGAGAAGGTCGCCGCCACCGTCAGCCGTCGCGTCCGCGGCGTCGAGCAGCGGATGGCGGCACTCGAGGAGGTCCGGGTGCCGAAGCCGCCGCGGGACCTCCGGTTCGTCGGTGTGGGCGGCGCCGCCCGGCCCGGACGGGCGGTCCAGGTGCGTGAACTCGTGGTGGCCGGACGTGTGTACGTGCCCCACGTCGATCTCGACAGCGGCCAGCGGCTGCTGGTCACCGGTCCCAACGGGTCCGGCAAGTCATCCCTGCTCAAGGTCCTCGCGGGCGTGCTCACCCCGACGTCCGGCCTGGTCGACGTCTCGGTGCGGCAGATCGGCTACCTCGCCCAGCAGGTGACGTTCCGACGTCCGGACCTCAGCGCCCGCCGGCTGTACGACGGGCTGACGGGCCGCGCCGGCGACACCGCAGACGTCCCTCCCCTCTCTGCGCTCGGCCTGCTGCCTGCCCGTGCCCTGCATCGCCCCGTCGGGCAGCTCAGCATCGGCCAGCACCGGCGGCTCGCGCTGGCCGTGATCATCGCCCGTCGGCCCGACCTGCTGCTGCTCGACGAGCCGACCAACCATCTCTCGTTGGCCCTCGCCGAGGAGCTCGAGGATTCGTTGCGGCACACGCCCGCAGCGGTGGTGGTGGCCAGTCACGACCGCTGGTTGCGCTCACGGTGGCACGCAGCGCGACTCGCCCTCTGACTCAGCGGGGAAGAGGTCGAGGTGGCGAGGCACTGACGACCGCGGGCCCCCGCCCGCCTGCGCCAGGGAAATGGCCGACCGGGGGTTTTTTTGGGGGGGCCGCCCCCGGTCGACCTCCCCCGACCCCGCCCTTGGGAGAGGCAGCGCCGGAGGGTTCCCTCCCCCCGACCGCGTCAGGTGGAGAACCCTCGACCTGGTCGGACGCGCTGGGAGGTCGCGTCCGACCAGGCCGCACCCTGGGCCCCCTGGAACGGCCCCCACCGCTGCCCGGCGCGGTCCGGGCGGCTCAGCGACCACACAGGTCCCTGCGTCATGAAGGCCGGCCTCCCCTGAGTCCAGCTGTGCAGCAACCATGGGCCACCGGGGACGGCGCCGCATCCACAGGATTGATGAAAGGCGCCGTGTCGGACCTCCCCGGTCCGATGATGCTCGTCCCCTGGTGGAGCACCGAACGCCGGCTCCAGGAGCGACCCGGCTTCCCCCGCCCATGGTCAATTGTGACTAGACAAATCCGGCCGGTCGTCCTTGCCACTCGGGCAGGGACGCGCGCACACTCCTGCTTATGCCGTGACTGAGAGCTTGAGTTCGGTGTCGTAAGGGGACGAGCCGGGGGGCCGGGGGCATGCAAGGACGGTCGGCGAGGAACGCACCTCAGGTGCGCACTCCCTTGGCTTTCGCCGCGCTCGTGGGCTCCATGGGTGCCGTCGGGGTCATCCTTCTCACGCCTCTGGACATCGACACATCGGGGTTCGTGCGGCACATGACCCGAGCCCTCGCCGTGCTCAGCGCCGCGCTGTTCCTCGGGGCGGGAGTACTGCGCTGTTCTCGTTGGCGACTGGTCGGGGAGACCCAGAGCCTGATCATGGGGACGGCGCTGATCGTCCTCGGCGGAGTCGCGATCCCGATGTCGAGCCTCGCCGGCGCCCTCACCCAGGTCGACGGCATCTCGGCGCTACGGGCCACGACGGCGACGGCGACCACGGGCGTCACCCTCGTGCTCATCATTCGTGCCCTCTACACGCCGCAAGACAGGTGTGAGAAGGCACGGACGCTCGTCGCAGGGTCGGTCGTCACGGCGCTCGTCCTGTTCGCGCTCGTCGCGACGACCCACACTGTGGCCCCCCACCTGCTGCGCACCGAGGACATCCCACCGAGAATCCTGCGCGGCCTCCTCCTCGCCTCCGGCTGGCTCTACGTGAGCCTGCTGGCAGCCTCACGACGAGACCTTCGCCCGTGGGCAGGGCGGGTCTCACCCTTGCTGGCTGCCATGGGCGTCTCGGAGGTGATCCTCACTCTCCCGGTCTATCTCGCCGGACCCTGGGAGCTGACGAGCGCCGCAATCGTCGCGCTGGTGTCGGCCATCACAGCCCATCGCTCGCTGGTCGACCTCGACAACGCGGCGAGAGCTGAGCGCGAACGCCTGGAGCTGATCACGGCAGCCCTCGACGACTCCCATGAGAGCTATCAGCGGCAGCACGCGTGGCGCGAAGAGCTCACGCACGATGCACGCAACGCCCTCGCGGGCTTGCGTGCCGCGTTGATCACCCTCCAGAAGTACGAAGCCGTCCTCGACACCGAGATGTCCGAGCGGCTCCGTTCGGCCGCTCTGAGTGAGATCAACCACCTCGAGCACCTCATGATCCGGCCTGAGGAAGACCTGGCCGTGGAGTTCGACGTGGCCGGTCTGGTCGCCGACGTGGTGGAGACCCAGCGTGCCAATGGTGTGAGCATCAGCCAGTGCACGTCCCTCGGCACCGGCCCGACTCCTACCCGGGCCTACGGCAGTCCGGGCGACGTGGCGACGGCACTCCAGAACCTCCTGGTCAACGCCCGCGAGCACGGCAGCAACGATGTGAGTGTCGTGGTGACACCAGTCGAGGATCGGGTCGAGATCTCGGTTGCCGATCGAGGGCCGGGGCTCTCCGCGGACCAGGTCTCGACGTTGTTCCAGCGTGGCGCCAAGGGTGCCGGGTCGCGGGGCTCCGGGCTCGGGCTGCACGTGTCGCGGACTCTGCTGTCAAGGCACGGTGGAGACCTGGAGCTGCGCAGCCACTGCGACGGCGCCGTCTTCGTGATCGTGGTTCCGGCGGGGTCGCCTGCCGCCACCGACGTCCCCACCACTCCCCTCCCCGCCATTCCGCCCCCCGCCGCTCCCCTCCCCGCCCCGGATGCCGAGGGGACGAGCGACCCGATGTCGCTGCGGCGGTGAGGTAGCGCGATGTCGACCGAAGGCACCAGGGCGCTCCTCGTCGAGGATCACGCGCTGCTGGCCGACGTCCTCTGCACCGCCCTGCGCGCCGAGGGCGTGGAAACCGAGCGGGCCGACCTCACCTCCCGCGATGCCCTGCTGGAGGCTGTGCGAGCAGATCCCCCGGACCTGGTGCTGCTCGACCTCGAGCTCGGTGGGGACATCGGCGACGGGGCGACGCTGGTACGCCCGTTCGTCCATTCCGGGGCCCGCGTGCTCGTGGTCAGCGCCAGCAGGCGACGACGACAGATTGCGGTGGCGATCGAGCAAGGAGCGATCGGCCATGTCTCCAAGGCCTTGCCCTTCCAGGTGCTCCTCAACACGGTTCTGGCCGCCGCCCGTGGCGAGCCCGTCATGCACCCTCAGCAGCGTGAGGCCCTGCTCCGACAGCTCGCTGCCATCCGCGAGGACGAGGCAACGGCACGTCTCCCGTTCCAGCGGCTGACCCCCCGCGAGCAGCAGGTTCTCCGCGAGCTCGGCAACGGCAAGGTGGTCGGCACCATCGCCGAGGAGTGGTTCGTCTCAGAGGCGACGGTGCGCACCCAGGTCCGGGGAGTGCTGACCAAGCTCGGTGTCGGCTCGCAGCTCGAAGCAGTGGCACTGGCGCTTCGCGTCGGCTGGCTCAACGACGCCCGTCGCGGGAGTCGCGCACCCTAGTCCGTGGCATGACTCCGCCCCGGAGTCCGTCAGGACGCCGGGGCGGGAGGTCGATCGGACGGTCAGCCCTTGCGCTGGTTGATGCCCTCGGTCGCCTTGGGCAGGACGGCGTGCAGGTCGCCGACCACACCGAAGTCGACGAGCTCGAAGATCGGTGCCTCGTCGTCCTTGTTGACCGCGACGATGGTCTTCGACGTCTGCATGCCGGCGCGGTGCTGGATGGCACCGGAGATGCCGTTGGCGACGTAGAGCTGCGGCGAGACCGTCTTGCCGGTCTGACCCACCTGGAAGGAGTGCGGGTACCAGCCGGAGTCGACCGCCGCGCGCGAGGCGCCCACGGCCGCACCGAGCGAGTCGGCGAACTGCTCGACCGGCTCGAAGTTGCCCCCGGTGCCCCGACCACCGGACACCACGACCGCAGCCTCGGTCAGGTCTGGACGGCCGGACGCCTTGCGTGGCTCGGACGCGGTGATCCTGGCGGCCTTGGCCGCCTCGGAGATCGTCGCGGAGAACGCCTCTTCGGCACCCTCACCCGCAATCTCCTCCGGCGAGGCCGAGTTGGGCTTGACCGTGATGATCGGCGTGCCCTTGGTGACCTTCGCCTTGACGGTGAAGCTGCCGGCGAACACCGACTGCGTGGTGACCGGACCATCCCCACCAGATCCGGCTTCGACGTCGACCGCGTCGGTGACCAGGCCGGAGTCGGTCTTGACCGCAAGCCGGCCGGCGACCTCCTTGCCCTCGCCAGTGGAGACCACCAGCACCGCGGCCGGGGAGGTCTTCTCCACCAGCTGGGCGAGCACCTCGGCCTTGGGAGCCACCAGGTAGCCGGTCACGTCAGCGTCGTCGACGGTGTAGATCTTCTCCGCGCCGTACTTCTTCAGCGTCCCGGTGAGATCAGCATCGGCCGGGCCGATCACCACCGCCGACGGCTCGCCCAGGCGGCGGGCGATCGTGAGCAGCTCCAGGGTCGGCTTGGTCACCTTGCTGTCGCCAGCGCTGTCACGGTCGACGAGGACGAGTACCTCAGACATGTGTCTCCAACCCCTCTCAGATGAACTTCTTCGACGCGAGGAACTCGACCAGCGCAGCCGCGCCCGATCCGTCCTCGTCGGTGACGATCTCACCGGCCGTGCGCGGCGGACGTGCTTCGGTGGCCTCGACCGCGGTCCACGCGGCGGACAGGCCGACCAGCTCCGCGTCGACCCCCAGGTCGGCCAGCGACCAGGTCTCGACCGGCTTCTTCTTCGCCGCCATGATCCCCTTGAACGACGGGTAGCGGGCCTCGCCGGACTGGTCGGTCACGCTCAGCACCAGCGGCGTGCTCGCCTCGATCGTGTCGGTCGAGGCGTCACCGTCGCGTCGGATCGTGACCGTCTCGCCGGAGACCTCGATCTCCGAGCCCAGCGTCACCCCGGCCACCGAGAGCCGCTCGGAGAGCATCGCCGGGACGACGCCCATGGCGCCATCGGTCGAGGCCATCCCGCAGACCACCAGATCCCAGGCGTCGATCTTCTTGATCGCCTCGGCCAGCACGAGCGAGGTGGCCAGCGAGTCGGAGCCCGCGATCGCGTCGTCGACGACGTGGACGCCCTTGTCGGCACCCATCTGGAGCGCCTTGCGCACCGCATCGGTGGCCTGCTCCGGTCCCATCGACAGCACCGTCACGGTGCTCTCGTCGTCCAGCTTCTCCTTGATCTGCAGGGCCTGCTCCACGGCGTACTCGTCGAGCTCGGACAGCAGCCCGTCCACACCCACGCGGTCGACGGTGTCGTCGGCCTCGAAGTGCCGGTCCGCCGTCGCATCCGGCACGTACTTCACACACACGACAATGTTCATGGCGTCATGGCCCGCGAAGGGCCCCTCCTCGATACGTCGGTTGATCCGAGGTTACCCGCTGGTAGCAATGACCGAAACGAGCCCTCGGGTGGATTGGGTCACACGGCGGCGGGGCGGCCGACGACGCTGACGTCAGGGGCGGATCACCCGGTCGAGGACGCGGCCCACGATCAGGTAGGCCATCGCGGCAAGACCCCAGTTGACCAGGGCGCCCTTCACCCCGTTCCGGTCCTTGTCGAAGGTGAAGATCCCCTCGTCCCGACTGAAGACGCCCAGGTCGAGGGTGTCGGCGCCGTCGAGCACGAATGTCACGATCGCGTTGTCCTGGTTGGCCTTGAGCGCCACCAGCAGTGCGCCGACAGCCAGGAACAGCGCGCAGACGACCGCGACCAGCCACAGCAGTGAGGCGATCTTGTTGCGCACCGAGTCGGTGGCCTTCTTGGCCACGTCAGCCGCTCCGCGGCCACGCTCGCGCGCCGCCCGTCTGGGTGCCTTCTCGGTCTTGGCGGGGTCGGCCGGCGCCGAGGGCCCCGACGTCTTGGTCTCGGTGCCGGTGGCGGCCGGGGTGCTCGACGTCGTCGACGACCCGTCAGCGGGTGCGTCCGCCGGCTTCTCGGGCTCAGGCTTGTCGTCGGCCACGTCAGATCTCCTCCTGGAAAGTTCCTCGCACGATAGCCGACCGCGGAGCGCGACGGACCGGTGCGAAGGTGTGCCGACTTTCACACCTCCGCACCGGTTTAGGCAATCCTCGAGGCGCTCAGCCGCCGACCCGCAGACGCTGCACGAGCCGCAGTCCCACGAGAGCGAACGGCGAGAAGCCGACGAGCACCGCGAGGCTGGTCAGCCACGGCAGCGCGACGGGGATGAAGATCAACCCTGCGACACCGCCGACCATCAGGGCGAGCGTGTACCAGCCGAGAACGCCCGCGCGCGCAAGCCCGGCGAGGAGCACCAGCGGCCCGACCAGCGAGAGCACCTCGGTGCCGTTCCAGATCCAGAGCAGGTCCGACGCCTTGAACACGGCGAAGACTCCCGCGGCCTGGTCGATCGGCAACAGCGTGCCGATCGCCGCATTCCACCAGTCCGAGAGGATCATCCCGGACACATTCGTGAAGCCGAGCGCAGCGAGCAACGAGCCGACGACGACCAGCCGTCCGCCCTTGCGTCCGCGCACCAGGGTCGGCGCCGCGAGGATGCCGAGCCCGATCAGCAGGTTGCCGTAGTGCAAGAAGAGCGCCGACACCTCCGTCTGCGTGATGTCGCGGGCCAGTGAGCTGACGTAGTCGACGTCGGCCATGCTGACCTGCTCCGGGGACGTGAGCATCCCCGCCGACCAGAGCAGCGGGGCGGCGAGCAGCGCGAGCCCGGCTGCCCAGCGCATGGGGCGGGACGGGTCGAAGCCTCGTCCGCCTTCCTGCGTCGTACCGCCGGTGCCGAGGGTGTGCGTGGTCATGGGTTCCTCCGTGGAGTCGTGAGATTCGGTGAGTCGTCGTGGTCGACGCAACGACTCTCCGGGCGGGACACCTCGTCGCGGATCGGTCGCGGCGCACCGACGCGGCTCCTCCGCGCGGAGGACTCCGACACGCACGACCTGGTCCCCACGGAGGATCACGCAGGCCACCTCGCGCCTCTACCGTGATGCCCATGCCGAGCCCTCTGATCCGCGGAGACCGCGCGTTCCCGCTTCTCGCGGCACCGATCCTCGGGTTGCTCGGGGTGGTCGAGGCGGTGGCCGACCCAGCGTTCCGGAAGGATCTCGGCCTGCTCGCGCTCGTCGCAGCGTGGTTCGCCGGCTGGTTCCTCACGATGGCGCGCTGGCCGGCGCTGGGTGCGATCGGGGTCGCCTTCTTCTACCCCGTCACCGCGCTCCTCGGAGCGCCCGGCCCCGGCGGGACCGGGCTGATCGCGGTGATGCTCGCGACCGGGTACGCCGGCTACGCGCTTGCCACCCGGCCGTCCCTGGCCACCGTCACAGGCGCCGTGGTCACGTTCGTGGTCACCGACATCGCCCTGCACGGGGTCGCGTGGGACACGATCTTCTTCCCCGCCGTCTTCTACCCCGCCCGATGGGTCGGGCGTCTCGTGCGTCGCGAGCAGGAGCGAAGCACCCAGCTCGTCGAGATGGCCGCCGTCCTCGACGCGCAACGTGAGGCGTCCGTGCTGGCCGCCGCTCGGGAGGAGCGCACCCGGATCGCCCGCGAGGTGCACGACGCCGTCGCGCACTCGGTCAGCGTGATGACGCTCCAGATCGGCGGGCTGCGCCGCCAGCTCGACGGGCTTCTCGAAGGACGCGATGCCGAGCGCGACGTGCTGCTCGGCCTCGAACGCCTCGGTCGCGAGACGGTCGAGGAGCTGCGAGGCCTGGTCGGCATCCTGCGCGAGCCCGGGGACGACGAGGCGCCGACGGCACCGGCTCCCTCGTTGGCGCGGGCCCGTGACGTGGTCGACGACGTGCGGGCGGCCGGTCTCGACGTACGCCTGGAGGTGACCGGGACCGCACGCGAGCTGCCCAAGGCGCTCGACATCTCGGCCTACCGGATCGTCCAGGAGGCCCTGACCAACGTGCTGCGGCACGCTCCTGGCGGCAGCGCCGTGGTGCACGTCGACTACTCCCACGACGCGGTCGACATCCGCGTCACCGACGACGGGGGGTGCGAGCCGGGAGGCGTCTCGCTCGCAGGCTCCGGGGCCAACGGCGGCCACGGGATCGCCGGGATGTCCGAGCGGGCACAGATGTTCGGCGGCACCCTGACCACCCGACGCACCGAGACCGGCTTCGAGGTCCATGCCCACCTCCCCACCCAGAGGAGCCAACGGTGAGCGGGACGATCCGGGTCGCACTGGTCGACGACGAGGCGATGGTCCGGGTCGGCCTGCGGATGGTCCTCTCGGCCGAGCCCGACATCGAGGTGGTCGGCGAGGCCGGTGACGGTGGTGCCGCGGTGGCTCTGGTCGAGAGTCACTCCCCCGACGTCGTCCTCATGGACGTCCGGATGCCCGGGGTGGACGGCATCGAGGGCGCCCGCAGGGTGCTCGCCGCGGCACCCGACGTACGCGTCGTGGTGCTGACGACGTTCGACGAGGACGAGTACGTCGAGGCGGCGCTGCGCGCCGGGGTGAGCGGCTTCCTGCTCAAGGTCGCACCGCCGGAGCGGCTGGTCGAGGCCGTCCGCACGGTCGCGTCCGGCGGAGGTCTCCTCGACCCAGGGGTGACGGTGCGCGTGATCGAGTCGTTCGCCTCGGCGCCCGCGCGGGCGCGCCGCAGCGAGCAGCTGGACCGGCTCACCGAGCGGGAGCGTGACGTGCTGCGGCTGATCGGGCGCGGCCTCTCCAACGCGGAGATCGCGGCCGAGCTCTACCTCGGCGAGACCACGGTGAAGACCCACGTGTCCAACGTGCTGGCCAAGCTCGGCGTGCGAGACCGGGTCCAGGCCGTCGTGGCGGCCTACGAGAGCGGACACGTCCGCCCCGGCGAGGGCTAGCGGCCGACGAACTCCGCCTTGCCCGGCCCGCTCTCGAGGAACGACGACATTCCGATGGTGCGGTCCTCGGTGGCGAAGAGCGCGGCGAACTGGGCGCGCTCGATCTCCAGGCCGGTGGTCAGGTCGACCTCGAGCCCCTTGTCGATCGACTCCTTGGCCGCGCGGAGCGCGTAGGCCGCCGCGCTGCCGAACTGCTTGGCGTAGTCGAGTGCGGCGGTGTAGACCTCCGCAGCCGGCACCACCCGGTCGACCAGCCCGATGCGCAGCGCCTCGTCGGCCTTGACCCACCGACCGGTGAAGATCAGGTCCTTGGAGCGCGAGGGCCCGACCAGACGGGTCAGTCGCTGGGTGCCGCCGGCACCCGGGATGATGCCGAGCAGGATCTCTGGCTGGCCGAGTGTCGCGTCGTCGGCGGCGATCCGGATATCGGCGCAGAGCGCGAGCTCGCACCCACCACCGAGGGCATAGCCGGTGACGGCGGCGACTACGGGCTTGGGGATCTCAGCGACCGCGCTCAGCGACGACTGGAGAGCTCCCGAGCGCTTCACCATGTCGGTGTGCGACATCTCGGCCATCTCCTTGATGTCCGCCCCCGCGGCGAACAGCCGCTCCCCGCCGTACAGGACGACGGCGCGGACGTCGTCGCGCGCGGTCGCCTCGTGGGCGGCTGCGCGGATCTCCTCCTGCACCTGGACGCTCAAGGCATTCATCTTCGGCCGGTCGAGCAGGATCGTCCCGACGCCGTCCTCGACTTCCAACCGCACGAGCTCGCCCACGTCAGTGTCTCCCTGTCTTCACGTCGTCTGCCTGGCCTACGCACCCTAGGGCACGTCCCTGCGCAGCCGGCCGGGCCGGTTTGTCACACTGTGCGAATGCAGCCGGAGAACGCCGGGTCCAGCATGTGGCCCGGCGAGCACCAGCCCTTGGGCGCGACCTGGAGCACGGAGAGCACGAACTTCGCGGTCTTCGCCCCCGAGGCGACCCTCGTCGAGGTCTGCCTCTTCGACGACGACGACACCGGTGGACCCCTGGTCGAGACCCGCCACGCACTGGTCGAGCGCACCCTGGGGATCTGGCACGGCGCGCTGCCCGACATCCCCGTGGGACAGCGCTACGGCTTCCGGGCGGACGGACCCTGGGAGCCCGCGCGGGGGCGACGGTTCAACCCTGCCAAGCTCCTGCTGGACCCCTATGCGCGCGCGATCTCCGGTGACGTGGAGCTCGCCGACCCCGTCTACACCCACGTGCGCGCCGACGAGAGCGACACCCAGCGGGTCCAGGACGCCAAGCTGGCCCAGCGCGACGAGCGGGACTCCGCGCCGTACCTGCCGACCTCGGTGGTCGTCCACGACGACTTCGACTGGAGCGGCGAGCAGCGTCCGTGGCACCGCTGGACCGACACGATCGTCTACGAGCTGCACGTCAAGGGGTTCACGCACCTGCACGACCGGGTGCCCGAGGAGCTGCGCGGGACCTACGCAGGGCTCGGCTCCCCCGCCGTGGTCGACTACCTGCGCGACCTCGGCATCACCACGGTGGAGCTGCTGCCGGTCCACGAGATCGTGCCGGAGCGACACGTGGCTGACCTCGGACTCACCAACTACTGGGGTTACAACTCCATCGGCTACTTCGCACCGCACCACGGCTACGCGTCGGCCGGCGACCGGGGCGATCAGGTCGCCGAGTTCAAGCAGATGGTCAAGAACCTGCACGCCGCCGGGCTCGAGGTGATCCTCGACGTCGTCTACAACCACACCGCCGAGGCCGGTCGTGACGGGCCCACGCTGAGCTTCCGCGGGCTCGACGACTACGGCTACTACAAGCGCGCCGACCCCGGGCTCGACCCCTACTTCGACGTGACCGGCTGCGGCAACACCTTCGACACGACCTATCCCCCCGCCCTGCGGCTGATCCTCGACTCACTGCGTTACTGGGTGACCGAGATGCACGTCGACGGCTTCCGCTTCGACCTCACGCCGGCACTGGCGAGGGACCGGACCGCGATCGACCTCCGCGGCGCCTTCTTGACCACGATCAGCCAGGACCCGGTCCTGCGTCACGTGAAGCTCATCGCGGAGCCCTGGGACGCGAGCATGGACGGCTACCAGGTCGGCCGGTTCCCGCCGCCGTGGGTGGAGTGGAACGACCGTTACCGCGATACCGTCCGCGACTTCTGGCGTACGTCGTCCGGCGGGATCCGCGACATCGCCTCGCGGCTCGCGGGCTCGAGCGACCTGTACGCCGACGACGGCCGGTCGCCGTACGCCTCGGTCAACTTCATCACCGCCCACGACGGGTTCACCCTGCGAGACCTCGTGTCCTACAACGACAAGCACAACGCGGCCAACGGCGAGGACAACCGCGACGGCACCGACAACAACCGCTCCTGGAACTGTGGCGTCGAGGGCGAGACCGACGACCGCGCCGTCATCGCGCTGCGCCGGAAGCAGGCCGCCAACCTGATGGCGACCTTGTGCCTGTCCACCGGCGTACCCATGATCACCGCCGGCGACGAGAGGGGCCGCACCCAGCGCGGCAACAACAACGCCTACTGCCAGGACAACGAGATCTCCTGGGTGGACTGGCGTCCCGACGACGCGTGGCTCGACCTCTACGAGACCACCAAGGCGGCGCTCCGGCTCAGGCGCGAGCACCCCGCCCTGCGACAACGGCACTTCCTGGAGGGCCGGCCCACCGTCGAGGGTGGTCCCAAGGACCTCGCCTGGATCCATCCCGAGGGCCGGGAGATGACCGATGCGGACTGGTTCGACGAAGGGCTGCACACGTTCGGGATGTTCGTCTCCGGAGACCCGTTGCGCGCCCGCGGGCCCCGCGGCGAGGTGCTGCACGACGCGTCGTTCCTGCTGTGGTTCAACGCCCACCCCGAGCCCGGCAAGGCACGCCTCCCGGTCAACCAGTGGGTACGCCGCGGCGAGGTCGTGCTCTCCACCGACACCGGTCATCCTGTCGGGGAGCAGCTCGCCGCCGGCACCGTCATCGACATCGAGCCGCGCAGCCTGATCGTCCTCCGCGAAGGTTGAGACGCGCCCCCGGGCAGTCGAGAAGTGCCTCCCGGGCCCCGAAGGGCGCGCTTCGGCCCCCGGGACCCGCGTCTCAACGGGTGAGGGGTCAGGCGGGTGGGTAGGCGACCTTGCCGAGCTCGGCGGGACCGGCCAGGTGGGCGTTGCTGGGGAGCACGCGCACGGTGTAGCCGAAAGCGCCGGTGGAGGCGAGCGCGACCGAGCCCTCGTAACGGTGACGACCGCCCTCGTAGGTCTCGGCGTGCGCCAGCGACTCGCTGGTGACGTCGACCAGCTCGTCGTCCGTGCCGATCCGGCCGTGCACCACCTGGACGTCGACGTCCGCCGGGGACAGCACGCCGAGCGAGACGAAGGCCCGCACCTCGATGCTCTCGTTGAGGGCCGGGGCGTCGGCGACACCGCTGGACTCGACGTGGTCGATGGCCACGCCGCTCCAGCCGTCCCGGATCCGCTTCTTCCACACGGCCAGCTCGGTCGCGCCGGCGAAGTCACCGTTGAGCGTGCGCGCGCTGCCCGCGGCGGGCGTGTAGAGGGTGTTGACGTAGTCACGCACCATCCGGTCGGCGAGCACCTTGGGGCCGAGCGACTTCCAGGTGTGTCGGACCATCTCGATCCAGCGGTACGGAAGGCCCTCGTCATCGTGGTCGTAGAAGCGCGGCGCAACCTCGTTCTCGATCAGGTCGTAGAGCGCGGTCGCCTCGATGTCGTCACGCCGGTCCGGGTCGTCGAGCCCGTCCGCCGACGGGATCGCCCACCCGTTGTTGCCGTCGTACCACTCGTCCCACCAGCCGTCGAGGATCGAGAGGTTCAGGCCGCCGTTGAGGGCGGCCTTCATGCCGGAGGTGCCGCACGCCTCGTAGGGGCGCAACGGGTTGTTCAGCCACACGTCGCAGCCTGGGTAGAGCGGTTGGGCCATCGCGATGTCGTAGTTGGGCAGGAAGACGATCCGGTGCCGCACCTCGGGGTCGTCGGCGAACCGGACGATCTCCTGAATCAGCTTCTTGCCACCCTCGTCGGCCGGGTGGGACTTGCCGGCGATGACCAGCTGGATCGGGCGCTCGGGGTGCAGCAGCAGCCGCTTGAGCCGCTCCGGGTCGCGCAGCATCAACGTCAGCCGCTTGTACGACGGGACGCGGCGAGCGAACCCGATGGTCAGCACGTCGGCGTCCAGCGCGGAGTCGATCCAGGTGAGCTCGGCCGGCGCCGCGCCGCGCTGCTGCCAGGACTTCCTCATCCGCTTGCGGGCGTCGTCCACGAGCCGCTGTCGCAGCACCCGCTTGGTGGCCCAGATGTCACCACCGGAGACCTTGTCGGCGATCTCGAAGACCTGTGCCGGGTGGTCGGCGTCGGGGTCGGGGCCGGGGCGCACGCCGTGGGCGCGGACGAGGTCGAAGATCTCGCGTGCGACCCACGTGGGCGCGTGCACGCCGTTGGTGATCGAGGCGATCGGGCGCTCCTCGGCATCGAAGTCCGGCCACAGGCCGCCGAACATGCCTCGGCTGACCTGGCCGTGGAGCTGGGAGACGCCGTTGGCGCGCTGGGAGAGCCGGAAGCCCATCACCGCCATGTTGAACACCGACGCGTCGCCGTCGGTGTAGTCCTCGGCACCGAGGGCAAGGATCCGGTCGACCGGCACCCCGGGGCAGGCGTTGTCGCCGCCGAAGTACTGCGCGACGAGGTCGAGGGGGAAGCGGTCGATGCCCGCGGGCACCGGCGTGTGGGTGGTGAACACGGTGCCGGCCCGGGACACCTCGAGCGCCACGTCGAAGGCCAGGCGCGGCCCCGTCTCGGTGAGCTCACGGATCCGCTCGAGCCCGAGGAAGCCGGCGTGGCCCTCGTTGGTGTGGAACACCTCGGGATCGGGAGCACCGGTGATCTGGGTGTAGGCGCGGATCGCCCGGACGCCGCCGATGCCGAGCAGCATCTCCTGGCGCAGCCGGTGCTCGGACGTCCCGCCGTAGAGGCGGTCGGTGACGCCGCGGATCTCGGGGCTGTTCTCCTCGGTGTCGGAGTCCAGCAGCAGCAGCGGCACCCGACCGACCTGGGCAACCCACACACGAGCCGTCATGGTGCCCTGGTCGGGGAGCCCGATGGTCACCTTGGCGACCTCGCCGTCCGCGTCGCGCAGCGGCGAGATCGGCAGTCCGTCGGGGTCGAGGACCGGGTAGGTCTCCTGCTGCCACCCGTCCCGGGAGAGGGTCTGGCGGAAGTAGCCGTGCCGGTAGAGCAGCCCGACCCCGACGATGGGCACGCCCAGGTCGCTGGCGGTCTTGAGGTGGTCCCCGGCCAGGATGCCCAGCCCTCCGGAGTACTGCGGCAGCACGGCCGTGATCCCGAACTCCGGGGAGAAGTAGGCGATCGAGCGGGGGGCATCCTCGGCGCCGGACCGCTGGTACCAACGGTCGTCGGTGAGGTAGGTGCGCAGGTCCTCGCGGGCGGCATCGAGCCGTGCCAAGAAGCCCTCGTCGGCGGCGAGCTCACCGAGCCGCTGCTGGCTCACGGTGCCGAGCAGCTTGACCGGGTCGTGCCCGACGGCCTCCCAGGCCTGCGGGTCGACGGCCGCGAAGACGTCCTGGGTCTCGGGGTGCCAGGACCAGCGCAGGTTGCCGGCCAGCTCGCTCAGGCCCTCGAGGGCGGCGGGTAGGACGGGTTGGACGGTGAATCGACGGATTGCTCTCACGGGAGGAACGCTAACGGATGTGGACTTGAACGATCCAACAAGGTGGCCGCGGGGACGTCGGGATGGCGCCCACCCGGCCGACGCGTAACCCGGGTGGACGTACGGCGTTGTCCCGGGTATCCGTCACAGCCCTCTCGGAAGGCCACCCATGCCTGACCACGCACCCTCCCGCACCTGGAAGAGAGGTGCCGCTGCGTTCAGCACCGGCCTCCTCGTCCTGGGCCTCGCCACCCTGCCGACCGGCAGTGCCGGCGCCCTCGCCGGCACCGCGGAGCGGCCCGCCGCCGACGCGGTCGCGACCTGGGGTGACACGCCCCCGGGCCTGAGCGACGTCGACACCCGCGGCGTCGCGGCGCCGAGCGCCCTGCAGAAGCAGGCAGCCTCCCTGCTTCGCGCCCAGGGCGCCACCATCCGCTGGAATGACTTCGGCACGCCCGCCTCGGTCTTCTCCCCCGAGGGCAACCTGGGCCCGGCCGTCGGCGCCGACGCCGTCTCGGCCGCCCGCGGCTGGCTGCGCGCCCACGCCGACCTGCTCGGCCTGAGCGGCAGCCAGATCGACGGCCTGGAGCTCGTCAACAGCCAGAAGCTCGCCGACACCGATGCGCGCGCGGTGCTGTTCCGCCAGAAGCTCGGTTCGCTCACCCCCGCCCTCGGCAGCATGGTGACGGTGGGCGTCGCGGACGGCAGGATCGTCTACGTCTCCTCCTCACTGACACGCTCCACCGCCGCCCCGTCGGCGGCCACCCTCACCCCCGTCGAGGGCTGGCTGAAGGCCGCCCAGAACGTCGGGCGCGACGTGGTCGCCGCCGACGTCCGTGACTCGTCCGCCTCGAAGGGCTGGACCCGCCTCGACGTCGCGGGCTTCGCCCAGGAGCAGGTCTCGCGGCTCCGTGCCCTCGCCCTCGCGGACGGCTCGGTCCGGCCGGTCTTCGAGACCAACGTCGTCGACGTGAAGGGCGGCAGCTCCTTCGCCTACACGCTGATGGTCGACGCCGTCACCGGCAAGATCCTGCACCGCGAGAACCAGGTCGAGAACTCCAGCGACGCCACCTCCTTCAGCGGCGAGGTCACCGCGACCGACTGCGGTCCTCAGCACCCGTTCGAGCTGACCGACGACAACACGCGGCAGATCGCGATCGTCGCCAGCGCGGCCAACCCGGTCAACGACATCGTCATCAAGCTGTTCGGTCCGGACGGCCAGGTCCTCAGCAGCGGAGACCTGCTCACCAGCCCCGAGACGCTCACCTACGCCCCCGGCGGCACCCTGCCCGCAGGGATCTACAACACCCAGATCTGCCCCTACGACGACCCGACGGCTCCCTTCGTCGGCCCCGGCTCGTACGCCGGCGTGGTGACCACCTCCGACGAGGGCGGCGCCCAGACCAGCGTCCCGTTCCCGCCGAAGTGGGCGTACTTCACCGCCAACCCCGAGCTGAACTTCGACACCGAGCACGTCCCGCAGAACCGGGTCACCGCCTGCTGGCGCGCCAACGTCGAGGGCTGCGACACTCCCCCGGGCTCGCTGGAGAACCTCGCAGCGCGCGCACCCTGGGACCACGACTTCACCACCAACCTGCCGACCTTCACCACCGTCGGCAACGCCGCCAGCACCCACGAGGCGTGGCTCAGCCCGCTGACCCCGGGCGGTCTCTTCCAGGCCCCCGTCTCAGCGTCGCGGGAGTACACCCCGGAGTTCACCGACGCCTGGCAGAACAGCCAGTGCGACCCCAGCCAGCTCGTCCCGGGCGGCAACGACATCGAGGCCTCGGTCGCGCAGCTGTTCTCCTCGCACAACCGGATGCACGACTACTCCTACTTCCTGGGCTTCACCGAGGCCAACTACAACATGCAGCAGAAGAACCTCGGCGCCAACCCGGACCCGACTCGGGAGAACGACCCCGAGGTCGGCAACGCCCAGGCCGGAGCGATCACCGGTGGCCAGCCGAGCTTCCTGGGGCGCGACAACGCGAACCAGATCACCCTCCAGGACGGCGTCCCCGGCATCACCAACCAGTACCTCTTCCAGCCGATCGCCGGGGCGTTCTACGCGCCGTGCACCGATGGCTCCTACGACATGAGCATCGTCGGCCATGAGTACACCCACGCGATCAGCAACCGGATGATCGGCGGGCCCGACGAAGGGATCACGTCCGAGCAGGGTGGCGCGATGGGCGAGTCCTGGGGCGACCTGGTCGCCGGTGAGTACATGGTCAGCCACGGCTACGACAACGGCGCCAACCCGTGGGCCGTCGGCCCCTACGCCACCGGCAACGAGCACGAAGGCATCCGGGACTACGCCATCAACGACAACCCGCTGACCTACGGCGACTACGGCTTCGACAGCACCGGCGTCGAGGTGCACGCCGACGGCGAGATCTGGAACGGCACCCAGTGGGATGTCCGCCAGGCCCTCGTCGAGAAGTGGGACGCCGCCTACCCCTCTGGGGACAAGGCACTCCAGCTCCGCTGCGCGCAGGGTACGGCGACCAGCTCACCGTTGCCTGCCGACCAGTGCCCGGGCAACCGTCGTTGGGTGCAGCTCATGTTCGACTCGTTCCTGCTCCAGCAGGGGGCGACGAGCATGCTCGACGCTCGTGACGCCATGCTCGCCGCCGACCAGATGCGCTTCGGGGGCGCCAACCAGAAGGCACTGTGGCTTGCCTTCGCCCGCAACGGGATGGGTGAGGACGCGGCCACCGCGACCGCCGACGACGGCCAGCCGACCCCCGGCTTCGTCGCCACCGGCACACCGTCGAGCACGGTGACCTTCGCACCGAAGACCGGCAAGACCCCCGCCGCGGGCAAGATCTTCCTCGGTCAGTGGGAGGCTCGCGCCACCCCGGTCGCCGACACCCTCGACGGCACCCCGCTGGACGCGACGGTGGAGCTCGCCCCCGGCACCTACGACGTGCTGTTCGTCGGTGAGGGCAGCGGTCACACCCGGAGCACGCTGACGGTGTCCGCGGGCAGGACCACCACCAAGGCGATCGGCGTGAAGTCCAACGTGGCATCGGCCGGCAACGGTGCGAAGGTGATCGGCGCCAGCGCCGGCAGCCTCAACGCCGCGAGCCTGATCGACGACACCGAGGCCAGCAACTGGGCCGGCGTCAACGAGAGCGAGAGCGTCGCCGACGACAACCCGTTCGTCGTGGTCGACCTGGCGGGCGGCGCGCACACCGTGCGGACCGCCCGGGTGAGCGCGATGCTGCGACCGGCCGACGCCTCGGGCCAGGAGGACTCGGGCTCCGGGTCGCGGTTCACCGCACTGCGCCAGTTCGCGATCGAGACCTGCTTGCAGTCCGCGGAGACGAGCTGCGTCGGCGACGACGTGGCCTGGACCAGGGTCTACACCAGCCCCGGCGACGCCTTCCCCGCGGTCCGCCCGCGACCGGTCGCTCCCAACCTCAACCTGCGTACGTTCGACATCCCCGACACCCGTGCGACCCACGTGCGGTTCGTGGCCCTGGAGAACCAGTGCACCGGGTTCGAGGGATATGCAGGCGAGCTGGACAGTGACCCGCTCAACGACACCGACTGTGCCGCGGCCTCCACTCGCGACCTGTCCGTGCGGGCCGCGGAGCTGCAGCTCTTCGAGTGACCTGAGCGCCACCGTCGAGCCCGCCGGCACCTGCCCCGGCGGGCTCGACGCGTGGTTGCGCGGGCCCGGCGGCTCGATGGGCGGACCAGCCGGCGGACCGGACTGGTTTCCGGGCCCCGTGATGGCGGTATGTTCGATCGCATGGTCGGCCGTATCCCCGTCATGGACGTCGCACCCGTAGTCGAAGGAGGACGACACCCCGCCAAGGCCACCGTCGGCGAACCGCTGCCGGTGTCGGCGCACGTGTTCCGCGAGGGTCACGACGCGCTCAACGCCGACGTGGTCCTGATCGATCCGCAGGGACGACGCAGGCCTCCGCAGCGCATGCACAAGGACGCGACGGGCGTCGACCTCTGGCGCGCCGAGGTCGTCCCGGACGCAGTAGGACCCTGGACCTTCGTCATCGAGGCGTGGAGCGACCCGGTCGCCACCTGGCGGCACAACGCCGAGATCAAGATCCCTGCCGGGATCGACGTCGAGCTGATGTTCACCGAGGGCGCTCTCCTGCTGGAGCGGGCCGCGTCCGCGCTCCCCAAGCGGTCCCCCGCGCGCAAGGTGCTCGCCGACGCGGTGAAGGGGCTGCGCGACGCCAAGCGCCCCGAGCCGGTGCGGTACTCCGCAGCCGTCTCCCCCGCAGTCGACACCGTGCTCGAGGAGCACCCTCTCCGCGACTTCGTCACCACCGAGGGCCCCTATCCACTCTTCGTCGACCGGGAGCTCGCCCTGTTCGGCAGCTGGTATGAGTTCTTTCCCCGCTCCGAGGGCGCCTACGTCGACGAGAAGACCGGCAAGGTCGTCTCCGGCACGTTCCGCACCGCCGCCCAGCGGCTCGACGCCGTCGCCGCCATGGGGTTCGACATCGTCTACCTCCCCCCGGTCCACCCGATCGGCGAGGTCAACCGCAAGGGTCCCAACAACACCCTCACCCCCGGGCCCGACGACGTGGGGTCCCCGTGGGCCATCGGGTCCAAGGACGGGGGCCACGACGCGATCCACCCCGACCTCGGCACGTTCGCGGACTTCGACGCGTTCGTGAAGCGGGCCGGCAAGCTCGGGCTCGAGGTCGCCCTCGATCTCGCCCTGCAGGCGGCGCCTGACCACCCCTGGGTGAAGACGAACCCCGAGTGGTTCACCACCCGCGCCGACGGCACCATCGCCTACGCCGAGAACCCGCCGAAGAAGTACCAGGACATCTACCCCGTCAACTTCGACAACGACCCCGCCGGGATCTACGCCGAGGTGCTGCGCGTGGTGCGCCTGTGGATGAGCCACGGCATCCGGGTCTTCCGTGTCGACAACCCGCACACCAAGCCCGTGGAGTTCTGGGAGTGGCTGATGCGTGAGGTCCGCACGACCGACCCCGACGTCATCTTCCTCTCCGAGGCGTTCACCAAGCCGCCGATGATGCGGGCGCTCGGCACGGTGGGCTTCCACCAGTCCTACACCTACTTCACCTGGCGCACCGCCAAGTGGGAGCTCGAGCAGTACCTCATCGAGGTCTCCCACGAGTCGAGCACGGTGATGCGGCCGAACTTCTTCGTGAACACCCCCGACATCCTGCACGAGTTCCTGCAGTACGGCGGGCCCGCGGCGTTCAAGATCCGGGCCGCACTCGCCGCCACCGGGTCGCCGTCGTGGGGCGTCTACGCGGGCTTCGAGCTCTTCGAGCACGTCGCGGTCCGGCCCGGGAGCGAGGAGTACCTCGACTCCGAGAAGTACCAGATCCGGATCCGCGACTGGGCTGCGGCCGAGTCGCAGCAGCGCACCTTGGCGCCGTACCTCACCAGGCTCAACGAGATCCGACGCCAGCACCGACCACTACAGCTGCTGCGCAACGTCACCATCCACTCCAGCGACGACGACTCGATCCTGGTGTTCAGCAAGAGCGCCGGAGACGAGCACGTGATCGTCGTGGTCAACGTCGACCCGCACGGCACCCGGGAGACCGTCGTCAACCTGAACATGCCGGCGCTGGGCCTGGACTGGAGCGACCAGTTCCAGGTGCACGACGAGATCACCGGAGAGACCTGGACATGGTGGGAACGCAACTACGTCCGCCTCGACCCTCACCACGAGCCCGCACACATCCTCACCGTCCGGAGGTCCCCCGTCTGATGTCCCACGACCAGACCGTCGACGCCACACACGGACCGACGACAGCGCCAGGGGGGGTCGAGGTGGTCGGGACCGAGCCCGAGTGGTTCAAGACGGCCGTCTTCTACGAAGTCCTGGTGCGGTCCTTCCAGGACAGCAACGGGGACGGCGTCGGGGACTTCCGCGGGCTGATGGACAAGCTCGACTACCTGGCCTGGCTGGGTGTCGACTGTCTGTGGGTGCCGCCGTTCTTCACCTCCCCGTTGCGAGACGGCGGCTACGACGTCGCCGACTACGTCGACATCCAGCCCGAGGTGGGCACCGTCGACGACTTCCACGCGTTCCTCGACGCAGCGCACGAGCGTGGCATCAAGGTGATCATCGACTTCGTCCTGAACCACACCTCGGACCAGCACCCCTGGTTCCAGGAGAGCCGGTCCGACCCCGAGGGGCCCTACGGCGACTTCTACGTGTGGTCCGACACCGACGAGCTCTACCAGGATGCACGGATCATCTTCGTCGACACCGAGCCGTCCAACTGGACCTGGGACCCGGTCCGCCAGCAGTACTTCTGGCACCGCTTCTTCAGCCACCAGCCGGACCTCAACTTCGACAACCCCAAGGTCCACGAGGCGATGATCGAGGGGCTGTCGTTCTGGCTCGAGATGGGCATCGACGGCTTCCGTCTCGACGCCGTGCCCTACCTCTACGAGCGCCCGGGCACCAACGGGGAGAACCTCAAGGAGACCCACGACTTCCTCAAGGACGTCCGTTCCTACGTCGACGAGCGCTACCCCGGCCGGGTGCTGCTCTGCGAGGCCAACCAGTGGCCCGCCGACGTCGTGGAGTATTTCGGCGACTTCGACAAGGGTGGCGACGAGTGCCACATGGCCTTCCACTTCCCGGTGATGCCGCGCATCTTCATGGGCGTGCGCCGCGAGTCGCGCTTCCCGATCTCGGAGATCATGGCGCAGACGCCCGCGATCCCGTCGAGCTGCCAGTGGGGCATCTTCCTTCGCAACCACGACGAGCTGACCTTGGAGATGGTCACCGACGAGGACCGCGACTACATGTGGGACGAGTACGCCAAGGACCCCCGCATGAAGGCCAACATCGGGATCCGCCGCCGGCTCGCCCCCCTGCTCGACAACGACATCAATCAGATGGAGCTGTTCACGGCGATGCTCCTGTCGCTGCCGGGGTCGCCGGTGCTCTACTACGGCGACGAGATCGGCATGGGCGACAACATCTGGCTCGGTGACCGCGACGGCGTCCGCACCCCGATGCAGTGGACCGGCGACCGCAACGCCGGCTTCTCCACGGCCACCCCCGGACGGCTGCACCTCCCGGTCAACCAGGACCCGGTCTTCGGCTACGCACGCGTCAACGTCGAGACCGAGCTCGAGAACGCGTCATCGCTGCTGCACTGGACGCGACGGATGATCCATGCCCGCAAGAAGCACCCTGCCTTCGGTCTCGGCGACTTCAACGACCTCGGCGGGTCCAACCCCAGTGTCTTCTCCTACGTCCGTGAGCACACCGACGCCGACGGGACGACCGACCGCGTGCTGTGCGTGCACAACCTGTCGCGTTTCCCGCAGCCGGTCGAGCTCGACCTGCGTCGCTACGAGGGGGCCGCACCGATCGAGCTGCTCGGTGGCGTGCGCTTCCCCGAGATCGGCGAGCTTCCCTACTTCCTCACCCTCGGCGCCTACGGCTTCTACTGGTTCAGGCTGCCGGCGCCCGAGAGTGACAACAGCCCTCCCTCAGCACCCGAGCCCGCCACCACCGCCCAGGAGGAGACGACTCAGTGAAGTCCGAGCTCGAGCAGTTCATCGAGTCCGCCCGTTGGTTCGGCGGCAAGGGACGCGACGCGACCGTGTCGGAGGTGCGCCGCGCCGGCACCCTCGGCAGCATCGAGAGGGACGGCACGCCGTACGTCGGCATCGAGCTGGTCACGCTGACCTACGCCGACGCCCAGACCGAGACCTACCAGGTGCCGGTGGCCTACTACGCCGAGGCCCAGGACCGCCTCGGGCACGCCTACATCGGTCACTGGGAGGTCGACGACCTCGGTCCCGTGCACGCCTACGACGCGATGCACGACCGTGAGGTGACCATCTTGTGGCTACGCGCCTTCGCGGAGGGTCACAACGACGGCGACCTCGCCTTCCACCGCGTGCCGGGCCACGAGCTCGACCTGTCCACGCACTCCACGCTGTTCTCCGGTGAGCAGAGCAACTCCTCGCTGATGTTCGGCGAGGACAGCTTGATGAAGCTCTTCCGCAAGGTGACCTTCGGGCACAACCCCGACATCGAGATCCACGCGAAGCTGACCGAGGCCGGCAGCGACCACGTCGCCGCCCTCTACGGCTGGGTCGAGGCGCCGGGCCACGCCAGCACCGGCGGTGACCCGCTCCACCTCGCGATGCTCCAACAGTTCCTGCGCACGGCCAGCGACGGCTGGGACCTCGCGCTGGCCAGCGTCCGCGACCTCTTCGCCGAGGCCGACCTGCACGCCGACGAGGTGGGCGGTGACTTCGCCGGTGAGTCGCACCGGCTCGGGGTGGCCACCGGCGAGGTGCACCGCACGCTCGCCGAGGTGTTCCCGACCCACACCTGGCACGCAGACGAGCAGAAGGCCCTGGCGACGGCCATGCGCGACCGGCTCGACGCCGCCGTGCTGGTGGTGCCGGCTCTCGCCCAGCATGCCGACCGGCTGCGCACGGCCTACGACGCCGTCGAGGCGATCGACACTCCCCTGACGGTGCAGCGCGTGCACGGGGACCTGCACCTCGGCCAGACACTGCGGACGGTCAAGGGCTGGAAGATCGTCGACTTCGAGGGCGAGCCGGCCAAGCCCCTCGCGGAGCGGGTGCTGCCCGACAGTCCGTGGCGCGACGTCGCCGGGATGTTGCGCTCCTTCGACTACGCGGCCCATGCAGTACAGGCCGACGTACAGGCCGACCTCGACGACGGCGGCCAGATCGCCTACCGAGCCGCGGAATGGGCGCAACGCAACCAGGAGGCGTTCCTCGTCGGCTACCTGGAGGCGGTCCGGACGGCCGGAGACGACTCGCTCACCGACGAAGCCGGCGACACCCCCTCGGTGACCACCCAGGAGAAGATCCTGCTGACCGCCTACGAAGCCGACAAGGCCGTCTACGAAGCCGTCTACGAAGCCCGCAACCGACCGACCTGGCTCGGCATCCCGCTCGGCGCCGTCGAGCGACTCACCGCCGCACCAGCTCCGGAGGAGGCACCATGAGCACCACCCCCACCAACAGCGCGGCCCGCCCGCTGGAACCCCAGGTCCTCGACCAGGTGGTGAGCGGCACCCATGGCGACCCGCACTCCGTGCTGGGAGCCCACCCCCACGGGAGCAGCACGACGGTGCGGGTCTTCCGGCCGCTGGCCGAGTCGGTCGTCGTCGTGCACGGGGGCACCCGGGTGGCCCTGGAGCACGAGCACGAGGGCATCTGGGTCGGGGTGCTCGACGTGCCCGAGCCCCCCGACTACCGCCTCGAGGTGACCTACGCCGGAGCACCGGCGATCACCTGTGACGACGCCTACCGCTACCTGCCGACGCTCGGCGAGATGGACCTCCACCTGATCAACGAGGGACGTCACGAGCAGCTCTGGGACGTCCTGGGCGCCCATGTCCGTCGCTACGACTCCCCCACCGGCGACGTCACCGGCACGTCGTTCGCCGTGTGGGCTCCTGGCGCCCGCGGCATCCGGGTCAAGGGCGACTTCAACAGCTGGGACGGCCGCGAGCACCCGATGCGCCAGATGGGTGTCTCAGGAGTGTGGGAGCTGTTCGTGCCCGACGTCGGCGGCGGCACCCGCTACAAGTACGTCATTCTCGGCGCCGACGGCGAGTGGCGGGAGAAGGCCGACCCGATGGCCTTCCAGTCCGAGGTCGCACCGGCGACCTCCTCGATCGTGCACGACTCGACGTACTCCTGGGCCGACGACACCTGGATGACCCAGCGGGCCGAGCACACCGACGCCCATGCCCGCCCCATGTCGGTCTACGAGCTGCACCTCAACTCCTGGCGCAAGCACCACGGCGGTGCGGTCTACACCTACGAGGACCTCGCCGACAGCCTGGTCGACTACGTGGTCGACATGGGCTTCACGCACGTCGAGCTGATGCCGGTGATGCAGCACCCCTTCGGTGGGTCGTGGGGCTACCACGTGACGTCGTACTTCGCCGTGGATGCCCGGATGGGTGACCCGGACGGCCTGCGCCTGCTCATCGACAGGCTCCACCAGGCAGGAATCGGCGTGATCCTCGACTGGGTGCCGGGCCACTTCGCCACCGACGAGTGGGCGCTGGTCAACTTCGACGGCACCCCGCTCTACGAGGACCCCAATCCCCAGCGGGGGTGGCACAAGGAGTGGGGCTCCCACATCTTCAACTTCGGGCGCAAGGAGGTGCGCAACTTCCTGGTCGCCAACGCCCTGTTCTGGCTCGAGGAGTTCCACGCCGACGGGCTCCGCGTCGACGGCGTCGCCTCGATGCTCTACCTCGACTACTCCCGCGAGCCGGGCCAGTGGTCGCCCAACGTCTACGGCGGCCGGGAGAACCTGGAGGCGGTCGGCTTCCTCCAGGAGATGAACGCCACCGTCTACAAGCGGGTGCCCGGAGCGACCACGATCGCCGAGGAGTCCACGTCATGGCCGGGGGTCACGCGGCCCACCCATCTGGGAGGCCTCGGCTTCGGGTTCAAGTGGAACATGGGCTGGATGCACGACAGCCTCGGCTACGTGCAGAACGACCCCGTGCACCGGCAGTACCACCACGGCCAGATGACCTTCTCCATGGTCTACGCGTACTCCGAGAACTACGTGCTGCCGATCAGCCACGACGAGGTGGTCCACGGCAAGGGCTCCCTGCTGCGCAAGATGCCCGGCGACCGTTGGCGCCAGCTGGCCAACCTGAGGTGCTTCCTGGCCTACATGTGGGCCCATCCGGGCAAGCAGCTGCTGTTCATGGGCTCGGAGTTCGGGCAGGAGTCGGAGTGGGCCGAGAGCCGGGAGCTCGACTGGTGGTTGCTCGACAACGCCGACCACCGGGGGGTGCAGTCCCTCGTGCGCGACCTCAACAGCCTCTACAAGGACAGCCCGGCCCTGTGGACGCTCGACACCGAGGGCTCCGGCTTCGAGTGGATCGACGCCAACGACTCCAGCAGCAACGTGTTCAGCTTCCTGCGCACCGGCTCCGGCGGGGAGAAGCTCGCGTGCGTGGCCAACTTCTCCGCCATGCCCCACCACGGCTACAAGCTGGGGCTGCCGGTCAGCGGGACCTGGACCGAGGCGCTCAACACCGATGCCGAGTCCTACTCCGGGACCGGCGTGGGCAACCTCGGCACGGTCGAGGCCACCGACGACTCCTGGCACGGCCAGCCGGCCTCCGCCACCGTGACACTGCCACCGCTGGGCACGGTGTTCCTGACTCACGGCCCTTCGTGACGTCTCGTCCCTCGAATCCTCAGGACAAGTCCGCCGGGGGGCAGCCGACGCTGACCGACGGCGTCGTCACGCTGCGGCCGTGGCGTGAGAGTGACATCGGCCCCGCCATCGACGGACACGACGAGGAGATCCAGCACTGGTTCGGCTTCCCCTCGGTCACCCCGTCGCGGGAGGAGCACCTGGCCGCACTCGAGCGCTGGCGTGCGGGGTACGCCGACGATCGCCGCACCGTCAACTTCGTCGTGGAGGCCGGTGGTGAGGTGGCCGGCAACGTCGAGGTGCGCACCAAGGACGACTCCATCGGGGAGCTCTCGTGGATCCTCTACTCAGCGCACCGTGGTCGAGGCTACGCCGTACGGGCGGTCCGCATGCTCATGGACTACTCCTTCGAGGAACTCGGACTGGTGCGGCTGGAGGCCTACGTCAATACCGGCAACGAGCGCTCCATGCGCTTGGCGACTCGCGCGGGACTGCGTCGCGAGGGTGTCATGCGCGGCCGCGAGGACCTCTTCGGGCAACGCCACGACAGTGTCGTCTACGCGCGGCTGCGGGCAGACCCACCCGTGACCGACCCGGACGGGTTCCGGTCACTGCTCAACTCGTTCCTGCCCCGCAAGCGGGCGATCGCGCAGCTGCTGGTGCGCGATCCCGACGACCGGGTGCTGCTGTGCCGGCTGACCTACAAGCAGGACTGGGACCTTCCCGGAGGCGTGGTCGAGGTCGCCGAGTCACCCCGCCTCGCGGTCTCCCGCGAGGTCGAGGAGGAGCTCGCGCTACAGATCCGCGCCGGTGACCTGCTGCTCACCGACTGGCTGCCCCCCTGGGGTGGCTGGGACGACGCAGTCTGCCTGGTCTTCGACGGAGGCGTGCACGCCCCCTCGATCCTCGACGCGATCGTCATGGAGGCCCGTGAGATCCGCGACGCGCAGTTCTGCACGCTCGACCAGGTGCACGACCGGGCCGCCGACTTCACCGCCCGGAGGGTCGAGGCGGCCCTGGCCACGCTTCGTGGCGACGGCGCGGCCTACACCGAGTCCGGCCGCTGAGCACTCCGCTGGTCGAGGAGCGACGACGACCGGTGGTTGAGGAGCGAACGAAGTGAGCGTCTCGAAACCGCCCGGTGGTTGAGGAGCGAACGAAGTGAGCGTCTCGAAACCTCTGCGGGCGGCTGACGGTGGTTTCGAGACGGGCTCCTTCGTCGCCCTCCTCAACCACCGAGAGCATCGTCCCCGAATCCGGTGGTCGAGGAGCGAACGAAGTGAGCGTCTCGAAACCCCGCCAGGCGACGAAGCACCCCGGTGGTTGAGGAGCGAACGAAGTGAGCGTCTCGAAACCTCTGTTGGGCGACTGACGGTGGTTTCGAGACGGGCTCCTTCGTCGCCCTCCTCAACCACCGAAGTAGTCGTCGCCCTCCTCAACCACCGACGTGGTCGTCGCCCTCCTCAACCACCGACGTTGTCGTCGCCCTCCTCAACCACCGAAGTAGTCGCTCACTCCCGGGCGAGCAGGATCGCGGTGAACTGCTGGGTGGCCCCCCAGGGGGTGACGTGCTCCTCGCCGCTGGTCGAGAGCACCCGGTAGCCGGGGAACTCCGCGGCGAGCTCCTCGTGGGTGTAGCGCACGATCGGCAGGCCGCTGCACGTCGTGGGGCCGTCCGGCCCGAAGGTGGCCACGACCATGAATCCGTCCGGGTCCAGGCAACGGTCCAACGAGAGCCGGTAGTCGTCACGCTCGTCCTCCTCGGTGAGGAAGTGGAAGACCGCCCGGTCGTGCCAGAGCGCGAACGTGCGCCCCGGCCGATAGTCGAGCACGTCGGCCACGTCGAGCCGCACGTCCTTCCCGGCGTCGCCGATCCGGTCGCGCACCGTCTGCAACGCGGTCATCGACAGGTCGATCGCGGTCAGGTCTCGGTAGCCGCGCTCGACGAGGTGGTCGACGAGCGTCGACCATCCGGCGCCGACGTCGATGATCGCCTGCTCGACCCCGACACCGGACTCGTCGACCAGACCGAGCGAGAGCTCGGGCACCGACTGCCACCAGGAGACGCCATCCACGTCCTTGCTGTCGTGAACCCCCTCCCAGAACGATGTTCGCGAGGCGGGGTCGTCGGGGCGGGACGGGGCGGGGTCGGCCATGGGAGCACGCTACTGCGTGACCCTTACCGATCGCGACGGCTGCACCGACGTCACCGATTCGTCATCTGCTGGAGGGCGGGTCTCACTGATCCGGGCCTAGGGTTGCCGACATGCCCCCTGTCCCAGCTCGACCCGAGCTCGTGCCCACTCCGGCCGGTGAGGTGACCCGTCTCATCGACGGCGGCGACATGGACTGCGGCAGCGGCCTGCTGCTGCTCATCACGCGGGCGATGCGCCGGCTCGAGCCGGGCGAGCTCCTCGGCATCCGGAGTGCGGAGCCCAGCGTCCTGACCGACCTTCCCGTGTGGGCGGAGCTCGTGGGTCACGAGGTGGCCTCCCAGGTGCCTGAGTCGACCGAGGGACCGTGGTGGTTCTCGGTGCGCAAGGCGGTCGGCCACGACGGCGAGCGCCACCGTCTTCAGCCAGGGCAGCCGCACGCCCGTGGGGCACAGGCTGTGGGCCTACACCAACTTCGACTGCAACCTCGCGTGCCTCTATTGCTGCGCCGAGTCCTCCCCGAGGGCAGACGCCCGGCGTCTCGACCCGGAGATCGCGGGCGGCCTCTTCGCCGACTTCGCCGCCGCCGGAGGGCGCGAGCTCTACCTCACCGGAGGTGAGCCCTTCATGCATCCCGAGCTGGGCGCCCTCGTCGAGGCGGGCGCCGGCCTGGAACGGACGATCCTGACCAACGCCATGGTGTTCTTCCGCGGCCGCCGCCGGGAGACCCTGGAGTCGCTGGACCGCTCGGTCGTGCTGCAGGTCAGCCTCGACTCCGCGACCCCTGAGGTCCATGATCGACAGCGAGGCAAGGGCTCCTGGGCCCGAGCCCTCGACGGCATCACGCTGGCTCGGTCGCTCGGGTTCCGGGTCCGGGTCGCCGCCACGATGTTCGACGAGGACCCCGCCGGCGTCCAGGCACTGCACAGCCGGCTCGACCAGGAAGGCATCCCGGTCGACGACCGGGTGATCCGTCCGGTGGCCAAGGAGGGGTTCGCGGAGACCGGGGTGCACGTCTCCATCGACACCTTGGAACCGGAGCCCACGATCACCGCCGACGGCGCCTGGTGGCATCCGGTCGCGGTGACCAACCCGCACCTGCGCATCGCCGATGCCCCGCTCCGGGTCGAGGAGATCTTCGGCGTCGTCCGCGACACGCTCGCGGTGCAGGACGCCGCCGCGGCGACCGGACGAGAGGTGTTCCGCTGTGCCTGAGCAAGCCACCCGCTTCCTGGCCGGTCGCGCCGCCTGGCTGCTGGCCCCCGCGACCGAAGCAGTGCCCCGCGGTCACGCGGTCGCTGCCATGGCCCTTCGCGTGCTGGTCGGCCTGATGTGGGTCTACAACGTGTCCTGGAAGCGCGCTCCCGACTTCGGCCAGGAGGCCGGCAACGGTCTCTACAAGTTCACCTCCTACGCCGTGAGCGACCCGGTCTTCCCGCCCTACAGCTGGCTGATAGAGCATCTGGTGCTGCCGGTCTTCACGCCGTTCGGCTGGATGGTGCTGATCGCCGAGACCACCCTGGCCGTGCTGCTCCTGTCCGGTGCCTGGGTGCGCCTGGCAGCGGCACTGGGACTCGCCCAGTCGGTGGCGATCGGCTTGTCGGTCGCCTTCGCACCGCACGAGTGGCCGTGGTCCTACTGGCTCATGATCGGCGCGCACGCTCTGCTGCTGTTCAGCTCCGCCGGACGGGTCTTCGCCGTCGACGCGGTGCGCGCGGGGCTGCGTCCCGCCCGGACGATCGGCCTGGTCTGGGGAGTCCTCGCGGTCCTGGTCGGCGCCTTCAGCGTGCTCGCCGGTCTCGGCGACCCGCTGGACGCCTCCGGTCCGGGGCTACGCTCCACCGACCTCTCGATCTCCCTGGGCCAGTACAACCTCCTCGGCGGAGTCGTGCTGATGGTGGCCGGGGCGCTGCTCCTCCTGGCTGTCCGTGGGCCAGCGGCGCGTGCGGCGCACGTGTCCGCCGGCCTCTCCGTGCTGGCCGCGGTGTCGCTCTACGCCCAGCTCGGGTTCAGCGACCCGATCCTCGGGGGCAGCACCACCTCCGCGGCGTACTTCCTCACCCTCGCCCTCGTCAGCGCCACCGTCGCCGCCGGGAGCACCTTCACGAGCGTGGTCGATCGGCCTCCGTCGCTGACCCACGGTCCGCGATCGCCCTCAGCTCAGCTGCTCAGGCTCGACGCGGGACTTGTGGCCCTCGTCCTGCCCGGCCCGTCCTCCGGATCCTGTCGCGCCCGTGCCGCGGCCATCGGCCTCCCGGGACGGTTCGAGGCGCACGATCACGGACTTCGAGGTCGGGCAGTTGCTGCCCAGCGCCGTCGAGTCCAGCGGGATCAGGGGATTTGTCTCGGGGTAGTAGGCGGCCGCACAGCCACGTGGCTGCTGATAGGCCACGACGCGGAAATCGGGCGCCGTGCGTTCGACCGTCTTCTCGCCGGGCTCACCATCGGGGTCGATCCACTCGCTGACGATGTCGACCATCTGACCGTCGACGAGCCCGAGCATCGTGATGTCGTCCGGGTGCACGAACACCACGCGCCGCCCGTTCTTGATCCCGCGGTATCGATCGTCGAGCCCGTAGATCGTGGTGTTGTACTGGTCGTGGGAGCGCAGGGTCTGCATCAACAGCCGCCCCTCGGGCACGTGCAGCACGTCGATGGGGCTGGCCGTGAAGACGGCCAGGCCCGGCTCGGTCGGGAAGGTGCGGGAGTCGCGAGGCGGGTGCGGCAGCACGAAGCCGCCAGGTTGGTCCACCTTCTCGTGGTACGCCGCGCAGCCGGGCACGACCCGCGCGATCCGCCGGCGGATCTCGGTGTAGTCCGAGCGGAAGGCGTCCCAGGGAAGGTCGTAGCGGTCCCCGAGCACGGCCTGTGCCACCGAGCAGACGATGTCGACCTCGGAGCGCAGCTGCCGGCTCGCCGGCTTCAGCGGGCCCTTGGAGGCGTGCACGGCCGACATCGAGTCCTCGACGGTGACCCGCTGCTCGCGACCTCCGGTCAGATCCTTCTCGCTTCGGCCCAGGGTGGGCAGGATCAGCGCCTCCTCGCCCGCGACGGCGTGGGAGCGGTTGAGCTTGGTGGAGACCTGGACGGTCAGGTCGGCCCGGCTCATCGCCTTCTCGGTGACGTCGGTGTCGGGTGCCGCCGCGACGAAGTTGCCGCCGACCGCGAAGAAGACCTTGGCCTTGCCGTCCCGCAGGGCGCGGATCGCCTCGACCGTGTCGAGGCCGTGCTCACGCGGTGGCTCGAAGTCGAACTCCGCCCGCAGCGCGTCGAGGAAGTGGGCAGGTGGCCGCTCCCAGATGCCCATCGTGCGGTCGCCCTGGACGTTGGAGTGCCCGCGCACCGGGCAGAGGCCGGCACCCGGCTTGCCGATGTTGCCCTGCAGCAATGCCACGTTGGTGAACTCCTTGATCGTCGCCACCGCGTTGCGGTGCTGCGTGATGCCCATCGCCCAGCAGGTGACGGTGGCGGAGGAGTCGCGGAACATCTGGGCGGCGCGCTCGATCTGGTCGCGCGGCAGGCCGGTGGCCCGCTCGACCGCCGCCCAGTCGACGGCCTTGACGTGCTCGGCCCACTCGTCGAACCCGACGGTGTGCTTCTCGACGAAGTCGCGGTCGATGCTCCCCCACTCGAGCAACAGCGACCCGATCGCCTGGAAGAGCGCGAGGTCGCCGTTGACGCGGACCGGGAGGTGCAGGTCGGCCAACGGGGTACCGAGCCCCACGAGGCCCCTGGCCTTCTGCGGGTTGTTGAACTTGACGAGCCCGGCTTCCTCGAGCGGGTTGATCGCGAGGATCTTGGCGCCGTTCTTCTTCGCGATCTCCAGGGCCGACAACATCCTGGGGTGGTTGGTTCCCGGGTTCTGGCCGACGACGACGATCAGCTCGGCACGGTGGACGTCCTCCAGGCTCACGCTGCCCTTGCCGATGCCGATCACCTCGGCGAGCGCGACCGAGGTCGACTCGTGGCACATGTTGGAGCAGTCGGGCATGTTGTTGGTGCCGAAGGCACGGACGAAGAGCTGGTAGGCGAAGGCAGCCTCGTTGGAGGTGCGCCCCGAGGTGTAGAACACCGCCTCGTCCGGGCTGTCGAGCCCTCGCAGGTGGTCGGCGACGAGCGAGAAGGCGTCGTCCCAGGAGATCGGCTCGTAGTGGTGGGACCCGCGGCGGCGAACCATCGGCTCGGTGAGGCGGCCCTGCTGGCCGAGCCAATAGTCGGTCTTGTCGGCGAGGTCGTCGATGCTGTGCTCGGCGAAGAACGCGCGGTCGATGCGCCGCAGCGTCGCCTCCTCGGTGACCGCCTTGGCGCCGTTCTCGCAGAACTCAGCAGTGTGCCGGTGGCCTGCCTCTGGGTCGGGCCACGCACATCCCTGGCAGTCGAAGCCATCGGTCTGGTTGACCCGGAGCAGGGTCTGGGCGGTACGGCGGACGCCCATCTGCTCGATGGCCCGCTTCATGGTCACCGCGACGGCGGGAGTGCCGGCGGCGGCATTCTTCGGCGAATCCACCTCCAGCTCACGCTCGTCGATGTCGTGGTCGGGCGCGGACCTCGCCATGGGATCACCTTCCGTGGTCGGCTGGTACTCCTTGACTAGTACCACTCGGCTCGAGGTTCAACCGTGCCGATTTCGGCAGATCGTCGAAGTCGGGCTCGCTGAAGCGCTGGTGCAGACCTAGAACAGCGCGGACGCGAGCGACTGCCGGCCCTTCAGCACGCGCGGGTCGTCGTTGCCGACCGCGGCGAAGAGCCCGAGCAGGTGGGTGCGGGCGGCGTCGCGCTCGTCGCCCGTCGTACGACGGATCAGGTCGACGAGCCGGGCGAACGCATCCTCGACGTGGCCACCGGCCAGGTCGAGGTCGGCCACCAGGGTCTGCGCGTCCACGTCGTCGGGCCGCGTCTGCCGCGGCTCGCCGCGCTGCCTGCAGGTCGGCCCCCAGGGTGCGCTGGAGGACCTTGGCCATCGCGAGCCCACCGGCGGCCTCGGTGTCGGCGGGGTTGGCGTCGACGAGCTTCTGGTACTCCGCCACGGCGGCGTCGATGTCACCGGAGGCGAGCGCGTCCTGGGCGGGGGCGTAGCGCGGGTCGACGAGCTCCTCCTCGCCTGCCTCGCTCTCCCCCTCCGCGGCGCCGTTGGCCAGCGGCTGGTGCCTGCCGGTGATGCCCTGGGTCGCCAGCTGCTGCATCACCTGGGTGAGCGCCGGGCGCAGGTCCTCGATCGGTGCGACGTCCTGGATCAGCGGCATCGGGCGGCCCTGGACCACGGCGACGACGTACGGGATGGACGGGACCTGCACGGCCTGGGCGATCTCCGGCGAGGCGTCGACGTCGACCCGACCGAGGAGGTACTTGCCCTCGAACTCCTCGGCGAGCGTGGTCAGGTCGTCGGCGAGCTGGACGCTTGCCGGCATCTGGCTCGGCGAGTAGAAGACCAGCAGCACCGGGGCGTTCATCGACGCCTCGAGCACGCTCTGGAACGACGCCTCGTTCACCTGGACGGCATAGCTGCCGGCCCTGCCCCCTGCTGCTGTGCCCGCTCCCCCGCCGCCGGGTGCACCACCGGGTGCCCCGCCTGCTGGGCCCGCCCCGGCAGGCGGGCGCTTGAGGGCGGAGAGGTCGACGGCTCCGGGGCGCGAGAAAGGCTGCTGCGTCATGGCCCCATTGTGCCCAAGCGTGGTTCGCCCGACGAAGGCGACCCGGGGCGCGGGTCAGAAGCGGGCCGGCTCGCGGTACTCGCCCCACTCGGCGCGCAGGACGTCGCAGATCTCGCCGAGCGTGGCCTCCGCGCGGCAGGCATCGAGCATGGCCGGGATCATGTTGGTCTCGGCCCGGGCAGCCTCGAGCATCGCGGCGAGCGTCGTGTCCACGGCCGCCTGGTCGCGACCCTGCTTGCGCGCGGCCAGGTCACGCACCTGGTCGGTCTCCACCTCGTGGGAGACGCGCAAGATCTCCAGGTCGTGGGTCACCGACGCCTCGTGGCAGTTGACCCCGACGATCCTCTTCTCGCCCTTCTCCAGCGCGACCTGGTATTGGAAGGCCGCCTCGGCGATCTCCGACATGAACCAGCCCTCCTCGATGCCGTGCAGGATGCCCCGGGTCATCGGCCACACAGCAGCGTCCGTCGTGCCGGTGGCCTCGCGCACCTGGGCGGCGAGAGCAGGCAGATCCCGCGAGGACGTGGTGGATCCGCCCTGGGTGAGGATCTGGTCGAAGATCGCGTACGCCTCGGCCTCGATGCGATCGGTCAGCTGCTCGACGTACCAGGAGCCGCCGAGCGGGTCGGCGACGTTGATGACGCCGGTCTCCTCCATGATCACCTGCTGGGTGCGCAGCGCGATCTCGGCTGCCTGCTCGCTCGGCAGGGCAAGGGTCTCGTCGAGGGCGTTGGTGTGCAGTGAGTTGGTGCCGCCGAGCACGGCGGCGAGTGCCTCGATGCCGGTGCGGACCACGTTGTTGTAGGGCTGCTGCGCGGTCAGCGAGACCCCGGCCGTCTGGGTGTGGAACCGCAGCCACTGCGCCTTGTCGGTCTTCGCGCCGTAGACGTCGCGCAGCCACGTCGCCCAGATCCGGCGGGCGGCACGGAACTTGGCGATCTCCTCGAAGAAGTCGACGTGGCTGTCGAAGAAGAACGAGAGCCCGGGGGCGAAGACGTCGACGTCGAGGCCGCGGGAGAGCCCGAGCTCGACGTATCCGAAACCGTCGGCCAGCGTGAACGCGAGCTCCTGCGCAGCGGTGGAACCGGCCTCACGGATGTGGTAGCCGGAGACGGAGAGCGGCTTGTAGGCCGGGATCTTCTCGGCGCAGTACTCCATCAGGTCGCCGATCAGGCGCAGGTGCGGCTCGGGACCGAAGAGCCACTCCTTCTGTGCGATGTACTCCTTGAAGATGTCGGTCTGCAGGGTGCCGTTGAGCACCCCGGTGTCGACGCCCTGACGCTCTGCGGCGACGAGGTACATGCAGAAGACGGGTACGGCGGGCCCGCTGATCGTCATCGACGTGGTGACGTCTCCGAGCGGGATGCCGTCGAAGAGGGCCTCCATGTCGACGGTGGAGTCGATGGCGACGCCGCAGTGTCCGACCTCGCCGAGGCTCTTGGGGTCGTCGGAGTCGCGGCCCATCAGCGTGGGCATGTCGAAGGCGACACTCAGCCCGCCACCGCCACGGCCGAGGATCATCTTGTAGCGCTCGTTGGTCTGCTGGGCGTTGCCGAAGCCGGCGAACTGGCGGATCGTCCAGGCACGTCCGCGGTAGCCGGTGTCGTAGAGACCGCGGGTGAACGGGAACTGCCCCGGCCACTCCGACTCGTCGGTGCCGTAGGCCGGCTCGACCTCGACCCCGGACAGCGTGGTGAAGTCGATGTCGCGGACCTTGCCCTGGTCCAGAGACTTCGCGTAGCGCGCCTCCCAGCGGCTGCGGGCGGACTCGGTGGCAGGGGTCTCCGGGGTCATGTCAAAATACTAGGACGTCCAACTAATTCTGTCGAACCTGCGCCGAGATGGACCGGGACGTGGTCCGCGCTGTTGACAGGAGCCGTGGCGACCGTCACAGTACGTACAACCTGTCCGTACATGTTGTCCTGTCCTTGGTACCTTTCACTTCTATGGAGAGCCTGCCCATGACCACCCCTGCGACCGACGCCCCCGCCACCCACACCCAGCGGGGCCCGCTCCCGATGTTCGACTTCATGAACCGGCTGCCCGGCGGCCTGATGCTGATCCCGTTGGTGCTCGGCTCGATCATCGGCACGTTCGCGCTTCCGGCGCTCGAGATCGGCAGCTTCACGACCGCCCTGTTCAAGGACAGCGCACTGCCCCTCATCGCCCTGCTGATCTTCGCCACCGGCACGACCGTCACCGCCCGCACGAGCGGCCCGGTGCTCGCCCACGCCGGCGTCGTCCTGCTGACCAAGTCGCTCATCCCCGCGACCCTGGTGACGCTCCTGGGTCTCGTCGTCGGTATCGACGGCATTGCGGGTGTCTCGATCCTCGCCCTGCTCGTCGCGGTCGACAACTCCAACGGCGGGCTGTGGCTGGCCTTCACCGGCCGTTACGGCGACAAGCGCGACCGCGGCGCCTACATGTCCTCTGCGGTCAACGACGGCCCGTTCTTCTCCATGCTCTTCCTCGGCGTCGTCCGGTCTGGCCACCATCCCAGGCACCGCGCTGCTGGCAGCGATCATTCCCGTTCGTGCTCGGCATGCTCGTGGGCAACCTCGACCCCAAGTGGCGCGACGTGCTCCGCGGCGTGCCCAGCATCGTGATCCCGTTCTTCGCCTTCGCGCTCGGCACCGGCATCAACCTGGAGAACGTCGTCAAGGGAGGCGTCTCCGGGCTGATCGTCGGCGCCATCGTCGCCCCAGTCACCGGCTTCTTCGTCTACCTCGGCTACCGCTACCTGCTGCGCCGCGGCAGCAAGAGCGGCCTCGGCTTCGTCGCCGGTACGACGGCGGGCAACGCCATCGCGACGCCTGCCATCGTCGGCGCGGCCGACCCGTCGTTCGCGCCGTTCGTCGAGACCGCGACCGCACAGGTCGCCGCCTCGGTCCTGATCACCGCCATCCTCGCTCCGATCATCGCCTCGTTCGTCCTCAAGCGGCAGGGCGGCCTCACCGTGGTCGACGAGGACGGCGCGCCGCAGTCGGAGGACGCACAGCTGTGACCCGCATCCCCCGACGCCGCCCGTCGAACGCGCCTTCGTCGTCGCCGACGACCTCACCGGCGCCAACGACACCGTCGTCCAGTTCGCCCAGGCCGGCTGGAGCAGCCACGCTCCAGCTCGGTCGGGGTGGACCGGTGCCGACCGGCGCCGGGGTCGCCATCGCGCAGTCGACGCGACGCGCGTCCGCTCGACGCCGCGGAGGCGGCACGACGCACCGGGGAGGCACTCGCGAGCGCGCGGCCCACCGACGCGGTCTATCTCAAGGTCGACTCCACGTTGCGGGGATCGGTGGCCGGGCAGCTGGCCGGCGCGCTGTCCGCGCGGCGCCAGCAGCACCCGGACACGCTTCGTCCTCCTCTGCCCCGCCTACCCGCGGATGGGACGCACCGTCGAAGCAGGCGTGCTCCTCGTGGACGGCAGGCCCGTGACCGAGTCACCTGCCGGCGGTCGACCCGGTCACGCCCGTCCTCGACGACCGACTGACCGACCTGGTGCCGGGCAGTCGTCGCGGTGCCGCATCGAGCCCGACCTCGATCGGCTGGTGGCGGCGCTCGCCGCGGCCGGCGGCGAGCGCAGAGGTCGTCGCCCTCGACGCCACCAGCGACGAGGACCTCGACCTGATCGCCGACGCGGTGCTCGTCCTCGGCCCGCGGGTGCTCGCGGCGGGGTCCGCCGGCCTGGCCGGCGCGCTCGCGACGCGCTGGCGCGGCGACGCCGCCTCCGCGCCCGCGCCACGGTCGTGGGACGTGCGACCGTCCGCTCGTGGTCGTCTCCTCACATCACGCCGTCGCCCGACGTCAGGTGCGAGCTGGCAGCCGCCGACGCGGCCGGCCGGATCACGGTCGTCGAGCCGACCGTCGAGGCGCTGCTGGCCGGCGAGCCGGGCGCGCCGCTCGACACCGCTCGACACGGTCGTGCTGCTCGCTCCGAGCCGGCGGGCCGACCCGTCCCTCGCGTCCCCGCTCGCCAAGGCCCTCGCTGCCCGCGCGGTGGCACTGCTCGACGCGGGCACAGCCGGCTTCGACGCCCTCGTCCTCATCGGCGGCGACGGCGCCGAGGCCGTCCTCGACGCCCTCGGTGCACACAGCCTCCGCATCCACGGCCGCCTCCTCGAGGGCGTCCCGCTCGGCCAGGTGGTCGGGGGCGCCGCCGACGGCATCCCGGTCGTCACCAAGGCCGGCGGCTTCGGCGACGACACCACCCTGATCGACCTGCTCACCGCGCTGCACACCACCACAGGAACGGAAACCTCCAGATGACCACGCCCGTGCTCGCCCTCACCCTCGGCGACGTCGCCGGGATCGGCCCCGAGATCACCGCCCGCACGCTGCTCGAGCACCCCGCGCTGCGCGAGAAGTGCGTGCCCGTCGTCGTCGGCGACGTCGACGCCGTCCGCCGCGGTGTGGAGATCATCGGCGGCGACCCCGACGTCGTGCGTGCCGTCGACCGACCCGACCGAGCGCGACCAACGACCCCGGCACCATCGAGGTGTTCCAGGCCGGGTCCGTCGCTGGGCGCACGTGCCGCTCGGCGAGCTCAGCGCCGACGCCGGCGACGGCGTCTCACCGCTTCGTGGTCACAGCCGTCGACCTGGCCAAGGCCGGCAAGGTGCAGGGCATCGTCACCGCGCCGCTCAACAAGGCCGCGATGCACCTGGCCGGTCACCGCTACCCGGGGCACACCGAGCTGCTCGCGCAGTCGTTCGGCGTCTCGAACTTCTCCCTGGTGCTCTCGGCCGGCGACCTCTACTTCTTCCACCTCACCACCCACGTCTCGCTGCTCGACGCGATCAAGGGCGATCACCCCGGAGCGCACCGACGCCGTGCTCAAGCTGGTCGGGCGCCTTCACCGAGGCGCTCGGCCGCCCGCAGGAGGCGATCGGCGTCGCCGGGCTCAACCCGCACGCCGGCGAGAACCGGATCTTCGGCGACGAGGACGCCGACGTGCTCGAGCCCGCGGTCGCCCGCGCCCGCGCGGCCGGGCTCAACGTGCACGGCCCGCTGCCCGCCGACGCGCTCATCCCCCAGGCCGTGCAGGGGAAGTGGAACCTCGTGGTCGTCTGCTACCACGACCAGGGGCACGCGCCGTTCAAGGCGGTCTACGGCGACGACGGGGTGAACATCACCGTCGGCCTGCCGGTCGTGCGCGTATCGGTCGACCACGGCACCGCCTTCGACATCGCCGGGCAGGGCATCGCCCGCGAGGCGAGCCTCGTGCTCGCCGCCGAGCGTGCCGCCGAGCTCGCCCAGGGCTGGGACCACGTGTGGGCCACCGCGCAGGCCGCCGAGAGTGCCCTAGTCTGACCGCGCCCGGCCGCTGCGCTCCGCGACGGCCGGAGCCGACCCAGGGAGGACCGTCGTGGCCCGGACGCCGCTGCACGCGCAGATCGCCGACGAGCTGCGCGGCCGTATCCGCGACCGCGAGCTGGCTCCGGGCGACCTGCTCCCGAGCGAGAGCACGCTGCAGGAACAGTTCGCCGTCTCCCGCTCCGTCGTGCGCCAGGCCCTCGCGACGCTCGAGGGCGAGGGCCTGGTGCGGCGGGCCAAGGGGCGCGGCACCGTCGTCGCTCCCCAGGTCGAGCTGCACCGCGACGTCGAGCTGTCCTCCGGATTGTCCTCGCAGATGCAGCGGCTCGGCTCGCGCACCTCGACCCGGGTGCTCAGGTTCGAGGTGGCGCAGACGCCCGAGCACCTCACCGACCTCGGCCCCGACGTCGTGGTGATCGAGCGCCTTCGCAGCGTCGACGACCGGCCGGTCGCCTTCATCCGGACGTACGTGCCGACCGAGGTCGGCTCGACCTTCTCCGCCTCGGACCTCGAAGACGGTTCGTTGCACCAGCTCATGCGCGACCGGGCGGACAGGCGGGTGTGCGCGGGACAGCGGCACATCCGGGCCGTCGCGGCGGCACCACCGCTGGAGTCTCACCTGGGCGTCGACCCGGGGCTCCCCTGCTCCTGCTCGAGGGGCGCAGCCTCGACCAGGACGGACGGACCATCGAGGACTTTGCGACCTGGCACCGCTCGGACCTGATCGCCTTCGACGTGAGCCTGCACCCCACGGGTGAGCCGTCACTCGAAGGCCTGGCAGAGCAGGTCGACCGTGCGACCCGGACAGCCGAGCAGGCGCTGATCGAGCTCCGCGCGCTGCGCGCCCGGTTCTAGAAGTCGCCCGCGTCGTGACGCACGGGACGCAACAGGTCCGACAGCGACCCGAGCTCGGTCTCGGTGAGGGAGGTCAGCGCGAACCGGGCCTCGACGAGGTCCGCGGTCGCCCGCTCGACGACGGACCGGCCCTCTTCGGTGATCTCGGCGAGCACGGCCCGGCCGTCGTCGGGATGGCGACGCCGTACGACGAGGCCGGCGGCCTCCAACCGGTCGACCAAGGAGGTCACCGAGGTGGCGTGCACCTGGAGCCGCTCCCCCATCTTGCCCAGCGGCAACGCGCCCTCGCGTGAGAAGACCAGCAGCACCAGCGCCTCGTAGCGGGCGAAGCTGAGCCCATGGGGCTTGAGCAGGTCGTCGAGCTGACCGAGGACCAGCTGCTGCACGCGCATGAGGGAGGTGACCGCGTGCATCTGGGGAACGGCCTCCCACCGCCGGGCCCACTGCCGGGCGGCCTCGTCGATCGGGTCGAACGGCAGCTTCCTCGCCATGGCAGAGACCCTAGGGCCTCCCGTCGCCGGAGCACCGGGCGGTCACTCGTGCGGCGCCACGTCGCTGACTGCGTGACCTCTCGGCCTCGAGGTCAGTTGATGACCCGTGGGCCGCGCAGGCCCGACCGCTGGACGACACGCTGGATGGTCAGGTCGCGCTCGTAGGGCCGCCCCACGAAGCTGATCTCGCGCAGACCCTGCTCCTGGGCGGCGGACTCGAAGACGAAGTGGCCGTAGTTGAGGATCCGTCCCGTCAACGGTTTCTCCACCGTGATGTCGAGGATCCGTCCGAGCGGCATCGTGGCGAGCTTCTGGCTGAGCACACCGCGCACCCGGAACACCCGCATGTTGGTGATCACGAACCGGTCCATGTGCTCGTAGAGCGCCTTGTAGCCCGCGTGCGCCCAGATCACGAACGCGAGCACGAAGGGGAACCAGGCGAGGTCGACCGGGGCGATCAGGAACACGTAGAAGACGAGGAGCCCGACCACGACCTCCAGCGTCGGCACGATGTAGACGACCCAGTGGTGGCGCACCTCGTCGACGATGACCTCACCCTCGTCGCGCAGGAGGTGCTTGTGGATCCCGGGGTCGACGGCCCGGCTCAGCCAACCCACCAGATGCCTAGAGACCCTGGAAGATCTCGAGCAGTCCGCGGAACACCGCAGTGATCGCGCCTGCGACCCACCGCACGCTGTCGGTGGCGGTCGCCGGGGAGGTGGCCACGACGAAGAGCACGAACAGGATCCCGAGAATGGCCAGGACCTTCTTCATTGTCGTCTCCGTCACGGGTCGGCAGTGGGTGGTGCCGGGCGGTCGCTCTCCCAGCCCGTCATTCGTACCAGATCCCCCGCCGCGCATGAGGCAGGCGCGCCCCGGGTAGACAGTGCGCATGGACACCCCCGACCCTGCCACCATCGCGGCGGTGGGCAGGCTCACCGAGGCGCTGGAGACCACCGAGCGCGCCCGCGGGCACCTCTACTCCTTCCACCAGCTCACCGGAACCGCCGACCTGCAGCTAGGGGACGCCGTCGACCAGCTCCGCGCGGCCGGCCAGGTCGACCTCGCCGACGAGATCGAGCGCGAGATCGTCGGCCGCAACGTGCTCCCGGGACGGTGGACCTTCCAGGTGGTCGAGGAGTACGACGACACCTACTACGGTCCCTTCCGGGAGGCCGAGCGCGCGGTGCGTGCGCGCCTGACCGGAGGGCGCCGGCACCTCCACGAGGCCGCGATGAAGGACGACCGGCGCACGCACGGCCACCCCGACCACACCGCCTCCCCAGAGGCTGCTGCCGACGACTGAGCGCGCGAGCACGTCAGGGAACCTCAGGTTTAGGGCGTACGGTGGCGCCAAGGAGCCACTGCGCTCCACCAAGGAGCCCGCTGTGGCCGACAAGTCACCCCGCCAGTCCCTGTCCAAGAAGGCCGGCAAGTCCCTCAAGGAAAAGCGTGCCGACAAGCACGCCAAGGCCGATGCCAAGATCGCCGATGGGAAGTCCGCGATCGTCCCGCCCGGCAAGCGGCGCTGAGTTTCCCGCACTGACAAACTCGGCGGATGAGCTCTGCCGGGATCACCGACCCCGCGCTGGTCGTCCTGGTGGGCGCGAGCGGCGCCGGGAAGTCGACGTGGGCGACCGCGCAGTACCGCGCCGTCGAGGTGGTCTCCTCCGACGACCTCCGCGCCGTGGTCGGCAGTGGCCGGCACGACCTCGAGGCGTCCGCCGAGGCCTTCGACCTGCTGGACCGGATCGTCGACGGGCGGCTGCGTCGTGGGCTGACCACGGTCGTGGACACCCTCGGCCTGGACCCTGAGCGACGACGGGGGTACCTCGACCTCGCCCGCGCGCACGGGATGCCGGCGGTGGTCGTCGTCTTCGACACCCCCGCCGAGCTCTGCCGGACGCGCAACGGCGCACGTGAGCGTCCCGTGCCGGCACCGGTGCTGGCCCAGCAGCTCCGCTCCGCGCGGGACGTGATCGACGACCTCGACCAGGAGGGCTGGGACTCGGTGGTCGTCGTCCGCGTCGACGTACCGGCGCCCAGGCCCGGCACCGCGCCCGGCACCGCGCCCGCCGCCCAGGACCACGCCGTCGACGCCGGACGGCCTCGGCGTGATGCTGCAGATCTCGCGGTTCCCGTGGGGCGAGGACCCGGCGTGCTGGCTCCGGGACGTCGCGGTGTCTGCCGACGCGGCCGGCTTCGCCGGTCTCGCGCTGATGGACCACCTCATCCAGATCCCCCAGGTGGGCACTGCCTGGGAACCGATCCCCGAGCCGTGGGTGACGTTGGGCCTGCTGGCCGGGCTCGACACCCGACTGCGCCTGGGCACGCTGGTCACGCCGATCACCTTCCGAGCTCCGGGGATCACCGCCAAGGCGGCCGCCACCCTCGACGTGCTCAGCGGCGGGCGGGCCTTCGTCGGTGTCGGGGCGGGCTGGTGGGAGCGCGAGCACGCCGGGTTCGGGCTGCCGTTCCCCGCCCCGGCCAGACGGCTCGACGCCCTGGCCACGGGCATCTCGACGATGCGCGCACTGTGGGCACCCGGCACGAAGGCGTACGGCGATGACCCGGTCAGCCTGCCCGAGACGACGTGCTACCCGCGCCCTGTCCATGACGTGACGGTGATCGTCGGGGGTGGCGGCGAGCGCAGAACGCTGCGGATCGCCGCCGAGCTGGGCGACGCCTGCAACGTGGCCTCGGACGTGGAGACGCTCGATCGCAAGATCGCCGTGCTCCGGCGGCACTGCGCCGAGGTGGGCCGCGACCCGGCCGACGTCGCCGTGACCGTGCTCGACCTCCCCGTCGTCGGCCGCGACCGTGACGACGCCTGGGAGCGCGTGGAGCGGCTGCGTGGCCGCACGCCCGCGGCGTCGTACGCCCGACGACACCACGCGGGCACCGCCGCCGCGCACCGCGAGCGCTATGCCACGTTGGCCGATCGCGGCGTCACGACGGTCTTCGTGGCTGCCCCCGACCTCGCCGGGCCGGAGGACGTCGAGCGACTCGGCGCGGTCATCCACCCTGGCTGAACCGGGGTCCGGTGGGCTCCTCGACCGCCGCCCTGCCCCACCGGCCTAGTCGGTGTAGGCCTCGAGCAGCGAGTCGGCGGCGGTGTAGGGGTCGGTGTCTCCTGCGGCGACCTTCTCCGCGAGCGCGTCGAGCTCGGTGCGCGCGTGCACGTCACCCCACTTCTGCCGCAGCGCGGTCACCGCGATCGCCTCGACCTCGTCGCGGGCCCGGCGCACCCGACGACGCGTCAGGTCGCCGGAGCCCTCCATCCAGAGCCGGTGCGCCTCGATCTGCTCGACGACCTCGTCCACGCCCTGCCCGGTCTGTGCGACGGTCTGGACGATCGGCGGCCGCCACGAGTTCTCGGTGCGCTCGGCCAGGGCCAGCATGTTGCGCAGGTCGCGGCGCACCTGGTCGGCCCCGTCGCGGTCGGCCTTGTTGACGACGTAGACGTCGCCGATCTCGAGGATTCCTGCCTTCGCGGCCTGGATGCCGTCGCCCATCCCGGGCGCGAGCAGCACCAGCGTCGTGTCGGCGAGCCCGGCGACCTCGACCTCGCTCTGCCCCACACCGACGGTCTCGATGAGGACGACGTCGCAGCCGGCCGCGTCGAGGACGCGCAGCGCCTGCGGCGTCGACCAGGACAGTCCGCCGAGGTGGCCGCGGGAGGCCATCGACCTGATGTAGACCGCCGGGTCGAGGGCGTGGTCCTGCATCCGGACCCGGTCGCCGAGCAGGGCGCCGCCCGAGAACGGCGAGGACGGGTCGACCGCGAGGACGCCGACCCGCTTGTCGGTGGCCCGCAACGCCTTCACCAGCGCGTTCGTCGAGGTCGACTTGCCGACCCCCGGCGAGCCGGTGATGCCGACGATCTGGGCGCGCCCGGTGTGCGGGGCGAGCCCGGCCATCACCTCGCGGAGCAGCGGTGAGGCGTCCTCGACCAGGGAGATCAGCCGCGCGACCGCACGGGCCTCCCCGTTGCGGGCACGCTCGACGAGGTCGGGGACGGAGGCCGTCTGGCGACGCCGGCTCACGCGGGGACGTGGATGATCAGGGCGTCGCCCTGACCGCCACCGCCGCACAGGGCGGCGGCGCCGGTGCCGCCGCCGCGGCGCTTGAGCTCGAGGGCGAGGTGCAGCACGATCCGGGCTCCGGACATCCCGACCGGGTGCCCCAAGGCGATGGCGCCACCGTTGACGTTGACCTTGTCCTCGTCCAGGCCGAGCTCGCGGGCCGACTCGATGCCGACCGCCGCGAACGCCTCGTTGATCTCGACCAGGTCGAGGTCTGCGGCGTCGATCCCGGCCTTGGCGCAGGCCTTCGCGATCGCGTTGGCCGGCTGCATCTGCAGGGTGGAGTCGGGGCCTGCGACCTGGCCGTGCGCACCGATCTCGGCGATCCACGTCAGGCCGAGCTGCTCGGCCTTGGTCTTGCTCATCACCACGACCGCGCAGGCGCCGTCGGAGATCTGGGAGGCGGAGCCGGCGGTGATGGTGCCGTCCTTGGCGAAGGCCGGACGCAGCCGACCGAGGCTCTCGGTGGTGGTGTCGCCCCGGATGCCTTCGTCCTGGGAGACCACGACCGGGTCGCCCTTGCGCTGCGGGATCTCCACCGGGACGACCTCGTCGTCGAAGAGACCGTTCTTCCAGGCCTCGGCGGCGCGCTGGTGGGATCGGGCGGCGAACGAGTCCTGCTGCTCGCGGGTGAGCCCCGACCCGGCCGAGTTGCACTGCTCGGTGAGCTTGCCCATGGCCTGGTCGGTGAGCTGGTCGTAGAGCGCGTCGTAGGCCATCGAGTCGACCAGGCTCACGTCGCCGTACTTGAAGCCCTCGCGGGACTTGGGCAGCAGGTGGGGCGCGTTGGTCATCGACTCCATGCCGCCGGCCACCACGATCTCGTGCTCGCCGGCGCGGATCATCTGGTCGGCCATCGCGATCGCATTGATGCCGGAGAGGCAGACCTTGTTGATCGTGATCGACGGCATCGACGTCGGCAGGCCCGCGGCGACGCCGGCCGTGCGTGCCGGGTTCTGCCCGGCTCCGGCCTGGATCACCTGGCCCATGATCAGGTAGTCGACCTGGTCACCGGACACGCCGGCCTTGTCCAGGGCCGCCTTGATCGCCACGCCGCCGAGGTCGGCCGCGGTCTGGTCCTTGAGGCCTCCGAGGAGCCGGCCGATGGGGGTGCGAGCACCGGCGACGATGACGGATCCGGACATGACGGCCTCCTGCGAAGTTCGGGTGTGGGGCCCTGGTCGAGTCGGGCCGCTCGTTGCCGACGATACCCACCGGACGCGACATCCGGGGAGGGGGTGAACGCCGATCGTGCTGTCGGACCGGTCACACTCCCTCGCGGCTCGCGCCACGCCGTACGACCATGGGGGGATGACCGTGCAGATCCCGACCCACCTGTTCGTCGCCATCGATCACGTCGGCATCGCGGTGCCCGACCTCGACGAGGCGATCACGTTCTATGCCGACGCGTTCGGGATGCGGGTGCAGCACCAGGAGACCAACGAGGACCAGGGAGTCCGCGAGGCGATGCTCGCCGTCGGCGACTCCGGGTCCAGCCTGCAGCTCCTCGCGCCGATCGATGAGACCTCCACGATCGCGAAGTTCCTCGACCGGAACGGCCCCGGCCTGCAGCAGCTCGCCTACCGCGTGAGCGATCTCGAGGTGGTCTCGACGATCCTGCGCGAGCGCGGCCTGCGGCTGCTCTATGACCAGCCGCGACGCGGTACCGCCGGCAGCCGGATCAACTTCGTGCACCCCAAGGACGCCGGCGGCGTACTCGTCGAGCTGGTCGAGCCCGCCGCGCCGGCTGCGTCGTAGCCCGCCGGTCGCGCCGTACCCTCCCCGGGTGTTTGCACCCTCCCCGGGGAGAGCTCACTGCGGGGAGCGCGTGATTACCACGGGACCGTGGTAATCATCGCCGCCCGCTCCCCGGGTCACGGCGCCTCCACCCAGCGAAACCGCACGCTCTGCCCGGGCCGTACCTGGGCGGCCCGGTCGACGTCGGCGTCGACCACGACGGCGACGACCGGATAGCCACCGGTCACCGGGTGGTCGGCGAGGAAGAGCACGGGCTCACCGTCGGGCGGCACCTGGACCGCGCCACGGTAGGCGCCTTCGCTGGGCAGCTGCCGACCCCTGTCCGTCGGAGCGAGCACGCCTCCCACCAACCGCATCCCGACGCGGTTGCTGCGCTCCGACGCGGCCCAACCCGTCCGGACCAGGAGGTCGGCGTCGCGGACCCACTCGTCGCGGGGCCCCCGCACGGCGCGCAGCACCACCTCGTCGTCGTACGTCGCCGGCGGCAGCGCGTCCACGACGGGGTACGCCGACCCGGCCGCACCGACCGCGAGGACGTCACCGACCCGAAGCGGTGCCGGGCCCAGGCCGGACATCACGTCGTGGCTGCGCGAGCCCAGGACCGCGGGCACGTCGATCCCGCCCCGCACCCCCAGATAGCTGCGCAGCCCCTGGCTCGCGGCGCCCAGACGCAGCACCGAGCCTGCCTGCACGGTCACCACGCTGAAGGGGCCGACCTCGCGGTCGTCGACCGACACCGGGCAGGGCGCTCCGGTGACGCAGACCAGGACTGAGCCACCCGCGGCCTCGAGCTCGAGTCCGCCGAGCGTGACCTCGAGCGCGGCCGCGTCCTCGGGATTCGCCACGGCACGGTTGGCCTGACGCAGCGCCGACCGGTCGGCGGCCCCGGACCGGCCCACACCGATCCCCGAGCTGCCCCGCCTGCCGAGGTCCTCGACCAGGCACAACGGGCCCGTCGCACGCACCCGCAGCCGGGCCGTCATGCGCGCACCTCGGTGAAGCGGACCCTTGCGCCGGGCCGCAGCAGGGCCGGAGGGTCACGCTCGAGGTCCCACATCGGCGCCTCGGTCGTCCCGATCAGCTGCCACCCGCCCGGGGACTCGCGCGGGTAGACACCGGCGTACTCCCCCGCCAGCGCCACGGCACCGGCGGGCACGTTGGTGCGCGGGCTGTCCCGCCTCGCGACGTGCAGCCGCGGGTCACCGCCGACGAGATAGCCGAAGCCGGGCGCGAAGCCGCCGAAGGCCACCCGCCACTCGCTCCCCGTGTGCGCCTGGATCACCTCGCGCCTGCTGAGCCCGGTCAGCTGCGCGACGTCGTCGAGATCGGGGCCGTCGTAGCGCACCGGGATCTCGATCGCCGTGCTCCCGTCGATCTCGCGCCGGTCTTCGAGCCCGTCACCGAGCCCGTCACCGAGCGCGTCAGCGGGGCCGACGTGCAGATCGAGAAGGGCCGCGCGCAGCGCGGTCACCGAGGCGCCCGGCTCCGCGACGACCAGGACCGTCTCGGCGGCCGGGACGACGTCGGCGACCCCGTCGGGCGGGTGGTCGCGCAGCGCGTCGACGAGAGCGACGACGGCGGCGGTGCCGCCGACCTCCACCAGGAGAGCGCGATCCCCGTACGGCAGCACCCGCACGCCCGGCTGGTCGCTCATGCGAACGCCGCGACCTCGACACCGGCCGCCCGCAGCCCGGCCCGCACCTGCCGGGCCATCTCCACGGCTCCCGGCGAGTCGCCGTGGACGCAGATGGAGTCGGCCTCCACCGCGACCAGGGTGCCGTCGACCGCGGTCAGGGTCCCCTCGGTCATCAGCTGGACCACCCGCCGCGCGACCTCGGCGGCGTCGTGGAGCACCGCACCGGGCTCGCGCCGGGACACCAGGGTCCCCTCAGGGGTGTAGGCCCGGTCGGCGAACGCCTCCCGCACGGTGCGAAGCCCGGCCGCGTCCGCGGTGGCGAGGACCACCGACCCGGGCAGGCCCATCAGCGGCAGGCCTGCGTCGTAGGCGCGCACGGCGTCCACGACGGCCCGGGCCTGCGCCTCGTGATGCACGATCGCGTTGTAGAGCGCACCGTGCGGCTTCACGTAGCGGACCGACGTGCCCTCGACGCGCGCCAGCCCGTCGAGCGCACCGATCTGGTAGATCACGTCGTCGGCGAGCTCGATCGGGTCGATGTCGATGAACCGACGACCGAAGCCGGCGAGATCCCGATAGCCGACCTGGGCGCCGACCACGACCCCTTCACGGGCGGCGATCGCGCAGGTCTGCCGGAGCGTCCGGGCGTCGCCGGCGTGGAAGCCACAGGCCACGTTGGCGCTGGTGACCAGGCCGAGCACGGCCTCGTCGTCGCCGAGCTGCCAGCGGCCGAAGGACTCCCCGACGTCGCTGTTCAGGTCGACGACGGCTGGTCGCGCGTTCACAGGTCACCCAGGGCGAGGATCGCGTTGTAGCCCAGGTAGAGCGTCAGCAACCAGGCGAGCACACCGATCGCGAGCAGCCACGTCGGGTAGCGGTAGCCGCCGAGAAGGTCGCGGCGACGCCAGGCGACCCAGAGCAGCACCCCGAAGCCGAGCGGCAGGATCAGCCCGTTGAACGTGCCGGCGAAGATCAGCAGCGTCACGGGGGTCTCCTGGACCGCCACGAAGATCCCCGCCGTGATCGCAATGAACGCCACGGTGAGCAGGTTGCGAGTGCGCTCAGAGGTCCGCGAGCTCGTCATGAACGAGACCGAGGTGTACGCCGCTCCGATCACGGAGGTCACCGCGGCGGCCCAGAGGATCAGCCCGAAGACGCGCAGGCCGATGTCTCCGGCGGCTGCCTGGAAGGCGGAGCCGGCGGGGTCGTCGGTGGCCAGCGTGACGCCGCCGGCGACCACGCCGAGGATCGCCAGGAACAGCAGCACCCGCATCACACCGGTGACCAGGATGCCGACGACCGAGCTGCGGGTGATCTCGCGGACGTGCTCGACCCCGGTCTGGCCGGTGTCGAGGAGTCGGTGTGCTCCGGCGTAGGTGATGTAGCCACCGACCGTGCCACCGATGATGGTCGTGACGGCGACGAAGTCGAAGGAGTCCGGCAGCACCACGCTGACCAGCGCGTCGCCGACCGGCGGTGCCGAGGTCACCGCGATGACCAGTGTCGCCAGGATCATCACGAGGCCGAGCCCGACCACGACCCTGTCGAGGGCGACCCCGGCCTTCTTGCTCAAGAAGATGGCGATCGCCAGTGTTGCCGAGAGCGCGCCCCCGATGCGGGGGTCCAGGCCGAACATCGCGTTGGTGCCCAGGCCCGAGCCCGCCACGTTGCCGATGTTGAAGACGACGCCGCCGATGACCACGAGCCCCGCGAGGCCGTAGCCGAGTCCCGGCAGGACCGCGTTGCCGAGCTCGTGCGCGCGTCGACCGGAGATGCCGACCACCCGCCACACGTTGAGCTGGACGGCGATGTCGACGATCACCGAGAGCACGATCGCGCAGGCGAATGCGGCGCCGAGGGTGATGGTGAACGAGGCCGTCTGGGTGATGAAGCCCGGACCGATGGCGCTGGTCGCCATCAAGAAGATCGCCCCGATCACCGCCGACCGGGTGCCCCCGCTCGCGCCGGCCCCGCCCCCGTGCTCGTCCAGGTCCGCGCGACCGTGGCTGGTGTCGGTGCCGACGGGGCTGCTCTCGGCGGTCTTCCTGGACGGATCGTCAGGGGCGTGATCACGGGCGGCCATGGGGCTCTCCTTCGTCAGGTTTCCCTCGACCGTATGGATTGTTCAACAATTCTGCAATACCTCTGATCCAACAATCCTGCGCCCTAGACTGCGGGCATGACCGATTCGCCGGGCAGCCTCGACCAGATGCTTGACGCGCTCGCGGAGGAACGGCAACGACGGCGCACCGTGATGAGCACGTCGGCCGAGCGAGCCGCTCGCGTGCTGCGCGAGCAGGTCGCCGAGGGCCGGCTGGCGTGCGGCAGCCGTCTCCCGGAGGAGCCTCTGGCCGCTGCCCTGGGCGTCTCCCGCAACACCTTGCGCGAGGCGCTGAGCCAGCTCGTCGCCGAGCGGATCCTCGTGCGCGAGCCGCACCGCGGCGTCGTCGTGGCCACCCCCGACGCCGACGACGTCGCGGACGTCTACCGCGTCCGGCGCCTGCTCGAGCCTGCCGTCTGCCGCGACGGCCAGCCGCACACCCCTCAGCGGCTGGCCGCCGTCCGCGCGGCCGTCACGGAGGGTCGCACGGCCGCCGACGCCGAGGACTGGGCAGGAGTGGCCAGCGCCAACCAGCACTTCCACCGCGCGATCGTCGCTCTGGCCGGCAGCAACCGCCTCGACGCGCAGATGGATCTGCTCCTGGCGGAGATGCGGCTGTTCTTCCACCGGATGGGCCAGACCGAGTCCTTCCACCGGCCCTACCTCGACGAGAACGCGGCCATCGCCGACCTGCTGGAGGCCGGCGACCGGGAGGGGGCAGCGATGCGGCTCGCGGCGTACCTCGGCGCCGCCGGGGATCAGCTTGCTGCCGCTCTCACGGCGCTGGACCAGCCAGCCGGTGCACGTCGAGCCAGATAGGTCACACGATGCTGACACCGCCGATTACTCCTGGGTAGATTCCAGCTCTCGGCACGTCAAGGTGCCAGTCCGGCTCGCCGTCCTCCCGCCAGGAGTCCCCCGTGAAGAACATCCTCGACGCCATCAGCGCTCGCGACGCGGGCCAGAGCGTGACCGAGGAGGACTTCGCCGCCCTCGAGCTCCCGGAGTCCTACCGCGCCGTCACCGTCCACAAGGACGAGGTGGAGATGTTCGCCGGCCTGGAGGCGCAGGACAAGGATCCCCGCAAGAGCCTCCACGTGGAGGACGTGCCGCTGCCCGCGCTGGGCCCGGGTGAGGCCTACGTCGCGGTGATGGCCAGCGCCATCAACTACAACACCGTCTGGACCTCGATCTTCGAGCCGGTCTCGACGTTCGGGTTCCTGGAGCGCTACGGCAAGCTGTCGCCGCTCTCGAAGCGCCACGACCTGCCCTACCACGTGGTCGGTTCGGACCTGTCCGGCGTCGTGCTGGCGACCGGACCCGGCGTGCACTCGTGGAAGCCCGGCGCCGAAGTGGTGGCGCACTGCCTGTCGGTGGAGCTGGAACAGCCCGACGGCCACAACGACACGATGCTCGACCCCGAGCAGCGGATCTGGGGCTTCGAGACCAACTTCGGCGGTCTGGCCCACATCGCCCTGGTCAAGTCCAACCAGCTGATGCCCAAGCCCGCGCACCTCACGTGGGAGGAAGCCGCCTCCCCCGGCCTGGTCAACTCGACCGCCTACCGCCAGCTGGTCAGCCGCAACGGAGCCGGGATGAAGCAGGGCGACAACGTGCTGATCTGGGGAGCCAGTGGCGGGCTCGGCGGCTTCGCGACCCAGTACGCGCTCAACGGTGGCGCCACCCCGGTCTGCGTGGTCTCGAACGACGAGAAGGCGGCGATCTGTCGCGCGATGGGTGCCGAGCTGATCATCAACCGCTCGGAGCAGGACTGGAAGTTCTGGAAGGACGAGCACACCCAGGACCCCAAGGAGTGGCGCCGCCTCGGCGCGAGCATCCGGGAGCTCACCGGCGGCGAGGACGTCGACATCGTCTTCGAGCACCCTGGTCGTGAGACCTTCGGGGCCTCGGTGTACGCCGCGCGCAAGGGAGGCACCATCGTCACCTGCGCCTCGACCACCGGCTACATGCACCAGTACGACAACCGCTACCTGTGGATGAACCTCAAACGCATCATCGGCTCCCACTTCGCCAACTACCGCGAGTCGTGGGAGGCCAACCGCCTGATCGCCAAGGCGATGATCCACCCCACCCTGTCCAAGACCTACTCCCTCGACGAGGTCGGCCAGGCCGCCCTCGACGTCCACCAGAACGCCCACCAGGGCAAGGTCGGCGTGCTCTGCCTGGCACCTGAGGAAGGTCTCGGCGTCCGCGACGCCGCCCTCCGGGCAGAGCACCTCGACGCAATCAACCGCTTCCGCGGAATCTGATCGCCAAGACGCGCCGAGTGCGGTTGGGATTGGGGCTCGCGGAGTCCTAGGCTCGGTGGCACCGCCCGATACCCCTTGGAGGAACGGCACCGATGAGCGACCGCCCCGGCCTGTCCATCTTCGACGACGACAACGAGGACCGCGACGAGGTCACCCAGGTCATCCCGGTCAAGCGCGCCTCAGGGTCCGCGACACCCGCCGGCTCCTCTACCCCGCAGGCCGCGCCGAGCGCGACCAAGACCCAGACCCAGCCCGCGGTCCCCGCGGCGCGGGGGGCCGCCTCCCCGAGCACGGCCACCGCTGCCTCCCAGGCACCCTCGGCAGCTCGCGCGACGCCCAAGCTCCCCGTCGTACGACGAGGCGGCTACGACACGGCCGCCGTCGACCGTGAGCTGCACACGCTGGCCGGCGAGAACGCCGGTCTGACCGCGAGCCTGTCCGAGGCGCGCGACAAGGTGGCCTCGCTCGAGAAGCGGCTCGCCGAGCTCGAGGCGACCGTGTCGGAGGCGCAGAACCCGACGTACGCCGGCCTCGGCGGCCGCGCCAGCGAGATGCTCCGGCTCGCCGAGGAGCAGGCGGACGAGGTGCTGGCGCAGGCGCGCGTCCAGGCCGACGACATCCTGCGCCGGGCAGGCAAGGACGGCGACGCCCTCAAGGCGCAGGCCGCGCGGGACGCCGAGGACATGCGGATGGTCCAGCTCAAGGAGCTCGACGAGACCCGCACCCGGGCCATGGCCGAGGTCGAGCAGGAGCGCAGCCAGCTGAAAGCCGAGGCCGACGACATCCTCGCCTCCGCCAAGCGTGAGGCCGAGCAGGTGCGCCTCGCAGCCCAGCAGGAGACCAACACCCTGCGCACCGGCGCCAAGCGCGAGGCAGAGCAGGCCCGGGCGGCCGCTGACCGCGAGGTCGCCGAGGCGCGACGCTCGCTCTCGGTCGAGAAGGAGCGGCTCACCCGCGAGGCCGCCGAGCACCACTCCACGGCCACGACCGAGACCGAGCGTCTGGTCAAGGAGGCCGAGGAGCGCGCCAATGCCGCCGAGGAACGTGCCCGCCAGGCCACTGCCCAGGCGACCTCCCAGCGCAAGGCGGCACAGACCGAGTCCGATCGGCTGGTCAGCCACGCCCGCCGAGAGGCCGAGCAGATCGTGGCCACCGCGCAGACGCAGGCCAAGAGCTTCGTGAGCGCCGGCCGGGCCGACGCCGAGCGCGACCTGACCGAGCTCCGCGACGAGGTCAGCCGGTTGGGCAAGCGGCGTGACGCCATCGTGGGCCAGCTCGGCGCCCTCCGCGACGTGGTCGCCGGCTTCGCAGACGACGCACCCACGGCTGCCGATGCCCCGCCCGAAGACGACACCAAGGCGTGAAGCGCCCGACGACGCAGCCCGGACGGGTCACCCGGGAGGCAGCCTCCTCCTCCGAGGGGCCTGGGTCGGCGGGGACTCCCCCGCGCACCGCGCTCCTGCACCCGTTCTCCCTCGGCTTCTTCGCCGCGGCCGGGGCGCTGCTGGCATGGTGGCTCGGCAGCCTGATCCTCTCGGTCAGCTCCCTGCTGGTGCTGATCGTGGTCGCGCTGTTCCTGGCTGCCGGCCTCAACCCGGTGGTGGAGTGGCTCGAGCGTCGCGGCTGGAGCCGTCCGTGGGGGGTGCTGGGCGTGATCGCCGGGGTCATCGTCGCCCTCACCCTGTTCTTCGTCGCCCTTGTCCCGGTGATCGCCGACCAGGTGACGACCATGGTCGACAACGTCCCCGGCTGGGTGGAGTCGCTGCGGTCCAACGGGCTGTTCCAGCAGCTTGACGACCGCTACGACGTCTTGAGCAAGGCCCAGGACTACCTCACCAGTGGCGACTTCACCCAGCGGCTCTTCGGAGGTGTGGTCGGCGTCGGCGTCGCGGTCCTGTCCGCGTTCTTCAACGCGTTCGTCATCGTGGTGCTCACGCTCTACTTCCTGGCTGGTCTGCCCAAGGTCAAGGAGGCTGCCTACGGCCTGGCCCCGGGGAGCAAGCGCGACCACGTCCGCCGCATCGGAGACCGGATCGTGCACAACGTCGGCGCCTACGTCTCCGGCGCGTTCGTCGTGGCGCTCTGCGCTGGGGTCTCCTCGTTGATCTTCTTGTTCATCGTCGGCCTCGGCGAGTATGCCGTGGCGCTGGCCGCCGTGGTGGCCCTGCTCGATGTGATCCCGATGATCGGCGCCACGCTCGGAGCGGCCGTCGTCACGCTCATCGGGCTCGCCACCGATCCCAAGATCGGCCTGATCTGCCTGATCTTCTACGTCGTCTACCAGCAGCTCGAGAACTACGTCATCTACCCGCGGGTGATGGCGCGCTCGGTCGACATCCCGGGCTCGGTGATCGTGATCGCCGCGCTGGTCGGCGCAGCCCTCCTCGGTGTAGTCGGCGCGCTGCTGGCGATCCCCACGGCGGCAGCCATCCTGCTGATCACTCGAGAGGTCGTCGTGCCCCGCCTCGACGCCCGCTGAGGGTCAGCCGGTCGGACGCTTCGCGGCGCGCGGCGAACGAACAGGATCCTCAGCCGTCGCCGTCGCCCCGGTGGTTGAGGAGGGCGAGGCGCCAAGCCGACCAGCCCCTGGTGGTTGAGGAGGGCGAGGCGCCAAGCCGACCAACCCCCGGTGGTTGAGGAGGGCGAGGCGCCAAGCCGACCAACCCCCGGTGGTTGAGGAGGGCGAGGCGCCAAGCCGACCAGCCCCTGGTGGTTGAGGAGGGCGAGGCGCCAAGCCGACCAACCCCCGGTGGTTGAGGAGGGCGAGGCGCCAAGCCGAGCCCGTCTCGAAACCACCCCCCATCATCGCCGGTGCTCGCGAGCCCCCCAGCAGGCGTTGTGCCAGTGCCGACGCTCGTCGAGCCCGGTCGCGTCCCGGTCGAACGACGAGGGCAGCACCGGCCACGCGACCGTGTGCGGCGTCGCGGGTCGGATCCGCTGGTGACACCCGGGGCAGGTGTACGGCTTCGTCGCGGCCGAGCCGGTCACCCGACGTACGACGTAGTCCTCGCCCCCGAACAGCTCGATGCGCTCGGCCATGACGGCGCGGCTCAGCGCTGGCTGTAGTCGCGGAAGCCCTTGCCGGTCTTGCGGCCGAGGTAACCCGCGGTGACCAGGTGCTCCAGCAAGGGGGCAGGAGCGAAGCCGGGCTCGCGGAACTCCAGGTAGAGCTCGCGCTGGATCGCAAGGGAGACGTCGTTGCCGACCACGTCGAGCAGCTCGAAGGGGCCCATCGGCAACGCGCACCCGTACTTCATCGCAGCGTCGATGTCGTCGGAGGAGGCGTAGTGCGCCTCGAGCATCCGGACGGCGTCGTTGAGGTAGGGGAAGAGCAGTGCGTTCACGATGAAGCCGGCCCGGTCGCCGCAGGACACTGCCACCTTGCCGAGCGTGGCGCACAGCGCCCGGGAGGTCTCGGAGACCTCGTCGGAGGTGCTGACCGTGCTGACCACCTCGACCAGCTTCATGACGGGCGCCGGGTTGAAGAAGTGCAGACCCACGACGTCCTGCGGCCGGCTGGTCGCGCTGGCCAGCGAGATCACCGGCAACGACGACGTGGTGGTCGCCAGGATCGCGCCCTGCTTGCAGATCTCGTCGAGGTTCTCGAAGAGCACCGACTTGACCTTGACGTCTTCGACGATCGCCTCGACGACGAGGTCGACCTCGCCGAGGTCATCGAGAGAGGTGGTGCCCCGGAGTCGTCCCAGCGCCTCGTCCTTGGCCGCCTCGTCGAGCTTGCCGCGCTGGATCGCCTTGTCAAGGGACTTCTCGATGGTCGACCGGACCGCTGCCACCTTGGCGTCGGAGCGTGCCACATACGTGACGGGGAAACCGCCCTTGGCGAAGACCTCGATGATGCCGGTGGCCATCGTGCCGGTGCCGACGACACCGACCGTGCCGATCTCGCGGCGGATCTGGGGGGCGTCCTCGGGCGACGGGGTGAGCGCGTCGTCGACGACGACCGGGCTGTCCGGCGCCTCGTAGGTGTAGAAGCCGCGACCCGACTTCCGCCCGAGCAGCCCGGCGGTCACCATCTGCTTGAGGATCGGCGCCGGGGCGTGCAGGCGGTCGCGGCCCTGCTTGTACATCGTGTCCAAGATCTCGTAGGCCGTGTCGAGCCCGATCAGGTCGAGCAGCGCCAGGGGGCCCATCGGGTAGCCACAGCCGAAGCGCATCGCGGCGTCGATGTCCTCCCGCGAGGCGTAACGGCCCTCGAACATCGCGCAGGCATGGTTGAGGTATCCGAAGAGCAGGGCGTTGGCGATGAACCCGGCCTTGTCGCCGCAGATCACCGGCGTCTTGCCCAGGGAGCGGGCGAGATCGGCGACCTCCTCGAGCACGTCCGGCTCGGTGACCACGGTGCGGATGACCTCGACGAGGTTCTGCACCGGCGCGGGGTTGAAGAAGTGCACGCCGACGACCCGGCCTGGCCGGCTGGTGACCGTGCCGATCTCGGTGACGGACAGCGAGGAGGTGTTGGTGGCCAGGATCGCATCCGGTCGCATGATCGCGTCGAGGCTGCGGAAGAGCTCCTGCTTGATCGGCAGCCGTTCGACGATGGCCTCGACGACGAAGTCACAGTCCTTGACATCCTCGAGCGACGTGGTCAGCTCGATGCGGTCCACGAGGACCCGCTGCTCCTCCTCGGAGAGCTTGCCGCGCTTCACGGCGCGGCCCGTGGAGTGCTCGATGTGCTGGCGACCCCGCTCGAGGGAGTCGTCGGTCTGCTCCACACCGATCACGCGGTAGCCGTTGCGAGCGAAGACCTCCGCAATGCCGGCACCCATGGTGCCCAGTCCGACGACGCCGATGCTGCGGAACTCCCGCGGGGTGCTGGTCATGGGCGCATCATGGCACGGCCGTGGGGCCTGACGCCGTGACCCAACTCACCAGTAACCCTCAGGTAGATTGCCTCCCCGTGAGACTCGTCATTGCGCGCTGCCAGGTGGACTACGCCGGTCGGCTGACCGCACACCTTCCGATGGCCACCCGCCTGCTGATGATGAAGAGCGACGGCTCGGTCCTCGTGCACTCCGACGGAGGCTCCTACAAGCCGCTGAACTGGATGTCGCCTCCGTGCAAGGTCATCGAAGGAACCTCGGAAGAAGGCGTCGACGAGTGGCTGGTCACCGGCAAGGACGGGGACACGTTGCGCATCCTGCTCGAGGAGGTGCTGCACGACTCCGAGCACGACCTCGGCATCGACCCGGGCCTCCAGAAGGACGGCGTGGAGAAGCACCTCCAGGAGCTGCTGGCCGAGCACCCCGCCACGCTCGCGGACGGTCTCACCCTCGTACGCCGCGAGTTCCCCACCGCGATCGGCCCGGTCGACCTGATGTGTCGCGACTCCGGGGGTGCCTCGGTAGCCGTCGAGATCAAGCGACGTGGCGAGATCGACGGCGTGGAGCAGCTGACCCGCTACCTCGAGCTGCTCAACCGTGACCCCCAGCTCCGCCCGGTGCGCGGCATCTTCGCCGCCCAGGAGATCAAGCCCCAGGCCCGCGTGCTCGCCGCGGATCGCGGCATCGCCTGTGCGGTCGTCGACTACAACGCGTTGCGCGGCATGGACGACCCCACCGAGCGGTTGTTCTGACCAACCCGGCGCAGCGCCGAGCACCCCTGGGAGTACGGCGCCCTCCCAGCCACCGGCACCCCGCGGACTGGGTCTACAAGCGTGTCCACTCTCTCAAGCCGACTCTCATGGCTAGGGGCGTTCCCTAGGGTCCACCTGGCATCACGCCCCGCAACGGATGACCAGGCGCGGCGGAGCCGCAACGACCGACGCCCATGCCGCGCTGCGAACCAGGCCAGCGGCCGACACGTCGAGAACGCTCAGACCAGCTCGCCGCGCTTCCTGCTCAGGTAGGCGCGCTCGGCGGAGTTCTGGGTGGCGGCGATGGCGGCGTCGTACGCCTCCTTCGCCTCGGCGGTCCGGCCGAGCCTGCGGAGCAGGTCGGCGCGGGCGACGTGCCATGCGTGGTAGCCCGTGAGCGGCAGCCGGTCGACCAGAGCGAGCGCGACCTCCGGGCCGTCCAGCTCCGCGACCGCGACCGCGCGGTTGAGTGCGACGATCGGCGACGGGTCGAGCCGGGTCAGCTGGTCGTACAGTGCGACCACCTGCGACCAGTCCGTGTCCGACGCGGTGGGGGCGTCGGTGTGGACGGCGTTGATCGCGGCGAGCATCTGGTAGCGGCCGGGTCGGTTGATCGCGAGGCACTCGCGGACCAGGTCGTGGCCCTCGGCGATCAGCGCGCGGTCCCAGCCGGCGCGGTCCTGCTCGCCGAGCGGGACCAGCTGTCCGTTCCGCACGCGGGCCTCGCGTCGGGCCTCGGTGAGCAGCAGCAGCCCGAGCAGACCGGCCACCTCCGGCTCCTCGGGGAGCAGCTGGCGGAGGACCCGGGTCAGCCGGATCGCCTCGCCCGTGAGCTCGGCGCGCACCGGGTCGCCGTCGCCGGTGGCGAGGTAGCCCTCGTTGAAGACGAGGAACAGCACCGCCAGCACGCCGCCGAGCCGCTCGGGGAGGTCGGCGGCCTCGGGCACCCGGTAGGGCACCTTCGCCGCCGCGATCTTCTTCTTCGCCCGCGTGATCCGCTGCGCCATCGTGGTCTCGGGCACGAGGAACGCCTGCGCGATCTCGGCCACGGTCAGCCCACCGAGGAGGCGGAGCGTCAGCGCGATCCGCGCCTCCGGTGCGAGCGCCGGGTGGCAGCAGGTGAAGAGCAGCCGCAACCGGTCGTCCTCGACCGGTCCGGTGTGCTCGTGGGGCGTGTCGTCGTGGTGCATGAGGGCCGCCTGGTGCTTGGCGTCGCGCTGCTTCTCGCGGCGGATCCGGTCGATCGCGCGGTTGCCCGCGGTGGTGGTGAGCCAGCCGCCGGGGTTGGGCGGCACGCCGGACTCCGGCCACTTCTCCAGCGCGGCCACGAGCGCCTCGCCCGCCGCCTCCTCGGCGATGTCGATGTCACCGAAGCGGCGGACGAGCGAGGCGATCAGGCGGCCGTACTCCTCGCGGAAGACCCGCTCGACGGCCGCCGTTCCGTCCTGCATCGATCAGTCGTCGCTCGGGCCGGCTCAGGCGAGGCCGTCGAACGGACGGACCTCGACCTTGCCCCGGCACGCCTTGGACCCCTCGGCCGCGAGCTTGAGCGCCACGTCGAGGTCGGGCGCGTCGATGACCCAGAAGCCCCCGATGACCTCCTTGGTCTCGAGGTAGGGGCCGTCGGTCATCACCGGCGTCTCACCCTGGCCGTCGACGACGGTCGCGGTCGATGCCGGCTGCGAGCCCACCGGCGAAGACCCAGTAGCCATCGGCGCGCAGCTTGTCGTTGAAGGCGCCGGTCGCGGCGAACGCCTCCTCCATCTCCTCCTTGGAGCCGTAGTTGCCGTACTCGTCCATCTCGGCGGGGCCGTGCACGGTCAGCAGGTAGTGCGTCATCCCACTTCTCCTCAGTTCCGGGCGGTCCCGATGACCGCCTTCCACTCCCACCACGAACGGCATCCCGCCGATACGACAACCTGCCACAGACGACCTCGCGATCGAGCTTCGCCAGGGGTCAACTGCCGCGACGACGCTCTGAAGCAGCAGGGCCCAGGGGTGGGTCGAGAAGCCGATCATGGGGCGACGTCCTTCTCATGGCCGACCTCCGGTCATCCCCCGGATCGATGCTCTCTGCCTCCCAACGGACGCCAGGAACGAGCCTGGATCTCACGGATCCAGCGATCCTCCCCGATTGGTCGAGTTCCATCCGGCGGTCGAGCCCCCGCTTCGGGTGGTCGAGCCTCCGCTTCGGGTGGTCGAGCTCGTTCCTCGGGTGGTCGAGCTTGTTCCTCGGGTGGTCGAGCCTGTTCCTCGGGTGGTCGACCTTGATGTTCGGATGGTCGAGCCTGTTCCTCGGGTGGTCGAGCCTGTTCCTCGGGTGGTCGAGCTTGTCGAGACCACTGCGGTGGCCGGAACTCAGGTCTGCGGTCGAGGGGGTTGAGCCGTACCTGCCAGGGGGTGGCGTGGATGAGGGTGTGGTGGGCGCGGCAGAGCAGCACCAGGTTGTCGAGGCTGGTCGCGCCTCCGTCGGCCCAGTGGTGGAGGTGGTGGGCGTCGCAGGCCAGTGGTAGCCGCCGGCAGCCGGGGAACCGGCAGTGCTGGTCGCGCAGGACGAGGGCCTTCCAGATCGCGGTGGTGACGAGTCGTTGGGTGCGGCCGACGTCGAGGACCTCACCCAGGGAGCCGAGCACGGCCGGGATGACGTCGGCGTCACACGCCAGCCGGCGGATGCGTGGAGACGGAGAGCTGGTCGCCGGTGTCCAGCGTCGCGGCACCCAGCCCCTGACGCAGCTGGTCCAGCGTGACCGTGACGGTGACCCGTGGCTTCGCGCCGTGCTGCTCCGGCAGCAGCCCGTCGGTCTCGCTGGCTTTGAGGCAGGTCTCCACCAGCGCGTCCCAGGTCCGCGCGCCGTGGTCTCTGAGGTCGCGTGCGGTCTCGCCGCAGTCCGGGTCCGTCCCCGGCATGGGTGCGGAGAGTGCGTGCAGGGCGGTCTTGATGATGGCCGCGTCCTCGACGGTGCCGCGGCCGCGGAGCCGGACGCCGCCGATGCCGTCCTCGGCGAGGGTGAGGAAACGGCCCAGGTGCGCCGAGCGTTCGAGCCGGTCCAGCGCTGCCTCCTCCGCACGCCCGACCCCGTCGGGGTCGAGCACCTCGAGGAGGTGGTCGCCGGCCTTGCGCAGCTCGGAGGCGTTCAGCGAGGCGGCCTGGTCCAGCAGCAGCCGCTCCGCCTCGTCCCGCAGAGCGGGTTGGCCGGGGAGCCGGTCGATCACGGCCACGATGACTTCGGCATGCTCGGGCGAGATGTCGCCTGCTTGGAGGGCGAGCAGCGTCGTACGACGGTCACCGCACAACGGTCGGGCGGTGCGCAGCAACCTGGACCCGTGGCCGTGCCGGCCACCCGCGGTGTGGGTCAGCCAGTCACCCGGCGACACCCACCCGGCCGTCTTGGCTGCCTCGGTGGCCTCGACCTCCACCGCCACCGCGGCCTCGACCGCGGCGACCAGGGACCGGAGCCGCTCCAGCTCCACCGCCACACCCAGCAGATCCTCCGGACGCGCCGCCGCCCACAAGGACTCCGCGACTCCCGCAAGCGCTGTGCGTGCGGCCGCGACGCCAGCCATCGGGCTGGTCGGCGAGTCCGGGAGCATCTCCATGAGAGAACTCAACCAGGGACCACCGACAGTTTCCGCACAGTTCGATTCCCTGCCCCCACGAGGGTTGATGACAGCGGAGCGCTAGCGGAGCCCGTCTCGAAACCACCCCGCCACCGGCTCCCCACGGTGGTTGAGGAGGGCGGAGCGCCAGCGGAGCCCGTCTCGGAACCACCCCCACCCGAGCGCGATGGTGCGGTGGTTTCGAGACGCCTCGCCTAGCGGCTCGGCTCCTCAACCACCGGGCTCCCCACGGGGGTTGAGGAGGGCGGACGCTAGCGGAGCCCGTCTCGAAACCACCCCCACCCGAGCGCGTCCGTGCGGTGGTTTCGAGACGCCTCGCCTAGCGGCTCGGCTCCTCAACCACCGGCTCCCCACGGTGGTTGAGGAGGGCGGAGCGCTAGCGGAGCCCGTCTCGAAACCACCCCGCCACCGGACTCCCACGGTGGTTGAGGAGGGCGGAGCGCTCAGCGGAGCCCGTCTCGAAACCACCCCCACCCGGGCGCGTCCGGGTGCGGTGGTTTCGAGACGCTCACTCCGTTCGCTCCTCAACCACCGGTACTGCTCGGCTCCTCAACCAACGGGCTCCCCTCGGGGGTTGAGGAGGGCGGAGCGCTAGCGGAGCCCGTCTCGAAACCACCCCCACCCGAGCGCGTCCGTGCGGTGGTTTCGAGACGCCTCGCCTAGCGCGCTCGGCTCCTCAACCACCGGTCGGCTCGGCTCCTCAACCACCGGACTCCCACGGTGGTTGAGGAGGGCGGAGCGCCAGCGGAGCCCGTCTCGAAACCACCCCCACCCGGGCGCGACCGTGGGGTGGTTTCGAGACGCTCACTCCGTTCGCTCCTCAACCAGCAGGGGGGGCGGCTCGGCTCCTCAACCACGGAGCGCCGCGGTCAGGCCTCCACCAGGGCGACGACGTCCTCGGCGCAGCCCCACGAGAGCGTGACCCCTGCGCCGCCGTGCCCGTAGCAGTGCACCACGCGGGTGCTGCTGCGCTCCTCCGCCTCCAGGCGCACGCTGGGCCGGGCCGGCCGCAGTCCGACCTTGTGCCCGATGACCTGGGCGCCAGCGAGACCGGGAACCAGCTCGGCTGCCCGGGCCAGGATCTGCTTCGCCACGTCGGGGTCGACCCGTCGGTCCCACTCGCCCTCGTCGTCGGTGCCACCGACGACGATGTCGCGGCTGCGCGGCACGACATAGAGAGGCCTGGGTCCCGAGGAGTCCAGCCACCACTCCTCCAGGCCGGTCTGCTCGACGAGAACCACCTGACCCCGCACCGGCACCAGCGAGTTGTCGGCCGCCATCCGCCGCGCGCCGAGCCCGGTGGCGTCGACCACGACCTCGGCCCCGTCACCGTCCGGGAGCGCGTTGAGTGCCATCCGGGTCAAGGTTCCCCCGAGCATCTCGACCCTGCGGCTCAGCCAGCGCAGGTAGACCGGCATCTCGACGACCGGCGCGCGGAACGACCAGCCGTCGACGTACGGCTCAGGAACTGCCTCGACCCGCGACAGCGTCGGGACGGCGCTCACCCACCAGGGGTCGGGCATGTGCCTGCGATGCAGCTCCCTGCCCGTCCGCATCCGGACGCCCGTCTGCTCGTCGTCCGCCAGCTTCTCCAGCGCGAGGAAGGTCGCTGCCGACCAGGCGGTGACCTGCTCGAACGGGTAGGCGCGATAGGGATACCAGAGCGCCGCGGCCACGGCCGAGGTGGTCTCCAACGGGAGGTCGCGGGCGAGCACATCGACCCGGTGACCCGCCTCGAGCAGGCGTACGGCGCAGGACAGGCCGATCACGCCCGCACCGATCACGATCACCCTGGCCACGCCCAGAGTCTGCCCGACGACCGCGATCCACGACGCGTTTCGTCCCCGACCGCCCGAGTCCAGCCTCGTGACCAGCGACACGGCATGTCCACCGATGTCCCCCAGGTCCAGAACCACGGGCCGCGACCCCCTACGCTCGTCAGGTGGATGGAGAAGACGTCGACTGGTCGACCTACGCTGCCGTGCTCTTCGATCTCGACGGCGTGATCACCCCGACTGCCGAGGTCCACATGCGTGCCTGGTCGGAGATGTTCAACGACTTCCTCGCGATCCAGGGCGCGCCCGGGGGCGGCGATCGCTCGTCCTACACCGATCAGGACTACTACGCCCACGTGGACGGCAAGCCCCGCTACGACGGCGTCCGCGACTTCCTCACCTCCCGCGGGATCGAGCTGCCGGAAGGGACCTCCGACGACGCGCCCGACACGGTCAGCGTGCGGGGGCTGGGCAACCGGAAGAACGATGCCTTCAACGTCGTCCTCGAGCGCGACGGGGTGCAGCCCTTCCCGGGCTCGGTCCGACTCCTCGACCACCTCCGTGAGCTCGACGTCCCGCTCGCGGTGGTCTCGTCCTCTGCCAACGCCCCCGCCGTGCTGGACGCAGCCGGCCTGTCCGACAGGTTCCGCACCGTCGTCGACGGCCGGGTCGCCGAGGAGAAGGGGCTACCGGGCAAGCCGGCCCCCGACACGTTCGTGCACGCTGCGGAGGTGCTCGGCGCGCAGCCGGCGGTCTCGGTGGTTCTCGAGGACGCCGTCTCCGGCGTGCGGGCCGGCGCCAGCGGTGGCTTCGCGCTGGTCATCGGTGTGGACAGAGGTGCCGGAGCCGACGTGCTCCGCGACGCCGGCGCGGACCTCGTCGTCGACGACCTCGACCGGCTGATCCCGGGGAGTCCCCGATGATCGACGGGCGCAGGCCTCTCGCAGCGCTGGACCGTGGTCGGTTCCCCGTCCATCCGTGGCGGCTGGTCGAGACCACGCACCGCCGGGACGACCTCGGCCGGACGGAGACCTTGTTCACGGTCGGCAACGGCTACCTCGGGATGCGCGGCAACCCCGAGGAGGGACGAGACGCCGTCGCCCACGGCAGCTTCATCAACGGCTTCCACGAGACCTGGCCGATCCGGCACGCCGAGGCGGCCTTCGGTTTCGCCCGCACCGGCCAGACGATCGTCAACGTCCCCGACTCCAAGTTGATGAAGCTCTACGTCGATGACGAGCCGCTCATCCTCGGCACCGCCGATCTCGAGGAATACGAGCGGAGCCTCGACTTCCGCGACGGCGTGCTGCGGCGTCGCCTGCTGTGGCGGACGCCGTCGGGCAAGCGGGTCCTCGTCGAGTCGACGCGGATGGTCTCGATGACCCAGCGTCACCTCGCCGTGCTCACCTTTGAGGTCACGATGCTCAGCGGCGACGCACCCATCGTGATCTCCTCCCAGCTGCTCAACCGGCAAGACGGCGAGGACGAGTACCACACCCCCTACGAGGCGATGGGCGAGGGCACCGACCCCCGCAAGGCCGCCGCGTTCGGGCAGCGAGTGCTGCAGCCGCGGGCCCACTACGCCCGTGACGACCGGATGATGCTCGGCTACCAGTGCGCACGCTCTCGCATGACCATCGCCGTGGCCGCCGACCACCGGCTCGACACGGTCGACGAGCACGAGGTCGTGGTGCGAGGGAGTGAGGATCTCGGCAAGGCGGTCTTCCGGGTCGAGGCCAAGCAGGGGAACAGCATCCGGTTGGAGAAGGTCGTCGCCTACCACTCCTCGCGTGGCGTCCCCGTGCGCGAGCTCTCCGACCGCTGCGACCGCACCCTCGACCGGGCCCGACAGCACTCCACCACGCACTACCTCGCCGAGCAGCGTGGGTGGTACGAACGCTTCTGGGACACCAGCGACGTGGAGATCGAGGGCGACCCGGCACTCCAGCAGGCGATCCGGTTCAACCTCTTCACGCTGGCGCAGGCCAGTGCCCGCGCCGATCGCGAGGGCGTCGCCGCCAAGGGTGTGACGGGCTCGGGCTACGAGGGTCACTACTTCTGGGACACCGAGATCTACGTGATCCCGTTCCTGACCTTCACCCAGCCTCAGATCGCGCGCAACCTGCTGCACTTCCGCAACCGGATGCTTCCGGCCGCGCGCGTTCGCGCGCGCGAGATGGCCCAGAGCGGCGCGCTCTTCCCGTGGCGCACCATCAACGGCGAGGAGGCCTCGGCCTACTACGCCGCCGGCAGCGCCCAGATGCACATCAACGGCGACATCGCCTACGCCCTGATGCAGTACGTCGGCGCGACCAACGACCTTCCCTTCCTGGTGCGCGACGGCGTGGACCTGCTGGTCGAGACCGCCCGGATGTGGGCCGAGCTCGGCTTCTGGCGCACCAACGGCAACCCGTCGTTCCACATCCACGGCGTCACCGGCCCCGACGAGTACACGACCGTGGTGAACAACAACCTGTTCACCAACGTCATGGCCCGCTACAACCTGGAGCGTGCCGCCGTGGTGGTCGACGAGCTTCCGCGAGCGCTCCCCGGGCGACTTCGACAAGCTGGTGCAACGCCTCGACATCACCGACGACGAGGTCGAGGAGTGGCGGCGCTGTGCGGACGGGATGACGATCCCCTTCGACGAGGGACTCGGGATCCACCCCCAGGACGACTTCTTCCTGGACCGCGAGGTGTGGGACCTCTCACGGACGCCGCAGGCCAACCGGCCGCTGATGCTGCACTACCACCCGCTGGTGATCTATCGCTTCCAGGTGCTCAAGCAGGCCGACGTCGTGCTCGCCATGTTCCTGCACGGCGACCGCTTCACGGCCGAGCAGAAGAGAGCCAACTTCGAGTACTACGACCCGATCACCACGGGTGACTCGACCTTGTCGGCGGTCGTGCAGTCGATCATCGCGGCGGAGGTCGGCTACCACGAGGCGGCGATGGACTACTTCCGTCGCGCGGTCTACGTCGACCTCTGCGACCTTCACGCCAACACCGTCGACGGTCTTCACGTCGCCTCTGCCGGGGGCGTGTGGAGCGCGCTCGTCTTCGGGTTCGCCGGCATGGGTGACCGCAACGGCAGGCTCACCTTCGACCCCCGTCTGCCACGTGAGTGGCCACTGCTCCGCTTCCCGGTGACCTGGCGCGGATCGCGCCTCCGGGTGGAGCTCACCCAGGAGGCCATCACGATCACGGTGCTCTTTGCCGAGGAGGCCGAGGTGCGCGTCCGGGTGCGCGGCGAGAAGCACTCGGTGACGCTCGACCAACCGCTGACGGTCCCGCTCGACGGGCAAGGGCCCCGCATCGACGGTGTGCTCGGCGACAAGCCTCACCTCGGTGGCACGCGGTCGGACGGCACCAGGATCACCGCCGGGGTGCCCGAGCCGATGTTCTTCGTCGACGACGAGCAGCACCCGCAGGCGCCTCCACCGGGCTGAGAACCGCGACGTCGAGCCTCGGGCCAGGTGCCCGATCAGGGGGTCGTCGACCCCGGGGCTTGCGGCTCCTGGACGGCGCTGATGTCGGCCAGGAAGACCGTGCGACCCTCCCCCACCTGCTCGGCGGTGATCAGCAGCCGCACCAGCAGCTCTGTCCCGTCCCTTCGCAGTGCCGGCACCTCCACCGGAGCCCCGAGGAGCGGCTGCCGGGAGACCAGGAAGAACATCGTGAAGCCGGCGATGTGGGCCTGGCGGAACCGGGTGGGGATGATCGCGAGCAGCCGGTGGCCCACGAGCTCCTCGACGTCGTCGTAGCCGAGCAGGTCGAGCGCGGGGGCGCTCACCGCGATGATCCGATCGGCCTCATCGGCAGCGATGAGGCCGGTGGTCGCCCGCTCCACGGAGCTGATGTCCCAGGACGCTGCGTGGTACGGCAACGCAGGCAGCACCGTGTCCACAGTCCAGGCACGCGGCGCCCGGCCGGTCGGCTGCTCGAGCACCTCGGCGCACAGCCACTGCCGGAACAGGCGCACCTCGGGCTGGGTCGGAGGGGTCAGGATGCGCCCGCGTCGGGCGAGCTCGCGGGCGGCCTCGATCGCGTCACTGAGGGTCTGGAAGTGCGGCAGCGAGGCGACCGGGACATCGATTCTCAACGCCGACGAGCTGACCCGGGGCTCAGTTGCCTCGACCATCAGCTGGTCGGGCGACATCGCCACCTCGACGTGCGGGATCTGCTCCTCGAGGAGCGCGATCGCATCGGTCGCGTCGGCGTGCATCTGGATCGCGTCGATCCCCGAGTCGTCCTCGAGCATGGCGAGGAGGTACTCGCGCAGCAGCGCCTCGGCATGCTCCCGCCACGCCGCGTGCAGCAACAGCGGCATGTCGAGGAGCTCGACGGTGGTGGTCTCCCCCGCCGTACGACGGGTCTCGCCGGCCTCCTGGAGCTCGACGCGCTCGCCGTTGCGACCCGGGCTGGTCAGGTGGAACCACACTGTCTTGCCCTGACCGTGCCTGGAGACCCCCCACTCGTCGACCATCTCCTCGAGCATCAGCATGCCCCGTCCGGTGCCGGCCGTGGGCGCGTAGCGTCGGCGTACGGGCAGGTGCTGGCTTCCGTCGGAGACCTCGACGCTCAGGGCGCGACCCTCGAGCCACGCCGAGACATGGATGGGTGTGCCGGCGTGCAGGAGTGCGTTGGTGACGATCTCGCTGACCAGGAGGACGGCGCTCTCGACGAGCTCGGGACGCTCGGCCTCGATCAGGAGGTCGCGGACGAGGGAGCGGGCCTGCCCGACACTCGCCGGGTGGGCAGGCAGACGGCGTTCGACAGCCCCTGGCCGTTCCACCGTTCTCGTCCCGCTCACCGCATCCACATCAGTCGCTCGGGGCACGGCCCGAGAATCCCCGACTCCATTGTGTCCCCTGATTGGCACATCGACAGTTATTTTCCCATGCGTCGCGATTCGCGTCGACTTTCCCCCAGCTCCGAGCGCGTCGGGCCCTCTCAGCCGAGGTCGTGCGCGCTCCGGATCGCCCTCACGATGCCGGACATGATCTCGGTCAGCCCGAAGTCCTTCGGTGTGAAGACGGCCGCCACGCCGAGATCGCGCAGCCGGGCGGCGTCCGCGGAGGGGATGATCCCGCCGACCACGACCGGCAGGTCTCCGAGCCCCTGCGCGCGCAGGCCGTCGAGCACTGCGGGCACCAGCTCCATGTGTGAGCCGGAGAGGATCGACAGCCCGACGCAGTGCACGTCCTCAGCCACCGCGGCGGCGACGATCTGCTCCGGGGTCAGCCGGATGCCCTGGTAGACCACCTCGAAGCCGGCGTCGCGGGCGCGCACCGCGACCTGCTCGGCACCGTTGGAGTGCCCGTCGAGGCCCGGTTTGCCCACCAGGAGGCGCAACCGGCCGCCGAGCTCCTCGCCCGTGCTGCGGACCTCCGCCCGCACCGCCGTGAGCTCCACGCCCGGGTCGGCGACCCCGACCGCGCCGGCGACGCCGGTCGGCGCGCGAAACTCACCGAAGACCTCCCGCAGGGCGCCGGCCCACTCCCCCGTGGTGGCACCGGCCCGGGCCGCGGCCAAGGTGGCCTCCATCAGGTTCACTCCCGACTTCGCGTCGGCGGCGAGTCGCTGGAGGGCACTGTCGACCGCCCCCTGGTCGCGTTGTCGTCGCCAGGCGTCAGTGACCTTGCGCGCAGCCCGCTCGGCCTCCGGGTCGGCGGTCTGGATGGCGGCATCCAGGTCGGCTGTCAGCGGCGAGGGCTCTGTCGTCTGGTAGCAGTTCACCCCGACCACCTTGTCGGCTCCTGACTCGATCCGGCCGCGGCGAGCTGCGTGCGAGGACACCAGAGCCTGCTTCATGTAGCCGGACTCGACGGCCGCGATCGCGCCACCCATCGCCTGCACCCGATCCATCTCCTGGCGGGCGCCGGCAACCAGCTCGGCGACCTTGGCCTCGATCACGACGGAGCCCTCGAAGATGTCGTCGTACTCCAGCAGGTCGGACTCGACGGCCAGCACCTGCTGCAGCCGCAGCGACCACTGCTGGTCCCACGGCCGTGGCAGGCCGAGTGCCTCGTTCCACGCCGGCAGCTGTACGGCGCGTGCCCGGGCGTCCTTGGACAGCGTCACTCCGAGCATCTCGAGCACGATGCGCTGCACGTTGTTCTCGGGCTGGGCCTCGGTCAGTCCCAGCGAGTTGACCTGGACGCCGTAGCGGAAGCGCCGCATCTTGCCGTCCTCGACGCCGTAACGCTCACGCGTGATCTCGTCCCACAGCTCCACGAATGCCCGCATCTTGCAGGTCTCCTCGATGAAGCGAACCCCGGCGTTGACGAAGAACGACATCCTTCCGACCACCGCCGCGAAGTCCTCGGCCGCGACCTGGCCCGAGTCACGGACCGTGTCCAGGACCGCGATCGCCGTGCACAGCGCATAGGCGAGCTCTTGCACCGGCGTCGCGCCCGCCTCCTGCAGGTGATAGCTGCAGATGTTGATCGGGTTCCACTTCGGGATCTGGTTGACGGTGTAGGCGATCAGGTCGCTGGTCAGCCGCAGCGAGTGCTCCGGCGGGAACACGTAGGTGCCGCGGGAGAGGTACTCCTTGATGATGTCGTTCTGGGTGGTGCCGGCGAGCCGGCCGTGCACGGCCTCGAAGTCCTCGCTAGGCGAGGACTCGGTCAGTCCGGCCTGCTCCTCGGCGACCACCTGGTAGAGCGCGAGCAGCCACATCGCGGTCGCATTGATCGTCATCGACGTGTTCATCTCCGCCAGCGGGATGCCTTCGAAGAGGCGCCGCATCTCGCCGAGGTGTGGGATCGGCACGCCGACCTTGCCGACCTCGCCGCGGGCCAACGCCGAGTCCGGGTCGTAGCCGGTCTGGGTCGGCAGGTCGAACGCCACCGACAGACCCGTCTGGCCCTTGGCCAGGTTGTTGCGGTACAGCGCATTGGAATCGGTGGCCGAGCTGTGTCCGGCGTAGGTGCGCATCACCCAGGGGCGGTCCTTCTCGCTCATGGCCCGACTGTAGGGCGAGGGTGACCCGCAGGTAACCACGAAGTGAGTTGTCCCACTGTGCCAACTAGGTCACAACCGGGTGCGGTCGAGCGTGCCTCAGGCCGAGGCGGCCTGCCTCTCGAGCTCGAGGACACCGCGGATCCGGGTGAACGCGATCACCCGGCGCAACGAGGGGCGGGCTCCGCGCAGGGTGAGGTGGCGCCCCTCGCGCTCCATCACCTTGCTGGCCGCGGCGAGCATGGTGAGGCCGGTGACATCGATCGACTCGACCGCGGTCACATCGACGACGACGTCCTCGACGCGATACATCAGCGCGTGGAGCGCGTCGCGCACCAGTCCTGTGGAGCGCCCGTCGAGCCGCCCCTCCAGCACCAAGACCTCTGCTGCTCCACTGACCTGCATCTGCTCTCCTGCCGTGCGCGTCCGATCCCCCGTGACCGGCCCTCACTCACTATGACGCAGCACCCCCGGGAAAGGTTGTCTCCGTGCGCGACGTCGGGGTGTCGCGACGTCGGAGGACCTTCAGGGAGTCGGGTCGTCCAACGTCACGCGGGTGACGTCGGCGCCGAGGCTCCGGAGCATCTCGGCGAACCGCGGGTAGCCCCGGTCGATGTGGTGCGACTCCCCCACCAACGTGGTGCCCTGCGAGGCGAGGCCGGCGAGCACCAGCGCGGCGCCGGCACGGATGTCGTGGGCGACCACGGGTGCGCCCGAGAGCACGGGCTTCCCGCGGACGACGGCGTGGTGGCCGTCGGTGCGTAGATCGGCGCCGAGCCGTGCCAGCTCCTGGGCGAACATGAAGCGGGCCTCGAACACGTTCTCGGTGATCATCGCGGTCCCGTCGCTGACGGCGGCCAGCGCCATCGCGAACGGCTGCAGGTCGGTCGGGAACCCGGGGTAGGGCAGCGTCACGACATCGAAGGCTGCCAGCCGCTTGTCGACCCGCACGGCGAACCCGTCGTGGCCGACGTCCACCTGGCCCCCGGCCGAGACGAGCTTGTCGAGCACGATGTCGAGGTGCCGGGCACGACCGCCACTGACCGTGAGGTTGCCACCTGCGATCGCCGTCGCGAATGCCCAGGTGCCCGACACGATCCGGTCCGGAATGGTCGCATGCTCGACCGGACGCAGGGCGCCGACACCGTGAACGGTCAGCGTCGAGGTCGTGACTCCCTCGATGTCCGCCCCCATCGCGACGAGCATGTCGCAGAGGTCGCTGATCTCGGGCTCACGGGCGACGTTGTCGATGACCGTGACCCCGTCCGCGAGCACGGAGGCCATGAGGAGGTTCTCGGTGGCGCCCACGCTGGGGAAGTCGAGCCACAGGTTGGCCCCGCGCAACCGGTCCGGCACCTCGGCCACGACGAAGCCGTGCTCGATGCGGACCTGCGCCCCGAGCTCGTGCAGACCGGTGATGTGCATGTCCAGGCCACGCGACCCGATGTTGTCGCCGCCGGGCAGGGCCACCTTGGCCCGTCCGCACCGCGCGACCAACGGGCCCAGCACTGTGATGGAGGCGCGTAGCCGGCGGACCAGCTCGTAGGGCGCCTCGTGACCGAGCTCGTCCGGCACGTCGATGTCGACGCAGAGCGACCCGGTGGCCGGGAGGCCGGTGGTCACGACCTCCGGGGACACCACCACGCGGCACCCCAGCTCCTCCAGGAGCCTGGCCATCACGTGCACGTCGAGGATGTCCGGCACGTTGGTGACCCGGGTGAGGCCGCTGGCCAGCAGGGACGCAGCCATCAGCTTGAGCGCACTGTTCTTCGCACCCACGACCGTGACGACACCGGCGAGCGGGGACGACAGCGGCCCTCCCGAGACGACCTCGAAACCCTCCATCGCCCTGATGCTAGTCCTGCGACATATCCCACCCGCGGTCCCCCGTCCCGGACCGCCGCAGCCCCCTAGGCTGGGGTCCATGGTCAACCTCACGCGCATCTACACCCGCACCGGCGACGCCGGCGAGACCCGCCTCGGCGACATGAGCCTCACCTCCAAGAACGACCTGCGACTGCACGCCTACGCCGACGTCGACGAGGCCAACGCCCACATCGGCGTGGCATTGGCCACCGGAGGGCTGGAGGACGACGTGGTGCAGGTGCTGACCACGATCCAGAACGATCTCTTCGATGTCGGGGCCGACTTCTGCACCCCGATCGTGGCGAACCCGGAGTTCCCGCCCCTGCGCATCGAGCAGTCCTACGTCGACCGGCTCGAGGGCTGGTGCGACCACTACAACGAGGACCTGTCCGCGTTGCGTTCCTTCATCCTCAACGGCGGTACGCCGGGCAGCGCGCTGCTCCACGTCGCCCGCACGGTGACGAGGCGCGCCGAGCGCTCCGGCTGGGCGGCCTTCGAGGAGCACGCCGACTCGATGAACATCCTGGCCATCACGTACCTCAACCGGCTCTCGGACCTGCTCTTCATCCTCGCGCGGCACGCCAACCGCGAGGTCGGCGACGTGCTCTGGGTCCCCGGTGGAGAGAGGTGACCCCTCGGGACCACCGGGCTGACAGGGTCAACGCAGGCAGGCAGGCCTGAGCTAGGCCCGCCGGCTCCGCTGACCGGGGGGTGCCGCCTCGAGCCAGGCGAGGAAGCCGGTCAGGGCATCGGGGCTCATCGCCACCTCGAGCAGGCCGGTGGGGGTCCTGCAGCTGACGATGACGTGGCCCGAGTACAGCGAGTAGGACTCCACGCCGCCCGGGTCGCGCCGCCCCACGAAGTCGAGCTCCGATCGCCGGAAGGACATCCGCGGCCGTGGGCTCAGCGAGAAGATCCGGAACCACTCCAGGTCGCCGCCTGAGTAGCGGCCCACCCCGAGAATCCAGCCGCGTCCGGCCCTACCGGACCGGACGCGGACAGAGAACTCGAAGGTCCCGCCGTGGCGGGAGATGACGCGCCGACGCACCACCAGGGTGATGCCGTAGACGAGGATGAGCAGCAACAGCGCTCCGGCCCCATCGGCCAGCCACTGCCACCACGCCATCTATCGCCTCATTCCTCGGATCGTCCCGCGACGCTCCGCAGTGTCAGGAAGCCCTCTCGGCCGCGCGGATGCGGGCCTCGGCCCACTCCCGCGTGACTGCCGCGTCGGCTTCGTCGTCATTCTCCCCTGCGGCGTGCGCGCGCTCGAGCTCGGCACGAGCCTTCTCCAGGTCGATGTCGTGGGACATCTCCGCGTGCTCGGAGAGGATCGAGATCCGGTTGTTCGCCACCGAGAGGAACCCTGCGTCCACGGCGGCGATCCAGGTCTCCCCGTCCCCCGTGGTCACGTCCACGATCCCGTCCACCATCGTGGAGAGCATCGGCGCGTGGTTGGGCAGGATGCCGACGTCACCTTCTGTGGTGCGGGCGATGACCATGGTCGCCTCGCCCGACCAGACGAGACGGTCGGCCGAGACCAGCTCGACCTGCATCGTGGTGGCGTGGTTGTCAGCCATGCTCAGAGGCTCTTCTGGATTTCGGCCCACTTGCGCTCGACGTCGTCGAGGCCACCACACATGAAGAACGCCTGCTCGGCGACGTGGTCGAAGTCGCCGTCGGCGATCTTGGTGAATCCCTCGATCGTGTCCTCGATGGTGACCGTCGAGCCCTCGACGCCGGTGAACTGCTTGGCGACGTAGGTGTTCTGCGACAGGAACCGCTGGATGCGACGGGCACGGGAGACGATGATCTTGTCCTCTTCGGACAGCTCGTCGACACCGAGGATCGCGATGATGTCCTGCAGCTCCTTGTTGCGCTGCAGGATCTGCTTGATCCGGACCGCGGTGTTGTAGTGGTCGTCGCCGATGTAGCGCGGGTCGAGGATCCGCGACGTCGAGGTCAACGGGTCCACCGCCGGGTAGATGCCGAGCGAGGCGATCTCGCGGGACAGCTCGGTGGTCGCGTCGAGGTGGGCGAAGGTCGTCGCGGGAGCCGGGTCGGTGTAGTCGTCGGCCGGCACGTAGATCGCCTGCAGCGAGGTGATCGAGTGACCGCGCGTGGAGGTGATCCGCTCCTGGAGGGTGCCCATCTCGTCAGCGAGGTTGGGCTGGTAGCCCACCGCCGACGGCATCCGCCCCAGCAGGGTGGACACCTCGGAGCCCGCCTGGGTGAACCGGAAGATGTTGTCGATGAAGAGCAGCACGTCCTGGCCCTGCACGTCACGGAAGTACTCCGCCATCGTCAGCGCGGACAGCGCGACCCGCAGGCGAGTGCCCGGCGGCTCGTCCATCTGGCCGAAGACCAGGGCGGTCTGGCCGATGACGCCGGCCTCCTCCATCTCGACGATGAGGTCGTTGCCCTCGCGGGTGCGCTCCCCGACACCTGCGAAGACGGACACACCGCCGTGGTCCTTGGCGACGCGAGCGATCATCTCCTGGATCAGCACGGTCTTGCCCACTCCGGCGCCACCGAACAGGCCGATCTTTCCGCCCTGCACGTAGGGCGTCAGCAGGTCGATGACCTTGATGCCGGTCTGGAACATCTCGGTCTTGGACTCGAGCTGATCGAAGGCCGGCGCCTTGCGGTGGATGCCCCAGCGCTCGGTGACCTCGAGCGTCTCGCCCTCGGCGAGGTTGAGGCAGTCGCCGGTCGTGTTGAAGACGCGACCCAGGGTGACGTCACCCACGGGCACGGAGATCGGGCCACCGGTGTCGCGCACCTGGGCGCCGCGCACCAGACCGTCGGTCGGCTTCAGCGAGATCGCGCGGACCATGCCGTCACCGATGTGCTGGGCCACCTCGAGGGGCAGCGTGCGGGTCTCACCGCTGAGCTCGAAGTCGACCTCGAGCTTGTTGTACATCTCGGGCATGTTGTCCGAGGGGAACTCGATGTCGACCACAGGACCGATGACGCGGGCGATGCGACCCACGCCACCGCTGGCACCGGAGGTCTCGGCGGCTTCGTTGATGGTGGCAGTCATGTCTCTCACTCACTCCCGGCGGTCGCGTCGGCAAGCGCGTTGACGCCACCGACGATCTCGCTGATTTCCTGGGTAATACCCGCCTGACGGGCCTGGTTGGCCAAGCGGGTGTACTTCTTGATGAGCTCGTCCGCGTTGTCCGTGGCAGCCTTCATCGCGCGCTGACGGGCAGCGAGCTCCGAGGCTGCGGCCTGGAGCAGAGCGAAGTAGATGCGGCTCTGGACGTAGCGCGGCAGCAGGGCGTCGAGCACCTCTGCGGCGCTCGGCTCGAACTCGTAGAGCGGTAGGACCTCGTCGTCCTCCGGCGGCGCCTCACCCTCGACGACCTCGAGAGGGAGCAGCCGCGTCGCGGTCGGCTCCTGCACGAGCATCGAGCGGAACCGCGTGTAGACCACGTGGACCTCGTCGACGGGGTTCGCGTCGCCTTCGAGCTCGATCTCGGGGCGGTCGTCCCCGGCCAGGAAGGCCTGGATCAGCGCGTCGCCGATCTCGCGAGCCACGTCGTAGGTCGGCTGGTCGGAGTGGCCCGTCCAGGTCGCCGCCACCGTGCGGTTGCGGAACCGGAAGTAGGCCTGCCCCTTGCGGCCGGAGATGTAGCTGTCGACCTTCTTGCCCTCGCTCCGCAGCTTCTCGGCGAGGCGCTCGGCCTCCTTGAGCACGCTCGAGGAGTAGGCGCCGGCCAGTCCACGGTCGCTGGTCACGATCAGGATCGCAGCGCGCTTGGGGTCCTCCGGCTCCGTGGTGAGGGCGTGCTCCACGTTGGAGTACGTCGCCACCGCGGACACCGCTCGGGTGAGCTCGCGGGCATAGGGCGCGGCCGCCTGGGCCCGCTGCTGCGCCTTGATGATCCGGGAGGCAGCAATGAGCTCCATGGCGCGCGTGATCTTCTTCATCGACGTGACGGACTTGGTCCGTGCACGCAGCTCACGCACTGAGGTTGCCATGGTCAGCCCCGCTTCTGCTTGACGATCTGCTCCTGCTCGAGCTCGTCCTCGGGAAGAGCCTCGTGCTCCTCCTTGCCGGCCTTGATCGACTGGCCGTCAGAGGTCTCGAACTGGTCGAGGAACGAGTCGTAGGCGTCCGTGAGGGACGTCTCGGTGTCGTCCTCGAACTTGTTGGTCTCCGCGATCGTGTCGAGGATGCCGGCGTGCTCACGCCGGAGGTAGTCGAGGAACTCGGACTCGAAGCGGAGCACGTCGTCGGTCGGAACCTTGTCCAGCCGACCCGTGGTACCGAGCCACAGCGATGCCGTCATCTCGTTGACGGGGTAGGGCGAGTACTGCGGCTGCTTGAGCAGGGCCATCAGCCGCTCACCACGGTCGAGCTGTTGACGCGAGGCCGCGTCGAGGTCGGAGGCGAACATCGCGAACGCCTCCATGGCGCGGAACTGCGCGAGGTCGACCTTCAGCGAGCCGGTGACTGCCTTGATGGCCTTGGTCATCGCCGCGCTGCCGACGCGGGACACCGAGATGCCGACGTCGATCGCGGGACGCTGGTTGGCCGCGAACAGGTCGGACTGGAGGAAGATCTGGCCGTCGGTGATCGAGATGACGTTGGTCGGGATGTAGGCCGACACATCGTTGGCCTTGGTCTCGATGATCGGCAGACCCGTCATCGAGCCGGCACCCAGCTCGTCGGACAGCTTGGCGCAACGCTCGAGCAACCGGCTGTGCAGGTAGAACACGTCGCCGGGGTAGGCCTCGCGGCCCGGCGGACGACGCAGCAGCAGGGACACGGAGCGGTACGCCTCGGCCTGCTTGGTCAGGTCGTCGAACACGATCAGGACGTGCTTGCCCTCGTACATCCAGTGCTGACCGATGGCCGAACCGGTGTAGGGGGCGAGGTACTTGAACCCCGCGGAGTCCGAGGCCGGCGAGGCGACGATGGTCGTGTACTCGAGAGCACCGGCCTCCTCCAGGGCTCCACGCACGGCGGCGATGGTCGAGCCCTTCTGGCCGATCGCGACATAGATGCAGCGGACCTGCTTGGTCGGGTCGCCCGACTCCCAGTTCTGCTTCTGGTTGATGATCGTGTCGATCGCGATCGTCGACTTGCCGGTGGCGCGGTCGCCGATGATCAGCTGTCGCTGACCGCGACCGATGGGCGTCATCGCGTCGATGGCCTTGATGCCGGTCGCCAGCGGCTCGTGCACCGACTTGCGCTGCATCACGCCGGGAGCCTGGAGCTCCAGCGCGCGACGTTCGCTCGACTCGATCTCGCCGAGGCCGTCGATGGGCTGCCCGAGCGGGTCCACGACTCGTCCCATGTAGGTGTCACCCACGGGGACCGAGAGGATCTCGCCGGTGCGACGCACGGGCTGACCCTCCTCGATCTTGTCGAAGTCACCGAGGATGACGACACCGATCTCGCGGGTGTCGAGGTTCAGGGCGAGTCCCAGCGTGCCGTCCTCGAACTCGAGGAGCTCGTTGGCCATGACCGAAGGCAGACCGGTGACGCGCGCGATGCCGTCGCCGGCCTCGGCGACGGTGCCCACCTCTTCGCGGCTGGCGGTCTCCGGCTTGTAGTCCGACACGAATCGCTGGAGCGCGTCCCGGATCTCCTCCGGACGAATCGTTAGCTCCGTCATGATCTAGTCCCTTGTCTCTCGGTGCTCAGAAGTGTGGTGCTCGTTCAGGATCGATGGTCTCGACAGGCTCGACCACCAGGTGCTGCTGCTAGCCCGCGAGCCTTCGGCGGGCGTCGTCGAGGCGGCTGACGACGGTGCCGTCGATGACGTCGTCACCGATCTCCACGCGGACTCCCCCGATCACGTCGGGATCGATGACCACATTGAGGTGCACCGGTCGGCCGTACTGCCTGGCCAGCGTCCCTGCGAGGCGCTGCTCGTCGGACTCGGGGAGCTCCCGGGCGACCCGCACCTCGGCGACAAGCCGGTTGCGGTGCGCTGCGGCCACCTTCTGGTAGCTCTCGAGGGCGACCTGCACCGTGCGGTGGGTTCCGGTCACCGACTGCTCGGCCAGCTTCAGCGTCGCAGGGGTGGCCTTGCCCTCGAGGAGGGAGGCCAGCAGGCCACGCTTGTCCTCGACGCTCCGAGCCGGGTCCGAGAGCGCGTCGCGCAGCTCGGGGTTGTCGACGACGAGGCGCTCGAAGCCGAACAGCTCGTCCTCGAGGGCGTCGGCCTGGCCGGCACCCTCCGCGCTCCGAACGACGGCGACGACACCGAGGTGCTCCAGTGCGTCACCCAGGTCGCGGGTGGCTGCCCACCGACGACCCACGGCTGTGGCCACGAGGTCGAGCGACGCAGCGTCGAGCTTCTCGTGGAAGATCCCACGCATCAGCTCGGACTTGGCCTCAGGCCTCACCGAGACGTCGGTCGCCACCCGCCGAAGGCTGGGCTCGCGCCTCAGCACCTCGGAGACCCCGAAGAGGTCGTCGCCGATGCGGCTGGCGTCCGCCCCACCCTCGGTTGCTGTCCCGAGCTGCTCGGTCAGCACCGCGAGAGAGTCTGCGGACGCTCCCCGCATCTGGCTTCTCATCAGTTGGCTCCCGCGTTGGTCGAACCCTGCTGGGTCTCGAGGTCACTCAGGAAGCGCTCGACGACGCGGCTCTGGCGCGCCTCGTCATCGAGGGACTCACCCACGATGCGGCCCGCGAGCGAGGTGGCCAGCGCCCCCACCTCGGCCCGCAGCGAGGTGACCGCCTGCTGGCGCTCGGCCTCGATCTGCGTGTGGGCGTGCTCGACGATGCGAGTGGACTCGGCCTGGGCCTGCTCCCGCATCTCCGCGATGATCGCCGCACCCTGCTCGCGCGCGTCCTCGCGGATGCGCGCCGCCTCGTGCCGGGCATCGCCGAGCTGCTTCTCGAGCTCGGCGAGCTTGGCGTCGGCCTCTGCCTGCTTGGTCTCTGCTGCCTGCAGACCGCCTTCGATCGCGGCGGTGCGCTCGGCGAAGGTCTCCTCGAAGTTGGGGACGACCCACTTCTTGGCGGCGAAAACCAGCAGTCCGAACACGACCAGCGACAAGACGATCTCCACCAGGTGCGGCAGGAGCGGGTTGAGCTCCTCCGCGGCGAGAGTGATCTCGTTCATGGCTTGGGTCCTTTGGGTTCTTCGAACGGGGTGGTCGTCGTCAGCTCAGGACGAAGGCGAGGGCGATACCGATGATCGCGAGTGCCTCGGCGAGCGCGAAGCCCAAGATGGCGATCGTCTGGAGACGACCCTGGGCCTCGGGCTGACGGGCCACACCGTTGATGTAGGCGGCGAAGATCAGACCGATGCCGACACCGGGGCCGATGGCCGCGAGGCCGTAGCCGATCATGTTCAGCGAGCCGTTGATAGTGCCATTCACGGCAATGTCCTTTCGATGGTTACTACGTTGCGATTGGTGTTTGTACGACGGGCAGGTTTCGAGAACGTGCTCTCCGACTCAGTGCTCTTCTGCGAGCGCTCCGGAGATGTACATGGCGTTGAGCAGGACGAAGACGTAGGCCTGCAGGAACTGGATCAGGACCTCCAGGATCGCGATCGCGACGAAGAGCACCCAGGCCAGCAGACCGACCGGCTTCACCAGCAGTGACCCCTCCACGAGGAGGTACTCGCCGCCGAGCGCGAACAGGATCAGCAGCAGGTGACCGGCGAACATGTTCGCGAAGAGTCGCAGGGCGAGCGTGAACGGGCGCACGATGATGTTGGAGAGGAACTCCAGCGGCACCAGCAGGCCCAGGATCGGGCCCTTCATGCCTCCGGGCACCGACTGATGCTTGAGATAGCCCCCGAAGCCGTGCCTCTTGATGCCGACCGCGTTGTAGATGACCCAGCTGAGGATGGCCAGGCCGTAGACCATCCCGGACCGCGACATCGTCGGGAACTGGATGAACGGGATCGTGGCGAAGAAGTTGTTCAGCAGGATGAAGAAGAACAACGCGAAGAGGTAGGGCACGAAGCGCATGAAGTCTCGGCTGCCGATGATGTCGCGGCCGAGGCTGTTGCGGACGAAGCCGTAGCCGGCCTCTCCGACGTACTGCAGTCGGCTGGGAACCATCGCGCGCTGCTTGGAGGCGGCGTAGAAGAACCAGAACACCAGTCCGGCCGCGAGCACGACCTGGAGCATCGGCTTGGTGACTCCGAGCACGAAGGTCTGGCCGAACATCTCGAACGTCGAGGACGGCCCGATCGGCGGCAGGTTGAAGTCAGCAGGGCCCGGCGGGGTGAAGGAATGCTCCTCCTCCAGCACGACCATCGTGGTCCCGATGAAGCTCACGGCGTCTCCTGAGTCGGCGTCTGCATTGTCACTTCGTCTGCTCGTCGGTCCCGGTGATGGGTGCGGTCGGGGCTGGCGTGCGGTTGAACCTCAGATGAGTCATGTAAATGCCCAGTCCGGCGCCGAACAAGATGCCGATGGCCACCATGAACGACGTGCCCCACCAGCGATCCAGCAGCCAACCGGCGAAGCCGTAGATCGCCACTCCCGAGACCAGATACCCGAAAGCGTGCCAGGGGTCTCCCTGGGGTGACATCGAGGGTTCGGCGTCGGAGGCAGAGGACGGCTTCTGCTGTGACATCGCGCTCCGGACAATAGCAGTCATGACAGGTCATCGCGCACCCGGCTCTGCGGCATCCGGGTGCCCGGCCGGGGGGGCCGGGGCGGGGTCGTCGAAGTAGGTCTGGCGGGCGCGCAGGCTCAGCGTCACCTGGATCGCGAGCCACACCACGGTGCCGGCGATCACCACACCACCGAGCCAGGTCCCGTCGATGGTCGAGCGCATCAACCCCGACGCCTGGAGGGCGGCGAAGGTGAGCCCGAGCACGATCACCTGGAGGGTGTAGGTCATCAGCGCGACCAGCAGCGACATCGCCGGTGACACCCGGGTGACCCAGGTCAGCACGACCGTCCCCAGGCCGAAGAACCCCGCTACCAGGACGGTGCCCACCATGACGCCGGCCAGCGCGGCCGAGCCTGCGGTGAGCCACGCGACCACGGCGAGCAGCAGGCCGAGCAGCAGCGTGGCCGCCAGGGCCCGGCGTACAACCCGGCTGGCGACACCGGGCGACCCGGTCTGTCCTGCCTGCGCTGCGGTCGTCATGAGGGCGGCCGTTCTGTCGGGTTCGACGGGGCGGTCGTCACGGGATGTCTCGCGGACCCGCACGCGGCTCCGGAGGTGTTCCTGCTGACTTTGTGAAAACTAGCACAAAGTCGGACGGCGGTGGAAATCACCGGTCTGGACGCCATCCTCCGTGACCGGGAAGGGCGCCCTCCACCTCCTACACGTGAGAGGTGGGCTTCTGCACCCGGGGAACGACGAAGGTGAGCGCCACCGTGAACAGCACCCACCCCACGAGCAGATAGGTGGTGAAGGGGCTGGCGTAGAGGCTGGCGAGCACGCCACCGAAGGCGATCAGCCCGGCCCACAACCAGATGATCAGCACCGCCCGGCGATGCGAGTGACCGATCTCGAGAAGTCGATGGTGCAGATGCTGCTTGTCGGGTGAGAACGGCGAGCGGCCGGCCCGGGTGCGCCGGATCACCGCGAGGAGCAGGTCGGCGAACGGCACCACCAAGATGGCGATCGGCAAGATGATCGGCAGCAGCGTCGGGAGGAGGCTTGCCTCGGACGTGCCGGCGCCCTGCGTCATGTCGACGGTGGCGAACTGGCCGGTGAGGGTCAGGGCGGAGGCCGAGAGGACCAGCCCGATCAGCATCGACCCCGAGTCGCCCATGAAGAGGCGTGCCGGGAAGAAGTTGTGCGGCAGGAAGCCCACACAGGCACCGGCGAGCGCCGCGCAGAGCAGCGCCGCGGTGATCGCCAGGGTCTCGTCGTTGACGCTCGCCAGCGTGTAGCTGAAGAGGAAGAAGGCAACCGCCCCGATCCCCACGACCCCCGACGCGAGCCCGTCGAGTCCGTCGACGAAGTTGACCGCGTTGATGGTGGCGACCACCACCACGACGCTCAGCAGCTGCATCTGGGTGGGGTCGGGACTGAGCTGTCCTCCCCCGGGCAGCACGAAGTTGTAGAAGTAGACGTCGTTGTAGACGAGCACCCCGGCCACCAGGAGCTGGCCGCCCAGCTTGGTGAGCGCATCGATCTCGATGAGGTCGTCGACCACCCCCAGGAGGCAGATCATCGCCCCGGCGATGAGCACCACCGCGGCATCGCGGAACACCGAGTCGTTGCTGTCCAGGGACAGGAACGGCAATCTTCTGGCCACGAGAAAGCCGGCCACGAGGCCGCCGAGCATCGCGACGCCGCCGAAGTAGGGGATGGGGACGGCGTGCACATCCCGGTCGCGGACCCGCGCCACGGCCCCGGTCCGTAGGGCAACCTCACGGGCGAAGACACCGAGCAGGTAGGTGACCGTCGCGGCCACCAGGAAGATCGTGAGATATTCGCGCACGCCTCGGTCAGCCCTCGTCGACGATCTCGACCCCGAGCGGTGCGATGATCTCGTTGAGGCGCTCGATCGAGACGGCGCCGACCCGCAGCACCCGGGGAACGTCGCCGGTGGCGTCCACGATGGTCGACGGCTGCTCCCCCGGGGTCGAGCCGGCATCGAGAAGCACCTGGGTGCTGCTCCCGAGCATCTCCTCCGCGGCGTCGGCGTCGGTGGCGGCCGGCTGACCGCTGAGGTTGGCGCTGCTGACGGCGAGTGGACCGGTGCGCGAGAGCAGGTCGAGGGCGACCTCGTGGTCGGGCATCCGCACCGCGACCGTGCCCCGGGTGTCGCCGAGGTCCCACTGGAGCGAGCCCTGCTGACGACAGACCAGGGTGAGCGGCCCCGGCCACAGCTCCTGGATGAGCGAACGTGCGTAGGCCGGCACCCCCACGGCCAGGGCGTCCAGCGTCGTGGCCGCCGAGACGAGCACGGGTGGCGGCATGTCGCGGCCGCGACCCTTGGCGGCGAGCAGTGCCTGGACGGCCTCGGGCGAGAAGGCGTCGGCGCCCACGCCGTACACGGTGTCCGTGGGGAGGACGACGAGCTGGCCCCGCTGGACCGCCAGCGCGGCCGCGGCGACCCCGGCCTCACGCTCGGTCGGGTTCGCGGTGTCGTAGCGCTGGGACATGCTGCTCATCGTGCCAGTCGGGCCGTCAGGTAGCGGTCCCGACCTGCCAGGTCTCGGTGGTCTCTCACGTCGGACCAACGGCTGGTGGCGACGAAGACGGCGGGCGCGGCCTGCCCCTGCACGTCGGCGTGCTCCGCGCCGACGACACCGCCCCGCCGGAGCAGGCGGGCGGCGACCCGCTCGAGCACCCGCATCGCCGCCAAGCCGTCGTCCCCGGAGAACAGGGCCAGGTGGGGGTCGTGGTCCCGCGCCTCGGCGGCGACGCTCTCGTAGGCGTCCAGCGGGATGTACGGCGGGTTGCACAGCACCACGTCGACCCTGCCGTCGAGGTCTGCGAACGCCTCGCTCATGTCGCCGTGGCGAAGGTCGACCCCGGAACCCGACAGGTTGCGCTCCGCCCAGGACCACGCCTCCTCGCCCAGCTCGACGGCATGGACCTGCGCCTGGGGCACCTCGGTCACCACGCTCAGCGCGATCGCCCCGGACCCGGTGCAGAGGTCGACCACGACGGGAGCCCGGCCGATCCCGACGATCTCGCGCGCCCGGTCGATCCCCCACCCCGCAAGCAGCTCGGTCTCCGGACGTGGCGTGAAGACTCCGGGGCCGACGGCCAGCTCGACGTAGCGGAACGCGGCAGTGCCGAGCAGGTGCTGGAGCGGCTCGCGGGCCGCGCGCCGCGCGACCAGGGCGACGAACTCATCGCTGTGGTGCTGCGCGAGGTCGTCAGCCAGCGGCAGCGCCGCCCGGGTGGTTGCCCAGGACGTGGGCCAGGAGCTCGGCCGCGTCGTGATCGGGACTGGCCACACCGGCCTCCGCGAGGCGGAGCGCCGCACTCCGGAGGGCCTGGCGACGTGCACCTCCGGCGCGCGTCTGGAAACCGCTGGTTGAGGAGCCGAGCGCGCGAGGCGTCTCGTCCCCGCTGGTTGAGGAGCCGAGCTTGCGAGGCGTCTCGTCCGCGCTGGTTGAGGAGCCGAGCGCGCGAGGCGTCTCGTCCCCGCTGGTTGAGGAGCCGAGCGCGCGAGGCGTCTCGTCCCCGCTGATTGAGGAGCCCAGCGCGCGAGGCGTCTCGTCCCCGCTGGTTGAGGAGCCGAGCTTGCGAGGCGTCTCGTCCCCGCTGGTTGAGGAGCCGAGCTTGCGAGGCGTCTCGTCCGCCGCTGGTTGAGGAGCCGAGCTTGCGAGGCGTCTCGAAACCGGGGTCCCCCGCGTGCCGGGTCACGAGTCGATGGCGTCGAGGCGCGCGGCGAGGTCGGCCTCGACGCAGGAGGTGACCAGCGCCCCGATGTCTCCGTCGAGGACCGCATCGAGGTTGTAGGACTTGTAGCCGGTGCGATGGTCGGAGATGCGGTTCTCGGGATAGTTGTAGGTGCGGATCCGCTCGGAGCGATCGACCGTGCGCACCTGCGACCGGCGGGCGTCGGAGGCTTCCGCGTCGGCAGCGTCCTGAGCGGCCTGCAGCAGCCGCGACCTCAGGATGCGCATTGCCTGCTCGCGGTTCTGGAGCTGGCTCTTCTCGTTCTGGCAGCTGACCACGATGCCGGTCGGCACGTGAGTGATCCGCACGGCCGAGTCGGTGGTGTTGACCGACTGGCCGCCGGGGCCCGAGGAGCGGAAGACGTCGATCCGGATGTCCTTCTCCTCGATCGTGACGTCGACGTGCTCGGCCTCCGGCATCACCAGGACGCCCGCGGCCGAGGTGTGCACGCGCCCCTGACTCTCGGTGATCGGCACCCGCTGGACGCGGTGCACGCCGCCCTCGAACCTGAGCAGCGCATAAGGCGCCTCGCCCGGCTCGGAGGTTCCCTTCGCCTTCACGGCGACGGTGACGGACTTGTAGCCACCGAGGTCGGACTCGGTGGCGTCGAGCTGCTCGGTCTTCCACCCGCGCTGCTCGGCGTAGCGGGTGTACATCCGCAGAAGGTCGCCGGCGAACAGCGCCGACTCCTCGCCGCCCTCACCGGACTTGATCTCCAAGATCGCGTCCTTGGAGTCTGCTGCGTCGCGCGGCACGAGCAGGTGTCTCAGCCGCTCCTCCGCCGCCGTACGACGCTCCACCAGCTCCTGGGCCTCGACGGCGAAGTCCGGATCCTCCGCGGCCAGCTCCCGAGCCGCCTCGATGTCCTCGGCGAGCTGCTGCCACTCGGCATAGGTACGCACGATCGCGGAGAGCTCCGCGTACCTCTGGTTGAGCCGCTTGGCCAGACCCTGGTCGGCGTGGAGCCCCGGCTCCGCGAGCCGGGTCTCCAGCTCCCGATGCTCGGTGAGGAGTCCTTCGACTGCTTCGAACATCGCTCGTCCTCCTCTCCTCGCCTGCCGATCAGCCCCGCACACAGACGGCGCCGGCCCCCGCGAAGTGCGGTGACCGGCGCCGGCGGCGAAGCTACTTCTTAGCAGCGTCCTTCGCGGCGTAGCGCTTCTCGAAGCGAGCCACGCGACCGCCGGTGTCGAGGATCTTCTGCTTGCCGGTGTAGAAGGGGTGGCACTGCGAGCAGACGTCGGCGTGCATCGTGCCGCTGGCCGAGGTGCTCCGGGTGGAGAACTGGTTGCCGCAGGTGCAGGTGACCGCAGTGTCGGTGTAGTCCGGGTGGATGTTCTTCTTCATGGTCTTCCTCTCGAGGGTGCAGCCGCCGGGTCGCCGGGGCATGAGTGCCCGCCGACGTGAACCGGAGCCAGTCGTACAGTCTGCCAAACAATGCCCAGCGGGTGGTAATTCCGTGCCGCCCGACCGAGCGTGCGAGGTCGGGGAGGAGGCACGGGATCGAGGGCGTCGGCTCGCGCCGAGCCCGCGAGGCGGGAGCGACGCGTCACGAGATCCGTGCCGCCCGACCGAGCGTGCGAGGTCGGGGAGGAGGCACGGGATCGAGGGCGTCGGCTCGCGCCGAGCCCGCGAGGCGGGAGCGACGCGTCACGGACGAGGTCCAGTCTGCTCAGTCGATGTCTCGGACGGTGGGGTCTCGACGGACCACGACCATCAGCACGCCGGCCAGGACGGTGACGAGCAGCATCATCGCGCCCATCGGCACAGCGCTGGTCCCACCGAACAGCCCGACCAGGGGTGCGACGACAGCGCCCACACCGAACTGGGAGAACCCGAGCAGTGCCGACGCGGTGCCGGCCGCTTCACCGTGCCGGTTGAGGGCCAGCGCCGGTGTGTTCGGCATCGCGAGGCCGGCCGCGGCCAGCACCAGCATCATCGGCACCAGCACCCCCACCAGCCCACCGAAGCCGGTGAGCCCGGCGGCGACAAGAGCAGTCGCCGAGGCGGCGGACATCCAGATCGCGAAGGTGAGCACGTTGGCCGGCCCGAAGCGCCCGATCAGCCGGGGGTTGAGCTGGGAGGCGAGCGTCAAGGCGAGGGAGTTCGCGCCGAAGACCAGGGCGAAGCTTCCCTCGTCGAGGCCGTAGCCCTCCTGGAGCACGAAGGAGGCGCCGGAGACGTAGACGAAGAGCGAGGAGAACATCAGCCCGGCGATGAGGACGAGCGCGATGAACGTGCGGTCGTGGAAGAGGGAGCGGTACGTCCTCAGAGTCGCCCCGACTCGGGCGGACCGCCGTCGCTGGACGGGAAGGGTCTCCCTGAGCCCGAACATTGCCACCACGATGAGCGCCAGTGCAGCAGCGGCGAGGACGAAGAAGATGCCCCGCCAGTCGGTGAACTGCAGGATCAGGCCACCCAGGCTGGGCGCGAGGATGGGGGCGAGGCCGATGACGAGCATCAGCCTGGACATCGTCCGTGCGACGGCCGAGCCGCTGAACAGGTCGCGGACCGTCGCCAGCGCGACCACCGAGATGGCGGCACCGGAGAAGCCCTGGAGCACCCGCACCACGCTGAGCACCTCGATGCTGGGCGCCACAGCGCAGACCAGGGAGGCGGCCAGGTGCCCGACCAGACCGAGTAGCAGCGGCCGTCGGCGGCCGAACGCGTCGGACAGCGGTCCGATCACCAACTGCCCGAAGGCAAGCCCGCCGAGCATCCCGGTGAGGGTCAGCTGGACGGCCGAGGTGGAGGCTCCGAGGTCGTCAGCGAGGGCGGGGAACGCCGGCAGGTACATGTCGATCGTCAGCGGACCGAGCGCGATCAGGCTGCCGAGCACGAGGATCAGCTGGGCGTAGCGCCCACGGGACAACGACTCCGCCGGCGCCGTCTTCGTCGTCCGGACCTGCCGCGTCGTCACCGTCTCCACAGATTTTCTCAAGGGACGGGGGCCAGGTTCTATTCCCGCCCGGTCGACATGGTGGGCCGGATCACCACGACGTCGTGGCGATCCGCCCCCGTCAGTCGTTGGCGTGGCCGTTGCCCGGCGTGGGCGTGGACTTCTGCACCTGCATCAGGAACTCGATGTTGCTCTGCGACTTCTTCAGGCGCTCGAGCAGCAGCTCGAGAGCCTGCTGCCCATCGAGGCCGGAGAGCACGCGGCGGAGCTTCCAGACGATCGTCAGCTCCTCCTTGCTCATCAGGAGCTCCTCGCGTCGGGTGCCGGACTGGACGGCGTCGATGGCCGGGAAGATCCGCTTGTCGGCGAATTCGCGGCGCAGCCGGAGCTCCATGTTGCCGGTGCCCTTGAACTCCTCGAAGATGACCTCGTCCATCTTGGAGCCGGTCTCGACCAGAGCCGTGGCCAAGATGGTGAGCGAGCCACCGTCCTCGATGTTGCGTGCGGCGCCGAAGAACCGCTTGGGCGGGTAGAGCGCCGAGGAGTCGACGCCACCGGAGAGGATCCGCCCGCTCGCCGGGGCCGCCAGGTTGTAGGCACGCCCCAGCCGGGTGATCCCGTCGAGGAGCACGACCACGTCGTGCCCGAGCTCGACGAGGCGCTTGGCCCGCTCGATGGCCAGCTCGGCGACGGAGGTGTGGTCTGTGGCCGGCCGGTCGAAGGTCGAGGAGATGACCTCTCCCTTGACGGTCCGCTGGAAGTCGGTGACCTCCTCGGGACGCTCGTCGACCAGCACGATCATCAGGTGGCACTCGGGGTTGTTGGTGGTGATGGAGTTGGCGATGGACTGGAGCACCATCGTCTTGCCGGCCTTGGGCGGCGAGACGATCAGGCCCCGCTGCCCCTTGCCGATCGGGGCAGCGATGTCGATGACCCGCCCGATCAGGTTGGTCGACTCCGTCTCGAGCCGCAGTCGCTCGGAGGCATACAGAGGCGTCAGCTTCCCGAACTCGACGCGGTTCTTGGCAGTCTCGGGGTCCGCTCCGTTGATCGTGTCGATGCGCACGAGCGGGTTGAACTTCTCCTTGCGCTCACCTTCGCGCTGCTGGCGCACCTGGCCGGTGACCGCGTCACCGCGGCGCAGACCGAACTTGCGCACCATCGACAGCGAGACGTAGACGTCGTCGTTGCCGGCCAGGTAGCCGCTGGTGCGCACGAACGCGTAGTTGTCGAGCACGTCGAGGATGCCTGCCACCGGCAGCAGCACGTCGTCCTCGAGGATCTGGGTGTCCGGCTCACGGTTGCTGCGACCGCCACGGTCGTTGCGCTCGGGACGGTCGGTCCGCTCGGCACGATCCGCGCGCTCGGGGCGATCCGCGCGGTCGGGGCGGTCCGTGCGGTCGCGACCCCTTCGGCGACGGTTGCGACGGCTGCCGCCCTCGTCGCCGCGGTTGTCACCCCGGTTGTCACCCCGGTTGTCCCCCCGGTTGTCGCCCCGGTTGTCTTCGCCGGGGCCCTGGGTGGAGCTCGGAGCCTGGTGGCCGCCGTGGCTCTCGCCGCCGCTGTGGGTCTGGTCGCGCTGGTCGGCCCGGTCCTGCCGCTCTGCCTTGTCGGTGCGGTCGGTCTTCTCGGCGCGGTCGGTCGTGTCGGCGCGGGCTGACCTGCCCTCGGTCCTGGTGTCGTCCCTGCTGCCGGAGGCGTCCTGGGTCGTGCTCTCGCGGGGACGCTCGTCGCGCCGACCGGCCTGCGGCTCGGTCGCTGACTCGGCGCCGGCCTCGGGCCCGGGACGATCAGGGCGCGACGAGCGGCTACCGCGTGCCTTCGGCGCCGCGTCCTGCTCGTCCGGACTCGGTGCGGCGGCATCGGGACCGGTGCCGGAGGACTTGGTGGTCGCGGACCGGGTGGCGCTCGACGGGGTCGAGGCTGACGGGGACGCACCGGATTGGGCGGCCCGGATCGCCTCGACGAGCTGGCCCTTGCGCATGCCGCCTGCGCCCTTGATCCCCATGCCTCCAGCGAGCTGCTTCAGCTCGGGCAGCAGCATGCCGCTGAGCCCGCCACGCTTCTTGGCCGGAGCGGTGTCGGCGGAGGGGGTGCTGGTGTCGGTCACGTGAGGTCCTTCCCACGTCCAGGCCCGTCGGGGTGACCCGAGAGGCCGTGTGTTGGTTGACGCCCGGTCGCGACTTCCCGACGGGTTCGGCACGACGAAGCACGCCGCGACGGGACCGTCACGTGAGAAGTGAGAGCGGGAAGAGTGCGCTCGTCGGGATCGTGGGAGCCGGATCGCCACCAGTGAGGATACGGGGAGCCCCGCGACCACCTGCGCACAGCCAGCCTAACACCAAGCGCCGGTCAGCGAGGTCACAGTCACGACAAGGCGCAGGGAGGAGCTGGGGGGCGGCGGCGCTCAGCCGATCTCCACCTCGACGCCGCGGGACTCGACCGAGAGCACGTGGGTGGACCAGCCTCGTGGCGCTCTCGTGGTGACCTCGTCGCTGGAGGAGGGATCGGTCAGCACGAGCACCGTGGGACCGGCACCGGAGACGCAGGCCGCGAGTCCCTCGGCCCGCAGGGTGGCGACGAGGTCGGCGGTCGCCGGCATGGCGGCGGCCCGATAGCGCTGGTGCAGCCGGTCCTCGGTCGCATCGAAGAGCAGCTCGGGATGCCGACTCAACGCAGCGACGAGCAGCGCGGCCCGGCCTACGTTCTGTGCCGCGTCGCCATGGGGCACCTGCTCGGGAAGCAGCCCGCGGGCGAGCTTCGTCTCCACGGCACCCGGCGGCACGAAGGCAACCGCACAGACGCGCGGGTCCACCTCCACGGAGACGGCTCGGAACCGGCCTCCGGCGGCGTAGGCCACGGTGAACCCTCCGTAGAAGGCCGGAGCCACGTTGTCGGGGTGGCCCTCGATCTCCGCCGCAAGCGCGAAGAGAGCGTCGTCATCCATGAGCAGGGAGCCCCCGCCCACCAGCGCTCTGGCGGCGCACACGCCCGCGACGATCGCCGCGGACGACGAGCCGAGGCCCCGGCCGTGCGGGATGAGGTTGGTGCAGTGCAGTGAGATCGGCGGCGACCCGCAACCCATCGCGTCGAAGGCTCGCTGCATCGAGCGGCGGACGAGGTGGGAGTCGTCGAGCGGCACGGTGGTTGCACCCTCGCCGTTGACCACGACCTCGCCGGGTCCGTCCACGACCTCCGCGCGGATGGCGTCGCGCAGACTCAGGGCCAGACCGAGAGCGTCGTAGCCCGGCCCGAGATTGGCGCTCGTGGCAGGCACGGTGATGGTGACCGGCCCGGTCAGGAGAGTGGGCACGGCTCAGGCAGCCCTCATCGCAGACCAGCTGCCTCGGCCGCGGCGTCGACGTCGGCCTCGACCACCGTGTCGACGAGGTCGGTGAACGTCGACAACGCTGTGTCGATGTCCTTGAGCCCGTGGCCGGTCACGGTCACGACGATCTGCTGACCGGCGTACGACGTGCCCGCCGCGTGCTCCTGGAGCAGTCCGGCGACCCCGGCGGCGGAGGCCGGCTCGACGAAGACCCCGTCCTCGGCCGCGAGCCGGCGCTGTGCGTCGAGGATCGCCTCGTCCTCGATGGCGCGGAAGTAGCCCTCCGACTCCTCCTTGGCCGTGACCGCGAGGTCCCAGGAGGCGGGGTTGCCGATCCTGATCGCCGACGCGACCGTCTCGGGCGCCGCGACCACCTCACCCGAGACCAAGGGTGCGGCCCCCGCTGCCTGCCAGCCGAGCATCCGCGGCCGGCGGGTGCTCGCGCCGGCCTTCTCGGACTCGACGTAGCCCTTCCAGTAGGCCGAGATGTTGCCTGCGTTGCCCACCGGCAGGACGTGCAGGTCGGGGGCGTCGCCAAGGAAGTCGACGATCTCGAAGGAGGCTGTCTTCTGGCCCTCGAGCCGCATCGGGTTCACGGAGTTCACCAGCGCGACCGGGTAGTGCTCGGCGAGCTCGCGAGACATCCGCAGGCAGTCGTCGAAGTTGCCGCGAACCATCACCACCTGGGCGCCGTGAACGATCGCCTGGGCCAGCTTGCCCGCCGCGATCTTGCCCTGGGGCACGAGGACCAACGGCTTCACCCGGGCCTTGGCTGCGTAGGCGGCCATCGATGCCGAGGTGTTCCCGGTCGACGCGCAGACCACCGCCTCAGCACCCTGCCCCACCGCGACGGAGAGCGCCACGGTCATCCCGCGGTCCTTGAAGGAGCCGGTCGGGTTGTCGCCCTCGACCTTGAGCCAGACCTCGGCGCCGAGCAGGTCGGACAGCCAGCGGCTGTCGACCAGCGGCGTGCCACCCTCGCGCAACGTGATGGTCGGCGTGCCCTCGGGGAGGGACAACCGGTCGCCGTACTCCTCGATGACGCCGCGCCACTGATGAGCCATCACAGATCACCCTCGACGCGCATGACCGAGGAGACGTCGTGGACGTAGTCGAGCTTGCGCAACGTCTCGACCGTCCTGGCCAGGGCGGCGTCCGTCGCCCGGTGGGAGACGACGACCAGCTGCGCGTCGTCGCCGTGCCCCTCCTGTCGCACGGTCTGGATCGAGACGTCATGCTCGGCGAAGATCTGCGCGACCGATGCCAGCACGCCCGCACGGTCGTCGACGTCGATGGCCACGTGGTAGCGGGTGACGGTCTGGCCCATCGGCAGCACGTCGAGGTCGGCGTAGGTGGACTCGCCGACCCCGACGGCGTCGCCGCGGCGGTTGCGGGCCACCGTCACGAGGTCGCCGAGCACAGCACTGGCGGTGGGGGCTCCCCCGGCTCCAGGGCCGTAGAACATGAGCTGTCCGGCAGCGTCGCTCTCGACGAAGACGGCGTTGAACGCCTCCCGCACGCTGGCCAGGGGATGGCTGCGCGGGATCATCGCGGGGTGCACCCTGGCCGCGACGGCCGGTCCGTCGGGACCCTCGCGCGACTCACAGATCGCGAGCAGCTTGACCACGCAGCCCATGTCGCGCGCCGCGGCCACGTCGGCGGCACTGACCTCGACGATGCCCTCGCGGTAGACGTCGGCCGCGCTCACCCGCGTGTGGAAGGCGAGGCTCGCGAGGATCGCCGCCTTCGCCGCGGCGTCGTACCCCTCGATGTCCGCGGTGGGGTCGGCCTCGGCGTAGCCGAGCTCCTGTGCCTCCTCGAGGGCCTCGGAGAAGCCACTGCCCGAGGAGTCCATCTTGTCGAGGATGAAGTTCGTGGTGCCGTTGACGATGCCGAGCACGCGGCGGACCTTGTCGCCGGCCAGCGACTCGCGCAGGGGCCGGACGATCGGGATCGCGCCCGCCACCGCGGCCTCGTAGTAGAGGTCGCGCCCCGCCTTGGCGGCTGCCTCGAACAGCGTGCCTCCGTCCTCGGCGAGCAGCGCCTTGTTGGCGGTGACCACCGAGGCGCCGTTCTCGAGGGCGGAGAGGATCAGGGTCCGGGCGGGCTCGATGCCTCCGATGACCTCGATGACCAGGTCGACGTCCTCGCGCGCCACCAGGGCGGCGGCGTCGGCGGTGAAGAGCTCGCGGGAGATGTCGGCGTCACGCTGCAGGTCCGGTCGGCGTACGGCGATGCCGACCAGCTCGATGGGGGCCCCGACCCGGGCGGTCAGGTCGTCGGCCTGCTCGCGCAGCAGCCGCACGACCTGGCTGCCGACCGAGCCGCACCCGAGCAGGGCCAGCTTCAACGGCTCCGCGTCCACGGCAGCGTCACCCTTCCCTCTCGTTCGTGTGCAGATGTCTTGGGCATCCATCTTGGGCCCTCATCTTGGGCCATCGGCGCGACCGGCGCAGGATTACCCCGCCTCGTCCGACCTCCGAGACGTCGGCGCGCTCAGCCCACGTCGGTCGCGAGGAGGTCCTCCTCGGTCTCTCGCCGAAGCACGACGGTGGTCACGCCGTCGCGGACAGCCACGACCGGGGGCCGCAGCGCGTGGTTGTAGTTGCTGGCCATCGAGCGGCAGTAGGCACCGGTGCCTGGCACCGCCATCAGGTCGCCTGGCGAGATGTCCGAGGGCATGAACTCGTCCTTCACCACGATGTCACCGGCTTCGCAGTGCTTGCCGACGACGCGGCCCAGCAACGGAGTCGCCTCCGAGCGGCGCGAGGCCAGGGTGCAGCTGTAGTCGGCGTCGTAGAGGGCCGTCCTGATGTTGTCGGACATGCCGCCGTCAACGGACACGTAGGTCCGCGCCGCCCCCGCGTCGAGGCCGACGTGCTTGACGGTGCCGACCTCGTAGACCGTGCACATGGCCGGACCCACGATCGCGCGACCCGGCTCGATGGACAGCGCGGGAACCGGTACTCCGAACGCCCGGCACTCGTGCTCGACGATCTTGGTGAGCTCGGTGGCCAGCTGGGCGGGATCGGAGGGGTCGTCCTGCGTGGTGTAGGCGATGCCGAACCCGCCACCGAGGTCGAGCTCGGGCATCTCGATGCCGAGCTCGCTGGAGACACGGGCGTGCAACGTCAACACGCGGCGGGTGGCGACCTCGAAGCCGGAGGTGTCGAAGATCTGGCTGCCGATGTGGGAGTGCAGGCCACGCAGCTCCAGGCCGTCGCACGCACGCACCCGCTCGATGGCCTCGAAGGCGTCGCCGGAGCTGATCGAGAAGCCGAACTTCTGGTCCTCGTGGGCGGTGGCGATGTATTCGTGGGTGTGCGCCTCGACTCCGGCCGTCACGCGCACCATCACGGGCACTGCGGTGGCACCCGGGCGGGCAGCGACCACCTCGGCCAGCCGCTCGATCTCCCAGAACGAGTCGACGACGATCCGGCCGACGCCCGCCTCGACGGCTCGGCGCAGCTCGGCGGTGGTCTTGTTGTTGCCGTGGTAGCCGATCCGGGCGGGGTCGACCCCGGCTCGCAGCGCCACCGTCAGCTCACCGGTCGAGCAGACGTCGAGACTCAGGTCCTCCTCGGCGACCCAACGGGCGACCGTCGTGCACAGGAATGCCTTGCCGGCGTAGTAGACGTCGTAGCCGGAGAAGGCGTCGCGGAAAGCCCTAGCCCGGCCCCGGAAGTCGGCCTCGTCGAGCACGTACGCCGGGGAGCCGTGCTCGGCGACCAGGTCGCGGATGTCCACGCCGCCGATCTCCAGGGCGCCGTCGCCGTTCTTGCGTGCCGTCGAGGACCACAGCAGCGGCACCAGGTCGTTGACGTCGGCGGGCTGAGCGAGCCAGGACGGCCCGCGGAGTGCGCCGTCGGCATGGGCCCAGCCGGCCTCGTGGGAGGTGGGCACGTGACTACATCCGCTCCGGCGCGGACACGCCCAGCAGCCGCAGTCCGTTGCCGATCACGGTCTTGGTCGCCTCGACGAGCAACAGCCGGGCAGCGTGGATCGGCGCCGGCTCCTCATCGCTCATCGGCAGCACCCGGCAGGCGTCGTAGAACTTGTGGAAGCTCGAGGCCGTGTCCTCCAGGTAGCGCGCCACGCGGTGCGGCTCGCGCAGCTGGGCGGCGGCGGCCACCACGCGCGGGTACTCCGCCAGCGCACGCAGCAGGTCGCCCTCGCGCTCGTGGGAGAGCAGCGACGGGTCGAAGGGCATCGCCCCCGCTGCCCCATCGGTGGAGGCGGTCGAGACACCGAGGTCCCCGGCGTTGCGCAGGATCGAGGCCAACCGCGCGTGGGCGTACTGCACGTAGAAGACCGGGTTGTCACTGGTCTGCTTGGCCCACAGGTCGAGGTCGATGTCGATCGTCGTGTCGGAGGTGTAGCGCGCCAGCGCGTAGCGGGACGCGTCGACCCCGATCGCCTCGACGAGGTCGTCGAGGCGGATCACCGTGCCGGCCCTCTTGGACATCCGCAGCGGCTGCCCGTCGCGCAGCAGGTTGACCATCTGGCCGATGAGGATCTCCAGGTTCTCCCCCGGAGTGTCGCCGAACGCCGCGCACATCGCGTTCATCCGGCCGACGTAGCCGTGGTGGTCGGCGCCGAGCATGATGAAGCAGCGGTCGAAGCCACGCTCGCGCTTGTCGAGGTAGTAGGCCAGGTCTCCGGAGAGATAGGCGCCCTTGCCGTCGGACTTGATGATCACCCGGTCCTTGTCGTCACCGAACTGCTCGGTGGCGAGCCAGAGCGCGCCGTCCTTCTCATAGGTGTTGCCCAGGTCGGTGAGCCGCTCGATGGCGCGCTTGACGGCCCCGGACTCGTGCAGGTTGTTCTCGTGGAAGTAGACGTCGAAGTCGACGCCGAAGTCGTGCAGCCTCTGCTTGATCTCGTCGAACATCAGGTTGACCCCGGCCGACCGGAAGGTCTCCTGCGCCTCGGCCTCGGGCAGGGCGAGGACGTCCGGTTCGGTCGCCAGCACCTGCTCGGCGATCTCGGCGATGTAGGCGCCGCCGTAGCCGTCCTCGGGCACCGGCTCGCCCTTGGCGCTCGCCAGCAGCGACCGCGAGAAGCGGTCGATCTGGGCCCCGTGGTCGTTGAAGTAGTACTCCCGCGTCACCTCGGCGCCACTGACCTCGAAGATCCGGCCCAGCGCGTCGCCCACGGCGGCCCACCGGGTGCCGCCGAGGTGGATCGGCCCCGTCGGGTTGGCCGAGACGAACTCGAGGTTGACCCGCTCCCCCGCCATCAGGTCGTTGCCGCCGTACGACGCACCGGCCTCGACGACGTGTGCCGCCACCGCGCCCTGGGCGCCGGCCTCGACCCGGATGTTGAGGAAGCCGGGGCCGGCGATCTCGACCGCGGCGATCCCCTCGGACGCGCCGAGCCGGTCGGCGAGCAGGGCGGCCAGGTCCCGTGGGGGGACGCCGGCCCTCTTCGCGAGCTGGAGCGCCACGTTGGTGGCGTAGTCCCCGTGATCCTTGCTCTTGGGTCGCTCCACGACCACGCTGCCCGGAACGCCGTCGGGAAGGGTCAGCGCGCCGGACTCGACGAGGTCCGTGAGCGCACCGACGATGGCAGTCGAGAGCTGGTCTGGGGTCACGGTCCCAGGGTATCTACGCGCACGACCCACTTCTCACGGTGCCCACGCGGAGGCGACGAGCCCGAGGGCGGCTGGGCCGGTGGTCTCGACGAGCTCGACCACCCGGAGACGCCTCGACCACCCGGAGACGCCTCGACCACCCGACGCCTCGACCACCCGGAGACGCCTCGACCACCCGGAGACGGGCTCACCCGCGGCCGGCCACCAGGCGGTGCACGGTCGCGACCAGCTCGGCGGGCTCGAAGGGCTTGACCAGGTAGGCGTCCGCCTCGAGCTCCTCCCCCCGGGCGAGGTCGGCGGCCGATGCCCGGCCGGTGATCATGACCACCGGGATCCCTGCGGTCGCGGGATCGGCGCGCAGCCGCTCGAGGGTGGCGAACCCGTCGAGCCGGGGCATCATCACGTCGAGCGTGATCAGGTCCGGCCGTTGCTCGGCGACCCGCTCCAGCACCTCGAGGCCGTCATGACAGCGCGCCACCTCGAAGCCCTCGAGCTCGAGGTTCACCGCGATCAGCTCACGGATCGCGTCCGCGTCGTCGGCCACGAGCACGCGGCGCGTGGTGGGGTTCTCGGCGCCCCGACCCTGATCGGCCACTTCCGCCCCGTTCATGTACGCTTTCGGCGCATCCCGAGCCCCCGTAGCTCAGGGGATAGAGCACCGCCCTCCGGAGGCGGGAGCGTAGGTTCGAATCCTACCGGGGGCGCCCCTTGCACATCGAGGATCGAGCTTTTCGCGCCATCACGCCGCGGTGCTATGCGCGCTGCCTCCGGTGGCCTACGTTGTCCCTCAGGTCGATCTCCAGGGGGAACATCATGCGCGTCCGCACCCGAGTGGTCGCCCTCGTGGCACCGCTTCTCGCCCCTGCCTTGATGGTCGGCACGGCTCCACCGACCGGAGCCCAGCAGGACGCCCGACTCTCCGCGACAGCGACCATCTCCGCACCTGCGGGAGTGCTCTACGCCGGCTGCTTCGAGCATCCGGTCGGCTACACGGTCGACGTCGACCCGTCCGACACGCCCTGGCTGCTCGACGTCGACACCTCGGACCCCACCGGTGCGCGCGGCGGCAGCAACCAACGCCGCAGCAGCGCCGGGGACCAGCGGGTGGGCAGCATGGGCGTCGAGCTGTGCAGTGGGTCGCTCGAACCGGGCACGTTCGCGTTGAGCGGCGTGCTCACCCACGGCGCCGGCGTCGACCCGGTGACGCCTTCGACGTTCACGATGCGCAACCCGAGGACGCGCACCCGGATCTCGGCGTCGACCGAGCGGCCGCGCCGTCAGCAGCAGGTGGTCATCACTGCCCGGAGTCGTGAGGAGATGCCCGGCGGCTACCAGCGCAAGCGGGGTGCCCGGGTGGTGCTCCAGCGTGACGTGCGCAGCACCTGGGTCAAGGTGCTCGACGGCGGGTCCGCCCGCACGGACGACCGCGGCCGCGCCCGGTTCCGGTTCGTCTACCCGGGTCACATGACCCGCCTCCGCGTCGTCACCCGAGGCAGCGCCGACTGGGACGGCTCCCGATCGCGGGTGCTGATCCTCCGCTGACGGACGCACCCGTTCAGCAGCCCCGGTCGAGTCGCGCGTCGTTGCGGGCGTCGGCTCCGTAGCGGCGTGCCCGGGCGACATCAGGGAGCACCACACTTGCGCCCGAGACGTTGCCGATCCCCCCGAGCACGACGCACCCCTTGAGCTTCTTGAGCTCGACCCGGGTGCTCGCCTGGGCCAGCCGGTAGAGCTCTGAGGGCGCCAGGTCGGTGTTCATGTTGCGTACGACGGAGAGCACCCCCCGCTCCATGAATCCGGGCCGGTCCATGCCACCGCGCACCTGCGCGAGGATCCCGCGCATCAGGTCCTGCTGGTTGGCGGACCGGTCGAAGTCGCCGCGAGGGAACGACTTGCGGATCCGGGCGAAGATCATCGCCTGGAAGCCGTTGAGCTTGTTGGGTCCGACGCGGTAGCCGCGCGGGCGGACCGGGTCGGAGAAGGCGAAGCGCGACCTGACCGTGACTCCGCCGATGGAGTTGACCATCTGGCGGAAACCGTCGAAGCCCGCTGTGAACACGTAGTCGGGCTGGATGCCGACCAGGTTCCCCACGGCCCTTCCCATCAGCTTGGGCCCACCGAAGTACAGCGCCGCATTGATCTTGTCGCGTCCGCGTCCGGGGATGGCGACGTAGGAGTCCCTCGGGATGCCGATCATGGTCGCGTCGCCTGTGCGTAGGTTGATGCCGGTCAGCTGGATCGCGTCGGCGCGGCTCGCCGTGATCCGTTGGCCGGGTCGGGCATCCGAGCCCAGGAACAGGATCCACACGACGTCCCGACGGTGGTCGACACCCGTTGCGACCTGGCCGCGCACGAGCGTGACCGGAGCCTGCCGCACCGTCGCGGTCGGCATCACGAGGGCAGTCAGGGCCAGCACCACACCCAGGACGACGAGCCGACGGGCTCGACGTCCCTCCTGGCCGACAAGGCGGGCAGGCAGCTCGGACAGGCGCAGGCGCACCTCGCTCATCGCGAGACCTTCCCGACCGGCCGCACCGACTGGTCGAGGTCGTAGCCGAAGATCTTCCACCCGCCTGTCGCCTTGCGGGTCAGCATCAGGCGCCCCTTGAGGTTCACGAGCTGGTCCGGGTCGTCGCCCTGGTCGGCGACGAAGCGCAGCTGCACCTTGGCCGTGACCCCGGCGGCGACCTTGTAGGGGGCGAGCACAGAGAGGTACGCCGTCTCCCGGCGGACCTCGACACCGCGGGTCGTGGGCCCGAGCACCCGGTTGGTCAGCAGGTCGCGGTCACGGTCGGCCTGTCGGGCGGCGCCGGCCGAGAACGTGGCGAAGGCGTCGCCGAACGAGGACCGGGGGTAGTCGCCCCCGAGGAAGGCGTCCTCGAAGTAGGCGGTCACCACCTTCTCGATGTTGTCGGCGAGCACCTCCTGGTCCTTCGGCTTCAGCCGCCCGGAGACACGGGTCACCCGGGCTCGGACCGGGACCGCGGGTGACGGCTCGGCCGACGGCTGCGTGGCCGGTGCCGAGGAGGTCCCGGAGGTCGGGCTCTCGTTGGAGCCAGGCTGCGGCGCGGCCTCGTCGTCGGCGCTGCAGGAGGTCGCCGTGACAGCGAGGCCGGCTGCGGTGATGATCGCCACCCATCGGCCTGCCGCCCCGGGCTGGGCGCGGTGCTGGGCGCGGTGCTGGGCGCGGTGCTGGGCCGGGCGCGCGGGACCTGCGGCGTGGGGGTCGCGTGGGTCCACGGACGGGCTGGTCACAGCCGCATCTCCTCTCGGTGGTGGCGTGATGCCACAGGGTCGTCGCGACGATCGGTTCGGGGTGGTTTCGTGAGCCTGGCAACACCGGGCCGACATGGGCCGGTCCCGGCTGCGCTGAGTTGTCACGAAGGTCTAGCCTGGTAGCCGTTCACCACCCTAGAGACAACGAATCACGTTTCACCGGAAGAGGCGATTCAGGCCGTGGCCGAGTCTTCACCCGCAGGATCCAATGTGGCCGCAGGTGCGGCCTCCGACGACCCGATGGCCGAGTTCGGCGCCAACGAGTGGCTCGTCGATGAGATGTACGAGCGCTATCAGCAGGATCCAGCCAGTGTCGACAAGGCGTGGTTGGCGTTCTTCAAGGACCGGCCCACCGGCGACGTCGCCGCGGCCGAGGGCAACGGCACACCCGCCCCGGCCAAGGAGGCCGCTCCGGCGAAGGAGTCGCGCAGCCCCGCGAAGGCGGCCTCCCCTGCGGCGGCGAAGCCTGCTGCCCCGGCGAAGCCCCCCGCCCCGACCAAGCCTCCGGCCAAGACCACACCGGCGACGGACGTGCAGCCGCGCCCGGACGCTCCCCCGGCCGCGAAGCCCGCCCCGGCCCCCGTCCCCAAGGAGCCGGAGCCCGCAGCCCCCGCCGAGGTCTCCGACGAGCCCGAGCTGACCACTCTGCGCGGAGCGCCGGCCCGCACCGTGCAGAACATGGACGCGAGCCTGACCGTCCCGACGGCGACGAGCGTTCGCTCGGTGCCTGTGAAGCTGCTCTGGGACAACCGGATCGTCATCAACAACCACCTGTCCCGCGCCCGCGGCGGCAAGGTCTCGTTCACTCACCTGATCGGCTACGCCCTGGTCAGGGCGGTCCGGGACATGCCGGAGATGAACAACGGCTTCGACGTGGTCGACGGCAAGCCCACCCTCATCCAGCCCAAGCACATCAACCTCGGCCTGGCCATCGACATGGCCAAGCCCGACGGCACCCGTCAGCTTCTGGTGCCGTCCATCAAGGCCGCAGAGTCGATGAACTTCGCCGCCTTCTGGACCGCCTACGAAGACCTCGTGCGCAAGGCCCGCAACAACAAGCTGGCGGTCAGCGACTTCCAGGGCACCACGATCAGCCTCACCAACCCCGGCACCATCGGCACCAACCACTCGGTGCCGAGGCTGATGAGGGGCCAGGGCGCGATCCTGGGCGTGGGCTCGATGGACTACCCCCCGGAGTACCAAGGCGCCTCCGAGGAGACCCTCACCCGCAACGCGATCAGCAAGGTCATGACCCTCACGTCGACCTACGACCACCGGGTCATCCAGGGCGCCCAGTCGGGTGAGTTCCTCAAGCGGCTGCACGGCCTGCTGCTCGGCGAGGATGACTTCTACGACGAGATCTTCCGGGCACTGCGGATCCCCTACGAGCCGATCCGCTGGGCCAAGGACATCTCGACCAGCCACGACGACGAGATCAGCAAGCAGGCTCGGATCCTCGAGCTGATCCACGCCTACCGGGTGCGCGGCCACATCATGGCCGACACCGACCCTCTGGAGTACCAGCAACGCAGCCACCCCGACCTCGAGGTCGAGTCGCACGGTCTGACGCTGTGGGACCTCGACCGTGAGTTCGCCACCGGATCCTTCGGTGGCGAGGGCCGCCGCTTCATGAAGCTGCGCAACATCCTCGGCATCCTCCGCGACTCGTACTGCCGCACCGTCGGCATCGAGTACATGCACATCCAGGACCCCGAGCAGCGCCGCTGGATCCAACAGCGCGTCGAGCAGCCGCACGTGAAGCCGCCCCGCGAGGAGCAGCTGCGCATCCTGCTGAAGCTCAACCAGGCCGAGGCGTTCGAGACGTTCCTGCAGACCAAGTTCGTCGGTCAGAAGCGGTTCAGCCTCGAGGGCAGCGAGACCACCATCCCGCTCATCGACGAGGTCTGCGAGGCGGCCGCCGAGGCCGACCTCGACGAGGTCACGATCGGGATGGCCCACCGTGGCCGGCTCAACGTCCTGGCCAACATCGTCGGGAAGAAGTACAGCCAGATCTTCCGCGAGTTCGAGGGCAACATCGACCCTCGCACCGTGCAGGGATCGGGAGACGTGAAGTACCACCTCGGCGCCGAGGGTGAGTTCACCGCCGGGTCGGGCGATCACATCAAGGTCTCGGTCGCGGCGAACCCGTCGCACCTCGAGGCGGTCGACCCGGTTCTCGAGGGAATCGCACGCGCCAAGCAGGACGTCCTCAACCGCGGCGCCGACTTCCCGGTGCTGCCGCTTCTCGTCCACGGAGACGCGGCGTTCGCCGGCCAGGGCGTGGTCGCCGAGACGCTCAACCTCTCGCAGCTGCGCGGCTACCGCACCGGCGGCACCATCCACGTCGTGGTCAACAACCAGGTCGGTTTCACCACGTCGCCCGCCTCCTCACGCTCGTCGCTCTACTGCACCGATGTCGCGCGGATGGTGCAGGCGCCCATCTTCCACGTCAACGCCGACGACCCCGAGGCCTGCATCCGGGTGGCCCGGCTCGCGTTCGAGTACCGGCAGGCGTTCAAGAAGGACGTCGTCGTCGACCTCGTCTGCTACCGCCGCCGTGGCCACAACGAGGGTGACGATCCGTCGTACACCCAGCCGCTGATGTATGACCTGATCGAGCAGAAGCGCTCCGTGCGCAAGCTCTACACCGAGTCCCTGATCGGTCGTGGTGACATCACGGTCGAGGAGGCCGAGCAGGTGCTGCGCGACTACCAGCAGCAGCTCGAGCGGGTCTTCACCGAGGTGCGAGAGGCGACCAGCCAGCCGAAGGAGTGGACGACCGTCCCGGACTACCCCGAGAAGTCCTCGGGTGAGACCCGCACGGCGATCACCCCTGAGACGCTCAAGCGGATCTCCGACGCCCACGTGAACGCGCCGGAGGGGTTCACCGTGCACCCGAAGGTGCTCCCCCAGCTCCAGCGACGGGCCGCGGCGATCAGCGAGGGCCCCATCGACTGGGGCACCGGCGAGATCCTGGCGTTCGGGTCGCTGCTCATGGACGGCCGTCCGGTCCGCCTGGCGGGCCAGGACTCGAGGCGCGGCACCTTCGTGAGCCGCTTCGCGACCATCATCGACCGCGAGAACGCCGACGAGTGGACCCCCCTGGCCAACCTCTCCGAGGACCAGGGCCAGTTCTACGTCTACGACTCGTTGCTCTCGGAGTACGCCGCGATGGGCTTCGAGTACGGCTACTCGGTGGCACGCCCCGATGCACTCGTGCTCTGGGAGGCGCAGTTCGGCGACTTCGTCAACGGCGCCCAGACGATCATCGACGAGTTCATCACGGCCGGCGAGACCAAGTGGCGCCAGCAGTCCGGGGTCGTCCTGCTGCTGCCCCACGGCTACGAGGGTCAGGGTCCCGACCACTCCTCCGCGCGGATCGAGCGGTTCCTCACGATGGCGGCCGACGACGCGTTCGTCGTCGCGCAGCCTTCGACGCCGGCGAGCTACTTCCACCTGCTCCGGCAGCACTCGCTGGGCGAGGAGCACCGGCCGCTCATCGTCTTCACCCCCAAGTCGATGCTCAAGCGCAAGGAGGCCGCGTCGCAGCCCGGCGACTTCACCGAGGGGACCTTCCGTCCGGTGGCCGCCGACCAGCAGGTCGACCCGGCCAAGGTCGAGAAGGTGCTGCTGTGCAGCGGCCGGATCACCTGGGACCTCATGGTCGAGCGCAAGAAGCTCGAGGGCGACGACCCGACGACCGCGATCCTGCGCCTGGAGCAGCTCTACCCGCGCCCGGTCGCGGAGCTCCAGGCCGAGCTGGCCAAGTTCCCCAAGCTCCGCGAGGTGCGCTGGGTCCAGGACGAGCCGGCCAACATGGGTCCGTGGCCACACATGGCCCTGCACCTGACCTCCGAGCTGTCGGTGCCCTTCTACCGGGTCTCCCGCCCGGAGTCCTCCTCACCGTCCGTGGGTCAGCACTCGCGGCACGTCGAGGAGCAGAAGGAGCTTCTCCAGCAGGCGTTCAGCTGACCCGGCCGGACTCGCGAGCGATGTACTTCACCGATCGTGGGCTCGAGGAGCTCGAGAAGCGTCGGGGTGACGAGGAAGTCACCCTGGCGTGGCTGGCCGACCGTCTCCAGGAGTTCGTCGACCTCAACCCGGAGTTCGAGATCCCGGTCGAGCGGCTGGCGACCTGGCTGGCCCGACTCGACGACCCCGACGACGAGTAGGCCCCGGCAAGGTCACCACCGGTCGTGCCGGATCTGAGTACGCCGACGCATGCGGGGCGGCTCCCGGCCCAGTCAGGCTGTGGGCATGCAGACCGACACCGTTCCTCCGTCGCCCCCCGTGCAGTCGACCGCCCGCCGCACGCTGCTCAGCGTGCTGACCGGCTCTGCCGTGGTGCTGACCTTCCTCACCGGCCTGGTGGTGGGGTGGCTCGCGATCAACCTCCAGTTCTTCGGCGCCCGTCCGAGCGCGGAGGACTACGAGGTGGGCGCGGGCGCCTACGGTGCGGCGACCGCGGCGCTCCTGCTCGGGGCGGTCGGGCTCCGGCGCTACGGCACGGCGCCGTGGCAGCTGCCCCTGACGCTCGTGCTGGCCGTCGTTCCCGGGATCCTGACCGTGTCGGCCGTCTCCGGCGCCTCGGTCAACGACGATGCCGGGCCGGGCATCAACCACTGGTGGGACGGTGCCGGTGGCGTGCTGGCGTGTCCCTGGACGTGGTGGCTGCTCTTCGTCGGTGTCCGGGCCATCCTCGGGACTCGCCCGGTCGGCAGCGATCAGGTCAACGCGTGAAGACGACCTTGCCGAACAGCTCACCCTCGGCCATCGCCGCGAAGCCGTCCCGTGCCTGTTCCATCGGCAGCACCCGGTCGATGACCGGCCGCGCCCCTGACACGTCGAGCAGGTCGACGAGCGAGGCAAGCTCCTGACGGGTGCCCATCGTCGAACCGATCACCTCGAGCTGCAGGAAGAAGACCCGGGTCAGCTCGGCGTTGTCGACGTCGGGCCCGCTCGTCGTGCCGGAGACCACGATCTTGCCCCCGGGACGCAACGACTTCACCGAGTGCGACCAGGTCGCCTTCCCGACTGTCTCCATGACCGCGTCGACCCGCTGTGGCAACCGTGCCCCGCTCTCGAAGACTTCGTCGGCGCCGAGGGCGAGGGCTCGCGTGCGCTTGGACTCGTCGCGGCTGGTGGCGAAGACGCGGAGGCCGCCGGCGTGGGCCAGCGTGATGAGGGCGGTCGCGACGCCTCCCCCGGCACCTTGCACGAGCACCGAGTCGCCCGGCTTGAGCCCGCCTCTCACGAAGAGCATCCGGTAGGCCGTCAGCCACGCCGTCGGCAGACAGGCAGCCTCCTCGAAGGACAGCGAGGCCGGCTTGGCGATGACGTTGCCCCGGGGGACGACCACCTGGTCGGCGAGCGTTCCCTGGTAGCGCTCGGAGAGCAGCGACCGCTTCGGGTCGAGGGTCTCGTCGCCGGTCCAGGCGGGATCGCTGATCACGGCATGCACGACGACCTCGTTGCCGTCCTCGTCCAGCCCGGCCGCGTCGCAGCCGAGGATCATCGGGAGCGCCTCCTCGCGCAGCCCGACGCCACGCAGGGAGAACAGGTCATGGTGGTTCAGCGACGCCGCCTTGACGGTCACGGTCGTCCAACCCGGTGGCACCTCCGGGGTCGGCCTCTCCCCCACCACCAGGGCGGACAGGGGGTCGTCACTGGAGAAGGACTCTGCGTAGACGGCGAACATGCCCCGACCCTAAAGGCCCACCGTCCCCCCGAGGTCGAGAGGTGCCTCCCGGACGTCGAGAGGTGCCTCCCGGGCCTTGGGAGCTACCGGCGGGCCACGCCGTCACGACGGGCGGCCTCGGCCACAGCGGCCGCGACCGCCGGACCGACCCGCGGGTCGAACGGGGAGGGCACCACGAAGTCCTCACGGACGTCGTCGCCGACGAGGGCCGCCAGCGCCTGGGCCGCCGCGAGCTTCATCCCCTCGGTGATCGAGGTGGCACGCACGTCGAAGGCGCCGCGGAAGATGCCGGGGAACGCGAGCACGTTGTTGATCTGGTTGGGGTAGTCCGAGCGGCCCGTGGCCACGACCCGGGCATGGCGGTGGGCGACCTCGGGGGACACCTCGGGGGTCGGGTTCGCCAGGCCGAAGATGATCGCGTCGGCAGCCATCGTGGCCACCACCTCCTCGGGGACGTTGCCTCCGGAGACGCCGATGTAGACGTCGGCGCCGGCCAGCACGTCTGCCAGGGACCCGGTGCGTCCGGTCTTGTCGGCCGTCTGCGCGGCCAGCGCGGCCTTGACCGGGGTCAGGTCGCCACGCGAGGAGTGCAGCACCCCGCGGCGGTCGGTGACGGCGAGGTCGTTGACGCCGGCGGCGATCAGGATCTTGGCCACAGCCACGCCGGCTGCCCCGGCTCCGGAGATGACGATGCGGGTCTCGGCGTGGGTCCGACCCGTGAGCTTGAGCGCGTTCTCGAGCGCAGCGAGAGCCACCACGGCGGTGCCGTGCTGGTCGTCGTGGAAGACGGGGATGTCCAAGCGCGCCTTGAGCCGCTCCTCGATCTCGAAGCACCGCGGCGCCGAGATGTCCTCGAGGTTGATGCCGCCGAAGCTCGGAGCCAACCGGACGACGGTCTCCACGATCTCGTCGGTGTCCTTGGTGTCCAGGCAGATCGGTACGGCGTCGATGCCGCCGAACTGCTTGAACAGCACCGCCTTGCCCTCCATCACCGGCATCGCCGCCGACGGTCCGATGTCCCCCAGACCCAGCACGGCCGTGCCGTCGGTGACCACGGCGACCGTGTTGGCGACCCAGGTGTACTCGGCGGCCAGCGAGGGCTCCTCGGCGATCGCCTCGCACACCCGGGCCACGCCCGGGGTGTAGGCCATCGAGAGATCGTCCCGCCCGTCGAGCGCGACGGTGGAGACGATTGCCATCTTGCCGCCGAGGTGGAGCTCGAAGACCGGGTCCTGCGCGCGGGAGTCGCCCATCCCGGCAGTGTTCCACAGTGTGGCCGCCGGTCCCGAGGGCCAAGACACGTGACGCATGCCACGCCGCGTCGCGACGTCAGGCGCGGCTGGGTCTCGGCCAGAACCGCAGCAGCACCCGTCCGATCACCTCGGAGTCGGGGATCACGCCGAGCTGCCGGGAGTCCACGCCCTCGACGCGGTTGTCGGCCTCGACCCACCATCCCCCGACCTCCCGGCGTACCGCGCGCTTGACCGCGAGCATCCCGTCGGGAAGCCGCACCACGACGGCACCACCCGGACGGGGCCGGGCCGCGTGCAGCACCAGCAACCGGTCGCCGTCGCGGAGCGCGGGCAGCATCGAGCGCCCGTGCACGACCGCCACGCCCAGCCGACGACCGGCAGGTGTGTGAGCGCTGGTCATGGGTACCGGACCTCCTGATGCACCACGCGTCACCGCCTGTCCACGCGGGAGTAGTGTCGCAGGTGGCCGAGGCCGGCCGACGAACACGCAACCCCCGTGGCACGCCCCACGGACCGCACTGAACGCAAGAGAGAGGACCAGCATGTTCGCGCGATTCTTCGCACCCACCATCGACGTGCACGCCCACTGCGACCTGCCGTGCGGGGTCTACGACCCGGCTCAGGCCCGCATCGAGGCGGAGTCGATCAAGGGCATCATCGGCAAGCTCGCCGACAACGATGACCCCGACTTCCGCACCCGGGCAGTGATCATCAAGGAGCAGCGCTCCGAGCTGGTCAAGCACCACCTCTGGGTGCTCTGGACCGACTACTTCAAGCCGCCTCACTTCGAGGAGTACCCCCAGCTGCACACCCTCTTCAACGAGGCGACCAAGCTGGCCGGGGCATCCGGCACCAAGGGCACCCTCGACGCCAAGGCCGCCGACGACCTGCTGGCCAAGATCGAGGAGATCTCCGAAATCTTCTGGGCCACCAAGAAGTCCTGACACACTGCAGGCTCGTCACCCGCACGAGCCACGCACAGGCTCCCTGGCGGGGCCGGGCGACCTCAGCGGTTGCCGGGCCCCGTCGCCCTGTGTCACACCAGAGAGCGAGGCACCACGTTGTCGGCCACCCCCGATGTCGAGTTGCGGATCCCCGCGGACTCCGCGTTCCTGGCTGTTCTCCGTACGGCGACCGCCGGTCTGGCCGCGCGGCTGGACTTCACCCTCGACGACATCGAGGACCTGCGGATCGCCGTCGACGAGGCATGCGCCATGGTCCTGCCCCAAGCCCGAGACGGCAGCGACCTCACCTGCGCCTTCACGCTGGGTGAGGGCAACCTCGCCGTAGCCGTCTCTGCTGCCTGCGAGCAGCCGCGCCAGCCCAGCCGCGACGGCTTCGCATGGACGGTGCTGTCGGCCCTGACCACGTCCGTGAGTGCCGACGTCGTGGAGGACCGGCTCACGATCACCTTGACCCGCAACACCGCCGCGTGAGCGCACGGATGTCGAGTGCCGAGGGCAGGGCGCCCCTGACCGAGATGCGGGCGCACAGCGTGGCCCTCTTCCACGAGCTCGCGACAGACCTCTCCGAGGCGGAACGGGCGTCGGTGCGCGACCAGCTGGTCCGCCTGCACCTGCCGCTCGTCGAGCACTTCGCCCGCCGCTTCCTCAATCGCGGCGAGCCGTTCGACGACCTGCTCCAGGTGGGCACGATCGGGCTGATCAAGGCGATCGACCGCTTCGACCTCGAGCGCGGCGTCGAGTTCTCCACCTACGCCAGCCCCACGATCGTCGGCGAGATCAAACGGCACTTCCGGGACCGCGGCTGGGCCATTCGCGTGCCGCGTCGCCTCCAGGAGCTGCGGATCACCATCACCACCGCCACCGCTGAGCTCACCCAGGACCTCGGCCGGTCACCCACGGTGAGTGAGCTGGCCCTCAGGGTGGGTGTCTCCGACGAGGAGATCCTCGAAGGTCTCGAGTCGGCCAATGCCTACTCCACGCTGTCGCTCGACGCTCCCGACTCGGGCGACGACAGTGCCCTGAGCATGATCGACGTGATCGGCGAGGAGGACGAGGCGCTTGCCCACGTCGAGAACCGCGAGACGATCAAACCGCTGCTCGAGGCACTCGACCCCCGCGACAAGCACATCTTGACCCTGCGCTTCTTCCGCGGGATGACCCAGTCGCAGATCGCCGCGGAGATCGGCATCTCCCAGATGCACGTGTCCCGGCTGCTCGCGCGGACCTTGGCCGAGCTCCGGGAGTCGCTCTCCCAGCAGCCCGGCACCCTCGACTGAGGACCGCTCTGCTCAGTCCTCGACCAGGGCGGTGAGTGAGCGGGGATGGAAGATCCCGACCAGCACGATGCCCGCGACCAGGGCGAGCACGACGGACGCCACGCTGGTCGCCCCGCCCCGGAAGCTCCAGGCCACGCCGAGCTGGATGAGCTGGGCGAGCACGACCGGCGCGCGCGCCCAGGACTCGCGGCGGGACAGCCTCCAGGCGCACCAGGCGAGCCCGGCGCCGTACCCCAGGAAGAACAGGGTCGTGGTCACGCCCATGGCGATCCGGACTCCCGTGAGCGAGAACAGCTCGGCGAGCCCGAAGAGCGCCAGCAGCAGCGCCTCGATCCCGGCGAGAGCCGCAGCGACCCGCAGCGGAGCTGGTAGCTGCTCGGGTCGAGGTTCGAGGCGGGGTGCCGGGTCACTCACGGGAGCCGATGCTACCCACCCCGCGACGGCCTGCTGACAGCGCGGGACGGCCGCAGCGGGTCTGTCCGGGGCAGGGAGGACTAGCCCGGCCGACCCCGCGGTTTCGATGGCGACTGCCGGGGTACACCCCGACATGCGTGGCGCCAGCGGAGGTGGGGATGGAAAGATTCGTACGGTTGTGACGAAAGTGACCAACCGCAGGGGTTGATCCGGCCCTGATCTCTTGCCACGCTAGGGCAGGTCACCGGTCACCAGGCCTCTCGGACCTGTCACGTTGACCATCAATCCCGGCTCATCCGCCACCAGCGGCTAGGGTCGGGTCTCGTGAACTGGTTCACAACCGGTGAATTCACGTCACGGGGACAATGCTCGGCCGGCGGGATGTCACGATCACCCGCCGGTACTCCCAAGACACGACAAGGAGTCAGCCGCCATGGATTGGCGCCACCGCTCTGCATGCCTCGACGAGGATCCAGAGCTGTTCTTCCCCATCGGTAACACCGGCCCGGCCATCCTCCAGATCGAGGAGGCCAAGCAGGTGTGCCGTCGGTGCGACGTCCGCGAGCAGTGTCTCGCCTGGGCGCTGGAGGCGGGACAGGATCACGGCGTCTGGGGCGGACTCAGCGAGGACGAGCGCCGCGCTCTCAAGCGCCGCAACGCGCGCGCCAAGGTGCGCACCGCCTGATCCCCGCCGGCTTCCAGATCGGTCCCGCGCTCCACGGACCGGGCTCAGCCGACCGGCAGGTCGAGCCGTACCCAGGTCCCCCGGCGCTCACCGGGACCGATCTCGAGCCGGCCCCCCAGCTCGGACTCCACCAGCGTGCGCACGATGGAGAGTCCCAGGCTGGTCGACCCCTCGAGGTCGAAATGCTCGGGTAGCCCGGCGCCGTCGTCTGCGACGGTGACCTGCAGCTGACCCGAGGTACGCCGGGCGGTCACCACCACGCGACCCGGCCCCTGCCGGAAGCCGTGCTCCACGGCGTTCTGGAGCACCTCTGTCAGCACCATCGCCAACGGGGTCGCCACCTCCGCGGACACCGTCCCGAAGGTCCCCTCTCGCTCACTGTGGACCGCCGCCCCGGATGAGCTGACCTCGCAGACGATCACCCGCAGCCGGTCGGCCACCTCGTCGAAGGCGACCTGCTCGTCGAAGTTCTGGCTGAGGGTGTCGTGGACGATCGCGATCGAGCCCACCCGGCGCACCGCATCCTCCAAGGCGGCGCGGCCCTCCGGCGCCTCGATCCGCCGCGCCTGGAGGCGGAGCAGTGCGGCCACGGTCTGCAGGTTGTTCTTCACCCGATGGTGGATCTCGCGGATCGTGGCGTCCTTGGTCACCAGCTCACGATCACGCCGGCGCAGGTCGGTGACGTCGCGCAGGAGAACCAGTGCGCCGATGTGCTCGCCGGCGGGCCGCAGCGGGATCGCCCGGAGGATCAGCATCGTGTCGCCGTCACCGAGCTCGGTGTCTCGGGGCTGCCGGCCGCCGAGCACCGCGGACAGCGTCTCCTCGTCCGGGCGCCGCCTGGGCGGTACCAGCTCGCGGGTGACCTCGGCGAGGTCGAGCCCGGTGAGGTCGCTCTGCAGGCCGAGCCTGCGATAGACCGAGAGGGCGTTCGGGCTGGCGTAGGCGACCCGGCCGTCCGCGTCGACGCGCACGAACCCGTCACCCACGCGTGGCGAGTCGGCATGGTCGGATCGTTGCCCGGGGAACGGGAAGTGCCCTGCGGCGATCATCTGGGTGAGGTCGGTGGCCGTCTGCAGGTAGGACAGCTCCAGACGGCTCGGGGTGCGCACACCCAGGAGGTTGGTGTTGCGGCCGATGACGGCGAGGATCCGGTCCCCCCGTCGCACCGGGATCGCCTCCACCCGCACCGGGATGTCGTCGCGCCACTCGGGGTCGCCCTCGCGCGCCACCCGCTCGCGCTCGTAGGCAGAGTCCAGGAGCGGGCGCCGACCCGTGGGCACGAAGGCACCCACCAGGTCGTCGACGTAGGCGGTCGGGCCGGTCGTGGGCCGCATCTGCGCCCCCGCCCAGAAGCCGCTGCCGGACCGGTCGGGCAGCCACAGCACGAGATCGGCGAAGGAGAGGTCGGCGATCACCTGCCAGTCGGCCAGCAGGAGCTGCAGCCAGGCCACGTCCTCCTCGGAGAGATCCGTGTGGGCCCGGACGAGCTCGCTCAACGACGGCACCCGGTCAGACTAGGCGGTCTCGTTCCGACCACAGGGACACGACCGAAACCCGGTTCCGTGATCACCCCCCTCCAGTGGCAGGATGGCGCCCATGGAGTCGGCGTTCTGGGACCGGGTGGTGGCCGAGGGCCACAAGGTCCCCACCGACCGCTCGCTGGCCGACCTCACCTCGGAGCTGACCGCCATGCTGGGGGACACCGACCCCCGGTTGCGCGACGGGATCGCCTTCGACGTGCTGGCGACCTGGGTCTCCGAGGGCGTGTACGACGACCTGCTGCAAGGTCTCGGCGACGGCATGGCTGCCGGGCTCATGGTCGGCATCGGCGAGCGGGACACCGACACCGTCTTCAGGCGGAGCTTCTCGGCGCTGATCCTCGCTGTGTGCATCAGCCGCGACAACGAGATGCACGTCGTCCCACCGGACACGGTCCTGCGCTGGGGCGACCGCGCCGCGGGCTGGCTGGTGCGCGAGCGTGACGTCCGCGGCTTCGTCCAGGGCAAGGGATGGGCGCATGCCATCGCCCATGGTGCCGACGTTCTGGGCGCGCTGGCGCAGTCCCATGCGATGGGTCGCCTCGAGCTGACGGTGCTTCTCGACGTGATCGCCGACCGGCTGCTCAGCGAGTCCGCGCGGCTCCTGCACGGCGAGGACGACCGGCTCGCCGCTGCCACGATGCAGATCCTGCGTCGTGACCTGGTGGGGCTCGACGTGGTGGAGCCCTGGCTGAGCAGGCTCGCGGCGAAGGCGCAGCCTGACGACGACCGCAGCGGCGACCCCTACACGGTCGCGGGCAACGTGCAGCCCTTCCTGCGGGCACTCCATCTCCAGCTCGCCCTCTCCTCCCGGCCGCCCGCGCAGAGGGCCGACCTGCTGCTCACCCTCATCGAGCAGCTCAAGCTGGCCAACCCGCACTTCCTGACCTGACCTGGTGTGGCGACGGCCGTCCCGACCGATGGCTACCAGCGGGTAGCCTGCGGCCATGAGTGAGGTCACCGACGCGGCACGCCCCGAGGAGTCGACCCCGAGGGCGGACACTGCCCACGGTGGCCAGCACGCGGTGTCGGTCGCGGCCGCCCATGGCGTGCACACGATGTTCACCCTCTCGGGCGCGCACGTGTTCCCGATGTACGACGCGGCCGTTCACGCCGAGCCGCCGATGCGGATCCTCGACGTACGCCACGAGCAGACCGCGGTCTTCGCCGCCGAGGCGATCGGCAAGCTGACCCGCGTACCCGGCCTCGCCGTGCTCACGGCCGGCCCCGGGGTGACCAACGGGCTCAGCCCGATCACCCAGGCACGGTTCAGCGGGTCTCCGCTCGTCGTCATCGGTGGACGCGCCCCAGCCAACCGTTGGGGCACCGGCAGCCTGCAGGAGCTCGACCACCCGCCGCTGCTCGCGCCGGTGACCAAGCTGGCCCGCACCGTGCACACCGTCGCCGAGATCCCGGCGTCGGTCGACGAGGCGTTCGCGGTCGCCGCCGCGCCGCACCGCGGTCCGACCTTCCTCGACGTGCCGATGGACCAGTTCTTCGACACCTCCGAGCGCGTGGACGCCGTCGCGCCACGGCACACTCCGACCGAGCCTGACCCTGACGCGATCGCGGAGATCGGCAGGCTCCTGGCGGAGGCCGGCCGTCCGGTCCTGGTGCTCGGCACCGACGTGTGGGCCGACGGCGCGGAGGAGGCAGCTCTCCGTCTGGTCGAGACGCTGGGCGTGCCGACCGTCACCAACGGGATGGGGCGCGGGATCGTGCCGGGTGGGCACCCCCTCCTGGTCACCAAGGCTCGCGGGAAGGCACTGGGCACCAGTGACCTCGTCGTCGTGGTCGGCACTGCGCTCGACTTCCGACTCGGCTACGGCAGCTTCGGCGGCAAGGACGGAGCCCCGTCCGCCAAGGTCGTGCATGTCGCCGACTCCCCCGCCCAGGTGTCCCAGCACGCCGACCTGGTCGGCTCCGCCGCCGGTGACCTGACGCTCGCGCTCGACGGCATCGCGGCTGCCGTCGAGCAGCAGATCCGGAAGCCGGACTGGGCGGACTGGGTCGCGGAGCTCCAGGCAACCGTGCGGGCCAACGCCGCGCGGGACGCCGCGCTGCTGAGTGCCGAGGCCGACCCGATCCACCCGGCTCGCATCTACGGCGAGCTCGTCCCCCGGCTGGCCGAGGACTCGGTGGTCATCGGCGACGGCGGCGACTTCGTCTCCTTCGCCGGCAAGTTCGTCGAACCCCAGCGGCCCGGCGGCTGGCTCGACCCGGGACCGTTCGGCTGCCTGGGCGCGGGCCTGGGCGCGGCCATCGCGGCCCGGCTCGCGCGCCCTTCCGCCCAGGTGGTGCTGCTGCTCGGCGACGGTGCCGCGGGGATGTCGTTGATGGACGTGGACACGCTCGTGCGCCACGACCTCCCGGTCGTGATGGTCTGCGGGAACAACTCGGCCTGGGGACTGGAGAAGCAGCCGATGCAGATGATCTACGGCTACGACGTCGCCGCCGACCTGGCGCCGCAGACCCGCTACGACCAGGTCGTGACGGCTCTGGGGGGCGGTGGCGAGACGGTCACGGATCCGGCGCAGATCGGTCCCGCCCTCGACCGGGCGTTCGCGGCCCGCACGCCGTACCTGGTCAACGTCATCACCGACGTGGACGCCGCCTACCCACGCACCACCTTCGGCGTATGACGATCACGGTCCGGCCTGCCCACGTCGACGAGCTCGACGAGGTCGGTGACCTCACCGTCGCGGCCTACGACGCGGACGGCTTCCTCGGCCCCGACGACCCCTATGTCGCCCGACTACGCGATGCCGCGGCGCGGGCGCGCGAGGCGGAGGTCTACGTCGCGACCCTCGTCGACCTGCCCGGCCAGCTCGCCGGCACGGTGACGTTCTGCCCCGAAGGCTCGCCCTGGAGCGAGATCGCCGGTCCGGGCGAGGGCGAGTTCAGGATGCTCGGGGTGGCGCCGCCGGCACGACGACGAGGCGTCGCCGAGGCGCTGGTCAGCGCCTGCCTGGAGCGCTCCCGCGAGCTCGGCTACACGGCCCTGGTGCTCTCCAGCCTTCCCCAGCAGCGGTCCGCACACCGCATCTACGGGCGGCTCGACTTCCACCGCACGCCCGACCTCGACTGGAGCCCCGTGGCCGGCGTCGACCTGCTCGCCTTCCGTCGTGAGCTCTAGAGCCTCGCCAGGAAGCGGTCCCGGTCCACCACGACGCGGGTCACCTCACCGTGCCCGACCAGCTTGGTCGCCTCGCCGACCTCGTGCTCGGCGACCACCTCGAAACGCATCAGGCGCCCGTCGGCGTAGACCGTCGTGGCCCGCACCGTCACCCTCGCGCCGACCGGGCTCGCCGCCAAGTGGTCGAGCTGGACCCGGGTGCCGACGCTGGAGCCGCCGTCCGGCAGGTCGTCGGCTATCGCCGCGCAGGTGACCGCCTCGGCCCAGGCGAGCAGCCGTGGCGTCGCAAGCACCGGCAGGTCGCCGGACCCGAGGGCCCGCGCGGTGTCCGTGGAGGTCACCGTGAACTCCTTCGTGGCCGTGCGGCCGATCTCGATCGTCATGGCCTCATCCTGCCGCCCGGATTTCACCGTAGCGACGCCGGATGCGAGAATGGACCGAGCCCTGGCCGTGATGGTCGGGGCTGTCGGCTCGAACAGCCGGATGATTCAGCGTTGAGGAGGACACCATGGGTAAGACCGGCCGCAAGCGCCGCGCCCGCAAGAAGAAGGGCGCCAACCACGGTAAGCGCCCCAACGCCTGAGCACTCCCAGGCGGACGTGGGAACAACGCAGCAGCAGAAGACCCCGCAGCCCATCGGGCGCGGGGTCTTCGACATCTGAGGGTCCGCTCAGTCGGCGGTACCCTCATGGATCTCGACCTGCACGGTGCGGATGCGAAGAAGCACCTTCTCCCGCAACGTCTCGGGCGCGTGCTCCGAACAGGACCGTGCGACCAGCGACTTCACGGTGCGCTCGAGGTCGTACTTCTGCAAACAGGGCAGACACTCGTCGAGGTGCTGCTGGATCTGCGACTTGTCGGCGGTCTCCAGCTCGTTGTCGATGAACGAGAAGACCCGGTCGAGGACCTCGGAACAGTCGGTGTCATGGTGCTCGCCGCAGCTCATGATGCCGCCCCCTTCGTGGTGCCAGCCGTGGCAGCACTGCGGCCACGGTTGCGGGCGTAGTCCGAGAGAAGCTCACGCAGCTGACGACGGCCCCGGTGCAACCGGGACATCACGGTGCCGATCGGGGTGTCCATGATCTCGGCGATCTCCTTGTAGGGGAATCCCTCGACATCGGCAAGGTAGACCGCGAGGCGGAAGTCCTCGGGGAGCTGAGCCAGCGCGGTCTTCACGTCGCTGTCGGGAAGGTGTTCGAGCGCCTCCATCTCCGCCGACTTCAAGCCGGAGGAGGTGTGCGACTCGGCGCGCGCGAGCTGCCAGTCCTCGACGTCCTCGCTCATCGACTGCTGAGGCTCGCGCTGCTTCTTGCGGTAGGTGTTGATGAAGGTGTTGGTCAGGATCCGGTAGAGCCACGCCTTCAGGTTGGTCCCGGGACGGAACTGATGGAAGGCGGCGAACGCCTTGGCGAAGGTCTCCTGCACCAGGTCTTCGGCGTCCTGAGGGTTGCGAGTCATCCGCATGGCCGCTGAGTAGAGCTGGTCCAGGAAGGGCATCGCGTCGCGCTCGAACCGCTGGGACCGCTCGGTCTCAGTCTCGGTGGCGACGTCGACGACCTCGGGTGCGCCCGGCTCGGCCGGGGTGGTGTGGTCTGTCATCGCCTCCCAGCCTACCGGCAGGGCGGGATAGTCGCCGATGCGCCGACCACCGAGGCCTGCGTCGCCGGGTGGGCAGGTGAGCGTGCCAGGCACTGCAGTCTCCTTCGCGGACGGGGGCCGTACGCGATCAAGAACACCTCAGCCCGCGGTTCGATTCCCCACGACCTCGCGCACGATCCACTCCAGGGTCGCCTCCACGATGATCGCGAGGGCGACATCCTGGCCGACCGGCCCGCTCTTGGGGACTTTGAACCCGTGGTCGGCGCCGGGAACCACGGTCATGTCGAAGTGCTCCGGGAACTCCTCGGGCGTGCCGAAGGCGTCTCTCTCGCCCTGCACCACGAGGGTCGGGACCGCCACGGCATCGAGCTCCTCGAGGCGGGAGCGCTCCGGCTTCCCGGGCGGATGCAGCGGGAAGGACAGGGCCAGGCACGCGGCAGCGCCCAGCTCGCGCGACGTGCGGGCCGCCGAACGCGCCCCGGCGCTGCGACCACCCACGACCAGCGGAGTGCGCACCCGGAGCTTGTCCGAGGCCGAGACGAAGCAGCGGTCGAGCACCTCAGGACGCGGGGCGACCTTCTTGCCGGCCACCCGCCACGGCTGCTCGACGCGCACCACGGAGATGCCCTGCCCCGGCAGCGCCCGCGCGAGCGCAACCAGGTCGGCCGACTCGACCCCACCCCCGGCCCCGTGCCCGAGCAGCAGCGTGGCGATGGGATGCCGGGAGCGGTCGCGGTGCAGCCGTGCTTCGCCGTACGGCGTCGGCACGGAGGTCACGTGGGTCGTCACGCTTCTCCTCGAGGCAGGCCGTCGGGCTCGACGGGGAGCGGATCGATCAGCTCGGGACCGTTGTTGCGCACGCTGTTGACCTCGGTGGAGACCGGGTAGGCCTCCAGACGACCGGGGGCTGCGGGCACGAGCAGCGCGCGCAGGTCGTCGGGGTCGGAGGAGCCGGTCGGGTCGAGCCAGGCGGCATAGCGGTCCGGCTCGACCAGCAACGGCATCCGATCGTGGATGTGTCCGACAGCGTCCTCGGCGGTGGTGGTGAGCACCGTGCACGTCCACTTGAAGCGCAACGGGTCGTCCTCGTCACGGGTGGGGTCGCGCCAGATCTCGTAGAGCCCGGCCATCGCCAGGACGCCTCCGTCGGCGGGATGGATGAAGAACGGCTGCTTGAGCGGCTTGCCGGCCTTGGTCACCTGGTCGGTGGGATACCACTCGTAGTAGCCGTCGGCAGGGAGCAGGCAGCGCCGCTTGGCGAAGGCCTGCCGAAAGGCCGGCTTCTCGTGCACGGTCTCCATCCGCGCGTTGATCATCTTGTTGCCGATGGACGGGTCCTTGGCCCAGAACGGCACCAGCCCCCAGCTCGGCGTGCGCAGCTGCCGCTCCGGGGGCACGGAGTCCTCTGCGTCTCGCGCCGGGCGCTGCACGACTGCGTAGACCGGCTTGGTCGGCGCGACGTTGAAGTCGGGCGCCAGCGTCTCCTTGACCTCGACCTTGTCGATCTCGAACTCCTCGACGAGGTCCTCGGGCTTCCTGCTCGACGCATACCGACCGCACATGCCGATCAGGGTATCGGCGCCCACCCCCCGGCCACCGGTACGAGACGCGGCCGGGCTGCCGACAGGGTGGTTCAATGCCGGGCATGACGACGATCGGGATCGTGTCCGCCGGGGCGATGGGGTCGGCCCTGGGCCGCGCCTGGAAGGCCGCCGGAGCGGAAGTCGTCACCGCCACCTCGGGTCGGAGCGAACGCACCCGCAGGCTGGCCCACGGGCTCACCCTGCTCCCCGACCTGGAAGCCGTCGTGGAGGCCAGCGACGTCGTGGTGAGCATCTGTCCACCGGCGGCGGCACACGACGTGCTCGGCACCATCCTGGAAGCCGCCGCCACCAGCGGCGGACGACCGATCGTCGCCGACTTCAACGCCGTCTCGCCGACGACCGTCGAGGCGTTGGCCGCTCGGGCCCGGGAGGCCGGCCACGACTTCCTCGATGGAGCGATCAGCGGCGGCCCTCCCGAGCCAGGTGGGGACACGCTGCTCTACCTCGCCGGTGCCTTCCCGGAGGTTCTCGCGGACCTCCCGGCACCGGGGTTGACCGCCCGCGTCGTCAGTGACCGGCCCGGGGCGGCGTCCGGGGTGAAGATGTGCACCGGCTCCGTCTACAAGGGCACCACCGCCTTGTGGGCCCAGGCTCTGCAGACCGCCCACCATCTCGGGGTCCTCGACGTGGTCCTCGAGGACCTCGGCCAGCGATTCCCGGAGACCGCGTCGCGGGCTGCCCGGCTGATCGCCCTGGCCACCTCCAAGAGCGGCCGGTTCGTGGCCGAGATGGAGCAGATCGCCGCCACCCAGGAGGCCGGTGGCGCCAGCGGTGAGCTCTTCGAGGGCATGGCCGCGGTCTATCGGCGGCTCTCCCGGACTCCCCTGGCGACGCTGAGCCCTGAGGAGGCCGGCGCCCTCCAGGATCTGCGGGACGTGCTCGACCGACTGGTCTGACGGCCCGGCCTGATTGGCCGGCGCCGATTCGCCGGCGCCTTCCCGCAGCAACCTGGCAGTTCCCGGGGTGAGTTCTCTACGGGGACCCGATGATTACCACGGGACCGTGGTAATCCCCGCCGCGCTCAGGTCCGAGCCAGCTCGTCGAGCAGCCGGGTCGCGGAGTCGGGCGTGCTCGGCAGGCCCTCGATCCACACGCGTACGTCGGCCGACCCCAGGTCGAGATCGGCGAGGAACTCGCGCAGGAGGGTGACCGACAGGCCGAGGTCGACGGAGCGCGGGACCACGGCCACTGCCCGGCTCAGCCCGAGGCGACCGATGGTCTCGCCGCCGGAGAAGACCGAGCGCAGAGCCTCGGCCACCTGCACCAGGCGCAGGGCACGGGTGAACTGGTGCTCCTCGATGAGGGCTCGGCCCTGGACCCGCACCTCGACCACGACCAGCGCGTGGCTGACCTTGACCGCGCGGTCGGAGAGCTCGGCGTCGCGGTAGACCTCGGAGAGCCGGGTGCGCACGTGCGCCAGGCTTGTCAGACCCGTCAGCGGGTCCTCACAGGACAGGTCGTGGAGGTATTCCAAGGTGGCCTCGCTCCAGGCGACCGAGAGCGACTCCGTGGCCGGGAACTCCGGGTCCTGCCCGCGCACCAGCCGGTACGTCGTGCGCAGCCCGGACAGCGCCTCTCCCAGAGCGGCGCCGTCGCGGGCCACGTCGCGGCCGACCACATGGCAGGCTGCGTTCACGTCCCCCCCGGACGCCAGGGCCTCCCCCACTGCCTCGAACCGCAGCGGGAGAGCAACCCGCACGTGTTCGGGCAGCCCAAGGGCCCTGACATCTGGGACTGCGTCGGCTCGCCGGCGCGTAAACGTGAAGAGGGCCATCTGGCCGCTCACCTCCGTCTCCGAGCCGCCAGGCGCTCCCACAAGCGCTGATTCCGACGGTTCCTTCGAGGGAGAAACGGTCCGGGAGCGGAAGCATGACGCGATACCCGGGAAGTTTTTTCCCGATCTGCCTCCAGCGCGGCTCCCTGGTGCCGATGATCTATATGGAGTACCGGCATCCGGGGCCGGATTTCGTCGTACCGCCCGGCCGAGAAGGCGGCCGTGGTTGGCGTCATGCACCATGCCCCGCCCCGTCTCCTTCTGTGAAGGGCCATGACCGAACTGCTGAGCGACCTCGCGACGCCCAGTGACGCCGAGCTGATCTCGAGCGTCCGGGGTGGGGACGTCCATGCCTACGGCGACCTCTTCGCCCGTCACCGCGACGCGGCGAACCGCCTGGCCCGCCAGCTCGTCCGCGGTCCCGATGCCGACGACCTGGTCTCCGAGGCGTTCGCCAAGGTGCTGACCGTGCTGCAGGGCGGCGGCGGACCGGACGTGGCGTTCCGCGCCTACCTCCTCACCGCCGTACGCCGACTCCACGTCGACAAGATGCGCGCCGGCGCCAAGCTGCAGACCTCCGACGACATGACGACCTACGACCCCGGGGTGCCGTTCTTCGACACCGCGGTCGCGTCGTTCGAGAGCGGCGCGGCGGCCAAGGCGTTCGCCACCCTCCCCGAACGCTGGCAGCTGGTGCTGTGGCACCTCGAGGTCGAGGGGAACAAGCCCGGCGAGATCGCCCCCTTGCTCGGGATGAGTGCCAACTCGGTGTCCGCGCTCGCCTACCGGGCCCGAGAGGGGCTGCGCCAGGCGTTCTTGACGATGCACCTCAACGACATCTCCGACACCGACTGCCGGTGGGTCAACGACCACCTCGGCGCCTACGTGCGCAAGGGGCTCTCCAACCGCGACAGCACCAAGGTGCAGAGCCACCTCGACCAGTGCCGCCGCTGCACCGCGATGTATCTCGAGCTCACCGAGGTCAACTCCAACCTGGCCGCGATCATCGCCCCGCTGCTTCTCGGGGCCGCTGCCACCGGATACCTCGCCTCCACGGGTGCCGCCTCGGCGGGAGGCCTCGGGGTGCTCACCGTGATCGGTCGGGTCAGGGACGTCGTGACGGCCAACGCGGGCGTCGCGACCGCCGGCGCGGTCGCAGCGAGCGTCGCGGCCGTCGCCGCTGCCGCCGTGATGCTCACCCCCAGCAGCGAGCAGGCGGTCACCGCCGACCCGCCGACCAACAGCACCAGGTCCGCCGCGCCAGCCGTCCCGGGGACGTCCCCGGAGGTCGAGCGCCGCGCACCCCGCACCGAGGACCAGGCGGTCGACGTGGTCGCCACGCCGGTGGAAACCCCCGGCACGACGCTCCCGCTGGCGCTCCCCGTGGTGCTCCCGGTGCCCGAGCCCGAGCCCGCGGTGGACGGCTCCGCCGATCCTGCGACCGACCCGACCGAGGACCCCGCTCCCGGGGCCACCGCGGATCCCGAGCCGACCAGGGACCCCGACCCGACTCCCGACCCGACGTCTGACCCGGCCCCCGAGCCGACCCCTGGCCCGACCGGCGACCCCGCTCCGGTCGTGGCGCCGCCCGCCCCGGCCACGGATCCCACGCCCACGCCGCCTCCCGGCCCCACCGTGGTGGCCGCGGACGTGAGTGTGGCCGGCACCGTCGTCGACGACGCCGGGGTGCACCTTCTCCTCGTGGGGAGCCCAGCGCTCCCGCCGACGGTCACGGTGACGCTGGTCTCCACGCCCGACACCGTGAAGTTCGATGACCTGGGCGACTGCACCGTGGCGCCCTCGGGCACCAGTGCCACCTGCCTGACCGGTGCCACCCTGACCGGCGCCCCCGGGATGCCCGCTCTCGCAGACCCGTCCACGTCCTATGCCGCGACCCTGCCGTTCCTCCACCTCGCCGATCAGCCGGCCGACACGAAGCTCGACGTCAGCGTGAGCCTGCCCGACGGCTACGAGGACCCCGACACCGCCAACAACACCATCGCCTCCTACACCTCGCGCGCCGCCGATCTCGATCTCTCGTCACCCACCACGGTCGACGCGATCCACTTCGGGCGGCACGAGTTCACCGGCACGGTGACCAACCTCCCGACCGGCTACGCCGGCACCCTCCGCTACGACCTCTCCAGTACCGTCGACGTCGCCTTCGAGGCAGCGACCGGTTCCGGCTGCAACGTGCCCGTGGAGGCACCCACCAGCATGGTCTGCCCGGCCGCCGCCGGCCCCGACGTCAACTTCGTGGTTCTGAGCCCCACGGGGACCACTGACCTGACCGGGGTGTCGATCACCGTCGCCCCCCTGACCGGCTACCGCGATCCCGTCCGGAGCAACAACGTCGTCTCCCCCTCGCTCGTCGCCTACGTCCCGCCGGCGAGCCCGCTGAGCTACTCCACCGGACCCTCCGTCGTCCAGACGGGCAACCAGACCTACCGCCTCAGCGCGACCGTGACCGGCATCCCGGCCAACGCCACCCAGGTGGTCTTCCGGCTGTCGCGCGGTGCCGGCGGGGGCACCCCCGGCTCGTTCCAGACGGTCGCCGTCCCCACAGGCTGCGTCATCTCCGGCGCGGACCTGACCTGCACGGTCGCACCGGGCACCACGACGCTCATCCTCGGGGCCGATGTCCGACTGCCCGGCAACCCCAACTTCGTGCTGAGCACGACGGCCGGAGCGGGCGTGCACGAAGCACCGATCAGCTACCTGCCCTGACCCGGAGACCCCCGCGCCGAGCGTGGAGGACGCCTGATCGGGTATGAAAGACCCATGACACTGGTCCGCCTCGTCGCCCGCCCGATGCTCGCCTCGATGTTCGTCGTCGGGGGGATCGCCGCCCTCCGCAACGCCGACAAGACCGCGCAGCGCGCCAAGCCGGTCGCCGACCGGCTCACCGCCGTCGCCGACAAGGTCGCCCCCGGCGCGCCGATCCCGCACGACGAGAAGACGCTCGTGCAGATCAACGCGGCCACCCAGATCGCCGCCGCGCTGGCGCTGGCGACGGGCAGGGCACCTCGGCTCTCGGCCACGGTGCTCGCCGCGACGTTGGTCCCGACGACGGCCGCCGGGCACCGCTTCTGGGAGGAGTCGGACCCCACGACCCGGGCCAGCCAGAAGCTGCACTTCTTCAAGAACGTCTCGATGCTGGGCGGGCTCCTGATCGCCGCCGTCGACACCGAGGGCAAGCCCGGAGTCGCCTGGCGCACCAAGCGCGCGGTGACCGACGTACGCCGCGAGGCCAAGCACCTGCGCCGCGAGGCCGGCGCCCAGGCCAAGCTGGCCGCGAAGTCGGTCACGTCCTGAGTCGGGGAACATCGCAGGCGGGCCACTCCCACCCGGGATAGGCTCCTCGGCGATGAACGACTCCGTCTCCTCCGCCAGCCGCGCCCCCCTCGGGGCCTGGCCGGCACCGTTCGCCACCGGCCCCGTCGACGCCACGGTCAGCCTCCCCGGATCCAAGTCGCTGACCAACCGCGCCCTGGTGCTCGCCGCGGTCGCAGAAGGCCCCGGGGTGATCCGTCGGGCGCTCCGCTCGCGGGACACCCTGCTCATGGCCGAGGCGCTCACCGCACTCGGCGCCCACGTCGACACCGCCCGAGACGACTGGACGATCACACCCGGCCCCTGGGCGGGACGGTCCCAGATCGACTGCGGCCTGGCCGGCACCGTGATGCGCTTCGTGCCACCGGTCGCCGCTCTGGCCGACGGGCCGGTCATCTTCGACGGGGATCCCCACGCACGCACGCGGCCGATGCACGAGGTGCTGCGAGGGCTGCGCGGGCTCGGTGTCCAGGTCGAGGACGAGGACCGCGGTTCGCTGCCCTTCACCGTCATCGGCACCGGCTCCGTGCGCGGTGGGGCGGTCACCATCGACGCCTCCGCGTCGAGCCAGTTCGTCTCGGCACTGCTGTTGAGCGCCGCTCGCTTCGACCAGGGCGTCGACGTCCGCCACGACGGCAAGCCGGTGCCGTCGCTGCCTCACATCACGATGACCGTCGACCAGCTGCGCCACCGCGGGGTCGAGGTCGACGACTCCGAGCCGCACCGGTGGCGGGTCGCGCCGGGCCCGGTGCACGCCGTTGACGTGACGATGGAGCCCGACCTCTCCAACGCGGCGCCGTTCCTGGCCGCGGCACTCGTCACCGGGGGCCGGGTCACCGTGACCGACTGGCCTCACGCGACCACCCAGGCAGGTGACGGGCTCCGTGAGATCTTGACGCTGATGGGTGCCGAGATCGAGCTCGACGAGACCGGCCTGACCGTGCGCGGCACCGGGGAGGTGCACGGGATCGACTACGACCTCCACGAGGTCGGCGAGCTGGCTCCGACGATCGCCGCCTTGTGTGCCTTGGCCTCCTCGCCCAGCCACCTGCGCGGGATCGCCCACATCCGCGGTCACGAGACCGACCGGCTCGCGGCTCTGGCGACCGAGCTCAATGCCCTGGGGGGCCACGTCACCGAGACCGAGGACGGCCTCACCATCCGGCCCGCACATCTGGCCGGCGGCCGGTTCCGCACCTACTCCGACCACCGGATGGCCCACGCCGGCACCGTCGTCGGCCTCGTGGTCGACGGGGTGCAGGTCGAGGACATCGGCACCACCGCCAAGACCTTCCCGGGCTTCGCCGAGGCCTGGTCCGGGCTCCTGTAGTGCCCGGTCGCCGGCACCGATTCGACGCGCACGACCCGGAGAGCTTCGAGCGACCGCGCCGGCGGACCAGACCCCGCACCAAGGACCGCCCCACCTATGACGATGCCGTCGGCGGTGTGGTGATGACCGTCGACCGTGGCCGGCTCACCTGCCTGGTCGAGGACCGTCGGGTGATCGCCATGAAGTCCCGTCCACTCGGACGCAAGGGCGTCGTCGTCGGCGACCGGGTGCGCCTGGTGGGCGACGTCTCGGGCGACGAAGGTTCGCTGGCCAGGATCGTGGAGGTCGACGAGCGGCGCACGGTGCTTCGGCGCACCGCCGACGACGACGACCCGGTCGAGCGCGTGATCGTCGCCAACGCCGACCAGCTCGTCGTGGTGGCGGCCCTGGCCGACCCCGAGCCACGGTCCCGGCTGATCGACCGGGCGCTCGTGGCGGCGTACGACGCCGGGATGGAACCGTTGCTCTGCATGACGAAGGCCGATCTCGCCGACCCCGAGACGTTGCTCTCGATCTATCGCCCCCTGGGCGTGCCCTACGTCGTGACCAAGCGCGGCGACGACCTGCGCGAGATCCGTGATCGGCTGGAGGGCCGCGTGAGCGTGCTGGTCGGTCACAGCGGGGTCGGCAAGTCCACGCTGGTCAATGCCCTGGTGCCGGGCAGCGACCGCGCGATCGGGCACGTCAACGCCGTCACCGGGCGGGGTAGGCACACCTCCACCTCGGCACTGATGCTCCCGCTGCCCGGAGATGACGGCACCGGGGGGTGGATCGTCGACACCCCCGGCATCCGCTCGTTCGGCCTCGCACATGTCGACCCGGGTCAGCTCATCGGGGCGTTCCCCGATCTCGAGGAGCTCACCGACGACTGCCCTCGCGGCTGCTCCCACGGTGAGGGCGAGCCCGAGTGTGCGCTCGACGACGCGGTCGCCGACTCCCTCACCGAGGCGGAGAGGGTCGAGTCGTTCCGGCGGCTGCTCTCCAGCCGGGAGCGCTCCGAGGGGGACTAGGCCCGCTCAGCCCCAGACCGCGCGGGCGCCCGCGTCGCCGGTCATGGCGACGGAGACGAGCAGCGCGACAGCGGCGACGACGAGAACCGCAGGCATCACCTTGGCGAGCACGCCCGTGCGAGTGGCGCGCTCACCGGCGCCACTGGCCAGCGCGCTCGGCCCGCCCAACACCCAGGTGGCTAGCAGGGTGAGCACGGCGAACGCAACCACGACCAGGGAGAGCAGCTCGCCGCGCTCCTGGTGGGTGGCGACCAGCTGTGCGAGCGACCGGTTGGCCTCGACCATCGAGTCGCCGCTCAGCCGCGCGGCCCAGACCGAGACGACCGCGACGAGGGCCGCCACGACGGCCGGCCACCGGGTGAGCCAGCGGTGCCGGGGCCACACGGCGAAGACGACGGTGATGATCGCGGCCAGTGGTGTCAGCACGACCGTGGCATGGATGATGAGCGGGTGCGCAGGCAGGCCGGCGATCTCCATGGGGGACACGCTAGCGACGACACGACGTCGGCGGTGTCGACGCCGCGGATTCTTCGCGATTCCACAGGCACCCCTGAGTGCGACCGCGGACTCGCTCACACGCCTGTCCTCCCCGCTCCCACCGCGACGGGGCATAGCCTGTGGCCATGCCCACCTCCTTCACCGATGACTTGCGGCTTGCGCACGTCCTCGCCGACGACGCGGACTCGCTGACGACCAGCCGGTTCAAGGCGCAGGACCTGCACGTGATGAACAAGCCCGACCTGACGCCGGTGACCGACGCCGACAAGTCGGTCGAGGAGGGCATCCGGCGCACGCTCTCGCGCGCCCGTCCCCGTGACGCGGTGACCGGCGAGGAGCAGGGCTCCACCGGCCACAGCCAGCGGCGCTGGGTCGTCGACCCGATCGACGGCACCAAGAACTTCGTCCGCGGCGTCCCCGTCTGGGCGACTCTGATCGCCTTGATGGTCGACGACGAGGTCGTCGTGGGCTGCGTGTCCGCCCCCCAGCTGAACCGCCGGTGGTGGGCCTCCAAGGACGGTGGCGCCTGGAGCGGCCGCTCCCTGCTCAACGCCAGTCCGTGCCGGGTCTCCGACGTCGCCCGTCTCGAGGACGCCTCGTTGTCCTACTCCTCCTTCACGGGCTGGGACGACCACGGCCGGCTCGAGGACTTCATGTCCCTGGCTCGGCGTTGCTGGCGCACCCGCGCCTACGGTGACTTCTGGTCCTACATGCTGCTCGCGGAGGGCTCGGTCGATCTCGCCGCCGAGCCAGAGCTCGAGCTCTACGACATGGCTGCCCTCGACGTGATCGTCCGCGAGGCCGGCGGCCAGTTCACGTCCCTCGACGGGACCCCGGGGCCCGGGGGCGGCAACGCCCTGGCAAGCAACGGCCGGCTGCACGACGCGGCGCTGGCGTTCGTGGGGTCGGTCTCCGGGGGTGACGACGCCGACGCCCTCCAGCACGAGGGCTCGGTGCACGAGCTCAGCGCGCGTCGCCGGGTGTCCGCAGAGCGACCGTCGTCGGCTCCGGAGCCCGACGAAGCCGACTGATCGTACGCAGCACGAACGGCGCCAGCAGCAGTCCGGCCAGGTCGAACCAGCCATACCCGCCGGCTGCCCCCGAGGGCGGGTTGCCGATCGTGACCCACCCGGTGAAGTCGTGGGTGCCCCAGGCCCAGTTGCCGAGCCCGGTGCCGGCGAGCTCGAGCCAGCTCACGACCACGAACGCGCCGACGTAGACCTGCTTCGAGGGACCCCAGGCCAAGAACCCCGCCAGGCAGAGGAACCAGAAGGCTCCGAGCATGTCGGGTCGGTTGGCCAGCAGGATCCCGTACGCCGCCCAGGCGCCTCCCACGACGAGGACAGCCAGCTCGGCCGCGCGAAGGCGGCGCTGCACGAAGGCCGCGTGACCGAGGGCGAACGCCGAGAGGTAGACCAGCCCGTGGCCCGGCGGCACGTAGGCGGGCACGTTGTCGAAGCGGTAGGTGTAGACCTCGAGCCCGGCGCTGAAGGTGTACTCCACGACCGTGGCGAAGACGACAACGACCGCCGTCTGCGCACGGACGCCGGGCGAGACCCGGCGCAGCGCCAGGAGCAGCACCACCCAGGTGAGCAGTCCGAGGCCCCGCTGGGACCACAACGTGCCCTCCCCCCCGGCCCGGTCGAGCCAGAGGACGACGGTGAGCCAACCCATCATGAGCACGCTGGCGACCGCACCCAGGCGATCCCTGATGCGCTCGTGGAGGTGGGTCATGGCCGCACCATCCTCTCAGCACATCCGAGGCGGGACACGTCCGTACCACTGCTACCCACGAGTCACATTTGTGGATAGCCTCGAAAGAGCACACCGTCGTACCAGGAGCGGAGGACGCACGATGCGCATCACCGAGGTGCTCGCGGGCAAGTCGAGCCAAGAAGTCGTCACGATCCAGCCGGACGCCACCGTCCGAGACCTGATAGCTCTGCTCGCCCTGCACAACGTCGGAGCGCTCGTGGTCAGTGTCGACGGGAGCAGTGTCGAGGGCATCGTCTCCGAGCGTGACGTGGTGCGTCGCCTGCACGAGGACGGCGGCGTGGTCGACCTCCCGGTCTCCTCGATCATGACCTCCGAGGTGCAGACCTGCAGCGGCGACGACAGCGTCAACGACCTGATGAAGGTGATGACGGCAGGACGGTTCCGCCACCTGCCCGTGGTCGCCGAGGGCAAGCTGACCGGCATCGTGAGCATCGGCGACGTCGTCAAGCACCGGATGAGTGAGCTGGAGTTCGAGCGCGACCAGCTCGACTCCTACGTCCACGGAGCCTGATCGGGGCCCGACCGAGCCCGCGTCGCTCCGTCACCCCTAGGGTGGTCCGGTCCGTCCCCTGACCGAAGGAGTCCGCGTGAGCACGCCCGAGAAGCCCGAGATCGAGTTCCCCGGCCCCGACGCCCCGGCAGAGCTGGTCGTCACCGAGGTCAACCAGGGCGACGGCGAGGAGGCGGTGGCCGGCAAGCAGGTGCTCGTGCACTACGTCGGCGTCGCGCACTCGACGGGCGAGGAGTTCGACGCGTCCTACAACCGGGGCGAGCCGCTGTCGTTCCGCCTCGGCGCCGGCCAGGTCATCTCGGGGTGGGACCAGGGCGTCCAGGGCATGCGGGTCGGGGGCCGTCGCCAGCTCGTCATCCCGCCGCACCTCGGCTACGGCGACCGCGGAGCGGGTGGTGTGATCAAGCCCGGCGAGACGCTGATCTTCGTCGTCGACCTGGTCGAGGTCCGCTGAGCGGGTCCCCCGCGGCGGGGTCCGTTCGCGCTCAGGCGAGGCGTACGGCGTCGTCGCCGACGGTGACGACGTCGCCGCGCACCAGCTGACGTCCACGTCTTGACTCGAGCTCACCGTTGACGTACACCCTGCCCGCCTCCAGCAGGGGCTTGGCATCGGAGCCGTTGTCGACCAGGTCGGCCAGCTTCAGCAGCTGTCCCAGTCGGATCGTTCGCTCCCGGATGGGCACGATACGCACGCTCATCTGCTGATTGTCACACCACCGAGCTCACCGCGTGGATCAGCACGCCGACGAGTCCCCCGACAATCGTGCCGTTGATCCGGATGAACTGGAGGTCGCGGCCGACGTGCAGCTCGATCTTGTCCGCGGCCTCCTTGCCGTCCCAGCGCTCGATGGTCATCGTGATCACCGCGGTCACCTCGTCGCCGTACCTCCCGACGAGGAACACCGCGAGGTCTGCGGCGCGGGCGTCGAGACGGGTCCGCAGCTCGACGTCGCCGTGCAGTCGTGCGCCGAACGCGCCGAGCTCCTGTCGGGCTCGCAGACGCAGCGGCCCCTCGGCGTCCCCGAGAGCGGACATCAGGGCGGTGCGGAAGGCACTCCACAGCGACGTGGCGGTCACCAGGATCTGCGGATGGTCGAGCACCCTGAGCTTGAGCTGCTCTGCGCGCGCCTGGGTCGCCTCGTCGTGCAACAGGTCGTGTGCCAGGTCTGCGAGGAGAGCGTCGAGCGCCAACCGCGCACGGTGCCGAGGATCCTGGCGGATGTCGGCGATCCAGGCCAGGAGCTCCAGGTGCATCCGTCGGGTGACCCGGTCGTTGACCGACGGTGGTGACCACCAGGGCGCACGCTCGGCGACGATGTCGCTGAAGGTGTCCTCGTTCTGGTCCAACCACCCGTAGGCCTCCTCGAGCGCGAGGTCGACGAGCCCGTGGTGGGCGCCGTCGCGGACGATCTCGGCCAGCAGGCTGCCCGCGACCGGGCTGATCGGCTCCTCGCGGAAGCGCGGCAGCAGTGCGTCTCCCACGAGGGTGGCCAGGTCGTCGTCCTTGATCCGGGCCAGACCGGCCTGCAGCACCCCCGCTGCCTCATCGACGACCCGACGCGCGTTGGCCTCCTCGACCAGCCAGTCACCGATCCGCCTCGACAGCTCCGCCGAGGCCAGCCGGTCGCGGACCACCTCCTCCTGGAGGAAGTTCTCCCCGACGAACTCCTCCAGGCTTCGCCCGAGCATCTCCTTGCGGCGCGGGATCAGCGCGGTGTGCGGGATCGGCAGCCCCAGGGGGTGCCGGAACAGTGCGGTGACCGCGAACCAGTCCGCGATGGCCCCGACCATCGACGCCTCCGCGCCGGCGTTGACGTAGCCGAGGAACCCGTCGCGGTCGAGGGTGGCGAGGTAGACGACGGCGGCGAGCAGCAGCAGCGACACGGCCACCGCCCGCATCCGGCGCAGGCCGCGCCGGCGCTCCTCGTCGAGCTCGGGGGCCGCGGTGATCATCGGGACTGACATCGTCGACGAAACTACCCGACCCGGCCCGGTCAGGACGGTGGCGAGGTGACGGCGTGGTCGCCCACGAGGAGGGTCGGCACGAGCCCTGGGACGACGGTGACCGCCACCCTGGTGCCGAGGGGGTGCCGCACGGCATGGTTCTGCCACGAGCGCAGGGTCCGTCCGGAGGACAGCCGCACGGTGTGGAGCACGAAGGCACCCTGGTAGTCGATCGCGATCACCTGGGCGTCGGCCCTGTCGTCGGGCACCAGGGCGACCTCGTGCGGTCGGAGCACCACCTCGACGTCGACGTCCGTGTTGCCCCACCCGGGCACGGTCGAGACGACCCCGATCTCACAGGTCAGCAGCGCGTCGCGCACGTGGGCCGGCAGGAAGTCGGCGTCTCCCATGAAGGACGCCACGAAGCGCGTGGCCGGCGACTCGAAGACGGCCTGCGGGGTGTCGGCCTGCTCGATCACGCCCTCGTGCATCACCACGACCCGGTCACCGGTGGAGAGGGCCTCGGTCTGGTCGTGGGTGACCAGCATGGCGGTCGTGCCCGTCTCGCGGAGAGCGCTGACCGTCTCCGCCCGGACCTGTCCCCGCAAGGTCTCATCCAGGCTGCTGAACGGCTCGTCCAGCAGCACGACGGCCGGGCGAGGTGCCAGCGCCCGGGCGAGCGCCACCCGCTGCTGCTCGCCGCCGGAGAGCTCGTGCGGGTAGCGCTTGGCCAGGTGGCCGAGCCTGACCAGCTCGAGCATCTCCCCCACCCGGCGCCGCTGCTCCCCGCGGGAGAGCCGGTCGATGCCGAACGCGACGTTGCGGGCCACGTCGAGGTGCGGGAAGAGGGCATGGTCCTGGAAGACCAGACCGACACGACGTCGCTCCGGTGGCTGCCAGGTGCGTCCGTGGGCGACCACGTCGCCATCGATCTCGATGCAGCCGTCGTCAGGACGGTCGAGCCCGGCGACGAGCCGGAGCGTCGTCGACTTGCCGCACCCCGACGGCCCGATCAGGGTCACCAGCTCCCCCGGCGCTGCCTCGAGCGCGAGGTCGCGGGCGGCCACGACCGCGCCGTACCGCTTCGTGACGCCGTCCAGGCGCAGAGCAGCGGAGCTCACCTCAGCCGACACGTCGCTCCTCGCGGGTGCGCCGGTCCGATGCGCGGATCTGACGGAAGAGCAGGTTCACCGGCACGACGGCCGCGGCGACGATGACGAGCGCCGGCAGTGCGGCCTTCTCCCAGAAGTTCTCGCCGGCAAGCTGATAGACCCACACCGACACCGTAGTGAACCCGAACGGCCGGAGCAGCAGCACGATGGGCAGCTCCTTGATCGCGTCGATCGTGACCAGCACGAGGGCCACTGCCACTCCCGGCCGCACCAGCGGCAGGTGCACCCGCCTCAGCACGCCGAGCGGGCCGGCTCCCAGGCTCATCGCCGAGAGGGTCATGCTGGGCGCGATCTTGGCGAAGCTCGCATCGACCGCCTGGTACGCCGGCGCCAGGAAGCGGACCAGGTAGGCGTAGAGGATGCCGAGCACCGAGCCGGTGACCAGCAGGCCGGTGCCACCCGGCACACCAAGGGCCTCGAGCCCCTGGTCGGCCCAGGCGAAGGCGAGCAGCACCCCGATGCCGATGACGGCTCCGGGCACGGCGTAGCCGAACGTGGTGAGGGAGGCGGCCGCGCGGACGACCCGGCCTCCGCCGATGCGCACGGCGTGGCTCATCACCAGCGACAGCAGCACGCAGCCGAACGCCGCGATGGCCGCGACCCCGAGGCTGTTGGCGAGGTACCCCCCGAAGCGGGGGTCCACGAACCCGGCGGGGTCGGCGATGGCCTCGCCGACCGCCCACAGCACCAGCCGCACCACCGGCACCAGGAAGCCCGCGCTCAGGGCGAGCAGGCAGGCCCCGGACGCCGCAGCGGCCGCCCAGCCCGTCAGCCGGCGACGCTCCAGTCCCCGGCCACGACCGCCGCGCTGCGTGTAGCGCGACCGACCCCTCAGGAGCCGCTCCCCGGCCAGCACGGCGACCGCGAAGACGAGCACCAGGACAGCGAGCTGGGTGGCGGAGTGGAAGTCGAAGGAGCCCTTCCAGACCAGGTAGACGCCGACCGAGACGGTCTTGACCCCGAAGTACTGCACGGTCGCGAAGTCGGTGAGCGTCTCCATCATCACCAGGGCGAGCCCGGCGGCGAGCGAAGGCCGGGCGAGGGGCACCACCACCCGCCAGAACGCGCGCGTCCGGCCGGCACCGAGGCTGCGCGCCGCGTCGTACGTCGTCGGCGACTGCTCGACGAGCGCCGCCCGGGCCATCAGGTAGACGTAGGGATAGAGGGAGAGCGTCATCACCAGAACCGCACCCGGGAGCGTCCGCACCGACGGCAGCGTCACCCCCGCTCCGAGTGCGCTGCGCAGCAGGCTCTGGACGGGGCCGGCCGCGTCGAAGGTGGAGAGGAAGACGAAGCCGAGGATGTAGGCCGGCATCGCCAGTGGCAGCACGAGCAGCCAGACCAGCACGCCGCGCAGGGGGAAGCTGTAGGCCGTCACCAGCCAGGCCAGGCCGCCGCCGACCACGAGGGTGCCCAGCCCCACGCCGGCCATGAGCAGCAACGTGGTGAGCACCATCGAGCCGAGGCCGCGCGGCAGCGAGGTCTCTCCCGCGCCCAGCAGACCGTCCGCGACCACCGCCAACACCGGGCTCGCCACCACGAAGGCGACGACGAGCACCAGGAACGACCACGTCGGGCGACCGTTGCCGGCTGCCCGACGGGCGCGGGTGCGAGGCTCCCGGGCGGGGGCTGCCGTCAGCGTCACTCGTAGCCGGCTTCGGCGAGCAGGTCGACGGCTTCTGCGTTGAGGGACCCGTAGGCCTGCGCGTTGAGGGGCATCGGCGTGAAGTCGCCGAAGCCCGCTACGACGTCGTCGGGTGCCACGTCGGGGTTGACCGGGTACTCGTGGTTGCCGCCGACGAAGGCCGTCTGACCCTCCGAGGCCAGCCACTCGAGGAGCCGCTGGGCCTTCTCGGGAGCGTCGGAGGACTTCACGATGCCGGCACCGGAGATGTTGACGTGGGTGCCCGCTCCGTCCTGGCTGGCCCAGAAGAGCTTGACGTCGAGGTCGGGCTTCTCGTCGAGCTCGCGGGCGTAGTAGTAGTGGTTGACGATCGCGACGTCGCAGGTGCCGGCGTCGAGAGCCTCGAGCAGCAGGATGTCGTTGCTCATGATCTCGACGTCGTTGTCCAGCCAACCCTGCACGATCTCCAGGGCGCGCTCGCGTCCGTGCAGGTCGATCAGGCTGGCGACGAGCGACTGCGTGTAGGCCTCGGTCGAGTCACGCATGCACAGCCGGCCGCGCCACTTCGGGTCGGTCAGGCCACCGTAGGTGTCCTCGGTGTCGAACTCGCCGGGGTCGACGTTGTCGGGGTTGTAGGCGACGGTGCGGGCCCGCAGCGCCAGCCCGAACCAGCGGTCCTGGGGGTCGCGGTACTGCTCGGGGACCGACTCGTCGAGCACTGTCGAGGACACCGTGGCGAGCTCGCCCTGCTCCGCGGCATTCCACAGGTTGCCGGCGTCGACGGTGACGAAGAGGTCCGCCGGCGTCTCGTCGCCCTCGGCCTTGAGCCGCTCGAGCAGCTCCGCGTCGTCGCCGTAGATGAAGTCCACCGACATCCCGGTCTCGTCCTCGAACTCCACGAAGGCGTCCTCGAGGTCGTAGTGGCGCGCGGAGTAGACCTGGATGTCGCCGGGCTCCTCCCCGCCGATGCCGAGGAACCCGCAGCCCGCCAGCAGGGTGGACAGGGCGAGGCCGGACGCGATGAGCCCGGTCGGGCGAAGGGCGCGGGACATGACTCTCCTGGGAGCAAGGACCATCTACTTAGGTAAGGCTAACCCAATATAGTCCGGCGGCTTCCTGGGGGCGGATTACCACGGTCCCGTGGTAATCACGCACTCCCCCGAGCGAACTCTCCCCGGGAAGCGACTGTTCACTGCGGGAAGCGCGCCGCGCCCGCCCCCGCCGACCCGCCACCATCCTCGTGGGATGATGCCCGCCATGAGCAAGACCGTCATCACCTTCGGCACCTTCGACGTCTTCCACGTGGGCCACCTACGTGTCATCGAGCGCGCCGCGGCGCTCGGCGACCGGCTGGTCGTCGGGGTCTCGGCCGATGCGCTCAACGAGCGCAAGAAGGGCCGCGCGCCGGTCTTCTCCCAGGCCGAGCGACTCGAGATCGTCGCGGCCTTGAAGCCGGTCGACGCGGTCTTCGTGGAGGAGAGCCTCGAGCTCAAGCGCGACTACATCCTCGAGCACCGAGCCGACATCCTGGTCATGGGTGATGACTGGGCCGGCAAGTTCGACGAGTTCAACGACGTGTGCGAGGTGCACTACCTGACCCGGACACCGGCGATCTCGACCACAGCACTGATCGAGAAGATCTCCGACCTCGCCTGAGGAGCACCCGCCCGGGTCAGCCCCTGGGGCTGAGGCGGCGACGCACCCGGGAAGCCAGCGACGGGGAGCCGGCCCGGCCGACAGCCTCCGTGCGGAGCTCGGCCACCTTGGCGCGCAAGGTGGCGTTGCGCTGCTGGAGCCGCCGAGCCGTCCGGGCCAGGTCGGCGATCCGCTCGTTGGCCTCGACGATCGAGCGCACGTGGGCGAACGACTCGTGGGTCCACTGCATCTCCCGACGCTCGATCCGGGTGAAGTCCCAGGCTCCCTCGAAGCGGGCGAAGTCGTCGGCGTACAGCTTCTCGATCGACTCGCGGACGCCGCCGGCGAAGACCTCCCGGTTGGCCGGGAGGGGCGTGTCGTTGCTGTTGCCCAGGGCGATCTCGCCTGTGTAGCCGTGCGCGCGGACGTGTGCGGTCAGGTCCTCGATCATCGAGGACAGCTCCGAGATGTCGTAGAGGTGCGAGTAGGGCACCGCGTACTCCTGGAGGAGGAACGTCTGTGCCCGGAAGTGAGCGTCGCTCTGGAAGACCTCGTGGTCGGGGTTGTCGTGGATGTCCTCGACGAACCTCGCGAAGTCGTCGATCACGTGTTGCGGCTCCGTCGGCACCCGCGGCGCCCAGGGCCGGTCGACCTTGCGCCAGTAGGCCGGGTTGCGAAGGAGGTACTTGTTCTCCCAGGCCGAGAAGAGCCGTGATCGCGGGTCCCGGACGACGGTGAAGATCATCCAGCCGTTCTCGGGCGAGATCGAGGCGCGGACGCCGTCCGGCAGCTCGTGGAGCCGTGGGGTGCGCTTCCAGGCGTAGCGGTCGTGGATGCCCGCCTCGCGGTTCGGGTAGTACCCCGCGCTGGGGACCAGGCTCTCGAGGTCCTCACCGGCGAGGTCGGCCATCAGCCACTTGATGCTCGTGCAGGCGTTCTTGGCCAGCGAGATGTAGAGCAGCTTCAGCTCGGGGATGACGTAGGCCCGACGGGTGGTGCCGAGGATGCGCAACGAGTCGTGTTCGTAGGTGCGGTCGGCCAGCTCGAGCATGGCGGCTAGTCTGCCATGTGTCCCTCTCCCCTTCCGGTGACCGCCCACCGGTGCGCAAGCACCTCATGACCCCGGGTGCGCCGCGCCCGCAGAACAGCGAGCCGATGAGTCTGGGGCGCGTGCAGCGCTGGGTGCTCGCCACGCTGGCAGCGACCACGATCATGCACCTCTCCGCGGGTCTGGTCGTCGCCGCGATCTTCTCCGACCGGCTCGACTCCCAGATCGGGTTGCTGGTCATCGGCGCCGCGTTCGGGCTGATCGCGATGCTGGCGGCGCTGATCATCCACCAGCACCGGCTGCTGAGCCCGTGGCTGGTGCTGGGCCTGGTGCCGAGCGCCATCGGCGCGATCGTGATCTTCTAGAAGACCGGGCCGGGGTACGACGGATCAGCGGAGGAGCCGGAGCACGCCCGCCTCGTCCTGGGCCAGCAGCCCATCAGAACGCATGAACGTGAGCACCCGGTGGTAGCGGTTGTGCTCCCAGTAGGGCGCACCCAGCAGCACCGCTAGCTCCTCCTCGGTGCAGGGCCCGTTGGCCTCGAGTGCCCGGACGACCTGACCGACCTCGTGCAGGATCCGTCGGTCGAGACTCTCGTCAGTGCCCCGAGCACTGGCGTCGTGGGTCATGGCGCGATCTCACTCCTCTAGGGCGGCTCCCGCTCCGCCGCCTCGGCCCTGTCACGGTACCCACCGTCGGCGACCAACATGCCGGGCACATCGAAGGACATGAATCCGGCCTCCGCGCGGGGGTTCAAACTTGGCGGAGCGGGGTAGCCTGAAGGGCGTCCGACGAGGCCCTTTGCCGAGTCGGCCGAAGCTCGCTGAAAAAGCCCGGCGAGACGCACTACCCGTGGCCGCCACCGACGGCCCGGGTCTGAGCGAGAGCCGCGGTGATCCGGTATGCCCGGTGAGACTGGCATCCTGCCTGCTTCCCCCACTCCCCCGAGGGCGCAATCCCCCGACCTCAGCGCCGAGGAGTCAGACCTCGTCCTGAACCATCTCGGCGTCGCGCACAGCATCGCGCGCCGATACCGCAACCGTGGAATCGCCGCCGACGACCTCGAGCAGGTCGCCCGACTGGGCCTGGTCAAGGCAGCCCGCAACTACGACGCTGCCAAGCAGGCCGACTTCCTCGCCTACGCCGTGCCGACCATCCGCGGGGAGGTGCGCAAGCACTTCCGGGACCACGGCTGGATGGTGCGCCCACCCCGGCGCGTGCAGGAGATGCAGAGCCGCATCCTTGCCGCTGCCGCCGACCTGACCCAGCAGATCGGGCGCTCCCCACGCCCCTCCGAGATCGCCGCCCACCTCGGCGAACCCATCAGCGAGGTCGAGGAGGCTCTCGGAGCCGACGGCTGCTTCAGCCCCTCGTCGCTGGACCGACCCGTCAGCGCCGCGAGCGATGCGCCTTCCTTGGGTGACCTGCTGCCGGGTGAGGACGACGACCAGCAGGCCGTCGAGGCGCGGGTGCTCCTGGGCCCCGCGGTGCGTCGTCTGTCCGAGCGGGACCGCAAGATCCTGCACCTGCGCTACTTCAACGGCTGGACCCAGGAGGAGATCGCGCGCGAGATCGGCGTCACCCAGATGCACGTCTCGCGGCTGCTGACCCGGATCCTTGCCGAGTTGAGGGCGGACCTGAGCTGAGGCCGTTGCCAATCGACCTGGGACGACGCGGCCGTTCGTGGGCGGGGTAGATTCGCGCGTGGGAGGGTGATGATGACAGTGGAGGACAACATCGTGGAGAACCCCGCTCAGCTGGCGGCGTCCTTCGCGGTGGTGAGTCGTGACCTGCTCGCTCGCTCCGAGGAGGAGCTGACGTTCCAACGGATCGCCGAGCGCGCCGTCGAGGTCATACCGGCCTGTGACTTCGTGGGAATCACCCTGCGCCGCCGCCGAGGCCGCGCCGAGTCGGTGGCAGTCACCGACGAGGCAGCCCGCAGCTGCGACGACTGGCAGTACGAGCTCGACGAGGGGCCCTGCCTCTCCGCCCTCGCGGAGGACGAGACCTACCTCATCGACGACGTGGCCACTGATCCGCGTTGGCCACGCTGGGGCCCGCGGGCTGCGGACGCCGGGGCCGGCTCGATCTTCAGCGTGCGGATGGCCAACGACAGCGGTTCGCTCGGGGCGCTGAACCTCTATGCCCGCAAACCCCACGCGTGGGACGGGGACAGCCTCGACCTCGCCCTCGTCTTCGCCTCCCACGCCGCCACCGCGATCAGCAACACCCAGCTCGTCTCCGGCCTGCAGACGGCGCTGCAGAGCCGGCACCTGATCGGGGTGGCGCAGGGGATCTTGATGTCGCACTACGACATGGGCCTGGAGACGGCCTTCGAGGTGCTGCGCCGCTACTCCAGTCACACCAACGTCAAGCTGCGCGACGTGGCCCAACGTGTCGTCGACCTCAGGTCCCTGCCCGACGACTACTCAGAGATCACCGGGGCTGAGGGCTCCTCGCTGGCCCTGTCCGACGACTGAGGTTCGGACGGCCGGAGCCACGGCGGCACGCGGCCTGACGGACCCCCGACGTCCACGCCGGACATCGCCCGTATCCTTCGGGCGTGAAGCCGTTCCTGTTGCTCGGCACCCGCGCCGAGGACATCGTGGCGGCCAGCGAGTACGACGCGTTCATGGCCTGCACCGGTCTGGACGAGGAGCAGCTGCGACGCCACCGACTCGAGGCGGCCCCGCTCGGCACGATCGACCTGGACCAGTGGTCGGGCATCTTCTTGGGCGGCGGGCCCTTCAACTCCAGCGATCCCGCCGAGGCGAAGTCGGCGACCCAGATCCGCGTCGAGACCGACCTCGCCCGGCTGCTCGACGACGTGGTCGCGCGCGACTTCCCGCTGATGGGCGCTTGCTACGGCATCGGCACGCTCGGCACCCACGAAGGCGCGGTGGTGGACCGGAGGTTCGGCGAGCCCATCTCACGCGTGCCCGTGTCGCTGACCTCGGCAGGGCTCGCCGATCCCCTGTTCTGCGTCGTACCCCCGCAGTTCGACGCCTTCGTCGGGCACAAGGAGGCCGTGCGCGAACTGCCGTCGCACGCGACCCTGCTCGCCTCCTCACCTGCCTGCCCGGTGCAGGCCTTCCGGATCGGCACCAACGCCTACGCCACCCAGTTCCACCCCGAGCTCGACGCGGAGGGTCTGAGCTTGCGCATCGAGACCTATCAGCACGCCGGCTACTTCCGTCCACATGAGATGGACGGACTTCTCGCCATGGCCCGTTCCGGGAGCACCCCCGAGCCACCCCGTCTGCTGCGGCGCTTCGTCGAGCTCTACGCTCGCGACTGAGGCGTTTGGCCGTGTCCCGCGCGGGTACCTGCGCACGAACCATCCGTCCGACCCAGGAGGACCTCACATGAACCACGACCGGACCGAGAGGGTCGACACCGTCGTGCTCGACGTGGACGGGACGCTGGTCGACTCGGTCTACGTGCACGTGCAGGCCTGGTGCCGTGCGTTCCACGAGATCGGCACGGACGTTCCCTCCTGGCGGATCCACCGCGCGATCGGCATGGGTGGCGACCGGTTGGTGGCCTCGGTGGCCGGTCAGCGGGTCGAGGACGCCCTCGGGGACGACGTGCGAGCCCTCCACGACCAGCACTACGAGGAGACGTTCGGGTGTGTCCGACCGCTGCCAGGTGCCGACGAGCTGCTCGAGCACCTGCGCACCGAGGGCTTCACCGTGGTGATGGCCTCGTCGGGCTCCCGGGAGCACACCGAGCGTGCCCTCGAGCTGCTCGAGGCCGCCGATGTCGCGGCCGCCTGGGTGTCCAGCGCGGACGCCGACTCCAGCAAGCCCGCACCAGACCTGGTCGAGGCGGCCCTGGAGCGGGCCGCGCTCACGCCGCGCCGCCATGATCGGCGACTCGGTGTGGGACGTGGAGTCCGCCCGCCGCGCCGATCTCCCGTGCATCGGCCTGCGCTGCGGTGGCTTCAGCGAGGCGGAGCTGCGCGAGGCGGGCGCCACCGCGATCTTCGACACCCCGGCGGACCTGGTGCAACGATTCGAGGAGTCTCCGCTGGCGAGGCGGCGGCCGAGCGCCTAGGACGTTCCCGTCCTCAGACGCGCTGCCCGCTCGTCGTGGACGAGGTCGAGTCGGGCTCGTCCTCGGCGGTCAACGGCCTTGCGAGGTTCTCCAGGGCCTGCCCCTCCGCCTTGACTCCGAGGAAGGCCTCGACGACGCCGCCGGCGATCATCAGGACCGCGCCGATGAAGTAGCCGATCGCGATCCCGGTGATGTCCTTGTCGGCCGAGGCGTTCTCGATCAACCGGCCGAAGAGCAGCGGGCCACTGATGCCACCCACCGCGGTGCCGACGGCGTAGAAGAACGCGATGCACAGGGCCCGCGTCTCCATCGGGAAGATCTCGCTGGCGGTCAGGTAGGCCGCGCTCGCCCCGGCCGAGGCGAAGAAGAAGATGATCGCCCCCATCAGGGTCAACGTCACCGCGGTCAGCCCGCCGAGCATGAAGCCGGTGATGCCCAGCAGGACCCCGGAGAGCACGTAGGTGCCGGTGATCATCTTGACCCGGCCGACCGTGTCGAACAGCGGACTGAGCAGGAGCGCTCCAGCGAAGTTGCTCGCGGCGAAGATCGCGAGGTACCACCCGGTCTGCTTGACGTCGAGGAAGGTGCCCAGCGTGTCGCCGTAGGTGAAGAAGAAGGCGTTGTAGAGGAACGCCTGACCGACGAAGAGCGAGAGGCACAAGACCGTGCGCTTGGGGTAGAGCGTGAAGACGGTCCGGGCGATCAGCGCGATGCTGATGGTCTTGCGCTGCCGGATCGTGATCGTCTCCGAGACGTCCGGGAGTCGAGCGCCGGTCTCGTCGGTCACGGTCTGCTCGATGCCGCGGACGATGCGCTCGCCCTCGTCCTCGCGGCCGTGGATGAACAGCCACCGGGGGCTCTCCGGCACGTTGCGGCGTACGACGAGGATGCCGATGGCCAGGATCGCCCCGAGGCCGAACGCGAAACGCCAGCCCCAGGCCGGGTCGACGAGCTGAGGGTCGAGCAGCGGGATGGTGAGCAGGGAGCCGCCCGCGGCCCCCACCCAGAAGGAGCCGTTGATCGCGACGTCCACGCGCCCTCGGTACTGCGCGGGGATCAGCTCGTCGATCGCGGAGTTGATCGCGGCGTACTCACCACCGATGCCGGCACCGGTGATGAAGCGAGCGATGAAGTACCACATCGCACTCGGTGCGAAGGCCGTCAGCACGGTCGCGAAGGTGTAGACCCCCAGGGTGATCAGGAACAGCTTCTTGCGACCGAACCGGTCCGTGAGCTGGCCGAAGAAGAGGGCGCCCAGGCAGGCCCCGGCGACATAGACCGCGCCGGCGAGCCCGATGTCGGAGCTGCTGAGTCCGAGGCCGGTGTCCTCTGACTTGAGGGCCGCCGACATGGCCCCGACGATGGTGACCTCGAGACCGTCGAGGATCCAGACGGTGCCCAGGCCGACCACCACCAGCCAGTGCCAGCGCGACCACGGCAATCGGTCCATCCGCGCGGGGATGTCGGTGGTGATCTTTCCCGTTTCCACTCCTGCTGCCACGGTCGCTGCCTCCTCAAGACAGGTCGGCCGGGACCCCCGGCGACCGGTGAACTGCCTCGGGCCCCAGGAGGCCCGCCCAGCGTCTTACCCCCGCCCGGCGATCCCATTCCTGGGAGTTTCCGTTGACCTCTCCCCGGGGCCGCCCCTAGGGTGGCCAAACGTTTGCACGACGAGCGGAGGCACTCATGACACGCGGACCGCTCGATGCCGAGGCCCGAGGGCTCCGCGGCATCGGGCATCACGATCTGGACGGTCGCGGCGACGGCATGCAGGTGCAACGTGAGGGATCCGCTCTCTACGTGGGCCACTTCGGCACCAGTGGTGCCGGTACGACGATCCTCGACGCGTCCGACCCTGCTGACCTGCGATTGGTGTCCCAGCTGATGTCCCCGGCGGGCAGCCACACCCACAAGGTGCAGGTGGCCGACGGGCTGCTCCTGGTCAACCACGAACAGTTCCGTGGCGGCGACCCCTACAGCGCCGGGATGGCGGTCTACGACCTCGCCGACCCCTTCAAGCCCGAGCAGATCGGCTGGTTCGACTCGACCGGCCGCGGTGTCCATCGGATCGTGTGGACCGGGGGCGACCACGCCTACGTCTCGGCCATTCCCGACGGGTTCAACGACCGGATCTGGGTGGTCGTCGACATGACGGACCCGACCCGACCGCGCGAGGCCGGTCGTTGGTGGTGGCCGGGCCAGCACGTCGCTGCCGGGGAGACACCGACCTGGCCCGACGGAAAGCGCTACGCCGCCCACCACGCCCTGGTCGACTCGGACATCGCCTATCTCGGATACGGCGACGCCGGCATGGTCGTCCTCGACATCACCGATCGCTCGGCCCCCGCCGCGATCGGCGACCTCCAGTGGTCACCGGGCGGCGACACCCACACCTGCATGCCACTTCCAGGACGCGGCCTCGTGGTGGTCACCGACGAGACCGTGGACAGCTCGACCGAGGAGCACCTCGTCCGCGTCGTCGACGTCTCCGACCCGACCGACCCGCGGGTGGTCTCGGTGTGCCCGCCCCCGCCCGGCGACTACCCGAACCGCGGCCTTCGCTTCGGGCCGCACAACACCCACGAGAACAGGCCCGGCAGCTACCGCAGCGCCGAGCTCGTCTTCGTCACCTACTTCAACGCGGGACTGCGGGTCTACGACGTCGCCGACGCCGAGCATCCCGTCGAGATCGCCCATTGGCTTCCGCCGGCCCCGTCGGGGCAGGTAGCGGTTCAGATGAACGACGTCTGGGTCGGCACCGACCTCGACATCTATCTCACCGACCGCGGCTCGGGTGGCGTGTACGTCGTCCGGCCCGACGATGCTCTCGCTGCGCGGATGCGGGAGGCCTCGCTCGACGGATGATCACCCCCAGTTGTTCACGGAGCCGCGCGTGCTCCCGCGGGGGCAGGTGGAACGGCAGCGGCCTACTCCGGGTCGCGACCGAGCAGGGCGGTCACCGGCGTTGTCGGGTTCAGCATCTCCTCGGGAAACACCACGGTGATGGCGTCCGCCGGGCAGGCCTGCTCGCAGAGGCCGCAGTACCAGCACTCGTCGGGGTAGGCGATCACCGGAAGCGTCTTGGAGCGGGGTTGCTTGTGGATCACGTCTCCGGGACAGACGTAGTCGCAGATCATGCAGGTGATGCAGGTCTCGGGGTTGATCCTGATCGGGTTGTGCTGCCCGGGGTCTGGCAGGGCGGGCGCCGCCCAGTCGCTCTCAGCGGTCATCGGGATCCCCCTCGTGCTGCGGCCGGCTCCGACGTCGGGGTCTCGGACATGTAGTCGATCTCGACGACGCCTTCGCGACCCCGGCTGACCAGGATCGACTTCTTCCAGGCGACGTCGTCGGTCTCGGGGTGATCCAGTCGTCGGTGCGCTGCCCCCGATCGGCTCTCCGTCCGGTGGAGAGCGGCCTCGGTCATCACCGTGGCAGCGAGCCGGATGTTCTTGGCCTCGAGGGTGCGCATGAGGTCGTGGAACGACCGGGCGCGGAGGCCGCGCTCCTGCTCGGCGAGCGAGCGGAGCTCCTCCTGGGCCCGGCGCATCCCAGCACCGGTGCGTCGCATCCCTACGAAGTCGGTCACGATGTGACGCACCTTGTCCTCCAGGTCGCTCCATCGCGCATCGGCTTCCGCCGCGAGCGGCTCCTCCATCCGAGAGAGGGCGGTCGTCAGGGAGGACTGGTCGAGGGCCACGTCGGCGTCGGTCGCTCGCACCCGTTCGACCGCCCCGCGGCCGGCGATGGCTCCCATCGCTGCGGCGGCGGAGATACCGCCACTGACCATCGAGCAGTCTCCTGCCCCGAAGAGGGCCATGATGTTGGACTCGGCGGAGGTGTCCACGACCAGCCCGCTGCCTCGGAAGTAGGACCCGCCCCGCCGGATCGACATCTCGGAGATGCCGATGGGCAGCAGCTCGTGGCGGATGTCGATACCGCACTGCTCGAAGTAGCCCGGAAGCGTGTAGCGGTCCACACCCAGCGTGCGGACGAAGTCGTCCTTGACCTCTTCGGGAAGGTGCCGGATGTCGACGTACAACGGCTCGTTCCCGGCCAGCACCTCCTCGATCACCGCGTTGACCAAGATGGTGCGACGTGCCTTCTCACCCTTGGGGTCGTACTTGAACATGAAGCGCTCGCCGTGCCGATTGAGGAAGTAGGCCCCCTGTCCGGCGTAGGAGTTGGTGCCCTGGGTGGAGAAGCCGAGGGGGGTGAGGGTGGCCTCGACGAGCTCCATGTTGACCAGCCGGGCACCGGCGCGGAAGGCCATCGCGTGCCCGTCGCCGGTGTTGTAGGGGAAGTGCCAGCTGTCGAAGGGCACCCCTGAGATGTTGCGCGAGATCCGGTTGATGTCCCCGGTCGAGACGACCACGCTGCGGGCCCGGATCACGTATCGCTCACCGCTGCGGCAGTTGAAGCCGACGGCACCGACGACCCGCTCGCCGCTGACGTCGGTGACGAGGTCGGTGATCATCGTGCGGGGCAGGAACCGGGCCCCGTGCCCGACGGTGTATCGGCCGAGCTGGAACTTGAACTTGCTGCCGTCGAAGTTCAGGTGGTACTCCCCCGGCAGCCCGAAGGCCCGGGTCCGGAAGAACTCGCCGGTCGTGGGGTCGGTGAAGTTGATGCCGATCTCCGAGAGCCGCTCGAAGACGCGCGGCAGCTCGTGCACCGCCCGCTCAGCCACATCGAGGTCGCTGAGGCCGTCGGTCAGCCCGGGCACGAAGGTCATCAGGTGCTGCGGGGTGTCCCACTCCTCGCCACGGTTGAGCGGGGTCATGAACTGATCCACGCCACCGGCCACACTTCCGGCGCGCTCGAGGAACTTGGCCTTGTCGGCCACCAGCACGTCCATGCCGGAGTCGCGGGCCTGGATCGCCGCCAAGCACCCGGCGACACCGCCACCGACCACCAGCACGTCGGTCTCGAGCCGGGTCACCTCGTCAGAGGGCCAGGTCGCGTCCGCCATCGCGCCTCCTTGCCAAACGTTTGGCACGACTCTAGGCAGCGGCGGCCACCCCGTCAAGGGCTTCCGGCGGCACCGGCGGGACCACTCCAGGGTGGACGAGCCTCAGCGAGGCGCCGCGGTGGACGCGCGCCGCTGGAGCGTCGTGGGCAGCAGCACGTTGGTGGGCGTGGCGCCCGGCACCTCGAGGAGAGTGAGCAGCAACCGGGCCGTGTGCAGCCCGATCTCGTACTTGGGCACGTGAATGCTGGTCAGCGGCGGGTTGAACTCGTCGCACCAGCGTGAGCCGTTGTATCCGATGACGGACACGTCCGTGGGGACGCTGTGCCCGTGGGCGCGCAGCGCGCGGTAGCAGCCCAGGGCGATCATGTCGCTGGAGGCGACGATCGCGGTGAAGTCGACGCCGCGGCCGAGGAGGTCCTCGGTGGCCACTGCCCCGTCGTCCTTGGTGAACCAGGGCGCAAAGGCGATCAGGCTCTCGTCCACCGAGAGACCGAGGGACTGCATCCAGGCCAGGAAGTACTGATAGCGGTTGAAGCCGGTCGAGGCGGAGAGGGCGGCACCGACGAAGGCGATCTTGCGATGGCCGAGCTCGACGAGGTGCTTCACCGCGAGGCCGATGCCCTGGTGGTCGTCGCCGGAGACCATCGACAGCCGGGACTCGTCCATCGTGCGGTTGACCAGCACCACCGGAACCTGCGTCTCCATCAACTTGTCGAGCAGGGGGTAGGCGCGCAGTGCGGTGGCGAGCACGAGTCCGTCGACACGCCGCTGCATGAAGACGTCGAGCAGTGTCTCCTCGCGGCCGATGTCCTGGTCGGTGTTGGCCAGGATCATGGCGTAGCCGCGGTCGCGCAGCCCGTCCTCGATGCCACGCACGATCGGCGGGAACAGTGGGTTACCCAGATCGGGCACGAGCATCCCGATGGTCATGGACCGTTGGTCCTTGAGTCCTCGGGCGAACGGGTTGGCGCGGTAGCCCAGAGCGTCAGCTGTCGCCAGCACCCTCTTGACAGTCTCTGGCTTCACCCGGTGGCGCGTCTCGGGGCGGAGCGCGCGGGAGACCGTCGAGATGTCCAAGCGGGCCGCACTGGCCACCTCGCGCAGCGTCGCTGGTCGCGGCCGCGAGACGGCGGCGACGCCCTCAGCGGAGCCGTCGGCAACAGCTCCCGCGGAGTCACCTGACTCCGTCATCGCCATCACCTCCCGCGTCGGGTGCCAGGAGTCTAGGTCACCGCGGCAGCGGGGACGGACCAGACGGCACCGCTCGGATCAGCCTTCCTCGACCTCGGGTGCGGCACTGTCCATCGGCACGGAACGCGAGGCCGTCGCGGCCGCGACGAGGGTGCCGGCGGTCACCCAGATCACCCCGGCGGCTCCGAGTCCGGCGGCCACCAGGCCGATGCTGCTGGGCACGACCACCTGCCCGAACCGGTTGCCGACCAGGCGCAGCGACATCACCCGCCCGCGCAGGCCGGGCGGGGCGATCTCGGCGAGCCACGCCAGGGTCGCGGGCTGGCAGACGCCGAGGCCGAATCCCATGACCAGGACCGCCGCGAAGACCAGTCCGATCGGCACCGGCAGGGGGACCACCGCGGTGGCCAGGCCCGAGGCCCCGATGGAGACGACCAGCAGGGTGCGCCGTCCGAGCCATCCGGTGAGGACCCCGGTGAAGAGCCTGGCCAGCATCGTGGCGAGCGCCCGGGCGGTGAGCAGCGCACTGATCACGCCCACCGAGAGTCCCTCCTCGGCCCCGAGCGCGGGCAGGTAGACCAAGGTGATGTCCATGGCTGCCAGGACCACGCTGCTCACGAGCAGAGCGCGCGGCAGACCCGGCGTTCGGAGCAGAGTGGCGACCTTGCGCTCCCCCGGCTTCGAGACGCGGGGACTGCGCGGCGTACGACGAGCCAGGGCGGTGACCAGCACCAGCGCCACGGCCACCAAGGCCGCGCCGAGGAAGGCGTCGTCGGTGCGTGGGAGCGCCGCCCCGGAGCCGAAGAGGGCGAGCAGCCCCGGGCCGGCTGCCTGGCCGATGGAGCCCGCGAAGGTGTAGTAGCCGAACGCGCTGTCGAAGCGTCCCGGCGACATCAGGTTGGCCACCATCGACTGCTGCCCCACCGCACAGAGCAGGTGACCGGTGCCGAGCACGACGGTCCCGACCAGCAGCATCGAGAAGCTGTCGGCGTTCCCCACGAAGATCGCCGCGGACGCCGCGACCAGGGCAGCGCCGGCCAGCATCACCCGGCTCTCGCCGTATCGGTCGGCCAGGTCCCCGACCGGTAGCGCCACGAGCAGCGGCACCAGCGCGAAGCTCGCCGCGAGCAGCCCGAGGAGCGCCGAGTCGACGCCGATCTCGATGGCACGATAGGACGCCGTGGGACGCAGCAAGAAGGTGACCGCCTGGAACAGAAGCGTGTGCACACAGAGGATCGTGAACTGGTAGCGCCGTCGCGGGACCCCAGCCGCCGACGGCCCACTCGTCGCACTCAACGGGCCCCTGAGTCGTCCACGCGCGCGTAGTGGCGACCCAGCAGCGCCCTGACACTTCCCGAGCCCACCTGCTGGACGACCCGGTCCCCGGACCCCACTGCTGCGGTCAGCGACCTGATCGGGTCGAGGTCGCCCATCTCGAAGGGGAAGTCACTGCCGAGCACGACGTGCTCACCACCGACGACCTCCAGCAGGTGCCGCAGTGCCGCGTCGGCGTGCACGACCGTGTCGAACCACATGGTCCGCAGAAGGTCGCTGGGACGGCGCTCGAGGAGAGCCCCCGCGCCGCGGACGTCACGCTCGTAGGCATGGTCCCAACGTCCGACCTGGTACGGCGCGAAGCCGCCGCCGTGCACGAAGCAGAAGCGCACCCCGGGGTGCCGGTCGAGAACGCCTCCGAAGACCAGGTGGCCGATCGCGACAGTCGACTCGGCAGGGTTGCCGACGAGGTTGCCCAGGAAGTGACGGGACACCTCTCGCCCGTTCAGCGACCGATGAGGGTGAACCAGCAGCATGCAGTCCAGCTCGGCGGCAGCGCGCCAGAGCACGTCGAACGCCCCGTCGTCGAGGTCTCGGCCGCCGGGTCGGGTGGCGATCTCCGCGCCGACCATGCCGAGGTCGTCGACTGCGCGGCGGAGCTCCTCGGCAGCCAGAACAGGCTCCTGCAGCGGCAGGTTGGCCAGTCCCACGAGCCGATCGGGATGGCTGCCGACGACCTCGGCCATGGCGTCGTTGGAGACCCTGGCGAAGTCGACCGCGACGGTCTCGTCGAGTGCCGTCGCGGCCAGGTTCATCCACGGCGAGACCAGCTGGACGTCGATACCCGCAGCGTCCATGGCAGCGAGCCGCTCAGCCACGTCGACGAGCCCGGATCGGACCTTGGTCGCGGCGCCACCTGCGACCGCGACCCGGGTGCCGTCCTGGTCGCGGGTGACGCTCACCCCCCAGCGCTCGGGGTCCTCGGCCAGCCTCGTCAGGAGAGCGTCAGGGACGCCGTGGGCATGTACGTCGACGGTGCGCATCGAGCCTCCAGCTCTCAGGTGTGGCAGCGCCTCAAACTAGCGTGGAGGGGTTGACGATGCAAACGATTGGCAGTACGTTTCAGGCCGTTGTCGACCCGAGGAGGACGAGTCGTGGCCGCACCGATCGTCGCGATTCTGGGCACTCGCTACCGCGACTTCGCCATCGAGGAGAAGGCCCTCGCGCGGTTCGGCGCAACTCTGGTGAGCGACCCGGGCGGAAGCGCCGAGGCCATCCTCGAGGTCGCCGCCGGCGCCGATGTGGTCCTGGCCGGCTCCGCACCGAAGTTCACCGCCCCCGTTCTCGCCCGCCTGCGGTGCCGCGGCATCGTCCGCTACGGCGTCGGCACCGACTCCATCGACCTCGACGCCGCCCGGGCCGAAGGCATCGCCATCGCCCGCGTCTCCGACTACGGCACCGAGGCGGTCGCCTTCCATGCCGTGGCGACCGCGGCTGCACTGGTGCGTCGCCTGCCCGAGGCCGATCGCGCGGTGCGCGCCGGCACCTGGGGCTTCGCCGACCTCCGGCCCCTGCACCTGCCCAGCCACCTGACCGCCGGGATCGTCGGCTTCGGCCGCATCGGACAGCAGGCGGCGACCTACCTGAGAGGCCTGGGCTTCGCGGTCTGCGCGACGGACGAGTACGTCGACGTGCCCTCCGCGTCCGGCGTGCGCTCGGTCGACCTCGACACCTTGCTCGCCACCTCGGACGTCGTCCTGCTGCACGCGCCGGGAAACCAGGACGGCTCACCCCTGCTCGGTGCCGCCGAGCTGGCTCGGATGGTGCCCGGCAGCGTGCTGGTCAACACCGCGCGCGGGTCGTTGATCGACGTCCCCGCCCTCGTCGCCGGCCTGGTCGCAGGACGCCCGGGCCATGCTGCGCTCGACGTCTTCCCCCAGGAGCCTGTCGACGTCGCCGCGTTCGCCGGGGTCGAGGATCGCGTGCTGTTCACGCCGCACATGGCGTGGTACACCGACGAGTCCGAGGAGGACATGCGACGCAAGGCTGCCGACGAGGCAGCCCGGCTGCTCTCCGGCGAGGACCTGCGGGACCCCGTCGTCGCACCCGCCCCACCGATCGAAGGGAGGCCGTCGTGACCTACGACCTGGCCCGGATGACCAGTCCCGAGGCACGCGAGGCGATGGCTCGCTCCAAGACCGTGGTGCTGCCGATCGGCAGCATCGAGCAGCACGGCCCACACCTGCCCAACGGCACCGACACGATGGCAGCTGAGCTGGTCGCCGAAGAGGTGGCGGCTCGGCTGGAGGCGATCTACGCACCCTTCTGCCCCTACGGCGTCACCCCCATCCACGCCGGGCACCCGGGGTCGGTCACGCTGCGGCGGGAGACATTCGAGGCGGTGCTCGAGGACGTCTGCACCGAGCTGATCAAGGCCGGCGCCGAGACCGTGGTCCTGGTCAACTGGCACGAGGGCAACATCCCGGCGATGAACGCGGTCGCCACCGACCTGCAGGACAGGCACGACGTGACCTTCATCGCCGCGCAGGCCTGCTACACCGCGCAGCGGCTCTACAAGGAGCACGGCGGCGAGCTCACCCACGGCGGCGGGATCGAGACGCTCGCGATCCTCGCCTACGACGAGAGCCTGGTGAAGGCCGATCGCGCAGGCGAGCCCACCCGACCACCGGGCGCCCTCGAGATGGACGAGATGCGCCGGTCGCCGGAGGTCTACGGCTTCATCACCGACGTGACCGAGCTCGCCGACGACGGCTGGTACGGCAACCCTCAGTGGGCCGACGTCGAGCGCTCCAAGGACTTCACCGACGTGGTGGCCGGCGGGGTGCTGGCCGGCATCGACGTCGTCATGAACGCGCGCCGCATCCGCGCGGCCAACCAACCGAAGGAGAACTGACCATGAGCGACAAGGTCCGGCTGGCATCCGTCGGCCTCGGCCGCTGGGCGCGCGTGCTTGCGCGCGGTGCCCAGCGTGGCGACCGGGTGGAGCTCTACAGCTGTTTCAGCCGGGACCCTGGGAAGCGCTCGGCGTTCGCCGAGGAGTTCGGGATCGAGCGGACCGCCTCGAGCTATGAGGAGCTGCTGGCGGACCCGGCGGTCGAGGGCGTCATCATCACCACGCCCAACGACACCCACATGGACGTGATCACCCAGGCGCTCCAGGCGGGCAAGGCGGTCTACACCGACAAGCCGATCGCCCACACCCTGGAGGACGCGAACCAGATCGCAGCAGCGGCACGCGAGACCGGCAGCGTGTTCGCCGTCGGCCACAGCTCGCGGCGGTTGTCCGGGCACCGTGAGATGAAGCGCTGGATCGAGGACGGTCGGCTCGGCGAGGTCTCGCTGGCCGAGGCGAACTTCTCCAACGAGCGCGGTCTCGAGCTGACGCCCGACACCTGGCGCTGGTATGCCGACAAGAGTCCCGGTGGCGCCTTCATCCAGCTCGGCGTGCACCATGCGGACACCCTCCAGTTCCTCCTCGGCCCCGTGAAGAGCGTCTCGGCGCACGCGCGGAAGCTCTTCACCAAGTCAGAGGTCCCGGACGCGATCATGGCCGTTCTGGAGTTCGAGAGCGGTGCGCTCGGATACATCGGCACCGGCTGGGCCTCCCCCGGCGTCTACTCGATGAACCTGCTTGGCACCAAGGCGAACCTGATGTACGACCTCGACTTCACGCACTGGGACGAGTCCCACCTGGCCGACGACTGGTCGACGCTGCGCTCCCAGTTCTACGGCGAGTCGGTGCGGCAGCCTGTCGAGCTGCCACGCACCGACATGTTCCGTGAGCAGCTGGAGGAGTTCGGCCTCGCCGCCCGGGGACAGGCCGAGGTCGAGGTTGGCGCCGACGAGGCAGTGCGCGCCCTCGCCGTCGTCCGCGCCACGATCGAGTCCTCGGCCCGCAACGGCGAGGCGGTCAGCCTCCAGGAGGTCATCGACAACGCGCAGGTCGCTCCCGCCGTATCCTGAGCGAACACGCCCCGACTGCCCGTCCCACGCCTGCGCGGGTCGGGCAGTCCCCTTCTCCCCCGCGGAGGCAACCGTGCCGGTCGTACGTCGTGACGAGGTCGCCTACGTCGACCTCCCCGGACGACGGACGGCCGATCCCGTCCCTGCCGGGCTCGGGGCCGGCTACGCGGTTCGGATGGTCCGCGTCCCGGCCGGGCCCCGCACTCCCCACCTGCACCCGCACAGCGACGAGGTGACCTATGTCGTCTCTGGCTCCGGCACGGCATGGGAGAACGATGTCGCCACGCCGGTGGCCCCCGGAGACACCATCTTCGTGCCGCGGGGCGCCCCCCACGTCACGGTCGCTCGCGACGGTGACGAGCTCGTGCTGCTCTGCTTCTTCGCGCACGGCGACCTTGCCGACAACACCGTCGAGCTCGACGAACCGCTCCGCGGCTGAACCCGTCGGCGGGTCAGCCCGAGGCAGCGGGCTGCCTCGGACGTCGACTGACCTACGAGGGCGCCACCATCGTGGTGGTGAGAGCGCCCAGCCCGTCGATCTCGACGGTGACGATGTCGCCGGGGCCGAGGAAGCGCGGTGGTGTCATCGCCATGCCGACGCCGGGCGGCGTGCCGGTTGCGATGCAGTCGCCGGGCTCCAGGGTGAGGGTCTGGCTGATCGTGCTGATCAGCTCGGCGACGCCGAACACCATCTGGCGGGTCGATGAGTGCTGCACGACCTCGCCGTTGACGGTGCAGCGGATGCCGAGGGCCTGGGGGTCGGGCACCTCGTCGACGGTGACCAGGACGGGTCCCATCGGAAGGAAGCCGTCGATCGCCTTGCCCCGGGTCCACTGGCCACCGCTGCGCTGGAGGTCGCGCGCCGACAGGTCGTTCATGCAGACGTAGCCGGCGACATGACCCAGCGCGTCCTCAGGCGCGACCTGGCGCGCGGTGCTGCCGATGACGACGCCGAGCTCGGCTTCCCAGTCGACCTCGTCGGTGGCAGCGGGAATCGGCACCTCCGAGCCGTGGGGCACCACCGAGTTGGCGAACTTGGCGAAGAGGATCGGCTCGGTGGGGATCGGCTTCCCCGTCTCGGCCGCGTGGTCGCGGTAGTTCAGGCCGACGCAGATGATCTTGCCGGGCCGTGGCACCGGGGCGCACAGCGTCACCTCGGCGAGCGGGACCGGCTCGCTGTCCCGGACGGGTGAGCCGGCGAGGAACGCGACGACGTCGTCGCCCATCGGTACCACCATGGCGGCGCCCTCGTCGGACTCACGGAGTCGACCGAATCCGCCGACGTACGACACGAGCTTCACGCGGATCCTCCTGTGGCTGCGAACGGTCGGGACGGGGCCGGACACGACGATCCGGCACCGACAGGGGGCCGGTGCCGGATCGTCGCGCTGCTCAGATGTCGCCGGGCTCGACCGGCAGGTCGAGTGCTTCCTGCGCCTCGGTGAGGCAGCCGAAGTCGACGTGCTCACGCCAGTCGAAGTCGGCGGGGACGTTCTCGTTGGCGATCATGTCCTCGTTCCACTCGTCGAAGCCCTGTTCGCTGGCGCTTCCCTCGAGAGCGATCTGGTTGCCGAACTCCGACTCCCACTCGTCGATCTCGTCAGGGCTGGCTTCGAGGCCCCGCTCCCCCACCATCGCGACGATCTCGTCGCGGTTGTCGGTGAAGGTCTCACCGGCACCGGCGTACTGGAACGCCTCGACCCGGCCACGCACGAAGGCACAGACCTCGTCCCGATGGTCCTCCAGCGTCTCGCTCCGCACCACCCAGACCTCCTGAGGGATCTCGCGGAACTCCTGGTGGAACATCGTGCCGCCGGAGCGCTCGAGCGGCGCCAGGTGGCGCGGCTGGAGCTGGGCGACGTCGAGCTGGCCCGCCAGGAGTGCCTGGAGCCGCTCGTCGGATCCGCCTGCGGTCGAGACGAACTTCATCGAGTCGGGATCGACGCCCATCTCGGTCAAGATGTTCTTGGCCACGGTGATGTTGCGGTCGCCGACCGGCCCGCCGCTGATCTTCAGCCCCTCCAGGTTGTCCGGGTCGACGCCCTTGCGCGCCCCCATCCACCAGGCCTCGGTGTCCTTGGCGACACCGATGATCTTCATCGGCACGCTGCCCTCGGCGATCGCCGACCAGATCACGTCGCTCTCGCCCTGCGCCACCCAGACGTCCCCGCCGATCAGGCCGGCGAGGTACTCCGAGGACGCGGTCACCTCAGCGGGCTCGGAGAACCCGAGCTCGGGCCAGAACATCTCGTCGGCGACCACCCATGACATCTGGTTCATGAAGTCGTCGTTGTCGTAGGACATCCGCACCTGGGTGAAGGCGTCGCTCTCTTCCCCGCCTCCTCCTCCCCCGCTGTCCCCACCACATCCGGCGAGCGTGAGGGTGACCGCGCCTATCGCGGCGATCACCACTGCTGACTTCTTCACTCTTACCTCCATTGAGTCGGGTCGAGAGATCCACCCCATGTGGCCCTCGGTCCCCCGGATCGCGCTTGTTGGTCCTCAGCTCCGAGATGTCGGCACGCCGCCGCGGCCGCTCGGACGGTCAGTCGAGCTGACGCCGTCCCTCCATCACCTTCCTCTCGAGGAGCTGGGTCGCACTCACCATCGCGACGCAGAACAGGACGAAGACGAGCAACATCGCGTAGGTCTGGGCGCTGTTGAACGTCTTTGCGGCCAGCGTGATGATGTAGCCGATGCCGTTGTCCGCGGTGAAGAGCTCGCCGATGAAGAGGCCGAGCAGCCCGCGCGAGACTCCCATCCGCACCCCGGTGGCCATGAAGGGCACGGTCGAGGGGATGACCACCTTGACGAAGAGCTGGGTGCGGCTGGCCCCGAAAGACCTGGCGCAGGTGAGCAGACTGTTGTCCACGGTCTTGATCCCCTCCATGATCACCACGAGCGTGGCGGGGACCGCGGAGAGAACGATGATCCAGATCCGAGCGGCGTCGTTGATGCCGACCCACAAGATGATGATCGGCATCAGCACGATCCGGGGCATCGTGTACAACGCCCAGACGTAGGTGCTCAGGGCCTTGTCGAGGATCGGGATTCCGCCGATCAGCAGTCCGGCGGGGATCGCGACGGCCATCGAGAGCACCATCCCGATGAGGTAGATGCTCAGGCTGATGCCGAGGTTGCTCCACAGGACGCCTTCCTCACTGAGCTCGCCGAGCTCGCGGAAGACGTCGGTCACGGAGGGCATGAACAGCGTGGGCACGCTGCCGTACGTCGCAATCAGCTGCCAGATGATCAGGAAGCAGCTCAGGTTGAGGATCGAGAAGAGCCATCGCTGCTTGCGGGTGAACACCCGCCTTCCGCGACGACGCGACATCGTCCTGCGACGGAACGGGCCCAGCACCAGTGGTCGACGACCCTGCTGGGCGGGGCGCAGCGTCGTGGTCATCAGATCACCACCTCCTCACGCCAGCGACTCGCCCAGACCTCGAGCCGGCGCGAGGCGGAGACGAGGACCAGCGCGATGGCGATGAGGAGGAAGATGAAGGCGAACATCCGGGCGGTGTCATAGACGCGCGACGCCTGCATGACCTCACCTCCGATACCGGCCGCTCCAATCAGGAGCTCGACGGAGAGCAGCCCGACGAAGCCACGCGAGATGGCGTTCCGCACACCGCTGGCGATGAAGGGCATCGCACACGGACCGACCACCTTGAGGAAGACCTGGGTCCGACCACCTCCGAAGGCGCGCGCGGCGCGAACCAACGAGGCGTCCACGGTCTGCACACCGTCCTTGCAGCTCAGGCACAGCGGCACAGAGGCCGAGAGGAACACCATCCAGATGCTCGTGGCGGTGCCGAACCCGGAGAACAGGATGAGCAGTGGCGCGAAGGCGATGTTGGGCAGGGCGAAGAAGCCCCACAGGTACGGCGAGGTGACCAGGTCGGCGATCGGCGAGAGCCCGATGGCCAGCCCGATCGGGATCGCCACCATCGAGATCAGCATTCCCACCAGGAGCGGGAAGGCGCTGTCCTGGATGGACTGCCACACCGATCCGTCGGCGACGGCGTCGACGAAGGCCTCGACCACGAGACCCGGACCCGGGAACACGATCGGGTTGGGGTCGCTGATCACGACGGCGCTCTGCCAGATGACCACGAAGGCCAGCAGGCTGACGAAGCCAGGCAGGTGGGTGCGGGCCCGCTGCCACCGCGACTTCTGCTTGCGGGGGGGCCCGAGGTGGGCCTGCTTCACTCCCGCACCACTCTGCGGTCTCACCAGGGAGCTCATGAGCTCGGTTTCGCGCCCGTGGGCCACGCGAGTGGCGAGCCGACGACGTCACCTGGCCCGGCAGGGTCCTCGGTCATGTCGGCCGGCTGCTCGCCGCGGGCCGGGTCGTGCGAGAGCAGGTCCCAGATGTGGTCGCGAAGGCGCTGGAACTCAGGCAGCTTGCGGCTCTCACGGCTGCGAGGGCGTGGGATGTCGACGTCGAGGATCTCCCGGATCCGACCCGGGCGGTTCGTGACGACGGCGATCCGGTCCGCCAGGGTGATCGCCTCGTCGACGCTGTGGGTGATGAAGATGATCGCCTGCCCGGTCTCGGAGACGATCCGGGCAAGCTCGTCCTGCATGACCTCGCGGGTCATCGCGTCGACGGCTGCGAACGGCTCGTCCATCAGCAGCAGCCGCGGCTCGGTGACCAGAGCCCGAGCCAGGCCGACACGCTGGCGCATGCCGCCCGAGAGCTCCCGGGGGTAGGCCTTCTCGAAGCCCTCGAGCCCGACCATCTTGATGTAGTGACGGACCTGCTCCTCGGTGGTCGCATCGATCCGCCCCTGGAGCTCGAGACCGAAGCGCACATTCTGCTCGGTGGTGCGCCACGGCATCAGCGCATAGTCCTGGAAGACCACGGCGCGGTCGGTCTCAGGACCGGTGACCGGCTTGCCCATCACCTCGATCGTCCCCGCGGAGGGGAAGGTGAGCCCGGCGACCACATTGAGGAAGGTGCTCTTCCCGCAGCCGCTCGGGCCGACGACGGCGAGGAACTCGCCCTGCTCCAGCTCGATGCTGAAGCCGCTGAGCGCGATCAAGGTGTCCTTCTCGCGGAGCCGGTCGTAGGTCACCGACACGTCGTGGGCCTCGACGGCCAACGCCCGCGAAGGGGGTTCGGTCGAATCGGGAGCCTTCACCATGGAATGTCCTCAATGTCTGCGCGTTGTGACGGTGATCACTACAAACGTTTGCTATCACAATCGGTTCGACCCCACCTGTCAAGGGGGACGGCTCAAGGGGCGACGGATCGATGCCGGTCCGAGCCCGGCTCTCCGGCCGGGGGTCGACGCCGTCGGGCGTCGACCCCCGGCCGGTCAAGCACTGCGGTAGAGCTTGGTGAGGGTGAACTCGCGATGACCGAGCAGCTCGGCCGCGGTCAGTCGACCGTTGATGGTGCGCTCGACGATGTCGATGAGGATCTCGCCCTCCTCCTCCACCGACTTCCCAGAGGTGAGCAGGCCCGAGCAGTCCACGTCGATGTGGTCGGCCATCGACGCCGTCGTCTTGGGGTTGGCCGAGATCTTCACCACGGGCTGGATCGGGTTGCCGATCGGGTTGCCCTGTCCGGTGGGGAACAGGTTGACCACACCGCCACCGGCGGCCATCAAGGTCACGCACTCGGCGGCGGCCGAGGAGGTGTCCATGAAGTGCAGACCGGCGACTGTGGGCGCCTCCGCCGGGGCCAGCGCCCCGACGACCGGCTTGGTGCCGGTCTTGACGATGTTGCCCAGGGCCTTCTCCTCGATGGTGGACAGACCGCCGGCGATGTTTCCCTGGGTCGGCTGCGAGCCGAGCAGGTTGGCTCCTGTCTGCTCGATCATCTCGATGTAGTCGTCGTAGAAGCCTTGGAAGCGGGCGCGCACCTCCTCGGAGACGCACCGCTCAGCGATCAGGTGCTCGCCGCCGGTGAGCTCGCTGGTCTCCCCGAAGATCATCGTGCCGCCGGCATCGACCCAGCGGTCGCTGAGGTAGGCCGTGATCCGGCACGACCCGAGTCCCGTGGTGGTGTCGGACTCACCGTCCTTGGTGGTCAAGATGATCTCGGAGCGCTCCACCGGCTCGCGGACCAGCTCGCTGGAGTCCTGGAGGAACTGCTTGGCCACATGCGCGGCACGCTGCACGATCGCGAGGTCACCATGCCCCTCCAACCACATCCCCTCGACCGGCTTGCCGGTCTTGGCGATGCCCTCGACGACGCGACCGGTCCAGTTGGGCTCCACCCCGATCACGATCACCGCCGCCACGTTCGGGTTGGACCCGATCCCGATCAGCGTGCGGAACGTCAGCTCCAGGTCGTCACCGAACTGGAGACGCCCGAAGGCGTGAGGTAGCGCCAACGTCCCCGGGATCAAGGCGGCCACCCCCTCGGCTGCGGCGTTGGAGAGATCGTCGACCGGAAGGATCGCTACATGGTTGCGGGTACCGACCGTGCCGTTGGGGCGGCGGAACCCGGTCAAGCGACGCTGTTGTGCCACCGGGCACTCCTCACGTTGTGGATGTGGACGTAGTCGCCACGCTTGATGTCAGCACTGGCGATGGCGGTGCGGACGCCGTACTCGATCACGTCCTGGCCGGAGGAGAGATCACTCAGAGCCACCTTGTGGCCCAACGGGATCTCCGCGTTGACCTCGACGGTCACCGATCCCGTGCCGTCGAGGTAACCCACCTCGGCAGGACCGCGGGCCACATCCTTGACGGCCACCGCGACGTGGTCCCCGTCCTTGTGGCCGAGGAAGCTCGGTATGGGCTTTGTCATCCCTGCCAACTCTCTCTGGTAAGTGGTCTGACCTCTGCGCGGAACAGTAGGACCGCTCTACTGTGATGTCAACGACCTGGGGTCGCGGGCCGCCCACACCGGGTCGCCCTCATCGCTCGACCTCTGTTCTGGACAGAGGTCTGTCCACTAGGCTCCGGGACGACGCGGCCACAGGTGCGCGAGATGGCGTGGGCCTCCCCTAGGCTGAGCGCCAAGCCGCGCCGCGAGAACCACGGCGCCGACGACGGGATGGAGCCGATGGCTGCCGAGGAGACGCCCAGCACGTGGCAACCGCTCGGGCAGGGCACTCTCAATGAGCGGATCCGGCACGAGATCCTGCGCGTCCTCCAGACCCGAGACCTCTCCCCCGGCGACCGGCTGCCCTCGGAGCGTGAGCTCGCGGTCTCGTTGCGCGTCAGCCGGCCCTCGGTCCGGGAGGCGGTGCGTTCACTGCAGGCCGAGGGGCAGCTCGTGGTCAAGCACGGCCAGGGCGTCTTCGTCGCTGAGCCGACACTGCAACGCAGCCTGCGCGAGTCGATGGCGCGGCTCGATCACAGTCTCTCCGAGCTGTTCGCCATGCGTGAGGTGCTCGAGGTGCCCGCGGCACGGTGGGCCGCACAACGCCAGGATGCCTCCGAGCTCGGAGCGGTGCAGCAGTCGTTCGCCGACCTCGAGGAGGCGCTGCGCGAGAAGCCGCGCAACTTCCAGCGTCTCCAGGAGCTCGACGCGACGTTCCACCTCCGCATCGTTCAGGCCGCAGGCAACCGGCTCCTCGAGCAGAGCCAGGGAGTCCTCAACGAGCTGCTCGAGACCGGCCTCCAGACAACCCTGGCCATCGAGGGGCGGGCGGAGAAGTCGCGCGACGAGCACCTCAAGATCCTCACCGCCCTGATGGAGGGCGATCCCGCCGCGGCCGGGCGAGCAGCCCAGGCCCACGTGCGCAACGTGCGCCGAGCGGCCAACCGGCGCATCGCGGAGGCCAGCGCTCGCCTCGGTGACCCTGCGGAGGGCTGACGCGCCACAGCCACGATCCTGCACTGTCGCCACGTGCGACCGGGCGAGCGGGCTCTCCCGGGGAGAGCTGACCGGTCAGGACGCCGACGGCTGGTAGGCGGGGTCCTCCAGCGCCTCGAGCAACAGGGAGACCAAAGCCTCGAGCTGGACGTCGACCGAGGAGGAGACCTCCTCGTCGGAGCCGTCGAGCGCGCGTGCGGCGAGACCGGCCTTGCTGTCGATCAGCTCGGCGATCCGGGTGTCGATGGTCTGCGCGGCGATGATCCGCCAGGCGGTGACCGGCTCGTCCTGGCCGATCCGGTGGATCCGGTCGATCGCCTGGGTCTGCTCGGCGTCGGTCCAGGACAGCTCGGCGAGCACCAGGTTGGACGCCGCCTGCAGGTTGAGGCCGACGCCGGCGGCGGTCAGCGAGCACACGACGATGTGCACGTCGGGGTCGTTCATGAACCCGTCGATCGCCTTCTCGCGGGCTGCCTTCGACTGGTTGCCGCGGATCGAGGTGTAGCGGATGCCCCGCTTGGCGAAGGTCTCCTCGGCGACGTCCATGACGTCGATGTGCTTGGCGAAGAACACCACCTTGCCCACGTTGCGGGAGAGCTGGGCGGCGTAGTCGGCGGCGAGACCTGCCTTGGCCTGGCCGATCCGTCTCATCATCTCGAAGACGTTCTCCTCCGACTTCGTCGTGGAGGTGTCCTCGCGCTCCCAGGTGGCGACTCGACGCACGAGCTCGTGGTCGATCCCCTCCACTGCGCGACCCGAGGTGCGCGTCGCCAAGGCGCTCTCGTAGCGAGAGACGAGGCGGCGAGCCAGCTCTCGCTCTGCCTCGCGGATCGAGCGTCCGACCTCGTCGTCGAGCTCGACGGGGAGGTCGGCAACCCGGCGTGCCGGGATGTCGGCGGCCACGTCGACCTTGCGTCGCCGCACGATGCCCATGTCGACGACGCTGCGCCGCGCCGCGGCGTAGAACCCTGGTTCTCCGGGTGAGAGGCCGGTCTCCTCCAGGGACTCCATCAGCTCGGCGAGCGGCTTCTTGTCGTCGATCCAACCCAGGAACTGCCAGATGGCCCGGAAGTCCTCGATGTCGTTGATGAGGGGCGTGCCGGTGAGGGCCATCAGCAGCGGGTGCGCCAGGCGTGACCGGATCCGGTCGGAGAGCTGCAGCACGTGCTGGGAGCGCTGGGAGGACTTGTTCTTGATGAAGTGCGCCTCGTCGACCACCATGCCGCGGAAGCCGAAGTCGCCGAGCCAACCGACGTGCCGGTCGAGCACCTCGTAGTTGACGATGACGATGTCGGCGAAGCCGTCGATCGTGTCACCGTCGCCATGGATCACCGTCGCGGTGCGGTTCGGCGTCCAGAGCCCGACCTCACGCGCCCAGTTGGTCTTGACGACGTTCGGCACGACGACGAGCAGCGGATAGGCCTTTGCCGCCTGGGCCGCCAGCAGTGCTTGGGCGGTCTTGCCCAGGCCGGGCTCGTCGGCCAGCAGGAACGTGCGGTGCCCCCCGGCTGCGGCCGCGACGAGCTCGGCCTGGTGACGCATCAGCTGCAGACCTCCGGGCGCCTGCCGGGAGCTGGGCTCGGGCAACGCCATCGCGGAGGCGGCGCCGTCGCCGTACTCGAAGGAGCGGAACAACGGGCTGAGCAGCTCCCAGCCGGCGAGCCGGCGGGCGCGTGGGCGGTCTCGCTCGGCGAGTGCCGCGTCCGGGGCGAGGAAGGGATTGGCCAGCTGTCGGGCGATCACCGACTGGGGCACCACCCGGCGCTCGACGACAGCCGAGGACTCGTCCTCTGCGACGGGCTCGGGCTGCTCCTCGGGGGCCTCGAGTCCGGCGGACTCCATCAGCTCGCGCTTGAGGGCCTTGGCCTCGCTGGAGATGACGGCGTCCTCGGCGAGCAGCGTGAGCAGCCGACTGTCGCGGGCCGCGGTCTTGGCCAGGATGGTGGCGACGCCGTCGAGGCGCTTGAGCTGCTCGGCGCGGCGGCCCTCGCTGAGCTCGGTGTCGGCCTTGACCCGGGCGCGCTCCTCGCGCACCAGGAGGGCGACCACCTGGAACTTCGTGCTCACCGACGGCATGGCTGACCGCTTCTCGACTGCGGTCTCGACCTCGCGCACGGCGCGAGCGAGGACGGGGATGATCCCCTCGTTGTCAGGGTTGCGTCCGCGGCGCCCGTTCTGTGGGGCGGCACGGCGCGAACCCGACTGGCGCTGGCCTCGTCGAGCCAAGGACTCCTCCTCTGGAGTGCCACCGTGCTCCGCAGCGGACGGTTCCGCACGGCTCCCGATGGTGCGTCGGCGCGGGAGGGCCCCCTGGCCCTTCCCGGACACGATCCGGTCCCGCGTCCCCGGGGACGACTGGACGGTCGACCTGGCGGTCGATCGCGCCGGGACCGACGACGTTGCGTCGACGATCTGACATCGACCCGCGGTCATCGCCGGGCAGACGAAGCCGCCGACGGTCGGTACTCACGACGATGGTAGCCCGTGTCGGGTCCCGGAACGACCGGACCCCATGACTCCCCCCGATGTGACGGCGCCCGGCGCTCGGCGAAGCGTCAGCTGGCGCGTTGCTCGATGCAGACGAACTGCACGTGATCCGGGTCCTCCTCGCGCACGTCGAGCATCCGGTCCTCGAGGCGGTCGACGGCCTCGGGGTCGAGGTAGACGCGGGCCCCTTCGTAGTCGAACGCGCGGTCGTCATGGCGCGGACGCTCCGCCGGCTGCACGCTGAGCTGCTGGCCCGTCTCGGCGGAGGAGGCGATGCGGAGGCCTGCGGTGGGACCGCCGATCCGTCCCGGGATCTTCCGGATCAGGTCACGGGCCTGTTTCGAGATGGTGAGCATGGTGGCTCCTTCCCTCGCGATGAGCAATCCACTCACCAGTCTGGTGCCCGCTCCCCGGCCGCCCAACCGGTCGAGCGGCGAGTCGTTATCAAGCGACGCAGAGCCGTTATGGACCTGTGACGTGGCGCGGTCCCATGAGACGCTCCCTTGCCGTGGGCAGCGGCTGGGGCCCAGCATTCGACCATGACGAGCAAGCCGACCGCGGGCAGCGACGAGCAGAGCCGACTGGCCGACGTGGTCGATCGTCTCGAGACGCGCTTCCCGGCCGTGCCGCGGCGCCAGGTGGAGGCGGTGGTGACCGAGGTGCACGGCGAGCTGGCCGACGCGACCGTGCGGGACTTCGTGCCCGTGCTCGTCGAGAAGCTGGCGCGCGACCGACTCCAGGTCCAGGTCGCCACCGCTCCGGCCTGAGGTCGACCTGTCCGCCTGACTCACCAGTGGTCGCGTCGCCGTTCGAGACCGTCGAGGACCAGCTCGAGACCCACCGCGAACTCGTCGGCGTAGGCATAGCCCGGCTGCAACGCATGGTCGAGGATCAGCTCGGTGAGGTGGGGGTACTGCTCACGCGGCATCACCGCCAGGATGCCCGCCGCCAGCTCCTCGAGGTCTCCTCCCGCTGAGTCGAAGGGAACCGCGGTCTCCTGCAGCGCGAAGCCGTAGAGATAGCTGTCGAGCACGGAGAACGCATGGGCGGCCCCGGCAACGGAGAAGCCACCGGACCGCAGACTGCCGAGCACTGCGTCGTGGTGACGCAGGACGGCAGCTCCGGGGTTGGCCCGTGAGTCCATCAGGCCGATCGCCCAGGAATGCCGGTTGAGCACCGCCCGCGCGGAGAGCGTCCGCGCTCGCAAGGCGACGCGCCAGTCCTGGCCGGGCACAGGCAGGTCGATCTCGGCGAACACCCGGTCGACCAGGCCGTCGAGGATCGCCTCCTTGTTGGCGACGTGGTGGTAGAGCGACATCGCCTCGACGCCGAGCCGCTCCGCGAGCTTGCGCATCGACAGCGCGGCCACGCCGTCGCGGTCCGCCGCCGTGAGTGCCTCGTCGAGGACGCGGTCACGGGTCAGCGCCGTCCGCGACCGCGTCGAGCGACCGCCTCGCTCTGCCACCTCGCCGCTCCTGTCCAGACCACGTTGACGCACCTTACGGCGTAAGCATACCGTGCATCCACGATGACTTACACCGTAAGTCGCGCCGACGCCGAGGAGCAACCGCCATGCAGTCCATGGAGCCGACCCAGCCACCAGCGCAGCAGCCGCGGAAGCGGATCGCCGTCGTGGGCGCCTCCGGCAAGCTCGGTCGCTACCTGGTGCAGCACGCTCTCGAGCGTGGTCACGAAGTCGTCGGGGTCTGTCGTCCGCAGAGCGTCGACAAGCTCGCCGATCTCGCCGACCGGATGACCGTGATCCCCGGGGCGACCGACGATCCCGCCGTGATCGCCCGGGCCGTCGAGGGCTGCGACGCCGTGCTGACCGTGCTGGTCCCCTGGGGGCTGCACCACTACGCCTCCGGCACGGCCCAGGCGGTGCTCGACCACGCCCCCGCCGACGCCCGGCTCATCTTCTCCTGCGGCTGGCACATCTCGCGGGACGGCCGTGACGTCTACACCCGGAGACTGAGGGCGTTCGTCGCCGTGTTCGGCCGGCTGGCCAAGCTTGCCCGGGTCGTGGACCTCGACGACCAGGTCGAGGCCACTCGTCGCATCTTCGCCAGCGACGCCCGGTGGACGGTGGTCCGCGGCAGTGACCTCGAGGAGGGCGAGAGCCAGGGCCTGCCCGTGTGGAGCCGGCACGTCGGCGACCCCGTGCTGGCGAGCAACCTCACCCGCCGCACCGACTTCGCCCTCTTCATGGTCGCCGCCGTGGAGGACGACACCCTCGTGCAGGAGGCACCCGCCATCGTCGGTCGGACCTCGGCCTCAGCGGTGGCACACCAGTCAGAGGTCACGGTGGCATGACCTCCCTCGACCAGACACCCACCGCCACCAGGGTGTCCTCGCCGGTGACGACGGACGCCACCGACGCCACCGCCCAGGGCATTCGCGGGCTCGCCCGGATCGCCGGGGCGCTCTCCATCGCGCTGGCCGTCTTCGCGATGATGGGGCCGCTGACCCTCGAGGCCCTGCTCGTGCCCGGCGACGCCGCCGCCACCGCGGCCAACATCGCCTCCTCCCCGGCGTACGCCCTGAGCCTGGGCGCCTGGGTCGTCATCGTCGCCTTGGACGTCGCTCTGTCCGTGGTGCTCCTCGTGCTGCTCAGTCCGGCAGGCAGGAGCCTCTCGCTCCTCGCGGCGGCGCTTCGGCTCGTCTACAGCGCGGCGCTGGCAGCGCTGCTGACCCACCTGTTCAGCGCCCACCGACTGCTCACCCCCGAGAGCGCCCCCAGCGCGACCGCGCAAGAGCGCGCACTGGAGGGTCTGGAGACGTTCAGCGACGGCTTCCTGGTCGCCCTGGTCTTCTTCGGCCTGCACCTCGTGGCGCTCGGTGTGCTGTTCTACCGCTCCCGCGCGATCCCCCGGGTGCTGGGCCTCCTGCTGATCGCGGCCGGTGTGGGCTACGTCGTCGACAGCAGCGCCAGCCTGACCGTCAACGGGTACGGCGGGATCGCCGCGGCCCTGCTGCTGACCCCCGCCGTCCTCGGCGAGGTGGGACTCGCCCTGTGGCTGGTGGTCAAGGGCGTCGACGCCGACCGGCTCTCCGGGGGCGCGAGCGCTCAGAGGCCGCTGAACAGGTCCGCTTCGTCGTAGACCGCTGGAGGACGGAGCTCGGGATGCCGGGTCACGGCTCCGGCGAACCCCGGCCCCGCGGGCGGTTCGACACCGTCCTTCCAGGCGGTGGCGGCGGCATTGGCGAGACGGTCCGCGGCCTCGTTGAGGACGTGCCCGGCGTGCCCCTTGACCCACACCAGCTCGACGTCGCGTCCGGTCATCGCCTCGTCCAGCGCCTTCATGATCTCGACGTTGAGCACCGGCTTGCCGTCGCCCTTGCGCCAGCCGCGGCGCTTCCAGCCGGGCATCCACTTCGTCACCGAGTTGATGACATAGGTGCTGTCGCAGAAGACGCGGAGGTCCTCACTGAGATGGGCGGTCTGCTGCAGCAGGTCGAGCAGAGCGGTGAGCTCACCCTGGTTGTTGGTGCCGTGGGCCCAGCCTCCGGACGCCCAGCACTCGTCGTCGACGTACCAGGCCCAGCCCGCCGGCCCCGGGTTGCCCAGCGCTGATCCGTCGGCCGCCGCAATGATCGTCACGAGTGACATCCTCCCATCCCCTCCGGCGGCATGGACGCGGTGGCGGCGTTCGGCGGGCTCGGCGCGGGGGGGTTCACGGTGCAGGACCGGCGTCTCTCACGCCGGCCCGCACCGCTCGCCTCGTAGGGGCGCCCAGGACTCGGTCAGCGACCGAGCAGGCGGTCCAGCCACCCGGAGCGCTCCGGCTTCGGGTGCCCCTGGCAGCGGTTGCTGGCCGGCACGCCGGCCATCACCTGGTTGACGTGCTGGCCGCAGCCGGCCCAGGTGGTCTTGCCGCAGGTCTTGCAGGTGACTGCTCTACACATGGAACTTCCTCCAAGGGTTGTGTGGATCTTCTTCGGAAATCAGACGAGTGCCGGCAGTGCCTGCCAGGCGGTGTAGACGCCGACGGTCACGAGCAGGGCGGTGAAGGCGCCCTGGAGCCGTTCTGTCGAGGTGTGGGCCGCGATGCGGGCCCCGGCCCAGCCCCCGGCCACAGCCGCGACGGTGAGGAGGGCGACGAGCGCCCAGTCGGGGGCCGGGCCTGTCCCTGCACGGACCAGCAACGCAGCCACCGAGGTGATCGCGATGACGACCAGGGACGTCCCGGCGGCGTACTGCATCGGGAGGGCGAGCGCGAGGACCAGTGCGGGCACGACGAGGAACCCGCCACCGACGCCGAGGAAGCCGGTCAGCAAGCCGACCGCGGTGGCGGTCACCAGCACCTTCAGCGCACGGGGACACTGGCACATGAACGTCGGGCTCACCATGATGATCGGGTCGTCGAACTGCGGCCGCTGGCGCTTGTCGCCGTCCGTGACGGACGGTGTGGAACCCCGCCCCGCCCGGATCTGGCGGGTCAGCATCACGCCCGCGACCACGACCAGGAGCACGGCGAAGGAGCCGAGCAGGACCGACTCCGGCACGCGCGAGGACGCGACCGCCCCGAGCGCCGCACCCCCGATCGCGACCAGGCCGAAGCTCACACCCCGCGACAACAGCACCTTCCCGGCTCGGTGAGCGGTCCCCGCGGCGACCAAGGAGGTCACCCCGACCACCACGAGCGAGCCCGTGGTGGCCTGGGCCGCGGACTGGTCGAGCAGGTAGACCAGCACCGGCACCGCGAGGATGGACCCTCCGCCGCCGAGTGCGCCGAGAGCGAGCCCGACGAGCAGCCCAGCGACAAGGGCGACGAGGATGGACACCGGCTCAGGCGTCCGGACCGACGAGGTGCAGGTTGACCGCCCGCGCGTTGTCGAAGGAGTCATCGATCGCGACCAAGGTGCGCCCGGCCGCAGCCAGGAACGACGCTGCCACGGAGGCCCGGTAGCCACCCGCGCAGTGCACCCACACCTCGGCGTCGGGGACCTCGTCGAGCCGACGCGGCAGCTCGTGGATGGGGATGTTGAGCGCACCCTCGATGCGGGCGGCCTCGTGCTCGTCCGCGCGTCGTACGTCGAGCACGACGACCTCCCGGTGGTGCCGGACGTCTGCCAGCTCGGCGAACGTGGAGAGCGGGAACGAGCCGAGCTCGCGGTCGGTCCAGTCCTCCGGCCCACCCGTGGCGGCCGAGGCGGGACGGTCGATCCCGATCCGCACGAGCTCGCGCTGCGCCTCGGCGATGTCGTCGGCACTCTCGCCGAGCAGGGTCACCGGGGTGCCCCACTCGATGAGCCAGCCGAGGTAGGTGGCGAAGCCCCCGTCGAGACCGAAGTTGAGGGTGCCCGGCGCGTGGCCGGCTGCGAAGGCAGTGCGGGTGCGCAGGTCGACGACCCACTCGCCCGCCTCGATGCGGCGGCGCAGCTCGTCCAGGTCCGCCAGGGCGGGGGCGGAGAGGTCGGGTGCTGAGGGTCCGGCGGCGTTCGCCGGCCCCATCTGGGCGTAGTAGGCGGGATAGGCAGCCAGCCCGTCCAGCAGCTCGCGGACGTAGCTCTCCTCGTCCTGGGTCAGCGCGGGATTGGAGCGCTTCTCCTCGCCGATCGTCGACTCGGTGGCATCGGACTGGCTGGCCGCACAGAACGAGCCGAAGCCGTGCGTGGGGAACACCTCGGCGCTCTCCGGCAGCGTCGTGGCGAGCCGGTGCGCGGAGGCATGCTGGAGGCGCACGAGCTCATCGGTGTGCTCGTCGCCGAGCAGGTCGGGCCGACCGGTGGCGCCGAAGAGCAGGGACCCGCCCGAGAAGACGCCTACGTCGACGCCCGTCTCCACGTCACGCAGCGCGTAGGAGAGGTGGGTGAAGGTGTGTCCCGGGGTGGCCAGGACCGACACCTCCATCCGAGCGCCGACGGAGACGGTCTCGCCGTCTCGCACCGGCGTCCGCTCGAAGCGGACGTCATCGTCGCCGTTGACCAGGTAGGCGGCTCCGGTGGCCTGCGCGAGCGCGAGGCCGCCGGTGACGTAGTCGTTGTGGATGTGCGTCTCGAAGACATGGGTCAGACGCACGCCCTCCTGCTCGAGGAGGTCGAGCACCCGGTCGATGTCTCGCTGCGGGTCGACGACCAGGGCGACCTCGCCGTCGTGGACGAGGTAGCTGCGGTCACCGAGGGTGGGCGTCTCGATGGGGAGCACGGTCAGTGCGTCGCGCTGGGTCTGCACGCTCATGGGGTCCTCCGTTGCGTCGAGGGTCAGGTCTGGATGTGAGTGGGATCAGTGACCGGCCGGCAGGCCGGTGTCGAGAGGTCGGCCGGCGCTGGCCCAAGCCTGCGTCCCGCCCGCGATCGAGCGGGCGTCGAATCCCGCGCTGCGCAGGAAGTCGGTCATCGCGGCGCTCCGGCCACCGGAGGCGCACACCACGTAGAGGGGTGCCTCCGACTCCAGCTCGCCGACCCGGCCCGGGAGCTGGCTCATCGGGACCAACCGTGCGCCGGGGATGTGGCCCTGGACGTACTCGTTCGTCTCGCGCACGTCGACCAGGGCGCCGCCGCCACGCAGGGCGTCCTCGAGCTGCTCGACGGTGACTTCAGGAGTGCTCTCGCTCATGGGTTGCAGATGCCTTTCCAGGGTTGCGTTCAGAACTCTTTCGCTCGTACCACTGGATACCCCTCGGGGTATCCAGTAGAGTCGACGCTAACACCCCCTGGGGTATCGTTCAAACTCCGCTGGAAGGACCCCAGGTCCACCGCCGACAACCCAGGAGTACCCACTATGGAGCTCGACCCCACCGACATGGGTCCGGTCATCAACCGGATCAAGCGAGCCCACGGCCAGCTGGCCGGCGTGCTCCGGATGCTCGAGGAGGGTCGCGAGTGCGAGGACGTCGTCACCCAGCTCGCGGCCGTCTCGAAGGCGCTCGACCGGGCCGGTTTCGCCATCGTCGCCTTCGGCCTGCAGCAGTGCCTGACGACCGGCGACGGGCTCGACGGCGTCGACGCCAAGAAGATGGAGCAGCTCTTCCTCTCCCTCGCCTGACCGACCCCCTGGTTGAGGAGGCCCGGTGGTCGAGGAGAACCCGGTGGTTGAGGAGGGCGACGAAGGAGCCCGTCTCGAAACCACCCCGCCATCCGGTGGTTGAGGAGGGCGGAGCGCCAGCGGAGCCCGTCTCGAAACCACCCCGCCATCCGGTGGTTGAGGAGGGCGGAGCGCCAGCGGAGCCCGTCTCGAAACCACCCCGCCATCCGGTGGTTGAGGAGGGCGGAGCGCCAGCGGAGCCCGTCTCGACCCCGCCATCCGGTGGTTGAGGAGGGCGAGCGCCAGCGGAGCCCGTCTCGAAACCACCCACCGAGCGCGTCCGTGCCGTGGTTTCGAGACGCCTCGCCTAGCGGCTCGGCTCCTCAACCAGCGGCAGGCAGCTCGGCTCCTCAACCAGCGGCAGGCGGCTCGGCTCCTCAACCAGCGGCAGGCGGCTCGGCTCCTCAACCATCCGACGCCGCGGGGGCGAGGACGACCTCGCTGAGAGGCTGGGGCTGGCCGCCAGGCAGTCCGAGATCGATCCGGTCGGTGATGGTCACCTCACCGTCGCTGGCGATGTCGAGGAAGGCGTAGCCGGTCTGGAGGCCGGAGTCCGCGTCGACGTACTGCAGCTGCACGCTGAGTGTCTTCAGAGGCGCGGAGAACGGGGTGGAGAACCGGTCGAAGGTCGGGTTCTCCTCCACGCCACCGGAGGTCCCGAGCTGGTTGACGACCGTCCAGGTGACCAGGTCGCCGTCGGTGTTCCACACGACCCAGGGTCCGTCGACGTCGTGGAGGTGACCGACGTTGATCGCCCCCGGAGGTGCGTCGGGGATGCCGTCGTCCCAGGGCGTGGTCTCCCGTCCCTCCCCCTGCACCAGGTCGGAGGTGGAGTCGATCCCGAGGAACCCGGCCGCTGAGCGAGGCTGGTGCACCAGCACGATCACCGGGTCGGCCTCGTCGACCTCCTCGCGGAGCGCCTCCCCCAGCCCGGTCTCGGTGACTCCCGTGTCGTTGACGATCAAGCCACCGAACAGGGTCTTGAACGCAGGGTCGTTGGCAGCCACGACCTTGAGACCGTCGACATCGGCGGGGTCGAAGTCGGGAACGGCCACCCCGTTGTCCCCGAGCTGCTCGAGCGTGGTGTCGGAGTCGTGGTCGCCCTTGACCGCCACGGTCGGGATGTCGCGGCTCGCCTGAGCCTCCCCCTCGACGAAGCCCGCCTCGGCCACCGTCCCGTTGGATGTGACGTCTCCCGAGATCGTCCGCATCACGATGGCATCCTCGCCCAGCTGCTCCACGAGGAGTGGATACATCGCCTTCCGGACGGCGGTTCCGACGAGACTGCCCTGCGGGTCGGCCTCGGCGATGACGACCCTCTCCCCCTCACGCGGCACCAGGCCCACCGCCTGGGTCGACAACGCAGTCCGCAGGGACTCCACTGCGGCAGCCTCGTAGCGCACCGCACGCTCCCGGATCCGCTCGGTGTTCTTCTCCACGAACGGCTGCACCTGCCTGGCGATCTCCAGGGCCTGCGGACTGCTGAAGCTGAGCTTCTCCAGGCCCGGCATCGCGTACGACGCGGCGACGGGAGTCGCGCCCTGCCAGTGCCGGAACATCCACTGCGCGGACAGCCCGGAGGCAGTAAGGGCGATGACGAGGCAGAGCGCCACGATCCCACGGCGGCGTCGCGGCGACCACGAGGTGTGCGACAGCGGCGCCCGCCCACGGAACATCAGGGCCAGTCCGACTCCTCCGACCAGCACAGCCAGCAGCTCGTAGCGCCAGAGGGCCGACGTCAGCTGCGTCCTCATCTCCTTGCCGTAGACGCGCGCGACCTCCCCGGGGTCGTCGACGAACTGGGCGTTGACCTGCAGGAACTTCGGCGACAGGTAGGAGGAGAGGGTGCTCCCCGCCTCCGGCGGCCCGGTGGCACGGACCCAGGCGCCGAAGCCGCCGGTGCCGGTGCGGTCCCAGTAGAGCTTGCCCAGGATCCCGGTATCGAGTGTCGAGACACCGTTGTGGGACAGCGACACCTCGACGGGCAGGCTGCCCAGACGGTCCTCGAAGCGGACGCCTTCGACCGCCTGCTCAGCAGCGACAGGGAGGGCGACCACGGCCACGACGAGTCCGTAGGCCAGCGCGGTCAGCAGCCGCAGACCCCAGCGGCGTACCGAGGCGTTCATAGCAGCGAGGGTATCCACCTCGGGGGGCTCTCAGGCGCAGGTGTCACTCGCGGCCATCGACCCGCCGTCCCGGACCACCTGCGCTCGACTACTTGGCTCGTGGTGCTGCCTTGGGCCTAGCAGGCCACGGTGAGGGCGCGCAGGTCGGTGGAGACCTGCCACTCGGCCCGCTCGCCGCCCCGCAGCCGCAGGAAGAGTCCTGGCCGCAGGTCCACGGCTTCCCCGTCCTCGAAGCGCACGGTCCCGGAGCCGGCGAGCACGAGCAGGCACTCGTCCTGCTCGATGTCAGCGGCCACACCAGCGGTCGTCTCCCAGACAGAGACCCGGGCACCGGCCAGGGTGGCGACGTCCTCGAAGGAGGCCGTCGGCCAGCCACCGATGACCCAGTGGCCGGAGCGGCTCGATCCCGTCAGGGGCAGGGACGCGACGTCCCGAGCGACCAACCGCCCGGCGGCCTCGCCCGGGGACGGCATGGTCGTGGCGACGTACACCTTGCGCAACCGCTCATCGATCCGCCAGGACGTGCGCTCCCCCGCATGGAGACGCACGAGCGCGCCGGGGGCCAGGTGGACCGATGCCCCGTCCTCGAACGCGACCTCGCCGGCGCCCGCAAGCACGAGGAAGACCTCGTCGACCTCGACGTCGACGTCCTCCCCGGGCCCGGCCTCCCAGATCCCGACCTCGACGTCACCGGACTCGAGCAACGCCAGCTGCGCCGTCGACAACGGGTCGGCTTTCCGCTCTCCCAGTGGCACGACGGCCGCGTCGGTGGCGAGAACCCGCCGGCCGGCGACGGACCTCATCCGTCCGTCCGCGCCTCGGCCAGCGCCTCGGTGAGGACGTCAACTGCCTCGTGCACCTGGCTGGCGGTGGTGGTCAGCGGGGGGACCAGGTGGATGCGGTTGTTGCTGGCGAGCGGCAGCATGCCTCGCTTGCGGCACCCGGCAACGACTGCGGCGAGAGCCGGGCTGCTGCCCGGGTAGGCCGCCAACGGCTCGCGCGTCTCCTGGTCGGCGACCAGCTCGACGGCCCAGAACGCGCCGACCCCACGGACCTCGCCGACCCACGGGTCGCGTGCGGCGAGGTCCTGCAGGCGCGGTCCGAAGACCTCCTCGCCCAGAGCTGCCGCGTGCTCGACGACGCGGTCGTCCTCCATGGCCCGGATCGTCGCGACGACCGCCGCGCACGCCAGCGGGTGGCCCGAGTAGGTGAGGCCACCGGGGAAGGGGCGCTCGGCGAACGTCTGCGCGATCTCCTCGCTGATCGCGACTCCACCCAGCGGCACGTAGCCGGAGTTGACGCCCTTGGCGAAGGTGATCAGGTCGGGTACGACGCCGTCGTGCTCGACCGCGAACCACCGGCCCGCCCGACCGAAGCCGGCCATCACCTCGTCGGCGATCATCACGATGCCGTAGCGGTCGCAGAGCTCGCGGACCCCGGCGAGGTAGCCCGGCGGCGGCACCAGCACGCCGGCGGTGCCGGGGATCGTCTCGAGGATGATCGCCGCGACCGTGTCGGGGCCCTCGAGGACGAGGGTCTGCTCGAGGTGCCGCAGTGCGCGCTCGGACTCCTCCTCGGCGGTGACGGAGTGAAAGGGGCTCCGGTAGAGGAACGGCCCGAAGAAGTGGGCGGTTCCGGCGGAGGCCTGGTCGTTGGGCCAGCGGCGGGGGTCGCCGGTCAGATTGATCGCGAGGTGGGTGCCGCCGTGGTAGGACCGGTAGGTCGAGAGCACCTTGTGCCGACCCGTGTGCAGCCGCGCCATCCGCACCGCGTGCTCGTTGGCGTCGGCCCCGCCGTTGGTGAAGAAGATCTTGTCGAGGCCGGCAGGGGTGTGCGACGCGATCAGCCGGGCCGCCTCCGAACGGGTCGCGTTGGCATGCTGCGGAGCCACCGTGCAGAGGGTGGCCGCCTGCTCCTGGATCGCCCGGACGACGCGCGGGTGCTGGTGACCGAGGTTGGTGTAGACGAGCTGCGAGGTGAAGTCGAGCAGACGGTTGCCCTCACCGTCCCAGATGTGGGATCCCTCGGCCTTGGTCAGGACCATCGGCGTGATCTGGGCCTGGGCCGACCAGGAGTGGAAGACGTGGGCCCGATCCAGCTCATAGGTGCGCTCCGCGGAGAGCGGGGTCAGGTCGCTGGCCGTCGAGCCGGCGTTGGTCACGGTGTCAGTCATTGCGCGGGAACCCCAGCTCGAGGCCGCCCTCGGGACGGTTGGCCGGGTCGACCCAGCGGCTGGTCACCACCTTGCCGCGGGTGAAGAAGTGCACGCCCTCCGCGCCGTGGGCGTGGGTGTCGCCCAGCAGTGACTGCTTCCACCCTCCGAAGGAGTAGTAGGCCACCGGCACCGGGACCGGCACGTTGACGCCGATCATGCCGACGTGGACGTCGGCCTCGAAGCGGCGGGCGGCACCCCCGTCGTTGGTGAAGACGGCCGTGCCGTTGCCGTAGGGGTTGGCGTTGATCAGTGCCACGGCCTCCTCGTAGGTCTCCACTCGCACGACGGAGAGGACCGGACCGAAGATCTCGTCCCGGTAGACGTCCATCTCGGGGGTGACGTTGTCGAACAGCGTCGGGCCGAGCCAGAAGCCGGCGTCGGCGCCCCGGGCCTGGACGTCGCGCCCGTCGACGACCACCTTGGCGCCCTGCTCCTCACCCGAGGCGATGTAGGAGGCCACCTTGTCCCGGTGCGCCTCGGTCACCAACGGACCCATGTCGGCCTCGCCCTCGTCACCACCGGTGCCACCGTCCCCGATGACCAGCGTGCGGGTGCGGTCCGCGATCCGGGCCACCAGCTCGTCGGCCACCGAGCCGACGGCCACGAGCACGCTGACGGCCATGCACCGCTCGCCCGCACTGCCGTAGCCGGCATTGACCGCGGAGTCGGCGGCGAGGTCGAGGTCGGCGTCGGGCAGCACCACCATGTGGTTCTTGGCGCCGCCGAGGGCCTGGACCCGCTTGCCGCGCCTGGATGCGTTCTCGTAGACGTACTCGGCGATCGGGGTGGAGCCGACGAAGCTGATCGACTGCACGACCGGGCTCTCGAGCAGCGCGTCGACTGCCTCCTTGTCACCTTGGAGGACGTTGAAGACGCCGTCGGGGAGACCTGCCTCCTGCCAGAGGGCGGCCAGCCACAGCGACGCGGACGGGTCCTTCTCGCTGGGCTTGAGCACGACGGTGTTGCCGGCTGCGATCGCGATCGGGAAGAACCACATCGGCACCATCGCGGGGAAGTTGAACGGCGAGATGATGCCGACCACGCCCAGGGGTTCGCGCTTGGAGTGCACGTCGACCCCGGTCGAGACCGACTCGGAGTGTCCACCCTTGAGCAGGTGCGAGATCCCGCAGGCGAACTCCACGACCTCCTGGCCGCGGGCGATCTCGCCGACGGCGTCCGAGTGCACCTTGCCGTGCTCGGCGGTGATCAGCTCGGCGAGCTCGTCCCGGCGGGCGTTGAGGAGCTCGCGGAAGGCGAAGACGATCTGGGTGCGGCGCGCGAGCGAGGTGCGGCCCCAGGACGTGGCCGCAGCCTCGGCGGCGGCGATGACGTGGTCGGCGTCGGCCCGCGAGGCCAGGGCGACCTGCCCGGTGACCACCCCGGTGGCGGGGTTGGTGACCGGGGCGGTGCGGTCGCTCGTGCCTGCGAACGGGGCGCCGTCGGCCCAGTGCGCGAGGGAGGTCGGAGTCGTGGAGGTCGTCATGGTGCTCAGCGTGCCAGGAACGGTGCCGGACTGTGCCCGACAGAGCGTAGGATTCGAGCGATCTTTCCGACACTCTGGCGGGAGCAGTCCGATGCCGGTGACCGTAGCCGACGTGCTCGCCATGCCGGCGGTGCGCAAGGCCCGGCCGGTCGTGCTCGCCGGCGCCGACGCGCTCGGCAACGACGTCCGCTGGGTGCACACCACCGAGCTGCCCGACATCGGCCCGCTGCTGCGCGGTGGCGACCTGGTGATGACCACCGGGATCGCGCTCCCCGGAGCCGAGCAGGCGCTCGCGGCGTTCGCCGACTCGCTCTGGGAGTCCGAGGCCGCCGGGCTCGTGATCGAGCTCGGCCGGCGGTGGACCGACGTGCCCGCCCCGCTGGTGTCCGCCTGTGAGCGGGCCGGTCTGCCGTTGGTCGCACTGCGCCGCGAGGTGCGGTTCGCAGCGGTCGCGCAGAGCGTGGGTGAGCGGATCGTCGACGACCAGCTGACCCGGCTGCGAGAGGCGCAGCACGTGCACGAGGTCTTCACCGACCTGAGCGTCGCGGAGGCCGGTCCCCAGGAGATCCTCGACGCCGTCGCGTCCCTCGCGGGTACGACGGTCGTGCTGGAGAGCAACCAGCACCGGGTGCTCGACTACCGACCCGGCCCGCGCGACGTCGAGACGTTCCTCGACGACTGGGGCCGCCGGTCCCGCGCCGTGCAGCTGACCCGCCGTACCCAGTGGGACGAGAGCAACGGGTGGCTCGTCACCCAGGTCGGCCGTCCTGAGCGCGGCTGGGGCCGGCTGGTCATCGAGTGTGCCGACGGGGCGACCGAGCGGGTCGTCGCCGTCGCCGAGCGCGGCGCGGCCGCGCTCGCGCTGCACCGGCTCAACGACCGGCAACGCGACAGCCAGCTCCGCCGCCTGCACCACGAGCTGCTCGTCGGCCTGCTCACCGGCACCGACCGCGACGAGCTGCGACGCCGCTGCGAGCTGGCCGGCTTCGTCGTCGAACGCCGTCTGCTCGTCGGCCTCGCCTTCCGTACCGCGTCCCCCGCCGCCCACGACGAGGTGGTGGCCGCGACCCTGCACGCCGCCTCCGTCGCGAAGGCACCGGCCCTCGTCGCGGTGATCGACGACGACGTCCACGTGCTGCTCTCGATCTCCCCCCGCGCCGACGCCGACCGCACCACCGACGCCGTCGCCCTCGCCGTGGCACGGCGACACGACGTCGTGGCCGCAGGCGGCACCCCCGTCGACGACCTCGGTCGAGCCGACCGCACCGTTCGCGAGGCACAGCAGGTGCTCCGTGCCGTACGCCGCAGGCCGGAGCATCCCCGCGTGCACCGGCTGGAGGACGTGCACGTCCGAGGCCTGCTCGCCCTCCTGCGCGACGACGACCGGCTCACCGCCTTCGCCGAGCGCGAGCTGGCCCGGCTGCGTGCGGCCGACACCGCCGACCGTCGCCTGGAGGGCGCCGTGCGCGCCCTGCTCGACCACCCGGGCAGCAAGGCGGCTGCGGCCGCGGGCCTGAAGGTGTCCCGGCCGGTGTTCTACGACCGCGTCGCGCAGGCTGCCTCGGCGATGGGCGTCGACCTCGAGGACCCCGAGGTGCGGACCTCGCTGCACCTGGCGCTGATGGTCGACGAGATCGTCACGGCACCCCTCCCCCCGGTCGCAGGGTGACGCTCGTCGACGGGCTCAAGACCGTTCCTCGGCGACGCTGCCGCCGCCGTCGACGACCAGGCACTGCCCGGTGACGTACGAGGCCCCCGGCGAGCAGAGGTAGCCGACCGCCGACGCCACCTCGTCGGGATGCGCGCTCCGGCCCACCGGCGTGGCACGGCCCTGGCGTGCCTCGTCGACCGTCTGGCTCGTCGTGGCGATCCACCCCGGCGCCACCGCGTTGGCGGTGACCCCCGAGGCCGCGTGGTCCACCGCCAGGGACCGCGCGAGGCCGACGAGGCCGGCCTTGGCTGCTGCGTAGGCGGCCTCGCCGCGCATCGCCATCACCGGGCCCGTCACCGACGCCACGAGCACCACCCGCCCCCACCCCTCCTCGAGCATCCCTGGCAGCACCGCGCGCACGGTGAGGAAGGCGGTGCCGAGGTTGCGGTCCAGCGACGCCCGCCACTGGGCCAGGGTCATCCCCGCGACGGTGCCGGACTCGACCCCACCGGACGAGTCGACGTCGAGCGCCGGAGAGCTCAGACTGGTCATGCCGGCATTCGCGACGAGAGCGGTCGGACGACCCAGCTCACGGGTCACCTCGTCGACCAGCGCGGAGACCTGCTCCTCCTCGGTCAGGTCCGCCACCACACCGTGCGCCGGGACTCCGGACTCCCTCAGCTGGGACGCCCGGTCGTGGACACGGTCGGTGGTCGCGGTGACGGCGACCGCGGCGCCGAGGGCGCCGAGCAGCCTTGCGGTCGCGAACCCGATGCCGGTCGGCGAGCCTGCGCCGGTGACCAGGGCGGTGCGTCCGGTGAGGTCGAACGGCGCCGGGAGCGGGACGCTCACGCCGTCGGGCGCAGGTCGGGAAGCTGGGGCACGTCGTCCTCCTCGTCGTCGGGGCCGCCAGGACCGGCTCCTCGCGTCCATGCTGCCCGATCTCCGGGCGGTTGCCGGGGCGACCCCCGCCTCCCAGCTTGCGACATCCCGGATCCACGCGCGGCGATGCGGCGCGCATCAGAGCTGGACGAAGACCTCGTCGCCCTCGACGATGACGTCGTACGTCGTCAGCGGCGCCGGCTTCCGCCCCAGCGCGATCAGCTTCCGCGACCAGCGGGGCATGTCCACACCGGCGAACCCGGGCGACCAGTCGAGGTTCTCCCCCGACCGGAGGTCGAAGCGCGAGTTGTGCCACGGACAGACGACCTCGCCGTCGGAGTAGCGGGGGCCACCAGGCCCCTTCGAGAGGGGGAAACCCATGTGGGGACAGCGGTTGCGCGCCCCGCACAGAGAGTCGTCGACGAGGCCGATCACGACGGACGTGCCCGCCGCATCCACGGCGTGCAGCTTCCCGTCGGCGAAGTCCGCCACGTTCCCGACTCTGACGCGATCGGACATGTCGTCTCCCACCTAGGCGCCGGCATCCGTTCTACCAGCAGGGACGGTGCCGTGCACCCATCAGGCATCCAGAAGTCTGGCCTGATCACCACCTCGTTCCCGTGTGCGGCCGTGATCTCCACCGGTCAGGTCAGCAGCAGCCACACCGGCCCTGCCGCCAGCCCCAGCACCACGGCGGCAGCGCTTGCGACCACCGCCGCCGACGCCGGGGCGCCCCGCTCCGGCGACGGGGCTACAGCCTCGGTCGCGGGCCGGAGAGCCGCCCGGATCCAGCGCAGGTAGTAGAAGAGGCTCGCCACCGTGTTCAGCGCCACCGCGACGGCCAGCCAGGCGAACCCGGCGTCCCAGGTGGCGGCGATGGTCATCAGCTTGCCGACGAAGACCGCCGTGGGCGGTGTCCCGACGAGACCGAGCAGGGCCACGACGAGTGCGACGACCAGCCCGGGCCTGGCCGCTGCGGAGCCCGCCCAGTCCGCCAGTGCGAGCCTGCCGGGCTCGGCAGCCGCCACCGCGAACGCCGCCAGGTTGGTCACCGCGTAGCCGGCGAGGAAGAACAGCAGGGCCGGCTGGCCGAGGTCGCTGCGTTCCGCGACCGCCGCGACGGCCAGGAGATAGCCGACCTGGCTGACCGTCGACCAGCCCAGCAGCCGGCGTACGTCGGTCTGGGCGAACGCGGCGAGGTTGCCGATCGTCATGCTGGCGACCGCGAAGACCCCGAACAGCTCGGCCCACGGCAGCTCCCCGGGCAGCTCGCCGACGAGCCGGGCGATCGCCACCAGCGCGCCCACCTTGGGGACGGTGGTGAGGAAGGCAGCCGCGGTCACCGACGCGCCCTCGGTGGCGTCGGGGACCCAGAAGTGCGCGGGGACGCCGCCTGCCTTGAACAGCAGTCCGGCCAGCACCAGCAGTCCCCCGGCCGCGACCGCCGATGCCGGTGCCCCGGCGAGCCCTGCGTCCAGGGCCGGGTAGCCGGTGTCGCCCCGCCAGCGCGTAGAGGAGGACCGCTCCGAGCATGAGCAGGATGCCGAACAGTGCCCCGAAGAGGTAGGTCTTCACAGCACCCTCTGGCGACCTCGGACGGGCCACGATGCCGACCAGGCCGTAGAGCGGGATGCTGGAGAGCAGGAACGCCACCACCAGCAGGGCAAGGTCGGTGGACCCGGCCAGCAGCAGTGCGCCGACACCTCCGAAGAGGAGAAGGCTGCATGTCTCGCTCTCCCGCGGGTGGTCGCGCAGCTCACCGCCGGCCAGCAGCAGCAGCAGGAGGAGGGCGGCTGTCACGATGGTTCGTGCCGCCCCCGTGGCGGTGTCCACGGCGAACGTGTCGGAGAAGGCGGTGCTGTCCTCGCCCACCCAGGCCACGAGCCCGGCCACGAGGCTGGCCAGGACTGCGGCGGCCGCCAGCAGCCGCACCCGCCACTGACGGGTCCGCGGCGTGAACGAGCCACCGACGAGGCAGGCCATGCCACCGAGGAACAGGAGTGCCTCCGGCAGCAGGGCCAGGAGATCCGAGCGCATCGACACGACTCAGCGCCCCACCAGCTGTGCCACCGTCGAGGCCGCGGGCTCGATCACGTCGAGCAGGGGGCGGGGCAGGACACCGATGAGCACTGACAGCGCGAGCAGCAGCGCGACGGGGGCCCACTCACGCGGTGTCACGTCTGCGAACCCTTCGGAGAGGCCGGCGGTCGGACCGGTGAACACGCGTTGCAGCGCGCGCAGGAACAGGGCGGCGGTGATCAGGATGCCGAGCACGGCCACCGCGGTGGCCGGCACCGTGGCGATGCTGCCGGCGAAGATCTGGAACTCGGCGATGAAGCCGGAGAGGGCGGGCAGCCCCAGGGACCCGAAGGCGGCAACGGTGAAGAGCGCCGCGTAGCGGGGGGCGGGCGCCGCCAGTCCTCCGTAGGCGTCGAGCCGGTAGTCCCCGGTGCGCTCGAACATCGTCCCCGCGAGAAGGAACAGCGCCGCGGTGAGGAGGCCGTGACTGACCATCTGCGTGACGGCCCCGGTGACAGCGACGCGGCGGGCCTCGTCGACACCGTCGGCCAGCACGCCGGCAGCACCCACGGCGAGGACGACGTAGCCCATGTGGTTGACCGAGGTGTAGGCGATCATCCGCTTCAGGTCGGTCTGGGCAAGCGCCACCAGGGCACCCCAGAGCACCGAGATGATCCCGATCACGATGACCACGGGCGCCCACGCCTGCCAGGCGTCGGGCAGCATCGGCATCGAGATCCTGACGAAGCCGTAGGTGCCCATCTTGAGCAGCACCCCGGCCAGCACGGCGGAGCCGATCGCCGGGGCGTCGCTGTGGGCGGGCGGAAGCCAGGTGTGGAAGGGGAAGGTCGGCGTCTTCACGGCCAGACCGAGGAGCAGTGCCGCCATCACCAGTCCCCCGGCCAGGCCCTGCCCCTGGAGGGGTGGGTGGGCGGCCAGCTCCACCATGTCGAAGGTGTGGGGGTCGGAGGCGACGTAGAGACCGACGAAGCCGAGCAGCAGGGCCAGTGAGCCCAGGAACGTGTAGAGGAAGAACTTCAGCGCGGACCGGGCGGCGTCGCCGTGTCCCCAGCCGCTGATGGAGAAGTACATCGCCACGATCGAGAGGTCGAAGAAGACGAAGAAGAGGATCAGGTCAGCGGAGACGAACAGCCCCAGGCAGGTGCTCTCCAGGAACAGGAACAACGCCGCCTGCAGCCGAGGGCGGTCGGACTCCTTGGAGGCGAATACCGCGCAGGCCAGGAACACCACGGTCGTCATCACCACCAACGGCAGGGACAGTCCGTCCACCCCGACGTGGTAGCTCGACCCGACCCCGGGGATCCACCGGGCCTGCTCCTCCAGCGCCAGCTCCCCGGACGCGGGTGCTTCGTAGGTCGCCCAGGCGATCGCGGCCAGGGCGACCTCCGCCCCGGTGACGGCGACGAAGGCTGCGCGCGCCGTTGGCGCGCCGATGCGCGGAAGCAGCAGCACGGCGGCGGCCACCACCGGGAGGAAGACCAGGACGGAGAGCACATTCACCTCACGATGACGAGGACGAGGACGGCGGCGCCCAGGACGATCAGGGCCTGCAGGTAGTACTGGTGGAGCTGACCGGTCTGGGGCCGGCGCGCGACGCCGCCGAGGGTGCGCGCCCCCCGGGCGACACCCCGCACGGCTGCGTCGAGGACCGCGTCGTCGGCCCGGGCGGAGACGTCGGCGGCCCGCAGCGTCCACCGGGCGCAGGTCGTCACGCCCCTGTCGAGAACCGCGTCGTCGAGCCGCGCCAGCAGCCCCGCACCGCGGGTGGTCGGGCCGACGACCACCCGATGCGTGGCCTGCTCCAGCAACCACCAGTCGGTCAGCACCCGTGGCCAGGCCGTACGTCGGGCAGGTCCACCGCGCCGGGTCAGCAGCACGGCGGCCACGAAGGCTGCCACGACGACCGAGCCGGAGAGCAACAGCTCGACAGCACCGGGCTCGGGCACGTCGGTGCCCACGAGGGCGCCCACGCGATCGGCCAGCGGCGGCAGGGCCAACGCCCCGAGCCCCACGGCACCCAGTGCGAGCGGGACCAGCGCGACGCCCGACCGCACCGGCACCCGCCGGGTCCCCGACTGCTCCTCCTGCTCCGTCCTCCGGCCGGAACCGTCCGGTGTCCGACGGGTCAGCACGACCAGAGCCTTGCCGGCGTACCCGGCAGCCAGCGCGGCACCGGCCAGACCCGTGACGTAGAGCAGCGGCGAGTGCTCCCACGCACCGGCCAGCACGGCGTCCTTCGTTGCCCACAGCGCCAAGGGCGGGAGCCCGGCCAGCGAGACCAGTGCCACGGCGGAGCAGGCTCCCACGACCGGCCAGGTCCGCGCCGCGCCGGTCAAGGCGGCCAGCCGCTTGGTGCCGAGCGCCTCCAGCCAGAGCCCGGCCGCGAGGAACAGCCCCGCCTTCACTGCCGCGTGCGCGACCAGGTGCGTCGCACCTGCCGCGGTCGCTCCCACCCCGGCCGCGAGCACCACGTAGCCCAGCTGTGCCGCTGTCGATGCCGCCAGGAGCTGCTTGAGATCACTCTGGGCGAGCGCGACCAGCCCGAGCGCCACGGCGGTGGTTGCCCCGGCCCAGGCTGCGGCGTCGTCGGCCCACCCGGTCGCGGCCAGCGTCGGGGACACCCGCAGCAGCAGGTAGCCGCCCATCGCGACCATGGCCGCGGAGTGCAGCAGCGCGCTCACCGGGCTGGGCCCGTGCATGGCCCGCGAGAGCCAGAAGGAGAACGGCAGCTGGGCGGCCTTGCCGAGGCCGGCCACGAGGAAACCCGCTGCCAGCACGTCGCGCCACCCCGTGGTCGCGTCCGGGAGCGCCGACAGTGCGAGCCCTGCCCCTCCCGCCAGGGCCGCCCCGGCTGCGACGTACAGACCGAGGTCTGCGCCTCGGGTGGTGAGGAAGGCAGTGGCGCCGGAGGCCACGGCGTCCGGGTCGTGCCAGTGGTAGCCGATCAGCGCGTACGACGTCGCACCCATCACCTCCCAGGACAGCAGCAGGGCGGGGAGCGTCGCGGCGAGCACGGTCATCAGCGCGGCCGCGACGAAGAGGAGCATCAGACCGTGGAACCGGGCCGTGCGCAGGTCGCGGCTCCCGCCGGCGGAGAGCAGCACCAGCAGCGACACGACAGCGACGGCGGGCAGGACCGGAGCGGCCAGCCCGTCCACCGTCAGGGTCAGGTCGGCGCCGACCATGAACGGGGTCGACACCGAGGGCCGTGCCCCGCCCCTCGGGAACGCCACCGGCACCGCCGCCACAGCCACCAGCGCGGTGGTCCACACCCCGGCCCCGGCAGCGACCCGATCAGCCGCGGGTCCGGCGAGAAGAAGCAGGGCGCCGACCACTGCGGGTAGCACCACGAGCGCGATGAGCGCGAGATCGAGCATCAGCCGTTCAGCTCCGCGGCCATGTCCGTCATGTCGTGCCCGGCCTGCCGGTGCAACAAGGTGGCCACGGCGAAGCCCATCGCCATCTCCACCGTCATCGCCGCGATCACGACCAGCAGCAGGATCTGACCGGAGGGGTCGGGGGCCAGGAACCACCAGGCTCCCGCCGCCGCGAGGATCACCCCGTTGATCATCAGCTCCAGGCCCATCATCACCATGACGACGACCTGCTGGGACAGGGCGCCGTAGACACCGACCGCGATCAGGGCGGCGGCCACCAGAAGGACCGTCTCGAGGGTCATCGCCCGACACCCCCCGGCTGGGGGTCATCGGCCGGGCGACGGTCGAGGTCGTCACCGAGGCGGTCGTAGCGCCCTCGGTGCGAGGACAGCGCGACCCCGGCCACGATCGTGGCGACCATGACCGGGCTCATCGCGATCATCACCAGCATGTGCGACTCCATCAGCGCCTCGCCGAGCGCGGCAGTGACATCGACGGCCGGCGTCCCCCGGCGAGTGGGCCAGGGCACGAGCAGGGCGCCGGCACCGAGCAGCAGGAACGTGCCGGTCGCGGCGAGCAGCGACGAGCGGTGCGAGTGCACCATGCTCATCGGCATCAGCGCCGGGTTCATGCCCATGAACATGACCATGTAGACGGCCATGACGGCCATCTCCATGACCATCATCAAGATCACGATCACCCCCATGTAGGCCTGCCCGAGGAGCAGCACCGCCACTCCCACGGCCACGAACGACACCGCCAGCGCGTAGGTCGCCCGCGCCATCGAGTCGACGTAGAACACCAGGGCGCCCGCGACGACGGAGACGACGGCGCACAGCCAGAACCCGACGTCGATGAACGCGACGGTCATGAGCTCTCCTTTCCGGTGGGCACGGCCTCAGTGGGTGGCGACGGCGACGATCGCGACGACGAGGTCCTGGGCGACCACCAGGGGCAGCACGACCACCCAACCGAGCTCCAGGAGCTTGTCCGGACGCAGGGTCGGCAGCCGACGGCTCAGAGCGACGAGTCCGACGCTCAGCACGACCGTCTTCACCAGCACCCACAGCCAGGAGGGAAGCAGCGGACCCGCACCCCCGCCGAGGAACAGCGGCACAGCGGCCGCGGAGCCTGCCGCCAGCAGGAAGTAGCGACCCACCAGCACCAGCAGCCGGTCCACCCCGGCCAGCTCCGCCAGGATCCCGCCGTGGATGTCGGTGCCGGCGCCGGGGTCCATCGGCGGCCGGACCGAGAAGCCCAGGACACCCCAGCAGTACGCCGCGAAGGCGATCGGCGCCCACACGACGAACCAGACCCCGTCCTGCGCGGCGGCGATCTCCGCCAGGTCCAGGCTGCCCGCGGCGATGGCCGGGGCGGTCAGCGCGAACATCAACGGCAGCTCGTAGCCGAGCGCGAGCGCCAGGAACCGGTAGCCGCCGACGAGGCCGGCGACCGAGTTGGCTCCCCACCCGAGCAGCCACATCACCGCCCACGCCACGACGTCGAGGGCGTTGACCCACACCACGCCCAGTGGATGGTCGACCAGCGCGTGCGCGCCGAGTGGGACGAACGCGACGATCAGGATCGCCAGCGGCACGACGGACGACGTTGCGGCGCGCCACAGCAGCCGGTCCGCCGAGACTGTCCGCCGTGGTCGCTGGTGGAGCAGTCGTGCGGACTCGCGCAGAGGAGTGCCGAACCCCGAGCGCAGGGCGACCCCCCGGTCGCGCGCCTCCAGTGCACCGCTGAAGCCGGCCACCGTCACGGCGACCACGAACAGCCCCGCCAGCACCGGCAGGACGTAGAACCAGGGCAGCGAGCTAGCCATGCGGGACCTCCCCGGGCACGGCGGTGGTGAGATCCGCCCTCGTCGCTGCCATCCACAGCCGGACCGCGGCGAGCTCCTGGCCGCGGATCAGCTCCGGGAGCACCTCCCCCGCCGGCCCGGCACGGTGGGCGGGCGCGCTGTGGTGGGCCGCCGCCTCGCGTGCGCGCTCCACCAGCCCGACCAGGCGGTCGTGCAGGTCGGCGTCTCCTCCGACAGCCCCCGGGAGGACCAGCCCGCCCAGCAGCCAGCGCAGGACCCGGTGGCGTCGCAGCCGCGTCGCCAGACGGGCCAGGTCCTCCCCCGCGGGCGGGGTCCCGTCAAGGCACCGGTCGCGCAGCCGCCGGGCTCGGGCGGCCTCGGCGGGCAGCCCCGCGAGCACCAGCACCGAGGCGGCCGCATCGAGCAACCGGGCGGCTCGGGTCGCGCCGTCCTCCTCCGCCTCCGACTCAGCACCCCCGAGATGTTCCAGCTCGGCGTCCGTCACCAGGTCGCCGTGAAGGGTGAGCCTCAGGACCACACCGGCCGGCCAGTGCGCGAGCACCGGACCCCAGGGCAGGTGCAGCTCGTCCATCTCCAGACCGTCGCGGTCCTCGGCTCCCTCCGCGAGCGGGATCCCGTCCGGAGCCATCCCTTCGTGGCCTTCGTGGTGACCGCCCCCGTGCTCACCGCCCCCGTCGTGGCCCTCGTCCTCGTGCTCGTGCTCGTGTCGTCGTAGCGCCCCCGCGCGCTGGGCTGCCGTGTCCTGCAACGCCTCGCGCGCCTGGGCCAGGGCGGACCCGACATCGCCCTCCTCACGCACCTCGATCCGCACCCGGGGCTCGGAGAGCTGGTCCCACGCACGGTCGATGAGCTCTGTGAGTGCTGGGCCCGGCTCCCCCACCACCGCCAGCACGTCGGCGTCGGCCGCCGTCTCGGCCGGGCGCCAGCCGGCAGCGTCCAGGGCCCGCTCGAGGGCGACGCGCTGGGGGAACGCACCGGGGGCCTCGGCGATCAGCACGTGGGCACGGGAGACCGCAGCTCGCGCGATGGTTTCTCTCAGGCCCACCGGAACGCCCCCTCGCGGCGCGCCCAGCCCACAGCCAGGAGCAGCATCAGCAAGAAGCCGAACATCTCGATGACCGCGCTGGGACCGAGGCGACCCACCACGACGGCCCAGGGGTACATGAAGAGCATCTCGACGTCGAAGGCCAAGAACACGACACTCGCGGTGTACCACCGGGCGTGGTACCGGGACAGGGCGTGCTCGGTGGGGCGGTGTCCGGAGAGCCAGGGCTCGACCACCAGCGGGTCGGCCGACACAGCTGTCCATCTGGCCACCAGGCGCACCCCGCCGACTCCCACGAGAGCCAGGCCCAGGACCCACAGGAGCGGCGCCATCGTCGGTCTCCTCACGTCGGCGGGACTGGGGTACGAGGTCGTGGGTGCTGACGCTATCCAACGGCGACGTCACGGACCCAGAGCCCCTCGTGGACAAGAGGAGGCCTGGTGCACCTCGACCCGCCTAGACCGATCGGGGGCCGATCACGTCGTCCGCCTTTCCCCGCATCGCCACCGCACCCCGCCGGTGCAGCATCCACCCGCCGAGGACGAGGAGGAGGCCGAGGACCAGAAACCCGATGTCCCACGCAAGGGGGGCACCGAGATCGTCGCGGACATGGTGCACCCCCAGCACCTGATGGTCGATGACACCCTCGACGAGGTTGAAGATCCCCCAGCCGGTGAGCAGGAGGCCGACGTGGAAGCGCCAGCTCGGCGCCAGTCGTCCTTGCCGCCACGCCACGAGTGTCGCGATCGATCCCGCCAGCACCAGCAGCCAGGTGGCCGCGTGGAAGAAGCCGTCTGCCAGCGTGTTCGCCTCGAGTCCGGCCAGCGTGTTGACGGGATGGCTCGCGACGTCGCTCACCATGTGGTGCCACTGGAGGATCTGGTGCAGGACGATTCCATCGACGAATCCCCCCAGCCCCAGTCCATACAACAGTCCGGCCCAGGGCGAGGGAGGTCGCCCGACCCGGAGCTCTCGCTCAGCCATGGGTGACGTCCTCCACCACGTCGTCGTGTCGGGCCCGGACACACCCGGCGACGAGCCGGGGAAAGTCTTCGGGTGAGACCAGCTCCGCCAATTTCTCGGCCGCCCTGGGAAGACCGAGGCGCTCCGCCCCATCGGCGGCCAGCCCGTCGACGTACGGAGCGAGCTCTGGCCAGATGCCCTGCACCTCCCGGCAGAAGATCGCCGCGCCCGCGGGGCCGACCCCCTTGAATCGCTGCACGGCGGTCTCGACCCCCTCGTCCTCGTCGCGCAGCCGCCGTAGATCTCCACGGAAGTCCTTGATGACGGCCTCCGCCACCTCGCCGAGCATGGTCGCGGTGCGTTCGTCGTAGCGGCGGTAGTGGCCGCGACCGAGAGCATCCACCCGCGCCTGCCACGTCGCCTCCACCATCGAGCGGGGCGTTCTGTAGCCGGCACGATGGAGCTCCCGCGCCGCGGCCACGGCGATGTCGGAGCTGATCCTGGCCGAGAGCAGCAGACTCAGCACCAGGAGCTGCCACACAGGAGCAGGCTTGTCGGCGAGGCGGATCCCGGCTTGCTCGGCATAGGTCTTGCCGTGCTTGCGGAGCAGCACCTCGACGGTGGCATCGGCGTCCATGCCGTCCTCGGTGCCCGGAGATCACGACGTCAAACGTCGACCCGGTGGACGATCGAGCTCTGGGGCGAGGATCTCACCATCTGCCTAGACTCGCTCGATGGCCTTCCTCACCGATGTCCGTGGCGGTCCCGCCGCACCGGTCCGGCTCGTCGCCCTCATCGGTGCGGCAATGAGTCTGCTCGCGCTCGCCGGGTGTGGCGGTGACGGCGACGCCGCCACCCGCACGGCGCCCAACGGCGATGTGTTCAACGACGCCGACGTCTCGTTCGCGACCGACATGATCCCCCATCACGCCCAGGCGATGGAGATGGTCGACCTGACCCTGGGTCGGGACCTGAGCCCCGAGGTCGCTGAGCTCGCTGAGGGCATCCGTGCGAGACAGGGAGCGGAGATCGAGCAGCTGGTCGACTGGTTGACGGCCTGGGGCGAGCCCGTCCCCGAGACCTCTCGAGACCACGCGAACGCCCACGGCGACGGCGAGGTGGAGATGGGCGAGATGCCCGGAACCCTGACCGAGGAGGAGATGTCGTCACTGGAAGCCGCCCAGGGCGCGGAGTTCGAGACCCGATGGCTCGAGCTGATGACCGAGCACCACACCGGCGCCGTCGAGATGGCCCGCACCGAGCAGTCATCAGGCGCCTTCGGACCGGCCACCAAGCTCGCGGCAGAGATCGAGTCCGACCAGCGGAGCGAGATCGAGACCATGGAAGGCCTGCTCCCCTCCTGAGCTCGCGTCCTGGGGAGGAGGCATGGAACCGGCCGGCCTGGGTACCGGCCCACCAGCGACGCTCGGCGCGCCAAGGCTCAGCCGGCAGCGTTGCCCAGGGATCAGTCGGCGGGGTCCGACCCGTTACGCACGTGGGCGAGACCCCGCCGACCTCACGGTCCCCTCCTCCGTCTGCAACGGCCTCGTTTGACCCAGCACAGCCGCGGGTACCGCTGCGGCGCGGCGAGAAGGAGCAGGAGAAGGAGATGGATCATGGACGAGATGGCGAGCAGGCGGGGTGACGACCCGGTGCCGGCGCCGTCCTCTCCGACCGCCGTACGGCCGGGCTCGGGTGCGCCCGCACCGCGCCCGCGCGGCCCGTTGAGCCGCTCGGTCCTCGACGCCCTCCTCGGGGGCGGCGCGGTGGCGCCGATCGATGAATACCTCGAAGGCGTCGACGACCCCCTGTCCGACGAGGACCTCCAGCTGGCGCTGTGGGCGCTCTACGAGCTGCACTACCGCGGTCTCGACGGTGTCGAGCCGGACCGTGAGTGGGACCCCGAGCTGCTCATGGTCCGACGCCGACTCGAGGTCGTCTTCGAGGCCGCCCTGCGAGCCGCCACGGAGGGCGCGGTGGACGAGGCTCGTGCGTCTGCCGGGGATGTCGTCGGGCAGATCCGACACCTCATCGACCACGACAACAGCCCCGGCGTCGCCTCCTTCGTGCACCGCCGAGCAGACGTCGAGCAGTTTCGCGAGCTCATGGTCCAGCGCAGCCTCTACACGCTCAAGGAGTCCGACCCCAGCTCGTTCGTCCTCCCACGCCTGGACGGTCCGGTGAAGGTGGCGCTCGCCGAGCTCCAGTACGACGAGTACGGCGGGGGTCGTCCGGACCGGCTGCACGCCACGCTCTTCGCCCGCGCGATGGAGCACTGCGGCCTCGACTCCCGCTACGGCCACTACGTCGACCGTGCGCACGGCACGACGCTGGCCGTCAACAACGCGATGAGTCTGTTCGGCCTGCACCGCCGGCTCCGCGGTGCCGCCCTGGGCCACCTGGCGACGTTCGAAGCCACGAGCACGCTTCCCTGCCGACGGATCGCCGCGGGCATCCGGCGCCTCGAGCTCGATGACGCCGTGTGGGCCTACTTCGACGAGCACGTCGAGGCGGACGCCGTTCACGAGGAGGTGGCGCTGCGCTCCATCTGCGCACGCGCCGTCGCAGACGAGCCCGGCCTGCACCCGGACGTCCTCTTCGGGGCGGCGTCCTGTCTGCTTCTCGACGGGGCTGCAGGTGGCGAGCTCCTCGCGAGCTGGGACAGCGCGGAGGACGAGGTCGACCAGGAGCGGGTCCCGGCATGACTCGCGGCGAGCACGTCGAGGTGACCCTGTGCCCGCAGGGACCGCTGCTGGTGCGGGGAGCCGACTCGGTGGTGGACGAGGACGGGAGATCCCATCCGGTGGAGCGGCCCGTCGTGGCCGTCTGCGTCTGCGGAAAGAGCCAGCGACGGCCCTGGTGCGACGGCACCCACAAGGTCATTCCCCGCCCGTGACCGCCGGGAGGCGGTCACGAGTCCCCCCGTGCCGGTCAGCCGTCCTCCTTGACCCCCGAGCCGTGCGCAGGGCCCTGCTATACCGGTGCCATGGCACCCACACTCGACATCGGCGGTCTCCCGATCGACTACGACGCCACCGTCCTCGAGCCTCGGCCCTGGACGGCACAGCAGTCCGCGTGGGCGGCTGAGCTGTCCCCCACGTTGCCTCCGGGTCCGCTCCTCGAGCTGTGCTGCGGGGCCGGTCACATCGGCCTGCTCACCGTCCGCCTCACCGGACGTGACGCCGTGCTCGTCGACGCCAGCGAGGACGCCTGCCGGTTCGCCGAGCAGAACGCCGCCCAGGTCCGGCCGAGTGCCGTCGAGGTGCGCCGCGGGCCCATGACCGAGGTGCTCGACGAGCACGAGTCGTTCCCCCTGGTGCTCGCCGATCCGCCGTACCTGCCCACGCGCGACGTCGCGTCGTTCCCCGAGGACCCGACGAGTGCCATCGACGGTGGGGAGGACGGACTCGACCTCGCGCGCCTGTGCCTTGGAGTCGGGGGCCGCCACCTCGCGCCGGGCGGGGCCATGGTGCTCCAGCTTCGCGACGTGGAGCAGGCCGAGGCCCTGTCGGTCGAGGCCGCCCTCAGCGGGTTGCGCCTGGAGGAGGCACGCGCGGTCGGCGACAGCGGAGCCCTGGCACTGCTCCGCCGAGCACGGAGGACATGAGCGCGCCCAACCTGGCGGCGCGAGCCCGGGGTCCCGACCGATCAGGACGCCGAGGATGTCCGTGGTGAATGCCGGGTCCCGGGACGGGGTATGAGGGTGGCTCAGAAAGGAATTCGATGGAACCAGTCCCCGAGAGTCTCGAAGCAGTACTGCTTCTGAACGTCAACGGTGAGAGTGACCTAGGGCTCGTGCTCGGAACCATGGGCCGACAGGCTCTCGACCTCGTCCCCTCGCTCGTCGGCTTCAGCCTGACCACCATCGAGGACGACCTGACCTTCACCTTGGTCGCCAGCAACGGCACCGCCACCGACCTCGACGTCGCCCAGTACCTCGATGACGGACCCTGCCTGGAGTCCACGCGGGCGTCCCAGGTGGTCGCGACCGACCACGACGGCCTGCTCGACGAGAAGCGCTGGCAGCTGTTCGCCGCCGCCGGCGCCGCCGCCGGTGTCGCCTCGACACTGTCGCTGCCGATCCGAGACGAACGCCGGATCGTCGGTGGGGTCAATCTCTACGCCGGACAGGCCGACGCCTTCGGGGGGAAGCACGAGCTTCTTGCCGACGCCCTCGGTGGCACGGCGTCCGAGGCGGTCAGCAACGCCGATCTCTCCTTCAGCACGCGCCGCCGCGCAGCCGAGGCTCCCGACAAGATCCGTGAGCGGGACGTGATCCACCAAGCGGAGGGTGCACTGGCGGAGCTGCACGGGATCACCCTCGACGCGGCCTGCCAACGCCTCCTCGAGGCAGCAGCCCGAGCCGACATCACGGCGGCACAGGCAGCCAAGGTGTTCATCCGACTCATCCACCACCCCGGGTGACGCGACCGGGACCGGGCGTCGCGGCCGACCTCACCGTGCCGGGCGACGAGGCGGAGCACCGACGCTGGTGAGCTCGCGCGCCTGGAGAGCGATCCAGGCGTCGGCTCGCACCTGGGCATCATCGAGGGACCCGCCGATCGCCTCCTCCAGCTGGGCGATCCTGTTGCGCACGGTGTTGCGGTGCACGCCGAGCTCCTCGGCGACGTGCCGGCGGGAGCCGAGGTGACGCAGGAACGACCCGAGCGTCTCCAGCAGCGAGTCCTCGGCCGGCCCGACGAGCCCCGACAGGAACGTCTCAGCGAAGTCGTGCGCCTGCTCCCGCCCGAGGAATGACAAGGCACCATCGGCCATCACCCGGTCCCACTCCCCCAGGGTGGACTGCTCCGTGGTCTGGCCGAGGGCGTGTCCGGCCGTGCTGAACGCCAGTCGGGCGTCCTCAGGCGGTGCGGCGGCTCCGACCCCGACCCGCAGGCCGAGGTGGAGCAGAGCGGCGGTCATCGAGGCCGCGGAGGACGCCGGGGCCAGCACCCACAGCTCGTCGTCCATCGTGGCGGCCATCGCGTTGGTCCGCTCGACCTGGCGCAGGGCATCCTCGCGGGCCTCCTCCTGACCCGTGGCCCGGAGGAACCGCACGGACCGCGGAAGTCGGGCCGCCGTGCCCTGGCGTCCGGCCAGCGCGCCCAGGATGAGTGCCGCCGACCTCGGCTCGCCCGCGACGAGCAGCTCCAGCGCACGTCCCCGGAGGAGACGTGCGGTGGCGAGCCGGTCGTTGGCGCGCTCCGCGGCAAGGCTGAGCAGCGCCACGGTCGTGCCGACGGCACCGCGATGGTCCTCGCTGAGCCGCCCCGGTGCGTGCGCGGCGAGGTAGGACGACGGCCGGCCGCGGAGCCCCACAGGCTGCACCACGGTCGTTCCCGACGCTCGGCTCGTGCCCACCGCGGCACGCAGTCCCTGCGGACGGATCCGTGCCAGCTCCTCGGTCAGCACGTCGGCCTCGAGGCCGGGCCGGCCGTGGCCGCTGCCGGCGAGGACGGTGCCGTCCGGGGCGAGCAGGCAGGTGTCACCGTGCAGCACGTCGGCCAACCGGGCGAGGAGCGACTCGGTGTCGTCCTCACGCAGGGCTGCCTGGGTCAGCACGCGCTGGGTCTCGAGTGCGTCTCGCACCGCGGCCTGCTCGTCCCGCTCCAACAACCGCACGGTCGCACGGCTCACCGCGACGAAGCTCGTCGGACGCGGGACCTGCACCAGCGTCAGCCCGGCGTCGCGACACGCGTCGACCAGCGACGCGGGCGCCCGCCGATGAGTCAGCCCCACCCCGAGACCGAGGGCAGCGACCCTCGTCTCGACGAGCCGTCCGACGTACGCCACCCACTCCGTGCGCCAGCCGGCCGTGTTGAGACCGGTGGTCAGCAGCAGCTCCCCGCCCTCAAGGTAGGGCGTCGGGTCGACCAGGTCGCTGGTCGCCACCCATCGGATGTCGGTCTGCTCGTCTGCCAGGTGCACGGGCGTGAGGTCGAGGGCGGACACGTCGAGCACGTCACGGACGGAGACCATGGCGCAATAGTTGCACAACTCCGATGTCTTGATTTGTGCATCTTGGCCATGCCGCCGAGTGCCGGTCCTCCCTACCGTCGTGCCTACCGTTCCACCGACGTCTGGAGAGACATGAACCCGACCGACCCAGCCCTCGCCCAGGAGCGCCGCCTCGTCACCGAGATCCCAGGCCCCGCCTCACGCGCACTGCACGCCCGCAAGGCCGAGGCCGTCGCCGCCGGGATCGGCACCACCCTCCCCGTCTACGTCACCGCCGCAGGAGGTGGCGTGCTGATCGACGCCGACGGCAACTCCTTGATCGACCTGGGTTCCGGCATCGCGGTCACGACCGTCGGCAACGCCGCTCCGCGGGTCACGGCCGCTGTGCAGGAGCAGGCCGGCCGGTTCACCCACACCTGCTTCATGGTGACGCCCTACGAGGAGTACGTCGCCGTCGCGGAGGCGCTGAACCGGCTGGCGCCGGGCGACCACGCCAAGCGCACCGTGCTGTTCAACTCCGGGGCCGAAGCCGTGGAGAACGCGGTGAAGATCGCTCGGGCCCACACCCGGCGGCAGGCAGTCGTCGTGTTCGACCACGCCTACCACGGTCGCACCAACCTCACGATGGCGATGACCGCCAAGAACATGCCCTACAAGAGCGGGTTCGGTCCCTTCGCGAGCGAGGTCCACCGCGCGCCGCTCTCCTACCCGTACCGCGACGACGTCGACGGGCCCACTGCCGCGGCGCGCGCCATCGAGGCGATCGAGCGCAACGTCGGCGCCGCGAACCTCGCCGCGCTCGTCATCGAGCCGATCCAGGGCGAGGGCGGCTTCATCGTCCCCGCACCCGGCTTCCTGCCCGCGCTCGCCGACTGGTGCCGCGACAACGGTGTCGTCTTCGTCGCGGACGAGGTGCAGACCGGGTTCGCTCGCACCGGCGAGATGTTCGCGTGCACCCACGAAGGTGTCGTTCCCGACCTGCTCGTCACGGCGAAGGGCATCGCCGGCGGGCTGCCCCTGTCCGCGGTCACCGGACGCGCCGAGATCATGGACGCCGCGCACGTCGGCGGACTCGGCGGCACCTACGGTGGCAACCCGTTGGCCTGCGCCGCTGCCCTGGCCGTGATCGAGACGATCGAGACCGACGGACTGCTCGACCGCGCTCGCGCGATCGGCAAGACCATGATCGAGAGGCTGAGCGCCCTCCAGTCCCGTGACGACCGCGTGGGCGACGTCCGTGGTCGTGGCGCGATGGTGGCCGTGGAGCTCGTGGTGCCCGGCACCACCGAGCCCGACGCCGAGGCCACTCGCCGTCTCGCCGCGGCGGCGCACACCCGCGGTCTGGTCGTCCTGACCTGCGGCAGCCACGGCAACGTGCTCCGTTTCCTGCCCCCGCTCTCGATGCCCGACCACCTGCTCACCGAGGCGTTCGACGTGCTCGACGAGGTCTTCGAGGAGACCCGGTGACCACGCTGCTGGAGCCCGGCGCGGACGCCACCGTCGCTGGGTCGGGCAACCCTCTCGACGCGGCCCGCGCACAGCTGCGCGGCACGGTCGAGCTGCTGATCGGCCACCGCGTGCAGCACAACTTCTCGCGGGGCCCGGCCAAGGGCGGCCTGGCACCGGGTCAGCGCCCACCAGCAGCGCCGCCTCTACCCGTGACCTGCCTCCCCCACCCACGACAGGAACTGCCATGACCCTCACCCCCACCCGACCGACCGCTCCCGCCGGCCCCTCCTCGGAGGTCCTCGCGCTCGTCACCTCACTCACCCCGGCACCCGACGGCGAGGTGTTCGCCGTGCTCGACCCGGCCACCGGTGAGCAGGTCGCCGAGGTCGCCGACGCCACCGCTGATGACGCGACCGCCGCGGTCGACGCTGCCGCCGCCGCCCTCCCCGCCTGGGCGCAGACGCCCCCGCGGCGTCGCTCCGAGGTGCTGCACCGCGCCTTCGAGCTGATGCTCGCCGACGCCGACCGGCTCACCGGCCTCATCTCGCTGGAGAACGGCAAGTCGCTGGCCGATGCCCGCGCAGAGGTCACCTATGCCGCCGAGTTCTTCCGGTGGTTCTCCGAGGAGGCGGTGCGCCCCGACGGCGGGTACGGCGAGTCCCCGGCCGGCGGGACCCGCACGATCGTGACCAGCAGGCCGGTCGGGGTCGCCGCGTTGGTCACGCCGTGGAACTTCCCGGCCGCGATGGCCACCCGCAAGATCGGCCCGGCCCTGGCCGCGGGGTGCACGGTGGTGCTCAAGCCGGCTGCCGAGACGCCGCTGACCGCGCTCGCGATCGCCGACCTGCTCCGCGCGGCCGGCGTACCCGACGGAGTGGTCACCGTGGTGCCGACCACCCGGGCCGCTGACGTCGTCGGCACCTGGCTGGCCGACCCCCGGGTCCGGAAGATCTCGTTCACCGGCTCGACCGGGGTCGGTCGCACCTTGCTCGCGCAGGCGGCGGAACGCATCGTCTCCTCGTCGATGGAGCTCGGTGGAAACGCTCCGTTCGTGGTCGCTTCCGACGCCGACGTCGAGGCCGCGGTCGCCGGCGCCATGATCGCGAAGTTCCGCAACGGCGGCCAAGCCTGCACGGCCGCGAACCGCCTCCTCGTGCACGTCGACGTCGCCGCGGAGTTCATCTCCCGGTTCGGCGCGGCCGTGGAGGCGCTGACGGTCGCCGGTGCGTTCGAGCCCGGCACCGACGTCGGACCGCTGGTCAGTCCCCGCGCCGTCGACGGGGTCCGCGGCTGGGTGGAGCGCGCCGTCGCCGCGGGAGCCCGTGTCAGTCACCAGGCAAAGGCACCCGAGCACGGCGACTTCTTCCCGCCCACGGTGCTGGTCGATGTCCCGGCCGACGCCGACGTCCTCCAGGACGAGGTCTTCGGTCCGGTGGCGCCGATCGTCACCTGGCGTGACGAGAGCGAGCTGCTGCGGGCCGTCAACGGCACCGAGCTCGGCCTGGCCGCCTACATCTACTCCGCGGATCTGCGCTGGGCGCTCCAGCTCGCCGAGCGGGTCGACGCCGGGATGGTCGGGATCAACCGTGGCGTCGTCTCCGACCCGTCGGCGCCGTTCGGCGGGGTGAAGCAGAGCGGGATCGGTCGCGAGGGTGCCCGCGAGGGCATCCGTGCCTTCACCGAGACGCAGTACTTCTCGGTCGACTGGAGCACCCCGTGATCCTTCTCCCGTGGGTCAACTCGTCCCGAGGGACTCGCGGTGGTGAGCCCCGCATCCAGGCATGCGCTACCAGCCGCGTTCGGCGAGCCGGTGTGGCTGGGGGATGTCCTCGACGTTGATCCCGACCATCGCCTCGCCCAGACCCCGCGAGACCTTGGCGACCACGTCGGGATCGTCATAGAAGGTGGTGGCCTTGACGATCGCCTCGGCCCGCTCGGCGGGGTTGCCGGCCTTGAAGATCCCGGACCCGACGAAGACACCCTCGGCGCCGAGCTGCATCATCATCGCCGCATCGGCCGGGGTCGCGATCCCACCGGCGGTGAACAGCACCACCGGGAGCTTGCCCGCCTCGGCGACCTCCTTCACCAGCGCGAACGGCGCCGCCAGCTCCTTGGCCGCCACATACAGCTCATCGGTCGCCATCCCCGCCAACCGGCGCAGCTCGGCACGGATCGTGCGCATGTGGGTGACCGCATTCGACACATCACCGGTGCCGGCCTCGCCCTTGGAGCGGATCATCGCCGCACCCTCGGTGATCCGGCGCAACGCCTCACCCAGGTTCGTCGCACCGCACACGAACGGCACCGTGAAGGCCGTCTTGTCGATGTGATGGGCGTAGTCGGCCGGGGTCAACACCTCGGACTCGTCGATGTAGTCCACGCCCAGGCTCTGCAGCACCTGCGCCTCGGCGAAGTGACCGATCCGGGCCTTGGCCATCACCGGGATCGAGACGGCCTCGATGATCCCCTCGATCATGTCCGGATCACTCATCCGCGACACCCCACCCTGGGCCCGGATGTCGGCAGGGACCCGCTCCAGCGCCATCACCGCGACCGCACCGGCGTCCTCGGCGATCTTGGCCTGGTCGGCGGTGACGACGTCCATGATCACGCCACCCTTGAGCATCTCGGCCATCCCCCGCTTCACACCGGAGGTGCCGGTCTCCACGGCGATGCCGGGCTGCACACTCATCAGCCGAGGACCTCGTCCAGGGTGGTGCTGGCCATGTCGTGGGCCTGGGCGACGGGGGCGTTGGTGACCCGGCCGGCGTGGGTGTTCAACCCCAACGCGAGGGACTTGTCCTCACCCAGCGCCTGCTCCCAGCCCTTGTCGGCCAACGCGACCGTGTAGGGCAGGGTCGCATTGGTCAACGCATAGGTCGAGGTGTTCGGCACCGCACCGGGCATGTTGGCCACGCAGTAGAACACCGAGTCATGGACCATGTAGGTCGGATCCGCATGCGTGGTCGCATGGGTGTCCTCGAAACAGCCACCCTGGTCCACCGCGATGTCGACCAGCACCGAGCCCGGCTTCATCCGCGAGACCAGCTCGTTGGAGACCAACGTCGGCGCCTTCGCCCCCGGGATCAACACCGCACCGATCACCATGTCGGCCTCCATCACCTGCTGCTCGATCGCCAGCTTCGACGAAGCCAACCCGTGCACCCGGTTGGAGTACCGCCAAAACGACATCCGCAGCTTGTCCAGATCGGTGTCCAACAACGTCACATCCGCACCCATCCCCAACGCGATGTTCGCCGCGTTCTGACCACTCACACCGGCCCCGATGATCACCACCTTGGCGTTGGCCACCCCACCGACACCACCCATCAACACACCACGCCCACCCTGGGCACGCATCAACGAGTGCGCCCCCACCTGCGGCGCCAGACACCCCGCCACCTCCGACATCGGATACAGCAACGGCAACGACCCCGAGGCCAGCTGCACCGTCTCATAGGCGATCGCGGTCACCTTCCGCGTCACCAGCTCCTCGGTCAACGCCCTGTCCGCAGCCAGATGCAGATAGGTGAACAACGTCTGCCCCTCCCGCATCCGGCCATACTCCTCCGAGACCGGCTCCTTGACCTTCAACACCAGCTCCGCCGACCCCCACACCTCCTCCGCGGACCCGATCATCCGCGCCCCCGCCGCGACATACTCCTCATCCGGGATCAACGACCCCGCACCGGCACCCACCTCCACCACGACCTCATGGCCATGCTGAGTCAGCTCGTGCACACCGACCGGGGTGAGAGCCACCCGGTACTCATGATTCTTGACTTCCTTCGGGACGCCAATCCTCATGGCGTATCGACCTTTCGTCGTTCTTCGGGGAGCGGGGCGGGAGAGCAGGGAGCGTCCGGCTGTGAGCCCGCGGGGACCTCAGATGAGTTCGGAGCCGCGGGTGAGTACGTCGCGGAGTTTGTGTTCGATCTCGTCGAAGTGGGTCTGGTCGCAGATCAGGGGTGGGGCGAGCTGGATGACGGGGTCGCCGCGGTCATCGGCGCGGCAGTAGAGGCCGGCTTCGTAGAGGGCTTTGGAGAGGAACCCGCGCAGCAGCTTCTCGGACTCGGCGTCGTTGAAGGTCTCCTTGGTGGTCTTGTCCTTGACCAGCTCGATGCCGTAGAAGTAGCCCGCGCCGCGGACGTCGCCGACGATGGGGAGGTCGTGAAGCTTGTCCAGGGTGGTCTTGAACGCGGCCTCGTTCTCCCGGACGTGCTTCAAGACGCCCTCGTTCTCGAACGCGTCGAGGTTGGCCAGCGCGACCGCGGTGGAGACCGGGTGGCCACCGAAGGTGTAGCCGTGCATGAACGTCTCGGTGCCGTGCAGGAACGGCTCCATCAACGCATCGGTGGCGATCATCCCGCCCAGCGGGGCATAGCCGGAGGTGATCCCCTTGGCGAAGGTGATCATGTCGGGGGCGTAGTCATAGCGTTCGGCACCGAACATGTGCCCGAGCCGCCCGAAGGCACAGATCACCTCATCGGAGACCAGCAGCACCTCGTACTCATCACAGATCTCCCGGACCCGGGCGAAGTAGCCCGGCGGCGGCGGGAAGCAGCCACCGGAGTTCTGCACCGGCTCCAAGAACACCGCCGCGACCGTCTCGGGACCCTCGTTCTCGATCGCGACCGCGATCTCATCGGCCGCCCACCGCCCGAACGCCTCCTCATCCACACTCCCGTCCGGGCCGGCCAGGAACGACGGCGCCCGGTAGTGGTTGGTGTTGGGCACCCGGAACGTCGAGGGCACCAACGGCTCGAACTGCGCCTTCATCCCCGGCAACCCGGTGATCGAGAGCGCCCCCTGCGGAGTGCCGTGATAGGCGATCGCCCGCGAGATCACCTTGTGCTTGCCCGGCCGCCCGGTCAGCTTGAAATAGTTCTTCGCCAGCTTCCACGCCGTCTCCACCGCCTCACCACCACCGGTGGTGAAGAACACCCGGTTCAACTCACCCGGCGCATACCCCGCCACCCGCTCGGCCAGCTCGATCGCACTCGGATGCGCATAGGACCACAACGGGAAGAACGCCAGCTCCCGCGCCTGCCGCGCCGCCGCCTCGGCCAGATCCTCACGACCATGACCCAGCTGGGAGACGAACAACCCCGCCAACCCATCGAGATACCGGGTCCCCCTCGCATCCCACACATAGGCACCCTCACCCCGCACGATCACCGGCACATCAGCCGACTCATAAACCGAGTGCCGCGTGAAATGCATCCACAGATGATCACGCGCAGACCTCTGAAGATCGGCGTACGCCTCCGGGTGCATGGCACCGGGGCCGGACTGCTGCTGGTCGTGGCTGGACATCGGTATCAATCCTCGAGGAGGGGAGCTGGTTTCCGACTCATCCTGCCTGCCTGCAGTCGGAAACGCAAACGAATCCGTCGCTCTCGTGCGCTCCAACCTGCGGAATCAGTCGCTTGACCGCGACGTTGCACGGGTTTCGTGCTTGACTGAGTTTTCAGTTTCAGCCAGACTCGGTCCGCCACCGCACCTGGAACCGAGCACGAGGAGGTGGAGCTCCCCGATGGATCGCCGCACCGAGATCCTGCGTGCCGCCGCACGCCGCATCGCCCGGGACGGCGTGCGCGGCCTCCGCGTCAACGACGTGGCCGAGGAGGCAGCCGTGTCGCCGGGACTCCTCTACTACCACTTCACCGACCGGTCCGGCCTGCTCGGCGCGACCCTGGACCACATCAACACCCACGCCAACGACGTGCGGGCACGCGGCGCCACGAGCGAGGCGTCTCCCTTCGCCGAGCTCGAGCGCCGGTTGCTCTCCGAGCTCGGCGACGACGCCGAGGTGCGGGAGAACTCCGCCGCGTGGAACGAGCTGCGCGCCCTCGCCGTGTTCGAGCCCGACCTCCGCGAACCCCTGCGGCGCACCACCACCGCGTGGGTCCAGGAGGTCGCCCGCTCGGTGGCGACCGTGCAGCGGTCCGGCGACCCGCACCGGACCGACGACGCCGACCCTGGGCGGACGGCCACCATCCTGACCGCCCTCGTCGAGGGCCTCTCCGCCCGTTGGCTCGCCGGCGGACTGTCCCTACAGGAAGCACACTGCCTGCTCTCCGAGGCGACCGGACGGCTCGTCCGCGACCCCGCCACACCTGATCCTGCTCCCGAACCAACTCACGAGGAGACTCCGTGAAGCTGCGCACCAACCTCACCGCGCCGCCCTCGCTCGCGCGCGTCCACGAGCCACGACGCGCGCCGCTGCGCGTCGGCCTGGTGCAGCACGCGTGGCGCACCGACGCCGACGAGCTGAGCGACGTGCTCACCGACGCCATCGGGGTCGCCGCCGGCGAGGGCGCCCGGGTGGTCTTCCTGCCCGAGCTCACCTTGTCGAAATACCCCGCCCACGAGCGCGCGAGCGGCCGCCCCGGCGACAGTGCCGAGCAGCTGAGCGGCGGCCCGACGTTCGCCTTCGCCGCCAGGGCTGCCCGGACCCACGGCGTCCACGTGCACGCCTCGCTGTACCAGCGCGTCGAGGGGCCCGCCAGCCTCGACCACGGACCCGACGACGACGGCCTGGGCCTCAACACCGCGATCCTGGTGTCCCCGGGCGGCGAGCTCCTCGGCCACACCCACAAGCTGCACATCCCTGTGACCACGGGCTACTACGAGGACACCTACTTCCGGCACGGCCCGGCCACCGACCCTCACCCGGTGTACGAGGTCGACGACCTCGCCGGAGTGCGCCTCGGCCTGCCGACCTGCTGGGACGAGTGGTTCCCCGAGCTCGCCCGCGCCTACTCCCTCGGCGGCGCAGAGGTGTTGGTCTACCCGACGGCGATCGGCTCCGAGCCCGCGTTCCCCGGCTTCGACACCCAGCCACTGTGGCAGCAGGTCATCGTCGCCAACGGCATCACCGCTGGCACCTTCATGGTGGTGCCCAACCGCACCGGCGACGAGGGTGCCCTGACGTTCTACGGCTCGTCGTTCATCTCCGACCCCTACGGCCGCGTGCTCGTGCAGGCACCGCGGGACGAGGAGGCCGTGCTGGTCGCCGACCTCGACCTCGACCAGCGGCGTGACTGGCTCGACCTGTTCCCCTTCCTCACCACGCGCCGACCCGACACCTACTCGGCGCTCATCGCCCCGGTCGACCCGCACCAGCCGTACGGCGACGTGCCGGCATGAGCCGGCACCCCACCTGGCGGATGCCCGCAGAGGGTGATCCGCACGACTGCACCTGGATGGCGTTCCCTCCGGACACCCCCGCGCTCGGCGCCGACGCCGGCGAGATCGAGGTGGCACGCCGCGCCTGGATCGAGACCGCGCACGCCGTGCTGGCCTTCGAACCCGTCGTGATGATGGTCGACCCGGCCGACGTCGCACTCGCCCGCCGGATGCTCTCCAGCGAGGTCACGCTGGTGGAGCAGCCGCTCGACGACGCCTGGATGCGTGACATCGGGCTGACCTTCGTGCTCGACGACGCGGGCCGGCTCGGCGGCGTCGACTGGACGTTCAACGGGTGGGGCGCTCAGGAGTGGGCTTCCTGGGACCTCGACAGCGCCGTGGCGACCGCCATGGTCGAGGTGACCGGCTGCACCCACCTGCCCTCGACGCTCGTCAACGAGGGCGGCGGCATCCATGTCGACGGGCTCGGCACGGTCCTGGCCACCGAGACCGTCCAGCTGGACCCCGGCCGCAACCCGGGGCTGACCAAGGCCGAGGTCGAGCGGGAGCTCGGTGTCAGGATCGGCGCGGAGAAGGTGATCTGGCTGCGCCGCGGCCTCACCCGCGACTACCAGGAGTTCGGCACCCGCGGCCACGTCGACATCGTCGCGACGATGCCCTCCTCCGGCACCGTCCTCGTGCACGACCAGCGCAGCCCCGAGCACCCCGACCACGAGGTCACCGCCGAGGTCCTCCAGACCCTCGCCTCGGCAACCGACTCCCGCGGCGAGGCGTTCGAGATCAGACGCCTGCCCGCGCCCTCGACCCTGCGCGACGCCGGCGGCTTCGTCGACTACTCCTACGTCAACCATCTCGTGGTCAACGACGGCGTCGTCGCGTGCACGTTCGGGGACTCCGTCGACGAGGAGGCCCTGGAGGTGCTCGCCTCGGCCTACCCCGGTCGAGAGGTCGTCGGGGTGGACGCACGCGAGATCTTCGCCCGCGGCGGCGGCATCCACTGCATCACCCAGCAGCAGCCACGCCCTCGGACGGCAGCCGGCGCCGCGAGCCGATCCACACCCGTGCCCGGCTAGGAGGTGGTCGAGTCCTCAGCGGATCGTGCGGGTGTCCTCGCCGGTCCGCGACTCCTCAGCCTGCTGCCGCGTGGACGAGCGCCCGCTCCTTCTCCAGGCGAGGAGACCCGCGACCGTCGCGACCACGGCAGGCGCGGTCCACGGCGGCAGGCCGTTCACCCAGTCGCTGATGCGCTCCTGGACCGCGAACTCCAGGTCGGTGGTGTCACCGAACCCGAGCACTCCGGTGATGCCGGCCGTGCCGTCGTAGCGCAGGAACAGTGCCCCGATGGCGACGAAGAGCACACCGGAGGCAAGGGAGGTCGTGTGCACGCGGATCGGTCCCAGCCGGAGCATGCGCCCGCGCAACCAACGTCGTCCTCCCAGGTCGAAGCGGTCCCAGACCGCGGCCAGGACGAAGAGCGGAGCCGCCATGCCGAGCGCATAGACAGCCAGCAGGAGTCCCCCTCGAAGGGGCGACCCCTGGGTGGCTGCCATCGTCAAGATGGCGCCGAGGATCGGCCCGGAGCAGAACCCGGCGAGGCCGTAGACGGAGCCGAGCACGGCTGTGGACAGCCAGCTGGCCCTGCCGGTGCCGGGTCCCGCGGCCCGCTGTTGCAGCCGGGCCGCGAAGGGCAGGGTGAAGCCACGCCCCAGGGCTTGCAGCACCCCGAGGGTGATGATGGCCCATCCGGCGACACTGATCAGGGTTGCTCGGTGGCCGTAGAAGAGCGCAGAGGCAGCTCCCGCACCCGTGCCGAGCGGCACCAGGGTCGCCAGAAGTCCGACGTAGAAGACGGCGGTGCGGGCCAGGAGCGCCGACCGACTCGAGAAGGCGTAGGCGAAGAACGACGGCAGGAGCAGCGCGCTGCACGGCGAGAGCAGCGCCAGCACCCCCGCTGCGAACGCCGCAACCAGCCCCACGTCACTCATCGCGCGTCCGCGGCGGCCTGCTCGATCGCCTCCTCGAAGACATCGGTGGGCTGTGCACCGATGATCGGCTTGCCGTTGACGAGGAACGCGGGGGTCCCGGTCACTCCGATGGACTGGCCCTGCTGGAAGTCCCGGTCGATCGCGTTCGCCACCTCAGGGCTGCTCATGTCCCGTCGGAAGCGCTTCTCCTCGACCCCGAGTCCGACGGCCAGCTGCGTGAGGTAGTCCACCGTGAGCTTGCCGGTGTTGGGGGCGTGCTGGTTGGCATACATGGCCTCCTGGAACTCCCAGAACTTGTCCTGCGCCGCCGCGGCACGTCCGGCCTTTGCCGCGATCGTGGACTCCTCCCCGAGGTAGGGGAAGTCACGCCACTCGATGCGCAGGGTGCCGTCCCTGACGTACTTCTCGACCAGGACGGGTTCGGTGTCGCGGGCGAACTTGCCGCAGAACGGGCACTGGAACTCGGAGTAGGCGAGCATCACCACGGGAGCGTCGGTCTCACCCCGAGCCATCGGGTCGCCGGGCTCGCGTCGTTCGAGCTGCTTCAAGGCCCTGGCGAACTCGCGTTCTTCCTTGGTCTGGGCGGGCGGCTCCTCCTTCACCCCGGAGACGGGCGGTGACTCGGCAGCGGAGCCGGAGCCGGAGCCGTCGAACAACCCGGGCGCCACCACCATGATGCCGGTCAGGAGCGCGGCGACCGCGGCGACGACGAGGGGGATGGTGGCCCTGCTCCGGGCGGTGTGCGGCTTGCGGTCAGGCATGGATGTTCCTCCGAGAGTTGTTGGTGACGCGGCACGAGCGTTCGCCGCGCAGACGTTGCTGAAGCGCCCAGCCCAGGAGGCCGACGGCCGCGACCTGAAGGAGCGGCTGGACGGGTTCGAACCAGGTGATCGCGCCGGAGCTGCCGAGGGCCAGGAGCACGAGCTTGTTGCAGACCGGGCATCCGACGGCGAAGAAGGTCAGGAGGCCACCGCCGTACCCGCTCGTCCGGATGGCCTGGTCGTCCTCGAGTGCCTTCGACACCGGTGACACGTACGTTGCGGTCAGCAGGCCGGCCAGGGCCGCGGACACGACGACCGAGGGCCAGGACCACCACGTGGGTGGGATCTCGCGCCAGAACAGTGGCGTGTCGATCAGGTCGGTGGGGATCGCCAGCGCCACCCCGAACACCACGGCGGACCCGATCGCGACCAGCCACCGCCGCGCCGGCCACCAGGTCGAGTCGTCGGTGGACAGCGCAGGGGCGGGCGTCCCGCTCACGCGACGACCTCGACGGGGAGGCCCGCGATGCGCCACTCGAGCATGCCGTCCTGGAGCCGGCGCGCCGGCCGCCCCTGGGCCCGCAGCAGGCGCACCGCGTCATGGGCCAGCACGCAGTAGGCACCGCGGCAGTACGCCACGATCTCGCCGTCCGCACCGAGTCCACCGAGGGCCGTCGCGAGGTCGCCCAGCGGCACCGACCTGGCCCCCGGGATGTGGCCCGCGGCGTACTCCTCGGGGGGCCTCACGTCGATCAGCTCCACTCCCCCACCCGCCAGCCGCTCGAGAAGGGTCTCGCGCGAGACCTCCTCGACATCCCCGAGGCCGCCGACGTCGAGGTAGGAATCCAGCGCACGGCCGACGTCGGCCGAGTGGACCCGGGCCGCGGTCCGCATCGAGGAGTACAGGTTCGCCACGTCCTCGCCGGCCAGGCTGTAGTGGATCCGGGTGCCGTCCCGGCGTGTCTTGACGAGGTTCGACAGCTTCAGGACCTGCAGATGTGCAGAGGCGGTGCTCACGCCCAGCCCTGCCTCGCGTGCGAGCGCGTCGACGGTGCGCTCACCCTGACTCATCAGGTCGATCAGCTCCAGGCGCTTGGCGCTGGCGAAGGCCTTTCCCACGACGGCGAGCTGGTCGAAGAGCTCGCTCTTGCGTTCACGATTCTCCACAGAACCCCTTCTTCCATAATTCTGTGGAATATCGTACATACGCAGGACTCACGGGCAACCCGGCCCCCGGTCACCCAGCACGGCGGTGCGGGGTTCGGGCGGGGTCTCAGCTCACGGGGCAGGCTCCCCGGTGCCCGCACCGAGCAGGGACGTGTCCGGGTGGAAGCTCACCCAGGCGAACCAGAACGTGTCCAGGTGTCGAGAGGGCTCGAGCTCGGAGCCTCGCAGCGGCCCTGCGACGGCGCGGCCCAGCACGTCCCACCGGCTGCCGGTCTCCCGGTCCACGACGTCGTCACCGTCGGAGGAGAAGTGCAGCCGTCGACCGTCCAACACCGGGTCGAAGGTGCCCACCGTCCCGATGTCGACACCGTCCGCGATGGTCCCGCTGTCGAGGGCCGAGGCCTGCCCCGGCCGGTGCCACATGACCACGTCCTGCCCGCCCACTCTCACCACCAGCGGAGGCTCTCCGACCAGTGAGCTGCGGAGCACGGCCACGCTGTCGGGCCCTTCGCCGAGCCCGATCACTCGCTCCTTGATCGGGAGCCTCGTGTCGGGGTCCTCCGGCAGCGCGAAGAGCAGACGCCCGTCAGGGTCGTCGTACCCGCTGTAGGGGTTCATGCCGTAGGGACGGTCGAACCCGGTCTCCTGGGACAGCACGAGCGCGCCGGGTTTCGCATCGACGAAGTCTCGCCAACCGACCGTGCCCATCGGGATCGCGACGAGCTCGACGCCGGTGAGGGTGCCGACCGAGGCCTGGCCGGTGAGCTGTGGCCACAGCGACTCGGTCTGCCGGTCGTACATCACCAGGTTGTCGGCGTAGAGGAGTCCCGAGGTGCCGAAGGTCAGGACGCCGTGGTCGGCCACCGTCCGCTGGAAGGCCACGCCGGAGTTGCACAGCGGGCAGTAGGTCACCGCGACGGGGACCCCGCCGACGACGTCGTTGACGATCTCGTGCCAGGTCATCACGCGCAGGGGGTAGGCCCGGGTCTCACCGGCCACCGTCAGCGACAGCACCGGCTCGTTCTCCTCCAGCCAGTCCACCCGGTCAGCCTGCTCGAACGCGGGGTCGTCGATCGGCGGGATGCCGTCAGGCGGTGGACCTCCCGAACGCAGCTCGTCGAGGTCGATCAGCGCCGTCGGGAACGCAGCGTTCTCACGGTCTCTCAGGGCCGACGGCACGTCCTCGCGCGCAGCCGCTGCCTGCTCGCCGGAAGCCTGGCGGGCCCCGTCCACGTCCCCGCCTACGTCGGTGCCCGAGCACGCGGTCAGCGCGGTCAACAAGGCGGCGGCGAGGACCGCTGTCCGATGGTGGGTCATCGTCGCCTCCTACGAGAAGTCGCTCGGAGGCGCCGACACGTCGGCTCCTCCTGACCGAGCATCCGTCGCTCGTGAGATCCGCTCCGTAAGCCCGCTCACGGAACGACCACCCACCTCCCGGCCACACTGAGGTCCTCGACAACGAGGAGGACGCTGTGCGCTCGAGAACCATCGCCGGGCTGCTGCTCGCGACGATCCTGGTCGCGAGCGGGTGTGCCGCTGCTGGGAACGCGACCGGGACGGCCACCGGGGCCGGATCCGGTCCCGCGACGGAGCCGGTCAGCCTGCGGTTCAGCGGGCAGACCCTGGACGGCGCTTCGTACGACGGACAGCAGCTGGGCGGCAAGCCCACGGTCCTGTGGTTCTGGGCGCCGTGGTGCCCCACGTGCCGGGCACAGGCCGGACGGGTCGAGCTGATCGCCCAGCAGTACGCCGACACGGTGAACGTGGTCGGGGTCGGCGGTCTCGCCGACGCGGCCGACATCCGAGAGTTCGCCCTCGAGGTCGACGGTCCGACACACCTCATCGACGAGGCGGGCGAGATCTGGCGACACTTCGGCGTGACCGCCCAGAGCACCTACGTCATCCTGGATGCGGACGGTGCCGCCGTCAGCGAGGGCTACCTCGACGACGACGTGCTCTCCGCCCGGGTCGCTGAGCTCGTGGGCTGACATGCTCAGCGCCGGCGCCGCCCTGGCACTCGGGGCGGGCATGCTCGCTGCGCTCAACCCGTGTGGCTTCGCACTCCTGCCTGCCTATCTCACCCTCCTGGTGACCGGGGACCAGCCGACCCGAGCGGTCGCCGTGGCCCGCGCGCTGAAGATGACCGCCGCCATGACCGCCGGCTTCACGGCCGTGTTCGCGGTGTTCGGGCTGGTGGTCGCCCCGGTCGCCGGCTCCGCACAGCGCTTCCTGCCCTGGTTCAGCCTCCTCGTCGGCCTCGCCATCCTGGGTGCGGGCCTGTGGCTGCTCGCCGGCCGCAGCATCGCCGTACCGAGACCACGGACGCGGGGAGGGCCGCCGGTCACCGGTTCGTTGCGCTCGATGGCCGCCTTCGGCGTCTCCTACGCGCTGGCCAGCCTGACCTGCACGATCGCTCCCTTCCTGGCGGTCGTGGTCGCCGCGTTCCGTGCCGACTCGCCGCTCGCCGGAGCCGGGCTGTTCCTCCTCTATGCCGCCGGCATGGGTCTCGTGGTCGGCACGGCCGCGATCGCCGTGGCTCTTGCCCAGCAGTCACTCGTCCGCAGCGCCAGACGCTTGGGCCGGGCCGTTCCCACCACGGGCGGGGTGCTGCTGGTGCTGGTCGGCGGTTACGTCGCCTACTACGGCTGGTGGGAGATCCGGGTCCTCCGCGGAGCACCGACGGACGATGCCGTGATCGAGGCGGCGGCCACGGTCCAGCACTGGCTCGCCAACTCCGTCACCTCGATCGGTGCCGCCGGCTTCGCGCTCGTCCTGGTCGGGTCCGTCCTCGCCCTCGGCCTGGCCCGGATGACGCGGGGATCGAAGGCGGGCGCAGCCGATCGCGGAGGGACCAGGACGAGATGACGCAGCCGGAGGCCACTCCCGCTGACACCGCCGAGGTCCGCGCGACGGCGATCGGCGCCGCTGTCCACCACCGGGACACGGAGGCCCCGACATACTGTCTGGTGGGACGACTTGACGATCTCGAGCCCTTCGGCGCTCGGCCGTGGGCGCCGGGACGTCGCGAGGAGCTGGCCGACGTGGAACGTCGCGGACAGGGGGGCCACGACCTCTGGTGCATGTCCGAGGTCGACATCTTCTCCGACCTCGACGAGCAGGAGATGGCGGCCATCGCCGCCGCGGCACCGATGCGGCAGTTCACTCCGGGAGAGCTGCTCTTCTCCCCGCCCCAGCCGATGGAGACGCTCTTCATCCTCAAGCAGGGGCGGGTTCGGATCTTCCGGGTGTCCCCGGACGGCCGCGCCCTGACGACCGCGATCCTCACCCCCGGCACCGTCTTCGGGGAGATGCTCCTGCTCGGTCAGCAGATGCACGACAACTTCGCCGAGGCCCTCGACCCGGTCACGGTGTGCGTGATGAGCCGGTCCGACGTGCACCGGTTCCTGCTGAGCGACGCCCGGATCGCTGCTCGGATCTCCGAGATCCTCGGTGACCGGGTCTCCCAGCTCGAGCGCCAGCTCTCCGACACGGTGTTCAAGACCGTCCCGCAGCGCATCGCCACCACCTTGTGCCTGCTCGCGGATCAGGAGCCGCGGAGGTTGCTCGCGCGCGGGATCCAGATCCAGCTCACCCACGAACAGGTGGCGGCGTTGGCGGGCACCTCGCGCGAGACCACCACGAAGATCCTCAACGAGTACGCCGAGCAGGGGCTGGTCCACCTGGGGCGGGGCCGCATCACGATCGCCGACCTGCCGGGCCTGGCCACCAAGAGGGGCGACTAGCGACCTGCACGCGCGGTCGTCCTCGACGCACGAGACCACGAAGGCCCAGGTTTGACCCTGGGCCTTCGTGGTCGTAGGTGATCCGAACGGGATGTGAGCGCGCCTCAGCCCGCGGACAACACGTGCCCGATGGCCATCACGCCGAGCGGGTCGTAGGTCCCGATCGCGCGGCGCAGCCGCTCGATCGTCACCTCGTCGTAGGCATCGACGTACTCCTCCGGCGCGAACGTGAAGTTCGGCATCCGGTGACCGCCCGTCCACGGCGCCATCGCCGCCAGGATCTCCGCGGCGTGCTCCTCCAGCCCCGGAGTGCCCGCGACCCCCACCGTGAGCAGGGCGTATCGCATGCCACGCGCGCAGAACGCGCTCTCGTGCTCCCCGGCGCGGGCCACCGCCCCGCCCATCTGACGCACCTCCACCAGCACCTGGGGCGACACCGCGCCGGGACCGGTCAGGTCCAGCAGTGCGTCGACGGCCTCGGCGGGGAAGTCGGTCAGAGCCGCCGCGGCCTCGAAAGCCGGGAGCGGGTCCAGGGGGTCGGTGTGCACCGAGTCGATGGCGGCGTAGGGCTTGAGTGCCACGTCGTCGAGGATCACCGGCGCCGCCTCGCGGATCTCGGCGAACCGGCGCTCCCCCTCCTCCGCATCACCGGTCCAGACGTAGCGCACCGACAGGGTGAGCCGGCCCGCGAGCATCGGCGGCACCTCGGGCAGGGTCGGCATCTGGAACAGCGCGATCGAGGTGGTGCCGAGCTCGGGGAGGCCGTCGGACCAGTGCAGCCATCGCTCGATGACCGTGGCCGCGTCCTCGCCGTCGAACCACAGCGAGCCGCCGTAGAACGTCGGCTGGTGCACGAGGTCGAACTCGATCGCGGTGACGATTCCGAGCATCCCCTTGCCGCCGCGCAGGCCGAAGAACAGGTCGGGGTGCTCGGTCGGGGTGACCCGGCGCAGCACTCCGTCCCCGGTGACGACCTCGATGGCGCGCACCCGGTCGATCGCCAGACCGTAGGTCCTCGCCATCGGTCCGAGCCCGCCGCCCGTCGTGTAGCCCACGATCCCGACATCGGTGATCGAGCCGGACAGGGGCGCGAGGCCGTACGGCGCAGCCGCCTCGACGACGCGGAGCCACTTCACGCCGGCTCCGACGCGCGCCCAGCCCTCGGGGTGGACCACGCACTCGTCGAGCTCCTTGGTGGTGACGAGAAGCTCACCGACCAGGCCGGCGATGGCACCGTGACCCGTGGCCTGGGGGGTGACGAGCAGGTCGTGGCGGGCGGCGAACCGGACCGCCTCGATGACGTCCTGGGCGGTCCGCGCCGCCAGAACGGCAGCGGGCCGCACCTCGATCGCGAGGTTCCAGGGCGAGACGAGGGCGTCGTAGGCCTCGTCGCCGGGGACGGCGACGGTGCCGGACGTGTGCTTGTCCAGCTCCGCGAAGGGTGCGTAGGACGTGGGTTGATCGGTGCGGGTGTCCGCGAGAGTCATGATTCCTCCGTGTGTGATGTGCTGACGGCCACCACGGTGGGCCCGAGCCCTTGAGAGGAAGTTGGCGTCGACTTGAGGCGCCGGCTCAAGAGGATCGATCAGGGCTTGTGGGACGCGCGATGCGGCGGCACGAACAGACCGTTCGGGTCGGCCGCCGCGCGGACGTCGGCCAGGCGCTGCCCGGACGCCGCCGGCCAGCCGCGGCGCTCGTCGACCTCGCCGTCGGCCATCGGGAGGTAGGCCGAACCGGTCGACCACGGATGCAGCACGCTCATCACCCGGCGTGCCTCCTCGCGCACGGAGTCCCAGCCGGCACCGGTGTCGGTGCCCACGCCCAGGACCAGGAAAGCGCCGTCCATCCGGTCCAGTGCGCCACCCCGAGCCGCCGGCCGCGCCAGCGCTCCCCCCAGCTGGCGCAGCTCGACGAACAGCAGCTCCGAACCCGAGTCGGGGCCGGCGGCCTCGACCAGCGCGTCGACTGCGCGATCGGGCAGGTCGTCGAGGAGGACGCTGTTGGCGTAGACCGCGGTGGGGTCCTCGGGGTCGAGGTGCAGACGCGCGGCCGATGCGGCCGGGACGTGGTCGCAGGTGTCCAGCTCGGGTCGCAGCGCGCGCAGGGGGGCGAGCATCCGCTCGGCCGCCGCCGGATCTCCGAGGACGACCGTGTCGATGATGACGAGGCGTCGCCCGCGCACGTCGGACGGCAGCCATCCCGCGTCGGGCGCCTGGAAGAGCCGGGCCACGCTCGTCACGGTCTCGGGGGTCTCCCGTGTCCACGCACTCCACGCGCGAAGGACTCGATGCGCGTGGCCCCAGTCCCAGGCGAGCATCCCGGCGTACACCCGCGCCACCGGCAGCAGGTCGAACTCGACGGCCGTCACGACGCCGAAGCCGCCGCCTCCACCGCGCGCCGCCCACAGCAGGTCGCTGTCCTCGGTGTCGGTCGCGCGGACGAAGGTGCCGTCCGCGAGGACGAGCTCCACGGCGGTGAGCGCGCTGCACTGCAGCCCACCGTGACGGGCGTACCAGCTCAGTCCCCCGCCGAGGGAGGACCCGACCACGCCGACGCCGGGGCTGGAGGTGTGCCGAGCGGCCAGGTGTGACGCGGCAGCACGGTCGACGACGTCGCCCCACCGAACTCCGGCACCGACCCTGGCGGTACGCCGCTCAGGGTCGATGGACAGCTCGGTCATCGCCGACGTGCGCAGGAGGACCGCGTCCTCGAGCCGGCCGGCGAGCGGCGGAGCACCGTGACCGGTGCCCTGCGGGGCGACCCTGAGGCCGACGGAGGCGGCCGCCCGGACGACGTCGGCCACCTCGGAGGAGAACGCCGGATAGGCCACGGCCGCCGGGCGGGCGTCGACCTGCAGGTTCCACGGCCACCGCGCCTCGTCGAAGAGGGGGTCGCCGGGAAGGTGCACGGCGCCGCCGCACAGCTCCCGCAGCACCTCGACGCCGGTGGCGGCCACAGGCGCGGGCTCAGGAACCATGGCCAACCTCTCCTTCGGTGTGCTCGAGCGTGGCAGCGACGACTTGAGGACGACTTGAGCCCGCCACCCGACCCTGCGCGCGTGGCGGGGGCGCCCCCACACGGCCGGTCACGGCGCCTTCTCGTTCAGCGACTCGAGGACGGCGCGCACCGTCCCCGGGGTCAGGAACAACCGCTGAGCCACCTCGTTGACGTCGAGCCCGGCAGCGGCCAGGACGCTGACCCTGCGTTGTCGACTGGTGAGCCGCTGGGGGGCGGTGGCGGAGTCCGCCATCACGTGACCCCGCTCGGCCAGCGCCTTGACGGCGGCCTCCGCCACGCCGCCGGCGCCGCAGGCGTGGGCAGTGCGGTGTGCTGCGGTGACCAGGTCGATCGCCTCGGCGTCGGAGACTCCCGGCGACCGTCCCAAGGAGAGCTGGGCCCGTGCCTCCTCGAGCACGGCCCGGGTGCCGGCCAGCACGTCGAGCGCCTCGCGCAGGTCCGTCGCTCCGGCGGTGCCACGCAGCTCGCCACGCAGTCGCAGGCAGGCACCCAGCGACGAGGCGGCCCCCCACCGCCGCAGCAGGGCGAGCTCCTCGTCCACCAGGGCGAGGGCCTCATCGGTGCGTCCCAGCGCCGAGAGCGCCCGTGCCTCGAGTCCGCGCCAGGGCGCCCATGCGGGGTTGAGGATCTCGGGGTAGTCGACCGGAGCAGTGAGCAGGTGCAGCGCCTCCGCGGGCCGGCCCTGCTCGATCAGCAGCCGCGCCGCGCCCTCGCGCAGGAGTCGGCCTCCCTCCCCGACCCACGGCAACGCCCGGGCCGACTCCACGCTCGCCGCCGCCGCCGCGAGATCGCCGCGGTCGAGCAGGACGCCGAGCATGAACGCCGCGGCGTACGTCGTGGCCACGTCGGAGAGGCCCCACATCCGTTGCTGCTCGGTCGCGTCGGCGAGCGACTGCAGGGCGTCGTCGAGCTGGCCGTGGCGCCACAGGGAGAACCCACGCCACAAGCTGACCGACAGCACTGCGAACAGTCCCCCGGTCGCGTGCGCTCGAGCAAGCGCACGGTCCCAGAAGTCGCCGAGGTCCTCATCGGCGAGCAGCAGCACGTTGGCCGCGACGATCCACAGAAGCCCGTTGTCCACCACCAGCAGCCGGTCCTTGTCGAGCGCGAACCGCGACAGCTCGATCGCGCGGCGACGGTCCACACCGTCGCGCAACAGCTCGTAGCCGAGCGCGGCCGCCAGCATCCGGGCACCGTCGCCGTCCCCGGACACCTCCGGAAGTGGACGCGAGCGGTAGCCCGACTCCGGCAGCCCGTGCATGAAGCCGGTGATGCGCTGCAGGGCGATCAGCCCCTGTCGCTCGTCGTCGAGCCCGGCGGGCACCGCCGCGGCGGCACGGGCGGCGAACTCCGTCGCCACCCCGGGCGGCGAGACGAAGACATGCGTGCGGGCGATGACCATGCCGAGCCGGGCGCGCTCCTGCTCGTCCTCGAGCAGCGCGTAGGCCTCGGAGAGGTGGGCGACGCCCGCTGGTCCGTCGACGAGGGTCTCGACCTGGCCGAGCTCGACGAGGACGGCTGCTCGCTCCTGTGGCGAAACAGGCTCCTCCAGCGCGCGTCGCAGCAGGTCGACGGCGGCGTCCGATGCGCCGCGGCCCAGCGCTGTCCTGGCAGCTGCGCGCAGAACCTCGACCGTGGCGGGGTCTCCTCGCCTGGGTGCGCGCAGCAGGTGGGCTGCGACCTGCTCGGGCGGAGCGCCAAGCTTTCCCAGGATGACGGCGGCCCGTTCGTGGTGCAGCGCGCGCTCGGCGGCGGGTAGGTCGTCGTACACCGCCTCACGGATGAGCGGGTGGACGAAGGTCAGGTGGCGGTCCTCGGTGAGGAGCTCACTGCGGCTCAACGTGTCCAGCGCCGCGGCGACCTGTTCCTCGGGCAGCTGGGCCAGCGCCGCGACACTGGTCAGGCCGGCAGCCTCACCGAGCACGGCGACGGCCCGCGCCGCCGCGGTGACGGCACTCGGCATCCGTCGCAACCGCAGCGACACCAGCGACGACACGGCGCGTGAGCCCACCGCTCGCACGGTGTCGACGTGTGAGACGTCCGGTGGGACTCCCTCGTCCTCGAGCGCGCGCAGCAGCTGTCGGAGCAGCAGTGGATTGCCCGAGGTCATCCGGTGGCACGCGCTGACGAACGACACCGCGCCGTCGCCGAGTCGCTCCCGCACCAGCGTCGCCGCCGCCTCGGTCGACAGCGGTGCCGGCCGCAGCACGCTGACCACGGGGTCCAGCGCGATCTCGGCGAGCAACACGTCCTCCGGCTGCTGCTCACCGGTCCGCCGGGCCAGGACGACGAGGACGGGCAGGCCCTCCAGCCTCTTGACGAGATAGGCGAGGAAGCGCAGCGAGGCGCTGTCGCACCACTGCACGTCGTCGACGGAGAGGACCACGGGCCCTTGGGAGGCGAGGTTGATCGTGAGCCAGTAGAGCCCATGGAGGACCGCGAAGCTGCCCTGCGGCGCCCCTGCCGCCCCCGGCGTCTCCTCGAACACGGGCGCCGCCCCCGCGGCGGCACCGGCGAGCAGAGCCTCGCGTCGAGCTGCGTCCGTGGTGCAGGGATCCAAGAGCTGCCGCACGGCGCCGAAGCCGAACGACTGCTCCATCTGGCTGGCCCTCGCCGACAGCACTCGAGCTCCGACCTGCGTGGCCAGGCGACTTGCCTCGAGGAGCAGGCGCGACTTGCCGATCCCTGCCGGCCCCTCGACGAGCACACAGCCGGGCGTGCCTGCCGCCAGGTCGTCCACGGCTCGGCGGAGGACGGCGGTCTCGCGGGCACGTTCGACGAGGTCCGTCGAGCCGGCCGCCGCGATGGTCCCCCCGGGAAGCCGCGCGGCCGACGGGGCGGGCGGACCGTCCAGCGTCGCCGACTGGGCGAGCACGTCGGCCTCCAGGGCACGCAGGGCCGGTCCGGGGTCGACCCCCAGCTCCTCCGCGAGGGTCGCGCGGGCCCGTCGCAGCGCGGACAGGGCGTCAGCCTGTCGGTGGGAGCGGTAGAGCGCGAGCACCAGGAGCCGCCAGCGCTCCTCGCGCAACGGGTCCTCGGCGACCATGCCCTCGAGCTCGCCCACGAGCACGGCGGCGTCACCCAGCTCCAGGCGTGCCGACAGCAGCCGCTCGCGGGCGACGGCCCTCAGCTCGGTGAGGCGCACGGCTTCGGGTTCCACCCACGACTCGCCGGCGTACTCGGCGTAGGGCGGCCCGCGCCACAGGCGCAGCGCCTCGCCGAGCGCTCGCGCGGCGTCGGCCGGGGTCAGTCCGGCCGCGTGGTCCACCGCCCGCTCGAAGCACCAGGCGTCGACCGTCTCCTCCTCGAGCCGGAGCACATACCCGGCGCCGGTGCTCGCGATCACGCCGTCACGCCGGCGCGCGACTGCTTCCGGCTGGAGACGACGTCGCAGGTGGCTGACGTAGGCCTGGATCGCACCGGTGGGATTGGCCGGCGCGGCAGAGCCCCACACGCAGTCGGCGAGGCGGTCCGCGGGGACGACCTGGTCGCGCATGACCACCAGGGCCGCGAGCACGGCGCGCTGGCGCCGCCCGCCGAGGTCGACGACCGCACCGTCCCGGGTGGCCGCCAGCTCGCCGAGCACTCGCAGGCGCAGCCTCGTCCCCGCGTCCACCTCGCTCCTCAAGTGCCGCTCGGTCGAGAATATCGGCGTACGCCGGGCACGCGATGGCCCAGATGGGTGGTTCTGGTCGGCAGCACGTCCGCACATCCGCACGTGAAAGTGCACCTTCACGCATATAGTGGGGCCGCTGGTGGACGACTCGTCATCAGCCAGTAGCGACACGACTGCGGGATCTGAGCTGCCTGGAGGTCCTCCTTGACCGTCCCCGCGGCACCGGGACGCCTGGCCGACGTCCTGCCCTTCCTGCGCTGGCGTTCACTGGTGACCAGGACCAGCACGCGCCTCGACCTGGTCGCCGGCCTGACGGGTGCCCTGATCGTCTTGCCCCAGGCCGTGGCATTCGCGACCATCGCGGGACTTCCCCCCGAGTTCGGCCTCTACACCGCCATGGTGCCGGCCGTCATCGGTGCCCTCTTCGGCTCGAGCTGGCATCTGGTGACCGGGCCGACCACAGCGATCTCCATCGTGGTCTTCGCCTCGGTGGCACCCATGGCGGAGCCCGGCTCTGAGCGCTACATCAGCCTGGTCCTGACGCTGACGTTCCTGACCGGCCTGTTCCAGCTGGTCATGGGGCTTGCCCGCGCGGGCGCGCTCGTGAACTTCATCTCGCACACCGTGGTCATCGGCTTCACCGCTGGCGCGGCGCTGCTGATCGCGACGAGCCAGATCAAGAACTTCCTCGGCGTGGACATCGAGCGTGGGCTGGAGTTCCACGAGGTGCTGTACGAGGCTGCCACGCAGCTCGGAGACGTCAATCCGTACGTCGCCGCGGTCGGTGGCGCGACCGTGGTCTCCGGCATCGTCCTGCGTCACTTCCTGCCCAAGCACTACATGATCCTCGCCCTGCTGGTCGGCAGCCTGGTCGCGCTCCCGATCAATCACCTCGCAGGTGGGGAGAGCGTCACCCGGATCACGACGGTGGGCGCCCTGACGGCCAGCCTGCCTCCGTTCACCCTGCCGGACTTCTCGTTCGCGGCCATCGGAGAGCTGCTCTTCCCGGCGCTCGTGGTCACGGTGCTGGGACTGACCGAGGCCGTCTCGATCTCACGCGCCATCGCGGTGAAGTCCGAGCAGCGCATCGACGGCAACCAGGAGTTCATCGGACAGGGCCTTGCGAACCTCGTGGGCAGCTTCTTCTCCAGCTATGCCGCCAGCGGGTCCTTCAACCGCAGCGGGGTCAACTACGCAGCGGGGGCCAGGACCCCACTCGCGGCGGTCTACGCCTCTGCCTTCCTGCTGCTCATCCTCGGCGCCGTCGCGTCGCTGGCTGCCTACCTTCCGACCGCGGCCATGGCGGGAGTGCTGTTCCTCGTGGCCTACGGGCTGATCGACTTCACTCACATCAGGTCGATCATCCGCACCAGCAAGGCGGAGACCGTGGTCCTGCTGGTGACCTTCATCGGCACCCTGGTCGACCTGGAGAAGGGCATCTTCCTCGGCATCATCGTGTCCCTGATGCTCTACCTCTCACGCACCTCGCGTCCCGACCTGGTGCCGATCGTCCCCGACCCGGACCCCGAGAGCTACTACTACGTCCCGGCCGACGGACGGGCGGAGTGCCCGCAGTACAAGATGCTCCGGATCCACGGCTCGCTCTTCTTCGGAGCAGTGAGCCACGTGCAGCGCGAGCTGCACAGGATCGATGAGCAGAACCCCCAACAACGGCACGTGATGCTCGCCGCGCGGGGGATGAACTTCGTGGACGTCGCCGGGGCAGAGCTGCTGGCGCAGGAGACGAAGCGCCGCAACCGGCTCGGTGGCGGCCTCTACTTCTATCGACTGCAGGACGAGGTCCTCGAGCTCCTGACCAGCGGCGGCTACCTCGAGGACACCGAGGAGACCCACGTGTTCCCCACGAAGTCACATCCCATCGACACGATCTATCCGAGCCTGGACTCGGAGATCTGCCGCTCGTGCACCGCCCGGATCTTCCCGCAGTGCCACATCGCCCTGCCCAACGGCGAGCCCCGCTAGGTCGCGGGGAACTCCGCACTGACCGCGAACCGGTCGCCCCGCACGAGCGTGTGCCGCCACTCCACGGGCTTCCTGCCGTCGAAGCCGAGCCGCTCGATGGCCAGCGCGGCGACACCCCGCGGCATCGCGAGAATGCCTCGCTCGGCGGGTGTGGGGACCACGGCGCGGATGTGCTCGCTCCCGCCCGAGAGAGAGACTCCACACCGCGAGCGGAGCTCGACGTAGAGCGCGGTCTCGGTGAAGTCGACCTCGAGCAGCGGCCCGGCCACGTCGGCCGGCAGCCAGACGCGGTCGAGCGCCAGGGGGCGGTCACTGGCAAGGCGGAGTCGCTCCAGGAAGAACAGCGGCGTCGACTCCTCCAGGGCCAACCGGTCCGCCACCACGCCGTCGGCCCTGATCTCCTTCACCCGCACGATGCTGCGTTGGCTCTGGCCCGCCTCGCCCACCGCGGAGAACAGGCTGTAGAGGGTGCCGAGCGGCTGGTCGATCTCGGCGGGCCCGGTGAGACGCGAGGTGCGACCACGCTCCCCGGTCACCACGCCGGCCCCTCGCAGGCGGCGCAACGCCTCCCGGACCGTGTGTCGGCTCACGTCGTACTCCTCGACGAGCGCGAGCTCGCCGGGGAAGGAGTCGGTGAACTCCCCTGCCCGGACCCTGCGGACCAGGTCGGTGTGCACCTGCTCCCACAGAGTCGCGCGAAGGCGTCGGTCGACGGGCCTGGGCCCGCGGTGATCACCTGGGGTCACAGGGCGACGTCGCGCAGCTTCAGGATGTCGAGAAGGAAGCGGGCCGTCTCCCCTCCCTCCGTCAGGGCGAGCTCGACGGCCGCGGGGACCGCGAGCTCGTCGGCCAGCAACGTGAGGACCTCCTCGCCGGCGGAGTCGCCTCCCGATCCAGCGGCGGCGCCGCGCAGCCGCTCCATCACGTCGGCGGCTTGCTCGAACTCGGCGTCCGCGCACTCCCACGGCTGGTCCCAGGCCCGGTTGAGCAGAGCCAGCCGGATCGCGGACCCGGTGTGGCGCTGGAGGAGGTCTCCGACGAGAACCAGGTTCTGGGTCGACTTCGCCATCTTCTCCCCCGCGAGCCGGACCTCCCCCACGTGTACGACGGCGCGTGCGAACGGGACGACGCCACTGGCCGCTTCGACCATCGCCGACTGGTACGCGTGGTGGGGGAAGGCGAGATCGGCACCGCCGACCAGCACGTCGATCGAGTTCCCGAGGCACGCCATCGCCATCGCCGCACACTCGGCATGCCACCCCGGTCGCCCCCACCCCCAAGGACTCGGCCAGGCCGGGTGCTCCTCGGGCGAGGGACGCCACACGGCCACGTCGAAGGCGGACTCGCGTCCGGGCACGTCGTCCTGGTCCCCGAACTCGCGGGAGGCGGCCAGGGCGGCCTCCTCGCCCAGCCCGGCGCTCGCAGGGACGGCCGATCCCCGGAAGTAGACGTACCCGTCACGTTCGTAGGCCGCGTCCGCGTCGAGAAGGGCGGCAGCGAGCCGTTGCACCGCACGGATGAAGGCGTGCGCGTGCGGGGTCATCGTCGGCCGCGCGACCGAGAGCGCCCGGAGGTCACGCTCGAACAGGAACTCCTGCGAGGACGCGAAGTCGTCGTAGTAGCGGCCCTTTCCCCGCGCCGCCGCCGTCAGGACGTCGTCGACGTCGGTGACGTTGCGGCAGGCCAAGGCCTCCACCCCGGTCGCGTGTGCCAACGACGCGATCAGGTCGGCCCATACGAACGTGGAGGCGTGTCCGACATGAGTGAGGTCGTACGGCGTGATCCCGCACGTGTAGACCCGCACCGGGCCGGCGGGGATCAGCCTCCTCCCCGCGAGAGTCAGCGGCCGCGCCGCCGGCACGGCGACCGGGAAGCGCCCTTCCGTCCCGAGCACACTGGGAAGACCCGCATCGGCAAGGTGGAGCGTCGGTTCGGACACGCAGCCGATTCTGCCATGGGGCGGCGAGTGGCCGCCCGCGCACGGCTTCGCGCGGTCCGGGCCCACGACACCCCTTGCCCGCACCCGGACGCGACCGTAGTGTCGGATCAAATGTCCGGTCATATCCCCAGGAGGGTCGAACCGTGTTGGAGATCGAGATCATCGACACCAGCGAGCTCGGAGATCGCAGCTACGTCGTCCACGACGGCAGCACGGCGGTGGTCATCGACCCACAGCGCGACATCGACCGTGTCGAGGCCATCCTCGAGCAGCACGGCCTCACCGTGGCGGCCGTGGCGGAGACCCACATCCACAACGACTACGTGACCGGCGGCCTCGAGCTCGCCCGCCAGGCGGGTGGCGACTACCTCGTCTGTGCCGACGACGACGTCACCTTCGACCGGCGTCCGGTCTCCGACGGCGACGTCCTGGCCTACGGTCCCCTCGAGCTGACGGTGATCGCCACCCCCGGACACACCCACAACCACCTGTCCTTCGCGGTGTCGCACCGCGACGACCCGGAGGGCCACATGGCCGTCTTCACCGGCGGCTCGCTTCTCTACGGCAGCGTCGGTCGCACGGACCTGCTCGGGCCAGAGCACACCGATGGCCTCACCCGCGACCAGTTCCACTCGGCGCGCAAGCTGGTCTCCCTCCTGCCGGAGGATGCGCAGGTGTACCCGACCCACGGCTTCGGCAGCTTCTGCTCGTCGGGATCGGCAGCGGGCGGCGACTCCTCGACCCTCGGGGAGGAGCGGCAACGCAACGACGCGCTGACCGAGGACGACGAGGACGCGTTCGTGGCCAAGCTGGTGGAGAACCTCACCGCCTACCCCGCCTACTACGCCCACATGGGCGCGCGCAACTCGCAGGGACCTGGCCCCGTCGACCTGAGCCCGCCCGACAGCGTCGACGCGACCGAGCTGCGTCGGCGCGTGGAGGCCGGTGAGTGGGTGGTGGACCTGCGCGACCGGAAGGTCTACGCCAGCGGTCACCTGAAGGGCAGCATCGGCATCGATCTCGGTGGCCAGTTCGCCACCTACCTCGGCTGGCTGATGCCCTGGGGCATCGACGTGACCTTGATCGGCGAGTCGGCGGACCAGGTCTCCCAGGCCCAGCGAGAGATGGTCCGCATCGGCATCGAGCGCCCTGCCGGGGCGGCTGCGGGCGAGGTGAGCTCACTCGTACCGGAGGAGGAGCTCGCCGACTACCCGGCCGTCACGTTCGAGGAGCTCAAGAAGGCGCAGGCCGAGAAGGACGACTCGTTCACGGTGCTCGACGTGCGCCGGGACGACGAGCGCGCCGAGGACGCGATCCCGGGATCGAGCCACATCCCCATCCACGAGCTGCTCCAGCGGCTCGACGAAGTCCCGCCGGGGCCGTTGTGGGTGCACTGCCTCAGCGGCTACCGGGCGTCGATCTGCGCGAGCCTGCTGGCGCGAGAGGGCCACGACGTGGTGCTCATCGACGACGAGTACGACAACGCGGTGAAGCTCGGTCTGACGCGGTCAGGGAGCTGACCGGGTCAGACCACCGACAGCGACAGCGGTCGCCCGACCAGGCTCCTTCGGACGACGGGCAGCTCCCCTGCGATCCGACGGATCTCCATCACCGACGGTGCGGTGGGGGCAGCGACCATGGCCGGCACCCCGTTGTCGCCGGAGGTGCGCAGTGGCAGGTCGAGCGGGATCTGCCCGAGCAGGGGCGCATCGATGGTCGCCGCCAGCTGGGCTCCGCCGCCCTCGCCGAAGATCGGTGTCTGCTCCGCACACGAAGGACACACCAGGGTCGACATGTTCTCCACGACCCCCGCGATCGGCATCCGCGCGTCGCGCGCCATCCGCCCGACCCGGGCCGCCACGGTCTGGGCGGCGAGCTGTGGCGTCGTGACCGCCAGGAGCTGGGCGTCGGGGATCAGGTCGAGCAACGTCATCGTGACGTCGCCCGTGCCGGGTGGGAGGTCGAGCAGGAGCGTGTCCAGCTCCCCCCAATGCACGTCGGTCAGGAACTGCTCGAGCGCCTTGTGGAGCATCGGCCCGCGCCACACCACCGGCTGCTCCTCCTCGACGAAGAACCCCACGGACATCAGTGAGACGCCGTGGGCCTCGACGGGCAGCATCAGCCCCTTGAGCGCCACCGGCGAGCGCCGCACCCCGAACAGCTGCGGGATCGAGTATCCCCACACGTCGGCATCGAGCACGCCCACCCGCTGACCCTGCTGGGCCAGGGCGACGGCGAGGTTGGCCGTGACGGAGGACTTCCCCACGCCCCCCTTGCCGCTCGCCACGGCGTAGACGTTGGTCGATGAGCTGTCGCCGAACTGATGGGTGCCCTCCACCCGCGCCCCGCGCAGCTTGCCGGCGAGCTGCAGCCGGTCACCCTCGCTCATGGCGTCCAGGGTGACCTCGACCCGCATCACGCCGGGTACGACGCTCACCGCTGCGGTGACGTCGTTGACCAATCGGTCCTTCATCGGGCACGAGGGCGTGGTGAGCCGCACGTTGATCCGGACCAGTCCCGACCTGCCCAGCTCGACGTTGCCGACCATGCCGGCATCGGCCAGCGGCATCTTGAGCTCCGGGTCCTCCACCTGCCCCAAGGCCAGGTGGACGGCATCGAGGTCGACCGGGGTGCCGGGGCGGCCGCGCGAGAGCAGGCTCATGCGTGCTCCCCCGCATCCTCGGAGCGACCACCGTCGACGCGGAAGGCCCGCCGGGTCGGCTTGACCGGACGCATCATGAACTCCGGTCGTCGTAGGCCCGAGGCGCTCGGCCCCGACCTGGTGGTGGCCATCCAGGCACGATAGATCTCCCGGGACAGCTTGGTGTCGACGACGACGTCGCCGTACTGGTCGTCCTCGCGCGCCTTCTCGAGACGCACCTTCTGGTGCCAGCAGTGCATGCCGGAGAGAGGATCGGGGTGGACGGCGAACGCAAGGTTCTGGTGCACGCCGGGATCCTCCCAGTCGATCCGCTCGCTGTCGGGGTCGTCGCTCTTGAACGGCTTGATCCCCTCCTTGTAGCGCAGCTTCCAGACCCCGTCGTCACTCTTGGTCAGGTCGACCAGTCCCATGGCCCAGCGGGACCCGGCGTTCTCCGCGGTGCGCCAGCGACCCATGTGGTGGGAGAGCCCCACCACGCCGGGCCGGATCGCCTCGGTGGACCACGCCCGGGCGACGAAGTAGCCGATCTCGGTGTTGACCCGCACGAGATCCCCGGTGGCGAACCCGAAGCGGGCCGCGTCCTTGCTGTTCATCCACATCGGATGGGTGTTGCTCAGCTCGTTGAGGTACTTCGCGTTGCCCGTGCGGGTGTGGATCAGCGTGGGCAGCCGGAACGTCGGCATCAACACCATCTCGGCGTTGTCGTGGTCGATGGACCGGCGGCTCACGTGTGACTCGATGTAGCCCGGGGCGGCGTACTCTCCCCAGCCGAAGTCCACCATCGTGTCGCTGAACAGCTCGAGCTTGCGCGAGGGCGTCAGCCAGCCCTGGGTCCGGGTGCCGTCGTCGTGCACCACCCCCACCGAGCCGGCCTCGCCGACCAGGGGCGGGGTCGAGTCCAAGGTGACCGGCTTGCGGAGCACCCCTTGCTCGTCGGGCGTGGTCCCCTCCATCTCGGCGTCGGTGAGCTCACGCTCGTCGAGGCGGTAGGCGTCCTTGGTGACCTCGAAGACGCCGTACTTGCGCATGTACTCCAGAGGCGAGAACCCCTGTGCGGCCGCCGCCTCGGGCAGCCCCGGCACGCTGTTCTCGAAGACCCACCGGTAGTACTCGTCGACCGTCACCTTCTCACCAGGTCGGTACGGCGATTCGAAGTACTTGCGGATCCCCAGGGAGCCGTCGGGGTCGATCCGCCAGGACAGCTCGAACCAGAACTCGTTCTCCTCCCACACCTCGCCGGGGTTCGACTCGCGGGAGTCGGAGACGATCCGGCCCATCTTCTCCATCGCGACGCGCGTGACCGGCTGCCGGAAGCCGAGCCACTTGCCGGCGTACTGCTCGTAGGACTGGGTGTCGTGACGCTCGGTGCTGTGCCCCATGGGCAGCACGTAGTCCGCGAAGGTCGCCGTCTCCGACCAGGTGGGTGTCAGGGCGACGTGACAGTCGACGAGGGCCTCGTCGGTCAACGCCTCCAGCCAGCTGAACCCGTCAGGGTTGGTCCACACCGGGTTGTAGACGCGCGAGAAGTACATCGCCAGCTTGCCTCGCCCGTCCTTGAGCAGGTGCGGGAGCAGGATCGACATCTCGTTGGTCGACATCGGGAACTCGGCCGGCCAGAGCAGCTCGTTCCACGACTCGTGCCCGCTCGGCACGTTCGGGCCGTGGGCGATGATCTTGTCCCAGCCGTTGGGGCTGGTGCCACCCTTGGTGCCGACGCTGCCGGTGAGCACGTTGAGGAAGAACAGGGCACGCGACACCTGCCAGCCGCCCAGGTTGCCGGCTGTCGCCGCCCGCCACACGTGGGCCGACAGGGCACTCCCGGCGGTGGCCACGATCTCCGCGAGCTGCGCGACCTGATCCTCGGGGATCTGCGCCTCCTCCGCGGCGTAGGCGAAGGTGTAGCGGGCGTAGTCCTCGGTCAGCACCCCCATGAAGATCTCGAAGTCGTCAGCGGGCAGCTCGGGATGGAGGTGCGTCATGTAGGTCGACCAGTTCACCCAGCGCCGGATGAAGGCTCGATCGACCTGGTCGGTGCGCAGCAGGTAGGAGGCGACGGCCAGCAGGATCGCTGCCTCGCTGCCGGGCCACGGCGCCATCCACAGGTCCGCGTGCGAGGCGGTGTTGGACAGGCGCGGGTCGAGCACGACGACCTTGGCGCCGCCGGAGACCTTGCCCTCCATGATGCGTTGGGCGTGAGGGTTGAAGTAGTGGCCGGCCTCGAGGTGGCTGGAGATCAGCAGGATCACCTTGGCGTTGGCGTAGTCCGGCGAGGGACGGTCGTAGCCGCCCCACAGCGAGTAGCCGAGCCGGGCGCCGGCCGAGCAGATGTTGGTGTGGCTGTTGTGGCCGTCGACGCCCCACGCCAGGAGGAACCGCTCGGCGAAGCCGTCCTCGCCCGGGCGCCCGACGTGATAGAGCACCTCGTCTCGACGGTCCTCGACGATGGCGGCCCGGATCCGGGCCGCGATGTCGTCGAGCGCGTCGTCCCAGGTGACTCGCTCCCAGTCGCCGCCGCCCCGCTTCCCCGCGCGTCGCAGCGGGTGGAGGATGCGTTCGGGGTCGTTGATCTGATTGATCGTCGCGGGCCCCTTGGCGCAGTTGCGTCCACGCGATCCCGGGTGTGCCGGGTTGCCCTCCAGCTTCTTGATCGACATGTCCGACTTGTCGACGTAGGCAAGCAGGCCGCAGGCCGACTCGCAGTTGAAGCACGTGGTCGGCACGAGCATGTACTCGTGCGGCACCTTGCGTGGGTGCGCCTTCGCGTCGTACTCCACGTGGTGGTCCCAGTCCGAGACCGGAGGGAAGTTGCGGAGCCGTTCGTGACTGCGCTCCCCCGGCAGTGCCGGTGTGGTGGACTCGCGCTCCTGCTCCAACGTCATGCGGGGCCCCTTCGAGACGATCTGTGGTCGATGGACAGTGGGGTCACGAGAGCGGGGGGTCCTGGCCCGCCCGCACGAAGACGCTCTCGTAGGCGATGAGGGCCGGCTGCACGATCACCCCGGCCACGGCGAGCAGGACGACCCCGGCCCCGCCCCACGCGAGGACGCCGAGCACCAGGGCCAGCACGACCGGGAGCACCGCACCGAGCCAGAACGTGCGGGCATAGCGCCCCGACGTGACGATGTGTGCGGCCACCGAGGCCTGTTGGCTGGCGTGGCTGCCGGCGTACTCCCCGACGAGCATCAGCAGGTGCAGCACGGTGGCGACAACGAAGGACGCCGCGAGGAGTGTCCAGGCCGCGTCGGACAGGTCCACGAAGAGACCCGCGACCGCAAGCGCCCCGCTGCCGACCATCACGGCCTGGACGAGCAGGTGCCAGAACAGCAGCGGGGACTGCCACAGGTCACGTCCCTCGGCCTGACCGAACAAGAAGGCGGTGTAGCCGGCCATCATCGCGCTGGCCGGGATCGCCAGCCACGCGAGGACGGTCATCGCCCAGCCGACGTCGAGCGCGGCAGCGACGAGCCAGAGCACCGCGCCCCCGGAGAACACCGTGAGGACATAGGCCCCGAGCACCAGCCAGGAGGTCCAGTTGGACTTCAAGAAGATGTAGAGGAACCGCTCCGGGCGCTTGAGGTCCCAGACCAGCAGCGCACCGGTGGTGGCTGCCCCGAAGAGCCCCAGCAAGGGGGCCACGTAGTCGCCGATCGGCCCCAGGCCGATCCCGAGGAGGTAGGCCAGGGCGGCCAGCGCCATCGCGCCGGCGCCGACCCCCTTGGTCCACAAGTAGCTCGTCACCTTCCACCCCCACGGACGGGGATGAGCGGTGTTCAGCGTCGTCCGGGCGTTGGTGCGTGGGTCGCCGGGGAGGTCGCCTGCGGTCTCGAGTCGGTGTGGGTCCGGGTTCGCCCAGATGTAGGTGTCCTCGACCGGCGCGGCGAGCGGATCGAGCACTGCACGGTCGGCCCCCAGGTAGAAGACGTTCGGCCCGGTGTCCTGCTCAGGAGAGCGCACGGTCGTCGCGTTCGAGCTCACCAGGCGGGCGATTCCGCTGGTCGGGTCGTCGAGGTCCCCCACCCAGATCGAGTGCGTCGGGCACACCACGACACAGGCAGGCTCGAGGTCCTCGTCGACGCGGTGGGCACACAGGTTGCACTTGGCTGCGGTGCTGGTGTCCTTGTCGATGTAGATGGCGTCGTACGGGCAGGCCTGCATGCAGCTCTTGCAGCCGATGCAGCGTTCCTTGTCGAAGTCGACGATGCCGTCCTCGCGCTTGAACAGCGACTCGGTCGGGCAGATCTTCACGCACGGCGCATCGGTGCAGTGGTTGCAGCGCATCACACCGAAGGATCGCGTCGTGTCGGGGAACGACCCGCTGTCGACGTACTTCACCCACGTGCGGAACTGTCCGACAGGAACGTCGTGCTCTGTCTTGCAGGCCACCGTGCAGGCGTGACACCCGATGCAGGTGCGTTGGTCGATTGCGAACCCGAGCTGCATCCCGTCAGTTCTTCCGGATGAGGTAGCGGTAGACGCCGTCCTCGACGGAGCTGTCCAGCAGCTCGTTGCCGGTGTCCTTGGCCCACGACGGGATGTCGCTCTGCGAGCCGCCGTCGGTGGCCTCCACCAACATGGTCTGGCCAGGGGTGAGGCTCTTGATCCCGCGCGAGGTGAGCAGGACAGGCATCGGGCACTTCTGGCCCTTCGCGTCCACCGTTGCGTCGACCTGCTGATCCATGGCACTTCTCCGTTCGCGTCGACCGTCTGGTCGGGTAGGGGTCAGATGAACAGGTTGATCTGGGAACGGCTCATCTCCGAGAGCGCGGTCGCGGCACCCACCGGGTCCCCCGCGTCCGGGATGAGCTGGTCTCGGCGCAGCCCCATGAGCTCCATCGTCATCTCACACGGCCACAGGCTCACGCCGAGCTCGGTGCACATCTCGAGCAGCTCCTTGGGGCTGGCGACCTTGTTGTCGCGCGCCAGCTTCTTCATCATCCGGGAGCCGGCGCCACCCATGTTCAGCTTCGAGAGCTTCATCTTGCTCACCCCGGGAGGATTCATCCCGGAGAGGGCCTTCGTCATCGCGTTGGTGCCCGTGATCCGCACATCGTCGCGGACCAGCGGGAAGAGCCCCCAGAACGTGAAGAAGATCGTGGTCTTCATCCCGTAGGCCGCACCGGTGGAGCCGAGGATCAGGGTGGGCCAGATCTTGTCGAGATCCCCGCTCCACGCCACGATCGTCATGCTCGTGGGTACGTCGTCTTCCGCTGCTGCTCCGGCCATGGGTGCTGCCTCCAGCCAACTGTGAGGGATTGCGCTGTGGTGCCGGTCACATTACATTCGTGATGACGCATACAACAACCCCCCACTTCGGCGAGTTGTACGGACATTGGCGGCCACGACGTGCCCCTCCGACCTCCCCCAGTGCGAGCGCGCAGGAAGGCAGAACCACATGGAAGCCTGGACCATCTCTCCCCAAGAGCTGCACGACGAGCTCGCTGCCGGCACCATCCCGGAGATCCTCGACGTCCGGAACAGCGACGAGTTCGCCGAGCAGCCGCTCGAGGGACGCAAGGCGGTGCAGACCCGCCACGAGCCGGTCTACGAGGTGCTGGACGACCCCGAGGCCTTCGCCGCCGACACGCTCGACGGCGCGATCGTGGTGTGCGGGCAGGGCAACGGCTCGGCCCTCGTGGTCCAGGAGTTCAGTACGTTCGGCAAGGAGACCCGGTCCCTGGCCGGTGGGATGGATGCCTGGGCCCAGCTGCTCGTCCCCGTCGAGCTCGACGTCCTCCCCGCCCCGGCACGCGCCTGGCAGCTGCAGCGTCCCGCCAAGGGATGCCTGTCCTACGTCATCGGCGTGCCGGGTGAGAACTGCATCGTGGTCGATCCCGCGCGCAACCACACGCCGTACCTCGAGCTGGCACAGGCCCACGGGATGCGGGTGACGCACGTGATCGACACCCACGTCCACGCGGACCACATCAGCGGTGGGCCTTCTCTCGCAGCGCACCTGGGTGTCGAGTACCACCTGCCCCCCGAGGACAGTGCGAACGAGATCCCCTTCCCGAACCGTCCCCTCGAGGACGGCGAGGCGCTGAGCCTGGGCGCCGGCACCGTGGTGCGTGCCCTGACCATGCGCCTCCCGGGGCACACCCCCGGCACCACCGCACTGCTGGTCGGCGAGCGGATGCTGCTGGTCGGCGACACGATCTTCGTGCGAGGTCTCGGCCGACCGGACCTGACAGGACAGGCCGAGGACCTGGCCCGGTCGTTGTTCCGCAGCGTCCACGACCGGCTGGAGCCGCTCGACCCGGCAACAGTCATCGCACCCGCTCACTGGTCGAGCCGCGAGGAGTTCAACGAGGAGGGGGCCGTGACCACCACCCTCAAGCAGGTGTTCGAGGCCACCCTGCTCAGCGAGCAGGCCATCGAGCGATTCGTCGAGGAGATCGTGTCGTCCCTCCCGTCGGCGCCGGACACCTATGACACGATCCGACTGGTGAACGCCGGACAGCTCGACCCGCCCGAGGACGAGCTGATGGTGCTGGATGTCGGACGCAACCAGTGCGCGGCGTCGACCTCGCTGACCTGACCGAGCCGATTGGCGCACGAATCGGGGGGACCTGGATGCCATCTGAGAACGCCCCCGACGCGGAGCGGTCTGGCAAGCCGCAGGGTGTCGGGGAGGACCCGGACTACCGCTTCACCCTGGCCAACGAGCGCACCTTCCTGGCCTGGGTGCGGACTGCGCTGGCGCTGATGGCCGCAGGCGTCGCGGTGGTTCACTACGTGCCGGGCGTGACCCTGGTGCGGCACGCCCTCGGGTTCCTCCTGATCGGTCTCGGTGGATTCCTGGCCGCGCTCTCCTACCGTCACTGGCAGCGCAACGAGCGCGCGATGCGACTGGGCCGTCAGCTCCCTCGCTCGTTCGTCCCGCGGCTGATCGCCGTGTCGCTGGTGTTGGCCTCGGTGGTGGCGCTCACCTTGGTGATCGCCGATCTGGTCAGCTGATGCCCCTGCCTCAGTGGCTTCGCCGTCACGACCGTCGAGCCCCTCACCACGACGTGGGTCTGCAGGCGGAGCGCACAGCCATGGCATGGCAGCGGACCGCGCTGGGGGTCGGGGGCGTGTCGGCACTCCTTCTCCACCAGACGAGGGGCAGCGTCCTCACGGCGCTGCCTGGCTTGGTCGGCCTCGGCGTGGCGACGGTGCTGTTGACCCTGACCGAGGTCCGCTACGAGCGCACCGTGCAACGGGTCGGAGCCGGCCGCGACGCGGCGGCTGCCCACATGGCACTGCTCCTGGCCGGCACCGTCTCGATCTTGGCCATCGTGTCCATCGGGCTCATACTCGTAGATGAGTCACCGTGATCCGCGATCGCCTTCGGACCTCCCTCCCGGGCATCGCACCCGTCCCACAGACACAGAGGAGCTCGTGGTGAACGAGGCCTTGGAAGCCGAGGTTCGCGAGCTGCACGAGCGTGTCTGCAAGGCCATCGCAGACCCGAAGCGGCTGCTGATCATCTGCATCCTCCGGGATGGCGAGCTCAGCGTGGGTGACATCGCCGAGACTCTCGGAGTCAGCCAGTCCAACGCCAGCCAGCACCTTGCCGTCCTCCGGGACAGAGGCATCGTCGCGACGCGACGCGAGGGAACCAGCGTCTTCTACTCCTTGCGGAGCCAGAAGATCCTGATGGCGATCGACCTGATGCGCGAGTTCGTCACCGACGACACCACGCTCCTTGTCGAGCCGCACGAGCGCAAGGTCACCAGCATCTTCCTCGGGTGAGGGACGGCCGCCCGGCGAGGATCACCTCACCGGAACGCGGCGTGACCGGTCATCGCCTCACCGATGACCAGCGTGTGCATCTCGACGGTGCCCTCGTAGGTGAGCACCGACTCGAGATTGTTCATGTGCCGGATGACGGGGTACTCCAACGAGATGCCGTTGGCACCCAGCACGGTCCGGGCGGTCCTGCAGATCTCGAGCGCCTCGCGGACGTTGTTGAGCTTGCCGAGGCTGACCTGCTCCGGCCGGAGAGTGCCGGCGTCCTTGCGGCGGCCGAGGTGGAGCGCCAGGAGGACACCCTTGGTGTACTCCAGGTTCATGTCGACGAGCTTCTGCTGGGTCAGCTGGAAGCCTGCGATCGGCTTCCCGAACTGTGTGCGCTCCATGGCGTACGACAGCGCGGCCGCCAGCGAGGAACGTGCTGCTCCCATGGACCCCCAGACGATGCCGTAACGGGCCTCGTTGAGACAGCTGAGCGGACCCTTCAGCCCCCGCACCTCCGGCAGCGCGGCGGAGTCCGGGAGCCGGACACCGTCCAGGACCAGCTCGCTGGTCACCGACGCCCGCAACGACAGCTTGTGCTTGATCTCGGGCGCGCTGAAGCCGGCAGTGTCGGTGGGGACCACGAACCCGCGGATGCCCTCGTCCGTCTGCGCCCAGACCACGGCGACCTCGGCGACCGAGCCGTTGGTGATCCACATCTTCCGCCCGTCGAGCACCCAGTCGGAACCGTCGCGGCGGGCCCGGGTGCGCATGCTCCCGGGGTCCGAGCCGACGTCGGGCTCGGTGAGCCCGAAGCAGCCGATCGCCTCACCGGTTGCCATCCGCGGCAGCCACTGGTTCTTCTGCTCCTCCGAGCCCCAGCGCCAGATCGCGAACATCGCGAGGGACCCCTGCACCGACACCAGCGAGCGGATGCCCGAGTCGGTTGCCTCGAGCTCGAGGCAGGCCAGGCCGTAGTCGGTCGCAGACATCCCGGCGCATCCGTATCCCTCGAGGTGCATGCCGAGCACCCCGAGCGAGCCGAGCTCCTTGGCGAGACCGCGGACGTCCTCGATCCGGCCGCGCTCGAACCAGTCGGCGACGAAGGGATCGATCCGCTCGTCGCAGAGCTGGCGGACCGAGGCACGGACGGCTCGTTCGTCGGCCGTCAGCAGGTCGTCGATCCCGGCCGGGTCGAGTGGTTCGAACGGGGGGAGGGCGGGCTTCTTGCTCATCGGTTTGTCTCCTGGGTGAGCCACTGACGGACCTGTTGGTTGTGCTCCCCCAGCTGCGGGGGTGGTGCGTAGTCGGTGATCGGTGTGGCCGAGAACGTCAGCGGGCTGCGCACCTGTGCCGGGAGCCCTGGGCCGACGGGCACCTCCGGTCGGAGTCCCAGCCGCTCGGCGAGGTCGAAGGCGTCTGCGAGCGTACCGACCTTGCCTGCCGGCACTCCGGCATCGGCGAGCTGTCGAGTCCAGGCATCGACGGTGCCGGCAGCGAGCCGCCCCTCCAGCGATGCCACCAGTGCCTGCCTGTTCGCGACCCGGTCCGCGTTGGTCCGGAACCGCGGATCATCCGCGAGCTCCGGCAGCTCCAGGACCTGGACCAGACGGCGGAACTGCCCGTCGTTGCCGCAGCAGACCGCGAGGTGGCCGTCCTTGGCTGCGAGCGTCTCGTAGGGCGCGATGGAGGGGTGCTCGTTGCCCATCCGACTCGGGGGCTCACCGGTGGTCAGGTACGCCGAGGCCTGGTTGACCAGCGAGCCGAGCAGGCTGGAGAGGAGGTTGACCTCGACGTGCTGTCCCTGGCCCAGCCGCTCGCGCGCCCGCAGGGCGGCGAGGATGGCCACGACGGCGTCCTTCGAGGTCAGCACGTCCACGAGAGCGACACCGACCTTGGTCGGCTCCTCCGGACTGCCGGTGATGCTCATCAGCCCTCCGACCGCCTGCACCAGGAAGTCATAGCCGGGGAGGTCGGCGCCCCCGCGGCTGCCGAAGCCGGTCACCGACGCATAGACGACCCCGGGGTTGCGCGCAGCGACGTCGTCGTAGCCGAGCCCTCGGCGAGCGAGCGTCCCGGTGCGGAAGTTCTCGATGAGCACGTCGCACCGGCCGGCCAGCTCCTGGGCCAGCCGCTGGTCTGCGGGGTCGTCGAGATCGAGCTCCACCGACTTCTTGGAGCGGTTCGCGGACTCGAAGTAGGAGCTCGACGTCGAGGTCCACGGTGGCCCCCAGTGACGGGTGTCGTCGCCGGCCCCGGGTCGCTCCACCTTCACGACCTCCGCCCCGAGATCCGCCAGCGTGGCGGCTGCCAGCGGACCCGCGAGCACCCGGCTGAAGTCGGCCACGAGCACACCGTCGAGCGGCAGGCTCATCGCTGCGCTCCCCGGGGGCTCTCCATGCTGCCGTTCACCCGGCGGGGCAGACCCCACGGGTTCTCGGCACGAGCCTCGGGTGGCAGCCAGGCGTCCTCGGCGGACTGGAAGGCGACCGGCCGCACGAAGCGCGCAAGGCCCTGGGCCCCGACCGAGGTCGCGGCCGGGGCGGAGGTCGAGGGCCAGGGCCCGCCGTGCTGCTGCGCCCAGGTGAAGGCCACCCCCGTCGGCCAGTCGTCGACCACCACGCGGCCGACCTTGGCGCTCAGGGCACGGAGAAGACCGGGCGCTTGCGGGTCGTCGGCGCCCCCGGTGATGAGGCTGGCGGCAAGGGAGGCCTGGAGCGTCGCCAACGCCTCCGTCAGCTGGAGGTCGTCGTCGTACTCGCAGACGAGGAGGACGGGGCCGAAGCACTCCTCGAGCAGCCGGCTCCCGGCCTTGAGGGCGGTGACGTCGGCGCGGAGCACGGCTGCCGGGGCGGCCCACCCCGACGTCGCCGACTCTCGAAGCTCCACCACCTCTGCCCCAGCGTCCTGCATCGACGAGACGCCGTCCCGGACCGCTGCGGCGATCGACTCGGTCAGCATCACCGGCGAGGGGGCCGCGTCCCGCAGGGCCGAGGCGACGGCATCGGCCGCCCCGGATCCTCCGGGAGCGAGCAGCAGCCCGGGCTTGGTGCAGAACTGCCCGTCGCCCAACGTGAACGAGCCGACGAGCCCGGCCGCGACGGGCGCCAGGTCCCGAGCTCCGGCGCGGGTGACGACGACAGGGTTCACCGTGCCCATCTCTGCGAACACGGGGATCACCACCTCGCGCTCGTTCGCGATCTGCCACAAGGCCAGCCCCCCACCCTGCGAGCCCGTGAACGCGACCGCGGACGTGGCAGCCGCCGTGACCAGGTCGACCCCGGCCTGGTGTCCGTTGACCATCCCGAAGGTGCCGTCCGGAGCGCCCGCTGCGGCCAGCGCCTCCCGGGCGATCTCGGCCTGCCGGTGGCTCAGACCCACGTGCGCGGGGTGGGCCTTCACGACCACCGGGCACCCGGCGGCGAGCGCGGCGCCGGTGTCGTTGCCCAGCACGCTGAAGGCGAAGGGGAAGTTGCTGGCTCCGAACACCGCGACCGGACCGAGCGGGCGGTTCACCCGGACGATCCGCGCAGTCGTGGCGGTGGCCTCGTCGACGGTGACGCCCAGGTAGGACCCTTCTCGCGCCACGTCACCGTAGAAGCGGAGCTGGTTCGCAGCCCTGGCGACCTCCCCCGCCAACCGCACCGGGCCGAGTGCTGTCTCACGCTCGGCCAGCTCCGCGAGCTCGTCACCGTGCGCCTCGAGGGCGTCGGCGACACCGTGGAGCCAGCCTCGCCGCTCCGCCGGAGCGGCGGCTGCGACGGCCGGTGCGGCGCGGGCCGCCAGGTCGACGCGTGCGGCGACCTGCTCCGACGTGGTCTCCTCGGCCGTCCACACCGGCTCCCCGGTTCGCGGGTCATAGGACGTCACGATGCTCATCGAGCGCCCCGCACTGCGGCCTCGAGGACGTCCAGCGCCTCGTCGAGCAGCTCCATGGGGATGACCAGGGGCGGGAGCAGCCGGATGACGTTGCCGTAGGTGCCGCACACCAGCACCAGCACTCCTTCTTCGTGGCAACGGGCGGCCACCTCACGCGCCGTGTCGGGCGCGGGCTCCGTGGTGCCCGGGCGCACGAACTCGAGAGCGAGCATGGCGCCCCTCCCCCGCACGTCACCGATGGTGGAGCCGGGACCGACAAGCGCGCGCAGCCTCGGCATCACCCGCTCCTCGATCTCCCGGGCCCGTTGCACGAGGTTCTCTCGCTCGATGGTCTCCAGCGCCCCGAGCGCAGCGGCGCACGCGACGGGGTTGCCTGCGTAGGTGCCCCCGAGACCGCCCGGTGCGACGGCATCCATGAGCTCGGCTCGTCCTGTGAGCGCGGCCAGGGGCAGGCCGCCCGCGAGTGCCTTCGCGGTGGTGATCAGGTCGGGCACGACGTCCTCGTGCTCACAGGCGAACATCGCCCCGGTCCTCCCGAGACCGGTCTGGGTGAAGCGCTCGGCCTGCTCGCTCAGCCGGCTGACGACCGCAGGATCGGAGGCGCCCACGCTCGTGACCGCGATCCCCGAGGCGAGGTCGATGATGTGGTTGCCGTCGACGTCGACGATGATCCCGCCACCGGCACGATCGACGAAGATCGGCATCGTCGTCCCGAGGCCACCCGCGAGCTCGAGGCTGCGCTGCTCCTGCAGCTTCAGCGAGGTCGGGCCGGGGATGGCTGTCTCGAGAATGCGACGCTGTTCGGGCTGCGACATCGTTCCTCCGTCGGACGGGCTGGTGCCTCGACGGTAGGACAGTCGCCCCGATCGATCTTCGTACGATCCGACCAAAATCAGTCGTTCCTGGTCGGTCTCACGACGGTCCCGGTCAGGCGACCCCTCGCGCCCTCAGCGCCAACCAGGTCTCCGCGGAGACATCGGGGTCGTCGAGCTCCACACCCAGCAGCTCTCTGGCTCGACCCACCCGGTAGCGCAGCGTGTTGCGATGCAGCCCGAGCGTCTTGGACGCCTGTTCGTACTGACCCCGATGCCGCAGGTAGCCGACCAGCGCCTGCACCAGCTCCGGGCTGGCCGCTGCCGCGAAGCGGTCGACTGCGCGGGACACCGCTCCATCGGAACGCCGCGGCCTCACGAGCTCGCCCGGCGAGGTGGCCTGGAGCGCGCGCTGGGTGCGCGAACGGACCGTGCCGGCTGCCTCGACGGCCACCAGCTCCGAGGCCACCGCCGCGACGGTCTGGTCAGTGGACAGCAGCTCGGCCTCGAGGTCCTCCCAGGCACCGGCCGCGTCGGGCAGCAGGCACCAGGCCGTACCGCGGTCGACCAGGACAGAGAGGGCATCGGGACACCAACGTTCCACCGCGGCGACCAGGTCGTTGCTGTCGCGTCCCGCCAGCACCAGGACGGTCACCTCGCGACGCGGCGACGGCACGCCTGTGTCGGCTGCCAGTCGTCGGGCGGCGTCAGCTTGGCCCGCATCGACGAGCAGCGCCACGCAGCGCCGGGTCGCCTCACGCGCAGACTGGTTGCGCTGATGGCGGACGACGTCGAGGCTCAGCAGCGCCGCCGCGGTGAGCACGACCCGCCGCTGCGGTGCCGTCAGCTGCCGCGGAGAGCCCGCCGCGAGGTAGCCGACGATGCGGTCCTCCACCGCCAGCGGGAACAGCACGACCACGTGGTCCGCGGAGCTGAACGACGCCGAGGAGTGCACCCCGGCCACCTCCAGTCGAGTCACCTCGGCCTGGAGCGCTGCCATCTCCTCCCCGAGCCCGGCGGGGTAGCTCTGGTCGACCTTGCCCTGGGCGCTCAGCAGCGCGGCCCAACCCTCGAGCAGCACCGCCAGTCGCCGGAGGATCGCCGCAGCCGGGTCCGGGGCCACCGCCGCGTCGACCAGCGCCCGGTGAGCCGCCACCGCGTCGTTGAGCTGCTGCTCGTTGGAGCGGGCCCGGGCGCCCCAGTAGGCGCGCGAGATCATCAGGAAGGGCGTGGGGCCCGGGACGGCGAGCAGGGTGAGCCCCGCCTCGAGGCAGGCCTCCACCAGGGGTTCGGGTGGGGTCTGGTGCACCGGCCCGAGCCCGAGCGCCAGCGCTGCCACCTCCGCCTGGACCAGCCGGGCGACGTACCGCCGGCAGCCGATCGCGCTCTTCGGCAGCGCCAGCCCGGTGGTGAGCAGCAGTTCCCCTCCGCTCAGGTAGGCGTTCGGGTCCAGGAGCTCGCTGATGTGGACAGCGGCGATCTCCTTGTCGGGCGCGCCGAACCCGTCCACCGGAGCGAGGTGGTGGCCCAGCGACGCGCACAGGGACGCCACGGTAGGAATGGTCATGACCACGCTTTCCTCGGCGCTGCGCCGAACGCGAGCCGATGTTGGTCAGACTATCCAATGACGGAGTTGGGTCGGGGCTCCTACGGTGGGGTGGACGTGCCCACCGAGCCGAGACTTCTCGCTCCGTCCGACCGCTGGAGGCCCCATGACCATGTACGCCGTACGCGACCCCCGTGGCGGGACCGATCCCGAGCCCTACCCGACCGCCACCGACGAGGAGATCCGCGAGGCGATCGACTCTGCCCACGAGACCCATGCGACGTGGGGACGCACCATGACGCTCGCCGAGCGCGCCGGCCTGGTCCGCAAGGTCGGACAGCTCCATCTCGAGCGCAAGGAGGAGCTCGCGGACATCATGATCCGCGAGATGGGCAAGCCTCGCGACGAGGCGGTCGGCGAGGTCGAGTTCTGCGCCGCGATCTACGACTACTACGCCGAGAACGCGGAGACCTTCCTCGCCGATGAGCCCATCGATCTGCTCGACGGGTCCGGCTCCGCGCTGATCCGGCGCACCTCCCTCGGGGTGCTGCTGGGGATCATGCCGTGGAACTTCCCCGCCTACCAGGTCGCGCGGTTCGCCGCTCCGAACCTCGTGCTGGGAAACACGATCCTGCTCAAGCACGCCCCGCAGTGCCCGGCGTCGGCGGCGGCGCTCCAGCAGATCTTCCTCGACGCCGGGCTCCCTGACGGCGCCTACGTCAACATCTACGCGACCAACGAGCAGGTCGCCGACGTGATCGCCGATCCCCGGGTCCAGGGCGTGTCCCTCACCGGCTCGGAACGGGCCGGTGCCGCGGTCGCGGAGATTGCCGGGCGCAACCTGAAGAAGGTGGTGCTCGAGCTGGGTGGTTCGGACCCCTTCATCGTGATGAGCTCCGACGACCTCGACGCCACCGTCGACGCCGCCATCGAGGCGCGCGTGGGCAACACCGGCCAGGCCTGCAACGCCGGCAAGCGGATGATCGTCATCGACGACCTGTACGACGACTTCGTGGAGAGGTTCACCGCCAAGATCACGGCGGGCGACCTGGACTCGCCGCTGTCCTCGGAGCCGGCTGCGTCGAACCTGGGCTCCCAGGTCGAGCAGGCCGTCAGCGCCGGCGCCGTCCTCCGGAGCTCCGGCGAGCCGCACGGGGCCTTCTACCCCGGCGGTGTCCTGGAGAACGTCACGCCTGACAACCCCGTCTTCCACCAGGAGCTGTTCGGGCCTGTGGCGATGGCGTTCAAGGTCGCCTCGGAGGACGAGGCCGTCGCTCTCGCCAACGACACCCCGTTCGGGCTGGGCTCCTACGTCTTCACCACCGACCCCGAGCAGGCGCAGCGTCTCGCCGACCGGCTCGACGTCGGCATGGTCTTCATCAACGGCGTCAACGCCGACGGGGTCGAGCTGCCCTTCGGCGGAGTGAAGCGCTCCGGCTTCGGCCGCGAGCTGGGCAGGTACGCACTCGAGGAGTTCGTGAACAAGAAGCTCATCCGCACGATCGTCTGACCTGGCCGGCCGGTCCCCGACGAGCACCGTCAGGGGCCGGCTCACGCCGGCGCCCTGCCGGCGGGTCAGCCGTCGAGGAAGGCCCGGAACAGCAGCTCCCGGTCGAGGGCGGGGCCCTCATCGTCCTCGGGGTGCCACTGGACACCGACGAGCCACCCCACGACCACCGGCCTCACGCCTCCAGCGCGAGAGTGAGGTCGCGGACGTAGCCGGCGAAACCGCCGGGTGTCCGGCCCGTGGTCCGTGCCGATGTCACGGCGAGCGAGCCGATGGCCCACCGGCTCCCGGCTGCTCGAACGGCCCGGACGAGCTCCACGTCCTCGTGCTCGGACACCGCCGGGAAGCCGCCGACCTGAAGGTAGGTGGAGAGCCGGATGCCGAGGTTCGCGCCGTGCACGTGACCCCCGTCGACATGGTGGCGCTCGGCCCACAGCTCGAGAGCCGGGCCGGACAGCTCCGCGGGATGAGGTCGCACCAGTCCCACGACGAGGTCGTTGCCCAGATCGGCCAGCCCGACCTGGTCGACCATCCAGTCCGGGGAGACCACGGTGTCTGCATCGGTCGAGGCGATCCAGACCTGCACCGGACTCCTCCACGGCGGGACCAGGACCCGACTGACGCCGGCTCGTCGCGCCGCACCGACGGAGCCCGCGTCGAGTCGGACCAGCTCGGCGCCCGAACCTGCCGCGATCTCCTCCGACGCATCGGTGCAGCTGTCGAGCACCACGACCGTGCGGATCTCGATGTCCGGTCGGGTCGCCGTCATTGCCCGACCGGCGAGGGCAACCGAGTCCAGACAGGCACCGAGCCGCTTCTCCTCGTTGCGGACCGGGATGACGACCTGGACCGACGTCACCGTCATGCGTCTGCCTCGGGGGTGGCTCGGCGCGAGAACACACAGATCTCGAAGTCCCGGTCCTGGTACGTCGCGATCTCGGGCCGAGACAGCATCGACCGGACGCGGGCGTGGACTGCCGGGCCGTCCAGCGGCCACCCCTGGATCGGGTGCCGCCAGTGGCAGAGCACGAGGTCGCCGTCCGGGGTGAGCGCGGACTCGACCTGCTCGACGAGGACGTCGAGCTCGACCGGGCTGAGGAAGTAGCCGAGCTCGGAGACGACCACCAGGTCGAAGGACCCGGCGGGCCAGTCCCGTGGCAGGTCGCGTCGCTCGACCCTGACCCCTGGCGCCGTCCGCATCCGGACGGTTGCCCTCTCGACAGCGGCAGCGCTGGCATCGACGGCAAGCAGCTCTCGGCAGCGCGGGGCCAGGTCGGCCGCCAACGCGCCCGTGGACGAGCCGAGCTCGAGGGCGTGCTCATAGGTGGGCCGCGGAAGGACTGCGAGGGTCAGGTCTCGCTTGCGTTGCTCGTACCACCGCTCGTCGACACCCCAGGGGTCAGGCACGTCTCGGTGGAGATCGTCGAAGACGGGGTCGGAGGCATGCCGGGGCTCGACCTCGACGAAGGTCTCCACGGGAGCCCGGAAGTAGGCGAGAAAACCGGCACTGAGCAGCTGCTCGTCCCCCACTGCCGGGGACAGCGGCGCGACCTGGGTCTTGTGAGCGAGGATCGCCGCCCGCTTCGAAGCGACCGCCGACGGCGAGAGCCGGAGCTGGCGCACCCGGTCCCATGGCATCGCCGCCGGAGCTCCCCAGTGCCAGAACCAGATCGGGAACTGGAGCAGACGCGCACCCGTACGACGGGCCGCGACCTCTGCCGCCCGGCCGCACGCCTCGTGGTCGGGGTGCCCGTCCTGGGACCACGGGCTGAGCAAGATCGTGGAACGGCCGTCCCCGATCACGCGCACCAGCGACTCCACGACCCCCTCCACGGACTCGGCGACCAGCCCGTCGGGCACTGCCAGGTGGGTCGTGCGGCCGCCCTGGACCACGAGATCCAGTGCCCGCTTCGACTCGGCCAGTCGGCGTTCGGCGAGCTCTTGGGGAGGAACGGTGGGTGAGTGAGGGTGACTCCCCTCGCCAGCGGTGACCAGGACGAGGTCGACCTCGATCCCCTCCTGGTGTGCGGTCGCCAGGAGTCCGCCGGCCCCGAGTGTCTCGTCGTCCGGGTGCGCGGCGACCACGACGAGGTGCTCGACCGTCGACTCGTCGCCGCCGACCAGCTCGAGGTCCGAGCAGCTGAGCCAGGCCGGGTCGCTGGTCCAGGACGACCGAGGGGTGCCCTCGCTGTCGTGGGTGAAGGCCGCCCTCACCAAGGCTCGGTCTCCAGCACACGCTGCCCGAGGGCGGCGCCGTCACGCTCTGCATGGTGTTGACGCAGGTACAGGTGCAGGTCGGCGACGCGGGCGGCGTGCTCGGCCTCCGCCACGAGGGGTCGCGGCCCCAGGGCATGGTCCGCCCGGCGCAGGATCGACTCGGCAGCGTCGAAGACCACCTGCCGGGTCCGCAGGGCCAGCAGCGCGCCCGCGGCCCCGTCGGCCCTGCCCGCATCCACGGCCGTGGCGGCCTCGTGGAGGGTCGCGCGGGCCGCCGTCAGCACGGCGTCGATCATCCCGAGGTGCCACTGCCCGAGTTGGTCGAGCTGCCGCTCCGCGGCCGCGGCGCGGACCCTGCGCGCGACGCCCACCGCGCCGCCGTACCAGATGGCGGCCACGCCGATGCCGCCCCACGCGAACCCGTCGCGGGCGAGGTACCAACCCGCTTCACCGACCGCGGAGGCGGCGACCGAGGTCAACACGATCGGGGCGCTGGTGATCTCGACGAGACCACGGGCGCTCCACGCGTCCGAGGTCCGGTCCACCCCTGGTTGGTCCAGGCGCACGCGGAAGAGCCTGCGCTGGTCGCCGACCCACGCCGTGATCAGGGCGTGAGTGACCCGGCTCGCCAGCGAGCACCACGGCTTGGTGCCGTCGAGAAGCCAACCGTCCCCGGCCGGCGCCGGCCGCGCGTCGACCCGGACGCCCGGTCCCTCCGCGGCGTAGACGCCCCAGGTCGAGCCGGCTTCGGCCCCCTCCCCCGCCTCCGCCAGGATGGCGAGCGCGTCCAGGTGCGGCTCCGCTGCGCGGGCCACCTGGAGATCGACGGCCGCGATGGATGCCAGCGCCTCCCACAGCAGCGACGTCCTGCCCTGCCCCGGCCGGGGCAGGGTCGCCCCCCACTCAGCGGCCAGGTCGAGTGCCGCGCCGACGCCGGAGCCGCGGCAGGCTTCGGCCCCGCCGACGATCTCCGCCACGGGATCGCGTTCGACCGACATCGGCGGACCCGTGGGGTCCAACCTGACCGGCGTGGCCATCGGCGCTCCTCCCCGTCAGGCGATGACGGCGTCGACGGTCTTCTTGAGCGCGCCCGGCTGGGACGGCTTGCGGGGGGCCTTCTTCTCGGCCGCGAGCATGTCGGCACCCAGCTCCTGGAGCGCCTTGCGTCCGAGCGCCTCCCGCACCTTCGGGAACCAGTCGTCCTCCTCCTCCTCGATGTGGTGGCGGACGTTCTCGATGAGGACCGTCGTCTTGGCCGTGAAGCGCTCGTCGGTCGGCTTCATCGCAGCCAGCTCCATGACCAGCACGTCAGCGACGTGGTGCTCCTCGTAGGACTCCAGCACGTCGTCCTCCAGCTCCGGCACGAGCTCGCGCACGCGGGGGTACATCACCTCGTTCTCGATGTAGGTGTGCACGGTCAACAGCTCGATCATCTTCTCGACCAGCCGACCCTTGGTCTTGTGGGCGGCGTCACCTGCCTGCTCGAACTCCTTGAAGGTGCGCAGGATCTTCTTGTGGTCGTCCTTGAGCTTCACGATGGCGTCGGTGGACACGTTCGGGTCTCCTTGCGGTTGTCGGCTGTGGGTGTCATGCGTGGACGATCGCTCGCGGAGGAGGCCGGTCTCACGTCTTGGGTCCCCAGTGCCCGGTTGGCGGCGACGTCATGCGACCCGTGCGGCAACTGGCCTCGGGACGACGCATGACGGCATGGTGAAGGTCGTCTTCACTCCGTGACGGTGGCCGCGTTCAGTCCAGCCGCAGCCGGCGCCGGGCGATCGCAGCCCGGGCCGCGTTGCTCCCGGGAGCACCGTGCACGCCACCGCCGGGGTGTGCCGACGCCGAGGCGAGGTAGAGCCCTCGGACGGGGGTGCCGGCCCGGCCCGTGCCGGGGATCGGCCGGAAGACCAGTTGCTGGTGCAGCTGCGCGGTGCCGCCGTTGATGGCGCCTCCGACCAGGTTGGCGTTGCGGGCCTCGAGCTCGCGGGGGCCGAGGATCCGGCGGGCGATCACGCGCGAGCCGAATCCGGGAGCGAGGTCTTCGAGACGGCGCTGCATCCGGTCCGCCATCCGCTCGAGGTCGTCGTTGTCCCAGGTGCCACGGATGCCTGCCTCTCCGGCGTCGGACCGGACCTGCTGCGGTGCGTGGGTGTAGGCCCACATCGACTCCGTGTCGGACGGGGAACGCGTCGGGTCGGTGGTGGTCATCTGCCCGGCCAGGAGGAACGGCCGGGCCGGCACCGCGCCGGCCTCGATCTGCGCGAACGACTCGGTCATCTCCTCGACCGAGTCGGCGACGTGCACGGTGCCCGGGGCGTACGGCGGTGGCACGGCCCACGGGACAGGTCCGGAGAGTGCCCAGTCGACCTTGATCGTCGACGGATCGAGCGTGAAACCGCGCATTCGGCGATTCGTCCGCTCGGGGAGGTCCTCTGCGCGCACCAGCCCGCCGTACAGCCGGGGCGCGACGACGTCTGCAACCACGACGCGGGCGGCGAGTCGCTGGCCGTCGGCGAGGCGCACCCCCTGCACGCGTCCTCGCTCGACCTCGATGCGGTCCACCTCGGCCGAGCAGTGCATCGTGCCGCCTCGCGACTCCAGGCGTCGCACCAGGGCGTCGACCAGCCGACCAGCACCCCCTTCCGGGACCGGCCAGCCGACCGTCTGACCGAGCATCGCGAGCAACAACGCCATCAGGCCCGAGCCCGGGGAGTCCAGCGGGATGTCGGCGTGGCCGGCGTTCCCCGCGATCAGGAGGCGCGGGGCCTCGCCGTCGAAGCGTTCGCGCGCCAGGTCGGCGGCGGGCATGAGCAGGGTGCGGACGAAGTCGAGCCCGCCGGCCTTGCGCAGCTGGGCAAGCCCCGTGAGACCGCTGCGCAGAGGAGGGAAGGGCGAGAGCAGTCCGCCCACCAGCGACTCCCCCACGGAGTCCCATGACGAGCAGAGCCGGAGCCAAGCCTCGCCGTCGCCCGTTCGGGCAGCGTCGAGCAAACCGGCCGTGACGTCGCGGTCGCGGTGCAGGACGGCCCACTGCTGGGAGGCCGGGTGGAAGTGTCCGAGGACGGCGGGAGCGTGTCGCCACACCAGACCGTGGTCCTCCAGCCCGAGGCCCTGGAGGATCGGCGAAGCAGCCGCGAGCGGGTAGAACGAGCTCATCGTGTCGTGCACGAACTCCGGGTCGAGCTCACGGTCACTGCGTACGGCGCCTCCGGGCGTCGACTGCGCCTCGAGCAGCAGGACACTCCAGCCGGCGTCGGTCAACAGGTTGGCGGCGACCAGGCCGTTGGGCCCGGCGCCGACGACGATCGCGTCCCACTCAGGCACGAGGCTCCCGGCTCCGCGCAGCGCGGCGTTCGACGACGAAGGCGAGTCGGCGCAGGCTCTCCACGTTGCGCCACGTCAGTGGGACGTCCCGGATCGGCTTGGGCACCAGCCGGGCCGGCCCCGCAACGGCGTCCTCCTCCATGACCACTCGCGTCTCGGCGCCGACCGCCTCGAGCCTGATGGTCACCCGCGCCGTACCGGTCGGGCGGGCCTTCGCATCCAGGACGAGCAGCACGCCCGGCGACATCTCGACGACTTCGGTGAGGTCGTCCACCAGCAGCGGCCAGCTGCCGACCGAGTGGTGCAGGCGCGCCCCTGGCTCCGGCCACTGATCGTCGACCTCGCGCATCCGGGACGCCCCGACGACCCACAGCGGGTAGAGCCATCCGTCCGACAGGACGCTCCACACGTCTTCGGGGGTCGCCTTCATGATCCGCTCGTTGGTCGCCATACGCAGTGAGTACCCGGCCCGTGACCGCCCCACTCCTGGACGTGGCAGCCGGTCGGTCTGATTCCCGGCCATTCGGGTAGAGAGGGAGCGTGACAGCCGACCTCGTCTACCTCGTCGCCGGCGCGACTCTCCTGCTGGCGATCGTGCTGCCCGACCTCCTCTCCCGCTGGGCGGTCTCGGCACCGATGGTCCTCGTCGGCATCGGGATGCTGATCGGCCTCACTCCCCTGCCCGACGACCTCCCGCTCGACCCGCAGGACAACAGGGTCGCGATCGAGCACGTGACCGAGCTCGTCGTGATCATCGCCTTGATGGGGGTCGGCCTCGCGCTGGACCGGCCCTGCGGTTGCGGGATCCAACCAGCTGGCGGCGCTGGTCGGCGACCTGGCGGCTGCTGGCGATCGGGATGCCGGTGTCCATCGCCGCGGTCGCGCTGCTCGGCTGGGTCGCCGGTCTGGCACCCGCCGCGGCGGTGCTCCTCGGCGCGGTTCTCGCACCGACCGACCCGGTGCTCGCCTCAGACGTCCAGGTCGCCGGACCGCAGACGGGCGACCTCGAGGTGGACGAGGACGACGAGCTCCGCTTCACGCTCACCTCGGAGGCGGGCCTCAACGACGGCCTGGCCTTCCCCTTCGTCTACGTCGCGATCCTGATGGCCACCGAGGGCGCCGTCTCGGAGTGGGGACTCACGTGGGTCGGCTACTACCTCGTGGGCAAGGTGCTGATCGGCGTGGTGGCCGGGATCGTGGTCGGCCGGGTGCTCGCCTACCTCGCCTTCCGTTCCACCCATACCTCGCTGCGCGTCGCCGAGCGGGGCGAGTCGCTGCTGGCGCTCGCCGCCCTGATCACGTCGTACGGTCTGGGCGAGGTGCTCGGTGGCTACGGCTTCCTCTCCGTGTTCTTCTGCGCGATGACGTTCCGCTCGGCCGAGCGCTCCCACGACTACCACGCGGCCATGCACGAGGTGGCCGAGCGGCTGGAGCGGCTGCTCACGCTCTTCGTGCTCCTGGTGCTCGGCATCGCGCTCACCCGTGGCCTGCTCGACGCGCTCGACTGGCGAGGTGTCGGGATCGGGCTGGCGCTGATCCTGCTCGTCCGCCCTGCCGCCGGGATGCTGGCACTCGCCCCCTGGGCGGCGTCGCCACGACGCGACGGCGGCATGACCCGCTCCCAGATGTGGGCGGCCGCGTTCTTCGGCGTCCGCGGGGTCGGGTCGCTGTACTACCTCGCGTACGCGATCGGCGAGGCACCCGGGCTGGGCCAGGACTGGTTGTGGTCGACCGTCTCGTTCACGGTCGTCGCCTCCGTCCTGGTGCACGGCGTGCTCTCGACGCCTGTGATGGCCCGTCTGGAGGCCCCACCGACGTCCTGAGCCGAGGAGGCGGCCGGACCAGATGCCTGACCGCACTCGCTCGGGGACACAATTTCCGGTCAGGACGCCCGCGTGGAGGTCGAGGGCGACCGTTCCACGATCCTCAGGCGGGGGAGAGTGCCCTCGCACCTCTACGCCGGGGTCGGGCTGTTCTCCTCCTTCCTCGCCGACGCCGTCGGTGTCACCGGCTCGGTCCAGGTGGTCGAGGGCGACCGGAGCGGTCCCCGCGTGCGCTTGGTGCGGAACGAATACAAGGTCCGTTGACGCGAGGCATGAGAGGCGTCTTCGTCTACTCGCAGGACGATGAGACCCAACGAGCCCTCGGACGCCTCGTCGATTCCATCGGCGCTCGCCCCGCGGACAAACGGCGGCTCGAGTTGTCAACCGGTGAGTGTTGACAGGTCTTCCTCGGCGGGGGGCACGTCCCACCAGCCGTGGTCGGGGGCGCCGTGCCGCTCGGCCTCCGCGTGTGAGATCCGGGTCCAGTGTCGGTGCTGCCGGATGCTGTCGACGGCCTCGACGAGTTCAGCACGATTGGGCTGAATCTCCAGCAGGCTCTCCCATCCAGCCGTGACAGCGGGGTCGTCGCAGGTGGGCTGCTCGGCGGGGCTGAGTGCGTGGGTGAGTCCGGCGCGGGTGGTGAACCGCAGGATGCCGTCGGGACCGGTGACGAGCCGGGCGCCTGGGGAGTGCTTGGCGCGGTGGTGGCGGCGGCAGGCGGGACCGAGGTTGGCTGTGGAGGTCGGGCCTTCTGGCCAGCGGCGTCGGTGATCCAGGTCGCAGTCGGTGGCCGGTCGCTCGCAGGTCGGCGCGAAGCAGGTCGGCTGGGCCGCGACCACCTCGCGCCAGATCGGTCCGGTCGGTCTGTAGCGCTCGGTGGAGAGCTCGACTGCCCCGCGGGCCGGGTCGGTGAGCAACCGGTGCCAGGTCGAACCGGGTTGGCCGGCCACGTGGCGCACGAGCGAGGCCGGCAGGGTCGTGGTGCCCATCCGGCCGGGCTCATCGCAGAGCCCCATCAGCGTCTCGACCGGGACGGTCACGTTGATGATCGGGCGCGCCCAGCGGCCGACCTCGCCGTCCGGGGCGGCCGGTGGCACGGCTTCGGCGGAGCCGGAGAGCAGCGTGATCGCCAGGTCGCTGCGGAGCTGGTCGAGACTGCGGGGATCGCCCGTGCTGCGCGCGTCTCGCGCGAGGAGATCGAGATGGTGCGCCGCACGTGCGACGGAGACGACGTCGGCATCCACCACGAGCGCGGCCATCCCGTCGCCGGTCGGGTAGGTCGAGACGGTGCGCTGCCGGTGTCGGCGCACGAACCGGTCGTCGAGCTCGCTGGCGAGCACCTTGGTGACCAGGTAGTGCACATGGTTTCTGATCTGGGCATAGGTGCGGTTGACGAGGACGGGAGAGTCGGCCACGGCCCGGTCGAACCAGCGCCGGACGAGGCCCGCGAACCGAGCACGCGCCTCAGCGTGCTCGGCCAGATCCTCACGCATCGCGTCCGTCACGGGACGAACTCGGAAGAGATCCAGCCTGCCGGCATCGAGATGGGAGCCGAGCCAGGGGAGGTGCCGATCGAGGAGCAGCACCTGCTCGACCTCGGTGCGGATCCGGCTCGCGCTCTGGCCGGTCACCGGCTGGGTCTCCACGACGGTCTCGTCCAGCGGCGCCAGGGTCTGGTGCGGGTCGGCGGCCCGGCGGACCTCGATGTCAGCACGAAAGTGCTGACACAGCTCGGCGGCCGCTCGAGCCCGCGCCATCTCCGCTCGGTTGGCCGCCACCTGGAGGGAGCGCATCCGCTCCAGCAGATCCGCGGGGATGGTCGGCTGGCGTGGACCGGTCGCGGTCATGCGCGCACTCCTCGTCCGACGGCGTCGACCCCACGACCCAGGCTAGGGCCGGGCACCGACAGGAATGCCCGTGCTGGCCCCGGTCCGTTCGCCGCGTGATGATCGGACGTGTGGCACCGCGTCGTCGCCGGCCCGGTCTGGGAACACTTTCGGCAGTACCTGATGCCACACGGACTTCTGCTGGCCGACACCAGCCATGCCGACCCGCTGCTCAGATGAAGAGCAGCTGGGCGCCGTCGGTCTTGTCGATGAAGTCGCTGGCGCTGATGATGCCCTCGACCTCCTCGTAGAGGTCGTTCTCGGTGAGGTGGTTCATGTCCGCCGACATGCGGCAGGCCCACAGGTGGCCGCCAGAGGCGACGATCTGCTCGAGGAAGTCGGGCACCTCGGGGACGTCGAGCTCGGCGATCGACTTCTTCAGCTTCGAGGTCGCCATCGCGGTGACACCCGGGATGCCGCCCAGCCCCTGTGGCATGTGTGTCGCTGTGTTGCCCAGCGGGGTCATCTTGAGGTGCGCCATCGTCTTCTTGTTGATCATGTCGAAGCCCCAGAAGGTGAAGAACAGGTGCGTCTCCACACCCTCTCCGAGTGCGGCGTTGGCCAGGATCAGGCCGGGGTAGGCCATGTCGAGGCTGCCCTTGGAGCAGATGATGGCGAGCTTGCGGCCCTCGCCGGCCTCGGTGTCGAAGTCGGGTACCAGGCTGGGAGTGGTGTCGAGCGGGGTGCTCGGAGTGGTGGTGGTCATCAGGATCCTTCTCTCTCGAAAAGCCGGAGTGGGGGGCTCAGACGCAGCCGTGCGGCTTGGGCAGCCCGGCGACGTAGGCCATCTTCTTGGCGGGCTTCTTCGGGAACAGCGCGAACAGCTGCTTGGTGGGGATCCCGCCGGCGACGCTCACCCGGCGCAGCGTCGGGGTCTCGCCCTTGGTCGCGAAGTCCTCGCGGAGGAAGCGGATCGCCGCCCAGTGGTCGTCGCTCAGGTCGATGCCGATCTGGGCGGCCAGGGCCTTGGCCAGCTGCTCGTCCCACTCGGCGGGCTCGGTGAGGAAACCTTCCTCGTTGACGTGCACCTGGCGACCGTCGATGGTCGTGACGGGCATGGGGATCACTCCTCTTTCTGGATGGTCTTGCCGACCATGGACATGTGCGCCGGCAGGGGCAGGGGGCGTCCGGGGAGCAGCACGTTCCAGTAGATCCAGCGGAACGCGAGCTTCCCGAGGTGGTTGGCGCGGGTCTCCTTGAGCAGGTCCATCGGACCCACGACGGGCAGCGGGTACTTGCCAGGCAGCGGCTGGGTGTCGTAGTTGAAGTCGATGAGCAGGCCCTTGCCGTCGCCGGACTCGACGAAGCAGTTGGCGTGTCCGTCGAACGAGCCGGTCATGGCCTTGCCCTCGATGAGCTGCAGGAAGTTGTCGACGAAGATCTCGACCGAGAAGTGCGCCACCGAACCGGCCTTGGAAGCAGGAATGTCGGAGGCGTCCCCGACCGCGAAGACGTTCGGGTACGTCGTCGACTGCAGCGTGTGCTTGTCGACGGGAACGTAGTTGAGCTCGTCGCCGAGGCCCGACCGGGCCACGAAGTCGGCACCCATGTTGAGGGGGATCGTGACCAGCAGGTCGAAAGGCACCTCTCGCTCGTCGTAGGAGACCAGCGTCTTTCTCTCGTTGTCGATGCTCTCGACCATGAAGTCGGTCTCGACCATGATCTTCCGCTCGTCCAGCATCCCGCCCAGGTGATCAGAGGCGATGGGCTGGGTGAAGGCGCCGGACAGGGGCGTCACGTAGACCAGCTCGACGCGGTCGCGGATGCCGCGCTCACGCAGGTGGGACTCGGCGAGGAACGCGAACTCCAGCGGCGCCACCGGGCACTTGATGGGCATCTCGGTGATGTGCACGACCAGCCGGCCGTGGTCGAAGTCCTTGAGTGCCTCGGCGAGGGCCTGCGCCCCCTCATAGGAGTAGAAGTCGAAGATGCTCTTGCGCCACTCGGGTCCGAGCATGCCCGGGGTCTGGTCGGGGCGCGGCGTGGTGCCGGACGCGATCACCAGGTAGTCGTAGGTCAGCTCACGGCCGTCCGTGAGGGCGACGCTGTTGGTCTCGGCGTCGACGTGGTCGACCTCCGCCATCACGAAGTCCACGCCCGTGGGCAGCAGGTCCTGCCGCGCCCGGACGACCTGCTCGGGGGTGTAGCCACCGAACGGCAGGAACAGGAATCCGGGCTGGTAGAGGTGGTCGTCATCGCGGTCGACGACGGTGATCTGCCAGTCGTTGCGCGACAACTCCTTGCGCACCTTGTTGGCGATCATCGTCCCGGCCGTGCCGCCACCGAGAACCAGCATTCGTCGCATCTCGCTCACTCCTTCGTCGCTTTGACTCGAACCTAGAGCCGGAGCTTCCTGTGCCGTCAGGGCCGAAAGTCCCACGCATGCAGGGGTGGGCGTGACTCCGGTCACGGCGACCGTCTGAGAGTCCTGAGCGGGGGTGACCTAGTGCCCTGTCCGCCGTCTCGACCCCGCCCGAGAGTGGAGACAGGCTCCCGGGAACCCGGTTGTGCCTCGACGAAAGGAGCAGTCATGAAAGCGCTCGTCTACCACGGACCCGGCCAGAAGGCGTGGGAGGACGTCGCGGACCCGGCCATTCTCGAACCGACCGATGTCATCGTCCAGATCGACACCACCACGATCTGCGGCACCGATCTCCACATCCTCAAGGGTGACGTCCCTGCCGTCACCGACGGCCGGATCCTCGGCCACGAGGGGGTCGGCACGATCATCGAGGCGGGCTCGGCCGTCTCCAGCGTTGCGATCGGCGACCGGGTGATCATCTCCTGCATCAGCGCCTGCGGCTCCTGCTCCTACTGCCACCGGGGCCTCTACGCACACTGCCTGGCCGAGGAGGGTGCCAGCGGCATCGGGTGGATCTTCGGCCACCTGATCGACGGCACCCAGGCCGAGTACGTGCGCGTCCCGTTCGCCGACAACTCGGTCTACAAGCTGCCCGAAGGGGTCAGCGACGAGGCGGCAGTGATGCTGTCCGACATCCTGCCGACCGGGTTCGAGATCGGCGTCCGCTACGGCAGGGTCGAGCCCGGCGACGTGGTGGCCGTGGTCGGCGCCGGCCCGGTGGGTCTGGCCGCGATCATGACCGCCGGCTTGTACGGCGCGGCGCGGGTGATCGCCTTGGACCTCGATGGCAACCGCCTCGACCAGGCGAAGGCGTTCGGGGCCACCGACACGGTCAACAGCGGCGACGCGGACTGGGCCGAGCAGGTGCGCGCGATGACCGACGGCCTCGGCGTCGACGTCGCCATCGAGGCCGTCGGCATCCCCGACACCTTCTTGGCCTGCACCAAGATCGTGCGCCCCGGTGGGGCGGTCGCCAACGTCGGCGTGCACGGCACGTCGGTGGAGCTGCCCCTGCAGGACCTGTGGATCATGGACATCGCGATCACCATGGGGCTGGTCAGCACCTCGACCACTCCCATGCTGCTCAAGCTGGTGGCCCAGCACAAGCTCGCGGCCGAGAAGTTCGCGACCCACCACTTCGGGCTCAACCAGATGCTCGACGCCTACGACACCTTCGCTCGCGCGGCCGAGACGAGTGCGCTCAAGGTGGTGATTCGCCGCTGAGATGCCTACGTCGTCGCGGAGCGTGGCTGGCGCAGCGGCAAGGCCTCTGCGGCGGTCCGGCCTACGATCGGAGGATGCGTTGCCCAACGCGCGGAGACGACGGAGTCGAGGCCTCGTGAGGAAGCAGGTAACCCTCTCCCGCCTGGGGATCCTCGCCGTGGTCGTCATCAGCCTGACGGCCTGCCGCGCGGACACCCCTCGCGCCGAACCGGGCGGCCCGAGCAGTCTCGGCACTGACGCCTCCTCGTCGGCCGCCGCCCCGACCTCGCCGGCTCCAAGGAGCAACAAGATCACCCCCACACCTCGCAGCGAGACCCGGCAGAACGCCCTCGACGAGCGTCTCCGTGAGGCCACCTGGGCCAACGACGTTCCCCTGGCCAGAAAGCTGGTCGAGCGGGGCGCGGACGTGAATGCCAAGGACGACACCGAGCAGTCGGCGTACCTGATCACCACCAGCGAGGGCTATCTCGGCCTGCTGGACCTGACCCTTGCGCACGGGGCGCGGATCAACGACAAGGACAGCTGGAACGGGACCGGCCTGATCCGCGCGGCCGAACGCGGGCACGCGCTGGTCGTCGGCCGGCTCCTCCAGGCCGGCATCGACAAGAACCACGTGAACCGGATCGGCTACCAGGCGATCCATGAGGCCGTCTGGCTGGGTGAGGACACGAGCACGTACGTCGACACGATCCGCGCCCTCGTCGCGGGCGGGGTCGCGCTGGACCGGCCCTCGGAACAGGAGGGCCTCACCCCGCTGCAGATGGCTCGGCAGCGTGGCTACGCGGTCCTCGAGTCCGCATTGACCGCCGCCCTGGAGCCAGGCCGGGTCGCGGACGCCGACGCCGCCCTGCTCCGGGCCGCCGCCACCGGCAACGCCGATCAGGTCGCCCGCGCCCTGCGCGCGGGGGCTGACCTCGAGGCCCGTGACTCCCAGCAACGCACCGCACTGTTGCTCGCGGCGACCAACGACCGGGTCTCCGCGGCTCGGCTGCTGATCGCCATGGGCGCCGACCCGGACGCGCTGGATCATCGGCGCGACACACCCTGGCTGGTCACCGGGGTGACTGGCAGCGTTCCGATGCTGGAGGCACTCCTCCCGGCGAGACCTGACCTGGGCATCGGCAACCGCTTCGGCGGCACCTCCCTCATCCCCGCCAGCGAGCGGGGTCACGTCGACTACGTGCGCCGGGTGCTCGAGACCGGGATCGAGGTCGACCACGTCAACGATCTCGGATGGACCGCCCTGCTCGAAGCCGTCATCCTCGGCGACGGCGGCCCGGACCACCAGGAGATCGTGCGTCTGCTGCTCGCCGCCGGCGCGGATCGGGCCATCCCCGACAAGGACGGGGTGACCGCGCTCCAACACGCCCGCGAGCGAGGACACACTGCTCTCGTCCGTCTGCTGCGCGACCGCTGAGGGTCACGACGGCTCGAGGACCACGCAGCAGTCGTCCGGACCCGGCACCAGCCGTGCGGCGTACGACGCACAATCGAGGCCCTCGAGCAGGCCCTCGAGCAGGTCCAGGTTCATCCCGCAGACCAGCTCGGTGTGCTGTCGGGCCAGGTTGTGGAAGGGACAGTTGCCCAGCCTGACCGTGCCCTCCTCGGTGCGCGGCTCGAAGCCCTCGGCCTCCAGCACCGGCACGGGATCGCCCGAGGGTGCTGCCTGCCCCAGCCGGCGACCCACGTCATGCGCACGGGCGGCGACCGCTTCACGGATCGACCGTCCCGAAGACTCGGCCTCCTCGACCGCGCTCGCGAGCAACTCCCCCGCCAGCTCGTAGCGACGCTGGGGAAGTGACACCTCCACCTGCTCTGCCGCCCGCAGGTAGAGCTTGGCCGGTCGACCGGCGCCCGGGCCGGTGCGTCCGGAAAGTCGCTGGTGGACGACGTCCAGGAGCCCCTCGTCGGCCAACCGGTCCAGGTGGAAGGCGGCGGTCGGGCGATTGAGGTCCAGGGCTGTGGAGGCCTCGTCACGGCTGACCGGGCCTCGGGCGCGGACGACGTAGTCGTAGAGGCGCCGGCGGGTGGGCTCGTCCAGCGCTGCGACGGTCGCGATCGGGTCGGGCTGGTTCGCGGTCATTCTCGAATTCTAAAGCAAACATCCATTGACGCTAGCCCAGGGAACGTTCTAACGTAAAGCAATCACTTTTTTAGAAAGGTTCCTGCTATGACCACCCACTCCACCCGTCCGGATCGGGCCACCACCGCTGCGAGCGTCCACGATCCCCGCGACCCGGGCTACCAGGCCTTCTTCCTCCTGCGCACGGTCTTCGCGCTCGCCCCGATCCTGTTCGGTCTCGACAAGTTCACCAACCTGCTCGTGCAGTGGGACACCTACCTGGCGCCGTGGATCAACGACCTCGTCCCCGGGACCGGCGCCCAGGCGATGTACGCGGTGGGGGTCGTGGAGATCCTGGCAGGCCTCGCCGTCGCCGTCGCGCCGCGGTTCGGCGCCTGGCTCGTCGCCGCCTGGCTCGGCGGGATCATCGTGAACCTGCTGACTCTCTCCGGCTACTACGACGTCGCGTTGCGTGACTTCGGGCTGCTGGTCGCGGCCGTCGCCCTCGCCCGTCTCGCCCGGACGCACACATGAGTGCCGTCCCCGTCGCCGGCCTCCGGGTCGTCCACGACGGCAGCCAGGTCGACCGGACCCGCGTCGAGCGGGCCGCCACCGATCTCCTGCGCGCGCTCGGCCGAGATCCGGCGAGTCCCCACCTGGCCGACACTCCGCGTCGAGTGGCGGCGGCGTACGCCGAGCTGCTCAGCCCCCGCGCCTTCGACCTGACCACCTTCCCCAACGACGAGGGCTACGACGAGCTCGTCCTCGTCCGCGGCATCCCCGTCCACTCACTGTGCGAGCACCACCTGCTGCCCTTCCACGGCGTCGCCCACGTCGCCTACCTGCCGGCCGACCGAATCCTGGGGCTCTCCAAGCTGGCCCGGGTGGTGGAGCTGTTCGCCCGCGATCTCCAGGTCCAAGAACGCCTCACCCAGCAGGTCGCCGACTGGCTCCAGCAGCACCTCGAACCCCAAGGTGTCGGCGTGGTCATCGAGGCCGAGCACCTGTGCATGTCCATGCGGGGAGTCCAGGCCGCCGGCACCGTCACGCTGACCTCCGCCCTCCACGGGCTGCTGCGCGAGGATCCACGGTCCCGGCAGGAGTTCTTCGACCTGGCACGGAGGTCCTGAGGTGGCGAGCTGCGCTCCGCCGCAGGTGTGGGCGAGCAAGCAGGCGGCCGTGCCGTGGACGGCGAGACCCGTCCCAGCTGAGCGCGCCGGCGGCTCGCGTCGCGACGTCACGGTACGTCAGCGAGCGGGAACCGGCACCCCACCCGTCCAGCCGTCGAAGCGTTCGATCGGGGGTGCCGGCCGGGTCGCAGCCCGGCGGAGCTCTGCTGCTTCCGCCAACAGTTCGCTCGCTGTGACGCGGTTCCCCTCTGCCGCGGCGAGTCGCCCCAGCCCTTCGAGGGCGGTCGCCACCAGACCAGGCTCCCCCACCGCGCGTCCCGCGGTCAGCACCCGGTCGTACCCGTCGCGGGCCTTCGTCGTCTCGCCGTCCGCCTCGTCGCAGCGTGCCAGCCCGACGGTCGCCAGGGCCTCGGGCATCGGGGTGCCCAACGCCTGGAACCCGGTCCTGGCCGCCGCCATCCGTCGCCGCGCCTCGCTCCGGTCGCCGTCCGAGGCCGCCAGCAGGCCATAGCCGTAGTCGGCGAGGATCGAGCCTGCACCGTCGCCGATGTCGGCGGACGCGGCCTGCGCACGGTCGAACGCGTCACGAGCGGCCTCGCGGTCACCGACGTGCAGGTGGGCGATCCCGAGATCGGCCAGCGCCCATTGCACGGTGTTCCAGAGCGCCGCCCCCGAGGCCACGTCGATGGCCTCCTCAAGCACGCGTGCGCACTCGTCGTACCGACCGAACTGCCTGAGCCCCCAGCCGAGGTGGTACAGCGTCGCCGAGAGCCCCCACGGGTCGTCGAGCTGGCGGAACACGGAGGCCGTGGCCCGCCCCGTGGGCACCGCGACCTCCGGGTCCCCCCGCTTGAGCGCCGTCTCCATGCGCACGAAGCCGATCACACCCTGGCCCCAGAGGTCTTCCTCACGGACGAACTCCCGCTCCGCCTCGGCGAGCAGCTCCTCGGACCGGGCCGCATCCCTGCCGGTCACGCCCTCGACGGCGAGCAGCACCCGCGACAGCGCAGCGCGCGGGGCATCACCGACCTCCTCGAAGATCTGCAGGCTCTCCCGGGCGGTCTCGGCACACCGGGGGCTCGGGTGCACCAGGCAGGCGCGCGGACGTTCCACCAGCGACACGGCCTGCAGGGCCCGCGCTCGAGCCTGCGGGCTGCCTCCCTCTCCGGCCATCAACCGCCTCAGCACCTCCCGGCCCTCGAGGTGTCGGCCCAGGTGCCAGAACAAGCCGAGCGAGCCCGCCATCGTCAGGGCCGCATCGCGGTCTCCCGTCGGACCGGCGAGGTGGGCCAGGGCGGACCCGACGTTCGCCCGGTCCTCACGCAGCCTGCGGAAGGCCTCACGTTGACCGTGCCCGCGCAGGGCCGACTCGGTCTCCTCGACGAGAGCCCGGAAGTACGTCGTGTGCCGGTCGCCGAGCGTCTGGACCTCCCCGAACTCGGCGAGACGCTCCTCGGCGTAGTGCCGCACGGTCTCGAGCATCCGGTACCTCGTGGTCGCACCGGGCTCAGCCACGAGCATGGATCGATCGACCAGACGGCCCACCGTGTCGAGCACCTGGCCTGTCGACACCGACTCGTCGCTCACGACGGCCTCCGCTGCCACCAGGGTGCAGCCATCGTGGAAGATGGCGAGGCGACGGAAGACGAGCTGCTCCTGCTCGGTGAGCAGTGCGTAGCTCCAGTCCACCGTGGCCCGCAACGTCTGTTGACGCGCCTCCGCCGTCCGAGCCCCGGAGGTGAGCAGGGCGAACCGCTGCTCGAGGCGCTCGGATATCTCCGTGGGAGACATCGCGGCCACCCGGGCGGCGGCCAGCTCGAGGGCGAGTGGGATGCCGTCGAGGGCACGCGCGATCCTGCCCACGGCCAACAGGTCGGCGTCCCCGTAGTGGCTGCCGGGCCTGACGGACCGGGCGCGCTCGACGAAGAGCTGGGCGGCCGGGAAGTCCAGCACCTGCGCAGCGGGCGTGCCCTCCGGTGCCGCCGGAAGCGGTCCGACGGCGATCTGCATCTCGTCGGGGACGGCGAGCGCCTCACGGCTCGTGGCGAGCACCGTGACACCAGGGCACCGGCTCAGGATCTGGGCGATCAGACCGGCCGCGGCATCCACCACGTGCTCACAGTTGTCGACCAGCAACAGCATCCGCCGCGCACCGAGGAACGCGACCAGGCGTTGTCGTACGTCGGGGTCGGCCGCGGCGCCGTCCAACGGAACCCCCAGCGCGTCGGCGAACGCGAGCGGCACCTGCTGTGCCGTCGTCACCGGACTGAGCCGGACCTCGAACGCCCCGTCGGGGAAGGTGCCCGCCACCCGGACCGCGGCGGCGACGGCGAGCGAGGTCTTGCCGGCCCCGCCCGGCCCGATCAGGGTCAACAGCCGAGAGTCGGCGACGACCTCGGTGATCGTGTCCAGCTCGCGGTCCCGACCGATCAGCGGTCGAGCTGTCGCGGGCAGGTTCGTCGGCACAGCCGCACGTGTGCGGTCCGCGGGGCCGCGCACTCGCGGCGTGGACGTGGGCGAGGGTGCGGCCGCCGGGGCAGGGGACGGGTCCGGGGCACCGCCCAGGGAGACATCTTGTCGCAGGACCCTCTCGTGGAGTGAGCGAAGCGTCGCCGACGGCTCGAGACCCAGGTCCTCGTCGAGCATCGCCCGGGTCCGCGCGTACACCTCCAGCGCTTCCGCCTGGCGGCCGCTGCGGTACAGCGCCACCATCAGCAGCCCCGCCAAGGACTCGAGCGTCGGGTCCTCGGTCACCAGCGGCTCGAGATCGCCCACCACCTCGTGATGCCGGCCGAGTGCGAGGGCGATCTGAGCGCGCTCGGTGAGTGCGGCCAGCCGGAGCCCGGCGAGCCGGACGGCCTCGGCGGTGGCCCACGGCTCCGTGGCGAAGTCGGAGAGTGCCTCACCACGCCACAGCTCCAGTGCCTCGTCGTAGGCCGCGAGATCGTCCGGTCCGACGTTCCCCTCGTCCACGGAGCCACCTGCTCGGGCAGCGCGGACCCGCATGACGAAGTCGACGGCGTCGACGCGCGCGGGGTCGACGGCGGCGCGGTACCCGACGCCCTCCCGCGCGACGAGCTCCGGCGCACCGATCGCGGCCAGGCTGCGCCTGAGCTTGGAGACGCGCACCTGGAGCGCGTTCATCGGGTCGACCGGGAGCGATGACTCCGCCCAGAGCCGGTCGACCAGCGTGGTGGCCGCGATCGTGCGACCCGGGGACAGCAGGAGCTGCGCCAGCAACGCCCGTTCGGCGGCACCCGGCAGGCGTGCCGGCCGACCGCCGACGGTGATCTCCATCGGTCCGAGCAGCCGAAATCCCAGCTCGTCCACGCCTCTCCGTCCCTCCCCCGCGAGTCATGATCCCGGACCTCACAAGGCTCCGGCAAGCACTTCCGGCTCCGGGGCCGATCGGGCCGGCGCGCTCGATACGCGCCGGCCTGACAGCTCAGCTCACCTTGACCGTGGTGCTCTCCGGCGCCGAGTCCTGGCCGGCTCGCGGGTTCGTGGACCTCAAGGTGACGGCCGCGAGCAGAGCGCCCGCCGCCGCCAGGCCCGCGGCACCCACCAGACCGGCCGAGAAGCCGTCGGTCAGGGCCTGGACGTCACCGACCCGGTCGGCGCCGAAGGCCGACGCGACCGCCGTCATTGCCGCCAGCCCGAGTGCGGAGCCCACCTGGTAGTTCGTGTTGACGATCCCCGAGGCCAGTCCGCCCTCCTGCGGGGAGGCAGCCGAGAGCGCCATGCCCAGGGAGGGGATGAACGCCATCGCCATCCCGGCCGCCGTCACCAGCGAGGCGGGCAGCACGTCGACCACGAAGGTGCCGTCGGGACGGATCAGGGACAGCCAGACCAGCCCGACCGCCAGGGTCGCCAGACCCGCGACCGTCATCGCCTTCGGACCGAACGACCCGATCAGTCGCGGCGCGGCGACGATCATGCCGACCATGATCGTCAACGTCAGCGGCAGCAACGCGGCGCCACTGGCGAACGCGCCCAGCCCGAGCACCTGCTGCAGGTAGAGGTTGATGAAGAAGAACATCGGGATCCAGGCCGCCCCGAGCATCAGCTGGGCCACGTTGGCGGCGGCCAGGTTGGGCGCCTTGAAGATGCCCAGCCTCATCAGCGGGTGACGCAACCGGGCCTGGAGGACGACGAACAGTGTCAGCAGCAACAGCCCGCCGAGTCCGGAGAGCACCGTTCCCGTCGAGCCCCACCCGGCCTCGGGTGCGCGAACCACCGCGAAGACCACGGCGGCCAGTCCGGCCGTCACCGTGATGGCGCCGGTCACGTCCAGGGTGCCGCGCTGGGTGGCGCCGGCCGGCATCACCGACGGCGCCAGCAGGACGACCACGGCGGCGAGCGGCAGGTTGATGAAGAACACCCAGGGCCAGCTGGCGTACTCGGTGAGCACGCCACCGAGGAAGACGCCGGCAGTTCCGCCGGCGGGGGCGGCCGCACCGTAGAGCGCGAGTGCCTTGGTGAGCTCCTTGGGCGAGCCGCCGAAGATCGTGAACAGCAGGGTCAGGGCTGCGGGTGCGATCAGCGCCGCGCCGGCCCCTTGCACGGCTCGGCCGGTCAGCTCGGCGCCGACGCCGCTCGCAAACCCGGCGATCAGGGAGCCGGCGGCCAGGACGACCCAGCCGGTCAGGAAGATCCGGCGGGCACCGTACAGGTCCGAGAGCCGCCCGCCGAGGAGCAGCAGCCCGCCGAAGGCGACGACATAGGCGTTGAAGACCCAGCTGAGGTCCTGCGGGGAGAAACCGAGGTCGGCCTGCATCTCCGGCAGGGCGACCCCGATGATCGAGGTGTCCATGATGACCATGAACTGGGCCGCGGCGATCAGCCAGAGTGCCAGCCAACGCCGGCTGCTCAGGCCTCCCGCTGCTTGGGGGGTGGTGGACATGGTGTTGCCTCTCTGGTCGGTCAGCCGGTGTCGGCTGTGTGCTGCACTGTGGTCAGCGGGGCTGTCGGCGCCCTGTCCGGTCGCTGTCCGGGGGTCGGGGTCAGGGCAGCGGCTCAGTGGAGGGACGGCGGGGCGGACACGAGACGCACCGTGTAGGTCGTCCCGATGAGCGCGGCGCGCACGGCCGCGGTCGTCATCGTGCCGCCGAGCCGGACCCTCGACGTCCGGGCGTCGGCGGCCACCGTCCGGACTCCGGGCACGTCGCGGAGCCGGGCGGTCACGTCACGAACGCAGTGACGGCAGCTCATCCCGGTGATGATCAGCTCCAGGTCCGACATCGCCTTCTCCTTCGACTTCCTGGGTGTGGGAACCCGCCGTGAGCCGCCACGTCGAGCGCCCTCACCCGGCCGTCGGGACGCGGTCGTCAAGGAGTGCCCGGGCCTCCTCGACCGTCGCCCGCTCGGCCACCAGCGGCCGGAGCTTGTTCAGCGTCCGGGGGGATCCGAGTGCGACGGCCCCGGTGAGCCGGCCGTCGCCGTCCACCAGACCCACGGTGGCCGCGTCGTCCTCGACGCTCCCGGCGAGGACCACCTCGCGGACGCCCGGTCCCGGCCGGCCCAGCACCGTCACAGCCTTTCCGTGGAGCCGGGTCGCGAACGACTCCGGCACGTCGAACGCGCCGGGGTCCGCCCCCAGCCCCAGGTCGTGGACCACGACCCTGGCCGCATGCCGACCCTGGGACATCGCGTAGCCCCAGTGCTCGCCTCGGACGACCTGCTCGCCCCGATGGACCCTCGCCACATCCCCGGCGGCATACACACGGTCGGCGCCGGAGACCCGGAGTCGGTCGTCGGTGAGCAGGCCGTCCCGGACCTCGGGCCGCCAGGTCGACACGCATGCCGTCGCCGGGGTCACCCCGGCCGCGACGAGGATCACGTCGACGACGGCGCTGCTCCCGTCCGAGAGCCGCATCACCACGGCGTCGCCGATGGCGTGCACCTCGACCACCGAGGTGCCGAAGGCGCAGGTCATCCGGGGTCGTTGCTGACCGCGCACCCAAGCCCCCAGCGTCTCGCCGAAGAGGCGGTCCAGCGGAGCCGGGTCCGGGTCGATCAGGGTCACGACCGCTCCCTCCGAGGCCAACGATTCCGCGGTCTCGGCGCCGAGCAGCCCGGCTCCGACGATGCCGACGCGCGCCGCCGCGCCGCCGCGCCGCCGACCGGCCCGGTCCAGGGCCGTGCGCAGCGCAGCGGCGTCCGCCGCCGTACGCAGGACCAGGATCCGCTCGACCGCCTCTGGCGGGTGCGAGACCCCGAGAGGACGGGGGTCGGCCCCGGTGGCGATCAGGACGGCGTCGTACCCGAGCCTCTCGCCGGTGTCGAGGTGGGCGACGCGGGCACCGGCGTCGAGACGCGTCACCTGTCGTCCGTGCCACACGGTGGTGGCCTCGTCGTCGGGCAGGTGAAGCGCCACCGAGGCCAGGGTCATCTGACCCTGCAGCAGGCCCTTGTTCACCGCGGTGCGGTTGTACGGCGCCTCGACCTCCCCGTTCACGACGGTCAGCCGGCCGTCGTACCCGAGGTCTCGCAGCTCACCGGCGGCGGTCACTCCCGCGGCACCGGCGCCGATGATCAGCACCCCGGCCTGGATGGTCTGGGACATGGGACGTCTCCTTCGAGGACTTCCCCACCGCGGCGGGGAACGGGGGCGGAACGGGTCAGGGGGTGCCGACCTGGCTACGAAAGCGGCGCAGGCGCAGGCTGTTGGTCACCACGAAGACGGACGAGAACGCCATCGCGGCGCCGGCGAGCATCGGGTTGAGCAGACCGGCGACGGCCAGGGGGATCGCCGCGACGTTGTAGGCGAAGGCCCAGAACAGGTTTCCCTTGATGGTGGCCAGCGTGCTGCGGGAGAGCCGGATCGCGTCCGCCGCGGCCCGGAGGTCACCGCGCACCAGGGTGAGGTCGCTCGCCTCGATCGCCACGTCGGTCCCGGTGCCCATCGACAGGCCCAGATCGGCCTGGGCCAGAGCGGCTGCGTCGTTCACGCCGTCACCGACCATCGCGACGACCCGGCCCTGCTCCTGCAGACGCCGCACCACCGCGACCTTGTCCTCGGGGAGCACCTCGGCGATCACGCTGTCCGGTCCGGCCGGGATCCCGACCTGGGCGGCGACGGACCGGGCGACGGCCTCGTTGTCCCCGGTCAGCAGCACCGGCGTGAGACCGAGCTCGGTGAAGCGGGTGATCGCCTCCGCCGAGGTCTCCTTGACGACGTCGCTGACCACCAGGACACCGCGGGCGAGCCCGTCCCAGCCGACCGCGACGGCGGTCCGGCCGTGCTGCTCGGCCTCGGCCATCGCCGACCGCAGGTCCTCGGGCAGATGCTGGGACCAGTCGGCCAGCAGCCGCTCGCGGCCCACGAGGACCGCGTGCCCGGCGACGATGCCCTGGACCCCGAGCCCGGGCACGTTCGCGAAGTCCTCCACGGCTGGCAGGTCACCCACGCGCTCCCGGGCTCCGGCCGCGATGGCCTGGGCGATCGGGTGCTCCGAGGCGTGCTCGAGCGCGCCTGCGAGCCGAGCGACCTCTGCCGGGTCCTGGCCGGACGCCGCGACCACGTCGACGAGCGTCATCCGGCCCGTCGTGACGGTGCCGGTCTTGTCGAGGACGATGGTGTCCACGCGACGGGTGCTCTCGAGCACCTCGGGCCCCTTGATCAGGATGCCGAGCTGGGCGCCCCGGCCGGTGCCGACCATCAGAGCGGTCGGTGTGGCCAGGCCGAGTGCGCAGGGGCACGCGATGATCAGCACGGCGACGGCGGCGGTGAAGGCGGCCCCGGTTCCGGCCGCGGCACCGAGCCAGAAGCCGAGCGTGGCCACCGACAGGGCGATCACGATCGGCACGAAGATGCCGGAGATCCGGTCGGCGAGCCGCTGTGCCTGCGCCTTGCCGGTCTGCGCGTCCTCGACGAGCCGGGCCATCTGGGCCAGCTTGGTCTCCGTCCCCACCCGGGTGGCACGGACCAGGATCCGCCCGCCGGCGTTGACGGTCGCGCCGACGACGCCGTCCCCGGGGGCGACCTCGACGGGGACCGACTCACCGGTCAGCATCGAGGCGTCGACGGCCGAGGATCCCTCGAGGACGACACCGTCGGTGGCCACCTTCTCACCGGGGCGGACGACGAACACGTCCTCGACCTGGAGGTCATCGGTGGGGATCAAGGTCTCGACGCCGTCGCGGAGCACGGTGACCTCCTTGGCGCCGAGCTCGAGCAAGGCACGGAGGGCGGCGCCGGCCAGGCGCTTGGAGCGGGCCTCGAAGTAACGCCCGGCCAGGATGAACGTGGTGACCCCGGCCGCGGCCTCGAGGTAGATGTTGCCGAGCCCGTCGGACCGTTCGATGGTCAGCGCGAACGGGTGCGTCATCCCGGTCTCGCCGGCGGTGCCGAAGAACAGGGCGAACAGCGACCAGCCGAGCGCCGCCAGCGTGCCGACCGAGACCAGGGTGTCCATGGTCGCGGCGCCGTGCCGCAGGTTCGTCCAGGCGGCGCGGTGGAACGGCCAGGCGCCCCACGCCACCACCGGTGCGGCGAGGGTGAGGGAGAGCCACTGCCAGAAGGTGAACTGCAAGGCCGGCACCATCCCCATCGCGATCACGGGGACCGACAGCGCGGCCGAGACGATCAGCCGCTGCCGCAGCGGGGCTACCGGATCGGGACCGCTGCCGTGATCGGTCGACTGCCGATCCTTGGACTCTTTCGGCTGCGGGAGCTGGGCGGTGTAGCCGGCGCTCTCCACCGCGGACACGAGCGATGCGGAGTCCACCTCGCCGACAGCTGGGTCGAGGGTGACCCTGGCCTTCTCGGTGGCGTAGTTGACCGTGGCGACCACGCCGTCGAGCTTGTTCAGCTTGCGCTCGATCCGGTTGGCGCACGACGCGCAGGTCATGCCACCGATCTGCAGCTCGATCTGCTGGCCGGATGCGGGGGTTCCTTGGAGGGTCATGCGAGGTCCTTCGGGTCGTGGCGCGGAGGTCGATCATCGGACGGTGCGCGTCCGGGTGGAGCCCCCTCCGCCGCCGGGAGGATCGTCGGCGGCGGAGAGGGGTCCGTGGGGCCGGTCGGTCAGCTGTCAGCGAGCTGGTAGCCGGCTTCCTCGACGGCGCCCTGGACCTGGAAGCGGTCCACGGTGCTGTCGGAGGCGATGGTGACCTGGCCGGAGCCGAGGTCGACGTCGACGCTGGAGACACCCGGGATCTGGGTGATCTCCTCGGTGACCGACATCGCGCAGTGCGAGCAGGTCATGCCGGAGACGGTGTAGGTGCTGGTGGTGGCGGTGGACATCTGAGGTGTTCCCTTCATCTGGTGGCCTGCTGGCCGGTCGGCGCGCAGGAGGTCAGTGGTGAGCCGCATCGTCGCCATCCCCCTCGTCCGCGGTGGTGGGGGCCGCATGCGACGCGACCGTGGGGAGGGTGAAGTCCGCGGTGCGGACCCGCCCGCCGTGCCGGAAGTCGAGGAAGAGCCGGAAGTCGCCGGTCGAGGGCACTTCGGCATCGAAGGTGATGCCGGGCCCCGCGTCGGTGCGGCCGTCGCCCGGCTCACCATCGGGGTGGACGTGCAGGTAGGCGAGGTCGTGGTCACGTAGCGCGACCAGGTGACCGTAGGAGCCGAGGTACGGCTGGAGGTCCGTCACCGGATTGCCGTTGCGCGTGACGCTCAGGGTCAGCCTGGACGTCTCACCGGCCACCAGCTCGCCGTCGAGTCGCACCTCGTAGCCGTCGACGCGCGCCAGCCTGGTGGGCGTCGGCAGCGGCCTCGGGTCATAGGGACCGGCCACCGAGAGGTCGTGCCCCAGCGTGTAGCCGGTGTCGGCACCGGCCGGTCGGAAGTCTGCGAACACCCGGTACTCCCCCGACGCGGGCAGGTCGAGCGGGACCGACCAGGTGCCGTCGGCAGCGAGCACCGGATGCACGTGCTGGAAGTCGTTGAGGTCGCGCCGTACGGCGATCAGGTGCAGGTCCTTGCCGTGGCTCTCCTGGTAGGCCGTGACCGCGCGACCGGATCCATCGATCACCCGGAAGCGCAGCAGGCTCCTGCCGGGCTTCTCGATGCGGTCGTCGAGGAGCTGCAGCGAGTAGCCGTCCTGGGAGACCATCAGCCCGCCGGGAAGCTCGGAGGGGGCGGCCGGGAGGGACGGGTCCGGCTTCGTCGGCTCTCGGTGCCCGCCGCCGTGGCCGGCAGTCTCGGCTCCGACCGGACCGACGGCGGCACCGAGCGCGGTGGCCGCGCCGGCCACGACAGCCAGTCCCAGGACGAATCCGCCAACGCGTGCGGTCGTGCTCATGCTGTGCCTCCGGTTCACTCGTCGTCTGCCGTGACGTGGCGCGTCGCGGCGTGAGAGAGACGATCCGCCCGGCCTCTGTCCGGTCGCTGTCCGCCGACTGTCGTCGTCTGGTCGACGCAACCGCGTCCTCTGAACAGCCGCCGGACAGCCGGATCGCCGATCGTCATCACCCACGACGAACCGAGACGGAAGGAGCGACGGGATGTCGCACCGATCCCTGGGGACCGACACACCGCACATCCGGCCGCTCACAGCCGGGGACGAGAGGACGGTCGAAGCCGTCTTCGGCCTCCTCACTCCGGAGCAGCGCTCACAGCGGTTCCACGTGGCGATGCCGCGGCTGACGCCGGGCATGACACGGCACCTGGCCGACGTCGACGGACACGACCGGGTCGCGCTCGTCGTCGAGCTCGGCGGACGACCCGTCGGCATCGGCCGCTACACCCGGGTGGGACCGGCTTGCGCCGAGCTGGCCGTCGCCGTGGCGGCGGAGCACACCGGACGCGGACTCGGGAGCTCGCTCGTCGACGCGCTCGCTCGGCACGCCGTACGCGCCGGGATCGAGGAGCTCGTCTTCGAGGTCACCGGGACCAACGCCGTCGCCCAGCACATGGCGCGGTCCCGCGGCGCCGTCCTCGTCCGGACGTCCGGTGCCGCGCACGGCTCGCTGCACCTGAGCCCGCTCCCGCGGGCGACGCAGGCTGCCTGACCGACTCAGAAGGAGAGGGAGATGAACGACCACTACCTGGCTCTGGCTCTTGCGAAGGAGATTCAGGGACAGCGGCTTCGGGCCGCAGCAGAGCGAAGACTTCGTGCGCAGGCGATCGCCGGACGCCGCACGAGCACGACCACCCGCAATCCGCGCGGGAGGCGCCGGTTGGGCAGTCCGGCTCCCTGCTGCCAGCCGGCCTGAGCCGCACCGAGGAAGGGAAGTCATGCAGATCGCCATCGTGCTCTTCGAGCACTTCACCGCGCTGGACGCCGTCGGGCCCTACGAGGTCCTCAGCCGCATCCCCGGAGCGACGGTCCACATGACCGGGGCCGAGAAGTCGACGACCCGCACCGACACCGGGATGCTCGGAATCCAGGTGGACACCACCTACGCGGAGATCCCGCAGCCCGACGTCCTCGTGGTCCCCGGCGGCATCGGGCAGCGCGCCCACCGGGAGGGCAGCGCGCTGCGCGAGTGGCTGCTCGAGGCGGACCGCCACTCCACCTGGACCACCTCGGTGTGCACCGGCTCGCTCGTGCTGGCGTCGGCCGGGCTGCTCGTCGGTCGCCGCGCGACGAGCCACTGGCTGGCGCGCACGGAGCTCGCGGCGTACGGTGCCGTGCCCAGCGACGACCGGGTCGTCTTCGACGGCAAGTACGTCACCGCCGCCGGCGTCTCTGCCGGGATGGACATGGCCCTCACGCTGGTGGCCCGCGCGTTCGGCGACGAGCTCGCCCAGGCCATCCAGCTGGGCATCGAGTACGACCCCCAGCCGCCGTTCGACACCGGCAGCCCCGACCGGGCACCGGAGTGGGCGGTCGAGCTCCTCGGCTCAGTGCGCGACTCGCTCGTCTGACCGACACGATCAAGGGACAACGTGGTGCAGCTGTGGTGCCGTTCGACCTCGATGCCACCACCCACGTGTTCGAGAGATCGTTCGGACGGGTCACCCAGCGGGTCGTCGCGGACGATCCCGAGGACGCCCTACAGGTCGAGCTCATCCGTAGCACCTGATGGAGGAAGCTGCTCGCTTCAGGGCCGGCGCCTTCAGCGACCCTGAGAGCATCCAGGGCCCGGACATGCCGGGGGTCAAGCAGCTCGCGGCGGGAGCTGCTGAGATCGACATCGTGTACGTCGGAATCGACGGGGCGCGCTTCTCACCTTCAGGACGACGGTTCCCTCCCTGGTGCGGGCACTCCGCAGCTGGGCGGCCGCCCAGGTCGATGACCATGGACCCCACGCCGCTCATGACTAGGTTTCCGCCCGACACGGGCTGCCGCGCGCAGGCCCCCGCGGCAGCCTCGGCTCGACCTCGTGGACCTGGCCCGAAGATCCGTCTCAGCTGGCGGGCGTGAGGTCGGCGGCGCTCGGGTCGGCCACGACGGCCGACAGGCAGAGCTCGGCGGCGCCGTGCAGCTGCGAGGTCGTCCCGAGGTCGCTCGGAGCGAGAGTCAGCTGGTTGGAGACCACGTCGAGAGTCCGGTCTCCCACCGATGCCAGCATCGACTGCTGGAGGTGGCCGAACAACGGCTGGAACATGCCCCCGAGCACGATCGCCTCAGGGTTCAGCAGGTTGACGAGGTTGCCGATCCCGACCCCGAGCCAGTGCCCGATGTCCGCCACGGCAGCCACGGCTCTCCGATCCCCCGCCTCCAGCCGGCTCAGCACCGCCTCCACGGCAGCCGTGCCGGTGACTCCCCTCGACCCGACAGCACGCAACAACGCAGCCTCGCCGACCTCGGTCTCCCAGCACCCGCGCGCGCCGCAGGTGCACGCACGACCGGTGGCGTTCACCAACATGTGGCCGGCCTCGCCGGCATACCCCGCCGCACCCAGCATCGGGGCGCCACCGAGGATGAGACCGGCGCCGATACCCTACTCCGCCGGACACGAACACCAGGTTGTCGTACCCGCGGCCCGCGCCTCGACGATGCTCGCCCAGGGCGCCGAGGTCAGCCTCGTTCGCCACCAGCACCCGCCGCATAGGAACGGCGAGGACCTCGGACAACATCGCGCCCACCGGCACCTGCTCCCAACCGAGGTTGGGTGCGAAGTGCACGAAGCCGTCCGACCGGCGTGTCAGGCCGGGGACTGCCACGCCCACACCGACCGTCGTGTGCTCGGCTGGAAGGGACCCCGTCACTGACGCCGTCAGTCTTGCGACTGTCTCCAGAGCCTCGTCGGGCGTCGAGTGGCCGCTCGGCAGGTGCTCGCGCACCTGGGCGAAGACGTGACCACCCAGCCCGATGGTGGCCACTGCCACCGACTTGACCGCGAGCTCGACCGCGACCGCGACGGCGCCCGAGGGCCGCACGTGGACCACCGCTGAGGGACGACCGGGCCCGGACTGGTTCGCCACCCCGTCCTCGACGACGAGGCCGCGAGCGGTCAGCTCCTGCACCAGGTCGGCGATCGTCGACCGGTTCAACCCGGTGGCCGTGCCGAGCTCCGAGCGTGAGGCGGGGCCGTGCAGGTGCAGCCGCTCGATGACGGCACCGAGATTGTGACGGCGGAGCCCGGAGGGACGAGCACCGACCTGCGACCCCCGGAACGGGGATGGGCCGACGTTCTGCATGGCCCCATCCTGCCGCGCCGTGTCGTGGCGCGTGGGGGTTGACCAAGTGTGGCGGCCGTCACTAACCTGCCAGTGTATTTGTTTAGAACAACAACAAACTTTCGAGACGCCGTGCGGGCTGCTGGTCCGGCCCGGGCTCGCTCCCCGCTCATCCAGGAGGAACGCATGAAGCATTCATTCCGACTCGCCGCCGGTGTCGGCGCAGGGTCACTCGCCCTCCTCGGGACGGCCCTGACCCCGAGCCAGGCCACCGAGAGCCCGGTCGCCCCTGCGGCCGCTGAGGCCTACAAGGTGCTGGTGGTCGGCAAGACGCTCGGGTTCCGCCACTCCCACATCGACGACACCACCAACGCCGTCATGGACCTCGGCGAGGAGAACGGCTTCACCGTGGACGTGTGGGATCCGCGTCAGCCAGACGTCACGCTGGCGTCCACGCCCTTCACCAATGCCGCGGACCTGGCGCAGTACAAGACCATCCTCTTCGCCTCGCCGGTCGACGGCACCAACAACCAGGACCCCAACCGGGCACGCTTGCTCAACGACGGCGAGCTCGCCGCGCTCCAGGGCTACATGCACGACGGTGGCGGCTTCGTGGGCCTGCACGCTGCGACCGACGCGATGCACGCGGTGCCGTGGTACAGCGAGCTCACCGGGGGCAGCGCTCGCTTCCGCAACCACCCCGCGCAGCAGACCGCGACGATGCGCGTGGAGAGCCCGACGCACCCCTCCACGACCATGCTTCCCAAGGAGTGGATCCGCTTCGACGAGTGGTACAACTTCACCTCCAACCCGCGTGAGGACGTCCACGTCCTGCTGACCCTGGACGAGTCCACCTACTCCGGCGGACGCATGGGCGCGGACCACCCCATCTCGTGGTGCCACAACTTCGAGGGCGGGCGGTCCTGGTACGAAGGCGCCGGCCACGTCGACTCCTCCTACACCGACCCCACGTTCCTCGCGCACCTGCTCGGCGGGATCGAGTGGACCGCCGGAGTCGTCGAGGGCGGCGGCAACTGCGTCACCTTCAAGGAGGTCAACGCGATCAACACGGATCTGGGGCAAGGGTCCCAACGCGCAGCCAAGCTGTCCGGTGACGTCGCGGCATACCTCGCCCGGGCCGAGGCCGCGCACGACGAGGGCCGGCACGCAGCGGCGGCCCACCTCCTCGAGCAGGCCGAGGGCAAGGCCCACGGGCTGCAGGACGGCACTCTCGTGACCAAGATCGCCGACCTGAGCGAGTGGCAGCAGGGCCTGATCGGCTTCTGAGGACGCCGCTCCTAGCGCTGCCGGGGAGGCCGTGGGACGAAGAACGCCACCCGCTGCTGGTAGTCGCGATAGGCGGGTCGCTCCTGCATGTGCTGCTCGGTGCGCTTGGCGCCGGTGGCGAAGACAAGCAGGTAGCTCATCAGGAGCGGCGCCGGCGCGGTCCAGGCGGCAGGCGCCGAGGCTGCTGCGGCGACCCAGGCGCCGTCCCACACCACGGAGTCCCCGAAGTAGTTGGGATGCCGGGACCACCCCCACAAGCCGGTGTCCAGGACGTCGGGCCTCTCGTCCCTGTCGCGGCTCATGTAGGCAGCCTTCTGACGATCGGCGACCGCCTCGACCACGGCTCCGGTCAACATCACCGCGATGCCGAGCGGGAAGAGCCACCTGCGCGCCGTGGCCGGCAGACGACTCGCTGCGGCCAGCTGGAGAGGAGCCGAGACCGCCAGCTGGGCCAGCCCTTGCGTCACGAACACCTTCCCGATCACGGCCGGCGTCGCGTCGCCCTCGAGGAACTCGGTGTAGCGAGCATCCTCCTCGTCGCTGTTCCTCAACCGCTGGGCCATCAGGCGCTCCAGACGCACCGCCCATCCCGTGGTGACGGCGGCAAGAGTCCACCGACGGCGCGCGTCACCGTTGCCGACGACGGCACCGCCTATCGCAATCGCGGCCAGTCCCGGACCCCAGACAGCATCGGCGTAGTCGCGCCGGCCACGGCGTACCGCCACGACGGCCGTGGCCGCCTGCACCACGGTGGCGAGGGCTGCGGACACCCCCACCACGCGGCGCAGATTACGCACGTCAACGGTCACGAGTCTCCCTCACCTGGCGCACAGCGGTGGCCGGCGCCTCGGAGGGGAGAGCTCACCTCAACCCGCCAGCCTGTTCAGCACGACGGTCATGTCGTCCTCGACGTCGGAGCCGATCTTCTCGAAGACCAGCTTGATCACGGGTGCGGCGAGCTTGGCGGCACCCGACATCTCGATCACCGCCTCGTAGGTGACCCGGGTTCCCGCCCCGTCCGGGTTGGGGACGATCGTCATCGTGTCGGTCGAGGTGGCAGTCTCGTTGCGGCCCACCAGCACGATCGTGTCCTCGGACAGCTTCTCCAGCGTGTAGGTGAGCTCGGTGGTGATACCGGCGATCTTGGACACGTTGTGCCACGAGGAGCCGACCTGGATGGGCCCGGTGTCGTTGCGGGTGCACGACTCGGTGCCGGGATCCCACTCCTCCGCATGGGCGAAGTCCTTGAGGTACTCCAGGACCGTCCCTGGCTCCGGTGATACATCGAAGGTCCTGCTCACGGTCGTCATGGCCTCGACCCTAGTCCTCACCGACCCGGGCCTCCAGCCAAGGGAGACTCAGTCGTCGCCCGCCACGTCGCGGCCGTCGGCGGTGTGCGGGTTCGCGTCGATCGCTGCCGCCGCTGGAGTGGGCGCGCTCTCCACACCCGGGGGGCGACGGTCGAGGTGGACACCGGCGATCATGCAGCGCACCGAGCCGCCGGCCAGCTCGATGGTGGGGATGTCGACAGCGACGATCTCGCAGGACTCCTCGATCACCGCGATCTGATCGGGCCGCAGGCTGCGGAGAGCCCGGCCCGACATCGCCATGACGTAGCGGCGCTTGCCCTCCGCCGTCCGACCGCACAGCTCCACGCCGTTGCCGGCGAACTCGCGGATCTGGTCCTCGGTCAGCTCCACGACCTTGCGGCCGTTGACGGTCAGGCGTTCGCGCACCTGGGCGCGACGGGCGCGGTCGGGGATCATGTCGAGCGCGATCAGCGCCACGTCGGTCCCGATGCAGCACAGCACGTTGGTGTGGTAGACCGGCACCCCCTGCGAGTCGACCGCCTCGAAGGCCATCGGCTCGTAGCCGAAGTCGGTGCAGAACCTCTCCAGCACGTGCGTGTCGGCGCGGTGGCTGACGGCGGCGTACGCGACGCGCGAGACGTGGTCGAGGACCATCGCCCCGGTCCCCTCGAGGAAGATGCCGTCAGGCTCGAGACCTGAGTAGTCGACGATGGTCTGGACCCGGTAGGCCGACTTCAACATCTCCAGCACGTCGGAACGGCGCTCGTGACGACGGTTGGAGGCGTACATCGGGTAGACCCCGACCATCCCACCGGCGTGCGTGGAGAGCCAGTTGTTGGGGAACACGCTGTCCGGCCGCGTGTGGTCCCCGTCGGCGAAGGCGTGCACCCTGACGCCGACGGACCGCAGAGCATCGGCCACGGCGTCCATCTCGGCCAGCGCGTTGGCCCAGGTCACCTCGTCGGGCTGGTCGTCGGGCACGACGGCCTGGAACGCGTTGTCGGCGGCCGTCGCCGGGTTGGGCAGGAACTTCTCGGCGCGGATCAGGATGACGGCGGACGGGGCTTGAGCACTCACATCTGCGAAATCTAGAGCACCCGGCTCCCCCGAGCATCATTGCCCGGCGTCAGGCTCCGGTCCCGCACGGGGACCTGGTCGCTCGGGCTCGGTGCTGCTGAGTGACCAGAGGACCTCGAAGAGGTTCGCCTGCATCTGGGCGTACTCGGCGCTCTCGATCATCATCGCGAAGTTCTCCCGGCGCGATGACATCACCGCAACCTCGTCCTCACCGATGATCGTGGTCATTGTGAAGGTGTACTCCAGTGGCGCATACCTCGACTGTCGGTAGTCGGCGGCGCTGCTGGGCCAGCCGCGGACGAAGTCGCGCCGGGGTGAGCGCACCACGTGCAACCAGAGCTCACGGTCGCGTCGACTTTGGATGTACTCCTCCATGGCTTCACGACCCGGGACCGACCAGAGATCCTTCATGGACAAGATCCCGCGCAGTGGCGAGGGCCACTCCAAGGTCTCGAAGAGGGCGCTACGGATCCCGCTCGCTCCCTCGAGATAGCGCACCCGAGGCTGGCTGCCGCCCTTGCCCCGCATGGCGCGAAGCTTGGGCACCAACCCGTCGAGGAGTGCCTTGCGTTCCGCCAGTTCGTCGAGGAGATGGCCGGGGTCGTTGGCGGTGAGCACAGCCCGGCCCCGACCGGCGGGTTTCCCGGTGGGTCCTGTCTCTGTGACGCTGACGAGTCGCCGATGCACCAGCCGCTTGGTGATGTCGTAGGCGTTGGTGCGGCTGACCTCGGCCCGATCTGCGGCTTGAGCGACAGTGCAGCGCTCCATGTCGATGACGGCGAGGTAGAACCGGGCCTCTTTGGGCTCGAGACCCGCGTCGACCAGCTCCTGCCACATCGGTGCCTCCAATTGTCGAGATCTGACGACAACCCTGCTTCGCACAGCACGAATGTCAACCCCTTGACGGAGCAGACAAAGGACTTCTACTGTCCCAGAATTCACGACGGATCGGCCAGATGTTGTCGAAACTCGTCGACATGCTACCCCTCATCATGCGGGGCCAGTCAATGAGGAGAAACCATGGCGCCACCGACGCCAGTCAATCGATTCTCACCACTGAGAGTCGCCGCCGTGCAGGCTGCGCCGGCGTTGTTCGACACCGACGCCTCCATCACCAAGCTCGAGGGACTGGTCGGGGAGGCTGCTGCCGAGGGGGCCCAGGTGGTCGCCTTCGGCGAGTCGTTCATCTCCGGCTTTCCGATCTGGGCCAATGTCCTGGCCCCCGTGGACCAGCACGACTTCCAGATGCGGCTGGTGGAGTCAGCCATCGAGGTCCCTGGTCCCGAGGTGCGCCGGATGGCTTCGATCGCCCGCGAACATCAAGTCGCGATCTCGGTCGGCATCAACGAGATCAGCCCGGTCAGCGTCGGCACCATGTGGAACGCGAACTTGATCTTCGGGCCCGACGGGACGCTGCTGAACCACCGCCGCAAGCTCGTCGCCACCTGGGCCGAGCGGCTGGTGTGGTCTCACGGCGACGGCCACGACCTCGAACCTGTCGAGATCGCGGGCGCCAAGCTCGGCATGCTGCTGTGCGGCGAGAACACCAACCCGTTGGCTCGATACGCCCTCATCGCGCAAGGCGAGGAGGTCCACATCGCCGCCTATCCCCCGGCGTGGCCGTTCGACCGCAGTGACAGCCGCGACGAGTACGACCTCGCGGAGAGCATCCGTCTCCGCAGCGCCGCGCACTCCTTCGAGGGCAAGGTGTTCAACATCGTCGCCTCGACGGCCCTCGACGACCACGCCGTGGACCTCGTCGCCCGCGGAGACGAGAGCATCGTCAAGATGCTGAGGGCGAAGCCGACCGCGTCCATGATTCTCGGTCCCTCCGGTCAGTACCTCGCCGGACCGCTCATCGCCGACGAAGGCATTCTCTACGCCGACGTCAATCCCCGCGACCGCATCGTGCCCAAGCAGGCCCACGACGTCACCGGCACCTACCAGCGGATGGACGTCTTCTCGTTCGGCCTGAACAAGTCCCGTCATGTCCCGATGAACGTCACCAACGACGACCGCGGCCCTCGTGCCATCTCAACGGAGGACAGTCCCCATGAGTGAGACCAGAAGCGCAGCCCCTTCGAGCACCGAGTCGCCCGCGGCCTCACCAGCGATCGAGGACTCCCCGGAGTTCCGTGCGAAGGGACGCAGGGCCCTCGGCGCGGCCATGTTCGGATTCTTCGTCGACATGTACGACGTCTACCTGCCTGTCATCGTCCTCGCTCCGGCGATCGTCTACTTCTCCGCTGCCGGCGCCACCACCGTCGACATGGCGGTGTTCGGAGCGCTGATCTTCGTCGCCTCGATCATCGGGCGCCCCCTCGGATCCCTCATCTTCGGGCCCCTGGGAGACAAGGTCGGACGCCGCAAGACGACCCTGGTCGCCGCAGGTGGCTCCGCCGTGTGCACGGGGCTGATGGCCCTGCTTCCCGGCTACGCCGCGATCGGCATCTGGGCGCTCGTGCTGCTCATCGCGCTCCGCCTTCTCGACGGCATCTTCCTCGGAGGTGAGTACACCGCCGCCAATCCGCTCGCGATGGAGTACACGTCCCGCCACAGGCGCGGTGTCGCCGGGTCGATGATCAACATGGGCTATCCCCTCGCGCTCGGCTTCATCACCGTGGTCACCCTGATCACCTTGTCGATCTTCCCGGCCGGGGGCCCCGACTCCGCCTATGCGGTCTGGGGCTGGCGTATCCCGTTCGTCGTCGGGTTCATCTTCTGCTCCTCGCTGTTCTTCTACTACCTCACCTCGGTGCCGGAGTCGGAGATCTGGACCAAGATGCCGAAGAACACCGGCAACCCGCTCAAGACCCTGTTCTCGGGTAGCAATGCGAAGTCCTTCGGCATCGCCTTCCTCGTCGGCACCGGCGCCTGGCTCACGCTCAACGGCACCATCGGCGTCTTCGCCGGCCACTTCCGGGCCCTCGGCGTGACCGATACCCGCATCAACACGGTCATCCTGATCTCGGCAGCACTCGGGGCGTCGCTGTTTCCGGTCGTCGGGGCGGCCGGGCAGCGGTTCGGGCGCCGCCAGGTGATCATGGTGATCGGCCTGACCTGCACCGTGGTCGCGTCAACCGCCATGGGGCTGGCTGTCTCCAACAGTGACAACGCCTCGATGATCCTGTTCTCGATCCTCGCGATCGTGCCGGGGCTCACGATCTGGGCGATGATCACGGCGTTCCTCATGGAGCTCTTCCCCACGAACGTGAGGGCATCGGGCTACGGCGTGGCCTACAGCCTGCCGAGCCTGATTCCAGCCTTCTACGCCTACTACATGGTCGGCATGGGCAGCTTCATGGACTACACCTACACCCCCGTCGTCATCACGGCAGTCGGGGGCATGTTCCTGCTGGTCGGCGGATTCGCCGCCAGGGACCGGCGTCACCTCGAGCTGGAGCACATCTGAGCGAGCCTCCCCGAGCCAGAAAGGACGGCACCATGTGGACGTGCGCCACCTCTACGTGGTCCCGGCTGACCCCCGATCGCAAGCAGTTCGGAGTCACCGTGATCGGCGGCCCCACCACCGTCATCGACGTGGCGGGCCACCGACTGCTGTGCGATCCCACGTTCGACCCGCCCGGCGACTACGGCTACCTGGTCAAGGTGGAAGGCCCGGCCGTTGACATCGAGAGTGTCGGAGAGGTGGATGCCGTGCTGCTCAGTCACGATCTTCACCCGGACAACTTCGACCACTCCGGGCGGGACTTCGCGCTGTCGGCACCGGTCGTGCTGGCTCCTCCCACCACCGCTCGCCGACTCGGACCTCCTGCGCAGGGCAGAAGCGTCTGGAACACCTGGGAGCTGCGCGACCTGACGATCACTGCGGTTCCGGCCCGCCACGGCCCTGCCGATGGAGAGGTCGACGACGACGGATTCGTCAACTGCGAGGTCTCCGGGTTCGTGATCGAGGCGCCGGGCACGCCCACGACCTACGTCAGTGGTGACAACGCCTCGTTGGCACTGGTCCGTGACATCCATGACCGCTTCGGTGCGATCGAGTGTGCCGTGCTGTTCGCAGGAGCCGCCTCGGTTCCCACCAAGTTCGATGGTCGACCCCTCAGCCTGACATCGGAGCGAGCTGTCGCCGCCGCTGAGATCCTCGACGCCACGCACGTGGTCGTTGCCCACCAGCACGGTTGGCGGCACTTCGGCCACAATGCGGACGACACCCAGCGAGCCTTCGCAGCGGCCGGACTCACCGACCGGCTGTGCACCGCACCTCTGGGGCATCCCTGTGAGCCGATGAGCTCGCTCGTGGAGGGGACGCCGTGAGCACCGCGGTGGCGCAACCACTCCCCCGGCGATGTTGGAGCGCAGACGAGCTGCTCCACCTCGTGCTCGACCAAGGCTCCTGGGAGTCCTGGGACCAGCCCATCGACATCACCGGGCACGACCGGACCTACCGTGAGGAGCTCACCGAAGCAAGGGAGAAGGCGGGCACCGACGAGTCGGTGATCACCGGTCGAGGACGTGTCCGCGGCCGTCCGGTCGCCGTGGTGGCAAATGAGTTCCGCTTCCTCGCGGGATCGATCGGGCGGGACGCGGCGGCCCGGATCACGGCGGCGGTCCGCCGCGCGACCGCCGAGGGGCTACCTCTGCTGGCGACCACTGCATCCGGTGGGACCCGCATGCAGGAAGGGACGCCCGCCTTCTTGGAGATGGTGGAGATCTCCCGAGCCATCGGATCGCACCGCGCCGCCGGCCTCCCCTACCTGGTGCACCTGCGGCATCCCACGACCGGCGGGGTGTACGCGTCCTGGGGATCCCTGGGGCACGTGACCGTCGCGGAGCCCGGCGCCCTCGTCGGTTTCCTGGGTCCCAAGGTCTACGAGGCCCTCCACTCTGAGCCGTTCCCGTCCGGCGTGCAGCAGGCCGAGAACCTCGCGGCCAAGGGCGTCATCGACGCCGTCGTCGCCACCGAGGACCTGCCCGAGCTGGTGGACCGGTCCCTGCGGGTGCTCCTGGATCCCCCCGATCCCCCGGTCGGCCCTCGGCGAGAGGAGATCACATCCCCCACCCACTCGGCCTGGCACTCGGTCAACGTGACTCGTCACCCCCGACGAGCGGGAGTGCGAGACCTCCTGCGCTACGCGGGGACCGACACACTGCGTCTGCGAGGAACTGACGAGGGCGAACGCGACGACACCATCGTCGTGGCGCTGACACGCCTCGACGGCCAACCCTGCGTCCTCGTGGGTCAAGACCGCGACCGACAGGGTCCCGGGCGCGCCATGGGCCCCGCCGCCCTCCGCGAAGCACGCCGCGCGATGAACCTGGCCGAGGAGCTCCGGCTCCCCCTGGTCACCGTGATCGACACCCCCGGTGCGGAGCTCTCCGTCTCAGCTGAGGAGCGGGCGGTGGCCGGCGAGATCGCCCGGTGCATCGCGACCCTGACGAGGATGCAGGTGCCGACCCTGGCGATTCTGCTCGGTCAAGGCTGCGGCGGCGGCGCGCTGGCGCTGCTGCCCGCTCGACGGGTGCTGGCCGCTCAGCATGCCTGGCTCTCGCCGCTGCCGCCCGAAGGAGCAAGCATCATCATCCACGGTGACACCGCGCACGCCGAGCACATGGCCAACCGTCAACAGATCCGCGCGGTGGACCTGGCCGCGATCGGCACCGTCCACCGGATCGTCCCCGAACGAGATGGTGACGACGCGTCGTCGCTGGTCCGGTCGGTCGCGGCCGAGGCCGCTGCGCTCCTCATCGCGATGCGGTCGGGGTCGTAGTACGCGATCGGAAGTGACGTGGCGACGCGCCGGGCTTTTCGTGCGCTACGACTCGGATTCACTGAGCCACTGCCTCACCGACTCGTTGTGCTCCCCGAGAAGTGGGGGTGGGAGGTTGGTCTCGCGCGCCCCGGCGTAGCGGTGGTCGCCGAACCGCAGCGGAGGGCCCGGCAGGTCGATCTTGCCCAGGGTCGGATGATCCACCTCGATGACCAGTCCCTGCGACCTTGTCTGCTCCCATGCGTAGACCTGATCGATCGTGCGCACCTTGCCGGCCGCGATCCCGGCGGCGTCGAGGCGCTCGAGCCACGTGTCGGAGTCGGCATCGGCCAGCGCGCGCTCCATGGCCGCGATCAGGCGCGGCCTCTGGGCGACCCGGCTCTCGTTGGTCGCGAACTGCTCGTCCTCGATCCCGAGCAGTCTCGCCAACGAAGCCCACTGCTTCTCGCTCCCACAGGCGATCTGGATCGGCGTACTGTCCGTCTGGAAGAGACCGTACGGAGCAATTGCGGGGTGATGGTTGCCCATGGCGCGTGGGACCTCGCCGGCGACCGTGGCGCGAGTGCCCTGGAACGCGTGGACCCCCACGACGGAGGCGAGCAGGCTGGTGCGGACGACCTGACCGCGACCGGACTCCGCTCTCTCGTGCAGCGCGGAGACGACGCCGAAGGCTCCGTACATCCCGGCGAGGAGATCGGCGATGGGTACCCCCACTCGCGTGGGCTCCTCCGGTGAAGGGCCGGTGACGGACATCAGGCCCGCTTCGCCCTGCGCGATCTGGTCGTACCCCGCGCGCCCTCCTTCCGGCCCGTCGTGACCGAACCCGGTGATCGACAAGATCACGAGTCCTGGGTTGATCTCGTGGAGCCGCTCGAACGAGAAGCCGAGGCGCTCCATCACCCCGGTGCGGAAGTTCTCCATGAGGACATCGGCCTTGGCGACGAGCTCGGTCAGCAGGGTCTTGCCCTCCGCGCTCTTGAGGTCCGCTGTCACCGACTCCTTGTTCCGGTTGCACGACATGAAGTACGTCGACTGGAGGTCGGCCTCCGCCCCCACGAAGGGAGGGCCCCAACCTCGCGAGTCATCGCCGGTCTCGGGTGACTCGACCTTGATCACACGGGCCCCCAGGTCGCCGAGCATCATGGCGGCGTGCGGTCCCGCCAGAGCCCGGGTGAGGTCGATGACCACCACGTCGGCCAGCAGCTTCGTCATTCTCTCTCCTCCGGTCCACGGATCAGGGGCAGCAGCAGCTCCGCGAGGTGGATGGCTCCGCGGTCGCCCAGCTGTTCGATCTGCAGTCGACATGAATAGCCATCAGCCAGGATCGGCTCGGTGCCATGGCGCCTGACCGCGGGGAGCAGGGCCTCTTCGGCACAGGCGACGGAGACGTCGTAGTGGCCCTCCTCGAACCCGAAGTTGCCGGCAAGTCCGCAGCACCCTTCGTCGACGCTGGTCACGTCCACACCCGCCGCCTCGAGGAGCGCGCGATCCGCAGCCGTCCCGAAGGTCGCCCGCTGGTGGCAGTGGAACTGCGCGAGCGCACTCGTCCTGGTGTCCACGGGCGGAAGTCGGTCGGCGACGATCTCGGCCAAGGAGAGGATCCGCCCGGCGACGCGGCTTGTCGCCTCGTCTCCGAGCAGGAGGCCCGCGTCGTGGCGCAGCGCCGTGGCACAACTGGGTTCGAGAGCAATGATCGGCGCCCCGTCGCCAGTGCTGTCGAGCAGTCTCACGGAGCGCGCCATCACCCGTCGAGCGATGTCGAGCTGACCGGTCGACACCCACGTCAGCCCACAACACACGCTCGACGGGGCGAGCTCGACCCGGTAGCCGACCTCCTCCAGGACCTCGACCGCCGCGCGCGCGACCTGCGGTGAGAACGTCCTGGTGAACGTATCGATCCACAGCACCACCGGGTCGCCGCCGTCGATGGTTCGCCGGCGCCGGAACTCTCGGCCCAGGGGTTCTTCTGCCAACCGGGGAAGGGCACGTCGGGGGTCGATGCCGCCGGCTCGCTTCGCGAGCTTCTGGATCCAGCCGAGACCGGTCAGCCGGTTCGCCAGCCGCGGAGCCCGCCGCGCGAAGGCCAGCCAGACCGGCAGCCAGCCCATGCTGTAGTGCGCCCTGGGCCGGAGACGGCGTCGGTACCTCTGATGAAGAAACTCTGCCTTGTACGTCGCCATGTCCACCCCGACCGGGCACTCGGAGGAACAGGCCTTGCAGGAGAGGCACAGATCCAGCGCCTCGTGGACGCTGTCGGACCGCCAGGCATCGGGTAGGACGTCGCCATCGAGCATCTCGGCCAGCAAGCGGGCGCGGCCGCGGGTGCTGTGCATCTCGTCCGACGTCGCGCGGTAGGAAGGGCACATGCCGCCACCGGACGTCTTGCGACAGGCTCCCACCCCGGTGCAGCGACGCAGTGCCTTGCTCAGGTCTCCGTCGTCGTCCGGGTAGAGGAACGCCAGGTCCTTCCGGAATGGCGCGGAGTGCTCGGCTCGCAGCTGGGCGTCGAGCGGGTCCGGGTCGACGAGCACTCCCGGATTCAGCAACCCAGCAGGATCGAACGCGTGCTTGAAGGCACCGAACGCTTCGAGGACCCGGTCTCCGTACATCCGCCCCAGCAGCTCCGAACGCGCCCGACCGTCGCCGTGCTCGCCGGAGAGGGAGCCGGCATGCGCGACCACGAGGTCCGCCGCGTCCTCCTGGAACGCTCGGTATGCCACCCGCCCGCGACCCGAGTGAAGGTCGTGATCGATGCGCACGTGCACGCATCCCTCGCCGAAGTGTCCGTAGACCATGCCGCTGCGGCCATGTTCAGCCATCAGGGTGCGAAATGCTCGGAGATAGGCCCCGAGCCGGGCCGGCGGGACCGCCGCGTCCTCCCAGCCTGGCGAGAACTCCCGACCCTCGACTGATCGGCTTGCCAGCCCAGCACCGCGCTCCCGGATGGCCCAGAAGGCGCGCTGGTCGGCCACATCGACGAGGACCTTGTGCCCCAGCGCTTCTCGTTGGCCCGCGGCGGCCACGAGGCCGGAGACCTGGTCACGGACCGCGTCGAGGCTCGTCCCGCCGATCTCGAGCATCAGCCAGGCTCCGCCACGGGGGAGCTCCGGCCGCCGGGTCGCACCTGTCCGCAGATCCGAGGTGCGGACCACCGCCTCGTCGATCCCCTCGACGGTGAGGGGCCCCAGGGCGGCGAGATCCGGCGCCGCCGTCGCTGCGGCGACCTCGTCGGCGAAGCCGATCACCACGAGCACACGAGCCTCAGGGATGTCGTGCAGCCTGACGACCGCGGAGGTCACGACTCCGCACGTGCCCTCACTCCCGACGAAGGCCTTGGCGAGCTGTCTGCCGTGCTCGGGGAGCAGGTACTGGAGGCCGTAGCCGGAGATCTGGCGTCCGAAACGGCCCAGATCGCTGCGGATGTCGCCGAGGTAGGCGTCCCGCACGCTGTCGAGCTCGCGAGCCAGCGGGGCCGCAGCCGGGGAGTGCTGGTCGCCCGGCCCCAGGGTGAGTGCTGTGCCGTCAGCAAGCACGACATCGAGAGACACGACGTTGTCGGCCGTCGTGCCCCAGGCGATTGAGTGCGAGCCGCACGCGTTCGTCCCGATCATGCCGCCGAGGGTGCAGCGGCTGTGGGTGGAGGGGTCCACTCCGAACAGCAGGCCGTGTCCCGCGGCCACCTCTTGGAGACGGTCGAGAACGAGGCCGGGCTGGACCCTCGCGGTCCGGGCAACCGGATCGATCTCAGGTGCCCCCTTCAGGTGCCTGCTGAGGTCCATCACGACTCCGGGGCCGATCGCGTTCCCGGCGCAGTTGGTGCCTGCGCCCCGGCTGGTCACCGGGATCCCCGTTGCGGCACTGTTCGCCAGGATCCTCGCGACGTCCTCAGCGTCGCGGGGGAACGCCACGAACGCGGGGGGCACCCGGTGGTTGGATGCGTCCGTGGCGTAGATCGCGCGGCTGGCGGCGTCGTCGCGGACCTCTCCCCGGACGCCCGCCCGCAGCTGGGAAACCGACGTGGTCACGCGGCTACGGGTGCCTGGCGAACGTGACAGTGCGGCTCGAGGTGTAGAAGTCGAGCGCGATCGTGCCCTGCTCACGTGCTCCGTAGCTGGAGTCCCGCTCCCCACCGAACGGCGCGTAGAAGTCCACGCCTGTCGTGGGCGCGTTCACCTTCACCATGCCGGTGGAGAGACGCGAGACGGCGCCCAGCAGCTGGTCGGCGTCCCGACCGTGGACGCTGGTCACCAGGCCGTATCGAACGCCATCGGCGAGGGCGACCGCCTCATCGATGTCGGTGGCGCTGAGCAGGAGCGCGAACGGCCCGAACAGCTCCTCTTGGGCCAGGGCGTGCCCCGCATCGATCCCTTCGGCCAAGCCTGGGCTCACGAACCATCCCGAGCGATCGAGCGATTCGCCACCGGCAAGCACGCGGCCACCGGCAGCCCGGACCGTCTCGGCAGCCTCGACGACCTTGCGACGCGAGCCCTCGTTCACCACGGGGCCGACCTGAGTCGCCTCGTCGCGGGGATCGCCGACGCCGAGATCCTGGACGGCGGCCACCAGTGCGTCCCGGACCTCCCGCTGGCGGGACTCCGAGCCGACCACCACCACCCGCCGGGTCGCGGTGCACTTCTGACCAGCGAAGCCCATGCACGCGTTCGCGATCATCACGGCGGCGTGGGCTGCGTCGGCGTCCGGCAGGACGATCGCGGCGTTCTGGCCACCCATCTCCGCCTGGACCGGAGCTCCGCGACCGGCCGCGGCCACGCTCACCTGGCGGCCGACGAGTGCGGAGCCCGTGAACGACACGACGTCGACCTCCTCGATGATCGCCCGCCCGGTGTCCGGACCGCCCGCGACCACCTGAAGCAGGCCCTCGGGCAGCAGACCATCGGCCAGTCCGGCGAGCCACTGCGCCGTGGCGAGAGCCTCAGGAGCGGGCTTGAGAAGGACCGCGTTCCCCGCTGCCAGTGCCGGGGCTGCTTTCCACAGCGGGATCGCGAGCGGGAAGTTCCAGGGGGTGATCAGACCCGCGACCCCGTGGGGACGTCGCTCGGTCCACAGCATGCCGGGCATGCTGGGCGGCATGACACTCCCCAGAGGGGCGAAGGACTGCTGGGCGTAGAAGTCGAGGATGCTCACGGCCCGCGCCACCTCCCCACGAGCTTCGGCGAGCGGCTTCCCCACCTCGCGGACCACGAGGTCGACCGTCTCGGCGGCACGGGCAGAGAGCGCGTCCGACAGTCCCTTGAGTGCGTGCGTCCGCGTCGCGGCACCCGCCGCCCACCACTCGCGCTGCGCGCCCCGTGCCCGGGTGGCGGCGGTCGCCACCTCGGCCGCGCCGACCGGGTCGACCGAGGCCAGCACGTCGTGAGGGTCCTGTGGGGACCGGCTCTCCACCCGTGCCGAGGTTTCGGGGGCGCTGGTAGATGTCATGGGAGTCCCGTCTGCGTCGATTGGTCAGACCAAACTATGGCCTTCCCACGTGTCGTGAGTCAAATGCTCGTCGATGGGTGGTCGAGCTTGTCGAGACCACTCCTCGAACGCACACCCCCGCGTGGTCGAGCCTGTCGAGGCCACCCCCTCCCCCGGCGCTCCTCCTCCGGCGCAGTCCCCGTCAGGGATCGAGCACGAGCGGGTCGACGATCACGTGCACCAGAGCAGGGACCCGTTGCTCGCGCACCGCTGCCATCGCCCGGTCCAGGGCAGGCTTGATCTCCCGGTTGGTACGCACCACCTCGCCGTGCGCCCCGAACGACCGCGCGAGCGCGGCGAAATCAGGGTTCTGCAGCTGCGTTCCGCTGACCCGGCCTGGATAGTGGTGCTCCTGGTGTGCGCGGATCGTTCCGTACTGGCCGTTGTCCATGACGACCACCAGCGGCGTGGCGCCGTACTGGACGGCGGTGGCCAGTTCCTGCCCGTTCATCAGGAAGCACCCGTCGCCTGCGATGGAGACCACGAGCCGTTCCGGTGCGGCGAGGCTTGCGGAGATGGCGGCTGCGGTGCCGTAGCCCATGGATCCGTTCCGTGGCCCGAGGAGCGTCCCCGGTTGGTGGTGCCGGACGAACCGCTGTGCCCAGATCGCATGGTTGCCCGCCCCGAAGGTGACGATCGCGTCGTGCGGAAGGCGGTCGACGAGATCCCGCATCAGTGCAGTCATCTGAGCGGTCTCGTCGGGTTCGAACGACGAGGGCTCGGGCAGCGCGCCGTACTCCACCTGCTCGGCGCGCGCCTGCTCCGTCCACGCCCGCCACGACACATCATCTCGGGGTGCCCACCCGTCCACGGCATCTGCGAACGCTTCGGGGCTGGCCACGATCTGTTGCTTGACCGCACCCAGATGGCCGAGCAACGAGGGGTCCGGGGAGACCACGACGTTGACCGCGGCGCGATCCTGACGAAGCGTGAAGCCATCCGTGGGAACGTCGCTCAGGGCACCGCCGAGCGTGACCACCAGGTCCGCGTCAGCCAGCCGTTGCGCGAGTCGGTCATCGCGGCCGTACCCGAGCTGCCCCACATAGCTGGGCGAGTCGTGGTCGACGAGGTCGTAGGTGCGGAAGTCGCCGGCCACGGGGAGACTCCAGGCCTCAGCCCACCGGGTCACCTTCCGACTTGCCTCCTGTGTCCACCGCGTCCCGCCCACGACGACGAGGGGCGAGCTGGACCCGATGAGCAGTTCCGTGAGCTCCGCGATATCGCTCTCGGAGACAGAGCCGTTCGCCACGGGCAGCGGCGAGACGTCGGGCACGTCGACCTTCTCCACCAGCACGTCCTCGGGCAGGCCCACGACGACCGGGCCGGGGCGACCTGACAGGGCGGCATGGTAGGCCGCGGCCACCACCTCGGGCGCCCGCTCAGCCTGGTCGAGCACCAGCACCTGCTTGGCAGTGGTCCCGAACCAGCCGGCGACGTCGAACTCCTGAAAGGCCTGGCGGTGCCGGTGCGGCAGCGGGATCAGCCCGACGAAGAGGATCAGTGGCACCGCGTCCTGATAGGCCGTGTGCACGCCCACGAACGCGTTGGCCGCACCAGGCCCGCGGGTGACCATCACGATCCCCGGGCGGCCGGTGAGCTTCCCCTGCGCCTCTGCCATGTAGGCCGCGCCCCCCTCGTGGCGACATACGACCGTGCTGATGTCGCTGTCGTACAGCGCGTCGAGCACGTCCAGGTAGCTCTCTCCAGGCACGCAGAAGGCGCGGTCGGCGCCGTGCAGTCTCAGCGCATCGACGATCAGCTGTCCACCACTGCGGAGCGTCATGTTGCTTCCTCTCGTAGTCGCTCGCGGAACGGGTCGAGGTGCCTTCCGCCGAACTGGTCAGAGACGTGCGTCGGCACCCCGTCGAGGACGGTGGCCAGGACCTCGATCTGTCCGATCTGTGCCGGCGCCACGGACGCCGGGTCCTCGGAGAGGAGCACGAGGTCAGCCAGCATCCCGCGGGACAGACCGCCCCGTCGCATCTCGTCGTGGCAGACCCAAGCCTCGTCGGCGGTGTACGCCTGGAGGGCCGTCCAGCCGTCCACCGCCTCCGCGGGGCCGATCCGGACCCCGGAGCTCGAGCTCCTCTCGACCATGGACTGCATCCCGAGCAGCGGTGCGCCGGCTGCAACCGGCCGATCGGAGCTACCCGGGACGCGGAGGCCTGCCTCGAGGAAGGATCGGTGTCGATACAGCCAGTCCGCACGGTCGGGTCCGAGCGCCGAGAGCATCGTGTCCCCGATGTCATGCAGGAATCTGGGCTGGGGCACCGGGACGACACCGGCCGCCCGCAGCCGGGGCAGCTGGTCCGGGCGTACGACGCCGGCGTGCTCGAGCCGGTGCCGCGCGTCGGGGCGGGGATGGCTACGCTGCGCCGCCTCCACTGCGTCGAGGGCGAGGTCGACGGCGCGATCCCCGATCGCGTGCATCGCGAGCCGCCAGCCGGCGCGGTGGGCGGACACGAGCCGCTCCAGCATCCGCTGGGGATCCTCCACGAAGTCGCCGTGGCCGCGGGACTCGTCGCAGAACGGCTCGCTCACCGCGGCGGTACGCCCCACCAGCGACCCGTCCAGCCACATCTTGACCGGGCCGAGGCGCAGCCGGGCGTCACCGAAGCCGGTCCTCAGCCCCAGGTCCAGCGATGACCACTCCTCACCGGTGCCGGCGTCGAGTGTCTTGAGCACATCGGCTGCGGGCATCAGGTCGACCCGCACGTGGAGGCGCCCCTCGTCGCGGGCGATCTGGTACGCCAGCGCCTCGACCGGGCTGCGGCCGACCAGTCCGCCACCGATGCCACACTCGACCACGTGGGTCAGGCCCTCGGCGGCATAGATCCGTGACGCGCGTTCGATCGCGTCCACCATCTCCCCCAGGGGCACAGGGCCACGCTGCCGAGCGACGAGTGCCTGGGCGTTCTCACGCAGCACCCCGGTCGCCCGGCCGTCTCGCCCACGGACGACGAGGCCACCGTCCGGCACCGGCGCATCGCTGTCGAGAGCACCCGCCCGCGCGAGGACGACCGTGCTGACGGCGCACTGGTGTCCCGAGCGGTGCTTGAGCCAGACCGGCCGACCACCGGAGGCACGGTCCAGCTGCTCGCGGTCGGGGTGGCCGCCGACGACGGTGTGGTCGTATCCCGCGCCGATCACCCACGCCTCGGCCGGGAGCGTGCGGGCCCGGTCCGCTACGGCGTCGTAGAGGGACGGGAGGCTCCGGCACCCTCCCAGATCTATCTCGACGAGAGAGAGACCGAACCACACCATGTGGTTGTGAGCGTCACCGAGTCCGGGGCTCAAGTAGGCGCCCTGACAGTCGACGACCGTGGTGGCAGCGAGATCGCGTACGTCGTCCCCATGACCGACGATCCGGCCGTGCAGGACTCCTAGTGCCGTCGGCGCACCGCCCTCGGGGGTCTCGGCACCGCAGGTCCGGAAGTCGTGCAACAGGACGTCGAGGATGGCCACGCACCTCTCCTTCGATGTGGGACGTCGGACGTCAGGCGAGGAACTGGAGCCGTGTGAGCGGGAGGACATCTGCTTGGTGGACCGGTATCAGCGCGCCGTCGACGCTGACCGGCCCGCCACCGTTGGGGACACGGACGTCTGGCAGGTGCGAGTTGTGCAGCATGTCGTCGCGAGTCAGTCCGCGCGCAGCCCTGGTGGGCAGGTAGCCGATCCCGGCCGGCAGATTGGCCCGGGCTGCGGCATCGTCGAGGCAGACGGGCGAGACGAAGATCGACGAGAGCGACCGCGGGGCCGCCCCCATGCCGCCGAAGAACGGCATCATCCGGCGCGGTTGCGTGAGTCGCGTGGACCCGGAACCCGAACCTGTGTTTCCCCACGCCACGAATCCGGCCTTGAGCACCAGCTCCGGCGAGGTGCCGAAACGGCTGGGATGCCACAGCACGATGTCGGCCAGCCGAGACGCGGTCAGCGACCCCACCTCGTGGGCCATCCCGTGCGCGATCGCGGGGTTGATGCTGAGCTTCGCCAGGTAGCGCATCACCCGTGCGTTGTTGACGTGCTCAGGGCCCACCTGTCCCGCGAGGGTGGCTTGAACGTGCGCCAGCTGCCACGTCCGGCGCGCCGTCTCCGCGATCCGACCCATCCCCATCGAGTCGGAGTTGATGATGCTGATCGCGCCCAGGTCGTGCAGGTGGTTCTCGGCAGCGATCGCGTGCTCCCGCAGCCGGCTGTGGGCGATGTCGACGTCGCTGTCCAGGCCGAGGTGTTGGCGATGAACGGTCATCGTCATCGGAAGCAGCTCGGTCATCGAGCTCGGGGTCAGCGGCAGTGTGGGGGTGGTCGAGCTCGGAAGCACGTGCGGCTGGGAGAGGATCTCGAGCAGATCGGGGTGCCCACCCCCACCCTCGACGTGATACGCGTGGACGGTGCGTCCTGCGATGGCGTCGAGGGTGTCGTCGAGGAAGCCTGACTCGTTGAGGGTGTCGGTGTGCAGCGCCATCGGCAGGTCTGCCATCTCGGCCACGGACAGGCAGGTGTCGATCTGGGCCGGCGTGGCGCCCCAGTCCTCATGGACCTTGAACCCCCCCGACCCGTACATGACTGACTGCTCCAGGAGGTCGGCTGAACGCGAGGACCCCCGGGTGAGGAAAGCCGCGTTCAACGGGGTTCCCGCCCACCCCGCGACCAGGGCCCGCATGTTGTAGGCCGGATTGGCGCCGACGTCCCAGACTCCACCGATCCCCATCCCGACGACGGTGGTGGTGCCCGCGGCCAGCGCGGCCGGGGCGATCTTCGGACTGGACAGGTGCACGTGGGAGTCCACGATCCCGGCGGTGGCGATGAGTCCCTCCCCGGTGATGATCGCGGTGTGGGAGTCCACCACCAGGTCGATACCCGACTGGAGGTCGGCGTTGCCGGCGCTGCCCAGCCCCACGATTCGACCGTCCTTGACGCCGATGTTGGTCTTGCGCACGCCGACCATCGGATCGAGCACGACGACGTTCGTGATGATCAGGTCGAGAGCACTGTCCCGGTGGGCACGCGCGCCGACGAGGACTCCGTCCCGCGCCGTCTTGCCGCATCCGCCCAGCAGCTCGTCACCTGGTTCGCTGTCGTCAGCCTCCACCTCGACCCACAGATCGGTGTCCGCCAGCCGGATCCGGTCCCCGGTCGTGGGTCCGTAGCGACTGGCGTACTCGGCGCGGTCGATGCTCGACATCAGCTCGCCTCCCCTGTCTCGTCTGCCTTGCCTGCGACGTCGACCCGTCGGAACGAGACGGCCTCGAGCTGCTTGGCCTCCCCGGGCTCCAGCGAGACTGCCTCCCCGGATGCGAGATCGAGCCGGTATCCGGACGGAAGCACGGGCTCACAGGTGACTGCGCGGTTCAGCTCGTCCAAGGGAAAGTGCGAGGAGACCCACACCGACCGCTGGCCGGTGTTGGTGAGCAGCACCCCGCGGCGATCGTGCGCCGTGGCCAGCGCCAGGCGTCCGGCATCGACCAGCACGGCACCCGGACCGGTTCGGGTCGGTTCTCCGAACGGCAGGTCCACGTGCACGAGAGCAGTTCCGTGGGGGAAGAGCGCCTCGACCTGGAGCTCCGGGACCAGGTCGGAAACGCCCGGGAGCAGCTGATAAGGGCTGACCACGCCCCGGGACCGGACGATGACGTCGTCGATCGGGACTCCGTCCCAGGCCCACTCCATGATCTCGTCACAGACGAGAGCGATGGCCTCAGTCGCCCCGAGCCGAGACCCGCGCTCGAGCCTTCTCCGGGCAAGGTCGGCGGCAGTGGCGAGCAGGAGGCGTTCCTGCTCCCGGGGAGTCAGATGCACAAACACTCCTGACGGATTGGACGATGCCCCTACTCTGCGCAAGGAACGAGGCGCGGCCAATGCCGAAATGCCGCCTTCTCAGGCAGCAGGATTGTGCAAGTGCCCTGAGGGTTCGAGGGGAGCTCAGAGACCCAAGGAGTGGTAGAAGGCTCCGATGTGCTGACGCATCAATGCGGCGGCCCGATCGCCGTCGCCGGAACGGACTGCCTCGAAGATCTGGGTGTGCTCGTCGACGAGCTCCTCGACCCGCTTCGACCAGTCAGGATCGTTGTCGAACGCCTCGACCATGGGGCGGCGTACCGCGTCACGAAGTGCGGCCATGAGGTCTGCGAGCAGGGTGTTGTCGGAGCACCTCGCCAGCTCGATGTGGAACTCGGTGTCGATGTCGTGGAAGGTGCTCTTGTCGAGTCCTGGAGTCGCCATCTTCTTCAGCGTCTCCTGGACTCGCGAGGTGTCGGTCTCGTCGATGTGGTCGGCGAGCCTGCGGACCGACTGCTCCTCGAGCGCTAGTCGCACCTGCAGCACGTCGGACATCGTGTAGCTCGACAGCGCGACGTGCAGGCGGAGGAGATCGGACAGCGCTCTGCTGGGCTCGGCGGAGATGACCAGGCCGGAGTTGGCGCCGTTGCCGGGACGGCTTCGCACGATCTCCATCGCCTCGAGGATGCGGACCGCCTCCCGAACCGACGGGCGGCTCACCTGGAGCTGCTCGCTGAGCTGCCGCTCCCCCGGCAACCGGTCACCCGGCCGGAGCCGACCCGCGAAGATCTCGTCCTGGATCTTGCGAACCACCAGTTGGTAGGTCTTGGCACGCTCGAGGGGTTCAAGCTTCAGGGTCACCGGTACTCCAGCCTCGTATGATGGTCTTACCATACCCCAGCACCGCCCGCGTCCGCCGGAGAGACACGAGCGAGCACCTCCCCGTGGACGACGGTGAACCACCCGTCGGCAGCCCCTGCCCAGGCGCGCCAGCCGGCCGCGATCTGCTCGAGCTCGACGCGATCGGAGATCCCGAGCTCGACTGCCTGCCGCCCCAGAGCGGAGCTGGTGACCCGGTCCGCCCAGAGCCCACCCCACCAGCCCCGGTCCTCGGGGTTGGCGAAGCACCAGGTGCTCGCGAGTGCCTCGGACGAGGTCAGGCCCGCCTCCTGCACCCAGCTCAGCAGACGACGCCCGGCGTCCGGCTCCCCACCGTTGCTCCGGGCCACAGCGAGGTAGACCTGCCGCCATCGGTCGAGCTCGGGCAGCTCGGGGTACCACGTCATCGCCGAGTAGTCGGCGTCTCTCACGGCGAGCAACCCGCCCTCTCGCAGCGCCGATGCCATCTGCCGCAGCGCGTCCACCGGGCGGGAGAGATGCTGGAGCACCTGGTGCGCGTGCACCACGGTCGGAGCGCCACCGAGGCCCTCGTGGCCCACAGCGTCCAACGCGTACACATCTGCCCGCTCGAAGGTGACGTTGCCGACCCCCCGCGCCTGTGTCTCGGTGCGAGCCTGATGCAGGACCTCGGCCGACCTGTCGATCCCGAGGACCTGCCCCTGCACCACGAGGCGTGCCAGGTCCAGCGTGATCGTGCCAGGCCCGCACCCCACATCGAGGATTCGGTCATCGGGTCGTAGCTCGGGGAGGAGGTACCCGCAGGAGTTCTCCGCGGTGCGCCAGACGTGGGACCGCAGAACGCTCTCGTGGTGCCCGTGCGTGTAGCGCTCCGCTGCCCCCTCGTGCGTCACGACTGGGCGGTGCCTTGCTCGAGCCAGGCGCGGTGCCTCCGCCCATTGGCAACGTACTCGTCGGCGGCCTCCCCCAGCAGTTCGAGATCGGACGCGTCGAGCTCCCGGCGCACCTTGGCCGGGGCACCGATGACCAGGACGCCGGGAGGTGCAGTGAATCCCTCCGGCACGAGGGCGCCGGCAGCGATCATGCACCGCTCGCCGATCGTGGCGCCGTTGAGCACGCGGGCTCCCATCCCCACCAGGCTGCCCGACCCGATCGTGGCGCCGTGCACGATCGCCCCGTGGCCCACGGTCACCCGGTCTCCTATCACGCAGGGAAACCCCGGGTCTGCGTGGAGCACCGCGCCATCTTGGATGTTGCTGTCGCGGCCGACGGTCACCACCTCGTCGTCGGCGCGCAGCACGGCGCCGTACCAGACGCTCGCGCCGGCCCCGAGACTCACCTCACCCACCACCGACGCGGTGGGCGCCACCCAGGCGTCCTCGTCGATCGTCGGGGTACGAGACTCGATGCCGGTCACGAAGGCATGCCTCTGGTGGCGATCCATGTCAGGTCCTCTCGTGCTCATCGACCGTGGAACTCAGGCGCTTCACGCGCGAAGAACGCCGCGATCGCGTGCTTGTGGTCCTCGGTGGCCGAGAGCGCCGCGAAGTGGTCGAGCTCTCGGTTCATCGCCTCACCGTAGGGCAGTTCAACGGCCTCGTTGATGGCGATCTTGGTGCGGCGCACCGCGAGGGGAGCCCGCTCGGCGACCTGCTGCGCCCATTCCAGTGCCCGGTCCTTGACCGCAGCTCGCGGGACCGCTTCGGTGGCCAGGCCCAGACGCACCGCCTCGTCCCCAAGGAAGGTGCGTCCGGTGAGCAGGACGTCCTTGGCCACCGCCGGTCCGGCGATCCGGGTGATCCGGGTGGTGCTGACGACCAGACCGACCTTGACTCCGGCGCCACAGTGCTTGGCGTCGTCAGCGACGATCCGCAGGTCGCACGACAGCGCCAGCTCCAGCCCGCCTCCCATGCAGTGCCCGTTGACTGCAGCCACCACGGGCACCGGAAGTGCCTCGAGGCCGTCAAAGATCGCGCAATCGTCGTCGAGGAACTGGCGAACGGTCTCCGGGGTCAGGTCTGCCTCCTCGCCGAGATCCGCGCCGGCACAGAACGACCTCTCCCCTGCTCCCGTGAGGACCAGGCACCGGACAGAGTCGTCGGCCTCGACCTCGGCGAGGGCGGAGAGGATGTGCGGTCGCATCTCGGCGGTGATGATGTTGAGACCCGGATTGTCCAACGTGAGTAGGGCGACGTGCCCGTGTCGCTGGAGGTGCGCGGTGGCGGTCACCCGAGCACCCCTTCCGCGCGCAGCGCGACGATCTCCCGCGCGCCGACCCCGAGCTCGCTGAGGACCTCGTCGGTGTGCTGCCCGAGATCCGGCGCGGCCGAGACGACGCGAGCGGGGGTGTCCGACAGCTTCACGACGGGACCCAGCGCCTTGAGCGTGCCCAACGTCGGGTGCTCGACCTCGACCACCATCTCTCGCGCGAGCGCCTGTGGGTCAGCAAGCGCCTCGGGGACGGTGTTGATCGGGCCAGCAGGGATGCCCACCTCCTCGAGGATCTCGAGCCAGTGCTCCCGCGTCTCGGCCTTGGTGCGCTCCTCGATCCGCTCGACGAGCTCGGGCAAGTTCGCCAAGCGGTCCGGGTTGGTGGCGAAGTCCGGGGAGTCCGCGAGCTCCGGGATACCCAGGGCCTTGCAGAACAGTGGCCAGTGCTTGGCGCCATCGGCCCCCACGTTGATGTAGCCGTCCGAGCAACGGAAGGCCTGGTACGGCGCACCGAGGCGGTGCGCCGACCCTGTCGGTTGGGGGGTGTTGCCGGTGTGGAAGAACTCGACGGCCTCCCACACCTCCATCCCGAGCCCGGTCTCGAAGAGGCTCGTATCGACCTGCTGGCCGCGGCCGGTCCGCTCTCGCGCGGCAAGCGCAGCGAGGATCCCGTAGGTGGCGAACATGCCCGCTCCCAGATCAGTGATGGGGACCCCACACTTCACGGGTTCCCCCGCGGCGGTCCCGGTCACCGACATGAGACCCGACATGCCTTGGGCGACCAGGTCGAACCCACCCCGCGTCGCGTAGGGGCCGGTCTGCCCGAACCCCGAGATCGAGCAGTGCACGAGCCGTGGGTTGACCTGCGACAGCGTCTCGAAGTCGATCCCGAGTCGCGCGGCGACGCCCGGGCGGAAGTTCTCGATCAGGACGTCGGCGGTGGCGGCCAGCCGATGGAGCAGGTCCCGCCCCCTGGAGTCCTTCAGGTCCAGCGAGATGCCCCGCTTGTTGCGGTTGACCGCGAGGAACGCGCCGCTGAGGTCGTCCGAGATCCGGGGCGCCATCTGCCGACTGTGGTCCCCGTGGCCGGGTGCCTCCACCTTGATCACGTCGGCGCCCATGTCGGCGAGAAGCATGGCGGCGTACGGACCCGCGAGGACCTGACTGACGTCGAGCACCCGTAGGCCTAGAAGAGCGGACACGTGAACCTCCTGAATTGACCTTTGGTAAGACCATACCAAGGGTTGGCCATGAGGGCCATCGACTCCCCCTGCTGTTTGCACCCTGCGGCCTACCACACTATGGTCTTACCAAAATGCTCTGAGATCGGAGTCATCATGAGTGTCCCCTCCGCAACCCCCCACGCGCACGTCCCCGGGCGCACCCTGCAAGAACGCGCGGCAGACGTCTTCCCTCCCGCTGCCGCACGACACACCGACCTGGCGGTCGTGTCCGCGCAGGGCGCGTGGCTGCGCACCGAGGACGGACGGGACGTGCTCGACTTCGCCTGCGGCGTGGCGGTCACCAACGTGGGGCACAGCCACCCCGCCGTGATGAAGGCGGTGCGCGACCAGATGGAGGACCTCGTGCACGCGGGCCACAACATCGCGGTCTACCCCACCTACGTCGAGCTCGCCGAGCGCATCGTGAGTCACGTCGGGGGTGACCACAAGATCTACTACGGCAACAGCGGCGCTGAGGCGCTCGAGGCGGGGATCAAGCTCGCGATGCGCGTGAGCGGGCGCACCGGGCTCGTCGCCTTCAAGCGCAGCTTCCACGGACGTACCCTCGCCACCACTGCCCTCTCCGCGTCCTCCTCGGCCTACCGCGCCGGCTATCTCGGAGCCCTCCCGGCTGTCCACCACGTCGACTTCCCGGCGCCCTTCGCCAACCGCCGGGGAGAGGCGGAGGAGGTCGAGCGCTGCCTCGGCGAGCTCGACGAGCTCTTCAAGCTGGTGATCCCCGGCGACGAGGTCGCCGCGATCGTCATCGAGCCCTTCCAGGGCGAGGGCGGCTACCTGCCTGCCCCGACCGCGTTCCTCCGAGGCCTTCGCGAGCGAGCCGACCGGTACGGCATCGCCCTCGTCTTCGACGAGATCCAGTCCGGCTTCGGACGTACGGGCACCATGTTCGCCTATGAGCACAGCGGGGTGGTCCCGGACGTGCTCGTGCTCGCGAAGGGCATTGCCAACGGCTTCCCGCTGTCGGTCATGGTGGCCACCTCGACCCTGATGGACCGCTGGCCGGCGGGCGCCCACGGCGGCACGTTCGGCGGCAACCCGATCGCCTGTGCGGCCGCGCTCGCCGTGCTCGACGTCCTCGAGGCAGGCGCACTGGACAACGCAGTCAAGGTCGGCGACCACCTCAAGGCTGGTCTCGATCGCATCGCCGCCACGCTGCCTCTGCTCACCGAGGTGCGCGGCGCGGGGATGATGATCGGGATGGAGATGCGCCACACGGACGGCCGCCCCGCGGCCGAGGTCGTGGCCGAGATCCGACGGACCGCGCTCGACACCGGCCTTCTGGTGCTGTCGTGCGGGGCGGACAAGAACGTGCTCCGGCTGATGCCGCCCACCACGTTGACGCCCGACGAGGCCACCCAGGCCCTGGACATTCTCGCGACCGCTGCGACCGCTGCGACCGCTGCGACCGCTGCGGTCTGACGCCGGGCGTTCGGCGACCACCGTCAAGCTCTGACGGGGTGGGTCCGCCGTGGCGACCGCGGCTCCTGGTCATTCCACGCCGGAGTCGTCACCCCGGTCGGAGACCGAGGAGTCGACCACACTAGGCCGCCGAGAGGTTCGGCAGCCAGGTCACCAGCGCCGGGATCATGAAGATCACCACGACGATCGCCACATCGGCTACGTAGAACGGGATCAGTCCCTTGAAGACCTCCTCCACCTCGAGCCCTGGTGTCGTGCCCGCGGTCACGTAGGCGTTCATCCCCACCGGCGGCGTGATCATGCCGAGCTCGATCAGCTTGACGACCAGGATGCCCAGCCAGATGCCGTTGAAGCCGAGGTCCACGATCGGCTGGTAGACCAACGGCACGGTGATCACCAGCAGCGAGATGGAGTCAAGGAACATCCCGCCCGGGATCAGGACCACGAGCAGCAGGATGACGATGAGCGTCGGCGGAAGCGGAAGGCCGACGACGAACTCCGAGATCGCCGACGGTACGCCGGCAGTCACCAGGAAGAACGAGAAGATCCCCGCGCCCACGAGGATCAAGAAGATCATCGAGTTGAGCGACGCGGTCTCGTTGAGCGCAACGCGCAGGTTGTGACGCAACAGCCTGGGTCGGCTCGCGTACTGCGCGCAGATCAGCACGAACGCAGCGAATGCGCCGATGGCGGCAGACTCCGACGGGGTGAAGACACCGCTGTAGATACCACCGATCACCACGGTGAAGAGGACCACGACGCCGAGCACCGCGCGGGTCACCGAGCCCACGGTGAGCCTGACTCCGACGTCGTCCGGATGGTCATCCCGACCGACCGTCTGACCGGTCGCCTCGGCACCGGAGGAGGTCGCGTGGGCGGGCGTCGCCGTCGCCAGCGCCTGCTCGGACCGGTTGTCGTGATTGACCAGTGCCGGGCTGCGCCAGGCACGGAACCCTATGGAGCCGGCAAGCATGAGAGCCGAGAGCACGCCTGGGACGATGCCGGCGATGAGCAGTGCGCCGATGGACTCACCCGTGATCACTCCGTACAACACGAGGATGATGCTCGGCGGAATGAGCACGGCGAGCGTGCCGGAGGCAGCCACTGTCGCCGACGCGAACGAGCGCTGATAGCCGTGGCGCATCATCTCGGTGATGCACGTGCGCCCCATCGTGGCCACGGTGGCGAGGCTGGAGCCGCTGATGGCACCGAAGCCGGCGGACGCGAAGACGGTGGCCATGCCGAGGCTGCCCGGGATCCGCTTCAGCAGCTTCCCGGCGATCGCGAACAGCTGTTCCGCGATCCCGCTGTAGAGCGTCAACATCCCCATCAGCACGAACATCGGCACCACGATGAGTGAGCCCTTTGCCACTGCGGTGTACGACGTGCCGGCGATGACGCTGCTGGTGATGTCGAGCCCGCTCAGAATGAGCAGGCCGATGATGCCGCTTGTCGCGAGCGAGATGGCCACCGATACGCCGACGAGCAGGAGGGCGATGACGATGGCGACCGAGATCGCGACGACCAGGCCGTTCTCCATGATGAATCCAACTCTTCCCGGGGGTCTTCGGCTCAGATCAGGTGTGCGGGGTCGACCTCGTCGACGACGACCGTGGAGGAGGCTCGCCCCGTGGCTGCTCGGACATCGTCGATCAGGCGGAACACCAGTTCCAGGAAGTACACGAGCAGGCCGACCGCGATCGCGATCCGCGCCGGCCACACCGGGACCCGGACGAGCCCGAACCTGAACTCCCGATCCTCGAACGAGACCAGCGCGCGGTCGGCTGTGACGTAGACCATCCACCCGACCACGGCCACCACCAGGAGGAGCCCGAGTCCGTTGATGACAGCTGACGCGCGCGGCGGGAGCTTGCGCACGAGCAGGGTCATCGACACGTGAGCTCCCCGGCGTTCAGCGAAGCCGAGACCGAGGAAGACGATCGCCACCATCATCACCTCGCCCAGCTCGACCACGCCCGCGACCGACTGGCCGAACAACGTTCGTCGGGTGACGTCCGCGACGATCGCGACGAGCATGACGATGATGCAGAGGACGGCGAGGAGCGCCAAGACATGGGTTGCCTGGTGGACCGTTCTTCTCACGTGGCCACCACTACGCACGCCGGGTTGGTCACTCATCGCCGCCTCCTTCTCACCGTCACTCGTCCTCCGGCGCCTTACCTACTGGCGCTCTGCGCAACGCTTCATCGCCGACTCGTAGTCGGACTCCGACTCGTACTGCTCCAGTGTGCTGGTGTAGGCCTCGAAGAATGCTTCCGTATCGGCATCGGGGTTGCTGGTCGTGACGTCGTTCGCCCAGATCTCGCGAATCGCGGGACCAGCCTTGTCACGCCAGTCAGCGGTCTGACCTTCTTCGAGGATCGTCACGTCCCCGCCGGCATCGAGCAGCTCGTCACACGCGGCAACCTCGAGCTCGTCGAGGTTCTCGAGGTAGTTGTCCATGTAGTCCTCGCTGGCCGCGGTGATCGCGTCCTGGATGTCCGAAGGCATGCTCTCCCAGGTGTCCAGGTTGATGATGTTCGCCGTCACCGCGTAGTTGCCGAAGTTGACGTCCATGAAGTGGGGTGCCACCTCCTGGTAGTCACGGTCGGCCGCGATGTCGAGCGAAGCTCCCGACGTGCCGTCGAGCACTCCGCGCTGGAGAGCCTCGTAGACCTCGCCCTGGGAGATGCCGACAGCGCTTGCGCCAGCCATCTCGAGGGCCTCGGACACGTAGCCGTAGCCGCGGATCTTCTTGCCCTCGACGTCCTCGAGCCCGGCAGCGGGTTCCTTCAGCGCCACGATGTTGGGCGGAACCGGTGCCCAGGTGATGACCTTGACGCCCTGGGACTCCCACTCCTCCCGGAGCGCGTCGTTGTTCTCGTACAGATCCTGGAACGTCCTGCCCTGAGCCTCAGCGTTCTCGGTGAGGAACGGGATACCTGCGACGTTCGAGAGCGGCAGCTCTGCCGGGTAGTACGCCCCGGCGATGTATCCCATGTCGGCGCGTCCATCACCGACGCCGGGCAGGGTCTCGGCACCCGGCAGCAGTGCCTCCTGGTAGAAGAACTCGATCTTGACGCGGCCGTCGGTCGCCTCCTCGATCTCCTTCGCCCAAGCACTGGAGGTGACTGACTCGGCCGCGGTGGGCACGTTGTAGGAGGCGAACTTCAGGTTGAAGGTCTCGCCGCCCGCGGAGTCGCCGCCCGACGCTCCGCCCGAGTCGCCGCCGCAGGATGAGAGGAGCAGCACCGCCGGGAGCAGAAGTGCCGCGGGTAGAGAAAGGTTGTTGCGCATGACCCTCACCTCAGTAGGAAGTTCGTCGATGAATGTGACCCAGCCAACTGCCCCGGGGTGCGTGCGGACAATATGCACCTGCCCCTGATGGCGCGAGATATTTGAGCACTTGCACAATCTCTCCTCGTCGACGGTCGCGTCAGCCAGTGGCCGGCCCCGAGAGGCTTGGCCACCCGAGATCACGTCCTGGGCCCATGGCCCTGAACAGTCCCGGTAGCCTCGGACAACGACATTGACGCTATGGACTGACCAAACTACTCTAAGACCACATTGCTGTCTCCCCCCTCGAGGAAATCCATGAGCTCCGCGAATCCCTCTGCTGCCGGCGCCACCCGCGCTCCCCACGAGATCACGGCCACCGAGGCTCGTGACCTGATCGCCTCTGGGTCGCTGACGTCGGAGGCCCTCGTGGAGTCGTGTCTCCACCGGATCCGGGAGCGCGAAGACACGGTGCAGGCCTGGTCGTACGTCGACTGGGAAGGCTCCCTCGAGCGCGCGCGCGAGTGCGACCGCACCCCGAGCAGCGGGCCGCTGCACGGCATCCCCGTCGGCATCAAGGACATCGTCGACACCGCCGACATGCCGACCCTGCTCGGCGAGCCGGAGATCTACGCGGGGCGTCAACCGGATCACGACGCCACACTCGTGCGACACCTCCGCGAGTCCGGCGCCGTCATCGTGGGCAAGACCGCCCCGTCCAAGCACACGATCATGTTGCCGGGAAAGACGCGGAACCCGCACGACCCGACCAGATCGCCCGGAGCGTCGTCGAGCGGGTCCGCCGCGGCCGTGGCTGACTACATGGTGCCGCTCGCCGTGTGCTCCCAGACCGCGGGCTCGATCCTGCGGCCGGCGACGTACTGCGGAGTGGTGGGGTTCAAGCCCACCAAGGACACCGTCGTGTACGACGGCACCCGCACCTACTCCCCCCACCTGGACACTCTCGGCAGCATGGCCCGCTCGGTCCCGGACGCGGCGCTCCTGATGCAGGGCATGACAGGCGACAGCCGCTTCGACCCAGCCACGTTGGATGCCGGCGACCTCGTCGTGGGGCTGTACCGCACCCCCTACTTCGACCGCGCCGAGGGCTATGTGCAGGACCACTACGAGCGCACCGTGCAGACACTCGTGGCGGCCGGCGTGAAGGTGCGTGACGCCGAGATGCCCAAGGAGTTCGACGAGCTGAGCGAGCTCCAGGACGTGATCATGTCCTACGACCTGGACAAGGTCTTCGCAGAGCACCGGCGTGACCACTTCGACCTGCTCGACCCCGAGCTGATCGCCTACTGCGAGAAGGGGTCGAAGGTCACCGGGGCGCAGTACCAGGCCGCCCTGGACCATGCCGAGCTGTGCCGCGGGATGCTCGACTCCGCGCTCGGTGACCTCGACGTGCTGCTCCTCCCCTCCACGCTCACCGACGCGCCCCCGATCACTGACACCGGAACCTCGGAGTTCATCCGGATCTGGTCCTTCCTGCACACCCCGGCGATCAACCTGCCCACGGCGATCTCGCCGCAGGGGATGCCGATCAGCGTGCAGCTCGTCGGCCGGATCGACGGCGACCACTCCTTCCTCTCCGTCGCGGCCAAGGTGGACGGGATCCTCGGCCGACCGGACAATCGTTGACGGTCCAAGCCCGCCCCTAGCGCTGGAGAGCCGCTCGTGCCCATCGTCGTGAACCCCCCGCCCTCACCCTTGCCCGACTCACTGGTCGAGGAGCTCGAACGCGTGAGCTTCCCGACCATCGGGCACTTCCTCGAGGCGGGGTTCCTCAGCCCGGAGATCAGGACGATGACCCCGGGGCTGACGTTCGTCGGCAGGGCCATCACCATCCGGATCCCCGCGCCCGACGGTTTGCTGCTGCACCGCGTGATGGCCGAGGTCGTGCCCGGGGACGTCGTCGTCATCGATACCGGCTCGGACAGGACGCACGCGATGGTGGGCGCGGTCATCGCCACCGCCGCTCAAGTGGCCGGCGTGGCCGGGATCGTGGTCGACGGCGTGGTCACCGATGTCGTGGAGCTGCGCGAGATGGCGATTCCTGTCTTCGCCCGTGGCACCAGCGTGCTGACCGCCAAGCAGCTCGGGATCGACGACGGGGGGATCAACGTGCCGGTTGCCTGCGGTGGCGTCACCGTCCACCCGGGTGACGTCGTGATGGCCGACGAGAACGGCGTCCTCGCCCTCGACCCCGCGGTCGCCGCCGCCGTGGTCGACCAGGCCAGGGCCTCCGACCTGGCCGAGCCCGACCTGCTGCGGCAGCTGCGCCTGGGGAGGTCGCTCCCGGAGTTGAGTGGCGCGGGCGAGACCCTTGCCCGCATGGGATACCCGGCTAGCTGACCTGCTCGGCGCGGGGCGGTGGTTCCGCGGCGATCTGCTCACAGGCCTCCAGCGCCAGCAGGATGACGGCGGCGTCAGCAGGTAGGCGTACGTCGTGGCCCGTGAGGTCCCGGAACCGGGCCAACCGGTTGAGCAATGTGTTGCGGTGGCAGAAGAGTGCGCTGGCGGTGCCGGCCACCGACCCGTCACCGTGGCAGTAGGCCTTCACCGCCTCGATCAGCCGGTGCCGCTCGGGTTCCGGCAGCGAGCGCACGGGGTCCAAGACGCTCACCACGAGCCGTCGTGCGACGTCGGGGGCCTGGGCGACGAGGATCGGCAACCATGCCTCGGACAGGTATCGCGGTCCTGCTCGGCCGGCCGGGATGGAGCGCAGTGTGGCGGTGGCGAACCGGACGGCGTCAGGCACCTCGGCCAGCCCGTCGAACTGGGGCGCGACGCCGCAACGGACTTCGCGAAGCATCCCGTCGAGGTCCAGGCTCGATCGATCGGGGATCTGCACGACGAGCAGCTGTCCACTCGACAACTCCTGCGTGTGGGTGTGGACGCCGAGCCGGTTCAGCCGCTCGACCACTCGGCGCAGTCCGCCGGCCGAGTGACTGTCGGACATCACGACGGAGAAGTGACCCTGGGGGTCGAGGGAAAGCACCTGAGCAGCCATCAGCACCGTGGCCGGGTGCCGCCCTCCCGTCTGGATCAGCTGGTCGAACGCCGAGCGCCGCTCGTCATCGACCCGGCGGCGCTGCTCCAGGACGGTCTCCTGGTAGGCGTCCATGATCCGGAGAGTGTGTCGCTCGACGACCTCCCACACCAGCGGAGCACTCGCCAGGAGCTCGGGGTAGTCCTCCTGCGTGGCGCGGGACAGCAGGGCGTTCCAGAGCACCTGGGCATCCATCCGGGCAGCCGCGAGCAGTGAGTCCAGCGGCACGCCTTGCGCTGCCCGCCGCCGGCCGATCCCCCCCGACACGGCTTCGGTCTCCGCCGAGACGTCCGCCCCTGCGATGGACCGGAGCAGGAGCTCGAAGACCGCGTACGCCGTCTCCCGCAGGTCTTCGGAGGCGACGATGCCCTCGCCGTACCCCTCCGCCAGCGTGTGCTTGATCCACACCTCGGCAAGCTCCCGCCGACCCTCGAGGCAGCTCAAGGCCAGGGCAGAGACCCGGCGACGTCCACGTTCGGGCGACAGGGGCATGAGCCGATTCTAGGGTCGATGGGCCGGGGAGTCCGGCGCGAGCACAGCGCCTCCTGTCGCTGCGGTCTCGCCGGATGTCGAGCCTGATGCCGCCCCTCCCCTGGACTTGTCGGGACGAGGAAACCTCGGTATTTTGGTCTGACCATACTGTGATCAAACCGAGGAGTCTTCGTGGACCGTCCGGTCAGTGAGCTGAGTTGGTGGCTCGCGCAGGCCCAAGGAGCCGACTTCGCGTCGGCGCCCCCACTCACCGGAGGAGTCCGTGCCGACATCTGCATCGTCGGAGGTGGCTACACGGGCCTCTGGACGGCCCTGCAGATCAAGCGGCAGGATCCCGCGGCCGAGGTGGTGGTTCTCGAGGCATCGACCTGCGGAAGCGGAGCGAGCGGACGCAACGGGGGCTTCGCGCTCAGCTGGTGGGCCAAGCTCGCCACCCTGGTCAAGCTGTTCGGCGCCGAGGAGGGCGTCCGGCTCGCCGAGGCCTCGCAGGAAGCGATCTCCTCCATCGGGGAGTTCTGCGCCGAGCACGACATCGACGCACACTTTCGACCGGAGGGCTGGCTGTGGGCTGCGACCAACCGCGCCCAGCTCGACTCATGGGACGAGGCACGCGCGGTAGCGGGACAGCACGGCAGGGAGCCGTTCCGCTCCTTGTCCCCCGAGGCCGTCGTCACGATGGCCGGGTCGCCCACCCACCTCGGTGGCGTGTTCGAACCCACCGCCGCCACAGTCCAGCCGGCGCTGCTCGCTCGCGGTCTGCGTCGGGTCGCGCTGGAGAGCGGCGTACGCATCTTCGAGCACACCCCGATGCAGTCCTGGGCGGAGGACCACGGTGTCCGCGTGAACACGCCACTGGGCACCGTGGAGGCGGACAAGCTGGTCCTGGCCACGAATGCCTGGATGGTCCGCGAGCCGCAGGTCGCACGGATGCTCGTGGTGGTGACCAGCGACATGGTCGTCACCAGACCGATCCCCGAGCTTCTGGATCGGACGGGTCCCCAGGACGGGCTCGCGGTCTCCGACTCGAGGATGCTCGTCAACTACTACCGGACCACCAGCGATCAGCGGCTTGCCTTCGGTCACGGTGGCGGCAGCTTCGGCTTCGGTCGCTCCGTGGGCAAGCGGTTCAACGGCCCTTCCTCGCGCGCGAGCGCTGTCTCAGAAGCCATGACCCGCCTCTACCCCGAGATCGACACCAACCTCGTGGAGAGCAGCTGGACCGGACCGATCGACAGGTCGATCAGCTCGTTGCCTGTGTTCGGGCACCTCAACGGCAGCGAACGGGTGCTCTACGGCGTCGGGTACTCCGGGAACGGCGTCGGCCCGAGTCACCTGGGCGGTCGGATCCTCGCCTCACTCGCACTCGGACAGGACGACGAGTGGTCAGCGAGCCGGATGGCGCACGGACCCGTCGGCACGTATCCACCGGAGCCGATCAAGTACGTGGGGGGTGTCTCGCTGCGCGCGGTGCTTCAGCGCAAGGAGAAGACGGAGGACCGGGGCAGGACCCCCGGGCGACTGATCCGAACCGCTTCCCTGCTCGCACCCCCCGGACTCGTCCCTGTTCGTCGCAACAGCAAGCCCGACAACGGCACCACCGCCGGACGTTGAGCATGCCGTGAGGGTGGCCGTCACGGCGATCGCCGTGGCCACCGTGGGAGGACTCGTGCTCGGCGCCGCGATCCCCCAGGCCGATCAGGTCCGGCCCCTGGCCCTCCCGCTGCTGTTCGCCCAGACTGCCGTGGCGGTCGGTGCGCTCAGTGAAGAGAGGTCCAGCAGCACCCGTCGCTGGGCCTGGGACATGTTCGTGCGACACCACCTCTTCGCGAGCCTCCCGCTGATGGCGCTGGGCCTGCTGATGGGGCTCGACACGTCCTGGGGGGTCGGAACGTTCCTGCTCGGTGCAGCGCCGACCGCGATCGCGCTTCCCAGCAACGTCGCGGCATGCGGCGGCCAGGTGCGCCCGGCGGTGCAGTTCACGCTCCTCGGCTACGGGATCGGCGTGATCCTCACCCCCGCTCTGATGCTGCTCGCCCTCGGTGCCAGCGGACGGGTGGGCCCCATGGTCACCACCCTGCTGGTGGGGCTCATTGCGCCGGCACTGCTCGGTGTCGTCGCTCGCCCGTGGTTGCGACGAATGCCTCGCGGACTGAGTTTCGCGATCGTCGCCGCGAGCGTGCTGGTGCTGATGCTGGGCATGGGAGCGGACCTACGCGTCGCGATCACGCTGGGACTCGACCGCCCCGCCCTGCTGTGGCTGGCCGCGGCGATCGGGTTCGGGCGCGTCGTCTGGGGCGCCTCACTGGCTTTCTGGTTCCCGCCTCAGGGAGGACTCAGACTCGAGGCGGTTCTGGCTGGGGGCGGGAAGAACGCCGTACTGGCCGCCGTGATCGCCAGCGCGTCCTTCGGCCCCTTGGCAGCACTCCCCGCCCTGGTCAGCCTCTTCGCGGAGATCACGCTGCTGTTCACGGTGAGTCACTTCCGCAAAGCCCTGCTTGCTTGAGCCTCTGAGTTGCCCGGACCAGAGGCCGTCCTCGATGGTCTCCCACCCAAGCGTTCAGGGACACCGCTGGCCCGACGAACGTCCCAGGTCGGCTACTCGGTCGACTCTGCTCTGTCCCGGCTCGCTGTCGCAGCGTTCAGGGACTCCGGTGGCACCACCTGCACCGGTGCCGTCGACTCGGCGACGACGACGCGCGCCGTGGCTCCCAGGTGATGACCCAGCAGCACGCGGGGAGGGTGCCGGACCAGGATCAGGAGGTCTGCCTCGTCGGCGACCCTCACGAGGGCACGCGCGGGCACGTCGTGGACGATGTCGATCTCCACCGCGACCTCTGGGTAGGCGGCGTACCAGTCGGTGAGCAACGCCTGGAGACGCTCGGTGCCGCTGGCGATCCAGTCCGCCTCGTGGGTGCGCTGCTCGATCCGGTCCGCGTAGGGACTCGGGAGGTGCCACGCGTGGACGACGCGAAGGCGCGCGTGCCGCTCCGAGGCAGCCGCGAAGGCGGCGGCGAGCACGACCTCCGCCTTGGCCTCGGTCTTGAGCCCCGCGGCGACCATCCCGTGTCGGTCGCCGGCGGTCCAGGTCGCGGGCACCACCGTCACCGGAACGTCGGCATGGGCGGCGATCGAAGCGGTGACCGCGCCCGCCAGCAGCCGCTCGAGGCCCGTGTGGCTGTGCTGGCCGATGACGAGGAGGCGGCTGTCGTGCGCGGCCCGCACGAGCTCGGAGGTGCGGGACCCGCCGAGCAGAGCCGTCGTGACGACCAGATCCCCGGCCGCCCGTGCGACGTTCGCCGCCCGGCGCAGGATGTCCCTTCCGGCGCCCGCCAGGTCCCCGGGTGTGTACGGCAGCATCGGCGCCGTGGGGATGTAGGTGGGGCCGACGTGGACGACGTGCAAGACGCAGCCGTGCCGTCGCGCCTCCACGATCGCGAAGTTGAGCGCACCGTCACTGGCCGGAGTGCCGTCGACCGCGACGACGACCTTCGGTGTCGTCGTAGGACTCATGAAGGTCTCCCTTCCGTCTCCTCGCATCGTCGCCCCGCCCCGCGAGGATCCGTCAGGGTCGCAGAGCACCACCCGCCGGGACCTTCGCCCCGACAGCCGGCCGGCCTCAATCGAGCCGGACCCGCTCACCCAGCCGTGGAGCAACTGCGCAGATCGACAGCTCGCGCTCGATCCGTCCGGCGAGCGCCTGCGAGGCGTCGGGCTCCCCGTGCACGACGTACACCGTGCGCGGTCGCGGTCTGACCTGATCCACCCAGGCGACGAGACCGTCGGCGTCGGCGTGAACCGAGAACGTCGGCACCTGCACCACCTCAGCACGGACCGGGACGTACCGGCCGTGCATCTTGAGGTGGGTGGCGCCCGTCGAGAGCTGCCGGCCACGGGTCCCGACGGCCTGGAATCCCGTCAGCACGACGCTGTTGCGCGGGTCCGGAAGCTGGTGTGCCAGGTGGTGGACGACGCGTCCTCCCGTGGCCATGCCGGAGGCGGAGATGATGATGCTCGGGTAGGCCGGCCGGTTCAGCCTCTCGGACTCGGAGACCTCGCGCACCTCGCGCACGTCGATGTCGGCAAGAGCGTCGAGTGCCTCCGCTCCGGAGCGTCGAATCTCCGGCGACGTCATCTCCCGCATGGCCCGCCGGTAGACATCCAAAGCGGCCAACGCCATCGGGCTGTCCACGAAGACGGGCATCTTCGGGATCTGTGAGTCGACCATCAGCCGACGCAGCTCCAGGAGCACCAGCTCGGTGCGGTCCACCGCGAACGCCGGGATGAGGACGGACCCCCCGCGGGCCGCGGTCCGACGGATCACGGAGGCGAGGAGCTCGCGGTCTCGTGGCGGGTGCAGACGGTCGCCGTACGTCGACTCGACCACCAACGTCCCGGCCGCACCCGGCGGCGCGGGCGGTTCGAGCAGCGGATGGTCGGACCGTCCCAGGTCGCCGCTGAAGACGACCACGGAGCCGTCCACCTCGACCCGCGCTGTCGCCGACCCCAGGATGTGACCGGCCGGTCGGAAGGTGACGTCGAGGCCGGTCCGGACGGCCACCCTCGCCCCGAAAGGGACCGCACGGAACTGCGCCAGGGTCTGTTCCACGTCGCCGGAGTCGTAGAGCGGCAGCGCCGGGTGATGGCGGGACCAGCCTTGCTCGTTGGCGTTGCGGGCGTCCTCCTCCTGGAGGTGGGCGCTGTCCCGCAGGATGATGGCCGCGAGTTCCGCGGTCCCCTGAGAGCACAGCACGTCACCGGTGAACCCCTCGCGAACCAGCCGTGGAAGGTAGCCGCAGTGGTCGAGGTGGGCGTGGGTCAAGACGACGGCCGCGATGGCGGCGGGGTCGAAGGCCGGCGGATCCCAGTTCCGTCGTCTCAGCCCGCGCTCGCCCTGGTACAGGCCCGCGTCCACGAGGAGACGACGCTCGCCCGCTTCGACGAGGAAACGACTTCCCGTGACGCTGTCGACCGCCCCGAGGAACGTCAGTGTGGGACTGGACACCGGTGACAGTGCTCAGGCGTCGGTCGGTTGCTCGTGCTCCGGTGTGGACGAACCTTCGACGTGGTCGACATAGGCGTCCGGTCCCGGGAAGAACAAGGCCTCCTGGCCCGTGTCGGACCAGCGGATGCGGTAGGGCGGCGACCCGTCCGCGTGCTCGACGTCGAGCACTTCGGCGTCGCGCACCGGCTCCCCGACGTGGTGGCTCCTGATCACGATGCGGTCCCCCTTGTGCGCCTTCAACATCTGAACTCCTCGCGATCGTCGGTGATCGCCAGGATGACGCGAGCAGGCACACGACGAACAGGGGCGGAAGTCCCGGAAAGGGGGCCGATGGACCGTGGCGCCACAGCACCCGGCTCACGAGGCTGGACAGGTCGAGCACCACCCACGATCAAGGGGCTGCAATGACCAGAACTCTTCGGACCAGCCAGAGCGCTCGCGTCCCGCGGCAGCGCTCGGGCTCGCGCCCACCCTCGGTGCTGCTTGTGCTCACTCCGGACGAGCCGCTGACCTCCGTGGCGACCTTCGCCGCCCGGGCAGCGGCCGGCCGCGACGTCCCCCTGGGCGTCGTGATGCTCACCGAGGGTCGACATGTCAGGGCGGGGTGCATGGCTGCCCTGGACACGACGCTGCAGCTGGTTAGGACTGCCGCTCCGCGAGCGATGGTGCGCGTGGACGCGCTCGACCTGCGGTCCGCCCGGAATCTCGCGGACGCGCTGGACGTGCACGATCTCGTGGTCGCGAGCCCCGACACCTGGGGGATGCTGACCGATCATGCGGCGGACACAGCAGCCGACGCAACGGTGCACCTCGTCGGGCAGGCACTGCGAGACTGACGAGCACCTCAGCGTCCAGCGCATGACCACGGGGCAGGTGACCCGATGGACAAGGACCTTGGACTCTCGATTGCGGCACGTGCCCCTGCGAGCGTAGGAGCATGAGCTACACAGTGACCTTTGCCGACCTGCGGGGGCGCGACGTGGGCGTGGAGTGCGCCACGGTCCGCCTCGAGGCCTTGCCCGAGTTCCTGTCCGACGCGTTCGAGGACGTCGCCGAGGCAGCACGACTCCAGGGTGTCTCCCTGACAGGGCCACCGTTCGCGCGCTACGGCTTCGAAGAGCCCGGCGCGTTCCGGATCTGCGCCGGTTTCCCCGTGAGCAGCAAGCTCGCGCCGGGAGGCCAGGTGTTGGCCGACCGCCTCCCCGACGGTCGGGTCGCGCACACCGTCCACACCGGCTCCTACGACACCCTCGCCGCGGCCTACGACGCAGCGACCGCCTACGCCGTCGAGAACGGCTACGAGGTCGCAGGCGAACCGTGGGAGGTCTACCTGGACCAGCCCGACGTACCGGCTCCGCGCACCGAGGTGTTCGTGCCCTGTGCGCGCGTCCGGGCGCATCACGGGCCACCGGACGCGGGGTGAAGGAGCACGGCGGCTGGGAGTCGATCTTTCCCGGCACACGAGAGTGAGGAGGTCGGATCATGCCCGATGCCGTCTACCCAGTGCTGGTGCTGGTCATCTGGATCAGTCTCGGGGTGTCGACTGTCATCTTCTTCTTCGCTCGTCATGGCAGGCGAAGTTCGCTCTGGTACGTCGTCGGGCTGGTCCTCGGCCCGATGCTGATCCCGATCGCCGCGGAGATGGAGCGCCGCAGCGACCGACTGATGCGTTGGAAGGTCGACGGCTCGCGCGGTGAGTCTGTCGCCACTCTGAAGGTCTTGGGAGCCATCGACGGGTCGGACGAGTCTGACCGCGCAGTCCGTGAGCTCAGTCGGATCTGCGCCCGGCCGGGCACCCACATCGTCCTGATCACCTCGCTGGACCCAGACCTGGCCGGTCCGGATGAACAACGGGCGGCGCAGCAACTGCTGGAGGTACGCGCCTCATGGCTCGAGGACAGTGCGACGTCAGTGGAGTGCGAGGTCGCCGCCGGAGACCCCGTGCAGGCGATCCTGGCAAGCGCACGGGCCAACGAGGTGGACCTGCTGTTCCTGGGGCGCCGCGGCCGGGGTCTGTCACCTCGGATGCTGGGGAGCGTGGCCACGCAGGTCGTCAAGCGCGCCACTACACCCGTGCTTCTGGGCTCACCGGTAAGGGTGGGCGCCCACCGATCCACGCCGACTCAGCCCGACGAAGACTCCTAGAGTCATCGTCATGAAAGCGGAGAGCCGACCATGAAGGCGACCATCGCGAGATAGCTGGCCAGCAGCGGACCGCACCGCCACCTGCCAAGGCGCTCTGACCGCCCCGGGATCGCCAGGATGACGACGAAGATGCTCACCGCGATGCCGACTGCGATCTCGGCCCGGGCGATGTCGATCGGAGAGATCAGGGCCGCCACCGCGACGACCAGCAACGTGTTGAAGATGTTGCTGCCCAGCACGGTGCCGACCCCGACCTCGTCGTGGCCACGCACGCGTGCCGCCAGCATGGTGGCGATCTCGGGGGTCGACGTGCCCAGGGCGACGAACACCGCCCCGACGACGAAGCCGTCCCACCCGAGTGCCTCGCTGACCCCGATTGCGCCTGCCACGATGAGACGACCGGACACGATCAGCAGCACCAGCCCCGCCACGACGCTGAGCACGGTGCCCCGGTGGCTGTGCTCCTCGAGCACGGCGACCACGGAGTTCCGTGCGCTGCGGGCGGCGAGGACGCTCTGGGTCAGCCAGCCGACGAAGATGACCAGGAGGACCGACGCGTCGAGTCGACTGATGTTGCCGTCGAGGCCGAGCAGGCCCAGCACCGCGGGTGCCGCCAGTGCCATCGGGATGTCCCTGACGAGGGCCCCTGAATCCACCATCACGGCCCCGAAGGCAAGTGCTAGACCGAGCACCACACCGATGTTGACGATGTTGCTGCCCAAGGCGTCACCCAGGGCGATCTCGGATCGGCCGCGCAAGGCAGAGGTGACCGCAACCGACAGCTCCGGGCTCGAGGTCGCGAAGGCCGCGATCGTGGCCCCGATGATCCCGGTCGGTACGCGCCACCAGGACGCAAGGCTGACCACCCCCCGCACGAACAGGTCACCGCCGAGGACTGCGCAGCCGACACCCGCGAGCAGCACCACTGTCGTGACCACTCCGGCGACCTCCTCTCGGGACACCAATCCTGCCGCAAGCCTCAGTGTCAAGGCCGTTGGTCCCTGTGCCTCCTCTGAGGCGGTGAGTACGTTTGCTACTCACGAGAGAGGCAGCGTCGTGTCCGAGCCCAACAGCCCCGAGGAAACCCGCCTCTCCGGCCGCCTTGGATCCGCACGGGAAGTCGCATGGCGACCGACGCGCGCGTGATGCGGTCGACCGGCTCGACCCCCCCGTGGCATTCCATGGGGGGCGGAGTCGTGGCCGACGAGCTGGCTGTCTCGGCGTCGACCGGTCTCAGCGACGACCAGGCGGCGAGCAGGCTCGCCGCCCACAGCCCCAACACGCTGCCCCAACCCCTGCGGCGCCGGCGAGGGATGCTGCTGGTCGATCAGGTCCGCAACCCGTTGATCGTGATGCTGATGGGGGCAGCCGGGATCGCAGGGCTGGTGGGGGACTACAAGGATGCCTCGGTCATCGTCGCGGTGATCGTGATCAACTCGGTGCTCGGGTTCGTCCAGGAGTTCCGCGCTGAGAACAGCCTGGAGTCCCTGCGCGAGATGCTGGCCCCGACCTGCGTCGTCCGCCGGAACGGACATCTGGTGGAAATCATGGCGGCCGACCTGGTGCCGGGTGACCTGGTGGTGCTGGAGGCTGGGAGTCAGGTCCCGGCCGACGGACGACTTCTGGTCGCCGAGCAGCTGGAGGTCGACGAATCCGCGTTGACCGGGGAGTCGCTTCCGACCGCGAAGCGCATCGATCCCGTCCCGGCCGTCGACGCGCCAGTGGGCGACCGGTGGTGCATGCTCTTCATGAACACCCTGGTCACCCGGGGGCGAGGTGAGCTCGTGGTCACAGCCACAGGTGCTCATACCGAGATGGGGGTGCTCGCCGACCTCATCAGCAGCACGCCCGCAGCGGCGACTCCTCTCCAGCACCAGCTGGCACGGCTGGGCAAGAGGCTCGCTGCCATCGGGGCCCTGGCGGTGGCGGCATACCTGGTGATCGGATTGGTGCGCGGAGAGGCGTGGTCCGAGGTCGTGCTCTCAGCGGTGGCGCTGGCGGTGGCCGCAGTTCCCGAGGGCCTCCCGGTCGTCGTCACCGTCACCCTCGCCGTCGGTGGCCATCACCTGGCCCGCCGGGGCGCCCTGGTCAAGCAGCTCGCCTCAGTGGAGACCCTGGGTTCCACCTCGGTGGTGTGCACCGACAAGACCGGGACCCTCACGGTCAACCAGATGACGGTGCGCGACGTGTGGATCGGCGGTCACGACTACGCCGTCTCCGGCGAGGGCTACCAGGCACAAGGCGAGGTCACCCTGGACGACACACTCGTGACCGAGCCTGGCGCCGATGCCTTGCGACGACTGGGCCGCGCTGCCGCGCTGTGCAACGACAGCAGCCTGTCCGACGAGATCGTGGTCGGAGATCCGATGGAGGCCGCCCTGCTGGTGGTTGCCGGAAAGGTCGGACTGGATCCCGATCGACTCCGGGCGCGGATGCCACGCCTCGCCGAGCTGCCGTTCGACGCGCACCACCGCTACATGGCCACGGTCCACGTCGACGACGAGGACGCTGCCCAGGCCCTGATCATGGTCAAGGGCGCACTGGATGCTCTGCTCCCTCACTGCACACACATGGTGGGAGGCCGCGGTGAGTCCATCGCGCTCCACGACGAGGACAGGTCGAGCGTCTCGGACGCGATGACCCAGCTGGCCGGCCGTGGGCTTCGGGTCCTGGCCATCGCCGAGCGGCGCATCCCTACCCACGACGTCGCGGGTGCGCGCCTTGCCACCATGATGGGCCAGCTCACGCTGCTTGGTCTTGTCTGCCTCCAGGATCCGCCGCGACCAGGTGTCGTCGAAGCCATCACCGCCTGTCGCACCGCGGGGATCGACGTGAAGATGATCACCGGCGACCACGCCGCGACCGCCGAGGCCATCGCGAGGGAGCTGGGAATCACGGGGCGGACCACTACTGGTGCAGAGCTGGACGCTTCTCACGATGGCGACGGCACCCTCATCGACGTCGGAGTATTCGCCCGGGTGAGTCCCGAGCACAAGCTCCGCATCGTCCGCGCGCTCCAAGGCGCCGGCCACGTCACCGCCATGACCGGCGACGGCGTCAACGATGCTCCGGCCCTCAGAGCCGCTGACATCGGCGTCGCCATGGGCAAGGCGGGCACCCAGGTCAGCCGCGACGCCGCTGCCATGGTGCTCGTCGACGACCACTTCTCCACGATCGTCCATGCCGTCGAGGCAGGACGAACGATCTACGCCAACATCGTCTCGTTCCTCAGGTTCCAGCTCACCACGAGCGCTGGGGCGATCATCACCATGCTCGCGGCCTCGATCGTCGGGCTTCCCGCCCCTCTGACGGCCATTCAGATCCTCTGGGTCAACATGATCATGGACGGCCCGCCTGCCCTCGCCCTGGGAATGGACCCTCCCGAGCCTGACGTCATGCGGCATCCTCCCCGAGCCGCGCGGGAGCACCTCCTGCCTGTTTCTCGGATCGGGGTGATCATCCTCAACGGGGCGATCATGGCAGCCGGCACGCTGGCTGTCCTTGGCTACGGCGCAGCCGCTCTCTCCGCCGATCAGGCGGCCACCCTTGCTTTCACGACCTTTGTCCTGTTCCAACTCGTGAGCGCGCTGACCGTTCGCTCCCCCGGACTGTCGGTGTTCCATGCCCGCACCTTCACCAACGGGTCACTGTGGACCGCGTTGACCCTGGTGCTCGCCCTGCAGGTCGTGGTGGTCACCGTGCCGCTCGCGCAAGACCTCTTCGACACGGTGGCCCTCACCCCGGCGCAATGGCTGCTTGCCGCCGCGACCGCGTCCCTGCTCCTCATCGTCGACGAGGGCCGAAAGCTGGTCCTCCGGCGAGCTCGTCACGAAGGCGGATCTGCCGCCCCCGTCCTGCACACCGACAACGATCTGGAGCGACCATGAACACCACCATCCCTGCCGGTGCGATCGTCATCGGTGTCGACGGCTCCGCTGGAGCTGACCTTGCTGTCGAATGGGGTGCCCGCGAGGCATTCCTGGAGCAACGGCCATTGTGCTTGGTCCATGCGGCACCGCCCCTGTACCCAGGCGAGACGCCGTACCCGCACGAGATTCTCGAACAGCTCCGAGCCGAGGGCGGTGCCCTTCTCGAGCACGCGGCAGAGCGCGTCCGCGTTGAGTACGACAGCATCGAGATCCGCACGGTGGTGCGCCAGACGGACCCCCGCGAAGCCCTGCTGGATGCCGCAGCTGACGCGTCGATGATGGTGGTCGGCACCCGGGGGCTCGGCCCCATCCGCCAGCTTCTCCTCGGCTCCGTGAGCCAGGCCCTGACCAAGCACGCTGCCTGTCCGGTCGTGGTCCTTCGCCCAGCACCCGCCGCCGGTGTCCGGGTCGGTGTGGCAGGCGACGACGGTGACCAGGCGGTCCTCGACTTCGCTTTCCGTGTCGCCGCCGCGCGCGGTCTCCCCGTCACTCTTGTCCACTGCTTCTGGGACGTGGTCGGAGTCCCGGAGGGAGTGCGAGAGATACCCGTCGACGAGCCCGGCTGTGAGGACCAGCGCGCCATCCTCGTCGACGCCGCCACTGCATCGTCGGCCCGCTTCCCCTCCGTTCCCGTCCACCTCCTCCTCAGCCGCGGGTTCGCGGATCTGCAGCTGATCGCGGCATCACGAGCAGCCGAGCTGCTCGTCGTGGGCCATCGACGCAAGCCCCTGCTGCGCGACCTCATTCACGGCTCGGTGGCACCCCGCGTCGCCGAGCACGCCCACTGCTCCGTGGCGGTTGTCCCCGTCGGGCCTGAAGACAATGCCGGACCGAGTGCGTCTCCCTAGCCCATCGCAGTTCGGGAGGGCCATCTCTGGCAGGTCTCGATGGCCACTCGACCGAGTCTCGTGGTGTTCGAATCGCGTAGGTGTCATGATGAGGGGAATCGCCTTCCGAGACCCCGATGGCCCCGCTTCGCACAGGCTCGGAGGGCCGGATGTTCCTGGTCGGCCAGCAACCGTCGGCGCGGGCGCAGTTGCGAGCGGTTCTGGATGCCGAGATGGTCAAGCCGCGGCTGCGTGGCTGGCTCCACCTGGGAAGTCTGCCGCTGGCCGTTGTCGCAGGTGTTGTCCTGGTCGTGCTCTCGCCCGCCGGGGCCTCTCGGTTGGGTTCGTCGGCGTTCGCCCTCTCCGGAGCGCTGCTCTTCGGTGCGTCAGCGGCCTACCACCGTGGGTCGTGGTCACCGCGAGCGCTGCTCGTCATGCGTCGCCTCGACCACTGCGGCATCTTCGTGTTGATCGCCGGCACCTGCACCGCCTACAGCCTGATCCTGCTGCAAGGATCCGACCGGATCACTTTGACTGTGATCGTCCTCGGCGGTGCGACCCTGGGCATCCTGACCCGGCTGACCTGGCCACACGCGCCCCGATGGGTCTCCCCTCCGCTGTACATCACCCTGGGTCTGGCTCCGCTCCTGTTCACCCCCGCGCTCATCGACGGAGCCCGCGGCCTCGGCAGTGCCGGCGCCGGAACCCTCGTGTTGGCGGCCGCCGGCGGTGCCCTGTACCTCACCGGCGCCGTCGTCTACCTGCTCCAACGCCCTGATCCCTGGCCGAGGTCGTTCGGCTTTCACGAGGTGTTCCACGTGTTCACCGTCCTGGGCTTCGCCTGTCACTTCGCCGGAATCGCCGTGACTGCGTACTCCCTGCACTGAGGTCGCTTGGTCCGGTGGGCGCCGCACGTCGAAACAACGCGCTCGGAAAGCAACAAGCAACCCATCCGGTTCCCGCTCGGCGCCGAATCCCCCTGCAGGACGAGCACAAGCTCGTGCCGCTCTCTCGACAAAAGGGGTCTTGGATCATGCAGTTCAACAGGACGAAGACAGCAGTCGGCGGGGCGCTCCTGCTCGCCGCGGCGACCGTGACCGGCACATTGGCCACTGGTGCAGCCAACGCGGACCCCGCGGGCGGGATCGAGACCCGGGGCCGACTCACCGCCCTGAACAACTCCGGCGTGGCAGGAAGCGCCGAGGTCACCGTGCACCACCGCCGCGTGGGCGTCGACATCGATGCCCGCAGGGTCGTGAAGGGGATGCCTCACGCCCAGCACATCCACTTCGGGGCCCAGGCACGTCACGAGTGCCCGACGGCCGCTGACGACAAGAACGGCGACCACGAGCTCACCACGACCGACGGAGCGGACGCCTACGGACCGATCCGGATCTCACTGACCACCAAGGGTGACACCCACGCCAAGAGCGGGCTGGCAGTGGACCGATTCCCGACCGCTCCGCAAGGAGCGGTGCACTACAACCGTCACACCAAGACCTCGAAGGCTGTGGCGCGCGCGATCCAGCGCGGTGAGGGCGTGTATGTCCTTCACGGGGTCGACTACAACGGCAACGGTAAGTATGACTTCAAGGGTGCCGGCAAGAGCGAGCTCGACCCGAGCCTGCCTGCCGAGGCAACCGACCCCGCTGCCTGCGCCGTGCTCAAGGTGCAGAACTGACCCTCTGAGCACGGAGGGCACGGGATAGCCACCTGGCCGGTCAGCGTCGGGTGGAGAGCACACAGCCGGGTGGGCGATGCGAGAGCACGCCCACCCGTCTGCTCCCCTCGACCAGGCGTGGATGAACGGCGGCGACGAGTCGCGGTCGACACCGGACCAGCCAACTCGCGTCACCGGTGACGAGGACTACGCGCTCACCGCGACCCCACAGGCACCGCACAGCCGAAGTTCTCACCCGCCGCAGGCGGTTGCTCGGGTGAACCCGTCGGGCCGTCGCACTATTAGCCCCACAGACGAGGTACGGCCGGGGCTTCCAGTCGCCCACCCGTCAGTCACTGGTCGTGGCACCTGAGTGAACTCGCAGGCCCGCACCGGCTGCATCGATCGCTGCTTGAAGCTGACCCTGGCTGGAGCCAAGCGTCTTGAGGAAGCGCTGACCGCCGAAGGTGAATCCGATCCAGTACCCGAGCTCGACGATCTCCTCCTCGGTGAATTCGGCCTGCAGCTCACGCCACATGTCGTCGTTCGCATCGTCGGGGTTCCACATGATTGCGTCCGAGTAGCGGAACGCGAGCTTCTGGCTGCGATGATAGAGACCCAGGCATCGACGCACAGAAACGCCTGGCTCAGCTGACCCAGGAGGTTCAAGTCCTCCCCGCCCTTTCGGGCTCCTTGACCAGTCGAGGTCGCGGCGCGTCATTCACAGCGAGTGCCACCTATGCTCGCTGTATGCCCGATCACGCAGCCATCGGCAGCCCTGGAGATACACCACTGCTGGATCGCATTCGCGAGTCGGTCATCGGTGACGACCACGTCATGCAGGGCCCGTTCGGACCGCGGCGGGTGACCTACGCCGACTACACGGCCTCCGGTCGGGCACTGGGATTCATCGAGGACTTCATCCGCGATGAGGTCCTGCCCAGCTATGCCAACACGCACACAGAGTCGAGCGGCACCGGCTTGCAGACGACCCGCCTGCGGTCCGATGCTCGGGCGATCATCCGGGATGCCGTCGGCGGGAACGATGAAACGGCGGTGATCTTCGCTGGGTCGGGATGCACCGGTGCCATCGACAAGCTGATCGGCATCCTCGGCCTCCGCGTTCCCTCCAACCTGGAGGACCGCTATCACTTCGGCTCCTCGATCCCCGCCGACAGCCGCCCCGTGGTGTTCACCGGACCCTACGAGCACCACTCCAACGAGATTCCCTGGCGTGAGTCGATTGCGGACGTGGTCGCGATCCCCGCCGACGCCGATGGGCACATCGATCTGGTCGCACTCGAGGCGCAGCTCCAAGCACATGCCGACCGGACGTTGAAGATCGGGACGTTCTCGGCCGCGAGCAACGTCACGGGGATCCTCAGCGACACCGCCACCACCTCCTCCTTGCTCCATCGCTACGACGCCCTGTCGTTCTGGGACTTCGCGGCCGCAGGCCCGTACGTCGACATCGAGATGTACGGCCCTGACCACGATGATCCGCTCTGCTACAAGGACGCGATCTTCTTGAGCCCGCACAAGTTCATCGGCGGCCCCAGCACTCCTGGGGTCCTGGTCGTGCGCAACGAGCTGCTCACCAATCGCGTGCCCGACGTTCCCGGGGGCGGCACCGTCGCCTACGTCAACCCCCAGGACCACCGTTACCTCACCGATCCGGCCCAGCGTGAGGAGGGCGGCACCCCCGCCATCGTCGAATCCATTCGCGCCGGCCTGGTCTTCCAGCTCAAGGAGGCCGTCGGGATCGACGTGATCCGAGAACGTGAGGAGCACTTCCTCCGGCATGCCGTGGCAGCCTGGACCGCAGAACCCACCATCGAGATCCTCGGCAACCTCGACGCAGAGCGACTCTCGATCATCTCGTTCGTGATCCGGGCGCCGAGCGGCAAGTACCTACACCACAACTTCGTGGTCTCGCTCCTCAACGACCTCTTCGGAATCCAGTCACGCGGCGGCTGCTCGTGCGCGGGACCATACGGGCACCGACTGCTGGGGATCGACATCGACCGTTCCCACGAGTTCGAGCGGGAGATCACCCGGGGCTGCGAAGGCATCAAGCCTGGCTGGGTGCGGATCAACTTCAACTACTTCATCTCCGACGCCGTGTTCGACTACATCGTCGAGGCGCTCAGGCTCGTTGCCAGGGAGGGTTGGAGGATGCTCGGCGAGTATCAGTTCGACCCCACCACCGGGATGTGGGTGCACCGCCACGGAGTTGTCGAACCACCATTGCGCCTCAGCCAGATCACCTACACCGCCGAGGGCTACATGCAGCACCCCCGAGCCGCCCGGACCATGCTGGAATCGGAGTTGGCCGGGCATCTCGAAGAGGGCGTTCAGCTCCTGAGCACAGTGACACCCCCACAGCTCGGCGGTTCTGACGATCGCGTAGCGGCTGACTTCGAGCATCTGCGCTGGTTCGAACTACCGCCGAATTCCATCGCAACAACCTGAAGTCGCGACACCGTCCCGGGCCCACCGCAGGACACCCCCGGCCGCCCAGGAGCCATCGCCACACGCTCCGAGTGCGCACGTCCGGATGCGATCGGGGCCACCACGATCGTTCAGCCGTGACAGGTGTCATGCGCAGGTCGTGACAACTCCACAAGTGCTCATCGCGCGCGGTGTCGCACGGTTGAGTCATGACCACACCAGCACTCGAGGCGATCGGCCTGACGAAGCAGTTCCGGACGAAGGGCGGGGAGACCGTCACCGCGGTCGATGGCATCGACCTGAGCATCAACCCAGGCGAGATCGTCGCGTTCCTCGGCCCCAACGGCGCCGGCAAGACCACCACCGTGGACATGCTCCTCGGGCTGACCTCGCCGACCAGCGGCACCGTCGAGGTGTACGGCGCACCACCGCACCGCGCCGTCGTGGACGGCCGGATCTCCGCCGTCATGCAGACCGGGGGGCTGTTGCCCGACTTCACCGTGCGGGAGACGATCCGCGCCATCGCAGCCCTCCACGGACGGCCCGAGCGGGTCGACGTCGTCGTCGAGCGCGCCGGGCTCGGTCCGCTCGCCAACCGGCTCGTGAAGGCCTGCTCGGGCGGCGAGCAGCAGCGGCTGAAGTTCGCGCTGGCGCTCGTCCCCGACCCGGACCTGGTGATCCTCGACGAGCCGACCAGCGGCATGGACGTCGGCGCGCGTCAGGAGTTCTGGGACACCATGCGCGCCGACGCCGCCGACGGCCGCACCATCGTCTTCGCCACCCACTACCTCGCCGAGGCCGACGCCTTCGCCTCCCGCACCGTGCTGATGTCCCAGGGCCGGATCGTCGCCGACGGACCGACCGCCGAGGTGCGTGCGGCCTACGGCGGCCAGTCGGTGACCTTCCTCCCGCCCGCTGACGTCGTGGGCGTCCACGGCATCGACGAGGCCTGGCTCGAGGACGTCCGCACAGCCGTCGCGCCCCTGGGCATCACCGACCTCGAGGTCGCCAGCGCCAGCCTCGAGGCCGCGTTCCTCGCCCTGACCGGACCAGAACGGATCGGCTCAGAACTGACCGGCGCGCCCACCGAGGCCGAGGAGGCCCTGCGATGACCACCACATCGATCATTGAGACCGAGGCCTCCGCGGCCGCTCATCCGACGTAGGACACGACCGCTGGCGATCTCCTATGCCGGCCTCGACCTGAAGCGGCAGCTGCGCGACAAGGTGGGCATGTTCTTCATCGTGGCGCTGCCGGCGTTCTTGTTCTTGGTCTTCGGCATGGGCGACGGCGCGGCGTACGGCAGTGCCAACGTCGCGATGTACGTCATGGTGTCCATGGCGGCGTACGGCGCGGTCACGGCGACCACGACCGTCGCCGGGACGGCCGCGACCGAGCAGACCATGGGGTGGGGACGGCAGATCGCGTTGACGCCACTGCCGCCATTGGCCTTCGTGGCGATCAAGACCGCCGTGGCGATGCTGGTCGCGGCCGTCCCGATCGCACTGATCTACACGATCGGCGCGGTCACCGGCTCGTCGGGCAACACGTTCGACTGGCTGGCGAGCGCAGGCATCGTGTGGCTCGGCTCGGCCGTGTTCGCGGTCTACGGCCTGGCGATGGGCCTGGTCTTCAAGGGTGAGAACGCAGCCAGCATCGCCTCCGGGCTGGTCGTGATCATGAGCTTCCTCGGCAACGTCTTCACGCCGATGGACGGCATCATCTTGGAGATCGGCCGGTTCACCCCGCTCTACGGATATGCCGGGCTGGCCCGCTACCCGATCTCGGAGGGTCACCTGCCGATCGGCGCCGGGCACGACTCGGTGTGGCTGTTGCTGGCTAACGTGTGCTCGTGGACAGTGATCTTCGCGGCGCTGGCGGTCTGGGGGCTGCGCCGACGCCGGGAGCGGGTGTGACAGCCCCCCTCGCCACGGACGACCCCACTCGCTCCCCTTGGGAGCGGTGGGGTTGGGTCGTCGCCGCCATCTGGCTGGTCTTCCTCACCTACCCGGTGATCGCGACGATCGAGACCGATGCATCGGCACCGGTCAAGGGCCTGTCGCTGGCGCTGATCGCGACCTACGCGGTGGTCTACCTGCTCGGGTGGAGCCTGTGGCGCGACCACGCGCTGCAGATCTGGTTCGCGATGCTCCTGCTAGCCCTGGGAACGGTGCCGGTGATAGGCCTCCAGGCCATCGGACTCACCCCCTACCTCGGAGCGTTCTCCGCGCTGGTGGTGCCGGCGCCGTGGTGGAAGGGGACCACAGCCATCAGCGCCCTCCTGCCGGTCCTCTCCCTGACCGGCGGCGACTTCCCGGCCTTCTTCTTCCTGCTGGTGTGGCCCATCATCGGGTTCAGTACGGCGCTACGGATCTTCACCGACCTCGAAGAGCAGTCCGAGGATGCCCGAGCGGAGCTGGCGCTGGTCGCCGAGCGTGATCGGGTCGCCCGCGACGTGCACGATGTGCTCGGTCACTCGTTGACGGCGCTCTCGATCAAGGCCGAGCTCGCGGCGCGGCTCATCGATGTGGACCCCGCACGGGCTCGCATCGAGCTCGAGTCGATCCAGGAGACGGCCCGGCAGGCGCTCGCGGAGGTCCGATCGACCGTCGGCGGTCTGCGGGCAGCCAACCTCGAGGCTGAGCTCGTCGCCGCTCCCCGTGTGCTCGCCGATGCCGGCATCGAGTCGCGACTGGTCGGCACCGTCGCCGACACCGATCCCCGGCACCGCACCCTGCTGGCCTGGGTGCTCCGGGAGTCGGTGACCAACGTGGTCCGGCACGCGGGCGCATCGACGGTCTCGATCGAGCTCTCGCCGACCGGCCTGGTCGTCGCCGACGACGGCACCGGCTTCGAGGCCGGCGACGGCCACGACGGCAACGGGCTGCGTGGCATGCGCGAGCGCGTGTCTGCCGCAGGAGGCACACTGCACCTGTCGGGAGGCCCCGGCACCCGCGTGGAGGTCGTGCTGCCGTGATCCGGATCCTGCTGGCCGATGACCAGGCGCTCGTCCGAGGTGCGCTCGCGGCACTGCTCGATCTCGAGGCCGACCTCGACGTGGTCGCCCAGGTCGGTCGCGGCGACGAGGTGGTGGCCGCCGCACGCTCGTCGCAGGCCGAGGTGTGCCTGCTCGACATCGAGATGCCGGGCCTCACCGGCCTCGAGGTGGCCGAGCAGCTGCGCACCGAGCTGCCCGACGTGCGGTCGCTGATCGTGACCACCTTCGGCCGTCCGGGCTACGTGCGCCGCGCCCTCGACGCCGGGGCGGCCGGCTTCCTGATCAAGGACACACCGGCGCGCGAGCTCGCAGACGCCGTACGGCGCGTGCATGCCGGGCTGCGCGTGGTGGACCCGGACCTGGCGGCCGAGTCCCTGATGTCCGGCCCCACGCCGCTCACCACGAGGGAGGCGGAGATCCTGCTCCTGGCGCTCGACGGCTCACCCGTCGCGGTGATCGCCGCGCGCGCGCATCTCTCGGTCGGCACCACTCGCAACCACCTCTCGGCCGCGATCGGCAAGACCGGTGCGTCAACCCGGGTCGAAGCGGCGCGGGTCGCCCAGTCGAACGGGTGGATCTGAGCCCTGCGCACAGCTGACAGGAGTGACGCCCGGCCGAGCGAGCCTGCTCAGGTCGGCGTCGGTCCCGGCGGAAAGAACTCGGTGAGTATCTCCGTCAGAGCCCGGGGGTGGGTCAGCGGGGCGGCGTGCCCGGCGCCGGGGATCACGCGGACCCGCGCGTCGGGGACGTGGTCCGCCACGTGCCTCGCGCTGCGCACCCAGAAGGGCTTGGTGGCCTCTCCGTGGACCACCAGCACCCGGGCAGGAATCGCGCTGAGCACGGCCGGATCGTCGGCGGTGGGCCCCTCCCATTCCGCCAGCTGCTGGAACACCTGGAGCAGGTTCGGGACATAGCGGCCGGCGGCCTCGAAGTAGCCGAGATCGTCGGCCGCGGCGATCTCGTCCTCGGTGAACGGATAGCCGGCGCCCGCCCGGTCGGTTCGCCGAGGCTGTCGACGTACGTCTGCACGTCGTCGACGCGGCGCCCGTAGCCGAGGTCGGGGTGCGCGTCGCTGTGGCCGCGTCCCCGCCAGCTGGGCAGGTGGCAGGTGAACCGGCCGGTCAGCTGCGGCAACAGGGCCTGCCAGTCGAGCTCGCCGTCGCCGTAGGCCCCGTGCCAGAACACGAGCGACGGCCCCTGGCCCTGCACGCTTCCCCGGAGCGTGACGCCGTCAGGTGTCGTCGCGCGGTGCGTACGTCGGCCGACCATGTGATCCCCTGCTCCTGCCGCGTGCCGGGTCAGTTGCCACCCTGAACGTGCGCGTCGACGGCGTGGGTGAACAGTCCGCTGTAGGCGTTCAGGGCGGGTTGTCCGCCCAGGTGCGCATACAGCACGGTGCTCTCGGGCGGGATGTCACCGCTGCTCACGAGGTCGATCAGGCCGGCCATCGACTTGCCCTCGTAGACGGGGTCGATGATGACGCCCTCCAGCTGCCCGGTCAGTCGGATGGCCTGGAGCGTCGAGTCGACGGGGACTCCGTAGAGGTCGCCCGCCCAGCCCTCGAGCACGGTGATCTCGTCCTCGCGCAGCTCCCGCTCGAGGCCGATCAACGCGGCGGTGCTGCGCGCGATCCGGGCGACCTGGTCGCGGGTCTCGGCGATCCGTGCGCTCGCGTCGATGCCGATGACCCGGCGTCGACGACCGCCGGCCTGCTCGGCTGCCGCGAAGCCCGCGATCATCCCGGCGTGAGTCGAGCCGGTCACCGAACAGACCACGATCGTGTCGAAGAAGATGCCGAGCTCGCGCTCCTGTTGCTCCACCTCGAAGGCCCAGTTCGCGAAGCCCAGTCCCCCCAGCCGGTGGTCGGAGGCCCCGGCGGGGATGGCGTACGGCGTACCGCCCCGCTCCTGCACGTCCTCGATGGCACGGGCCCAGGAGCCCTTGAATCCGATCCCGAAACCGGCCGGGTCCAGCCGGACCTCGGCGCCCATGATCCGGCTGAGCAGGATGTTGCCCACCCGGTCGTTCACGCAGTCGGGCCAGTCGACCCAGTTCTCCTGGACCAGCACCGCCTTCATCCCGATCCTGGCCGCGACCGCGGCAACCTGGCGGGTGTGGTTGGACTGGTAGCCGCCGATCGAGACCAGCGTGTCCGCCCCCTGTGCAATGGCATCGGGGACGATGTACTCAAGCTTTCGGGTCTTGTTGCCTCCGTAGGCAAGCCCCGAGTTGCAGTCCTCCCGCTTGGCCCAGATGCCGGCGCCCCCGAGATGGCGCGACAATCGCTCCAGCGGGTGCACGGGGCTCGGCCCGAAGGTCAGTGGGTATCGAGGAAAGTCGATGAGAGCCATCGGTCACTCCTGGTGGTCGGGAAGGTGGGATCCTGCGGCGGGCTCGCCGGGGCCGAGGTCGGTCGGGAGGGTGTGCCAGGTGTCGAACGCGACGTCTGCGGCCGCCTCGGCGTCACCGGTGGCGCACAGCCGGATGAGTTCGTCATGCCGTACGACCGAGCTCTTGCCACCCAGGGATGAGAAACGCAGCCGTTCGGCTCGACGTAGCACTGGTGTGAACTGATCGAGGACGGAAGCCACCGCGCGGTTCGCCGCCGACGTCACCGGGACCCGGTGCAGCTCGTCGTCGGCGTGCACAGCCGCCTCGATGTCACCGTTCCTCAGCGCGGTGCGGAACCGCCGGTTGGCCGCCCTCATCGAGGCCAGGTCGGCACGGGTCAGGCTCGGCACAGCCTCGCGCACGGCCAGCTGATGCATCGCGGCGACCACGTCGCGCGCTTCTCGCACGGCGCGGAGGTCGAGTGGGCTCACCGACGTCGAGCGTCCGGGGCGGGACTCGACCAGACCCGCGTCGGCAAGGCGCAGCAGTGCCTCCCGAACCGGGGTCCGGCTCACGCCGAGCCAGTCGGCCAGCTCCAGGTCGCGCAGCTGCTCCCCCGGGGCCAACGTGCCGTCGACGATCGCGTCGCGCAGCCGGCCGAAGACGTCCTCGCGGAGCAGCGACCTGTCGAGCGCGGGGGCATCCAGAGGAATGGGCATGCAATATATTGCATACCGCGATCGTCGTTCGTCAAGCCTCAGGATCGGCCAGGGTGCGGAGTGGCCGGATGCCGTCCGAGGGACCGGGCGGCGATAGCGTCGGCCCCATGGCAGACCGTTGGGAGCAAGCAACAGCACTCCAGGACTGGATGGCCGCGCACCGACGCGCCCTTCACCAGGAGCCTGAGGTCGGGCTCGACCTCCCGGACACCCACGCCCACGTCGCGGGGGCGCTGCGCGAGCTGGGCCTGGCGCCGGAGGTGCACCCCGGCGCGGGGGTCACCGTGGAGGTGCCCGGCACCACCGCGGGGCGGCCCGTGGTGCTGCGCGCCGACATGGACGCGCTGCCCGTCACCGAGCGCAGCGGGGTGGAGCACCCGTCGCGTCGCGAGGGCGCGATGCACGCGTGCGGGCATGACCTCCACATGGCGATGCTGCTCGGGGTCGCCGCCGGCCTGGTCGAGGCGCCGCCGGCCCGGCGCACGGTGCTGGTCTTCCAGCCGGGCGAGGAGACCGACCGCGGGGCGGTGCCGACGCTCACGCAGCACGCCTCCCTGGCTCTCGACGATGCCGAGGCATTCGCGATCCACGTCCACGCGACCTGGCCGGCGCACACCGTGCATCTGCGGCCCGGCACCTTCATGGCCTTCGGCGACTGGTTCCGCGTCGACTACCGCGGACCCGGCGCCCACGCCAGTCAGCCGCACCTGGCCGGCAACCCGGTCGTGGCGGCCAGCGAGCTGGTCACGCGGCTGCGCGCCTCGGTCGCCGAGCTGGCTCGCGAGGAGCACTTGGTCGCGACGGTCACGGAGTCGCTGATCGGGAACACCGTCAACGTGATCCCCACCGACGGCCGGCTGCGCGGCACGATGCGCTCGCTCTCGACGGACCGGCGCGATGCCCTGCACTCCGAGCTGAAGCACCTGGCACTCGCCACCGCCGCGGAGGTCGGTGTCGAGGCGCGAGTATCGATCACCGAGGGCTACCCGGCCGTGGTCAACGACGCGGGTTACGTCGACCGGGTCCGGGCCGCGGTCGGGGGCCGCGCCGAGGTCGTGGAGATGACCGAACCGTCCATGGTGATCGAGGACTTCGCCTACTTCCTGCACCGGTGGCCGGGGGCGATGGTCTACCTCGGCGCACAGGTCCCGGGGCACGACGCGTTCAACCACGCCGCGGACGCCGTCTTCGACGAGGCGGTCCTCCAGACCGGCGCCGCGCTGCACCTGCTCGCCGCCGACGGCCTGCCGGCGGCCTGAGCAGGCCCTCGCCTCTCGGACGTCAGCGCGGGGACGGTCCAGCGAGGTCGGCGAGGTCGGCGAGGTCGGCGCGCACGCGCGCACCGGGGTGGGCAGTGCTGGCGGACGCCAGGGCGTTGGCGCGACGCACCGCCTCGAGCAGCCCGACGCCCCCGGCCAGCTGCTGCGCCAGGGAGCCGCAGAACACGTCCCCGGCACCGCTCGCGTCCCGCGTCGCGGTGGGTACGCCGGGCACGGCGACCGGCGCAGCGTCCCTCTCGAAGCACAGCGCGCCGTCGGCGCCGAGGGTGACCACGACGCTGCCGGCGTGGTCGAGCGCGGCGACGCAGGCGGTGACCTCGCTGGCGTCGGTCGGCTCGGGGCGCCCGGCCAGACGTCCGAGCTCGCTGCGGTTGGGCACCAGCACGTCCACCAGGGGGAGCACCTCGCGAACCAGCCCGGGATCGGCCGGCATGGGCGCGGGGTTCAGCACCACCACGGCCCCTGCGGCCGCCCGGGCGGCCGCGTTCACGGCGTCCTGGGGCACCTCGAGCTGGAGGAGCAGCACCGCGGGCTCGGCCGCGGAAACGGCCTCCGCCGCCTCGTGGGCGGTCAGCGAGGCGTTGGCGCCCGGGGCCACGACGATCGTGTTCTCCCCGTCGGCGTCGACGGTGATCACCGCGATGCCGGTGCTGACCTCGGCCCGGCGCGCGACCGCAGCCAGGTCGACCCCGAGGTGGCGCAGCGCGGTGAGCGATCTCTCGCCCGGTTCGTCGTCACCCACAGCGCCGACCATGGCGACCCGGGCGCCCAGAACCGCGGCGGCCGCGGCCTGGTTGGCCCCCTTGCCGCCGGGCGACGTGAGCCGCTCGCCCTCGGTCAGGGTCGTCTCCCCCGGGGCCGGAAGCGTGGCGACGGTGAGGGTGGTGTCCTCGTTGAGAGACCCGACCACGCAGACCAGGCCGGTGCGGCCGGTCACGCCGAGCCCAGACGGTCGAGAGCGGCCAGGACGAGCTCCCAGTAGCGATCGGCATCCAGCTCCAGGGCGACCTCGACGTTGGGCTCGCGATCGGGCAGTCGGTCGAAGAGATCCACCACCGTGGTCCCCCGGGTCCACGTCCCGTCGAGCTCGACGGCCACGAAGCAGTTGCGCCAGCCGATCACGTCGGGGTCCAGCAGCGACGCGATCGTGCACGGGTCGTGCACGGGGGGCGCCGCGAACTCCCAGATCCGCTCGTAGGAGTCGCCGAAGAAGCCCATCCAGGCCGCGCAGGTGCGCCCGACCTCGTGGGGCATCGCCGACATCCGTTCGACGACCTCGGGGGTGGCCAGGGCCTGGTGGGTCAGGTTGAGCCCGACCATCCGCAGCGGCACGCCCGAGCGGAGCACCACGTCGAGGGCCTCAGGGTCGGCGAACGTGTTGAACTCCGCGGTCGGCGTGTGGTTGCCACGCTCGGTGGAGCCGCCCATGAAGATGACCTCGCGGATCCGATCGGTGAGGTCCGGCCGCGCGGCCAGCAGCTCGCCGAGGTTGGTCATCGGCCCGGTCACCACGACGGTCACCGGCTCCGTGGACTCAGCGAGGCAGCGAGCCAGGAACTCGCCGGCCGGCTCGTCGACCGGCGCGACCGTCGGCTCCGGCAGGACGGGACCGTCGAGACCGCTGACCCCGTGCACGTAGTTGCCCAGCGCCAGCTCGCCGCGCATCGGACCGGACGCGCCCACGGCGACCGGCACGTCCTCGCGGCCCGCCAGCGCCAGCACTCGCTGGGCGTTGCGGGTGGCGTCCTCGACCGCGCAGTTGCCGAAGCAGGTGGTGATGCCGAGCAGGCTGATGCCCGGCGAGCCGAGGGCGAGCAGGATGGCGACAGCGTCGTCGTGGCCGGGGTCGCAGTCGAGCAGGACCGGGGTGGCAGTCTCTCCGCTCATCGAGCAGCCAGCCAGCGCAGCATCCCGCCGACCAGGGGCGCGAAGCCGTCCCAGGCCAAGAAGTCCTCGGGGCACCAGTGCGGGCCGATGTCGGAGGTCCACACCAAGGACCGGCCCTCGCCGACCTCGCGAGTCGCGACGAGGACGTCGTCCCCGACCGTGGCCACCACGGTGGCGTCGTCGAGCGGCTTGACCAGGTTGTAGCCCAGCAGCGTCGGCGCGGAGGAGACCAGCTCGCCCCACCCGGCAGCGACGGGGTGGGTGGGCTCGGTGAGGGTGACCGGCGCGCCCTGCGGCGCCTCGACCCGGTCGTCGGCGTCCAGCATCGTCACCGGCAGCACGTCCGCCACCGGAGTCCGGGCGAAGTTGGCCCGGGCCTGGAAGCCGGTGAAGCTCAGGTAGCCGCCGGCCATCATCAGCCCGCCGCCGCCACGGGTCCACTCGGCCAGCGCGATCAGCGGGTTGTCCACGCGCCGGCCCTGGAGGAAGACCTCCGGCGGCAGCACGAAGCTGTTGGCGCCGATGTCGGAGAGGATCACGACGTCGTACTCCGACAGCGCCTCGACGGTGCGGGGGAAGGACCCCGGCACGTCGTGGGCGTACATCTGCTCGATCTCGATCCCCTCCGCCGCGGCTGCCGCGATGAACGCGTCCGCCCCGGTGTGGAAGGTGGTGCTCGAGAACTCGTCGAAGCCCTTCACGTGGGTCGCGGTCGAGATCCAGCTCTCGCCGGCCAGCAGGACGCGGGTCACGGTGTCTCCTCGGGGTTGTGGTCGCCGCTGCCGAAGAGGCAGCGCGGGTTGTCGGTCATCAGGGACAGCACCTGCGCCTCGTCCAGGCCGTGGCGGCGCAGGCGGGGGGCGAAGTACTGGAGAAGGTGGGCGTAGCCCGGGCCGCCATGGCGCCGCAGGAGCGACTTGACGAAGACGTCCTGGCTCAGCAGCAGCTGGCCGCCGTAGCCACGGTCGACCAGGCGAGCCAGGTGGGCGGCGTTCTGGTCGTCGGAGGGGCACTGCACGCCCTGGTCGGCGTAGTAGACCTCCATGCCGAGCATGTCGTACTGGACCCATGCGCCGCGGTCCAGCAAGGCCTGCTGGTAGTCCAGGTCCTCCCCCGAGGGACCCATGTGGCACAGCACGACCTTGGTGGGGTCGGCACCCACGCTCTCGACGTGGTCCAGGACGGTGCCGCCCAAGCGGAACCAGCCAGGAAGGTGCACCTGCACCGGCAGCCCGCTCTCGACCTGGGCCGCCAGGGCACCGCGCAGGCTGACCTGCTCGGCGGGGGTGAAGTCGGCGCTGACCCCGATCTCCCCGATGATCCCGGGCCGCACGCCGTCCTGGCCGTCGCGGAGATCGGCCAGGATGCGTTCGGTCACGCCGTCCTCCCCCAGCGCCACGAGGTCGACCGGGTGGGACGCCTCGAGATAGAAGCCGGTGCCCGCCACGACGTGGACGCCGGTGCGCTCGGAGATCTGCTTGAGCCCGGCGAGGTCGCGGCCGATCCCCCACCCGGTGGTCTCGACGACGGTGCGCCCGCCCAGCTCGGCGAAGCGGCCGAGCTCCTCGCAGGCGACGTCGACGTCGTCCAGGACGAGGTTGGCACGGTTGCCGAACGGGTCCTGGCGCAGGTCCCACAGCAGCCGCTCGCTGAGGGGGGCGTCGGCGAAGTCGTCCGGGTCGACGCCGGTGGACCCACTGCGCTTCCACCAGGAGGAGACGTCGTTGAGGAGGTGCTCGTGGCTCAGGGTGATGCCGAGGTCCTCCACGGGGACGGGCCCGCGGACGGTTTGGACGGTCGTCACCGGCCTCAGCCCCGCTGCCCGGAGATGCGGCCGAAGAGCTTGGCGTTGAGCAGGATCGCGACGATCAGGATCAGGCCCTGGGTGATCGGCACCCAGTAGACGTCGACCCGCAGCAGGACCAGTCCGTTGCTGATCACGCCGAGCGTGATCGCGCCGATCGCCGAGCCGATGATGGAGCCCTTGCCGCCCATCAGCGCGGTCCCTCCGAGCACCACTGCGGTGATGACCTCGAGCTCGAAGAGCGTCCCGGAGTTGGACGACCCGCTGGCCAGGCGGGTGGCGGTGACCACCCCGGCCAGTCCGGCCGCGAGCCCGGTCAGCGTGAGCACGGCGAGCTGGATGCGCCGTACGTCGACCCCGGCGCGACGCAGGGACTCCGCGTTCGAGCCGACCGCGACGACGTACCGGCCGAAGCGGGTGTGGTTGAAGACGTACCACCCCAGCGCCACGGTCACCAGCGCGATCCACGTGGGCGTGTAGAGGCCGGCGAACTTGCCGTTGCCGATGGGCAGCAGGACCTCGGAGGTGATCGGGGTGCTGTAGCCGTCGGTGATGAGCAGCGCCAGGCCACGCACCGCCGTGAGTGCGGCGAGGGTGACGATGAACGACTGGAGCTTGCCGAACGCCGTCAGCGCGCCGTTGACCATCCCGATCCCCAGGCCGAGCACGAGGGTGAGCAGGAGCGCGACCAGCGGGCTGCCGCTCTCGGCGAAGATCGCCAGCGCCGCGGCGGTGAGGCCGACGATGGAGCCGACCGAGAGATCGATGTTGCCGGTGGTGATCACGAAGGTCATCGCGACGGCGACGATGACGGTCGGGGCGACCTGACGGGCGACGTTGACCAGGTTGTTCGAGGTCAGGAAGGCATCTGTCTGCAGGGTGAAGAAGATGAACAGCACGGCGAGCACGGCGAGGATCGACAGCACCCCGAAGTTGCGGGTGACGAAGTCCTGGCGGGCGCCACGCCGCTTGGAGGCCCCGGTGGGGGCGCCTGTGGGGGCGCCGGTCTTGGTGCTCACGATGTCACTTCCCCATCATCGCGGTCACGAGACCGCCGAGGTCGGTTTCGGAGGGCTTGAGCTGCCGGTGGTTGACGCCCTCGTAGAGGACGACGAACCGGTCGGCCACTTCGAAGAGGTCTTGCAGCCGGTGGGTGATCAGCACGACGCTGACGCCCCGCGAGGAGACGTCGCGGATCAGCTGGAGGGTCATCTCGACCTCGCGCGCCGCGAGAGCGGCGGTCGGCTCGTCGAGCACGAGCACCTTGGGCTCGAACGTGACGGCACGGGCGATGGCGATGGCCTGGCGCTGCCCGCCGGACATGTTGGCCACCAGCTGCCGGGTGTCGCTGATACGGATGTGGAGGGTGGCAAGGTCGAGCGCTGCCTCCTCGTGCATCCGGTTGTGGTCGAGCCGTCGGCTGAAGCGGTGGTAGATCTCGCGGCCGAGGAAGAGGTTGCCCGCGACGTCCACGTCGTTGCACAGCGCGAGGTCCTGATAGACCATCTCGATCCCCGCGGCCCGCGCAGCGCGCGGGCCGGAGCCGGTCAGCGCCGCCCCGTCGACGCGGATCTCCCCCGCGTCGGGGAAGACCGCGCCGGCCAGCATCTTCATCAGGGTCGACTTGCCCGCGCCGTTGTCCCCGACCAGCCCGACGACCTCGCCCCGGCCGACGGTGAGGTCGACCCCCTGGAGCACGTCGAGAGCTCCGAAGCTCTTGCGGATCCCCCGCATCTCGACGCGCGGGATCGAGATGTCCCGGGTCTCGGAGGTCACTCGAAGATCTCGCGGTAGGGGTCGACGTTCTCGGTGGTGACGATGGCGATGGGCACGTCGATGAACCCGGCCGGCTCTGCGCCGTCGAGGATGGCGACGAGCTCGTTGACGGCCTCGATGCCCTCCTGGCGGGGGTCCTGCTGCACGACGGCGGTGACCAGACCGCTGTCGATGCCGGCGATCACCTCCGCGGTCAGGTCCCAGCCGATGACCTTGGTGTCGCCCTTGGGGTCGAGGGCGGCGACGGCGCCGACGGTGGCCGGCTCGCCCGTGGTGTAGACGAAGTCGAGGTCGGGCTGGGCCGTGACGAGGTTCTGCGCGGCCGTGGCCGCCTGCTCCTGCACGTTCTTGCCATCGACGGCCTGGGCGAAGGTCGCGCCGGCGCCGTCGACGACCTCGCGGAAGCTGTCCTCGCGCTGGTTCTGGATGAAGGAGCTGCGGGCGTCGACGACGCCGTAGTCGGCCCCCTCGGCGAGTCCTTCATCGACGACCCACTGGCCCGCCTCGGCACCGGCGGCCTCGTTGTCGACCCCGACGAAGGTGTCGACGGCCCCCTCCTCGAGCTCCGCGTCGATCGCGACGGTCCGGATCCCCTCACTGGTGGCCTGCTTCAGGGCCGGCAGCACGCCGTTGACGTCGATGGCGACCACGATCAGGCCCGTGACCTGCTGGGACACGAAGTTCTCGATGTCGCTGTTCTGCTTGGCCGAGTCGTTGTTGGCGTTGGCGATCTGCAGCTCGCACCCCGCCTCCTTGGCCGCCTCCTGCGCACCCTCGTTCATCTGGGTGAAGAAGGTGGCGGTCTGGTTGATCTGGGTCATGCCGATCACGCAGTCCGCGGCGTCCTCACCGGCCTGGCCGGTGGTCGGCTCCTCGTTGCCGGTGCTGCACGCAGCAAGCGTCAGGGTCGCGGCCGTCGCCAAAGTGGCGATGCGGAAGGTTCGGTTCATGGGGTCCTCGCTTGTGGGAAATCGATTGCCGAGACGTGGAAAGTGACTCTAGACACAACAAGGCCCCACCGTCCAGAGTTGGCGGGAAATCGATGTCCGAGGCAGGATCGGGCTCTCATCCGACGGAGAAGGAGACTGCCGTGCCGCTGGCCCGCTCAGCCACGATGGCCGACGTCGCGCGGCTCGCCGAGGTGTCCGTGTCGACCGTCTCACGCACCCTCAGCGGCACCCGGGCCGTGGATCCCGCCATGCAGCGCAGGGTCACCCAAGCCGCCGAGCAGCTCGGCTACCAGGTGAATCTCGTCGGGCGGGCGCTGCGTCAGACACGCACGTCCACCGTCGGCCTCATCGTCCCCGACCTGGACAACCCGTACTTCTCGGCGTTGGCCCAGCAGCTCTCGCGCGCCTTCTCCGAACCCGGCATCGACCTCCTGGTGTTCAGCGCCGACGGGTCGCTGGAGACCGAGGCACGGGGCGTCCGGTCCTTCCTGGGCCGTCAGGTCGATGCGCTCGTGCTCATCCCGGTGCACGAACAGCTCAGCGAGACCTCGGTCGCCGCTGCTGCGGCAGCGGTGCACACCATCCAGCTGGACCGCCGCGTCCCGGGCACGACGGCGTCCTACGTCGGTGTCAGCAACCGGGCGGGGATGCGCCTCGTCCACGACCACGTCAGCAGGGCCGTCGACCTCAGCACGCATCCGGTCGTCTACGTCGGCGCAACCCCGGACTCGTCCTCCGCCCACGAGCGCCTCGACGGCATCCGCCGGTGGTTCACACCCGAGACCCCGACGTTCCTCGGCGACTTCTCCGCGGCATGGGGGCGCGAGGCGACCGCGCGTATCCTCGCGGACGGTTGGACCGGCGCCACGATCGTCACCGCGGCCGACGTGATCGCGCTCGGCGTCCTGGCGCACCTGCTCCACGAGGGCCACTCGGTGCCCGAGGAGTTCCGCGTGGTCGGCTTCGACGGAGTCGGCGCCGCAGCGCTCGCGCACCCCTCCCTGACCACGGTGCGCCAGCCCGTGGAGGAGATGGCCCGATCGATCCGCTCCCTGATCGAGTCCGAGGACGAGCCTTCGTCGCGGTGGTTCGAGCCCGACCTCGTGCTCGGGGCGACCAGCCCCGACGTGACTCCCTGATTGTCAGGAAGCCTGCCCGCCCACCACGGAGCGCTGATCCGAGACCGGACGCGCGCGGTCGATCTCTCACGCCTGTCATCGGACAGTGCTGAGAAGTTCACGACCTCGTCGCAGTGGACCTCGGCTGAAAAGGACTTGCGCAGGTCCCCATGACGTCCGACTCTGGATGAAGCACTTCTGGGGAGATGGTGCGCATGACGCGGACCGCGGGATCGCAGGTGGATCGGTGATCAGGGTCGAGCGCGGGCGCCCGCCGTCGTTCGTCGCCGAGGCCGACTTCCAGGCGGCGCAGGGCGGCTACGAGAGATACCGATCCGAGGGCGGGTCGCGAGGGAAGCAGACGACTCTCGAGTTCGACCTGGCGATCGGCCCCTACCTGAACCAGGCAGCGGGTTACGCGCACGAGCTCTTCCTCCACAAGTGCGCCTACACCGAGGTCCCGGTCCGGGCCCAGCTGCACCTGCACCGGCCCGAGATCGACGCTTACGACGAGCGTCTTCCGAGCTCGCCCCAGCACTACTGGTGGACGGCGTTCTGGTACCGCAACTGGTATGCCTCGTCGTACGAGGTGAAGGGGCTGAAGCGGAACATCTTCCCTGTGCTCGGCGAGCGGGCTCCCGAACCTCGGCTCGACCAGCTCGAGGACGGCGAGGTGCCGCCTCAGTTCCTCGACCGCGGCGTGCTTCTCGACCCCTGTGAGGACTACCCCCAGCTGCACCTCCGCTTCGATGCGGAAGGCGGGGTCCGAGCCTGGGCAGAGGAGTCGACACCGTGGCTCGACGAGGACGCCCGGCGACGCGGCCCCGAGACCATTGCGTTGCTCGACCTGAACTCGCAACCACTGCGGGAGGCCCGCCGGGCTGCTTGCTCGGGGGTGCTCGGCGGGCTCCAGGAGAGGACGCTTCCCTCGTTCGGACCGGACCCGACCCTCCCGCATCTGGGCGCCATCCGTCAGGTCCTCGCCCGACACCTCGTCGACACCGGCAGGCTCACCGCCGCGCGGACCGTCCTCGCGCCCGAGCTGGTGCCCATCCTCCTCTCGGAGCCCGGTCGCTTCGACGGTGACGTGATCGAGGCGGTGCGCGCCGCGCTCCAGGAGTCCCACCCGGCACTCGCCGAGCTGCTCACGGCCCCGCCCGTCGAAGTCAGCACCACCGTGCCGGAGGACGCACCGCGAACCCCTCCGGAGGAGGAGACCCCGGCGAAGGCCATCCCGGCCATCGCCGCCATCAAGCGGGTGCTCATCGAGAACTTCCAGGCCGTCGAGCATTGCGAGCTGGTGATCCCCGCCGCATCCGCTACAGAGGCTGAGCCCGACCCAGTCCTCCCGACGACACAGGCGACCACTGCGTCGCTGGTGACGGGGCTGCGCGAGGGCCATGGAGCCAGCCCGGCGGGACGACCCTGGCGGGTCCTCCTGGGAGAGAACGGATCCGGCAAGAGCTCCGTGCTTCGCGCCATCGCCCTCGCCCTTGCGACCGGCCAGGTCGAGGACCTGGTCGAGCGGTGCGATCTGCAGTGGGGCGACCTGCTGCGCCGCGGCTCGACGAGCGGGAGGGTGCTCGTGGAGTTCAGCGGCACTGACAGCTCCATCGAGCTGCGCTTCACCGAGGCAGGCGCTGAGCCCCCCGAGACCCCCCTGTCGGTGCAGTGCTTCGTCCGGGGCTTCGGCGCCACCCGCCTCAAGAGCGAGACCCTCGCTGGGGATGCGCCCACCGTGCGCCTGGGGAACCTCTTCGACCCGATGGAGCCGGTCGTCGATCCCCAGGAGTGGCTGGTCGGGCTGGCGGAGAGGGACGACCAGGGCGACTTCAACGTCGCGGCGGTCACCATCGCCCGCCTGCTCGGCCGGTCGGAGCTCGTCGCGGAGACCGAAGACACGACGGGTCCGCCGTACATCAGGAACGTCGACGGCGAGATCCGGGTCGGTGGCGAACCGCTGCGCACGTTGAGCGACGGCTACAAGGCGATCATCACGCTGGCGTGCGAGCTGATGGCTGGTGCAGGCGGCGGGCTGTCCGACATGCGCAACGCCACCGGCATCGTCTTGGTCGACGAGCTCGGGAGCTACCTGCACCCGCGTTGGAAGGTGCAGATCACCCGCACGCTGCGCGACGTGTTCCCCTCGATGCAGTTCCTCATCACCACCCACGAGCCCTTGTGCCTGCGAGGCCTGGTGGAGCACGAGGTGGTTCGTGTGACGCCATCGGAGCCCGACAAGGACGGGCGCTGGCACGCGGAGTTCGAGACCATCGAGGGCTCGCCGAGCAGGTTCCGCGTCGACCAGCTGCTCACCTCGGCGTACTTCGGGCTCGACTCCACGATCGACCCGGACATCGAGCAGCAGTTCCTCAAGTACTACAGGCTTCTCCGGGAGCCCACCTCAGCGAACGAGGAGGATCGCCAGCGGATGCGCGCGAGCTTGTCCAAGCACGGGGTCCTCGGCTACACCGCACGCGACCAGCTCATCTACGACGCCATCGACCAGTTCCTGGCCAAGAGCCCGCAGATGAAGCCGGAGGAGCGGCGCTTCCAACGTCAGAAGACGCTGGACCTCGTCGTCGACATCTGGCGCAACGTCTCGGTGCAGCGCGAAGCCGAGCCACGCCCATGATCAAGGTCGACCGCCTCGCTCCGACACCGGCGTCGTTGCTGCGCACGAGGGCCGGCGATGACCAGGTCGAGAGGACCGAGGAGGAGGCGATCATCTCGGCCTACTCCCTCTACGTCCAGACACCGCACCCCGATACCGAGAAGTTCAAGTTCACGTTCAGGGCCTACAGCTCGGTCGACGTCAAGACGGCGCTCAACGACCTCTTCCACGGCAAGTGCGCCTACTGCGAATCGAGGTACGCCGGAACCCAGCCCATGGACGTCGAGCACTGGAGGCCGAAGGGCGGCGTGGAGGAGATCGGCGCGGACGGCAAGAAGAAGCTCCTCGACGGCTACCCGTGGTTGGCCGCGAGGTGGACCAACCTGCTGCCCTCGTGCATCGACTGCAACAGGCCGCGGACCCAGCACGATGTGGTCGGCGGTGTGAAGCTGACCCTCGGCAAGGCCAACCAGTTTCCGGTCTCGGGCGACCGGATGAGGTTTGTTCCTGGTCAGCCCCTGCCCGCCGACGACGTCGCCCTCATCATCGACCCCACGGTCGACGACCCTGCCCAGCACCTGAGGTTCCGCTCCGATGGCGCCGTCGTCCCGATCGGTCCGAAGGGCGAGCCATCGATCTTCGTCTACGCGCTCAACCGCGCTGAGCTGGTCGTCGAGCGGTTGGGACTGGCGCGTCTCATCGAGCAGCGCCTCTACACCATCGAGGCGTTGGCGGGGGTCATCGGCGACCGCCTGCTCCCCGAGAACCTGAGGCGCGACCTCCAGGACCTGGTCGCGCACGAGATCAACGCCCTCCTCGAGCTGGCGGATCCCGGTAGACCCTTCTCGGCCATGGCCCGACAGCTCATCGAGGAGAACTCGCCGCTCCAGCTCTCCGACAGGCCGGCGAAGGCACCGTGGCCGCAGCCCGTGGCCGACATGCTTCAACGCTTCGTGAGGTTCGACCACGGCCTCGACCACCACATCGTCGCGGCGAGGCTCGCCGGCCTCGGGTTCCACCCCAATCTCCCGCCCAGCGCGGCCTACGTGCGGTGGACGGTCACCGGCACGCGACGGTCCGTGACGCTCTACCAGAACAGCACCGGTCTGGTCTCGGACAGCCATGCACAGCTGGACTTCGCGGAGGCGCTCGACGGCGCGGTCCGATCGACCGGGGTGCACCCCAAGGTGCGGTACTCCTATGAACATTCCAAGCTCAACACCGTGCTCGCAGCCACCAGTGCCTTTCGCAACTGGGCCGACGGCCGCGACGGGTGACCGACGAGACCTGACACGGGAAGGCAACGGGGATGGCTGTCACCGCGGACGAGGAGCGACGCAGGGCGCAGGCCGAGATCGACGCGCTGAGCACGGCGACGTACTCCATCCCGGAGACGCAGGACCCGAACGCACCGCCGGCCGAGTGCGACATCATCATGAAGGGCGGGATCACCTCGGGCGTCGTCTACCCGCTGACGATCTGCAAGCTGGCCACCCGCCACCGTCTGCGCAACATCGGCGGCACGTCGGCGGGTGCGATCGCGGCAGTGATGGCCGCTGCGGCGGAGTACCGGCGTCAACACGACCAACAGGCGCCTGCCGCCGGCTACCAGGCGCTGGCGACCCTGCCGCTGGATGTGTCAGGACGCCTGGCGACGCTGTTCCAGGCTCCCCAGGAGACCAGCGGGATCTTCGGTGTGCTGCTCGCCGCCATGGGCCCGAAGGGGAAGCCCGCGGCCGTGCTCGCGCTCGTACGGCAGCAGATCGGCTGGTTCCTCGGAGGTCTGCTGCTGGTGCTCGCCGTGACGCTGCCCGGACTGGTCGTCACGACCGGACTCCCGATCGAGGGGCAAGGATGGAAGCGGATCCTCCTCGGTCTGGTGCTGCCGCTGGTGCTGGGCGTGGTGCTCGGCCTGGTGTCGGCGGCCATCGGGTTCGTGCTCTCCGCGCTGCGGGTCCTCCCCCGGCACGACTTCGGGCTCACCGACGGGGCGACGTACTCCGACGATGCGGAGCGGCCCGCCCTGACCGCCTGGCTCACCGCGCAGATCGACGAGGTCGCCGGCGTCGCCGACCGAGATCGATGCCTCACGCTCGCGGACCTGTGGGGAGACGACGGGATGGCTGCCTGGACGGAGTATCTGGACCAACACCCCCGGAAGGCGCCGCCCATCGGGCAGGTCAGGCGGAGGCGCGTCATCGACTTGGAGACCATGACGACGAACCTCACGCTCCGCCGGCCGTTCCGGCTGCCGTTCCACCAGCAGGTCTTCCTCTTCGACGAGGAGGAGATGTCGAAGCTCTTCCCCGAGCGTGTGGTCGCCACGATGAAGGCCGGCCAGGCGGCCTCCCAGCACCTCCATCCGTCGACCGGTAGGCGGCTCTACTACTTCCCGGGACCTGGGAACACGGACGACAGTGAGAAGCGACCCGGTCCGGGAGCGTTGCCGCTCGTGGTGATGGCACGGATGAGCCTGAGCTTCCCGGGGCTGATCGCCGCTGTCCCGCTCTACGCCGTCGACCGCAACGGGGACCAGAGCGTCGTTCGCCACCTCTTCTCCGACGGCGGCATCAGCAGCAACTTCCCGATGCACTTCTTCGACTCCCTGCTGCCGAGCCGACCGACGTTCGGGATCAACCTTGCCCCGCCGCACCCGGTGCACCCGAACCAGATGACCTGGCGCCCGAGCCCCGCCGAGGGCGGCGTGATCCCACGGGCCGTGCCCTTCGACTCGGTCGCGGGCTTCGCGCAGGCCCTGCGCGAATCGGTCCAGAACTGGTCGGACAACACCCAGGTGACCCAGCGAGGCTACGCAGAGCGGGTCGTCGAGATCCGGCTGCGCCCAGGGGAAGGCGGCCTCAACCTCCGCATGGACCCGGACGTCATCATGGCCCTCGTGGCGCGTGGCGCCGAGGCCGGGGACAAACTCCTCGAGTTCGAGTGGGACCCTCACCGCGTCATCCGGTACCGCATCGCGATGACGCGGCTGACCGACGCGCTCGAGAGCCTCGACGTCGCGTGGACCGTGCGCGACTACGCCCAGTTGCTCGAGCACTACCCCTTCAAGCACGCGCTGGCCAGCTCCTACCTCGACACCAAGGGCTGGCGGCCCGTCGACCTGGCCGCGACACTCCACCTGCTGCAGACCGTCCAGGACTGGCGCGAGGCCGACTGGCCCGCACTGCGCGAGGACCGCCCCACACCGGCGCCCGTCATCAGGATGGCACCCGAATGACACTCGTGACGGTGGTCGCCGATGGCGCTCGCCGCAGCGACGTACTCCTATGCCCGGGACGCCCTGCGACGCACCCAGGAGACCATCAGCACCGCCGGCAGGACGAGGGTGGTGAGGCCGCCCGCGGTGGCATTGAGCACCGACGGCCCGACGACGGCGGTGTTGCCGGCGGGTGCCGTCGCGTCGACCGGTAGCAGGTCTGTCGGCGCCAGTGGCGCGACGTCACCGACGGTCTCGCCGGAGTACTCGTACACGTCGAAGCCGCGCACGAGGTCGTTGCCGTAGCCGTAGAACGACCCGTCCCGGTTGATCTTGTTGGTCTTGAACGACCACGTGTCGGAGTCCGACAGCGTGTAGTGGCCGACCTCCTTCATGCCGACACCGTCGCCGACGCCGACCGCCGTGGCAGAGCCCTCGAAGTCGGCGAGCGCCGAGAGGTCGATGACCCGCACACCCTGGGCGTACCAGGCGATCGTCATCAGCTCCTGCTTCGGATAGATCCGCAGGACGTGCGAGGTGCAGGTGGCCCCGTCCTGGACCTTGGCGACCGGGATGAACCAGGTGCCGATCTTCTCGGGCGCGCGCTCCTTGGCGCCGGTGATGTCGTAGAGGTGCAGACCGCCACCGGGGCACTCGGCGCTGGCCGCAGCGCCGGCACGCTCGTCGGTGATGACCATGACCTCACGCTTCGAGCCGTCGGCCCGCTCGAGCGTGACGGGGTCGGCCTGGTGCACGACGTTGATGCTGGGGTCGAGGGTCTGGGAGACGATCGACGGGTTCGCCGGGTCCACGGTGTCGAGGACCAGGGTCTGCGACAGCGCCGCGGAGTAGGCGCGGGTGCCCGACTCGTTGAAGGTGATGTCGTGCGACTCCGACCCCAACGAGAGCGGCACGAACGGGATCGAGAAGTCGCGGACCTTCTTCGGGCTCGCGGGCTGCGAGATGTCGTAGATCGTGATCGTCGGGCTGGTGCTGGTGATCAGGTCCGAGTTGGAGTTGTAGAGGTAGTCGCCGCTCGGGTGGATCGTCATGTTGTGCGAGCCGCGCGGCACGGGCACGAAGGAGACGGTCCGCGGAGAGGTCGGCGTGCTGATGTCGACGATCACCGTCCCGGAAGCGCTCGCGTCCAGCCCCAGGTCGCGGGCGCACTGGGACGCCGCTCCTGCGGCGCCGAAGGTGCTGTCTGCGGTGTAGCTGGCCAGGACCCGCGGGCCGTTGCGCCAGACCTGGATGTCGCCCTGGCTGACGGCACAGTCGTAGACCGCGGCGATCCTCGGCGTCTCGGGCTTGGTGATGTCGACGATCTGCATGCCCTTGCGCAAGGTGCCGGCCAGGGCGTACTCCTTGCCGGCGACCTTCACGAACTCGATGTCCGAGCCGTTCTGCGCCGTGCCCGACTCGTCGTACTGAAGGTTGGCGACGTGCCGCATCGCCGGGCCGGTCCCCTCGGTCGCCACCTGCTCACCGCGGGTGTTGCTCGGCTTGTCCCCGGGGCGGTCACCGTGCGCCGACGCGGGTGCGGTCGGTAGCAGGGCGAGTGCGAGTGCGGATGCGCCGGCCGCAAGGCCGAGACGCGAGACGTGCGTGAGTGTCATGACGTCGCCTTCGTCGGGTGCATGTGACCTACTCAACGAGGCGAACGCCGTGAGGTTACTCTGCCGCACGTCGTCTCCCAGGCGTCGCTGCGAAGCCGAGGTCCTGTGGAGGAAGCTCAGCCCGACAGGACGAAGTCGCGCGAGGGCGGCGCCTCGTCAGTCGGAGGCGAGGAACGCGCGGAGGGTCGCGACGAACACCTCGGGCTGCTCGGAGTGCACCCAGTGACCGGAATTCTTGATGGTCACCAGCTGGGTGCTGGGGAACAGCTCGCGCATGGCGGCGGCGTGCTCGGGCCGCACGTAGTCCGAGTGCTCACCCGCGACCCAGAGCACGGGTCGCTCGAACGAGCCGTCCACCTCCGGGAAGCCTGCGATCGTCGACAGCTCGGACCGCAGGAGGTCGAGGTTGGCCCGCCAGCCGAACCCGTTCGTCCCACTGCGCAGGTTCTGCAGCAGGAAACCTCGCACGCGCTCGTCGTCCACCTGCGCCGCGAGCGCGGCGTCGGCGTCGGCGCGTCGCTCGAGGCCGACCAGGTCGAGCCCCGCCAGGCTGTCGAGCAGGTGCTCGAACTCCCCCGCCCCACCGCTGTCCACCGGGGCGATGTCGACGACGACGAGACGGTCCACGAGATCGGGATGACGCAGGGCCAGCACCATCGCGACCTTGCCTCCCATGGAGTGGCCCACGAGATGGACCGGGCCATCGTCGACGTAGCGGTCCCGCACGAGGGAGGCGACGGTGTCGGCCACGACCTCGTAGTCGGTGGTGTCGAGCCATGGGGACTGACCGTGATTGGGGAGGTCGATGAGCACCGACTGCAGGTCGGGGGTCAGGGCCTTGGCGATCTGGTTGAAGTTGCGGCCCTGCCCGAACAGGCCGTGCAGGAAGACCACCCGGGGTCCGCCGTCACCGACCTCGGTCGCGTGCAGGGGCGACGGGGCGGCGGTACTCACGATTTCAGCCTAGTGAGCCGTCGTCGTGGACGCCCGGGCGGCCCATATCCTCCGGCCCTGGGCGCTGATTGCCCGCAGGCAAGAGGCCCCCACAGTCAGATTGTGAGGACCTCTCGATTTGGTAGCGGGGCAGGATTTAACCTGCGACCTCTGGATGCCATCAGCGGCATCGCGCCGACTACGGATTCGGGCCGGAAACTACCGATTCGCTCGGTGTGATGAGGGATTCGCCCTCGCTAGACCCCTGTCGAGGGCTGCGCGCTCGGCACCGCGACCAGCTCGCCGTGCACCTCGCAGACCGCCGCCAGGGTGTTGTAGATCGTGCCGAACTGACGAAGGTTGCGGTGCACCAGGTCGACGCGGCGTTGGGGTTCGTCGGTGGTGATCCGCAGGGTGTAGGTGATTTCGACGAACTTGGGCGGGCTGTCCTGACGGCGCGCGATGACCTCGACGTCGGCGTCCTGGTAGTCGAAAGCCATCAGATCCTGGGTGCGGGCCAGGTTCTTGAGCAGGCACGCAGCGAACGCGGTCGCGAGCAGCTCGGCGGGTCCGGGGAGCACGGGCTTGCCGCCCCAGGTGGTGTCGATGTCGAGGTTCGTGGTCCCGGTGTCGGCCACGGCGGGGTCACCGGTTGCGGCCACACGAGCGGTGACCTTGTACTCGGTCGGGCTGGTCACGTCGCCACGGCCCCGGCGAGCAGCTCGCGGAGCTCGGCTCCGCTGGGGACCCGACCGGAGGTGACGACCTTCTCGTCGACCACCAGCGCGGGGGTCGACATGACGCCGTACCCGACGATGCTGGGGTAATCGGTGACCTTCTCGATGGCCGCCTCCAGACCGAGATCGGTGAGTGCCTGTCGGGTCGCCTTCTCCAGGTGCACGCAGTTCGCACAGCCTGGGCCGAGCACCTTGATGATCATGTCTTTCCCTTCCTCGGGGGATTGTTGGCTTGCTCAGGCGAGCAGGAAGTTGAACAGGTAGCCCACGGTGACGATCCCGGAGGCGACGACGCCGACGAAGACGGCGAGCAGCGGCGGCTTGAGGACCCGGCGCAGCAGGATCATCTCCGGCAGCGACAGCGCGACGACGGCCATCATGAAGGCCAGCAGGGTGCCCATCGGGAGCCCCTTGTCGTAGAGGGCCTCGACCAGGGGCAGGATGCCGGCGGCGTTGGAGTAGAGCGGTATCCCGACGGCCACAGCAATGAGGACTCCGAAGGCGGCGCCGGGCCCGGCGTAGCGGGTGAACAGGTTCTCGGGCGCCCATCCGTGGATGACCGCGCCCAGGCCGATGCCGACGAGCAGGTAGGGCCAGATCTTGCGCAGGATCGTGCCGACCTCTTCGGCGCCCATCTGGAGGCGATGGTTGAAGGTCAGGCCGGCGGTGGAGTCGATCACCTGGCCACCGAGCTTGGTCTCGAACACGAACGGCTCGACCCAGTGTTCCAGCCGTAGCCGGCCGAGGATCCAGCCGCCGACGATGGCGATGCCGACGCCGGCGGTGATGTAGGCCAGCGTGACCTTCCAGCCGAACAGGCTGAACAGCATCCCGATCGCGATCTCGTTGACCAGGGGGCTGGCGATCAGGAACGACAAGGTCACGCCGAGCGGCACGCCGGCGGCGACGAAGCCGATGAACGCCGGGACCGCGCTGCACGAGCAGAACGGTGTCACGACACCGAGCCCCGCGGCCATGACGTTCCCCCGGCCTTCGCGGCGCCCGCCGAGCAGAGCGCGGGTGCGTTCGATGCTCATGTAGGAGCGCAGGACGGTGACCACGAAGATGATGCCGGTCAGCAGCAGGGCGATCTTGACCGTGTCGAAGAAGAAGAAGTGCAGCGACTGGGCCAGCCTGGCGTCCGGGTCCATGTCGAGAAGGTCGTAGAACAGGGTGTCCCAGATGCGGCCGTTGACCCAGTACGCGGCCAGCCAACCGGCCGCGACTATGCCGAGTGTCGTCCAGCGTCCGGTCCGCGTAGCGGGCATCCGGTCGATGCGTTCCGCGAGCGTCATCATGGTTGACCTTCGCGCGGCAACGGCAGCGTCGCGCTGAGTTGGGCCTGGGCGTCCGCGGCGAGGGTGTAGTCGATCCAGCGACCGCGCCGGCTCGTTGTCACCTGCCCGGACTCACGGAGCACCTTCAGGTGGTAGCTCAGCAGGTTCGGGGGTACCTCGACCACGTCTTGCAGCTCGCAGACGCAGGCCGTGCCGGTCTGCAGCCGGCGCAGCACCGTCCAACGCACCGGGTCGGCCGCGGCCGTGAGCACCGCGACCGCCCGGTCACGGTGCTTGTCGGTCCGCTGGCGGGGGCCGGCGACTTCAAGTGGGATTGTTCCAACCACATTTGAATTGTCGGGCGCCGGCCGTCGGCTCTCCAGTGTCGTTGGACCCTGGCCGCGGCGGCAAAGGTCACCAGGCCGCGACGGGATCGATCGCTCGGATCAGGAGCGTGAGTCGAGCACCGAGCCCGGCAGCTCGAGGTCGGGGACCAGGCCGGTGAGCCTGTCCCGGACTCGGCCGTCGACGACCGCAGGTCAGGACGTGGGGTCAGAGAGCTCCCAGGTTGAGCCGACGGGCTTCGTCGGCGGCGCGCTGGGAGGCGCGGGCGCGGGTATAGCGGATGAGCATGTCGGTGCGGGTCCAGCCGGCGATGGCCATGAGCCCGGACTCAGAGCCACCGGCGGCGAGCCAGCGGTGGGCGGCGGTGTGCCGGAGCCGGTGGGGCCGGAAGCCCTGGACTCCTGCGCGCTTGGCGCGGCGGCGTAGAGCGCGGCTGAGGCCTCGCGGCCGAACCGCTGTCCGCGGTTGCCGAGCCACAGATCAGGACTGGCCGCCAGCGCATGCCGCTCGCGATGGTCCAGATAGACCAGCAGCGCTTCGGCAGTCGCCTGCCCGATCGGGATGGTCCGGCCACGTCCGCCTTTACCTCGTCGGATGGTGATCAACCGCGAGACGAGGTCGAGATCGTCGAGGCGGAGGTCGACGAGCTCGCCGGAGCGGATCGCGGTCTCGAACATGAGCCGGATGATGGCCTCGTCGCGGCGGTCGTTGAGGGTGTCCTCGGGTCGGACGTGGTCGTGGGGGACGGCGCAGGTGGCGATGAGGGCGTGGAGCTCGGCGTCGGTGAGTGGCTCGACCAGCGGCGGTTCGTAGCGTGGTGCCTTGACGCCCGGGAACGGGTCGCCGTGGATCTCGCCGCCGGCGGTGAGCCAGGACGCGAAGCGGCGCACGGCGAGCTGGCGGATGCGGGCGGTGGCCGGCGACGCGCCGCCGTCGAGCAGTCCGGCGATCCAGGCGTTGAGGGCGGCGCGGCTCATCGGCAGCTGGTTCCCGTCGGCGCACCAGCGCAGGTAGCGGTTGGCGCCGTCGGCGTAGATGAAGATCGTGCCGGGACTCTTGTTCTCGGCACGCAGCGCGGTCCGCCAATCGGCGATCCTGTCGAGGGCGTGGCCGGCGGTCATGGTGGTCAGGTGGGTCACGACTCGGGACGGACGCCGGCCCAGGTCATCGCGGAGTTCGAGAGCTCGACCGGGCTGACCTACACCGACGCCGACTTCGCGACCGCGTCGTCGACTGTCGCGGCCCAGACGGGCCTGTCGACCTTCGTCTCCTTGACGTCTGTCCTGCTCATCCTGCTCCTGGCACCGTCGGCCCGGATCTTCACGGGCTGGACCCGATCCACCACCGACCGCCGCCCCACCCGGCTTGTGGCCGGCCTACTGATCGCCCTGGCCGCTGTGGTCTTCGTCCCGACGTTGTACACATACTTCGGGCTGACCGGTCCCTCCCCACAGGTCTTCGCCGTGGTCCTGCCCGCCGCGGCGCTGTGGTTCGTGACCCTCAGCGCCGCCTATCGGTTCCGGATCCTGGATCGGGTGCTGGGGCTCGCCCGTCAGGCGGTGATGACCCGGCGCAGTGGGCAGGAGCGCACGAAGGAGAGGCACGCTCCGGCGGCGACCCCGACGACTGCGAGCGCGCCGGCGACGATCGGTAGCGTCCACGACGGACCCTGCTGCACGAGGACGAAGCCGCCCATGACCAGGACGAACACCCCGAAGCCCTTGCGCAGCGCCGCTTCGGGCACCTTGCCGGCGAGCCGGCCACCGATCACGCTGCCGACGACGGCCGCGGCGGTGACCCCGAGGATCAACGGCCAGTCGAGGCTGACGGTCGTGAGGTAGCCAGCCAGGCCCGCAAAGGACTTCATCGCGATCACGACCAGGGACGTCCCCACGGCGACCGACATGGGCAGGCCACCCAGCAGCACGAGTGCAGGTACGACGAGGAAGCCGCCGCCAGCACCGACGAGCCCGGTGACCAGCCCCACGACCGAGCCGTCGACGAGGATCCGCCCAAGGGGCAGCTCGCCATCCGACCTGCCGTGCGCCGCGGCCGGCGTGGTCTTGCGACCGCGCAGCATTGCCAGTGACGTCACGATCATCATCAGGGCGAAGGCGATCAGCAACCAGTCTCCTGGAGCGTGGCCCCCCACGAGGCCACCGACGAACGCGCCGATCATGCCGGCAAGTCCGAACAGCAACCCCGTGCGCCACTTGACGCGTCCGCTCCTGGCGTGGCTGACCACACCGGCCATCGAGGTGACGCCGACGACGAACAGCGACGCGGCGATCGCCTCCTTGGCCGGGAGCCCGGCCGCGTACACCAGGATCGGCACGGTCAGGATCGACCCGCCCCCGCCGAGCATCCCGAGAGAGACCCCGATCATGATCGACAGGAGCAGAACGAGAGCCAGCGTCGCGGTCATCAGGAGGTTTCGTCGGCGAGCGCGGCGATCAGCGAGTCCACGTCGCAGGGCGAGGCGGTCCGGTTCCACGGCATCTTCGACAGGACCATGCCCATCGCGCAGGTGTTGGTCAGCGCGGCACCGGAGAGCCCCGCGCCGACGGCGCCGGCCACCCACTTCAGTGATGGCACCTTGACGCTGCCGAGCACGCCGAGGGCCACCATGCCGCCGGCGACCAGACGGACCTGGCGTTCGAGCTCCCAGGTCTGACGGCCTCGGTTCACCGGTGCGCCCGTCGACTCCCAGGCGTCCATGCCCCCGTCGAGCACTCGAAGGCCGGGCAGGCCAACGCCCGCGAACGCCTCCTCGGCTTGTGCGGCCCGCCCACCGGCGCGGCAGACCAGCACCACGTCCTCGTCGAGGTGACGCTTCAGCTCACCGCGGTGCTCCCGCAGCGTGTCGAGCGGGACGTTGTAGGACCCGGGGATGTGCGAGGTCTCGAACTCCGCAGGAGTGCGGACGTCGAGGATGCGGGGGGCGCCGCCGGAAGCCAGGTGCTCGGCCAGGGACGCGGCATCGAGGCGTCGGGGCTGGGTAGTCGTGGTCGTCATGAGGTGGATTCTCCTTGGCGTGATTTGGTCGTTTCGGGCGATGTCTGGGGGGAGGAAGGCGTCTCAGACGAGGGTGAGTCCGGCTTTCGCGGCGTTCTCGTCGAACGAGTCGTCGATCGCGACGACCTCGTGTCCGCGGGAAGCGAGGATCGAGGCCACCACGCTGGCGCGGTAGCCGCCCGCACAGTGGACCCACAGGGCCTTGTGCGGTATCGACTCGAGGTGCGAGAGCACCGTGTGGATCGGCACGTTCACCGCCCCTTCGATGTGGCTCTCGTCGTACTCCGAGCCGCGGCGCACGTCGAGCAGCACACGGTCGTCGGAGCGCGGGTTCTCGCGAAGCTCTGCTGCCAGACCGGCGAAGTCGGTGACCGGGTAGGAACCGAGAGGAGCCCCCGCAGCCCAGTCCTCGGGCTTGCCGGTGGCCATGGCGGCGGGGTCCATACCGATCCGGACCATCTCGCGCTGCGCCTCGGCGACCTTCTCGGGTGTCTCCCCGAGCAGGGTGATGGTGGCGTCGTACGGCAGGACCCAGCCGAGGTAGGTGATGAACTGACCGTCGATCCCGAAGTTCACGCTGCCCTTGAGGTGACCGGCCGCGAATGCCGACTGGGTTCGCAGGTCGACGACCCACTCCCCGGCCTCGATGCGGCGGCGCAGCTCGGCCGGGTCGGCCGGCTCAGGTGCCGACAGGTCGGGCGCGTCCGGTCCAGCGGAGTTCGCGGGGCCCATCTGGACGTAGTAGGCCGGGTAGTCGTCGAGACCGGCGAGCAGCTCCTCGACATAGGCCTGCTCGTCCTTGGTCAGCGCGGGGTTGGAAGCCTTCTCCTGGCCGATCGTGCTCTCGGAGACCTCGGACTGGGTGGCGGAGCAGAAGCTTCCGAAGCCATGGGTCGGGTAGACAGCGGCCTCGTCGGGCAGCTCGCGGGCCAGGCGCTGGGCCGAGTGCCACTGAGCGTGCACGAGCGCGTCGGTGTGGTCCGGACCGAGCAGGTCGGGCCGGCCAGTGGAGCCGAACAGCAGGGAGCCACCGGTGAAGACCGCGACCGACTCGCCGTCGGCCTCGAGGGCGAACGACAGGTGGGTGTGGGTGTGGCCGGGAGTGTGCACCACGCGCACTGACATCTCGCCGACCTCGACAACGTCACCGTCGCTGACGGGAGTGCTCTCGAACGACACGAGGTCGTCGCCGTTGACGTGGTACGCCGCGTCGACCTCGCGCGCCAGTGCGAGGCCGCCGGTCACGTAGTCGTTGTGGATGTGGGTCTCGAAGACGTTGGTGATCGTGACGCCGGCCTTCTCAGCCACGGCGAGGACGCGGTCATAGTCGCGTTGGGGGTCCACCACCAGGGCGACGCGGCCGTCGTGAGCGAGGTAGGTGCGGTCCCCGAGGCCGGGGGTGTCGATCGGGAGAACGGTGGTCACGATTCCTCCATAGAATGTCGGCGATACCCGGGGGGGTATTCATGAATGCTAACGCATCCGTCTGCGCATTTCATTCCGAGGAACGGTCAGGTCGAACGCGAGGGTCCTCCTGACGCACCCCGTAGTGAGAGGTCCCGGCCCCGGGGTGCACGTATCCCCTCATCCGACGGTGTTGTGGTCATCGGGACGATCGAGAACACGACCGCCATGGGCCGCACAGCTGGGGTCCGCCCGGAGTTTCACTCGGCAGTCGAGACCGACCCTTCACTCCAACAGGACGGGGTCCTGGTCACCGTCGAGCGTGGTCACTGCTCTCCCGGAGAGCGAATCGTCGCACAGCAGTCGAACGACTTGGTGAGTCGGATCAGCCCTGCTTTGGCCGCCGCATACTCCGGTGAAACGTAGGCGGTCGCCTCCACGCCAGCGCTGGACGCGACGTTCACAACTGCTCCGCGCCCCTTTTCAGGCCAGGCAACAGCATCTGGATCAGTGCCATGGGTGCCAACAGATCCAGGTCCATAGCGGCGAGCCACCTGTCAGTGACCGCGGGCCGAGCGGGCCGATGGAATCCGTCGCGCAACTCCAAGAGCTTGTGGCGGCCGGGGCATCGCGACATCGTCGGCCCACAAGATCGTGCTCGACACGCAAGGGATCCTCACAGGAAGCGTGCCGGTGCGGAATCCCTGAGTGGCCCTGCCGGTCGTGAGGGCGAGCTGGACGTCGGCCAGCGAGACCTCATCGCCTTGAGCCTGGAGGCCAGCATTGCCGGGCGAAGGACGCCTGCGTCCCACTGAGACGTCCGATGCCGGACAGCGGAGCCGCGTGACCAGGCGCCTGGGGGTTGACGCGGGAAGCCTTGAAACGAACGGTCGGCAGCGCACGTCCCCGCTGGCACAGTGGTCGAGGTGAGCATCGATCGCACCCTGCTGTTCCACCTGGCCACGAGCACCCGCCTCGAACGGACGATCAAGGCTGTACCCGGCGGCGAAGACGCAGCGTGGCGAGCCGCGTCCCGCTATGTGGCCGGGCGCACTCGCCAGGAGGCGCTGCGCACCGCAGGTGGCCTGCTTACGGCTGGTCATGGTGTCAGCGTCGACCTGTTCGGTGAGCTGGTCACCGAACCCGCCGAGGCCGACCGTGTCGCAGATCAGTACCGGTCGCTCGCGACGGCACTGCCGTCGCTGCCGGCCGAGGCGTGGCTGGCGGTGGACCTGAGCCACCTGGCCGTAGACGTCGACCTCGCCGGTGCCACCGACCGCCTTGCCTCGATCGCCTCGGCCCTGCCTCAGGGCCGACGGATCCAGGTGGGTGCCGAGGACGCCGACCGCACCGACGCGGTGCTGGCCTGTGTGCACGCCGTCGCCGACCGTGGGCTGGCTGGCCGAATCGGAGCCACGGTTCAGGCCAACCTGCTGCGGTCTGCCTGCGACCTCGACGCCTTGGTTGTTGCCGGAGTGCACATCCGGCTGGTCAAGGGCGCCTACGTCCAGACGCACGGCGCCCACCCCTACGGAGAGGCCACCGACGTCGCCTACCTGCGTCTGGCTTTCCAGCTCGCCGCCCAGGGTGCGGCTTGGTCCATGGCCACCCACGACGGTCGGCTCCGCGAGGCGCTTCTGCTGGCCCTGGGACCGGTGCCGGTCGAGCAACTGCTCGGAGTGCGGCCCGAGGTCCTGGCCACCCTGCAGAGCCGACAGGTCCCCACCCGGGTCTACGTGCCCTACGGCAAGGACTGGTTCCGCTACTGGATGCGCCGCCTCGCTGAGTCACGCGGCGCCTGACCCCTCGTCCCGGTGTGCCGATCCTCACTGGGAGCGTGCCGGCGCGGGATCCCGCACCGGGTCGCTCCGCGAGAGTCGTAGTCGATGATGGGTGGCATGGACATCGCCGACCTCGAGTGTGCCGAAGTCGAACTGGCCTCGCTCCTTCGAAAGTGTGAGGCCGTCGTCCGCGGCAGTACGCTTTCGCCTTCGCGACAAACGCTCATGGTCAACCGAATCGCCGCTCTTCAGGTCGCTCTGAGACTGGTCGCCGAGGCGAAGTCGCACCGTGCAACCTGAAGCGCCGGCGCTCGCTGCCGGGAGGCGGCATTCAGTCGGGCGTCGTCTGGACGGGACCGTGCTCGCGGTGGGCAACGATGCGGCGGGCGAGTGCCGCGTGGAGTCGTGGGATGCGGTCGTTGCAGTGGCTGCCGGCAACGTTCATACAGCGAACAACACGGGGCGATCCCACACGATCGGCCTGCGTTCGGACGGCTCCGTGTTGGCCACGGGCTGGAACGACGACGGACAATGTGACGTGCTCGCGTGGCGGGGCGTCATTGCCGTTGCCGCAGGCTGGCGCAGAACTCTCGGGCTGCTCGACGATGGCACCGTCAGGGCGGCAGGTCGAGGTTCAGAGGGCCAATGCGACGTGGCCTCGTGGCGAGACATCATCGGCGTCTCTTGTGGGGACTGGCACTCGGTCGCAGTGCGCGCCGACGCCACCGCTCTCGCGGTCGGCGTGAACAGCCGACGACAATGCGCCGTCGAACGGTGGCGCGACCTGGCCGCTGTCGCGGCCGGCTACATGCACACGCTCGGGTTGCGAAATGACGGACGAGTACTCGCCACTGGAGCCCGGACGACGGGTGCGTGCGATGTCGAAGCCTGGGAGAACGTCGTGCAACTGGACGCGGGCAGCTATCACTCCGTCGCGGTCACGGCGCACGGGACCGCACTCGCTGCTGGCGACAACAACCACGGCCAGTGCGATGTCGAAGCCTGGGAGAACATCGTGGCGATCGCTGCAGGTTCCACCCACACCCTCGGCTTGCGTGTCGACGGCACAGTCTTGAGCACCGGAAACAACGCCGACGGTCAGTGCACGACAAGCGCTTGGACGGGCGTCCAGCTCCTTCGGTAGCGCCTCACCGGCACACTCGCCGATCCCGCAAGCCGAACGACTTGCGGCGACGACGATGCGCAGCGACGCCAGCGGCCGACGAAGGTGATCGTCACCGAGTGGGGATCCTCAATCGGTGCTGGACGCGGTCCTCGCGTCAGCCGGCTGTTCCACGTCAGGACGTCGCCACTTGTCGTTCCGCTTACGGCGCCAAGAAGGGCGTCCGGTTCAGGGCAGGAGTGGCGATCACCCCGACCTCAGCCGTGGCGAGGACGTCGGGTTGCGATGAGACGCTGCCACGAGCTGGGTCGTGACCGTCGGTGAGGCGTGTGTCTACGCGCGAGGCGGATCGGTCAGCAATGCGCGCGGATAGCGGCGTCGAGGACGTCAAGCATGAGCGGCCAAGTCTCCTCGACCCGGGGCTCACGGTGCGCGAAGGCCCCCGCAGCCTCGAGCTGGATGAAGCCGCGCAGCATGCTCGCGACCAGCCTGGTCGCGTGCACCTGCGCGTCGGCGCCGAGCGCGTAGCCGCGGAGGATGGCCTGCTGCTGAGCAGCATGGCGTCCGGCTGCTCGCGCGAGATCGTCAGTAGCGGGGCGGTCGAGCGCGCCGGCAGCGTCGTAGCGGCCGGGACGCTCACGCGCGTAGGCGCGATGGGTCTCCGCGAGCGCCGTGAGGGCGTCGCGGCCCGCGAGCCCGGCGATCGCGCAGTCGATGGCGTCCGCGAGCTCGTCGAGCGCCAGCACGGTGAGGGCTGCGTGCAGCTCGTCGGTACTGCGGACGTGGGCGTAGAGGCTGGGCGCCTTGACCCCGACGACGCGGGCGACGCTGCTGACCGTGACGGCAGGCAAACCTTCGGTGTCGGCGAGGGTCGCGGCGGCGCTGAGGACGCGTTCGCGGGTGAGCCCGAGCTTGACGTTCACGTGTGGCTCACCGGCGTACCCGTCGGAGGAACGACTCGAGGTTCAGCCAAAGCGGGTGTCACAAACGCTCGATGACGAACCAGCGCTCACGGACCGTGGTCACCCTCGCATTTAGGGTGTCGACATCTGGTTGGGCGACAGAAGGGAGGCGTCATCATGGCTGATGAGCGTTCAGTTCAAGCTCACTACCGTGCTGTCGGATTGCTCGAGCGCATCGTCGCTGGTTTGCGCGAAGCGGGTAAGGACCCTGACGCGCCGACTGTGGATGACCTTGCGCCGGCCGATGAGTTTCACTCGGCCGGGCGCGCTGCTACGAAGGATCTCGCCGCACTCGCTGCACTCAAGCCGGGAACACGGATGCTTGACGTGGGCAGCGGCCTGGGCGGCCCGGCACGATTCCTCGCCGCGACGTACAGGTGTGACGTCACCGGCATTGACCTTATGCCTGAGTTTTGCACCGTGGCCAACGAGCTGTCCCGCATGACGCGCCTTGCAGAGCGGACCCAATTTCGTCGAGGCAATGCTTTGGCGCTACCGTTTGATGATGGCGCGTTCGATTGCGTGTGGACGATTCAGACGCAGATGAACATTGCCGAAAAGCGCCAATTTTACGGTGAAATAACGCGCGTCCTGCGACCCGGCGGTCAGTTCGTGTTCCAGGACATCTGTGCGGGCAACGGACAGCCGCTCGATTTTCCCGTTCCCTGGGCGAGTGAGCCGGGGCAGAGCCACCTGATTTCCCCGGAAGACTTGCGAACACTCTTGCGCAAGTTGGGCCTCAAAGAGCACACGTTCCGGGACGTCTCTTCGACGATACTTGCCTGGCTGGACGCAAACCGACCGCCGGCGGGCACACCGCCTCCTCTTGGACTGCACCTGGTGCTTGGCGAGCGACATGCCCAGAAGCGTGCCAATTCCGGCCGCGCCTTGCGTGATGGGCGGGTGAGGTACGTTCAGGGTGCGTATCTCAAGCCCTAGTGAGTGCCGATGACAGGTTCTTGGAGCCCTTCGGCCGCACTGGGTTGCCGTGCAGCTCGCGCAATCGCTGCAAGAGTCGCCCAACTACCCGGTCGAGCGGACCGCTGGCTCGCATCGGGTCGCCGCGGCCGCTCACCGCAGCGTTGAGTTCATGCACAACGACGATAAGGACCATCCAACACGCTGGCCTGCGGGGGGAGCTGAGGAAGGTGAACCCGTCGAGCATCATGCGGCTGTCTGTCATCCCGGAAGGGGATCCGTTTGTGGAGAGCAATCCCTTCTTGCGCCCGGCTACCGACGACGCCCATAGCGGAAGTAGATGATGGGTACAGCGCCCGCTGAACTCGACAGTGAGATCGCAGCTGCCCACCGTGGTTTCGAGCCCCGGATGTCCGCGGGGGGTCTCCGAGCGAGATCGATCAGTGCAGCGATCTTGAGGACACTTTCGATGACTCCGGTCACGACGATCAGCCGGCGAACGCGAGGGTCAAGGTCGTTCCATCTCTTCGTGGCCACAAGGACACCCTGCTGCGCCGGCCCACCTCTGACAAGCGCTCGGTGAGGGAAACACCGACAACGACCAGATGGCCAACCTCGAGGACACTCGAGCGCCTCCTCCGGCTCACTGCCGAGCAGACACGCTCTCGCCGCCGGGCTGGTGCGGCGTCCGGAGTGCGCGCGTCCAGCCAGCCCTGCCAGGCGCTGGTCAGCTCCGCGGCCAGGCGGTCGCGGTCCTCGCCGTACAGGTAGGCCCAGACCGAGAGCGCGCAGGTCGTGCCGTGTCCCTCGGCCGCGACGAACGCCGTGCCCGGAGCCGGCTCGTCCAGCAGGAGGGCCACGCGGCGCGGGGCGACGTCGACCACCCGCCCGGCGAGGCGCCCGCCGCCGCCCGAGTCGAGGTCGAGGCGGTCGCCCACGGTCGGCGTCTCGGGCATGGCGAGCGCGGAGGTGAGCTCGTGCCAGGCCCGATCGGGGTCGAGGGACCAGGACCGCCGACGGGAGCGACGGCACGGCCGAGCGGCCGGCGAAGTGCTCCAGGTGGAGGCGCAGGTTGAGCAGGAAGATCCGCCAGCCCTCGACCATGTCGTCGTACTGGTCGTCCCAGGGCTGCCCCTCGCCGAAGCCGCTGTTGACCAGCCGGACGACGCAGGTGCCGCCGCTCGCGGGCCTCGACCAGCCACTCGAAAGCGAGACCCCCCACGCCCTCGCCGCCGTCGAAGACCACCCGGCGGGGTGGTTCCCACGCGGCCACCCGCCCCGGGACCTGCATCTCCGGGCCGGGGCCGAAGGACGCCGTGGCGGTGCCACCCTCGCGCTCCTCGACCTCGTGCGGGACGTACCACGACGTGATGCCCGGGCCGGTGGCGATGGCCCGCCACACCTCCTCGGGGGTGCCGGGCACCTCGATCTCGAGCTCGATGGAGTGGGGGACGTCGGTCATGGTCGGTCTCCTGTCGGGCCTGGTCGGGAGGGGCTCTCGCGGGCGGGACGGGGGTGGGCGGCGACGACGAGGCGGTGCCAGCGGCCCCCGCTCGCCGATTCGTCGTGGTAGCGGGAGACGAGTGTCGTGATCGCGTCGCCCAGCTCGGCGGTGAATGCCGCGCGTTCGGCGGCCGAGGCGAACCTGACCTCGGTGTCGAGGGTGAGGGTGGCCAGCTGGTTGCCGGTGGCCTCCGCCCTGGTGGCCAGCCGGCCGACCTCGCTGATCAGGCGCGCGGCCACGGCGAGCAGGTAGCGGCTCGAGAGCCGGTCGGTGCGCTCGGGGTCCGCTCCGCTGGGCCCGAGGGCCGAGGGTGAGACGACGTATCCCCTGGCGCTCGCCCGGACCACCCGTTCGGTCAGTCCGCGCCGCGGTCGCTCCTCCACGAGCTCCACCAGCCCGTGCTCCTCGAGCAGCCGCAAGTGGTAGTTCACCTTCTGGCGGGGCAGCCCGAGCGCGTGGGCGACGGTCGTGGCCGAGCCTGGCTCCGCCAGCATCGCGAGGATCTCCGCGCGCCGGGGGTCGAGCGCGGCGGCGGCCGCCGCCGGGTGCTCGAGCACCTGGACGTCGACGGGCATGCTCCACAGGCTGCTATTGACAACACCATTCTGTCAATAGCGATATCGAGCCTGCGGTACCTCCCGCCGAGCGATGGAAACCATGACACGCAGCCCCGATACTCCTTCGGGAGCCACCCCGATCGGCTATGCGCAGCTCCTCGGCCCGATGCTGTGGCTGTGCCCTTTCGGCTCAGCCACGGAGGTGGTCGTGGTGCACCTTGCAGACCTACACACATGTCATCGACGGCATGGACGAAGACGGCGCCAATGTGGCCGCCGCGTTCATCCTGGGATCTGGTCAGGACTCCCCACCGGAGGATGCCGTACGCATTCTCGTACGCAACGCGGAAGATGATCCCGGGAAAAGCGACTGGCCTGGGACAGAGTCCCAGGCCAGCGATGGTAGCGGGGGCAGGATTTGAACCTGCGACCTCTGGGTTATGAGCCCAGCGAGCTACCGAACTGCTCCACCCCGCGTCGTGGACACAACCTTACGGGACGGCTGCGCGGGCTTCCAAATCGGATCCCGGTGACGGGGGTCACCCCGTCACCGGGGACGCGTCAGCCGTTGGCCGGTGGCGACCCCTCGTCGCCACCACCGCCGTCGCCTCCGCCGCCGCCACCACCGGAGCCAGCTCCGCCGGTGTCCTGGCCGGCTGCCTCGAGTGCCTGCTCGACCAGGTCGCGAGCCTCCTGGCTGGCGGCCGCATAGCCGTTGAGGTCACCGTCGGTCAGCGCCTTCTCGGCCTCGACGAACTTCTTCTCAGCCTCCTCGAGCAGCGCGCGCACGTCGTCGCTGACCGGCGCTCCCCCCTCACCAGAACCCGGATCGGTTCCGAGGTCGGGGTTGGACTCCGGGTCGACGGACTCGTCCGGTGAGGTGATGCCGAGGACGTCGTCCAGGGCCGCGGTCAACGTGGAGCCGATGCCGACGTCGTCACCGAAGGAGACGAGCACGTAGCGGAGCACCGGATAGCGCCCCTCACCGGCCTCACGCAGGGTGTAGAGGGGCTGCACGTAGAGCAGTCCGTCTCCCACCGGGAGCGTGAGCAGGTTGCCGTACAACGCCTTGGAGTTGGTGCGTGTGAACGCCAGCAGCCGGTCCTGGATGTCCTGGTCGGAGGCGAACGTGTTGGCGATCTGCGACGGGCCAGGCACCTGCGTGTTGCTGGGCAGCCGCAGGATCCGGATCTTGCCGTAGTCATCCTGCCGCGCGTCGGAGTCCACGGAGATGAAGGAGGCCAGGTTCTGCCGCTCCTGCGGGACGTAGACGCTGGTCAGCGAGAACACCGGCTCGTCGGAGCCGGACGGCGTCTTCACCGACAGGCGGTACGGCGGCTGCTTGTTGTCCTTGATCTCCGGGTCGACCGGGACGTCCCAACGGTCGTTGCCGTCGTAGAACGTCTTGGGGTCCTCCACGTGGTAGGTCGCCAGGATCTGGCGCTGCACCTTGAAGAGGTCCTCGGGGTAGCGCAGGTGGTCGAGCAGCGCCTCGGGGATCGAGTCCCGAGGTGTCACGACGCCCGGGAACGCAGACGACCAGGCCTCGAGGATCGGGTCGCGCTCCCACTCGTAGAGCACCACCGAGCCGTCGTAGGCGTCGACGACCGCCTTCACCGAGTTGCGCATGTAGTTGATCTCGTCGGTGGGCAGCGTGGAGTAGGCCGTGCGAGGCTGGAGCGCGTCAGCGGTCATGTCCGAGAGCGACTCCTTCTGCGCATTGGGGTAGTTGTCGGTCGTCGTGTAGCCGTCGACGATCCACACCACGCGGCCGTCCACGACCGCCGGGTAGACGTCGCCGTCCACGGTCAGCCACGGAGCGACCTTCTGCACCCGGTCACGCGGGCTGCGGTCGTAGAGGATCTTGGAGTTCTCGTTGACCCGGCTCGACAGCACGATGTTGGGCTCGGAGAACTTGATCGCGTAGAGCAGCTTGTTGAAGATGCCCCCGACCGGTACGCCGGCGGCGCCCTCGTAGGTCGTGTTGGTGGGCTGGTCGTTGCCGGTGCCCTCGGGGATGTCGAGCTCGACGTCGGCGCCACCGCTCTTGCCCACGATCGAGTAGAGCGGGCTGCGCTCGCCGAAGTAGATCCGCGGCTCGTATCCCTCGGACAGGTCGGTCAGCTGACCCTCCGGCGGGAGGTCCCGCTCGGCCCAGATCGGCCGGCCGTCGCTGTTGGTGACCGGCTTGTCCTCGGCGTCGCGCTGGTTGCCGTAGGCGGCGACCAACCCGTAGCCGTGGGTGTAGACGGTGTGCAGGTTGGCCCAGTTGCGCTGGGACTCCTCGAGACCGCTCTGCTCGAGCTCGCGCACGGCCACCACGACGTCTCGGGTCTGACCGTCGAGGTCGTAGCGGTCGACGTCGAGCACGTCGCTGACGGCGTAGTAGCCACGCACCTGCTGCAGCTGCTCGAAGGTGTCGGAGACCAGGCTCGGGTCGATCAGGCGGATGCCGGGGATCGAGGTGGCGTCGGTGCGCAGCTGGTCGGGCGAGAGCGTCAGGTTGGCGTCGTACGTCGTCACCTCGGTGTCGTCGACGTCGTAGGACGCCCGCGTCGCGTCGATGTTGCGCGCGATATAGGGACCTTCACGGTCCGGCTCGGACGGGCGCACCTGGAACTGCTGGACGATGCCGGGCCAGATCGCCCCGAGCAGGACCGCCGAGAGCACCAGCAGGGCCAGGCCGACGGTGGGCAGCATCCAGGTGCGGCGCAGCACGTTGGCGAAGAACAGCAGCGCGCAGATGACGGCGATGAACATCAGGATGTTCTTCGAGGGAAGCACCGCGTTCTCATCGGTGTAGCCCATGCCGGTGAACAGCCCGCCACCCTCGGTGGTCAGGTCGAACCGGTCCAGCCAGTAGTCGGCGGCCTTGAAGAGCACGAAGAGTCCGAGCAGCACCGAGAGGTGTGCCTGCGCGGCGCCGGAGAGCTTGTCGCTGCGCGACTGCAGACGGATGCCGCCGAAGAGGTAGTGCGTCAGCGCGGCGGCGATGATGCTGAGCACCGCGATCGCCATGCCGAAGTCGATCAGGTAGTGGAACCAGGGCAGCTGGAAGACATACCACCCGACGTCACGGTTGAAGTAGGGGTCCTCCTGGCCGAAGGGCGTCTGGTTGCGCCACAGCAGGAACTGGCGCCACTGGCCGGAGCCGGAGCTGCCGGCGAAGACGGCGAGCATGATGCCGACGCCGATCAGCAGCCAGCGCCGGATCGGCTCGATGACCTCGCGGTAGCGGTCGAGGTTGACCTGCTCCTGGGAGGCGGGCCGGAACACCGGCCGGAACCGGTAGGCGATCGCGATGTTCGCGACGACCAGAGCGCCGAGCACGGCCCCGAAGACGATGAAGAGCAGCACCCGGGTGCCGAGCATGGTGTTGAAGACCGCGGAGTAGCCGACACTGCTGAACCACAGCCGGTCGGTCCAGATGCCGGTGAACACCGAGCCGAGGAAGAACAGCACGACGAGGATGACGGCCGTGCCCACCAAGGCACGCGACCTCTGCGGTGGCGCGGCCGGCGCGGGCCGGCGCGGCTGCTGGGGGGGTTCCTCGAAGAATCCGCTCACAAGTGACTACCTGTCTGATCAGCCGGCATGGCTCGGTTCAGTTGACATCTCATTGGTCCAACGTCCTGTGCAGCAACTGTAGAAGGGCTGGTACGAGATCGGTTCCCTCGACCACCGAAAAGTCGTCGTCGTGCGCTCGCATCCGCAGCGCGCAGAAGGTCGCGCCGTCGCGGGTGACGGCGGCGACCATCCGCACGTCCTGGCGGTCGGGATGCTCGGCCGCGTAGTCCTGCGCCGCCTGCGGGTCCTCGGGCATCGTCGCGTCCGCGGCCGGCGGAAGCACCACTCTCTCGACGACGGCCGCACACCCGAAGACCTCGGCGGGCCACATGATCTGCGCGAGCGTCTCCTCGAGGGGCTGGTCCTGCGAGACCGCCTCCTGCTCGACCGGGGTGAGGGCGCCTTCCTGGGTGGCCTCGATCCCCAGCGCGTCGGCGAGGCCGGGCTCACGCGTGAGCAGGTCGCTGGTGGGGACCAGGGCGAACAACCGGGCCGGCTGGTCCCAGCCCGCCTCGGCGGCATGGGCCTCGATCTCGCGCGCGGCGGCACGCAGGTGCGGATCCACCGCTACGTCGTTGCTCATGCGGCCTCCTCACAGCTGGGCAGGTCGGCGTCGGGGTCGTCGGCGTACCTCTCCAGCGACTCCACCGCCTGGTGCATGGTGGCTGTGCGGACGAGTCGGATCTCGTCGTCGCGCACGTCGGCTCCGAGGGCTGCGTCGCAGTTGCCCGCGGGCACGAGGAACACCTTGGCGCCGGCATCGGCGGCCGCGACGATCTTCTGCTGGATGCCGCCGATCGGTCCGATGCTGCCGTTGGGGTCGATGGTGCCGGTCCCGGCCACGTCGGTGCCGCCCGTCAGCGACCCGGGCGTGAGGGTGTCGTAGACCGCCAGGGAGAAGATCAGCCCGGCGCTCGGCCCGCCGATGTCCTCGTCGATGTGCACGGTGACGTCGAAGGGGAAGTCGTAGCCGTTGCCGATCTCCACACCCACGACGGCCCGCTGGGGGTCGTCGGGTGACGCCTCGGCGTTGACCCGGACGGTGCGTCGTACGCCGTCGCGTCGTACGACGAACACGGCGTCCTCGCCGACCCCGGTCTCCTGGATGGCCTCGCTGACCTTGGCGACGTCGTCGATCGCCACGCCGTTGACCTCGAGGAGGTAGTCGCGTGGTTTCAGCGTGCCGTCGGCCGGCGAGTCCTTGGTCACCCCGAGGACCTCCGTGCGCAACGGGAGCTTGTAGCCGAGCTCGCCGAGCGCGACCGCGATCGCGGTGTCCTGCGAGGACACCATCTGCACACTGCTCTCCCGGCGGACGTCCTCGGCGCTCTGCGACGGCGGGTAGATGACGTCACGGGGGTAGACCGCGCGGGCTCCGTCGAACCACGCCGAGAGTGCCTCGATCAGGCTGATCTCCGCACCGGGGCTCGTCACCGAGACCGTCGTCAACCGGAGGTCGCCCTCGGTGGGGAAGGTGTCGGCCCCGTCGACCTCGATGACCTGGTCCCCGTCTACCTTCGCCAGCACGTCGACGGTCGGGCCCGGGCTCATCGTCACGTAGGGCACGGGCAGGAAGGCGGCGGCACCGATGAGTCCGGCGAGCAGCACGACCACCACGAGGCTGGAAACCGTGCGCCGACTCATGCCGCAACCCTCTCATTGAGGGCCAAGATCGACCGACGGCAGGGCATCGGCCACCGCCTGGGCGTCCCCACGTCTCCCGGCCGAGGTTCAGGCGGAGCGGCGACCCTGGCCCGGGGCGCGGCGGGAGGGACGTACGGCGACGCCGGTGCTGCGCTCACGCACGGCCACCGGGCGGGGCCCGGTCGCGCCGGGGTGCTGGCGGGTGATCGCCTTGGCGAAGCGTTCGTGGTCCGCCTCGCGTCGCTGGGCCTGCACGGCACGGTCGTCTGGACGCGGACGCCCCGCCCACGCCGCCCAGAGCATGGCCGCGACGGTCACGACACCCGCCGGCACCAGCCACATCAAGATCTCCACGGTCCCAGGCTAGGCAGTTGGGTGGGCGGCGGCGGTGAGGCGCGCGGGCACGTCGGGTGCTTGAGGAGGGCGGCACTCCGGTGGTCGAGGAGGGCGGAGCGCCAGCGGAGCCCGTCTCGAAACCACCGGACTCCACCGGTGGTTGAGGAGGGCGGAGCGGCGCTCCACCGGTGGTTGAGGAGGGCGGAGCGCTAGCGGAGCCCGTCTCGAAACCACCCCCACCCGAGCGCGTCCGTGCGGTGGTTTCGAGACGCCTCGCCTAGCGGCTCGGCTCCTCAACCACCGGACTCCCACCGGTGGTTGAGGAGGGCGGAGCGCCAGCGGAGCCCGTCTCGAAACCACCCCCACCCGAGCGCGTCCGTGCGGTGGTTTCGAGACGCCTCGCCTAGCGGCTCGGCTCCTCAACCACCGGACTCCCCCGGTGGTTGAGGAGGGCGGAGCGCCAGCGGAGCCCGTCTCGAAACCAGCCCGCTCGACTCACCACCCGACGGTGGTTGAGGAGGGCGGAGCGCCAGCGGAGCCCGTCTCGAAACCACCCCCACCCGAGCGCGTCCGTGCGGTGGTTTCGAGACGCCTCGCCTAGCGGCTCGGCTCCTCAACCACCGGACTCCACCGGTGGTTGAGGAGGGCGGAGCGCCAGCGGAGCCCGTCTCGAAACCACCCCCACCCGAGCGCGTCCGTGCGGTGGTTTCGAGACGCCTCGCCTAGCGGCTCGGCTCCTCAACCACCGGGATGGCTCGCACCGGTCGGCTCCTCAACCACCGGTTGCCTCGGCTCCTCAACCACCGGGTGGCTCGGCTCGTCGACCAGCGGCGTGGGTCGGCGCGTCGACCACCCGGGTGCTGTCAGGGGGTGCCGACCCACTCATCGGTTCCGTCGGTGAACACTTGGTGCTTCCAGATCGGCACCGTCTCCTTGAGGCGGTCGATCAGAGCTCGTGATGCCTCGAAGGCCTGGCCCCGGTGGGCGGCGGCGGTGGCGACGATCACGGCGGCGTCCCCGATGGCCAGGGTGCCGGTGCGGTGCACAGCGGCCACGGCCTGGACGTCGAAGTTTCTGGCGATCTCGTCGCAGACGTCGCGGAGCCGGTCCAGTGCCGTGGGATGCGCGGAGTAGTCCAGCCCGGTCACACCCTGGCCCTGGTCGTGGTCACGGACGGCCCCGACGAACAAGGTGATCCCTCCGGACGCCGCGTCCCCGAGGGCGTCGAGGACCTCCTGTGCTTGCAGGGGGGTCTCGCGGATGTCGACGAGGCGCACCACAGGTAGGTCGGTCACAACCCAAGCCTAGTGGTGCGGCCGAGTACCGTGGAGGTGTGGCTGACGAAGAAGAGAACCCGTTCAAGGGCACCCCGTTCGAGCAGATGTTCCAGGCCTTCGGTGGCGCCTTCGGAGGAGCTGCCGGTGGCGGCGCCCCGGGTGCCGGCGGCATGCCCGACTTCAGTGCGCTGATCGGCCAGATGCAGGCGATGATGCAGCCCCACGAGGGTTCGGTGAACTGGAACCTCGCCAAGGACGTCGCCCGGCGCACCGTCGCCGGGGACGGCCAGGGCGCCGACCCGACCCCCACCGACCGGCAGCGCACCGAGATCGCCGACGCCCTGCGCCTGGCCGACCACTGGCTCGACTCTGCAACCGACCTGCCCTCGGGGGTCAGCACCGTCGCTGCCTGGAGCCGGGCGGAGTGGATCGAGGAGACCATCGAGGTCTGGCAGCGGCTCGTCGAGCCGGTGGCCGAGCACGTGGTCTCCGCGATGGGCAACGCCCTGCCCGAGGACGCCAAGGCCATGGCCGGTCCGCTGATGGGCATCCTCAACCAAGCCGGTGGCGCGATGTTCGGCAACCAGGTGGGTCAGGCCCTCGGCGGCCTCGCCGGGGAGGTGCTCACCGCCTCCGACATCGGCCTGCCCCTCGGGCCCACCGGCAAGGCGGCCCTGCTGCCGCTGAACGTGGCTGCCTTCTCCGACGGTCTCGACGTGAGCGCCGACGACGTGCTGCTCTACCTCGCGCTGCGTGAGGCCGCCCACCAGCGGCTCTTCGCCCACGTGCCGTGGCTGCGTGCTCACCTCCTCGCCACCGTCGAGGACTACGGGCGCGGCACCACGATCGACGTGTCCAAGATCGAGGAGTCGATGCGCGACATCGACCCGATGAACCCGGCCGCACTCCAAGAGGCCCTCGAGGGCGGCCTCTTCGAGCCCGAGAAGACCCCGGCCCAGCAGGCCGCCCTGTCGCGGCTCGAGACCACGCTGGCCCTCGTGGAGGGCTGGGTCGACGACACCGTCGGCCAGGCGACGGAGGAGCGGATGCCCGCCTCCGGCAAGCTCCAGGAGGCGGTCCGGCGCCGCCGTGCCGCCGGCGGGCCCGCCGAGTCGACCTTCGCCTCGCTGGTCGGGCTCGAGCTGCGACCACGGCGCCTGCGCGACGCCTCCACGCTGTGGGGTTCGCTCCGCTCCCGTCAGGGACACGAGGGCCGCGACGCCGTCTGGGCGCACCCCGACCTGCTCCCCTCAGCCGCCGACCTCGACGACCCGCTCGGCTTCCGCGAGAACCTCCCCGACTCCGAGTCGTTCACCGACGCCGAGTTCGACGCAGCGATCGCCGACCTGCTCGACGGCGAGGACGGCGGCGATAAGCCCGGCGGCCCCGAGCCCGAAGGGTCGTGACCGACCCGGAGTCGCTGCACGCCGACGCCCTCGCCACGCTGCGCGGCTGGCGTGCGCCCGACGATGCGCAGGAGCGGCTGCGCACGGCGTACGTCGATCACCTGGAGCGACACCGGGACGGGGCCCGGCGCAGCTGCTTCCCCGACCACCTGACGGCCGGCACCCTGGTGCTCTCCCACGACGGCAGCGAGGTGCTGCTCAACCTGCATCGCAAGGCGCGCCGCTGGTTCGCGTTCGGCGGCCACATCGAGGACGGCGACGCCACCTTGGCGGGGGCGGCCGGCCGCGAGGCCCGCGAGGAGTCGGGGCTGGTCGACCTGCGTTTCGACCCCACGCCGGTGCACCTCGACCTGCACACCGTGGAGTTCTGCGACGCGCGCGGCGCCGTGCGCCACCTGGACGTCCGCTACAGCGCCGTCGCTGCGCCCTCAGCGGTCCCGGAGGTCAGCCAGGAGTCCCTCGACGTGCGCTGGTGGCCGTTGGAAGGCCTGCCGGAGCTCGAGGACGAGATGCACACGTTGATCGCCCTGGCGCGCGCCCGACACTTCTGAGCCGGCTCAGGCGTCGTCGTCCGCGGCCATCGCGGCCGCACCCTCCAGCGAGCAGTCAGGATCCTCGGCGAGGATGCCGAGCTGACCTGCGGCGGCGACGCCCTCCAGGAAGCCCTTGGCCCGCTCGGCCTTCGGGAAGCGGTCGACGAGCTCCCAGAACTCAGGCGTGTGGCCGATCTCGATGAGGTGGGCCAGCTCGTGCACGAGGACGTAGTCGATCACCCAGCCCGGCATCCCCTCGAGCCGGCGCGAGAGCCGGATCGCCTTGTCCGCCGGCGTGCACGAACCCCATCGGCTGTTCTGGTTGTCGACCCACCGGACGGTGGTGGGCACGGCATTCCCGTCGAGATGGGTGCTGTTCAGCCGGAGCGCCCGTCGCATCAGGCCGGCGTCACTGGGACGGCGCCGCTTCTCCTGACGCTCGAGCCGGGCGAGCATCGTGGAGACCCACTCCTTCTCCTCGGCCCTGGTCATCCGGGCCGGGATCAGCACGACGACGCGGCCTTCCTCGCGGTAGGCGGCCACGGTGCGGCGACGACGACGCGACCGGCGCACCTCGACGACAGGCTCGTCGCTCGTGCGAGGTGCGCTGCTCATGGCTCCAAACTACCCGTTGGCCCAGGTCAGGAGGCGGTCCGCCGGCCAGGTGTTGACGATCCGGTCGATCGGTACGCCGAGCTCCTCGGCCCGCTCCGCGCCGTACACGAGGAAGTCGAGCTGCCCCGGCGCGTGGGCGTCGCTGTCGATGGAGAACAGGCAGCCGGCCTCGAGCGCCAGGGCGATCAGCTCGTCCGGGGGGTCGCGCCGCTCCGGCCGGGAGTTGATCTCGACCGCCACCCCCGCCTCGGCGCACGCCTCGAAGACCACCCGCGCGTCGAACTGGCTCTGCGCCCGGGTGCCGCGCCCACCCATGACCAGGCGGCCGGTGCAGTGGCCGAGCACGTGGGTCCGTGGGTGCCGGACCGCCGCGACCATCCGTCGGGTCATCGCGGCCGGGTCCATCTTGAGCTTGGAGTGCACCGAGGCGACGACCACGTCGAGGGCGCCCAGGAGTTCGTCGCTCTGGTCGAGCGACCCGTCGTCGAGGATGTCGACCTCGATGCCGTGCAGCAGCCGGAAGTCGTCACCGAGGTGGGCGTTGACGGCAGCGACGACCTCCCGCTGCCGCAGCAGCCGCTCCACCGACAGCCCGTTGGCAACCCTCAGCCGGGGCGAGTGGTCGGTGAGGACGACGTAGTCGTGGCCCACCTCGCGGGCGGTCATCACCATCTCCTCGATGGGGGACCCGCCGTCGGACCAGTCGGAGTGGGTGTGCAGGTCGCCGCGCAGCGCCGCCCGGGTGGTCGCGCCGCCGTCGCTGAGCGGTCCCGCACCCTGCTCGAGCTCGGCCAGCGTGGCCGGCACCCGCCCGGCCAGGCAGTCGGTGACGACCCCGGCGGTCTTGGCCCCCACACCGGGCAGGTCGCGCAACGTCCCGGCGGCGGCGCGCGCGGCGACCTCCCCCGGGGCACACCCGAGCAGCGTGGTCACCGCACCGCGGTAGGCCTTGATCCGGTAGCTGTCAGCGAGGCGACGCTCCATCAAGAACGCGATCCGGCGCAGCGTGGCGACCGGGTCGAGCGGTTCCCCGTGTGACATGGGGGCTGACATGGGCGCTCCTTCCGTCCGATCTGGCCTACTTCTTTTTCGTCCACAGCCTGTGGCTGACCATCCTGGCTGGTCAGCAAGGGCAAAGGTAGAGCCCCCCGGGCGTGTCCCCCACAGCTTCGTACACCGTCATCCCCAGGTGTATCCACAGGCTGTGCACCGTCATCCACAACCAGTCCCCAGCCCCGTCCACAGGTCATCGCGGGCTGCGTTGACGGCGGTCGAGCGCCGCACCTAGGGTCATCCGCAGATGAGGCCCCCGGCCGATTCGGCACAGCGCTCGTTTGGGGAAGGCAGGCGCTGCGCCGGAGAGGCAGGGGGCCTCTGCTTTGTGCCCGGGACTTGCCTCCGCGCTCGCGGTTCAGCGGCCGGTGAAGCGGGGCGGGCGACGCTCCTGGGCGGCAGCGATCCCCTCCTGGAGGTCCGCGGTGGCCAGGGTGACCGGCTGGGCCAGCGCCTCCCACTGCAAGGCGGCCTCGAACTCCGCGTGCCCGCCGTCCCGCAGCGCCACCTTGGTCAGCCGGCTTGCGATCGGGGCCGTGCCGGCGATGTCCGCGGCGGTGGCGAGCACGCCCTCGAGGAAGCCCTCGGAGGGCAGCACCCGGGAGACGAGGCCCAGTCGTAGCGCCTCGTCGGCGTCGACGACGCGACCGGTCAGGAGCAGGTCACGGGCGTGGGCGGGACCGACGACCTCGGGGAGCAGGTAGGTCGCGGCCATCCCGGCGTGCATCCCGAGCTTGACGAACGGCACACCGAGCTTGGCGCCCTCGACTGCATACCGGAGGTCGCAGGCGAGAGCGAGGCAGAGCCCGGCGCCGATCGCTGGTCCGTTGAGCGCCGCGATCGTGGGTACGTCGAGGCGTCGCACCGTCAGCCAGGACCGGTAGAACGCCATCATCCGGGTGCGCAGCCGATCGACCCCGGCGTCGGGCTCGCCGGCGATCCAGGACGTGTCGCCACCGGAGCAGAAGGCGGTGCCGTCGCCGGTCACCACCACGGCGCGCACGCCCGCGTCCTGCGCCAGGTCGCCCATCGTGCGCTCCCAGGCGGCCGTCATCGCGGGCGACATGGCATTGCGCTGCCCGGGGTTGGCAAGGGTGAGGACGACGACGCCGTCCTCCCGGCGTTCCACCCTGAGGTGGTCGGAGGGGCCGTCGACGCCGTCGGCGGTCACGGTGTCGTTGTCTGCGGTCATGGCCCGGACCCTATCGACGCTCGGCAGGTGCCCTGACTGGACACCGAACCGCCACCCGCGACCGACAAGCGGTTCATAAGCCGCAAATAGGTCTTTCTCGGTCCCTCCTGAGCGTGAATATCTCCGCCACGAGGCATCCGAGCATGAATGTGCCCCCGCCGTGCCGTAGGGTCCGAAGCGGCCGAACGGCCACGGCGGGTCAACCCCGGCACTTGTGCCGTGCGACTCCCCCGCCGACGACCGACACATCGAACAGCAAGGAGGCCGTCATGGCGGAGACCTGGAGCGGCGAGTTCTACTGCGTGAAGTGCAAGGAGAAGCGCGAGGCCTCGGGCGAGGTCAAGGTGAACGACAAGGGCACCCGGATGGCCAAGGCCGTCTGCCCCGTCTGCAGCACCAACCTCAACCGCATTCTCGGCAAGGCCTGAGCGGCCTCTTTCGACTTCCGCGCGGCGGCGTACCCACTTCTTCGGTGGGGCGCCGCCGCCGTCATGTCCGCACCCTGTGGATGACCGCTCGCGGCCGCGTCCCCGCTGCGGCAGTCTCCGAGGATGGCCACACCGACCCGACCGCTCCTGATCCCCGGGGCACACCCGCTGCGCCGCCACGACGGACGCCTCCAGGTGGGTCTCGACCCCGCCGGCGCCGTGGTGCTCCCGCCCGACCAGAGCATCCCGGCTCTGCTGCGCGAGCTGGACGGGTCCGAGGCGCCCCCGGGCTCGACCTCCCTGGCCGTGCTGGCGCAAGCCGGGGCCCTGGTCGGCGAGCAGGCGGTCACCCCCCTGCTGGGCGCGGCGTCCTCGATGGACGACGCGGCCCGGCTCGCGGCGCTGGTCCGCGCGCACGGCGACCGCGCCCCTGAGGTCGCCCGGGAGCGAGGTTCCCGTCGTGTCGCGGTCGTCGGCTTCGGCCCCGGCGGCGACCGCATCGCCGGGCAGGTCCGCGCCCTGCTCGGGGGCGCGGGCCTCAGCCCCGACAGCAGCGGCGTGGGCAGCCGACCGGACCAGCCACCCGACCTCGGCCTCCTCGTCGGCGTCGGCGAGCCGGACCGCGACCTCCTCGACCCGTGGCTGCGGGGACAGGTGCCGCACGTCGTGCTCCGCCTGACCGAGGGCAGCGCCCTGGTCGGTCCCTTCGTCGTGCCGGGGCAAAGCTCCTGCCTGCGCTGCATCGACGCACACCACACCGACGCCGACCCGACCTGGCCGCTGCTCGTGCGCCAGTACGCCGAGGCCTCCCGCAGCACCCGCCACGACCGCACCCCGGAGCCGGTCGACCCGTTGCTCGCCGCCGTCGCCATCGGCTGGGTCGCCCGCGACGCCGCCACTTGGGCCGAAGGTGCCCGGCCCTCGTTGTGGTCGACCGTGCTGTGCCTCGACCCGTGGCTGCGCGACGTGGAGTGCCGCAGCTGGAAGCGGCATCCCGGTTGCGGTTGCAGCTGGCAGGAGCCCACGGAACATTGACCGTCCCTCAACCAGTCGTAGGGGACACTGAGGCCATGGCCGATCTGCCCCGCAATGCTGTCGCGCGCACCGCACGTCTCGCGGCGTTGCCGCTCGGCTTTGCCGGTCGCACCGCGGTGGGGATGGGACGGCGGATCGGGGGCGCTCCCGCTGAGACCGTCTTCTCCGAGGTGCAGCAGCGCACGGCCGAGCAGCTCTTCCGCACCCTGGGCGACCTCAAGGGCGGCGCCATGAAGATGGGGCAGGCACTCTCCATCATGGAGTCGATGCTGCCCGAGGAGATCGCGGCGCCGTACCGGGATCAGCTGACCCGTCTCCAGGACGCCGCTCCCCCGATGTCGGCGGCCACCGTTCGCTCGGTGCTCGCCGCCGAGCTCGGTCCGCACTGGCGTCGCGACCTCGTGGAGTTCGACGACGACCCGGCCGCCGCGGCCTCCATCGGGCAGGTGCACCGCGGTCGCTGGTCCGACGGACGGGAGGTCGCGGTCAAGATCCAGTACCCCGGAGCCGGTGAGGCGCTGATGGCCGACCTGCGCCAGCTCTCCCGCGTCGCCCGCACGTTCGGCGGCCTGGTGCCCGGCATCGACATCAAGCCGCTCATCTCCGAGATGCAGGAACGGGTCGCCGAGGAGCTCGACTACACCCTCGAGGCCGAGGCCCAGGCGATCTTCGCCGAGGAGTTCGACGGCGATCCCGACGTGCGGGTCCCGCGTGTGGTCGCGCACACCGACAAGGTCCTGGTCAGCGAGTGGATCGAGAGCAAGGCGTCGCTGGCCCGGCTGATCGCCGAGGGCACCCAGGAGCAGCGCAACCACTACGGCGAGGCCTACATCCGCTTCCTGTTCGCAGGCCCGGCACGCGTCGGGCTGCTGCACGCGGACCCGCACCCGGGCAACTTCCGGGTGCTCCCCACCCCGGAGGGCACCCTCGGGGGTCTGGGCGTGGTCGACTTCGGCTCGGTGGCCAGGCTGCCCGAGCGCAGCCTGCCGCACTCGATCGGCAGTCTCCTGCGGATCGCGATGTACGACGACTACGACGACGTGCTCGCGGGCCTGCGCGAGGAAGGGTTCGTCAAGCCCAACATCCGGATCGACCCGGGCGAGCTGCGTGCCTACCTCGGGCCGTTCGTCGAGCCGGCGGCCGCTGAGCGGTTCCGCTTCTCCCGGGACTGGATGCGCGAGCAGTTCCAGCGCACCTCCGACCCCCGCCAGCCCGGTTCGACACTGGCGCTCAAGCTCAACATGCCGCCGTCCTACCTGCTGATCCACCGGGTCTGGGTGGGCAGCATCGGGGTGCTCTCCCAGCTCGAGGCCGAGCTGGGGTTCCGGGCGATCCTGGAGGAGTCGCTGCCGGGCTTCCTCGAGGCCGAAGGCGCCTGAGGCGGGGTACGTCGAGTCACCACCAGGCGCTGTCGAGCTTGCCCTCCATCGCCCGCAGGTGCTCGCGTGAACAGCGGTCGCAGAAGACCCGCTGGCGGCCGTTCTCCACAGCGGTCGTCCAGGTCAGCGGAGGCGCCTCGGCGTCCCCACCCGGCCCGTCATCGGGTGCCGTCGTACCGCAGAAGTCACAGGTCGCCGCCATGTCGACGAGCCTACGCGCCGTCGCCGGGCCCGCCACGTGCGAGAGCCGGCCCCCCTGGTGGAGGGCCGGCTCTCGGTGTGGCTGCTCTGGTCGAGCAGGTGTGGTGCCGTGCCAGGCGGCTCGCTCCGGGTCGGATGACCTCGGTGTCAGAGCGAGCGGGCCAGGGCAAGGCGCGCCTGCTGGGCGGCGCGCTCGGCTCGGCGGGACAGTCGGCGGTGCATGACCAGCTGGTGTCCACGTCGCAGTTCGTGCGCCTCTCCCAGGCGCGCGGACATCTGTGCGCGTGCCAGGTCTTCATGCATGAGTTGCATCTCGGTGCTCCGGTTCTGGTTCGTGTTCATGGGCAAGGAAGTCCGTTTCTTGGTTGGCTGGGCCTGGCCGTCGAGAAGGTGCGTCAGGTCAGGGTCACAGCGAGCGGGCGAGGACGAGGCGGGCCTGGAGGGCGGCACGCTCGGCACGGCGGGTCTTGCGCCGGGCGAGAGCGAGCTGGTGCCCACGGCGGAGCTGTTCGGCCTC
>CAWIAY010000006.1:0-10645 GCA_963834315.1 uncultured Actinomycetota bacterium | reverse complement strand
ACGAGGCCCCGGTCGACGAGGCAGCCTCCGAGTAGGTCTTGACCATCTCGGCAGCACAGCAGAAGCCCGGCACGACCCGCACCCTCCTCGAAGCGCAGGACGGGGACTGGTACGACGTACCGTCCTCCCCGGAGGGCTGCGGGTCGGACCAAGGCGATGCCCGGCGTCCGATCCGCCGCCATCGGCGTGTGGGTCGGCGTCGGGTCCCGCGACGAGGCTCCGACCTTGTCCGGCGCATCTCACTTCCTCGAACACCTGCTCTTCAAGGGCACTCCGTCGCGCTCCGCCCTGGACATCTCGGTCTCCCTGGACGAGGTGGGTGGAGAGTTCAACGCCTTCACCGCGAAGGAGTACACCTGCTTCCACGCCCGGGTGCTCGACCTCAGGACCTCCCGCTCGCGGTCGATGTCCTGGGTGACATGGTCACCTCCTCGACGTTGGCGCCTGAGGACGTCGAGGCGGAGCGCGAGGTGATCCTCGACGAGATCGCGATGCACGACGACGACCCGGACGACGTGGTCAACAATCTCTACGCCGAGAAGGCGTGGGGTTCCTCCCCGCTCGGCCGGCCGATCGCGGGCACGGTCGAGTCGATCAAGTCACTGACTCGTGCGCAGATCGCTCGCTACTACCGCTCTCGCTACACGCCGGAGAACATGGTCGTCGCGGTTGCGGGGAACGTCGACCACGCGACCGTCGTACGCCTGGTGCGCAAGGCCTTCTCGCGGGGCAACTTCCTCGCCGACACCAGTGTCGGACCCCTGCCGGTGCGCCGCGGTGCGCGCGCCCGGACCAGCAGCTCCGGCGAGGTCGTGGTCGCCAGGCCCTTCGAGCAGGTCAACCTCGTGCTCGGGGTGAACGGGCTGGTCCGCACCGATCACCGCCGCTACGCCCTCGGCGTGCTCAACGCAGCCCTCGGCGGTGGTACGTCGTCGCGACTCTTCCAGGAGATCCGGGAGAGCCGCGGCCTGGCCTACTCCGTCTACTCCTACGCTGCCCACTATGCCGACGCGGGCGCGTTCGCCGTCGCCGTCGGCTGCCTGCCGTCCAAGGTGAGCGAGGTGCTCGCGGTGGTCCGCGGCGAGCTCGGCCGGCTGGCCGAGGGAGGCATCTCCTCCCTCGAGCTGGAGCGTGGCAAGGGCCAGCTGCGCGGAGGCCTGGTGCTCAGCCTCGAGGACTCGGCGTCGCGGATGGCGCGGATCGCCAAGGCCGAGCTGCTCTACGACGAGCTGCCCAGCCTCGACGAGGTGATCCGGCGCGTCGACGAGGTCACCCTCGACGAGGTGGCGACCCTGGCGCGCAGCCTGTTCGGCCAGGACCAGACGCTCGCTGTCGTCGGGCCCTTCGACGCCCTGCCGGTCTGAGGCGACGGCCTCAGCCGAGGGTGAGGGCGTCCAGGACGCCGACACAGGCCACGGCCCAGAGCACGCTGCTGAACGTGCCGATGATGAAGCGCTCGGCGACTCCTCCGGTCGCGCCCGCCGTGTCGCTGCCCGACGCCTTGAGCTCTGAGTAGCGCCCCAGACCCTTGAGACCGAGCACGACGGCGATGCCCTCGGGCCAGCCGGAAGCCAGGGCCGCGAAGATCCCGGCGCGTTCGAACGCGCCGATCCAGGTGCCCCCGCGCAGCACGGCGGCGGCGTCCGCCACCCCGGTCGCGGACGTGCTCGGCCCGTCGGCGAGTCGGAGCACGAGTGCGGTGACGGGTCCTCCGCCGGCGATGGCCAGCACCGCGAGCGCGACCATGAGGGAACGACCCAGCGTGCTCTGGTCGCTCGCGATCGGGCCGCCGAGAAGGGCGACCAGGCCGAGCAGCGGCAGCCCGGCGGTGAGCGCCATGACGGCTGCGGGTCCGACCCTGGCGAGCGGGGGGAGCCACCAGGCCAGCGCGCACGCCGCAACCAGCAGCAGCACCAGGAGCACGACCACGACGCTCATCGCAGCAGCCTGCCGCACAGCACCGACACCAACGCGCGGGCGCGCCGCTCGTCGACGATGCCCGCTGTCCGGGCTCGCTGGGAGACCGCCGACTGGCTGATACCCAGACGCTCGCCGATCTCCCCGTAGGTGAGGTCCTCGGCGAGCGCGTCATGGACGGCCCAGCCGCCGTCGGTGCGACGCTCGAGGAGGCCGGCCCAGAGTCCCAGGACCGTCTCGAGCGCGACGGCGTCCTCGTGCTCGGGGCGGGCCACGACGGCGAGCCGGTGTGGTTCGGACTTGGCCCTGGTGACGGCCTCGCGGGCGGCGAGGAATGCCTCACCGCGTCCGGCGCGGGTCTGCGCTGGCAACGGCAGCTCGACCTCGCCCAGGCCGAGCCCGAGGTTCCAGCCGCCGCTGCGGAGCACGCGACCGAGCAGCTCGACCGTGGTCTCCGGGTCGTCGGTGACCCCCTGCACCTCATCTCCAGCGGTGCGCTCGAAGCCGCGCAGCGGCGGCGAGGGGAGGTCGGTGGCCAACGTGTCGAGGAGGGCAGGGACGGCGTCGTCGGCGCCGCGGCTGCGTCGTTGGTCCAGGGTGAGCACGGCGAGGGCCATCGTCGCTCCTATCAGGTCTGAACCTAATGATCATGACTATTAGATCACAACCTTCAAATCGAAGGTATCAGGTCAGGACCGATGATCGGGTGATGGGTGCCGTGCTTCGCGCCCCGGCGCGCCCACTACGGTGGTGCGGTGGCAGCGAGCAACCTGCGGGTAGGCGTCCTGGGGGCGCGCGGCAAGGTCGGCACCGAGGTGTGCAAGGCGGTGGAGGCGGCGCCCGACCTGACCCTCGTCGCCCGGGTCGACGTCGGTGAGGGGGCCGACGACCTCGACGCGCTGGTCGACGGCGGCGTCGAGGCAGTCGTCGACTTCACCCATCCCGACGTGGTGATGGACAACCTGGACTTCTGCGTGCGCCACGGCATCCATGCAGTCGTCGGCACCACCGGATTCGACCAGGGCCGCCTCGACCGACTCGACTCCTGGCTCGCGGACTCACCCGGGACCGGCGTGCTGATCGCCCCCAACTTCTCTGTCGGCGCGCTCCTGATGATGCGTTTCGCCGCCCAGGCAGCGCCCTACTTCGAGTCCGTCGAGGTGGTGGAGCTGCACCACCCGGACAAGGCCGACGCGCCCTCCGGCACGGCCACCCGCACGGCGGCCCTCATCGCCGCGGCCCGGAACGCCGCAGGGTCCGGCCCCGTCCCCGACGCCACCTCCACCACGCTCGAGGGTGCGCGCGGGGCCGACGTCGACGGCGTCCACGTGCACAGCCTCCGGGTGCGTGGCCTGGTCGCCCACCAGGAGGTCCTCCTCGGTGGGCCGGGCGAGACGCTGACGATCCGGCACGACTCGCTCGACCGGATCTCCTTCACCCCCGGCGTACTGCTCGGCCTGCGCCGGATCGCCTCGGCGCCCGGCCTCACCGTCGGGCTCGAGTCGTTCTTGGGGCTCGACTGATGCGGCCGATGCTCAAGGCGACCCTCGCGCTGATGGTCGTGCTCATCGTGTTCTACGCCGTGCTCGTCGCGTTCAAGGGCATCGCGCTGATCCAGGCCGGCGGCGCGGTGGGGGTGCTGCTCGGGCTCGCGGTGCTCGTCGTCCCTCTCCTCGGGTTGGCCCTCGTGGTCCGGGAGCTCCAGTTCGGCGCCCAGAGTGCCAAGCTCGCCGACGATCTTGCAGCCGAGGACGGGTTGCCCCTCGACGACCTGCCTCGCCGCCCCAGCGGCCGGGTCGACCGCGACGCCGCAGACGACCGGTTCGCCCAGATGCGGGCCGAGGCCGAGGCCGAGCCGGACCGCTGGCAGAGCTGGTTCCGCCTGTCCCTGGCCTATGACGCCGCCGGCGACCGCAGCCGCGCCCGTGCGGCGGCCCGGCATGCGATCGACCTGCACCGCCACGCCGCTCGGGGCTGACCCGACGCCGAGGCAAGGTGTGCAGGCTTCTGCAGCGCAGAAACCTGAACCCGCTTGCAGGTTCCGCGCGCGGGCCCCGACCCAGCAGGGTGGGCGAGCGGCCCGGCGAACCGGGTCGCCGGCTCTCGGGAAGGTGTCACATGCGCAGGAAAGCAGCAGTCGCGGCGGCGGCGATGATCGCCGCCGGACTCACCACGGCGACCGGGGCGACAGCCGCCCCCTCGGGCGCCGGCCACCAGGCGGACCCGGACGGCGAGCTGGCCCGCGCCGCGGTCGCGGCGCTGCGTGCGCACCCCGGTGCCGGCAAGGTCGGCGACGGCCAGGAGTTCACCATCACCGATGCGCTCGTGGATCCCGATGGCACCAGCCACGTGCGGATGGATCGCACCTACCGCGGGCTCCGCGTGCTCGGCGGCGACCTGGTCGTGCACCAGACATCCGACGGTGCCTGGAAGGGGGCCTCGCAGTCCCTTGACGCTGCTCCGGCGGTCGCGGTGACTGCAGCCCTCACCAAGGGCGCGGCGAAGGCAGCGGCACTGGCCCCGAGTGCGGTCAACCGCGCGATCGAGGGCGAAGCGGTGGACGCAGCCCCCGAGCTCGTCGTCGACGCCACCACCGGGCGATCCCGTCTGGCCTGGGAGGTCCTCAGCGGGGGCACCCAGGAGGACGGCACGCCGAGCCGTCTCGCGTCGTACGTCGATGCCCGCACCGGCAAGGTCCTGCGCACCGAGCAGCAGATCCAGACCGCCGACGGCTCCGGCCAGTCGCTCTACAGCGGCACCGTCCCGCTCAGCACCACCCCCGTGTCCGGGGGCTTCCAGCTCAAGGATGCGACGCGCGGCAACACCTACACCACCGACATGAACAACAAGTCCGACTCGATGGTCTGCCAGCTCTTCGGCCGCAACTGCTCGACGGGCACGATCTTCACCGACGCCGACAACCAGTGGGGCACCGGCACCACCAGCAACCGGCAGTCGGCCGGGGTCGACGCGCAGTACGGCACCGACGTCACGTGGGACTACTACAAGTCGGTCCACGGCCGCAACGGGATCTTCGGCAACGGCCAGGGCTCGTTCAACCGCGTCCACTACGGCAGCGGCTACGTCAACGCGTTCTGGAACGGGTCCTACATGACCTACGGCGACGGCGACGGGACCAACTACGGCCCGCTCGTCTCCCTGGACGTGGCCGGCCACGAGATGAGCCACGGCGTCACCGAGAACACCGCGAACCTCACCTACAGCGGGGAGTCCGGTGGCCTCAACGAGTCGACGTCGGACATCTTCGGAACGCTCGTGGAGTTCTACGCCGCCAACGCCAACGACCCGGGCGACTACCTCATCGGCGAGGAGTTCGACCTCAAGAACCACCTCGGCTTCCGACGGATGGACAAGCCGAGCAGCGATGGCTCGTCCTACGACTGCTACTCCGCCACCGTCGGCAGCGCCGACGTGCACTACTCCTCGGGGGTGGGCAACCACTTCTTCTACCTGCTCGCGGAGGGCTCCGGCGCCAAGACCATCGGCGGCGTCGCCCACAACAGCCCGACCTGCAACGGCTCGAGCGTGACCGGGATCGGCCGCGACGCCGCTGGGGCGATCTGGTACCGCGCGCTGAGCGTCTACATGACCTCCGGCACCAGCTACTCCGGAGCCCGGACCGCGACGCTCAACGCGGCGCGCGACCTCTACGGCGCCGGCAGCCCCCAGCAGTCAGCCGTGGCCGCGGCCTGGACGGCGGTCTCCGTCTCCTAGCCCACAGACCCACCCAGGGGAAGAGGGGCCGCCACCCGCGCGTGGCGGCCTCTCGTCTGTGCGGTCGTGACACGGCATGATCTCCCCATGCCTCTCGACGTACCCCCCAACCTCACCATCGTGACGCTCGGCGTCGCTGACCTCGCCCGGTCCGCGCGCTTCTACCGGGACCTCGGTTGGGAGCAGCGTGGTGACGAGGGTCAGGGCATCACCTGGTTCAAGACCTCGGGCTCCTGGATCGGCCTCTATGGCTATGACGCCCTTGCGCAGGACGCCGAGGTCGAGCCGACGCCCGAGGCAGACCTGCCGACCTACCGCGGTATCACCTTGGCGCTCAACCTGCCCAGCGAGGCCGCGGTCGACCTGGCCTTCGCCCGCGTTCACCACGCGGGTGGCCGCGTGGTCAAGCCCGCCAAGCCGACCGAGTGGGGCGGCTACTCCGGCTACTTCGCCGACCTCGACGGACACCTGTGGGAGATCGCCTTCGCCCCGGGGTTCCCGATCGACGAGCACGGCCGGATCGAGATCGGCTGAGCCTCATTCGGGAGGCAGGCCCTTGCCGCGCGCGGCATAGAGGTCCAGCACCGTCTGCCGTGGGATCACGCCACAGCGCTCGGCCCAGGCCTCGTAGCGTCCGGCCAGCACACTGACCAGCTCCGGCTGCTCGGCGGCGAGGTCGTGCTGCTCGGTGCGGTCACGGGCCAGGTCGAAGAGCTCCCAGGCGTGGTCGTGCTTGCGCACCAGCTTCCACCGGCCCGAGCGCACAGCGGCGTTGCCCTCGTGCTCCCAGAACAGGTCCCGGTCAGACACCTCCTCGCCGCGCAAGGCATCGAGCATCGACCGTCCCTCCGCCGGCGGTACGGCGAGGTCACCTCGCCGCTGCGGGTAGGTGGCTCCGGCGGCGTCGAGCACGGTCGGCAGCACGTCGACCAGCTGGAAGGGTCGATCCAGCACCGGCTGCTTGGAGGCGTCGATCCCCGCCGGCCAACGCACGAGCAACGGCGTGGCGATGCCGCCCTCATGCACCCAGTGCTTGTACTCGCGGAACGGGGTGTTGGACAGGTGCGCCCACGAGCGGCCGTAGCTCTGGTAGGTCGCCTCGCTGCCCGGCATCAGCCCCGGCACGTTGCCCGGCACGACCGTCTCGCCCTCACGGGTGCGCTCCTTGAGGGGCACGAAGGCGGTGACGAAGTCCTTGACCGACTCAGGCGGCATCTCCTCTGCGCAGCCGCCGTTGTCGGAGAGGAAGACCACCAGTGTGTTCTCGAGCCTCCCGAGGCGTTCGAGGGTGGCCAGGACCTGGCCGACTCCCTGGTCCATCCGGTCGACCTGGGCGGCGTACACCTCCATCCGGCGGGCCTCCCACGCCAGGTGCGCCGGATCCGCGGCGTCGTCCCAGGCGGGCACCCGGGGGTCGCGGGCCGCGAGCTCGGTGTCGTGGTCGAGCAGGCCCTCCTTGACCAGCCGGTCGAGCCGGTCCTCGCGGAGGCGGTCCCAGCCCTCGTCGAAGCGTCCCTCGTAGCGCGCGATGTCCTCGTCGTGGGCGTGCAGCGGCCAGTGCGGCGCGGTGTAGGCGAGGTAGAGGAAGAACGGCTGGTCGGCCAGCTCGCGGTCGTGCTCCTCGATGAACTGCACGGCGTGGTCGCTGATGGCGTCGGTGTAGAAGAAACCGGGGCTCTCGCCCTCCTCCTCGACGTTCACCTCCTGCCGGGTGAGCGTGCGCGGCTGGTAGAAGCTGCCGGCCCCCTCCAGGGTGCCGAAGAAGCGCTCGAAACCGCGCCGGGTGGGCCAGCTCGGGTTCGGCTGCTCCATGTCGGAGGAGAGGTGCCACTTGCCGGAGAGGCACGTCGCATAGCCGGCGTCCCGCAGCGCCTCCGCGATCGTCACCGACTCCTCGGCGAGGTCGCCCGGGTAGCCGTCGGGGGAGTCGTCGAAGTTGAGGATCCCCACCCCGGCCTGGTGCGGGTGCAGCCCGGTCAGCAGCGAAGCGCGGGAAGGGCTGCAGCGCGCGGTGTTGTAGAACTGGGTGAGCCGCACTCCCTCGCGTCCGATCCGGTCCAGGTTCGGCGTGGCGATCTCACCGCCGAAGCAGCCGATGTCGGAGAAGCCCATGTCATCGGCGAGGATCACCACGACGTCGGGGCGTGCGGCCTCGGTCGGCGTGCTCATGCGGGTGCTCCCTGCCGGTCGACCTCGAGGTTCTCGTGGTCCTGGCCGTGCAGCGTGCGGCGGAAGGTCTCGGGGAGCAGCCACAGGGAGACCAGCGTGATCGCGGCCATGACCATGACGTAGGTGGCAGCCGGCCACGACGCGCCGTCGAACATCTTCACGAGCGTGACGCAGATCAGCGGCGCCACCGCCCCCGACGGCAGCACGCCGAGCTGGTAGACGGTCGACATGCCGCTGTAGCGGACCCGGGTGGGGTAGAGCTCGGCGAAGAGCACGCCCTCGGGACCGAACATCGTGCAGGCGGCCAGCCCCCAGCCGATCACGACCGCGACGGTGATCCACAGCTGCGAACCGGTGTCGATCAGGGCCCAGATCGGGAACGCCGAGACGAACGCGAGCCCGGCGCCGGCGGCGAACACCGGCCGTCGTCCGATCCGGTCCGACACCGCTGCGGACGCAAGGATGGCAGCGAACCCGACGACCGCCGCGATGAGCAGGGCGTCGAGCGCACTCGAGCTGGGCAGCCCGAGCACGGTGACCACGTAGGTCACCAGGAACGCGTTGTAGACGTTGAACGTCACGCTCTCACTGATCCGGGCGCCCATCGCCAGCAAGGTGACCCGGGGATGCCGGCGGACCACCTCTGAGAGCGGAAGCCGCGCCCGGTTGTCGTCCTCGACCAGGTCGCGGAAGGCGGGGGGCTCGTCGATCCGCAGCCGGATGAACAGACCGATCCCGACCAGAACGATGCTGGCGAGGAACGGGATCCGCCAGGCGTAGTCGACCAGCGCGTCCTGGCCGAGCAGGCCGAGGGCCTTCACCGACCCGGTGGAGAGCAGCAGGCCGATCGGCACGCCGAGCTGCGGCCAGCTCGAGTACCAGCCTCGACGCCGCGGGGGTGCGTGCTCGACGCAGAGAAGGACCGCGCCGCCCCACTCGCCGCCGAGGCCGATCCCCTGGAGCATCCGGAGCAGCACCAGCAGCACCGGCGCCGCGATGCCGAGCGTCTCGTACGTCGGCAGCAGACCCATCGAGAACGTCGCGAGGCCCATGATCATCATCGTCACCACGAGCATCGGCTTGCGGCCGACCCGATCGCCGAGGTGGCCGAAGATGACACCTCCGAGGGGGCGGGTGACGAATCCGGCGGCAAAGGTGGCGAACGCCGCGATCGTGCCGGTGACCGGGTCGAAGGCGGGGAAGAACTCGGCGTTGAAGACCAGGGCGGCCATCGTGCCGTAGAGGAAGAAGTCGTACCACTCGACCACGGAGCCGATCAGGCTCGCCGAGGCGACCTGCCGGATCGAGGATTCCGATGCCTCTCCGGTGTCGATCACAACTCTCTTCCGCATGCCCCACTCCAGTTCTGCTATCGTCCCGGTTAAAGGGACAAGAGATCGATAGTCGGGACACAGCATGACCAACGTCACCCGGCGAAGTCAAACAACACCAAGCTTGTAGCCAATCGTGGGCGGAGGGAGCTGACGTGAGTGAGAGCGTGCGCCGGGTGGTCGGACTGCTGGACACCTTGGCCAGGGCCGACGGCGACCTGACCGTGCGGGAGCTCGCTGCACAGGTCGAGGTCTCCAAGAGCGCCGCCCAGCGGATGCTCAGCGCGCTCGTCGACACGGGTCTGGCCGTGCAGGACCCGGGCAGCCGCCGGTACGGGCTCGGGCCGCTCACGCTGGTGCTCGGCACCGCCTACCAGCGCCGGATCGATCTCCGCGCGCTCGCCCTGGCACCGATGACGAAGCTGTGCGAGCTGACGGGGGAGACCGTCGGGCTCTCCGTGGCCGTCAACGAGGAGCTGCTGCACGTCGAGCAGGTGGAGAGTCGTTCCCAGCTGCGACGGACCTTCGAGATCGGTAAGGCCCTGCCGCTGTGGGCAGGAGCCCCGAGCAGGCTTCTGCTGGCGGACCTCCCCGAGGCGGAGGTCGAGCGGATCGTCCGCGCGCACCGGCCCTCGCAGGTGGCGCCGGCGGCTCCGCCGGCCGCCGAGGAGTTCATCGCCTCTGTCGCGCGGTGCCGCGAGAGAGGCTGGGCGATCGCGCTCGAGGAGACCATTCCCGGCGTGAGCACGATCGCCGCTCCCGTACGCCGCCAGGATGCGCGGACGGTGGCGACGATCTCGGTCACCGGCCCCAGCAGTCGGCTCGGTCCTGAGCGGATCGAGGCAATCGTGCCGGAGCTGCTCCGCGTCGCCGATGAGGTCAGCCGGCTCCTCGGCTACACGCGTCCACGCTGACCGACCCCGGTGGTTGAGGAGCCGAGCCGCAGGCGAGGCGTCTCGAAACCACCGCACCGACGCCCCGGGTCAGGGGTGGTTTCGAGACGGGCTCCGCTGGCGCTCCGCCCTCCTCAACCACCGAGGGGAGTCCGGTGGTTGAGGAGCCGAGCCGCTGGGCGAGGCGTCTCGAAACCACCGCACCGACGCACCCGGGTCAGGGGTGGTTTCGAGACGGGCTCCGCTGGCGCTCCGCCCTCCTCAACCACCGAGGGGAGTCCGGTGGTTGAGGAGCCGAGCCGCTAGGCGAGGCGTCTCGAAACCACCGCACGGACGCGCTCGGGTGGGGGGTGGTTTCGAGACGGGCTCCGCTGGCGCTCCGCCCTCCTCAACCACCGTGGGGAGCGCGGTGGTTGAGGAGCCGAGCCGCTAGGCGAGGCGTCTCGAAACCACCGCACGGACGCGCCCGGGTGGGGTGGTTTCGAGACGGGCTCCGCTGGCGCTCCGCCTCCTCAACCCCCGCGGGGAGTCCGGTGGTTGAGGAGCCGACCGCTAGGCGAGGCGTCTCGAAACCATCGCACCGACGCGCCCGGGTGGGGG
>CAWIAY010000005.1:0-16794 GCA_963834315.1 uncultured Actinomycetota bacterium | reverse complement strand
TGCGAGGCCAGTGACCTCAGCAGGTCGGCCTCGAAGCCCGTGAAGGTCGCCACCGCGCCACCGCCACGTCGGGGCTCGAAACCGCCACTCACTGCGTCATCACCGGGCCATCACCGGGCCATCACTGGGCCATCACTGCGTCATCACTGCATCATCACTGGGCCTTCTCCATGGTCGCCCAGAGCCCGTACTCGTGCATCGCCTGCACGTCGCGCTCCATCTCCTCGCGGGACCCGTGCGACACGGTGGACTTGCCGTCCTCGTGCACCTCCATCATGAGCTTCTCCGCCTTCTTGCGCGCGTAGCCGAAGTAGGTCTCGAAGACGTAGGTGACATAGCTCATCAGGTTGACCGGGTCGTTCCACACCACCGTGGACCACGGCTTGTCCACGACGACCTGCTGGTCGGGCTCCGCGGTCTCGACGGGCATGGGGGCTGACACGCCGCTCATCCTAGGAGCCGCCCGGCCGTTCGGAGCGCCCCCCTAGGCTGAGCGACGTGACCACGGCCCTGCTGACGGACCACTACGAGCTGACGATGCTCCAGGCTGCGCTCGCCGCGGGCACCGCCGATCGCAGGGCGGTCTTCGGAGCTCTTCCGCTCCCTGCCCTCGGGTCGCCGGTACGGCGTCGTGGCTGGCGTCGGTCGGGTGCTCGACGCGATCGAGCGGTTCCGGTTCGACCAGGACGCCATCGCGACCCTGCGGGAGCACGGTGTCGTGGACGAGCAGACCCTGGCATGGCTGGCGGACTACCGCTTCACCGGCGACGTCTGGGGCTATGCCGAGGGCGAGGTGTACTTCCCCTACTCACCCGTCGTGGTGGTCGAGTCCACCTTCGCGGGCGCGGTCCTTCTCGAGACGGTGCTCCTCTCGATCCTCAACCACGACTCGGCGATCGCCTCGGCGGCGTCCCGGATGACCTGGGCCGCGGGCGAACGTCCGTGCATCGAGATGGGCTCGCGGCGTACCCACGAGGAAGCTGCCGTGGCCTCAGCCCGAGCCGCCTACGTGGCGGGTTTCGAGGCGACCTCCAACCTTGCGGCCCGGCACCGCTACGCCATCCCCACCACCGGCACCAGCGCCCACAGCTTCACGCTCCTGCACGACAGTGAGCGCGACGCGTTCACCGCCCAGGTGGCCTCGCTCGGCAGTGGCACGACGCTGCTCGTGGACACCTACGACGTCCGGGAGGCGGTGCGGACGGCAGTCGAGGTGGCCGGCACCGGCCTCGGCGCGGTGCGGCTGGACTCCGGGGACCTCGGCGTGCTGGCCCACCGGGTCCGCGCGCAGCTCGATGAGCTCGGTGCCACCGAGACCCGGATCATCGTCACCTCCGACCTCGACGAGCATGCCATCGCAGGCCTGGCCTCGGCGCCGGTCGACGGCTACGGCGTCGGCACGTCGCTGGTGACCGGCAGCGGCCACCCCACCTGCGGCTTCGTCTACAAGCTGGTCGCTCGCGAGGGCGTCGACGGCTCGATGGTCGACGTGGCCAAGAGGAGCACCGACAAGGTCTCGGTGGGTGGTCGGAAGTGGGCCCTGCGTCGCCGCTCCCCCGCAGGCGTGGCGGAGGCAGAGGTGGTCGGGATCGGCACGCCACCGGTCGACGACGGCGACGACCGCCCCCTGCTGGTGCCGCTCGTGCGCGAGGGAGTCGTCGTCGGGCGCGAGGACCTGGAGACCTCGCGGGCGCGACACCGTGCGGCGCGCGAAGAGCTGCCGCTCTCGGCCCGGCAGCTCTCCCGGGGCGAGCCGGTCATCCCCACGACTCACGTGCCGCCGGTGGCAGGGTGAGGTCATGGCACTCCTGACCTGCGACTTCTTCTCCGAGGCCCTGGAGGTCGGCACGTCGGTCACGGTCGTGCTCCCCCAGCCGACCGAGGGACAGGTGGGCGTCGAGAACAGCGACAGTGCCATGGGGGCCGACGCTGCCGAGAGGGCCGACGCCGGCCCGCCGGTGCTCTACCTCCTGCACGGCCGCTCCGACGACCACACCGCCTGGATGCGCTACACCTCCATCGAGCGCTACGCGACTGCCCGGGGACTCGCCGTCGTGATGCCTGCGGTCGCGCGGAGCTTCTACGCCGACGAGGCGCACGGACACCGCTACTGGACCTACCTGTCGCAGGAGCTGCCAGGGATCGTCGACCGCTTCTTCCGGGTCTCTACGCGGCGTGAGGACACCTTCGTGGCCGGACTCTCGATGGGCGGCTACGGCGCGTTCAAGTGGGCCCTGCACCATCCGGAGCGGTTCGCGGCAGCCGCCAGCCTGTCCGGCGCACTGGACCTCGTCGCCCTGGCCGCTCTCCCGGACCGCAACGAGGAGCTTCACGGACGGGTGTTCGGTGGCGTGCCAGGTCCCGATGACGACCTCTTCGACCTGCTCCGCCGCGCAGACACGGACGCCCTGCCGTCGCTCTACCTCGCCTGCGGCACCGAGGACCACCTCGTCGAGGGCAACCGTCGCTTCGCGGACGCACTGCACGAGCGCGGCGCCGACCTCGAGACCGCCTTCCGCCCCGGCGAGCACGAATGGGGCTTCTGGGACACCGAGATCGAGAAGGTCGTCTCCTGGCTGCCGGTGCAGGTCAGCTGATCAGGCGGACCGACCGGTCATCGTCTCCGACGGCGGCCCGCCCGAACGGGCCCTCGAGGAACTCCTCGAGCGGCAGCGGGTGCGCCCAGAGGAAGCCCTGGCCGCTGTCGCAGCCCAGCTCGCGGAGGCGGCGCGCGGTCAGCTCGTCCTCCACCCCCTCGGCCACAAGGTGCAGGCCGAGCGCATGCACCAGGCCGACGGTGTGCTCGATCACCGCGTCGGCGTCGGGGTCGACCCCGACGCCCACGGTGAACGACCGGTCCAGCTTGACCTCGTCGACCGGCAGCCGGCGCAGATAGGCCAGCGAGGAGTAGCCGGTGCCGAAGTCGTCGAGCGACACCCGCACGCCGAGGTCGCGCAGCGCGGTCAGCACCCGCGCGGCTGACTCCGGGTCGGCGACGAGGCTGTCCTCGGTGAGCTCGACGATGATCGCCGACGGCGAGACCTCCTCGCGGGCGAGCAACGTCGCGACCTTGGCGGGCAGCGCCGCGTCGTGGATGTCGACGGCCGAGAGGTTGACCGACACCGGCACCTCGATGCCGGCCTGGCGCAGCACCCGGGCCAGGTGCACGGCACCGCCGAGCACCTCGGTGGCGAGCGCGGGGAGCAGCCCCCCGCGCTGGACCAGCGGCAGGAACTGCGCGGGCGCGAGCAGCTGGCCGTCCAGGTCGCGCCAGCGGGCCAGCGCCTCCAGGCCGTCCAGCCGACCGTCGGACAACCGGATCTTGGGCTGCACGTGCAGCTCGATCCAGCCGGTGTCGGCGGCCCGGGTCGCCGGATCGGCCAGCCCCTCTCGGAGACGCGTCAGCAGCGCGAGGCGCTGTCCACCGGTGTCGTCGTCGATGCCCGAGACGGTGTCGAACGCCGAGACGCGGCGCGGCGAGCCCTTGGCCTGGTACATCGCCACGTCGGCCTGGCGGAGCAGGTCGCCGCGACTGCCACCGGGGCCAAGCGTCGCGACTCCGACCGAAACGTCGACGGAGATCCTGACCTCGCTGACCTCGTAGGGCTCGCTGGTCCTGGCCACCAGGCGCCAGCCGAGCTCGATGGCTGCGTGCGAGTCCGAGCCGGCTGCGAGGACGGCGAACTCGTCACCTCCGAGCCGGGCGAGCAGGTCGCCCGGACGAAGGGTGGCCTCCATCCGGCGGGCGAAGGCGACCAACAGCTCGTCGCCCACCGCGTGGCCGAGGCTGTCGTTGACCTCCTTGAAGCCGTCGAGGTCGATCAGCAGCAGCGACGTCGGCGTGCCGGCGCGGGCGGCCGCGGTGAGGCTCCGCTCGGCGCTCTCGTAGAGAGCGCGGCGGTTGGCGAGCCGGGTGAGGTCGTCGGTGCGTGCCTCCTTGTGGACGTCTGCCAGCCGGGCGAGGTCGCGGAAGGTCAGCGTCGCGCGCAGGCCGGCGCCGAGGATGCAGAGCCCGGCGAAGACGCCGGACACGGGCGGGAACCGGTCGCCTTGGCCGAGCTGGAGGAGCGCCAGGCTGGCGGCGGCGCTGGCCAACGGCACCGCCATCACGCGCAGTGAGCCTCCGTGACGGCGGGCGACGAGCTGAAGGGCATCGATGGACTCGACCCGGCGCGTCGGGAGTCCGGCCGCGCAGAGGAGCACGACCGAGACCAGCCAGATCGGGTCGACCCAGCCGCCCTCGACGTAGCTGCCGTCGACCACCTGGATCGCCGAGACCACGTCGGCGAACCCGGTCGCGACGAAGCCGACGCCGAGCAGCACGAGCCAGCCCTGGGCGGCCAACCGGACGATGTAGGCGACACCGACCAGGAGGCAGATCAGCAGCAGGTCGAAGACCGGGTAGGCCATGTTGACCACCACCGTGCCCAGCGGCGTGCCGGGGTACTGCGCGGTCAGCGGCTCGAACCACGCGGCCGCGGCGAGGGCCGTCACGCCCGCCCCCGCGACCATGCCGTCGAGCCAGACGCTGAGCGGGAACCGGCCCACCCGGGCGGTCAGCACCAGGATGATCGAGACATAGCTGAGCGGGTACCAGGCCAGGTAGAGCCCGTCGGCCAGCGACGGGTAGGGGATCTCCGGGAGCCGCGAGAGCACCAGGGTGTACCAACCGTTGCCCGCGGCCGAGAGCAGCAACGCGAGAGCGAGGGCCTGCCAGCCGAGACGCTCGCGACGCGACGCCGACCGCCGAGTGACCAGCAGAGAGGCGGCTGCCGCGACGAACACGAGGTTGTAGAGCCCGAAGTCGAGCACGAGAGACGTGGTGTCACGGCCGAGAGCGGAGTCGAGCCGCGCGCGGTACGGCACGGCTGCCGCCACCAGGGCACAGGCCAGCGCCGCCAGGGCGAACCCGCCCACACGCACCCGACCACGGGCACGGCTGCTGATGTACACGGTCTCTCCTCGATGAGCGACGCCAGGAGGGCGTCACCCGTCCATCGGCAGGTGCTGTCGACTTCTGACCTCGACGGCCCCGTGACACGAGCCACCGCTTCCGCGACCGGTGGTGACGTCGCTAGGGTCGGCGCATGAAGCGGGCCCTGATCGTCGTGGACGTGCAGAACGACTTCTGTGAGGGCGGCAGCCTGGCCGTCCGCGGTGGCGCCGAGGTCGCCTTCGGGATCGGTGCGCTGCTGCACCACTGGACCGAGAAGGACCCACAGGCCCCGGCGTACGACGTGGCCGTCGCCACCCGTGACCACCACATCGACCCGGGCGCCCACTTCAGCGACGACCCCGACTTCGTCGACAGCTGGCCGCCGCACTGCGTGGTCGGCACCGACGGGGAGGCCTTCCACCCGAACCTCGACCCGCAGCCGTTCGACGCCGTGTTCCTCAAGGGCGAGCACGCGGCGGCGTACTCCGGCTTCGAGGGCACGGAGCCTGCGGGGAGCGGGCTCGCCGACTGGTTGCGCAGCCACGACGTCGTCGCCGTCGACGTGTGCGGGATCGCCACCGACTACTGCGTCCGGGCCACGGCGCTCGACGCGGCCCGCGCCGGCTTCGACACCACGCTGCTGCGCTCGCTGTGCGCCGGGGTGGCCCCGGAGTCGACGACGGCCGCCCTCGCCGAGATGGCCGGTGCCGGGATCCGGATGCGCTGACCGGACGCAGCTGACCGGACCGAGGAGCGCCGATCATGTTCCCTCATCCCACGTCGGAGGACCGCCTGCTGGTGGTGGTCGCGCATCCGGACGACGAATCCTTCGGCTGCGGCAGTGCGATCCTGCTCGCGGGCGAGGCCGGGGCGCACACCACGGTCGTGTGCGCGACCCGGGGCGAGGCCGGCGAGGCCAGCCCGCTGGTCGCCGACGACCTGGCCACCTGGGACCTCGGCACCCTGCGAGAGCGAGAGCTGCGGGCGTCCGCCCGGGTCCTCGACGTCGCCCGGGTCGACCTCTGGGCCTTCGCCGACTCGGGGATGAGCGGCCCGCCGCCCCCCGACTCCCTGGCCGCCACGCCGGCGCGAGACCTCGCCCAGGCGGTGTCCCGCGTGGTCGAGGACGTACGACCCACGGCCCTGATGACCCTCGACGCGAGCGACGGCCACCGCGACCACGTCGCGGTCCGCGCGGCCGTGGAGGACATCGGCCGGGACGGGGACATCCCGACCTACCTCTCCTGCCTGCCCCGCAGCCTGATGCGGCGCTGGGCCGAACACGTGGCACGGACCCAGCAGGACAACGCCTACCTGGCTCTCGGCGAGCTCGGCACCCCCGACGAGGATCTGACCGTGACCCTCGACGCCCGCCGCCACCGGCCCCGCCGTGACGAGGCGATCGCCACCCACCGCTCGCAGACCAGTCCCTTCGAGGGACTTCCCGACGACCTGCGGCACGCCTTCCTCGACCAGGTGCACCTGCAGCTGTTCCGGTCCGGCTGACCACTCCCCAATAACTGCTTGACAGTGAGGCGCTGGACCCGCTACAACTGTCCAACAACTCTTTGATAGATGTCTCGGGTCGAGCGCAGGAGCAACTCCCATGAGCGACACCACCACCCCGCGACCCCTGGTCCCCACCCAGCCCCACCCCACCCGGCTGGTGGCGGCGCTGCGCCGCGCGCTGCCGGGTCGGGTGACCGCCCCGGACGACCCGATCTGGGACCTCGCCCGCCGAGGCTGGTCTCTCGCGGTCGACCAGCGACCGGCCGCACTCGTCGCTGTCTCGGCGGTCGCGGACGTCGTCCTCGCCGTGCGCACCGCCAAGGACCATGGCGTCGGCGTCGCCGCCCAGCCTGTCGGCCACGGCGCGACCACGGCTCTTTCGGGCAGTGTCGTGCTGCGCACCCGAGGTCTCGACGAGCTGAGCATCGACGTCGAGCGCCGGGTCGCCCGCGTCGGTGCCGGCGTGAAGTGGGGCGAGCTGCTCCTCGCCCTCGAGCCGACGGGTCTCGGGGCCGCCGCGGGAAGCAACCCGGACACCTCCGTGGTGGGCTACCTCCTCGGCGGCGGACTGAGCTGGTTCGGCCGGGCCTGGGGTCTGGCCGCACACGCCGTCGTCGCCCTCGAGATCGTCGACGCCGAGGGGGCGCTCCGCCGGATCACCGCAGAGAGCGACCCGGAGCGGTTCTGGGCGATGCGCGGGGGCGGCGGGGACTTCGCGATCGTGACCGCTCTCGAGATCGCCCTCCCCGAGGCCCCGGCGGTGTACGGCGGCCGACTGATGTGGCCGATCGAGATGGCCCGCCCGGTCCTGCACGCCTTCCGGACGGTCACCGAGAACGCCCCGCTCGAGCTGACCGCCTGGGCCCAGCTGTTCCACTTCCCGGACGACCCGGAGATGCCCCAGCACCTGCGTGGACGCGCGTTCGTCAGCGTCGACATCGCGTTCCTGGGCACCGAGACCGAGGCCAACCGGCACCTGACCCGGCTCCGCCAGCTCCCGGGCCTCGTTCTGGACACCCTCGCCGTCGTACCGCTGGGCCGGCTCGGCGACATCTCGGCAGAGCCCACCGAGCCGGCGCTGACGCAGGACTGGTCCGGCCTGCTGGGCCGGTTCGACGCCGACACTGTCGAACGCCTCGCCGACGCCGCGGGCGCGGGAACAGCGACCCCGCTCGTCGTGGTGCAGGTGCGCCATCTCGGTGGTCGGCTCGCGCTGGGGACGGCGGAGGAGGGCCCGACCGGGGCGATCGCGGAGCCCTACCTGCTCTTCACGCTCGGGGTCCCGACCGACCCTCAGGCCGTGAGCGCGATCGCGGCCGCCGTCCACGACCTGCAGCAGGCGCTGGCCCCGGAGCTGACCGGGCGGGTTCCCTTCAACTTCCTCGGAAGCCGCACCGATCCCACCTCGGCCTTCTCACCGGAGGCGCTCGACCGGTTGCGACGCGTCAAGTCCGCGGTCGACCCGGACGGGGTGTTCCGCAGCCACCGTCCGGTCCTGGCCTAGCGCGGACGGAGACCCCTCATGTCGGACCCCGAGATCGGCCAGATGCGGGCCACGGCCCACCCGGTGCGGCTGCAGATCCTCTCCCTCCTCACCGGTGCGGAGATGAGCGCCGCCGAGGTGGCCCGAGAGCTCGACCTCACCCACGCCAACGCCTCCTACCACCTGCGTCTCCTGGCCTCCGCCGGTCTGCTCGTGGTCGCCGGTGAGGAGAAGATCCGTGGCGGTGTCGCCAAGCGCTACCGGCACCCCTGGAACCAGACGCCGATGGTGGCCCAGGACGCCACCCCCGAGGACTACGGCGCCTACGTGAGAGCGATGGCCCAGGAGCTGACCCGCCGCTACGGCTCGCGCCGTCGGCCCGGGACGCTGGTCGATGCCGAGATGTGGGTCGACCCGGAGGTCTGGGTCGAGGTCAAGCGGCTCGTCGGCGAGGCATCGACGCTCGTCCACGGCAAGGCAAAACCTCCCCGCTCCCCCGGCACCGTGCACGTCAACCTGACCGCCGCCGCCTTCCTCATGGACCAGGAAGCCACCGAAGGAGACCTCCCGTGACCTGGGCCGCCTCGCTCCAGCCGCTGCGCAACCGCAACTTCGCGTGGTACTTCGGCTCGAGGATCGTGGACACGCTCGGCACGATGATGTCGAGCGTGGCGCTCGCCTTCGCGGTGCTGGCCGTCAGCGACTCGGCGACCGCGCTCGGGCAGGTGCTCGCGGCGCACACCATCCCGATGGTCGTCTTCTTGCTGTACGGCGGTGTGATCGCCGACCGGTTCCCGCGCGCCGTCGTGATGCAGGCCTCCAACGTGCTCGCAGCCGCCTCGCAGGGCCTGCTGGCCTTCCTGGTCATCACGGGTGAGGCGGAGCTGTGGATGATGATCGTCCTCGCGGCGGTCAACGGCACCGCCGATGCGGTGGGCTTCCCGGCGATGGCCGGGATGGTTCCGCAGCTGGTCAAGCGCGACCAGCTGCAGCCGGCCAACGCCCTGCTCTCGATGTCACGCGGCGGCCTGACGATCGTCGGCCCCACCTTCAGCGCGCTGCTGGTCGTCACCGTCGGCCCGGGTTGGGGCCTGGCGTTCAACGCCATGACCTGGGTGGTCTCAGCGGTGCTGCTGATCCCGGTGAAGATTCCCCCCAAGCCCCCGAAGGCCGAGCAGACCACCACCATGCAGGAGCTTCGCGAGGGATGGACGCTCTTCTGGGGCACGACCTGGTTGTGGGTCGTGGTGGTCGCCTTCGCGTTCCTCAACGCGATCCACACCGGCGCCTGGTTCACCCTGGGACCGGTCGTGGCCAAGGACACGATCGGCATCCAGAGCTGGGGCCTGGTGCTCTCCGCGGAGTCGCTGGGACTGCTGGCGATGACCGTCGTGCTGCTCCGGGTGCGGCTGCGCCGGCCGCTGCTGGTGGGCATGCTGGGGTGCTCGGTGTTCAGCCTGCCGCTGCTGATCCTCGGCGTGGAGCCCCACGTCATCGCCCTGGTCGTCGCGGCCTTCCTCGCCGGGGCGGGGATCGAGGTGTTCAGCATGGGCTGGAACCTCGCGATGCAGGAGAACATCGACGACGCCATGCTCTCGCGCGCCTACTCCTACGACGCCCTCGGCTCGTTCGTCGCGATGCCGGTCGGCCAGCTGCTCTACGGCCCGCTCGGCGACTCCTTCGGCTACCGCAACGTGCTGCTGTGGAGCGGGGTCGCCTACGCCGCGATCGCCCTGCTGGCATTGACCTCCCGCGCGGTGCGCGAGCTCGAGCGCGTGCCGACCCAGGTCGCAGCGGCGAGCGCCGAGCCGGGCTAGGCGCCCGCTGGGCCGCACCACTTCTCGACGCAGGCCGTCAGCACAGTGGTGTTGCGGTTGGTGCCCGGGGCCAGCGGTCGCTTGAAGGCGCTGAACACCTTGGCGTCGCTCATCGAGCCGTCGACCCAGACGTGCACCGCCCTCCCGACGACCGCGCAGGCCTCCCCCGGCTCTGCCCAGGCAGCCATGGCCGAGGCGTCCTCTCCCAGGGGTGCCTCGCCCTCCTTGAACAGGTGGACGTAGCGCTTCTCGCCGGCGACGCCGGGTCGGGGCTCGAGGGCCTGTGCGGTGTCGTGGACGCTTCGCAGCTCGGCCGGGGTGAACACGATCACCGGGATCTCGAAGCCGAAGGTCCGAGCCAGCAGCTCCTCGAGGGCCGCCTCGACCTTCGCCGGGCTCCGGGCGCCGGCGCGGAGCCTCACGTTGCCGGTGTTGATGTGGGTCTCCACGTCGCCGTAGCCGGCGCCGGTGAGGCTGGAGCGGAGCTCGGCCATCGGCACCTTGCGCTTGGCACCCAGGTTGATGGCTCGCAGGAACACCACATAGGTCGCCATGCCCGCCATCCTGCCTTGCCTGCGACACCGAAGAAGGCCCCGGCGGACGTGTCCGCCGGGGCCTTCTGCTCCGCCGCTCAGGGGGTGGTGGTGATCCCCACGACGGTCGAGCCGATGTCGGCTGCGCCGTCGTTGTAGACGACCCGGCCCAGGAAGCGCGTGCCGCCGGCGAGTCCGCTCCAGGTCAGCTCCACGTCGTACGGCGTGGCGATGACGACCGGCGAGGGTGCCGAGACCTGCGCGTTGCCCTTGGCGGCACCGTCGAGGAGCCACGTGGACAGCGTGATCTCGTTGGTCGCCGCGTCGGAGTCCCAGTTGTGGACGTAGACGCGGTAGGTGCCCGCGACGGGAGCGCTCTTGCTGACCGTCTCGTCGGACGACCCGGTCGCACTGCTCCCGACCTCCACCAGACCATCGGTGGTCTCCCGGTAGACGTACAGGTCGATGTCGTCGGTGGCCGCGGACGAGTCGGCGGCGAAGGTCGCCCATCGTGCATAGCTGGTGCCCGCCGGCACCTGCATCACGTGCTTCTGGACCGCCGGGTCGGTGAGGTTCGACTCCGGGTCGTCCTCGTCGAAGCTGCCGGCGTTGCCGTCGGCGTGGGTCGAGGTGACCTTCGCCGCGGCGACCAGACCGTCGACCCTCGTGGCGAGGGTGCCCGAGTAGCCGGGAGTGATCTTCCACGACGTCGAGCCCGCGGTGCCGGTGCCCGTCACCGAGGCCGGGGCCGAGATCGCCACCGGACGGACGGCCAGTGGGCTGCGCACGGAGTGGCCCGAGCCTGCCCAGGTCAACGATCCGAACGCGTACGTGTCGAAGTCCGCGGTCGTGCGGGTGAACGTGACCTCGAAGGTCTCCTTGTCGCCGGGACCCATCGACAGGGTCGACGGGGACACCACGACGTCGACGCCGGCGGGTGCCTGCACGTCAGCCGTCAGGTCGAGCTGCCGGCCCGAGACGTTGGTGACCTGACGCGTCACGGTCTGCGAACCGGCCAGCGAGCCGACCGCGATCGAGGCGTAGTTGAGGTCGCTGGGGTCCTTGGGTGTCGCGCTGCCGGGTCCTCCGCAGACGGCGCACTGGCCGGCACCGGCGGCGAAGCTGCGCCAGTCCTCACGACCGGCGTCGTAGACCAGGCCCGGGGCTGCCGCGCTGTTGGGCGCGACCTGGCCCGAGCCGAAGCCGAACGGGGTGCCCGGGATCGCGGCACCCGTGTTCTGGGTCTGCGACGCACTGGTCATCAGCGCCGACTTGATCGCCGCGGGAGACCACGACGGGTGCAGCGAGGCCATCAGCGCGCCGATGCCGGCGAGGTGAGGGCTCGACATCGACGTACCGCTGTAGTAGTCGAAGCTGCGTCCGGCGTTGGACGGCGGTGCCACGGCGGCGAGGATGTCGACGCCGGGCGCCATGATGTCGGGCTTGATCAGGTCGCCACCCGAGGCCAGGGCCGGCCCGCGCGAGGAGAATGCGGCCACCTCGGGAGCCGCCGCGATGCCCGGGACACTGGCACTGATGGATGCGGTGGCACCGGCCCCTGCGGTGGCGATGTAGGACTTGATCGCGGCGCCGTCGACCTCGTCGACGTGCACCGTCGGCACGGAGTGCAGGTCGGCGTTGAGCGAGCTCGGCTCCGGGTTGTAGAGCACCATGCCGATGCCGCCGGCCTGCTTGACCGCGAGGCTCTTGTCGGTGCGGGCGATGACGCCCCGCTGGCAGAGCACGATCTTGCCGGCGACCTTGGCCGGGGCGAGGGTGCCGGGGTAGCACAGCTCGACCTGCCTCGGGTCGGCGCCGGCCGCACCGACTGCCGTGGAGTCGACCAGCGGCGCCGGTCCGGCCGCGCCGGTGATCGACTTGCCGGTGTAGGTCGCGTTGTTGCCCAGCGTCACCGTGGCGGTGCTGTCACGGTCGTGGGTGCCCGCGGCCACGGTGGCCAGCCACGGGCTGTTGTGCGCCACGGTGCTCGCGCCCGGGCCGCTGTTGCCGGCCGAGGCGGCCACGAAGACCCCCGCGCTCGCGGCGTAGAAGAAGGCGTTCTCCACCGGGTCGGCGAACGTGTTGGTCCGCGAGCCGCTGATCGAGTAGTTGATGACGTCGACACCGTCGGCCACGGCGGCGTCGATCGCGGCCACGCTGTCGGCCGTGCCACAGCCTCCCGCGTCGCCGTTCCAGCAGACCTTGTAGGCGGCGATCATGGCGCCGGGCGCCATCCCCGAGATGGTGCCGAGGTCGATCCCGTCGACGACAGCCTTGACGCCGAAGTTGCCCGCGGCGGTGCTGGCGGTGTGGGAGCCGTGACCGTCACCGTCGCGTGGGGACTTGTACTCGCCCTTGACGAGGTCCTGGGGCGGGAAGCTGGAGTTGAAGTACTTCGCCACGACGAGCTTGGAGTTGCAGGTGCTGTTGGGGAACTGCTCGCCGGCCTGGCAGTCGCCCTTGAAGCGGGCCGGTGGCTTGCCGGACCCGGCGAAGCTCTTGCTCTCCGGCCAGATGCCGGAGTCCACGATCCCGACGACCGTGCCCGCGCCGGCCTTGCCGTCACGACCTCCGGTCTGGTCCCACAGCGAGCCCGGCTCGGTGAGCCCGAGGAAGCGCGGCGTGCTCGAGGTGTCGAGCTTGTTGATCTCGTTCTTGGTGACGGCGGCGACACCGTCGCTGCGGCGCAGCAGGTCGGCGTCGGCGGCGGACATCCGCGCGGCGAAGCCGTTCAACGAGACGTCGTAGCGGTAGACGACCTCCTCACCCGCGACCCGGGCCAGGGCCCTGTCCTGCTGGCGCTCGAGGTGGGCGGCGTAGCGCTGCGCAGCCGTGGAGCCGAGGTCGAGCTTGGCGCCACGCTTGGGCGCCGTCGCGGCGTAGCCGCGCAGACCGCCGTCGTAGCCGGCCACCGGCGGTGCGTCGAGCTGGACGATGTAGAGGGCGCGCGGGCTGGTCGGCGCAGCGGTGGCAGTGGGGGCGGAGACGGCGGTGAGCCCTGCTGCGAGCAGGGCTCCGACGCCGACGAGCGCGGCGGCAGCACGACGGCCGGCTCGATCGGGACCGAGATTCATGGGCATCCTTGGGGGCTGGACGAAGCCTGAGGGCCGGCGTCAGCGGATCGGGCGGTCAATGTAACCCCGCGATCATCCGGTCAGATAGGCCTCGACTCGGAAAATCTTCGCCCCACGCCCACACTCGCGGATGTTCACGAGTTCGAGAAGACAGCCGGTCCGCCGTCGTCGTCCGGTCCCCTGCCGGCCCAGGTCCAGGCGTAGGCCGGGTCCTCGGCCGCCAGAGCGGCCTCGCCCAGGTCGAGAGGCTTGAAGGTGTCGACCATGACGGCGAGCTCGTCGAAGTACTCCGCCCCCAGCGACGCCTCGATGGCCGAGGGCTGCGGGCCGTGGGCGTAGCCGCCGGGATGGACGGAGACGGAGCCGATGTTGATTCCCGAACCCTTGCGCGCCTCGTAGTCACCGCCGACGTAGAACATCACCTCGTCGCTGTCGACGTTGGAGTGGTAGTAGGGGACCGGCACCGAGTCGGGGTGGTAGTCGACCTTGCGCGGACAGAAGTTGCAGATGACGAAGTTCGATCCCTCGAAGACCTGGTGGACCGGCGGCGGCTGGTGCACCTTGCCGGTGATCGGCATGAAGTCCTCGACGTTGAAGGTGTAGGGGTAGAGGCAGCCGTCCCAGCCGACCACGTCGAACGGGTGGGTCGCATAGGTCATCCGGGTGCCGACCAGGCCCCCCTGTGCCAGAGGGCCGTTCCCGCGGTGCTTGACCAGCACCTCCACGTCGCTTCCCTGCACGAGGAGCGGTTCGTCGGGCCCGTAGAGGTCGCGCTCGCAGTAGGGCGCGTGCTCGAGCATCTGGCCGAAGCGCGAGAGGTAACGCTTGGGCGGGTGGATGTGGCTGTTGGCCTCGATCGCGTAGAGCCGACTCACCTCCCCCGGCACCCAGCGGTGCGTGGTGGCGCGCGGGATCATCACGTAGTCGCCGGTGCGGTAGGCCAGCACACCGAACACCGTCTCCACGACCCCCGAGCCCTCCTGGACGTAGACGCACTCGTCTCCCACGGCGTTGCGGTAGTACGGCGACGGCGCGCCCGCCACGACGTAGGAGATCCGCACGTCGCCGTTGCCCAGGACCAGCCGTCGGTGCGAGACCGGGTCACGCTCGGCGGACGACGCGTCGTCGAAGAGGCCGTGGAGCCTGAGGTGGCGCGGCTTGAGCGGATGGTTGGCGGCGGTGGCCAGGTCCGGCAACTCCCAGACCTGGCTGTCGACGATGGCCGAGGGCACCCCTGCGTGGTAGAGCAGGGACGAGTCTGAGGAGAAGCCCTCCTCCCCCATCAGCTCCTCGTAGCGCAACGCCCCCTGGGCGTCGCGGAACACCGTGTGCCGCTTGCCCGGCACCTCACCGACCTGGCGGTAGTAGGCCATCTCATCCCTCCGGCGGTCGAGCGCTGCGCCCGTCCTGTAATCGGACACTCATGTCCGTTGTGCTGCCTCTGCGTTAGCCTCGCACCGTGTCTGACTCCCCGGCAACCCCCGACGCCGAGGCCTCCCGGATCCCGGACGCCTTCCTCGGCCTGGTCGACGACGCCGCCCTCTTCCCGCCCGGTGACGCGCCGCTCGACGAGGCGCTCAGCGCGCACGTGACCCGCCGCGAGGAGGACTGGTCCGACCTGGTCGGCCCCTTCGTGCTCAAGGACACCGACCTCCCCCTCGTGCGCGGCACCTCAGCAGCGCTCGCGGTCGTCTCGACCGGGGGTGCCGGCCAGGTGGCCGGGCCGCTGGGACTGGCCCGACGCCTGGGGCTGCGGGTCAGCGCCCTCGAGATCGCGCTGCGCGACCTCGATGATCCCGCCGGCAACGCCCGCCGGGTGATCGCCGCCGTCGAGCAGGTCCACGACGAGGCGCCGACCGACCTGCTCGTCTTCGTGGAGCTCCCCCAGGGTGGGACCACCCACGGCTGGCTCAGCGCGGCGGACGCGATCGCGGCGCGAGACGACCTGGGCCTCCGTCTGAAGTTCCGCACCGGTGGGGTCCGGGCCGACCTGTTCCCGAGCCCGCAGCAGCTGGCCTCCTGGATCGAGGCGGCGCTCGACCGCGAGACTCCGTTCAAGTGCACCGCGGGGCTCCATCACGCCCTGCGCCACACCGACAGCGTCACCGGCTTCACCCACCACGGCTTCCTCAACGTGCTCGCCGCGACCCGTGCCGCCCTCGACGGCGGTGACGTGGTCGCCGCGCTGAGCGAGGAGGACCCCGACGCCCTCCGCGCCACGCTCCCCGACCTCGAGACACTGGCGCGCACCCGCCGCTGGTTCACCTCGTTCGGCTGCTGCGACGTCCGTGAACCCTACGACGACCTGGTCACGCTCGGCCTGGTCCCGACCGAGGAGTCCCCATGACCGAACCCACCAGCCTTCCCGGCTGGGTCGACGGCGCTGCCGGATCTCTCTACGACGTCGACAACCTGCCCTACGCGGTGGTCCGGCATCCGTCCTGGGAGGACGAGCAAGGACGCGTCGGGGTCCGGATCGGCGACCTCGTGCTCGACCTGGCGCCGGTCGCCGCGGCCGAGATGCTCGAGGTTGCGCACGTCTTCGAGGCGCCGTCGCTCAATCCCCTGCTGGCGCTCGGCCGTGCCCACTGGAGCGGGATCCGGCAGTGGATCGTCTCCCTCCTGACCGACGAGGCGGAGCGCGGCCTGGTCGAGCCGCACCTGATGCCCGTCGACGAGGTCGAGGTCGGCCTGCCCTTCGAGGTCGCCGACTACGTCGACTTCTACTGCTCGCTGGACCACGCGACCAACGTGGGCAGGATCTTCCGTCCCGACGCCGAGGCGCTGCTTCCCAACTGGCGACACCTACCGGTCGGCTACCACGGCCGCGCCGGCACGGTGGTGGTCAGCGGCACCGACGTGGTCCGTCCTTCGGGCCAACGCAAGCGCCCGGACGACGCCTCTCCGACCCACGGGCCGACACGGAGGCTCGACATCGAGTGTGAGCTCGGCTTCGTCGTCGGGGCGTCCTCGACGCAGGGCGAGCCGGTGCCCGTCTCCGCCTTCGCCGAGCACGTCTTCGGCGTGCTGCCGCTCAACGACTGGTCCGCCCGGGACATCCAGGCCTGGGAGTACGTCCCCCTCGGACCCTTCCTGGGCAAGTCCTTCGCGACGTCCGTCGCGGGCTGGGTGACCCCGCTCGAGGCGCTGGAGAGTGCCCGGGTCGACCTGCCGGCACAGGACCCCGAGCCGTTGGAGTACCTCCGGGTGGGTCCGGGTGCCGGGTTCGACATCGACTTCGAGGTGGTGCTCAACGGCGAGACGGTGGCCCGGCCGCCGTACGCCTCGATGTACTGGTCGCCCGCCCAGATGCTCGCGCACCTCACCGCCAACGGTGCCTCACTGCGCACCGGGGACCTCTACGCCTCCGGCACGGTCAGCGGCCCCGAGCGCGACCAGCGCGGCTCCTTCCTGGAGCTTTCCTGGGGCGGCAAGGAGCCGT
>CAWIAY010000004.1:0-23326 GCA_963834315.1 uncultured Actinomycetota bacterium | reverse complement strand
TTGGTCCCGGCTCGTGCGGACCCGTGACAGCACCGGTCGAGCTCGGCTGCGCATCGCTATCCTCTGAGGAACGGAGTGCAGCGGGGCCGGCCGAGTCGAGGGGGCAACCATGAGTGAGCGCCTCCACGTGCTGGACGCGGCGACCTCCGCTGGTGCTCACGGTCCGGGCCAGGAGGAGGCCCCTGCCGCCTTCCGCCGCTTCGGCCTCCTCGAGCGACTGGCCGACTGCGGGCTGCAGGTGGTCGACCACGGCGAGGTCGTGCATCTCCGGATGAGACCGGATCCTGCCCGCCCACGGCTGGCCAGCGCAGATCGGGTGGTCTCTGCCGCTCGGACCGTCGCCGCACACGTCCAGGCCGTCCTCGAGAGCGACCCGGACGATCGCATCCTGGTCCTCGGCGGAGACTGCACCATCCAGATCGGGGTCATCGCTGGGGCAAGAGCCGTGATCGGCGACACCGTGGGGCTCGCCTACATCGACCTCGACTGCGACCTGACCTCGCCGGTCGACGGCAACGGCATCGCGGACTGGATGGGGGTGACGCACCTCCTCGATGCCCCCGACGCGGACCCGAGGCTCGCCGCCCTGGACGGCCGGCCCCCGCTGCTCACCCCTGACACCCTCAGACTCCTGGCTGCCGATCTCGCCACACCGTACGAACAAGATCGCGTGACGAGCCTGGGCCTCACCCGGTTCACCGCGGCGGAGGTCGAAGCCGACCCGTCTGGCACCGTGCGCGCGCTCACCCCGTGGGCCGACGGCCTAGGTCTGCTGTCGGTGCACGTCGACGTCGACGTCCTCGACCAGACCCGGTTCCCGATCGCGGAGGAACAGCGCGACACCCCAGGCCTGAGCCTGGGCGCGCTCGGACGCCTCGTGTCCGGCCTCATGGACCACCGGGCCTCCCGCATCCTCACGCTCTGCGAGGTCAACCCGAGTCGCCCTCAGGATCCCGCCGCGGCTTTCGACGCCCTCAACGGCCTCCTTGCCACGTCCCTCGGCAGCAGCGTCGGAACCTGACGACGGCCGTGTGCGTCACACGTGCGACGCCCTGACCCAGGAGGAGACACGTTGAAGGCCCCATGGTTGGCGGGATCCGCGCTGGCCGCAGCCGCCCTTGCGCTCCACGTGCCCGCGGCCGCGGGGAGCATGGACGGAGACGCCGGGGGCGACCTGCCAAGATCCGCACCGAGCGCCCTACTGCGGACCGTCGGCACACCGATCCCGATGCCTCATGTCCGGCCCACCACGCCGGGCCCGGTCCCGATGCCACAAGCAGAGATTCCCGGGCCGGGGCCCGTGCCGATGCCCCGCGTGCTCCCACCGCCGGGCACGCTGGTCCCGACTCCGCTCCTCCCCTCCTCCCTCCCCCGAGGGCGGTGACATCACGACAGGTGCCTCGCCTCGTCCCCCATCTCGACCGCCCCGGCTGTGGTGACAAGGTCAACTGGGTGAGCAGGTGGACCGGGCCCGACGACAGCAATCCCGGTTGGTCGCGCGATCCGCGCGGCGATGGGGAGGTCGGCGCCATTGAGGCTGTGGGCCCCGCTCTTGCCGCGCCACATGTCGAAGACATGCAACAGGCTTGACTGGACCTCCTGCGAGAGCAGGAGTCGCCGAGCGGCGTCCCGTCCCACCTCGCAGGACGTGGTGGTGAACTCGCTGCCCCATCGGTCGCCCTTCGTGAGCGCGGCAAGCGTGATGCACGCGCGATCAAGGGGTGCCCTGCCCTGCGTCAGAGTGGGCAGGAACGTCGCGACCAGGTCACCGGGCCAACCCTCGTACACCACTCAATGGAGTCCACTCGGCTGGCTTGACGACAATGGGTTTGCTGAGCGTCGATCGACCGCACTACGGTCACAGGCATGGCCGCCGGGTCAGGAGCAGACGCCCCGGCCGGGTATGGAGCCGCCGACCCGGTGGTCGTGGTGCGCGATCTGCGGATGCGCTACGGCGCCAAGGACGTCCTGACAGGTGTCGACTTCTCCGTGGGTGTCGGTGAGGTGGTCTGCCTGCTCGGGCCGAACGGGGCAGGGAAGACCACCACGATCGAGATCCTCGAGGGCTTTCGGATCCGTTCCGGCGGAGAGGTGAGCGTGCTCGGTGCCGACCCGGCCCAGGCGGGCGAGGACTGGCGCGCCCGCACGGGGGTTGTCCTCCAGTCCTGGCGGGACCACCCACGGTGGACCCCACGCCGTCTGCTGGACCAGCTCGGCGGCTACTACCGGCCCTACTCCACCCCCGAGCGTGCCCGGCCATTCGCCGTGGGAGCGCTGCTCGACACCGTCGGGCTTGCCGGCCTCGCCGACCAGAAGATCGCGACACTGTCCGGCGGGCAGCGCCGCCGGCTCGACGTCGCGGTCGGCATCGTCGGACGCCCCGAGCTGCTGTTCCTCGACGAGCCGACGGCAGGCTTCGACCCCCAGGCGCGCCGAGAGTTCCACGACCTCGTGCACCGGCTCTCCGAGCTCGAGCACACCACCATCGTGCTGACCACCCACGACCTGGCAGAGGCGGAGAAGCTCGCCGACCGGGTGCTGATCCTGGCCGGCGGCCGGATCGTCGCCGACGACACCGCCGATGCGCTGGCCGGACGGGTGGCCGGGGAGTCACAGGTGCGGTGGACCCACGCGGGGGAACGCTTCGTGGAGGCCACCCCGGACGCCACCGGCTTCGTGCGTGACCTGCTCGCCCGCCACGACGACATTGGCGGCCTCGAGGTGCGCCGCGCCAGCCTCGAGGACGCCTACCTCGCGCTCGTGCAGCAGCACGAGGCGGGACACGCGGACGCCGCCGCGCGGCTTTTCGCCGAGGAGGTCACCCCGTGAACCCGCGAGCACACGCGATAAGGCTCGGCCTGCGCCGCGGCCGTACCGAGTTCGTGCAGAGCCTGCGCAGCAGCCAGGACCAGTGGTTCTACCTGTTCACCGCCTTCCTTGTCGTCGGCTACCTCTACCTGCGCCGCGACACCAAGATCGAGGGGACCGACCTGATGCTGCCCTCCGTGGCGCTGCCCAGCATCCTCGGAGGTCTGGTCGCCTTCGGGGTCGTGATCGGCCCGGCGTACGCACTGGCGATGGAGAAGGAGGACGGCACCCTGCTGCGGGCCAAGGCGGTCCCGCACGGGCTGACCGGCTACTTCACCGGCCAGCTCCTGTTCCAAACCGTCAGCCTGCTGCCGCAGCAGCTCGCGATCCTGATCCCGGCGTTCCTCCTGTTCGACGGCCTGATGGCCGACGCGTCCGGGTGGTTCACGGTGCTGTGGGTCGTCGGCCTCGGACTGCTCGCAGCGCTGCCGATCGGGATGATGATCGGCGCGTTGGTGCCCAGCAGCCAGAAGGTCGGCACGTGGGGGATGCTCCCGGTGATGGTGCTGGCCGGGATCTCCGGGATCTTCTATCCCCTCCAGCAGCTGTGGGAGTGGGTGCAGGTGGTCGCCCAGGTGTTCCCCATGTACTGGCTCGGCCTCGGCATGCGCTCGGCGTTCCTGCCCGACTCTGCCGCCGCGCTCGAGCTCGGCGGGGACTGGCGCACCTGGCAGACCGCGGCCGTACTGGGGACCTGGGCGGTGCTCGGGGCCCTGGTGACCCCGGCGCTGCTGCGGCGGATGGCTCGGCGGCAGAGCGGCTCGCAGATCCAATCCGCCAAGGAGGCCGCCGTGCAGTGGGTCCGGTGATGACCGACCTGACGGAACGAAGCCAGGACTGGCCAAGCGGCGCACCGTGCGCAAGATGCGTGACGGGATGCACTGACCGCGTCACCGGAGTCTGTGACACCGTGCCGGTCAGGCTCTCGCGCGGGCGAAGTCTGGTCCAACTTCGAGCGCGCGAGGGTGGATCAGAAGAACTGGTCGATCAGCACGGCATTGCCGTCGGGGTCGCTGAGCGTGATCGACGCTGGGCCGGCCTCGCCCTCAGCGCCGGTCTGCAACGCAACGCCCTCATCCTCGAGAGACCTCTGGACCGTGCGGACGTCCGTGTACGACTCCAGTCTCTCCATCCGGTTCGTGAGGCCGGGGTTGAAAGTGAGGATGTTGCCCTCGAACATCCCGTGGAACAGGCCGATCGTGGTCTCACCGTTCTTGAGAATGAGGTAGTCGTGCTCGGCCGCACCGCCAGTCACCTCGAAGCCCAGCTTCTCGTAGAACCCACGTGACGAGTCGAGATCCGCCACGCTCAAGGAGACCGAGAAGCCAAGCAGCCGGCGAAGCAACCCGCTCACCGGGTCAGCCTAGGGCGGTCGACCCCTTGCGCACCGGGAACGCTTCGGGAGAGCCGGCCGGGGATGCCTGCCAGTTGGTCTGACAGCCGTCAGGTGTCAAGGCGCTCGCCGAGAGCGACCCGGTTCCGCGGAGATCACACTGCCCTGCGTCCGGGGCCGCGTCCGGCGTAGTCAGCTAGTCGCGTCGGCGCCTCCACCACCACGTGTGTGCAGCCGGCCCGGCCAGCGCACTGAGGAGCAGCATCGGAACGATGATGCCTGGTCCGGATGGCGATCGTCACGCGGAGCATGATCCAGCGCGGGATGCACATCGGAGTCGGAGGCCGAGCACAGCCTCTGCACAGGTGCGCTGGGGACGTTGGAGACCGAAAGATGCAGACGATCACGACAAGGAGTCCCCGATGAACAGAACCACCATCATTCGACGCGGCGTGGCCACCGGCATCGCCGGAGCAGGTCTGGCCGTGGGCGGACTCGGTATCGCCTCGGCGACCGAGGACGGAGCCCAGTCCGACAGCTCGACGCCCGCCGCGAGTTCCTCAACCGACACCGACTCGCCCGAGCTCGGTGACCGTGATCGCGGCCAGGGTCGCAGCCCAGGTGGCGGTCATGGGTTGGGCGGCCCCGAGCTCGCCGAGGCCCTCGGCGTCACCGAGACCGAGCTCCAGTCCGCATTCGAGGCGGTGCGCGCGCAGCTTGAGCCCTCGCAGATCGACCGGTCCGCCGCGGGCGAGCGCGAGGAGCGCCGTGACCAGATGATCGAGGCGCTCGCGGAGGAGCTCGACCTGTCCGCAGTCGAGGTCACCGCGGCGTTCGAGGAGGTGCAGCAGGGTCGCGCGGACCAGCGGCGTACTGCGCTGGGTGACCGGCTGGCCAAGGCGGTCACCGCGGGCGACCTCACCAGCGAGGACCGGGCCTCCGTGCTGAAGGCCTTCGACGCCGGAGTGCTCAGTGGTGGGCCCGAGGGAGACCGCGGGGCTCGCTGAGAGCGCACGTCATGCCGGGGTGGGTCGCTCAGCGCTCACTGCAGTAGCAGGTGGGCCAGTGCCTGACCGCACCGCTCAGCGATCGGCCCTCGGCGCGCTCTGCGTGACCAATGGCATGGGTGGGCAGCCGCATGAAGAGCTGCCCGCTCATCGCCTGGACCGAGTCTGGCCAGACGCCGGTCCTACGGGAATCCTCCGGTAGCCACTGTGTCACGCGCAGTTGGCGGCGGCCCGGTCGCGTAGTCACACGGTCTCGCCCAACGCGCCGGTCAGTGCAACAGCGGCGGGGTCTCAGCGTCGACGCTACCGCCACCGGCGGCGGCGATCAGCATCAGCGCGCCGCGGGTCGCCGCATTCGGGAGAACGGTGAGCTCGATCAGCCGCCCCACAAGGGGATCCTCATTCGGTCTCCAGCTCTAGCAGGTCGGGTCGGCTGTGATAATCCCTGGCTTCGCCGGTCCACCAGGCCAGAACAGGGAGGACCTACATTGAGAGCAGAACCCGTATTGCGCCTCGGGAACAGGGTCGTACCAACGAAGGCTCAAGCCACCGTCCTCCACCGTGAGATCGCCGGTCCTCGCGGCGGTGGCCGCCATGTGGTGGCCAGTGAGTCGCGAGACCTGTCAGGCGGATGCCAGACTCAGGCAGAGGGGGATCAGCCTCGATAGACCCGGTGGTCAGCCTCTTCACGCGGATCTTGGGGCTGTTCAGCCGTGGCTGACTTCTTCCAGCTGACGAGCGCGGCGGATGCGCACCGCGTGGCCGGCCGTGACCAGGGCCAGACCTACGGCGTAGATCGCGGTGGTGAAGACGAGGTAGCCGATGGTGTCAGCGAACCAGTCCCAGTCAGGGTCGGAGAGGTCACCGAAGGCCTCGTCGGAGCCGCGGGTCGCCTCCAGGACGAGCTGGGCGGTCTGGAAGGTGAACACGTGGGCAAACGCGAGCCCGAAGGCGAGGAACGCCGCAAGTCGATTCCGAAGGAGGAATCCGAGCGGGAAAGCGGCGAGCGCGGCGATGACGATGACCATGGTGACTTCGCCTTCTTTGGGAGTCGGAGGGTCGGATGCGTGGAAGTCTGCTCGGGCGGAGACGGAGGGGCATCCGGGCGATCCCTTGCCGCGCGGCCGGATCATCCGTACGGGCCAACACGTAGGCGATCGGGTCGCATAGCGGTCAGAATGTGACTCGTGCGCCCGCGGCCGACCAACCTGGCTCTCGCGGCGTTGACGGCTCTCTACGTCAGCGCCAGCGGTGTGCTCGTCGCCGCCGCACTGCCAGAAGACGGCGAGGTGGCCCGGGTGGGGGCGGAGGTCGCCGTGGCCGGAGTGAGTCTGGTGATTGCCTGGCTGATCGCGCGACGGGTCCGCATGAGCCCGGTGCCGCCGGCTCTGGCGACGATCTCGGCCTTCGCCGTCGTCGTGCCTGCGGTGGAGGATTGGGGTGCCTCAAGCACCTCGTCGGACCCATGGCCAGGCGCCGAGGTCGCCGGCCCCCTGGTGCAGGCGATCTGGCCGTTGCAGCTCGTCGGGTTCCTCCTGCTGCTGCTGTGCTTCCCGGCCGAGTCTCTGCGTCGGCGTACGGCGGTCCGGACGCTGGTCACCGGCGCCACCGCGACCCTGCTGATTCTCGTCGGCAACTGGGGCACCCGCACTGACGGCGACTTCGCGGGCTGGCGGGTCCCGGTGGTCGTCATGGGCCTGACGGCGTTGGTCGGAGCGTTGGCCCTGGCGACAGTCGATCTCGTACGCCGGTCCCGGCGAGGCGGCGCCGACGAGCGGCGACAAGCGAAGTGGCTGCTGCTGGCCACCGGTTGCGTTCTCGTGCTGATGGCGGCGAGCTGGCTGACCGTCCCGGACCTGGTTCCAGCCGAGGTCGGTTATGCCGCGTTCCTGATGGCTGTGTACGTCCTGGTGCCTGCTGCGGTGGCGATCGCGGTGGTCCGTCACGACCTGTTGGACATCGACCGGCTGCTCGGCGACACCGTCGCGGTGGTCATCACCCTCTCGGTCGCCGCATTGATGTGGGCGGCGACAGTGGTGCTCGTTCAAGGTGTGGTTCGAGACACGACCGGCCTCGAGACTGGCGCCGCTGCGTTCGTGACCGCGTTGATACTGATGCCGGCCTATCGATGGTCGCACCGCTGGAGCGCCGCCGTTTTCGACCGTGAGCGCACCGTGCTCCTCGGCGCCGTTCGCAACTTCGCCGCCGATGTGCACCAAGGGAAGCGAGAGCCCGAGGAGGTGCAGGACGTGCTTCGGCGCCTTCTTCGTGATCCCGGCCTGCGCGTGGGCCTCGCGGATGCCGGGGCACGGGAGTCTGGTCGACCCCTCTGGCACGCCGATCGAGGTGCGCGTCGACGTGGTGCTGCGCGCGGGAGAGGCCGAGATCGGGGTTGTGGAGCTGACGCGCACCAGTACCCGCCAGCGACGGCTGGCACAGGAGGCGGCCCACACATGCTGGAGCGCGTTCGAGAGCGCCCGCCTGCGTGCCGGCCTCCGCTCAGCCCTGGCAGAGGTAGAAGCCAGCCGAGAACGCCTGGAGATAGCAGCCTCGACCGAGAGACGGCGGCTCGAGCGCGACCTGCACGACGGCGCGCAGCAGGCGCTGCTCGCGATCGGCATTCGACTGCGCTCCGCACAAGCAGGTTTGTCCAGCGGGTCATCGGAGCACGCCGATGTCGAGGTGGCGATCAGTCAACTCTCGGAGACAGTCTCCGAGTTGCGCCGCATCTCCCAAGGCATCCGGCCGGCCCGCCTCGACGACGGTCTCGGGCCAGCCTTGGGCGCGCTGCGCGACTCGACGCCGATACCGCTCACCCTCAGCGTCGACCCCGCACTCGACGGGGAGGTGTTCGACGAGACAGTCGCGCAGACCGCGTACTTCGTCGCCGCCGAGGCCGTCGCAAACACGCTCAAGCATGCCCATGCCACCGCGATCTCCGTCGAGATCGCACGGCGGGACGGGCGTGCGGTGGTCCGGGTCCAGGACGACGGCATCGGCGGCGTCGACCCGAGCAGCGGGCTCACAGCACTCCGGGACAGGGTGGCCTCGCTCGGCGGAAGCCTGAGCCTGGTCAGCCCGCCCGGGGGCGGGACGCTCGTGGAGGCTCTGCTGTGATGGATGTGCTGGTAGCCGAGGACAGCGTGCTCTTCCGGGAGGGCCTTGAGCGCATTCTGCGCGAGGCCGGACACAAGGTGCGCGCCGTGCCGGATGTAGACGAGCTTCTGGCCGAGGTCCGGCGCGCACGCCCTGATCTTGTGGTCGCCGACATCAGGATGCCCGCACGTGCTGGCGGAGACGGCGCCCAGGCGGCTTCCACGCTTCGCTTCGAGGATCCCGAACTGCGGATCGTGCTGCTCTCCCAGCACGTCGAGCTCAGACATTGCACGCACCTGCTGGGGCAACCGGGCTTTGGCTACCTCCTCAAAGACCGGGTGTTGGCGCTCGATGAGTTCCTTGCCGCTCTGGAGTCGGTCGCCGCCGGTGGCGCCGCGGTCGACCCGACCGTTGTGCGTGCACTGGTCGGTGACTCGGTCCGCGCCTCGCGGCTCGATGCGCTCAGTGCCCGCGAGCGCCAAGTCTTGGCGCTCGCAGCCGAAGGCCAGACCAACGCGCGGATTGCTGATGAGCTGGGCTGCGCGGAACGCACCGCTGAGAGCCACATGCGCGCGGTGTTCCAGAAGCTCGACCTGTTGGACGACGGATTATCCCACCGCCGCGTGCTCGCAGTGTTGGCGTTTCTCACCGCGCAAGGCCCTGCATAGTTCGAGAGCAGGGATTCCATGGTGGCGTCTACCAGGACCGTGGACCCCAACCCCGTCGCCGAGTAGCACCGACAGTGATCTTCGGGATCTTCAATCCCAACAGCTCTACAAGCGCCAGGCTGCGGTCACGCAGCAGGTTCCGGATCAGACGGCACTGCCCACCCCTCTTGGGGCGGCGAGGTGCCAGGGAGGTGAACGTCTCCTTCCTCTCGTGCCTCTAGAGAAGTGAGGATGAGTCGAGACGGCGGTGACACGACGTGAGGAAACAGGACAAGGACGAGTTCGAGCGGGTCTTCCACTCGACCTACCGCCCCGTGCTCCAGACAGTGTGCGTGGTGCTCCGAGACCGAGGTCGCGCCGAGGAAGTCACACAGGACGCCTTCGTCCGCCTCCACGAGCGATGGGGAGGCGCCGTGGCCTACGAGCATCCGGGGGCCTGGGTTCGCAAGGTCGCTGTGCGCGATGCGATACGTCGCGCGAACCGCGAACGCGTGGTGCCCGTCATGGTCCTGGTCGACACCCAGACATCGGTCGACCGGTTGCCGGACCTCGACCTGGTCCGGGCTGTTGGCGAGCTGCCACCGCAGCAGCGAGCGCGGCGATGCGGATCGATGAGCTCCTCCGGGCCGGCCTTGCCGGCTGCCTTGGACGACCAGGACCTGGACCCCGGCGACCGGTGCCGGACGCGGGACGCGGAAGTGCAGCCAACCCGGCCCCGCTGGGGACCGGTCGCTACGCGATCCCCTTCATCGGGGCGGCGGACGACACACCGTGGGGCGAGGTCGAGGTGCCGGCCGGGTGGGGGCAGGACCGGTTGCTCCTGACGACGGGACCGGACCTGGACTGGCCGCTCACGGCCCCGACACCACCCCCACCGAGCTCGCCGAGCTCACCGACATGGACGAAGGCCTGCACTTCACCGAGCCGCGGTGAGCCGGGCGCCCGGGCCCACGCCGGTCCGCAGCCGACGACTCAACGCGGGCTCACCACCCAGTCGCCGTAGAAGATCCCGAGCGCAGCCGCGGCACAGACTCCCGCGATGATCCAGAAGCGGATCACCACCGTCACCTGCGACCAGCCGAGCAGCTCGAAGTGATGGTGGAGCGGCGTCATCCGGAAGATTCTCCTGCCCACCCCGGTGGTGCGCCTGGTCAGCTTGAACCAGGACACCTGGAGCATCACCGAGCCGGTGACGGCCACGTACAAGCCACCGAGGACGATCAGGAGCAGCTCGGTCCGCGTCAGCAGTGCGAGCCCGGCCATGGCTGCCCCCAGGGCGAGGGAGCCCGTGTCCCCCATGATGATCCTGGCCGGAGATGCGTTCCACCACAGGAAGCCGAAGCAGGCGCCGGTCAGGGCAGCCGCGACGGTGGCCAGGTCCAGCGGAGAACCCACTGGGTAGCACAAGCCCTGCGCCTCGCCGGTGGATCCACACGAGTGGCTGTTCTGCCAGATGCCGATGACCGTGTAGGCGGCGAAGACCATCGTGGCACTGCCTGTGAGCAGCCCGTCCAGTCCGTCGATGAGATTCGTGGCGTTGCTGGTGCCGCTCACCATGAACCAGATGAGCGCCATGACGATCAGCCACGGCAGCTCCGGGCCGAGGTCACGCACGAAGGACAGCCGGTGCGAGACAGCGGCCTCCGCCCCGTCTCGCAGGACGGGCTGCAGCGCCAGGAAGCCGAAGGTGAGGCTGACGACGGTCTGCCCGACCAGCTTCGCCGTGCTCCGGAGACCGAGGCTGCGCTGCTTCCTGACCTTGATGAAGTCGTCGAGGAATCCCACCCCGGACATGCCGACCAGGAGAAGGAGCACCAGGAGCGCGGACCGCGACGGGGCGTCCCACATCACCAGCTTGGCGCACGCATAGCCGGTCACCACCGAGGCCACGATGACGGCGCCGCCCATCGTGGGGGTGCCCCTTTTCACGTGGTGCGTCTTCGGGCCGTCCTCGCGGATCAGCTGCCCCAGGCCCCAGGACGCGAACTGCGGGATCGCCCAGCGAGTGATGATCAACGACACGACGAGGGCGCACGTGCCGCTCAGAAGGATGGCCTTCAAACCCGAGTCCGTACCGATCGTGTGGGCGTTCCATCGAGACCGTCACGTCGGTCCGCGGCTCGCCAGGGGCAGAACCACACACAAGATCACATGCACAGGTGTGCATCAAACCCCTCGCTGCGTGTCGGCGCCACGTCGATCGGGTCCGCCCGGCATGCAGACGGCGGCGCCGTGATTGAGGGCGGCGACGAGATGGGGGCTAGCATTCACGGTCCGCCCCGAGAGGAACCCTGAGATGGCCACCGACTACGACGCATCCCGCAAGACAGAAGACGAGCAGAAGGAAGAAAGTCTGGAGGCCCGCCGCCTGACCTCGGGCGAGCAGGACAAGACCTCAGGGAAGGTCGACGAGGACGAGACCGAGCTGGCGGACTCCTATGAACTTCCCGGTGCGGATCTTTCCCACGAGACCCTCTCCGTCGAGGTGACTCCGCTCCAGGCCGACGAGTTCACCTGCACCGCATGTTTCCTCGTCCAGCACGAGTCTCGACGTTCCGCACCGGCTGCAGACCTCTGCAGAGACTGCGCCTGAGCTCCCCCGCAGCTGTCCATCGATGCCCTCCTCACGTCGCGAGCAGCCCCTCCGGCGCGTCCTCGCCCGACCCGTCGGCAACGGCCCGCAGCCACGCCTGATAGCCACCGCGCAGGTCGGTGGCGTTCGCGAGGCCGAGCAGCTGCAGGGTGTGCGCGGCAAGGCTGGAGCTGTAGCCCTCGTTGCAGACCAGCACGATGCGCCGGGCGGGGTCGTCGGAGATCTGGAGCCGGTGCGGGCTGGAGGGGTCCAACCGCCACTCGAGGACGTTGCGATCGATGACGACGGCACCGGGCAGCTCGCCGTCGCGCTGACGTTGCTCGACCGGGCGCATGTCGACGACCAGGGCACCGGCTGCCTGGACGGCCGCGAGGTCGACCGGCTCGACCCGGTCGAGCCCGCGGCGACTCTCCGCGAGCAGGCGGTTGACGGCGGACTCGCCGCCGAGGTCGTGCATGAGCCGACCATAGTCCTCCCTGGGCGGGACATGATGGGTTCATGGACCATACGTACGAGCTCAGCGTCACCTGGACCGGGAACACCGGCGAGGGCACGAGCGGCTACCGCAGCTACAGCCGTGACCACGTGGTCACCACCGTGGGGCGTCCGGACCTGCTCGGTTCGGCCGACCCGACGTTCCGGGGCGACCCCGGCCGCTGGAACCCGGAGCTGCTGATGCTCACCGCCCTCGCCGAGTGTCACCTGCTGTCCTACTTGCACGTGTGCGTCACCGAGGGCGTCGTGGTGACGGCGTACGTCGACCAGGCGTACGGCGCGATGACCACCGACCGCGACGGCAGCGGCCGATTCACCGAGGTCGTGCTGCGACCCCAGGTGAAGGTCGCCGACGCAGCGATGGTCGAGGCCGCGACCTGGGCCCATCACCGGGCCAACGAGCTCTGCTTCATCGCCAACAGCGTCAACTTCCCCGTCCGCCACAAGCCGACCGTCAGTGCCGACTGAGGTGGTTCGACCGGGCTCAGTCGACCGGGTCACCCTCCGGGCAGCAGCACCGCCCGCTCCCGCGGATAGCCGACGGGCAGGACGTAGGTGCCGCGCACGTGGCGGTAGAGCACCCGCCACTGCCAGTAGCCGGTGTAGGCCCAGGGGACCTGCCGGATGCTCCGGGCATAGGCGCTGACGGCGCGGACGTAGGAGTCGGAGGGGTTGTAGCGGTAGATTGCCTGTGCCATCCGACCCGGCGCACCGTTCGCCCGCAACAGCCTGCCCGCGGCGAGGATCGCGTCGCGAGGGTCGTTGATGTCGCCGCCGGCTCCGTAGATGTCCCAGGTCGAGGGGATGAACTGCATCGGGCCCTGCGCGCCGGCAGTGCTCGTCCCGCGGATCCGGCCCATCCGGGTCTCGATGAGGTGGATGGCGGCGAGGTACTCCCAGGGCACCCCGGTGCGTCGCTCGGCCCTTCGGTAGTAGCCGAGGAGGACGTCGGGAGCGGGTGGCGACACGATGCGCCACCGCGGCAGCCGGCGTTGCGGCGCGGTCAGGGCACGCAGCGGTGCCGCCGCCTCGAAGGACGCCCGCAGGACCTTCTGCGTCGCCGGTCGCAGCATGGCGAGCACCCGCCGCCGGTCGCGGGGCCGGGCGAGGTTCAACGTCCGTACGGCGAGCTGCTGGAACTCACCCGCCTTCCGCAGCTGCCCACGCCGCGACGTCGGGTCCCGCAAGGTCGCGGCGACGAGGTCGAGCTGCCCGGCCAGGGCGGGCAGGTCCTCCAGCGACGGCGTCTCCGGCCAGGCCGGCCCGGCTGCCGCCCGGGTGTCAGCGGGCGTCGGCGACGCGGTGGCCGAGGCGGGCCCGGCCGGGTCCTCCTCTCCGGGGGTCGTCGCGTTCGAGCACGACAGCGACAAGGTCGCGGCCAGGGCCGGAGCCACGACGAGGGCGAGCCCACGACGACTCAGGGAGAGAACGGCCATGTCACCGTTCTACCCCGACTCAGGGCAGCGACGCGTTGTTGCCCCCGCTGATCACGACGACCACCGTCTCACTGGCGGCGCCGGGCACCAGCCCGGTCAGGACGGCGGCCAGCGGCACGCACGAGGCCGGCTCGGCGAGCACCCGGGTCTGCTCCCACAGCCAGCGCCGGGCCGCGCCGATCGCCTCCTCGGGCACCAGCAGGCAGGACGCGTCCTGGTCGGTGGCGACGGCGAAGGCGTGCTCGCCGATCCGCGGCGGGCCGAGCGCGTCGGCCGCGATCCCGGACGACGGCCGGTCGACCGGACGGCCGGCTGCGAGTGCGTCGTGCAGGTGCGCGCACCCGACGGACTCGACCGGCTGCACCGCGACCTGCCCGGCCAGCGCGGTCGCGACCCCGGCATAGAGCCCTCCCCCTCCGCACGCGATCAGCACCCGGTCGACGTCGGGCACCTGCTCGTGCAGCTCGAGTCCGAGGGAGCCGGCACCGGCGACGGTCGCGAAGCTGTCGTAGGGGTGGAGCACCGGCACGCCCGCCTCGGCACTGTGAGCGGCGCAGGCGTCCAGGGCGGCACCCACATCGCCCTCGACCCGGTGCAACCGGGCGCCGTAGGCCTCGATCCGCTCGAGCTTGGCGGGCGTGGAGGACCCGGGCGCGAACACGTCGGCGACCAGGCCCGCCCGTCGGGCCGCCCACGCGACCGCGGCGCCGTGGTTGCCGCCCGACGCTGCCGCCACCCCGCTCACTCCTGCGGGCAGGGATGCGATGTTGTTCATCGCCCCACGCGCCTTGAACGACCCGGCATGCTGGGTCAGCTCGAGCTTGAGCAGCAGCCGGCCCGCCATGGCGGTGTCCGGTCCGGAGATCTCGAGCACGGGCGTTCGCCGTACGGCGTCACCGATCCGGGCCCGCGCCTCCTCGACGTCCTCACGGCGCAGCGGCACCCTCGACGACGAGCTCACGACGAGACGGCGTCGCGTGACGTCGCACGCCACGCCCTGGCCCCCAGCCGTGCCAGGACGGCCGCGATGCCCAGGTTGACCACGATCAGCACGATGTGGGCGACCCAGTAGCCCGTGGGTCGGTCCTCGCCGCGCGCATGTGCCGCGGCCAGGTTCTTGGTGAAGGTGGCGTAGCTGAACACGTTCCACGCCGCGATCAGCAGGAACAGGACGGCGTGCTTGCGCTGGAGCTTCACCCCTCCATTCTGCGGGGCGCTCCCCTGTCCCGGCTCAGCGGGTCGATCGCCGCCAGGCGACCACTGCGGCGGCGCCGCCGGCGACGGCGAGCCCGGCCAGGACCGCCCGCGGCGACCCGCCGGGCTCAGCGGTCCGCGTCCGACCAGCGCTGACCGTGGAGTCCTCCGGCACCCCTTCGCCCGCACGACCCCCGGCCGTCTCCTCCACGGTCGGCTCGCCATTGCCGAGGGCGGCACCCGGCGCCCTGACCGCCTCCCGGGCCCGCAGGTCGACCGCCTCCGCAGAGGTGTGGGCGAACGCGGCCGCATACATCACCAGGCGGGAGAAGTAGTTGATCCAGACCACGAGGATAAGCGCCACACCGAACGCCTGGAAGGCGGGCTGCTCCTTGGTCTGCGCGATCAGGAAGCTCGCCAGGGACTTGAGGAGCTCGAAGCCCAGCGCGCCCAGCAGCGCCCCGGAGACCATCGAACGGCGCGGCAGGTGCGGTTGCGCGAGCAGCCGGAACATGGACAGCAGCAGGACCGTGGAGGCCGCCACAGCCAGGGCGTGCCCGATGAGCCAGAGACCGGCGAACGGCAACGGCGAGCCGGGGTCGACGCCGAGCCAACCCAGGATCCGCTCGGAGAAGCCGGCGACGAGTCCGGAGAGCAGCACCGACACGACGAGGGTCAGCCCGATCAGGCCCAGCGCACCGAGGTCACGGAGCTTGCCGAAGACGAAGTTGGGCTGCTCGGGCTTGGGCATCACGAACATCACCTCGAGCGCCCGTCGCATCCCCGACAGCCAGCCCAGGCCGGAGTAGAGCACACCGACCAGACCGATGAGCCCGACGGTGCCGGCGTAGTCCTCGAACGTCGACATCGGGATCTCGCCCTCCCCGGGCCCGATGACACCTGGCAGCAGGTTCTCGATCTCCGTCGCGATGTCGTCGCGCAGCTCGGGATAGAACTGGGCGAGCAGGCCGACGAAGAAGAAGCCGAGGGCGAGGATCGGGAAGAAGGACAAGAACCCGAAGAAGGTGACCGCACCCGACTGCGCGTTGCCGTTGACCGCACCGTAGTGGGTGATGGTGTTGATCACGTGGTCCACGAAGGGGAAGCGCGCGCGGACCCGCTCGACGGCACTGGTGAGGCGTTCCTTCAGGGGGGGCATGACTTCTCTCCTACCCGCCGCAGCGGGTGCTCGGGTGCTCGGGTGCTCGGTGTCAGTCTTCGGCGGAGGCGGTCATCGGGTAGTCCCGGGTCGGCACCCACCCGTCGTCGGAGTTGTGGACGTAGAGCGAGAACCGGTCTGCCTCGAAGGTGCACTCGAAGTCCGCCAGCTCGCGGAACGCACGGTCCATCGCGTCCTCGCCGAGGTGGTGGGCAACGGTGACGTGCGGGTGGTAGGGGAAGGTCAGCTCGCAGGCCAGCGGTCCGCGACGCACCGAGCCGGCGAGCTGTTCGCAGCCGGAGATGCCCTCGGCCAGCGTGACGAAGACGACCGGCGAGACGGGCCGGAAGGTCCCGGTGCCACGCAGGTGCACCGTGAACGCGGTGTTGAGCGCCGAGGCCTCCGCGAGGTGCTGCTCGACGGCCGCCATCTCGCCCCGCGCCACGTCGAAGGGTGGCATCAAGGTGATGTGCGTCGGGATCCCGGTCGCGGTCTCGTCACCGAGCTCGCTGCGGAAGTCCTGGAGCCGGCCGCCCCAGGGTTCGGGTACGGCGATGGCCACTCCGATGGTGGGCATGGGGCCTTCCTACCCGTTGCGGACGAAGCCTACGCGGTCATAGACGTCGGCCAGCGTGCGCTCAGCCACCGCGTTGGCCCTCGCGGACCCGTCGGCGAGGACGGCATCGAGCTGGTCGTGATCATCGAGCAGCTCGAGCGTGCGATCGCGGAAGGGCGTGACGAAGTCGACGACGACCTCGGCAAGGTCCTTCTTGAGGTCGCCGTACCCACGGCCGTGGTAGTCCTTCTCCAGCGACTCGATCTCGAGGCCGGTGAGGGCCGAGTAGATCGTGAGCAGGTTGGAGATGCCCGGCTTCTCCTCGGCGTCGAAGCGGACCTCGCTGCCCGAGTCGGTCACCGCGGAGCGGATCTTCTTCGCCGACACCTTGGGATCGTCGAGCATCTCCACGATGCCCCCCGGCGAGGAGGCCGACTTGGACATCTTCGCGGTGGGGTCCTGGAGATCGAGGATCTTGGCGGTGGCCTTGAGGATGTAGGGCTCGGGGAGCCGGAAGGTCTTCTTGTAGCGGTGGTTGAAGCGGCCGGCCAGGTCGCGGGTCAGCTCGAGGTGCTGGCGCTGGTCCTCTCCGACAGGGACGAACTGCGGCCGGTAGAGCAGGATGTCGGCGGCCTGGAGCACCGGGTAGGTGAACAGCCCGACCGATGCCGCACCCTCGCCACCCTTGGCCGACTTGTCCTTGAACTGCGTCATCCGGCGCGCCTCGCCGAAGCCGGTCAGGCACTGCAGCACCCAGCCGAGCTGGGCGTGTGCCGGCACCTGAGACTGCACGAAGATCGCCGAGCGCTCCGGGTCGACGCCCATGGCGATCAGCTGCGCCGCTGCGATCAGCGAGCGCTTCCGCAGCAGCTTGGGGTCCTGCTCCACCGTGATCGCGTGCAGGTCGGCGATGAAGAAGAACGGCTCGTGCTCCTCCTGCAACTCCACCCACTGGCGCAGCGCACCGAGGTAGTTGCCGAAGTGGAACGAGTCGGCGGTCGGCTGGATGCCAGACAGGACCCGAGGTCGGGAGGTGGGCTGGCTGGTCGGCTGCGAGGATGCGTCGGCCGGGCTGGACATGGGCGACATTCTCGCAGGCACGACGGTCGCGGCCGCCACCAGTCCAGTCCTACGAGGCCCGCTCCGTGTCCTCGGGCGCATCGGTGTCCGACGTGTGCTCCGGGGTCTGGGCGGGGTCGGCGGGGTCGGCGGCACCTTCCGGGGGGAGGACGGTCACCCGCACACGACCCACTCGACGATTCTCGACGTCCTGGACGACGATCCTCTTGCCCTCGTAGTCGACGGAGTCCCCCTCCACGGCGAGCCGGCCGAGCTGGGCCATGAGGTAGCCGGCGACGGTCTCGTAGGGTCCTTCGGGCAGCTCGATCCCGGTCTCGTCCTCGAAGTCGTCGAGGTTGATCAGGCCGTCGACCTCGACGCCCCCGCCCCGGAGCCGGGTGGTCTCGCCCTCGTTGCCGTCGTACTCGTCCTTGATGTCGCCGATGAGCTCTTCGACGAGATCCTCCATGGTGACGATGCCGGCGGTGCCGCCGTACTCGTCGGCGACGATCGCGAGGTGGGTGCCCTCGCGCCGCATGTCGGCCAGTGCCGCCAGGATCGGTCGGGTCCACGGCAGCACCAGGGTGTCGCGGGCCAGCTCGCCGACCCGCACCGAGCGGTTGGCCATGTCAGGGTCGAGCAGGTCGCGCACGTGCACGAAGCCGAGCACGTCGTCGGCGGAGCCCTGGATGACCGGGTAGCGGGAGTGCGGCTGGGTGAGAGCCTCACGGGCAGCCTTGTAGACGGGCATCGCGGCGTCGAGGAAGTCCACCTCGGTGCGCGGGATCATCACCTCGCGGATCTGTCGGTCCCCGGCCTCGAAGACGTCCTCGACGATGCGCCGCTCCTCCTCGCCGAGCGTCTCGTGGGCGTTGACCAGATCACGCAGCTCCTCGTCGCTCATCTGCTCCGACTTGGCGTCGGGATCGCCCCCGAGCAGGCGGACCACGGCATTGGTGGAGATGGAGAGCAACCAGATGATCGGTCGGGAGACGCGCGAGATGCGGTCGATCACCGGGCCGAGCACCAAGGCCACACCCTCGGCGCGCTGGAGCGCGAGTCGCTTGGGGGCGAGCTCACCGAGCACGAGCGAGAGGTAGGAGATCGCGATGGTCACCAACACCAGGGCGAGCGGTCCGGCCGGACCCTCGGGCACACCCCAGCCGACCAGCACCGGACGGAGGTCGTCGGCGAGAGTGGCGCCACCGAAGGCGGCGGAGAGGAAGCCGGCCAGGGTGACGCCGACCTGCACCGCGGCGAGAAATCGGTTGGGGTCCTCGTTGAGCTCTGCGACGGTCTGGCCACGCTTGCCACGCGAGCGAAGTGCCCGGGCCTGACTGTCGCGCAGGGACACCAGGGCGATCTCGGCGGCGGCGAAGAGACCGCCGATGAGGACGAAGACGACGACGAGCGCGATGCTCCCGAGAGTGCCGTTCACCGGAGCAGCCTGCGTCTATGACAATCATCCATGGCTCCACGATAAGGGTTTGCACGACCTCCTCAGCCCAGGAAGGCTGCGCGCATGCGCTTCCCCGACGACGTCCCTCACCTCACCGACGGCGTGGTGAGCCTGCGCGCCCACCGCGAGTCCGACGTGCCGGAGCTCCTCGAGCAGGCTCTCGACCCGCTGGTGGTCGAGTGGACCACGGTGCCGGTGCCGTCCTCCGAGGATTCCTCCCGCGACTACGCGACCAAGATCGTCCCGTCGGGCTGGGAGACGGACACCGCCTGGGGGTTCGCCGTCGAGGCGGTCGACAGCGAGGGCCGGGCTCGGTTCTGTGGCAGCGTCGAGCTGCGCGACCGCGGAGAGCGGCGGGCCGAGATCGCGTTCGCCGCGCACCCGTGGGCGCGAGGTCGCGGTCTCATGGAGCGGGCCTGCCGGCTGCTGCTCGACTGGGGCTTTCGCACCCGTCGGCTCGACACGGTGATCTGGTGGGCGCACCAGGGCAACTGGGCCTCCCGCCGGCTGGCCTGGCGGCTCGGCTTCTCCTGCGACGGCGCGCTGCGGCGCTGGCAGCCCCAGCGGGGTGCCCTGCGCGACGTCTGGGTCGGGGTGCTGCTCCACGGTGAGCCGCGCGAGCCGAGCACCGCGTGGCTCGACATCCCGCCCATCGACGGCCCGACCGTGTCGCTGCGCGGCTTCCGCGACGACGACGTGCCTCGCATCGTGGAGACCTGTCGCGATGCGCAGACCGCCTACTGGCTCGCCGGGCTGCCCTCGCCGTATACCAGCGAGGACGCCCGGACCTATCTCGAGCAGCGCAAGGAGCAGGCCGCGACCGGCGCGGGTGTGACCTGGGCGGTGGTCGACCCCGCCTCCGACCGGCTCCTCGCCTGCGTCTCCCTCTTCGACGTGCGCGCCGGCCGGCAGGCCGAGATCGGCTTCTGGACCCACCCGGACGCGCGAGGACGCGGCGTGATGACCGAGGCGTGCCGGCTGGCCGCGCGACATGGCTTCATCCCGGTCGAGGACGGCGGCCTGGGTCTGCGCCGGCTGAGCATCCTGCACGCCGAGGGAAACGTCGGCTCGCAGCGGGTGATCGAGCGCAACGGGTTCACCCCCGTCGGGCGCGAGCGTGCCGCCGGGACACTGCGCGACGGATCGGTCGTCGACCACCTGGCCTACGACCTCCTCGTCGAGGAGCTCCCCGCGGTGGACCCGACCTAGTCGAAGGCCGTCCGGCGACGGTGCAGCCGCACCGACGCCGCGAGCACCAGCAGGCCGGCCAGCGACAGCCCGACGCCGAGCCAGGAGGGCGCGGCATAGCCCCAGCCGGCGGCGATCACGAGTCCGCCGAGCCAGGCGCCGAGAGCGTTGCCGACGTTGAGGGAGGCGTGGTTGAGCGCTGCCCCCAGGGTCTGCGCCTCCCCGGCGACCTCCATCAGCCGGAGCTGCAGGTTGACCACCAGGACCGCGCCGATGCCGGAGATCAAGAAGATCGTCACCAGTCCGGGCACGAACCACGCCGAGGTGATCGTGAACAGCGCGAGCGACAGTCCCATGCCGATGGAGCTGGCGATCAGCGAGCGGAGCACCGACCAGTCGGCCAGCCGCCCACCCAGCCACGTGCCGAGAAACGCACCGACGCCGAAGGCCAGCAGGTAGATCGGCACCAGCGCCTTCGACAGGCCGGCGACATCGGTGACGATCGGCGCGATGTAGGAGTACATCGCGAACATCCCACCGAAGCCGACCGCCCCGACCAGGAGGGTCAACCACACCTGCGGCTCCCGGAACGCAGCCAGCTCGCGGCGGCCGGTCGCCTCCTTGTTGCCGGGCAGCGAGGGCACCAGCAGCAGCACGAGCACGACGGTGATCACGCCGATGACGGCGACCGCGCCGTACGTCGTGCGCCAGCCGAGGTGCTGTCCCAGCCAGGTGCCGGCGGGGACGCCGACCACGGTGGCGACGGGCAGCCCGAGCATGATCCGGCTGACCGCGCGGCCGCGTCGCTCGGGCGGGACCAAGGACGCAGCCACCAGCGACGCCAGACCGAAGTAGGCACCGTGCGGGATGCCGGAGAGGAACCGTGCGCCGAAGAGCTGCCCGTAGCCCTGCGACAGGGCACTGGTCAGGTTGGCCACGGCGAAGGCGGCCATCAGCGCGACCAGCAGGGCCCGCCGTGGCAGTCTGGCCCCGAAGATCGCGATGACGGGCGCGCCCACGACGACCCCGAGCGCGTACGCGGAGATGACGTGGCCGGCCTTCGGGATCGACACCGAGACGCCCGCGGCCATCTCCGGGAGAAGGCCCATCGTGACGAACTCGGTGGTGCCGATGGCGAACCCACCCACGGCGAGCGCGACCGTCGCCCAGGCGACCCGCCGCGCCGACAGCGGCGACGGGGGCGACCACGCGAGCGCCGGCACGGGTGCGGGCTGGGGGTCGGTCACAGCGACAGTCTCGGTCACACCTGATCCAAGACCCCGCTCGCGTGCCGTATTCCCAGGGCCCGGCGTGGTCCGGAGCACACCTGACGTGGCCAGCCCAGCGTGGTCAGCCCAGCGTGTCAGCCCAGCGTGGCCAGCGCCTCGTTGAAGGTCGCGGAGGGCCGCATCACCTTGGCGGCCAGGGCGGGGTCGGGCTGGTAGTAGCCCCCGATGTCGGCCGGGGAGCCCTGCACGGCGAGCAGCTCGGAGGTGATCGTCTCCTCGTTGTCCGCGAGGGTCGTCGCGAGCTCGCTGAAGGCTGCGGCGAGGTCGGCGTCCTCGGTCTGCTTCGCCAGCTCCTGGGCCCAGTAGAGGGCGAGGTAGAAGTGGCTGCCGCGGTTGTCGATCTCGCCGGCCTTGCGGCTGGGGGACCTGTTCTCGTTGAGGAACGAGCCGGTCGCCCGGTCGAGGGTGTCGGCGAGGACCTTGGCCCGGGCGTTGTCGGTGGTCTCCGCGAGGTGCTCGAAGCTCTCCGCGAGCGCCAGGAACTCCCCGAGGCTGTCCCAGCGCAGGTGGTTCTCCTGGACCAGCTGCTGGACGTGCTTGGGCGCCGAGCCACCGGCACCGGTCTCGAACAGCCCGCCGCCGTTGATCAGCGGCACCACCGAGAGCATCTTGGCGCTGGTGCCGAGCTAGGATCGGGAACAGGTCGGTGAGGTAGTCGCGCAGCACGTTGCCGGTGACCGACACGGTGTCCTCACCCTTGCGGATCCGCTCGAGGGAGAACGCGGTCGCGTCGACCGGGGACATGATCTCGATCTGCAGGCCGTCGGTGTCGTGCTCGGCGAGGTACTGCTCGACCTTGGCGATCAGGTTGGCGTCGTGAGCACGGCCCTCGTCGAGCCAGAACACGGCCGGGACGCCCGTCGCGCGCGCCCGGCTCACAGCCAGCTTCACCCAGTCGCGGATGGGCACGTCCTTGGTCTGACACATGCGCCAGATGTCACCCTCGGAGACCACGTGCTCGAGCACCACGTCGCCGCGCTCACTGCTCGCGTCGACCACCCGGACGGTGCCGGTGCGCGGGATCTCGAAGGTCTTGTCGTGGGAGCCGTACTCCTCGGCGGCCTGTGCCATCAGGCCGACGTTGGAGACCGAGCCCATCGTGGCGGGGTCGTAGGCGCCGTGGGCGCGGCAGTCGTCGAGCACGACCTGGTAGATCCCGGCGTACGACGAGTCGGGGATCACCGCGAGGGTGTCGGCCTCCTCACCGTCGGGGCCCCACATGTGGCCCGAGGTGCGGATCATCGCCGGCATGGAGGCGTCGACGATCACGTCGCTCGGCACGTGCAGGTTGGTGATCCCCTTGTCGGAGTCCACCATCGCGAGCGCCGGGCCGTCGGCGATCCCGGCGTCGATCGTCGCCTTGATGTCCACACCGTCGGGCAACGACTCGATGCCCTTGAGGATCGCGCCGAGACCGTCGTTGGGGCTCAGACCGGCCTTGCCGAGCGCCTCGCCGTGCCGGGCGAGCAGCTCGGGCAGGAACGCGCGGACGACGTGGCCGAAGATGATCGGGTCGGAGACCTTCATCATCGTGGCCTTGAGGTGCACCGAGAACAGCACGCCCTCCTCCTGCGCGCGCGCGATCTGCGCGGCGAGGAACTCCTCAGCCGCGGTCACGCATCGTGGTCGCGTCGATGACCTCTCCGGCGAGCACCGGCACCGACTCACGCAGCACTCGGCGGTCTCGCCGTCGTCTCCGAACGGCTCCATGCGCAGGGATCCGTCGGGTGGGATGACCACGGACTTCTGCAGCGGAAGTCGCCCTCGTTCATGTGGGCGACGTTGGTCTTGGAGTCGGCGCTCCATGCGCCCATCCGGTGCGGGTGGTTCTTCGCGTAGTTCTTCACCGACGCAGGCGCGCGGCGGTCGGAGTTCCCCTCGCGCAACACTGGGTTGACCGCGCTTCCCTTGACCTTGTCGTAGCGA
>CAWIAY010000003.1:0-386248 GCA_963834315.1 uncultured Actinomycetota bacterium | reverse complement strand
GAGAAGGAGGGTGACCAGTGAGCACCTTTCACAAGGATCACCGCGACGTGCTGATCGCGCCGGTCGTCTCTGAGAAGAGCTACGGCCTGCTCGACGCGAACAAGTACACCTTCCTGGTGCACCCCGACGCCAACAAGACCCAGATCAAGATCGCGGTCGAGAAGGTGTTCAACGTCAAGGTCACGTCCGTCAACACCCTCAACCGTCAGGGCAAGACCCGCCGGACCCGTTTCGGGACCGGCAAGCGCGCCAACACCAAGCGCGCCATCGTGAGCCTTGCCGAAGGCCAGCGCATCGACATCTTCGGAGGTCCGGTCTCCTGACCGGGCAGTAGAAGGACTGAGAAGACATGGGCATCCGTAAGTACAAGCCGACCACTCCGGGCCGTCGCGGCTCCTCGGTCGCCGACTTCGTCGAAGTGACGCGGTCGACGCCGGAGAAGTCGCTGGTGCGTCCGCTCCCCAAGAAGGGCGGCCGCAACAACCAGGGCCGGATCACCACCCGTCACCAGGGTGGTGGACACAAGCGCGCCTACCGCGTCATCGACTTCCGTCGCTACGACAAGGACGGCGTCCCCGCGAAGGTCGCTCACATCGAGTACGACCCCAACCGCACGGCGCGCATCGCGCTGCTGCACTACGCCGACGGCGAGAAGCGGTACATCATCGCTCCTCAGGGTCTGCGTCAGGGCATCGCGGTCGAGGCCGGCCCGAAGGCCGACATCAAGGTGGGCAACAACCTGCCGCTGCGCAACATCCCCGTCGGCACGACCATCCACTGCATCGAGCTCCGTCCCGGCGGTGGCGCCAAGATCGCTCGCTCTGCGGGCAACTCGGCCCAGCTCGTCGCCAAGGAAGGCAGCCGCGCCCAGCTGCGCATGCCTTCGGGCGAGATGCGCTACGTCGACGTGCGCTGCCGCGCCACCGTCGGCGAGGTGGGCAACGCCGAGCAGAGCAACATCAACTGGGGCAAGGCCGGCCGCATGAGGTGGAAGGGCAAGCGCCCGACCGTCCGCGGTGTCGTCATGAACCCGGTCGACCACCCGCACGGTGGTGGTGAGGGCAAGACCTCCGGTGGCCGCCACCCGGTCTCGCCCTGGGGCAAGAAGGAAGGCCGCACGCGCAAGCGCAAGGCTTCCGACGCCCTCATCGTCCGTCGCCGCAAGTCCGGCAAGCGTCGCTAGAAGGGAACTGACTAATGCCTCGCAGCCTGAAGAAGGGTCCCTTCGTCGACGGCCACCTGATCAAGAAGGTGGACGGACAGAACGACAAGGGCACGCACAACGTCATCAAGACGTGGTCTCGCCGCTCGATGATCGTGCCGGCCATGATCGGCCACACGATCGCGGTGCACGACGGCCGCAAGCACGTCCCGGTGTTCGTGACCGACTCGATGGTCGGCCACAAGCTGGGCGAGTTTGCACCCACCCGCACCTACCGCGGGCACGTCAAGGACGACCGGAAGAGCCGCCGCCGCTGACGCGGGCGGTAGTCGAACAGAGATGTTGAGAGAGTCGATTCAACTATGAGCGTTACCGAGCGTAGGCGCGTGAGCGCCCGACGCGAGAGCCTGCTGGGCGACCAGCCCGGTGCTTTCGCCAGCGCCCGCTTCGTCCGGATCACCCCGATGAAGGCGCGTCGTGTCGTGGACATGGTCCGCGGCATGGGCGTCGACGAGGCTCTTGCCCTGCTCCAGTTCGCCCCCCAGGCGGCGAGTGAGACGGTCTACAAGATCCTCGAGAGCGCGGTTGCCAACGCGTCGACCACCGAGGACCTCGACCGCAACACCCTGGTCGTGTCCAAGGCGATGGTCGACGAAGGTCCGACCATGAAGCGCTGGCGCCCCCGGGCCCAGGGCCGGGCCTCGCGCATCAACAAGCGGACCAGCCACATCACCCTCGTGGTGACGCCGGCGGCCGTCGACAATGACCGGAAGGCGGGTCAGTAATGGGCCAGAAGATCAATCCGAACGGCTTCCGCCTCGGCATCTCGACCGACCACCGGAGCCGGTGGTACGCCGACAAGCTCTACAAGGCCTACGTGGGCGAGGACGTGGCGATCCGTCGACTCCTGTCCAAGGGCATGGAGCGTGCCGGCATCTCCCGCGTCGAGATCGAGCGCACCCGCGACCGCGTCCGGGTGGACATCCACACCGCTCGCCCGGGCATCGTCATCGGTCGCCGTGGCGCCGAGGCCGACCGCATCCGCGGGGAGCTCGAGAAGCTCACCGGCAAGCAGGTGCAGCTCAACATCCTCGAGGTGAAGAGCCCGGAGACCGACGCTCAGCTGGTCGCCCAGGGCGTGGCCGAGCAGCTCGCCGGCCGGGTCGCGTTCCGTCGCGCCATGCGCAAGGCGATGCAGACCACCATGCGTTCGGGCGCCAAGGGTGTCCGGATCCAGTGCTCGGGTCGCCTCGGTGGCGCCGAGATGTCCCGCTCGGAGTTCTACCGCGAGGGCCGCGTGCCCCTGCACACGCTCCGCGCGGACATCGACTACGGGTTCTACGAGGCCAAGACGACCTTCGGCCGCATCGGCGTGAAGGTCTGGATCTACAAGGGCGAGGTCGCAGGCACCCGCGCCGAGCGCGAGGCCCAGGCGGCCGCGCGCGCCGGTGCGCCGAGCCGCGGCCGTGGCGGCGCAGGTGCCCGTGGCGGCGAGCGTCCGACCCGTGGCACCCGTGGCGAGCGTCCGACCCGTGCGGACCGCGCCCCCCAGGGTGACGCGCCCGCCGCGAGCGCGGCTCCGGCGGCGCCCGCCCTTCGAGACGGCTCCTCCGTCGCCTCCTCAGGGACCACCGAGACCAGCGGACAGGAGGCCTGAACGTCATGCTGATGCCCCGCAGGGTCAAGCACCGCAAGCAGCACCACCCCAAGCGGCGTGGTGCGGCAAAGGGTGGCACCGAGCTCGCCTTCGGCGAGTACGGCATCCAGGCGGTCGAGGCCCACTACGTCACGAACCGCCAGATCGAGTCGGCGCGTATCGCGATGACCCGTCACATCAAGCGCGGCGGAAAGGTCTGGATCAACATCTACCCCGACCGCCCGCTGACCAAGAAGCCTGCCGAGACCCGGATGGGTTCCGGCAAGGGTTCTCCGGAGTGGTGGATCGCGAACGTGAAGCCCGGTCGGGTGATGTTCGAGCTCTCCGGCGTCCCGGAGGACATCGCTCGCGAGGCCATGCGCCGCGCGATGCACAAGCTCCCGATGAAGTGCAAGTTCGTCTCCCGTGAGACAGGTGATTTCTGATGGCTACCACGGCACACGAGATGGACGACCTGACGAATGTCGACCTCGAGCAGAAGCTGCGCGAGGCCAAGGAGGAGCTGTTCAACCTCCGATTCCAGGCGGCCACCGGTCAGCTTGAGAGCCACGGCCGTCTCCGGACGGTCAAGCGAGACATCGCCCGCATCTACACCGTCGTGCGTGAGCGTGAGCTAGGGATTCGCCAGAACCCAAGCGATGAGGACGGTGCCGCATGAGCGACAAGGCTGCCCCAGAGGTGGAGACCGTGAGCAACGAGCAAGCACGCAATTACCGCAAGATCCGTGAGGGTCTCGTGGTCAGCGACAAGATGGAGAAGACGATCATCGTCTCTGTCGAGGACCGCGTGAAGCACGCGCTCTACGGCAAGGTGCTCCGTCGCACCAGCAAGCTCAAGGCACACGACGAGCAGAACCAGTGCGGCGTCGGCGACCGGGTCCTGATCCAGGAGACCCGTCCGCTGTCCGCCACCAAGCGCTGGCGCGTCGTCGAAGTGCTCGAGAAGGCCAAGTAAATCCCTCAGCCACCCGGCTGACACTCGAAGTTCCGCAAGGCTCAGGAAACTGAGAACCCGCGCGACAACCAGGAGAAGAACCGATGATCCAGCAGGAGTCGCGACTCAAGGTCGCCGACAACACCGGTGCGAAGGAGATCCTTTGCATCCGTGTTCTCGGTGGATCGGGCCGTCGCTACGCCGGCATCGGCGACGTCATCGTTGCCACCGTGAAGGATGCGATCCCCGGTGGCAACGTGAAGAAGGGTGACGTCGTCAAGGCCGTCGTTGTGCGGACCGTCAAGGAGCGCCGCCGTCCGGATGGCTCGTACATCCGTTTCGACGAGAACGCAGCAGTGATTCTCAAGACCGATGGCGAGCCCCGCGGTACCCGCATCTTCGGCCCCGTGGGCCGCGAGCTGCGGGAGAAGAAGTTCATGAAGATCATCTCGCTGGCGCCGGAGGTGCTCTGAACCATGGCCAAGAACCTGAACATCAAGAAGGGCGACGTCGTCCGCGTCATCGCCGGCAAGGACAAGGGCGTCGAAGGCAAGGTCATCGCAGTCCTGTCCGAGGTCGACCGCGTGATCGTGGAGGGCGTGAACCGCATCAAGCGCCACACCAAGGTCGTCAACCAGGGCGGCCGCGCCGGCACCACCGGCGGCATCGTGACGCAGGAGGCGGCCATCCACGTCTCCAACGTGATGCTGGTCGAGGGCAAGGGCACCACCCGCGTCGGTTTCAAGCGCGTCGAGACCAAGAAGCGTCGTTCCGACGGTTCCGAGTACGCCGCGCAGCGCAGTGTCCGTGTCTCTCGCAAGTCCGGTGAGGAGATCTGACATGAGCACGTCCACCACCGAGGGTCGCGAGATCCCTCGACTCAAGGCCAAGTACCGCAGCGACATCGTCGCGGCGATGCAGAGCGAGTTCAGCTACCCCAACATCATGCAGGTTCCCGGTCTGACCAAGATCGTCGTGAACATGGGTGTCGGCGAGGCAGCGCGTGACTCCAAGCTGATCGAAGGTGCGGTCAAGGACCTCACCGCGATCACCGGGCAGAAGCCTCAGGTCACCAAGGCCCGCAAGTCCATCGCCCAGTTCAAGCTGCGCGAGGGAATGCCGATCGGCGCCCACGTGACGCTGCGTGGCGACCGCATGTGGGAGTTCCTCGACCGCCTGCTGACGCTGGCCCTGCCGCGTATCCGCGACTTCCGCGGACTCTCGGCCAAGCAGTTCGACGGCCGGGGCAACTACACCTTCGGTCTGACCGAGCAGGTCATGTTCCACGAGATCGACCAGGACAAGGTCGACCGCTCTCGCGGGATGGACATCACGGTCGTGACCACGGCCACGAACGACGACGAGGGTCGCGCGCTGCTCAAGCAGCTCGGCTTCCCCTTCAAGGAGCAGTGACATGGCCAAGACTTCACTGAAGGTCAAGGCAGCCCGGAAGCCGAAGTTCAAGGTTCGCGGCTACACCCGCTGCCAGCGCTGCGGCCGCCCCAAGTCCGTCTACCGCAAGTTCGGCCTGTGCCGGATCTGCCTGCGGGAGATGGCTCACCGGGGCGAGCTCCCCGGCGTCACGAAGAGCAGCTGGTAACCACACATCCGTCGGCCGCAGCGGTCGGGACTCTCGGGTCCCGCACGGTGCGACCACCGAAACAACAACGCTGAAGGTCGCCCCCGACCAACGACGGGGCGAAACCACGGTGAGGAAGGGCCTCACGGCCATGACGATGACTGACCCGATCGCAGACATGCTTACTCGTCTGCGCAACGCCAACCAGGCGTACCACGACTCGGTGACGATGCCGTACAGCAAGATCAAGGCTGGCGTCGCCGAGATCCTCCAGCAGGAGGGCTACATCACCTCCTGGAAGCTGGAGGAGCCGACGGAGGGCGAGGTGGGCAAGAGCCTGCACGTCGTGCTCAAGTTCGGCCAGAACAGGGAGCGCTCCATCGCGGGCGTCCGCCGGATCAGCAAGCCCGGTCTTCGCGTCTACGCGAAGAGCACCGGGCTGCCCAAGGTGCTCGGCGGCCTGGGTGTGGCGATCATCTCGACCAGCCAGGGCCTGCTGACTGACCGTCAGGCCAACAAGAAGGGCGTGGGTGGGGAAGTCCTCGCCTACGTCTGGTAACGACGAGACCAGAAGGAGAGACGAAGCATGTCGCGCATTGGCAAGCTCCCCATCACGGTCCCGTCGGGGGTCGACGTGGCGATCGACGAGCGTCTGGTGACGGTCAAGGGACCCAAGGGCACCCTGAGCCACACCGTTGCCGCTCCGATCACCGTCGACCACGGTGACGACGGTGCCGTGGAGGTCAAGCGTCCCAACGACGAGCGGGAGTCCCGCTCGTTGCACGGACTGACCCGCACCCTCATCGCCAACATGGTGACCGGGGTGACCGAGGGCTACGAGAAGAGACTCGAGATCGTGGGCGTGGGTTACCGCGTCCTGTCCAAGGGGCCGACCCAGCTCGAGTTCCAGCTCGGCTACTCGCACCCCATCACGTTCAACGCCCCCGACGGCATCACGTTCTCCGTGGACGGCCCGACGAAGGTCGGCGTCCAGGGCATCGACAAGCAGCTGGTCGGCGAGGTCGCTGCGAACATCCGCAAGCTTCGCAAGCCCGAGCCCTACAAGGGCAAGGGCGTCCGCTACGCGGGCGAGCAGATCCGCCGCAAGGTCGGAAAGGCTGGTAAGTGACGATGGCTATCTCACTCAAGTCCGGCAAGCACACGAGCGCGCGCACCGCGTCGCGTCTGCGTCGTCAGGTCCGTGGCCGCAAGAAGGTCGCCGGCACTGCCGAGCGTCCGCGGCTGGTGGTCACCCGCTCCTCCAAGCACATCAGCGTGCAGGTGGTGGACGACGTGGTCGGCAAGACGCTGGCCTCGGCCAGCACCATGGAGGCCGACCTGCGCGGCTTCGAGGGCGACAAGTCCGCCAAGGCCCGCAAGGTCGGCGAGCTCGTGGCCGAGCGTGCGAAGGCGGCCGGTGTCGACACCGCCGTGTTCGACCGCGCCGGTAACAAGTACCACGGGCGCGTTGCCGCCCTGGCCGATGGCGCCCGTGAGGGCGGCCTCGCGTTCTGATCGCAGACCGACGAGAACTTCGAAAGCAAGGAAGAGGTAGTTCGACATGAGCGGATCCCAGCGCCGTGGTGGCGGTGGCGAGCGCCAGTCCGGTGGTCGCGGTCGCGACAATCGCGGCCAGGCTGCTGACAAGACCGCCTACATCGAGCGTGTCGTCGCGATCAACCGAGTCGCCAAGGTCGTGAAGGGTGGTCGTCGCTTCAGCTTCACGGCCCTCGTGATCGTCGGTGACGGCGACGGCATGGTCGGCGTGGGCTACGGCAAGGCCAAGGAGGTGCCGGCCGCCATCGCCAAGGGCGTGGAGGAGGCCAAGAAGCACTTCTTCAAGGTCCCCCGCGTCCAGGGCACGATCCCGCACCCCATCCAGGGTGAGAAGGCAGCCGGCGTCGTGCTGCTGCGCCCGGCTGCCCCTGGTACCGGCGTGATCGCCGGTGGCCCGGTGCGCGCCGTGCTGGAGTGCGCCGGCATCCATGACGTGCTGAGCAAGTCGCTCGGTTCGTCCAACCAGATCAACATCGTGCACGCGACCGTCGAGGCACTGCGCTCGCTCGAGGAGCCCGAGGCCGTCGCGGCCCGCCGTGGCCTCCCCGTCGAGCACGTGGCACCGGCTGCGCTGCTGAAGGCTCGGGCGGAGGTGTCTCAGTAATGGGTCGCCTGAAGGTCCAGCAGAAGCGGTCGACGATCGGCTGCAAGAAGAACCAGCGGGACACCCTCCGCACGCTTGGGCTCAAGCGCATCGGCGACGTCGTCGTCAAGGAGGACCGTCCCGAGATCCGAGGCATGCTCATGACGGTCAGGCACATGATCGCCGTGGAAGAGGTGGACTGACATGACGCTCAAGCTGCACCACCTGCGTCCTGCTCCGGGAGCCAAGACTGCCAAGACCCGCGTGGGTCGCGGTGAGGGCTCGAAGGGCAAGACCGCGGGTCGAGGCACCAAGGGCACCAAGGCCCGCTACCAGGTTCCGGCCAGCTTCGAGGGTGGGCAGATGCCCATCCACATGCGGCTGCCGAAGCTCAAGGGCTTCCGCAACCCGTTCAAGGTCGAGTTCCAGGTCGTCAACCTGGACCGGATCAACGAGCTGTTCCCCGACGGTGGCAAGGTCGGCGTCGAGGACCTGGTCGAGCAAGGGCGCCGTCCGCGACGGCCTGCCGATCAAGGTCCTGGGCTCCGGCGACCTCTCCGTGGCCGTGCAGGTGAGCGCACACGCGTTCTCTGCCTCGGCCAAGGAGAAGATCGCCGCTGCCGGAGGTAGCACGACCGAAGTCTGAGCATCGCGCTCGGTCATCGGTAGCGGCGCCAGCCGCACAGACCAATGACAGGGGCTCGAGCCTCGGTCGACAGGGTGAATTCCCTGTGCGAGCCGGGCGCTCGAGCCCCTGTTAGGCTTCCGTGGTCCTCTCCGCATCAGCGGGGGACCTGCGTATGTAGTGAAGAAGGGGATCAGGTGCTAGGCGCATTCGCCAACGCGTTCCGCACGCCGGACCTGCGACGTAAGTTGCTGTTTGTCCTGTTTGTGATCGTGGTCTTCCGGTTCGGCTCGCAGGTCCCGGCCCCGGGTGTCAACGTCCCCAACGTGCAGGCCTGCTTCGCCCAGATCGAGAACGACGGCCTCTACGGCCTGATCAACCTGTTCTCCGGCGGTGCCCTGCTCCAGCTGACCGTGTTCGCGCTCGGCATCATGCCGTACATCACCGCGAGCATCATCTTGCAGCTGCTCGTCGTGGTGATCCCGCGGCTCGAGGCCCTCAAGAAGGAGGGTCAGGCCGGCCAGTCCAAGATCACCCAGTACACCCGCTACCTCACCCTGGCCCTGGCCGTGCTCCAGGCGACCGGCATCGTGGCGCTGGCCCGGAGTCGCCAGCTGCTCCAGGGCTGTCCCGATCCGCTGCTCTACGACGAGAGCAGCATGATCAGCATGCTGGTCATGGTCATCACCATGGCGGCCGGTACCGCGGTCATCATGTGGCTCGGTGAGCTCATCACCGACCGCGGGATCGGCAACGGCATGTCGATCCTGATCTTCACCCAGGTCGTCGCGACCTTCCCCTCCGCCCTGTGGCAGGTCAAGGTCTCCCGCGGCTGGTGGGTCTTCTCCCTGGTGCTGGCCATCGGGCTCGTGCTGGTGGCGGCGGTCATCTTCATGGAGCAGGGGCAGCGACGGATCCCGGTGCAGTACGCACGACGGATGGTGGGCCGCAAGATGTTCGGCGGATCCTCGACGTACATCCCGCTCAAGGTCAACCAGGCCGGCATCATCCCGGTGATCTTCGCCTCCAGCCTGCTCTACCTCCCGGCGATGGCTGTGCAGTTCAGCGGCACCGACCGCTCGTGGTGGGCCGACTTCTTGAACACCTACCTGGTCTCCGGCACGCACCCCCTCTACATGGCGGTGTACTTCGGCCTGATCATCTTCTTCACCTACTTCTACGTGGCGATCACCTTCAACCCGCAAGAAGTGGCCGACAACATGAAGAAGTACGGCGGCTTCATCCCCGGGATCCGGGCGGGAAAGCCGACCGAGGAATACCTCAACTACGTCCTGTCCCGCATCACGTTGCCGGGCTCGCTGTACCTCGGTCTGATCTCGTTGGTCCCGCTCATCGCCCTCGTGCTGGTGAACGCCAACCAGAACTTCCCCTTCGGCGGTACATCCATCCTGATCATGGTGGGCGTCGCGCTCGACACGGTGAAGCAGATCGAGAGCCAGCTCCAGCAGCGCAACTACGAAGGGTTCTTGCGCTGATGCGTCTCATCCTCATGGGTCCCCCGGGCGCCGGCAAGGGCACCCAGGCCAAGATCATCTCCGAGCGACTCGGCGTCCCGACCATCTCGACCGGTGACATCTTCCGGGTCAACGTCACGCAGGAGACCCCTCTCGGGATCGAGGCAAAGCGCTACATGGATGCCGGTGACTACGTCCCCGACGCCGTGACCAACGCGATGGTCCGCGACCGGGTCAACGAGGAGGACGCTCGCGCGGGCTTCCTGCTCGACGGCTACCCGCGCACGGTCTCGCAGGTCGAGGAGCTCGACGCGATGCTGGCCGAGCAGTCCGCAGGGCTCGACGCCGTGGTCGTGCTCACCGTCGACCACGACGAGATCGTGGCGCGACTGCTCCAGCGAGCGCAGACCGACGGGCGCACCGATGACACCGAGGAGGTCATCCGGCACCGTCAGGACGTCTACGTCGAGCAGACCGCCCCGCTCATCTCTGTCTACGCCGACCGCGACCTCCTCTCCGAGGTCGACGGCATGGGCCCCGTCGACGAGGTGACCGCGCGGGTCTTCGCCGCCCTCGAGGCCGCCGGCGCCGCAGACCGCTGATGTTCGGCTCCCGCGGGGTCGAGATCAAGAGCCCTGCCCAGATCGCGGTCATGCGTGAGGCGGGCATCGTCGTGGGGGAGACCCTGGACCTCGTGCGCCGCACGATCGCGCCCGGCATGACCACCGGTGATCTCGACGCGCTGGCCGAGGAACACATCCGCGCGCGTGGCGGGGTGCCGTCGTTCCTCGGCTACCACGGATTCCCCGGCTCCCTGTGCGTCTCGGTCAACGACGAGGTGGTCCACGGCATCCCCGGTGCCCGGGTGATCGCCGAGGGGGACGTGGTCTCGATCGACTGCGGGGCGATCATCGAGGGTTGGCACGGCGACGCCGCCATCACCGTGGCAGTCGGGGAGGTGCCGGACGAGGTGCGCGAGCTGATCCGCGTGACCGAGGAGGCGATGTGGCGCGGGATCGCCGCCGCGGCGCTCGGTGGACGGGTCACCGACATCTCCCACGCCGTCGAGAGCTACGTCCGCAGTCAGGGCGACTACGGCATCCTCGAGGACTACGTCGGTCACGGGATCGGCTCGGCGATGCACCAGCCGCCCAACGTGCCCAACTACGGACGGCCCGGACGCGGGCCCAAGCTGGTGCGAGGTCTCGCGCTGGCGGTCGAGCCCATGGTCGTGCTCGGCTCGGCGGACACCCGGGTCCTCGACGACGACTGGACGGTCGTGACCGAGGACGGCTCCCGGGCCGCGCACGCGGAGAACACCTTCACGCTCACGCCGGACGGTGCCTGGGTGCTGACCGCTCTCGACGGCGGCGCCGCCAAGCTCGCGGAGCTCGGCGTGCCGTTCGGCGGCGCCCCGTAGTCGACCGGCTCCTGCGGCGCGACAGAGCGACGCACCACTTGCCGCATCCCCCGATGCATTCCCCCGACCCGTGGCGCGTCGCTCGAGCGTAAAGATAGCTCCTGACGGCGCCGGCACGTCGATCGTTGCGGAGTTCCTCCAAGGCGCAACAGCCCGTCCGGGGGCCCGCGCCCGGGAGTCGGAATAGCGCCCTGTCGTCGTCGGTTGCCGCTCTTGTGACCTCACCTCCGCTTGCCCTGTCCGTGCTCGACCTGGTGCCGGTGCGCAGCGACCAGACGACCGGCGACGCGGTGCGCGCGTCGCTGTCGTTGGCCCGGGTCGCCGAAGCGGCCGGCTACCACCGCTACTGGGTGGCCGAGCACCACAACATGCCTGCGGTGGCGGCGACCAACCCGCCGGTCCTGATCGCGATGATCGCCGCCGCCACCGAGCGGATCCGGGTCGGGTCCGGCGGCGTGATGCTGCCCAACCACGCACCCCTCGTGGTCGCGGAGCAGTTCGCGTTGCTGGAGGCGGCCCACCCGGGGCGGATCGACCTCGGGATCGGCCGTGCCCCGGGCACGGACCCCGTCACCCGCTGGGTGCTCCGCAACGGCGCGAGCTCGACCGAGGAGGACGCGGTGGCCAGGTTCCCCGAGTACGTCCGCAACGTGGCGGCGCTGATGGCGCCCGACGGGGCAGGCCTCGCGGTGCGCGGTGAGACGTTCGAGCTCCGCGCGACGCCGCGCGCCATCGACGTTCCGCCGCTGTGGCTGCTGGGGTCCTCGGACTACTCGGCGCGTCTCGCCGCCGAGCTCGGCCTGCCCTACGTGTTCGCCCACCACTTCGCCGGACGGGGGACCGCCGAGGCGCTGGCCCTGTATCGCGAACAGTTCCGCGCCTCCGAGGGGCTCACCGAGCCGCGCACCTTCCTGACCGTCAACGCGGCGGTCGCCGAGACCACCGAGCAGGCCGACCGGCTCGCGGAACCCCAGCTCCAGGCGATGGTGGCGCTGCGCACGGGAGGAGCTCTCCGGCCGCAGCGCCTGGTCGAGGAGGCAGAGGCGGAACCCGTGGCCGACGAGCACGTCTACCTGGTGGAGTCGATGCGTGAGCGGTGGGTCATCGGGGACGCCAAACGCGCCGCCGGGGAGATCCAGGAGCTGGCAGCGACGTACGGCGTCGACGAGGTCATGGTGCATCCGGTCGCCGGCGCCTTCACGGGGACCCCGGCAGACGCCTCCCCGGCGCGGGAGGAGACCCTGAGACTCCTCGCGCGGGCGCTCTGAGCCCCGCCACGGGTGACAAACGGGGCGATAACACCCGGAAGAGGGCGAGTCGAGGGCAGGGCATCGCTCGATTAACGGTGCGCTGGCAGTTTCCCGTAGACTGGTTCGTCGGCCCAACGTGGGTCTGTTTCGTGGCGCCCTACGGCTGCCGCAAGCACACGACGCCTCCCCAGCTCGGAGTCTCGTGTCGCGCGCGGGAAATGGGGACCGCGAGCGGCTTCACGAGGTCCACCCGGATCCGCTGAGAACCAGCGGGCCCAGGAGGTTCCCGGGCCACACGGTAGAGACACCAACCAAGCGGATTGCGGAGGACATGCCGAAGAAAGAAGGCGTGATCGAGATCGAGGGCACTGTTGTCGAGGCTCTCCCGAACGCGATGTTTCGGGTCGAGCTGAGCAACGGGCACAAGGTCCTCGCCCACATCAGCGGCAAGATGCGTCAGCACTACATCCGGATCCTCCCTGAGGACCGGGTCGTGGTCGAGCTCTCGCCGTACGACCTCACGCGCGGTCGGATCGTCTACCGCTACAAGTGAGCGAGCACAGCGAGCTCGCCAGGCAGCACCGCCAAACAGCCGAGACCAGAAAGGGCCTCTCGTGAAGGTCAACCCGAGCGTCAAGCCGATGTGCGACAAGTGCAAGGTCATCCGTCGCCACGGCCGCGTCATGGTCATCTGCGAGAACCCGCGCCACAAGCAGCGCCAGGGCTGAACCGCAGCTCGACCCCTGCACCACCTGCAGCACAACTGAACACCTCTCCGTGATCGCTCCTCACCTGCACCAGCAGCACAGCAGACGAGGTCACCCCCGGAACGGAGGCCGGGGCCCGGGCACAGCTCGGGACGCGACACGACCGACACCTCCGGCAATGAAGGGAACCGCCACCACATGGCACGCCTCGTTGGTGTAGACCTCCCGCGCGACAAGCGCATCGAGATCGCACTCACCTACATCTACGGCATCGGCCGTACCCGCTCCCAGCAGCTCCTGGCACTGACCGGGGTCGACCCCAACATGCGGGTCCACCAGCTGGGTGACGAGGAGCTGGTCAAGCTCCGTGACGAGATCGAAGCCCACTTCAAGATCGAGGGTGACCTCCGTCGCGAGGTCCAGGCCGACATTCGTCGCAAGATCGAGATCGGCAGCTACCAGGGCCGCAGGCACCGTCAGGGCCTGCCCGTCCGCGGTCAGCGCACCAAGACGAACGCTCGCACCCGCAAGGGTCCCAAGCGCACCGTCGCCGGCAAGAAGAAGGCGAAGTGATCCCGGTGGTTGTCCGGCGCCCGGCCTCACGGCTCGGTCCCGCAACCACCGCCCTCGCTCGCTGACTTCCACTCGAACACACGCTTCCAGCAACCTCAGGAGAATCTGCCACATGCCTCCCAAGAGCCGTCAGGCTTCCGGCGCCAAGAAGGTGCGCCGCAAGGAGAAGAAGAACGTTGCTCAGGGCGAAGCCCACATCAAGAGCACGTTCAACAACACGATCGTCACGATCACCGACCCGACCGGTGCGGTGATCTCATGGGCGTCCGCCGGCACGGTCGGCTTCAAGGGCTCCCGCAAGTCCACCCCGTTCGCCGCGCAGATGGCCGCCGAGGCCGCCGGACGTCGGGCGATGGAGCACGGCATGAAGAAGATCGACGTCTTCGTCAAGGGCCCGGGTTCGGGTCGCGAGACGGCGATCCGTTCGCTGGGTGCGATCGGCCTCGAGGTCGGCACCATCGCGGATGTCACGCCCACGCCCCACAACGGATGCCGGCCGCCCAAGCGCCGACGCGTCTGACCCCGACGAAGCGAACAAGGAGACTAGACAGTTATGGCCCGTTACACCGGCCCGATGACCAAGAAGTCGCGCCGCCTCGGTGTCGACCTCGTCGGTGGCGACCAGGCTTACGAGCGTCGCCCCTACCCGCCCGGCCAGCACGGCCGCGCCCGCGTCAAGGAGAGCGAGTACCGCTCGCAGCTCCAGGAGAAGCAGAAGGCGCGCTACACCTACGGCGTCCTCGAGAAGCAGTTCCACAACTACTACACCGAGGCCAGCCGCCGCGCCGGCAAGACCGGTGACAACCTGCTGCAGCTGCTCGAGTGCCGCCTCGACAACGTGGTCTACCGCGCGGGCTTCGCCCGCACGCGTCGCCACGCCCGTCAGCTCGTGGTCCACGGGCACTTCAAGGTCAACGGCAGGAAGGTCGACATCCCCTCCTTCCAGGTGACCCAGCACGACGTCATCGACGTCCGCGAGAAGTCCCTCGAGATGACCCCGTTCATCGTCGCCCGTGAGACCCACGGCGAGCGGATCGTCCCGGCCTGGATGGAGTCGCTGCCCAACCGGATGCGGGTGCTGATCCATCAGCTCCCGGTCCGCCAGCAGATCGACCTCCCCGTCCAGGAGCAGCTCATCGTCGAGTTCTACTCGAAGAAGTAACACCACCGGGGAGTGCGCCCGCCGCACTCCCCGGACCTGCTCCCTTCCTCTTCACTGCGTTCGAGTCCGTCAAATAGCGGGTGGGCTCGGAAAGGAAACCAAGAAGTGCTTATCGCTCAGCGCCCGACACTGTCGGAAGAGGTCGTCGACGAGTTCCGCTCGAGGTTCGTCATCGAGCCACTGGAGCCCGGCTTCGGCTACACGCTCGGCAACTCCCTGCGTCGCACCCTGCTCTCCTCGATCCCCGGTGCCTCCGTCACCAGCATCAAGGTCGACGGTGTGCTTCACGAGTTCTCCACGATCGAGGGGGTCAAGGAGGACCTGACCGAGGTCATCCTCAACCTGAAGGATCTCGTCGTCTCCTCCGAGCACGACGAGCCCGTCACCATGTACCTGCGCAAGCAGGGCCCCGGTGAGGTCACCGCCGCCGACATCGCGCCGCCGGCCGGCGTGGAGGTGCACAACCCCGAGGTCAAGCTCGCCACCCTCAACGACAAGGGCAAGCTCGAGATGGAGCTCGTCGTCGAGCGCGGTCGCGGCTACGTCTCCTCGGTGCAGAACAAGGGCGGCGACAACGAGATCGGTCGGATGCCCGTCGACTCGATCTACAGCCCGGTCCTCAAGGTCACCTACAAGGTCGAGGCGACGCGAGTCGAGCAGCGCACCGACTTCGACAAGCTGGTCATCGACGTCGAGACCAAGGCCTCGATCCGTCCTCGCGACGCCATCGCCTCGGCGGGCCGCACGCTGGTCGAGCTCTTCGGGCTCGCCCGTGAGCTCAACATCGAGGCCGAGGGCATCGAGATCGGCCCCTCGCCGGTCGACGAGCAGCTTGCGGCCGACCTGGCGCTGCCGGTCGAGGAGCTCAACCTCACCGTCCGCTCCTACAACTGCCTCAAGCGCGAGGGCATCCACACCGTGGGTGAGCTCATCAGCCGCTCGGAGCAGGACCTGCTGGACATCCGCAACTTCGGTGCCAAGTCGATCGACGAGGTCAAGGCCAAGCTGGTCGAGATGGGCCTGTCGCTGAAGGACTCGGCTCCGGGCTTCGACCCGCAGGCGGCCCTCGCGGCGTACGACGACGACGACGACAGCTTCGTCGAAGACGAACAATACTGAGCGTCGAGGACGAGCAGTACTGACATCTGCCGTCGTGCCCACCGGGTCTGACCCGGTGGGCGCGACAGCGGGAACCATCTACCCGGGTACCTGACACGGCCCGGGAGAATCGAGAACGACATCATGCCTAGCCCCAAGAAGGGTGCTCGCCTCGGCGGCAGCCCGGCTCACCAGCGCCTGATCCTCGCGAACCTGGCCACGGCCCTGTTCGAGCACGGCCGGATCACCACGACCGAGGCCAAGGCGCGGGTGTTGCGTCCGGTCGCCGAGAAGCTGATCACCAAGGCCAAGAAGGGCGACCTGCACAACCGTCGCCAGGTGCTGGCCACGATCAAGGACAAGGGCGTCGTGCACTCCTTGTTCGCGGAGATCGGACCGCGCTACGCCGAGCGTCCCGGTGGCTACACCCGGATCACCAAGCTCGGTCCCCGCAAGGGTGACAACGCCCCGATGGCCGTCATCGAGCTGGTGACCGAGGACTACGCGCCCAAGGCGAAGACCACCCGCACCACGACCCCGGAGAAGGCAGCTCCGGCAGCCTCGGCACCCGCGACCTCGGTCGAGGACGACGCCGTCGCCGCGAAGGCGGAGGACGCCGACGTCGAGGTCGCCACCCTGGTCGAGGGCGCCGATGTCGAGGCGTTCGAGGAGACCGAGGGCGGTTTCGCGGGCAAGTACGACGGATCTCACGTGCTCCTCGAGGACCCCTCCCAGGCTCCCGAGGGCTTCCCGATCAAGGGCAACGAGGACTCGATGAAGTACCACACCCCGGACGGGCAGTGGTTCGAGACCACGACCGCCGAGGTGTGGTTCGACAGCGAGGAGTCCGCTCAGGCCGCCGGCTTCTCCAAGGCCGGCGAGTAGCTCCCCACGCGACAGTCGAAGGCCCGTCCTCCTCACGGAGGACGGGCCTTCGTCGTCGGGGCGCGATCAGGTCCAGTCGTCCTCGACCAGCCGCTGGGTCTCGGCAAGCGTGAGCCCCTGCCGGCGGGCCACGGCGACCAGCCGAGCAGCAGCCTCGGAGACCGAGCGGTCCGGTGGGGAGCTGGTGCGCACGAAGGTGCCCCGCCGGCCCTCGGTCCGCAGGACCCCGTCGGCCTCGAGCTCCTTGTAGGCCCGCGCCACGGTGTTGGCGGCCAGTCCGACCTGGTCGGCGAGCGAGCGAACGGGGGGAAGCCGGGTCCCGGCGGGGAGCGTCCCGTCGGCCACCTGACGGGCGAGCTGGGACCGGAGCTGCTCGAACGGGGGCACCGATGAACCGGGCTCGATCCGGATGTCCACGCTCACGATGGTGGCCCCGCGCCTGTGTCGCTCACCCGGTGATCGTACGGCTGTCGGGCGAGGACGGAGCGTTTGGAAGGATGGGGGGCGTGCGGCTCCGACTCGACCTTGCCTACGACGGCACCGACTTCCACGGCTGGGCAGCCCAACCAGGACTCCGCACCGTGCAGGAGGAGCTCGAGACGGCGCTGGCGACGGTGTTGCGAGTCGGGAGAGTGTCGGTGACCTGCGCCGGTCGTACGGACGCCGGTGTGCACGCGCGACGTCAGGTCGTCCATGTCGACGTCGCACACGAGGTGCTGGCTCCGGTGGCCGGCCGCGGCGACGACTCAGCTCTCGAGGCACTCGTGAGGCGGCTGAACGGACTGCTCGACCAGGCGGTCCGGGTGCACCGCGCCCGGGAGGCTCCCGCGAGCTTCGATGCACGGTTCTCCGCCCTGTGGCGACGCTATGCCTACCGGATCGCCGACGCACCTGCGCTGGTCGACCCGCTCACCCGGGGCACTGTGCTGACCTGGCCCCGTGAGCTCGACCTGGCCGCGATGAACCAGGCGGCGCAACGGCTCGTGGGCGAGCACGACTTCTCGGCGTTCTGCAGGAGGCGGCCGGGCGCGACCACCATCCGCACGCTTCTCGAGCTGCGCTGGGATCGCGACCCCGCCGGGCTGGCCGTGGCGACCGTGAGAGCCGACGCCTTCTGCCACAGCATGGTCCGCGCCCTGGTCGGAGTCCTGGTGCCGGTGGGCGAGGGACGTCGGCAGCCCCAGTGGGCAGCCGACATCCTGGCCGCCGGCCTGCGCGACCCCGCCGTCACGGTGATGCGGGCGCACGGGCTGACGCTGGAGGAGGTCGCCTACCCCGCCGAGGACGAGCTCGGTGCGCAGGCCGCCGCGGCCCGCGTGGTCAGGACGCTGTCATGAGCGACGAGCACTACTTCTCCGCAGACCCGGCGGTGCCGTTCACCCGCGCCGCGGTCACGGCGACAGTCTGGGGTCACCAGCTGGAGCTCGTGTCCGGGTCCGGCGTGTTCGCCCGCGGCCGGCTCGACGTCGGCACCGCCGTGCTGTTCCGGGAGACCGACCCGCCGACGGCAGGATCGACGTACCTCGACCTCGGCTGCGGGTACGGCGTGATCGGCCTCGCCCTTGCGCGGGCCCGCCCGGCCGCACAGGTGTGGGGCGTCGACGTCAACGAGCGCGCGGTGCTCCTCGCCAACGAGAACGCAGAGTCGCTCGGGGTCTCCGACCGCTTCCGGGCAGTGACGCCCCAGGCACTCCCCGACGAGGTGACCTTCGACGAGATCTGGTCCAACCCGCCGATCCGGATCGGCAAAGCTGCCCTCCACGACCTGCTGCTCACCTGGCTGCCGCGGCTGGCCCCCGGTGGCCGGGCGGTGATGGTGGTCGGCAAGAACCTGGGCGCCGACTCCCTGCAGCGCTGGCTCGACGAGCGGGGCTGGCCCACGGCGCGACTGGCCAGCGCCAAGAGCTTCCGGGTCCTGGAGTCCCGCCCCGAGTGAGGGGAGCACTCGGGTCCGACGGTGACCACGGTGGGGACGAGTGCGCGGGTCTGCCGTGCGAACGTGCGGGGCAAGATGGAGCGCATGCACCCGCACCCACGGACCCCGCGCGCGAGCACGCTCTGGCCGCCCACCGAGGTGCGCCTGGTCTGCGACACATATCTGTCGATGGCCGACGAGGTGCTGCCCGGCCTGGTCGAGGGGCTCTACCTGCACGGGTCCCTCGGCTTCGGGGAGTGGCATGCCGGGCGCAGCGACGTCGACTTCGTCGCGGTCACCCGGGACCGCCCCGACGCCTCGACCGTGTCGCGGCTCACCGAGCTGCACGAGCAGCTCGGTGAGACCTTCCCGGCTCCGGCGTACGACGGCTTCTATGCGACCTGGGCCGACCTCGCCGCGCCGACGTCAGACTGCCCAGATGTGCCTTGCATCCTCGGCGGAGACTTCAAGGAGGAGGGACGCTTCGACGTCAACCCGGTCACCTGGCACGAGCTGGCGTGGCACGGCGTCACCGTCCGGGGGCCTGAGCTCGACGAGGTCGAGGTCTGGACAGACCTCGCCGCCCTCCGGGCCTACACCCACGACAACCTCGCGTCCTACTGGGCCGAGCAGGCGGCCGCGCTCGCGCAGTTCCCCGACGAGGCGTCCCGGCCCGACATCGTGTCCTGGTTCGTGCTCGGCGCCGCACGCCTGCACCACCTGCTGGCGACCGACCGGTTGACCTCCAAGGACGGCGCCGGCGCGTACGTCGTCGACGCGTTCGGCGAGGGGTGGCGGATCCTGGCCGCCGAGGCGCTCAGCTATCGCGCCTCCGGTGAGCGCCTCGGGGTGCTGACCGACACGGAGCTGGCTGCGCAGACCGTCGCCCTGGCCGACCTGGTCGTAGGGCAAGGGCTGGCTATCGCACCCTGAGCGGTGTTGGGAGGATGGCGGCATGAGCACTTATCAGGCTGCCGACGACCGCTACGACTCGATGGACTACCGCTTCACCGGCGCCAGCGGTCTGAAGCTCCCCGCGATCTCGCTCGGCCTGTGGCAGAACTTCGGCGACGACCGACCCGAGGAGACCCAGCGTGCCGTGATCCGGCGTGCCTTCGACCGCGGGGTGACCCACTTCGACCTGGCCAACAACTACGGCCCGCCCTACGGCCAGGCGGAGATCAACTTCGGGAAGTACCTCGCTGACGACCTGGCGCCCTACCGCGACGAGCTGATCATCTCGTCCAAGGCCGGCTACGACATGTGGCCCGGGCCCTACGGGCAGGGCGGCGGATCGCGGAAGTACGTCCTGGCCTCCCTGGACCAGTCGCTGGCCCGGATGGGGCTGGACTACGTCGACATCTTCTACAGTCACCGCTTCGACGAGGAGACGCCCATCGCGGAGACGATGATGGCGCTCGACCACGCGGTGCGCTCGGGCAAGGCGTTGTACGCCGGCATCTCCTCCTACAGCCCGTCCAAGACCCGGGAGGCCGCGAGCATCGCCCGGGAGCTCGGTACGCCGCTGCTCATCCACCAGCCGTCGTACAGCATGTTGAACCGGTGGATCGAGAAGGGCCTCCTCGACGAGTGCGAGGAGCAGGGCATGGGGATGATCGTGTTCACCCCGCTGGCCCAAGGGCTGCTCACCGACCGCTACCTCGACGGCGTGCCGGCCGACTCGCGGGCGGCTCGCGACGGCAGCACGCTTCCCGGCGACCATCTCGAGGAGGCGACCCTGCGACACGTGCGCCGGCTCAACGAGATCGCCGAGGCACGAGGGCAGAAGCTCGCGCAGCTCGCCCTTCAGTGGGTGTTGCGGGATCGACGGGTCACGTCGGCCGTCATCGGGGCGTCGTCGGTGGCGCAGCTCGACACCAACCTCGATGCGCTCGATGGTCCGCCCCTGACCGACGAGGAGCTCGCGGCGATCGACCAGGACGCCGTCGACGCGGGCGTCAACCTCTGGGCAGGGGCGACCGACGACTGACCCTCGCGGGCCTGCCCTCCCTACCGTCGACGGTGGTACGTTCCGAAGACGGTCCTGTCCCGGAAGGCGGCTACGCCCATGAGTGACAACAGCAACTTCACCAGAGTCCTCAGTCGGTGGGACGTCCTCGCGGTCGCGTTCGGCGCCATGATCGGCTTCGGCTGGATCGTGCTCACCGGAGGGTTCCTCGAGGACGCGGGCACTCTCGGTGCCGCCCTGGCCTTCGTCATCGGCGGCGTGATCATGGCCCTGGTCGGGCTGACCTACGCCGAGCTCGTCTCGGCCATGCCCCAGGCCGGTGGTGAGCACAACTACGTGCTGCGCGGGCTCGGGTCACGGGCCGCGTTCGTCACCTCCTGGAGCCTGGTCCTCGGCTACATCTCGGTGGTCGCCTTCGAGGCGGTGGCACTGCCTCAGACGATGCTGTTCCTCGCCCCCGACATGCTCGTGGGCAAGATGTGGACGATCGCCGACTACGACGTCTATGCCTCGTGGGTCGCAGTGGGCGTCCTCGGGGCAATCGTGGTCACCGGGCTCAACTACATCGGGATCCGGCCGGCGGCGGTCTTCCAAGGCATCGCCGTGCTCTTCCTTCTCGCGGTCGGGGTGCTGCTGGTGGTCGGCACCGCAATCGGTGGCAGCAGCGACAACATGGCTCCCCTCTTCAGTGGCGGCTTCGGAGGCATCATGGCCGTCCTGGTCGCCGTACCCTTCCTGTTCGTCGGCTTCGACGTGATCCCGCAGTCCGCCGAGGAGATCAACCTGCCCTTCCGCCAGATCGGCAAGCTGGTGGTGGTCTCGGTGATCGCGGCGGCCGCGTTCTACATCATCGTGATGCTCACCGTGGGATCGTCGCTGCCCAAGGAGGAGCTGGCCGCCTCCGAGCTCTCCGCCGCCGACGGCATGGCCGCGCTCTGGGGGAGCGAGCTCTTCGGCAACATCCTCGTCGTCGGTGGGATCGCCGGCATCCTGACCAGCTGGAACGGCTTCATGCTGGGCGCCAGTCGGCTGCTCTACGCGATGGCGGCCTCGGGCATGGTGCCGGGCTGGTTCGCGCACATCCACCCCCGTTACCGCACGCCGGGCAACGCGATCCTCTTCATCGGCGGGCTGTCGATGATCGCCCCGCTCTTCGGCCGGCAGATGCTGGTGTGGCTGGTCGACGCCGGAGGATTGTCCATCGTCGTCGCGTTCTTCCTGGTCGCGGTCACCTTCGTGATGCTCCGCCGTCGGGAGCCGGACATGGAGCGCCCGTTCACGGTATCCAGCGGCCCCGTCGTCGGCGTGCTCGCGGCGGTGCTGACGTTGGGTCTCGGCATCCTCTTCCTCCCCGGTATGCCCTCGGCACTGGTATGGCCGGCGGAGTGGGTGATCCTCGGACTCTGGTGGCTGGTCGGCGTGGTGCTGGTGCTCCGGCTGCCTCGGATCGGTCCCGGACGGGGAGCGGAGGAGGAGCTGCTGGCCGCGACCGGTCGGTCGCAGCGAGGCTGAGACCGGCCACGCGGTCGCCCGTCAGAGCTTGCGGATCGCGTCCCCGGTGCGGACGCTGCCGCCCACCACGACCGTGCCGTTGAGGCCGCGCAGCCGCAGTGGTCGGCCCGCCTCCCCGTTGACGAAGCGGGCCGCGTCGCCGCCGAATCGTTCGACGAACTTCGCGCAACCGGTGTGCGGATACTTCGCGACCTCGATGACCGCTGTCGCTCCCACGGCGAGGCGTGAGCCCACCGGGAGGTTGTCCACCGACAGGTCGAGATCTACGTAGAGCTGGTCCCCGGCGAGCGCCTGGTCGCTGACGAGGTCGGCCAGCACACTCGCCATTCGGTGGTTCATCACGGTGATGGAGCGTGCGCCGTACGACGCGGTCATCCGTCCCCGTCGTCGTCCGCGCGCCGCCCAGTCGTCGCCGACCAGGCCGTGCTCGGGGTGGAGCTCACCCTCTGCCAGGATCTCTCGCTGCCGGGCCGCGGGGCGGCGCACTAGAAGCGCGAGCACCCCGACATCACGCGGCGAGGCACGAAGATGGTCCAGCCGTGCTTCCAGCTCGGCTGTCGTCCGGTGCTGCATGGAGCCATTCTCCGCTCCGCGCCGGGTGAGGTGCGCATTTACCGGGCGAACGGTTTACCCGACCTCGCGTAGGGGCCATGATCGGTGGATGAGGTACGTCTACGACTTCTCCGAGGGCAGCAAGGACCAGAAGGACCTGTTGGGAGGTAAGGGAGCCAACCTGGCGGAGATGACCAACCTCGGCCTTCCCGTGCCGCCGGGCTTCACGATCAGCACCGATGCCTGTCGCGCCTACCTGGAGGCCGGCTCCATGCCCGAGGGGCTCGACGCGGAGGTGAGCGACCACTTGGCGCGCCTCGAGGAGCGGATGGCGAAGCGGCTCGGGGACGCGGACGACCCGCTCCTCGTCTCGGTGCGCTCGGGGGCCAAGTTCTCGATGCCGGGGATGATGGAGACGGTTCTCAACGTGGGGCTCAACGACCGGAGCGTGCTCGGCCTGGCCGCCGTGGCGGGCGGGGACGAGCGGTTCGCGTTCGACTCCTACCGACGGCTGCTGCAGATGTTCGGCTCCACCGTGCTGCACATCGAGGCCTCGTCCTTCCACGAGGCGCTCGACGAGCTCAAGGCCGACCGAGGCGCCAAGAGTGACGTCGACCTGACCGTGGCGGACCTGCGCTCGCTCGTCGACACCTACAAGGAGCTCATCCGTGAGCACGCCGGGCGGGACTTCCCACAGGAGCCGCGCGAGCAGCTCGACATGGCCGTCCGGGCGGTCTTCGACTCCTGGAACACAGACCGTGCGGTGCTCTACCGCCGCCAGGAGCGCATCCCGGCCGACCTCGGCACGGCAGTCAACATCTGCTCGATGGTCTTCGGCAACGGGGGCGAGGACTCCGGCACCGGGGTCGCCTTCACGCGCGACCCCGCGTCGGGCGCGCAAGGCATCTACGGCGACTACCTGGAGAACGCCCAGGGCGAGGACGTCGTCGCAGGCATCCGCAACACCGTGCCGCTGGCCGACCTCGAGCGCATCGACAAGGGGTCCTACGACGAGCTGCTCCAGATCATGCGGACGCTCGAGGAGCACTACCTCGACCTGTGCGACATCGAGTTCACCGTCGAGCACGGCAAGCTCTGGATGCTGCAGACACGGGTCGGCAAGCGCACCGCCGAGGCGGCCTTCCGGATCGCCTGCCAGCTCGTCGACCAAGGGCTCATCGACATGGACGAGGCAGTAGGCCGGGTGACGGGCGCCCAGCTCGCGCAGCTGATGTTTCCCGCGCTTCGACGCCGGCTCCGACCGAGTGCTCATCGCCAACGGGATGAACGCCTCGCCGGGTGCCGCGGTCGGCAAGGTCGTCTTCGACTCCGACACCGCCGTCGAGTGGACCGATCGGGGTGAAGGCGTGATCCTCGTCCGGCGCGAGACCAATCCCGACGACCTGCGCGGCATGGTGGCGGCGCGGGGGATCCTGACCAGTCGTGGCGGCAAGACCTCCCACGCGGCCGTGGTCGCCCGAGGGATGGGCCGCACCTGCGTGTGTGGCGCGGACTCCCTCGACATCGACGTGAAGACCAAGAAGATGACCACGGCCGACGGCTCGGTGGTGTCCGAGGGTGACGTGATCTCGATCGACGGGACGACCGGTGAGGTGTTCGCCGGGGCGGTCCCCGTCGTCGACTCCCTGGTGGTCCGCCACTTCGAGGGGGACGAGGCCGCGGAGGGTGACGAGCTCGTCGCCGCCGTTGTCCGGATGATGGAGCACGCCGACGAGCGGCGGCGGCTCGACGTACGCGCCAACGCAGACACTCCCGACGACGCGGCCAGGGCGCGGCGCTTCGGGGCGCAGGGCATCGGTCTGTGCCGCACCGAGCACATGTTCCTCGGGGACCGGAAGTCCCTGGTGGAGGACCTGATCGTCGCCGAAGGACCGGAGGACCAGGAGGCGGCCCTCTCAGCGCTGCTGCCCATGCAGCGTGAGGACTTCCGCGGCATCCTCGCGGCGATGGACGGACTGCCGGTGACGATCCGACTGATCGACCCGCCGCTGCACGAGTTCCTCCCTGACTACACCGATCTGTCGGTCGAGGTGGCGATCGAGGACGAGCGCGGCAACCGCGACAGCAAGCACCACAAGCTGCTCGGCGCCGTGAAGCGGTTGCACGAGGCCAACCCGATGCTGGGACTGCGCGGTGTGCGGCTCGGGATCGCGATCCCCGGCCTGTTCGCGATGCAGGCAAGGGCGATCCTGGAGGCGGCCTCGACGCTGGTCAAGGAGGGCAAGGACCCCCGGCCGGAGATCATGATCCCGCTCGTCGCGGCGGTCCAGGAGCTTGAGCTGGTGAAGGTCGACATCCTCAAGGTGGCCGGTCAGGTCGAGGAGGAGACCGGCGTGGAGCTCGACTTCAAGGTCGGCACGATGATCGAGCTGCCGCGAGCGGTGATGGCCGCGGGAGAGATCGCCGAGCAGGCGGAGTTCTTCTCCTTCGGCACCAACGACCTGACCCAGATGACGTGGGGCTTCTCGCGGGACGACGTCGAGGCGTCGTTCTTCAGCACCTATCTGGAGAAGGGCGTGTTCGGGGTCTCGCCGTTCGAGTCGCTCGACGTCGAGGGTGTCGGCAAGCTCGTCGCGATAGCGGTGGAGGCAGGCAGGGCGACCCGTCCCGACCTCCACCTGGGCGTGTGCGGCGAGCACGGTGGCGATCCTCACTCGATCCACTTCTTCGACGAGGTCGGCCTCGACTACGTGTCCTGCTCACCGTTCCGGGTCCCGATCGCCCGGCTCGAGGCGGGCCGTTCCGCAGCAGCGCGTGGCTCCGGCGGGGGCTCCGGTTCGGCCTGACCGCCGAGAGGCCACTTCCCGCACGACACGCCGGCAAAGGTGGTGGGATATTGGCCTGTGGGCCTGTGGGCCTGTGGGCCTGCCTCAGGCGCCGGCGACGGTCTCGTAGAGCTGGTTGACCGCGAGGGCGAGGAAGGCGGCGGCGCACAGGGCGAGGGCGATGTTGGAGGGGAGCTTGTTGCGCCACTGCTTCGGCACCCGGTCGGTGTTGAGCAGCCACAGCAACGTGATCGCCAGGAACGGCATGAACAACGCGCCGAGGACGCCGTAGGCCAGGATCAGGTAGATCGGCTGGCCGAGGAAGATCAAGATGATCGGCGGGATCGTGAGCCAGAGGACGTAGGCCTTGTAGTACTTCCCGCCCGAGCGCGCGTCGGGGTGGTCGGCGCCGAGCCCGCGGGTGTGGGCGACGAAGTCGGCGAACATCAGGCTCACGCCGTTCCAGACGCCGACCAGCGACGACATCGCGGCGGCCCAGAAGCCCACCAGGAAGATCGTGCCGGCTGCGGCGCCGTAGCGCTCGTCGAGCACCGTGGACAGGTCGAGCATGCCGGCGTCCCCGGAGGCGACCGCGATCTGCGCGGAGTAGAGCAGCTCGGCGCCGACGATCAGGGTGGCGACCACGAACAGGCCGGTCACCAGGTAGGCCACGGAGTTGTCGATGCGCATCACGCGCATGAACGGCACGCTGTCCCAGCCCTTCTCACGCAGCCAGTAGCCGTAGGCCGCCAGGGTGATCGTCCCGCCGACGCCGCCGGCCAGGCTGAGCACGTAGAGGATGCCGCCGTCCGGGATCACCGGCACCAGACCGGCGGCGATCTCGCCGAGGTTGGGCACCGTCAGGGCAGCCGCACCGACCATCGAGACGAACATCAGGAGCACCATGACGCTGAGGACCTTCTCGAAGAAGCCGTAGCGTCCCGTCCACACGAGCGCCAGCCCGATCAACCCCGAGGCGATCCCCCAGGCCTTGACTCCGAGCACGGGGAACAGGGAGTAGAGCGCCAGCCCGGTCCCGGCCATTGCCGCCGCGCCGTAGACGAAGCCCCAGATGACGATGTAGGGCCCGAAGTACCACGAGGTCCAGCGGCCCAGGCTCGACCAGCCCTCGAAGATCGTCCGGCCACTCGCCAACGTGTAGCGGCCGGCTCCCTCGACCAGGACGATCTTCATCAGGCAGCCGAGGACCGCGCACCACAGCAGGGCATAGCCGTACTTCGATCCGGCGACCAAGGTGGCGACCAGGTCGGCGGCGCCGACACCCGTGGCCGCCACGACCAGACCTGGTCCGATCAACCGCCAGCGTGGTGTGTCGGTTCCAGGGTGGGCTTGCTGAGCATCGGCCTGGCTGGACATGCGAGTGACCTCCATGGTCCCGAGAACAGAGATTCTGCGTGACGCTACCCACACCTCGACCCGGCAAACGTCGCCGGCGCGGGGGTGGTCGGTGCGGATATCGAGGTGCGCCGAGCGGTCGGGGCGCGAGAGACTGGGCGACGTGGGACACGTGGATGTTGCCGGGGTGCGCTTCGAGCTGCCCGACGGGCGGGTGCTGCTCGACGACGTGTCGTTCCGCGTCGGAGAGGGCGCGAAGGTCGCCCTGGTCGGCGCCAACGGCGCCGGCAAGACGACGCTCCTGCGCATCGTCACCGGTGACCTGGTGCCGCACGCCGGTGCGGTGACCCGCTCCGGTGGCCTCGGTGTGATGCGCCAGATGGTGACCCAAGGCAACGAGGGGAAGACCATCGCCGACCTGCTGCTGTCGGTGTCTCCGCCGCGGATCCGGCAGGCCGCCGCAGCGGTCGAGGCGTGCGAGCTGGCGTTGATGGAGGCCGACGACGAGAAGACCCAGATGCGCTACGCGGGCGCGCTGGCCGAGTGGGCCGACGCCGGCGGCTACGACGTCGAGGTCGTCTGGGACGTCTGCACCACAGCCGCTCTCGGGCTGTCCTTCGAGCGGGCCAAGTATCGCGAGCTGACCACCCTCTCCGGCGGGGAGCAGAAACGGCTGGTGCTGGAGTTCCTGCTCCGCGGACCCGACGAGGTGCTGCTCCTCGACGAACCGGACAACTTCCTCGACGTGCCCGGCAAGACCTGGCTCGAGAACCGGATCAACGAGTCGCAGAAGACGATCCTGTTCATCAGCCACGACCGCGAGCTGCTGAGCAACACCGCGACCCGGATCGTCACCGTCGAGCTCGGCGCAGCCGGCAACAGGGTGTGGACCCACGCCGGCGGTTTCGCCAGCTACCACGAGGCCCGGCGCGCGCGGTTCGCGCGCTTCGAGGAGCTGCGCAGACGGTGGGACGAGGAGCACGCGAAGCTCAAGGCCCTGGTGCTGATGTACAAGCAGAAGGCGGCCTACAACGACGGCCTGGCCAGCCGTTACCAGGCGGCGCAGACCCGGCTCCGCAAGTTCGAGGAGGCAGGCCCGCCGACCGAGCAGCCGCGGGAGCAGCAGGTCACGATGAGACTCAAGGGCGGCCGCACCGGCAAGCGGGCGGTGGTCTGCGAGCGGCTCGAGCTGACCGGGCTGATGAAGCCCTTCGACCTCGAGGTCTGGTACGGCGAGCGGGTCGCCGTGCTCGGCTCCAACGGCTCCGGCAAGTCACACTTCCTCCGGCTCCTCGCAGGAGGCGGCACCGATCCCGACGTCGAGCACCGTCCCGTCGGGGAGGTGCCGGTGAAGGCGGTCGACCACCTGGGCAAGGCCAGACTCGGCGCGAGGGTGCGCCCGGGTTGGTTCGTGCAGACGCACGAGCACCCGGAGCTGATCGGTCGCACCCTGCTGGAGATCCTGCATCGCGGCGACGACCATCGCGACGGTCTGCCACGTGAGCCGGCTGCGCGCGCGCTGGACCGCTACGAGCTCGCCCACGCCGCGGAGCAGCAGTTCGACTCGCTCTCGGGCGGACAGCAGGCCCGGTTCCAGATCCTGCTCCTGGAGCTGAGCGGTGCCACGTTGCTGCTGCTCGACGAGCCGACCGACAACCTCGACGTGGAGTCGGCCGAGGCCCTCGAGGACGGGCTCGAGGCGTTCGAGGGGACCGTCCTGGCTGTCACCCACGACCGCTGGTTCGCCCGAGGGTTCGACCGCTTCCTCGTCTACGGCGCCGACGGCTCGGTCTACGAGTCAGACGGTCCGGTGTGGGACGAGGGCAGGGTCCAGCGCGCTCGATAGGACGGGCTCGTCGCCGCACCGTCGGCCGCAACGGAACCACGTCCTCCCGCAGACGAGCCGCGTAATTCGTTGCGGGACTTGTCACGTTCTTTCGTCGCTGCCTAGTGTGTCGCTCACCACTCCCATCTCGGCTCTGGAAGAGGCTCCCCGTGCAGCGCTCGCTGGCTCCCCTCACCGCCCTTGCCCTCCTGGCCTCGCTGTTCGCGGCCGGCCCCGCAGCGCAGGCCGACCACACCGATCCACCCGGCACCGTGACTCTCGTGGGGTCGCTCCAGTCCGAGCTCGGCTGCGCGGAGGACTGGAGCCCTGCGTGCGCGCAGACCCGGATGACCCGGCGCGAGGACGGCACCTGGGCGTTCGAGGGCGCGCTCCCCGCCGGGACCTACGCCTACAAGGTCGCTGTGGACGGCACCTGGGACGAGGCGTACGGCGGTGGCAGTGACGGCTCGGCCGACGTCCCCCTCCATCTCGAGCATGCAGCAGACCTCGAGTTCGGCTACGACCCGGGCAGCCACCGGCTCTCGGTCGCGCCGGCCGACCTGCCCACGGACCAGGTCACCGCGGTCGATCGTGCGCTGGCTGTCGACTCGCTGCGCGGCCCACTCACGCAGGAGCAGTTCTACTTCGTGATGGCCGACCGGTTCGCGAACGGCGACCCGACCAACGACACCGGTGGGATCGCCGGAGGTCGCCTCGACCACGGCTTCGACCCGACCGACAAAGGCTTCTTCCATGGCGGAGACCTGGCCGGCCTGCGCGACCGGCTCGACTACATCGAGGGACTCGGCACCACCGCGATCTGGCTGACGCCGTCCTTCGCGAACCGCCCGGTGCAAGGGACCGGCGCGGACGCCTCGGCCGGGTACCACGGCTACTGGGTCACCGACTTCACGCGGATCGATCCGCACTTCGGCACCAACGAGGAGCTCGAGGAGCTCGTGGACGCGGCGCACGCCAAGGGCATCAAGGTCTTCTTCGACATCATCACCAACCACACCGCCGACATCATCGACTACCAGGAGCAGCGGTACTCCTATGTGAGCCAGGACGCCGAGCCCTACCGCATCGCGTCTGGGGAGCCGTTCGACCCCGCGGACTTCGCCGGCCCCGAGGGTGGCGCCGACTTCCCCGAGCTCGACCCGGAGACGTCCTTCCCGTACACGCCGACCTTCCGCACCCAGGGCGACCGTGAGGCCAAGACGCCGGCGTGGCTCAACGACCCCACGCTCTACCACAACCGAGGCGACTCCACCTTCGCCGGAGAGTCCTCCACGTTCGGCGACTTCGTGGGCCTCGACGACCTCTTCACCGAGCACCCGGACGTCGTCTCGGGGATGACCGACGTCTACAAGACGTGGGTCGACTTCGGCATCGACGGCTACCGCATCGACACGGTCAAGCACGTCAACATGGAGTTCTGGCAACAGTTCGCCCCGGCGATCCGCGAGCGTGCCACGGCTCGAGGCAACGACGACTTCTTCGCCTTCGGCGAGGTCTTCGACGCCGACCCCCGACTCATGTCCCGCTACACCACCGAGGGTCGGCTCGACGCCACCCTCGACTTCGGCTTCCAGCAGGCCGGTGTCGGGTTCGCCAAGGGGCGCCCCACGACCTCGCTGCGGGACCTGTTCGCGGCCGACGACTACTACACCGACACCGACTCCAACGCGTACGCGTCACCGACCTTCCTCGGCAACCACGACATGGGCCGGGTGGGCGCCTTCCTCGCCCAGGACCACACCGGCGAGGAGCTGCTGCGGCGCGACCAGCTCGCGCACTCCTTGATGTTCCTCACCCGGGGCCAGCCAGTGGTCTACTACGGCGACGAGCAGGGCTTCGCCGGGGACGGTGGCGACAAGGACGCCCGGCAGGACATGTTCGCCAGCCAGGTCGACAGCTACAACGACGACCGGCTCATCGGCACCGATGCCACCACGGCCGAGGACAACTTCGACACCGGGCACCGGCTCTACCGGACCGTGCGTGGACTGGCCGCGCTGCGCGAGCGCTACCCAGCCCTGGCCGACGGTGCCCAGCTGCACCGGTACGCCTCCGACCGGGCGGGCGTCTACGCCTTCTCCCGTGTCGACCCACACGAGCGGCGCGAGTACGTCGTCGCGGTCAACAACGACACCAGTCCCCGCACCGCGAGCTTCGAGACACTGATGAGGCGCGGCACGTTCACGCCGGTCTGGCCCGCCTCCAAGGACCGGGTCCGCTCTGACACCGAGCGTCGCCTGGAGGTGACGGTCCCGCCCCTGTCGGCGGTGGTGCTACGGGCCAACGAGAAGCTCGCCGGTCGCGAGGAGGCACCGGCGGCCTTCTTCAGGACTCCTTCGGCCGGCGGCAGCGTCGGCGGCCGCGCCGAGATCGGGGTCGGCGTGCCCGAGGGCGGCTTCAACCAGGTCACCCTCGCCTTCCGACCGGTGGGAACCCGGCAGTGGCAGCCACTCGGAACCGACGACAACGCCCCCTACCGGGTGTTCCACGATGTCTCGGCGATGCCGAAGGGCACCCTGCTGGAGTATCGCGCCGTACTGCAGGACAGCAGCAGCAACCTCTCGGTGACCTCGACCTACGCCACCGTCGGCGACCCGACGACCGCCGGTGGTGGCGACGCGGGCGGTGGCGGTCCGGTGACGCAGCCGGGTGCCGTCTCCATGCCCGGCTCTCACAACCAGGAGATCGGCTGCTCCGGTGACTGGCAGCCCGACTGCGACCAGGCCCAGCTGGCGCTGGACGCCCGCGACCAGGTCTGGAAGCAGACCGTGCAGATCCCGGCCGGCGACTACGAGTACAAGGCCGCGATCGACAAGTCCTGGGACGAGAACTACGGCGCCGGGGGCACTCCGAGCGGCGGCAACATCTCGCTGTCCGTGCCGACGGCGGAGGACGTGACCTTCTTCTACGACCACGGCGCGCACTACGTGACGACCGACGCCGAGGGGCCGATCGTCACCGCAGCCGGCTCCTTCCAGAGTGAGCTCGGGTGTCCCGACGACTGGACACCCTCCTGCATGGCAGCGTGGCTCAAGGACCCCGACGGCGACGGCGTCTTCACGCACACCACCACCGCGCTGCCGGCGGGCAGCTACGAGGTCAAGGCGACCCACGGCCTCGGCTGGGACGAGAACTACGGAGCAGGAGGCGCACGTGACGGTGGGAACATCGGCTTCACCGTGCCCGGCGACGGCACCGCAACGGTCTTCTCCTACGACGTGGCGACCCACGTGCTCAGCGTGACCACGCGGGCTGCCGGCGCCACCCCTGACCTCAGCCGGGCCACAGCCCACTGGCTCCGCGACGACCTGGTCGCCTGGGACGTGCCCTCGCCGGTCACCGGCAGGCACCGGCTGCACTGGTCGGAGTCCGGCTCGCTCGAGGTGGACGCGGAGGCCGTCACCGGAGGATCGTCCGTGCCGTTGACCCATGACCCGTCGGGGTTGCCGGCCGACGTGCTCGCCGACTTCCCACACCTCGAGGGCTTCGAGGCCTTCCGCCTCACCAAGCAGGACGTCAAGCGCGTCCCGGAGATCCTCCGCGGGCAGCTCGCCGTCGCGTCCTACGACGAGCTCGGCGCGCTCGCCGACGCCACCGGGGTGCAGATCCCCGGCGTGCTCGACGACGTGTACGCCGCCGGGGCCGCCGACCGCGCTCTCGGGGCATCGTGGCGAGGCGGCCGGCCGACGCTGGCCGTGTGGGCGCCCACCGCCCAGAAGGTCGATCTCCTGCTGGAGCGGGCCGGAGGCACCGAGCAGCGTGTCCCGATGCGCCGCCAGTCCGACGGCACGTGGACCGTGGCGGGGGAGAAGTCCTGGGCGGGGGCTCGCTACCTCTACGACGTCCGCGTCTATGCACCCCGGGCAGGCAAGGTCGTCGACAACCGCGTCACCGACCCCTACTCCGTCGCGCTCACGACCAACTCGACACGCTCGGTCCTGGTCGACCTGGCAGACCCCGCGCTGGCCCCGGCCGGTTGGGGGTCGCTGCGGCCACCACGCATCGACCGTGCGGTCGACCGCTCCGTCTACGAGCTCCACGTGCGCGACTTCTCGATCGGCGACACCACCGTGCCGACCGCCGAACGAGGCACCTACGCGGCGTTCACGCGGTCGCAGTCGACAGGCATGCGCCACCTTCGCGAGCTCTCCGGCGCGGGCCTCAACACCGTGCACCTGCTGCCTGCCTTCGACATCGCCACGATCGAGGAGGACCGCGGAGCACAGCGCACCCCACCCTGCGATCTCGCCTCCTTCGCCCCCGACTCCTCCGAGCAGCAGGCCTGCGTCGAGAAGACCCGAGGACCAGGACGGCTACAACTGGGGCTACGACCCCTTCCACTACACGACCCCCGAGGGCTCCTACTCGACCCATCCGGAGGGCCCCGCTCGCACCAAGGAGTTCCGCTCGATGGTCGCCGCGCTCAACGGCGCGGGACTCCAGGTCGTGATGGACGTCGTCTACAACCACACCGCGCAGTCCGGGCAGGGCGAGAAGTCGGTGCTCGACAAGGTCGTGCCCGGCTACTACCACCGGCTCGACAAGGCGGGTGCGGTCGAGAAGTCCACGTGCTGCGAGAACACCGCCACCGAGCACCGGATGATGGAGAAGCTGATGATCGACTCCGTGCTGACGTGGGCACGGGACTACAAGATCAACGCCTTCCGCTTCGACCTGATGGGCCACCACTCCAAGGCCAACATGGTGCACCTCCGCGAGGCACTCGACCGGCTCACCGTCACGAAGGACGGCGTCGACGGTCGCGGCATCTACGTCTACGGCGAGGGCTGGAACTTCGGTGAGGTCGCCGACGGCGCTCGCTTCGAGCAAGCCACCCAGGGCAACCTCGGTGGCACCGGGATCGGCACCTTCTCGGACCGCCTGCGCGACGCGGCACGCGGTGGCGGTCCCTTCGACGAGGACCCGCGGATCCAGGGGTTCGCGTCCGGTCTCTTCACCGACCCCAACGGTGCCGCGGCCAACGGGAGCCCGGACGAGCAGCGGGCCGGCCTCCTGCACGCCGAGGACCTGGTCAAGCTCGGTCTGGCCGGCAACCTCGCCGACTTCGAGTTCCTGGACTCCGCGGGGAGCCGCGTGCGTGGCCGCGACGTCGACTACAACGGACAGCCGGCCGGGTACGCCGAGCAGCCGGACGAGACCGTCACCTACGTCGATGCCCACGACAACGAGACGATCTTCGACGCGCTCACCATGAAGCTGCCGACGGACACCTCGATGGCCGACCGGGTCCGGATGAACACCGTCGCCCTGTCGATGACCGCGCTCTCGCAGGGGGTCTCCTTCTGGCACGCGGGCGGGGACCTGCTGCGCTCGAAGTCCCTGGACCGCAACTCCTACGACTCCGGGGACTGGTTCAACCGCATCGACTGGTCCCGCAGGGAGAGCACGTTCGGCTCCGGGCTGCCGCCCGAGCCGGACAACGGCGCCAAGTGGGACTTCCAGCGGCCGCTGCTCGCCGACCCAGCGCTCAAGCCGGGGCCTGAGGCGCTCGACGCAGCCCATGCCGCCGCCGTCGATCTGCTGAGGCTGCGCACGTCCTCACGGCTCTTCCGTCTCGGCGACGCCGCCGCGATCCAGCAGAAGGTGTCGTTCCCCGCGTCCGACCCCGGAGTGGTCGCGATGCTCCTCGACGACACCCGCGGTGCAGACGTCGACCAGAACCGCTCGGGCCTGCTCGTGGTCTTCAACGCCTCGCCGTCGGCCACGACCGTCGCCGGTGTCGGACCCCGCTGGCAGCTGCACAGCGTGCAGGCAGCAGGTGCCGACCGGGTGGTGCGTCAGTCGACGGCGGCCGACGACGGCGTGACCGTGCCGGCACGCACGGTGGCGGTCTTCGAGCGCCGCTGAGCCGGGATCGAGGGCGCCGCATCGGGTGCCGGTGCGGGGGAGGAGGCCTGCTGGGCTCGGGCCCGGCGGGCCAGGAGCACCCGGGCCGCACGCCGCCGACGGCGCAACCGCTCGTGTCGTTGCGGCGAGACCTGCATCTGGACCCAGGTGGCGAGGGGGTGGGGAGTGATCGGTGACATGCCGAGGAGGAGGCGGCGAGCGCCGCGACTGATACGACCGGCGCGTCGTGGTTCAGACAGGCAGCCCTCGAGCGCGTAGGTCCCCGCGCAGGTGGCCGGTGTCGGCGTACCGGATCACGTCCATCCCGGCCGCTGCACCGGCAGCGACGTTGGCAGCGCTGTCGTCGATGAAGACGCACTGGGAGAGCGGACGGCTGATCCGCTCACGCAGCACCGCGAAGATCGCGGGATCAGGCTTGGCGACTCCTTCGGCGCCGGAGACCACGATGTCGTCGAAGAGTCCGAGGAAGCCGAAGCGCTCCCTGGCATGAGGAAAGAGTCTCGGCGGGCCAGTTGGTGAGCGCGTACAGCGGCACTCCTGCCCGGTGCAGGTCCTCCACCACGTCGACGGTGTCGGCGGTCGCACCCAGCAGCGATCGCGGGAAGTGCGAGCGATAGGCCCGCGCGTGCTCGGCCCAGTGCGGATGAGTGCGGGCGACCTCACTCTCGGCCTCGTCGAAGGGTCGTCCAGCATCCTGGTGGGAGTTCCAGGCCACGAAGTCGAAGTCGTCGGCAGCCAGGAAGCGGTCCGCCTCGATCTCGCCCACCGCCGCCGCGATCGCCGGGCGCGGGTCCCACCGGATCAACACGTTGCCGATGTCGAAGACGACCGCCGTGGGCTCACTCATGCCGGCCAAGCTATCCGGGCACGGCAACGCGCCGCCCTCCGTGGGGAGGGCGGCGCGTCGACTCGGCGGCTGGTGAGCCGTCACTTCCAGCGTTCGGCGGCCGGCACGAAGTCCAGTCCGCGCTCGCCGGTGTAGATCTGCTTGGGCCGGGCGATCTTCTGCTCCTTGTCCTGGACGAGCTCGAGCCACTGGGCCAGCCAGCCGGGCGTGCGGCCGATGGCGAAGAGCACGGTGAACATCTCGGGCGGGAACTGGAAGGCCTCGTAGATCAGGCCGCTGTAGAAGTCGACGTTGGGGTAGAGCTTGCGGCTGATGAAGTAGTCGTCCTCGAGCGCGATCTTCTCCAGCTCCAGGGCGATCTCGAGGAGCGGGTTGACCCCGGTCACCTCGAAGACGTCGTCGCAGGCCTTCTTGATGATCGTCGCGCGCGGGTCGAAGTTCTTGTAGACCCGGTGTCCGAAGCCCATCAGCTTCTCGTTGCCGTTCTTCACGCCCTCGATGAAGGCGGGGATGTTCTCCTTGGAGCCGATCCGTCGCAGCATCCGCAGGACGGCCTCGTTGGCGCCACCGTGCAGTGGGCCGTACAGCGCCGCGACGCCCGCGGAGACCGCGGAGTAGGGGTCGACCTGCGAGGAGCCCACGGAGCGGACGGCGTTGGTCGAGCAGTTCTGCTCGTGGTCGGCGTGCAGGATGAAGAGCACGTCGAGGGCGCGGACGAGCCGCTCGTCCGCCTCGAACTTCTTCTCGCTCATCTTGAACAGCATCGCGAGGAAGTTCTCGGTGTAGCTGAGCTCGTTGGCGGGATAGACGTAGGGCTTGCCCTGCGCGTTGCGGAAGGCCCAGGCTCCGAGGGTGGGCATCTTGGCGATCATCCGCACGATCTGCATGTGCCGGTTGTCGGCGTCGGAGATGTTGCGCGACTCGGGGTAGAACGTCGAGAGCGCGCCGACCGAGGCCATCAGCATGCCCATGGGATGGGCGTCGTAGCGGAAGCCCTCCATGAAGCCCTTGACGTTCTCGTGCACGAACGTGTGGTACTTGATCTCGTGCTCCCACGCGTCGTACTCCGCCTTGGAGGGCAGGACGCCGTGGATGAGGAGGTAGGCGACCTCGAGGAAGTTGGACTTCTCTGCGAGCTGGTCGATCGGGTAGCCCCGGTACTCCAGGATGCCCTTGTCGCCGTCGATGTAGGTCACCGAGGAGCGGCACGAGGCGGTGTTGACGAACCCGGGGTCGTAGACGGCGAGCCCCGGCGTGTCGTCGTCGGTGCGGATCTTGCCGATGTCGGCTGCCCGGACGGTGCCGTCCAGGATGGGGACGTCGTACTCGACGCCGGTGCGGTTGTCCCGCACGGTCAGGCTCTGCGTGGTCGAGCCGGTGTCGGTGCCGGAAGCGGTGGCCGTGCTGTCGGTCACGAGAGCTCCTCGCTGATGAAGACCCGGCCGAACCGGCGCCCCTGTAGGTGCACCGCCGGGTGGGTTGGTCGCGCGATCGGGTGTCGATCGGCTTCGTCGTTCTCAAGGTGTTCCTGGCTGCTAACTTATGCCCGGGGCCCCCACGACGCGAAACGTGGGGTCCATTACCCGGCTCGTGGGCGCTCGTTTTGACCTACGGCTCGGCGCGCCGGTATTCTCGACGGTCGCGGCTGCTCCCGTGCCCATTCCTGGTGTCCGACCGGGGTCTGGCACGTGGTGGAACCGGCTCCCCGGACTTCTCGAGGGGAGAGCCGGCCCGCGGAAGACAGACAAACCGATCTCGATCGATAGGCAATGACCGTGCGTACGTACAGCCCGAAGCCCGCGGACATCCAGCGCGAGTGGCTCGTCATCGACGCCACCGACATCGTGCTGGGACGCCTCGCCGTCCAGACCGCGACGCTGCTTCGCGGCAAGCACAAGCCCACGTTCGCTCCGCACGTGGACGGTGGTGACTTCGTCATCATCATCAACGCGGAGAAGGTCGCGCTGTCCGGCGACAAGAAGGTCACCAAGCTCTCCTACCGGCACTCGGGCTACCCCGGCGGCCTCTCAGCGACGCCGTTCGGCGACCTGCTGGAGAAGGACCCGCGCCGGGCGATCGAGAAGGCGGTCTGGGGCATGCTCCCCAAGAACCGTCTCGGCCGTCAGATGCTGAAGAAGCTCAAGGTCTACGCCGGCCCGAACCACCCGCACCAGGCGCAGAAGGCGCAACCGTTCGAGATCACCCAGGTCTCGCAGTAACCGCCCTGATCTCTTACGACGACGCACGCAGACGAGGAACAAGGAACACCGTGACTGAAACCACTGGCCCAGCGACCGGCACAGCGACCGACACCGCGACCGACTCGGCAGCCCCGGCCACCGAGGGCGAGGAGTCCTACCAGGTCAACGAGCAGGGCGTCGCCTACAGCTCCGAGAGCGCACCCTCCGAGGACGCCCCGGCGCGTCCGGCCACGATCGCTCCGGCGCAGGCCACCGGCCGTCGCAAGGAGGCCGTGGCTCGCGTGCGACTCGTGCCTGGCACCGGCCAGTGGACCGTCAACGGTCGCACGCTGGACTCCTACTTCCCGAACAAGCTCCACCAGCAGGTCGTCAACGAGCCCTTCGTGAACACCGACCTGGTGGGCCGCTTCGACGTGATCGCCCGCATCCACGGCGGCGGCATCACCGGCCAGGCCGGCGCGCTGCGTCTGGGCGTGGCCCGCGGCCTCAACGCGATCGACCTCGAGGCCAACCGGCCGTCGCTGAAGAAGGCCGGCCTGCTGACCCGCGACCCGCGTGTCATCGAGCGCAAGAAGGCTGGTCTGAAGAAGGCCCGCAAGGCGCCTCAGTACAGCAAGCGCTGATCCGGCTCCACCCGCACCAGGCTCCGGATCAGGCCCTCACACGGACATGGGTCGTATCTTCGGCACGGACGGAGTCCGTGGGGTCGCCAACGGCGAGCTCACCGCCGAGCTCGCGCTCGACCTGTCCGTGGCCGCCGCGCACGTCCTCGGCGAGGCCGGTGCCTTCCGTCATGACGACGGGCACCGGCCTCGTGCCGTTGTCGGACGCGACACCCGCATCTCCGGACAGTTCCTGGAGGCCGCGGTCGTGGCCGGACTCGCCTCGGCGGGGGTCGACGTCTTGTTGCTCGGCGTCCTCCCGACGCCCGGGGTCGCCTACCTGACCGCTGCCCTCGACGCCGATCTCGGCGTGATGATCTCTGCGAGCCACAACCCGATGCCCGACAACGGCATCAAGTTCCTGGCCAGCGGTGGGGTCAAGCTCGACGACGTGATCGAGCTGGCCATCGAGCAGCGTCTGCGCGAGCCCTGGGACCGGCCCGTCGGCGCGGCCGTCGGACGGGTGGAGGCCTACGACGCCGCCGTCGACGACTACGCGCGCCACCTGGTCTCGACGCTGACCCGTCCGCTCACCCGCACCGCTGACGCCCGGCCGATCCGGGTCGTCCTCGACTGCGCCCACGGGGCGGCCTCCCAGGCCGGACCGCTGGCCCTGGAGGACGCGGGCGCCGACGTGGTGGCCCTCAACGTCCGTCCGGACGGGCTGAACATCAACGACGGATGCGGCTCGACCCACCTGGAGCCGCTGCGAGAGGCCGTGCTGGCCCATCGGGCCGACGTCGGCTTCGCGCTCGACGGCGACGCCGACCGCTGCCTGGCAGTCGACCACGAGGGAAACGTCGTCGACGGGGACCAGCTCCTCGCCGTGCTCGCCCTCGCGATGCGCGACGCCGACACCTTGGCCCACGGCACCGTCGTGGCGACCGTCATGAGCAACCTCGGGTTCGTGCAGGCGCTGAAGGCCCAGGGCATCGGGGTCCGTCAGACGAAGGTCGGGGACCGCTACGTGCTCGAGGCGATGAAGGCGGTCGGCTACTCCCTGGGTGGTGAGCAGTCCGGTCACGTGATCATGAGTCGTCACGCCACCACCGGGGACGGCATCCTGACAGCCCTTCACGTCCTGGCGCGGATGGCGGAGACCGGCCAGTCCCTCGCTTCGTTGGCCGCGGTCATGACCCGGCTGCCGCAGGTGCTCGTCAATGTCTCCGGGGTCGACAAGTCGCGCACGGACGAGGACCCCCTCGTCGCTGCAGCCGTGGCGGAGGCGGAGGCCGAGCTCGGCGACACCGGCAGGGTGCTGCTGCGTCCCTCGGGCACGGAACCGCTCGTGCGGGTGATGGTCGAGGCGCAGACGGCGGACCAGGCCCAGGTGGTGGCGGACCGGCTGGCCGCGGTGGTCCGCGACCGCCTGACCCTGTGAGGTCGGGGGACGAGCGGCCCGGCCGATCCCTTCACGAGGGGACCACGTCGCCGGGGCAGCCGGCAGGTACCTACGCTGACCCCGTGGAGATTCGCGAGGTCGACCGGTCCGACGAGGACCAGCTCAAGGCGTTCTGGCAGGTCGGCAAGGACGCCGAGGACGCCTACCGGCCCTACGACTTCTACCCGCCCTGGGTGACCGCCCGTGAGTCCTACGTCGAAGGCAGGCCGGGCTTCGGCCACCAGCTGCTCGGGGCGTTCGAGGGCGACGAGCTCGTGGGCCGTTGCCACCTGACCTACCCCCTGCTGGACAACACCCACCTGTGCTTCGCCGAGGTCCAGGTGCTGCCGAGCCGCCAGCGTCGCGGCATCGGCACCGCATTGGTCGACCGAGCCTTCCAGGAGGCCAGGAGCCAGGGGCGGCGCACCGTGGTCGCCGAGGCCTACGTCCCCTCGGGGGCCGATGGCCCGGCGTTGGAGTTCTCTCGTGCGGTCGGCTTCGCCGAGGCGATCGACGAGGGCATCAAGATCGTCGACCTGGCCGAGACCGAGCCGTCCTGGGAGATGCTGACCCGGGAGGCCGCGGCCCGCAGCGAGGGCTATCGCCTGGTCGCGTGGCTGGACGCCGTACCGGCGGAGTGGATCTCGCAGTTCTGCCGCCTCAACGAGGCCTTCAACGACCTGGCGCCCAGCGGCGAGCTCGAGCTCGAGGCCGAGGTGTGGGACGAGGCCCGCGTCCGCGACGGCGAGGCGCTCAACGCCCGCGTCGGACGGCGCGTCTTCGCGGTCGCGGCCGTGACGGCGGACGGCGAGATGGCCGGCGTGACCGAGGCGATGGTCAACGACCACGCGCCCCAGCGAGGCTTCCAGTCCGGCACCCTGGTCCTGCCCGCGCACCGTGGCCACGCGCTGGGGCTGGCGATGAAGGTGGCCAACCACCGGGCCGTCCGCCTCGCCTTCCCCCAGTGCCAGATCCTGATGACCGGCAACGCCGACGTCAATGCGGCGATGAACGCGGTCAACGAACGGCTGGGCTATCGCGAGGTCGAGCGCTGCGTCGAGGTGCAGAAGGCGCTCTGAGAGCCTCTGCGTGCGCAGATAATCCGGAGGCGCTCGACCCCGTGTCCCACCTAGGCTTCTCAGCGTGGAGATCCGACCGCTCGACCCGCACGACGAGACCGCCCTCGCAGCCTGGCATGCCGTCTACGAGGCTGCGGACGTCTTCGAGCGCCCGCACGCCGCGCCGTGGCGGCTGCCGGAGATGCGAGCCGACCTGACCCAGCCACGCGTGGGGGAGTCCTTCGCCCCCTGGGCCGGCCTCGTGGGCGACCAGATCGTCTGCTGCGGCCTGGTGGTGCTGCCCCTCAAGGACAACCTCGAGCTCGCGTTCCTGCGGCTGTGGACGCCGCCGGCGCACCGTCGGCGCGGTTATGGCAGCGCCATGCTGGACTGGCTCACGGCGGAGGCAGCGGCGGCAGGGAGGACCAGCTTCGGCGCGGAGGCGCACGTGCCGTTCGAGGCGCGGGTGGACGGGGTGGGTCACGCCGACGCCGACTTCGGCTACAAGCGCGGGTGGACCTTCGACCTCTGCGACATCGTGCGGGTGCTCCCGCTCCCGGTCGATCAGGCGAGACTCGACCGTCTCGCTGCCGAGTCGGCCCCGCACCACGAGGGCTACACCCTGCTCCAGTTCGTCAACCACGTGCCCGACGACATCCTGGCCGCCTTCGGCGAGCTCGTCGGCTCGCTGATGGTCGAGGCACCCCAGGGCGAGCTGACCTTCGAGGCGGAGGTGTTCGACGAGGAGCGGCTCCGCTCCGACGAGGCCAGCACCATCGCCGCCGGGCGCACGACCTACACGACGGTCGCGCTGGCCGGCGACGGCGTGCCGGTCGCCTACTGCGGAGCTGGTGGTGCCCCGTCACGATCCCGGCATGGTGTTCCAGTGGGGAACGCTGGTCCACCCCGACCACCGGGGCCACCGGCTGGGCATGGCGACCAAGGTCGCCAACCTCGCCTGGGTCCAGCGGGAGGCGCCCGGTCGCGAGCGGGTCTACACGATGAACGCGGAGGTCAACCAGCAGATGGTCGGGATCAACGAGGCCCTCGGCTTCCGCCCGGTCGAGCGGCACGTCAGCCTGCTCAAGCGCCTGGGCTGACCCGGGACGCGAGATAGGACTCCAGCACCTCCGGCAAGATCGCGGTGGCGTCGAGCCGCACGTCGCTGAGGTCGTGGGTGAGGAGTCCGCCGTAGGAGGCCAGCTCCAGGTCTGAACCGGTGACGGTGTAGACCCGATCCTCCTCGAGTGGTTCACCGGCCACCGCGATCACCGCGTCGTCCCGCTTCCGCTGACCGTGGCACCGACGACCTGGAGCCTGCCGAAGGGGCGCCAACGGAAGGTGCGGGGTGCCCGGGAGGCGTAGTCCTCGGAGAGCCCGCGGAGCAGCATGGCGCGGACCTGTGCGCCGCTCATCGTCGCGGTCGCGGGGTTGCCGGGCGAGCTCGTCGACTCCCACACGTCGCGACGGCGGACCGGGCCACCGGGCAGTCCCGTGTCGCAGTGGGCGGCGATCAGCACTCCGAGGTCGGCGGGGAAGTGGTCCAGGAGGGCCGCGATCACCAGCTCCGCGGCGGCGCTTCGACCGTCGGTGGTGTGCGGCGCTGCTTCCTCCAGTCGTCCTACCGGCTCGTCCAGCCAGGCGTCGAGGTCGTGCTCAGCGCGCGCTCGCTCGGCGACGACGACCGGCATCCGTCGGGGAGTCGTCGGTGACCTCCTCGACCCAGATGCGACGTACGGCGACGCAGCCCTCCTGCACGTCGAGCAGGACCCGACCGAGGTGCTCGCCGTGGCAGCCGGCCTGGGCGATCGGCACGCCCTGCTCGAGGTCTCCCTCACGCAGCAGGTCGTGGGTGTGGCCGCCGACGATCAGGTCGACCTGGCCGCGCAGCGACCAGCTCAGTCCGCGGTCGTGGTGGATGCCGGCGTGGCTGAGCACGATCAGGACGTCAGCACCTGTCGGCCGCCGGAGCCGTGCCGCCTCGTTGCGCACCGCCGTGACGCGTCCACGCTCGCGCAGGCCGAAGGCGTCGTACTGGTGGTAGAAGTCGGTGATGCCGACGATGCCGATCCGTAGGCCGGCCACCTCGATGATCCGTGAGGCCTCCGCTCCCGGCGGCACCTGGCCGCTCTCGTCCTCGACGTCGCACAGCAGGGGTGCCGACCCCAGGGCATCGGCGTAGCGAGGGAGCACGGTCGGTCCGTAGCGCAGCAGTCCGCCGTTGCCGACCACGCAGGCGTCGACGCCCGCGGCACCGAGCAACCGCCACCCGGCCACGCCGTAGCTCAGTGCGGAGAGCCGCACCGAGGTGTCCTCGACGTCACCACCGTCCAGGAGCAGCACCGGGTGGGTGGCCTCCTCGCGCAGCGAGGTGGCGCGGGCGCTGAGTCTGGCCAAGGCGTCGAAGCGGCCGTGGATGTCGTTCCAGTGCAGGATCTCCAGGCTGGTCACGGCACCATCGTGCCGTAGGCCGCCTCGTCAGACATCCCGGGTGAGCTCACCCATGACCTCCACCGGGCGGAACCCCATCCGCTCATTGATGCCGACCATCGCAGAGTTGACCGGAGAGTTGGTGGTGCTGACCTGAGTGCGCTCGGGGTACAGCTCCTGCAGGCGCAGGAGGTTGGCGGCCTTGGTCGCCAGCCCCAGTCGGTGACCGCGATGCTCGCGGTCGACGTAGGTGCCCCATTGGCTGGCGTGTGGCAGCATCTGGCCGCGGGCGGGGATACCGATCGTCGAGTGCGCGATGGTCCTGCCGTCCTTGATGGCCAGCGCCGACAGCACCTCGCGCCCGGACCGGCGCCGCAGCTCGACCTGGTGACGGAAGGTCTCCACCGTCATCTTCCCGGCCTCGAAGTCGATGTCGCCGGTCGGTGCGTCGACGGCGAGCTGGTTGAACAGGTCGACCAGCGAGGGCTGCAGGTGCTCGGGGATGTCGTCGCCGAAGCAGCGGATCTCGTAGTCCGCGTGATGCGGTGCGGCCTCCTCGACCCAGACTCGGACGCGGTCCTCCGGCACGGGCAGGTCGAGCACCCGCCGCACCTCCGTGTTGGCCAGGGTGAAGCCGTGGCGCGCGGCGAAGGCGAGCACCGGGTGGGCCGCGTCGGCATCGGTGGGGAACCAGGCGGTCACGATGAGGAGCTCGCGTCCCTCGGCCCGGGCAGTCGCCACCATGTGCTCGACCGCTGCGTCACCGGCGCCGGCGCCCCTGCGGTCCGGGAGGACGTTCATCGCGGCGTACGCCTTGTCGAGGTTGTCCAGCAGGGGGACGAACACCACACCGCCGGCCACGATGGTGCCGTCGCCGTCGCGCACGGCGAACGGGAGGGCTCGCTCCTCCGGGTCCTCGGAGGTGACCACCAGCAGCGCCTCGGCCTCGGGCCAGAAGGGCGCGTCCGGGCGGTCGTGCAGGTGGGCTGCGAGCCCGGCGGCGTACCACGCGCGCAGGCCGGGGTCGTCGTCGAGTGCGAGGGGTGCGCAGTGCATGGCCCGACGTTAGGGCGTCCGGCACAGCGACGCACGCGACTTTCGTTCCCGCTACAGCACCCGCTTGAGCGTCGGCACCAGTGCCACCGGGGCGAAGCCGAGACGGTCGTTGATGGCGACCATCCAGGCGTTGGTCTCCGCGTTGGTGGTCACGATGCGTCCCGCGCTCGGCGCGTGCTCCTGCAAGAGACGGACGTTCGCCACCTTGACCGCCGCGCCGAGCCGGTGCCCACGGTGTGCGGGATGGACCAGGGTGCCCCACTGGTGCGCCTCGTCGTCCCCACGCGCCAGGCCGATGTCGGTGTGCCCCACCACGACCCCGTCGAGCACGGCGACGGTGGAGAAGACGGTGCGGCCCATCGACACGTTGACCGCGTCGCGCTCCCGGACGTCCTCGGGTGTCGACCGGCCCGCCTCGACGTCGACGTCGCCCATCGGGGCCTCGAGCATGAACATGTTGCTCAGCGCGCACCACGACTCGAGGAGATCGTCCGGCAAGGGCCCGACGTAGGAGCGGATCTCGTAGGGGCCACGGCTGGCTTCGACCTCGTGGGTGATCTCTTCGAGCAGGTCCTCGGCCACCGGCAGCTCGAGGTTGCGCTGGATCTCGGTGTTGGCGAGCGCGAATCCCTGTGCCCTCGCCCAGGCGAGCACGGGGGAGGTCTCCTGCTCCTCGAAGGGGATCCCGGCGCCGGCGAGCAGCTGGGTGCGGCGCTCGGCGCGTGCGGTCTCGACCACGGCCCCCATGACCGCGGCGCCGATGCCGCGCCCGCGCAGCTCCGGCTCGACCGCGACGAACGACCAGGCGGTGTCGAGGTTGTCGAGCAGGGAGAGGAACAGGAATCCAGCCCCGACCATGCGGGTCCCCTCCCACGCCGTCACCCCCACGGTGCGGCGCTCACGGGTGGGCTCGCGGAACATCGGCACCATCTCGTCGTAGGTCCACATCGCGTTCCACGGCCGGCCGTCCTCCTTCTCCGCGCGCCACAGGATCTGGTGGAAGCGGTGCAGCTGGTCGTCGTCGGCCGGGTCGAGCGGGCGGGTCTCCATGGGGCCATCAAACCCCGTCGGGGGGGTCAGTCGCTCGTGGTTCGTCGGCGGTTCACAGCTTTCGCAGCCGGACGAACCGCACCGAGTGGTCGGCCGACTTGCGGAGCACGAGCGTGGCGCGGCTGCGGGTGGGCTGCACGTTCTGCTTGAGGTTGGGGCCGTTGACGGTCTCCCAGATCCGGTCGGCCTCGGCCCCCGCCTCGTCCTCGGACAGGCCGGCGTACTTGGCGAAGTAGGACGCCGGGTCGCGGAACGCGGTCTCGCGCAGCCGCTTGAAGCGATCGACGTACCAGCGTCGGATGTCGTCGGTCGCGGCGTCGACGTAGACAGAGAAGTCGAAGAAGTCGCTCAACGCCAAGGTGGTGCGGCCGTCGTCGCGCACCCGCGCCGGCTGGAGCACGTTGAGACCCTCGATGATCACGATGTCCGGGCTCTTCACGACGACCCGCTCGTCGGGCACCACGTCGTAGACGAGGTGGGAGTAGGTCGGTGCGTCGACCTCGTCCTTGCCGGACTTGATGTCCATCACGAAGCGCAGCAGCGCGCGTCGGTCGTAGGACTCCGGGAAGCCCTTGCGGCCGAGCAGCCCGCGGCGCTCGAGCTCGGCATTGGGATAGAGGAACCCGTCGGTCGTGACCAGCGCCACCGACGGGTGCGCCGGCCAGTGCGCGAGCATCTGTTGCAGCACGCGGGCGGTGGTGGACTTGCCGACCGCCACCGAGCCGGCGAGGCCGATGACGAAGGGGGTGCGTGGCGGCTGGGGACGGCTCAGGAAGCCCTCCTGGGCACGATGGAGCGCGCCGGCGCTCTCGACGTACAACGAGAGCAGCCGGGAGAGCGGCAGGTAGACCTGCTGCACCTCGTCGAGGTCGAGCTGGTCGCCGAGCCCCCGCACCCGGTCGATCTCCTCGGGGCTCAGGGGGCCCCCCCAGCCCCCCGGCGCGTCGCCCAGAGCGGCCCACGCACTGCGGTCGAGCTCGACGTAGGGGCCCGACTCGCGGTCGCCGCCCGGTCCCGATGACATGTCGGCATTGTGCCGCTACCGCCGCGGTCGCCCGCGTGGGGTCCTCGATCCCGCGCCACCGTAGGATTGCGCGCATGTGTGGAATCGTCGGGTACGTCGGACCTCAGCAGGCCCAGGGCGTCGTCGTGGAAGGCCTACGTCGTCTGGAGTACCGCGGCTATGACTCGGCCGGAGTCGCCCTGGTCGTGGGGGACACCATCGCGGGGGCGAAGCGCGCCGGCAAGATCGCCAACCTCGACCAGGCTCTCGCCGACACACCGCTGCCGGAGGCGACGACCGGCATCGGGCACACCCGGTGGGCCACCCACGGGGCGCCCACCGACGGCAACGCTCACCCGCACCTCGGGCAGCACGAACGGGTCGCGCTGGTGCACAACGGGATCATCGAGAACTTCGCCAGGCTGCGTGCCGAGCTCGAGGCAGCCGGACACGAGCTGCACTCCGAGACGGACACCGAGGTGGCCGCCCACCTCCTCGAGGCCGAGGTGGCCGGCGGTGCCGACCTGACCACGGCGATGCAGAACATCTGCCGACGCCTCGAAGGTGCCTTCACCTTGGTGGCGGTGGACGCGCAGGACCCCGCGCGCGTGGTCGCGGCGCGCCGCAACTCGCCGCTCGTCGTCGGGGTCGGTGAGGGAGAGAACTTCCTCGCCTCCGACGTCGCCGCCTTCATCGAGCACACGCGGGACGCCCTCGAGCTCGGCCAGGACCAGGTCGTGACGATCACCCGCCAGAGCGTCGACATCACCGACTTCGACGGCCGGCCCGCGGAGGCGACGCCGTACCACGTGGACTGGGACCTCTCGGCCGCCGAGAAGGACGGCTACGACTGGTTCATGCGCAAGGAGATCTACGAGCAGCCGAGCGCGATCGCGGCCTCGATGCTCGGTCGGCACGACGAGGACGGCGCCCTGCAGCTCGACGAGATCCGGATCAGCGAGGACGAGCTCCGCGACGTGGACAAGATCATCATCGTCGCCTGCGGAACGGCGTTCTATGCCGGGATGATCGCGAAGTACGCCATCGAGCACTGGACCCGGATCGCGTGCGAGGTGGAGCTCGCGCACGAGTTCCGCTACCGCGACCCGATCCTGACCCGGCACACGCTCGTGGTGGCGATCAGCCAGTCGGGCGAGACCGCCGACACGTTGATGGCGATCCGGCACGCTCGCGAGCAGCGCGCCAAGGTGCTCGCCATCTGCAACACCAACGGCTCCACGATCCCGCGGGAGTCCGATGCGGTGATCTACACGCACGCCGGGCCGGAGATCGGGGTCGCCTCGACCAAGGGCTTCATGACGCAGCTGGTCGCCACCTACCTGCTCGCTCTCTACCTCGCCCAGGTGCGGGGCACGATGTACGGCGACGAGATCTCCTCGATCGTGCGCGAGCTCGACACGATGCCGTCCTACGTGCAGCGGGTCCTCGACGAGTCGGGGCCGGTCCACGAGCTCGCCGCCGAGCTCTCCGAGGCACGTTCAGTGCTCTTCCTCGGGCGCCACGCCGGCTACCCGATCGCGCTCGAGGGTGCCCTGAAGCTCAAGGAGCTCGCCTACATCCACGCGGAGGGGTTCGCGGCTGGAGAGCTCAAGCACGGGCCGATCGCGCTGGTCGAGGACCAGCTCCCGGTCTTCTGCATCGTCCCTCCCCGGGGGCGGGACTTCCTGCACGACAAGATGGTCAGCGGCATCCAGGAGGTGCGCGCCCGCGGTGCCCGCACGATCGTCCTCGCCGAGGAGGACGACGACGAGGTCTCCGACTATGCCGACGTGATGATCCGGCTGCCCAAGGTGCCCACGTTGCTTCAGCCGATGGTGGCCGCCGTACCCCTGCAGCTGTTCGCCTGCGAGCTCGCGACGGTGAAGGGTCACGACGTCGACCAGCCACGCAACCTCGCCAAGTCCGTCACCGTCGAGTAGAGGCTTCTGTGATCGTCGGGGTGGGCATCGACGTGGTCGACATCGGCCGGTTCGAGGAGACGCTGATCCGCACCCCGGCGATGCGTGAGCGGCTCTTCACCGAGGCGGAGCGTGCCCGGCCGATGGCGTCGCTGGCAGCGCGTTTCGCAGCCAAGGAGGCGCTGGCCAAGGCACTGGGCGCCCCCACCGGGATGGCCTGGCTGGACGCCGAGGTCATCAGCGAGGACTCGGGCAACCCGCAGCTGGAGATCCGTGGCTCCGTGCTGGCCCGCGCCAACGACCTCGGTGCCCGGTCCCTGCACGTCTCGCTCTCCCACGACGCCGGCATCGCCTCCGCCGTCGTCATCCTCGAGTCCTGACCCCGTCGTCGAGACGCGCCCTCACAACGCGGGGGGACGGGGTTAGGGTCGCGGGCATGCGTAGTGCGCACACGGTGGAGCAGGTGCGGGCGGCCGAGCGAGACCTGATGGCCCGGGTCCCCGGCGGGGCGCTGATGCAGCGCGCCGCGGCCGGTCTGGCGCAGGCGGTCGCCGAGCTGCTCGCCTCCACAGGTCGGGGGGTGTACGGCGCGCGGGTGCTGCTGCTCGTCGGCTCGGGCGACAACGGGGGAGACGCCCTGTGGGCCGGCGCCTTCCTGGCGCGACGCGGCGTCGCCGTGTCCGCGAGACTGCTCGACCCCGAGAGGACGCACGCCGCGGGGCTGACCGCGCTGCGCGCCGCCGGTGGCCGCGTCGTCTCCGACGACCGGGCCGCGGCCGCGACTCGTCCTGACCTCGTCGTCGACGGGATCGTCGGCATCGGGGGCCGGCCGGGGCTGCGACCCGACGGCCGTCGCGGCGCTCGAGGCGGTGCGGGGTGTGCCGATCCTCAGCGTGGACGTGCCGAGTGGCGTCGACGTCGACACCGGCCGTCTCGACGGCCCGCACGTCGAGGCCCTGGTCACGGTCACCTTCGGCACCCACAAGATCGCCCACCTCGTCGAGCCCGCCGCCCGGGCCGCCGGTGCAGTCCACCTCGTCGACCTGGGGCTCGAGCTGCCCGACGCCAGCCGTCTGCGCCCTCCAGGCGAGCGACGTGGCGGCACTGCTGCCGGTGCCGCAGCCGGACGCGCACAAGTACACGCGTGGAGTGGTCGGCGTGCGCGCCGGCTCGGCGCAGTACCCCGGCGCCGCCGTGCTGTGTGTCGCAGGAGCAGGCACCGGTCTGGCCGGCATGGTCCGGTACGTCGGCGCGGCCGACGACCAGGTCCGGGCGGCCCACCCCGAGGTCGTCGTGGGCGCCGGCCGCGTCCAGGCGTGGGTGGTCGGCTCCGGCGGGGGCTCCGACGCGGCGGCGGCGGTGCAGGACGCCGCCGTCGACGACGTGCCCTTGGTGCTGGACGCCGAGGCCCTCCAGCACGTGAGCGCGGATGCCGGCGCGCGCCGGGCCCTCGTGGCTGCTCACCCCGCACGCCGGGTGAGCTGGCCCGGATGCTCGGGGTGCGAGCGTGCCGACGTCGAGGCGGACCAGCTCGCGCACGTCAGGCGGGCTGCCGAGCAGTTCGGGGCGGTGGTGCTGCTCAAGGGCAGGCACACGCTCGTCGCAGCGCCCGACGGCCGGGTGCGGGTCACCACCATCGGGCCGCCGTGGCTGGCGACGGCCGGGGCGGGCGACGTGCTCGCGGGCCTGTGCGGGGCGCTGATGGCTGCCGGGCTCGACGCCTTCGACGCCGGCTCCGTCGGCTCGTGGCTGCACGGTGCCGCCGCCGCCCTCGCCAGTGACGGCGGACCGCTGCGGGCGAGCGACGTCGCGGGCGCCGTGCCCATGGTGTGTGGCGCGCTGCTCCGCTGAGCCGCTCCCTGAGAGACTTGCCCCGTGGAAGCTCCGCATGATCACGACCACGGTCGCGCCGAGGTCGTCGTCGACCTCGCGGCCATCCGGCACAACGTCGCCACCCTCAAGACCGCGGTCGGCGACGCCCAGATGATGACGGTGGTCAAGGCCGACGGCTACGGCCACGGCCTCCTCGAGGTCGGCCGGCGCGGCCCGGGAGGTGGGCGCCGACTGGCTGGGTGCCGCCGTCATGGAGGAGGCACTCGCGCTGCGCGAGGCCGGGGACACCGGGCAGGATCCTCACCTGGTTGACGGTGCCGGGTGAGAGCTACGGACCGGCGCATCGAGGCCGGCATCGACGTGACCGCCTACACCGTCGCCGAGCTCGACGAGATCGCCGGCTGTGCCCGCGAGGTCGGGGTCCCGGCCCGGGTCCAGCTCAAGGTCGACACCGGCCTCAGCCGCGGCGGGTCGACCCCGGAGCTGTGGGGTGGTCTGACGCAGGCAGCCGCGGCCGCGGAGGAGACGGGGGCCGTGCGGATCACGGGGGTCTGGTCGCACCTCGCCTGCTCCGACGAGCCGGACCACCCGGCCAACAAGGAGCAGGAGGACGCCTTCCGGGAGGCGTGCTTCGTGCTGGAGTCGCTGGGCGTCGAGGTGGAGGTGCGCCACCTCGCCAACTCGGCGGCCGCGTTGCTGCGCCCGACCTCGCGATTCGACCTGGTGCGTTGCGGCATCGCGTCCTACGGCCTCTCGCCTGCCCCCGAGGTCGTCACCGCCGTCGAGCTCGGGCTGGTCCCGGCGATGACGGTGCGCGGCCGGCTCGCCCTGGTGAAGCGGGTGCCCGACGGGCGCCGGCATCTCCTACGGTCACACCTACACGACCCCGACCGACACACCGTCGGAGTCGTCCCGCTCGGGTACGGCGACGGCGTGCCGCGGCACGCCTCGTCGCGCGCCGAGGTGCAGGTGGCCGGTGCTCGCCGACCGGTCCGCGGTCGCGTGTGCATGGACCAGCTCGTCGTCGACCTCGGTGACGACGACGTCGCCACCGGGCGAGGAGGTCGTGCTGTTCGGCTCCGGCGCCGCCGGCGAGCCCACCGCCCAGGACTGGGCCGTGGCGCCGGCACGATCAGCTATGAGATCGTCACCCGGTTCGGTGCCCGATTGGGCCCCGCACGAGGGGGAAGGATGGCCCGCGTCCACGTGGACTCCGACGACGTGGACGCAGACGACAGGGAAGGCGGGTCCAGGTGAGGAAGACGCGCCTGCTCGGTCTGGCCGCGACCGGCGTCGGTGCCGCAGCGGCCGCCCTCGCGACCGGCGTCGCCGTCGAGCGCCGGATCGTGCGGACCAGACGGGCCAGTGGCCCCGGTGCCGACGAGCTCGGCGCGCTGCACTCCTCGGCGATCCGGGTCCCGGTCGAGGGGGGCATCACCCTTCACGCCGAGGTGGACGAGGTCGCGCCCTACGAGGCCGAGTCCGGCGCCGGGAGGGCCGGCGCGAAGCAGGAGGTCACCCTCGTCTTCGTGCACGGCTATGCCCTCAACCTCGACTGCTGGCACTTCCAGCGGGCCGCCTTCAGGGGCAAGCGACGCATGGTCTTCTTCGACCAGCGCTCCCACGGCCGCTCGGACCGCTCCGGCCGCGAGGAAGCCACCATCGAGCAGCTCGGCCGGGACCTGCTCACCGTCCTCGACGAGCTGGTCCCGACCGGACCGGTGGTGCTGATCGGCCACTCGATGGGTGGCATGTCGCTGGTCACGCTGGCAGACCAGCACCCGGAGCTCTTCGGGGAGCGCATCGTCGGCGTGGCCCTGATCTCGACCACGGCAGGGGGTCTTCGTCCGCACCGACTGCTCGGCGGCCTGATCCCGGACTCGGTCGGCGGCACCCTCGGCCCCCGGGTGGTGGCCGGCCTGGCCCTGGCTCCCGAGCTCGTCGACAGCGCCCGGCGCCGCGGATCCAACATCGGCTTCCTCGCCACCGGCAGGTTCGCCTTCGGCGAGGACGTCCCCGCGTCGTACGTCGAGTTCGTGGACGGGATGCTCGCCGGCACGCCGTTCAAGGTGCTCGCCGAGTTCTTCCCCCACTTCGAGTCGCTCGACATGTTCGACGCCCTGCGAGGCGTTCGAGAAGGTCCCCACCACCATCATCAGTGGCACCAAGGACCTGATGATCTCGGTCGGACACAGCCGCAAGATGGCCAAGCGCCTGAGGGGAGCTCGTCTCGTCGAGGTCGAGGGTGCCGGGCACATGGTCATCCTCGAGCGGGCCGAGAGAGTCAACCGAGCCGTCCAGGACCTCCTCGACGAGGCCGACCATGCGGGAGCGTCGCGCGCCTCATGAACACTGTTGCTCTCGTCGGTCCCGAGGCGGCCGACGACCTGGTCGGCGTGATCCGGGCCGGATTCGGCGCCCGCGAGGTGCTCGACCCGCCCTCCTCGGCGCCGCAGGAGACGACCGCCTCCGTCGCCGCCGCCCTGGCCGATCACGGTGGAGTCCTGGCGACCTCGGAGCTCGGCCCGGTCGGCGGACTGATCCTGGAGCCGCACGGGCACCTGCTGGGGCTCCGCCGGGTGTCGGTGCATCCCGATGCCCAGGGTCGCGGCGTCGCACGCAGCCTGGTCCGGCTCGCCGAACGCGTCGCGGCCGAACGCGGCTACGCAGCGACGCACGTGCGGGCACGTGCCGAGCTGCCTCGCACCGTGCGTTTCTGGCAGCGGCTCGGGTACGTCGAGGTCGACCGCGACGGGCCTCTCGTCACCCTGGTCAAGGCCCTGCCCGTCGAGGTCGAGGCGAGATCCGGTGACCAGGCCCGCGCGCTCGGCCGGGCGCTCGCCTCGGTGCTGGCCGCCGGCGACCTGGTCATCCTCAGCGGCGACCTGGGGGCCGGCAAGACCACCTTCACCCAGGGCATCGGCGCCGGTCTCGGCGTGCGTGGCGGCGTCACCTCGCCGACCTTCGTCATCTCCCGCGTCCACCCCGCCCTCGAGGGCGGGCCCGCGCTCGTGCACGTCGATGCCTACCGCCTCGGTGGTCTGGCAGAGCTCGACGACCTCGACCTCGACACGGCACTCGACGAGGCGGTCACGGTCGTCGAGTGGGGAGAGGGCCTCGCTGAGGGACTGGCCGACACCCGGCTCGACGTGCGGATCACCCGGGCCACGGGGAGCCCGCCGGGCGGCGGTGAGGACGGTGACGACCCGCGCACACTGCGTTTCGTCCCCGTCGGCCCCCGCTGGGTCAGCGCCGACCTGCGCGGCGTGCTGACCGGCGCGCTCGCGTAGCCTCGGGGCGTGCTGCTCGCCTTCGACACCGCAACCCCGGCCGTCACCGTGGCGCTCCACGACGGTGAACGCATCGTCGCCTCCTCCACGACGATCGACGCGATGCGGCACGGCGAGCTGCTCGCACCGGCGATCCAGGCCGTGCTCGACGAGGCCTGGGTGCCGCGCCAGGACGTGACGGCGCTCGCCGTCGGTGTCGGGCCGGGCCCCTTCACCGGCCTCCGCGTCGGCCTGGTGACAGCCAGGACGCTGGCGGCCGTGCTCGAGATCCCGGTCTACGGCGTCTGCACCCTCGACGTGCTGGCGGCCGAGGCCGTCGACTCCGGCACGGTCGACGGGCCGTTCCTCGTGGCCACCGATGCGCGTCGCAAGGAGGTCTACTGGGCGGCCTACGACGAGAGCGGGCAGCGGCTCGACGGACCGCACGTCACCCGCCCGGCCGAGATCGCCACGGACCTTCCGGTGGTGGGTCGGGGGGCGCTGCTCTACCCCGAGGCGTTCCCCCAGCAGGCAGGCCCCGAGCACCCCGACGCCCGCTGGCTGGCCGCTGTCGTCACCGCCGAGCGCGCCGAGCTGCTCGACCCCGACCCGCTCTATCTCCGTCGACCCGACGCGGCCTCGCCGGGGAAGCCCAAGCGGGTCTCGTGAGCATCCGCGCGGCCGGCCTCGAGGACGTCGAGCCCGTGACAGAGCTCGACCGAGCAGCTGTTCGGCCCGGACGCGTGGTCGACCGAGCAGGTGGCCGAGGAGCTGCTCGGCCCGCACCGCGCCGCCTGGGTGGTGGGCTCGCCTGTCGTCGGCTACGTGGTCACGATGACCCTCGGTGACGTCGCGGACCTCCAGCGGATCGCCGTACGTCCCGAGCACCGGCGGTCCGGACTGGCCCGCGACCTGCTCGCGACGGCCGCGGAGGAAGCCATCGGCGCCGGGGCCGAGAGGATGCTCCTGGAGGTGGGCGCCGGCAACGCCGGCGCGCTGGCGTTCTACGCCTCGGAGGGCTTCGTGGAGATCAGTCGACGGCGCCACTACTACCGCGACGGTTCGGACGCGGTCGTGATGGTGCGCGCACTGGTCGGCACAATGTCCCCATGAGCGACGGCCCCCTGATCCTCGGCATCGAGACGTCGTGCGACGAGACCGGCGTCGGCATCGTGCGCGGGCACACGCTCCTCGCCGACGCGGTCGCCTCGTCGGTCGACGAGCACGCCCGCTTCGGCGGTGTCGTCCCCGAGGTCGCCTCACGGGCGCACCTCGAGGCGATGGTGCCCACGATCGAGCGGGCCTGCGAGAGCGCCGGGATCAAGCTCTACGAGGTCGACGCGATCGCGGTCACGAGCGGGCCCGGTCTCGCCGGCGCTCTCCTGGTCGGCGTGGCCGCGGCCAAGGCTCTCGCGATCGGGCTCGGCAAGCCGTTGTACGGCGTCAACCACCTCGCCGCCCACGTCGCGGTCGACCAGCTCGAGCACGGGCCACTGCCGGAGCCGTGCGTCGCCATGCTCGTCAGTGGCGGCCACTCGTCGCTGCTGCGGGTCAGCGACGTCACGACCGACGTGGTCCCGATCGGGGCGACGATCGACGATGCCGCGGGCGAGGCGTTCGACAAGGTCGCCCGACTCCTGGGACTGCCGTTCCCGGGTGGCCCGCACATCGACCAGCAGGCCAGGTCGGGATCGTCGGTGGCGATCGACTTCCCGCGCGGCCTCACCTCCCGGCGCGATCTGGAGCGACACCGCTTCGACTTCTCCTTCTCCGGTCTCAAGACGGCCGTCGCGCGCTGGGTGGAGGCGCGCGAGGCGGCCGGGGAGCCGGTGCCGGTCGCCGACGTGGCCGCGTCGTTCCAGGAGGCCGTCTGCGACGTGCTCACCCGCAAGGCGGTGGAGGCCGCCGCCGCCGAAGGGATCCAGGACATCCTCATCGGCGGCGGCGTGGCCGCGAACTCCCGGCTGCGAGCGTTGGCCGAGGAGCGCGCGGTCGCTCGGGGGATCAGGGTGCGGGTGCCGCGGCCCGGTCTGTGCACCGACAACGGCGCGATGGTCGCCGCCCTGGGCTCGGAGCTCGTGGCCCGTGGCCGTCGGCCCTCGATGCTCGACCTCCCGGCGGACTCCTCCATGCCCGTCACCGTGGTCACGGCCTGAGGTCACCGCCCTCAGAAGCGCGGGCCCACCGCGAGGAAGATCCCGACGCTCAGGCCCGGCACCGTGATGGTGTCGGTGACCAGCTCGAGGCGGCCGTCCACGTCAGCGCGCACGAAGCCTTGCCGCTCGCCCTGGCTGAGTGCGACCACCAGGGAGTCGTCGTCCTCCCAGGCGGCCTGGCTCACCGCGGTGACCACGCGCACCCGTCCGGGGGAGAACTCCGTGACCAGGTCACCCGTCGCGGCGTCCAGGATCGCCATCGAGGCGGGTCCCAGACCGTCGTAGTCCGCCGGGTAGCCGACGACGTGGCGCCCGTCGGGGCTGAAGGCGCCCAGAGTCCAGTCGCAGGTGTCCCAGAGCTGCCCGCCCGCGCGTGGGTCCGCCACGGCCGAGCACGTCCCGGGGTCACCGAAGGAGGTCAGCCCGGAGACGAGGCCGGTGGCCTGCGAGGTGCCTCGCAGGTTGAGGAATCCCTCGACCTGGCTCACCTCGCCGTCGGGGCCGGCGATCCCGAGGTACTGCTGCGCGCCGCTGGTCGACTGGAAGAGCACCGTCTCCTCGTCGAGGAAGCCGACGGGCTCGATCCCACCCTGCCCCGGGACGGACCAGCGGCTCTCGTCGCTGCCGGTGGTCGAGGCACTGACCAGGGTCGCGTCGCCGCCCTCGTCCTCGCTGTAGGCCACGCGTCCACCGTCGCTGAGCATCATCGTCGTCCCCGAGGGGGTCGTCGAGCGCACGGTGAAGTCCTGGTCCATGACACGCACCTCGACGCCGCCGACCCCGCTGCGGCGCTCGACGATCCCCAGCCAGCCGCTCCTGAAGGGGGTGATCTGCAGGAAGCTGTCGGGCAGCTCCACGGTGCCCTCGGGCGTGATCAGCTGACGTTGCTCGTCGAGCACGTAGGGGAGACCCGGCGCCTGTCCGACTGTGAGGCCGGTGAGGGTCAGCGGGAAGGAGCCGTCGGCACGGGGTGTGGGGGCAGGGCGCTGCTCGGGCGTCTCGACGACGCTCGGCGTGGGGTCCGGCGACGGGGTGGTGGGCAGAGGTTCCTGGCTGTTGGTCAGGTCGCCGAGGTTGAGACCCACCGGGACGCCGATGGCGAGCACCACGGCGGCCGTGACGAGGGCTCCCGCCGTACGGCGCCGTCGCTGGATGCCGCGTGCCCGGCCCTTGACCTGGTCGAGGTCGAGGTGGCTTCCGGTCATGTCGCCGGATCGCTCCCGCAACGTGCGGGTGAGCTGGTCCTGCTGGTGGTCGCTCATGCTTCCTCCTCCCGGTGCTGTGTCGATCGTTCTTCGGCGATCTCGGGGTGGTCCTCGACCCGCGACCGCATCGCGGCCAGGGCTCGGCTCGCCTGGGACTTCACCGTGCCGGGCGAGATGTCGAGGGTGTCGGCGATCTCGGCCTCGGAGAGGCCTTCGTAGTAGCGCAGCACGATGACGGCCCGCTGCTTGCGGGGCAACGTCTGCACGAAGTCCCACATCGCCTGCGCGCGGCCGTCGTCGTGGACGTCCGGAGCGGACTGGCGGTCGGGGAGCACGTCGGTGGTCAGCTCACGCTTCTTCCACGCCCGACGCCACAGCGAGTTGTGCTCGTTGACGATGATCCGTCGGACGTAGCCGTCCATGAGCTGTCGGTCGTGCACCTTGTCCCACGACAGGTAGAGCTTGGCCAGCGCGGTCTGGACGAGGTCCTCGGCGGTGTGCCGGTCGCCGCTGATGAGGTAGGCGGTGCGCAGCAGGCTGGGCTGGCGCGCGGCCATGTAGGCCTCGAACTCCGCGTCCTTGTCCTGCGTCTTCATGCGGTCGACCGACTCCCGGCTCCACTGCGAGCTGCATCTGCTCTTTCACCATCCTTCTCGCTCTCACCCCCAAGACGCGGTAGCCCGTGACGAGGTTGCATTCCGTGTCGCGCTCCACCCCGGGGGCGTCGCGGGCGTGTCCCCGGCTGGCTAGGGTGGCCGGACCACCGTCGTCAGCAGGAGGTTCCATGCAGCAGGTCCGAGGAGTCGTCGCTCGAGGCAAGGGTCAGCCCGTGTCGCTGGAGACGATCAACGTCCCCGCTCCGGGGCCGGGCGAGGCCCTGGTGGAGATCCACGCCTGCGGGGTCTGCCACACCGACCTGCACTACCGCGAGGGCGGCATCAACGACGACTTCCCGTTCCTGCTCGGCCACGAAGCGGCCGGAGTCGTCGAGGCCGTCGGCGAGGGCGTCCACCGACGTCGCCGCGGGCGACTTCGTGGTGCTCAACTGGCGTGCGGTCTGCGGAAGCTGCCGGGCCTGCCGCCGCGGAGAGCCGTGGTACTGCTTCGCCACCCACAACGCCACCCAGAAGATGACCCTGGAGGACGGCACCGAGCTCTCCCCGGCTCTCGGCATCGGCGCCTTCATCGAGAAGACGCTGGTCGCTGCCGGTCAGTGCACCAAGGTCGACCCGTCGGCTCGCGCGGCCGCCGTCGGGCTGCTCGGCTGCGGCGTGATGGCCGGCCTCGGTGCCGCGATCAACACCGGCGCCGTCACCCGCGGCCAGTCGGTCGCGGTGATCGGCTGTGGTGGGGTGGGTGCAGCGGCCATCGCCGGCGCCCGCCTGGCCGGTGCCGCCACGATCATCGCCGTCGACATCGACGACCGGAAGCTCGAGACCGCCCGCGGCATGGGCGCCACGCACACCGTCAACAGCACCGACGCCGACCCCGTCGAGGCGATCCAGGAGCTGACCGGTGGTTTCGGTGCCGACGTCGTGATCGACGCGGTCGGCCGCCCCGAGACGTGGAAGCAGGCCTTCTACGCCCGCGACCTGGCGGGCACGGTCGTGCTGGTCGGCGTACCGACCCCCGACATGAAGATCCCGGACCTTCCGCTGATCGACGTCTTCGGGCGGGGTGGCTCGCTGAAGTCGAGCTGGTACGGCGACTGCCTGCCCTCGCGCGACTTCCCGCTGCTCGTGGACCTCTACCTGCAGGGCCGGCTCGACCTCGACGCCTTCGTCAGCGAGGAGATCGGCATCGGCGACATCGAGGCGGCGTTCGACAAGATGCACCATGGTGACGTGCTTCGCTCGGTGGTGATCCTGGATCCTTCACAGGAGTCCACCGCTCCGCTCGCGTATCCGCGGGACCCCGCGATGACCGAGGTCGTCGGCGGTGTCCGCGTCGACCACGGAGTCACGTCGGGGACGTTCTCCCTCGACGGGGAGACCCACGAGGTCGACAACAACGTCTGGGTGGTCGGCGACGACCAGGAGTGCGTGGTGATCGATGCGCCCCACGACGTCGAGGCGATCATGTCCGTCGTCGGGGACCGCAAGGTCAAGGCGATCCTGCTCACGCACGCCCACGATGACCACGCCCGCCAGGCCCCTGCGCTGCGGGAGCGGGTCATGCCGCGCCGATCCTGCTGCACCCGGACGACCGCCCCCTCTGGGAGCTGACCCACAGCGACGAGCTGTGGGACGTCGACCTGGCCGACGGCTTCGCGGTCGAGGTGGCCGGCGTCACCCTGCGCGCGATCCACACGCCCGGGCACGCTCCCGGCGCGGTCTGCTTCCACGCGACCGAGCTCGGCTGCGTGTTCACCGGGGACACGCTCTTCCAGGGCGGACCGGGGGCGACGGGACGCTCCTACTCCGACAAGCCGACCCTGGTGGCCAACATCCGGGAGCGGCTGCTGGGCCTCCCGGACGACACGGTCGTGCACACCGGTCACGGCGACGACACCACGATCGGCGCCGAGCGCGCCGGGCTCGCCCGACGACACGTCGTGATCTGCGTCGTGACGAGTGTCAGCGTCCCCGGGCGCGGGTAAGCAGCACAGGTGACCGCCACCTATCGCCTCCAGCTGCACGCCGGCTTCACCTTCGCCGACGCCGAGCAGGTGGTGCCCTACGTCGCCAGGCTCGGCGTCACGCACCTCTACCTCTCGCCGGTCCTGCGCGCCGTCCCGGGCTCGCAGCACGGCTACGACGTCGTCGACCACGGGGAGGTCGAACCCCGAGCTCGGCGGCCGCGAGGGGCTCGAGAGCCTTGCCGACACCGCCCGTCAGCACGGCCTCGGCGTCGTCGTCGACGTGGTGCCCAACCACATGGCCCTGGTGGCGCCGTTCTCCGACGAACCGGCAGCTGTGGCAGCTGTTGACCGAGGGGCGGGAGTCGCCGATCGCGAGCTGGTTCGACGTCGACTGGGAGGCGCTCGAGGGCCAGATCGGTCTGCCGATCCTCGGCGAGAGCCTCGAGAGGACCCTGGCGGAGGGCGACCTCGTCGGTCGAGGACCACGACGGTGCCCAGGTCGTGCGCTACCACGACCACCGTCTTCCCGGTGGCGCCCGGCACCGAGGGGGACGAGGTCGCCGAGGTGCTCGCCCGCCAGCACTACGTGCTCGCCGGCTGGCGCGAGAAGGACCGGGTGCTCAACTACCGGCGCTTCTTCGACGTCGACGGCCTGATCGCGATCCGCGTCGAGGAGCCCGACGTCTTCGACGAGACCCACCGGGTGCTGCTCGACCTCAACCATCGCGGTGTCGATCGAGGGCTTCCGGATCGACCACCCCGACGGGCTGGCCGACCCCGAGGGCTACCTGCGGTCGCTTGCGGCGGGGCACCCGGGTCGGGCACCGCCATCTGGGTGGAGAAGATCCTCGAGCCCGGAGGAGCAGCTGCCGACCAGCTGGATGTGTGACGGCACCACCGGGCTACGACGCCCTGCGCGCGATCACCGCCGCGCTGGTCGATCCGACCACCGCGCACCTGCTGGACCAGACCTGGTCCGACGTGGGCGGCGACCCCGACTTCCACGCAGCCGTGCTCGCGGCCAAGCGTGAGGTCGTCGGCACGCTGCTCGTGCCGGAGCGCCACCGCCTGGTCCGTCGCGCCGCCGAGTTCGCACCCGACGCCGACGCGTGCGCCGGCTCGACGAGGCCGTGACCGAGCTCCTCGTCGCCTGCGAGGTCTACCGGGCCTACGCGCGGCCAGGCCGGCCCGCCCAGGGGCGAGGCCGCCCGACGACTGGCCGAGGCCCGCGACCGGGCCGTGGCCGCGCGCCCCGACCTGGAGCCGGAGATCGAGCGGCTCGTCGCCGTCGCCACCAGACCCTCGCCCTCCTCGCCCGCCGAGTGCGACTTCGCCACCCGGCTGCAGCAGACGTGGGGGCCGGTGATGGCCAAGTCGGTCGAGGACACGACCTTCTACCGCTGGCACCGGCTCATCGCCCTCAACGAGGTCGGCGGTGACCCGGCGATGCTCGGGTCGGCGCGGGCCGGAGCTGCTGCACTCCTGGGCGGCGGACCAGCAGGCTCGGTGGCCGCTGGGCATGACGACACTGTCCACCCACGACACCAAGCGCAGCGAGGACGTTCGCGCCCGGATCCTCGCGCTCGCCGGGGACGCGGAGTCCTGGGCGCTGTGCGCCGAGGCCTTCGCGGTGGCCGCGGACCGCCACGGCGTCGACGGCCCCACGGCCCACCTGGTGTGGCAGACCCTGGCCGGAGCCGGCGACATCGGCGAGGACCGCCTCTCGGCGTACCTCTTGAAGGCGGTGCGCGAGGCCAAGCTGCACACGGCATGGGTGGACGGCGACCCCGCCTACGAGGAGAGGGTCCTCGGACTGGCTCGCGAGGCCCGCGAGCACGGTCAGCTGCGAGCGTTGGTCGACACCGCGATGGTCCACAACCAGGAGGCCGTGCGCGCGATGGTGCTCGCTCAGAAGCTGCTCCAGCTCACCGTGCCCGGGGGTGCCCGACACCTACCAGGGCTGCGAGGTCGTCGACCTCTCGCTCGTCGATCCCGACAACCGGCGCCCGGTCGACTACGCAGCCCGGGCTGAGCAGCTGGCCGTCCTCGGCACGGCGACCGCCGCCGCGACATCCCTCGACGAGGAGAAGATGCTCGTGACCAGTCGCACCCTCGCGCTGCGCAAGGACCTCCGACACTGCTTCGGCGACGGCGGCAGCTACCACCCCGTGGCGGCGACCACCCGGCACCTCGTCGGGTTCACCCGCGCCGAGGAGGTGGCCGTGCTGGTCACACGTGCCACGCAGCGTCTGCAGGCCGAGGGCGGGTGGGCCGACAACGTCGTGACCCTGCCCGAAGGCCTGTGGCGCGACGAGCTCAGCGAGACCCTCCACGAGGGCGGCGAGGTGCGCTGCGACGAGGTGTTCGCCGCGATGCCGGTCGCCCTGCTGCGGCGAGTGCACCTGTGAGCCGCGTCACGGCACCGTCCGGGTGTGGGCCGCCCGGGCCGCGCGCGTCGAGCTGGTGCTGGCCGACCGGCGCGTCCCGATGACCCGCGACGGCGAGGACCACGTCGTCGACGTCGACGTCTCCGACGGCGACCTCTACGCGTTCTCCCTCGACGGCGGGGAGCCGTTGCCGGACCCCCGCGGCCTGCGGATGCCCGAGGGGCACGTCGGGCGCAGCGCGTTCTTCGACGCCGACGCGTTCCCTGGAGCGACCGGTCCTGGGCCGGGGCTCCGCTGGAGGGTGCGGTGATCTACGAGCTCCACGTCGGCACCTTCACCCCCGAAGGCACGCTCGACGCGGCGGTGGACCGTCTCGACCACCTCGTCGACCTCGGCGTCACAGTGGTCGAGCTGCTGCCGGTCTCGCCGTTCCCGGGTCGGCACGGCTGGGGGTACGACGGCATCGCTCCCTACGCCGTGCACGAGCCCTACGGCGGACCGGCCGCCCTCCAACGCTTCGTCGACGCGGCGCACGCGCGCGGCCTCGGCGTCTGCCTCGACGTCGTCTACAACCACCTCGGGCCGGACGGCAACCGGCTGGCCGAGTTCGGGCCCTACCTCACCGACGTGCACGCCACGCCCTGGGGGCAGGCGGTCAACCTCGACGCCCGCGACTCGGGGCCGGTGCGGCGCTGGGTGCTCGACAACGTGCGGCAGTGGCTCGTCGACTTCCACGTCGACGGGCTGCGACTCGACGCCGTCCACGAGCTGCACGACGGGAGCGCCCTGCACCTGCTGGAGGAGATGAGCCGCGAGGTCGATGCGCTCTCCGCCGACCTCGGGCGGCCGCTCTGGCTGGTCGCCGAGTCCGACCGCAACGATCCGGGGACGGTGACGCCGCGGGGTGACGGCGCGGCCGTGGCGGGGCTCGGCGTGCACGGCCAGTGGTCCGACGACGTGCACCACGCGCTTCACGTCGCGCTCACCGGCGAGACCCAGGGCTACTACGGCGACTTCGCCGATCCTGCCGCGCTCGGCGACCGTGCTCACCAGTCCGTTCTTCCACGCCGGCACGTGGTCGTCGTTCCGAGGCCGCCGGCACGGCCGTCCCGTCGACGCCGCGACCGTGCCCGGCTGGCGGTTCGTCGCCTCACTGCAGACCCACGACCAGGTCGGCAACCGCGCAGTCGGCGACCGGCTCTCCCACACGCTCGACGTCGACCGGCTGGCGTGCGGGGCGGCGATCCTGCTCACCGCCCCGTGGACGCCGATGCTGTTCATGGGGGAGGAGTGGGGGGCGGGCACGCCGTGGCAGTTCTTCACCGACCACACCGACCCCGCGATCGCGGAGGCCACCCGACGAGGGTCGTCGGGCGGAGTTCGGCTCGCACGGTTGGGCCGCGTCCGACGTACCTGACCCGCAGGACCCGGAGACCTTCCACCGTTCGCGGCTGGACTGGTCGGAGCCGGCGCAGCGAGCCAGCACTGCCCGGCTGCTGGACGTGGTACCGCGACCTGATCGCCCTGCGCCGCGTCCACGCCCGACCTGGGCGACGGCGACCTGACCCGCGTCGAGGTGAGCTGGGACCAGTCGAGCCGGGCCGGTTGGTGTCGCGGCGCGGGGATCACGTCGTGCTGGTCAACCTGGGGTCCGAGCCGTTCCCGGTCGACGGAGCGGGCGACGTCGTGCTCGCCTGGGACCCCGGGGTCGCGGCTCGGCGGCGGCGTCGTCACCGTCCCCCGCAGTCGCGCGGTGATCACCCGCCGCCTCCGCTGAGCCGACGGGCGCTCACGAGGCCGGGCGTCGGCACTTCGCCCCGATTTGTCCCGCCACCCGCACACTGGCACTGTGCCACCGATGCGATCCAGGCGGGTCCGGGGCGGCGACGGCGCCGTCCTCGTGCTGCCCGGATGCACCACGCCGCGGAGGCGCCGCCCGAGCAGGCCGTCCTGGTCTCTCAGGTGCTCTCCGAGCAGTCCGTTCCCGCGTGCGTGGGCGGTGGCCCCGGCCGAGGGCGGGGTGCACGGTCTGAGACCGCTGCCGATCGGCACCGGCTGGGGGCCGACCGCCGACGAGATCGAGCGGGCCCGGGCGATGGTCGGGGACCTCACCCTGCGCCAGCGAGCCGGGCCAGGTGATCCTGGCGCGCTACCCGGGAACCGCGGCCCCGAGCACGCTGGTCAACCGGCTGCACCTCGGGGGAGTCGTCGCGTTCAGCGCCAACATCGCCGGTGCCGACCAGGTCAGGTCGGCCAACCGGGTCCTGCAGCGCTCGGCGCGCCGAGCCGGGCGCGGCTTCCCGGTGACGCGTCGCGGTCGACCAGGAGGGCGGCCTGGTCGAGCGCTTCACCTCCGGCACCCGCTTCCCCGCCTTCATGTCCAGCCGGGGCAGCCGGCGACCCGGGCCTGACCCGCCGTGCCGCGGCGGCCTCGGCCTCCGAGCTGGCCGGTCTCGGCTTCACCACCGACTTCGCCCCGGTCGCGGACGTCAGTGTCGGGCGCGCCGACGTCGCGATCGGCTCGCGCGCCGCCGGCAGCGACCCCGCCGTCGTCGCGACCCACGCCGTCGCAGGCCGCGCGCGGCTACTGGTCGCGCGGAGTGGTGCCGACCCTCAAGCACTTCCCGGGACACGGCGGCCTCACCACCGACAGCCACCTCGCCCTGCCCGTCCAGCGCCGCTCGGTCGCCCAGCTCGACGCCACTCGACTTCGTGCCCTTCCGAGCGGCGGTCGAGGCGGGGCTGCCGAGCATCATGGTCGGTCACATCGACGTGCGCGCGATCGACCGCGGCATGCCGGCGTCGTTGTCCCGCAAGGTCATCACCGGCCAGCTGCGCGAGCGACTCGGCTTCGACGGGCTCGTCGTGACCGACGCGCTCGACATGCGTGCGGTCGCCCAGCGGTTCCCGTCGGGCGGTGCGTCGGTGCGCGCCCTCCGCGGCCGGGGCCGACGTGGTGCTGATGCCGCCCTCGCCGCGGACGGCCGGGACGCCATCGTCGTCGGCGGTCCGCTCGGGGCGGCTGTCGTCACAGCGGCTGGTGCAGGCCGCGACACGTCAGGTGGCCCTGCTGCTGCACCAGCGCGCTGCCGGCGTCGACCCCGCGCCGCCCGGGTCCGGGTCGGACCGCGTCGGCCGACTGGTCGAGCGCCGCGCTCACCTCGGTCGCCGGCCCGTGCAGCGGCCGGCTCGTCGGCCGCGCGTGGTGGTCCGTGGGGACGACTCCGACGTGCTCCGCTTCCGCGCTGCCGCCTCGGCGGCCGGACTGACGGTGCTCGACCGCCAGCCCAAGCCGAAGAAGAAGAGGGCCAGCGCACGCCGCGCCGCAGCACGGCCGCCGACGTCCCCGTGGTGCGCCTGCTCGGCTCGGGGGACCGGGCCGCGCGCCGGCGACGTGGTCGTGGCCCTCGACCGGCCCTACGTCCTCGGTGACGTCCGCGCCCGGGTCGAGCTGGCGACGTACGGCGCCACACCGGGTGCGATGCGCGCACTCGTCGCGGTGCTGCTGGGTCGGGCCGCCGGCGCCCGGCCGGCTGCCCGTCCCTGTCGCCGGAGTCGACCGCACCGGCTGCTGACCCGTTCAACGTGCCTCCGGGACGTTGAGACGTGCCTCCGGGGAGTTGGGGCGCGGGTGCGGGAGGCGGTCGTGGTCTCGACGTCCCGCGATGCACTTCTCAACTCCTGCAACTCACCCCTCAACGTCCGGGGGGCGCGTCTCGGGCTCGTCAAGGTCGTAGTGGATCACCAGCTCGTAGCCGTCGTCGCTGTGCCCGGCGATCTCCAGCTCGGCCTCGCCGCGCAGGCTGCTCCAGGCCGCCGGTGCCCAGGCCCGGGACCACCTCCAGGCTGGCCCGCACCGATCCGGCGTCCTGCCGGCCGGTGTGCCGGAACACGAAGGATCCGTCGTGCCCGTCGAGGGTGCCGGTCACCTGCTCGAAGCCGAGGACGGGGGCGCCGCTCGGGCTCGTAGGCGATCAGGTAGGTCAGGCGTCGAGATTGCGTCGAGGTCGCCGGAGTAGGCATAGCCGACATCGGCGCGGGTGAATCCACGGCGGGGGTAGTAGAGGTCGCCGGCCCTGGTGCCCGCGGTCCGCGCCGTCGATGTCGACGACGACGTCCTCGCTCCAGGAGGCAACGGTGAACCGGCAGGTGGCGGTGCGTGAGTAGGTCATGGCCCGACGCTAGGCAGGGCCCGGCCGGCAGGATTGAAGGAACGCGACAACCCGGCCCCCCCAACCTGGACCCCGGTGTTGCCTCACCCTGCGCCGAGCCGCTCGATCTGTGCGTTCAGGTAACGCTGCTCGGGCTGGCTGGCCGTGAGTCGCGCAGCCTCCCTGTAGGACGGGAGGGCAGCCCGGGGTCCCCGGCCATCTCCAGCAGGTGGGCACGTACGGCGTGGGTGCGGTGGTGCCGCGCCATCGCCGGATCCGCCAGCAGCTGATCGATCAGCGACAGCCCGGCCGCGGGGGAGTCGGCCATCGCCGTCGCGACGGCCCGGTTGAGGGTGACGGCGGGGCCGGGCGCGAGGTCGTGCAGCATCGCGTAGAGCAGCGCGATCTGCACCCAGTCGGTGTCCGCCCAGGTGGGCGCCTCCGCGTGCACGGCGGCGATCGCCGCCTGGAGCTGGTAGCGCCCGACGTGCCCGCGGGGGAGCACCTCCTCCAGCAGCGCGACCCCCTCGGCGATGAGGTCGCTGTCCCAGCGGCTGCGGTCCTGGTCCCGCAACGGCACCAGGTCGCCGACGTGGTCGGTGCGGGCGCTGGGCGCGGGCGTGGGTGAGCAGCATCAGCGCCAGCGCGCCGCTCACCTCGTCGTGGTCGGGGAGGGCCGCGTGCAGCGTCCGAGTGAGGCCGACGGCCTCCTCGGCGAGGTCGGTGTCGACGAGCCGCTCCCCCGAGGTGCGCGCATAGCCCTCGTTGAACACCAGGTGGCAGACGTCGAGCACCGCGGCGACCCGGCCGGGGAGGTCGTCGGGCTGCCGGCAGCGCGAAGGCGGCGCCCGCCTCACGCAACGCCGTGCGGGCCCTGGTGAGCCGCTGGGTCATCGTGCGAGGCGGCACGAAGTAGGCGGCGGCGATCTGCTCGACACCGACAGGCCGCCGACGGCGCGCAAGCGTGAGCGCGACCTGCGAGGGCCGGCTCAGGCTTTCGTGGCAGCACATCAGCAGCAGTCGCAGGGGATCGTCGTCCTCCTCGGGGCGCGCCTGGTCCAGGTCCGGCGCCTCCGGGGCGTCGACACGGCTCGCCAGCGCGTCGGTCAGCTCGCGTCGTTCGCGAGTGGCGCGGGCGCGGACGCGGTCGATCATCCGCCTCGAGGCCACCGTGATCAGCCAGCCGCGCGGGTTGTCCGGCAGGCCCTCGCCGCGGCCACTGCTCGACAGCCGCGAGCGACGGCCTCCTGAGCGGCGTCCTCGCAGTCGCCGTAGTCCGGGTGCCGGCGCAGCAGCGCGCCGAGGACGTGCGACGACTCGCGCCGCCACACGTCCTCGACGACCTGCAGGCTCACGCGTCGTCGCCGCCGGGCCACATGGTCGGGCGCAGCTCGATCGATCTCGCCGGGGGCGCCGAACCTTCGCGAGATCTGCTCGGCGCGCTCCTGCGACTCGACATCGATGAGGAAGAAGCCGGCCAGGTGCTCCTTGCTCTCGGAGTAGGGGCCGTCGGTCACCACCGGGTCCTTGTCGGTGCCCCAGTGGTAGAGCCGCGACGACGTCGGGTCGCCGAGCGCCTCCGCCGAGATCAGCTCGCCCTTGTCGTGCAGCTCCTTGAGCAACGCATCGAAGTCGGCGTCCGCGCGGGCCTTCTCCTCAGCCGGCAGCGCCTTGACGGCGTCGATGAAGTCACCGGTCGGGTGCCCCCAGGGCTGCGGGTTGGAGTGGATCAAGATGACGTACTTCATCGGTTTCTCCTGGTGTCGGGTGCGGTGGCCGTGCGGCCTCTCAGGGGGAACGTCGGAGCCGACCCGGCGATGTCGACATCGCCTCCGGGCCAGTCGTGGCCACGCTATCGTCGGCCGACGTGACAGGGACGGCACGTGGCGACGCGCCCCGGGGCAAGCCGGACGCGATCGTGCGACCGACCGAGGCGGCGCGGCGCCTCGACCTCGAGCGGGTCGAGGCCGGTGAACGCTGGCGCGAGCTGGTCGACTACCACTGGTACGTCGGCTGGTCGCTCATGGAACCTCACGAGCAGCAGGTCGTGCCGCAGCCACGGGTGCACCTCGCCGTCGAAGCAGGCAGGCTGCTGGTGCACGGCATCTCACGCACGCCGTTCGTCCGGCGGCTCGAGGGCGTCGGCCACACCCTCGGCGCCGCCTTCCACCCCGGTGGCTTCCGCCCGCTGCTCCGCGGTCCGGTGAGCGCACTGGCCGACCGGGTCGTTCCTGCGGCCGACGTGCTCGGGGTCGACGACCGCCCTGCCGCCGTGCGGATGCTCGGCACCGACGACGTCGCGACCATGGTCGCGGTGCTCGAGGACTACCTCGACCAGGTCGGTGCCGTCCCCGACGCCCGCGTCGTCGAGGTCCGCGCGCTGGTCGAGTCGGCCGAGCGCGACCCGGCGGTGACCCGGGCCGAGCAGCTGGCCGCCGCCGCAGGAATGAGTCTGCGGTCGCTGCAGCGCCTCTTCGGTGACTACGTCGGCATCGGCCCCAAGTGGGTGATCGCGCGGTTCCGCATCCTCGATGCCGCAGCAGTGGCTCACCGCGGTGACCCGGTCGACTGGGCCGGCCTCGCCGGCGAGCTGGGCTTCGCCGACCAGGCGCACCTCATCCGGGCCTTCACCGCCGTCGTCGGGACGCCGCCCGAGACCTACCGCCGCGAGGCCTGAGCTCGGGCCGCTCTAGCTCCTGGACGAGGCGCGGCCGTACTGGCGCACGGACAGCGGGACGAACACGGCCAGGATGAGAGCCACCCAGAGCAGCGTGTAGAGCACCGGGTGCTGCATCGACCAGGCGTCGGGCACCTGGTAGCCCTGCGGGATGTTGCCGAAGAGCTCACGGACGGCCTGGGTCAGGGCGGAGACCGGGTTCCACTCCACGAAGGTGCGCAGACCGCTGGGGAAGGACTCCAGCGGCACGAACGCGTTGGAGACGAACGTCAACGGCATGATCACGATGAACGAGGCGTTGTTGATCACCTCCACGCTCGGGACGAGCAGCCCGACGTAGCCCATCACCCAGCTGAAGGCGTAGGCGAAGAGGAGCAGCAGGAGGAACGCCGCGAGCGCGTCGACGACGCCCTCACGGGCCCGCCAGCCCACCAGCAGCCCGGTGAGAGCCATGATCACCAGCGACAGCAGGTTGTAGATCACGTCGGAGGCGGTGCGTCCGACGAGCACCGCGGACCGGGACATCGGCAGGGACCGGAACCGGTCGATGATGCCCTTCTGCATGTCCTCGGCCAGGCCGGCTCCCGTGAACGTCGCTCCGAAGACGACGGTCTGGGCGAAGATTCCACCGATGAGGAACTCGCGGTAGTTCAGCCCCTCGCCCGCGTCGATCGCCCCGCCGAAGACGAAGGCGAAGAGCAGCACGAACATGATCGGCGAGATGAGCACGAAGACGAGCACCTCGGGCACCCGCTTGATCTTGATGACGTTGCGCTTGGCGACGACCAGACCGTCGCTGATCACCCGGCTCATGCCGGCACCTCCTCGGTCTCGGCGGCCGCATGGCCGGTCAGGGTCAGGAACACGTCGTCGAGGGTCGGTCGGCGCAGGCCGATGTCGAGGACGCGGACGCCCTCCGCGTCGAGCGCGTCGAGGGCCCGACGCAGGTCGTGTGCACCTCCGTCGACGGCGGCGGTGAGCTCGCGGCCGCCGGTGTCGGCCTCCACGCGGCCGGGCGCCACCGACCCGAGCGCCCGCTCGGCCGCGGGGCGGTCGGAGCTCTCCGCCAGCACCAGCTCGATGCGCTCGCCGCCGGTCTGTGCCTTGAGCTCGTCGGCGGTGCCGCGGGCGATCGCACGGCCGTGGTCGATCACCACGATGTCGTCGGCGAGCCGGTCGGCCTCCTCGAGGTACTGCGTGGTCAGGAGCAGGGTGGCTCCCGAGGCGACGAGCTCGCGGATGACCTCCCACATCTGCTGGCGGCTGCGCACGTCGAGCCCGGTGGTCGGCTCGTCGAGCACGAGCACCGGCGGCGCTGCCACGAGGGCACCGGCCAGGTCGAGGCGACGGCGCATGCCGCCGGAGTAGGTCTTCGACGGTCGGTCACCGGCCTCGGCGAGGTCGAACCGCTCGAGCAGCTCGCGGGCCCGATCGCGTGCCCGAGCGCGCGGCATGCCGTAGAGGCGGCCGACCATCTCGAGGTTCTCGAAGCCGGTGAGGTGCTCGTCGACCGCGGCGTACTGCCCGGACAGTCCGATCTTGGCGCGGACCCCCTGCGGGTCGGCGATCACGTCGACGCCGGCCACCTCCGCACTGCCCTCGTCGGGTTGCAGCAGCGTCGTCAGGATGCGCACCGCGGTGGTCTTGCCTGCGCCGTTGGGGCCGAGCAGGCCGAGGACCTTGCCCTCCTCGACGCTGAGGTCGAGGCCGCCGAGCGCCTCGACGTCGCCGTACCGCTTGACCAGTCCGCTCGCACGGATCATCTCGACCATGATTGTCGTCTCCCGTCAGTGTGCGCGGGGCTCGCGCACTCTCGTGGTGGGTCCTTCCATTGACTCATGCCGCACCGACAAGTCATCGCCCGAGAGCACGCACGGCCACCCGGCGATCGATCAGAACGGCCGGACCAGCAGCGCGGTGCCCTCGCCGGCGACCCGGGTCATCACCAGGGTCGCCTCGTCGTCGCCGACCAGCGCGAGTCGCTTGCGCAGCTCCTCGGGCACGATGTTGACGCCTCGCTTCTTGATCGTCACCTGACCGATGCCGCGTTCACGCAGAGCCGCTCGCAGGGCCCGCTCCTTGAAGGGCAGCTCGGCCAGCACCTCGTAGGACCTCGCGAAGGGGGTGGTGAACGCGGCGTCGCTCGTGACGTAGGCGATGTGCGGGTCGAGGAGGCCGCCGTCGACCCCGGCCGCCACCGCCGTCACGAGTCCCGCCCGGATGACCGCACCGTCGGGCTCGTAGAGGTAGCGGCCGACCGCTCGCAGCCGCTGCTCTCCAGGGTCGTCGGCCTCGGTCAGGGTGGCCAGGCCGGTGGCGCGGATCACCGTGGCGCGACGGCGCGCGGTGGCCAGCGAAGGGGACCACAGCGCGGCTTCCTTGACCTCGCCCTCGTCGCTGACGAACTCGGCCTCGACCCCGTCGGGCACCAGGCCGTGCGGGATGCCGGGCGCGACCTTGACGCACGCGGGCCGGGTCAGCAGCTGCTCGACGTAGGACCACGGGGGCGACCAGCCCTCGGAGTCGAAGACCCGCCCTGCCGAGGTGCGACGCGCGGGGTCGGCGAAGACCAGGCCGAAGCCCGAGGCATCCACGTCGGCGGCGGAGGCGACCTGGACGGCGCCCTCGAGCCCGAGGGCGTCCAGGTTGGCCCGGGCGACCTCGACGCGGAGCGGGTCGCGGTCGATGCCCGCCGTGGTCAGCCCGGCGCGGGCGAAGGCCAGCAGGTCGCCGCCGATGCCGCAGCCGAGGTCGAGCACCGAGGCGGGCTGGGCGATCGCCACCCTGGCGGCGCGGTGCTCCGCGACCCGGAGCCGGGTCGCCTGCTCCAGACCGTCGGGGGTGAAGTACATCCGCCCCGCCAGTGCCTCACCGAGCTTGGCGACCGCGCGGTGACGCAGCTCGACCTGGGTGAGGGCGGCGGCGGCGGCCTCGCCGGAGGCGCCGTCCGGGCCCTTGCGTAGGGTCGAGACGGTGCGCAGCGCGTCACCGCCCTGGGCGGCGTAGACCTCCCCGGCCAGCCGGAGCAGCCGCTGGCCCTCGGGCGTCAGCAGGGCGCGGAACGCAGCGAGGTCCATGTCTGCATCCTGCCAGCGACCGGCGCCCGGGATCGATCTGGCACTCGACTTGACCGAGTGCTAAGTGCGGCATAGATTTCGGGTTAGCACTCTCCCCGTGAGGGTGCTAACAACCGGGTCCGTGGTGCGACCCCCGCGACGGCGCTTCGTGGGCCCGACTAGTTCTGTTCGTTCCACCCCTCTCGACTACATTGCGAAAGTGGAGGTCGACAACGTGTCGGTCAACATCAAGCCTCTCGAGGACCGGATCGTCGTCAAGGCGCTCGAGGCCGAGCAGACCACTGCCTCTGGCCTGGTCATCCCGGACACCGCCAAGGAGAAGCCCCAGGAGGGCGAGGTCCTGGCCATCGGCCCGGGTCGCATCGACGACAACGGCAACCGAGTTCCCCTCGACGTCACCATCGGCGACAAGGTCATCTACAGCAAGTACGGCGGCACCGAGGTCAAGTACGCCGGCGAGGAGTACCTCATCCTCTCCGCGCGCGACGTGCTCGCGGTCATCGGCTGATCCAGCCACCCAGCAGCATGACTCAGCCCCGGCTGGCCCAGATCGGATCGGGTCGACGGGGCTGAGTCAGTTTCACGGTGGCCTGGAGACCCGGCTGCCTCTCCGACGAAGCACCACAGTCAGAACCAACTCAGAAGGAGCATCGACTGATGCCGAAGATCCTGGAGTTCGACGAGGACGCCCGCCGCAGCCTCGAGCGCGGTGTCGACGCTCTCGCCAACGCCGTCAAGGTGACGCTCGGCCCCAAGGGCCGCTACGTCGTCCTCGACAAGAAGTGGGGCGCCCCGACCATCACCAACGACGGCGTGACCGTCGCCCGTGAGATCGAGCTCGACGACCCGTTCGAGAACCTCGGTGCGCAGCTCACCAAGGAGGTCGCCACCAAGACCAACGACGTCGCCGGTGACGGTACGACGACGGCCACCGTGCTCGCGCAGGCCATGGTCCACCAGGGCCTCCGTGCGGTCGCTGCCGGCGCCAACCCGATGGGCCTCAAGCGCGGCATGGACCTCGCTGTCGCGGCCGTCGGCCAGGCACTGCGCGATGCCGCGCGTGACGTCGACGACAAGGCCGACATGGCTGCGGTCGCCACCGTCTCCTCGCGCGACTCCCACATCGGTGAGCTCCTCGCGCAGGCCTTCGACAAGGTCGGCAAGGACGGTGTCATCACCGTCGAGGAGTCCAACACGATGGGCACCGAGCTCGACTTCACCGAGGGCATGCAGTTCGACAAGGGCTACATCTCGCCCTACTTCGTGACCGACGCGGAGAGCATGGAGGCCGTCCTCGACGACCCCTACATCCTGCTGCACCAGGGCAAGATCAGCGCGATCGCCGACATGCTTCCCCTCCTGGAGAAGGTCATCGCCGCCGGCAAGCCGCTGTTCATCCTGGCCGAGGACGTCGACGGTGAGGCCCTGTCCACCCTGGTGGTCAACAAGATCCGCGGCACCTTCAACGCCGCCGCCGTCAAGGCGCCTGCGTTCGGCGACCGCCGCAAGGCCATGCTGCAGGACATCGCCACCCTCACCGGTGGTCAGGTCGTGTCCCCCGAGGTCGGCCTCCGGCTCGACCAGGTCGGTCTCGACGTGCTGGGCCAGGCCCGCCGCATCACGATCACCAAGGACAACACCACGATCGTCGAAGGCGCCGGTGACGCCAGCGAGGTCGAGGGCCGGGTCAACCAGATCAAGGCGGAGATCGAGAACACCGACTCCGACTGGGATCGCGAGAAGCTCCAGGAGCGCCTCGCCAAGCTCGCCGGCGGCGTCTGCGTCGTGAAGGTCGGCGCGGCCACCGAGGTCGAGCTCAAGGAGAAGAAGCACCGCATCGAGGACGCTGTCTCCGCGACTCGTGCCGCCATCGAGGAAGGCATCATCGCCGGCGGCGGTTCGGCCCTCGTCCACGCCGTCTCCGTCCTCGCCGACGACCTCGGCCTGAGCGGCGACGAGGCGACCGGTGTCCGTATCGTCGCCAAGGCCGCCGACGAGCCGCTGCGCTGGATCGCCGAGAACGGTGGCGTGAACGGCTACGTCGTCGTCGCCAAGGTCCGCGAGGGCAAGGTCGGCGAGGGCTACAACGCCGCGACCGAGGAGTACGGCGACCTGGTTGCCCAGGGCGTGCTCGACCCGGTCAAGGTGACGCGGTCCGCGCTGGTCAACGCGGCGTCCATCGCGAGCATGCTGCTCACGACGGAGACGCTCGTCGTCGACAAGCCGGAGGAGGAGGACGACGCTCCCGCAGCCGGCCACGGCCACGGGCACGGTCACTGACCTCCCCCGTCCCACCTGCACGAGCCAGCCGCCGCCCCGGACATCCGGGGCGGCGGCTGGCTTTGCGCCCCCTGTTTGGCGAGGCCCGGAGAGGGGCAACCTGAGGGCCAGTACTCACGACGAAGCTAGGGGCCCCTGCGTGGATTGGCTGCTCGACACCTCGCAAACGCGTGCCCTGCGCCGGGGCAGCGCGGCAGTCGATGCGCACCTGCGCCGACACGCGGGCGACTCTGCGCAGGCGGTCGATGCGCTCAACAGCGTCCGTGAGCACCTCACTGCCGCGGCTGAGCAGGCGGCCGGTCGCCTCTTGCACGTCAGGCTGCGGTGGGGGATCGACTCCGTCGCGGTCCACACCCGCGCGGTCGACGGGGGTGGGCTCCTCGAGGGCGTCACCGACACAGGCGTCGTACCGCCCCGGCTGCTCGACGCCGTGCGCAACGCCGATGGCGAGGTGCTCGGTCAGGTCTCGTCACCGCTGCCGCCTCCTGAGCAGGGTGGCCCGGAGCTGCCCGGCGCCGACGTGTCGGTGCCCCACCTGGAGCTGTCGCTCAGCCTTCCCAGGGAGACTCGCAGCGTGCCGATCGTGCGGCACCTCTCGGCCCAGGCGCTGCGGGCGTTCGGGGTGTCCGAGCGAGACATCGAGGACGTCCAGGTCGCGATCACCGAGGCCTGCGCCAACGTCATCAAGCACGCGACCGAAGCCGACACCTACGACGTCCAGATCGACCTGACCGCAGATCGATGCTCGATCACGGTCGTCGACGCAGGTGCTGGTTTCGACGTCTCGGGTGTGGCCGAGCCGGACCGTGAGTCCGAGTCGGGCCGGGGGCTGCTGATCATGCGTGCGCTGGTCGACAACGTGGCGTTCCTCACTCAGCCGCAGGCCGGTGCGGTCGTGCACATGGTCAAGAACCTCAGCTACGACGAAGCCCATCCCCTGCATCGCCGCTGACACGCGGCCGTCGGTGGGAGCCCGGCCCTGGCGCAGGACAAGTTCTTCTGCGCGCAACACGACGGCAGCACCCCTGGAACAGTCCGGCGGCACGCTGGTGACTCGACGAGGTGGATCGTCGTGAGCCGGAGGAGGACGCCCGATGCTGTGGAGAGTGCGCACCACGCTTGCCGATCGACCCGGGGCGCTGGCCGCCCTGGCCAGGCGGTGCGGCGAGAGTGATGTCAACGTGCTGGGTCTGCAGATCTTCCCAGCGATCGGGGGCGTCACCGACGAGCTGGTCCTCAGGGCGCCGGACGGGCTGGACCCTGCCCGACGTCGCCGAGCTGGTCGAGGCCGCGGGCGGCACCAAGGTCTCGGTGCGCACCTGCACCGAGCACGCCCTCGTCGACGGTCCGACGCGCTATCTCCATGCCGTACGCCGGGTGACCCACGGGGCGCAGACCATCGCCGAGGCACTCGCGGGGTTGCTCGATGCCGAAGGCGACGTCGTCGCCGGCGAGGGTGGCGATGCCCGGCTCAGCCCGGTGCAGGACAGCCTCGAGGTCGAGGTGGCCGGTCGCCGCATCGAGCTGCGCCGTACCACCGCATTCACCGCGACCGAGCATGCGCGGGCCACGGCCTTCGCCGAAGCCGTCGCCGACCTCCACGAGCGGGGGCTCGTGCCCGACCAGTCCCCGGCCGGGAACCTCGCCGCCGGCCTCGAGCCGCCGCCGGCGACCGTCCCCGCGGGTGAGGTCGTGGTCCGCCCGGCCTCGGCGGCCGACACAGCCGCACTGATGGCGATGCACGCACGCTGCTCGGCCGACACCGTGTACCGCTACTACGGCGTGCCGCTGGCCCGGCTCGACCTGCGGCTCGCCCGGCGGATGCTGCTCGGGGAGGGCGGTGCCCTGGTCGCGGTCGCGGGTGGTCAGCTGGTCGGACTCGCCACGGTCGCCTCGGTGGTCGACGGCCGCAGTGAGGCGACGCTGCTCGTCGAGGACCGGTGGCAGCGTCGGGGCATCGGCACCAAGCTGCTCGGCACGGCCTGCCGCGAGGCCGCCACCGCGGGCGCCACGGAGGTGGTCCTGCGCGGCCCCGCACAGAGTCCCGCCGCGATCGCGATGGTGTTCGGCTCGGGGCTGCGTGCCCGGGTCAAGCTCTCCGGCGACCAGCTGGTGGTGACGGTGTCCACCCGCGGCCTGACCGCCGTGCCCGGCCACACCGTCCCGCGTGAGGGAGTCCGGCACGGTCACGCCGCTGCGCCGTACTCCTGCCTGAGGCGAGCGTGTCGTCGCGGAAGGCTCCCCTGGGAGACCTGGCGGTTCCCGGGGAGAGTTCACTGCGGGGACCCGATGATTACCACGGGACCGTGGTAATCATCCGGCGGTGAAACCCAGGCACCGGGCCCCGTAGACTCTGGGCAGCCGCCCATCGTCCCCGGAAGGCCTCATGACCGCTTCGATCGAGCCCGGCACCCCCACCGGCGTACCCGACAAGTTCGCTGCTCTCGGGCTGACCTACGACGACGTCCTGCTGCTGCCCGGCGAGACCGACGTGGTGCCCAGCGAGGTCGACACCACCGCCCGGCTGACCCGCGAGCTGACCCTGCGGATCCCGCTCGTCTCGAGCGCGATGGACACCGTGACCGAGTCGCGGATGGCGATCGCGATGGCTCGCCAGGGCGGCATCGGCGTGCTCCACCGCAACCTCTCGATCGAGGACCAGGCCTACCAGGTCGACCTGGTCAAGCGCACCCAGACCGGGATGATCTCCAACCCGGTCACGATCGGCCCCAAGGCGACGCTGGAGGACCTCGACGAGATCTGCGGCGAGTATCGCGTCTCAGGTCTCCCCGTCATCGACGAGGACGGGACCCTGCTGGGCATCATCACCAACCGCGACCTGCGGTTCGTGCCCGTCGCCGAGTGGGCCTCGCGGCTGGTCGGCGACGTGATGACGCCGATGCCGCTGATCACCGGCCATGAGGGCATCGACCGCGACGAGGCGACCCGGCTGCTGCGCCAGCACAAGCGTGAGCGCCTCCCGATCGTCGATGACGCGGGCAAGCTGGTCGGCCTGATCACCGTCAAGGACTTCGTCAAGAGCGAGCAGTTCCCCGACGCCTCCAACGACGACCACGGCCGGCTGCTCGTCGCCGCCGCGATCGGCTACTTCGGCGACGCGTGGGAGCGCGCGACCACCCTCGTCGAGGCCGGCGTAGACGTGCTGGTGCCGGACGTCGCCAACGGCCACGCCCGGCTGATGCTCGACATGATCAGGCGGCTCAAGAGCGACCCCGCCACCAGGCACGTCCAGGTCATCGGCGGCAACGTCGCCACCCGCGCCGGCGCACAGGCGCTCGTCGACGCGGGCGTCGACGCGGTCAAGGTCGGTGTCGGACCCGGATCGATCTGCACCACCCGCGTCGTCGCCGGCGTGGGCGTCCCGCAGGTGACCGCGATCTACGAGGCCTCCCTCGCCTGCAAGCCCGCCGGCGTCCCCGTGGTGGGGGACGGCGGCCTGCAGTACTCCGGTGACATCGCCAAGGCGCTCGTCGCCGGCGCCGACACCGTGATGATCGGCTCGCTGCTGGCCGGCTGCGACGAGAGCCCGGGCGAGCTGATCTTCGTCAACGGCAAGCAGTTCAAGACCTACCGCGGCATGGGCTCGCTCGGTGCGATGGCCTCGCGTGGCAAGAAGTCCTTCTCCAAGGACCGCTACTTCCAGGCCGACGTCGCCAGCGACGACAAGATCGTGCCCGAGGGCATCGAGGGCCAGGTCGCCTACCGCGGTCCGCTCTCCGCGGTGGCCCACCAGCTCGTCGGTGGCCTGCACCAGTCGATGTTCTACGTCGGCGCGCGATCCATCCCCGAGCTCCAGGACCGTGGCCGCTTCGTGCGGATCACCTCGGCCGGGCTCAAGGAGTCGCACCCCCACGACATCCAGATGACCGTCGAGGCTCCCAACTACAACGGCCGCTGAGGCTCACGCCCGTCGTGGAACAGCTCGACGAACGGCCTGCCTCGAGGTCGCCCGGGGCCTCGCCGAGCGCCCGGACCGAGACCGGCATGCTCGGCATCGCCGGTCCGCCGGGCTCCGGCAAGACGACGCTCGCCGAGCGGGTCGTCGCCTCCGTCCCGGGTGCGGTGCTGGTCGGGATGGACGGCTTCCACCTCGCCCACGCGACCCTCGAGGCGCTGGGGCGGGTGGAGCGCAAGGGTGCGCCGGACACGTTCGACGCCGACGGGTACGTCGCACTGCTGCTCCGGATCCGAGGCCTGCGTCCGCGACGCCGCGCCGGTCTGGGCTCCCGCCTTCGACCGGAGCCTCGAGGACGCGATCGCCGGCCGCCGTCGTGGTCCCGCCCGCCGCCCCGCTCGTCGTCACCGAGGGCAACTACCTCCTGCTGGAGGACCGCCCCTGGAGTGAGGTGGCGCAGCTGCTCGACGCCTGCTGGTACGTCGACCTCGACGACGACGTGCGGCGGACCCGGCTCCAGGCACGGCACGAGCGCTACGGCCGCAGCCCCGACGAGGCCCGGGACCGGACCTGGGGCAGCGACGAGCGGAACGCCGTCCTGGTCGCTTCCAGCCGAGACGCGCCTCGGCGGTCGTGCGCCTCGGCTGAGCCGCCTCAGCGCACGACGGAGGGTCGAGCAGAGGCCGCGAGCGCGCGCGTCCGGAGCCGACGAGGTCCTGCCGTGACCGCGGTGGCGCCCCACGGGCACCGGCCGCCCCCGATAGGCTCTGCGCCATGGAGATCGAGATCGGCCGTGCGAAGCGTGCCCGCGGGCCTACGCGTTCGACGACATCGCCATCGTGCCCTCGCGGCGTACGCGCGACCCCGAGGAGGTCTCGGTCGCCTGGCAGATCGACGCCTACCGCTTCGAGCTGCCGATCCTCGCGGCGCCGATGGACTCGGTGATGTCGCCGCAGACCGCGGTCGCGTTCGGCAAGCACGGCGGGCTCGGAGTGCTCGACCTCGAGGGGCTCTGGACGCGCTACGACGACCCGAGCGACCTGCTCGCCGAGGTGGCCGGGCTCCACGGCGCCCAGGCGACGGCCCGGCTCCAGGAGATCTACGCCGAGCCGATCAAGCCCGAGCTGATCAGCGCCCGGGTCAAGGAGATGCGCGACGCCGGAGTCACGGTCGCCGGGCTCGCTCTCGCCGCAGCGCACCAAGGAGTTCTTCAAGACCGTCGTCGACGCCGGCGTCGACATGTTCGTCATCCGCGGTACGACCGTCTCCGCAGAGCACGTCTCGGGGCAGGCGGAGCCGCTGAACCTCAAGGAGTTCATCTACGAGCTCGACGTGCCCGTGATCGTCGGCGGCTGCGCCACCTACCAGGCCGCCCTCCACCTGATGCGCACCGGGGCGGCCGGCGTGCTCGTCGGCTTCGGCGGCGGCGCCGCCCACACCACCCGCACGGTGCTCGGTCTCGCCGTGCCGATGGCCTCCGCCGTCGCCGACGTGGCCGCTGCGCGCCGCGACTACCTCGACGAGTCCGGCGGTCGCTACGTCCACGTGATCGCCGACGGCTCGATCGGTCGCTCGGGCGACGTGGCCAAGGCGGTGGCCTGCGGCGCCGACGCGGTGATGATCGGCTCGCCGCTGGCTCGCGCCTCCGAGGCACCCGGTCGTGGCTTCCACTGGGGCTCGGAGGCCTGGCATGCCGACCTTCCCGCGCGGTGAGCGGATCGAGATGGGCACGGTCGGATCCCTCGAGGAGATCCTGTTCGGCCCCTCCCGCGTGGCCGACGGCACCATGAACCTCGTCGGTGCGCTCAAGCGCGCCATGGCGACCACCGGCTACACCGAGCTCAAGGAGTTCCAGCGGGTCGAGGTCGTCGTCCAGTAGCAGCCGCGAGGGCTCAGCGGGCGTAGGCGGACCGGCACAGGTCGAGGAAGTCCTCGAGCTCCGGCGGCGGCTCGTCCGCCACCAGATCACGCGCACCGAGACGGGCGGTGCGTCGCTGAGCGGCCGGAACACCACGCCGCGACGGGGATGATGCGCCTCGTCGCCTCGGCGGAGACGCCGACGCAGCGGCCGGCCGCGATCAGCGTCAGCCACTCGTCGACGCTGGTGGTGTCGCGGAAGCCCGGTGAGGCACCGTGGGGCCACAGGTCGGGACGACGTCGTGCCGGTGGCCGCGTCGACCGCGATCGTCTCGTCGACGAGGTCCGCGAGGCTGCAGGGAGTGCCGAGCGGCGAGGGGTGGTCCGCGGCGAGGCCGGCGCACGCGTCGCTCCTCGCCGACGATCGTGGAGGCCAGGCGCGGGTCTCGCGAGGGGGCGATGCGCACGATGGCGGTGTCGCAGCGACCCTCGACCAGCCCGGCTGTCGGGGTGTTGGTGTGCACCAGCTCCAGCTCGGCGCCGTGGTCTCGCGACCAGCCGCGCTGGACGGACACGGTGTGCTCGCCGAGGGCGGCCCAGGCGTAGCCGACCACCAGCCGCCCGTCGTCGGCCGCTACGGCCTCGGCGAGCCGGTCGACGGCGGACAGCACCCGGCGGGCGTGGGCGAGCACGCGGCTCGCCGGTCGCGGTGAGCGTCGACGTGCCGGGTGGATCGCGCGAGCAGACGGTGGCCCGACGACCGTCTCGAGCCGCTGCACGGATCGTGACACCGACGCCTGCGACGTCCGCAGCGTGATCGCTGCGTCGGTGAAGGTGCCCTCGTCGACCACCGCGAGCGAGAGCGCGCAGGTGGCGGGTGTCGAGATCCATACGTGACAGCGTATCGACGTTGTCGACGACAGCATTTCTCCCCGACCGTCCGGCGGTCCGAGACTCGTGGGCATGGCCCTGACCGAGACCGCGACGACCCCGCGTGCCGGGCACCACGAGTGGTGCGGACCGCGGAGTGTACGGCGCGCGGCCTGGTCACGATGATGGTGAGCGGTGCGAGCAACCAGTTCGGTGCGGCGTCGGCGCGCACGCCTTCGGGGCGATCGGCCCGGCCGGCGTCGTGGCGGTGCGACAGCTCGTCGCGGCCGCCGTGCTGCTGCCGACGGTGCGCCCGCCGGTCCGTCGCTACACGTGGGCGCAGTGGTGGCCGGTGCTGCTGCTCGGCCTGGTCTACGGCGGGATGAACCTCGGTCTCTACACCGCCGTGGACCGGATCGGCCTGGGCTTGCGGTGACCCTGGAGTTCCTCGGCCCGCTGGCGGTCGCGCTGCTCGGTTCGCGTCGCCGGACTCGACCTCGTCTGCGCCTCGCCGCTGCGGCCGGCGTGTACGTCCTGGTGCTGCCGGGGCCGGTCGACCGACCTGCTCGGCGTGGGTGCCGGCCTCGTCGCGGCCGGCTGCTGGGCGTCGTACATCCTGCTGAACCGCACCGCGGGGCACCGTCTCCCGGGCCTGCAGGCGACGGCGGTGGCGAGCGGTGTCGCGACGCTCACGTTCCTGCCGGTCGATCGTGGTGCTCGCCGTCACCGGCACCTTCACGCCGGCCGCCGTGGCCTTCGCGGCGTGCGCCGGTCTGATGAGCTCGGTGATCCCCTACGCGCTCGACCTGACCGCGCTGCGCACGGTGCCGGCGCGCTTCTTCGGAGTCTTCATGAGCATCCATCCGGTGATCGCCGCACTCGCCGGGCTGATGATCCTCGGTGAGGTGCTCGCCGCTGCACGAGCTCGTCGGCATCGTCCGTCGTCGTCGCGGCCAACGTGGTCGCCGTCGCCGGTCTGTCCCGACGCTAGCGCCGCGTCGGGTCACAGGGGTCGTCGACGAGGAGTCAGTGGCGCCGGGCCACCTGCAGGTGGTCGGGCAGCGCCGAGACGCCGAGACCGACCGCGGCGACCGTGGCGGCGACGACCTCGACGAAGGGTTGGTCGGCGACCAGCCGTGCGCGGCGGTCAGCGCCAGCCCGAGCGCGAGCAGGGCCGGGACGGGTGCCACGCGCGCTCGATGCCGCGGAGGCGGGCGCCGCGCTCGTCGTCGACGAGGGCGACGAGCAGCGAGCAGCACCTGCGGGCACGATCGCGCCGGCCATCACGAGATAGGGCAGCGTCTGCCGGTCGAGTCCGGCGCGGTGCACCAGCCACGCCGCCGCGGCGACGACGCAGGCGGCGGCGACCTGGCGTCCGACGTACTCCAGCAGGATCGGCTCTGCTCGGCGAGCGTCCGTGACGCGCCCCATGTCGAGCGTCGATGCCTGCATGTGGACCTCCCAGGAAATACCTGTTCCTTCGGCAGCAGGGGCGTCCGGGCTGAGGTGTCCGGTCGCTCGATGGCTGGTGGTCAGCCGGCGACGACGGGGTTGAGCAGCTCGCCGATGCCGGGGATCCGGCACTCGGCGACGTCACCCGGACGGATGTGGATGGCCCCCGGAGTGCCGGTGGAGATCACGTCCCCGGGGAAGAGTGGCATCACCTCGCTGTGGAAGGCGACCAAGAAGGCCGGGCTGTACTTCATGTGGGCCACGGTGTTGGTGCGCGACTCGTCCCCGTTGACCACCGTGGAGACCTCGACGTCGGCGAGGTCGCCGAACCGCTCGAGGACCTCGGCCATCGGCACGATCCGGGGACCGAAGGAGAAGAACCCGGGGAAGTTCTTCGAGCGGGTCAAGAAGCGTGGGTTGCGTTGCAGGATGTCCTCGGCGGTCTGGTCGAGGATCGTGGTCACGCCGAACACGTAGTCGAGCGCGTCGGCCTCGGTGACGTTGCGGCACTCCCGCCCGATGACGAGCCCGAGCTCGGCCTCGGCGGTGGTGCGCTCGCTCTGCGAGGGGATCGGGATCGGGTCGCCGGCACCGATGATGGTGTGGTCGCCCTTGATGAACGACGCCGGTTCCTCCGGCACGCTCTCGGACAGGTCGGCTGCGTGGTCGACGTAGTTCAGGCCGATGCCCCAGATCTTGCGTGGGCGTCGGTAGGGCGCGGTGAGGCGTACGTCCGCCGTCGGGGTGAACAGCTCCTCACCCGCCTTGGCCGCCCGGGCGGCGAGATCGTCGTAGCTGTCGTCCTCGATGACGGCGAGCAGCGAGGACACGGGGGTGTCGGAGAGGGCGGAGATCCGCACCACGCCGCGCTCGGGGGTCGACCAGGACGGGGACGTCGAGACCGTTGTCGTCGAGGGTGGCCAGGTGCACGTGAAGCTCCTTGGTGGTGGGGGTGGTGGGTGGGGCCCAGTGGTTCGCGTCGCGCGCCCGGGACCACCGTCCGGGGCGAGTCAGTAGCCGGCGACCATCCCGCCGTCGACGCGGATCTGTTCGCCGGTGACGTAGCCGGCCGGTGTCCCGGCGAGGAACGCGACGACCGCACCGAACTCGGCCGGCTGGCCGTAGCGCCCGATCGGGATGCCGGCCTCGGACGACGTGCGGGTCTCCTCGCGAGAGCGCCCGGTGCGGTCCGCGACCGCCTGGTCGAGCTGGGCGACCCGGTCGGTGTCGACCCGGCCCGGGAGCACCATGTTGACCGTGACCCCGTCGCCTGCGACGGTCCCGGCGAGTGTCTTCAGGTACGCAGCCAGGGCCGCCCGACCGACGTTGGAGGCGGTCAGCATCGGGATCGGCTGTTGCACGCCGCTGGAGCCGATGGCGATGATCCGGCCCCAGCCGGCCTCTCGCATCGCGGGCAGCAGCTCGGAGACGAGCGCCACGTGGATGAGCAGCAGCCGGTCGACCGCGTCCTGGGCCGCCTCCGCGGTGAACGCGTCGGCGGTGCCAGGAGGCGGCCCGCCACCGTTGAGCACGAGCACGTCGACGCTGCCGGTGACGGCTCGCGCGGCGGCCACGATGTCGGTGACCGCATCCGGGGCGCTGAGGTCACACGACGACGCCCGTGGAGGCAGGCAGGGACTCGCAGAGCTCGTCGACGAGCTCCCGCCGTCTGCCGACGACCACGACGTGCGCCCCCTCCGCGGCGAGAGCCTCGGCCGATGCGCGGCCGAGGCCGGCGGTCGATCCGAGAACGAGGGCGACCTTGCCGGTCAGACCGAGATCCATGGGAGCTCCTTGTCAGTGAGGGGAAGATGGGTGAGATGCCGGTCGAGCACGGGCAGGAGCGCCGGCGGCACGGTGGCCGCAGGAGCTCGGACCCGCGAGGTGGTGAGCACCCCACGACGATGCAGGATCTCCTTGCGCAAGGCCAGCCCCACCTGCAGCTGACCCTCGAAGGTGGCCAGCGGCAACCACGGTGCCCAGGCAGCCCGCGCTGCGTCGAACCCAGCACGGTCGTACGCGTCGAGCGTGGCGCGGAGACCTTCGGGGTGGCTCATCCCCGTCATCGCACCCGCCGCGCCGCAGGCGAGCTCGTCGAGGAGCCCGACCCCGCCGAGGCCGCCGAAGACCGGGACGTCCACCGTCGCGGTCAGAGCGGCGATCGCCGGCGGGGTCGGGGCAGACTCCGCCTTGACCGCCGCGACGAACGCCACGCACGCGCGCACCACTCGCACGAGGACGTCGCCAGAGACCCGCACGCCCGAGACGGCGGGATAGTCCTGCACGACGATCGGCAGCCCGGTGGCTTCGTGGATCGCGGCGAAGTGCTCCACGAGCTCGTCCGCGTCGGAGGAGTGGGCCTGCACCATCAGCGCCTCGCGGCGCCCTGGTGGCCGCGTCGAGGCAGGCCCGCGCCTGCGCGATGGCGGCGGCCGTCTCGCGCGCGGAGAGGCCGATGACGACCGGATGCGACGACGCCGAGGTCACCGTGCGTACGACGGACTGCTGCTCCTCGCGGGACAGGGCGGCCGCCTCGCCGAACACGCCGAGTGCGACCACCCCCTGAGCCGAGACGGAGGCGGCCAGTGACAGCTGCCGCTCCAGCGAGGGCAGGTCGAGCGACAGGTCCTCCTCGTAGGGCGAGGCGAGGACCATCCACAGGCCGTGCTCGAGGTGGGTGCCGCGGTCTCGACGAGCTCGACCACTCGAAGCCGTCATCGGGCACCGGTCCCGCTGGTGCGTCCGAGCATCGCGTCGACGAGGTGCTCGGCGATCGCCAGGCTCGACGTCGCGGCAGGGGAGGGTGCGTTGCGCAGCGAGGTGACGGCGCCGCGGGTGCTGATCAGGAAGTCGTCGACCATGGCCCCGTCGCGCTCCAGCGTCTGGGCGCGGATCCCGTGCAGGTCCTTCGACGACGTCACCGGTCTGCAGCTCGGGGACGTAGCGGCGCGCCGCCGCCACGAAGCGCCGCTTGCTCAGTGAGCCGGCGACCTCGGCGGCACCGGTGCGCCAGTGCTCGCGGGCGAAGGTCCGGAAGCCGGAGTAGGCGACGACCTCACGCAGGTCCTTCCACGACACCTGTCCCCAGGTGTAGCCCTCGCGCGCAAGGGCGAGCACGGCGTTGGGGCCGATCATCACCTCGCCGTCGACCCGTGGCGTCAGGTGCACCCCGAGGAAGGGGTAGCGGGGGTCCGGCACCGGGTAGACCAGGCCGTTGACGAGGTCCCGTCGGTCGGACCGCAGCAGGTAGTACTCGCCGCGGAACGGCACCACCTTCGGCTCGGCGTCGTCGCCGGCCAGCGCGGCGGTGTGGTCGGCGTGCAGCCCGGTGCACAGCACCACCCGGTCGAAGCGCTCCTCGATCTCGCCCGTGGTGCTGCGCCCCCTCAGGACCGCGCCCCCGGGCTCCTGTCGGATGCCGACGAGCTCGGTCCCCAGCCGCACGGTCCCGCCGGCGGATCTCACCAGGTCGGCGAGCCTCCGGGTGACGGCGGGATAGTCGACGATCGCGGTGCTGGGGGAGTGCAGACCGGCCACCCCTCGGACGTGCGGCTCGATCTCGCTCACCTCGGCGCCGCTCAAACGGCGTACGCCGGGGACGCCGTTGGCGCGAGCACGGTCCTCGATGGCGCCGAGCCGGCTCTCCTCGACCTCGTCGAGCGCGACGAGCACCTTGCCGCACGCGTCGTAGGAGATCGCGTGCTCCTCGCAGAACTCGCGCAGCATCCCGATGCCGCGGCGACACAAGGTCGCCTTCAGCGACCCCGGCTCGTAGTAGAGGCCGGCGTGGACCACACCGGAGTTGCGACCGGTCTGGTGGGCGGCCAACCGGTCCTCCTTCTCCCAGAGCGTCACCGCGCAGTCCGGGTCGACCTGCTGCAGCCGACGTGCGACGGCGGTGCCGAGGATGCCGCCTCCCACGACGGCGTACGGACGAGCTCACCGTCGGCGTCCTCCCGATCCGTCTGGTCCAGCCACGGTGCCTCCCACGAGAGATCCTCGTGCTCACCGAGCAGCGGCGGCGGCGTGGTGGTCGCAGCCGTGGTGCCGTCGTAGCGCAGCGCCCCGCCGGGGACGGCGATGTCTCCGAGGGTGGCATGGCTCAGCTGGTGCACGAGGCCGAGGTGGTGCACCTGCTCCCAGTCGTAGACCTCGGGCATGGTCCGGATCCGGCCGGCGGGCACGCCGGCGGCGACCAGCTCGGCCAGCACGTCCGCGGCCTTGCTGCTCGACCGAGCAGGCCGTCGATCTCGGACTGCAGCGAGTCGACGTGGGCGACCCGGTCGGCGTTGGTGGCGACGTCCGCACGGTCGTGGGCGATCCCGACGACGCGGCAGCGAAGCGGTGCCAGAACGCCTCGGACCCGACGGCGATCACCAGGGCAGCGTCCGCGCAGTGGAAGGTGCCGTAGGGCGCGATCGAGGGGTGTCGGTTGCCGGTGCGTCGCCGGGTCGATGCCCGCGGTCAGCCAGCCGGCCCCGTGGAAGGCGTGCACCGAGGTGACCGCGGCGAGCAGGCTGGTCTCGACCGAGCGGCCGATGCCGGTCGTGCTCACGCTCGCGCAGCGCCGCCATCACGCCGAAGGCGCCGAACATGCCGGCGAGGATGTCGGCGATGGGCAGCCCGACCCGGGTCGGGTCACCGTCGCCGGCCCGGTCAGGCTCATCAGGCCGGCCTCGGCCTGGACGATCTGGTCGAAGCCCGGTCGGGTGCCGTCCGGGCCGCCGACACCGAAGCCGGTGATCGACAAGCGTGACCAGCCGCGGGTTGGCTTCGCGCAGCTCGGCCGGGTCCAGCCCGAGCCGGGCGAGCAGACCCGGTCGGTAGTTCTCGACCAGCACGTCAGCGCTGGCACACAGGTCGCGCAGCCGTTCGGCGCCCTCGGCCGACTTGAGGTCGAGACGCACCGACCGCTTGCCGCGGTTGGCCGACAAGAAGTACGCCGACTCTGCCGCGGCGCCGCCCTCACCTGGCGGCGTGAACGGCAGCCAGCCGCGGCTGTCGTCACCGGCGGGGGGCTCGACCTTGAGCACGTCGGCTCCGATGTCGGCCAGCATCATCGTCGCGTAGGGCCCGGCCAGGGCGCGGCTCAGGTCGACGACCCGGATGCCGGCCAGCGATCGGTTGCGCGGCGCTCACGGGCTGCTCACGTGGTCGTGGTCGCGCTCCGGTCTCGTCCGACTCGTCGGCGTCGACCTCGCCCGCGCCGACGGCGCCACGCCGCTTGGCGCTGATCCGCCGTCAACGCACGGCACCGGTACGTGCCCTTGAGGGCCCGGGAGACGAGGGGCAGCAAGAGCATCAGGACCAGGATGACCAGCAGGGCCTGCGAGGTGCCGCGCTCGAGGAAGATGTCGAAGCTGCCGCTCGGAGATGATCATCGTCTGCCGCAGGGACTCCTCGGCCATCGGGCCGAGCACCAGGGCGATGACCAGGGCGGCGGGGGAGAGGCCGAAGCGACGCATGAAGAAGCCGAGCACCCCGCAGACGAGCATGACCGTGACCTCGACGATGCTCGCCGTTGACGGTGAAGGTGCCGAGCACGCAGATGACGATGATCATCGGGCCGAGCACCCGGAACGGCACCCGGGCGATGCTGGCGAACGCCGGGATGGCGAAGATGTTGACGGCCAGCAGCATCACGTTGCCGAGATACATGCTGGCGATCAGGCCCCAGGCGAACTCCGGGTTCTGCGTCATCAGCAGCGGGCCGGGCTGGAGACCCCACATCAGGAAGCCCCCCATCAGCACGGCGGTGGAGGCCGAGCCGGGGATGCCGAGGGTCAGCAGCGGCACCATCGCGCCGGACGACGCGGCGTTGTTGGCCGCCTCGGGGCCGGCCAGACCGGCCATGGCGCCCTTGCCGAACTTCTCCGGCGTCTTGGAGACCGACTTCTCCAGGTTGTAGGACATCAGCGAGGCGACCGTGGCGCCGGCGCCCGGGGTCGCGCCGACGAAGAAGCCGAGGAACGATCCGCGTGCGATCGGTCCGGCCGACTCGCGATAGTCCTGCTTGTTGGGCCAGAAGCCCTTCGCGCGCGAGGAGACGTTGAAGTAGGCCAGCTTCTCCAGGTGGCCACCGCGCCACAGCGTGTGCAGGATCTCGCCGACACCGAAGAGGCCGATCGCGACCGGGATGAAGTCGATGCCGTTGATCAGCTCGACCGAGCCGAAGGTGTAGCGCTGCTGGCCGGTGCCGATGTCGATGCCGACCGTGGCGATCGCGAAGCCGATGAGCGCCGAGAGGGCGCCGAGCAGCTTGTTGCCGCCGACGATCACGATCAGGGTCAGCAGGCCGACGACCACGACGAGGAAGAGCTCCGGAGGGCCGAACGTCGCCGCCAGCGGCGGCGGTGGCCGGGGCGGCGACGCTGATCAGGATCGCGCCGATGGTGCCGGCGACGAACGAGCCGACCGCCGCGATGACCAGAGCCGGTCCGGCGCGGCCCTTCTTGGCCAGCGGGTAGCCGTCGAACGTGCTGGCCACGGTCGCCGACTCACCCGGCGTGTTGATCAGGACCGAGGTGATGGTGCCGCCGTACATCGCGCCGTAGTAGACCGCGGCCAGCATGACGACCGCGCCGGTCGGGTCCATCGTGAACGTGAGCGGCAGCAGGATCGCCAGCCCGGCCGAGGGGCCCAGGCCCGGCATCACACCGACGACCATGCCCATCATCACGCCGGCGAAGAGCAGCAGCAGGTTGCCGCGGAGTGAGGATGGCGACGATGCCGCCGGCGAGGTTGTCGAAGACGTCCATCAGGTGAGTCCCGTCCTACGGATCGGTTCAGGGGTCAGAAGCGCGGCAGGATGCCGTTGGGCAGCCCCGCGTTGAGCAGCGACTGGAAGAGCAGGTAGAGCCCGAGCGGCAGGCCGAGGCTGACCGCCAGGTTCAGCGCGAGGTGGCCGCGGTTGAGCAGCCACAGCATCAGGAACAGGAACAACGCGCCGGAGATGATCGCGCCGAGCGACACGAGGGTGAAGCACGAACGACCCCGGTCGCGATCACCATCACCGCCAGCAGCCGCGGGTGCTTGCCGAGGTCGGCGTCGCCGACCTCGTCCTCGAGCGGGACCACCTCGTCCTCGGTCTGCGGTGAGCGGATCGCGGCCGACCAGGCACCACAGCGTCAAGACGATGCCCAGTCCGCCCGACGATGCCGCGGGAAGAACCCGGGACCGATCCGGCCGGCGGCGGTGCGCCACTCCAGACCGAAGCCCATCTCGGTGTAGACCGCCAGCACCACGAGCACGACGGCCAGGAACACCGTCTTGGGACGAACCCAGGCGGGGGCCCGGCCCGCGGCGCGGGCCCCCGTCGAGTCGGCGTGAGCCAAGGTCACAGTGCGCCCAGCTCGGTCAAGGTCGTCCTCGAACGTCCCCTGGGTCTCCTCGAGGTAGGTCTCGAAGTCGTCGCCCCACAGCTCGTCCTTGATCAGGAAGTTGTCGTCGAGGTAGGCCTGCCACTCGTCGGTGGTCACGACCTCCTTCATGGTGTCGATCCACCACTCCTGGGCCTCCTCCGGTGCGTCCGGAGGCAGGATCAGACCGCGCGGCATCGAGGGGATGTCGCTGACCCCGACCTCCTCGCTGGTGGGGACGTCGGGCAGCGCGTCGAGGCGCTCGGTGCCGGTGAACACCAGCGGCGTCATCTGACCCCCCTCGATCTGACCCATGATCGAGCCCGGGTTGGAGATCATCGTGTCGATCGCCCCGGAGAGCAGGGAGGTCTGGAGCTGACCCTCCTCGTTGAACGGCACGTACTCGATCTCGTAGCCCTCGGCGTCGGCGATCATCTGCTGGACGATGTAGTCGACGTTGACGGTCCCGATACCGCCGACGACGACGCTGCCCTTGTCCTTGGCGTAGCCGACCCAGTCCTCGTAGGTCTGCCAGTCGCTGTCACCGGCCGTCATCACGAGAGCGTAGTCGGCGGCCATCAGCCCGACCGGCGTGAAGTCGGTCGGCTCCCAGCCGGTGTCGGCCTGGAGCGGGGTGGTGATGAACGAGCCGGACGTGGTCGAGATGCCGTAGCCCGCTGCCGGACTGGCCGTACAGGTAGCCCCAGCCGGTCGCGCCGGAGCCGCCGTCGCGGTTCTCGACCACGAGGTTGGCGGGGTACAGATCGTCCTTCTGGAGGATGTCGACCATCGTGCGGGCCATGATGTCGTTGCCGCCGCCCGGGCCGAAGGCGATGGTCCAGTCCATGTCCTCCGAGGGGTAGTCGGCTCCGTCGGCTCCGTCGGCACTGTCCGTCTCCGCCGCCTCCACACGCGCTGAGGGTCAGTACCATGGCGGACGCCGCCGCGACGGCGATCCTGTTGAGTTTCATCGGGTTTCCTCCTGGGTGTGTGGCGCGGACGGTGGCTCGCCGTGCCGGCTGGTGGGACGTGGATGTGGTCGTGGTCAGCTCGCGTCGAGTCGGTGCCAGGAGCCGAGGCCGAGGGCGCAGAGCTTGCCCTCGGCGTCGGTCATCCGGGACTCGAGGTGCACGATGCGGCGGCCGGCGCGGACGCAGCCGGCCCGTGCAGGTGCCCGTCGCCGGTGAGCGGCCGGAAGAAGCGCACCTGCATCTCGATCGTCACCGCGGGCGACAGGTATCGCTTGCAGAGGTGGCCCATCGAGATGTCGAGCGCGGTCGTGATGACCCCTCCGTGCACCGAGCCCTGCGGGTTGCACAGGTGCGCGGCGTACGGGAGGACGACGGTGCAGGTCTGCTCCGTCGTCGTCGTAGCCGATGTCGAGCTCGAGGAAGCGGCTGAGGAAGAACGAGCCGAACTCCCAGCGGGGGTCGTCGCCTGCCTGGCGGGCGAGCTCGGCCACCGCGTCGGCGTCGACGCGGGGGAGCGGCGCGCCGGTCGCGGTCCTTCCGTCCTGGGTCGTGGTCATCTCAGGACCAGGTGAAGTTCGGCGAGCGCTTCTCGAGGAACGCCCGGACGCCCTCGGTGAAGTCCTCGGTGTCGAAGGACGAGTTGCGCAGCTCGATGGTCGCCTCGTCGTCGGTGACCTGGCCGGCCACCACCTTGTTCACCATCTCCTTGCCCGCCCGCACGCTGAACTGCGCGCGCGTGGTCACCGTCTCGGCGAACTCGTAGGTCAGCTTCTCCAGATCCCCTGGCTCGGTGACCTCGTCGAAGAGTCCGAGCTCGTAGGCGCGGACGGCAGGGATCTGCAGACCGCCCATGAGCACCCACTTGGCGCGGGCGGGGCCGACGAGGTCGACCATCCGCTTGGTCGACTCCAGGCTGTAGACGAGGCCGAGCTTGGCGGGGGTGATCGCGAACTTGGCCTTGCTGTCGGCGAACCGGATGTCGCAGGCAGAGGGCGAGACCGGCGCCGCCGCCGATGCAGTAGCCGTGGATCATCGCGATCGTCGGCTTGCGTCAGGCCCTCGATGGCCTGCTCGGCCGCGGCGACCTTCTCGTTGTAGGCCTTGGCCTTGACCGCGTCGCTGCGCTCCTGCTCGAACTCGCTGATGTCGGCGCCCGAGGCGAAGGACCGCTCGCCGGCGCCGCGCACGACGATGACCTTGACGCTCGGGTCGCTGTCGAGCTCACGCACGATGCCGGGCAGGTCGCGATACATCTGCACGTTGATCGCGTTGTGGCTCTCGGGCCGGTTGAGGATCAGCGTCGCGATCGCGTCGCGCGCTCCACGACGAGGTGGTCAGACATGGCTCTCAGTCCTCCTTCTTCTTCTGCAGGTCGGGGTGCGCGTCGAAGAGCACGGCATCGGTGAAGAGGTCGTCGATCTCCTCGTCGCTGACGCCGGCCTCGCGCAGGATCTCGGCGGTGTGCTGGCCGAGCCAGGGCGCCGGTCCGCGGACGGCGTAGTCGAGCCCGGAGAACTTCGTCGGCGGGCCGATCGTCTTCATCTCGCCGATGATCGGGTGCTCCACCTCGGTGCACCATGTCGCGGGCGATCACGTGCGGGTCGCTCAGCGTCTCGTCGAAGGTGAGCACGGGTCCGCACGGCACGCCGACCGCGTCGATGGTCTTGATCCACTCGTCGGTCGTCCGGGTCGTCGTGATCGCCTCGATCTCGGCCTCGAGCTCCTCGATGTGCGCCATCCGGTCGGGAAGGGTGACGAAGCGTGGGTCGGTCTCCCACTCCGGTCGCTCGAGCGCGCCGAGCAGGCGCAGCCAGAGCCGGTCGTTGGCGGCGCCGATCGTCACGTAGCCGTCGAGGGTGCGGTAGGCCTGGTAGGGGGTCGAGCGGCGGTGGCGGGTGCCGGTGGGCTGGGGCACCTCACCGGCGCCGAAGAAGGCGCCGGACTCCCAGACGCTCCAGGCCAGGCCCGCGTCGACCAGCGAGATGTCCATGTACTGACCCTCGCCGGTCGCCTGGCGGTGCATCTGCGCGGCCATGATCGAGTAGATCGCGGTGGAGCCGGCGGCGATGTCGTTGATCGCGACACCCGACCTTGACCGGGCGGCCGCCGGGCTCCCCGGTCATCCGCAGGAAGCCGACCATGCCCTGCGCCATGATGTCGAAGCCGGGGCGGTCGCGGTACGGGCCGGTCTGACCGAAGCCGCTGATCGAGCAGTAGAGGATGTCCTCGCGGACAGCCTTGACGTCGTCGTAGCCGATGCCGAGCCGCTCGGCGACGCCGGGCCGGAAGTTCTCGATGACCAGATCAGCCTCGGCCGCGAGCTTCAGGAACAGCTCCTTGCCGCGCGCGGTCTTCAGGTCCAAGCGAGACCGACCGCTTGCTCCGGTTGGGCATCGCGAACGGGTAGCTCTCGCCGTTGACCTTCGGTGCCATCCGCCGGGAGTCGTCGCCGGTGCCGGCTGCTCCACCTTGATCACGTCGGCGCCGAGCTCGGCGAGCACCATCGTGCAGTAGGGCCCGGAGAGGAAGCGGGTGAGGTCCAGGACGCGGAATCCGTGGAGTGGACGAGGGCGGTTCGTTTCCCGTATTGTGGGATTGCTTGCCGTCATGCGGAAACTGTGTCAGACGACACAGGGGGCGTCAAGGGCTCGGATCGATTCGGGCACACTTCTTCACGTGGACAAGGACGGTGCTGGCATGACGGCACGCAACGGAGTGCAGTCGATCGACCGCGCGGTCTCGATCCTGCGATGCTTCGACGCCCACCACTCGACGCTCGGGCATCAGCGAGATCGCCCGGATGACGGGACTCTCGACCAGCACGACCCACCGTCTGCTGGGCGCGATGACCTCGAACCGGCTGCTCGCACAGGCCCCCGACCGGCGCTACCGACCCGGCCCCCTCCTGGTGCAGCTGGGTCGCTCCGGAGCGGTGCCGTCCACGCTGAAGGGTGCGGCACTGCCGTTCATGACCGCGCTGCGCGACGAGGTCGACGAGACCGTGGGGCTGCACGAGCTGCTGCCCACCGGGGAACGGGCGGTCGTCGACCAGGTGGAGAGCCGCCAGGAGCTGCGCCGGCACTACACCGACATCGGGGTGCCGATCCCGCTGGTGCACGGCGCGCCCGGCAAGGCGATCCTGTCCACGCTGCCGTGGGCGCAGCAGGTCCGAGCCCTCGAGCGGGAGATCGTCCCGGTCACCGAGCACACGGTCACCGACCCCGACGTGCTGGCCCGCGAGCTCGCGCTGACGCGCGAACGTGGCTGGTCGGGCTCGGACGCGCGAGCGCACCCCGGGCATCAGGGCGCTGGCGGCCCCGGTCTTCGACCACACCGGCAAAGCCGTGGGCGCCCTCGGCCTCTCCGTCCCGGCCGTCCGGATGGACGACACCCGCGCTCTCGAGCTCGGGATCCGGGTCGCCGAGGTTGCCTGGGAGGTCTCCGAGGCGCTGGGTGCCACCCATGACGGCGTCGAGGCGCAGCTGGTCCTCGCCCGGGGGCCGGCATGACCGCACCCCTGCGTGTCGCCGCCGCTCAGGCGACGTCCGTGCCCGGTGACGTGGCGGCCAACGTCGCATCCGCCTGCTCGCTCGTCGCGACGGCTGCCGACCGCGGTGCCAGGGTCGTGGTGCTGCCCGAGCTCTTCCTCACCGGCTATGCCACGTCTGTCTGGACCCACGACGTCTCGCTCCCTCTCGGTGACGCCCGACTGACCCCCCTGGTCGATCTGGCTCGGACCGCGCGGTGGTCGTGGTGGCCAGCGCGGCGCTGCGCCGCCGACCGGACGTCACCACCTTGTCGGTCGTGCTGGTCGATCCCACCGGTGGCCTCACGGCGCCGTACGACAAGCAGCACCTGTGCGGCGCGGCCGAGCAGGCCTTCTTCACTCCCGGCACCCACGGGGCCACCGTCGTGGTCGACGGCTGGGAGCTCGGCCTCGGGATCTGCTACGACGGCTGCTTCCCCGAGCACGCGGCGTCGGCCGCCGCCGCTGGGGCGGCGGCCTACCTCTGCCCGGCCGCCTACGTCGCCGGGTCCGAGCACCGTCGCGACCTCTACTACGCGGCACGGGCCGTCGACAACGGGATCTATGTCGTCCTCTCCGGCCTGACCGGTCCCTGCGGAGAGTCGGCATTCAGCGGCGGCAGCGCGATCTACGACCCCGAGGGGCGTGCCCTCGAACGCGTCGGCACGGACGACCCGGCCGTGGTGGTTGCCGACCTGGAGCTGGAGGAGGTGCTCCGGGTGCAGCGTGAGGTCAACACCGTCGCGCGGGACCGTCGAGACTGTCTCGGGTCGCGCCAGTGGGCCAGACTGGCGACATGACCGCAGCGCTCAGCCCCCAGGCCCGTGACCAGGCGCTCGACGCCATGGTGTCCGAAGAGCTCGACGTCCTGGTGGTGGGAGGGGGTGTCGTCGGGGCGGGCACGGCGCTGGACGCCGTGACGCGCGGCCTCTCGACGGGGCTCCTCGAGCAGCGCGACTACGCCTCGGGCACCTCGTCGCGGTCGAGCAAGCTGATCCATGGTGGCCTGCGCTACCTGGAGATGCTCGACTTCGGGCTGGTTCGCGAGGCGCTCCAGGAGCGTGGCCTGCTCCTCACCCGGTTGGCGCCGCACCTGGTGCGCCCGGTGCCGTTCCTCTACCCCCTGACCCACCGCGGTTGGGAGCGGCCCTACGTCGGGGCGGGCCTCGCGTTGTACGACGCCATGGCGATGGCCGGCCGCTACGACAACGGGTTGCCCCGTCACCGGCACCTCACCCGGCGAGGACTCTCCCGGGTCGCTCCCGATCTGCGCACCGACGGGCTCGCCGGCGCCTTGCAGTACTACGACGCCCAGGTCGACGACGCGCGCCTGGTGATGACCATCGCGCGGACCGCGGCGACCCACGGCGCCCACCTGGCCAGCCGGGTCAAGGTCGTCGGCTTCCTGCGGGAGGGAGAGCGCGTCACCGGGGCGCGGGCGCGCGACCTCGAGACCGGCCGAGAGATCGAGGTGAGGGCACGCGTCGTGGTCAACGCCGCAGGCGTCTGGACCGACGAGATCCAAGAGCTCGTGGGCGGCCGCGGTGCGCTCAATGTCCAAGCCAGCAAGGGGATCCACCTCGTCGTGCCGCGCGACCGGATCCGATCCGACAGTGGCATCATCATGCGAACCGCGACCTCGGTGCTGTTCGTGATCCCGTGGGGGCGGCACTGGATCATCGGCACCACGGACACCAAGTGGAGTCTCGACAAGGCCCACCCGGCAGCGTCGAGGACCGACATCGACTACCTGCTGGACCAGGTGAACCGACTGCTCAAGGAGCCCTTGCGCCACGAGGACGTCGAGGGGGTCTATGCCGGCCTGCGACCCCTGCTGACCGGGGAGTCCGAGCCGACCAGCCGCATCTCCCGCGAGCACACGGTCGTCACCCCCGTCCCAGGACTGGTCATCATCGCCGGGGGCAAGCTCACGACGTACCGGATCATGGGAAGGGACGCCGTCGACGCGGCCGCCCACTCCCTGGGCGGCTCCGTGCCGCCGTCCATCACCGAGCGGGTGCGCCTCGTCGGCGCCGACGGCTTCGAGACCCGCACCAACCAGCGCGGCCGACTGGCCGGCGACTCAGGGCTGCACCGTGCCCGGATCGACCACCTGGTCGACCGCTACGGCGGCCTCGTCGACGAGCTGCTGGCACTGATCGCCACCGATCGGGAGCTGGCCGAGCCACTGCCTGGTGCGGAGGACTATCTGCGCGCGGAGATCGCCTATGCCGTGACCCACGAGGGGGCCCGCCATCTCGATGACGTGCTCACCCGTCGCACCCGGATCTCCATCGAGACGTTCGACCGAGGGGTCGCGGCCGCACGACCGGCCGGCCTCGCGATGGCGGCCGCGCTCGGATGGGACGACATGCGGCTCGAGGAGGAGGTCGACCACTACCTGCGACGGGTCGAGGCGGAGCGGCGCAGCCAGCTCGCCGTGACCGACCAGGAGGCCGACGAGGCCCGGGTGCAGGTCACCGACATCGTCTGAGCCTGAGCGTCGACGGACCTGGCCCTGCCACCGGGACAGATTTTGCGCGTTTGTGCAACTGCGCAAACTCCGGGTTGTGGGGAGCGGTGGCTGGGCGCGAAGGTAGACCCGGCTGGGTCGCTCGGGGGCCCAGCACACGGCCAGTCGCTCGGGCGACGTAGGCGGGACGCTCCGGCATCGGCCGGAGCGCGAGACGGGCACCGAGCGCCGGGAGCACACTGGCGCACGGTGCCTGTCTTGGTTCCCGGGGGTGCTTCGTCAGCGGGACCGGGTCGCGGCGGCGCTGGCCGCGCGGGCCTTGCGGATCGAGGATCGCGAGAGGAGCCCGCGGTTCGCGCGCTGGCGGTCGCGCATGTGCGAGGCGGCAAGGTCGAGCATCAACAGGGGGGCCTGTCCGGAGGACATGACTGGCATCTACTTTCGCTGGAGCGGATGAGGTTGTGGGGTCAAGTCTAGCCGAGAAGTAATCGTCATTCGCCCGAACTGCCAGTTACACGAGGGTGATCTCCCCCACGCGTCGACGCTCAGGGTCACCGGGGGTGGTCAGCGAGACCGCGGTCACATACTGTCGGTATATGAGTGAGCCGAACCTGGGTACGCCGCAGCTGCGCGACCCGGCGACCGACCCGACGGCGTCCTACGCCCTCGAGCCCGACTACGTCGCGCGCCTGACCGCAGGGGTGGTCGCGACCACGGGTCGCGCCGTGCCCGTCCATGCACCGGCGAACGGTCAGCCGATCGGGATGGTGCCGCAGAGCAGCGCAGCCGACGTCGCCGAGGCGTTCGCGCGCGCCGGCCGCGCCCAGCAGCGATGGGCCACGACGCCGGTCGACGAGCGGGCGGCCGCCCTGCTGCGCCTGCACGACCTGGTCCTCGACCGGCAGGCCGAGATCATCGACCTGATCTGCTGGGAGTCCGGCAAGGCTCGCAAGCACGCCTTCGACGAGCCGCCGCACATCGCGCTGACCGCGCGCTACTACGCCCGCACCGCCCAGGACCACCTCGCCACCCAGCGCGTCGCCGGTGTCGTGCCGATGCTGACCCGCGTCGAGGTCAACCGGGTGCCCAAGGGCGTCGTCGGCATCATCTCGCCGTGGAACTATCCCTTCACGATGGCGCTGTGCGACGGGCTCCCGGCGCTCCTCGCCGGCAACGCCGTGGTGGCCAAGCCGGACGCGCAGACGATGCTCACCGCGCTGCTGGGCAAGCAGCTCCTCGTCGAGGCAGGTTTCCCCGCAGACCTCTGGCAGGTCGTCGCCGGGCCGGGCGAGGAGATCGGCACCGAGATCGTGCAACGCGCCGACTACGTCTGCTTCACGGGTTCGACCGCCACCGGGCGGTTGATCGCCCGACAGTGTGCCGAGCGGCTGGTCGGCTGCTCGCTCGAGCTCGGTGGCAAGAACCCGATCCTGGTGCTGCGGGACGCGGACCTCGACCGCGCAGCCGAGGGTGCCGTCCGAGCCACCTTCTCCAACGCCGGTCAGCTCTGCGTGTCGATGGAGCGGATGTTCGTCGCCGACCAGGTCTATGACCGGTTCGTCGAGAAGTTCGTGGCCCGGACGCAGGCGATGAGCCTGGGCGCCACCCTCGCCTGGGGGACCGACATGGGTTCGCTGATCAGCCAGGCACAGCTGGACACGGTCGTGGCCCATGTCGAGGACGCGAGGGCCAAGGGCGCCCGCGTGCTCACCGGGGGCCGGCACCGACCCGACCTGGGTCCTTACTTCTACGAGCCGACGATCCTCGAGGGCGTCACCCCGGAGATGACGTGCTTCGGCCAGGAGACCTTCGGGCCGGTCATCGCGCTCTACCGGTTCGGCGACGAGGCCGACGCCGTCGCCCGTGCCAACGCCGGTGACTACGGTCTCAACGCCTCGATCTACACCCGCGACACCGCCCGGGGACGGGCCCTCGCCCGCCGGGTGCGATGCGGGACGGTCAACATCAACGAAGCCTTCGGTGCCGCCTTCGCCAGCATCGCCTCCCCCATGGGTGGGATGCGGGAGTCTGGTCTCGGGCGGCGCCAGGGCGCGGAGGGCATCCACCGCTACACCGAACCGCAGTCGGTGGCCACCCAGCGATTGATCCGCTTCGGGCCGATGCTCGGGATGAGCGACGAGAGCTACGCCAAGACCATGACGGCCTTCCTGCGGCTGATGAACCGGCTGGGTCGCCGGTGACCGGCTTCGACTTCGACGTCCTCGTCGTCGGCTCCGGCTTCGGCGGATCGGTCGCTGCCCTTCGCCTGACCGAGAAGGGCTACCGGGTAGGAGTGCTCGAGGCCGGCGCCCGCTTCGAGGACGGCGACTTCGCCGCCACCTCCCACGATCTCAAGAGGTTCCTCTTCAGTCCCCGGATCGGCTGCTACGGCATCCAGCGGATCGATGCCCTCAAGGACTGCCTCATCATCTCCGGGGCCGGGGTCGGCGGCGGGTCGCTCGTCTACGCCAACACGCTCTACGAGCCGATGGAACCCTTCTACCAGGATTCGCAGTGGAGCCACATCACCGACTGGCGCAGCGAGCTGGCACCGTTCTTCGACCAGGCCAAGCGGATGCTGGGGGTCGTCCGGAACCCGCTGCACACCCCTGCCGACGAGGTGATGGAGAAGGTCGCGACCGACATGGGCGTCGGCGACACCTTCCAGCCGGCGCCGGTCGGGGTGTTCTTCGGGGGCCCGCACTCCGATCCCGACCGCCGGGAGGCCGATCCCTACTTCGGCGGCGCGGGCCCCGAACGCAATCCCTGCCGCAACTGTGGGGAGTGCATGACCGGCTGCCGGCACAATGCCAAGAACACCCTGGTGAAGAACTACCTCTACCTGGCCGAGCAGCACGGAGCGGTGGTGCTGCCGCTGACCACCGTGACGCGGGTCAGCCCTCGGGACGACTCCCGCGGCGGCTACGACGTCCTGGTCCGCCACACCAAGGCCAAGGTCGCGCGTCGGGCATCCACCCGCACGCTCACCGCGGAGCACGTGGTGTTCGCAGCATCGGCGCTCGGAACCCAACGGCTGCTGCACCGGATGCGCGACGAGGGCCGGCTGCCGCGGATCTCCCCTCGTCTGGGTCATCTCGCGCGCACCAACTCGGAGTCGATCCTGGGCGCCATCGCACCGGACACCTCGATCGACTTCAGCGAGGGCGTGGCGATCACCTCGAGCTTCCACCCGGACGCGGACACCCACATCGAACCCGTGCACTACGGACGCGGCAGCAACATCATGTCCCTGCTGCAGACGGTCCTCACCGACGGTGACGGCCCCGCTCCGCGATGGCGCACCTGGCTGGGCGAGATGTGGAAACAGCGCGGCAGCGTCCGGGACCTCTACGACCTGCAGCACTGGTCCGAGCGCACCGTGATCGTCCTGGTGATGCAGAGCCTGGACAACTCGATCACCACGTTCACCAAGCGCAACCCACTCACCGGCAGACGACGTCTCACCTCGCGTCAGGGGCACGGCGTGCCCAACCCGACCTGGATCCCGGCGGGCAACGAAGCCGTACGTCGGACGGCTGCGATCACCGGGGGGCGCCCCGGTGGATCCATCGGCGAACCGTTCAACAGGCCGATGACCGCGCACTTCATCGGTGGTTGCACGATCGGGCTCGATGACAGCACCGGCGTGATCGACCCCTACCAGCGGGTGCACAACTATCCGGGGCTGCACGTCGTCGACGGGTCGGCGCTCAGCGCGAACCTCGGCGTCAACCCCTCTCTCACCATCACCGCCCAGGCGGAGCGGGCGATGGCCTTCTGGCCCAACAAGGGCGAGCCCGACACCCGACCCGAGCCCGGTGCGGTCTATCGACGACTCCAGCCGGTCAGCCCCTGCCCACCCGGTCGTCCCCGACGACGCACCCGCGGCCCTGCGCCTGCCGATCGTCGCTGTCTCCTGATCGACGCCCGCACGGGTCCGGACATGGGTCTACGGACATGGGTCTACGGACATGGGTCTACGGACATGGGTCAGGGCCCGGCCGGGAGGGAGGGTGTGGCCGGGCCCTGAACGTCCGTGGGTGCACGGACCGAGAGATCCGTCCTGGGAGGGAGACGCGTTGCTTCGGACCTCTGCCTGCCTCAACGAACCTCCCTCGGGCTGGTTACGCCCTGGATCGAGAAAGTTTGCTCGCACCCGCCCCGGCGAGACGGACCCGGGCTGGGCACTAGGCTGTGGCTCTCCACACCGCGCGTGAAAGGCACAGGTGCCGCGACCGTGACCACCGACCACGACCTGGTCCTCGTCGTCGACTTCGGGGCGCAGTACGCCCAGCTCATCGCCCGCAGGGTGCGCGAGGCCAGGGTCTACTCCGAGATCGTCCCGCACACCACGCCGGTCGCCGAGATGCTGGCGCGCAACCCCCAGGCGATCATCCTGTCCGGCGGCCCGTCATCGGTCTACGAGCCCGGGGCACCCAACGTTGACACCGAGATCTTCGAGGCGGGCGTCCCGGTCTTCGGCATGTGCTACGGCTTCCAGGCGATGGCGCTCAACCTCGGCGGAGAGGTTCGGCGCACGGGACGCTCCGAGTACGGCCGCACGCCGGTGACCGTCGCCGACCCGGGCACGCTGCTCGCCGAGGTGCCGGCGGTCCACAAGGTCTGGATGAGCCACGGCGACAGCGTCGTGGCCGCCCCCGAGGGCTGGGACGTGCTGGCGAGCACCGCTGCCACGCCGGTAGCCGCCTTCGAGAACCTCGAGCTCCGGATGGCCGGGGTCCAGTGGCACCCCGAGGTGATGCACACCGAGCACGGCCAGGCGGTGCTCGAGCACTTCCTGCACGACATCGCGGGCTGCCGGCCCACCTGGACCATGGTCAACATCGTCGAGGAGCAGATCGAGCGGATCCGCGAGCAGATCGGCGCCAAGCGGGCCATCTGCGGCCTCTCCGGCGGGGTCGACTCTGCGGTGGCGGCCGCGCTGGTGCAGCGAGCGATCGGGGACCAGCTCACCTGCGTCTTCGTCGACCAGGGGCTGCTCCGCAAGGGCGAGGCCGAGCAGGTCGAGCGCGACTTCGTCGCCGCCACGGGTGTGTCGCTGCACGTCGTGGACGCGGAGAAGCGCTTCCTCGACGCACTGGCCGGGGTGAGCGACCCGGAGCAGAAGCGGAAGATCATCGGCCGTGAGTTCATCCGTGTCTTCGAGGCGGCCGAGGTCGAGATCGTCGGTGACGCGGCTGCCCACGGCGACAAGGTCGAGTTCCTCGTGCAGGGGACGCTCTACCCCGACATCGTCGAGTCCGGGGGTGGGGCCGGCACCTCCAACATCAAGTCCCACCACAACGTCGGTGGCCTGCCGGAGGACCTCGAGTTCGAGCTCGTCGAGCCTTTGCGCACCCTCTTCAAGGACGAGGTGCGCCTGGTCGGGGAACAGCTCGGCCTGCCTGCCGACATGGTCTGGCGGCACCCGTTCCCCGGGCCCGGTCTGGCCATCCGGATCATCGGTGAGGTCACCCGCGAGCGCCTCGACATCCTGCGCGAGGCCGACGCCATCGCGCGCGAGGAGCTCACCCGCGCCGGCCTGGACCGCGACATCTGGCAGTTCCCGGTGGTGCTCCTGGCCGATGTCCGCTCCGTCGGGGTGCAGGGCGACGGCCGCACCTACGGCCACCCCGTGGTGCTGCGACCGGTGACCTCGCAGGACGCGATGACCGCCGACTGGGCGCGGCTGCCCTACGAGGTGCTGGAGACCATCTCGACCCGGATCACCAACGAGGTCCGCGAGATCAACCGGGTCGCCGTCGACATCACCAGCAAGCCGCCCGGCACCATCGAGTGGGAGTGAGACCGCGGTCCTGTGAACGCTGAGCTGGCCGAGGGGTACGACGTCCGTCCGCTGCGCATCGAGGACGCGACCGGTCTCGCCGCGGCCTACGACCGCAACCGCGCGCACCTGGCCCGCTGGGATCCGGCCCGCCCGGACTCCTACTACACGGTGGCCGGCCAGGAGGACGCGCTCGTGCGCCAGCTCAGCCTGGTCCAGGGCGGCCTGCTGGCCTCCTGGGTGCTGACCCACGGGGAAGACCTGGTCGGCAGGGTCAACCTCAACAACATCGTCCGCGGCGTCCTGCAGAGCGCGGCGGTGGGCTACTGGGTCGACCAGGATCACCTCCGGCGGGGGCTCGCCTCGGCGGCGGTCGAGCACGCATGCGTCGAGGGTCGAGAGATGGGGCTCCATCGCGTCGAGGCCGGCACCATGATCCTCAACGAGGCCTCGCAGCGAGTGCTGCTCAAGGCCGGCTTCACCCGCTACGGCACCGCGTCGAAGTTTCTCTATCTCGCCGGTGACTGGCAGGACCACCACCTCTACCAGCGGATCCTGCACCACGACCCGTTGCCGGCGCCGTCGGCCTAGGGGGACTGGTTGAGCCCCGCCGCGGGGACCAGCTCGGTGCGGTTCATCGCCAGGAGCAGGGCGCCGATCACCGAGGCCCGGTCCCCGAGCCCTGCCTCGGTGACGATGGTGTTGGCCGAGACCGAGGCCAGTGCGTGCCGGCGCAGGCCCACCCGGACCGAGTCGAGCAGCAGGTCGCCGGCTCGGGACATGTCACCTCCGACCACGACCGCGCTCGGGTCGAAGAGGTTGGCGAGCATGGCGAGTCCCCAGCCGAGGTGCAGCCCGGCGTCCTCGAACATCCGCAGCACCGAGACGTTGCCCTGCCGCGCTGCCGACACCAGCTCGTCGATCCCGGCTCCGGGGAACTGCTCGGCCAGCGCGCTCTGGGCCATCCCCACGGAGGCGTAGGCCTCCAGGCAGCCGCGACTGCCGCAGCGGCAGAAGGGACCCTGCTCGTCGATGGTGAGGTGGCCGATCTCGCCGGCGGTCCCGTGGGCGCCGCGGAAGAGCTCTCCGTTGACGATCAGGCCGGCGCCGACGCCCGAGGACGCCTTGACGAAGACCATGTTGGCGTGGCCGCGGCCGGCTCCTCGTGCGTGCTCGGCGAGCGCACCCAGGTTGGCGTCGTTGTCGACGTGCGTCGGGCTGTCGAGCCGGGCTTCCGTCTCGCGCTGGGCGTTGACCCCGACCCACCCAGGCAGGATCGCCGCCGTCATGACCGTGCCGTCCTCGGTGAGGGGGGTGGGCAGCCCGAGCCCGATGTTGACGATGGCGGCGCGGGTGAGCCCGCCTCTGTCGAGCAGCCGGTCGAGCAGTGCCCCGGCGAGGTCGAGCCCGTCTCCGTAGGCATGGTCGGCGTCGATGGGCTCGCGGTCGACCTCGAGCACCTGGCCGGAGAGGTCCCCGAGGGCGACCCGGACGTGCCGGTGACCGAAGTCGATCCCGACCACCGTCCCGGCCCCCCGGGCGATCCTCACCGTGGTGCCACGGCGTCCGCTGCCGAGCTTGGTGTCCACGAGGCCGGCGCCGGCCAGGTCGCGGACGATGTTCGACACCGTGGCCGGCGCGAGCCCGGTGGTGCGGGCGATGTCGGCCTGGGAGAGAGGCGCGCTGCCACCCTGCTGGAGCACGGAGACCACGCGGCGCTGGTTGGCGGCACGCAACGACCCCGGTGACCCGGGCGACCCCGCCGAAGGACTGGCTGCTGCCTCGGCGGCACGCCTGGCGATCGTGGAGTCCGGCATGGCGGCACTGTACGGGTAGACAACCGCTCGTCGTCAAGCCTTAGGAGCAAAAGACTGCAATGAGGATGTTATGGAAATCTTGCGTTCAACTCTTGACGACAAGCCGTGACGGCAGACACACTCCCCAGTGACAGATCCACCCGAGGAGGAACCGTGGCTCACCTTTTCCCTGCCCGACGCACCATGGCGCTGGCTGCCGTCGTCATGCTCGGCGCCGGCGCCCTGAGCGCCTGTGGCGCCAACGAGGCGCAGGAGACCGCCGGCGATTCGAAGACGATCGCCCTCCTGCTCCCCGAGTCGAAGACCACCCGCTACGAAGCGTTCGACAAGCCGTTGTTCGAGGCCAAGGTCGCCGACCTCTGCGCCGACTGCGAGGTCAGCTACTTCAACGCCGACCAGGATCCCGCCAAGCAGCAGCAGCAGGTCGAGACCGCGATCAGCGACCAGGTCGACGTGATCGTGCTCGACCCGGTCGACGGCAAGGCTGCGGCCGGTCTCGTGACCTCCGCGCAGGACGAGAGCATCCCCGTGGTCGCCTACGACCGCTTCATCGAAGGTGCCGACTACTACCTCTCCTTCGACAACGCAGCCGTCGGCAAGCTCCAGGGCGACGCGCTGCTCGAGGCGATGGGCGGCAGCGGCAACATCTTGATGCTCAACGGCGCGCCCACGGACCCCAACGCCGCCCAGTTCAAGGAGGGTGCCCACAGTGCCCTCGACGGCAGCGCCGAGATCCTGGCGGAGTACGACAACCCCGACTGGAGCCCCGACAACGCCCAGCAGTGGACCACCGACCAGCTGGGCAAGTTCGAACCGTCCAAGATCGACGGAGTCTACGCCGCCAACGACGGCCAGGCAGGCGGCGTGGTCGCGGCGATGACCGGTGCCGGTGTCGCTGTCGACGCCCTGCCCCCGATCACGGGTCAGGACGCCGAGCTCGCCGCGATCCAGCGGATCGTCGCGGGCCAGCAGGCGATGACGATCTACAAGCCGATCAAGACCGAGGCCGAGGGTGCCGCCGAGCTGGCTGTGAACATCGTGAACGGTGAGGACATCACCGACACCGAGGACTTCGACGGTGTCGCGTCCTACATCTACGACCCGATCGTGGTCACCGTCGACAACGTCATGGACACCGTCGTCGCCGACGAGTTCTACTCGGTGGACGAGATCTGCTCCGGTGAGTACGCCGACGCCTGCGCCGAGGCCGGCCTGTCCTGACCGTCCGGGAGGTGGCTACCTGTCCACTGTGACAGGCGGCCACCTCCCGCCATGATGTGAAGCCCCGGCGATTTGGTAGCCGCCGTCCCCAGGAGGTACCCCATGACTGCGACACTGCCCGAGCAGGCCCCCCCACGTGAGGCTGTGCTGAGCCTCAAGGGCGTCGGCAAGCGCTTCGGTGCCGTGCAGGCGCTCACCGACGTCCATCTCGACGTGGCACCCGGCGAGGTGGTCGCCCTCGTCGGCGACAACGGCGCCGGCAAGTCGACCCTGGTGAAGATCATCGCCGGCGTCTACCAGCGAGACGGCGGGACCATCACCTTCGCCGGTCGCGACGTCACCGTCGGCGGACCCTCGGAAGCCCAGACCCTGGGCATCTCGACGGTGTTCCAGGACCTGGCGCTGTGCGACAACCTCGACGTCGTGGCCAACCTCTTCCTCGGCCAGGAGCGCACCTCGACGGGTCTGCTCGACGAGGTGGAGATGGAGAAGGAGTCGTGGCGGCTGCTGCGCACCCTCTCCGCCAAGATCCCCTCCGTGCGCATCCCGATCGCCTCGCTCTCGGGTGGACAGCGACAGACCGTGGCCATCGCCCGCTCGCTCGTCGGCAAGCCCAAGGTGGTCATGCTCGACGAGCCGACCGCCGCCCTGGGCGTCGCGCAGACCGCCGAGGTGCTCAACCTCATCGAGCGCCTTCGCGAGACCGGCCTCGGCGTGATCCTGATCAGCCACAACATGGCCGACGTGCAGGCGGTGGCCGACCGGATCGTCGTGCTGCGCCTGGGCCGCAACGCCGCGGAGTTCCGCGTCGAGGACGTGAGCACCGAGGAGCTGGTCGCCGCGATCACGGGCGCGTCCGACAACGTCGTGTCCGACAGAGCCCGTCGTCGCGCGGAGGGAGGGACCCACGATGAGTGAGCTGCCTGCCGACCTCTCCGACGAACGACTCGTCAAGGAGAAGGGCGTCGTCGGCGCCCTCCAGGCCTTCGGCCACAGAGTCCGCGGCGGTGAGCTGGGCAGCCTGCCGGTGATCGTCGGCCTGATCGTGATCTCGCTCGTGTTCTTCGTCCAGGACCCGACCTTCCTGTCCTCGCGCACCCTGGTCAACATCACGCTGTTCGCATCACCGGTCGGCATCATCGCCATCGGCGTCGTCCTGATCCTCCTGCTCGGCGAGATCGATCTCTCCGTCGGCTCGGTCAGCGGGCTGGCCGCCTCGGTGATGGCCGTGCTGATCGTCTACAAGGGGCAGTCGCTGTTCGTGGCCCTGGCGGCGGCGCTCGCGGTCGGCCTGGCGATCGGCATCGGCTATGCGCTCCTCTACACCAGGGTTGGCGTGCCGAGCTTCGTCATCACGCTGGCCGGCCTGCTCGGCTTCCTCGGCCTCCAGCTCGTGGTGCTGGGCCGCAACGGGACGGTCAACATGCCGTCGGGCTCTGCGCTTCTGCAGTTCGCTCGCGGCTCCTTCCTGTCGCCGGCGGTGTCCTACGTGCTCGTGGCGGCGGTGACGGTCCTCTTCGCAGTGACCCAGGTGCTCCGGATCCATCGGCGGCTCGCCGCCGACCTGTCGGCCCCGTCGTACCTGTCGGTGGGCATCAAGACCGGGTTGCTCGCCGTCGGGCTGGGCTACTTCGCCTACTACCTCAACATCGACAGGGGGATCGGCTACCTGCCGCTGCTCTTCGTCGTGCTCGTGGTCGTGATGGACGTGATGCTGCGGCGCACCACGTGGGGTCGGCACGTCTTCGCGGTCGGTGGCAACGAGGAGGCCGCACGACGCTCGGGTATCCGGGTCAACCTGGTCTACATGTCTGTGTTCGCGTTGACCGGCTTCTTCTCGGCGCTCGGCGGCATCATGGCCGCTGCGCAGCTGACCTCGGTCTCCCAGGCCAGCGGGGGGACCGACACCGAACCTGACGGCGATCGCTGCCGCAGTGATCGGCGGCACCAGCCTGTTCGGCGGACGCGGTACGGCCTACGCCGCGCTGCTGGGCATCATCGTGCTGCAGTCCATCCAGACCGGGCTCAACGTGATCGGGGTGGACTCGTCGGTGCGCTACATGGTCACCGGAGCGGTGCTCCTCCTGGCGGTCTCGATCGACTCGGTGTCTCGCCGGGCACGCTCGAGCAGCGGGCGCGGCTGATCCACGAGACGGCCGTCGCGGGCACCCACATGGCTCGAGGTGCCCGCGACGGGCTGTCGACCCAGGTCGTCGTGCTGTTCCACGGTGGCGCCGACCTGGATGGTGGTGAGGTACCCGAAGACTCGTGGCGCAGTCGTCACAATCCCAGCGAACGGCCGATGATCTCCTTCTGGATCTCGGTGGTGCCCCCATAGATCGTCTGGATCCGGGAGTCGACGAAGGCTCGGGCGACGGGATACTCGTTCATGTAGCCGTAGCCGCCGTGCAGCTGCACCGCCCGGTCGACCAGCTTGTTCTGCAGCTCGGTGGTCCACCACTTCGCCATCGCCGCGAGCGACGTGTCGAGCCTGCCCTCGTTGTGCAGGCGCACGCAGTCGTCGACGAAGACGCGGGCGATCCGGGCCTCGGTCGCCATCTCGGCGACGAGGAAGCGGTTGTGCTGGAAGGAGCCGATGGGCCGCCCGAACGCCTCCCGCTCCTTGGCGTAGTCCAGGCACATGGCGAGCACCGACTCGCAGGCGGCTGCGGCCACCGTCGCGATCGAGAGGCGCTCCTGGGGCAGGTGAGTCATCAGCGAGACGAAGCCCGAGCCTTCCTCGCCGAGAAGGTTGGTCTTGGGCACCACGACGTCGTCGAAGAAGAGCTCGGCGGTGTCCTGGGCCTTGAGTCCCATCTTGTCGAGGTTGCGCCCGCGCTCGAATCCCTCCATCCCGCGCTCGAGGACGAGCAGGCTGATTCCCTTGTGGCCCGACCCGGTCTCCACCTGGGTGTCCGTCCGCGCGACCACGATCACCAGGTCGGCCAGGATGCCGTTGCTGATGAAGGTCTTGGAGCCGTTGAGGACGTAGTGGTCGCCCTTGTCGACCGCGCTGGTCCGGATGCCCTGGAGGTCGCTGCCCGCGCCGGGCTCGGTCATCGCGATGGCGGTGATGATCTCGCCGCTCACGCAGCCGGGCAGCCAGCGCCGCTTCTGCTCCTCGGAGCCGAGACTGGTGAGATAGGGGACGATGATGTCGGTGTGGACGGGGAAGCCCGGCCCGCTGGCACCGGCCGACGTCAGCTCCTCGGCGAGCACCATGTTGTAGCGGAAGTCATCGACCCCGGCGCCGCCGTACTCGGCGGGCACGTCGAAGCAGAGCAGCCCCTGGGCCCCTGCCTTGGTCCAGAGGTCGCGCGGAACGATGCCGTCCCGCTCCCAGTCGGAGTGGTGCGGCGTCACCTCCTTGGCGACGAAGGACCGCACGGTCTGACGGAAGGACTCGTGCTCCGCCTCCAGGAGCGGGCGATCGGCACTCGTTCGGGGTGGGGTGCTCATGCCACCCACTCCTTCAGCCTGCGGATCGTGGCTGCGGGATCGTCGGTTGCCGGTGTCACCTGCAGGTTGGTCACCCCTGACTCCCGGAACGCCTCGATCCGTTCCCTGACATAGCTCTCCGGCCCGACCAGGTTGCACATCTCGAGCAGCTCGAGAGGCACGATCGCCTCGGCGTCACGCTTGTTGCCGCCGAGGTACAGCTCCTGGATCTGCTCGGCCTCCTGCTCGTAGCCGTAGCTCCGGCACAGCGTGTTGTAGAAGTTCTTCCCCTTGGCGCCCATGCCCCCGATGTAGAGCGCGAACATGGGCCGCGCGAGGTCGAGGACCCCCTTGACGTCGTCCCCGATGGCGACGATGCCGCCGGCAGCGATCTCCAGCGGCCCCAGGCTCGCATCGCGCTTGGCCGTGCCGGATCGGAGCGAGTCTCCCCACACGGAGGCGGCCTTCTCGGGGGCGTACAGGAAGGGCAGCCAGCCGTCGGCGTACTCCGCGGTCCCGGCGACGTTCTTCTCGCCCAGTGCGGCGACGTAGAGGGGGACTGCAGAGCGCTCGGGCTTGGTGAGCATCTTCAACGGCTTCCCGAGACCGAGGCCCTGGTCGGGGGGAAGCGGGAGGTCGAAGACCGAGCCGTGGAAGTCGAGGGTCTCGCGCCGAAGGGCGGCCCGGACGATCTCGACGACCTCGCGGGTGCGGGTCAGCGGCTTCTCGTAGGGCATCCCGTGCCAGCCCTCGATGACCTGGGGGCCAGATGCGCCCAGGCCGAGGATCGCGCGTCCGCCGCTGACGTTGTCGAGCCCCGCCGCTGTCTGCGCGAGAGCGCCGGGGGTGCGGGAGTAGACGTTGAGGATCGCGGCACCGATCTCGACGGTCTCGGTCCGGGCCGCGAGATAGCCCATCAGGGTGGGTGAGTCGAAGCCGTACGCCTCGGCCACCCAGACGGTGTCCAGTCCGGCGCTCTCCCAGGAGGCGACCTGGTCGGCGGCCTCGCGCGGGTTGCCGGCGTACATCAGCATGGTCGAGAGCTTCATGCGGGTCCTCTGCGGGCTGGCGTGACACTACTGTGACAGCAACACTGTCATGATCCAGGAGACGGGACCACCCTCGTGGGAGCGTGGCCTGAGAGGAGCCGCACGTGAGCACCCACCGCATCGCCGTGGTCGGGGGGACCGGGCCGCAGGGCCAGGGTCTGGCCTACCGCTTCGCCCGGCAGGGCCACCGCATCGTGCTCGGCTCCAGGTCGGCGGAGCGCGCGGAGTCGAGTGCGGCGGAGATCCTCGCCAGGGTGCCGCACGCACAGGTCTCCGGCGCCACCAACCGCGCCGCCGCAGACGGTGCCGACGTGGTGGTGCTCGCTGTTCCCTATGACGGGCACGACGAGCTGGTGGCGTCGATGGCAGACGCCCTGGCGAGCACGATCCTGGTGTCGTGCGTCAACCCGCTGGGCTTCGACCAGCAGGGGCCCTACGGGCTCGAGGTGAAGCAGAGCGCCGCCGAGTCGGCGGCGGCACTCGTGCCGACCGCCCGCGTGGTCGGAGCGTTCCACCACGTCTCCGCGGTGTCCTTGTGGGGAGCAGGCCGACTACCTCGACCACGAGGACATCCTGGTCTGCGGCGACGACCTCGAGGCCAAGCAGGTCGTGATCGAGCTCGCCCGCGCGGTCGTGGGTCGCGACGGGGTGGACGCCGGACGGCTCCGGCTGGCCCGTCAGCTCGAGCCGCTCACCGCCGTCCTCATCTCGGTCAACAAGCGCTACAAGACCCGCTCCGGCATCGCCGTCTCGGGCCTCGACCGGTGACACCGCCGACCGAAATGCCGGTGACGAGCACCGCTGACCTTGGTTTGATCCCTGCATGAGCCCCCTGCACCTCGTCCGCGACACCGGCCTCGCCGCCTCCGCTCCCTACGCCTACGCCGCGGTGACCCCGCCGGGCCGTCTGGTCTTCACTGCCGGGGCGTGCCCCCTGGACGACGGCGGGAGGGTGGCCGCGGTCGGTGACGTCGCCGGACAGGCCGGGCTCGTCATGGACAACCTGCGGGTCGCGCTCGAGCGGTCCGGGGCGGGCCTGGCCGACGTCGCGAAGTCGACGGTCTACGTCGCCTCGTCCGAGCGGGACGACCTGGTGGCCGCCTGGGACGTGGTGCGGGCGGCGTTCGGTGACCACGACGCACCCTCCACGCTCGTGGGGGTCGCCATGCTCGGCTACCCCGACCAGCTCGTCGAGGTCGAGGCCGTGGCAGTCCTGCCGGACGCCTCCGGCGGCTAGTCGGGCCGACAGGTGCCGTCGAAGCCGAGCTCGGCCGTGCCGGCGCGGGCGCGGGCGAGGTTCCATGCCAGGAGGTCGTCACGCTCGGCGGGGCCCGCGCTGAAGACGCAGGGCTGGACCTGGGCCGGAAGCCTCCGCAGGGCCGGTACGGCGTCGGCGGAGAGGCCGGCCAGGTAGGACCAGTCGGCCTTGCCGGTCTCGAGGTAGCGCTCGACGTTGCGCTCGGCGACGTACCCTTCGGGGTTGATCGCAGCCAGGGTGAGGAGCGTCGCCGCACCCGAGAGCACCACGGTCCGCGGCAGCCACCGCCCGTCGAGACGCAGTCCCGCAGCCACGACGAGCAGGACGACGAGACCGAGCCAACCCTCGAAGGCGGAGACCAGCACACGCAGGGCGGTGAAGCCGTACGCCTGCTCGTAGACGTGCATCCGGTACAGCGCGGAGGCGACCACGACCAGCGTCAGCAGGCACAGCAGGCCCAGCGCGATGCGGAGCACCAGACGATCGCGGGCAGTGGTGCGTGGTGCCTTGCGCGCTGCGATGGCGACGACGCCGAGCGTGAGCAGGGTGGCCACGGTCAGCTGGCCGAAGCCCTGGTGGACGTGCTCGGCGTAGGTCAGTCCGGTGGTCCGTTGGAGGTAGGCGTGGCCGCCGAACATCACGGTGGCCTGGGCCGTGACGAAGCCGACGTACAACGCGACCACCAGTCCGACCGGCACCAGCCACTCCCACGTGCGCCTCACCGGGGTCGGTGCGCCCGTGGCCAACCGGTCGACCGGCGGTGGATTGATCGCGACGTACGATGCGGCAAGCGTGAGGGCCCCGACGAGCCCCGCGAGCACGATCCGCTGTCCGAGCGTGTCGACGGTGAGGTCGGGGAGGACCGCATCCACCCAGCCCGCGAACACCGGCTCGGCCGAGGCGAACAGGGCGCCGAAGACCGCCACCAACGCGACGGAGAGCACCCCCGTGCGCAGGACCGGCCAGAGCGAGCCGAGCCGGGCCGCGCCGCGCAGCGTGCGCGCCAGCCACGGCAGTGCGCGCAGCCCGGCGAGGGGTGGGGCCAGGAACGAGGCGATCACCGCCGGCAACGTGCGCGCGTCGACGAGTGCGAGGCAGCCGACCGCACCGGCCGCGAGCAGGCAGAGCACGTCGATCCAGACGGCGTCGCGCAGCACGAACATCGATGCCAGCGGCACCGCGAGCACATAGCTGGCGACGACGTCAGGGCGCCGCGGGGCGAGGACGAAGGCTGTGGTCCCCACGGCGAGAGCCACCAGCGACGTGCCGAGCCCGTGGGAGCGTCCTGGCAGGATCATCGCGGCGAGCAGACCGACGGCGAGCGCGGTCAGGACGACCGGCAGGCGGGGCGCGAGATCCCGCTCGGGCCACACCTGGCCGAAGGGGTCGATGTCGACGGTGGCGGGAGGAGCGGCGAGGGGGGCGGCAGGGTTGCTCACGTGGCTTCCTCCTGGTCGAGGGGAGCGGCGGCCTGCGCGTCGACGGGCAGGTCGTCGTGATGCTCGGGGTGCGGGATGGCCGCGCGGATCAGGCAGCCACGCGGCCGGTCGACGACCTCGATGGTGCCGCCGTGCAGCTCGGTGACCCAACGCGCGATGGCGAGACCGAGGCCCGTGCCGCCGTCCACCGCCTCGGCGCCGGGACCCTCGCCGGTGCTGAACCTCTCGAAGACACGCTCGCGGTCCTCCGGCGAGATGCCAGGACCCTGGTCGGCGACCTCGAAGATCATGCCACCACGGCCCCGGTAGGCCCGCGCCCGGACGGTGCCGCCCGTCGGTGAGTGGCGCCCGGCGTTGTCGAGCAGGTTCGCCAGCAGCTGGTGCAGCCGCGCCCGGTCTGCGTAGACGACGAGGTCGAACGGGTCGACCTCGACCAGGAAGCGCACCGGGTGCTCGGCGAGCCGGGCCTCCTTGACGGCGTCCTGCAGGAACGGCCGCACCGCCAGCCGGGTGGGCGCGAGCTGGCTGAGTCCCGCGTCGAGCCGGGAGAGGTCCAGGAGGTCGGTGACCAGCCGGCCGAGCCGCTCGGTCTGAGTCAGCGCCACCTGGAGCCGGTCGGCGTCCGGGCGGACCACGCCGTCGACGAGGTTCTCCAGCAGGGCGCGCAGCGCGGACACCGGCGTGCGCAGCTCGTGGGAGACGTTGGCGACCAGGTCCCGACGCTGCCGGTCGACCAGGGCGAGATCTGCGGCCATCGCGTTGAAGGTGCGAGCGAGCTCCCCGACCTCGTCCTTGGAGGTCGCGGTGACCTGCTGGCTGTAGTCACCGGTGGCCATCCGTCGCGCGGCCGCCGTCATCTGGCGCAGCGGTGAGGTCATCCCTCGAGCCAGCAGCTGGGTGAGGGCCAGCGCGAGGATCACGGCCACGGGCACGGTCACCCACGGGCTCACGCCACGATCGGTCGCGACGACGGAGACGACGCTGCTGAGGACGACGGTGACCGCCACCAGGACGCCGAGCTTGGTCTTGATCGAGCGGAGCCGGTCGAGGGGCCTCATCGCGGATCTCCATCTTCGAGGGCGTAGCCGACACCGTGCACCGTCCGGATCCTGCCTGCGCCGATCTTGGCACGAAGGCTCCGCACGTGGCTGTCGACCGTGCGGGTGCCGCCGACCCGCGCGGCCGTGGGGTCGGCCCAGCCCCAGACGTCGTGCAGCAGCTCCTCGCGCCCGCGCACGGTGCCGGGCTGGTGGGCCAGACAGGAGAGGAGGTCGAACTCGGTCGGCGTCAGGTGTACGTCGCAGGAGGCGACCCGCACGCGCCGCCCGGCTCGGTCGATGTGCAGGTCGCCCACCTCGAGCTCGTCGGGCTGCTCGCGGACCAGCTCCGCGGCACGCTCCACCCGGCGCAGCAGGACGCGGACGCGGGCCACGAGCTCGCGCATGCTGAACGGCTTGGTGAGGTAGTCGTCCGCGCCCACGCCGAGGCCCACGAGCAGGTCGGTCTCGTCGTCGCGGGCCGTCAGCATGAGCACCGGAACGCCGCGCGCGGCCTGCACTCGTCGGCACACCTCGTGACCGTCGAAGCCGGGCAGCATCACGTCGAGGACCAACACGTGCGGCGCCCACGTCGACGCGGTCTCGACGGCAGTCGGTCCGTCGTACGCCTGACGGACGTCGAATCCCTCGGCGGTCATCCGGTCCGCGACGGCCGCGCCGATCACCCGGTCGTCCTCGACGACCAGCACGCGCGCTCGCTCTCCACCCACAGGAGTGAGATTAGGTCCGCGGGGGCCCCGGCAGGTGCGGAAACCCGTCGGAGACGTGTGCGAATCCTGTGCAGATCACGCCTGGGGCGGGCCCTGGGCGGCCGGATCCGCCGGAGCCACCTGCCGACCCCCGAGGCGGAGGACGACGACGCCGGTCAGGATCAGCGTCACGGCTGCCCCGTCCCACCAGGCGAGCGACTCGCCGACCACCAGCCACCCGATCGCGAGCGCGACGACGGGGGGCAGGTAGGTGGCGCCTGACGCCGTGATCGCGCCGAGCTCGTCGACGATGAAGTAGTAGAGGATGTAGGCGATTCCGGTGCCGAGCAGGCCGAGCCCGAACACCATCGCGATCGATGCGCGGGTGTCCGAGGTGATCGCCGAGATGCCGTCGAGGTCGGTGATGACGAGCAGGGTCACCAGGGCCAGACCCATCTGGTAGGTGGTGAGCGCCTCGGGAGCGATGCGCAGGTCACTGAGGAAGCGCTTGGCGTAGACGAACGACACGCCGACGCTGGCCGAGCCGAGCAGCATGAAACCGACCCCGCCCAGGTCCACGTCACCGCCCGTCTCCCACGGGCGGGCGATCAGCAGGACACCTGCGAATCCGATCAGGACGCCCAGCAGTCGGACGGGGGTGACCCGCTCGGCCCGCAGGAAGATCGCGGCGCTGACGAAGGAGAAGAGCGGGATGGCTCCGCTGAGGGCGCCGGCGACACCCGAGGGCAGCAGGCGGGTGCCGGCCGCGAAGGCGAAGAAGTAGACACTCGTGGCGAGCACCGACATGACGAGGAAGTGGGCGGTGTGGCGCAGGTGCTGTCTGCGGAACGACCGACGCGCCGCCGCATAGGGGGCCACCAGGACGAACCCGAAAAGCACCCGCAGCAGGGTGACCTGCTGCGGGTTGATGGTCTCGGTGGCCCACTTCATGAAGATGAAGTTGCTGCCCCAGATGATCCCGAGGGCGACGAACGCGACCAGCGCCCCGCGGTGCATCCGCCGAGTCTGTCACGGGCACGCTCCTCACTGCTTGGGCATCAGCACCCAGGCGACGACGTAGCCGATCAGCAGGGTGCCGAAGCTGAAGAGCGCCCCCACGACGGCGAGCAGCCGGACCAGGTTGGCGTCGAGGCCGGCGTAGTCGGCGATCCCTGCGCAGACCCCGCCGAGCCAGGCGTCGTCGCTGCTGCGGACCAGGCGCCTGGGGCCCTGGTAGGGCTCGTGCACGGGCTGGCTCATCGGGTCTCTCCTTCGTTCGTGTCGATGACCGTGGTTTCGGTCGTCGTGGTGTCGGTCGTCGTGGTGTCGGCCGCGCTCTTCCGGGCCTCGTCGAGACGACGGTCCAGGTCGCTGGTGTAGTCGTGGACCGGTGGCGCGTCGTACGCCGTGGCCGGCGTCTCGACCTCGCGCTTGCCGCGCATCCCCTTGGTCGACGCGGCCACCAGGCCGATCCCGCCGGCGACGATCAGCGAGACGGGGATCAGCCAGCTCATGTCGGTGGTGTGGATCACCCCGCCCTGCCGCAGCGCCCAGGAGCCGGCGACGCCGAGGAAGATCAGTCCCACGACGAGGTGGGTCACGCTGAGCGAATGGGTCTTCATGCCGCTTCCTCCTGCTGCACGTCGATGCTGCCGACCGTCAGGTCGATGTCGATGGTCATGTCGGGGGCTCCCTCGCCGCCGTCGAGGTGCTCGAGGAGCGAGGGGTTGCGGCCCTCGTCGCGGACGCCGTCGACGTCGATCTCGCCACCGATGCCGATGCGGGCGTCCACGTCGACGGTGAGACCCGCCGGCACGATCAGCCGGATCTCGCCGGCCTCGCCCCTGATGTCGAGGGTTCGCCCGTCCAGGTTCTCCAGGTCAGCGATCCGGGTCAGGTCGATGGTGCGGGAGCCGGCGAAGAAGTCGTAGTCCCCCTCGAGGGCGGCGGCCGAGGCGGGCGCGACCCTCTGGAAGTCCTGCTCGTCCCACTCGTACTCCTGCGCTGCAGTGGTGATCACCAGCGCGAGGCTGGCGACGAGGCCGAGGAAGATCAGGCCGCCGGGCCGGCCGACGAACGATCCGATCACCAGCATCACCCCGACGACAGCCAGCGCCAGAGCGGGGTAGGCGGCGTCCACGACCGGCGCGCCGTAGGTGTCGATGACGCCGAGCACACCCAGGGCGATCGCGCCAAGGGCGATGGTGATGTTGAACAGCCTGGGACCCCTGTCCTTCTTCGACGCCTTGGCGGCGGGGGGAGGTGGGGGAGGGGTCCAGGACGTCGAGGCGTAGGACGTCGGGTCGTAGGAGGGCTGGTCGTACGAGTAGTACCCGGTGCCTGCCTCCTGCTCGGCCGCAGCGCCGGACGTGTCCGTGTCGCCGACCCAGCCGCTCGAGGGCGGCTGAGCGGGTGAGCTGCGACGGTCTCGGTTGACCAGGATCAGGACCAGCACCAAGGCGACGATGGCCAGCGGCCACGGGAACCCCACGCCGCCCCAGGAGTCGCCGACGACCAGCAGTGCGGCGACGACGCCACCACTGATCAGGGCGACGTTGCGGGCGCCGGGGCGGGTCATGATGATCGCCTCGTCGGAGCCGTCCTCGGGGACGCAGCAGCCAGCCGACGGCGTACAGCAGGAGGCCGGCCCCGCCGAAGAAGATCAGCACGACCAGGAGCACTCGCACGATCGTCGGGTCGATGTCGAGATGGCGGCCCAGGCCGCCCGCGACACCGGCGATCTTGCGGTCGGAGGTGGAGCGGCGGAGCCGGTCGAAGTTGCGCAGCCCGTCCCGGTCGAGCCCGGGGGGTGCGCCGTGGGGGGCGTCGTCGGGGCGGGCGCCCTGCTGCTGTGGGGTCTCGGTCATGGCACCAACTCTGGGGCCCCACGCGCCGGCGCACCATCGGGGAAACCCCTGAAACCCACCGCCGCCCGCCCTGCCGCACTCAGGGTCGGACCAGGGTCGGCACTCATGGTTCGCGCTCTTGCCCTGTGTGACGATTGAGCCACGATGAGCATGATCACGCCCCCGGCCGCCTCCACCGGCGGGCCGCGTCCTTCCTGGCCGCCGCCCGAGCGGCCACGACGCCGCGCGACCCGGGCAACGGACGACAAGATTCTCGGGGGCGTCGCAGCCGGCCTGGCACGACACCTCGGCCTGGAGCCGATGACCGTGCGGATCGCCTTCCTGCTCGGGCTCGTGCTCGGCGGCCTCGGGCTTGTCTACTACGCCGCCCTCTGGATGATCCTGCCGGCCGACCGTCACTTCGAGGAGGCCGCGCCGGGTCTCGAGGCGGCCACCCGGCAGGGGAAGCGACCGGGTCGGGGCTCGCGCCTCAGCGACGCCGGGCCGGTGGTCGCGATGGGCGCCTTCGGTCTCGGCATCGTGTTCCTGGTGCACCGCTGGGTGGGCGGGTCGTTCCTGTTCTGGCCGCTGCTCCTGGGTGTGGTCGGACTCGGGGTGCTGTGGTGGCAGGCCGACGAGGCGCAGCGCGAGCGCTGGATCGACAGCACCGGCCGCGTCGACATCGTGCGCACCGTCGTCGGCGACGGAGGGCCCGCCTCCTACGTGCGGCTCGGGGTCGGCGTGGCCCTCCTCGTGTCCGCCCTCGGCCTGTTCGCGGCGCAGACCGGCGAGCTCGGGGTCGCCCGCGACGTCCTGTCCGCCGGCGCGCTCGGCGTCGGGGGGCTCGCGCTGATGGTCGGTCCCTGGCTGTTCCGCCTCACCGGGGACCTCTCCGAGGAGCGCGCTGCCCGAGTGCGCTCGCAGGAACGGGCCGACATGGCCGCCCACCTGCACGACTCGGTCCTGCAGACCCTGGCACTGATCCAGAAGCACGCCGACGACGGTCGCACCGTCGCCAAGCTCGCCCGGGCGCAGGAGCGCGACCTGCGCGGCTGGCTCTACGGTGACGACGCCCATCCCGAGACGTCGGTCGCCGCTGCCCTGCGGGCGGCGGCAGCCGAGGTGGAGGACGCGTTCGGCACACCGGTCGAGGTGGTCACCGTCGGCGACGTCGAGGTCGACGAAGGTCGTCGTCCGCTCGTGCTCGCCGCACGGGAGGCGATGGTCAACGCCGCGAAGCACTCCGGCGCAGACAAGGTCGATGTGTTCGCCGAGTGCGAGCAGGGCCGGGTCGAGGTGTTCGTCCGTGACCGCGGGCGTGGCTTCGACCAGGACGGAGTGGCCCACGACCGGCTCGGGATCCGCAACAGCATCGTCGACCGGATGCAGCGCCACGGTGGCACGGCGGTGATCCGGACCTCGCCCGGTGAGGGCACCGAGGTCCGCCTCGCCCTTCGCGATGACCTGCGCGACGACCCATCGACCGGAGACACGCCCGCCCCCACCGAGCCCGAGGAGTCCCGATGACCGCACCGCCCACGACCCAGGTCCGGCGTAGCGTCGTGGTCGTCGACGATCACGCGATGTTCCGTCGTGGCGTGCGCGCCGAGATCGAGCCTCACGTCGAGGTGCTCGGCGAGGCCGCGGACGTCGACGAGGCCATCGAGGCGGTGTTGCGGCTGCGACCCGAGGTGGTGCTGCTCGACGTGCACCTCCCCGGCGGCGGCGGCGGCGAGGTGATGCGTCGCGTGGCCACCCGGGTGCCCGAGACCCGCTTTCTGGCGCTCAGCGTGTCCGATGCCGCCGAGGACGTGATCGGCACGATCCGTGCCGGCGCCCGCGGCTACGTCACCAAGACGATCACCGGCCCCGAGCTGGTCGCGGCGATCGGGCGGGTGGCAGAGGGCGACGCGGTCTTCTCGCCGCGGCTGGCGGGCTTCGTGCTGGACGCCTTCGCCGGCTCGATCGAGGTCGCCCAGGTCGATGAGGACCTCGACCGGCTCACCGAGCGCGAGCGCGAGGTGATGCGGCTGATCGCGCGCGGCTACGCCTACAAGGAGGTCGCCAGCGAGCTCTTCATCTCGGTGAAGACCGTCGAGACCCACGTGTCGTCGGTGCTGCGCAAGCTGCAGCTCTCCTCCCGGCACGAGCTCACGCGCTGGGCCAACGACCGCCGGCTGCTCTGACCTGCCAAGGTGGGTGGTGTGAGTGAACCCGAGAAGCGCATCGCGCTGTTGATCGACGCCGACAATGCGCCGGCCGCGAAGATCGACGTCATCCTCGCGGAGGTGGCTCGCCACGGTGCGGCCAACGTGAGACGCGCCTACGGCAACTGGAAGAGCCCGAACCTGCAGCCGTGGGAGGCGACCCTGCACGACTACGCCATCCGTCCGATCCAGCAGTTCGCCTACTCCAAGGGCAAGAACGCCTCGGACATGGCGATGGTCATCGACGGGATGGACCTGCTCTACGGCGGGACCCTCGACGCGTTCGCCATCGTGTCGAGCGATGCCGACTTCACCCCGCTGGTGATGCGGATCCTGACCGAGGGTCTCAAGGTCTACGGCTTCGGTGAGCGCAAGACGCCGGAGCCCTTCGTCAACGCCTGCTCCCAGTTCACCTACGTCGAGGGCCTCGGCCAGCAGCCCGAGGAGACCGGCGACGACGTCTCCGGCGACCAGGCCTCGCTGCGACCGGTCGCGCCCAACAAGCTGCGTCAGGACAGTCGGCTGGTGCTGATGCTGCGCAACGCGGTCGACTCAGCGATGGGCGACGACGGATGGGCGCACCTCGGCGCGGTCGGGAGCCAGATCGCCAACCAGGCGTCGTTCGACCCCCGCAACCACGGCTACCGCAAGCTCAGTGACCTCATCGACGCGATCGACCTGTTCGAGGTGCGCCGCCAGGACAAGGTCGTGCTGGTACGAGACAAGCGCAAGAGCTGAGCCGCCCTCCGGCGGAGGGCCTGCCTCAACGGAGCGGGTCGACGTCCTCGTGGTCGTCGATCCGGTCGGCCAGCGCGGCCAGGTGCAGCCGGCCGTCGCCGAGCCAGTGCTCGAGTGCGGTGAGGTGGCTGGTGTAGTGACCCACGGCGTACTCCGCGGTCATGCCGATCCCGCCGTGCAGCTGGATGGCCTCCTGGCCGATGTGCCGGCCGGCCCTGCTCACCTGCAGCGAAGCACGCGTCGCGGCCTCGCTGACGTCGGCCGCCCGACCGGCGTCGAGCACGAGCGTGGCCCACAGCGTCAGGCTGCGGGCGAGCTCGAGCGACACATACATGTCGGCCGCCCGGAAGGTCAGCGACTGGAACTTGTTGAGCGTGACGCCGAACTGCTTGCGGCTGGTGAGGTAGGACGTGGTGGCGTCAAGCGCGAACGACATCGCGCCGAGCGCCTCGTGACACGCCGCGATCCGGGTCCGGTCGAGTGCGGCCGCGATGGCCCCGGTGGCGTCGCCGCCCTCACCGAGGGGGATGGCCGCGGCTGAGGTGAACGCGATCCGCGCAGCGCGGGATCCGTCGTGGGTCGCGTAGCCGTCGCGCGTCACGCCCTCGACCGACGGGTCGACCAGGAAGAGCCCTGTGCCTCGCCCTGTGCCTCCCGGAGGCAGTGCGGCGCTGACGACAAGCAGGTCGGCGCTCGCGCCGTGGGGCACGGGCTCCTTGACGCCGTCCAACGTCCAGCCGTCGCCGGACTCGGTGGCAGTGACTGCGGTGGCCGTCGTGCTCCACCGGCCGCCCGGCTCCAGGTGGGCGAGGGCCGGCACCAATTCCCCCTCGGCCAGCTTCCCGAGGACGTCGGTCCGCTGAGCGCCGGAGCCGGCGTCGGCGACGAGCCCGCCGGCCAGCACGACCGCGGCCAGGAACGGCTCGGGTGCGAGCACCCGGCCCAGCTCCTCGGCCACCAGCGCCACCTCGACCGGTCCGGCGCCCATCCCGCCGTGCTCCTCGGCGAAGGGCAGCCCGAGGACGCCCAGCTCCGCGAGCCGACGCCAGGTCTTCTCGTCATAGCCAGGCTCGGCCGCCACCGCGGTACGGCGCTGCTCGAAGTCGCCGTAGGCCTTGCCGAGCAGGCCACGCACGCTGTCGCGCAGCGCTTCCTGCTCCTCATCGTGGTCGAAGTTCATCTCAGCTCCCTCACAGTCCCAGGATCGTGCCGGCGATGATCTGTCGCTGCACCTCGTTGGAGCCGCCGTAGATGGAGGCCTTGCGGAGGTTGAGGTAGGACGGGGTCGCGACCCGTGCCCAGGCCGGGAGCTCGGACGTGGCGGTCGCGCCGGAGGCCAGCGAGGCCGGCCCGGCCAGGTCGACCACGAGCTCGCTCACTGCCTGCTGCAGCTCGGTGCCCTTGAGCTTGAGGACGGAGGAAGCAGGGTGCGGCTTGCCGTCGGCCGACTGAGCGACGACGCGGAGCGCGGTCAGCTCCAGGGCGAGCAGCTCGTTCTCCAGCTCCGCGAACTGCGCGGCGACCAGCGGCTCGTCGAGCAACCCGCCTTCACGCGCCCACTGCTTGGCCTGGGACAGCACCCGCTTGGTCGAGCCGACCGGGGCCACGCCGACCCGCTCGTTGCCGAGGAGGAACTTGGCATAGTCCCAGCCCTTGTTCTCCTCGCCGACGAGGTTCTCCGCCGGAACCCGCACATCCTCGAACCACACCTCGTTGACCTCGTGGCCGCCGTCGATCAGCTCGATGGGACGAACGGTGACGCCCGGAGTGGTCATGTCGATGAGCAGGAACGAGATGCCCTGCTGGCGCTTGGGTGCGTCGGGGTCGGTCCGGACGAGGTTGAAGATCCAGTCGCCGTACTGCCCGAGGGTCGTCCACGTCTTCTGACCGTTGACCACCCACTCGTCCCCGTGGCGGACCGCAGTGGTGCGCAAGGAGGCGAGGTCCGAGCCGGCATCGGGCTCGGAGAATCCCTGGGACCACCAGATGTCGAGGTTGGCGGTCGGAGGCAGGAAGCGCTCCTTCTGCGCCTGCGAGCCGAACGTCGCGATCACGGGACCGACCATGGAGGCGTTGAACGCCAGCGGGATCGGCACGCAGGCGCGCTGCATCTCCTCGTGCCAGATGTGGCGCTGGAGCGGAGTCCAGTCGCGACCACCCCACTCGACAGGCCAGCCGGGGACCGCGAGCCCGGCAGCGTTGAGGATCCGCTGACTCCGCACGATGTGGTCCTTGGAGAGCTCGCCGCGCGAGGCGACGGCGTCGCGGATCTCCTGGGGCACCTCGGTGGTGAAGAAGGTGCGCATCTCCTCGCGGAACGCGGCGTCCCCCTCGGACAGCTCCAACCTCATCGGGCTCCTCCATCCTGCGCGGGCGTGGGACCACCCACTCTATGGAACGTGTTCCAGCCCCGCACCAGGGGAGCGGTGACGCCCCTGGGAGGGCAGGCGTAACGTCGCGTACATGTCTGGCTCATACGATGACGACATGGCTGCTCCTCACGTGATCGTGCTCGTGGGTGCGACCGGCGACCTCGCGCGCCGCAAGCTCCTCCCCGGGTTGCTGCACCTGCACAAGGCCGGGCTCGCGCATGACGTCCGCGTCGTCGGAACGTCGCTCGACGAGATCACCACCGATGAGTTCGTCGAGCTGGCGCGGAAGGCCTGCCAGGTCGACAGCAACCGCAAGGTCGAGGACGGCGAGTGGGGCGACTTCGCGCGCCGCCTCAGCTATGTCCCCCACGGCAAGGGCCCCGCCGGCCTGGCCGAGACGGTGGAGGAGGCTTGCAGGTCGTTGGCTGAGGAGACCGGTGTCGAGCAGGTGCAGTTCCTGCACTACCTCAGCGTGCCCCCCAAGGCCGCTCTCTCCGCGGTGCACACCCTGGGGGAGGCCGGCCTGGTCGCCCGGGCCAGGATCGTGATGGAGAAGCCCTTCGGTGTCGACTACGAGTCGGCAGTCGCGCTCAACAAGGAGCTGCACGAGGTCTTCGACGAGGACCAGATCTTCCGGATCGACCACTTCCTCGGCAAGGAGGCCGCCCAGAACATCCTGGCCTTCCGGTTCGCCAACGGCCTCTTCGAGCCGATCTGGCACCGCAACAACATCGACCACGTGCAGATCGACGTACCGGAGACGCTCGGGCTGGAAGGTCGCGAGTCGTTCTACGAGGAGACCGGTGCCTACAAGGACATGGTCGTCACGCACCTGTTCCAGGTGATGGCGTTCATGGCCATGGAGCCCCCGACCTCCCTGGACCCCGGGCCGATCGGCGAGGAGAAGAACAAGGTCTTCCGGTCGATGCGCCCGATCGAGCCGCACAACGTCGTCCGCGGCCAGTTCGCCGGATACCGCGACCGGGACGGCATCTCACGCGACTCCGAGACCGAGACGTTCGTCGCCCTCAAGGCCGAGATCGACAACTGGCGGTGGGCCGGGGTGCCGTTCTTCCTGCGCACCGGCAAGAAGATGGCCGAGGGTGCCCGGATCATCTCGATCGCCTTCAAGCAGCCGCCGCGCACGATGTTCCCGGCCGGCTCGGGTGTCGGTGCCCAGGGCCCGGACCACCTGACCTTCGACCTCGCGGACTCCTCGAAGATGTCGTTGTCCTTCTACGGCAAGCGTCCCGGGCCGGGGATGAAGCTCGACAAGCTGAGCATGCAGTTCGCCCTCCACGAGTCCGACTACGCCGGAGCCGGTCTCCAGGCCTACGAGCGCCTCATCCACGACGCGATGCGGGGTGACCAGACCCTGTTCACCAGGGCTGAGGGCATCGAGGCGCTCTGGGACCTCTCGCGTCCGCTGTTGGCCGACCCGCCGCCGGTGCGGATCTACCACCCGGGCACCTGGGGCCCCAACGCGATCCACCAGCTCATCGCGCCGCACGCGTGGCGGTTGCCGTTCGAGCGCGGCTGGCGCGATCCCAACGCCACCGCCCGCTGACCGCGATGGCTCGACGGGCGACGGATGTGCTCGTGCCCCTGCTCGTGGTGGTGCTGGCAGGCTGCGCCACCGGACCGGGTGAGGTCACGGCGGGTACGGACCCGTCGAGCCCGTCGAGCCCGTCGAGCCCGTCGAGCACAGCGCCGGCACCCTCTCCGAACACCTCCACCTCGCCCACGCCGGGTGCTGCGTCGGTGCGGCTGGACACCTGGCAGATCGGGGCGAGGACGCTGCCGCGACGCGCTGACGGCTTCGGCGAGGTGCGCCGGACGCCACGTCAGCTGCGGGTGCGCCGGATGCCCACCGTCGAGTCACTCCCGCCGCCGCAGGACGACACCTTCCGCTCGTCGGTGCGCCGGATCGGGCCGGCGGTCCGGGAGCGGATGGGCTCCTCGTGGCGCCAGGGCTGCCCCGTGCCACTGCGCGACCTGCGTTACGTCCGGGTCGTCTTCTGGGGCTTCGACGAGCAGCCGCACACGGGTGAGCTGGTGGTCGCCGCGCGCTACGCCCAGCCCATCGCCGGGGTGTTCGCGAGGCTCTACTCCGCCCGCTTCCCGATCGAGCAGATGACGCTGCCGACCAGTGCCGGGCTCGACCACACCCCCAGCGGTGACGGCAACGGCACCGCCGCGACCGTGTGCCGGACGACGAGGGGGCAGAGGTTCTACTCCGCGCACGCCTACGGGTTGGCGATCGACGTCAACCCGTTCCAGAACCCCTACCACCGGGACGACCTCGTGATCCCCGAGCTCGCCGGTTCCTACCTCGACCGCACCTGGCGCCGGCCCGGCATGATCGGTCCCCGCAGCCTCGTCGTGCGTGCCTTCGCCGACATCGGGTGGTCCTGGGGCGGCTCCTGGCGGACGCTGAAGGACTACCAGCACTTCTCCGCGACCGGCCGCTGATCACTGTCCGCCCCGCGTCGTAGGCTGGGCGGCAAATGAGTGCGCTGTTCCCGATCCCCCAGGCCCCGACGCCGGTCGCCGACCCCGGGGTCGCAGGCGAGGGCACCCCCGAGGCCCCGCGCCGCTCCCGCCGTACGCCGTCACCCGATGAGCTGCTCGAGGGTCTCAACGACCCACAGCGCAAGGCCGTCGTGCATGCCGGCCCGCCGCTCCTCGTGGTCGCCGGCGCGGGATCCGGCAAGACCCGCGTGCTCACACGTCGGATCGCCTGGCTGATCGCCGAGCGAGACGCCCACCCCGGCTCGATCCTGGCCATCACCTTCACCAACAAGGCCGCCGCCGAGATGCGTGAGCGGGTCGAGGAGCTCGTCGGCCCGCGCGCGCGGATCATGTGGGTCTCGACGTTCCACTCCTCGTGCGTGCGGATCCTGCGCAAGGAGATCACCCGCTTCGGCTACAAGTCGTCGTTCTCGATCTACGACACCGCCGACTCCAAGCGGCTGATGCAGATCGTGCTCAAGGATCTCGACCTCGACCCCAAGCGCTACCAGCCGCGTGCGGTGCTCAACTGGGTGTCCAACCAGAAGAACGAGCTCATCGACCCCGAGGACGCCGCCAAGGGCACCCAGAACCACCTCGAGGAGACCTACGCCGAGGCGTACGGGCTCTACCAGCAGCGGCTGCGTGAGGCCAACGCGCTCGACTTCGACGACCTGATCATGCTGACCGTGCACCTCTTCCAGTCCTTCCCCGAGGTGCGGGAGACCTACCGACGTCGGTTCCGGCACGTGCTGGTGGACGAGTACCAGGACACCAACCACGCCCAGTACGCCCTGATCCGGGAGCTCTGCGCCCATGACGTGGGTCGTCCGGTCGCCCGCGGTGGCGAGGATCCCGACGCCCCCGACGGCGACGGGATCGAGCCGTCGGAGCTGATGGTCGTCGGCGATGCCGACCAGTCCATCTACGCGTTCCGCGGCGCCAACATCCGCAACATCCTCCAGTTCGAGGAGGACTTCCCCGATGCCTCCACGATCCTGCTGGAGCAGAACTACCGCTCCACGCAGACGATCCTCAACGCCGCCAACGCGGTGATCAGCCGGAACAAGAGCCGCCGGGCCAAGAACCTCTGGTCCGATGCGGGCGACGGGGAGAAGATCGTCGGCTACGTCGCCGACGACGAGCACGACGAGGCCCGCTTCGTCTCCCAGCAGATCGACACCCTCACCGACGAATCCGTCGCGAGACCCAGCGACGTGGCGGTGTTCTACCGCACCAACGCGCAGTCCCGCGTGTTCGAGGAGGTGTTCATCCGCACCGGCCAGCCCTACAAGGTGGTCGGCGGGGTCCGGTTCTATGAGCGCCGCGAGGTCCGCGATGCCCTGGCCTACTTGCGGATGCTGGTCAATCCCGCCGACGAGATCTCCCTGCGCCGCATTCTCAACACTCCCAAGCGCGGGATCGGTGAGCGTGCAGAGGCCTGCGTCGCGGCGCTGTCCCAGCGTGAGCGGGTCACCTTCTGGGAGGCACTGCGTCGTGCGGAGGAAGCGCCCGGCATCGCCACCCGGTCGCTGAGCGCCGTCCGCGGCTTCGTCGCGATGGTGGAGGAGCTGCAGTCCATGGTGGCGGCGGGGGAGCGCACGGACGTGGTCCTGGAGGCGGTGCTGACCCGCAGCGGCTACCTCGCCGAGCTCGAGGCGAGCGACGACCCGCAGGACGAGACCCGGGTGGAGAACCTCGCCGAGCTCGTCGCGGTGGCCCGCGAGTTCGCCGACGAGCCTTCCCTCGGGCCGTCCGCCGACCCGGCCGACCCCGCGCCGGCCACCCCCGGCCTCGGTGACTTCCTCGAGCGGGTGGCGCTGGTCGCCGACGCCGACCAGATCCCGGACGCCGACGAGTCCGGCGGGGTGGTGACGCTGATGACGCTGCACACGGCCAAGGGCCTGGAGTTCCCGGTCGTCTTCCTCACCGGCATGGAGGACGGCGTCTTCCCGCACATGCGGGCTCTCGGCGACCAGCCCGAGCTCGAGGAGGAGCGCCGGCTGGCCTACGTGGGCGTGACCCGCGCCCAGCAGCGCCTCTATGTGTCACGGGCGGTGGTGCGCTCCGCCTGGGGCGCCCCGTCACACAACCCTGCTTCCCGCTTCCTCGACGAGCTACCGATCGACCTGGTCGACTGGCAGCGCACCGAGGCGGCGCAGACGTCCTGGAGCCGCCCGGTCGCGGCCTACTCCCAGCGGGCCGCCGCGCCCACGCGTCGATTCGGGAGTGCCGCGGCACGCGCCGACGCCGATGCGCGAGGGCAGAAGCGGGACGTGCCGAGCCTGGAGCCGGGCGACCGCGTGCTGCACGACAGCTTCGGCATGGGCACCGTGGTCACGATGGAGGGCGTGGCCGACAAGGCGGTCGCCTCGATCGACTTCGGTTCCCAGGGCGTCAAGCGGCTGCTGATGCGCTACGCACCGGTCGAGAAGCTCTGAGAGCCGAGGTCGTAGCTCAGAGCACGACGCCGCGGACGGCCAGGGCGCTGATCGGGTCGACCGCGTCACCGGCGCCGGGGTGCACCTCGATGTGCAGGTGCGAACCGGTGGAGTTGCCGGTCGAGCCGACGGTCCCGATCTGCTCACCCGGGGCGACCGTGTCGCCGACCGAGGTCAGGATCGTCGTCTGGTGGGCGTACCAGAGCTCGGTGCCGTCCTCGAGCCGGACCACGGTCTTGTTGCCGTAGGAGCCGTCGTAGCCGGCCTCGGTGACGACGCCCGCGGCGACGGAGTAGATCGGGGTGCCGCTGGGCGCGGAGAGGTCTTCGCCGGTGTGGCAGTTGACCCACAGGTAGGAGCAGTTGCCGAAGTTGTGCGACACGCGGTAGCTGCCGGCGGGGAGCGGGAGCGTCCAGGCGTTCTTGGCGATCACCTTGGCGTGCTTCTCGGCGCTGGCAGCCAGCGCAGCCAACGCGGAGTCGCGGGCTTCGGCCTGGGACTCGGCGGCAGCCTGGAGCTCGGCGTCGGCCGCGTCCTGGAGCGCCTCGCGCTGGGAGTCACGGCTGACCGCACGCTGACGGCCGCTGAGGGCGTCAGCGGAGCCGATGCTGCTGGCCGCGTTGAGCACGCTTGCCTGGGCGCCGAACTTGTCGAAGTCGTTGCCGGCGAGCTCGGTCGCGGGCTGGCTCATCGTGGCACCGACCGCGGCCAGGGCCAGGGCGGCCGCGCCGACGAGGGTGGGCGCGGACGGCAGGCCCGGGATCAGGCCCTTGCGGCCGCCGGCGTGCCCGGCTCGGACCTGCTCGCTCCGTGCGGGCTCGGCGCGGGAGGCGCTGCGGGCGGCCCGCTGTCCGCGGGGGCTCGCCTTGGCAGCGCGACGCCGTCCCGGCGCGAGGTTTACCGCAGGGTCGTTCGTGGTACGAGCGGTGACAGAGACCTCGACGGAGGCGTCGAGGACGGTCTCCGGCTCGGGCCTGACCTGGATTCGCGCCCCCGCGCGAGCTGCGTCGACCCGGCGAGAGGGCTTGCGCCTCTCAGCACGGTGGTTCGGCACGGGTGAAGGTCCTTGTCGTCGGGGGCACGCGAGCATGAATAGTAACGGAACAATCACAGCGCTGTCCCGCAGGGTCCCCATCCTCGGCGACCCGTCTCACGCGCACGGCCTGCTGGCTACGGCATTTCCCCCTGAGACTGCCCCAGGAGTGCCCGATGTCACAGCCAGTGAAACACCCCGGGGGTCGAAGTCTGGTGGAGGGTCGTCCCGCCGGGCGACTAAGGTGCCGAGCAGGGCGGGCGGTCCGATGCTCTCCCTGCGAGGGGCCGCATCGGCCCGCGACGTCACGGAAGTGCAGGTGTGAGGACGATGGTGGCTCCGATCCGGATCGTGGTGGCCAAGCCCGGGCTCGACGGGCACGACCGCGGAGCCAAGGTCATCGCCCGGGCCCTGCGAGACGCCGGCCACGAGGTCATCTACACCGGTCTGCACCAGACACCGGAGCAGATCGTCGAGACCGCGATCCAGGAGGACGCCGACGTCATCGGCCTCTCGGTCCTCTCCGGTGCCCACATGACGCTGTTCAAGAAGCTGATCGGCCTCCTCGACGAGCGCGATGCCCGCGACATCGTGGTGATCGGCGGCGGCATCATCCCCGAGGACGACATCCCCCTGCTCAAGGAGATCGGCGTCGCGCGGGTCTTCACCCCCGGTGCCACGACGACCGAGATCGTGGCCTGGGTGCGCGACAACGTGCAGGACGGCTCGGCGGTCGAGGCCTGATCCGGCCTAGCTGATCCCGCGCTGGACGGTCAGGTCGCCGAGGACGGGCAGTCGCAGCACGCTCGGCTCCTGCGGGCTGGTGGTCACTGTCACCGGCTGCACCAGGTCGTTGTTGGCGTAGGCGGCGTCGCTCGCCGCCAGCACGACCTGGATCCGGTGCCCCTTGCGCACCCGCTGGACGACACCGGGCAGCTGGACGGTGACCGGTCGCGTCACGTCGCCCACCCGCACCGGCGAGATGAGCCGGTGTTGGAGGGTCGGGGTGCCGTCAGGAGCCACGTCGTACACCTTCGCGAACAGGACGAGCTGACCCAGCGGCCCTCCGGCCTGGGTCTGCGCTGCCACGGGGGCGTCGAGGTGGAGGGTCAGGCGCGGCGAGCCGACGATCGAGGCGCCCTTGGCGAGCGGGGCACTCGTGAACGAGGCGAACGTGCCGGGGGCGTCGGAGACCGGGTTGCGCACCTGGCTTCCCTCGAGGCCCGACGTCTCGGAGTAGGACGTCGGAGCACCGGGTGCGTTGGCGTAGGACGCCTGGCCCTTCTGCACGGCGCCGGCCGAGGGCGTCAGGCCGTCGTCGCCGGTGAAGAACAACGATGCCGTGGGCGCCTGGCGGAACCGCTTCTTCTCCGCGTACGCCTTCTCGACCGCTGTGCCGGCCGTCGCCGGCGAGGTGTCGTAGCGGACCCAGTCGCGGAAGTAGGCGAAAGCCGGGCCCTGCGGGGCGCTGTCGTCGCCGCGCACGTGGTGGTCCATCCAGTCGACGAAACGACGGCCGAGGTAGGAGTCACGCAGCGACGCCGCGTCGAAGTCGAGCTCGCCCGGCGCGGGGCTGCTGCCCGAGTGGCCCCAGGACTGCCACACCATCTTCACCGTGGTGCCCTGTCGCTTGAGTCCGCGGTAGGTCGCGGCCGCCTCCTGCAGGTTGAACAAGGTGTCCCTCTGGCCCTGCACCACGAGCGTGGGCGCGGTGATCCGGTCGAGGTAGTGCGCCACCGACGACCGCTCCGCGATCGCCCGCATGTCGGCGTCGGGGTAGCCGAGAGCGTTCAGCTTCAACGCCGTCGGGCACACCTCGTCGGCGAAGTTGGGGCAGCCCACGTTGCGGGTCGGGTCGACCTGCGCGTCGTCGACCCCGTCGATGATGCCGGCTCCGAAGAACAGGTCGGTCCACTGCTTCTTGGCCACACCCGGGGTTGCGGTCTGCACGCCGCCGGTCAGGTCGGTGTTGTTGGGAGCAAGGGAGTACTCCAGGTCGTTCCAGGTGATGATCGGGATCAGCGCGTCCACGCGGGGGTCCTGCATCGCCACGGCGTACTGCACCTGCCCTCCGTAGGAGCCGCCGATCATCCCGACCTTCGGGTCGCCCTTCGACTCCCGCGCGACGTAGCGCAGCCGACCGGTCTCGCCGGTGTCGGTGTCGGTGAACCTGCGGGTGCCGGCGAGCACGTCGAGCACCTGCGAGCCGGCCTTGCCGTCCCAGGCCGGGTCGTCGAGCCGGATCTTGCAGCCGGACCCCCCGAAGCCGAGGCCTGAGTACGACAGCACGACGTAGCCCTCGCGGACGAAGCCGCGGCCGACCGCCGTCTGGTTGGCGTCGGCCTTGTTGCCCCCGAAGCCATGGGTGGTCAGGATCGCCGGCTTGCGGTGCCGCCGGTTCGCTCCGTCGGGGGTGTAGATGTCGGCACTGATCGTGCACGGCTGATCGCCGTTCGGTCCGACCAGCGTGTCCACCGAGATGTGCCGCAGGGAGTAGCCGGGGGTGTCGTCGGCCAGGGCGGCAGGGCCGGTCACGGCGAGCGAGAGGCCGCTCACGGCGACCAGACCGGCCGTGAGTGAGCCGATCAGGGCGGTGGACCTGCGACGAGAGCTCATGCTCCTGCAACGACGAAGCCCCCTCGGAGGCTACGGAGGCCACCCCACCTCGGCCGGAGGAGGCTCCGAGGCTGTGACGAGGGTGACGTGGAGGTGACCCACCCGAGAGGTCTAGGGTCGGGCTCGGGCGCGTGCCGCCCCGCCAGACCTGCGCCGAGCTTGCTCAGACGCTCCGACGACGAAGGTAGGACCTGTGGACCTGATGGAGTACCAGGCGAAGGAGCTCTTCGCCAAGCATGACGTACCGGTGACCCCCGGCCGGGTGGCGCACACCCCCGCCGAGGCGCGTGCGGCCGCCGAGGAGCTCGGCGTCGTCGTGGTCAAGGCGCAGGTGAAGGCCGGCGGCCGCGGCAAGGCCGGCGGCGTCAAGCTGGCGAAGACGCCCGACGAGGCCGAGGAGCACGCCTCCGCGATCCTCGGCATGCAGATCAAGGGCCTCACGGTGAACCGGGTGCTGGTCGCGCCGGCCGCGAGCATCGACGAGGAGTACTACTTCTCCTTCCTGCTCGACCGCGCCAACCGGCAGTACCTCTGCATCGCCAGCGTCGAGGGTGGTGTGGAGATCGAGGAGGTCGCCAAGACCAACCCCGACGCCGTGCGAAAGACCGCCATCGACCCGGGTGCCGGCGTCGACGAGGCGAAGGCCCGCGAGATCGTCGCGGATGCGAACTTCCCCGAGGTGCTGGTCGAGCAGGCCGTGCAGACCGTGATGGCTCTGTGGAAGGTCTTCGTCGAGGAGGACGCGACCCTCGTCGAGGTCAACCCGCTGGCCCGGCTCGACGGCGACAAGCTCGAGGCGCTCGACGGCAAGGTCTCGCTCGACGAGAACGCCGAGTTCCGTCACGAGGACCACGCCGGGTTCGTGATCCTGGACGAGACCGACCCGCTGGAGCTCAAGGCCAAGGACAAGGGCCTGAACTACGTCAAGCTCGACGGTGAGGTCGGGATCATCGGCAACGGCGCCGGGCTGGTGATGTCCACGCTGGACGTGGTCGCCTACGCCGGCGAGGCACACGGCGGCGTCAAGCCGGCCAACTTCCTCGACATCGGTGGCGGTGCCTCCGCCCAGGTGATGGCCGACGGGCTCGACGTGATCCTCCACGACACCCAGGTCAAGAGCGTGTTCGTCAACGTCTTCGGTGGCATCACGTCGTGCGACGCGGTGGCCAACGGCATCGTCGGCGCTCTCGACATCCTCGGCGACGAGGCGACCAAGCCGCTCGTCGTACGCCTGGACGGCAACGCCGTCGAAGAAGGTCGCCGGATCCTCAACGAGCGCAACCACCCGCTGGTGACGCTCGTGGACACGATGGACGGTGCGGCCGACAAGGCCGCCGAGCTCGCGAACGCGTAAGGACGAAGACATGTCGATCTACCTCAACAAGGACTCCAAGGTCATCGTCCAGGGCATCACCGGCGGCGAGGGCTCCAAGCACACCGCGCTGATGCTGAAGGCGGGAACCCAGGTCGTGGGCGGCGTCAACGCCCGCAAGGCCGGCACCTCCGTCGAGCACACCGGGGCTGACGGCAACGCCGTGAAGCTCCCGGTCTACGGCACCGTCAAGGAAGCCATGGCCGAGACCGGCGCCGACGTGTCGGTCGTCTTCGTGCCACCGGCCTTCACCAAGGACGCGTGCGTGGAGGCCATCGACGCGGGCATCGGCCTGCTCGTGGTGATCACCGAGGGCGTCCCCGTGCAGGACACCGCCGAGGTGTGGTCCTACCTGCAAGGCGACAGCAACCACGCCGACACCCGGATGATCGGGCCCAACTGCCCGGGGATCATCACCCCCGGCGAGGCGCTCGCGGGGATCACGCCGGCGTCGATCTCGGGCACCGGTCCGGTCGGTCTCGTCTCCAAGTCGGGCACGCTGACCTACCAGATGATGTTCGAGCTGCGTGACCACGGCTTCTCGACCGCCATCGGCATCGGCGGCGACCCGATCGTGGGCACCACGCACATCGACGCGCTCGCGGCGTTCGAGGCCGACCCCGACACGAAGGCGATCGTGATGATCGGCGAGATCGGTGGCGACGCCGAGGAGCGGGCGGCTGCCTACATCAAGGACCACGTCACCAAGCCCGTGGTCGGCTACGTCGCAGGCTTCACCGCCCCCGAGGGCAAGACGATGGGCCACGCCGGAGCGATCGTGTCCGGCTCCTCCGGCACCGCCGCGGCGAAGCAGGAGGCCCTCGAGGCCGTCGGCGTCAAGGTCGGCAAGACGCCGTCCGAGACCGCACAGCTGATGCGGGACGTGCTCGAGAAGCTCTGAGGTCGGGGCGGCGGGGCGGCGATGATTACCACGGTCCCTTGGTAATCATCGCCTCCCCGCAGGTAGTACGCCGCGGGAAGCGTCAGGTCGCTGCGGGAGGCAGGCCGGCGACGGCTCGATCCGCCGCGTCGGTCATGCCGGTCATGCCGGCGAGCCGGCTGGCGAACTCCGAGGTGCCGACGGGCAATCTCAGCGTGGCCAAGTCGTCGGCCCGGGTGCTGCCGCGGTTGACGATCACGACCGGGACGTCGAGCTTCGCGGCGGCACGCACGAAGCGGAGGCCGGACATCACGGTCAGGGACGAGCCGAGCACCAGCAGCGCGCCTCCGATGCTCGCGAGCCGGTCGACCGCCGCGTAGCAGCGCTCCACTCGCGGCTTGGGCACGTTCTCCCCGAAGAAGACCACATCGGGCTTCAGCAGACCGCCGCAGCGCTCACAGTCGGGGACCACGAAGTCGGCGGTGTCGTCGAGCTCGACGTCGCCGTCGGGACGGGCGGCGACCGCACCGTGACGCTGTGACCAGTCCGGGTTCAGCGCGTCGAGCCGTGCGGCGAGCGCTGCCCGCGCAGTCGTGGTGCGGCAGGACAGGCAGACCACGTCCGCGATCCGGCCGTGCAGGGCGCACAGCGACCGGGAGCCGGCCGCCTCGTGCAGCCCGTCGACGTTCTGGGTGATGGTCAGGGTCAGCCGTCCCGCGGCCTCGAGCGCTGCGACGGCTCGGTGGCCGTCGTTGGGCTGCGCCGCACCCATCCTGCCCCAGCCGAGGTGGGAGCGACCCCAGTAGCGCTGCCGTGCCTCCGGCCCGGACACGAACTCCTGGTAGGTCATCGGCGTGCGCGCGGGCGAGCCCGGCCCACGGTAGTCGGGGATCCCGGAGTCGGTGCTGATCCCGGCCCCGCTGAGCACGAGCAACGGGCGGTCGCCGAGCAGGGCCAACGCAGTGCGCTGCGGCTCGGCGAGGGTGTCGATGGGCGGGGCGCTCACCGCACCACGGTACGTCGCGCCCGGCGGGGGAGTAGCTGCGCGACCTGGGGCGAACCCTTTGCCCAGGAATCATGGCGTCGAGCGTGCCGTGCCCCTCACGTTTCGGCCATGCGTGAGGACTCGCTTCCGCTGTCCGCGTCCGCCCTGGTGATCGGGGTCCTGCTGCTCGGCGGGGTGGCGATGGCCGCGGTCCTGCCCTCCGAGGGCAGGACCGGCCCCTCCACGCAGCCGGCCTACTGACGAGGCCGCCCGCCTCAGGCGTAGCGGACTTCCGCCCGCGCCCGGGCCTTGGCCGCCTCGACCTCACGGTCCTTCGGCGGCGCGGTCGTGGTCAGGTGGTCCAGCAGCCGCTGCGTGCTCGCGGCGACCTCGGCCACCGCCGCGTCGAAGGCGGCCTGGTTGACCTGGGAGGGCCGGGTGGCACCGCTGACCTTGCGGACGTACTGCAGAGCGGCGGCCTGCACCTCGTCCCGGGTCGCGGGCGGCTCGAAGTTGTGCAGGGTGCGGATGTTGCGACACATGCCCTCAACCTACGTCGACGATCCACCCGGCGCCACGCCTCTGCGCGGCTGGCACAGTGGGTGCATGGCAGACCAGGACCGTCCGTTCGACCTCGTGCTCTTCGGCGCCACCGGCTTCACCGGAGGACTGACCGCGGAGTATCTCGCCGGGCGCGTGCCGGAGGGTTGTCGCTGGGCTCTTGCCGGGCGCAGCCCGGCCAAGCTGGCAGCGGTCCGGAGCCGGTTGGCGGCACTCGACCCCACGCTCCGCGATCTTCCGTTGCTCACGGCGGACGCATCCGACGCGGTGTCGCTGCGCGCGGTGGCCGAGCAGGCCCGGGTCGTGGTGACCACCGTCGGCCCGTACGTCGAGCACGGAGCGGCGCTGGTCGCAGCCTGCGCCGAGGCCGGCACCGACTATGCGGACCTCACCGGCGAACCGGAGTTCGTGGACACGACGTACGTCGCTCACCACGCCCGCGCGGTGGAGACCGGCGCGCGACTGGTGCACGCCTGTGGCTTCGACTCGATCCCGCACGACCTCGGAGCGCTGTTCACGGTGCTCCAGCTTCCCGAGGGAGTGCCGATCCGGATGCGCGGGATGCTCCGCACCAACGCGTCCTTCTCGGGTGGGACGTTCGCGTCGGCACTGAATGCGATCTCTCGTGCACGGCCGATGAAGCGGGCCCTCGCCGAGCGCCGCAAGATCGAGCCGCGACCCCAGGGGCGCAGGATCCGCTCAGTGGCCAAACGGCCACACTTCGACCGGGCGGCCGGCTACTGGCTGGTGCCACTGCCGACCATCGACCCGTTGGTGGTCAAGAGGTCGGCGGCTGTGCTGGAGCGCTTCGGCCCCGACTTCAGCTATGCCCACTACGCGGCGGCCAAGCGACTGCCCACGGTCGTCGGCGCGGTGGCCGGGGTCGGGTTGCTCGCCGCCGCAGCGCACGTCGGACCGCTGAGGCGCTCGCTCCTCTCGCGGGTCCCGCAGGGCACCGGACCCACCGAGGAGAAGCGCGCGCGGTCGCACTTCTCGATGCGCTTCATCGCCGAGGGCGGCGGGAAGACGGTGCGGACGAAGGTGTCCGGTGGAGACCCCGGCTACACCGAGACCGCCAAGATGCTCGGCGAGTCGGCCCTGTGCCTGGCCTTCGACGACAATCCGCCGACTGCGGGTCAGGTCACCACCGCCGTCGCGATGGGACAACACCTGACGGACCGGTTGATCAAGGCCGGGCTCCGCTTCGAGGTGGTCTGACCCGGTCACTGCCCTGCGCACAGGAGGGCCATCGGGGAGGGCCCGTTGGGGCCATTCATGGTGAAACCGGTCGAAGACCCGCCGGGACCGGGTTAGCGTCGACCTCGTTCGACTCACAAAGGTCACGGGGAGAGCGACGATGTCGCTGAGGTTGGTCAGGCCGGCGCGGCTCTCTGCCGTCACCGTCGTCGTCCTGGCGACGATGTCCGCAGTCTCCTCGAGCCCGGACGGCGTGCCCATCTCCGCCGACCCGTCGGAAGGATCACCCAGGGCCGTGGTGCAGCACCACCGCGAGGCGGCGCGATTCGCCCCGGTGCAGCCGCAGAGCGTCGAGCCGTCCACGACGCTGGTGTGGGCCAAGGACAAGAACCGCATGGTGCGCGTCGACAGCCCGCGGGGCGGCCGGGTGTTCACCGCCAGCCAGCTGGCCTCTCACGACGTGCCGCAGGCGGCAGTCTCCGCCTACCGCAACGCTGCGGCGAGCTTGGCTCGCACCGATCCGGGGTGCCGGCTGCCGTGGACGCTGCTCGCCGCGATCGGCCGGGTGGAGTCCGACCACGGCCGCTACGGCGGCTCGGTGCTCAGCACGGACGGGATGACCCGTCCGAAGATCATCGGTGTCGCGCTCAACGGGCGTGGACCGGTGGCGGCCATCCGCGACACCGACCGAGGCAGACTGGACGGCGACAAGACCTGGGACCGTGCGGTGGGGCCGATGCAGTTCATCCCCTCCACATGGGCATGGTCCGGCCGGGACGGCGACGGCGACGGCGAGCGCAACCCGCACGACCTCGACGATGCAGCGCTGGCCTCGGGTGCACTACCTGTGTGCCGGTTCCGACCTGAGCATGGATGCGGCCATGGACGCGGCGATCTTCCGCTACAACCCCTCGGACTACTACGTCCGCCTCGTGCGCGCCTTCGAGGTCGGCTACCGCACCGGCGTGTTCGTGATCCCCTCACCGGACGCTCCCGCCGACAAGGCCACGAAGGGCACCAAGAAGAAGCGTGACCGAGCCGGACGCGGCGATCGTGACGGCGGCCCGGCCAGCCGGCCCGGGAACGACTCCGGCACGAAGCCCAGCACGAGCCCCAAGCCCAGTCCCAAGCCCAGCACGAGCCCCAAGCCCAGTCCGAAGCCCAGTCCGAAGCCCAGCCCGAAGCCCAGCCCCGCCGGCACCTCGCCGGCCCCGGTGCAGCCGCAGCCCGTGGCCCCGCCGCCGACCAGCCCACCTCCCCCGTCGACCACCCCCGCCCCGCCCCCGGTGGAGACGATCACCGGGCCGCTCGCGACCTGTGCTGGTGGTTGGTGCGTCGGCGCGGTGACGCTGGACCTCGGGCCGTCGTCCGCCCTGTCGGCACCCGCCGCCGCCGACTACGACGGGGACGCGAGCACCGAGACCCTCCAGGCGGAGCTCGAGGGACTGTCCTCGGGTGGCCCGGTGAGCGTGCGCGGTGAGCGCATCGGTGCGGTGCTCGTCGTGCAGCAGCTCGCAGGCTTGAGCTACCCGCGCTGACCCGGGGCGTCGGCGACGAGCGCCAGCCCCCGCTAGGGCCGCAACCAGGCCGTCCAACGCTCGAGCGCGAGGTAGCCCATCGCGGCGTAGACAGGTCGTCCGTCGTCGCTGGCGACGAGCACCGCCGGCAGGTCCGGATCGGCCAGGGTGGCGGCCCAGGTGACGGCTGCTCCTGCCCCTCGTCCGCGCGCCGTGGGGAGGGCCGCGACGTACTCCACCAGCGTCGCTGCTGCGTGCTGGTGGGCGCAGGCGACCGCGGCTGGTTCGCCGTCGACCGCCGCCACCCACACCCGGGTCGGGCCCGCGAGCAACCCCGGAGCGAGCAGGTCGCCGGCCGCCAGTGGTTGCAGCTCGGGCATCGGGTAGCCCTCGACCAGGACGCGCTCGGCAACCTCGAGCCCGGCGGCGTCGGTGACCTCCCACAGCTCGACCCCGTCGGCTTGCGGCCGCTCTCGCGGCGCCGGGAAACGGACCATCAGCGGCGGGTGGCCGAGCAGCTCGAGGCCGTGCCCGTGCAGATCTGGTGTGGGGAAGGGGCTGAGCAGGAGGTACGGCGCGGGCGGGGTGATCACGTCGTCGACCTCGGCGAGCAGGCCGGCGATGTCGTCGCGCGGCGGCTGCAGCAGCACCACCGGGTTGGTCAGCGCCCCGCGGTCACCGACGCGAGCGCCGACCCACCGCGCCGTGGCCGCCCACGGTCGGCCCAGCGCCTGTCCCACCGCGACCGCCCACGATGCGTGCACCTGCACGGCCTGACGCTTGAGGGTGTCGTCGGCGGCTGTCTCGGGCTCCCACCCGTCGGTGAGGTGTTCCCCGGGGTCAGGGACGATCTCGTGGCTCACACCCACATGGTGCGCCGAGGGCACGCTCGGCCGCCATGACCCGGACGGGCCGTCAGGGCAGGACGAGCTGACCCTTGCCGAGCACGGTCACACCGCCCTCGCTGACGATGAAACCGCGACGCGTGTCCTCAGCAGGGTCGACGCCGATGAGCGCACCGTCGGGGACGACGACGTTCTTGTCGAGGATCGTGTTGCGGACGACGGCCCCGCGCCCGATGCGCACCCCGTCGAGCAGCACACTGCGTTGGACGTAGGCGCCGTCACCGACGAAGACCTGGGTGCCGATCACCGAGGTCTCGACCGAGGCAGCGGAGACGATCGAGCCGGCGCAGACAATCGAGTCGCGCACGCTCGCGCCCTGGCTGAACTTCGCACCCGGCAGCTGGGAGTTGGAGGTGAAGATCGGCCAGTCGGTGTTGTAGAGGTTGAAGATCGGCACCGTCGAGACCAGGTCGAGGTGGGCGTCGTGATAGCTGTCGATGGTCCCGACGTCGCGCCAGTAGTCACGATCGCGATCTGTCGAGCCGGGCACGGCGTTGCGCTTGAAGTCGTAGACGGCGGCGCGGCCCTCGTCGACCAGCATCGGGATGATGTCGCCACCCATGTCATGTCGACTCGTCGGATCTGCGGCGTCCTTCTCCAGTGCCTCCACCAGGGCGCTGGCGCTGAACACGTAGTTGCCCATCGAGGCGTAGGACTCCTCAGGGGAGTCGACCAGCCCCGGCGGCTCGGCCGGCTTCTCGAGGAACTCCGCGATCGCGACGCCGTCCTCGGCGGTCTTGATCACGCCGAACTGCCAGGCCTCCTTGCGGGGCACCCGGATGCCGGCGACGGTGACACCCGCGCCGGACTCGATGTGCGCGTTGACCATCTGCGAGGCGTCCATGCGGTAGACGTGGTCGGCCCCGAAGACGACGATGTGGTCCGGCTTCGCATCGTTGATGAGGTTCATCGACTGATAGATCGCGTCGGCACTGCCCAGATACCAGTTGGGTCCGCGACGCTGCTGCGCCGGCACCGGGGCGACGTAGTTGCCGAGCAGACTGCTCAACCGCCAGGTCATCGAGATGTGCCGGTCGAGCGAGTGCGACTTGTACTGGGTGAGCACCGCGCAGTTGAGGTAGCCGGCATTGACCAGGTTGGAGAGCGCGAAGTCGATCAGCCGGTAGGAGCCCCCGAAGGGCACCGCGGGCTTTGCGCGGTCCTCGGTGAGCGGCATCAGCCGCTTTCCTTCTCCCCCGGCGAGGACGATGGCGAGGACGCGAGGCATAACAGCACCCTAGGGCGTTCGGGGCGCTGTGTCCCGTGTCACGTCTGGGTGATTTCCACCCGGGAGGGCAGCGCGGCCGGGGAAAACGAGTCGCGACCACCGGGTTCGGCCACCTAGTCTTGCGGGGCCATGCAGGACTTCCCGCCTCGGGTCACCACCTTCGTCTCGGGGGTCGGGACCCCACCGAGCAGCGACCCGGACACCCGGTCGCCTGCGGCGTTCCTGCGTTGGCTGCTGGGGCGGCAGTGGAAGGTGATCGCGCTCTCGTCACTGACCTCGCTGCTGTGGCTGCTGCCGATGACGCTCGGGCCGTGGATCTTCGGCAAGGCGGTCGACGACGCGATCCTCGGGGGATCGGTCGCCGCCTTGTGGGGCTGGAGCGGCTTGATGCTGGTCGTGGTGACGGTCGGCGGCATCTTCGGCGTGGTGTTCCACACCCTGATCGTCCGCACCTGGCTGATCGCGCTCTATGGCACGACCGAGATGGTCACCCGCAAGATCGCCCAGATGGGCCACGTGCTGCCGCGTCGCTCGCCGACGGGTGAGGTGCTCAGTATCGCCTCGAGCGACGCCGACGAGTTCGGCGCGATGACCGAGATCATCGCGCGTGCCGCAGCACAGCTCGTGTCCTACCTGATGGTGGCCGCGATCGTGCTGTCGATCTCTCCTCTGCTCGGTGTCGTCGTCCTCGCGGCCGCTCCGGTGCTGGTCGGCGCGGCGCTGCCCCTGCTGCGCCCCCTGCACCGCCGCCAGCAGGTCGAGCGGACCCGCAACTCCGAGCTGACCTCGATGGCCACCGACATCGTTGCCGGGCTGAGGATCCTCCGGGGCATCGGCGGTGAGCAGACCTTCGGGCGCAACTACGCACGGCAGTCCCAGCTGTCGAGGCGGGCCGGGGTCTCCTCGGGCATCTGGCAGGCCGCCGTGGAGGCCGTGGGGGTGCTCTTCTCCGGGGTCTTCCTGGTCAGCCTGGTCTGGCTGGGCTCCCGCCAGGTGACTGCCGGTGAGCTGACCGTCGGCCAGCTGGTGAGCTTCCTGGGCTACGGCTTGTTCATGGTCGGTCCGATCCGCACCTTCTTCGAGCTGGCGCAGAAGACGACCAGGGCCCTGGTCAGCGCCCGCAAGGCGATCGCCGTCTTCGAGCAGCGCCCTCCCTGGCGCGAGCGCGCCGACCCGCGACCACTCGACGGCCATGCCGAGCTCATCGACGACGCCAGCGGCTTCGTCGCCCGGCCCGGGCTGCTGACCGTGGTGGTCAGCGCCGTACCCGAGCAGAGCGCTGCGCTGGCGGACCGGCTCGGGCGCTACCTGGCAGCGGACGTCGAGCCGGTCGCCGAGGAGGACGCGGAGCATGCCAAGGGCCGTGCCGCCCGCCGCGCCCGCGCCGAGCGTGCCCGTCGGCGCGCTCGTATCGCTGCCCTCGACGAGGAGCTGGCGGGGCGTGACTGGGGAGTCCGGCTCGGGGGCGTCGATCTCGCCCACGCCCGTCTCGAGGACGTGCGCCGCCAGATCCTGGTCAGCGACACCACCAGCCAGCTCTTCGCCGGCACCCTGCAGGACGCCATCGACCCGCACGGCCGGCTGAGCCGCGCCGAGGCGGAGAGCGCCCTGCGGGTGGCCAACGCCGAGGACGTCTATGACGCCCTGCCCCAGGGATGGCAGGGCGAGCTCGAGGAGCGAGGGCGAGGCCTCTCCGGCGGTCAACGTCAACGCGTCGTGCTGGCGCGCGCGCTGGCCGTCCAGGCACCCGTGCTCGTGCTGGTCGAGCCGACGTCCGCGGTCGACGCGCACACGGAGGCGCGCATCGCCGAGCGCGTCGCCGAGGTCCGGCGCGGGCCGGACGACTGTCGTCACGACGGTGTCGCCGTTGTGGCTGCACCACGCAGACCACGTCGTGCTGCTCCACGACGGCACGGTCGTCGCCGAGGGCCGGCATGCCGACCTGCTGGCCGACGACCGTGACTACCGGCGCCTGGTCGCCCGGGCGCTGGACGAGCCGACCGTCGAGGAGGCCGGCCGATGACCGACCTGCTGGCCACGTCGGCCGAGACGTGGCGCGAGCGCAGCGAGGATCCCCCCGCGGTGCCGGCCGCGCTCCGTCCCCCGACCCGGGCGACCCGCCGTGAGCGCTACGACGCCCTGTGGCGCCGGCACGACCTGCGCCGCCAGCGGGCGGAGCAGAACTACGCCGAGTCCCGCAACCCGGCCCGCGGCTGGCCGGTCGCCGGCAACCAGGCCGTGCTGGCCTTCTTCAAGCAGCTCGTGCTCACCCGGCGGGGCCGCTTCGCGGCGCTGGTCGTGCTCAACGCCCTCGCGGCAGCGGCCGCCCTGGTGGTGCCACGGCTCCTGGGCGAGCTCGTCAACCGCACGGTCGACGCCTCCGGCCGCGCACCTGAGGGTCTGGGCTCGCTTGCCCTCCTGGTCATCGGCGTGGTGTGCGCGCAGGCGCTGCTCACCTTCGCGGCCCAGCGCACCTCGACGTTGTTCGGCCAGGACCTGCTGGCCAGCGCCCGCGAATACATCGTGCGCACGATCCTGCGGCTCCCCCTGGGGCGTGTGGAGAGTGCCAGCACCGGCGACCTGGTCACCCGGGTCACCCGCGACGTCGGCACGATGAGTCGGTCGGTGCAGTACGGCGTACCGATGGCGATCATCTCGCTCCTCACCGTGGTGCTCTCCGTCGTGGCGATGCTGCTCAACTCCGTCGTGCTCGCCCTGCCGGCGCTGGCGACCTTCGCCACCGCGGCGTGGGCGGTGCGCAGCTATCTGCGCCGGGCGCCGAAGGCCTACATCAACGAAGGTGCGACCTACTCGCGGATCAACACCACGCTGACCGAGACCGTCGAGGGAGCGAGGACCGTCGAGGCGCTCGGGCTCACCACGACGCGGGTGGTCACGGGATCCGACGACATCGCGGTCTCCGCGCAGGCCGAGCGCTACAGCATGACGCTGCGCAACCTGCTCTTCCTGGTGCTGAACTTCGCCTTCCAGTCGCCGCGCGTGATCACTCTGCTCGTCGGCGCCTACGGCTACTCCCGCGGTTGGGTCGACCTCGGCCAGATCACCGCTGCCGTGCTGTACGTCGAGGCGCTCGGCGACCCGCTCGACCGGCTGATCGGCGAGGTCGACCGGCTCCAGGTGGGGGCCGCGTCGACCGCGCGCCTGCTGGGGATCGCCGAGGTGCCCCCGGACCGTGAGCCGGGCGACGCCCTGCCCGACGGGGTCGAGCTCGTGGGTCGTGACCTGAGGTTCGCCTACCGGGCCGACCACGACGTGCTCCACGGTGTGCGACCTCGCGCTGCGGGTGGGGGAGCGGCTCGCGGTCGTCGGCCCCAGCGGCTCCGGCAAGTCCACGCTGGGACGGTTGCTCGCCGGCATCAACCGGCCGCGCACCGGCACCGCGAGCGTGGGCGGGGTGGAGCTGGTCGACCTTCCGTTGGAGGTGCTGCGCACCGAGGTCGCGCTGGTGACCCAGGAGCACCACCTCTTCATCGGCACCATCCGGGACAACATCGTGCTCGCCAGGGAGGAGACCGACGACGACTCCGTCCGCGCCGCGCTGCGCGCCGTCGGCTCGCTGGCCTGGGTGGAGCGGCTGCCCGACGGCCTGGAGACGAAGATCGGCTCCGGCCAGCAGTCCCTGACGCCGGCCCAGGCGCAGCAGATCGCGCTGGCGCGGCTGATCATCGCCGACCCGCACACCCTGGTGCTCGACGAGGCGACCTCGTTGATCGATCCGCGCACGGCGCGCACGCTGGAGGGCTCGATGAACGTCCTCCTCCAGGGTCGGACGGTGGTCGCGATCGCCCACCGGTTGCACACCGCCCACGACGCCGACCGGATCGCCGTCGTGATCGACGGGCGGATCGTGGAGCTCGGCAGCCACGACGAGCTGGTCGAGCTCGACGGGGAGTACGCAGCGCTCTGGCGCGCCTGGACCAGCTGAGCGCTAACCTGCGAAGCAGATGCGTCTCGTCGAAAGGTGCCCCTCGTGAAGGTGTCCGTGCTGACCCGTGAGTATCCCCCCGACGTCTACGGCGGCGCCGGCGTGCACGTCGACTTCCTGGTGCGCGAGCTCCGGCGCCTGGTCGACGTCGACGTGCAGTGCATGGGCGAGCCGCGCGAAGGGGCCACCGCGCACTCCGAGGACGACCCACGGCTCGCCGGGGCCAACGCCGCGCTCCGGGTGCTGTCCACCGACCTGACGATGACCGCAGCCGTCGCCGGAGCCGACGTGGTGCACGCGCACACCTGGTACGCCGCCATGGCCGGTCACTGGGCGAAGCTGCTCTACGACGTACCGCACGTCATCACCGCCCACTCCCTGGAGCCGCAACGTCCGTGGAAGGCCGAGCAGCTCGGCGGCGGCTACCGGCTCTCCTCCTGGGCCGAGCGGACCGCGATGGAGGGTGCCGACGCCGTCGTCGCGGTCAGCCGGGGGATGCGGGAGGACGTGCTGAGCTCCTACCCGGGCATCGACCCGGACCAAGGTGCACGTGATCTCCAACGGCATCGACTGCCGAGTTCTACCGGCCCGACCCCGCCACCGACGTGCTGGAGCGGATCGGTGTCGACCTCGACCGGCCCTATGTCGCCTTCGTCGGCCGGATCACGCGTCAGAAGGGTGTGCCGCACCTCCTGCGCGCCGGCCTGCGCCTGGACCCGGCCGTGCAGCTGGTGCTTCTCGCCGGGGCGGCCGACACCCCCGAGCTCAAGACCGAGACCGACGCCGCGATCGAGGACCTGCGAGCGAGCCGTGACGGCATCTTCGTCGTCTCGACGATGCTGCCGCGCGACGAGGTGCGCCAGGTGCTGACCCATGCGCTGGCATTCTGCTGTCCCTCGGTCTACGAGCCGCTGGGCATCGTCAACCTGGAGGCGATGGCGTGCGAGACCGCGGTCGTGGCCAGCGCGGTCGGCGGCATCCCCGAGGTCGTCGACGACGGCTCGACGGGGCTCCTGGTCGACTACACCCCCGAGGACGCGGGTGGCTTCGAGGAGCGCTTCGCCGCGGCGGTCAACCGGCTCGCGGCCGATCCCGAGGAGGCCCACCGGATGGGCCTGGCCGGCCGGGCGCGCGCGGTCGAGGAGTTCGGCTGGGACGCCGTCGCTGCCCGGACCGTCGAGCTCTACGAGTCGCTGCTCTGAGGCTCAGGTGCGCCCGCCCGAACGGCGGCCGTCGCGCTGCCGCGGGACCGAGCGACGAGCCGCCCGGACCTCCTCCTGGTGGGTGAAGATGTCCTCCAGGGGCGAGAACGACTCGGCGTAGTCCTCGTCGTTCCAGAGGGCCACTGGTCGAGCCGCGCCGTGGGGTGGCAGCTCCGGCGGGGTGCGCAGCTCGTCGTGGGGCGGCGCCTTGGCTGCCAGCACCGGGTCGTTGGTCACGGTGAGGGTGACTCGCGTCCACAAACGGGCGCGGTCGTCACGATCGATCACCACCGGGTCATCGAGGACCTCCTGCGCGAACTCCCACGCCGCGTCGAACGTCGGACCGGTGATGCGCCAGATCGGCGCCTGCCCGGTCATCTCGATCCGGCGGGGGATCGCCTCGAAGACGTCCAGGATGCCTTGCCCGAGCGGCATGCTGTCTCCCTGTCTCGTGCTTGCTCACAGCCTAGGTCATCGGCACGGCTGGATCCGAGCCCCGTGTCGAGTGTCAGGACACCAGCAGGTGCTGCCGGCCGAAGACGCTGCCGGGCACGTCCGGCAGTCCGAGCAGCGAGGTCACCAGGTTGGCGACCTCCCCGTTGCGGACCGGCTGCGTGCCGGCGTACGTCGTGCGCCTGCGGCCGGGACGCGCCCGGCGCTCGGCATTGAGTGCGTAGAGGTCCGCGCCCGCCGCCACGCCGGCACCCCACACGACGAACGGGACCCGGAAGTCGTAGGCCTTCGAGGGGTCGGAGTGGCTCGGTCCCGCGGCCGCCGTGGTCGGCGGTGAGGACGACGACGGCGTGCTCGCGAAGGTAGGCGTCGCGTCGCACCTTCCGCAGGATCCTGCCGACCTGCCTGTCAGCAGCGCGGACAGCGGTGAGGTAGCCCGGTGACAGGAAGCCGGTGGCGTGCCCGGCGGTGTCCGGCTGGGCAAGGTGCACGAAGCTGAACGTATCGGGACGCCTGCCGAGGCGCCGCACCAGCCGCGAGACGTTGGCGGCCTCGTCGTCGACGACGTAGCGGTCGATCTTGTCGCGGCCATCGTCGGTTCCGGTCGGCGTCAGGTGCTCCGTGCGCCCGGTCCCAGCTCCGGTCGAGGTAGTCGAACTTGTCCTTGCTGGAGTAGAACGCCGTGCGACCACCGTGGTCGTGGACCACGTCGAATACTCCGGCGACGTAGTGGCCGGCGGTGGCGGCGAGGATGCCGCCGCTGTCCTCGTTGAACCTCACGTGGTGCCCGTCCGGGCCGTCGACGGGCCGACCGGTGAGCATCCCGGTGTGGTTGGGGAGGGTGCGGGTCAGCTCGCGCTCCGTGCGCGCGTTGAGGGTGGCCGCGCCCTGGCGCAGCATGCGGTGCATCGCCGGGGCGCCGGGGCGTCCGAGCCGGCGCAGGGCCGTCGGGTTGAGGCCGTCGATCGAGACCGCCACGACCACCTCGATCGCACCGTCGAGACGGGCGCCGGGCGGGGAAGCGCTCCGCGGCGGGCACCGGGTCCGGGCCGGCGGCGCCGCAGCCGGCGAGCACGAGCGCAGCCGCAGTCAGCGGCGCGAATCGCCGGAACCGGCGGAGGGCGGTCTGCAACGTGGGCTCCCGAGGTCGAGGACCTCCCATAGTAGGTTCGGCGACTGTGTCTGCCTGGGAGTCACCTCGCACCGTCCGTCCCGATCCGCCGATGACCGGCGACGAGCGCACCGCGCTGCGGGGGTGGCTCGACTACCACCGCGCGACGCTGGCCTGGAAGTGCGACGGGCTCGGCACGGAGGACCTTCGACGGCAGCCGGTGTCCCCTTCCGGGCTGTCGCTGCTCGGACTGGTGCGACACCTCGCCGAGGTGGAACGACACTGGTTCCGGCGGGTCGTCGCCGGCGAGACGGTGGGTCACGTCTGGTCGGGGTCGGGGGACTTCCAGGCGGCGTACGACGTCCGGGCGGGCACCCGCGACGAGGCCTTCGCGGCGTGGACGGCCGAGGTCGAGTCCTCCCGACGGGTCGAGGCCGGCGTGGCCGACCTGGAGCAGGAGTTCGAGGTGGAGTCCTGGGGCTGCCGGGCCACGCTGCGCACCCTGATGCTGCACCTGATCCACGACTATGCGCGGCACAACGGACACGCCGACCTGCTGCGCGAGGCCGTCGATGGCGAGACGGGCGCCTGAGCAAAGTTCAACGACAACGGCGGCATCCCACCCAGCCGTCTGCAAGGCTGGACTCACCATGCAGAGCCTTGTCCATCACGTGTCGGCCCGGCATCGCCGAAACTGGCTGATGCTCGTGCGCTTCGGCGTCGTCGGCGCGACGGGCGTGCTGGTCAACCTCGTGGTGCTGCGGACGCTCCAGCTGACCGGTCCGGACTACTCGCAGGTCTGGGTCGACCTGCCCGGCACCGAGTTCAACGTCCGGTGGTACCACCTCTTCGTGACCGGCGCGTTCCTCGTCGCCAACCTCTGGAACTTCCAGCTCAACCGTCGCTGGACCTTCCGCAGCGCCGGGCACGGGTCGTCCTGGTGGTCGGAGTACGTCCCGTTCCTGACGATCGGCCTCCTGGCGCTGGCGCTGAACCTTGCTCTGGTCACACTGATGATCCACCCGCACTCGCCGGCCTCGCTGTCACCGGAGCTTCTCGACGACTCCTCCCTGCTGCGGTCGAGGCTGACCTGGGCCAACCTGATCGCGGTCGCGCTGATCACGCCGGCCTCGTTCGTCGTCAACAAGCTCTGGACCTTCCGCTCGGTGCGGACGGCCAAGCTGTTCCCCGGTGGCCGGGTCGGCGAGGAGACGGGACAGCCCCGCGGGGCCTCCGCGCCTCCGCCGCGCTGAGGACGGCGAGCCACGCGGGTGCGCGGGTGAGGAATTCTTTGCCGTCCGGCCGGTTTCCACCGGCCCGTCCGAGGGGAATCATGAAGGCCTCCCAGTTCGCAGTCCGCCGAGGTCACTCCCATGTCCGCTCTGTTGATGCCCGCCCTGATGCTCCTGCTCGTGGTCGCCGCCGTCGGAGTCATCCGACCAGGCGGACCGAGGCCGGATTCATCGAGGCCGGACTCCCTGCCTCGTCTGGTCAACATGAGTGACGACGACTTCCGGATCACCGACGGCCAGGGCCGGGTCGTGGCCGTCGTCCACCCGAGCCCCTACACCGCGGACGACAGCTACCGCGCGGGCCAGGTCGTCTTCCGCAAGCGCGGCTCGGCGGAGGCCATCGGCATCGACGACGTCCCGGTGACGCCAGGGGTGAACTACCTGGTGACGGCACCTGTCGCCCGCGCCGCACGTCGGTCCGACTTCCTCACCCACGCCGACCTCTTCACCGTCTGAACGGCCCGGGCTGGATCGGTTGAAAACGGGCAGGACCACCCCGAACGCGGGCTCCTCCATCCCGACAGCTTCTTGTCAGTGGTCGAGGACGCCGGACTGATGAACAAGCTGACCAGCATCGTGCTCAGCAAGGCTCTCGACCAGGCTGCGGACTGGTGCCCCCAGGGGCGAGACCTCGCCGTCGCCGTGAACCTGTCTGCCAGCTCCTTCGGGCAGGCTTCGCTCGCCGACGAGGTCGCCCTGATGCTTGCCGATCGACGAGCTGAAGCTGGACAAGTCCTTCGTGCTCGCGATGGCCGACGACCAGCGGGCTGCAGCCCTGGTGGCCGCCACCGTGGCGCTGTCGCACAGCCTGGGCCTTCGCATGGTCGCTGAGGGAGTCGAGAACGAAGCCGCCGTGGCGGAGCTCGTGCGTCAGGGCTGCGACGTGGGTCAGGGCCTCCTGTGGTCCCGCGCGGTCCCGGCAGCGGAGCTCGAGCACTGGTTGGACCAGCGCACGGCCGCGGAGTCGCTCACCGGCGTCTAGGGTGCCGCCATGACACGCGACCGTGCCGATCTCCTCGCTCACCTCGACGCCGAACGCGGGCATGTCCTGGCCGCTGTGGAGGGCTTGAGCGAGGGGGACCTGACCCGGCCCGCCGCCCCCTCCGGCTGGTCGATCGCGCAGCTGCTCAACCACCTCACCTACGACGACGAGATCTTCTGGGCCGGCGCGATCCTCGGCGCCGACGAGGAATGCATCGGGTTGATCCAAGACGGCTGGAAGGTTCCGGTCACCTCCGGTGCTGCTGCGGTCACGCAGTACCGCCGCTGGCGGCAGCACAGCGACGTCGTGCTCGCCGAGCTGGACCTCGACGCTCCTCCCCGCTGGTGGCCGCCGGAAGAGGTCTTCCCCTTCCCGCCGTTCGCGGACGCACGAGGTTGCCTGCTGAGGCTGCTGATGGAGACGGCCACCCATGCAGGTCATCTCGACATGGCCCGGGAACTGATCGACGGTCGGCAGCACCTGGTGGTCGGGTAAGGGATGGCAGGTAGCCTTCTGCACCGGCCCCAGTAGCTCAGTGGATAGAGCAGCCGCCTCCTAAGCGAAAGGTCGCCAGTTCGACTCTGGCCTGGGGCACGTGAGGCCCGTCATGGTCGGAGACGGCTTGGAGGGCCGGGGAAGGATGGAAGAACCATCCGCTCACTGACTTCGGGAGTCTCGATGACCCAGCCCAGAAGACCCGGCGGCTGGCGCCCCGTCTCCGCCGTCGCCCTCGCCCTGCCCCTCGTGGCCGCCAGCCTCCCGACACCGACCGCGACTGCGGCTCCTCCGCGCACGGCCGACGACCGGATCGATCTGCCGACGGGCTGGCAACCCGAGGGGGTCACCACCGACGGCGACCTGCTCTACGTCGGCTCGCTCGTCCACCGGGCGGCTCCTCCGTGCCGACGTGCGCACCGGCAAGACGACGGTGCTGCCCAAGAGCAGGACCGGACAAGCCGGCCGTGGGCATCGACTACGACGACCGGCGCGACGTGATCTGGGTCGCCGGTGGCGACTCGGGTGAGATCCGCGCCCAGTCCGCCCGCAACGGGCGGCTCCTGGCGACCTATGCACTTGCCGGGCGCCGGCAGTCGGTTCGTCAACGACGTCGTGGTCACCGGCCGGGCCGTCTACGCCACCGACTCCCAGAACCAGGAGCTCGGGAGTGGTCCGTCTCCGCGGCGACGCACGTGCCCTCCTCACGGCCGGCCAAGACACGCGCGCTCACGGGTGACATCGACTACGTCGAGGGCTTCAACGCCAACGGCATCATCAGGTCCGGTCGCTGGCTGGTCCTGGTGCAGAGCAACACCGGCACGCTCTTCCGCGTCAACAAGGCGACCGGTCGCACCCGTGCCGTCGACGCGCACGGCTATGACTTCGCCAATGGCGACGGGCTCGAGCCCGACGGTCGCCGGGGCGTTCACGTCGTGCGCAATCGCGACAACCTGGTCGTCACCGCCCGGTTCGCTGACCGGAAGAAGAGGGTCACGGTGGTCGCCGAGCAGACCAGCGGCGACCTCGACGTGCCCACCACCGTCGCCGACGTCGGCAGGGACCTCTGGGCGGTCAACGCACGGTTCGGCAACCAGACCCCTGCCACGGCCGACTACTGGATCAGTCACCTGGACGACCCGACCCCGTGAGTCCTGGACAGACCCGGGGTGACCTGGGTCACAGGCCGATGCCCTAGGGCGATTTCGTCCCGCTGGGCGGCTTGGGCATCATGGACGAGGGGAACGCTCGATTCGCATGCCTCGTTGAGCAAGGCTGGGTAACCTCCCGTGTGGTCGGCTCCGGCCGGGTGCACCCCCGTCGTCTTCTACGAGCAGGACCTGCATGTCACACACCCCGCGTCATCGCGACCACGTGCCCAAGCACCGCGTGATCAGGGCCGTCGCCATCGCGGTGGCTGCGGCCCTGGTCGTCACGCTCACGGCGGGGTTCTTCGTCTACCGCCACCTCGAGGGCAACATCGACTCCCTCGACGTGACCGCGGCGCTCGGGGACGACCGCCCGACGGAGATCATCCCCGAGGACGTCGAGCACAAGCCGCTGAACATCCTGCTGCTCGGCTCGGACACCGCGGGTCGGGCAGAGCGGCAACATCGGCGGTGAGACGCCCGGCCTCTCCGACACCACGATCCTGCTGCACCTCGCGGCAGATCGGGACCGTGCCTACGGGGTCAGCATCCCGCGCGACCTGATGATCGAGCGGCCGGAGTGCCAGCGCAAGGACGGCAACGGCACCGACCCCGGCGGCCTCGACATGTTCAACGCCGCCTACGCCATCGGCGGACCCGCCTGCACGATCCGCACCGTCGAGCAGATGTCCGATGTGAAGATCAACCACTTCGTCGTCATCGACTTCAACGGCTTCAAGGCCATGGTGGACGCGCTCGACGGAGTCCCGGTGTGCGTGCCCGAAGAGGTCAACGACGACATCGGCAAGATCTACCTGCCTGCCGGTTCCTACGAGGTCAAGGGTCAGCAGGCGCTCAGCTACGTGCGACTGCGTCACGAGCTGTCCGAGAACGGGGACATCGGTCGGATGAAGCGGCAGCAGACCTTCCTCGCGTCGATGGCCAACAAGGCGATCTCGGCGGGCACCTTGGCCAACCCGGTGCGCCTCTACAACTTCCTGGACGCCGCGACCAGCTCGCTGACCACGGACCCGGGCCTGGCCAGCCTGAAGAAGCTCGGTGGCCTCGCCAAGCAGCTCAAGGACATCGGCCTGGACAAGATCCAGTTCCTGAGCATCCCGTTCGAGAGCTACGAACCAGACCCCAACCGACTCCAGCTGGCAGCGGGTGCCGACGCGATCTGGGACAAGCTCCGTGAGGACGACGCCCTCACCCGTCGACAGGCGCTCGGCATCACGACGGCTGCCCAGGGCCCGACCGGGGGGCCCTCCGGAGAGTCGACGGGCGAGCCCGGAAAGCCCGACAAGCAAGACGTCGCCGACGCGGAGGCGCGTGCCGAGGCGGCGGCTGCCAACGGTCTGTGTGCCTGATCCGGTCCAGTCCAGCGGAGGGGTGCAGATCCCGCAAGGTGTTCGCTGAGCGGACGCGACGACCGCAATTTTGCCACTCCGCAGGGCCGCAGGACTTGCCGTTACCAAGCCGTTATCGGAGACTGGAGGCGCGGCCGGGTGGAACGTCCCCGGTCTCGCCACACCGGACAGCTCCATTGGGGGGAACTGTCCTAGCAGAGGAAGGCCTCATGTGAAGGTCGCCGTCACTGGTGCCACCGGCGTGATCGGTACGTCGGCCGTGTCCGCGCTCCTCGCCGCCGGACATGACGTCGTCGGTCTCGCCCGGACCCCCGAGAAGGCCGAACAGCTGCGCTCCCGCGGTGCGACCGCTCGGATCGGCAGACTCTCCGACCACGACTTCCTGGTCGACCTCTTCGCCGGTGCCGATGCCGTCGCCAACCTCGCCACCCGTGTACCCGTGGGTTTCGCAGGCGCCTTCCCCCGGGCCTGGCGCACCAACGACCGGCTGCGCACCGAGGGCGTCCGGCGCGTGGTCGCGGCCGCCCGTGAGGCGGGCGTCCGCCGGATCGTGCAGGAGAGCGTGAGCCTGCTCTACGCCGACCAGGGCGACACCTGGGTCCACGAGGGCTCGCCGCTCGACATCACCCGGGCCACCGAGCCGGCTTCGGTGGCCGAAGTCGCAGGTGCAGGACTACACCTGCGACTCCCGCGTCGGTGTGGTCCTCCGCTTCGGCTTCATCGTCGGCGAGGACGAGATGACCCGATGGCAGCTGCGCGCAGCCAGGCAGGGTCGCTGCGGTCGGGCTTCGGTCGACCCGGAGGGCTGGCTGCACCCGGTCCACACCGACGACCTCGGGCCTGCCGTCCTCGCCGCGCTGACGGCCCCGAGCGGCGTCTACAACGTCGGCGCCGAGCCGGTGCGCGAGCCGACTACGTCCAGGGCTATGCCGACGCCGTCGGACGCCCCGGATTGTCCTTCCTGAGCCCGTGGATGACCAAGGTCGCCGGCATCCGCGCGGAGCCGTTGACCCGCTCGCTGCGAGTCTCCACCGACCACTTCACGGCGTCGACAGGCTGGTCGCCCCGGCGTCACGTCGTTCGACGCCAGCTGGCTCGCGTCGCTCGCGGACAGCGCGTCCGCCCGATGACCGGCCAGCGGCCGGCGGGCGACACGGGTCCGACGGCGGCAGACCGAGGAGGAGCGCCGCCGTCGACGCGCACGGGTGTTCGGCGACGTCCTGCCCGACGCCACCCGGGACGAGCGTGGGCCCGAGGGCGGCGGTGGCCGGGGCGACGGCGACGGTGCTGAGGACTGGCTCCTTCGCGAGGTGCCGCCGCACCACGGCTGAGGAGGCTCAGAGCGAGGGACGGCCCTGGTTCTGTGCGAGCAGGTCGCGGATCTCGGTGAGCAGCGCGACGTCGGCGGGGTCGCCGGGCGCGTCGGTGGGGAAGAACCGCTCCTTGGCCTTCGTGTACGGGACGACGACAGCGAAGTAGACCACGGCCGCGAGCACCACGAACGCGAGCAGCGCGTTGAGGAAGGCCCCGCTCAGGGTGGCCCCGTCGAACACGTCGTCCAGCCCGGGGATCAGGCTCATCAGCCAGGCGGTGAAGGTGCTCACCACCGTGGCGAAGGCCAGCGCCATGATCAGCGCGACGGCCGTCTCGATCAGGTTTCCGCGGAGCAGGAAAGCCTTGAAGCCACTCATGGAGTCTCCGTTGCGTTCGTGGGGCCGCTCGACCGCGGACCGGGAATGCAGTCAGCACTTCAACCTAGCGAACGACGACGGGCGAGAGGAACGACGAGACGCCCAGCCCGGCGAGCACGCGGGCGGTGTCGAGATCGACGGCCACCACCAGGAGGGCGCCGGTGGTGCCATCCACGACCCGGTCCTGATCGCGGGGGAGCGCGACGACGGGCACGTCGCGTGCCGCCTCGACCGGCTCGGCCTCCCCCTGGGGGTCGGCGGCGAAGAGCGTGATCCGATCGCCGACCCGCAGCAGTCCGCGCGGTGCCCGGGTCACCGACGCGCACGGGTGCGGCGACGCGGCCGGGGTAGTGGTCGAGCAGATCGTCGGTCAGCAGGCGGACGTCGGTGAGTCGGCTCGCCGCGCCGGATCGGGCCGGTCGTCGTCCGTCCGACCGCCATCGCGCTAGAGCCGATCACACCGCTCGGGACGAGCCCGGGGGAGAACGGGGCCCGGATCAGGTCCTGGTCGCGCACGACGACGCCCGGGGCGATGTCGTGCGCCGCGGTGAGCACCTCCACCGTCGCGGGAGGTGGCGCGGTGTGGCGCGGACGGCCACCACCACGGACAGCCCGACGAGGACGGCGGCGAGCGGACGTCGCCGGGCCAGGACGGAGCGTCGCAGCTCGCCGCCAGGCGAGCCGTGCCGAAGTCGTGCCGTCGTCGTGGGCATCCCCCGAGGCTAGGGAGCCAGGCGTCGATGCGTCGGGGGCTGTCCACAGCCCCGGTCGACCTCAGGCTGCGGAGCCCGACGCCTTCGTCGGGAGGAGCCGGCGTCGCTCGAGGAGGCGGACGAGGATGCCGGAGGTCGTCGCCGGATCGGGCCCGCCGAGGTCTTGGTCTTGGTCGTCGGTGCCCTCGGACTTCGTCGCCGATGAGGAGTCCGAGGAGCCGTTGCTGCTGCCGGCGCCCGCGGTGACCTCGCCGGCCCGGCTGTCGGTGCGGTAGAAGCCGGATCCCTTGAACACGACGCCCACAGCGTTGAAGACCTTGCGGAGCCGACCCGCACACGCCGGGCAGCACCGTCAGTGAGTCGTCGTGGAAGCTCTGGAACTGCTCGAAGGTGTGGTCGCACTCGGTGCAGGCGTACTGATAGGTGGGCACAGATCCTCCACAGGCTGATCCTCGACCGGTCGGTCCCGACGGCTGGACCACCCGTCGACATTGGCACTCGGGTGGTCCGACTGCCAATGATCCGCAACGGCGGCTGGAATCGCAAACTTTCCCGTGGAGAGGGAGTCCTCCCGCACTGCGAATGCCAGGCTCGGACTCCGGGTCGGGCACAATGTCCGCCGTGCCCGACACCTCGACCTCCGCTGACTCCGCTCCCGTCGAGACGGCGCCCAGGGCCACCGCCACGGCGTCCGGTCCGCTGGCCGGCTTCCGGCGATGGCCGCGGTGGGGTCGGTGGCTCACCTACGTCGCGGTGGTCGTCGTGCTGGTCCTGGTCACCGCCCTCGTCGCGGGTGTCGTGGTCGTGCGGTCGTCCTTCCCGCAGGCCGAGGGCGAGATCGCCGTCCCGGGCCTGGAGGGTGAGGTCGAGGTGGTGCGCGACGCAGCAGGGCATCCCGCAGGTGTACGCCGGCAGCAGCCACGACCTGTTCTACGCCCAGGGCTTCGTGCAGGCCCAGGACCGGTTCTACGAGATGGACATCCGTCGCCACATCACGGCCGGGCGCCTCGCGGAGATGCTCGGCGAGGACGCCCTCGAGACCGACAAGTTCATCCGCACGATGGGCTGGCGACGGGTCGCGGAGGAGGAGCTCTCCCTGCTCGACCCGGCGACGCTGACCTACCTCGAAGCCTTCAGTGACGGCGTCAACGCCTACATCGAGAGCCACTCGCCCTCGCAGATGTCCCTGGAGTACTCCGTGCTCGCGCTCAACGGCCTGGACTACGCCCCCGAGGAGTGGAGTCCCGCGGACTCGGTGGCCTGGCTCAAGGCGATGGCGTGGGACCTGCGCGGCAACATGGAGGACGAGATCAGCCGCGCGATCCTCGCCGGTCGGCACAGCGAGTCCGACATCGACGAGCTGTATCCGCCCTACCCCTACGGCCGGCATCAGCCGATCGTCGAGCAGGGAGCGGTCGTCGACGGCGTCTACGAGTCCGACGCCGAGGCAGGGTGGTAGCCGCAAGCCGGCGCGGCCGGCGTACAACCCGCAGATGGTCAGCGGCGCTCACCGACCTCCGGGCCGGGCTCGCCGGCCTGCCCGAGATGCTCGGTCGTGGCGACGGCCTGGGCAGCAACGGCTGGGTGGTCGACGGGGCCCGCTCCACCACCGGCGCGCCGATCCTGGCCAACGACCCGCACCTCGGCGTCTCGGTGCCCGGCATCTGGTACCAGATGGGCCTGCACTGCACCCAGGTCAGTGACGAGTGCCCCTTCGACGTCACCGGCTTCACGTTCGCCGGCCTCCCGGGCGTCGTGATCGGCCACAACCAGGACATCGCCTGGGGCTTCACCAACCTCGGCCCCGACGTGGTCGACCTCTACCTGGAGAAGATCGAGGGGCAGCGCTACGAGTACGACGGCGAGCTTCGCGACCTCGACCTGCGTGACGAGACCATCGAGGTGCTCGGGCGTGACGAGCCGTTCACCTTCACCGTGCGCTCGACCCCGCACGGGCCGCTGCTCTCGGACGTGTCCGCCGAGCTGAGCACGGTGGGCGCCAACTCGCCCGTGGGGGCCGATGCTCCTGAGCGCGGTCCCGGCTACGGCGTGGCGATGTCGTGGACGGCGCTGGTCCCGAGCAACACTGCGGACGCGATCTTCGGCCTGAACGCCGCTGGCGACTGGGACGAGTTCCGCGCGGCCGCCAGCGACTTCGCCGCACCCAGCCAGAACATGGTCTACGCCGACACCGACGGTCACATCGGCTACCAGGCGCCGGGCCTGATCCCGATCCGCAAGTCCGGCAACGACGGCCGCTACCCGGCCCAGGGCTGGTCACGCGCGGACGACTGGACCGGCAAGTACGTCCCCTTCGACGCCCTGCCCACCGTGCTCGACCCCGAGGCCGGCTACGTGGCGACCGCCAACCAGGCCGTGACCGGCAAGGACTACCCCTACTACCTCGGCGACTCCTGGGCCTCCGGCTACCGCAGCCAACGCATCGTCGACCTGCTCGAACGCAAGGCGACGCCTGAGCGTCGAGGACATGGAGTCCATCCAGCTCGACGAGCGCAACGACTTCGCGCCGACGATGGTGCCCTACCTGCTCCAGGTCTTCATGCCCTCGGAGTACCTCGGCGCCGGTCAACGGCTGCTGCAGGGCTGGAACTTCGACCAGAGCGCCGACTCCGCCGCCGCGGCGTACTTCAACGCGGTGTGGAAGCGGACCCTCGAGCTGACCTTCCACGACGACATGCGCGAGGCGGTGTGGCCCAACGGCGGCGGTCGCTGGTTCGAGGTGATGCGCGCCCTCCTCGCCGAACCCGACAGCCACTGGTGGGACAAGCTGGACACCGAGACGGTGATCGAGGACCGCGACGACATCCTGGCCGAGGCGATGGCGCTGGCGCGCGACGACCTGGTGCGAGCGCAGTCGCGGCGCGCGGTCGACTGGACGTGGGGGCACCATCACCGGCTCAACCTCGAGAACCAGACTCTCGGCCAGTCCGACATCGGGCTGATCCAGTGGCTGTTCAACCGCGGCGGCTACCAGGTCGGCGGGGGCGGCGAGATCGTCAACGCGACCGCCTGGAACGCCGCGTCCGACTCCTACGAGGTCACCGCCGCGCCGTCGATGCGGATGGTCGTCTCGCTCGAGGACCTCGACGACTCGCGTTGGGTCAACCTGACCGGGACCTCCGGGCACGCCTTCCACGGCAACTACGTCGACCAGACCGAGCTCTGGGCCGAGGGCCGCACGCTGCCCTGGTTGAGCTCGCGGGGGGCGCTCGACGAGGCCGCCGAGCACACCCTCAGGCTGGTTCCCGGCGCCCGCTGAGGCCCCGATATCGGTAGGCCGAGCGCGCGGATCTGCGGCGAGCCGCCTACCGATACCGGTGGACGCCGCGGGGCGTCGCGACGGCGGTGACGGGTCGGTCGTGGGGCGCCGACGGTACGGCGTCGAGCACCTCGTCGTCGTAGAGCAGCGCGCACACGAAGGTCCCGACCGGCACCCGGCCCAGGGCCCGGTCGTAGGAGCCGCCGCCGCGTCCCAGTCGCATGCCGGTCCGGTCGACCGCGAGCGCCGGCACCAGCACCACGTCGGCGGTGGCCACCGCGTCGACGCCGAGCCGCGGTCCCGACGGCTCGAGCAGCCCGCGTCGGGCCGACACCAGGTCGTCGGCGCCGGTGTACCGCGCCCAGTCGAGGTCGTTGTCCGGCAGCAGCACCGGCACGATCACGTGCCGGCCCTCGGCGCGCACGCCATCGATCAGCGCCGCCGTGCCGGGCTCGCGGCCCCGGGACGACGTAGGCAGCCACCGTCGCGGCCGCGGCCGCAGCTCGGGGGTCGTCAGCAGGTGCTCGGCGATGGCGCGACCGGCCACCCCGAGTCTCGCGCAGCGAGCGCCGGCTGCGACGCGGTGAGGAGCTGGTCGCGTGCGGCGATCTTCGCGCCGTCCGCGAAGTCCTCAGCCATGCCGGGCAAGGCTACGGGGATCACCGATAGATTCGGCGCATGAGTGACGAGGGACTCCAGCAGGCACGCGAGAAGATGGCCGAGCCGCCGGCGTCGACCCGGTGGCGATCGAGGTCTTCGCCCACTACTACCGGCTGGTCGAGCGCGGTGAGACCGGGATGATGCCCGAGTCGACGATCGAGCCGATCGACATGGCGGCGCTCGCGGACGCGCAGGTGCCCGACGACGTCGCCCGCGAGGCGTTGTCGACCACCGCGGTCATCAAGCTCAACGGTGGTCTCGGTACGTCGATGGGCATGGAGCGGGCGAAGTCGCTGCTGGAGGTGCGCGACGGGCTGAGCTTCCTCGACATCATCGTCCGCCAGGTGCTCGCGCTGCGGGCGGCCCACGGCGTACCGCTTCCCCTGATCTTCATGAACAGCTTCCGCACCTCCGAGGACACCCTCGCCGTGCTGGACCGCTATCCCGAGCTGGTCCCGACGGGCTCGGGCGCGGCTGCCGGCTGCCCGCGACTTCCTGCAGAACAAGGAGCCCAAGCTCCGCAGCGACGACCTGACGCCCGTGGAGTGGCCCGACGAGCCGCGCGCTGGAGTGGTGCCCACCCGGTCACGGCGACATCTACACGGCGCTGCGCGGCACCGGGCTGCTGGACCGGCTCATCGAGGCCGGCTTCACCCAGGTGTTCGTGTCCAACTCCGACAACCTGGGCGCGGTGCCGGACGCGGCCGTGGCCGGCTGGTTCGCTGCCTCCGGTGCACCGTTCGCGATCGAGGCGGTGCGCCGCACGCCCTCGGACCGCAAGGGCGGCCACTTCGCGACCCGCACCTCCGACGGCCGGATCGTGCTGCGCGAGACCGCGCAGACGCTCGAGCCGAGGACCAGGAGGCGCTCGGCGACCTCGACCGGCACCGCTTCTGCTCCACCAACAACCTGTGGTTCGACCTCGCCGCGATGAAGGACCGAGCTGGACCGTCGCGACGGCATCCTCGGGCTGGCGATGATCCGGAACACCAAGAACGTCGACCCGGCGACAAGTCGAGCCCCGAGGTGATCCAGATCGAGACCGCGATGGGCGCCGCGATCGAGATCTTCGACGACGCCACCACGATCGAGGTCACCCGCGACCGGTTCGTGCCGGTGAAGACGACCAACGACCTGCTGGTGCTGCGGTCCGACTGCTACGAGCTCACCGACGACTACGTGCTTCGCCTGGTCGCCGACACGGTTCCGTTCGTCGACCTCGATCCCTCGCACTACAAGCTGATCAGCGGCTTCGACGCAGCGCTTTCCCGGCGGGGCGCCGTCGCTTGCGGCAGGCCGGCAGCTCGTCGTGCGCGGCGACTGGACGTTCGGCGCAGGCGTGAGTCGTGGTCGGCGACGCAGTCCTCGACGATCCGGCGGACGGCGGCCAGGTGGACGCCGGCTCGACCCTCGGGTGAGTCCGCGCCAGAGCCCCGGCACTACTGTGCGGGGTATGGCTTCTGCGTTGATGCCGACAGACCGGCTGAGCTCGGTCGACGAGCACGTGGAGCGGATCGTCGAGTCGATCACGCCGCTCCCGCCCTACGACCAGCCGCTCCTCGAGGCGATGGGTCTCCCCGTCTGCGAGGGCATCACCGCGCCGATGGACCTGCCGTCCTTCGACAACTCGGCGATGGACGGCTATGCCGTCTACTTCGACGACGTGTCGAGCGCGAGCGCGGACCACCCGGTCCACCTGCCCGTCGTCGGCGAGATGGCCGCCGGGCAGACCAAGCTGTTCGCCCTCTCGCCAGGCACCGCCGTCCGGATCATGACGGGAGCACCGGTGCCGCAGGGGGCCGACTCCGTCGTACCCGTGGAGTGGACGGACGGTGGTGTCGCGACGGTGCGGATCACCCGAGGCGCCGACCGTCGGCCAGCACGTGCGCTACCGCGGCGAGGACGTCCGACGCGGCGACCTGCTGCTCGAGGACGGTGCCGTCCTCGGGCCCCGCCAGCTGGGCCTGCTCGCCTCGGTCGGCCGCGCGTCGGTGCAGGCGCGGCCGCGACCCCGTGTGGTGATCCTCTCGACCGGATCCGAGCTCCGCGAGCCCGGGACCGGCCTCGACCACGACTCCATCTACGACGCCAACTCCTACATGCTGGCTGCGGCCGCTCGGGCCGCCGGGGCCATCGCCTACCGCGTGGGAATCGTCTCCGACGATCCCGCACCAGTTCAGCGACGCCCTCAGCGACCAGCTCGTTCGAGCCGACCTCGTGGTCACCAGCGGCGGCGTCAGCAAGGGTCAGTACGACGTGGTCAAGGAGGTGCTCGCCGAGCTGGGCACCGTGTCGTTCGGCGAGGTCGCGATGCAGCCCGGCAAGCCCCAGGGCTTCGGCTTCGTCGGCGAGGACGCGACGCCGATCATCACGTTGCCGGGCAACCCGGTGTCGTCCTACGTGTCCTTCGAGGTGTTCGTCCTCCCCGCGATCCGGCGCATGATGGGCAAGGCGCCCTACCGGCGCCCGATGGTCCGCGCCCTGCTCACCAAGGGGATGTCCTCGATCAAGGGGCGCCGGCAGTTCGCGCGAGCGTGGTTCGAGATCGACGGCAAGGGCGCCCACGTGAGCCCGGTCGGTGGGCACGGGTCCCACCTGATGGGCGACCTCTCCGACGCCAACGCCCTGATCGTGCTCGGCGAGGACGTCGAAGGCGTGCAGGCCGGGGAGCAGGTCCAGGTGCTCGTGCTCGACCGGGACTTCTGATGGAGCAGTCCCGGCTGACCCACGTCGACGAGCACGGTGCCGCCCGGATGGTCGATGTCTCGGCCAAGGACGTCACGACGCGTGAGGCCGTCGCCACCGGACGGGTGCTCGTCTCTGCCGACGTGGTGGCGCTCCTGCGCGGCGAGGGGGTACCGAAGGGCGACGCGCTCGGTGTCGCCCGCATAGCAGGGATCATGGCCGCCAAGCGCACCCCCGACCTCGTGCCGCTGTGCCACCCGCTGGCCATCTCCGGGGTCACCGTGGACCTCACCGTCGTCGACCGGGCGGTCGAGATCGTCGGCACGGTTCGCACCACCGACCGGACCGGTGTCGAGATGGAGGCGCTGACCGCTGTGTCCGTCGCTGCGCTGACCGTGGTCGACATGGTCAAGGCGGTCGACAAGGGGGCGGTCATCAGCGACATCAGGGTGGAGTCGAAGACCGGCGGCAAGAGCGGGGACTGGGTCCGCGGGAACTCGGCACCGGGGGAGCGGGCGTGAAGGCCACCGTCATCGCGGCGTCCAACCGGGCCGCTGCCGGAGTCTATGAGGACACCACCGGGCCGCTCATCGTCGCCGCGCTGGCCGACGACGGCTTCGAGGTGACCGGCCCCGTGGTCGTCCCCGACGGTGAGCCGGTCGGCGCCGCGATCCGCGAAGCCGTGGACGACGGCGCGCGCGTGGTCATCACCACCGGGGGCACCGGCCTGACCCCGACCGACCTCACCCCCGAGGTCACCCGGGCCCTGCTCGACCGGGAGGTGCCGGGCATCGCCGAGGCGATCCGGGCCTATGGCGCCTCCCGCGGCATCGCGACCGCGGCCCTGTCCCGCGGCCTCGCGGGCGTGGCCGGCCAGACGCTCGTGGTCAACCTCCCCGGGTCGCGCGGTGGCGTCAAGGACGGTCTTGCTGTCGTCGTACCCCTGCTGCGGCACGCGGCGGAGCAGATCGTGGGGAGCGACCACTGAGCAGGTCGTGGCACGTGGGGCTGAGGTCCGGCCGGGTCGGGGTGCGGACGCTCCAGCTGGCCGACGCCAAGGCCTGGGCGGAGGTACGTCGCCGCAATGCCGCGTGGCTGACTCCCTGGGAGGCCACCTTGCCCCCCGGTGACAGCACCGCGCCGGCGACCTTCCGGGCCCTCGTGCGAGACCTGCACCGGCAGGCTCGGGAGCGTCGGGCGCTGCCGTGCGCGATCACGGTCGACGACCGGTTCGCCGGGCAGCTGACCGTCACCAACATCGTGGGCGGATCTGCCAGGTGGGGGCAGATGGGCTACTGGATCGACGAGAAGTACGCGGGCCAGGGTGTGATGCCGACCGCGGTCGCCCTGGTCACCGACTACTGCCTCTTCGAGCTCGACCTGCACCGGGTCGAGGTCGCCATCCGGCCGGAGAACCTCGCGAGCCTGCGGGTGGTGGAGAAGCTCGGCTTCGCCGACGTGGGGTACGCCAAGGGCTACCTGCACATCGACGGGGACTGGCGTGACCACCGGCTGTTCGCCCTGACCGTCGAGGAGTGCCCGGACGGGGTGCTGCGCCGCTTCCAGCAGCGAAGGAACGACTCCACCCCCTGAATCACACCAGTCACACGAGTCATATTGCGACACACCGGCCCACCTGCGCGGCCGACGCCGTCACGCGCTCCTATCGTCTTTCCCGTGGACCTGTCTGGAGTCATCTTCGTCGTGCTCGCCCTCGCGTGGGCCGGCTACCTGATTCCCAAGGCGCTCAAGCACCACGACGAGGTGGCCCGGACCCGGTCGGTCGACCGCTTCTCCTCCACCATGCGGGTGCTGGCGCGTCGGGAGCCGGTCAGCCGCCGCGACGCGCGCCTGGTCGTGACGCAGGCCCGCGCAGCGGACAACCCGCGGACGATCCTCCCCGCCGTACCCCTCGCAGCGCGCAGGCGTGCCGCGAAGCTGGCCGCCCGCCGGCGTCGGCGGGTGCTGAGCCTGCTGCTGCTGGCCACGTCGGTCGTGACCGGACTTGCCGCCTTCGCGATCGTGCCCTGGTGGTCGGTGGCGATCCCGATCGCTCTGACCCTGCTCTGGCTGGTCCTCTGCCGCGGTCAGGTGCGCCGGGCCCGGGACTCCCGCTGGGAGGCCGACCTCGCCCACGCCATCGACCGGGAGGAGCCGGCCAAGCCGGTCGCCCGGCCCGCCTCCCGGATGGCGGTCCCCGTGCCGGTCGTGGCCGAGGCAGCGGTCCTGAACGCCCAGGGTTTCGAGGAGGTCGCGCCGGAAGAGGACACGATCGCGATCCAGGTCGCCGTGCTCGACGCCGTGATGATCCCGACCGAGGACGGCGGGTCCCTGTGGGACCCGCTGCCGGTCACCCTCCCGACCTACGTCACCAAGCCCAAGGCCAGGCGCACGGTGCGCACGATCGACCTCAACGAGCCCGGCACCTGGACCTCGGGCCACACCGAGCAGGACACCGCGCTCGTCGCCGATGCGCAGGCACAGGAGCCCGCAGTGGAGGCCGCCACCGGCACGGATGGAGCGGACGTGGAGCAGCAGCGCGCCGTCGGGTCCTGATTCGGCGGCACCCGCACGCGGCTGGTATCTTTTCTCCTCGTGTCCCCGGTCCTCGCGGGGTTCGTGGACACAGGTCTGGGGCTGTGGCGCAGTTGGTAGCGCGTCTCGTTCGCAATGAGAAGGTCAGGGGTTCGAATCCCCTCAGCTCCACCAATCACCAGGTCACTGGGCCAGTCGGAATCCTCACTGAGGAGGACGGCATGGCAACTCGACACTTCAGCGCGCATCCGTGACCTGGACGGCCGGCTGCGGGCGGTCCGTCCCGGTAGTCCGGTGAGGTGGAGGCACGGACGATCTCCGGCGACACAGGCTCGACGCTGTTCGGTCCGGCAGTGGAGTCCGACGACGACGGCTCGGAGTCCTACGGCGCCCCGAGAGCGCTTTCGAGGAACGGGTTCCAGAACTTCTGCTCCGGGTCGTAGCGTCTCCGCACCGCCATGAAGTCGGTGAGGCGAGGGAACCGTCGACCGATGTCGTCGGCGCCGAAATGAAACAGCTTGCCCCAGTGCGGCCGCGGCGCGAACGGCGCGAGTGCCTCCTCGATCACGGGCAGCAGCGCCGCCACGTCCACCGGGTGCTTGGCCCAGGTGAACCCGACACACAGGACGTCCCGCTCGTAGGCCGGGCTGAGCCACAGAGAGTCGGCCGCTGCCGTGCGGATCTCGGCGATCAGCAGGTGCGGGGAGATCCGCGCCCCCAGCGTGCGGAGCGCCTCCAAGGCCCGCACACCGTGCTCGCGGCCGACGTAGTACTCGCTCTGCAGCTCGTCACCGCCGTTGGAGGGCTGCCCCTCGAGTCGGAAGTGCGGCATCCGTTCCGACCACGGCCCGGGCACACTGGCGCGTTGGTTCACGTTCTCCGGCGCGACCTCCTCGGAGTCGTCGTACCACGTCGCCCCGAACAGCGTGGGAGCCACCTCGGGATGCTCACCGCTGCCGAGCCGGGTCTTGAGCCAGACCTGCATCACCGTGGGGCTCGCGAAGTCCGCGAGGAGGCTGACGCTGTAGGCGCTGGCCATCACCTCGTCCAGCTGGCCGAGAACGGTCTCCCAGGGTGCGTAGCGGTAGACATCCTGGCGCACCAGGTAGGTCGGTTGGATATCGAGGGTGATGCGCGTGATGATCCCGAACGCTCCCAGGCCCACGGCCAGCGCGGACAGCTCGTCGCTGGACCGGTCGACCCTGACCAGGGACCCGTCCGCCGCCACCAGCTCCACCGCCGAGATCGCGGTGGACAGGATTCCGTTGCCGTCACCGGACCCATGCGTGCCCGTGGCGGTGCCGCCGGCCACCGAGATGTGCGGCAGTGACCCGGTGTTCTGCAGGGCGAACCCCTGCGCCTGCAGCTCGCGGATCAACACCCCGAAACGAGTTCCTCCGGTGACGCTGGCGGTCATCGCCGTCGGGTCGATCCTGATGTCCGGATCGAGCCGGGCCAGCGAGATCAACGCACCTGAGGTATCCGCGATGTCGGTGAACGAGTGTCGGGTCCCGACCGCGCGCACGCGTGGCCGGCGAGCGACCATGCCCTGAAGCTCGTCGACCGTCGCAGGTTCCAGGACCGTCTCTGCGCTGTAGGTCACGTTGCCGGCCCAGTTCACGTGGTTGGTCGACACGACGGTCCTCTCGGTTGACTAGAGGCTTGCCACATGAGGAAGGACGGCTGGGCACGATCTGACACTCGAGCGTAGCGACAGCCCGGAGGTGCCGGCTGGCTGCTTTCGGGTGGACGGCTCAACATCCGCGCGTGCGGCCTCCGACGGCCGCGTGTGCACGCCCCCGGCCGAGACCTGGGTGCGATCGACGCGCGCTCAGCTCGTCGGAGGCTGCCTCCGGCGGAAGACCACGACCTCGCTGGACCCGGACGGAAGCACGAGCCGACTCAGCCGGGAGTCACGCACCATGTCGAACTGCGTCTGGCTGTCGTAGACATCCCATGCTCCGGCGTTCGCTCGCGTCCTGCTCAGCACGACGACGTACAGCTGGACCGACGTGCTCGCGAACACGGCCCGCTCGAACGAGTTCGCCGGCGGCGGCCAGGAGCACACCACGACCGTTGGCTCGTACGTGCGCAGTGCCTTGACGGCATCCAGCCGCTCGACGGTGTCGTCGAACGCGATGTGCTGGGCCCACGAGTAGTCGTCGGTCGCCCTGACGTCGACGCCTTCCGTCTGCAGGAACCGGGCCAGAGTGCCGTCGCCGGCAGCGACCTCCAGCACGGGACCGCTCGCAGTCTCTCGGACCAGCTTGGCGAGCCGCCGCACGAACGAGCGGCTGTAGAAGCAGTAGATCCCGCGCCGGCGGACCAGGGGCAGCAGCAGGCGCCGTTGCCGCAGCAGCGGCCACGCCAGCCGGTAGGCGGTCATGGACACCGGCTTGCGGACCAGGTCGTGCTCGAAGAGCAGCCACTGCGCGATCGTGCCGTCGAGCCTGTTGAACCGGACTCGACCCGTCTCGACGCCGGTCTCAGCGGACAGGTCCGCCTGGCGTAGCAGCTCGAGCAGCATCCGTCGGCGCACCTCGGCGAGCATCTTCTGCTCCATGGTGCGGGAGTGCCCCCGACTGTGACGTGGCGGCGCCAGGGCGCCGAGGATGTAGGTCCGAAGAGCCTCGTCGCTGCTGGCGCCCTGCTCCGCAGCTTCTCGTCGTACCCGCGCCCACTCGTCGGGGAACTGCTCGATCAGCAGCTCGATGCGCGGCTCCGTCGCCAGCCAGACCAGCACGTCCGCAGGACGACGCGAGGACGGGGCGGCCATGGCTCCATCCAACCATTCACCACCGCGCTGGCAGTATCACCCGCGTGGCAGTCGAGACGCGTGAAGTCCGCCGTGGAGGCCGGGGGCTGGCTCTGGTCTGTGGTGCCGGAGTCATCTGGGGGACGATCGGGCCGGCGGTGGACCTGGTGCACGAGCGCTCGATGCTGTCGGTCCTGACGATGAGCGGGTGGCGCTCTGTCACAGCGGTGATCACGCTGGCTGTCGTGGTGCTCCTCCGCGGACAGCTCGGCGGCTGCGTCACCCTGGTACGCGCGCACCCGACACGTATTCTTAGGATGGGCGCCCTCACCGCCGCCTTCCAGGTCCTCTTCTTCGTGGCTGTGCTGGCCGCCGGGGTGAGCATTGCGACCGTGGTTGCGCTGGGCTCCGCGCCGGTGCTGCTGCTCCTGCTCCACAGCGCGCAGCGGCGGCGGGCGCCGGACACGGCGCAGCTGATGACCGTGTCGATGGGGGTCGCGGGTCTCCTGCTCGTCAGCCTCATCGGCGGCGACACCGATGGTTCGGCCCCGATGCTGGGTGTCCTCGCCGCACTGGCTTCCGGCGCAGCCTTCGCGCTCTCCGCGGAGGTGGGAGGCTCCCTCTCGCAGGGGCACGACGCGGTGCCCGTCGCCACCGGAACCATGCTCGTGGTCGCGTTGATCATGGTCCCCGCCGGCGTTGCGGTGGGGCTCGCGCGCGGGGACGTGCTGGTCCCCCCGGACGCCGCGACGTGGGGAGGGCTCGCCTACCTCGGCGTGGTCACCATGGCCCTGGCCTACGTCCTCCTCTTCGCCGGACTGCGAACCACGGCGAGTGGGTCGGCCACGGTGGCCACCCTCCTCGAACCTGTCACCGCTGTCGTCATCGCAGTGCTTCTGCTGGGCGAGACGCTGACCCTCGCGGGGGTGTTCGGCTCGCTCCTGATTCTCGCCGCCATCGGATCTCTCGGTCTCAGGCAGGAGATCCCGGAGGTCCACTAGTCGTGATGCCCAGCTCGTGATGTCCGGCTCGGCTGGCGGCTCTCCCCATCTCTCGGCGAGGGCCCGGATCAGCTGTTGGGCGCCGACGAGATGGCCTCGACGAGGTCGCCGACCTTCTCCTCGGGCAGGTGCTTGGCGACGTCCGCCTGGCTGACGATCCCGACCAGGTCGTGACCGTCGATGACCGGGAGCCGGCGTACGCCGTGCTGGGTCATGGTGTCCAGGACCATCTCGACCGAGTCGTCAGCACCCACGGTGACGGGCTTGCCCTCGGCCAGCTCGGACACCTTCACGGTGCTCGGGTCGCCGCCCTCAGCGACACACTTGACCACGATGTCGCGGTCCGTGACGACCCCGGCCAGCCGGTTGTCGTCCCCGCAGATGGGCAGTGAACCGACGCCCAGGTCCTTCATCTTGCGGGCTGCGTCGACCAGGGTGTCGTTCACCGATGCGCACTCGGCGGAACCGGTCATGATGTCGCGTACCTTCGTCATGTCTCCTCCATCCGTTGGGCGAGCGCTGTCGGAGCAGGGGTACCCGGGACGACGTCCGGCATGCATCGGTCCCGTCCACCTTGCGCAGGCGTTGCGCAACTAGCGAGCTCGGCGGGGTCAGCCGACCTCGGATCGCACCAGCGCCCGGTAGGCGTCGAGCAGCCGGCGCCAGTGTGGCCCCGGGCTGCCGGTTCCGATCTCGCGGGCGTCGATGACGCTCACCGGCACCAGCTCGCAGACGGTGCCGGTCACGAAGACCTCGTCGGCGGTGTAGAGGTCGAAGAGCGTCAGCTGCGTCTCGTGCACGTCGTACCCAAGCTCACGGCCCAGTCCGAGCACGATCTCTCGGGTGATCCCGTGCAGGCACGCGGTGGCCAGCGGCGTCTTCACGATCCCGTCGCTGACACAGAAGATGTTGGCGGTGTCGGCCTCGGCCACGAACCCGTCGGTGTCCAGCATCAGCGTCGCGTCGACGTCGCGCTCGTCGAGGATCTCCAGGCGCGCCAGGATCGAGTTGAGCTGGTTGGAGTGATGGATCGAGGGGTCCAGCACCTGGGGGGTGGGGCGTCGGATGCTGGCCGTGCGCAAGCGTTGCGGGGCCGGGCTCTCGGGCACCTCCTTGCGCTCGGGGATGATCACCAAGGTGCCGTGCTCGGGGGCGTTGCGCGGGTCCATGCCTGAGGTCGAGCGGGTGCCGCGGGTGACCATCAGCCGGATGTGGGTGTCCTCCACCATGTCGTTGGCCGCGAGCGTCTGCGCGATCGCCTCGGCGATTCCCGCCGCGTCCTTCGGCAGCCGCAGCCTGAGCGCCTTGGCCGACGCCTCGAGGCGGCGCAGGTGCTGGTCGAGACGGAACGCCCGGCCGCCGTACACCCGCAGTCCCTCCCAGACGGCGTCGCCTGACTGGAAGCCGGCGTCGAAGACGGAGACCGCCGGTTGGCCGGCGGGCTGCAGCCTGTCGCCCACGTAGACCTGAAGATCCGCGGTGCCCTCCATCGCCTGCCCCCTCCTCCAAAACCCAGTTCTCGGAGTCGATCATGACTCATCCCCGGTTGAGAGGTGATCAGGCGTCGACGACGGAGGGGGGCAGGTCGAGGTCGGGGAGGAGCTCGCGGAGCAGGTCGCGGACCCGGTGGTCGATGTCGGCCACGATCCGGCGGACGGTGGCGTCGTCCTGGCCGCCGGGGTCGTCGACCGGCCAGTCGACGTAGCGCACGCCCGGGACGTAGGGACACTCCTCGCCACAGCCGAGCGTGATGGCCATCGTGCTGGCCGCGATGGTGTCGCGGGTGAGCAGCGTGGGCCGCTCCGAGCTCACGTCGAGCCCCAGGGCCTCCAGTGCCCTGGCGACCTCGGGGTGGATGTGCTCACCGGGCTGGGTGCCGGCGGAGAGCGCCGTCAGCCGTCCCGCGGCGTAGTGCTCGGTCAGCACCCGGCTGATCACCGAACGACCTCCGTTGCGGATGCAGGCGAAGACCACCTGGGGGGCCTCCCCGCCGGGACGGGGAGTGGTGGGGTCTGCTTCGGTCGTCATGAGGTGCTCCTCGAAGGGTCGTCGGGCTCGGATGTGCTCAGGTGGGGGCTGACCACCTGGGCGGCGGTCTGGTCGGCGCCGGTGCCGATCCCCGGCTGGAACCACCGCACCAGCACGACCGCCAGGGCGGCGCCGACGAGCTGGGCGACCAGGAACCCCGGCACCGACGACGGTGCGATCCCCGCGAACGTGTCGGAGAAGACCCGGCCGATCGTGACGGCGGGGTTCGCGAACGACGTGGACGAGGTGAACCAGTACGCCGCCCCGATGTACATGCCTACCGCCGGGGCCGCCCACGCGCCACGCCCGCTGTGGACCAGCGTGAAGATGAGCAGCACCAGCCCGGCGGTGGCGACCACCTCACCCAGGAGCAGCCCGCCGCCACTGCGGTCGGTGGTGGCGAGCTGCGTGAGGGGGACGTCGTACATCAGGTTGGCGACCGCCGCGCCCAGGATCCCGCCGGCGACCTGCACGCTCGCGTAGAGCCCCAGCTCCGGGACCGTCAGCCCGCTCCGGTTCCCCCGCCCCAGCCACCAGTCGGCCGCGGAGACGACCGGGTTGAAGTGGGCACCGGAGACGGGGCCGAACATCAAGATGAGCACGGTGAGTCCGAAGAACGTCGCCAGGGAGTTCTCGAGCAGCTGGAGTCCGACGTCGCCGGGGGAGAGGCGCTGGGCGGCGATGCCGGAGCCCACCACCACCGTGACCAGCAGACCGGTGCCGAGCATCTCGGCGGTCAGTCGCCGGGCCAGGGTGGTGCGGTCCATCGGTCCTCGTCTCGTCATCAGGCGCAACAGACCTGCTGTTGCTGCTGCTCGGGGGCGTCAGCGAGGACAACATAGTTCTCCCAGCTCTGACCGTCCGGACCGGTCACCCAGTGCTTGTCCTGGCGAGCGTGGCAGCAGACGACGTCGTCCTCGACGCGCAGCGACAGGCCCGCTCCCTCCAGGCGGGTCGCCTGGGCCTGGACGTCCTCCACCGAGTCCCGCTCGATGCCGAGGTGGTTGAGCGTGCCGGTCGCAGCGGGGTTCTCGAACAGGACCAGCTTGAGGGCCGGGTCCTCGATCGCGAAGTTGGCGTAGCCCTGCCGGCGCTTGGCCGGGGGCGTGTCGAAGAGCGTCGAGTAGAACTCCACGGCCTCGTCGATGTCGTGCACGTTGATGGCGAGCTGCAGGCGGGTCATGTCCCCTCCTAGGGGCTAGGCATAGACGGATGTCTATTTCCTATCATCGATGGGCGTCGATGACAAGAGATTGATGAACATCAATGTCGTGGCATGATGGGGACATGCCGAAGCCGCTCCCGTTGTTGGACCCGCTCCCGTCCGCCGCCGCGTGCTGCACCCCGCTCACCTCGGCGCCGTTGAGCGCCGAGCAGGCCGAGGACCTCGCCCTACGACTCAAGGCCGTCGCCGACCCGACGCGCCTGCGACTGCTGTCGCTGGTGCTCGCGAGCGAGGGGATGGAGGCGTGCACGTGCGACCTCACCGAGCCTCTCGGCCTCTCGCAGCCGACCGTCTCCCACCATCTCAAGAAGCTCGCCGCGGCCGGTCTCGTCGTGGGCGAGCGGCGCGGCACCTGGACCTACTACCGGGTCGACCCCGACGCCCTGGCCGGCCTCGCCGGCATCCTCACCCCGACGCAGTGAGGGGCCCGGTCGAGATGACCGGACCCCTCACGCTGTTGGTGAAGCTCCTCAGAGCTCCGTGGTGATCACGGAACCAGGACGTTGAACGAGATGTCGTTGACCTTGGTGCTGACGAGGTTGGTGCCGCCGCTGATCGACTGCTCCTCGGTCGTGACCTGCACGCCGTTGGTGCCGCAGCTGCCCGACCACAGGGCCGAGTCGTTGCCCGCGTTGGCGGTGCCACCCTCGGGCGAGGCCAGGACCGCCACGGAGCGGTCCACGCCACCCTCGAGCTCGATGCAGTAGACGCCGTCGGAGGTGCGGGTCACCGAGGCGACGCCCTTGGAGCGCTCGGCGTCGAGCGTGGCGCCGGAGGCTCCGGCGGTGACGCGGGCGTAGGCGGAGACGAAGGCGGGCATCGCGTCGGCAGCCAGGTCGGACTTGTGGACCGAACCGTCCTTGATGTCCTTGCCGCGCACGGTCCCGTTGGCGATGTTCCAGCTCTTGACGGCCCGGGGGGCGATGTCCTTGGCCTTGATCGACTTGTTGTCGATGTCGCGGGACTGGATGGTGCCGTTGACGATGTCGGCGCTGGTGATCAGCCGCGCGGCATCGGCGACGAGTGGGTTGCTGATGGTCAGGGCGGCAAAGGCTGCGACAGCCGTGCCGGCCATGAGCTTCTTGCGCATTCGAGGATCCCCCTCAGGGTGTCGGTGACAGTGACGTTGCTTGCGGCATCGCGTGGTTCATGCCAACACCATCCGTCTCACAGATCACACCTGTGATTCAAGTCGCCCACCGTCGCGGTGTGTTTGGCCGCCGCGCGTACCGGGGACTAGCCAGACATGCTCCGCGACGTCCTCTACCTGATCGCCATGGTGGGCATCGCTGCGGGCGCGGCCCTCGGCGCACCCGAGGTCCCCGAGCGACCGAACCCGCAGTGGTACACCGAGGTCTGCGCCGACTACGACGTCTGCTGAGCGGCGACGGGCACGGACCGCCTGCCGATCACGGCAGGAACGGCGCCCAGCTCCGCAGCATCTTCGGCACCATCTCGCCGGCGATCGGGCGTGCGAAGTAGAAGCCCTGTGCGTAGTCGCAGCGCAGGGCCGCGGCGCGCTTGTGGGCGACGGCGTTCTCGACGCCCTCCGCGCAGACCTTGAGACCCATGTCGCGGCTGAGCTCGACCACGGAGGCGACCTCGTCCTCGCGCGCCGGGTCGGCCAGGAACTCGCGGTCGAGCTTGAGCATGTCGACCGGCGGGATGTCGGCGAGGTCGCCGGTGCTCTCCGAGGCGTTGGCGGCGCCGAAGTCGTCGAGCATCACCGAGATGCCGGTGCTCCGCAGCCGGGCCAGGACCTGGTGGGTGCCCAGGTCCTCCTGGGCGAGGATCGACTCGGTGACCTCGAGGCCCAGCAGTGCGGGGTCGAGCCCGGCGCGGGTGAGGCGACGCATCACGTCGTCGAAGAAGGTGGAGGAGCGCAGCTCGTGGACACTGATGTTGACCCGCAGGCCGGTCGGCGCGATCGACTGCCAGGTCGCGGCGTCACGCGCCGCCATGGCGAGGATCTGCGAGCCGAGCTCGACGATGAGGCCGTTCTCCTCGGCAACCGGGATGAAGATGTCGGGGGAGACCGAGGTGCCGGACGAGGTCGTCCAGCGGGCGAATGCCTCCAGGGCGGCGATCCGGCCGCTGGTGAGGCTCACGATGGGCTGGTAGGCGATGTTCAGGCCATGGCCGCGCAGAGCGTTGCGCAGGGCTCCAGCGGTGCCCAGCCGACCGACGACCTCACGTCGCAGACTGTCATCGACGACTGTCGACACAGCCGCGTCTCCTGTGGCACCAAACATCCCGATGTCAGCCTCTCCCAGTTCCGATGTGTCTCTTGGATTGAGACGAACGACAGGTGCGTCCATGACGCGGTTCGACGTCTCTTCCGCTCCCCCCGTCCGCTCCCAGGACGGTGGTGATGACACCCCCCAAGCGTGCTCCACAAAGCTCGGTCTCGTCCTGGGAATCGCGCAATTGGCAGGGTCGATGCGGAGCTTCTCGAGCGACTAGATCCAGGCCTTGAACCAGATCCGGTCGAGCCAATCGGGGGTGGTGATCAGCTCACCGGTGTAGATCGGCCAGAACCAGGCGAAGTTGAGCACGACCAGCACCACGAAGGCGCCGGCCAGCGCGGCCCCCCACATCCGCCGGGCGTACGACGCCCGCGGACCGCCCAGGAGCACCCCGAGCGCCATGGTGAGCCCGATGACCGTGAACGGCAGGATCGCGATCGCGTAGAAGGAGAAGATCGGCCTGTCGTCGTAGCGGATCCAGGGCAGCCAGGTGGAGAGGACGCCGACCGCCACCAGCCCGAAGCGCCAGTCGCGGCGGCCCAGCCAGGCGTAGAAGGTGTAGATCAGGGCGAGGGCCGCGCCCCACCACAGCGCCGGTGTGCCGAGCAGCAGCACCTGTCGCAGGCACGTGCTGGAGGGAGCGGCGGTGCACCCCTGCTGGCCGGGCTCGATCCCGAGGTCTGCCTGCATGCCGACCGGGCGGTTGAGGATCAACCACCACTGCGGCTTGGACTGGTAGGTGTGGGTCGCGTCGTTGAGGAACTGGGTGTGGAAGGTGTAGACGTCCTGGTGGTAGTTCCACAGCGAGCGCAAGGACTGGGTGAGCTCGGGGAAGAAGCCGTGGGCGTCGGTCTCGAGGTAGCTGCCCCAGTAGGGCCCGTACTGGGTGTTGGACAGGGCCTCCTCGTAGACCTCTGCGTGCAGCAGCCAGCCGGTCCAGGAGACCACGTAGACCACCAGGGCGACGATCACCAGGTAGCCGAACGCGGGCAGCGCATCCACGACCAGGGACCGCATCCGTGCGTTGCGCACCCCGATCGAGCGCCGGGCCCCGGCGTCCCACATCCAGACCAGCAGCCCGAAGGCGGCCAGAGGGAACAGTGCGTTCCACTTCGTGCCCACGGCCAGACCGAAGGCGACGCCGGCCGCGAGGCGCCATGGCCGCCACATCAGGGCGCGCACCGGGCCCCAGTCGGAGGCGCTCGTGCGATGACCGGGAGGCACCAGCGCCGCCAGCCGTCGTCTGCCCCAGTCCCGGTCGGCGACCAGGCACGCGACGGCGCAGAGCAGGAAGAACGCCATGAAGATGTCGAGCAGGGCCGAGCGGGACATCACGAAGTGCAGGCCGTCGACGGTCAGCAACAAGCCGGCGGTGCCACCGAGCAGGGTCGAGGTGGTGAGCCGGCGCACGAGGCGGACGAGCACGACGACCATGAGGGCGCCGACGACCGCCGAGGAGAAGCGCCACCCGAAGGAGTCCATCCCGAACGCCTTCTCGCCGAGAGCGATCACCCACTTGCCGACCTCGGGGTGGACCACCATGCTCGGCCCGTCCTCGAAGAGGCCGGTGGTCCGGCCGGCGAGGATCTTCTTGTCCGCGCCCGGGACGTAGTCGGTGACGAAGCCGTGGTGGAGCAGCGACCAGGCGTCCTTGGCGTAGTAGGTCTCGTCGAAGAGGAAGCGGTTGGGGTGCCCGAGGTTCCACAGCCGGAGCACCAGCGCGAGCACGCCGAGCCCGATCGCGACCGACCAGCCGGCGACCCGGTCGCGCGCCGTGGTGGGCGCAGGCAGCAGCCGGTCGCGCGCGCTCGGCACCGACCGACCGTCGGCGGTGCGGGAGAGTCCCGTCGTCCGGGGGGCGGTCGCGCCCTCCGGCTCCTGGGTGACGGTCACGGGCGCACAGCCTATTTGTGGCCTGCGAGGATCGGGGCGTGAACACCCCTGAGGGCGTGCTCGTGCTCGCCGCCACGCCGATCGGCAGGCCCGACGACGCGTCGCCACGACTGGTCCACGAGCTGGCCACCGCGGACGTCGTCGCCGCCGAGGACACTCGCCGACTCAGAACGGCTCGCCGCTGACCTGGGGGTCACGGTGACCGGGCGGGTGGTCTCCTACTTCGAGGGCAACGAGGCAGCCCGGACCGGCACCGCTGGTCGAGGCGCTCGAGGCCGGCGAACGGGTGCTGCTCGTGACCGACGCCGGGATGCCGTCGGTGTCGGACCCGGGGTACCGGCTGGTCGCGGCCGCGGTCGAGCGAGGACCTGCCGGTGACGGCCGTGCCCGGCCCCTCGGCGGTGCTGACTGCGCTGGCCGTCTCGGGGTTGCCGGTCGACCGGTTCTGCTTCGAGGGCTTCCTGCCCCGCAAGGCGGGCGAGCGCTCCCGGACGGCTGGCCGGCCTGGCGTCCGAGCAGCGCACCATGGTCTTCTTCGAGGCCCCGCACCGGACCGAGGCGGCGCTGGACGCCATGGCGAAGGCCTTCGGTGCGGCACGGCCGGGAGCGGTGTGCCGCGAGCTGACCAAGACCCATGAGGAGGTACGGCGCGGGCGGCCTGGCTGTGCTGGCCGCCTGGGCCGGCGCCGGCGTGCGCGGCGAGGTGACGATCGTGGTCGGCGGGGCCACCGGCGCCTCCGTCGTACCCACCGACGCGGCGTCGCTCGCGGCGCTCGTGGCCGAGGCGGAGGAGATCGGGATGAGCCGCAAGGACGCCATCCTCGACGTCGCCCAGCGGGCCGGGCTGCCCAAGCGCGAGGTCTACGACGCGGTGCACAAGAGCTGACGACCCGCATCGCCCGACCCCCCCCGAGCCACTGCCGCACCCGGTGGTCGACAACCACTGCCACCTCGACATCACCCGCGACGGAGACGACCCCGTCGCGGTCGATCGACGCGCTGGCCGCTGCTGCCGCCGTCGGCGTCACCCGCCTCGTGCAGATCGGCTGCGACCTGCCGGGCGCGCGCTGGGCGGTCGAGACCGCGACCGACCCACGAGTCCGTGGTCGCGGGGGTGGCGTTGCACCCCAACGAGGCGCCCGGTTGGCGGCGGCTGGACGCCTGGAGGCTGCGCTGGACGAGATCGAGCAGCTCGCCGCCTCGGCCCTCGAGTGCGGGCGGTGGGCGAGACCGGGCTCGACTACTACCGCACCGGCGACGAGGGGCGCGCCGCCCAGCACGCCTCCTTCCGTCGACACATCGACCTCGCGAAGCGGCTGGGCCGGACCTTGGTGATCCACGACCGCGACGCCCACGACGACGTGCTGCGCATCCTCGACGAGGAGGGCGCGCCCGAGCGCTTCGTCATGCACTGCTTCTCGGGGGATGCCGCGTTCGCGCGGGCCTGCCTGGATCGGGGCGGCTGGCTGTCGTTCGCCGGCACGGTCACGTTCAAGAACGCCGAGCCGCTGAGCGAGGCGCTCCGCGTCGTGCCACGAGACCGGGTGCTGGTCGAGACCGACGCGCCGTACCTCACCCCGTGCCGCATCGTGGCCGCCCCAACGCCTCCTACCTGGTGCCGCTGACGATGCGGGCGATGGCCGCGGTCCGGGGCGAGGACCTGGGCGAGATGTGCGCCGCTGTGGACGCCAACAGCGAGGACGCCTTCGGGGGCCCCTGGTAGCCACCGGACGGCCCGCCGGACCCCCGGATCCAGGCGTCCGGTTTGGTGGTCGGGCCACCAGCCGTTATCGTCTTGTGATTGTTGGCCGGGAGCGGGGAAGTTCTCGGGCGGCATCTGGGGGCCCACACCGACAGACCTCGGCGCACAGCGCCGGGGAACGACGTGCGGGCCATTGCGCTGTTCGGGCGCGAACCGGAGTGTCGCCCCCGCGGCCCGGATAGATCCATCATGGGAGAAATGTGCGGCGTCGTTCGCACCGTTGACCAGGAGCAAGTCCGCCCTCGTCGTGCTCGTCGCGGCCGTCGCGATGGCCGTTGTCGCCACCGGTGATCGGCTATGCCGCGATGAGCAAGACAGTGACCCTGTCGATCGACGGCCAGGAGCAGGACGTGAGCGTCCTCGGCGGCACCGTCCGCGACGTGCTCGCCAGCCAGGACATCGCCCTGACCGACAAGGACGTCGTTGCGCCGAGCCTCGACTCATCCGTCGGAGACGGCGCCACCGTGGCGGTGAAGTTCGCTCGCCCCCTCGATGTCACCGTCGACGGCGAGGAGACCCGGCACTGGGTGACCGCCACGGACGTGGCGTCGCGCCCTCTCCCAGATCGGCGAGCGGTTCACCGCTGCCGAGCTGTCGGTGAGCCGTGGCGCGCTGATCAGACCGCAGCGGCCTCGACCTCGAGGTCGTCACCGCCAAGGACCTGACGGTCAAGATCGGCGCGGACAAGTCGTCCGAGGAGACCGTGACGGCGCTGACCGTCGGGCAGGCGCTCGACCAGCTCGGCGTGGACGTCGACAAGCACGACCAGGTCGAGCCCGGCCTCGGAGCGACGATCGAGGACGGCGACAAGCTGGTCTTCACCAACATCCGCAAGGTCACCCGCACCGTCACCGAGACCAGTCGCCCACGACACCATCGAGCGGACCGACGACGCGAAGTACGACGACGAGTCCGAGACGGTCCGCGAGGGTCGCGACGGCAGCCGCGAGGTGACCTACAAGGTCACGATCGAGAACGGCAAGGTCGCCGACCGCAAGGCCGTCGAGACCACCGTCGTGCGCAAGCCGGTCGACGAGATCATCAGCGTCGGCACCAAGGAGCGTCCCAGTGCCCGGCGGCCTCGGCGAACTTCGCCGGCGGCAGCAGCGTCTGGGACCGGCTCGCGCAGTGCGAGTCCGGCGGCAACTGGGCGATCAACACCGGCAACGGCTACTACGGCGGGCTCCAGTTCTGCCTGGGCACCTGGCGTGCCTACGGCGGCCCGGGCTACCCGCACACCTCCAGCCGTGAGACCCAGATCGCCATCGCGACCAAGCTGCGCAACGCCTCCGGCGGCTACGGAGCCTGGCCGGGCTGCGCGTCCACGCTGGGTCTGCCCCGATAAGCCTCGACCGCCGATAGGGTCGCCCGCGTGGGCGACGACGACATCATCTCCGCCGGTCCGAGACTTCTCGGGCCGGCGGAGGTCCGTCGGCTCGCTGCCGCGCTGGACCTGCGGCCCGACCAAGCAGCGCGGGCAGAACTTCGTGATCGACCCCAACACCGTCCGACGCATCGTGCGGGCCTCAGGGGTCGGCCCCGACGACGTCGTCGTCGAGGTCGGATCCGGGCCTCGGCTCCCTGACCCTGGCGCTCCTCGACGAGGTGCGCCGGGTGGTGGCGATCGAGATCGACCCGGTGCTCGCGGCCCGGCTGCCGGAGACGATCGCCGAGCGGGCTCCGGCGCAGGTGGACCGCCTCGAGGTGGTCGCCGCCGACGCGCTGCGGATCACCGAGGTGCCGGGACCGCCGCCCACGGCCCTGGTCGCCAACCTGCCCTACAACGTCTCCGTACCCGTGCTGCTGCACCTGATGGCGCTGCTGCCCTCGTTGCGGCACGGACTGGTGATGGTGCAGTCGGAGGTCGCCGACCGGCTGGCCGCGCCGCCGGGGTCCCGCACCTACGGCGTGCCGTCGGTCAAGGCGGCCTGGTACGCCGAGGTGCGCCGGGCCGGCGCCGTCGGCCGCTCGGTCTTCTGGCCTGCGCCCAACGTCGACTCCGGCCTGGTCTCGTGGGTGCACCGGGACCCGCCCGCCGTCGTCGGTCTCGCGTGAGCGGGTCTTCGCCGTCGTCGATGCCGCCTTCGCGCACCGTCGCAAGACCCTGCGGTCCACGCTCAAGGCGATGGCCGGCTCGGCCGAGGTCGCCGAAGCCGCGACTCGCGCACGCCGGCGTCGATCCCGCAGGCACGCGGCGAGATGCTCGGTGTCGAGGAGTTCGCGCGCATCGCCGAGGGTCTGGAGCGCAACCGATGACCGCGGGCACGGCGCCCGGATCGGGTGCGCGCCTCCGCACCGGCCAAGATCAACCTGCACCTCGGCGTCGGTCCGGTGCGACGCCGACGGCTTCCACCCGCTCGCCACGATCTACCAGGCGATCGGCCTGGTCGACACCGTCACCGTCGCGCCCGCGAGCTCAGTGGAGCGTCACGGTGGCCGGCGACGAGCGGCTGACCCTGTCCGACGTACCGACGGACGGGTCCAACATCGCGCTGCGGGCGGCCCGACTGCTCGCCGAGCACGCGGGCCTGCACAGGTGCTGACGCCGCGGCTGGACGTGCACCATCGACAAGGGCATCCCCGTCGCCGGTGGCCTGGCCGGTGGCAGTGCCGACGCCGCGGCCACCCTCGTCGCCTGCGACGCGCTCTGGCAGCTCGGCACCCCGCGCGAGGAGCTGCGGTCTGCTCGCCGCCGAGCTCGGCAGCGACGTGCCTTTCGCGCTGGTCGGTGGCACCGCGATCGGCACCGGCCGCGGCGAGCTCGTCGTGCCCGCGATGGTGCGCGGGGACTACTGGTGGGTCGTCGCGGCCTCACGCACCGGCCTGTCGACTCCTGCCGTCTACGGCGAGTTCGACCTGCTCTCGACCGGCCTCGGTCTCGGCGACCCGGAGATCCCCGACGAGCTGATGGAGGCGCTGCGCGCCCACGACCTGGAGAAGCTCGCCCTGTCGTTGCACAACGACCTCGAGCCGGCCGCGATGCGGCTGCGACCCGACCTCTCCGACGTGCTGGCCACCGGCATCGAGGAGACCGCGATCGGTGCGCTGCTCTCCGGCTCCGGCCCGAGCTGCCTGTTCCTGTGCTCCGGGCGCGAGCACGCGCAGCAGGTCGCCCACGCGACTGCGCTCCGCTGGACGATCGGCCCGGTCACCGTCGCCCGGGGTCCGGTCCCCGGTGCCCGGGTCGAGCGCTTCGGCGGAGGTGACCCCTGATGGCCAACCTGATCAGCCTCGAGCGGGTGCACAAGTCCTACGGCATCCGACCGCTCCTCGACGACGTCTCGATCGGTGTCGGCGCGGGGGAGCGGATCGGCGTCGTCGGGCGCAACGGTGACGGCAAGACCACGCTGCTTCGCGTGCTGGCCGGCTCTCGAGGCGCTCGACGGGGCCGGGTCGCGCGCAACCGCGGTCTCCGGCTCGGCTTCCTGACCCAGGGCGACGACCTCGAGGCCGGGCTCAGCGTGCGCGCCGCCGTGCTCGGCGACCTCGCCGACCACGAGTGGGCCGCGGACCCCTCCACCCGCGAGACGGTCGAGGTGCTGCTGGCCGGGCATCTCCCTCGACCGGGTCGTCGACGGGCTTTCCGGCGGTGAGCGACGTCGCTGCTCGCTGGCGCGGCTGCTGCTCGGCGACCACGACCTGGTCGTGCTCGACGAGCCGACCAACCACCTCGACGTGGAGGCGGTCGCCTGGCTGGCCCGCCACCTGGTGCGTCGTACGTCGGCGCTGCTCGTGGTCACCCACGACCGCTGGTTCCTCGACGCGGTGTGCGAGCAGACCTGGGAGGTGCACGACGGCGTCGTCGACGTGTACGACGGAGGCTACGCCGCCTTCGTGCTCGCCAAGGCCGAGCGGCAGCGCCAGGCGGCCTCCTCGGAGGCGCGCCGCCAGAACCTGGTCCGCAAGGAGCTGGCGTGGCTGCGCCGCGGGGCGCCGGCGCGCACCAGCAAGCCCAAGTTCCGCATCGACGCCGCCACCGAGCTGATCGAGGACGAACCACCGCCGCGCGACCGTCTCGAGCTGCAGCGCTTCGCCACCCAGCGCCTGGGCAAGGACGTCATCGACCTCGAGGACGTCGACCTCGTGCGCGGCGAGCGGTCGCTGCTCTCGCACGCCACCTGGCGACTCGGTCCCGGCGACCGGGTCGGTCTCGTCGGGGTCAACGGTGCCGGCAAGACGTCGGTGCTGCGGCTGGTCGCCGGCGAGATCGAGCCCACCGTCGGGCGCGTGCGGCAGGGGCGCACCGTCGCGCTGCAGCACCTCACCCAGGCGCTCGACGACGTCGACCCGGAGGAGCGGGTGCTGCCCGCGGTCGAGCGGATCAAGCGGGTCACGAAGGTCGTGGCCGGCGCCGGCGGGCAGCGCACCGGCGAGATCACCGCCTCGTCGATGCTGGAGCGCTTCGGCTTCACCGGCGACCGGCTCACCGCCCGCCTCGGGGACCTGTCCGGCGGCGAGCGGCGACGCTTCCAGCTGTTGCGGCTGCTGCTCGACGAGCCCAACGTGCTGCTCCTCGACGAGCCGACCAACGACCTCGACATCGAGACGCTCAACGTGCTCGAGGACTTCCTCGACGGCTGGCCCGGCACCCTGGTCGTCGTCTCCCACGACCGCTACTTCCTGGAGCGTGTGCTGCGACTCGGTGTGGGCGCTGCTCGACGACGGTCAGATCTCGATGCTGCCGCGCGGCGTCGACGAGTACCTCGAGCGGCGCGAGGCGGCGCTGGCCGCGGCGCCGGGTCCGCGCCGGGCTCCGCCGCGGGCTCGTCGACCCCGTCCTCGACCATCCTCGACCCAGGAGCTGCGGGAGGCGCGCAAGACGGTCGCCCGCATCGAGAAGCAGCTGGCCCGCGTCGACGACCGGGAGGCGAAGCTGCACGCCCAGCTGGCCGAGCATGCGGCCGACTACGAGAAGCTCGCCGAGCTCGACGTCGCCCTGCGCGAGGTGACGGCGGAGAAGCAGTCGCTCGAGGAGGAGTGGCTCGAGGTCTCCACCACCTTGGAGTAGGCCGGCGGCCGGTCGGTCAGTCGGCCAGTCGGTCAGGGCGTCTCGAACGGCACGACCAGGGACCGGAGCAGATCGGTGAGCTGTCGCTGCTGGGCGGTGTCGAGCCCGGTCGAGCAGCTCCCGCTCCCGGTCCAGCAGGGCCGAGAGCGCACCGTCGACGCGGCCGCGGCCGGTCGCGGTCAGCCGCACCAGCACTCCGCGGCGGTCGTGCGGGTCGGGCAGCCGCTCGACGAAGCCGCGCGCCGCCAGCCGGTCGACGCGGTTGGTCATCGTCCCGCTGGTCACCAGCGTCTCCTTGAGCAGCTTCCCGGGGGAGAGCTCGTAGGGATCGCGCCGGCGCGGCGCAGGGCGGCCAGGACGTCGAACTCCCACGACTCGAGGCCGTGCTCGCTGAAGGCCTGCCGGCGGGCCCGGTCGAGGTGGTGGCTCAACCGGCTGACCCGGCTGAGCACCGCCATCGGCTGCAGGTCGAGGTCGGCGCGCTCGCGTCCCCACGCCTCGACCAGCCGGTCCACCTCGTCGCCCATGGCTCCAGCGTACGCGTCGAGATTCTTGACATCGAGACAAATGACCGGATGTCAGTTATCTTGACGTCAAGAGACTTCGAGGAGGACGCATGCGCGACCGCTGGGACCCCGACCGCTATCTCCTGTACGCCGACGAGCGTGGTCGACCCTTCGTCGACCTCCTCTCCCGGATTCCGGCTGAGGACCCGCGGTGCGTCGTCGACCTGGGTTGCGGACCGGGCAACCTCACCCGGCTCCTCGCCGAGCGCTGGCCGGAGGCCACGGTGACCGGTGTGGACTCCTCGGCGGAGATGATCGCGGCGGCGACGCATGCTGACCGCCTGGGCTTCGAGCTCGGTGACGTCCGCAGCTGGTCTGCCCCCGAGCCGGTCGACGTCCTGGTCAGCAACGCGACGCTGCAGTGGGTGCCGGGCCACCTCGACCTGCTGCCCCGGCTCGTCGACGAGGTGCGACCCGGTGGCTGGCTCGCCTTCCAGGTGCCGGGCAACCTCGAGGCCCCCAGCCACGTGATCCTCCGCGAGCTCGCCGCGCAGGCGCCGTACGACGAGCACACCGCGGGCGTGGCCACCCCTGACGCCTTCGGGCCGGCGACGTACCTCGCGGCCCTGAGCGCGCTCGGCTGCACCGTCGATGCGTGGGAGACCACCTACTTGCACGTGCTGGCCGGTGAGGACCCGGTCTTCACCTGGATCAGCGGGACCGGCGCGCGGCCGGTGCTGCAGGCGCTGCCGGACCAGCTGCGTGGCAGCTTCGTCGAGGACTTCAAGGCCCGGCTCCGGGCTGCCTACCCGGCCCAGCCGCACGGCACCGTGCTGCCCTTCCGGCGGGTCTTCGTCGTCGCCCGGGTGCCGGCATGAGGCTCCACCACGTGCAGGTGTCCTGTCCCGCCGGAGGCGAGGACGAGGCGCGCCGCTTCTACGGCGAGCTCCTGGGTCTTCCGGAGGTCGACAAGCCCGCAGCGCTCGCGGCCCGGGGCGGGTGCTGGTTCAGGGCACCGGGGGTCGAGGTGCACGTCGGGGTCGAGGCCGGCTTCGTCCCGGCGCGCAAGGCGCATCCCGCCTTCGTCCTCGGGTCGGAGGAGGACCTCGACGAGCTGGCCCGCCGGACCGCGGCGGCCGGCTTCGCGGTGACCTGGGACGACGCCTTCCCCGGCTTCCGTCGCTTCCACACCGCCGATGGCCACGGCAACCGGGTCGAGATCCTCCAGGACGTGGCGCCCGAGGGTTAACCAGGGGCCCTTCCGGGGACTACGGTGGCGTAGAGAAGGGGACGTCGGCAGAGGGAGACCGCGATGACCACGATGACCCAGACCCAGTTCCTGCTCGAGCTCGAGCAGGTGGTGGAGGACAACCTCAACCGGCACCTCAAGGTCGCCAAGGAGTGGATGCCCCACGAGTACGTCCCGTGGACCGACGGCCGCAACTTCGACGGCATCCTCGACGGGGACGCGTGGTCTCCTGAGGACTCGCCGATGTCGGACGTCGCCCGATCGGCGCTGATCGTCAACCTCCTCACCGAGGACAACCTGCCCAGCTACCACCACGAGATCGCCTCCCTCTTCGGGCGTGACGCGGCCTGGGGGGACTGGGTGCACCGCTGGACGGCCGAGGAGGGCCGGCACGGCATCGCGATCCGCGACTACCTGCTGACCAGCCGCGCCGTCGACCCCGTAGAGCTCGAGCGGCTCCGCATGGACCACATGTCCAAGGGCTACGAGTCGGCGCACAGCCAGGACCTCGTGCGCTCACTGGCCTACGTGTCGTTCCAGGAGCTCGCGACCCGGGTCTCGCACCGCAACACCGGCAAGATCACCGACGACCCCGTCGCCGACCAGCTCCTTGCCCGCGTCGCGGCGGACGAGAACCTGCACATGATCTTCTACCGCAACCTGCTCCAGGGTGCCCTCGACCTCGACCCCGACCAGACCATGCGGGCGATCACCGACGTGGTGACCACCTTCGCGATGCCCGGCACCGACATCGCCGGCTTCCAGCGCAAGGCCGTGCAGATGGCGGTCGCCGGCGTCTACGACCTGCGTCAGCACCGCGACGACGTGGTCGCACCCGTGCTCCGCTTCTGGAACGTCTTCGAGATCGAGGGCCTCTCCGAGGAGGGCGAGCAGGCCCGCAGCGAGCTCGCCGACTTCATGGAGAACCTCGAGAAGCAGGCGCTCCGGTTCGAGGACAAGCGCGACGTGCTCAAGGCGCGGATGGCCTCGCGCTGACGCGGAAGGACGCTAGGGAACCAGCACGAGCGCCGAGGACGCAGCGGCGGAGTACCGGCCCAGGTTGTCCCGCACGAACACGCTGTAGCAGCGCAGCCCGGGCAGGCCGTAGGCGGTGACCAGGGCTCGTCGAGACCCGGCGACGCGGTCCAGGCCTGTAGGCGATCGTCGTCCGTGAAGTCCCCAGCCACCGCCGTGCACGCGTCCGGCGTCTGAGGTGCACGTCGTACCTCGGCTGCCGCGCTGGCCGAGGAGATAGCCGGGCAGCACCGGCTCCGGCGTCCGGTGCAGCAGAGCGTGACCCCGCCGGCCCGATGCTCGAGGAGCTGCGTCGAGGTGGCGGTGACCAGGCCGGCGGTCGGCATCCGCGGCACGAGGTCGCACCACTCCTCCTCGCGCACCTTGACCGTGCCGCCGTACATCCGCTTGACCCGCTTGATGTCGCTCTTCTCCGGACCGCGGCAGCGCCAACGCCCAGGGGCCTCGTCGAAGTCGGCGACTCGGGCGTGAAGCACTGGCTGGGCGCGACCCCGTTGACGTGGTAGGAGTTCATGATCGAGCACTTGCTGTCGTCGTGCCCCAGCCCGAGCACGTGCCCGAGCTCGTGGGTCATCACCAGGGTCTGGCCGGGCTCGGCACAGGTCTGCCCGTCGGCATCGCTGCCGTGCAGGATGTTGACGAAGGCCTGCCGGCGCCCGGTGTAGCCGAGGGTCGCCAGGCCGGTGCCGCACCCGCCGGGCACCCGCCTGGAGTTGCGGATCACCAGGTCCGCGCGGCGCTTGTTCTTGATCTTCTGAAAGCGCACGTCGACGCCGCTGTCGTTCCAGAATCTCACCGCCCGCTTGACCGCGCCACGGTCCCTGGTCGCGTCGACGTAGGTGATCGTGCCGCGCGGCCACCTCCGCACCCGGGCCAGCCGCGCCAACGAGTCGCCGTCGTCGAACTGCTTGACGACGCGGTCCCTGGCTGGTCGGCCGGGCACGGTCGGCGCGACGGCCCCGGCCGACGGTGGGGGCCGAGCGCCGCTGCGAGGGCAAGCGCCAGGGCGCAGAACAGCGTGCGAGGGACGGTCACCGCCGAAGGCTACCGGCGGACGAGCCGCCGCGTCCTCGATCCGCTCGACCAGCACCCCGAGCCGGAGGGCAGGATGCGTAGGCTGGTGCCCGGCATCAGTCGATCCCCGGTTGGTCTGCCGGCAGGGCCCGCCTGACTTTGAATCAGGACTAGCGACGTAGGTTCGACTCCTACCCGGGGAGCCATTCACACTTCTCAGACCCGATCCCAGGAGGGCACGTGGAGCAGGGCTCAGGGCCGGCAGCGGTCATCGTGCTGGCGGCCGGCAGCGGCACCCGGATGAAGTCCAAGACCATGAAGGTGCTCCACCCCCTGGGTGGCCGCTCGATGGTCGGGCACGTCCTGCACGCGGCGCTGTCGGTGCACCCCGACCGGGTCGTCGCGGTCATCGGCCACGGTCGTGAGCAGGTCGGGCCCGCACGTGCTCGAGCAGGTGCCCAGCGCGCTGCTGGCGGTCCAGGAGACCCAGGAGGGCACCGGCCACGCCGTCCGGATCGGCCTCGACGCACTCCTCGCCCAGAGGTGGGCGCGCGAGCGGCACGGTGGTCGTGATGTACGGCGACACCCCGCTGCTCGAGGGCACCACGCTGGCGGCCCTGGTCTCCGACCACGAGGGCGCCGGCCGCGCGATCACGGTGCTGACCGGCGAGCTGGAGAATCCCCACGGCTACGGCCGGATCATCCGCGACTCCGACGGCCTGGTGGTGGCGATCGTCGAGCAGAAGGACGCCGACGAGCACCAGGCCGCGGTGCGCGAGATCAACAGCGGCGTCTTCGCCTTCGACGCGGCCTTCCTCGACCAGGCGCTGGGCCGGATCGGCAACGACAACGTCAAGGGCGAGTACTACCTCACCGACGTCGTCGCCATCGCCAACGCCGACGGACTGCCGGTCGGGGCGCACCTGATCAACGACGTGCTCCAGACCGAGGGGGCCAACGACCGGGTCCAGCTCGCCGCGCTCGGCGCCGAGCTCAACCGCCGCATCGTGGATCGATGGATGCGGGAAGGGGTGACGGTGATGGATCCGGCGACGACCTGGATCGAGGCCGACGTCGTGCTCGAGCCGGATGTGACGATCCTGCCCGGAGTGCAGCTGCTCGGCGCGACCGTGGTCGCCGAGGACGCCGTGATCGGCCCGGACTCGACGCTCAAGGACGTCGAGGTGGGTCGGGGGGCCCGCGTGGTCCGCACCCACGCCGAGCTCGCCGTGGTGGGGGAGGGCGCGACCGTCGGGCCGTTCTCGTTCCTGCGCCCCGGGACCGTGCTGGGCGCGGGCGGCAAGATCGGCGGCTTCGTCGAGACGAAGAACGCCCGCATCGGCGAGGGTGCCAAGGTGCCGCACCTGTCCTACGTCGGGGACGCCGAGATCGGCGAGGGCACCAACATCGGCGCCGGGACGATCTTCGCCAACTACGACGGGGTCGAGAAGCACCGCACGACCGTCGGGCGGCACGCCAAGACAGGCTCCCACAACACCTTCATCGCCCCGGTCACGATCGGCGACGGCGCCTCCACCGGCGGCGGCACGGTCGTGCGTCGCGACGTACCTCCCGGTGCTCTCGCGGTCTCGACCGGGCCGCAGCGCAACCTCGAGGGCTGGGTGCAGCACCCGCCGTGCGGGGACGCCCCAGGCTGAGGCAGCTGAGGCGGCCGGTGCCGCCGGGGCGACCGAGGAGTAAGACGCCTCACACCAGGCCTGCCCCGACTCGCTGTCGGGGCCGATCCTGGTTCACAATCGTGGTAGTTCCCGAGCTCGAGGAGACGACGTGGCCAGCGGCCTGAAGCGCACGACCGAGAAGAACCTGATGGTCTTCAGCGGACGAGCCCACCCCGAGCTGGCCGAGGAGGTCGTCGAGCAGCTCGGCACCGGCCTGGTGCCGACCTCGGCCTACGAGTTCGCCAACAGCGAGATCTATGTCCGCTTCGAGGAGTCGGTGCGCGGCTGCGACGCCTTCGTGATCCAGAGCCACACCGCTCCGGTCAACGAGTGGATCATGGAGCACCTGATCATGGTCGACGCGCTCAAGAGGGCCTCGGCGAAGCGGATCACGGTCGTGCTGCCCTTCTACGGCTATGCCCGCCAGGACAAGAAGCACCGCGGCCGGGAGCCGATCTCGGCCCGGCTGATGGCCGACCTGTTCAAGACCGCCGGCGCCGACCGGCTGATCGCGGTCGACCTGCACACCGCCCAGATCCAGGGGTTCTTCGACGGACCGGTCGACCACCTGATGGCGATCCCGATCCTCTCGGAGTACGTCAAGGAGAAGTACGGCGACGAGCGGCTCGCCGTGGTCTCGCCGGACGCGGGCCGGATCAAGGTCGCCGAGCAGTGGTCGAGCCGGCTCGGCGGGGCGCCGCTGGCCTTCATCCACAAGACCCGCGACATCGACCGGCCCAACGAGTCGGTGGCCAACCGCGTCGTCGGTGACGTGACCGGGCGGATCTGCGTGCTCGTCGACGACATGATCGACACCGGCGGCACCATCGTGAAGGCGGCCGAGGCGTTGATGAAGGACGGCGCGGCCGGCGTCGTCATCGCTGCCACGCACGCGATCTTGTCCGACCCGGCGGTCGACCGGCTGAAGAACAGCCCGGCGACCGAGGTGGTCGTGACCAACACGCTGCCGATCCCCGCGGACCGTCGCTTCGACAAGCTCACGTGCCTCTCGATCGCACCGCTGATCAGCCGGGCGATCCGCGAGGTGTTCGAGGACGGCTCGGTCACCTCGCTCTTCGACGGCCACGCCCAGTAGCGAGCCCGCGAGCCGGCACACTTCCCTCAGGCGGAGAGGGCCAGCTCCCGACCGTCACCGGTGAGCTCGCGGGCGTGGGCCGCGCGGCCCGAGCAGAGCATCAGCAGCTCCTGCATCGGCGCCTCGACCACCGGCCCCCGGCCCCGCTCCCAGTCGACGTCGGTGGCGACCATCCGCACGCTGCGCACGACACGGCGGCTGCCCATCAGGGGCGCGAGCAGCCTGGTCCGGTCGGCGGCCACGGCCGCGGCGTCGGGCGGCATCTCCTGCACGAGACCGAGCGGGCGCAGGATGTCCTGGCTGTGCACCAAGGTGTCGATCAGGGCCTCGATCCGTGTGGTGGTGGGCACGTGGCGGCGCGAACCGGCGAGGCGTTCGAACGCGCCGAGGATGTCGGCGACGGGCGCCTGGCCGCGGCGTTTCACGTCGCGGTAGATCGCCTCGTTGTAGCCGAGGCGGAAGAGCGGGGTCAGCCTCGCCATCTCGGCCCAGCCGATCGTGGGGTTGGAGATGATGTGCGCGGCGACGTCGCGCACCGTCCACCCCGCACACAGCGACGGCTGCTCCCACTGGTCCTCGTCGAGCCCGGACAGCTGCGCCGCGAGGGCTCCCCGCTGCTGGTGGATGTGCCGCCACACGGTGTCTGCGTCCATGGTCGACCCTCGTCAACTGGTAAGGTTTCGCTTACTAAGATAGTCAGGACTTGGAACTAGTTTGTCAAGGGGTGCAGCGTGACCGACGGCACGGATCCTGCGCCCAACGTGGCGCTCCTGATGTTCATCGCCTACCGGCACGCCGAGCGCCGGATCGTCGACCACGTGACCGCGGCCGGCTTCGGCGACGTGACCCTGGCCCAGGGTCGGGTGGCGGCCAGGATCGGGGAGAACGGCACCCGCCTCACCGACCTCGCCGAGCCAGGCCCAGATCACCAAGCAGGCCGCCGGCTCGCTCGTGGACCAGCTGGAGCGTGCCGGCTACGTCGAGCGGGTGCCTGACCCGACCGACGCCCGGGCGCGCCTGGTCCGGCTCGCCCCCCGCGGTCGTGCGGCCCAGGCCGAGGCGCGCAAGGTGGAGCGGGCCCTCGACGCGGAGTGGGAGCAGCACCTGGGACGCGCCCGGATGCGTGAGCTGCGTCGGGCGTTGGTCGACCTGCGCGAGATCACCGACCCCTACGCCTGAGCCGATTCGCCAGCACCGCCGTACGCCGTTAGACTCGGCAAGTTGCCTCGGCGAGGGAGCTGTTGCGCTCCGTGATCGACGCGGTGGCCTGCGGGGTCTGGTGGATCCACCGACCCGGTCCGGCGCCCGTGTTGTCCAGCGCCCTCTCCTCGCCGTCGCAGCCGACGTACGAACGATGATCGTCTTGAGCTGAGGAGCTACCCCGCATGTCTGAGAGCAACATCCAGGCTGAGTCCCGCACCGAGTTCGGCAAGGGCGCCGCCCGCCGCATTCGCCGCGCGGACAAGGTCCCCGCCGTCCTCTACGGGCACGGCCTCGACCCGGTGCACGTCAGCCTGCCGGGCCACGACACCATGCTGGCGCTGAAGCACGGTGGCGCCAACGCGCTGCTGAAGCTGACGGTGGACAGCAAGGAGGTGCTCGTGCTGCCCAAGCAGATCCAGCGCGACCCGATCAAGGGCTTCCTCGAGCACCTCGACCTGATCATCGTCCGCAAGGGCGAGAAGGTCACCGTCGAGATCCCGATCCACCTCGAGGGCGACCCGCAGCCCGACGCACTGGTCGTCACCGAGCACTCGACGATCACCGTCGAGGCGGAGGCCACCCACATCCCCGAGTACGTCATCGTCAACATCGAGGGTGCCGCTGTCGGCACCCAGATCCTGGTCAAGGACCTCGACGTCCCGGCCGGCTCGACCATCCTCGCCGACGACGAGGCCCTGGTCGTCAACATCACCCACGCGCCGACCGCCGAGGAAGTCGAGGCCGAGCTCGAGGAGGCCGAGGCCGAGGTCGGTATCGACCGCGACGAGTCCGAGGACGAGGCGGCCGAGGCCGACGCGTGCCGGCGACTCCGAGGACGACGCCGAGGGTGACTCCGAGAAGGACTGACCTCACCGTCACCGTCGTGGCGCCCTAGGCTCCTCGACGTGTGGCAGCGCCTGAGAACGATTCGTGACAGGAAGGCCGGGGATCCCGTGAGCAGCGAACCAACCGAGGTCTGGTTGGTCGTGGGGCTCGGGAACCCCGGTCCTTCCTATGCCACCCACCGTCACAACATCGGCTACCGGGTCACCGACGAGCTCGCCACCCGGATGGGCGCCGGCTTCCGGCCGCACAAGTCCGGTCGCGCCGAGGTCGTCGAGGGTCGCCTCGGCGGGCTCGGTGGCGTCGGCGGTGTCCGGGCGGTGCTCGCCCGGCCCCGGTGCTACATGAACGAGACCGGCGGGCCCGTCTCGACGCTGGCGAAGTTCTACAAGGTGCCGGTCGAGAGGATCGTGGCGATCCACGACGAGCTCGACATCCCCTTCGACACGATGCGCGTCAAGGCGGGCGGCGGCGACAACGGCCACAACGGTCTCCGCTCGATGAGGCGGTCGCTCGACTCCGGTGAGTTCTTCCGGGTGCGGGTCGGGATCGGCCGGCCGCCGGGTCGGCAGAACCCGGCCGACTTCGTCCTCTCCGACTACTCCTCGAGCGAGCGCAAGATGCTGCCGTTCCAGGTGGACCGCGCCGCCGACGCCGTCGAGACCCTGCTGACCGAGGGTCTCGAGAAGACCCAGAGCCGCTTCAACACCTGACCGCCAGGAGACCCCGTGAGCCCGAACCCCACCCTGCCCACCCCGGCCGCCGAGGTCGTCGCCGACGACCACCTCTTCGCCGCCTGGGCCGCCACCGTCGCCGGTGACCTGCTCACCGAGGTCCGCACCCAGGGCCTCGAGGGCAAGGAGCTCAAGGACGCCGGTGACCAGGCGGCCCACGACCTGCTGGTCGCGCTTGCTCGCCGAGCACCGTCCGGGCGACGCCGTGCTCTCCGAGGAGGGCAAGGACGACAAGGCACGCCTGTCCTCCGACCGCGTCTGGATCGTCGACCCGCTCGATGGCACCCGTGAGTTCTCCGAGCCCCCGCGTGAGGACTGGGCCGTCCACGTCGCGCTGTGGAGCCGCACCGGCGAGGCATGACCGGTGACCTGCTCGCCGGTGCCGTGGCCCAGCCCGGTCTCGGGCACCACCTTCCACACCGGCGCAGCCTCCGGTCGTGCCCGAGCGCTCGGCGCCGCGTCCACGCATCGCCGTCTCGCGCAGCCGCCCGCCGGCGTTCGTGCAGGCGCTGGCCGAGGAGATCGGCGCCGACCTGGTGCCGATGGGCTCCGCCGGCGCGAAGGTGATCTCGGTCGTCCGCGACGTCACCGACGCCTACGTGCACGCAGGTGGCCAGTACGAGTGGGACTCCGCGGCGCCCGTCGCCGTCGCCCGGGCGGCGGGGCTGTTCACCAGCCGGGTCGACGGTTCGCCCCTGGTCTACAACCAGGACGAGGTGTGGCTGCCCGGACCTGATCGTGTGCCGCCCGGAGCTGGCCGAGCAGATCGTGGAGTTCGTGCGCCGCCACGGCACGGAGGCGTGAGCGTCCGGGCGGTCCTCTGGGACGCCGACGGAGTGCTCCAGCACCTGCCCGACGGGTGGGAGGCATCGATGCGTCCGGCGGTGGGACACCTCCTCGACGACGTCGAGGAGTTCCTGGCTGCGGCGTTCGCGGCCGAGCGCCCCTGCCTGCGCGGCGACGCCCGGTGGGTGGAGGTGCTGCCCGGTGCTGCTCGAGGAGTGGGGGATCCCCGAGGCCTACGACGACGCGATGGCGGTCTGGCTCACGATCGAGCCGGTCGTCGAGGTGCGCGAGCGCGTCGTCCGGGTCCGCGAGGGCGGCGTGCGCTGCTTCCTGGCCACCAACCAGGACGAGCACCGTGGCGCCTACATGCAGTCCCACCTCGGCTACGCCGACCTGATGGACGGTGAGCTCTACTCCTACGAGATGCGGGTGACCAAGCCGGATCCCGACTTCTTCCGGATCGCGCTGGACCGGCTCGACCTGCCTCCGGCCGACGTGCTCTTCCTCGATGACAACCTGGGCAACGTGGAGAGCGCCCGGTCGATCGGGATGCGGGCTGAGCAGTGGCATGTCGCCGACGGGCTCGACATGCTCGACGCGCACCTGGCCGGCCACGGACTGCCCGGCGGCTGATCCCGCCGACGAGCGGGATCAGTCCTCCGGCACGTCGGGGGTCTCGGCTCCGGCCGCCTCGTCGCGACCGGCCCAGTCGAGCAGCGGCGCGAAGTCGAAGACGTGGTCGTCGATGTCGTGGTGCAGGTCGCCCAGCTCGGCGAAGCGCGCCGGCACGGTGGCGATGGTGAAGTCGGCCGGCGCTGCGTCGTCGACCTCGTCCCAGCGGATCGGTGTCGAGACGGTGGCCTCGGGGTTGCCGCGCACGGAGTAGGCGGCGGCGATCGTGTGGTCGCGGGCGTTCTGGTTGTAGTCCACGAAGAGCTTGGTCGGGATCGCGGTCCTTGCGCCACCAGGTCGTGGTCACGTCGTCGGTGCGGCGCTCGACCTCGCGGGCGAACGCCAGGGCACCGCGGCGTACGTCCTTGAAACCGTGCTCGGGCGCGATCCGCACGTAGATGTGCATCCCCTTGCCGCCCGAGGTCTTGGGGTAGCCGGTGGCGCCGAGCTCGTCGAGCACCTCGTGGACGACGTGGGCCACCCGCCGCACCGTGGCGTAGTCGCAGTCGTCGCCGGGGTCGAGGTCGATCCGCCACTCGTCGGGCTGCTCGGTGTCGGCGCGTCGGCTGTTCCAGGGGTGGAACTCGACCGTCGACATCTGCACCGCCCACACCACCTGGGCGAGCTCGGTGACGCAGAGCTCGTCGGCGGTGCGGTTCCAGCGCGGGAAGTGCAGCTCGACGGTCTCCATCCAGTCCGGCGCCCCCCGCGGCAGCCGCTTCTGGTGCACCTTCTCGCCGGTGACCCCGGTCGGGAAGCGATGCAGCATGCACGGTCGCTCGCGCAGCGCGTTGACGATGCCGTCGCCGACGCTGAGGTAGTAGTCGACGAGGTCCATCTTCGTCTCGCCGCGGGCCGGGAAGTAGACGCGCTCGGGGTTGGAGACGCGCACGACCCGGTTGTCGACCTCGACCTCCACCGCCGGCGAGGCCCCCTTCGCTGCCATGAGGAAAACCTAGCGACCCCTGCCGACCTCTGGCGGCATGATGGACAGATGACGTCCTTCATCTCCCACACCACGCATCGACTGCGCCAACGCCTACGAGCTCGCGGAGTGGTGGAAGCAGGTGCTCGGGTACGTCGACGTCGACGGCGACCCCAACGAGCCCGGCCACGAGGAGTGCATGGTCCTCGACCCGGAGTCCGGCCACAGCCTGCTCTTCATCCAGGTGCCGGACACCAAGACCGGGAAGAACCGCCTCCACTTCGACCTGCGTCCACACCGCGGCACACGCGAGGAGGAGGTGGGCCGGGTCCTGGCACTCGGCGCGACGGAGATCGACGACCAGCGCGACCACTACGGCCCCGGCATCGGTTGGGTCGTGATGGCCGACCCCGAGGGCAACGAGTTCTGCATCCTGCGCAGCGAGGCCGAGCGCGCTGCGCAGCAGCAGTGACGAGTCGTCGGCGCCCCGCCGTAGACTGAGGGCCCAACCCCCTGTCGAGCCCGACCGGGGGCGTCTGTGTTGTCCTGCGGGACGCGAGGAGCCGCTGTCGTGACTGCCCTGTCCGGTGTCGCCGAGCTGGTGCTGGCCGACAAGACGCTGAGCAGTGCGCTCGACGAGGCCCGTGACGGCACCGTCCCGGCGCTCGACCTGACCGGCCCGGCTGCCCTGCGCCCGTTCGTGGTGCGAGGGCTCGTCGACGCCGGGCGCACCGTGCTGGCGGTCGCCGCGACGGCGCGCGAGGCCGAGGATCTCGTCGATGCGCTCGGCAGTGTCATGGACCCGGCACTGGTCGGCTACTACCCCTCGTGGGAGACGCTTCCCCACGAGCGGCTGTCGCCGCGCAGCGACACCGTCGGCAAGCGGCTGGCCGTGCTGCGCCGCCTCGCCCATCCCGGGACCGACGCCAGCAACGGGCCGTTGAAGGTGGTGGTCGCCCCGGTCCGCTCGCTGCTCCAGCCGCAGGTCAAGGGACTCGCCGACCTCGAGCCGGTCGAGATCACGGTCGGCGGCCAGGCCGACCTGGAGGACGTCGTACGCCGGCTGGCCGGCGCGGCCTACCACCGCGTCGACCTGGTGGAGAAGCGCGGCGAGTTCGCCGTGCGCGGAGGCATCGTCGACGTCTTCCCGCCGACCGAGGAGCACCCCCTGCGCGTGGAGTTCTGGGGCGACGACGTGGAGGAGATCCGGTCGTTCTCCGTCGCCGACCAGCGCACGCTCGAGCCGGTCAGCCGGTTGTGGGCGCCGCCCTGCCGTGAGCTGCTGCTCACCGACGAGGTCCGGGAGCGGGCCCGCGCGCTCGGCGAGGAGCATCCCCAGCTGCTCGAGATCACCGGCAAGCTCGCCGAGGGCCATGCGGTCGAGGGGATGGAGTCGCTGACGCCCGCGCTCGTCGACGAGATGGAGCTGCTCGTCGACCTGATGCCGAGCGACACCCACGTCCTCGTGCTCGACCCGGAGCGGGCACGGAGCCGTGCCCACGACCTGGTGGCCACCAGCGAGGAGTTCCTCGGTGCCTCCTGGGCGGCGGCAGCAGGCGGTGGCAAGGCGCCGATCGACCTGGGCGCCGCGTCCTACCGGAGCCTGGCCGAGGTCCGGGCCCTCTCATTGCGCCGTGCGCTGCCGTGGTGGAGCATCTCGCCGTTCGGCATCGCGGACGGCCCGGACGAGGCGGGCCCGCTGCGCGACGAGCTCGGCGAGATCGTCCGCACCGACGTCGACTGGGAGTCGGGCTCCGTGGAGAGCCGGTCGGTCGACATCCGTCCGGCCGAGGAGTACCGCGGCGACCTGGAGCGCGCCCTCGACGACATCCGCGCCTGGCTCGCGGGCGGCCGCAGGGTGGTGTTGGTCAACGAAGGTCACGGCCCGGCGCAGCGCCTCACGGAGGTGCTGGCCGAGCACGACATCGCGGTGCGGCTGGTCGAGTCGATCGCCTCGCCCGAGGACCTGCCGACCGATGTCGCGGTGGTCACCTGCGCGACACTCGCCCACGGGCTGCTCACCGAGAGCCTCAGCATCGTCACCGGGGACGACCTCTCCGGGCAGCGAGCGTCCACCAAGGACATGCGCAAGATGCCGGCCAGGCGCAAGCGCCAGATCGACCCTCTCGAGCTCAAGGCCGGCGACTTCGTGGTCCACGAGCAGCACGGGGTCGGGCGCTACATCGAGATGAAGCAGCGCGTGGTGCAGGGTGCGACCCGCGAGTACCTCGTGCTGGAGTACGGAGCCTCCAAGCGAGGCCACCCACCCGACCGGCTCTACGTGCCGACCGACCAGCTCGACCAGGTCACCCGCTACGTCGGGGGTGAGCAGCCCAGCCTCGACCGGCTCGGCGGCGCCGACTGGTCCAAGCGCAAGGGCCGTGCCCGCAAGGCGGTGCGCCAGATCGCCGCCGAGCTGATCAAGCTCTACGCCGCCCGGCAGGCCACCAAGGGCTACGCCTTCGGCCCCGACTCCCCGTGGCAGCGCGAGCTCGAGGACGCCTTCCCCTTCACCGAGACGCCCGACCAGCTGTCCACGGTCGACGAGGTGAAGGCCGACATGCGGCAGGTGGTCCCGATGGACCGGCTCGTCTGCGGCGACGTCGGCTACGGCAAGACTGAGATCGCGGTGCGGGCGGCGTTCAAGGCGGTGCAGGACGGCAAGCAGGTCGCGGTCCTGGTGCCGACGACCCTGCTCGTCCAGCAGCACTTCACCACGTTCGCAGAGCGGATGGCGGGCTTCCCGGTCGTGCTCAAGGGACTCTCCCGCTTCCAGACCGACAAGGAGGCAGCCGAGGTCGTCGAGGGTCTGCGGGAGGGGTCCGTGGACATCGTGATCGGCACCCACCGGCTGCTCAACCCGGACATCCGGATGAAGGACCTCGGTCTGATCATCGTCGACGAGGAGCAACGTTTCGGCGTCGAGCACAAGGAGCAGATGAAGCGGTTGCGCACGTCGGTCGACGTGCTCGCCATGTCCGCGACGCCGATCCCGCGCACCCTGGAGATGGCGATCACCGGCATCCGCGAGATGTCCACGATCACCACTCCGCCGGAGGAGCGGCACCCCGTGCTGACCTACGTCGGCGCCTACGAGAACCGCCAGGTCACTGCTGCCATCCGGCGTGAGCTGCTCCGCGAGGGCCAGGTCTTCTTCATCCACAATCGGGTGCAGTCGATCGAGAAGGCCGCGGCGCACATCCGCGAGCTGGTGCCGGAGGCGCGAGTGGCCACCGCCCATGGCCAGATGGGGGAGCACCAGCTGGAGCAGGTGATGCTCGACTTCTGGGAGAAGCGCTTCGACGTCCTCGTCTGCACCACGATCGTGGAGTCGGGGCTCGACGTCTCCAACGCCAACACGATGATCATCGAGCGGGCCGACATGCTCGGTCTGTCCCAGCTCCACCAGCTGCGCGGCCGGGTCGGCCGGAGCCGGGAGCGGGCCTACGCCTACTTCCTCTACCCCGAGGACAAGCCGCTGACCGAGACCGCCCACGAGCGCCTCGCGACGCTGGCCCAGCACTCCGACCTCGGTGGCGGCATGGCGATCGCGATGAAGGACCTCGAGATCCGGGGCGCCGGCAACCTCCTCGGCGGCGAGCAGTCCGGGCACATCGCCGACGTCGGCTTCGACCTCTACGTGCGCCTCGTCGGTGAGGCGGTCAACGAGTTCCGCGGCGACGGCGTCGAGGAGCCGGCCGAGGTCAAGATCGAGCTGCCGATCGACGCACACCTGCCTCACGACTACGTGCCGAGCGAGCGGCTGCGCCTGGAGATGTACAAGCGGCTGGCCGAGGTGCGAGAGGACGGCGACGTCGCGCTGATCCGTGAGGAGATGGTGGACCGCTACGGCGAACCGCCGGCGCCGGTCGCCTCGCTGCTCGAGGTGGCGCGGCTGCGGGCGCGGCTGCGCGGCGCCGGCCTCACCGACGTGACCGCGCAGGGCAAGTACGTCCGCTTCGCGCCGGTGGAGCTCCTCGACTCAGCCGAGGCGCGGCTCAACCGGCTGCACCCCAAGAGCATCGTCAAGGCCGCCCTGCGTACGATGCTCGTGCCCCGTCCCTCGACTCCGGTCGCAGGTGGCCAGCCCATCCGCGACGAGGCGCTGCTGACGTGGGCTCGTCAGGTTGTCGACACCGTGGTCGACCCCGCGGGCGCCAAGCCGGCCGCCGCGCAACGACCCGAGGAGAAGGTGGAGAAGTCGTGAGCCGAAGGCCGCACGCGCACCGCACCGTCAAGCACGTCAGGCTCTCTCTCGTCGCGCTGGTGGCGGCGGGCGTGCTCTCCGGCTGCGGGACGCATCCCGGTGCCGCTGCCGTCGTCGGGGACGAGCGCATCTCCTCCGACTCGGTGGACGACGCGGCTGCGGCACTGTGCAGCTCCACGGTCGCCAGCGCCGAGGCACAGGGGCAGCCGCGACCCGAGCTGGCCGCACGTGGCGCACGCCAGGCGGCCATCCAGCTGATGATCGACGGCGAGCTGACCCAGCAGTTCGCCGAGGACGAGGGTCTCGAGGTGGACCAGCAGGCGGTCTCGGCCGCGTCTGGAGCAGAACGCCGCCTCCATCGACCTCCTCCCCGCCGACGAGCGCGAGGTGTTCCGCGACCTGTTCACGTCGTTCCAGGAGAGCCAGGTGCTGCTCAACGAGGCAGGCACGCGCTCGCTGGCAGCCCAGGGCAACCCGGAGCCGGCGCCCGAGGAGGCCGCCGCCGAAGGTGCGCGACTGCGGGAGGAGTGGGCGGCCGACGTCGACGTCGAGGTCGACCCGCGCTACGGCAGCTATGACCAGGGCGCGCTGACACCGACCAGCGGGTCGCTGTCGATCCCGGCCTCCCAAGGCGCGTTCGACGGCGCCGCGGCCGAGCCGGGCGCCGAGTGGACGGCCGGGCTCCCGCTGTCCCAGAAGTGCTGACCCTCCTCCTCACCAGCCCGCGCGTCGCGCCGGGCCTGATGTCGTGGCCCGCCTGGCAGGCGGTGGCCGGTCCGGGCCGGCTGCTCGCGTCGTCGCGCGATCTGCCCGTCTGCCGCGCGGTCACCGCCACCGGACGGGAGGTCGCGACCCTGCCCGAGGTCTCGGCGACCTCCTTGCTCGCCGCCGCGGCATCGGGGCCCGTGGTGTGGCTCGCCAGCGACGACGAGGCCGACCGGCTTCCCGGCGAGCTGGCCGCGGCGATGGTGGCGGGCACGACCGAGGTCGAGATCGAGGTGCTGCACGCGTCGTACGACGTGCCGGGAGCGCGCCTGCTCGACCTGGTCACCGTCATGGACCAGCTCCGGCTGCACTGCCCCTGGGACCGCGAGCAGACGCATCGGTCCTTGGCGACCTACCTCGTGGAGGAGACCTACGAGACGCTCGAGGCGATCGAGTCCGCGGACCCCGACCACCTGCGTGAGGAGCTCGGCGACCTGCTGCTCCAGGTCTACTTCCACGCCCGGATCGCCGACGAGACGGCCGAGGACGACGGGGGCTTCACCATCGACGACGTCGCGGCCGGGATCGTCGACAAGCTCGTGCACCGCCACCCGCACGTCTTCGAGAGACCTCGACGTCGCGGACCCTCCCTCGCTGGGGGAGGTCGAGGCCAACTGGGAGGCGCTCAAGGCATCGGAGAAGGGCCGGGCATCCGTCCTCGACGGGGTCCCCCTGGCACTGCCCGCGCTGCACCTGGCCGACAAGGTGGTCGGGCAGGGCCGCCCGGCGTCGGCGTCACGTCGCCGCCCGGCTCGGACGGCGTCGGTGGGCGACCGGCTGCTCGCCCTCGTCGTGGAGGCGCGGGCGGCGGGGCGGACCCCGAGCAGGAGCTGCGCGAAGCCGTCCGTCGCCTGGTCGAGGCGGTCCGGTCCGCCGAGAGCGCATCCTGAGGCCATGACCGACGACGCCACGCACCCCACCGTCCCGGCGCCCGCGCTGCCCCGCCTGGCCCGCGACGAGGCGGTCCGGTCGTGCACGGAGTTCGCCGACTCCATGTCCCGGCGCCGTACGCTGCGCGACTTCTCGCTCGAACCGGTGCCGCTGGACGCTGTCCGGGAGGCGGTGCGCGCGGCGGCGACGGCCCCGAGCGGCGCGAACCTGCAGCCGTGGCGCTTCGTGCTGGTCACCGACCCCGAGCGCAAGCGGCTCCTGCGCCAGGGAGCCGAGGAGGAGGAGCGGGCGTTCTACGAGTCACCCGGCTCCCAGGAGTGGCGCGAGGCGCTCGCTCCTCTCGGCACCGACTGGCGCAAGCCGTTCCTCGAGGCTGCGCCGGTGGTGATCGCGGTCTTCGAGGTCCACCGGGGCAAGGACGCTCCGCGGCCCTACTACGCCAAGGAGTCGGTCGGCATCGCCGTCGGCATCCTGCTCACCGCCCTCCACAGGGCGGGGTTCGCGACGCTCACCCACACCCCCTCACCGATGCGTTGGATCACCGAGGTCCTGGACCGGCCGGCCAACGAGCGCCCCTTCGTGCTGATCCCCGTGGGCTATCCGGCCGAGGGCGCCCGGGTGCCGGCGATCGGGCGCAAGCCGCTCGAGGACGTGATCGTCGAGCTCTGAGCCCGCGACCGGCGGGGAGCGGACGCAGGGCGAGCCATCACCGCTGCCACCCGGCTGCGCCGTTAGGCTGGGGCGATCCCTCCTCTCGACACCTTCCCTGCCTAGGAGCATCCAGTGGCCACCATCGAAGCCGTCGGCGCCCGCGAGATCCTCGACTCGCGCGGCAACCCCACTGTCGAGGTCGAGGTCGCCCTCGACGACGGCACCATCGGCCGCGCCGCGGTGCCGTCGGGGGCCTCGACGGGTGCCTTCGAGGCGGTGGAGCTGCGTGACGGGGGCAAGCGCTACCTCGGCAAGGGTGTCGGTAAGGCCGTCGACGCAGTGCTCGACGACATCGGGCCCGAGCTGGTCGGCTTCGAGGCCTCCGAGCAGCGCCTGGTCGACCAGCGGCTCCTCGACCTCGACGGCACCCCCAACAAGGCCCGGCTCGGCGCCAACGCGATCCTCGGCGTCTCGCTCGCCGTCGCCCGCGCCGCGGCCGACTCCGCCGGGCTGCCGCTCTTCCGCTACGTCGGCGGGCCCAACGCCCACGTGCTGCCGGTGCCGATGATGAACATCCTCAACGGTGGCGCCCACGCCGACACCGGGGTCGACGTCCAGGAGTTCATGATCGCTCCGATCGGCGCTCCGACGTTCCGCGAGGCACTCCAGCAGGGCGCCGAGGTCTACCACGCGCTCAAGTCGGTGCTCAAGGAGAACGGGCTGGCCACCGGCCTCGGCGACGAAGGCGGCTTCGCGCCCGACCTGGCGAACAACCGGGCGGCGCTCGACCTGATCACCACCGCCGTGGAGAAGGCCGGACTCAAGGTCGGTGACGACATCGTCTTCGCCCTCGACGTGGCAGCGACGGAGTTCTGGACCAAGGAGGGCTACACCTTCGAAGGCGCGACCAAGACCGCGGACGAGATGATCGCCTACTACTCCGAGCTCGCGTCGTCCTACCCGATCGTCTCGATCGAGGACCCCCTCAACGAGGAGGACTGGGAGGGCTGGGCTGCCATGACCGCCGCGCTCGGCGACAAGGTCCAGATCGTCGGGGACGACCTGTTCGTCACCAACGTGGAGCGTCTGGGTCGCGGTATCGCCGAGCGGTCCGCCAACGCGCTGCTGGTCAAGGTCAACCAGATCGGCTCCCTCACCGAGACCCTCGACTCGGTGGACCTCGCGCACCGCAACGGCTTCCGCTGCATGATGAGCCACCGGTCCGGTGAGACCGAGGACACCACGATCGCCGACCTCGCGGTCGCCACGAACTGCGGCCAGATCAAGACCGGCGCCCCGGCCCGGTCCGAGCGGGTGGCGAAGTACAACCAGCTGCTCCGCATCGAGGAGGAGCTCGACGACGCCGCGCGCTACGCCGGTCGCGGCTCGTTCCCCCGCTTCTCCGTCTGATCCCTCCACCACCTGCAAGGGAGTCCCCGCACCCATGGCCGCCAGCCGACCGACGTCTCGAGGGTCACGCCCCGGGAGCCCCGGAAGCGTCGGTCGAGCCCGCAGCGGCCCGTCACGCCCCGGGGCGCGGCCGACCCGGTCCACCTCCGGTCGCGCGGCGGGGGACGTCGCGACGACCCGGCCCGAGCGAGGTTCACCGGGCCGAGCGGCGATCCTGGTGCTGGTGCTCGCCGTGCTGATGGTGTCCTACGCCTCGAGCATGCGGGCCTACCTCGAGCAGCGGCACCATCTGGAGACCCTCAGCGCCGACATCGCCGAGTCCCAGGCCAACATCGAGGAGCTGGAGCGTGAGAAGGCCCGGTGGGAGGACCCTGCCTTCGTCCGTGCGCAGGCCCGTGAGCGCTTCGGCTGGGTGCTGCCGGGCGAGATCGGCTTCCAGGTGATCGACGAGGACGGCAAGCCCCTCGGCCACGACGACTCGCTCTCCGACCCGGCGCCTGCCGAGGACGACCAGACGCCGCTGTGGTGGCAGGCGGCCTGGGACAGCGTCGAGGCAGCCGGCAACCCGCAGGAGATCGAGACGACAAGCCGGAGCCGGCGACCCGGATCCGCGCGCCCCGGAAGCCCACCCGCTGACGTGATCGACGCCCCACGACGAGGCCGTGATCGGCGCCCAGCTCGGACGGCGGCCGCGCTCGCTCCACGACATCGCCCACCGCTGCCCCTGCGGCAACCCCGACGTCGTCGCCACCGAGCCACGTCTCGACGACGGCACCCCGTTTCCGACCACCTTCTACCTCACCTGTCCCCGGGCCGCCTCGATGATCGGCACGCTCGAGGGTGCGCGGCGTGATGAAGGAGATGACGGACCGTCTCGCAGACGACGCAGAGCTCGCCGCAGGACTACCAGCGCGCCCACGAGGCCTACCTCGCCTACCGCGAGGAGATCGGGCACGTGCCGGAGATAGCCGGCGTCTCCGCAGGTGGGATGCCGACCCGCGTGAAGTGCCTGCACGTGCTCGCGGCGCAGGCGCTGGCACAGGGAGGCGGGGTCAACCCGCTCGGGGACGAGGTCGTCGACGCCCTGGGGGACTTCTGGGCAGGCCGGCCCCTGCGTGGCCCCGTGACCCGCGTCGGCGCGATCGACTGTGGCACCAACACCATCAAGCTGCTGGTCGCCGACCTCGACGCCGCGACGGGCGAGGAGGAGCAGCTGGTGCGCGAGATGCGCATCGTGCGCCTCGGCCAGGACGTCGACCGCACCGGTCGGCTCGCCGACGACGCCGTCGCGCGGACCCTCGCCGCCGTCGAGGAGTACGCCGCGATCCTCCAGAGCCATCACGTCGACGTGCTGCGCTTCTGCGCCACGTCGGCGAGTCGCGACGCCGAGCAACGCGGTGCCTTCCGGGCAGCGGTCCGCGACCTGCTGGGCATCGAGCCGGAGGTCGTCTCGGGCGACGAGGAGGCAGCGCTCGCCTACGACGGGGCGACGCGTTCGTTGCGATCCCGTGACGACCTGGCACGCCCCTTCCTCGTCGTCGACCTGGGCGGTGGCTCCACCGAAGCTGGTGCTCGGCCCGGCGCGGGGGACCGGCGGTCCCGTGGCCGCCCGGTCGCTCGACATCGGGTCGGTGCGTCTGACCGAGCGGTTGCTGCGCTCGGACCCACCCACCGCGGGGGAGGTGGCGGCGGCGACGGCTGCCGTCGACGCGGCCCTCGACACCCTCCCCGAGCACGGCGTCGACCTGGCCACGGCGGGCACCGTCGTGGGCGTGGCCGGCACCGTCACGACGGTCGCGACCTTGCTCGCCGGACTCGACCACTGGGACCGCACGGTGATCCATCATGCGACGCTTCCCCGTCGCCGACGTCCATGCGATGACCGAGCGGCTCCTCGGGATGACGGCGCGCGAGCGGGTGGCGATGCACGTGCCCGAGGGGCGTGCCGACGTCATCGGGGCGGGGGCGCTCGTGCTCGACCGGGTCCTCCGGCGTACTCCGGTCACGTCGCTGCTCGTCTCCGACGCGGACATCCTCGACGGCATCGCCTGGTCCCGCGCCTGACCGCCCCGGGAGGGTTGAGCGGTGCCCCGATGGGTACCCCTGGGGGACCAACCACTCGAGGAGCGACCATGAAGAAGCTGACCCTGCTCGCCGCCGGAGCGGTGGGCTACGTGCTCGGTACCCGCGCCGGACGCGAGCGCTACGAGCAGATCAAGGCGAGCGCCAACAAGTTCGCCCAGGACCCGCGCGTGCGGGCGAAGGCCAACGAGGCCGGGCGCGCCGTCCGGGAGCAGGCTCCCGTCGTCAAGGACAAGGTCGTCGACGCCGCGGGCACCGCCAAGGACGCCGCCAAGGACAAGATGTCGCACGACAACGGCCCCGACCAGTCGGCGCCGTACCCGCAGGGCTGAGTCACCCCAGGGAGGGCCGGGCGATGGACCCCAGGAAGATGGGGGCCATGGCCCGGCCCGAACTGTGTGCGCACCCGGTGACGGGTGAACGATTCCCGAGCCCGGTGCCGCCCGGGACAAGGTGGCCCGACGATCCCGCCGAGGCGGGCACCCCGGTGGTGGGCACTCCCGCCGCGGTACGACGGACCGCTGCGGCGAGCGACCTCGCCGAGCTGACGGCCGCGGTGTCGTTGTGTCGCGCGTGTCCACGCCTCGTGCGGTGGCGCGAGGACGTCGCGACGCAGAAGCGCGCCTCCTTCGCCGAGGAGCCCTACTGGGGCCGACCCATCGCAGGCTGGGGTGACCCGGCTCCCGCAGTGCTCGTCGTCGGCCTCGCCCCCGCTGCCCACGGAGGCAACCGGACCGGTCGGATCTTCACCGGCGACCGCTCGGGGGACTGGCTGTTCGCCTCGCTGCACCGCGTCGGCCTCGCCTCGCAGGCGACCTCGGTCCACGCCGGTGACGGCCAAGGGCTGATCGGCACCCGGATGGTCGCCGCGGTGCGGTGCGCGCCACCGGACAACAAGCCGACGATCTCCGAGCGCGACACCTGCGCACCCTGGCTGGTGCGTGAGGTGTCGCTGGTGGAGGGACGGCTCCGCGCCGTCGTCGCGCTCGGCTCGTACGGCTGGGACGCGACCCTGCGGACGTTCGGTGAGCTCGGCTACGACGTGCCCCGGCCGAAGCCGCGCTTCGGGCACGGTGCCGAGGCCGTCCTGGTCTCGCCCGCGGGCCGCGAGGTGCGCCTGCTGGGGAGCTATCACCCCAGCCAGCAGAACACGTTCACCGGCAAGCTCACCGAGCCGATGCTCGACGCGGTCCTGGGACGCGCCGCAGCGCTGGCCGCCGACCTGGGAGACTCACGCTCATGACGCTCCAGGCCATCACCGTCATCGGCCACGACCGACCAGGCATCATCGCCGAGACCACGCAGGTGCTCGCCGAGCTCGGGCTCAACCTCGAGGACTCGACGATGACCCTGCTGCGCGGGCACTTCGCGATGATGCTGCTCTGCGAGGGCGCCCCGGCCTCCTCCGACATCGAGACGGCTCTCGCGGCCCTCAGCGCCGACGGCTCCCTGACCGTCACCGTCCGCGAGGTGCCGCCGCGAGCCCGGGCACGAGGCGGTCGGCTCCTCCTACGTGCTCACCGTGCACGGTGGCGACCGCCCCGGCATCGTCTCCCGGGTGGCGGCCGAGATCGCCGGCGCCGACGGCAACATCACCGACCTCACCACCCGGCTCGCGGGCGAGCTCTACCTCCTCGTCGCGGAGGTCGACCTGCCCGCGGCGACCGACGTCGGCTCGCTCCAGTCGGCGCTCGCCGCCGCCGCATCCGATCTGGGGGTCGGCGTGACGCTGCGCGAGGTGGAGAGCGACGACCTGTGAGCCTGCACGAGGGGGTCTCCGGGTGGACGGAGGCCGACCTGGGGGTCGAGGGCCGGGTCCGCGACGTCGTCACCGCCCCCGAGGCCGTGCTCGGCGAGACCGGTGCCCTCGTCGACCCGCGCAGTGCCGAGACCGTGCAGCTCGCAGCTGACCTGGTCGCCACGATGCGGGTGTCGCCCGGCTGCGTGGGACTGGCCGCCCAGCAGGTGGGGGTGGCCGCCCGGGTCTTCTGCGTCGACGTGTCCGCCCACCCCAAGGCTCGCGGCCACCACGGCACCTTCGTGCTGTGCAACGCCGAGGTCGTGGAGGCCTCGCGCAACGAGAAGGCACGCGAGGGCTGCATGAGCGTGCCGGACCTCACCGGTGACGTGAAGCGGGCGGCACGCGTCGTCGTCCGCGGACAGCTGCCCGCGACCGGGGAGCAGGTGGAGATCGCGGCCGTGGCCTTCGAGGCGCGCGCACTGCTGCACGAGATCGACCACTGTGCCGGGTTGCTCTTCCTCGACCGGGTGGCCGGGGCGCACGCGATCCACCCCCGCAAGACCTATCTTTGAGGCCGTCCCACAGCAGAGCCCCCGTAGCCCAATGGCAGAGGCAGAGGTCTTAAACACCTCTCAGTGTGAGTTCGAGTCTCACCGGGGGCACCGGCCAGGTCGCCCGGGCCGGGTCAGCTCGCGGCGAACTTGCCACTGAGACGGTCGTGCATCCACGCGCTCGCCTCGTTGAGCCCGCGGATCTCGACGGTCTTGCCCTTGGCGGCGTACTTCGTCGTGATCGCGTCGAGCGAGGCCACCGTCGAGGCGTCCCAGACGTGGGACTTCGACAGGTCGATGACTACCTCCTCGGGGTCTGCCGCGTACTCGAACTGGGTGTAGAGCTCGTTGCTGGAGGCGAAGAAGAGCTCACCCGTGACCGTGTAGACCGCGTGGACGCGACCCTGCTCGTCCTCGACGAGCTCGCGCTCGGTGGCGACGAGGTGCGCGACCCGGCGGGCGAAGAGCGTCATCGCGACCAGCACGCCGACGGCGACGCCGATGGCGAGGTTGTGCGTCGCCACCACCACCACGACGGTGGAGACCATCACCGACGTCTCGCTCTTGGGCATCCGCCTCAACGTCGACGGAGTCACGCTGTGCCAGTCGAAGGTGCCCACCGAGACCATGATCATCACCGCCACCAGCGCCGCCATCGGGATGACGGCCACCAGGTCGCCGAAGCCGACCACGAGCATCAGCAGGAAGACGCCGGCGAGGAAGGTCGAGATGCGGGTGCGCGCCCCCGAGACCTTCACGTTGATCATCGTCTGGCCGATCATCGCGCAGCCACCCATGCCGCCGAACAGGCCGGTCACGACATTGGCGACGCCCTGCCCCCACGCCTCGCGGGTCTTGTGGGAGTGGGTGTCGGTGATGTCGTCGACCAGCTTGGCCGTCAGCAGGGACTCCAGCAGCCCCACGAGAGCCATCGCCAACGCGTAGGGCCCGATGATCCGCAGCGTCTCGACCGTGAGCGGCACGTCGGGTAGCAGCAGCGACGGCAGGCTGTCGGGCAGGTCGCCCTGGTCGCCCACGTCGGGAAGGGACAGGCCCGCGATGAGCGCGAAGCCGGTGACCGCGGCGATCGCCACCAGCGGCGAGGGGATGGTCGAGGTCAGTCGGGGCAGCAGCACGATGAGCGCGATGCCGACCGCCACGAGCGGATAGACCGCCCACGGGACGTCGACCAGGTAGGGGACCTGGGCCAGGAAGATCAAGATCGCCAGCGCGTTGACGAAGCCGACCATCACCGATCGCGGGATGAACCGCATCAGGCGCGCGACGCCGGAGACGCCCAGCACGATCTGGAAGACGCCGGCGAGCAGCACGGTCGCGATGAAGTAGTCCAGGCCGTAGTTGCGTGCGACAGGCGCGATCACCAACGCGATGGCGCCGGTGGCGGCCGAGATCATCGCGGGGCGGCCGCCGACGAAGGCGATGGTCACCGCCATCGTGAACGACGCGAACAGGCCGAGCCGGGGGTCGACCCCGGCGATGATGGAGAACGAGATCGCCTCGGGGATCAGCGCGAGTGCCACGACGAACCCCGCGAGCACCTCGGTGCGGAGCGCCCGCGGCGAGCGCAGAGCGCCCAGCACCGTGTTCACGGGCTCTGGATGCGGTCCGGGGGGAGTCAGATGTCGAGGTCACGCGTCAGGATATCGACCGCCGGGCCGATGACCCAGCTGAGCAGCTGTGACTCTCGGCTCGCCGGGGCTCGAGGTTTGGCTGCCTCCGCGCTGGGCACGGGTGAAGGCATGTCAGCAACGCCACGACCAGACCTCGGTCCTGACCCGACCCTCGGTGCGCTGGTGCACGACCTCAGCGAGCAGACCAGTGCGCTCGTGCGCAGCGAGGTCGAGCTCGCCAAGGCCGAGCTCGCCGCCAAGGGCAAGGCCGCCGGCATCGGCGCCGGCCTGTTCGGGGCGGCCGGGCTCCTCGCGTTCTTCGGTGCCGCCGCACTCATCACCACGGCGATCCTCGCCCTGGCGCTGGTGCTCCCCGCCTGGGCCGCGGCGCTCATCGTCGCGCTGACCCTGCTCGCCGCCGCCGGCGTCGTCGCGGTGCTCGGCAAGGGCAGGATGACCCAGGCCACGCCTCCGGCTCCGGAGCGTGCCGTGGAAGGGGTCAAGCAGGACGTCGAGACGATCAAGGGAGGTAGCTCCGCATGAGCGAGTCAGCCATCGCCACTCAGGAGCGCGAGGTCGAGCGCAACCGCCAGCAGCTCGCCGTCACGGTCGACGCGCTGCACGCCAAGCTCGACGTGAAGTCGCAGGCCCGGGCCAAGCTCGAGGAGCTCAAGGGTCGGCCGGTGCTCCTGGCAGGCACGGCCGCCGCGGCCGTCGGCCTGATCGGACTGGCCTGGTGGCGCCGGCACTGAGCCGACCTCCGGCGGAACAACCCGTTCGTGCTGGTCGTTGTGACGTTGCAGGGTCCGTAAGATGGACATGCAGACCCGAAACGGCGTCCTCCAGGTGGGAGGACGCCCAGGCCTCCAAGGAGGAGACCGCTCTATGCGCAGCAGCAACCCCGTGTTCTCCCGGTCCGAAGGATTCAACGGCCGGACGGCCACCCGGTCCTCGAGTGGCATGACCTATCCCGGGTACGACGCTCCCCAGGCGTCGGGCCGGGCACAGACCCAGTACGCCCCGCCGGAGTACGCCGACCCGACCGGCGGCCAGTCGAGCGGTGCCATGACGATCGACTCGGTCGTGCAGAAGACCGGGCTCACGCTGGGCACCACGATCGTGGTGGCGGTCCTCACCTGGTTCCTCACCGGCCCGCTCGACAGCGAGGCTGCTCTCGGCTCGCTCTACGCGCTGTCCATGTTCGGCGCCCTCGCCGGGTTCGCGCTCGCGATGGTCAACTCGTTCAAGAAGGTCATCTCGCCGGCCCTCGTGCTGGCCTACGCCGCTGTCGAGGGGGTCTTCGTCGGGGCCTTCTCCAAGGCCCTCGAGGCCCAGTTCGGCGACGGTCTGGTGATGGGTGCCGTCGTCGGCACCTTCGCCGCGGTGGCCGGCACGCTCGCGGCCTACAAGTTCTTCAACATCAAGGTCGGCGACAAGTTCCGCAAGTTCACCGTCGCCGCGATCTTCGGCTTCGTGGCCGTGTCGCTCTTCGACTTCGTGCTGGGCTTCTTCAGCTCCTCGATCGGGATCAACGGCTTCGGCGGCCTCGGTCTGGTGATGAGCTTCATCGGCCTCGGACTCGGCGTGCTGATGCTGATCCTGGACTTCGACTTCGTCGAGCGCGGCATCGCGGCGCGGCTTCCCGAGCGGGAGTCGTGGCGCGCGGCCTTCGGCCTGACCGTCACGATCATCTGGATCTACATCGAGCTGCTCCGGATCCTCGCGATCCTGCGCGGCAACGACTGACCGCAGCCGGTCAGGTCGTCGCCTCCGCTGACTCGTGGACCGCAGGCATCTCGGCGTCGCCCTCGGCGTGCCGGCGGCGACGCCGGATCTGGGCCCAACGGCCCAGGGCGCCGCGGGCGTTGCCGCCGACCTCGGTGCCGTCGATCTCGGTCCCGGGCACCTTGGTCGCCTCGACGGCTGCCTTGGCGATCGGCAGCACGGTCTCCCCGCGGGCGGCCTCGGGCTCCAGCTCGGCGTCGGGGATCACGCCCACGGCCGCGAGCACGGAGGGCAGCATCACCGAGGCCAGGCTGGAGTAGCCGGCGGCCGAGGGATGGAAGCGGTCGGGGCCGAAGAGCACCGTCGGGGTCGCCGCGAACTCGGGACCGAGGACGGAACCCAGCGAGACCGTCCGCGCTCCCGCCTCGACGGCGGCGATGGTCTGGCCGGCGGCGAGCCGGCGGGACACGAGCCGCGCCACCTGTCGCAGAGGTGGCGCGATCGGCTCGATGGTGCCGAGGTCGGGGCAGGTGCCGACGACCACCTCCACCTCGGCAGCCCGGAGAGCACGCACCGCGTCCGACAGCAGCCGCACCGACTCCGAGAGCGGACGCGTGTGGGTGACGTCGTTGGCGCCGATCAGGATCACCGCGACGTCGGGCTCGACACCCAGCGCGAGCTCGACCTGTCCGGCCAGATCACGTGTCTGGGCGCCCACGAAGGCGACCGACCGCAGATAGACGCGGCGGTCCGCTGCCTCGGCCAGCCCGGAGGCGAGATGAGCGCCGGGGGTCTGCGAGCACGTTGTCGACGCCGTAGCCGGCCGCGGACGAGTCGCCGAGCAGCACCACCTTGAGCGCCGGCCCCGGTCGCCCGTGGCCGTACCAGCCGGTCGGCTTGGGCGGCTCGCCCTCGGCGTCCCGATGGCCCGACGGGCGAGCAGAGCCTCGGCCCGGAGCACTCCGTACAAGGACGCGCCCGCGACGGAAAGGCCACCACCGCCGTAGGCAGCGGCGGCCGCCAGCTTTCGTGCTGCAGCAGCCTTCCCCATGTCCGCCATGGTAGGGACCGCGCCTAGAGTGCTGCTCGTGGACTACGTGAACTCGCTGCTCGATCTTGTCGGCAACACTCCGCTGGTGCGGTTGCACCACGTGGTGCCCACCGGCGAGGACGCCCCGCTGGTGCTCGCCAAGGTGGAGTACCTCAACCCCGGCGGCTCGGTGAAGGACCGGATCGCGCTCCGGATGGTCGAGGCGGCCGAGAAGTCCGGCGAGCTGCTTCCGGGCGGCACGATCGTGGAACCGACCTCCGGCAACACCGGGGTCGGTCTGGCGATGGTGGCGCAGGCCAAGGGCTACCAGTGCGTGTTCGTCTGCCCGGACAAGGTCAGCGAGGACAAGCGCAACGTCCTCAAGGCGTACGGCGCCGAGGTGGTCGTCGCCCCGACCGCCGTGGCCCCTGAGCACCCCGACTCCTACTACAACGTCTCCGACCGGCTGGTGCGCGAGATCGAGGGGTCCTGGAAGCCCGACCAGTACTCCAACCCCAACAACCCGCTCTCGCACTACGAGACCACCGGGCCCGAGATCTGGAAGCAGACAGAGGGCCGGGTCACCCACTTCGTCACCGGCATGGGCACGGGCGGCACCATCAGCGGCACCGGTCGCTTCCTCAAGGAGCAGAACCCCGACGTGGTGGTGGTCGGCTCCGACCCGGCCGGATCGGTCTACTCCGGTGGCAGCGGACGGCCCTACCTCGTCGAAGGTGTGGGCGAGGACTTCTGGCCCGAGACCTACGACCGCGACGTGGCCGACCGGGTCATCGAGGTCTCCGACGCCGACTCGTTCGCGATGACCCGGCGCCTCGCTCGTGAGGAGGCGCTCCTCGTCGGCGGATCCTGCGGCATGGCGGTGGTGGCCGCCGCCACCCTGGCCGAGGAGCTGGCGCGGCACCCCGGAGGGCAAGGACGCCGTCATCGTGGTGCTGCTGCCGGACTCGGGTCGCGGCTACCTCACCAAGATCTTCAACGACGAGTGGCTCGCGCAGTACGGCTTCCTGCCGGCCTCCGGGGAGCAGACGGTCGGCGAGGTGCTGCGCGGCAAGAGTGGTCGCCTTCCCGACCTGGTGCACACCCACCCCAACGAGACGATCGCCGAGGCAGTGCACATCCTCCAGGAGTACGGCGTCTCGCAGATGCCCGTGGTGCGCGCCGAGCCGCCGATCGTGGCGGCCGAGGTCGCCGGGTCGGTCTCCGAGCGGGCCCTCCTCGACGCCCTCTACGCCGGCCACGCCCGGCTGACCGACCCCGTCGAGGAGCACATGGGGTCCCCGCTTCCGTCGATCGGCTCCAACGAGCCGGTGTCCGAGGCGGTGGCCTCCCTGGAGGGCGCGGACGCGCTGCTGGTGCAGGAGGACGGCAAGCCGATCGGTGTCGTCACCCGTCAGGACCTGCTCGCCTACCTGGTCGTCGGCGCGGGCTGAGGGTCAGCGGAGTCGGCGCGCGATCGGGCTCGCCGCCACGACGTCGGGGTGCAGGATCCCGGCCAGCGCCTCGACTCCGTCGACCAGCCGCGGGCCGGGCCTGGCGAAGGACGCGTTGGCGTCCACGGCCCACACGGGCACGCCCGCCGGGCAGCACGTCCGAGGCGATCAGCGCCTCCGCCAGCGCTGCCGACGCAGGCAGGTCGAAGCCGCAGGGCGCACACACGACCACCTCCGGGTCGGCCCCGGCGACGGCCTCCCAGGTGGTGCGCAGGGACTTCTCGCCTGCCGTGCCGAGCACGCCGATCCCACCCGCCGACGTCACCATCTCGGGGACCCAGTGACCCGGTGCGAACGGAGGATCGGTCCACTCCAGGAGAAGCGTCCGCGGAGCCGGCCGGCCGGCAACCCGCCTGGCGACCTCCTCGAGCCGTCCCCGCAACGAGGTGACGAGCGTGGCGGCAGCGGCCTCGGACCCGGTGGCCTTGCCGAGGGTCTCGATCGACGCAAGCACCTCCTCGAGGGTGTGCGGGTCGATGGTGAGCACCTCCGCCGTGCACCCGAGGTGGGCCAGGGCGTCGTCGACCACGGAGACGTCGACCGCGCAGACCGCGCACAGATCCTGGGTCACCACGAGATCGGCGTCGAGGCCGGACAGGGCACCCTCGTCGAGGTGGTAGAGATCCTCACCGCGGTGCAGCGCCGCCGCGACCCAGCTGTCGATCTCCGCGGGAGCGAGACCTTCCGGCATCGCGCTGGTGGAGACGATGGTGCGGCTCCGGGCCTCGACCGGGTGGTCGCACTCGAAGGTCACCCCGACGACGTCCTCGCCGACGCCGAGGTCGAAGAGGATCTCCGTGGTGGACGGCAGCAGTGACACGATGCGCATGCCCCAGACTCCCACGCGCCCGCTCGGCCTAGGGTTGCCCGGTGGCCGACCTCTCGATGGAGCTCCTGGTGCTGCTCGCGCTGGCGGGTCTGGCCGCAGGCTTCGTCGACGCCGTCGTCGGTGGCGGCGGCCTGATCCAGCTGCCGGCGCTCGTGCTCGGGCTCCCCGGCGTCACGCCCGTGCAGGTGCTCGCCACCAACAAGCTTGCCTCCCTGTGTGGGACGACGGTCAGCTCGGTCACCTACTACCGGCGCGTGCGTCCCGACCCGCGCACGTTCGTGCCCCTGATGCTCTTCGCGTTCCTCGGCTCGATGGGTGGGGCGCTGCTCGCCTCCCAGATCCCTGCCGCTGCGCTGGAGCCCATCGTCCTGGTCGCGCTGATCCTCGTGGGCAGCTACGTGCTCTTCAAGCCCGATCTCGGCGACCTGACCGAGCTCCGCTTCGCCGGTCACCACCACACCCTTGCCGCGGTCGCGGCGGGGATCGTGATCGGCTTCTACGACGGCGCACTGGGGCCGGGCACGGGCTCGTTCTTCGTCTTCACCCTCGTCGGACTGCTCGGCTACAACTTCCTGGAGGCCTCCGCGAAGGCCCGGATCGCCAACTGGGCGACCAACCTGGCTGCGCTGGTGATCTTCGTGCCGCAGGGCGCGGTGCTGTGGAAGGTCGGGTCTCGTCGTCGGTGCGGCCAACCTGCTCGGCGGCTACCTCGGGGCGCGGACGGCGGTGTCGCGCGGCTCTCGTTTCGTGCGGGTGTTCTTCATCCTCATCGTCGGCGCCTTCGTGGTCACGCTCGGCTTGCGGGTCGTGGGTAGCCTCACCGCATGAGCGTGAGGTCGACGTGAAAGCAGCCGTCACCTGGCTGAGCGCGTTCCTGGACACCGCCGAGGAGTCGGCCGAGGAGTCCGAGGTCTTCTGGAGCCGGATCACCGGCGACCCGTTGTCGGAGCGGCGTGGTCGGCGCGCGGAGTTCGCCTCCTACCTCCCGGGGGACGGCGACCCCTACCTCAAGGCTCAGCAGGTGGTGCAGTCGCCTCCGGGCGGCCTGCACCTCGACCTGCACACGGACGACGTCCCCGATCTCGCGGCCCGGGCCGAGCGCCTCGGTGCCAGCGCCAGCTACCTCGACCTCGGCTACGTCGTGTGCGGGTCACCCGGTGGGATGACGTTCTGCGTGGTCTCGCACGAAGCGGGCCGCGTCCCCTCACCGGCCACCTGGCCGGGTGGGCGGGCCCGGGTCGACCAGGTCTGCCTCGACATCCCACCGAGCCGGTGGGACGACGAGTGCCGATTCTGGGCCGACCTCACGGGCTGGGAGCTGACGGACCGTGATCCCACCGACGAGTTCCGGCGCCTCGCCACGCCGCCCGACGTGCCCCTTCAGGTCCTGCTGCAACGCTTGGACGACGAACAACCGGTCGTGACCGGTCACCTCGACCTCGGGACCGACGACCATCTCGCGGAGGCAGAGCGACACCGGGCGCTCGGCGCGCGTGAGGTCCTGCGGACGGCAGACTGGGTCACGTTCCTCGACCCCGCGGAACGCGCCTACTGCGTCACCCGGCACCCCGTCGGAGAGACAGCGCACTGAGCGCCCGGCGCACCAGGTCCGCGGGCAGCTTGAGCACCTCGCGGTCGTAGGTCAGCAGCCCGTTGACCTCGTCCTCCACGTCGCTGAGCTGGGTGTAGACGGTGGCCGACAGTCCCGCCGCCACGGTGGGGCCGAGCTCGTCGTCGTGCAGCCGCTCGAAGGCGGTCGCCAACGCCTCGGCCGACTCGAAGTGCCGGTAGCCGAAGTGCTCGGGGCCCCAGGAATGGCCGGGCACGGTGAGGTCGTAGCCGCCGTACTCCGTGAGCCCCAGCACCCGCCGCTCGCCGGCTCGCCGTCGCGGTGCACGGAACCTGCGCTGGTAGACGTGGTGGCTCCACACGTCGCCGGCACCCTGGTCGTGCCACCCGCTGGCGTGGTCGATGCTCCGGGTCGGGTCGAGAGCGGTGACCTCAGCGGCGATCGCGGCCGCATCGAACTGGCCCCAGCCCTCGTTGAACGGCGCCCAGAGTGCCAGCGAGACGACGTTGCGCAGCAGCTCGACGGTCGCGCGTGCCTCCGACCGGAACTCCTCCCGCCCCGCCTCGTCGGCGCGCCCGAGCAGCGCGTAGCGGTCGTCGCGCAGGCGCACCGGGAACCTTCCCGGCCAGGTGACCGCCGCGGTCCGGTAGCGGCCGCCGCCGTTGACCAGGTCCTGCCACACCAACATCCCGATCCGGTCGCAGTGGGCGTACCACCGAAGCGGCTCGATCTTGAGGTGCTTGCGCAGCATCGTGAAGCCGAGACCCTTCATCGTCTCGATGTCGTGGACCATCGCCGCGTCGGAGGGCGGCGTCAGCAGCCCGTCGGGCCAGTAGCCCTGGTCGAGCACCCCGACGTGGAGGAACGGCTCGCCGTTGAGCAGGAGGCGTGGCACCCCGGCGTCGTCCGGACCGACCCCGAACGACCGCATCCCGACGTAGGAGGTGACGCGGTCCTCGCCGAGGTCGACCTCGACGTCGTAGAGATGTGGGTCGTCCGGAGTCCAGGGGCGTACGTCGGACAGCGGGATCCGCAACGGGGTGCCGGGCGCCGTCCCGCCCTCGCCGACCAGCCGGTCGCCGTCGAGGATCCTCACGGTCGCGAGATCTCGACAGGATCGACCCGCCGGAGTCGAGACCACGACCTCCACGACGCCGTCCTCGAGCAGCGGTGTCAGCGTCAGCCGCTCGACGTAGGTGGCCGGCACCGCCTCCAGCCACACCGTCTGCCAGATCCCGGACTGGGCGGTGTACCAGATGCCGCCGCGGGCCAGCCGCTGCTTGCCGCTGCTCGGGCCACGGTTGTTGGAGAGGTCGCGCACGCGCACGACGAGCTCGTAGGCCCGGTCGTTGGAGTCCGGTGAGACCAGGTCCGTCACGTCGATCGTGAACGGCAGGTAGCCGCCGTGGTGACCACCCACCTCCGTCCCGTCGATGAACACGGTTGCTGTCTGGTCGACTGCCCCGAAGTGCAGCAGCAGCCGCCCTCCTGGTGGCAGGAAGTCCTCGGGCAGGTCGAGGGTGCGGCGGTACCAGAGCAGCTCGTCGGGCTGGTGTCTGCCGGCCGACTCCCGACAGCGGCGCCTCCGGGGAGAACGGCACGAGGATGCGGCCGTCGTACTCCACGGGCGTCACGACATCGAGGCCGGTGACGGCGTAGTCCCACCAGCCGTTGAGCGTGAGCCACGAGTCGCGCACCAGCTGTGGCCGCGGGTGCTCCTCGAGCACGTGCTCGGGGTCGAGGTCGCGGCCCCATCTGGTCATCACGACATCACCACGGCGTCCTCACCTGCGAGACGATATCCAGTCGCTGGGCGGTGCGGTCGTCGCTAGGGTCGGTGTGATGACGTCCGAGACGCAAGCATGACCGCACCGACCGACCGCGTGGACCCGCCGGGCGTCGCCGACGAGCGCTCGCAGCTGCTGGCCTTCCTCGACTACCACCGCGACACCTTGCTGGTGAAGACCGACGGGCTCACTGCCGAGCAGCTTGCCCTCACCCATCCGCCGTCGACGATGACGCTGGGCGGCATGCTCAAGCACCTCGCGCTCGTCGAGGACAACTGGTTCTCGGTGTTCTTCCTGGGCAACGACGACGACGCCTTCTGGGCCGACGTCGACTGGGAGGGTGATCCCGACTACGACTGGAACTCCGCCGTCGGTGACACGCCCGACCAGCTGAGGACGCTGTTCACGGGCACCGTCGACCGCGTGCGCTCACTGGTCGCCGACGTACCGCTGGACCAGGAGTCGGTGCGGACGAACCGGTTCAGCGGCCGGCCCGCGAATCTGCGCTGGATCGTGCTGCACATGATCGAGGAGTACGCCAGGCACAACGGCCACGCCGACCTGATCCGCGAGTCGATCGACGGAGAGGTGGGCGAGTAGAACTCAGGACGTCGGCGGGCTGGTAGGCGCAGGTGTCGGCCGCCTCGACGGCGGTTCCGGCAGGAGGCTCGCTCGGGCTCGGGCTCGGGCGCGTCGGACCGGGGCTGACGCTGGGGTCGGGACGGGCGGTGGGCTCGCGGTTGCGCTTGCGCGGCGGCGCGAGCGCCTTCTGCACGACCTCCTGCATCCAGGTGAAGTCCGGGTCGCCGGGGTAGAACTCCGCCGAGGAGCGGAACACGACCGAGCGCACGTCGGCGCCCTTGGCCTTCAGAGCCACGTCGACGAACGCCGGCAGCAGCTGACGGGGGATGTCCGAGCGCACGATCTGCTTGCCCGCCGCGGCCAGTGCCTGGTAGCGGCGCAGCAGGTTGAGCGGGTTCGCCTCGTCGATGATCGCGTCGATCATGCAGCGTTGCCGCTCCATGCGCTGGTAGTCGTCGGACCCGTAGCGACCACGCGAGAACCACAGGGCGTCGAACCCGTCGAGCCGCTGGTCGGGTCCGGGCTCGAGGTAGCGGTCGGGCAGGATCCCGAGGTCGGTGTTGCCGCCCACGGGGATCGGCTGGTTGATGTTGACGCTCACCCCACCCATCGCGTCGACGATCTGGCGGAAGCCACGCAGGTTGACCAGCAGGTAGTAGTCGACCGGCACCCCGAGGCTGCCGCTGACCGCGAGCTTCAGGGCGTCCGCGCCTTCGTTGTCGGACGCGCCGAGGACGTCGGGGTAGAGCGCCGGGACGTTGCGGTAGATCGCGTTGAGCATCCACTCGCCCTGGTCGCCGTACCCGGTGAAGCCGGTGGGGTAGATGTCGTGGAGGGGGCTCTGCTCGGGGAACTGCGCGTTCATCATGTTGCGCGGGAGGCTGAACATCGTGGTGCGACCCGTGCCGGTGTCCATGCTCAGCAGGATCATCGTGTCGGTGCGCACACCCTCGCGGTGGACGCCGCCGTCGCCGCCGAGGAGCAGCACGTTGACCCGCTCCTGCCCGCCCCAGGGGTCTTCCTCGGTGACCTTCTCGGGCTCGGGCAGCTCGGGGGCGGTGGCGCTCCGGTTGTCCTCGAACACGGTCTCGACCAGGTCGGCCTGCACCATCGCGTAGCGCGCCCCGAAGAGGACCGGGGCCGCCACCGACAGGCTCAGCACGACGACGAAGGCCGTCCCCAGGGCGGTCTGGGAGCGGCGACGGGGCTCGGGGCGCACCATCGTGTACGTCGTCACCACCACGATGAGCCAGAGCGCGAACCCGACCCCGAGGGCGATCGCCACGATCTGCAGCCGCGCCGGGTCGAAGAGCACGTCGAGCACGACGCCGGGCGCGGTGAGGGCATACCAGGCGGCGAGGCCGAGGAGCGTCAGGCTGGGCAGCAGCAGCATCCAGCCGAGGTTCTTGCGGCCGGACCAGAGGTATCCGGCGCCGGGGAGCGCTGCCCCGAGCAGCGTCGCGCCGAGCGTGCCGGCCAGCCCGTTCGCTCTCCTGCGGGGTCGCCGCAGCGCGCGCTTGCCGGGGCTCGGCTGCGACGGTGGTGACACAGCGGGGAGATTACCAAGACCTGCTGGTGCAGCGGGGACTCACAGCGAGGCGGCGGACAGAACGGCGCCGTCGGTGGTCCTGGTCTCCGCGGCGCACCCGGCGAGTGCCTGAGCCAGGTCCTCCCGGAGGTCCTCGCAGTCCTCGAGGCCGACGGAGAGCCGGACCAGGTTGGCCGAGGGGCGCGCCGCCGGGTCGACCGGCCGGTGGGTGAGCGCGGCCGGGTGCTGGATCAGCGAGTCGACCCCGCCGAGGGAGACCGCGTGGGTGAAGAGCCGGACCGTCGAGGTCAGGTGCGCGGCCGCGGCGTACCCGCCGCGCAGGCCGATCGAGAGCATCGCCCCCGGCCCGCGCATCTGCCGGTCCATCACCGCCCGATCGGCGGGGTCGGTCCCGGGGTAGTAGAGCGTCTCGACCGCAGGGTGGGTGCTCAGCCACTCGGCGAGACGACCGGCCGACTCCTGCTGGGCGCGCACCCGGTGGGGCAGGGTGGGCAGGCCGCGGTGGAGCAGGTAGGCCGCCAGCGGGTGGAGCAGCCCGCCGGTCACGGCGCGCACCCGGCGCAGTGCCGAGGCGGTGTCCTCGTCGCACGCGACGATCCCGCCGGTGACATCTCCGTGGCCACCCAGGTACTTCGTGGCGCTGTGCAGCGACATCGCCGCACCCAGCGCCGCGGGGTTCTGCAGGATCGGGGTGGCGAAGGTGTTGTCCACCAGCACCGGCACGGCGCCCGCGGCCCGGACGACCTCGGCGATGTCCACCAGCTCGAGGGTCGGGTTGGCCGGCGACTCCACGATGACCATGGCGGAGTCGGGGCGGAGGGTGGCGGCGACCTCGTCGGCCCTGCAGAACGACACCTCGACGCCGAGGAGTCCCGAGGCGAGGAGGTGGTCGGTCCCGCCGTACAGGGGCCTGACGGCCACGATGTGCCGGTTGCCGGTGGGAGCGGTGTGGGCCAGGATCGTCGCGGTCATCGCAGCCATGCCCGAGCCGAAGGCCACCGCTGTCGCGGTCCCCTCCAGCTGCGCGAGCGCCGACTCGAAGCGGGCCACCGTCGGGTTCCACAGCCGCGAGTAGACCGAGCCACCCTCGGCCAGGGGGTAGCCGCCGGTCGCCATCGACTCGTAGGAGTCCCCGCCGCTCTCGATGTCGGGCAGCGGGTTGGTCGAGGACAGGTCGATGGGCAGCGCGTGCACGCCCAGGTCGGTGAGGTCCTCCCGGCCGCAGTGCACGGCCAGCGAGTCTGGGCGAAGAGGTGAGCTCATGGCACCAGGTTGGGCAATATCCCAACAATGTTCCAGTCGACTTGTCGAAGACGTGCATCAGGGCCCACTATGTCGAGTATCCGAGCAAATCACCCGACCGCGCGGAGGACGACGTTGCCGAAAACGCAAGTGGAGGTCGAGGCCTCCCGGCTCGACGAGAGCGACCGGCTGATCCTGCGGGCTCTCTCGGTCGACCCCGGGCTGACCAACAAGGCGCTCGCGGGCAGGCTCGGTCTCGCCGAGTCGACGTGCGCCTACCGGGTCCGCAGCCTGCGCCGTCGCGGTGTCATCGCCGGGACGTCCCTGCGCGTCGACCTGGCCGCGCTGGGCTACCCGTTGCAGGCGGTCATCAACGTGCGGCTCGGCAGCCACGACAAGGCGCACGTGAACCGGCTCCACGCCGAGTTCCTCAATGCCCCCGGTGTCATCCAGGTCTTCCACATGGCCGGCGAGAGCGACTTCCTGCTGCACGTCGCCACCGCGACCCCTGAGGCGCTGCGCGACTTCGTCCTGGACCACGTGACGGTCCACCCCGTCGTACGGCAGACGGAGACGCAGCTCGTCTTCGACAGCCGTCCGGGGCCCGGAGTCCTGGGTCAACCGGCGGTCAAGAACCCATGATCGGGTCCGCGAGTCGGTGCTATCGTCATTGACCGTCCTGGCGGTGCTCGCCCGCCGGGCGGCTGTCTGAAGGTCTCGAGACGGGGGACGAGCATGTCTGTGTCGCGTGTGGCCTGGCTCGGCGCGAGCGGAGCCGCTGGCGCGTGGGCCGCGAAGGCTGTCGCCATCGCAATCGCCGGTGGTCTCGACAAGAGCCCTGTCGAGGCACCGCTGTTCCTGCTGGGCCTGATGTCCGCGCTGGTCGGGGCTGCGGCCCTGGGCGCGTCGCTGACCCCCGGCAAGTCGACCTGGGTGCGGGTCGTCGCAGCGGCGGGCGGCGTGGTGGCCCTGATCGCGGTCGCCATCGCCGGAGGAGCGGCTGCCCAGGCCGCCCAGCCCGCCGATCCCGGGTGGGCGTGGGGCGAGATCAACCTGTGGGTCTCCGCGCTGGTCCTGGTGAGCGCCGTATGGCTCGCCGACCGACGCCGACGCCATCGTCAGCCGGGGAAGTCGATCCCCGTCTTGGAGTGGCAGCGGTAGCCGAAGGGGTTCTTCGCGAGGTACTGCTGGTGCACGTCCTCGGCGTAGTAGTAGGTCTCGGCCGGCTTGATCTCGGTGGTGATCGGGCCGTAGCCACGCCCGGTGAGCACCGGCTCGTAGGCAGCGCGCAGCGTCGCGGCGACCTCGGCCTGCTCGGGGGTCGTGGTGTAGATCGCGGAGCGGTACTGGGTGCCGCGGTCGTTGCCCTGGCGCATCCCCTGGGTGGGGTCGTGGATGGTGAAGAAGACCTTCACCAGGTCGGCGTAGGACACTTGGCGGGGTCGTAGACGACCCGGACGGCCTCGGTGTGGCCGGTCTGACCCGAGCAGACCTGCTCGTAGGAGGGGTGCGGGGTGGTGCCGCCGGCGTAGCCGACCGACGTCGACCAGACGCCCGGGACCTTCCAGAACTCCTCCTCGGCGCCCCAGAAGCAGCCCAGACCGAAGACGGCGACCTCGAAGCCGTCGGGGATCTCCGAGGCGGGGGTCACGACGGGCGCGTCGAGCACGAGGTGCTTGTCGCCGAGGGTGAACCACTGCTCGGTCCGGCCCTGCAGCGCCTGCTCGGCGGTGGGCAGGTCGTTCTTGTGGCGGTTGAACAGCACGGCTCTCCTCGGGGTCGTCAGCGACGGGGGTTCGCTGTGCACAACGCGCCGGACGGGTGGATCCTTCCCGCTCGGGGCCCGGGACTACGCTCGCGGCATGTCCGACCAGGCTTCCGACCACACGCACCGCGACAAGTCCGGCTTCGAGACCCGCGCCATCCATGCGGGCTACGAGCCCGACCCGATGACCGGGGCGGTGATCCCGCCCATCTACGCCACCTCGACCTACAAGCAGGACGGCGTGGGCGGCATGCGCGGGGGCTATGAGTACTCCCGCTCCGCCAACCCCACGCGGACCGCCCTCGAGGGCAACATCGCCGCGCTGGAGGAGGGGGAGCGCGGGTTCGCGTTCGCCAGCGGGCTGGCCGCCGAGCACACCTTGCTCAAGTCGCTGTGCCGGCCCGGCGACCACGTGGTCGTCCCCGACGACGCCTACGGCGGCACCTACCGGCTCTTCGCCAAGGTCGAGGAGCCGTGGGGTCTGGCCCACACCCCCGCCGCGGTCTCCGACGTGGACGCCATCCGGGCCGCGATCCGGCCGGGCGAGACCAAGATCGTGTGGATGGAGACGCCGACCAACCCCCTGCTGAACATCGGCGACATCGAGGCGGTCGCCGCCGTCGCCCACGAGGCCGGTGCGCTGCTCGTCGTCGACAACACCTTCGCCTCGCCGTACCTCCAGCAGCCGCTCGTCCTCGGTGCCGACGTGGTCGTGCACTCGACCACGAAGTACGTCGGCGGCCACTCCGACGTGGTCGGTGGCGCTCTCGTCGTGCGCGACCTCGACGTCGCCGAGAAGATCGCCTTCCACCAGAACTCCATCGGCGCCGTCGCCGGCCCGTTCGACGCCTGGCTGACGCTGCGCGGCATCAAGACGCTGGGGGTCCGGATGGACCGGCACTGCGACAACGCCGAGAAGGTCGTCGAGTTCCTCTCCGGGCACGACGCTGTCGCCGAGGTCATCTATCCCGGCCTCGAGTCCCACCCCGGGCACGCGGTCGCGGCCCGGCAGATGAAGCGGTTCGGCGGGATCGTGTCGTTCCGGGTGAAGGCCGGCGAGGCCGAGGCGCTCGCGGTCTGCGACCGGGCGCGGGTGTTCACCCTCGGGGAGTCGCTCGGCGGCGTCGAGTCGCTCATCGAGCATCCTGGCCGGATGACGCACGCGTCGGTGGCAGGCACCGAGCTCGAGGTGCCGGCCGACCTGATCCGGCTCTCGGTGGGCATCGAGACCGCCGACGACCTGCTCGCCGACCTGGACCAGGCGATTGGCTGAGCTGGTCGCCTGCGTGGACTTCGGGTCCACCTTCACCAAGGCGGCCCTGGTCGAGGTCCCGAGTGGGCGACTCGTGGCGACCGCGAGCCACCGCACCACCATCGACACCGACGTCCTCGACGGCTGGGACGCCTGCCTGGCGGCACTGTGCGCGGTGGAGCCGGGGGCGGCGGACGCCGAGGTGCTCGCCTGCTCGTCGGCCGGCGGGGGACTGCGGATCGCGGTCGTCGGCAACGAGGAGCTGGTGACGGCTGAGGCCGGTCGCCGGGTGGCACTCTCCAGCGGCGGCAAGGTGGTGCACGTGGCGGCGGGGGGCCTCGGTGCCCAGGAGCTCACCGCCCTGCGTGAGGCCCTCCCCGACGTGGTGCTGCTGGTCGGAGGCACCGACGGCGGAAACGCCGAGGTGCTGCTGGACTGCGCTGCCGCCCTGGCCGGCGCCGGGTGGGGTGGGCCGGTCGTGGTCGCCGGCAACGTCGAGGCCCGGGCCGAGGTCGCGACCCTCCTCGACGGCTCCGCTACGCCGTACGTGCTGGCCGACAACGTCGTCCCCCGGATCGGCGTGCTGGCCCCCGACTCGGCGCGGGCGGCCATCCGCGAGATGTTCCTGCGGCACGTGATCGGCGGCAAGCACCTCTCGGCGCGGTCGGATTTCACCGCCATGGTCCGCGGAGCCACTCCCGACGTCGTGCTCACCGCGGTCGAGCTGCTCGGCCACGGGCTTGACGAGGAGCGGCCCGGCGCCGGTGACGTGGTCGTCGTCGACGTCGGCGGCGCCACCACCGACGTCCACTCCGTCGTCGAGGTCGATCCCGAGGACGCGGGCCTGTCCCGGCAGGTGGTCGCCACGGTCCCGGTGAGCCGCACCGTCGAGGGCGACCTCGGGATGCGGTGGAGCGCGGTGACCACCGTGGCCGAGGGACTCGCGGCCGGGCTGGCTCGACGAGAGCCTCGTCGAGGCCGCGGCGCGGCGCCAGGCCGACCCGTCCCTGCTCCCCGACGACCGGGAGGGCCGTGACGACGACCTGGCGATCGCTGCCACCGCCGTCGCGGTGGCGCTACGTCGGCATGCCGGGCCGGTCCCAGGTGGTCTTCGGCCCCGACGGCCGGATCGTCGAGCGCAGCGGCAAGGACCTGCGCGAGGTGGACGTGCTGGTCGGCTCGGGCGGCGTGCTCAGGCACGCCGGAGGGACGGGCGAGCAGGCTGCCGAGGTGCTGCTGCGGCATCTGTCCACCGACGCCGGCTGGCAGCTCCCCGAGCACCCCCGGACGGTCGTCGACCTCGACTACGTGCTCGCCCCGGTCGGGCTGTTGGCCGAGCGACACCGCGACGCGGCGTACCGGCTGGCACGCACTCTCCTGTGATCCTGGGTGCGCTCGCATAGCCTGAGTGCATGGGAGTGGGCAACCGGATGACCGGGCGACTGAGCCGGCTGCGCGAGACGCAGCGAGTCAAGTCCGACGAGCGGTTCGCCGAGCGCTTCGCCCTGCAGTGGAGCCAGCTGCGCGCCGAGCGTCAGCAGGTCGTCGTGCCACCGGTGATCGACGCCGGCCCGAGCAACTTCAGCCGTGCCCAGGTGCCGTGGGCGATCGACCTCGCAGCTGCCTGGTCGTGGCGCCTGCTGGTCATCGCCGCCGCCGGATACGCCGTGATCTTCCTGGTGGGGAGATTCTCGGTGATCTTCTTGCCGCTGGCCATCTCGCTGCTGATCGCGGCGCTGGCCAGCCCGATCGTGGCCTCCGCCGGCAAGGTCGGGATCAACGCGCAAGCTCGCCTCCGCGGTGGTCGTCGTCGGCGGCCTCGGTGCGGTCGTGCTGCTGCTGACCTTCGTCGGCACCCAGATCTCGAGCGGGTTCAGCGACCTGTCCGCCCAGGTGGTCTCGGGCCTGGAGGAGATCCGCACCTGGCTGCGCACCGGCCCGCTCCAGGCGAGCGACTCCCAGATCAACGACTACATCCGGGAGGCCCAGTCGGCGATCAGCACCTCCTCGGAGGAGCTGCTCGCCCAGGTCACCGAGGTCGGGACCGCCCTGGGCCACATCGTGGCCGGCTTCTTCATCACCCTGTTCGCCAGCTACTTCTTCCTCGCCGACGGGTCACGCATCTGGGCCTGGGTGGTCCGGCTGTTCCCGCGCGCCGCCCGGGTCCGCGCCGACGAGTCCGGCAAGGTCGCCTGGCGCTCGGTGACCCAGTTCGTCCGCGCCACGGTGATCATCGCGCTGGCCGACGCCATCGGGATCATGACGGTGGCGCTGGTCCTCAACGTGCCCTTCGCCACCGCCATCGGCGTGCTGGTCTTCCTCGGAGCGTTCATCCCCCTGGTGGGTGCGACGGTCTCCGGGTCGGTGGCCGTCCTCGTCGCGCTGGTGGCGCAGGGCCCGGTCGTGGCCCTGGTGATGCTCGGCGGCGTGATCCTGGTGCAGCAGATCGAGGCTCACGTCCTGCAGCCCTTCCTCACCGGCCGCTTCGTGTCACTGCACCCGCTCGGCGTGATCGTGGCCATCGGCATGGGCGTCCTGGTCGCCGGCGTGGCCGGGGCCCTGCTCGCCGTCCCGATTGTCGCCGCCCTGAACGCCGTGGCGCAGTACCTCGCCGCCTACACCAGGGTCGGGGACGATCCGGAGGACGCCGCCACCCCGGTCGACGGCTCGTCGGCGGACGCCGGCGTCTGAGGCTCCGCGCGGCCTGCGAGCGGGAGCTCCTTGAGGAACAGCGCGACCAGCACGGCCGCCAACGTCAGCGGTACGGCGGCCAGGAAGGTGTCGTGCAAGGACATGCTGAACGCCTGCGTGACCAGCCCGTGCAACGGGTCGGGCAGCGACTTGATCAGCTCGACGTTGTTGGTGATCGCGTCCAGGTCGCCGCTCTGACCGGCGGCCGCGGGGACTCCGGCCGTGGTCTCGGCGAGGTGGGTGGCGAGCCGGCTGGAGAGGATCGCACCGAACAGTGCCGTCCCGAACGAGCCGCCCATCTGCCGGAAGAAAGTGACCGAGCTGGTCGCGACGCCCATGTCGGAGCGGTCCACGGAGTTCTGCACGACGACGATCAGCACCTGCATGGTCAGGCCGAGACCGAGACCCATGACGAACATGGCCAGGCCCGCGAACCAGTAGGGGCTGGTGTTGTCGAGCGTCGAGAGCATCACCAGCGCCGTGGTGACGATCGCGGCGCCGGCGACCGGGTAGCGCTTGTACTTGCCGTTGCGGCTCATCAGCAGGCCGGCGCTGATCGAGGTGGTGAAGATGCCCACCACCATCGGCAGCATGGCCAGACCGGACTCGGTGGGTGACATCCCGTCCACGACCTGCAGGTAGACCGGGATGAAGATCATCGAGCCGAACATCGCGATGCCGATGAGGAAGCCGAACACGTTGGCGATGGAGAAGATCGAGTTGCGGAACAGCCGCATCGGGATGATCGGCTCCGAGGCACGCAGCTCGATGAAGACGAAGGCGACCGCGAGGACGAAGCCGCCGATGAGCAGGGTGAGGCCGGTGCCCGAGGCCCAGCCCAGGTCGGGACCGGCCCAGGCGGTGTAGAGCAGGAACGACGAGACCGAGGCGACGACCGCAGCGGCGCCGAGGTAGTCGATCTTGTGGTCGCGACGCACGTGCGGGATCTTCAGGGCCGCTGACGTGATGAACAGCGCGACGAGACCCAGGGGCACGTTGATGAAGAAGATCCACTGCCAGCCGGGTCCGTCGGCGAACCAGCCGCCGAGGACCGGGCCGAGCACGCTCGACGTACCGAAGACCGCGGCGAAGTAGCCCTGGTAGCGACCGCGCTCCCGGGGCGGGACGACGTCGCCGATGGTGGCCATGGCGAGGGCCATCAGGCCGCCGCCGCCGAGGCCCTGCACGGCGCGGAACGCGATCAGCTCTTCGATGTTCTGCGAGAACCCGGCCAGCAGCGAACCGATCAGGAAGGTCACGATCGCGATCTGGAAGAGCAGCCGCCGGCCGTAGAGATCGGAGATCTTGCCCCACAGCGGGGTGGACGCGGTGGCGGCGAGGAGGTAGGCGGTGACGACCCAGGAGAGCTTGTCGAGGCCGCCGAGGTCGGAGGTGATCCGGGGAAGGGCGGTGCCCACGATGCTCTGGTCGAGGGCGGAGAGGAACATGCCGACCATCAGGCCGGTCATGACCACGAGGATCTGCTTGTGGGTCAGGTAGCCCTGGGCGTCGGGGGTCATCGGGTGTGGTCCTGGTTCTCGAGTGCGAGTGAGAGGCGATTGAGCAGGCGGCGCAGGTCCTCGCGGTCCTGGTCGGCCCAGTCCGCGACGAGCGAGCCGATCAGCTCCAGGCGGCGCTTGCCACCGGCCTCGATGCAGGTCTGGCCGTGCGGCGTGACGGCGACCTGGCTGGCCCGGCCGTCGTCGGGGTCGGTGGTACGGCCGAGCAGGCCACGGTCCTCCAGGGACTTCACGTGGCGGCTGACCGTGGAGGCGTCGAGGTCGAGCACCGAGGCGATCGTGGAGAGCCGGGTGGAGCCGAGGTGCGCGACGGTCTTGAGGAGCACGTAGCTGTGGAAGTCGATCTCCTCGTCCGGGAGCGGCTGGCGCAGTCGCTTGCCGAGGCGGACCAGGGTGGTCAGCACTGCCTCCTCGGCGGAAGTCGGCTCGGGAGAAGAAGATTGCATGCGCCAACCATATAACAAGGTGCGTGGGCCATGCACCTTTATCGAGGCGTGACGCCCACTACTCCGGGATGCACGAGCGGGAGGCCGAGGCCCTCGAAGTGCGACCAGCCGAACGTCGTGATCTCGGCGATCCGGTCACCCTCGACGCGGAGCACATCGAGCTTGAAGCCACGGAAGGCGGTGTCGCCGGGTCGGCGCAGATAGCTTGCCGCGGCCGGCATCCGGTTGGCCGCCGTCGGCACCAGCAGCCAGTCACCGTCACGGTCGGGCCCGAAGGCACGCTCGAGCAGGGGGGTGAGGGCCTCGCGTCCGTCGAAGCACCTGGGCGCCGGGGGCATCGTCACCCGGATGTCGGTGGCCGCGACCGCCAGCGCGGCGGCGGCGTCGTGCCGGGAGTGCGCGTCGATGAACGCCTCCAGCAGGCGCTTCTCCTCCGGGTTGGGCGCGGCCGCCGCCCAGTCGGAACGGTGCGACGGCAGGTGCTGCCTCATCCTGGCCCGAGCTCGTTGCAGGGCGCTGTTGGTGGCGGCCACGCTGGTGTCGAGGAGGGCGGCCGTCTGGGCCGCCGGCAGGCCGAGCACCTCCCGTGCGACCAGTGCCGCACGTTGCTGTGGCGGCAGGGCCTGCAGAGCAGCCAGGAACGCCAGCTCGATGGTCTCGCGGGCGACGGCGACCACCTCGGGCTGGTCGTCGTGCGGCGCCACCTCGTCGAGGAGCCGGTCGGGGTAGGGCGAGAGCCAGGCGATGTCGGCGTACGACGCCATCGCGGGCACCTGGCGTGACCGGGAGCGGATCGCGTCGAGGCACACGTGCGTCGCGATCTTGTAGAGCCAGGCCCGCAGGTGCTCGCCGTCGAAGGTGTCGCGACTGCGCCACGCCCGCAGGAACGTCTCTTGGACAGCGTCCTCGGCCTCGTCGTAGTTGGCCAGCAGGCGGTAGCAGTGCACGTGCAGCTCACGGCGGTGCCGGGTGGTGGCCTCCTCGATCACGAGGCCGGCTTGGCGGCACGCTTCTGGACCTGGAACGTGTTGCCGTCGGGGTCGTCGAAGAAGATGAACGTGCCGTAGTCCGCGTCCTGCGGGTCGGGTCCCGGAGCCATCTGGCCCTCGACGAAGTGCTTCAGGCCGCTGTGGGAGATGCCGGCCTCGTCCAGGTGTGCCAGGGCCGCGTCGGTGTCCTCCACGACGAACGTGACCCCCTTGACCTCACCGACCTTTCCGGAGCCGACGCCCGTCCCGAAGGTGATCGAGCACGATGAGCCGGGAGGGGTCACCTGAACGACCCGGAAGGCGTCACCGGCGTGGTGGTCGACGTCGAGGTGGAACCCCAGCTTGTCGACGTAGAACTCCTTGGCGCGGTCCACGTCGGTCACCGACACGACCACGACCTCGAGCTTCCAGTCCATCTGCATCTCCTTCGTCCCCGGGCCATCGTCCTGCGCCCACTCTGGCAGCGTTGTCATGGGTAGAACGTCGGCTGCGGTGGAAAGTCATCGGTCCACCGATGAATGCCCGCGAAACCGGGGTCTAGGGTGTGCGGCATGAGCGACCCCCTGCCGACGCTGGCCGACATCGAGGAGGCTCGCGAGGCGCTCCGGGACGTGTCGATCTGCACCCCGATGGAGGAGTCACGGTGGCTCTCCGGGCTGGTCGGCGGCCCGGTCCTGCTGAAGGCGGAGAACCTGCAGCGCACCGGTTCGTTCAAGATCCGTGGTGCCTACCTGCGGATCAGCAGGCTCTCCGAGAGCGAGCGCGCCAACGGCGTCGTCGCCGCGAGCGCCGGCAACCACGCGCAGGGTGTGGCACTGGCGGCACAGATGCTGGGCATCAAGGCGACGGTGTTCATGCCGGAGGGTGCGCCCATCCCGAAGGAGAAGGCGACCCGGGGGTACGGCGCCGAGGTGCGCTTCCACGGCCACTCCGTCGACGAGGCGCTGGTGGAGGCCAAGGCGTTCGCCCAGGAGACCGGCGCCGTGCTGATCCATCCCTTCGACCACTTCGACATCGTCAGCGGGCAGGGCACCTGCGGGCTCGAGGTGCTCGAGCAGTGCCCCGACGTCCGCACCGTGATCGTGTCGTGCGGCGGTGGCGGACTGATCGCGGGGATGGCGACGGCGATCAAGGCCAAGCGTCCCGACGTGAGGGTGGTGGGCGTGCAGGCGGAGGGGGCGGCTGCCTACCCCGACTCGCTGGCCCAGGGCCGACCGGTGCCGGTGGCTGCGATGACGACGATGGCAGACGGCATCGCGGTGGGGTGCCCGGGCGACGTGCCGTTCCGGGCGATCCAGCAGCACGTCGACGAGATGGTGACGGTGTCCGAGGAGAGCCTCTCGCGCGCCCTGCTGATGCTTCTCGAGCGGGCCAAGCTGGTCGTGGAGCCCGCGGGTGCGGCTGCGGTCGCGGCCCTGATGGACCACCCGGACCGCTTCGAGACGCCGGCCGTGGCGGTGCTCAGCGGTGGCAACGTGGACCCGCTGCTGCTGATGCGGGTGATGCGGCACGGCATGGCGGCGGCCGGCCGGTACCAGTCGTTCAAGGTGCGCATCGGCGACACCCCGGGCGGTCTGGCGCGGCTCCTCGCCGAGCTCGCCGGCGTCGAGGCCAACGTGCTCGACGTGGTGCACGAACGCACGTCGACGCAGCTCCACCTCGACGAGGTCGAGGTCGCCCTCCAGCTGGAGACGCGCGGCGAGGAGCACGCCGCGCGGGTGCTGGCGCGGCTGCGCGAGTGCGGCTATCACCTGTCGGTCTAGCTGTTCCGATCGGTGAGGTCGGTCAGGCCGCCTGCACGCGCCGGGAGTCCGCCAGCCCGCGCTCGATCAGCGCGACGACGGTGCCCGGCAGCCGCCGGGTGCCGCGCGGGTCGGTGAGCCAGTGGTGTCCGTGGGGTGAGGTCCACAGATGGGCGCCGGGGCCGAGCTGCCGCAGCCGCCAGCCCGCATGGGTCTTGATCCGGTGGTGGTGGCGCACCATCGGGGCCGCGTTGTCGATCCCCGTCATGCCCGGCGGCCCGCCCCGATCGGGCGGCACGTAGGGCTGGGGATGGTCGAGGTCGAGGTCGATGCGGGTGTTGACGGCGAAGGGGAAGACGTCGCGACGGGAGATCGCCCGGACCGCGTCGCGGAGGCGCGGCGGGAAGACGTAGGCGTCGACGGCAGGCTCCCGCAGCGGGTCGAGCACCTGCTTGACGGTGACGCGGCGATGGCCCAGCCATCGGCGGACCTGGTCGACCGTGACCGGCCCGACTCCTTCGACGTCGGCCACCCGGGTGCCGACCGCGCCGAGCCCGCCCGAGGTGAGGACGGAGTGGTCGAGGTGGACGTGCAGGGTCGCGCGCGGGACGAGCCGGTCGAGGGTCGTGCTGTCGTTCAGTGCTTCTGACAGGCCGGGCGGCGCCGTCAGGTGCGCCGGAGCGGGTTCGTCCGGCTCCGCCGGCGGCTCGTCGGGCAGCGGCTGCTGCGTCGTACCGTCGAGGAGGAGCTTGAGGGCGTGGGCGGGATGGGCGAGCAGGGCCATCGCCTCGGCCCGGCGTGGCCCGACCGGTCGCTGGTCGCCCCGCACGGCCAGGATGTCGGCCAGCCGGTCGACCACGGCGACGAGGTGGATCACGTCGCCGGCAGCGGCCTTGGCGACGAGCGTCTTGAGGCCGTGCTCGGTGGAGCGGGTCGTCCAGACGCCCTGGCTGGTCTCGGCCTCGAGCCGACGCAGCTCGGCGGACTGAGGGTCGGCCGCGATGATCGTGCGCTCGACGAGGTCCAGGTAGCCGGTCCAGGGCAGGGTGTCGATCCAGGCGTGGGTCTCCTGGTCGACCCAGCGGGCGCCGTCGCGGTCGAGGCCCGGGTCGGTGGTGCTGCTGCGCCCGACCAGGCGGGCGGTCTCGAGCGCCTTCCAGGAGCGGACCTCGCCGGCGAGCACCCGGGCCCAGAGCAGCGGGTGACGGTCGCGCAGGTTGGCGACCTTGCGCAGCAACGTGGCCCCCGCCTGCGGGTGCAGGTCCTGCAGGGCCGCGAACTCGGCGGCGGCGAACTCGGGGACCAGGGGAGTGCCGTCGCCACCGACCCGCACCGTGCGCTCACCACCTGGCACCGCCGCGGGCACCTCACTCTCCACCGCGTGCAGGTCGATCCAGTGGGCCGCCAGCCGCAGCTGCTCGCACTCCAGCGCCACCAGCCGGCGATGGGCATCGTCGATCGCCGCGGCTGCACCGCGGGTGTCGAGATCGTCCATCGTGAGGTCGAACATGTGTTCGAGCATATCGGCACCCGCCGACAGCGGAGCAGGTGTCATCGGGGATCTGTGGACAGCGGAGCATCTCAGTCTGGCTCGCGGGGCGACCGTGCTCGAAAATGTCATGACGCTGGAAGGCGTGAATCGCCCACGATCGAGGATGATGTGGCGCGGTCGTCGGATGGACGAAGTTCGAGCCCTACTCGCGACGCGAGTTCGACCGTCGGTTCCTAGCCGCGACGACGGGACCGCACGATCGCTGATCGTTGTCAGCCTTGAGTGCGGCCGCCGATGCGGGTCGTCGAGACCTTCCTTCTGAACGCGCGTGCTCGGCACCCCGCTGACGTGACGTGCGGGCTCGGAGGCCTCCACGCGCGCGTCGTCGCTGCAGCTAGCTCTGCGAGTTGCAGCTCGGCCTTCCTGCGACCATCGAGGGCGAAGCCATCTGGCACCTACGGGGAGCTTGGGGTCGAGGACGAAGCACGCGTGACGAGCTGCGGCGAGCGAAGCGGAAGCGTGTGAGTCTGGCGGATGGGTGGACAGCATCAGGCTCCAGACCGGCGATCTCGATCACGTGGATCGTGACTCGACGAGCAGGCCTAGTAGCTGTGGACTCGAAATGGCGGATCAGCACGCAGGCTCAGACCGCCAAGAGATGGCTCGGGCTGCCAGTCGTCGCCCGATTCGAGGGCTCGGAAGCCGTTGCTCGATCAGTTCTCCCAGCCGAGCGCGGAGCGCGGTCTGCGCGAGCGACAACCCCCTGACCGTCCGACCCGTGCGTCGTCGCTGTGGGGTGCGGCTCGAGCACGACGGTTCCCGACGAGGACGCAGTTCGACGGATCGAGTTCGTCGCGGGACGGCGGTTCGTCCGATCGGCTGAACGAGCTGACGGGCAGCACGTCAGCAAGTCAAGCGGCGGCCGACGTGTTACAGCGGCTGAGCGAATTCCGCGCCACGGCGTGGGATCGCGGCCGTCAATCCAGGCGTTCGAGCCGACCGGGGTGACGCCTGAGGCGGAGGACGCACGTAGTTCGCCATGTCCACCACCGGCCGGTACCCGACCGCGGCGTAGATCTTGTTCGACGTCGGGTTGGCCTGATCGGTGAAGAGGCACACCCGCTCACCCTGGCTCTGGAGGCGTCGGGACACCTCGGCCACCGCGTTGCTGGCCCAGCCACGCCCGCGCTGGGCCGGCGGGGTGTAGACGGGACCGAGGCGGGAGACGCCGAAGGACGGCGGGTTCCCGGCGGTGAGGTGGACAGGTTCTCCTGCGTCGTCGACCCACAGCCAGACGCGTCCGGAGGCGATCTTGCGCAGCATGCCTTCCGCCGTCGGCACCTCATGAGGGCTCGCGCCGGGCTCACGGCCGGCCTGCTCGTCGGCGTCACTCATGAAGGCGCCGAACCACTCCATCGCCAGGTCGAGGTGCTCCTCCCCGGCCACCTCCAGGCGTCCGGGGCAGGGAGTGGGCCGCACCACCTCGTCCAGCTCGTGCAGCCGCGTGTGCTGGGAGACCCGGACGGTCCCGCCGCTCAGCCGGGCGAGCTCGCGCGCGCACGTCTCGCTCGCGGGCAGCGCGCCGTTCACCCCGGCCATCACCTCACCGCGCGCGTGCACCGCGCGAGCGAGCGCCACCGCTGCCTCCTCGGGCATCGGCAGCAGGAACGCCGGGCGCGGCTCGAACGGGGCGTTGCGCATGCCGGCGCCGACGACGGCACCGGACCTGTCGCGCACGACCAGCCACCAGTCCTCGTCCGGGACGGAGCCTCCGTCGCGGAGCAGCGCCACGGTCCGGTGCGCGATGGTGGTGACGACCGTGTTGATGACGGGCTCGGCCGCCAGGTAGGCGCCGGCCACGTCGAGGAACGCGGTCGGGTCGTGGAGAAGCTCCAGCTCGATGCCGGTGTCCGAGGTGTCCGTCATCAGCCCACGCTAGTCAGCGTGGATGCCGCGGCGCACCACGTTTTCGCTCAGCCGGTGTAGGGCTTCGCCTCGACGATCTCGACCTTGAGCTCCTTGCCGTTGGGGGCCGCGTAGGCCACCGTGGCGCCGACCTTGTGCCCGATGATCGCCCTGCCCAGCGGGGACTGGGGCGAGTAGACGGTCAGACCCTCCATGGTGTCCTCCATCTCGCGGGCGCCGAGCAGGAACTCCTCGGTCTCGTCGTCGCCGACGAACTTGTAGGTGACCTTCATGCCGGGCTCGACGACGCCGTCGTCCGCGGGGGTCTCGCCCACCTCGGCGCGACGCAGCATGTCCTCGAGCTGACGGATCCGGGCCTCGGTCTTGCCCTGCTCCTCGCGGGCGGCGTGGTAGCCGCCGTTCTCCTTGAGGTCGCCCTCGTCGCGCGCCGAGCTGATCCGCTCGATGACTTCCTGACGCACCGGACCCCGAAGGTTGTCGAGCTCCTGCTGGAGCTTGTCGAAGGCGTCCTGGGTCAGCCAGATCGTGTTCTGGTCGCTCGACTGCGTCACTTCTGGTGCTCCTGTAGCTCTGGTGGTGGACCGGGGACGCGGCACGGGTGTGCTGCGCGACCTCGCGGCCGTGTTCAAGGCAAGTGGAAGAGTCTACCAAGCAGCCCCGGGGGTGACCCAAATCAGCGCCGGCGGGACTGCCCCTCGGCGGTGCAGCCGACGACGTCGACGGAGGTCGCCGCCCGCTCGGTGCGCACGGTGCGTTCGAGAGTCCTGCCTCGCGCTGCCGCCGGGTCCGACGGAGACGTCGAGCTCCCCGACGATGGTGTGGTCCGCGGCGACCGCGCGGAGCAGACAGGCTGGCGGCGACGTCCTCGTCGCGGCGTACGACGGTGAACCTCGCCGTGGCCGTGTGGTCGTCGACCGTCTCGAAGCCGACGATGTCGGAGTGCACGAGCGGGCGGCCGTGCACGAGGATCACCCAGGCCAGCCAGCAGAGCCCCGCAAGAGCGAGCAGCACGATCGCAGCGACAGCCGCTCTCCGGCTGCCGCGGCTGCGCGTCCCGTAGCGCTCGGCGAGGTCGGTCACACCACCATCGTAGGAAGGTGGGACCAGGATCCTAGGATGGCCCCTGTGTCTCTCTCCGGTCTCAGGTTGATGCACGTGCACGCCCACCCCGACGACGAGTCGAGCAAGGGTGCGGCCAGCACGGCGAAGTACGTCGCTGAAGGCGTCGACGTCCACGTGGTCACCTGCACAGGTGGTGAGCGCGGCTCGATCCTCAACCCCAAGATGGACCGGCCGGACGTGCTGGCCAACATCACCGCGGTCCGTCGTGAGGAGATGGCGCGTGCCCGCGCGATCCTGGGCGTCCGCCAGGACTGGCTGGGCTTCGTCGACTCCGGCTGGCCCGAGGGCGACCCCAAGCCGCCGCTCCCGGAAGGGCTGCTTCGGCCTGGTCCCCCTCGAGGAGGCCGCGGAGCCGCTGGTGCGGCTGATCCGGGACTTCAAGCCACACGTGATGACCACCTACGACGAGAACGGTGGCTACCCCCACCCCGACCACGTCAAGTGCCACGAGGTCAGCGTCGCGGCCTTCGAGGCCGCGGGGGACCCCGAGCGCTACCCGGGTGTCGGCGCGCCCTGGCAGCCGCTCAAGCTCTACTACCACCACTCCTTCCACCGCGCCCGCACGCTGGCGCTGCACGAGGCGATGGTCCAGCGCGGGATCGAGTCCCCCTACGCCGAGCGGCTCGAGGAGTGGAAGCCCGACCCTGCCCACGACGCCCGGATCACCACACGGGTCCCGTGCGCGGAGTACTTCCCCGTGCGGGACCGGGCGCTGCTCGCGCACGCCACCCAGATCGACCCGGAGGGCGCGTGGTTCGCGTGCCCGCTCGAGGTGCATCAGGAGGCATGGCCCACCGAGGACTACGAGCTTGCCCGAAGCCTGATCGACGTCGAGACCCCCGAGGACGATCTCTTCGCCGGTGTCCGCGAACGACTTGAGAGGATGGGCACATGAGCACCCTGGTCATCCTGCTGTCCGTTGCCGTTCTCGCTGCGGAGGAGGGTCCGGCACCCGAGGACGTCAAGGCCGGGTGGCTCGGTTTCGCGGTGTGGATCGGGCTCGCGCTCGCGGTGGTGTTCCTCTCCTTCAGCCTCGTCAAGCACCTCAAGCGGGTGAACTTCGAGGAGAAGCCGGACGAGCCGGCCGGCTAGGGCCTGTCTGCCCGAATTAACCCCTCGCTTAGGTCGCTGTTGACGGGGGGTGCGGCGGGGTCGATGGTGAAGGTGACCGCGGTCACAGCATCGCCGTCGGGAGGAGAGTCCCGTGCAGGTTCCCGCGCCATTCGAGTACGAACGGGCCACCAGCGTCGAGCACGCGATCGGCTTGCTCGACCGGCTGGGCAGCGAGGCCCGGCTGGTCGCCGGCGGACACAGCCTGATCCCGATGATGAAGCTCCGGTTGGCGAACCTGGAGTACCTCATCGACATCAACGACCTCCACGAGGAGCTCGGCTATGTCCGGGTCGGCGCCGACGAGGTCCGGATCGGCGCCATGACCCGGCACCGGGAGCTGCTGGAGTCTCCCGAGCTGGCGGCCCTCTTCCCGATCTTCGCCGACGCCGAGGCGGTGATCGCCGACCCTGTGGTGCGCAACCGCGGCACCATCGGCGGCTCGCTCTGCCAGGCCGACCCGTCGGAGGACCTGTCGGCGGTGTGCACGACGCTCAATGCCAGCTGCGTGATCCGCGGGGCCGACGGGGAACGCGCGGTCACGATGGAGGACTTCCACCGCGGTCCCTACGAGACGGCTGTCGAGCAGGGCGAGATGCTCATCGAGATCAGGATCCCGGTGCTGCCCCACGGGTCCAGCGCCTACGCCAAGGTCGAGAGACGCGCCGGTGACTGGGCGGTCACGTCGGCCGGTGCGGCGGTGTGGATGGACGGGTCGGTGATCTCCGACGCGAGGGTGGGGCTCGCGGCGGTGGGTCCCAACACCACGGGCATCCCCGCCATCTCCGACGTACTGCGCGGCAAGGAGCCCTCCGACGAGCTCTACGCCGAGGCGGGAGCGATCGCGGCGCGGTCGTGCTCGCCGGTCACCGACAACCGCGGGTCTGCCGACTACAAGCGGCACCTCGCCGACGAGCTCACCCGGCGCACATTGCGCAGGGCTGTGGAGCGCATCCAGGCCGGCATCGCCGGCGACCAGAAGGGGAGCGTGTGACCATGCAGGTGTCGATGACGGTCAACGGGGAGCAGTTCACCCGCGAGATCGAGGGCCGGATGCTGCTCGTGCACTTCCTGCGCGACGAGCTCGGCATGACCGGGACTCACTGGGGCTGCGACACCAGCAACTGCGGCACCTGTGTGGCCTGGCTGGACGGAGAGCCGGTCAAGACGTGCACCGTGCTCGCGGCGATGGCCGGAGGTCATGAGGTGCGCACCGTCGAGGGTCTGGAGCAGGACGGCGTGCTCGACCCGGTCCAGGAGGGCTTCATGCGCTGCCACGGCCTGCAATGTGGCTTCTGCACCCCGGGCATGTTGATGACTGCCCGGGCGCTCCTCGACCGGGACCCCGATCCGAGCGAGGACACCATCCGCGAGGCGATCTCCGGCCAGATCTGCCGGTGCACGGGCTACACCACCATCGTCCGTTCGGTCCAGTGGGCGGCCGCCCATCCCCAGGGCGCCGTCGATGATGCCGAACCGGTGGGGAGCACGTCATGACCACCGTCGACGACACCCCTGCGGTGACCGAGGACCTCGAGCGCCCCGACAACGACCAGCACCCCGTCGGGCACGGCCGGATGCTGCGCAAGGAGGACCCGCGCTTCATCCGCGGGATGGGCAAGTACGTCGACGACATCCAGCTCCGCGGCATGCTCCACCTCGCGATCCTCCGATCGCCCGTGGCTCACGCCGAGATCGTCAGCATCGACACGACCGCCGCGCTGGCTCATCCCAAGGTGAAGGCCGTGATCACCGGCGCCGACCTCGCCGAGAAGGGCCTGGCCTGGATGCCGACCCTCTCCAACGACGTGCAGGCCGTCCTGGCGACGGACAAGGTGCGGTTCCAGGGGCAGGAGGTCGCCTTCGTCGTGGCCGAGGACCGCTATGCCGCCCGCGATGCCCTCGAGCTGATCGACGTCGACTACAACATGCTGCCCCCCGTCATCGACGTACGCCAGGCGCTTGCCCCCGACGCCCCGGTGATCCGCACCGACCTCGAGGGCAAGACCGACAACCACTGCTTCGACTGGGAGACCGGGGACGAGGCGGCGACGGAGGCGGTGTTCGCCAAGGCCGACGTCGTGGTGAGCGAGGACGTCGTCTACCCGCGCGTCCACCCGGCGCCGATGGAGACCTGCGGCTGCGTGGCCGACTACGAGCGCGTCGGCGGGCAGCTGACGCTGTGGACCACCAGCCAGGCCCCGCACGCCCACCGCACGGTCTACGCCCTGGTCTCGGGCCTGCCCGAGCACAAGATCCGCGTGATCGCGCCCGATATCGGCGGCGGGTTCGGCAACAAGGTGCCGATCTACCCCGGCTACGTCTGCGCCATCGTCGCCTCCCTGGTGCTCGGCAAGCCCGTCAAGTGGATGGAGGACCGCACCGAGAACCTCGTGTCGACCGGATTCGCCCGCGACTACGTCATGCGCGGGGAGATCGCCGCGACCAAGGACGGCAAGATCCTGGCAGTGCGCACCAACGTGCTCGCCGACCACGGCGCGTTCAACGGCACCGCTGCTCCGATCAAGTATCCGGCCGGCTTCTTCGGGGTCTTCACCGGCAGCTACGACCTGGAGGCCGCGCACTGCAAGATGACGGCTGTCTACACCAACAAGGCACCGGGCGGTGTCGCCTACGCCTGCTCCTTCCGGATCACCGAGGCCGTCTACCTCATCGAGCGCATCGTCGACTGCCTGGCCTACGAGCTCGAGATGGACCCGGTCGAGCTGCGGCGCAAGAACTTCATCCAACCCGACCAGTTCCCCTACACGACGAAGACAGGGTGGGTCTACGACTCGGGTGAGTACGAGAGGGCGCTCGATCTCGCGCTCGACCTCGCCGGCTACGACGCCTTGCGGCGCGAGCAGGAGGAGAAGCGTGCCAAGGGCGAGCTGATGGGCATCGGCGTCGCGTTCTTCACCGAGGCGGTCGGAGCCGGACCGCGCAAGGACATGGACATCCTCGGTCTCGGGATGGCCGACGGCAGCGAGCTGCGCGTGCACCCGACCGGCAAGGCGGTGCTCCGGGTCTCGTGCATGAGTCAGGGGCAGGGGCACGAGACGACGTTCGCGCAGATCGTGGCCGAGGAGATCGGCATCCCGCCGGCCGACATCCAGGTCGTCAACGGCGACACCGACCAGACGCCGTTCGGCCTCGGCACCTACGGAAGCCGGTCGACACCCGTCTCTGGGGCCGCGGCCGCGCTGGTGGCCCGCAAGGTCCGTGACAAGGCCCAGATCATCGCCTCCGGGATGCTGGAGGTCTCGGTCGCCGATCTCGAGTGGCAGAAGGGCTCCTTCCACGTCAAGGGTGACCCGACGAGGTCGGTGACCATCCAGGACATCGCGATGCGCGCCCATGGCGCGGGTGACCTGCCCGACGGTGTCGAAGGTGCTCTCGAGGCGCAGATCTGCTACAACCCGGAGAACCTCACCTATCCCTTCGGCGCCTACATCTGCGTGGTGGACATCGACCCCGGCACCGCGGTGGTGAAGGTGCGGAGGTTCATCGCCGTCGACGACTGTGGCACCCGGATCAACCCGATGATCATCGAGGGACAGGTGCACGGTGGGCTGACCGACGGCGTCGGGATGGCGCTGATGCAGATGATCTCCTTCGACGAGGACGGCAACTGCATCGCCGGCTCGTTGATGGACTACCTCATCCCCACCGCCCTCGAGGTGCCGCACTGGGAGACCGGGCACACGGTCACGCCGTCGCCGCACCACCCGATCGGGGCCAAGGGAGTCGGTGAGTCGGCCACGGTCGGATCGCCGCCGGCCGTGGTCAACGCGGTGATCGATGCGCTCAAGCCCTTCGGCATCAGGCACGCCGACATGCCCCTGACGCCGTCGCGGGTCTGGGACGCCATGCAGGGCAACCCGACACCACCGATCTAGGACGCCACCCGTGACCGCTTCGCTCTCCGAAAGGATCGCTCATCTCTCGCGCTCCCGCGTCCCGTTCGTGAGCGCCACGGTGGTGCGCGCTCAGCCACCCACGTCGGCGCACCCGGGTGATCGCGCGATCGTCCTGGCCGACGGCTCGATCGAGGGCTTCGTCGGGGGACACTGTGCGGCAGGGTCGGTGCGCAGCGCCGCTCTCGCCGCGTTGCTCAGCGGGGACGGCGTGCTGCTGCGGGTGCTGCCGGACTCCACGGAGGTCTTCCCCGAGACCCCGGGCGCGAGCATCGTGGTGAACCCTTGTCTGTCGGGAGGTGCGATGGAGATCTACCTGGAGCCGATGCTGCCCTCCCCGGTGCTGCACCTCGTCGGAGGCTCGCCCACGGCCGAGGCCCTGGCCGCGCTCGCACCGGCGTTGGGGTTCCTCGTCCAGCCCGACGACGGGGAGTCGGCGCCAGCCGGCGCGGTGGCGGTGATCGTCTCGACGCAAGCCGGCGACGAGGCACCCGCGGTCCGACGGGCGTTGGACGCGGGCGTCGGCTTCGTCGGTCTGGTCTGCAGCCGCACGCGCGGCGGGGCGCTCCTGGACGAGCTTGCCCTCGCACCCTCCGAGCGCGCCCGTGTGCACGTGCACGTGGGCGTCGACATCGGAGCACGAACGCCCGCCGAGATCGCCGTGTCGATCCTGGCCACCTTGATCCGCGCCATCCGGGTCGACGGTCTGAGCGCCGAGCCGCACCCCTCTGAGGCCGGGATCCAGCCCCAGGTCGCCATCGACCCGATCTGCGGGATGAGCGTGACGGTGGTGGCGGGAACCCCGCACCTGCACCACGAGGGAACCGACCACTGGTTCTGCAACCCGGGGTGCCGCGACGCGTTCGCGGCGTCCCTCACGTCGTGACGCCAGGCAGGCCGCCCCCGGAGGGCCTCCCGGCAAGTGCCGAGGAGGTACGGCAGCGCTTCGACGAGGAGGACTACCTCGCCGACGAGGGCACCGCCACCGCAGTCTTCCTCTCCCTCCGCCTCGGCCTCCCCCTTCTCCTCGAGGGCGAGCCGGGTGTCGGAAAGACCGCGGCGGCCAAGGTGCTGGCCCGGGCACTGCGGGTGCCGCTCATCCGGCTGCAATGTTACGAGGGGCTCACCGCGAGCGAGGCGCTCTACGACTGGAACTACCAACGCCAGCTCCTCGCGATCCGGTTGGCCGAGGCTCGCCACGAGAGCCTCGCCGAGACCGACCTGTTCTCCGAGGAGTACCTGCTCGAGCGGCCGATCCTGCGCTGTGTGCGCTACGACGGCCCGTCGTCACCGGTGCTCCTCATCGACGAGATCGACCGCGCCGACGACGAGTTCGAGGCGTTGCTGCTCGAGTTCCTGGGCGAGGCGACAGTGACCGTGCCCGAGCTCGGCACCTTCACCGCCCGCCGCCCGCCGATCGTCGTGCTGACCTCCAACCGCAGTCGCGACCTGCACGACGCGCTCCGGCGGCGCTGCCTGTACCACTGGCTGGAGTTCCCACCGCCCGAGCGTGCCGTCGAGATCCTCCGGCGCACCGTGCCCCAGGCCGGGGCCGCCCTGATCGAGTCGGCGGCCCAGTTCGTCGGGCACGTCCGCACCCTGGACGTGGACAAGGCGCCGGGAGTGGCCGAGGCGATCAACTGGGTCTCCGCGCTCGCGGCGCTCGGTGCCACGTCGTTGGTGCGCGAGGACGTGCTCGCGACCATGAGCGCCTTGGCCAAGACCCCGGATGACCGGGACCTGCTCGCGGAGTCCGCCGGCACCTTCGCCTTCCGATGAACGACCTCGCAGTGCCGCCCCTGCTCCGCGCGATCGACCGGGCGGCCTTCGTGGTCGCGTTCGGCCGGCGGTTGCGGGTGGCCGGTGTGCCGGCCACGTTCACGGCCCTGGCGGCCCTCACCGAGGCCCTCCAGGCAGCGCCGCCGCGCGACGTGAGGGAGCTCTACTGGCTCTCGCGGGTGACCTTGGTCAGCGACCCGCACGACCTCGTGAGCTTCGACCGGATCTTCGAGCTGGTCTTCGGCGCCGGTGGCCTCGATCTCGACGGACAGGCGCGCGTTCCCGGGGCGACCCCGAGCGCCGGCCCGGAAGAGGACCTCCGGCAGCCGGGCCAGCGGATCCCCCGGTCCGCCGATGAGGCCCCCGGGGGTGGCGTGCCGTGGCACACGCTGCCGCAGCTGCGCGGGTCGGAGGACCCGGCGGAGGGGCAGCTGCTCCCCGAGCTCCTACCCAGCGCAATCCGCGCGATCGCGGACACCGCCTTCGAAGAGCTCGACGAGGCGCAGCTCGCCGCGGTCGGCGCCTGGTTGGAGCGTTCCCTGCGCTCGTGGCCGATGCGCACCAGCAGGCGGCACCGGGTCGGCTCGAGGGGGCGCCGGGTCGCCCTGCGCGAGACGATCGCCGCGTCCCGGCGTACCGGTTGGGAGCCGGTGTCACTGGTCCGGGCGCGGCCGGTGCTCCGACCCCGGCCGGTCACCATGCTGGTCGACGTCAGCGAGTCGATGCGGGCCTACTCGACGGCCTACCTGCACGTCATGCGCGCGCTGGCGCGGTCGGGCCGCGCGGAGACCTTTGCGTTCTCGACGTCGCTGACCCGGCTGACCCCGGCGCTCGAGCACCGCTCGGCGCAGGTGGCGGTCGCGCGCGCCTCCGACCAGGTGTCGGACCGGTACGGCGGCACCCGGCTGGCCACCAACCTGACGGCGCTGCTCGCCTCCCGGCACGGCAACGCAGTGCGCGGCGGAGTGCTCGTCGTGGCCTCGGACGGCTGGGACTCCGACGCGCCCGAGCTCCTCGCGCGGGCGATGAAGCGCGCCCGGCTCAGGGCGCACTCCGTGGTCTGGCTCAACCCCCGGGCGGCCTCGCCGGGTTTCGAGCCACTGGTCGGCTCGATGGCCGCGGCGCTGCCCTACTGCGACGCGTTCCTCCCCGCGCACAGCCTGCGAGCGATGCTCGAGGCGCTCGACGCCATCACGACCACAAGGTGACGTGGACAGAGGGTCGGAAGCGTCCCACGCCCACCCCGGACCTCTGCACCATCGCCTGGGTCGCCCGCGGCGTGGTGATGAACCGGAGCAGCTCGGCTGTCGGCGGCGTCTGGCTGTGGGGCGGAAGCGCGGAGGCAGCCCAGAGCCCGGTCCCGTGCAACGCCGCACCCTCGACGATCGCCAGCTGGCCGGTGGCGAGGTCGTTGGTGACCGCGAAGCGAACCGTCAGGGACAACCCGTCCCCGCGCTTGGTCTCCTCCACCGCGGCCGCCTCGCTCTGGAAGATGGTCTGCCTTGCCTCCGGGATCGCCAGGTGCCGCAGCATCCCCGACTGCACGCCGTCCTCGTTGGCGGCGGCCGGGCCGAGGAACCACCGCTGCTCACGGGCCTGGGACGGGCTGATCGTGCGCCCGGCGAGCGGGTGGGCCGGACCGACCACGGTGACGATCTCGTAGTTGAGGAAGGGCTTGTGCACCAGGCCCGCGGTGTCGTGGTGCCGCATCGGACCGACGGCCAGGTCGACCGTCCGCGCGGCCAGCAGCCCCGGCATGTCAGCAGGAGCGCACACGTTGAGCTCGACGTCGAGGTCGTCGGCCCGGTTCGCGAAGAGCTCGATCAGCCCGGGGGCTGCGTGCTCGGCGAAGAGGCTCGAGGCCGCCACCCGCAGCAGTCGCCTGCCGTCGCGCGCCTGGCTCACCTCGCGGACCGTCCGGTCCTGCAGGCCGAGGATCTCCATGGCACGGCTGGCCAGACGCAGCCCGCCAGGGGTGAACGCCAGCCCGGAGGAGGTCGGCACGAACAGGCTGTCCGCGAGCTCCTTGCGGAGGTGGCGGACGTGCATCGAGACGGCCGCCTCGCTGACCCCGAGCTCCTGGGCGGCGGCCTTGACCGAGCCTCGGCGCACCACACAGGCAAAGGCCTTGAGCTGTGCAGGAGTCACCATGATGACTCTACGTGGCAGCTCCGCGCGCCCGGGTGTGGCGGAACGATCAGGCGGTGCGGACCACGCGGACCAGGCAGTCGTAGGCCGTCAGCGAGGGCTGGGCGCGGTGCGAGACCGGGTCCTCGCCGCCACCGACGAGACGGCTGACGCGCTCCGCGCGCTGCACCTCGAAGCGCTCGCCGTCGAGCGCGGACAGCACGTCCTCCGCGGTGTAGAGCCTCGAGGGGTCCTGCGGTCCACCGGTCCCCTCGGTGAGGTTGGTCGAGTCGTGCGCCACGAGGAAGAACGTCCCGCCGACCGCGAGCGCGCCGAATGCGCGCCGACAGGCATTGCGCACCTCGTCGGCGGCCAGCTGGAAGTAGGCGATGACGGCGAGGTCGTAGCCCACCGGACCGGGATCGAAGTCGAGGATGTCGGCGTGCACCCAGTCGACGTGCAGGTCCCGGGCACGTGGATGCTGCGCCAACGCTGCCCGGCCCTTGTCGAGCCCGGCCAGCGAGAAGTCGACGGCGGTGACCTGCCAGCCCTGGTCGGCCAGCCAGATCGCGTTGCGGCCCTCTCCGGCGGCCAGGTCCAGCGCGCGTCCCGGAGTCAGCCCGGCCAGCTCGGCCTCGACGAACTGGTTGGGTCCCGCCGACCAGATCAGCTCGCTGGCGGCGTACCGCTCGTCCCACGCGCGTGCGTCCACGGCATCACCCTAGGCGAATCGGGCAGACGCGTCAGCCCTGGTCTCCGCGCTGCTTCGCGACCTCGGCGTGCACCTCGTCCATGTCGAGCCCGCGGACGGCTTCGACCACCTGGTCGAGAGCCTGCGGGGGGAGGGCGCCGGGCTGGGAGAAGACCAGCACGCCCTGGCGGAACGCCATCAGCGTCGGGATCGAGGTGATGTTGGCCGCCCGGGCCAGGGCCTGCTCGGCCTCGGTGTCCACCTTGCCGAACACGATGTCCGGGTTGGCCTCCGAGGCCTTGTCGTAGGTGGGGGCGAACTGGCGGCACGGACCGCACCACGACGCCCAGAAGTCGACCAGGACGATGTCGTTGTCGGCAACTGTCTGCTCGAAATCGGCGGCGGTCAGGGTGGTCGTGGACATCGATGCTCCTCATCAGGGTTCGGGGTTACATCGGGTCTAACCAACGTCCGGCGGTGGTTCATTCCCGCTGCCTCTGGCCACGTCCTAGGCTCGTGAGATGAGCAACAGACTGGGCAGCGCGACGTCGCCCTACCTCCTCCAGCACGCCGACAACCCGGTGCACTGGTGGGAGTGGAGCCCCGAGGCCTTCGCCGAGTCGGCGGCCAGCGACCGGCCGGTCCTGCTCTCCGTCGGGTACGCCGCCTGCCACTGGTGCCACGTGATGGCCCACGAGTCCTTCGAGGACGACGCCACCGCGGCCTACATGAACGAGCACTTCGTCAACATCAAGGTCGACCGCGAGGAACGACCGGACGTGGACGCGGTCTACATGCAGGCCACGACGGCGATGACCGGGCAGGGGGGCTGGCCGATGACAGTCGTGCTGACGCCCGAGGGTGAGCCGTTCTTCGCGGGCACCTACTTCCCCGGCCAGCCGCGGCAGGGACTGCCGTCGTTCCGGCAGATCCTGGAGGGTCTCCACGAGGCCTGGACCCGGCGCCGTGACGAGGTGGGTCGGGTCGCGGGCGACGTGTCGGCCCACCTCCGCTCCGCGGTGATGCCGGCCGGCGAGCAGCCCATCGACGACAGACCTGCTGGACGGCGCTGTCAGCACCCTCGCCGGCGAGTTCGACGCAGCGAACGGCGGTTTCGGGGGAGCGCCGAAGTTCCCACCGTCGATGGTCCTGGAGTTCCTGCTGCGGCACGCGGCCCGGGCCGAGACCACCAGCCCCGGCACCGCCGGCCAGGCGGGCTCGATGGCCTCCGCCACCCTCACGGCGATGGCCCGCGGCGGGATCTACGACCAGCTCGCCGGCGGCTTCGCGCGCTACAGCGTGGATCGGTCCTGGGTGGTGCCGCACTTCGAGAAGATGCTCTACGACAACGCCCAGCTGCTGGCCGTCTACGTCCACTGGTGGAAGCGGGACGGCGGCCCGCTGGCCGAGCGGGTCGTCCGGGAGACCGCACAGTTCCTGCTCGACGAGCTCAGGACGGCCGAGGGAGGCTTCGCCTCCGCCCTGGACGCCGACACCGACGGGGTGGAGGGCAAGTTCTACGCCTGGTCCCCGGCGGAGCTCGTCGACGTGCTCGGGCCCGACGACGGTGCGTGGGCGGCGAGCCTGCTCGGCGTCACCGAGGCAGGCACCTTCGAGCACGGCACGTCCACCCTGCAGCTCGCCGAGGATCTCGACCCCGAGCGCTGGTCGAGGCTGCGCGGGCGGCTCCGCGCGCACCGAGCAGACACCCGCACCGCTCCCGCTCGCGACGACAAGGTGGTCGCCGCCTGGAACGGCCTCGTGATCGCGGCCCTGGCCGAGGCGGGAGTCCTGCTCGACGAGCCGGGCTACGTCGACGCCGCGCTGGCCGCCGGACGGCTGCTGGAGGAGGTCCACCTCGACGGCGACCGGCTGCTGCGGGTCTCGCGCGACGGCCTCGCCGGCCGTCACGCCGGCGTGCTGGAGGACTACGCCTGCGTCGCGCACGGGTTCCAGGCGTTGTACGCCGTCAGCGGTGACGCGTCGTGGGCCCGGCACGCGGAGGCCCTGCTGGACAGGGCACTCGATGCCTTCGCCGCTGACGACGGTGGATTCCACGACACCGCGGTCGACGCCGAGACGCTGGTGACCCGACCACGCGACCCCAGCGACAACGCGAGTCCCTCCGGTCAGTCCGCCCTCGTGCACGCCCTGCTGACCCACGCAGCCCTCACCGGGTCCGGTCGCCACCGCGACGCCGCCGAGGGGGCGCTGCGGCACGTCCGCACGCTCGCCGAGCGAGCACCCCGCTTCGCCGGGTGGTCGCTCGCGGCCGCGGAGGCCGCGCTCGACGGACCGCTCGAGGTCGCCGTCGTCGGGCGTCCCGACGACCCGGCCTGTCTCGCCCTGCTGCGACGCGGCACGACGCGCCACCCGACCGGGGCTCGTGGTGGTCGGCGGCTCCCCGGAGGACCCGCCGGGCGTACCCCTCCTCGCCGACCGGGGACTCGTGGACGGCCTGGCCGCGGCCTACGTCTGTCGCGGGATGGTCTGCGAGCGGCCGGTCACGACCGTCGAGGAGCTGCTCACCCTGCTCTGAGACACGACGCTGAGACATGACGAAGGGGAAGGCGCTCGGCGCCTTCCCCTTCTTGGTCAATGTTTCTGTCACGGCCCTTCAGGCTCGTGGTGCGATCGTCTGGGACTCCGTGGCAAGAGCAACACCTCCCGCGAACTACACAACTTGATGTCTCGAAGGTACGCCCTGCACCAGGCGGACGTACAAGAGTCAGCGCAAGGAGTACGTCGCGATCGACACCCCGACGTAGTGCGAGGCGAAGGCGGCGATCGTCAGGGTGTGGAACACCTCGTGGAAGCCGAACCAGCGTGGGAACGGGTTGGGCCGCTGGAAGCCGTAGACCAGTCCGCCCACGGTGTAGAGCGCGCCTCCGACGATCATCAGCGTCAGCACGGCGGCGCCGGTGCCGTCGACGAAGTCGGGGAAGAAGAAGACGGCGGCCCAGCCCAGCGCCAGGTAGATCGGGGTGTAGAGCCACCGCGGTGCCCCGGCCCAGAAGATCCGGAACAGGACGCCGAGAAGGGCGCCGGTCCACACGGTCGTGAGCAGGATGACCTGGTTGCGTCCCTCGAGCAGGAGCAGGCTGAACGGGGTGTAGGTGCCGGCGATCAGCAAGAAGATGTTGGCGTGGTCGAACCGGCGCAGGAAGGCCCAGATGCGCGGGCTCCAGGTGCCTCGGTGGTAGATCGCCGACACGGTGAACAGCACCATCGCGGTGGTCGCGAAGATCGCGGACCCGATGCGGGTCGTCGCGTTGGGTGAGAGCGCGATCAGGACGATCCCACCGGCCAGGGCCAGGGGCGCCGTGACGAGGTGCAACCAGCCACGCAGCTTCGGCTTGACCTCCGTGCAGCGCGTCACGGACGTGACCGGCCATCGCGGTCGCCGAGGCGGCCGGCGGCGGCAACGAGGTGCGGTTCGGTCATGACACGACGGTACCGACTCGCGTCAACTCGCGTCGGTTGACGAGTAAGGTGGTGGATCGTGGCGGACTGGAAGCAGGCAGTACGGCGGGTGCTCTACCCGGCCTACGAGGCTCGACTGGTCCGTCGGCTGCCGGCCGACCGGCTGCCCAAGCACGTGGGCGTCATGCTCGACGGCAACCGGCGCTGGGCCCGCGCGGTGGGTCGGGACGCCGCGCACGGCCACCGGGCGGGGGCGGCCAACATCTCGCCGCTGCTCGAGTGGTGCGAGGAGGCCGGGGTCGAGGTGGTCACCTTGTGGCTGCTGTCCACCGACAACCTCAACCGTCCCGCCGACGAGCTGCGGGCCCTGATGGTGATCATCGAGGAGGTCGTCGCCGATCTGGCAGCCCAGCGCCGCTGGCGGCTGCACCCGGTCGGGGCACTCGACCTGCTGCCGGCCGACACCGCGCGCCGCCTCAAGGAGGCGGCCGACGAGACCCGCGAGGTGGACGGGCTGATCGTCAACATCGCCGTGGGCTACGGCGGCCGTCGCGAGATCGCCGACGCGGTGCGATCGCTGCTCCAGGAACACGCGAGCAAGGGCACCTCGATCGAGGAGCTCGCCGAGATCCTCGACGTCGAGCACATCGGTCAGCACCTCTACACCAAGGGCCAGCCCGACCCCGACCTGGTGATCCGTACGTCCGGTGAGCAGCGGCTCGGGGGCTTCCTGCTCTGGCAGAGCGCCCAGAGTGAGTTCTACTTCTGCGAGGCCTACTGGCCCGACTTCCGGCGGGTCGACTTCCTCCGGGCGCTTCGCGCCTACGCCGACCGCAACCGGCGCTTCGGGGCCTAGTCCGGGTCGCTGTGGCGTGTCGGATCGGATCGCCGGGGCAGCAGGCATACCGTCTTGAGGGACGGCAGGTGGGGAAGCCAGCCGTTTCGGGAGGCTCGTTTCGTGAGAATTCACGGCAGCGCACAGCGGGGGTCCGCACGCGGACTTTCGAGCCCGGTCCCGGTCCATCGGAGATTTCTGACCAGGACCGGGGCGTGCGTGCGCGTGCCGGTCTGCGAGGGGACGAGCAGTGGCTGCACCCGAGAAGACCCCAGCGTCAGCAGTGTCGAGCACGCGGGCCGAGATCCGCACCTACGTGCTGGACACCAGCGTCCTGCTCGCCGATCCCGGGGCGTTGCACCGGTTCGAGGAGCACGAGGTCGTGCTCCCGGTGGTCGTGATCACCGAGCTGGAGGGCAAGCGGCACCATCCCGAGCTCGGCTACTTCGCCCGGGCAGCCCTGCGCAGCCTCGATGAGCTTCGCGTCACCCACGGTCGGCTCGACTCCCCGGTGCCGGTCGGGGAGAGCGGTGGCTCGATCCGGGTGGAGCTCAACCACACCAACCCGGAGTCGCTGCCCTCGGGCTTCCGGCTCGGCGACAACGACTCGCGGATCCTCGCGGTCGCGCGCAACCTGGCCAACGAGGGACGCCGGGTCACGCTGGTCTCCAAGGACATGCCGATGCGGATCAAGGCGTCGGCCGTGGGACTCGACGCCCAGGAGTACCTCGCCGAGCTGGCTGCGGAGTCCGGCTGGACCGGCATGACCGAGGTCGAGGTCGAGCTCCGCCGAGATCGACGAGCTCTACGCCGACAACGTGATCGACCTCGAAGAGGCACGAGACCTGCCCTGCCACACCGGTCTGGTGCTGCTCTCCGATCGAGGCAGTGCCCTGGGCAGGGTCAAGGCCGACAAGCGGGTCCACCTCGTGCGTGGTGACCGGGAAGCCTTCGGCGTGCACGGCCGCTCCGCCGAGCAGCGGATCGCGCTGGAGATGCTCCTGGACCCCGAGGTCGGCATCGTCTCGCTCGGCGGGCGGGCCGGCACCGGCAAGTCGGCGATGGCGTTGTGCGCAGGCCTCGAGGCCGTGATGGAGCGCCGCCAGCACAAGAAGGTCGTGGTCTTCCGGCCGCTGTTCGCCGTGGGGGGCCAGGAGCTCGGCTACCTGCCCGGCAGCGAGTCGGAGAAGATGTCGCCGTGGGGTCAGGCCGTCTTCGACACCCTCGGTGCCCTCACCTCGGGCGAGGTCGTCGAGGAGATCCTCGACCGAGGCATGCTCGAGGTGCTGCCCCTGACCCACATCCGGGGCCGTTCGCTGCACGACGCCTTCGTGATCGTCGACGAGGCACAGTCGCTCGAGCGCAACGTGCTGCTCACGGTGCTCTCCCGGATCGGCGCCAACTCCAAGGTCGTGCTCACCCACGACGTCGCCCAGCGCGACAACCTGCGGGTGGGCCGGCACGACGGCGTCGTCGCCGTGGTCGAGAAGCTCAAGGGGCACCCGCTCTTCGCGCACGTCACGCTGACCCGGTCGGAGCGTTCACCGATCGCGGCACTGGTGACCGAGATGCTGGAGAACGTCACCGTCTGACCCGTTCGTCCGTGGTCTGGACCACACCTCCACCGTGCCTGGGTGGGCCCGAGTTGCACCCGCAACCATCCTTCAGGCACGGTGGAGCCTCGGGGCCCTGCCGTACGGACGGGCCCTGCCCTCTTTGCCCCTGTCGTCGACGCTTCTGTGAGTCCCCCTGTGCCCCGACGTGACACGTACGTCCCGAAGCACCGTGGCCCCGCGCCCGAACCCGCGCTGAAGAAGCGCGTCCGCCGCACCGTGCTGTTCTCAGGAGTCGCGGTGGCCGCGACCGGCCTGAGCGTCACGACCGGCGTCCTGGGTCAGCCGGACGCCCCGAGCGCGTCGGACAGCGCCGCTCTCCGGACGGCCCCCCAGATCGACGACGACGAGGCCTCGGCCGATCCTCAGCTGCGCCAGGAGCGCCGCCGCTCGGTGTCGCGTGCTGCCGGGCGCGGCGACATCGACCCCGACAAGGTCGCCTCGCTCGACCAGTCGTCGGGCGGGCAGACCACCCGCACCGAGGATCTCTCCGACGCCGACCCGCGCGACGTCGCTCGGGCCATGCTCCCGAAGTACGGCTTCTCCGCCGATCAGTTCGCCTGCCTGGACTCCCTCTACGTGAGTGAGAGCGACTGGGACCCGACCGCGGACAACCCGAGCTCGAGCGCCTACGGCATCCCGCAGGCGCTGACCGAGACCCACGACGACCTGCCTGCCGACTACATGACCAACCCGGTCTCGCAGATCCGGTGGGGCCTCGACTACATCCGCTCGAGCTACGGCACGCCCTGCTCGGCGTGGGAGTTCAAGCAGGCCAACAACTGGTACTGACCCCTCAGGGTCGGGTCACGGGCGAGTCATCCGGGCGACGTCGAGCGCCTCGTCGAGCTGCTGCTCGGTGAGGTCTCCGCGCTCGACGTAGCCCAGCTCGAGCACGACCTCCCGGATGGTCTTCTCCTCGGCGACGGCCACCTTGGCGACCTTGGCCGCCTCCTCGTAGCCGAGGTGCTTGTTGAGGGGGGTCACCACCGAGGGCGAGGACTCCGCGTAGGCGCGCATCCGGTCCTCGTTGGCGGTGATGCCGGCCACGCACCGGTCCGCGAGCAGCACCGTCGAGGTCGAGAGGAGCCGGATCGACTCCAGCAGTGCCCGCGCCATCACGGGCATCATCACGTTGAGCTCGAAGCTGCCTGAGGCGCCGGCCCACGCGACGGTGGCGTCGTTGCCGACGACCTGGGCGCACACCATCAGTGTCGCCTCCGGGAGGACCGGGTTGACCTTGCCCGGCATGATGCTCGACCCCGGCTGCAGGTCCGGCAGGTTGATCTCGGCCAGCCCGGTGCGCGGTCCCGAGGCCATCCAGCGGAGGTCGTTGCAGAGCTTGGTCACCGACACCGCGACGGTGCGCAGCTGGCCGGACAGCTCGACGAGGGAGTCTCGGGCACCCTGCGCCTCGAAGTGGTCGCGCGCCTCGGTGAACGGCAGCCCCGTCGAGTCGGCGAGCTCGGCGATCACGGCGGCCGCGAAACCCGGCGGCGTGTTGATGCCGGTGCCGACGGCCGTCCCACCCAGGGGCAGCTCGGCCACCCGGGGGAGCGTGGCCTCCAGCCGTTCGATGCCGATCCGGAGGGCGGCGGCGTACCCCCCGAGCTCCTGGCCCAGCATCACCGGTGTCGCATCCATCAGGTGGGTTCGCCCGGACTTCACCGTGCCGGCGAACTCCTCGGCCTTGCTCTCCAGGGCCGACGCGAGGTGGTCGAGCGCGGGCAGCAGCTGGTGGGTGGTCGCGGTCGTGGCCGCGACGTGGATCGAGGTCGGGAAGGTGTCGTTGCTCGACTGGCTTGCGTTGACGTGGTCGTTGGGGTGGACGTCCGTTCCGGCGCGCCCCGCCAGCGAGGCCAGCACCTCGTTCATGTTCATGTTCGACGACGTGCCCGAGCCGGTCTGGAAGATGTCGACCGGGAACTGGTCGAGGTGCTTCCCGTCGATGATCTCGGCTGCGGCATCAGCGATCGCCCGTGCCTGCTGGGGGTCGAGGACGCCGAGGTCCTCGTTGACCTTCGCAGCGGCGGCCTTCACCCGGGCCAGCGCGCGGACGTGGTCGTCCTCCAGCCGGGCGCCGCTGATCGGGAAGTTCTCCACCGCCCGTTGGGTCTGTGCCCGCCACAAGGCGTCGTCGGGGACCTCGATCTCACCCATGCTGTCGTGCTCGATGCGCGCCATGTGCTCCACGCTACCCAGCGAGGGCGAGGATCACGCCCGGCCGAGGTAGAGCCAGTAGAGCTCCGAGCGGCCCTGCAGGTCGACGTCGTGGGCGACCGGCGTGACGGACCCGAACACCTCGGTCATCGCGTCCGCGAGCTCGGGCGCGGCAGCGGCCGACCAGACCACGAGCACACCACCGGGGCGCAGCACCCGGCGGACCTCGCCCAGGAAGGCGCTGCCGTAGACCGCGGCGTTGCTGTCGTGGACCAGGTAGCCGGGTCCGTTGTCGACGTCGAGGAGCACCAGGTCGTACGACGCGTCGGCTGCCTCGCCGATCGCCGTCCTGATGTCCGCGATCACGATGTGCAGGCGCTCGTCGGCCAGGTAGCCGGGGCCGTGCGGGACCGTCCCGTCGCGCATCCAGCCGACGAGGTCGTCCTCGATCTCCACCACGGCCACCCGCTGGACCCGGGGGTCGGCCAGCACCTCATGGGCGGTGAACCCGAGCCCCAGGCCGCCGACCAGCACGTGCTGCGGCTCGTCGACGCACGCCAGCGCGGCCTTCGCCAGCGCCCGCTCGGTGCTCGTGTGGGCGGTGTCCATCACGAAGACGCCGTTGACCCGCAGCTCGACGGCCCCGGGAGTGTCAGGGTCCCCGGGGTGGCCTGTCGTGCGCAGCACCACCTCACCGCGTTCGGAGACGGCGCGCGCGACCTCGATGCTCACGAGCGGGTGCGCACGGTCAGCGCGATCGGCTTCTGGGTCTCGGCGAAGAAGTCGTTGCCCTTGTCGTCGACGACGATGAAGGCGGGGAAGTCCTCGACGTCGATCTTCCAGACCGCCTCCATCCCCAGCTCCGGATACTCCAGCACCTCGACGTGCTTGATGCAGTCCTGCGCGAGGCGGGCGGCCGGACCGCCGATGGAGCCGAGGTAGAAGCCTCCGTGGGTGTCGCAGGCCCGGGTGACCTGGGCCGAGCGGTTGCCCTTGGCGAGCATCACCATCGAGCCTCCCTCAGCCTGGAACTGGTCGACGTAGGAGTCCATCCGGCCGGCCGTGGTCGGGCCGAAGGAGCCCGAGGCATAGCCCTCGGGGGTCTTCGCGGGCCCGGCGTAGTAGACCGCGTGGTCCTTCAGGTACTGGGGCATGCCCTCTCCGGCGTCGAGACGCTCCTTGATCTTGGCGTGCGCGATGTCGCGGGCCACGACCAGGGGACCGGTCAGTGACAGCCGGGTCTTGACCGGGTGCCGGGAGAGCTCGGCACGGATCTCCTCCATCGGACGGGTGAGGTCGATCCGGACGACCTCGTCGGAGCCGGAGACCGAGAGCTTCTCCTCGGTGGTGTCGGGAAGATACCTGGCCGGGTCGGTCTCGAGCTGCTCGAGGAACACTCCCTCGGCCGTGATCTTGCCCAGCGCCTGCCGGTCGGCCGAGCAGGAGACGGCGATGGCGACCGGGCAGGAGGCGCCGTGGCGGGGGAGCCGCACCACTCGGACGTCGTGGCAGAAGTACTTGCCACCGAACTGCGCGCCGATCCCGAAGGACTGCGTGAGCTTGAAGACCTCCTCCTCCAGGTCGAGGTCCCTGAAGCCGTGTGCGGCCATCGTGCCCTCGGTGGGGAGGCTGTCGAGGTAGTGGGCGGAGGCGTACTTCGCCGTCTTGAGCGCGTACTCCGCCGACGTACCCCCGATCACCACCGCAAGGTGGTACGGCGGGCAGGCCGCGGTACCGAGCGAGCGGATCTTCTCGTCGAGGAACTCCAGCATCCGGGTGGGGTTCAAGACGGCCTTCGTCTCCTGATAGAGGAACGACTTGTTCGCCGAGCCGCCACCCTTGGCCATGAAGAGGAACTTGTAGGCCGGGTCGCCCTGCCCCGGAGTGCTGTAGAGCTCGATCTGCGCCGGCAGGTTGGAGCCGGTGTTCCTCTCCTCCCACATCGTCAGCGGGGCGAGCTGGGAGTAGCGCAGGTTGAGCTTGGTGTAGGCGTCGTAGACGCCCCGGCTGATCCACTCGCCGTCCTCGACGCCGGTGAGCACGCCCTCGGACTTCTTGCCCATCACGATCGCCGTGCCGGTGTCCTGGCACATCGGCAGCACGCCGCCCGCGGAGATGTTGACGTTCTTGAGCAGGTCGAGCGCGACGAAGCGGTCGTTCCCGCTCGACTCCGGGTCGTCGATGATCCGGCGGAGCTGGGCCAGGTGAGCGGGGCGCAGGAAGTGGGCGATGTCGTGCATCGCCTCGGCGGTCAGCGTGCGCAACGCCTCTGGTGCGACCTGGAGGAAGGTCCGGCCGGCGGCCTCGAACGTGCTGACCCCGTCGGTCGTGATCAGGCGGTAGGGCGTGTCGTCGGCGCCGGTGGGCAGCAGGTCGGAGTACTGGAAGTCGGGGTCAGCGCTCATGTCGTGGAGCCTAATCCAGCAGCGCTGCTTGGATTAGGCTGGCCTCATGGACGCTGATCCGAGCGCGCTGCGCATCTCCGACGAGGACCGCCACAAGGTCGCCGAGGTGCTGCGCGAGGCCGCGGGCGAGGGCCGGATCGACCTCGAGGAGCTCGACGAGCGTCTCGAGGCGGCGTACGCCGCGAAGACCTACGGCGACCTGGTCCCGATCACCGCCGACCTGCCCGCAGCCGGTCAGCCGCACTGCGGTCGTCCGGGTCCCGCGGCCCGGTGCCTCGATCGTGCCGGCCGTGTCACATGCCTCCTCGTTCTCGATCATGGGGGAGTGCGCCCGGCGAGGCGTCTGGCAGGTCCCGGCGAAGCACAACGCGTTCACCATGATGGGCAGCGTCGTCCTCGATCTGAGGGAAGCGCAGTTCACTGCCCCCGAGACCGTCATCGAGGCCTACGCGATCATGGCCGGCATCGACATCTTCGTGAACCCGCAGACCCGCGTCATCGTGGAGGGCTTCGGGATCATGGGCGACTTCAGCGAGTCCCGGTCCAAGGTGGCCGCTGACCTCTCACCGGACTCGCCTGTGGTGCGGATCAAGGGGATGGCGCTGATGGCTGCGGTCAACGTGAAGCGCAAGGACCTCCCGGGCACGACCAAGAACCGGCTGGGGATCACCAACCGCTGACAGCCTCGACCCGCAGCACCCGGGCCGACTCCGGCAGCAGCACGGGCAGCTGCAGACCGGTCGAGAGCAGCGCGCGGCCGGGGAGGGTGACGCCGCCGTCGTCGAGCCAGCTGTCGCTGAGGTCCGCCCCGCCCACCGCCGGGTCACGGGGGCCCTCCGCGGTGATCCGGTAGTGCCGATCCGGGTCGAGACCGGGGAGCAGCACCGGGAGGGGCGAGGTGGTCTGCGACGAGGCGATCTGGGCCACGACGTACCACGCCTCCAGACGGTCCGAGGAGACCAGGCCGTTGACGACCAGGCCCGGATCGGGGTGGTCGCCGCGGACGACCACTCCGGTGCCGACCAGGTGCCGAAGACGTCGGTAGGTCGCGATCCACGCGGCGAGCTCGGCCCGCTCCGCCGGCGTGGCCGCGAGGAGGTCCCACTCGACCCCGAAGTGGCCCAGCAGGGCCACCGCCGCGCGGAAGGCGAGGCGGTGGTGGCGTCCCGTGGTGTGCGAGACCGCGGCGCCCGACGTGTTGCCCGACGAGCTCGGGGGGCACCAGCAGCTGGGTCCAGCGCTGGATGCCCAGCCGTTCGAGCGCGTCGTTGGTGTCGCTGGCCCAGAGCCGGTGGGTGCGCGACAGGATGCCCAGGTCGACCCGTCCCCCTCCGGAGGCGCAGGTCTCGATCTCGAGGGTCGGATGTGCCTCGGTCAGCTCGTCGAGCAGCCGGTAGAGCGCCAGTGTCTGTCCGTGCACGGCACTGCTGCCGCGCCCGGTGACGCTGCTGCCGACGTCGATGAGGTCGCGGTTGTGGTCCCACTTGAGGAAGGCGATGTCGTAGTCGTCGAGCAGGGACATCAAGGCGTCCCGGACGTGGGTGTAGGCGTCCGGGTGCTGGAGGTCGAGCACCTGCTGGTGTCGCCACGACGGCGGCAGCTGGCTCCGGCCCCGGAGCAGCCAGTCCGGATGGGCGCGGGCCAGGTCGGAGTCCTCGTTGACCATCTCGGGCTCGACCCACAGACCGAACTCCATGCCGAGCGAGCGGACGTGGTCGACGAGCGGGTGCAGCCCGTCGGGCCAGCGGTGCCGATCGACGGTCCAGTCTCCCAAGGCCTTCGAGTCGTCGGTGCGACCCTCGAACCAGCCGTCGTCGAGCACGAACCGCTCGACACCGACCTCGGCTGCCGCGTCCGCGAGCCTGGTGAGGGTGGGCAGGTCGTGGTCGAAGTAGACCGCCTCCCAGGTGTTGAGCACGACGGGCCGCGGCTTGCTGCTCAGGTGGGGCATCGCCCGGACGTGCGCGTGCAGCCGTGCGCTCAGGCCGTCGAGCCCTTCGTCGGACCAGCAGGCGAGCACCCGCGGCGCGGTGTAGGTCTCACCGGGGGCGAGCACCACCTCACCCGGGGCGAGCAGCTCACCGCCGCACAGCCGGGCGTGCCCCTCGGGGGTCCGCTCGGCCAGGCTCTGGTGGTCGCCGCTCCACGCGACGTGCAGCCCCCACACCTCCCCGGAGCGGAAGGAGAAGCCCGCGGTGCCTGCGACGAGGAGCAGGGGAGCGTCGTGGCCGGTGCGGCCGTGCCGGCCGCTGCGCAGCCAGGTGCCCTGCTGGAACGGCAGCCGCTGCGGCGCCCGCTCACGCGTCCAGCGGCCGGTGAGGTCCAGCAGCTCACTCCCGCGGCCCGGCACGGGCAGCGTGGCCAGCACGCTGCCGACCGCGTAGCGGCCCCCAGCCGTGTTGGTCAGCGCGTTGTCGAGGGTCAGCACTCCCGGCGTCGTCGAGACCGATGACGCAGGTCATCGAGAGCCCGCTCTCGTCGTCGGTGCCACGGAGCCGGAGGTGGTCCTCGTCCAGGTCGACGGTCCACGACCCGAAGTGCGGTGCCACCGTCGTGGGCCCGTCGAGCCGGTGGCCGCTGACCGACGGGTGTGCCAGGAGAACCGGAGGCCAGGTCGGGGAGCAGGGCCTGCAGACGGGGGCGGTCCAGGCTGCTGTGGTTCACCGTGCGTTGCAGGGACCGCGCGATGCCCGACCACGTCGGAGTCGCTCAACGAGCCGAGGTCGGCACCCCAGTGGTGGACCACCGGGATGCCGACCTCGATGCCGATCAGGAGACTCGTGCCGGCCCGACGGAGATGGAACCAGGGCTGGTCGGTCACGGGCCAGAGTCTAGTGCCGTCCCTACCCCTTCACGGCGCCCGAGGTCATCCCTCGGATGAAGAACCGCTGGAGGGCGAAGAAGACGATCATCGGGACGATCATCGTGACGAACGCCGCCGCCGTGAGCAGCTGCCAGCCCTCGCCGAGGCGACCGAGCAGCTGGGAGAGGTTGACCGTCACGGTGGGGTCCTCGAAGCCGAGGAACAGCAGCGCGATCAGCAGGTCGTTCCACACCCACAGGAACTGGAAGATGGCGTACGCCGCGAGCGCCGGCACCGACATCGGCACGATCAGCTTCCAGAAGGTCTGGAAGTGTGAGGCGCCGTCGATCTCAGCGGACTCGATCACGGACTTGGGCAGCGTGCTCATGTAGTTGCGCAGGATGTAGATCGCCAGCGGCATGCCGAAGGTCGTGTGCAGCAGCCACAGCGCCAGGAAGGTGCCGTTGATGTCGTACCCGTCGTTCCCGAACCGCTGGAGCAGGCTCACGAACGTGCTGTGGATCGGCACCACCATCAGCCCGATGATCGCCACGAACAGGAAGTCGCGACCGCGGAACCGCATGAACGTGAACGCGTAGGCAGCGAACGCGGCGAACATGATCGGCAGGATCGTGGCCGGGACGGTCACCACGATGCTGTTGATGAACGAGTCGAACATCCCGTTGGCGTCGAGGACCTGACGGTAGTTCTCGATCGTCCACGAGCCGGCGAACGGGTTGAACAGCGCGCTCCACCAGCCGGACCGCTCCGTGTCGATCTGAGGCCGCACCGAGGTGACCAGGAGGCCGAGCGTCGGCACCGTCCACACCAGGCACAGGACAAGGAGGACGATCCGGGCGAACCAGCTGCGCTTGGGACGCTCCTTGGGAGGGGCGTTCCTCGACTCGGTGGTCGACGACGTGCTCGGCACGGTGCTCTCGGCGGTGCTCATCGGTTCGCCTCTTCCTCACGGAACTGCCGGACCTGCCAGAAGAGCGCGGGCATCACGAGGAGCAGCAGGATCACCACGATCGCCGAGGCGAGCCCGTTCTGGCCGAACTGGAAGATCTGTTGGATGAACGAGACCGCGATGACGTTGGTCTCGAAGTTGCCGTTGGTGATCACGTAGACGATGTCGAAGACCTTCAGCACCATCAGCAGCACCGTGATGAACACCGCGATGATCGTGCCGCGGATCTGCGGGAGCACGACCTGGAAGAAGATCTTGACCTCGGTGGCCCCGTCGATCCGAGCGGCCTCCAGGGTGTCCTCGGGCACGCCCTTGATGGAGGCGGAGAGCAGCACCATCGCGAAGCCTGCCTGGAGCCAGATCAAGATGACCATCAGCAGGACGTCGTTGAAGTTCAACGTCGAGGTCTGCAACCACGACACGGGATTGAAGCCCAGCGTGGTCCAGAGGGCATTGAGGAGGCCGATCTGCGGGCGTCCCTCGGGGGCGAAGGCGTAGACGAAGCGCCAGATGGTGGCGGCGCCCACCATCGAGATCGCCATCGGCAGGAAGATCAGCGACTTCGCGATCTTCTCCCACGTCGGCGAGAGCTTGTCGGCGAGCACCGCGACGATGAGGCCGAGCACCACGGTGCGTTGCCGGGACGATCGCCAGCCACAGCAGGGTGTTGGTGATGGTGTTGATGAACTCGGGGTCGCTGAGGACGTCCGCATAGTTCTGCAGGCCCACCCACGCAGTGCTGTCGCGGTTGGCGAAGCTGTACATGATGGTCTGGATGGTCGGGTAGATCAAGAACGCGGTGAGCAGGCCGAGAGCCGGCAGGATGAAGGCGTAGGGGATGACCTTGATGCTGAGCTTGAGCGGCAGCGCCTCGACCATCATGTTGAGGAAGTAGAACAGCGCGAGGGCGCCGCCCACCCCGGCGATGATGGCGAGCACGGCCTGCAGGAGCTTGGGTACGTCGTAGAGGGTCAGCGCCTGGAACAGCGTGCCGATGGCCGCGATCGTGATCACCAGGCCGACCACTCCGATGAGTGCCTCTGACCGGGTTGGCGGCGGCCGTGGATCGTGCCGAGGTCCTGGGTGGGTCCGACTGCGGGGCGGGGCTGGTCTCTTCGGGTGCGCTCGTGCTGCTCACTGCTGGTCCTCCCTACTGGTGCCCTGCTCGTTGAGGTAACCGTGGTCGTGGGGTGTCGCGGCCTGCCGGCCGCGACACCCCACCCCTGGTCACCCGGAGGGCCAGCTGTCCTCGATGCTCTTCGTCACCTGGTCGGTGGACTTGGCGCCGGTGGTCCAGTCGACCATCCCGGTCCAGAAGGTGCCCGCTCCGACCTCAGCCGGCATCAGGTCCGAGGCGTCGAAGCGGAACACGTCGGCGTCACCCACGAGCTCGGCGATCTTCTTCGTCGTCTCGTCGGGGTAGGCCGAGGCGTCGAACGTCGCGTGCGGCGAGAGCCAGCCACCGGACCCGGCCCACTCGGCGCCGAACTCGTCGGAGGTCAGGAACTCCATGACCTGCTTGGCCTCGTCGTCCTCGCCGTTGAACAGTGCCGCGAGGTCACCGCCACCGAGGATGGGGGTGCCGTCATAGCCGCCCTCGAGCGGCGGGAACACCATCACGTCGACGCTCTCGTCGAGGTTCTTCTGCACGTCGTCGGGGAAGAAGCCGGTGATGAAGTTGCCCTGACGCTGCATCATGCAGGCGGGCGGGTCCTCGAAGGAGGCATTGCCGGCCTCGCCGAACGGCTGGGCGACGATCGCCTTGCCGCCACCTTGCACGTTGCCGTCGGCCAGGGCGATCTTCGCGTACTCGTCGAAGGCCTCCTTGATCTGCGGGTCGTCGAAGGGGATCTCGTGGTTGACCCACTGGTCGTAGACCTCGGGCCCGGCAGACGCGCAGCACCATCTCCTCGATCCAGTCGGTGCCGACCCAACCAGTGGCGGCACCCGACTCGTAGCCGATGCACCAGGGCGCGGTCCCGCTCGCCTTGATCTCGTCGGCGATGTCGGCCAGCTCCTGCAGCGACGCCGGCTCGAGGTTGTAGCCCGCGTCGGCGTAGGTCGGCTTGGGCACCCAGACCAGACTCTTGACCGCCATCCGCATCGGCGCGCCGAAGATCGCTCCGTCGTCATCGGTCACCGCATCCAGGAAGCCGGGGATGAGGGTCTCGTCGAGGGTGTCCATGTCGAGGAACTCGTCGATCGGAACCACGTCACCGCGTCCGGCCAGGTCGAGGAGCAGTCCCGGGCTGCGGGAACAGCGCGATGTCGGGGGGCGATCCGCCCTGCACCCGGCTGCGGATGAAGGTGGTGAAGTCCGCGTTGCCGGTGTACTTGACGTCGATGCCGCTCTCGTCCTCGAACGACGTCAGCGACTCGTTGAACGCCTTCGCCTCGTCCGCTCCGAAGGCACCGAAGATCTCGACGACACCGTCACCCGGGTCGCTGCCGCCGGCTCCGGCCGTGCCGCCGCCGGAGTCGCCACCTCCACCACTGTCGCCGCCGCCGCTGTCGTCACCCTGCAGGCAGCCGGCGGTCAGCAGGCACATCGCCGCGACCGTGGCGACGAGCCTTGCCTTTCGATTCCACTTCATCCTTTGCTCCTCCACGTTGGTCTCATCACATGCGCTGGGAGTGCTGTGACCCAAGCCACACTCACACTTGCACTCGGTACCTCAGGTGTCCACAAGTCAAACCTCGTCGTGGCCTGATCGTGAGACTGATCCGGGGAGATGCTGTTAGAAGCGGCTCGGTCGCTGCTAGCTGGGACCCGGGGCTTGCGGACGTGACGCGTGTCACTGAATGATGAGCGACACCGCAACATCCACCTTTACGACGGATCGTCCGGCACGTTCCTGCCGGTGAAGGGAGCACATCCGCATGGCCACCATCAGCTTCAAGAAGGCTCAACGCTGGTATCCCGGCGCCGACGTACCGGCAGTCCCGGGCCTCGACCTGGAGATCGACGACGGCGAGTTCATGGTCCTCGTCGGCCCGTCCGGCTGCGGCAAGTCCACGACGTCTGCGGATGCTCGCGGGGCTCGAGGAGGTCAACGCGGGCAACATCTTCATCGGCGACCGCGACGTCACCAAGGTGCCGCCGAAGGACCGCGACATCGCGATGGTCTTCCAGAACTACGCGCTCTACCCGCACATGTCGGTCGCCGACAACATGGCGTTCGCGCTGAAGATGGCGAAGGTGCCGGCCGACGAGCGCAAGAAGCGCGTCGACGACGCCGCCAAGATCCTCGGGCTCGAGGACTTCCTCGAGCGCAAGCCGAAGGCGCTCTCCGGTGGGCAGCGCCAGCGCGTCGCGATGGGTCGCGCGATCGTGCGTCAGCCCCAGGTGTTCTGCATGGACGAGCCGCTGTCGAACCTCGACGCGAAGATGCGCGTGCAGACGCGCACCGACATCGCGCAAGCTGCAGTCCGACCTCGGCGTCACGACCGTCTACGTCACCCACGACCAGGTCGAGGCGATGACGATGGGCGACCGGGTCGCGGTGATGAAGCTCGGCGAGCTCCAGCAGGTCGACACTCCGCTCGCCCTCTACGACAAGCCGGCCAACCTCTTCGTCGCCGGCTTCATCGGCTCCCCGCAGATGAACCTCATGGAGGGCATCGGCACGGAGGGCAAGGTCAAGCTCGGTGAGTACGCCGTCCCCGTGGACGAGAAGGCCGCCCACGACGATGAACGGCAACGTGACCGTCGGTGTCCGTCCGGAGGCCTGGCGCCTGGTCTCCCGGAGAGCGAGGGTGGGCCTGCCCGTCAAGGTGACGGTCGTCGAGGAGCTCGGCGCCGACGGCTTCGTCTACGGCACCAGCGGTGTCGAGGGCACCCCGCACGACATCATCATCCGCGTGAGTGGCCGCGACTCCGTGCACAAGGGCGACACGCTCTATGTCACCACCGACCCCGCCAAGGTGCACGTGTTCGACACCGAGTCGGGCGCTCGCCTCAGCGAGTAGCAAGAACCCATCCGGACGCCCGGTCCGACCTCGTGCGAGGTCGGACCGGGCGTTCGTCGTGGACTGCCGAGAGAGACTGTGACCGTGCGCCAGCTGACCTCCCTTGATGCCCAGTTCCTGAACGTCGAGTCGCCCACGACCGTCGGCCACGTCGGCAGCCTGATCGTCGTCGACCCCGCCACCGCGCCCGACGGGGTCTGGGACGTCGAGGCGGTGCGCGACCTGCTCGAGGCGCGGCTGCACCTCGCGGCTCCGTTGCGGCAGCGGCTGGTCGAGGTGCCGCTCGGCCTCGGTCGGCCCTACTGGGTCGACGACCCGCACTTCGACCTCGAGTTCCACCTGCGCGAGCTGGCGCTGCCGGCGCCGGGCAGCCGCGAGCAGCTCGGCGAGCAGGTGGCGCAGGATCCACGCCCGCCAGCTGGACCGGACCCGGCCGCTGTGGGAGGCCTACGTCATCACCGGCCTCGAGGACGGCAAGGCAGCCTTCTACTCCAAGATCCACCACGCGGCGATCGACGGGGTCTCCGGGTCGGAGATCCTCGAGACGGTGATGGACCTGCCCCCGGAGCCCCGGGTGGTGGACCCGGAGGACCAGCCGTTCGTGCCGCGGCGGATGCCGAGCACCGTCGACCTGCTGCGACGAGGTGTCGGTTCACTGGCGGTCAACCCGCTCGAGGTGGTCCGCGTCGGTGCCCAGGTCGCTGGCCTACCTCGACCAGGTGCCGGGGGTCGGCGACCGTTCCCGGCGTGCGGCTGGTCAGCGAGGCCGCGGGTGCGGTCGGACGGGCCCTGGGTCAGCGGCCGGTCGGTCTCGACGCGCGCGACCTGCGGGCGCCCGCGCACCCCGCTCAACGGCCAGATAACGGCTCACCGACGCTTCGCCTACGGCTCCGTGCCGCTCGCCGACGTCAAGCGTGTCAAGGACCACTTCGGCATGACGGTCAACGACGTCGTGATGACGTTGACCGCGAGCACCCTGCGTCGTTGGCTGCTCGACCACGACGCGCTGCCACGCACGCCTCTGATCGCCGCCGTACCGGTCTCGGTGCGCACCGAGGACCAGACCGGTGACGCTGGGCAACCAGGTCTCGGTGATGGTGGCCGCGCTGCCCACCGACGAGGCGGACCCGGTCGCCCGCGCCGAGGCGATGCGGGCCTCGATGATCGAGGCCAAGCGCGCACTTCGAGGCGGTGCCGGCCTCGCTGCTCCAGGACCTCTCGACAGCGATCCCGACGGCACTCTCGGGCCTGGCCGCCCGTGCGCTCTTCCGGCTGGCGACGCTGCCGGGCGTGCCGTTCAACCTCTTCGTCAGCAACGTGCCCGGGCCGCAGCTGCCGCTCTACGTCGCCGGGGCGCGCGTCGAGGGGATCTATCCCGGTCTCAGCGGTCACCGACATGACAGGTGGCCTCAACATCACCCTGTTCTCCTACGACGGGCACCTCGACTTCGGGTTCATCGCGTGCCGCGAGATGGTGCCCGACGTGTGGGTGATGGTCGACTACCTGCGCGAGGCGCTCGAGGAGCTGCTGGCCGGCGTCGACTGATCCGTCCCGTCCCGTCTCAGCGATGGGCGCGGCGGGCGGTGCGTGCGATCGCGTCGACGAACGTGTCGTGCAGGTCGGCCGGCACGTCGTGCCCCATGCCCGGCACCAGCAGCAGCTCCGACCCACGCAGTGAGTGGGAGGTGGCGCGGCCGCCGGAGACGTGGACCATCTTGTCGCTCATCCCATGGATGACCAGTGCGGGGATGTCGAGCTCGCGCAGGCTGCGGCTGCGGTCGGGCTGGCCGAGGATCGCCGACATCTGGCGTGCCACCCCGGACGCGCTGACGCCGCGGTCCCAGGTCTCCCCGGCGCGCTCCTGCACCGCCTCGGTGGTGTCGGGATACAGCGGCGAGCCGATCACCTTCCACAGCCGGGCCGAGGCGGCGACGTAGGTCTCGCGAGTGTGGGCGCGGCGGGCCAGGAGCATCGGCAGCAGTCGCGGGTCCTGCCAGCCGACCGATCGCCGGCCGGTCGTCGACATGATCGACGTCAGGGAGAGGACCGCGTCAGGGCGGTGCACCGCCATCGTCTGGGCGATCATCCCGCCCATGGAGATGCCGACGACGTGGGCCGAGTCGTGGCCGAGATGCTCGAGCAGGCCGAACCCGTCCTCGGCCATGTCCACCAAGGTGTACGCCGGGGGACCGGAGCGGCCCAGGAGGGTGGAGACGATCCCGCGCCGCGTGATCCGGCCGCCGACCCGGCTCGACCGTCCGGTGTCGCGGTTGTCGTAGCGGATCACGAAGTAGCCCCGGTCCGCGAGCTTCTGGCAGAAGGTCGGGTGCCACCACGTCATCGGACCGCCGAGACCCATCACGAGGAGGATCGGCTCGTGCGCTGCGTCGCCGAAGGTCTGGTAGCACAGATCCAGGTCACCGCTGCTCGTGGACAGCGTGACGAACTGCTCCGCCGAGGGACGGGCTCGTGTCCGGGTGGGTCCGGCCGGATCGGAGAGGCTCACCTGAATCAGGTTACCCAAGGGGGTCACAGGGAAACGGTCCGCTCACTCACCCTCCTGCCGGCCAGCCGGGTGGGAGCTCGCGCAGCGTCGGCGGGTCTGCCCCGCGTCGCGAGCACGTGATCCCGGCCACGGTGTGCGCAGCCCGGAGCAGGGCAGCGAGCCCGGCCTCGTCGAGATCGAGTCCCCAGTCCAGGGTGACCGCGATCAGGGCGCTCATGAACGAGTCCCCGGCGCCGACCGTGTCCTTCACCGTGACCGTGTCGGGGGCCACCCGCACAGCGATGTCGGCGGGTGAACCCGAGCGCGCCCCCGCCGCCCTCGGTGATCACCACGATCCGGGTACGGCCCTGCCCGAGCAGCTGGGCGGCGACCTCGGCCGGAGTGCGGTCCGGCGCGAGGACGTGGACGTCCTCGTCACTCATCTTCACGAGGTCGGCGTGACCGGCGACCTCGGTCATGTCCGCCCAGGCCTGCGGCGCCGGCGGGAGGAACGCCGGGCGGGCGTTGGGGTCGAAGCTGACGAAGACTCCCGCCGTCACCGCCTGGTCCAGCAGGTCGACGACGCTGTCGCGCCCAGGTCGCAGGGCCGCACCGATGGAGCCGACGTGCAGCCCGACGGCGTCCGAGGGCAGGGTGCGTGGCCCGAGGGTCCAGGTGAGGTCGAAGTCGTAGGTCGCGGCATGGTCGGCATCGAGGTGGGCGGTGGCCGAGCTGGTCCTGTGTCCCGGGACCACGGAACCGTCGTCGAGACGGACCCCGCTGCTCTCGACGTGGGCCCGGATGAGCTCCCCGTAGGAGTCATCGCCGAGCTCCGTCACGAGGAGCGTGTCGAGTCCGAGCCGGGAGAGACCGACCGCCACGTTGAGCGGGGAGCCGCCGGGAGCATCGACCTCGGCCCCGTCGATCGGCACGACCACGTCGACCAGCGCCTCACCAGCGAGCACGAACGGTCCGCGGCGTGGCACGGCGCTCACCTCAGTGCTCGAAGTCGACGGCTGCGTAGGACTTGAGCTTGCCGAGCTTGTGCTCGGAGGTGATCGAACGGATGGTGCCGCTGCGCGAGCGCATCACCAGCGAGTGCGTGCTCGCGCCACCGCCGCGGTAGCGCACTCCCTGCATGAGCTCGCCGTCGGTGATCCCGGTCGCCACGAAGAAGACGTCCTCGCTGTTGACCAGGTCGTCGGTGAGCAGCACCCGGTCGAGGTCGTGTCCGGCGTCGAGGGCTCGCTGCTTCTCCTCGTCGTCCTTGGGCCAGAGCCGGCCCTGGATCACACCGTCGAGGCACTTCATGGCGCAGGCCGCGATGATCCCCTCCGGCGTACCACCGATGCCGAGAAGCAGGTCGATGCCGGTGCCGTGCCGCGCCGCCATGATCGCGCCGGCCACGTCGCCGTCGACGAGGAACTTGATGCGGGCACCGGTCGCACGGATCTCGTCGACCATCGCCTCGTGCCGGGGCCGGTCGAGCACCATGACCGTGACGTCCTCGGGTGCGCTGCCCTTGGCCTTGGCGACCTGGTGGATGTTCTCGGCCACCGGATAGCGGATGTCGACCACGTCGGCTGCCTCGGGGCCGGTGACCAGCTTCTCCATGTAGAACACCGCTGACGGGTCATACATCGAGCCGCGCGGTGCGACCGCCATCACCGCGATGGCGTTGGCCATCCCCTTGGCAGCAAGGGTGGTGCCGTCGATCGGGTCGACGGCCACGTCGCACTCCGGGCCGGTGCCGTCACCGACCTCCTCGCCGTTGAAGAGCATCGGGGCGTTGTCCTTCTCGCCCTCCCCGATCACGACCACGCCTGCCATCCCCACGGTCGAGATCAGCTTGCGCATCGCGTTCACCGCGACGCGCGTCCGCGCCGTTCTTGTCGCCCTTGCCGACCCACCGGCCCGCTGCCATGGCGGCGGCCTCGGTCACCCGCACCAGGTCGAGGGCGAGGTTGCGATCGGGCGCCTCGCGGGCAGCTGAGTGGTCGGACGGCGGGTTCGAGGCATCAGACATGTCCGCATGCTAGCGGCGTTCTCCCTGCGGGCCCAGGGTCCCCGAGACCGGCTGAGAGGATGGACGCCATGAGTGGGCAGGCGGGGCGCTATCAACGATCGGCTGCGGGAATGGTGGGCGCGATGGTCGTGCTGGTCCTGATCGTGGCCGGGTTCGTGATCCTCCGCGATCTCAACCGCCGCGACCTCCCCGATCCGGTGCGGACGATCGACTATGCCGAGGACGCGGAGTTCGCCCGCCGGGCAGGCCGGGTTCGACCTGGTCGCTCCGGCGACGCTGCCCCAGGGGTGGCGGGCCACGACCGCGCAGTACGTCCCCGGGAGCGCCGAGCGGTGGCACCTCGGTCTGCTCACCGACGACGGCCGCTACGTCGGGCTCGAGCAGTCCGGGTCCTCGACCGCGGCGATGGTCGAGGCCCACGTGGATCGCCGAGGCCGAGCGAGGTGCCCCGGTGAAGGTGGGCACCCGATCGTGGGAGACCTGGAGTGACGAGGGCGGTGACCTGGCGCTGGTGCGGGAGGCGGGCGGCACGACGACGCTCGTCGTCGGGCACGAGGTGCCCAGGGATGAGCTGGTCGCCTTCGCCGAGTCCCTGCGCTAGTCGGCTCAGCCCTCGGTCGGGGCGTCCTTGTCGATCGCCGCGTCGAGACGCTTGCGGGCGCCGTCGAGCCAACCCTGGCACTGGGTGGCCAGTGCCTCGCCGCGCTCCCACAGGGCGAGGGACTCCTCCAAGGTGCCCCCACCGGACTCGAGGGTGCGCACCACCTCGATCAGCTCCTCGCGAGCCTCCTCGTAGGACAGGTCGGGCTGCTCTTCACGCGCCATCGGTCGGCTCCTGGGTGTGGGCGTCGGGATCGGGGTCGAGATCAGGGTCGAGATCGGGCAGTGCCTCCAGCTGGGTGTCGCGGACGACCACGCCGATCCGGCCATCGGCGACCCGCACCTGCAGGCTCGCCTCCCTCTGCGGTCTGGTCCGGCGAGGTGAGCACGTGGCCCTCCGCGTCCTGGACGACGGCATAGCCACGTCGCAGGGTGGCCAGGGGGGAGAGGGCGCGCACCCGGGCAAGCCGGTGAGCCAGGTCGTCCTCGGCGCGGTCCATCCGGTGACGCAGGGAGCGGCGGGATCGCTCGCGCAGCTGGTCGACCTCACGCCGACGGTCGTCGAGCCCGCTGCCCGGCTCGGCGAGCACCGGCCGCGCCCGGACGGCGTCGAGGCCCTGCTGCTCGCGCACGACCCGGTGGGTGAGGACCTGGCGGATGCGGCTGCGGGCCTGGTGGATGCGGTCGAGCTCCTCGAGCACGTCGGGGACCACGGTCTTGGCGGCGTCGGTCGGCGTCGCCGCCCGACGATCGGCCACCAGGTCGAGCAACGGGCTGTCGGGCTCGTGCCCGATGGCGGAGATCGACCGGTGTGCCGGCGGCGAAGACCGCGCGGAGCAGTCCCTCGTCGGAGAAGGGCAGCAGATCCTCCACCGAGCCGCCGCCACGGGCGATCACGATCACGTCGACCTCGGTGTCGCGGTCGAGCCGGTCGAGCGCCGCCATCACCTCGGCGGCGGCCTGGCTGCCCTGGACCGCGGTGTGCGCGACCCGGAACTCCACCGCCGGCCACCGTCGCCGGGCGACCTCGAGCACGTCACGCTCCGCGGCCGAGCCGGCACCGGTGATCAGCCCGACGCACCGAGGCAGGAACGGCAGTGGGCGCTTGCGCTCGGCGGCGAAGAGACCTTCGGCGGCGAGGAGCTGGCGGCGGCGCTCGAGGCGGGCGAGCAGCTCACCGAGCCCGACCATGCGGATGTCGTCGGCGCGCAGCGAGAGCGTGCCGCGGTTGGCGTAGTAGGACGGCTTGGCGTGCACGACCACGCTCGCGCCCTCGACGACCGGCGGGTTGAGCGAGTCGAACATCTGCCGCGAGCACGTCACCGACACCGACACGTCCGCAACCGCGTCGCGCAGGGTCAAGAAGACGGTGTTCATCCCCTGGCGTCGGCTCATCTGGGCCACCTGGCCCTCGACCCAGACAGCGCCGAGCCGCTCGACCCAGCCTGCGATGGCGTTGGCGATCTGACGCACCGGGGCGGGCTTCTCCGGTGAGGTCTCGAGCGCCATGCCACCTCCCCAGCCTTGTCGCGTGCCCCGTCGTACGCCGGTCGGCAGCACCCTACGGCCCAGCACCTACGATGGGGCCATGAGCACCTCAAACCTCGGGATGCCGCCCGTTCTCGACAGGGAGTCTGCCGAGCGCGCCGTGCTGCTGGCCGCGCCTCGCGGCTACTGCGCCGGCGTGGACCGGGCTGTCATCACCGTCGAGAAGGCGCTCGACCTCTACGGTGCCCCGGTCTACGTGCGCAAGCAGATCGTGCACAACAAGCACGTGGTGGCCGACCTCGAGTCCCGCGGCGCGGTGTTCGTGGAGGAGATCGAGGAGGTGCCCGAGGGCGCCACCGTCGTCTTCTCCGCCCACGGCGTCTCTCCCGAGGTGCACCGGCAGGCGGAGCACCGGTCGCTGAAGACGATCGACGCCACCTGCCCGTTGGTCACCAAGGTGCACCACGAGGCCCGGCGCTTCGCCAGCGAGGACTACGACATCCTCCTCATCGGTCACGCCGGTCACGAGGAGGTCGAGGGCACCGCGGGGGAGGCGCCCGAGCACATCCAGCTCGTCCAGACCCCCGAGGACGTCGCTGCCGTCGAGGTGCGAGACCCGACGAAGGTCTCGTGGCTGAGCCAGACGACGCTCTCGGTCGACGAGACGATGACGATCGTGGCGGCGATCCGGGAGCGGTTCCCGCAGCTGCTCGACCCGCCCTCGGACGACATCTGCTACGCCACCCAGAACCGTCAGATCGCGGTCAAGGAGATCTCCCGGTCCGCCGACCTCGTCATCGTGGTCGGGTCGGGGAACTCCTCCAACTCGGTGCGGCTGGTCGAGGTGGCCCTGGAGGCCGGCGCCAAGAGTGCCTACCGCGTGGACGACGCGTCCGAGATCGACGAGGCCTGGCTCGATGGCGTCGACACCGTGAGCGTGACCTCGGGTGCCTCCGTGCCCGAGGACCTCGTCGACGGAGTGCTCTCCTTCCTGGCCGAGCGCGGCTACCCCGACGCCCAGGCGGTGCACTCCGCGGAGGAGTCGTTGATCTTCGCGCTGCCGCCCGAGCTGCGCCGCGACATCCGGGCGGCGGAGCAGGCTCGCGCCTGACCGCGTGACCTGTCTCACCGCGCAATGGCGTCGGCGAGGGGCCCGGGTACCCCTAGACTGGTGACAGCGGCCCCATCAGTTCTGCCTCGGGCCGCTTCTCCAACTCGTCATCCACCGAGCGCCGCGGGCCCGATCCCGCGCCGGGCAGGACGACCCCTTCGAACCACGGAGTCATCCCATGGCGGACACCCGCCCTTCTGCACCCACGCCCACCTCCTTCGCCGACTTCGGTCTTCCCGAGCCCCTCGTCGGCGCGCTGACCCAGGCCGGGATCACCGCCCCGTTCCCGATCCAGACCGCCACCTTGCCCGACTCGCTGGCCGGCCGGGACGTCCTCGGCCGTGGCCGCACCGGCTCAGGCAAGACCTACGCCTTCGTGATCCCGCTGGTCAGCCGCCTCGCCGCCCAGGGCGGCCGCGCCAAGGCCGGGCCGCCCGCGTGCGCTGATCCTCGCGCCGACGCGTGAGCTGGTCACCCAGATCGAGGCGTCGCTCGCCCCGCTCGCCCAGGCGCTGGGCCTGCGCTCGACGACCATCTTCGGTGGGGTCAAGCCCGCGCGTCAGATCCAGGCCCTGCGCAACGGTGTCGACATCGTCATCGCCTGCCCCGGCCGCCTCGAGGACCACATGCGCTCCGGTCACGCCGACCTCGGCGGCGTCGAGGTCACCGTGCTCGACGAGGCCGACCACATGGCCGACCTCGGCTTCCTGCCCGGGGTCAAGCGGATCATGGACAAGACCCCGCGCACCGGTCAGCGGATGCTGTTCTCCGCCACGCTCGACGCCGGCGTCGACGTGCTGGTCAAGCGCTACCTGTCCGACCCGGTCGTGCACAGCGTCCACTCCGCGCAGTCGCCGGTCAGCACGATGGACCACCACGTGCTGCACGTCGACAAGGCGCGCCCGGCTCGACGTCATCACCGACCTCGCCGCGGCCCCTGGTCGCACGCTGTTCTTCACCCGCACCAAGCACGGCGCCAAGGCGCTCGCCCGTCAGCTCAGCGCGCGCGGCGTGCCCGCGGTCGAGCTGCACGGCAACCTCTCGCAGGGCGCCCGCACCCGCAACCTCGAGGCGTTCTCGTCGGGCAACGGCTCGCACCCTGGTCGCCACCGACATCGCCGCCCGAGGCATCCACGTCGACGACGTCGGCCTCGTCGTGCACGCGGACCCGCCGGTCGAGCACAAGGCCTACCTGCACCGCTCCGGCCGCACCGCCCGCGCGGGCGCGTCCGGCACCGTCGTCACGCTGATGCTCGACGCGCAGGTCTCCGACGTGCGTGACCTCACCCGCAAGGCCGGCATCAAGCCGACCATCACCCGGGTCGCGGTCGGGCACGCCGTGCTGCAGGACATCGCGCCCGGCGAGCGCACCTTCGTGGCTCCCGAGGACCGTCCGGTCCTGGTGGCCGCCGGTTCCGGTCGGCGGCGGTGGTCGCGGCGGTCGGTGGCCGCGCGCGGTGGCTCCGGTGGCGGTGGCCGTGGTGGTGCCGGTGGCGGTGGCCGCCGCAGTGGCGGCGGTCGTCGCGGTGGAGGCACCGAGGCCACCTCCGGCTCGTCCGCCAAAGGCGGCTCCTCGCAGGGTCGCGGTGGGTCGACCCGAGGGCGCAGTGGTCCTGCGTCGTCCGGACGTCCGCACAGCGCGGCGTCCTTCTCCTCCAGCTCGCGGGGGCGCTGACCTCTCAGCCGTCCGGGAGGCCGGCCTCAGCCGACGCGGCGCGTGGACTCTCGGGGCCGGCGCTGCTCGGGCACCCGTGGCGCACGGTCGTGCGGTGCGGGCCGGGCACCGCCACGGATCGAGCCGGCGTTCTTCAAGGCCACCTGGCGCAGCGCCAGGATGACCAGGGTGAGGGAGTAGCCGACGACGAGCGCGCCGGCGTGGTGGGCGAGCCCGGAGACCAGCGCCTGGAAGATCCCGTCTCCCTGCTCGGCGATGGCCGTGCGGTCGACGGCGACGAGGACGCCCACGGTCCCGAGCATCGCCAGCGGGGGCAGCACACCGATCACGAAGAAGTCGCGCGGCCGCACTCCGAGCGCCGCCAGCACACAGACGACGACGAAGGTCGCGTCGAAGACCAGCCCGAGCCGGTCCAGTGCCAGCGACTCGACCAGGGCGACGGTCAGCAGCACCACCGCCACGATGGTCCGGATCAGGCGACCGGGATGGCGCCCTTCCTCCCAGAGGGTCTTCCTCGGGGCCGTGCGCATGTCGCTCACGTCACCCACGGTAGGGCTGTCACCCGGCTGACCTGTGCCGACGCGCCGGCCCGGACGGTCCCTCGGGGCCGGCCACCGGCAGCTCGGGGCGCGGCTGTGCGACCGCGTCGAGCAGCTCCGCGGCACTGAGCTGGCGGGGTGCGTCGGTGACCGCCTCCGGGCTGATCAGCTCGGTCGGGGGAGACCTCGAGCTCGGTGAACTTGCGGGCCGAGACGAGCACCCGGGACTCCAGCGAACCGACCGCCCGGTTGTAGGCACCGACGGCCGAGGTGAGCGACCGGCCGACCTTGTCGAGGTGGTCGCCCATCGTGGCAAGACGCTCATGGAGCTCCCGGCCGAGCTCGTGGATCTCCTGTGCCTTGTCGGCGAGTGCGTCCTGGGTCCAGGCATGGGCGACCGTGCGGAGCAGGGCGATCAGGGTCGTCGGGGTCGCGAGCACGACCTGACGGGCAGCGGCGTACTCGATCAGGGACGGGTCGGCCTCCAGGGCCGCCGAGAGGAACGACTCCCCGGGCACGAAGAGCACGACGAACTCCGGCGTGGCCGGGAGACCGCGCCAGTAGGCCTTGGCGCCGAGCGCGTCGACATGGTGACGGAGCTGACGGGCGTGGCGGCGGAGGTGGGCGAGCTCCTCCTCCTCGTCGTCGGTCGAGGTGGCGTCGAGGAAGGCGTCGAGCGGGACCTTGGCGTCGACGATGACCTGCTTGCCGCCCGCCAGGTGGACGACCAGGTCGGGACGCAGGGAAGCGCCGTCGCGATGCATCGACACCTGCTCGTCGAAGTCGCAGCGCGCCACCAGGCCTGCCAGCTCGACCGCGCGACGGAGGTGGAGCTCGCCCCAGCGGCCGCGGACCTGCGGACGGCGCAGCGCGGTCGCCAGTGACGACGTCTCGCGACGCAGCGACTCCGTGGAGTGGCGCACCTCGTCGACCTGCTGCTTGAGCTGGCTCTGCCAGGACACGCGGTGGTGCTCGAGGTCGCGCATCTGGTCGTGCAGCCGCTCCAGGCCCTCGCGGACCACCGCGTGGTCGGCCGAGCGGGTCTCGATCTCACGCCGCGCGACGGCGGCGTCGTGGCCGGTGGCACGGTTGCGGGCGAGCAACCAGCCGGCGCCGATCCCCAGCGCGATCCCGGTGAGGAGCACGACCAGCAGCGACAGTGACGTCTCGATGTCCATGTGCCCAGGGTGGCGCACCGCGCCGACACAACCGCCTCAGTCGAGGTCGACGACGACGGGCGCGTGGTCGCTGGCGCCCTGTCCGGCTCTCTCGTCGCGGTCGATGAACGCTCCCGTGACCCGGGCGGACAGCGTGGGGGACCCGAGCACGAAGTCGATGCGCATGCCGCGGTTGCGCTCGAACCGCTGCCGGTAGTAGTCCCAGTAGGTGTAGACCCCCGGGCCGGGCGTGTGCGGTCGCACCACGTCGGCGTACCCGTCGTCGAGGAAGGCCTGGAAGGCGGCCCGCTCGGGCGGGGTGACGTGGGTGTCCTTGGCGAACGCGGCGATGTCGAAGACGTCGTCGTCCTGGGGTGCGATGTTCCAGTCGCCGACCAGTGCGGTGTCCTCGCCCAGCCACGGCTTCGCGCTCTCGCGCAGCCGGGCCAGCCACGCGAGCTTGTAGTGGTAGTGCGGGTCGTCGACCTTGCGGCCGTTGGGGACGTAGAGCGACCACACGCGGACGCCGCCGCAGGTCGCGCCGAGCGCGCGGGCCTCGTCGGCGAGGGGGTCACCCCACTGCGGCATGCCGGGGAAGCCGGCCTGGACGTCGGCGATCCCGACCCGGGAGAGGATCGCGACGCCGTTCCACTGGTTGTGGCCGAGCATCGCGACGTCGTACCCCATCGCCTCGACGCCCATCAGCGGCCACTGGTCGTCGCGCGCCTTCGTCTCCTGCAGGGCGAGGACGTCGATGTCATGGCGTCGGAGCAGCGCCTCGACGCGGCCGATCCGGGAGCGGACGGAGTTGACGTTCCAAGTCGCTATGCGCACGGCCCCCAGCCTAGGGTGGCCAGACATGTCCCTCTTCGACCGCCTGCCGGCGCCCACCGCCGCCGGGACCGCCCTCGACGAGGACGCGGTCTACGACGCGTTCACGACGTGGGCCGGGGAGCAGGGCATCACGCTGTACCCGGCCCAGGACGAGGCGTTCCTCGAGGTGCTGACCGGCAGCAACGTGATCCTCTCGACGCCGACCGGCTCCGGGAAGAGCCTGGTCGCCACCGCGGCGCACGCCACCGCCTTGGCCCGCGGACAGCGCACCTACTACACGGCACCGATCAAGGCGCTGGTCAGCGAGAAGTTCTTCGCGCTCTGCGACGTGTTCGGGCCCGAGAACGTCGGCATGCTCACCGGTGACGCCGCGGTCAACCGGGATGCCCCGATCATCTGCTGCACGGCCGAGATCCTGGCCAACCAGGCGCTGCGCGAGGGCGCGGAGGCGGACATCGGCCAGGTGGTGATGGATGAGTTCCACTTCTACGCCGAGCCGGACCGGGGCTGGGCCTGGCAGGTGCCGCTGCTGGAGCTGCCGCGCGCCCAGTTCCTGCTGATGTCGGCGACGCTCGGAGACGTCACGTTCTTCCGCGACGACCTGACCCGCCGGACCGGCCGTGCCACCGCCGTGGTCGCCTCGATGGAGCGGCCGGTGCCGTTGAGCTTCCAGTGGGCCGAGACGCCCCTGCACGAGACCCTGGAGGAGCTGCTCACCACCCACCAGGCGCCGGTCTACGTGGTCCACTTCACCCAGGCATCCGCCCTCGAACGTGCCCAGGCGCTCACGTCCGTCAACGTGGCGACCCGCGAGGAGCGGGACCTGATCGCAGAGACGATCGGTGACTTCCGCTTCGGCACCGGCTTCGGCAAGACGCTGTCGCGGCTGGTCAAGCACGGCATCGGCGTGCACCACGCGGGCATGCTGCCGAAGTACCGCCGTCTCGTCGAGACCCTCGCCCAGGCCGGCCTGCTCAAGGTCATCTGCGGCACCGACACGCTCGGCGTCGGGATCAACGTGCCGATCCGGACCGTGGTGCTGACCGCGCTGACGAAGTACGACGGACGCCGCCAACGCGTGCTCAAGGCCCGCGAGTTCCACCAGATCGCCGGGCGGGCGGGGCGGGCCGGCTACGACACCGCCGGCACCGTCGTCGTGCAGGCCCCCGACCACGTCGTGGAGAACGCGCGGCTGGTGGCCAAGGCCGGCGACGACCCCAAGAAGCTGCGAAGGATCCAGCGCAAGAAGGCGCCCGAGGGACAGGTCACCTGGACCGAGGCCGCCTTCGACCGGCTCGTCGCCGCCGAGCCGGAGCCGTTGGTCTCCCGGATGCGGGTCACCCACGCGATGCTGCTCAACGTGCTGGCCCGCGAGGGTGACCCGTTCGCAGCACTGAGGCACCTGCTGCGCGACAACCACGAGGACGGGCGCAGCCAGGTGCGGCTGGTGCGGCGGGCGGTGGCGCACTATCGCTCGCTGGTGGCCGCCGGCGTGGTCTCCACGGCGTCGTCGTCGTCGGACGGTCACTGCCGGCTCGTGGAGGACGTGGGCGACCAGTTCGCGTTGAACCAGGCGCTGTCGACGTACGCCCTGGCGACGTTCGACACCCTCGACCCCGAGGCCGACACCTATGCCCTCGACATCCTCTCCGTCGTCGAGTCGACCCTCGACGACCCACGGCAGGTGCTGCTCGCCCAGCAGTTCAAGGCGCGCGGCGAGGCGGTCTGGGAGATGAAGTCCGACGGGGTGGAGTACGAGGAGCGGATGGAGCTCCTCGACGACGTCAGCTGGCCCAAGCCCCTGGAGGAGCTGCTCGAGGCGACCTTCGAGCTCTATGCCCGGGCGCACCCGTGGATCGCCGAGACGCCGGTGTCGCCGAAGACGGTCGTGCGCGACATGTGGGAGCAGGCGATGACGTTCGGGGAGTACATCGCCCACTACGGCCTCACCCGGTCCGAGGGGCTGGTGCTGCGCTACCTCTCCGACGCCTATCGAGCCCTCCGCCAGACGGTGCCGGACTCCGTGCGGACCGACGAGGTCGACGACATCCAGGAGTGGCTCGGCGCGGTCGTGCGGCAGACCGACTCCTCGCTGCTCGACGAGTGGGAGAAGCTGAGCCATCCCGGTGCGCTGATCGCCGAGCCGGACCCGCTGCGCCCGCCCGAGCCCGACGTGATCACCGGCAACAAGCGTGCCTTCACCGTGCTGGTGCGCAACGCCCTGTTCCGCCGGGTCGAGCTGGCCGCCCTGCGCCGGCTGGAGGCTCTCGACGAGATGGACGGGTCCGTCTGGGCCGAGCCGCTGGCGGCGTACTTCGAGGAGCACGACGTCATCGGCACCGGCCCCGACGCCCGCGGCCCGGCGATGTTCCTGGTCGAGGAGCTGCTCGACACCTGGTCGGTCCAGCAGATCGTGCAGGACCCCGAGGGGCACCACGACTGGCGGATCACCGCCACCGTCGACCTGCGGGCCTCGGACGAGGCCGGGGAGCTGGTGCTGCGGGATGTGGGGTTGCGGCAGCTGTAGGGCGGCGGTGATTACCACGGTCCCGTGGTAATCATCCGGTCCCCGTAGAGAACTCCCCCCGGGAAGCGTCAGATCGCTCGGGGAAGCCGCGCCTCACACGATCGAGAAGCCGGGAGGCAGCCCTCGTCGCCCGGTGAGCGCGAGGAGTACGTCGGGGCCGTCGCCGCGCAACGTCGCCACCTGGGCGGCGAGCATCGTCGCCTGCGCGACGGCCTGCTCCGGCAGGTCGAGCGGCAGCCCGGTCGCGGCCGCGATGTCGAGACCGTGCACGCACAGCTCGAAGCTGCGCGTGGGCAGGTAGGCCTCGACCCGCATCCCGCCTGCGATGGTGTGGACGACCCGGTCGGGGTCGGCCGCGGAAGCGCTGCGTGAGGCCTCCTCGACGAGCTCGGCGAACCGGACCGCCGGCCGGCTGCCGAGATCACGACCTGCCTGCCGTCCGCGTTCGGTGACCGCGGCCGCGTCGTCGGGGCTGGCGAGCACCCCGGCGACAGCCACGAAGTAGCCCGCGCTGGAGTCGACGACCTCGTCCTCGACGGGCCGCGCGAGGTAGTCGATGACGGTCACGAGGGAGCGGCTGGTGTGGCCGACGAGGTCGCGCAGCGTCCACTCGCCGAGGCCGGGCCCGTCCCAGGCGTCGTCGGGAATGCGGGCGACCAGGTCGGCGACGCATCGGGCGGCTTCGGCGTAGTCGGTGGTGACGCGGGACATGCGCTGATCATGCCGGGGTCGGCGGTCGCCGTACAGGGAGCTCTCGTCGATTGGGAGAGGACCGGGGTACGCCCGTAGACTGCCCGCCCGTGGCACTCACCATCGGAATCGTCGGGCTCCCCAACGCGGGCAAGTCGACGCTCTTCAACGCGCTGACCAAGAACGACGTGCTCGCGGCGAACTACCCGTTCGCCACGATCGAGCCCAATGTCGGGGTGGTCGGCGTGCCCGAGCCGCGGCTCGACAGCCTGGCCGAGATCTTCGGCTCGGCGAAGAAGCTCCCCGCGACGGTCGAGTTCGTCGACATCGCCGGCATCGTCAAGGGCGCCTCCGAAGGTGAGGGACTGGGCAACAAGTTCCTCTCCCACATCCGCGAGTCGGCTGCGATCTGCCAGGTCACGCGGGTCTTCCGCGACGAGGACGTCACCCACGTCGACGGCGAGGTCAACCCGGCCAACGACATCTCCACCATCCAGACGGAGATGATCCTGGCCGACCTCCAGACCGTCGACAAGGCGATCCCGCGGCTGGAGAAGGAGTCGCGGATGAAGAAGGAGAACGTCCCGGTCCTCGAGGCGGCCAAGGCGGCCAAGGAGGCGCTCGAGTCCGGTACGCCGATCATCTCGACCAAGATCGAGCACGCACTGATCCGCGAGCTCAGCCTGCTCACCGCGAAGCCCTACATCTACGTGTTCAACTGCGACTCCGACGAGCTCGGCGACGAGGACCTCAAGCAGAGGATGCGTGACCTGGTCTCCCCGAGCGAGGCGATCTTCCTCGACGCGAAGTTCGAGTCCGAGCTCGTCGAGCTCGGGGACGACGACGAGGCCCGGGCCATGCTCGAGGAGATGGGGATCGACGAGCCAGGGCTCGACGTCCTTGCCCGCGTCGGCTTCGACACCCTCGGTCTCCAGACCTACCTCACCGCGGGTCCGAAGGAGTCGCGCGCCTGGACGATCCCACAAGGCGCCACGGCCCCCGAAGCGGCCGGTGTCATCCACACCGACTTCCAGCGCGGCTTCATCAAGGCAGAAATCGTCTCCTTCGACGACCTGGTCGCAGCCGGGTCGATGACCGCCGCCAAGTCGGCAGGCAAGGTGCGCATGGAGGGCAAGGACTACGTCATGGCCGACGGGGACGTCGTGGAGTTCCGCTTCAACGTGTGAGTCGACGCAAGACCGCAGGTCAGAGGGGTGCTACCGGGCGTCCTGCTTCAGGCGCTGCGCGCCCATGGGCCGCGTCGAGTGCCCGGTGTCGATGTCGACCCCCCGGTGACCCACCGCTCGTGGCGCGCGATCGGTCAGGACTGACGGCCGTAGGCCGCCAGGAAGGCGGCGACCGCGTGCCGAACGTGGACCTGCTGCTCGGCCGGTGGGCGGCGCGGCGTCATCGCCGAGGAACATCGCGGCGTTCGTGGGCGCCCCCATCACCAGCCAGTTCAACTGCTCGAGCGGCCATGGCGGGGTCCGGCACGCGCACCCACCCACGTGCGTCCAGCTCGCGCAGCAATGCCTCGAGGGTGGTCACCGCGCGACTCGGTCCCTGTTCGAACACCGCGCGCGCCAGGTCGGGAAACCGGGGTACCTCGCTGATGACGAGGCGGCGCAGCCGCAGTAGCCGCGGAGACAGCACCACCGCCAGCTGGCCGCCGAGCACGCTCTCCAGGGTCGCGCTGACCTGCTGGCGGGTCTCAGGCAGAGTCGCACCCCGCCGACACGTCGTCGCCAGCCTCACGCGTCATCGCGGTGACGAGCTCCACGAAGAGCTGGTCCTTGGTGCCGAAGTACGCGTAGACAGTCTGCTTCGAGACCTGCGACGCCTCGGCGATCTCGTCCATCGTGACGCTGTCGTACCGCGCCGCCAGGAACGCCTCCTCGGCCGCGGCCAGAATCGCCCGACGTTTCGCCAGGGAGGATGGCCGCACCGCGCCAGACGCTTGACTCTTCACACCGGTCAGTCTAACTTCGGCTCATCACACTAGACAGTCCAGAAAGTGCAGGGTGCAGGCATGCGGCGTGCGACGGACTACCAGACCACCACCTCGGCCGACGGCACCCGCCTGGCGTACGAGATCCACGGCGACGGTCCGCCGCTGGTGTACGTGACCGGCGCGATCTGCCACCGCACCTTCGGGCCGATCCGTTCGGGAGCCAGGGTGCTCTCCGACGCCTTTCGCGTCCTGACCTATGACCGGCGCGGCCGTGGGGACTCCGGCGACGGAGGCCCCTGGTCGAGCGATCGGGAGGTGGAGGACATCGCGGCCCTCATCGACGAGTTGGGCGGCAGAGCCATGCTCTACGGACACTCCTCGGGTGCCGTCCTCGCGATGCACGCGGCACACCGGCTGGGTGACCGGGTGCAACGCGTCGTGCTGTACGACGCGTCGTGGGCGGCCGACGACGTCGAGGCCGCGACGTACGCCGGCCTGCGCGCTGAGGTGGACCTGCTGCTGGACCGCGGGCGACACGGACGCGCCCTTCGGCGGTTCCTGATCGGCATCGGCATGCCGCGGGTCTTCGCTGGGCTGCTGCCGGTGATGCCGGGCTGGCGTCGGATGCGAGCGCTGGCCCCCACGCTGCGCTACGACATGGAGCTGACCGCACAACCGCCGCCGCTGGAGGCCGCCGCCGAGATCTCTGTCCCGGTGCACGTCATCGTGGGGGAGCGGAGTCCTGACGAGCTGCATCGCGTCGCGAGCGTCGTGTCCACATCAATCCCCAACGCCACCCACGAGGTGCTGCCGGGCCAGGATCACATGGTCTCGGAGAAGGTGCTGCTGCCCAGCCTGGTCCAGGCGCTGTGTCCCGACGGGCTGACTCGCTGAGGGTTGGCTTCGACCACATGGCGAACCTGCTGCTGCCTGCGTGGACGGCGGTGCACCACGGCGGCGCCCCTCGGTGCGAAAGCGAGCCTGGCGTGGGCGGCCGGGAGAGCGGTCACGGCACCACCACGGTGCCGATGCCGCACTTGGCATCGAGACGGCGCTGCTTGCTCGGACTGGCCGGCGTGGCGAGCGCCTCGCCCTTTCCCACGTCGAAGAACGTGCCGACGAGGGTGATCGTCTCCGTGCCTTGGTTGAAGGCGGTGTGCACCTCGGGGCCGGGCTCCAGGAACACGCTTCCGGCTGCATAGGGACGCGCGACGCAGTCGCGGCCGCGCATGTAGCTGAGCTCTCCTCCGCCCACGACGCTGACCAGCACCGGGCCCGGGTGGACGTGCCACGGGAAGGAGTCCCCGGGTTCCAGCTCGAAGGTCGCGGTGGCGATGCCTCCGGGGTGGCGCAGCTTGATGACCTTCTTGCGTGCCCCGTCGATCTTGACGGTGAACCTCATCCGTACCCGGTCGGTGAAGCGGGTGGGCCCGTCCGGGCCCACGAAGGCGTTGGTCATGTCGGGGCTACCGGTGGCCTGGAAGTCGTCGCCGCCGCCTACGGCGGGCGACGCGGGCAGCAGCGCCAGTGCGGTGATACCGCCGACTGCTGAGACAGCGAGCTTCTTGCTGGGAGCGTGCATGGGATCTACCTTCAATCTCCTTCGGCAGCTGCCGAAGGTGCGATGTTCGATGGATGTGGCGTTGGGCGTCCGAGCTGACCACTTCACCGTGACCCCTGCGGCACCTCAGCCACATCCGGTACACCCCCTCAGGCTTGATCGCGGTATCCCCATGCTCCGACCGGAGGATGGGACACTGAGCCATGGATGCTCCTCCCCGTTCGACCGATGTGGCGTTGGTCGGTCGCGGGGGCGAGCTGGCGGCCATCGGCACGCTGATCGACCGCGCCGCAGGTGGCGAGGCGGGCGCGATGCTGATCTCCGGGGACGCGGGCGTCGGCAAGACGGCCTTGGTGGAACGCGCCTGCTCGGATGCGGACTCGTCCGTCGTGGTGCTGGCTGGAGCATGCCTGCCCCTGTCCGCGATGACAGTTCCGTTCCTCGCCCTACGGTCCGCCCTGCGTTCGGTGAGCTCCGTCCTCGACCCGCCCGCCGACCTGATGGGGACCCGCGACGCGCCCTCGAGCGTCCCCCTCGCCTTCGACCACTGGCTCGAAGGCCTCTGCCGCGAGCGTCCGGTGGTGCTGACGATCGACGACCTCCACTGGGCCGACCAGAGCACGTTGGACGTGCTCATGTATCTGCTGGCCGGTCCGGCCGATCGGCGTCTTGCCGTGGTCGCCACGTTGCGCAGTGGCGAGACGGAAAACGGGCCCCTGCAGCACTGGCTGGCGAACGTACGTCGACTGCCGCGAATCGAGCAGGTGGCCGTTGACCCGCTCGACCGGGTGGCAACCTCCGAGCACCTGGCCGGCCTGATGGGCACCTCTCCACACCAGTCGCTCGTGGACGACGTCTTCGCACGCACTCGTGGCAACGCCTACCTCAACCGTCTGCTGGTGAAGGGCCTCGCGCCGAACGCGCGATCGCTGCCCGCCGATCACCCGATCGATCTGAGGTCAGCCGTGCTGCAGTCGTGGCAGACACTCCCGGGCCGGACCCGTGAGCTGACCCGGATCCTGGCGACGGGCGGGGGGCCGCTGACGGCGAGCGCGGTGGCTCGCGTCTGCGGCGCGAGCATCGACCCCGACGACGTCTGGTCATCCCTGCTCGTGGCGGTGGAGGCTGGAATACTCGAGGTGGCCAGCAACGGCAGCCTCTGGTTCCATCACCCGATGATCGCGGAGATCCTGGAGCAGGATCTCACCGACGGTGAGCGGGAGCGTTGGCACGCTGCCTTCGCAGACCGCGCCGAGAAGCAGATGACGGACGACTCGACGCCCTCCACGGAGTTGATGATCGCTGCCGCTGACCACCACGACCGGGCCGGTCACGTGCCGGAGGCATACCGGTGGGCGCTGCGCGCCGCCGACTCGGCCGGATGCTCCGGCGGAACGGCAGAAGAGCTCAGACTGCTGCAGCGCGCGATGGAGCTGAGAGCGATCGGGTTCCCCGGAACGCACGAGAGCGAACGAGACCTGCTCCAGCGGATGGTGGCCGCGGCAGCCGCAACGGGAGCGTTTCGTGCGGAGCTACGTGCCGTCGACCTCCTTCTCGGTGACATCGACTCCCGGATCGAGCCGCTGCTCGCGGCCGAGCTGTTGGTCCGGCGCGCGGATCTGCGTTTCCTCACCGGTCTCGACTTCCTCTCGGAGCGTGATGTCCGAGCGGCCGTGGACCTGTCCGCCGGTGCAGATCCGGACAGCTGGCAACACGCGCACGCTCTGGCCAGCCTGGTTCAGGTTGCCATGTGGCAGGACGATCCAGCCATGGAAACCGTGGCCGAGCGCGCGCTCGTCGTGGCCCGGGGAACCGACAGCTCTCTGGCATTGTCGAGTGCACTGAGCGCCAAGGCCTCGGTGCACGTCGTGGGTGGTAGGTGGCGTGAGAGCCTCCAACTGGCGGAGGAAGCGGTAGCCGCCGCGGTCCAGGCACACGACTTTCAAGCGTTCGTCTCCGGGGCCGTCTGGGAGATCAACTCCCTGAAACCGTGGTCACCGCGGCTCCTGGCGACCCATCTGGGCCGTCGTCGCGCTCAGATGACCGCCTTGGGTGCGCCGCACGCCTACACCGCGGCCATGTCGGCGTTCGAAGCCGACGCCTGGCTCACGATCGGTGAATGGCGCGCCTGCCAGGATCGGCTCCGGGACGCCCTGGGTTCGGACCCGGGACCGTTTGCGGACGTCCACGCACGCCTGGCCGCGGCCCGGCTGGCGGCGTGGCAAGGACGGATCGCCGAGGCACAGGCTCACCTGACCAGGGCTGACGAGCTGTTCGCCGGGGGATCGGAGTTCCTCCCCCTCTCGTTCGACGCGAGTCGCGCACTCGTGTCGTTGGCCGCGGACGACCCGGAGGCAGCCCTGGCTGCTGCCTTGGCCGGGACCAGCTCGTCCGGCGCTCCACCGCACAGATGCGAATGGCTGGTGCCACTGGCCGCACGTGCGCTTGCCGATCTGATCGAGGCCGATCGCGATGCAGGGCGTGACCCGGACGACCAGATGGTGCGCCTGGACGATCTGATGACGCGTTTCCCGTCCGTGATCCGCGACACGGACCAGCCTGCCGAGGACGAGGGCCTGCACGTCCTCGCCATGACGGACCTGTATCAGGCAGAGATCGGTCGTGCGCGGCGGCTTCCGGACAACGGCGACCAGTGGATCCGCACGGCGGACTCCTGTCGCGCGGCGTCGCTCGCCTGGGAGGAGACGTATGCCTGCTGGCGGGCGGCCGAGTCGTTGCTGGCGCACGGCCGTCAGCGACGGGAGCAGGCGGCCTCCATGCTTCGGCGGGGCCTCGCCCTCGCCGGTCGACCTGGGTGCAGAGCCGATCCGGGAGGCAGCTCGAGGCGTTGGCGTCGAGCGCGCGGATCGGGATCGAGCGCGTGACCGAGGTCCCGGCCTCCGACCTTGATGGGCTACCGGGCCTGACCACCCGTGAACGCGAGATCCTGGCCCACGTCGTGGCCGGACGTACCTACCGCGAGATCGCCCGCGCCCTGGTGATCAGCGAGAAGACCGTGAGCTCACACATCTCCAACCTGCTGCGGAAGACCGGGGCGGACAACCGCGTGGACCTGTCCCGGTTGGCCACCCGCTCGGCGCCGGGGACCGGCCCGCCCACCCCGTAGGCGTTCGTCGTCATCTCGAGCGCCCGTGTCATCTCCCTGGGTCTCCGGCAGACGCGGATGGTCGGTCGGGTAGATACCGACGGCGAATCCGTAGACGGTGTCCCCGGACCTGGGCAACTCGTCGAACTCACGGACCAGTGCCGCGATGCGGTCCCAGAACTCGGCGGCCCGCTGCTCCGGGAGGCGGGCGTGCCGGATGAAGCCCCACAGCCGCCGGTCGCGGAAGGCCGCGGCTGACTCGCGGGCTGCCACTTCGAAGTCGTTGAAGTCCGTCGGCATGGTCTCGGCGTCGGCGCCGGGCTCGACCGGGACGTAGAACATGCGCGCGGTGCGGCCGTAGAAGCGCTCGTCGATGGCGCGCACCCGGCGGGTCCGAACCACGCGGACCAACCCCGTCTCGGTCAGCACCTTGACGTGGTGAGCGACAGTGCTCTTCGGGCGGGCCACCGCCGCGGCCAGCTCGGTCACCGTGGCCGCCCGCTCGTGGAGCAGGCCCAGGATCGTCGTACGCAGCGGGTTGCCGATCGCACGGACCTGGGCCGGCTCCGTGAGCGCGAGCCGGTCAGCAAGGTCGTAGTCGGGAGGAGCGGGGTTGCTGGGCATGACATGAACAGACTACTGTCACAGAACGTTCCGTATTAATGGATCAATCGTTGGGATGAGGATGTCATGGCTGAGATCGTTCTGTACCACCACGTCCAGGGGCTCACGGGGGGAGTGGTGGCTTTCGCCGACGAGCTCCGCCGGGCAGGGCACACCGCGCACACGCCGGACCTCTTCGGCGGCCGTAGGTTCTCCACGATCGATGACGGCATGGCTCACGCCCGCGAGGTCGGCTTCGGCGTTCTTCTCGAGCGTGGCATGGCTGCTGCCGAGGCCCTGTCGTCGCCGGGCATGATCTACGGCGGGTTCTCCTCGGGTGTCATGCCCGCCCAACAGCTCGCACAGACCCGCCCGGACGCAGGTGGCGCGCTGCTGTTCCATGCCTGCCTCCCGGTCTCGGAGTTCGGTGGGCAGTGGCCAGAGGGCATCCCGGTGCAGGTGCACGGCATGGACGCCGACCCGTTCTTCGCCGAGGAAGGCGGCGATCTCGACGCTGCTCGGGAGCTGGTCGCCTCGACCGACCGGGCGGAGCTGTTCCTCTACCCGGGGGAGGAGCACCTGTTCGCCGACTCCTCGCTGCCGTCGTACGACCCCACGGCGGCGAACCTGCTCATGGAGCGGGTGCTCCGGTTCCTCGACAACCTCTGACGTCGATAGCCACGGACCGCCACGGCCCTCAGCGACCGGAGTTGACGCTGACCTCGTCGACAGCGCCGTCCACGACGCTCCAGTGGTCGAGCACCTCGGCGTAGACACCGCTGGCCAGCATCGTCTCCGTCGCTCCCTGTACGGCGTCGCGCAGTCCGGGCTGATCCTTGCCGACGACGATGCCGTAGAGCCCCGGCTCGTACTGTGTCGTGGACGCGAGCTGGTAGTGCGCCTTCGTGCGCGCGTTCGAGACGAGGAACGCGGCAGGAGGCAGGTCGTTGAGCACCGCGGCGGCTCGCCCGGTCCTCAGCTCGACCAGGGCGTCGGAGTTGGTGGGGTAGGCCCGCACCTCGATCTGCTCACCGACGCAGTTGCCCTGGCTCCGGACCAGGAGATCCACCTGGGTCGTGCCCTGCTCGACGGCCACCTCCTTGCCACAGAGGTCCTTGATGTCGGTGATCCCGTGCGGGTTGCCGCGCTGCACCAGGATCGAGGTGCCGGCGCTGAAGTAGTTCACGAAGTCGACACTCTCGGCACGCGCCGGAGTGTCGGTGATGGCCGACATGCCGAGGTCGAGGCTCCCGTCGGTCACCTTCGAGATGATGTCGGTGAAGTCGGTGCTCACGAACCGGACCTTCACGCCGAGGATCTGCCCCATGGCCTCGCCGAGATCGGGCTCCACGCCCACGATCGTGCGGCCGTCCGGGCCGAACGACGACATCGGTGCGTAGGACGCGTCGGTGCCGATGAGCAGGACTCCGCGTTCACGCACGGTCTCCGGCAGCTTGGCCTGCAGCGCCGCGTCCAGGCTCGCGACGGTCGACGTGGTCGCTTCCGCCTCCGAGGCGGACGACCCGCAGCCGGCGAGGACGGGCAGCAGGAGCAGCAGACCGGCGGCGGTGCGCCACCCGGGCTTCAGGTGAGAAGACATGGCAGGCCCTTCGCGGTGTTGGGGGTCGGCGAGCTGCGACATCTCAGGTCGAGGCGGTGGGGTCGAGCAGGGATCCGGCCGGGGTGGCGTTGCCTTCGGCCACGGGCACGATCAGGTCCCACGTGGTGGGCCGCAACCACAGGAAGCCTTGTCCGTGGTCGCAGCCGGAGTCGGCCAGCCAGTCGGCGACCTCCTGGGACTCGACTCCCTCGGCGGTGACAGTGCAGCCGAGGCCGTGGGCCAGGTCGATGACCGAGGCGACGATCGCGCGATCCTGGGGGCTCTGCCCGAGATGGGCGATGAACGCCCGGTCGATCTTGATCTCCCGGATGTCGAGCGCGCGGAGCTGTGACAGGCCGGTGTAGCCGACCCCGAAGTCGTCGATCGACATCGCGATACCGAGGCCGGAGAGACCCTTGACCACCTCGCGCGCCTGGCCGGCGTCGAAGGCAATGGCTGTCTCGGTGATCTCGAGGAACAGCTGGTGCGGTGCCACGCCTGAGGTGGTGAGGGCCTCCTCGACCAGCTCGACGAACTCCAGGGACGCGAGGTTGCGAGCCGAGACGTTGACCGCGACCGACCACTCGTGGCCGGCCGCGCTCCAGCTGGCGCAGTCGGTGAGGGCTCGTCGAAGCACCCACTCCGTCAGGGGCTCGATGAGCTCGCTGCGCTCCGCGATGGGCAGGAAGTCGGCAGGAGGCAACAGGCCGCGGACGGGGTGCTGCCAGCGGACCAGCGCCTCGACGCAGTCGACCCGGCCACTGGCCAGGTCCAGCTTGGGTTGGTAGTGCAGCACCAGCTGGTCCTCCTGCAGCGCCGTCCGCAGCTCGCGGTGCAGCAGCAGGGAGTCCGTCGCCGGCCGGGACACGGAAGCGTCGTAGGCCACCACGGACGCCGGACCGTCCTTGCCCTGATACATCGCGGTGTCAGCGCGCTTGAGGAGGGTCTCGACCGTGTCGGCGTCCCGGGGGAAGAAACAGAAGCCGAAGCTCGCGTCGATCGTGAGCACGTGGTCCTCGATGGTCACTTCCGCCTTCAGCTCCTTGCGGACGCGGGTCAGCAGCTCGGTCGTCGCTTCGCGGTCCGACTCGCCGGGCAGGATGATCCCGAACTCGTCGCCGCCGAGGCGGGCGACGGTGTCGTCGGTGCGCAGCGACTCCGTCAGCCGACGCGCGACGACCTGGAGCAGCTCGTCGCCGGCGTGGTGCCCCAGCGTGTCGTTGACCTCCTTGAAGCGGTCGAGATCCACCAGCACCAGGGCGCCCTCCCCGCGCTCGACCGCCCGCTCCGCCACACGACGGAACCGCTCGCGGTTGGGCAGGCCGGTCAGCGGGTCATGCAGTGCCTGGTGCTCCTTGGCCGCCGCGTGATGTCCGAGGGCGCGGGTCGTCCACCACGAGATCAGACCCAGGACGGCGTACAGGCACAGGAGGCCGAGCATGAGCCGGATGATCGCGGTGCGGGTGTCGTGGGCGACCTGGGCGGCGAGGGTGTCGTAGGGCAGCAGCACCTCGAGGATCCCGATGGCCTGGCCGTTCGCCTCCGCGATGACGGGCTGGAGCACCCGGATGGTGGGGATGAGGTCCTGGGAGCTGGTCGGGACGATCCGCGCATCGACCCTGCCCGCCGCGGCCGCCTTGAAGGCGGGGGTGGTGGTGGAGACGGAGCCGAGGACGGTGCCGTCGTCGGCGAACGCGACGATCCCGTCGTAGGTGAGCAGGCGCAGTCGCACGACCGAGCCGTGGAAGATGGCCAGGTCCGTGGCGCTGCGGAGCTGCTCCTGCTCCGAGGGAGCCAGTCCACGCTCGAGATCAGCAGTGCGCAGGGCGGGCGCGATCGCCATCTGCTCGATCACGGCGGCCTGAGCACGCCCCTGGTCGAGGGCATGGCTGACCCCGGCATCGTGGTATCCCCGCATGAGGACGGCGCCGAGAGCCGCCACCGGGAGCAGGCTGGCGATGGCGTAGATCGCCAGCAACGCGGTGCCCTTGTGCCCGCGGCGTCGCCACCTCATCGGGCGCATCCCCGTGCCACGTGCGTCGTCATGACGTCACCCCCTTGCCCCTGAGTATCGGCAGGCGGACGGCGATTCTGAGGTCACGGGTCCGGAAAGTGCCTGGGCCCCTCAGGGACGGAACAACACGTCGGCGACCAGGTCCGGTCGGAAGCGTGCGAAGAAGTCGGCGTCGTTGGGCTTCCACACCTCGAGCCAGAGCTCGACCTGAGGGTTGCGCCAGACGTGCTCGTCGCGCCACATGCCCTGGGCGGTCGCGGCGTCGAGGTCGACGTCGATCCAGATCGTGAGGTCGAAGGTCTCGAGCAGGTCGGGGGTAAAGAGACCGAGACCTTCCACGATCACCGCCGAGAGACCGGAGGTGCGGGCGGCGGCGCGCGCGTCCCGGCGCAGACGCTCCCGGTCCATCACCGACCACTCGTCGGAGCGCGATGTGGGCGGTTGCTCGCGGAGGTAGCCGTCACCGGACAGCACCACCGAGCCCTCGAGCTGGTCGTGCAGGGCCGTCGCGACGGTCGTCTTGCCGGCTCCGCCGTAGCCGGAGATCCCGACGATGGCAGCGTGACCCTCGACCTCCAGCGCGCGGACGGCGTCGGCGAGGTGAGTGGCGTCGGTCAGGGTGAGCGGCACGAGTGGCACCCTAGGTGTCACGACCGGACGCGCGCGCCGTGTGGCGCAACAGGGCCCTCATGACGCACACTCTTTACTTTGGTCCCAATGTTCACACCGGGGGAGTTCGTGGTGCGTCGATCCTCAGCAGTCCCGGCGGGCAAGAAGCTCGCTGCCGTCGGCCTCGTGGCCCTGTTCGTCGCGCTCGCGACCGGAGGCCCGGCAACCAGCGAGGACGTGCCGCTGCCGCTCGGTGACAGCGACCTCGTCGAGTCGCGCACGGTGACCCAGCTGGCGCCGGGCGTGAGCTACACCGTCATCACCCGCGGCACGGAACCGGCCAAGGAGAAGGACTACCAGACCACCCGACGCGGTCCCTGGGTCGTCCGGATGGTCACGATCGACCCCGCTGTCGCCACCGGAAGCCTGCGCGCGACCTACGGCCCGAACCTCGCATCGACCGAGCGGGTCACCGACCTCGCGGCGTACTCCGCGGCGATGGTCGCCGTGAACGCGTCGTTCTTCACCTTCGGAGCCAGCACGTCGTTCCCCGGCGACCCGGTCGGGCTCGGCCTGTACGACGGCCAGCTGCTCAGCGAGCCGAGCACCGGCACCGCCGAGGTGTCGATGCTGATGGACTCCCGCACCAACCAGATCTCCTTCCCGGGCAAGCTGTCGTGGAAGGAGCGGATCGTCAACAAGCGCACCCGCAACGGACTCAAGCTCAGCATGCTCGGGCACCCACCCGTCGTGCCCGCGGAGTGCACGAAGAAGAAGAATCCCGCCCGGTGCCGCCAGCCCGGGGACGCCGTCAAGCTGCCCGCTCAGTTCAGTGGCGTCACCCCGGCCGGCAAGGGCGTCGAGGTCGTGCTCAGCCGCAAGGGCTGCGTGCTGAGTCGCGAGCGCGAGCGCGGCACCTTCCTCAAGCCGGTGCAGACGGCGATCCAGGCGACGGGCCGGCAGGGCAAGCGGCTGCTGACGATCACCCGCCCGAAGGGAAATCAGCGCAAGGCGTGCATGAAGAGCACGGTGCGGCTGCGTGACGGGCTGGGCAGCCGGATCCCGATCACGCCGGGGATGTTCGGCGTCAACGGCCGCTTCATGCTCACCCGCGACGGCCTCGCGGTCGTGCCGCGTGGCGACACCTCGCTCTTCGCTCGCAACCCCCGCACCTTCGTCGGACGCACGGAGGCCGGCCAGATCGGGATCGTCGCGATCGATGGGCGCCAGGCGCGCAGCGTCGGGGTGTCGCTGCGCGAGGCGGCTCAGGTCGCGCTGGCGCTCGGACTGCCGAACGCGATCAACCTCGACGGCGGCGGCTCGACGGCCATGGTGCTCAACGGGCAGCTGGTCAGCTCTCCGAGCGGCAGTGGCGAACGCAAGGTCGGCGATGCGCTGATCTGGTCGGCCACGCCCTACGCACGCAAGCGCTGACGGGTCGCCGGCCTAGCAGGCTGTCTCCTCGAAGTGACCCGGCGTCGTCGGGTAGGCCTTTCCGGACCCATGGTCCTTGTTGTCCTGGGTGTAGGTGAAGGCGAGCTCGCGGAACGCCGAGGTGCCACTGGTCAGCACGTCGGTGGCGGCCCTGCCGGCACCGGAGCCCCAGGCCAGCGTGGTCAGGAACTCGTGCATGGCTGGCGAGTGCTGCCGGACGTCGTTGAACCCACCGTAGGCCGAGTTGCAGTGGGTGTAGAGGTTGTAGGCGCCGTTCCAGTCGATCAACCGGTCCCCGGGGTTGGGGCCGTTCTCGGCGACGTTGCCCTGCATCACGTCGCGGTCCCAGCCGCCGTAGATCCAGTCGGTGCCGTGGTGGTGGCTGTCGTTGGCCGGGTCGGCGTCGAGCTTGTCGGTCATCTCGAACCACACGCACGGGTCGACCGTGACGGCGTCCTTCTTGCTCCCGGTCGTCACCGGCCAGTCGCCGGCCGCGCAGGTCGTCGAGGTGCCGCGCGGGTTGACGTCCAAGATGTCGGACCCGGAGACGTCCTGCTCTGCCTCGGACGCAGCGCCTGCCCCACCGAACAGGTGGTCGACCATCCGGTCGTCGGTGCCGCGGGAGTCGGGGTCGAAGACGCCGCCCACGAGGCAGTCGGGAGTGCTCGCGTCGAGCACAGGATCGCAGCCGAAGCCGCCCCACATGACATCCTCACCGTCGGCGCCGAACAGCTGGTCGCCGCCGGAGTCGCCGTTGACGAGGTCGTCGCCGTAGCCGGCGTGGATGTTGTCAGCGTCCGGGCCGCCCCGGATCCGGTCCCGACCACCCGTCGTGAGTCCGTCGTGTGGCATCGCGGCGCCCGTCGAGGCGCCCACCCAGGCGTCGCCGTCGGCGTCGTGGAGCAGGTCGACCCTCCTGTCGTAGGCACCACGACGGAAGCCGACGTAGGTCTCCTTCGGCGGGTTCTGCAGGACGAAGGTGAGCTGCGCGGGCTGGTCGGCCGGGCTCAGCCGCTGGTTCATCACGCCGCCACGGTCGCCGAGCATGGCGTCCTCGCCCGACTCGCCGAACATCACGTCGTCGCCGAGCTCGCCGTGCATGTCGTCGTCGTCGGCACCGCCGTACATCGTGTCGTTGCCGTCCTGGCCCCACATCCCGTCGTCGCCGTCGTCGCCGTAGAGGGTGTCCGCGCCCCAGGCCCCGATGACCTCGCAGGTCGCCTGAGCGTTGGTGCAGAAGCGCGTGCTCGCGTCGCCTGAAGCAGGGTCGTGCGAGCGGACCACGGTCGCCGAGCTGGGCACGGCTCCATCGGGGTAGCGGTCGGTGTAGACCCGCTCCGAGCGGGCACCCAGGGCGCCCTGGAGTGTGCGCACCAGGGTGCCGTTGTCGCCGAGTATCGCGTCGTCGGCACCGTTGCCCTGGATCCGGTCCGCGGTGTCCCGGAACGACATCCGCGAGCTGCCGCCGATCAGGTCGTCCTGGCCGGGCGCGGTCGCTGACCCGTCGCGGGCCGGGTTGGCGGTGCCGGTCCCGGGCCAGTTCGGGTTGGCCAGGGTGGGTACGGCGACCGCGTGCGAGAGCACGTCGAGCGCGACGTCACCCCGGATCCCGTCGGCGCCCCCGTTGCCCTCGACGTAGTCGTCTCCGGCTCCGCCGGACAGCGCGTCCTGGCCGTCCTGGCCCCAGATCACGTCGACACCCTCGCCGCCGGAGACCTGGTCGTCGCCGAAGCGTGACGAGGCCGGCGCGACCAGGGTGTTGGTGCCGAGGTCGAAGAGCTCGACCACCCGCGGAGGGGCATCGAAGCCGGGGGTGCTGCTGAGCCGCAGGGTCGCGCGGGTCGGCGTCTGACCGGTCGCGGGACGGGTGACTGCTCCGTTGTCCCCGATCGCGACGTCGTCACCGGGACCACCGAAGATCGCGTCAGCGCTGTCGGGCTGCCCCGAGCTGGGCGTCTGCACGCTCGTCGGCGTCGAGCTGCCGCCGGCGAGGTCGTCGTTGCCGGCGTTCCCTTCCACCCAGTCGGTTCCGGGGCCACCTTCGGCGTAGTCGGCGTCGGCGTCACCGGTCATCCGGTCATCGCCGTCCTGCCCGTAGAGCACGTCCAGTCCGGGGCCGCCGGACATCAGGTCGTGACCGGAGGTCCCAGGGGTCGGCGAGGCTCCGAGATCGAGCAGCCTGACCTGGTGCAGCGACGCGAAGCCGCGCCGCAGCGTCACAGGCGTCGCCTCGGCCGGGGCGGAGACGATGTGGAGGACGGCATTGTCACCGGTGAGGAGGTCGGCGCCACCGTCACCGAAGAGCCGGTCGCCCGTGTCGGGGCGCCCGGAGCCCGGCGTGGGCTCCTCGAACGAGCCGCCGACGACGTGGTCCTCGTCCTCGTTGCCGTGCACGGTGTCGGAGCCGTTGTTGCCCTCGAGGTGGTCGTCTCCGGCGTTGCCGTTGACCGCGTCGCCGCCGAGACCGCCGAAGGCGGTGTCCGAGCCGTCGCCGCCATGGATGCGATCGCCGCGACCCGCCGACGGCGTCGCGCCGTCGAGGTCGAGGGGTACGGCGGGTGCACCGGTGGTCGCCACGGACCCGTTGTCACCGAACAACCGGTCGTCGCCGGTGTCGCCGTAGAGGTCGTCGCCACGGTCGGAGGCGTCGCGGTCGTCACGACCCGCGGCGCGGGTGCCGCCGTAGACCAGGTCGTCGTCGGCGCCGCCGCTGGCCCAGTCACTGCCGTCGTTGCCCTCCAGCACGTCGTCCTGCTCCTGGCCGTAGAGCGTGTCGTCCCCGGCGTTGCCGAACACGTGGTCGGTCCCGGTCTCGCCGTAGCCGCGGTCGCCGCCGCTGCCACCCCAGATCCGGTCGGCGTCGGCGCCGCCGAAGAGGATGTCGCCGCCCTCCTGGCCGCAGACCAGGTCGGCTCCACCGAACGTCCTGGCGCGGTCGGTCCCGCCACCGGCCGAGACCGTGTCGACGCCGGCACCGCCGAGGATCAGGTCGTTGCCATCGCCGCTGGCCGCTGACGTCCCTTCCGGGACCGCGTCAGAGGGGACCGGGCTTCCGGCGCGACAGGTCTCGTCCGCCGGGGAGCCGACGACCGAGGAGCTGCGCAGGGTGTCGCCGAAGATCGAGGCAGGCCCGTCGCCGCCGAGGATGTGGTCGTTGCCGAGCCCGCCGACCAGCGTCTTGCTCGATGGCGCGGTTCCCGCCGGAAGCGGAAGCTTCTGCACCGGGCGGGACGGACCGAAGGAGACGCCCTCGATGGTGTCGACCGGGCCGAGCGACCCGACCTGGGAGGGCTCGGCGACGACGTAGTCGTTGCCCGGCCCACCGAAGAGCTCATCGGTCCCGAATCCGCCGATGAGCGCGTCCTGGCCACCGCCACCGACGAGCTTGGCGTGCTGGGTGGTCTTGGAGGAGCTGCTGACGTGGTCCTCGACCTGGCTTCCCCACACCACGTCGTTGCCGGTGCCGGTGTCGACGACGTTGAAGGCGCCGGTGTCGGCGGGTCCGGCGGCGTCGACGCCGAAGGTCCCCTCAGCCGAGGTGGCGATGACGTCGTTGCCCGAGCCACCCGTGATCCGGTCGGTTCCGTTGCCGCCGATCAGCGTGTTGTTGCCCGCCTTCTTGGAGCCGTCCGGTGCGTCGGTGGCGACGCCGATCTTGTCGTCGCCGTCGTTGCCACGCACGCGGTTCTGGCCCAGCCCCACGCCGATGGTGTCGGCGCCGGTGCCACTGTCGGGTCCGGAGGTCGGGTCGTCGAGGGCGTCCCAGTCGACGATGCCACTCAGGGAAGCAGTGCCACCGCCGTCCTGGTCGTTGTGCGTGACGACCACGCTCCTGGTCGCGTTGCCCAGTGAACCGTCCCCGGCGACATGGTTGTCGCCGTTGCCCGTGCTGATGCCGTCGTCGCCGTTGCCACCCGCGATGCGCGCGAACGAGGCCGGCCCGCCACGGTCGGCGGTGACGATCTTGTCGTCGCCCCCGCCGCCGTCGACGTACGACCGGCCGGTGCCGGTCTGGATCTTGTCGGCAGCGGAGCCGCCGAAGACGACTGCGTCCTTGTCGAAGACGGCGAGGTCAGGACCGGCAGCGCCACCAGCCGGTTGGTTGCCCTCCTTCTTGCCGTCGCCCACCATCGTGATCGTCAACGACTTGCTGTAGCCGGAACCGTCGACCACGACGCGCGTCAGCGAGCTGTCGAGGTAGTCGCGGTGCTCACCGATCATGTCCACCGCGAAGCCGTCGAAGTCCGGGTTGGTCCCCTCGAGGTCACCGACCCGCTGCGCGAAGTGCAGGGCGGTGACCTTCACGACGTCGCCGTCGTAGTCGGCACCGGTGTTCCCCCAGGGGGCCCCACGGTTGGCGTCCTTGCCGAAGTCACCCGCATAGACGACCAGCGTGGTGCCCACGGTGCCGCCGAGCTTGGGTGGTGGCGGGGTGCAGTCGGGCTGGGCGGTGAAGTCCAGCAGCGTGACGTCGGCCAGGGTGAAGTTGAAGGACACCGAGAACGGAGAGAAGCCGAGCGTGACGTAGACCCGCAGGAACAACGAGAGTCGTCCCGTGGTCGTGAACAGGCAGAGTGGGTTGTTGATCGCCGCCTGGAGGAACTCGCTGACCCGGAACTTGCCGTCGTCGTTGGGGTCGTTCCAGTAGAAGCCGATGGTCAGGTGCAGGCCACCCTCGATGCCGACCGTGATGATCAGGGCGCTCACGGCGGCCCCCGCCGCGATCTCACCGTCGAGCCGCACCACGGGGACGGGCTTGCCGTCCTTGCCCACGGTCTTGAAGAAGAGTCCGTCCAGCAGCTTGATCGCGTCGACAGAGGTGCCTGCCTGGGCAGCCTCGACGGCGTGCCTGATGCCGGCCGTGTCGAGACCGGCGATGACCTGCAGGGTCACGGAGGCGGAGCCGGACAAGGTCACCATCACCGGCGGCGGGGCATAGACCGGACCGAAGGACTGGCGCCAGCTGAAGCCCAGCGTCAGCGGACCGCTGTCGAACTCGACCAGCGTGATGTCGTCACCCATCAGCAGGCTGAAGGCCGACGCGGGGTCGTCGAGGATCGGGAAGGAGAAGCCTGCCTTCTCGGTGTCGCCCTTGGTGCTCCCGGTCGCGGGAGTCGTGAAGACCGGCTTGCCGGTCGCCGCGGGATTGGTGTTCTTGGCGTTGAGGTCGGTCTTCACCTGGTCGGCGGACCGTGCGTTGAGGGTCGACTGGTCGATCAGCGAGGCCCCCGAGGTCGGTGACGCACTGGTCTTCAGCGCCTTGTTGCCGAGCACCTCGAAGTCGCCCAGGGGCAGGTAGCAGTCCTGACCTGGCTGGTCACACTCGGGGAGCCGGTTGATGAACTGGATGATCGCCTTGATCGTGTCGACGAACTCGAGGCTCGGACCACCCGCGAGGGTGTTGAAGGCCTTGGCCAGCGTCACCAGGGTGACGTCGTCGCCTCCCGCCAGTCGGCTCAGGTCCGAGAGCACCGGGATGGGCGCGTAGAGCGTGTCCATCACGGGCTGGATCGGGCCGGTGACCCGCTTGATCTCCTTGACGATCGGGCCGAGCAGTCCGTCGAAGAACTCGCCGGCGTTGATCCCCACGTCCTTGAACGCGATCTCCGGCGCGCCGAAGGCCTCGGGTGCGTTGTTGTCGAACTGCCAGGTCAGCTGGAAGTTCGCGCGTACGCCGGGCATCGCCGAGTCGACGTCGGCCACGACGTTCCAGTCGATGTTGAAACCGCCCTTGAGCGACACCCCGAAGAGGTCACCGATGTCCCCGCCGGTCAGGTCCGCGAACGTCAGCACCGCGTTGTCGTCAGGGGAGCAGACGGCCTCAGAGCCCTCCCAGCAGCTGGCGTCACCGGCAGCGGCGAGCAGGTCGATCTGGAAGGCGCCCGCGAAGAGCTTCTTGGAAGGGTCGTGACCGGGCCCCGTCGCCTTGTCGATCTGGATCTGGAGGAACGCCAGCTCGGCGCGCATGGAGGCGGGCAGGTCGAACCCGAGTCCGACCTGGAGCTCGGGCCTTGCCTTGTCGTCGGCCCCCCAGCCGTCGTGGGTGTTGACGAAGAAGCCCTTCTCCTTGCTGATGCCCACCTTGAAGTGCAGGGCGTAGCCGAGCCCGTAGTTGATGCCGTTGCTGGCGGGGTCGTCGGTGGGTCCCGCCTTCAACGCCAGTCCGGGAATGCCGATGTCGAGGGGGATCTTGGTCACCGGGTTGCCGGCCGCGTTGTGGCCCACGCACGGCTCGATACCCGGGACCGTCTCGCAGCCGGCGCCGGGGCTGACCTGCCCCTGCTGCACGGTGAACTCGAGTGTCACGCCGTCGACCGCATCGACCGGGCAGGGGTTGAGCTCCGGCGCCACCGTGACCGGCGTGTAGGCACTGACCGCTGCGGCGTCCTGGTTGCTGTCGACGTAGCTCTGCGTGCCGCTGCCGGAGGTCGCCTGCGAGGCGAGGAGAGTGAAGTCCGAGTCGCCAGGTCCCTTGCGCAGCACCTTGTAGCCCTCGGCGCCGTCCACGGGCTCCCAGGAGACGGTGTTGAAGTCGTCGGTGCCGAGGGCGGCAGCTCCGGTGGTCGTCGAGCCGGCTGGCGACGGCACGGTGTCGCCCGCGGTGCCGGTGCCGTCGCCCTGGTAGGGGACGACCTTGTAGGCCCACGTGGTCGAGCCAGCGGCCGCGGTCGTCGGGCCCACCGTCGGTGCGGCGGCAGACGCCAGGGTTGCCGTGCACACGAAGCCCACGCTGATGTCGGCGGCGGTCATGCCGGCGTCCTCGAGGGCCTGCTCGAGGTTGTCGTTGATGAAGTCGGTGACCTCACTGGAGTCCAGGGGTCGTCCACCGCCGGGCAGCTGGCTCCAGATGGATCCCTGCAGGGTGGAGCGGAGGTCGCCGATGAAGTCGGCGCCCTGCTGCAGGTCCTCGCCGACAAGGGGCAGCTTGCCGTCGAACGCGGCGAGCCGGAACGACTGCTCGATCAGGGTGAGGTAGCCCTCGAGCCCGGTGCCGAGGTTGTTGAAGTCGAGGACAGCGTTCAGCAGCCGGTCCGCGAGGTCGGCGGGGACCTCGAGCTTTGCCAGAGCCGCATCGGGGCCGGTGAGGTTGCCGCTCAGGTCGGTCAGGTCGGCCGGGGTGGAGCTGTCCGGCAGTCGCAGCGCGATGGTGCCTGCGGGTGTCCAGGTGCCGGCGCTGCCCGCGGCATTGACGAAGAGCGGCAGCTGACCGCAGACCATCAGTGGAGTCGCGAGCCCCTCACCGCAGTCCACCGGGGAGTTGCCGGCGTTGAAGGTGGCGTCGACACCGGACATGAAGGCGCTGAACGACACCGGGTTGTCGGCCGTCGCACCCGGGGTCGCGAGGTCGAGGCTGACGTCTGCGGCCGCCTTGGCCTGGGTGTCTGCTGCGCCGCCGGGCTTGCCGAGGGCGAGCGAGAGCGGACCGATGACGCCCTGGACGTTTCCGATGAAGGAGGCACCGGCGTGCACCTCGACCGAGGAGTCCTCGAGCACCTTCAGCGATGCTGCATCGTCCGGCCCGTCGCCGGGTGCCAGCGGGACGACGAGCCCGACGTCCACGGTTCCGGCGACGTCGACCTCCACATTCCCGGACGCCTGCGCTCCGGCGAAGGTGCGGTCGGCACCGGCGACGTTGCCCAGGTCGAAGCGGACAGGTGCCGACGTGCGGTAGTCGCGGTCCCAGTCGAGGTCGAGGACCAGGCTGGGGCTCCCCGAGGTCTCGAGGTAGCGGAAGCCGAGGGTGTCGGATCCGAGCCGGTCGTTGAGCACCTCGACGAGGTCCTGGATGCTGTCGGGGGGACTGGCCAGGATCGCGTCCACGGCGTCATCGAGCGGCGAGCGGAACATGTACGCCGTGCCTGCCGCCGGTGTCTTGGTCCAGGGGGTGACGAGCTCGAGGGTGTGGCCGCTCGATCCTGCCTGCACACCGGCCACCAGGGCGACCTGGGTGCCCACCACGACCGCACGGCCGACGTGCTCGGTGCCGAAGGTCGCGTCGGAGTCCGTCAGCGTGCCTGCCGCATAGCTCACGGCGGAGCCCTGGTTGGACTCGTCGCTGCGCAGGAGGTCTCGCAGCGATCGGCCGACACCCGGGATCGGCTTGTCGAACACGCCGGCACCAGCGCCGGGGCTGGCCGCGGCGAGCTGCTTGGAGAGGGTCTGCAAGGTCTTGACGATCAGGGTGAACAGGGCCTGCGGGTTGGCGGGGTCGAAGTCGAGCCCGAAGATCTCGCTCAGGTCGCTGGTGTCGACCTGGGGGCCGTCCGGGCCGGAGGTCTCGCTGAGATCGGCCCAGCTCAGCCCCAGCGACGCGCTGGCGCCGCCGGGAAGGAAGTCGTCGGCGTCGGGGACGGAGACGGTCACGTTGCCGGACGCCCGGACGTTGACCTGCACGTCGAGGAGGTCGCCGGCCCCGCTGGGCTGGCCGGCCGGCTTGACGAGACTGGCGAACAGGTCGCCGAACCGGATGTCGTGCTGGGCGTCCCCGACCGTCTTGAGGTCGATGCTCAGCATGTGTCCGGTCGCCGGTCCCGTGCAGGTCGCGCTCTGGGAGGAGTTGCACATCTCCAGGTCACCTTGGAGTCGGACCTTGAAGAACCCCGCGTTGGCGGTCAGGTCGACCTGCGTCTTGATCGGGAAGTCCGCGGTGAGCAGCGGTCGGCCGGTGCGGAGCATGAGCCGGTCAGTGTTGAGCGGCAGCTCGTCGACCTGGGTGGAGAACGGCCCGTCCTGGCGCGTGAACGGGCAGGCCTGTGTGTTGCCCTCGAAGCCGATGCACGCGTTGCCGGTCTTGGGGTCCTGCAGGTCGAGGACCAGCGTGAGCTTCGTCGTGTACGACGGCTTCACGGTGGCGAAGGTCTGGTCGGCGTTGGCGTTGGCGATCCCGCGACCGCCCGCCCGGACGGCGTTGCCCAGCGTCACCGCACCCAGGTGAGGCTCCGGGCCGACGATGACGAAGGGCGAGGTGTTGGCCGGCTTGCCGCCGATCCAGCTGTCCTTGAGGGTGATCGTGCCTGCGGTGTTGGCGATGATCTCGCCGGCGGAGTTGCCCGCCACGATGCGCAGGCCGACCCATTGGCTCGGCGTCCACGGCGACGTACCGATGGAGAGCCCGTTGGCGGAGTAGGTGGCCCCGCTGCCGGACGCCTTGACGCTGAGCTCGTCGAGCGGGACGAAGGCTGGCGGCGGAGCCTTGGTCAGCTCGAGGTCGAAGGCGAGCTTGCTGGTGCCCGGGTCCCAGCCGAGGGTCCCCAAGGAGATTCCGGCGTGGTTCTCGAGCTCGGTCAGCAGGTCCTGCAGTGAGGAGAACTTGGGCTGCCCGACGGTCGCAGGGTCGAACCCCGGGGGCACCGGCGCGCCGGGGTCGGGGGACTGGACCACCCAGTCCTGGAGGAAGTCGACCAGCGCGGCGTTCGCCCGTACGGCGTCGGAGACGGTGCCCTTCATGAAGGGCAGGTCGAGATCGCCGATCAGCGCGTCGCCCGCAGCCGCGCCGTTGGCGTCGAACTTCGACTTCTGGACGGCGGTGAGGCTGGTGACGACCTGACCCAGTCCGTCGGCGAGGTCGCGCAGACTCATGTTCTGGAACTTGCCGACGGTGGCGGCCAGGTCGGGCGCGGAGACGCTCGGGCTGCCGGTGCCGATGTCGGGCCAGCTGACCGTGACGGTGGAGGTGATGGCGCCGGGCAGGGTGAGCCCGGCGATGCCGCCGGCAGCTGCGCCGAGCTGGAAGCTCGCCTGCACCGAGCCGCGCGAGCCGGGGTCTGTGGCTGAGCCGTCGGGGTCGAGTCCGACGGTCATCAGCCCGTCGAGCGATCCCTCCGGCGCGAGCTCACCGTCGCCGGCACCGGGAGCGTCGAAGGAGAGCCGACCGTCGTTGTCGGGGTCGTTGACCCGCCCGACGAGGTGGGCCTTCAGATCGAGGGTCGACCCGGTCAGCTCCACACCCAGGATCCCGACCGCCGCCTTCGCGGCCGCCGCGTCGATCGAGGCGGTGGCGTCCACGTCGAGGCGGGGCGTCGACGGGTCCGAGACGAGGTAGACCCGGTTGTCCGTCTCTCCGGTCCACACGATGCTCAGAGACAGAGCGGCCTCGACCTGGACGTCGACGCCGTCGGTGATGCTGAGCTCGACCTTCGGGCTCTCCGAGCTGAGGGTCAACGACCGTCCGCTGACGTCCTTGCTCAGCGTGACCACGAGGTTGACCCGCTTGCCTTCGCCCTCGTCCACGACGTTGCTGGTCAGGTGGCCGACCCGGCCGCCCCCGATGGTGACGTCCTTCTCGACGTCGACGTCGTCCCAGGTGAGGGAGGAGGCAAGCTCGTCGGCGAGGGCGTCGCTGACCAGGTCGTCGAGTCCGAGGAGACCGCCTGGGCTGGCGCCGACGAGGGGGAGCGGTTCGCCGAGCTTGCCGACGTCGGCCAGGGACGATGCCCAGGCGGCGAGATTGCCTGGGCCGCCCCCGGTGCCGAGGAAGGCCAGGACCGAGTCGACGCCGGGGTCCGGGTCGGCGGCGAAGGCCGCCGGTCCCCCCGACGTGGCGGCGGTGACCAGCACCGACCCGGCGACGATCGTGGCGAGTGAGCGACGGACGGAGCGCCAAGCCATGGTGAGAACCCCCAAATCGCCGTCACCCTCGGCAACACTCACGTCGCACTCGAAGGGGTCACGGACTGCTTGGCACCCTAGGAGCGTGAAGAGGGTCGGTCGGTAAAGGAACGGATAAACAGCCTGAACGGGCCATGGGGTCTGGGTGCCCGGGTGGGTCGTTGAAGGGGGCGCAATAGCCCAGGCGGTCGGAAATGGCGCACCCGACGTGTGCGCCGGCAGAGACGGAGCGGGCCGGTTATCGGCACGTTCGTGTCGGGTCCTGAGGGTCTGTCACCGAAGTTTTACCTTCGGTTTGGGATAGATTTCATGCTTTTGCCCGGACTCTCCGCCCCTCACTCACCATTTCAGGGGATACCGGGGCGGGCGGGAGCGGTCATCATCGAGAGATGGACCTGACGCAGTTTCACCGGATGCGGACGGCCATCCAGGCGAACGCATCGCCGGGCCACGAGTCCGAGCTGGTGACGCTGGAGGGCTCCCTCCGCTACCTGCTGCTGACCAGCGGCCTCTTCGCAGAGGTCGAGGTCGAGCACACCGACGATCCCGACCAGCTCGTGATCGCGCTCTGCACGTTCAACCGTGGCGTGGTGGCGGCTCACGTGGCGAGCCGCCTGGAAGAGCTGTGGGCCGATCGGGTCAGCTATCCCTTCTGGGAGGCGCACGCCCTCTCCGTCGGGGACGAGCACATCGAGCTGGAGGCGGCGAGCCGGCAGAGCCCGGAGAGTGGCTTCGTGACCGTGCACCTCGTCGCGCAGCAGGTCGCCATCCCGGCCCAGCGCACGTCGGCCGACGTACGCCAGCGTTCCTCCTCCTCCTAGGTCTCGCCAGCTGGCCTAACCTCACCGGGTGAGCGAGTTCGACGACGGCATCGCCCTGCGGGCGCGACCCGATGACCCCACGACCTACGACGGTGCACTCGGTGCGGGCTGGCAGATCGGCGCCGGCATCAACGGCGGCATGTTGCTGGCCACCGTCGGCAACGCGCTCTCGCAGGTGTTCGCTCGCGCCGGACACCCTGACCCGGTGGCCGTGACGGGCTACTACCTGACCGCGTCGCGTCCCGGCCCCGCGACGGTGCGCACCGAGGTGGTGCGACGAGGCCGGACCCTGAGCACCGGTCAGGCCTCGCTCGAGCAGCCCGACGACGACGGTCGCATGGTCGAGCGGATCCGCGCGTTGGCGACGTACGGCGACCTCGCGGGCCTTCCTGACGACGTCCGCACCACCGCGACGCCGCCCGACCTGCCCCCACCCGAGGAGTGCATCGGCAGCGACCAGGCGCCCCCGGCCCTCATGGGAGAGGTCAGCTTCTTGGAGCGGCTCGACCTGCGGTTGGACCCCGCCTGTGTGGGGTGGGCGCTCGGCAAGCCCTCGGGGCGAGGCCTGCTGCAGGGCTGGCTGAGAATGGCCGGAGAGCGCGAGCCCGACCCGCTCATGCTGCTGCTCGCCGTCGACGCGCTGCCACCGGTGACGTTCGACCTCGGGGAGTTCGGCTGGGCGCCGACGCTGGAGCTGAGCGTGCATCTGCGTGCCCGGCCGGCGCCGGGCTGGCTCCGGGTGTCGCACCGGACCCGCAACCTCGCCGGTGGCCTGCTCGAGGAGGACGCCGAGGTCTGGGACTCCGCTGATCGGCTGGTGGCGCAGTCGCGCCAGCTGGCCCGGGCCCCCCGACCCCACTGAGCATGTCAGCTCTCGCTGACCGGATCGTCTCGACCGAAATGGGAACGGTCCATCGCGAAGACGTAGCGGTGCCCGGGGTACTCGGAGAGGGACCAGAGCTGGTCGGTCGAGGGCCAGTAGGTGATGTCCTCGGGGCCGACCGGCACTGCGAACCGGTGTCGGACCAGGTCGCCGGGGGTGCCGGTCCAGACGCTCCCCAGGCGGTACTGCCCGGCGCTGGTCGTGAGGTACCACCGCCCGCCGACGACGACGGCGCCCTGGGTGTGGCCGATGCCGCGCTCCTCGAGGGCCAGTGGCCGAGCGGTCCCGACGTCGTCCGTGCGGAGCAGCCCCGTCGCCGGGTCGATCTCGTAGCGCGCCAGTCGCGTGGTCATGGAGCCACGGCCGTACTCGCCGGCCACCAGCTCGTGGGGACGCGTGCTGCGGTCCAGGGAGAGGAAGGAGTAACGCAGCTCCTCCTGGCCGGCTCCGGTGACCGCGTCGTACCCGAACCTCAGCGGGAGCAGATAGCGGTAGCCGAAGGCATCGACGGGGTCTGCGCGGTCCTCGGGCAGCGCGAGACGGTCGGTGTCCTGGTCGGCACGCCGGGTCGGCACCGCCACGATGTCGTCGAGTCGGAAGGTGCTGAACCCGCGGCGGGTGCCCGCGACGTGCAGGTGGTCGCCGTGCCAGACGATGCCACCCGCATGCACCGGCACCGGGCGTACGCCGATCGTGCCGCCCCGCCCGACGAACGCCTCGACGAGCAGCACGTGCCGGTAGCGCACCCGGGCCGGGTCGGTGACGTCGACGACGGAGACCCGCGCCCCCTTGGCCACGCCGCCGAGCGTCTTGGAGTAGGCGCTGGTGACCACCAGCCGGCGTCCTTGGACCGTCTCCGTCGGGTCCGCGTCGGCCGAGGTGGTGATGCCCTGGGGCCACCAGCGGCGACTGCGTTGGTCCTCCTCGTCCCAGCGGAACCCCCAGCGCACGGCCCGGCCGGGCACGGGACCGGGGCGCGCCAGCCGGTTGAGGTCCGCGAGCACGCCCGCGAGGCCGACGCGGCCACCCAGGCGCGCGGCGAGCTCGTCCACCTCGTCGGCGCGCTCGGCGCTGCGGACGAGGTGCACGCCGTGGCCGGCGTCGGCCGGCTCGATGACAGGGTGCCCCACGCAGTCATTCCTACCCGATCCGCGTGACAGCATGGCGCCGTGGACGACGTAGTCACCGACCCGGGCACCGTGGTGATCGGCGCCGCCATCCTGCGCGAGGGACGGCTCCTCGGCGCGCGGAGGACCGCCCCGGTGGAGGCGGCCGGCCGGTGGGAGCTCCCGGGCGGCAAGGTCGAGCCCGGCGAGCAGCCGGAGGAGGCGATCGTCCGGGAGATCCGCGAGGAGCTCGGCTGCGAGATCGAGGTGGTCGACCTGCTCGCCGACGTCGTGGAGATCAGGCCCGGCGTGGTGCTGCGTGTCGCGGTCGCCGAGCTGGTCGCGGGCGAGCCGGTCCCGCACGAGCATGACGCGGTGCGCTGGCTGAACGCCGACCAGCTCCTCGACGTCGACTGGTTGGCGCCCGACGTGCCGTTCCTCGCCACCGTGAGAGCGCGCCTGGAGCGCGGGCGATGAGGGCGGTCTTCCACGAGCGCGAGGACGCTGACGCCGTGGTCGACAAGCTGCTCCTCCAGGGCTTCGAGTCGACTCTGGCGAGGGACCGCTTCGCGGGCGAGGACGACGACGAGGACCACGCCTGGACGGTGGTCACCGACGCACCGGAGGTCGTCGTCGAGCTGCTCGTCGAGGAGCACGACGGCTGGGTCGACCACGAGCAGCCGCCGGTGCAGGCGGCTCCGCTCGACCTGCCCGACGGCCCGCGGCGTATCAAGGGTCACTTCGGCCGCGGAGCTGCGCGGGACGAGCCGTAGAGTTCCCGCATGGATCAGAGCCTGCTGCTCGTGCACGCGCACCCCGACGACGAGACCATCAACAACGGCGCGACGATGGCCAAGTACGTCGCCCGCGGGACCCGCGTCACCCTCGTCACCTGCACCCAGGGCGAGGAGGGCGAGGTGCTGGTTCCCGACATGGCGCACCTCGCCTCCGAACGCGACGACGCCCTCGGCCCCCATCGGGTCACCGAGCTGGCACATGCGATGAAGGAGCTCGGGGTGACCGACCACCGGTTCCTGGGCGGCAGCGGACGCTTCCGCGACAGCGGCATGGTCTGGCATGCCGAGGGCCACGCTGTGGCCGGTGACGACGTCAAGGACGGCACCTTCTGGCGGGCCGACCTGTTGGAGGCGGCGGCCGCACTGGTCGAGGTGATCCGGGAGGTGCGTCCGCAGGTGCTGGTGACCTACGACGAGTTCGGCGGCTACGGGCACCCCGATCACATCCAGGCCCATCGGGTGGCGATGTACGCCGCGACCCTCGCAGCCGTGCCGTCCTACCGGCCCGACCTGGGCGAAGCCTGGGACATCTCCAAGATCTACTGGGTGGCCATGTCGGAGAGCCGCTTCCGAGAGGGCCTCCGGCACCTGCGCGCCTCCGGCGACACCACAGCGTTCGAGGGAATGGACCCGGAGGGACCGCTGCCGCGGTTCGCCATCCCCGACGAGCAGATCTCCGCGGCCGTCGAGGGCAACGAGTTCGTGGGCGCCAAGATGGCCGCGATGAAGGCCCACGCGACGCAGATCGCGCTCGACGGACCCTTCTTCGCCCTCTCCAACAACCTTGGCAACGAGGTGTGGGGGACCGAGTTCTACCGGCTGGCCAAGGGCAGCCAGGGGCCGACCGACGACCGCGGGTGGGAGAGCGACCTGTTTGCCGGCGTGTGATGCCGCGCATCGCCAGGCACCTCGGCGCCCTGCTCCTCGGCGCTGCGGTCGCCCTCGGCGCCACCGCGGTGCACAGGGTGGCGGCACTCGGCCTGCCTGCCGGCCTGCTGCTCGCCACCGGGGCCTCGCTGGCCACCGCCTGGCACCTTCGGCGCGGGGACGCCCCACGACTGGTCACCAGCTACTGCCTGGGCTGGGTGGTGCTGCTCGGCCTGGCCGTGCGCGGTCGACCCGAGGGCGACCTCGCCGTCGCAGGTGACCTGACCGGCTACGTCCTCATGGGTGTGGGATTCGTCCTCGTGGCGCTGGGCGTCGCGTCCCTGGTCGACCGACCGGGTGAGCCGTCCACGTAGGCTTCGCAGGTGAGTAAAGAGCGCGATCCCTACAAGACCAACGACCGCCGGGTCATCCCGTGGCTGTTGCTGGGCCTTGTCGTGCTGTTCGGCGGTGCCTACGCCGCTGCCTACGCGACGGCAGGCGACCGCGTCCCGCGTGGAGCCGTGGTGGGTGGTGTCGCGATCGGCGGGCTGACCCCCGCGGCGGCCCGCGCCGAGCTTGCCGACAGCCTCGACGACACCAGGACCGCGCCGGTCCGGGTGGAGGCCCTGGGCAAGAAGGGGAAGATCAAGCCCGACCGCGCCGGTCTCGACGTCGACGTCGAGGCGTCCGTGGCCCAGGCCGGCGGCGGTCGCTCGTGGAACCCCACGAAGATCTGGGACTCCTTGACCGGTGGCGACGACTACGACGTCGTGGTCACCGTCGATGATGACCAGCTCGCCGCAGCCATCGACAAGTTCGGCGGCAAGGTCGACACGCCGCCCCGCAACGGACGGGTGGTCTTCAAGGGTGACGCGGCGATCGCCCGCCAGCCGCGCAGCGGTGAGGTGCTCGACCGGGAGGCCTCCCTCGAGCCCGTCCTCGACGCCTACACAGCGGGCCTCTCCGAGGAGGACGTGGAACGCATCGAGCTGCCGACCGCCCCGCAGGATCCCGAGATCGGCCGGGCCGACGTGAGCGCCGCGATGGACTCCTTCGCCAACCCCGCCGTGTCGGGATCGGTCACGATCCAGCTCGAGGACGAGGAGATCGTCCTCCGGCCGGAGGACTTCGTGCCGGCCCTGTCGATGAAGGTCCAGGACGGCGACCTGGTGCCGGCACTGGACGAGGAGGTGCTCCTCGACGCCGTCGAGACACGGATGGACGGCATCGCACTGGCCGCGGAGGACGCGACGGTCACGCTGCGCGACGGGCGCCCCCGCGTCGTACCGGCCAAGAAGGGGGTCACCTTCAACAGCGACGAGGTGATCGGCGGCTTCCTCGACGTGGTCACCAACACGAGTGGCGGCAGGAGTCTTCGGGTCTCGAGCGTCGTCTCCCGGCCAGACTTCAACACCAAGGACGCGCGGGCGCTGCAGATCAAGGAGCAGGTCTCGGAGTTCACCACGTTCTACCCGCACGCCGACTACCGCAACACCAACCTCGGTCGCGCCGCCGAGCTGGTCAACGGCACCGTGCTCAAGCCGGGCGACGAGTTCAGCCTCAACGCCACCGTGGGTGAGCGCACCAAGGCCAACGGCTTCACCAAGGGCTTCATCATCAGCGACGGGGTCTTCAAGGAGGACTTCGGCGGCGGCGTCAGCCAGGTCGCCACGACGACGTTCAACGCGATGTTCTTCGCCGGTCTCAAGGACGTCGAGCACAAGCCGCACTCGTTCTACATCGACCGCTACCCGGTCGGCCGCGAGGCGACGGTCGCCTGGCCGTACGTCGACCTCCGGTTCCAGAACGACACCGACTACGGCGTGCTCATCGAGGCGTTCATCTCGCCTTCGAGCCCGTCGCGCTCCGGTTCGATGACGGTGCGGATGTGGTCGACCAAGACGTGGGACATCAAGACGTCCACGTCGGACCGCTACAACCGCACGTCCCCGGCGACCCGCCGCCTGGAGGGCGACGAGTGCGTGCCCAACCAGGGCTACGGCGGCTTCGACATCGACGTGTTCCGGGACTTCTACGCCCCCGGCAGCGACGAGCGGGTGCGGCGCGAGACCTTCAGCACGACCTACACCCCCTCAGACACCGTCATCTGCTCCTGACCCGGTGGCGAGCTGCTCGAGCAGCCGGAAGCCGGTCCGGTCGAGGGCGCGCACGCAGTTGGTCAGCAGCACCACGCCGGTCCGGTGGCCGGGCACGATCCCGACCAGGCTGCGCGCCCCGCCGGTCCCGCCGTTGTGCCACAGGCAGGTGAGACCGGACCGTCCCAGCGGGCTGACCATCCAGCCGAGGCCGATCTGTCGCGGTGGCCGACCCGCGCGAGGCTCTTGGGTGAGCCGCAGCGCCTCGGCCAGCGCGGTGCCCTCGGGCTCGAGCTGGGCGGTGACGAACCTGCTCAAGTCGCTCGCGGTCGAGTGCAGCGCACCCATCGCGGGCATCGACGGCATCGACCAGTCGGGGGTAGGTCGGCCGCGTCCCCGGTGACCGTGAGCGCGACGTGCCTCCTGGTCGGGTCGCAGCCGCACGCTGGTGTCGCCCAGGCCCAGGGGGACCAGCACCCGCTCGCTCAGCAGTGCCTCGTAGGTCGTGCCCGCCCGGGCCGCCAGGGCGTTGCCCAGTACGGCGGCACCGAAGTTGGAGTAGGCGAGCTTGGCCCCGGGCTCCCGCTTGAGGCGGACTGAGACGAGCGCGTTGCTCACGTGCTCGTCGGTGAAACGTGCGTAGGGGTCGTCCCCGTGCCGGAACGCCTGGCGGATCAACCCCGCGGGCAGGCGGGGGAAGCCCGAGGTGTGCGTGGCCAGGTCGACCAAGGTGACCGGCCGGCCCCGCACCGGCAGCGTCATCTCGGGGTGGAAGGTCTGGAGGGGCTCATCCAGGGAGACCTCACCGGCGACCACGGCGTCGGCGAGGAGCAGGGAGGTGAACACCTTGGTGATCGAGCCGATCTCGAAGACGGTGCTCTCGTCGACCCGCCCTCCCTGCGCCGGGTCGACGTGGGTGCGCCCGGCCGAGCTGAAGGCGACGTCGCCGTCTCTCGTCGTCGCCCCCGCGAGCCCGACGTACCGACTCCCCTTCGCAGCCAGTGCCGTCTCCAGGAGGGTCTGCGCGGTGGTGGACACGGGACCAGCATGGCCGACGGGAGTGGTGGATTGCTGCCAGCATGTGCCCATGCACGTCATCGCCCAGGTCTTCGTCGGGCTCGCAGCCGCCCTGCACGTGCTCTTCTTCGTGCTGGAGAGCCTCCTCTTCACCAGGCCCGCTGTCCGCCGCCGCTTCGGCCTCTCCGCAGAGCATGCTGCGGTCGTGCGTCCGATGGCGTTCAACCAGGGCTTCTACAACCTGTTCCTGGCTGTGGGCGCGGTGGTCGGTCTGATGACCGGACGTGAACAGGTCGTGGTCTTCGCCTGCCTCGTGATGCTCGGCGCCTCGGTGGTGCTCGTGGCGACCGACCGGAGGTTCCTGCCGGCGGCTGCTGTCCAGGGGGCCCCGCCGCTCATCGCCCTGGTGCTGCTGAGCCTCTGAGCCCTCAGCCGGCCGGCCCGCTGCTGCGCGGCTCGGGCGCCACGAGGTAGCGGTACTCGTGGTGCGTGCTGAAGCCCAGCGATCCGTAGAGGGCGAGCGCGGCGGGGTTGTCGCCACGGGTCTGGAGATAGGCAGTGGTGGCGCCTCGCTCGGCGGCCCAGGAGATCAGCTCCCGCATCACGAGGACGGCGAGGCCCTGCCGGCGGTAGGACGGCTCGACCCACACGTCGGTGATGCCGGCCCAGCCGCCGTCCCGGCCGTCGGCGAGGGACACCCGGCCCTTGGCATGCAGCGGTCCGTCGGGTGGTCCGACCGAGAGGAAGCTCACCTCGTGGGGACCCTCCAGGACCGCCCGGGCGAGCGACGGGGTGACCTGCGCGCGGTCGTCGTTCGCCAGCCACGGTGCGGACGCGGTCGCGGCGAGCGTCACCGTGGCGGGCATCGGGGTGTCGGCAGCTCGCGTCCGATCGCGAAGCTCTCGCGCGGCCATCGCGACCGACGCCACCTGGAAGAGCGAGTCGGCCTCGCCCGGCCGAGCGTGCTTCCACCCGGAGTCCTCCAGCAGCGCCTGCTCGTGGGACCCGACCACCACCTGGGCCCAGGGCGGCAGGTCGCGCGCGGCGTAGAAGTCCTGGACGGCGGCCACCGCCTCGGCGAGCGGGCGGTCGGGGGAGCCGAGAGCCAGCACCGAGTTGGCCCGCGCGCTGAAGCCGCCCGCGGCCCGCAGCAGCCAGTCGCCGAGCGGCGTGGCCTCCACGGCCGGCCACCCGGCGAGAGCCCGTCCCTCCGCTTCGGCCGGTGTCACCCGCAACCGGGTCGAGGGCCGGGGTGGGACCGGCTTGCCGGAGACGATGTCGCTCAGGGGGATGCGCACGAGGGTGCCGTCGGCGGAGCGCACCGTGGTCTCCGTCGACGTCCACGTCTCCATCTCGCCGAGGAGATCGGTCATCGCGGGCCCGCCGGACGGGCCGGTCTCGCCGGGCAGGACGCGGCGTACGACGACCCGAACACCGACGCAGTGCGGGCCGAGACCAGGAGGAAGGGCCGGGGGCGACATGCAACCTTTCGACGGGCGGACCGGAGCGCGAGACTGGACCAGCCACAGACTAGGCTGTGAGGTGTCGCGCAGCTTCTCGGTGACGCAGGGCGGACAGCGACCAACGAAGACTCGCACTACAGGAGGAACCAGGTGACCTACGTCATCGCGCAGCCGTGTGTGGACCTCAAGGACCGCGCCTGCGTCGACGAGTGCCCCGTCGACTGCATCTACGAGGGTTCACGGATGCTCTACATCCACCCCGACGAGTGTGTCGACTGCGGGGCGTGCGAGCCGGTGTGTCCGGTGGAGGCGATCTTCTACGAGGACGACACCCCGGAGCAGTGGAAGGACTACTACACGGCCAACGTGGACTTCTTCAACGACCTCGGCTCCCCGGGTGGGGCGGCGAAGATGGGCGTGATCGAGAAGGACCACGAGCTGATCGCCGCGCTGCCCCCGCAGAACCAGGAGTGACGGCGCGGCCGTGAAGGTCAGCGCGCGACTTCCCGACTTCCCGTGGGACAAGCTCACGGACTTCGGCGACGTCGCCCGCGCCCACCCTGACGGCATCGTCGATCTCTCCGTCGGCACGCCGGTCGACCCGACCCCCGACGTGGTCCGGCAGGCGCTGGCCGCGGCAGCCGACGCCCCGGGCTACCCCACGACGATCGGTCTGCCGGAGACCCGTCAGGCCTGCCTGGACTGGCTGGGGCGTCGCTTCGGGGTGACCGGACTCGGCCTCGACGCGGTGCTGCCGACGATCGGGTCCAAGGAGCTGGTCGCGGCCCTGCCCAGTCAGCTCGGGCTCAGCGCCGGCGACCTCGTGGTGATCCCGGAGCTGGCCTACCCGACCTACGAGGTCGGCGCCCGCCTCGCCGGGGCCAGGACCCTGGCGACGGACTCGCTCACCGCCGTCGGCCCGGAGCGGGTGTCGCTGGTCTGGCTCAACTCGCCTTCGAACCCCACCGGACGGGTGCTCCCACGCGACCACCTGCGCAAGGTCGTCGACTGGTGCCGGGAGCGAGGGGTGCTGCTGGTCTCCGACGAGTGCTACCTGGAGTGTGCGTGGGATGCCGAGCCGGTCAGCGTGCTGCATCCCGACGTCTGCGGCGGGGACCCGACCGGGATCCTCAGCGTGCACTCCCTCTCGAAGCGATCCAACCTCGCCGGCTACCGCTGCGCGTTCGTCGCCGGCGACCCGGCGGTCGTGGGGGAGCTGCTCGCGGTGCGCAAGAACCTCGGGCTGATGCTGCCCGGGCCGCAACAGGTCGCGATGCGAGTGGCGCTGGAGGACGACGCCCACGTGGCCGAGCAGCACGCGCGCTACGCCGCCCGCCGCGGTCTGCTCCGGACCGCGCTGGAGGGCGCGGGTTTCCGGATCGACCACTCGGAGGCGGCCCTGTACCTCTGGGCGACCCGGGGCGAGCCGTGCTGGGACACGGTCGCAGACCTGGCCGCGCTGGGCATCCTGGTGGCGCCCGGAGACTTCTACGGTCCGAACGGTGCCACGCACGTGCGGGTGGCGTTCACCGCCACCGACGAACGGGTGGAGGCTGCCGTTCGGCGTCTGGGTCAGGCGCCGGCGGCGTAGGCCATCGGACGCGGACCCATCGGCATCGCGCCGTTGGTGATCGGCGTCCGGACCGGCGCCTCGGCGAAGATCCGCACAGCCGCCACGTTCTCGATGCGGACCACCGAGTGCTCGAGTTCGTCGGAGTGCAGCACGAGACCGTGCCCGTCGACGGCCGCGACGCGACCGGAGAGCCACTGGCCCTCGACCAGCACCTGGACCGCCACGTCGTTCTCGTGGGCACGGTTGAGCGCGGTGCCGATGGTGTAGAGGATCGAGCTGCTCATGACGGTTCCCTCCCAGTGGTCCCGAGCGGGCTCTTCAGCCCGACATCCGAAACGGTACGGCGTTCGAGGGTCCGCCGACCAGGGGAAATGTCCGTTATGACCCCCTCGGCACCCAGGACTGGCCGAACGGACGACGGTGCTGCCCCGATCGGGTCGGGAGCATCGAGCCGGCTGGACGGTCAGGTGTCGTCGACGGGGGCGATCAGGTGGGCGGCGCGGGCGGCTGCGGCCAGCGCGTCGGGATTGCCGCGGCCGTGGGATTCCTGGGCGACCTCCGCGAACTTGATGGCGTGCTCGTCACGGGTCGACACGGCGCGCTCGGTCACCTGCTCGGGAGTAGTGGTGCGCTGTTCGCTCCGGGTGGGCGGGGGCGGCGGGGTCGAAGGGCGGTAGACGGTGCTGATCGCGGCGACGGCGGCCCACGACACCTCGTAGGTCGGGGCCCACAGCTGCTCGGGCAGCGCAGGCAGCACCAGGCTGGCGGCCCGGGGGGCGGTCGCGGCGTGCACCAGCATGACCGGGTTGCCATGGGCCCAGAGCCCGTAGTGGGTGACGGCTGCGTCGACGAGGGCGTCGAAGGCTTCAGGCGCTCGGTCGGCCGAGGGCGGCGCGTGGAGCCTGGCCACGGTGGCGGGCCAGGACGGAGTCCGGGCGAGGTCGTCCAGCCGGGTGCGGATGCCGCCGCTCGTGTCGATGGTGGGGATGGCGTCCAGTGCGGTCGCGGGGAGGTCGGCGCCGGTGGGCCGCGGGTGCGCAGGCAACCGCTGGTGGCGCGCGGCCCAGTAGCCCAACGCGTGGGCCAGCTCGGCACGGCGGGGCTCGCTGGGTGACTCCATGAGCGCCCGCACGGCGTGCCCGGTCCTGATCAGGCAGTGGGTGGCAGAGGCGACCGCGCCGTCGATCAGACGGGGCCACCACCGGACCAGGACGTCGCGCCAGGGCTCCTCGCGCAGGAGCCGGTCGAACAGTGCGGTCCAGTCGCCCAGACGGGAGGCGTCACCGAGCACCTCGCGCCAGTCGTCCTCCGCGATCTCCCACCGCGGGCCGGGCGCATCGTGGAGGCGGCGGGCGTAGCCGCCCACCCACAGCTCGACCTCGTCGCCGCAACCGAGCCGAATCAGGGCGTCGGCTGCCATCGGGCCGTGGTTGGACAGCCAGCCCTCGAACTCCGGTCCGGTCGTGTGCAACCGCGTGTAGGTCTCGTCGAGGACTGCGCCGTCCTGGGCGGAGCCGCTGGTCGTCGTACTCATGGTCGACAGTGAACAACCTGGAGCCCACTTCAGGTCAAGGGTGGGTATGAGAGAGAGTGGTGAGGAACCGACCCCCTTGCGAAGGACCCACATGGAAGCCACCGGCGTGAACGAGTCCAGCCTGTCCCGCCTGCGTCGTTGGAACCTCGGGCTCACCGTGCTGCACGGCCTCCAGGTGGTGGTCGTGCTGCTCCTGGCCAGTGACTTCGCGATCAGCGTGACCTCGCAGTTCCCCCAGGGCCCTCCGGGAACGCCGGGTCCCGCCCCCGAGGCACTGTTCGACGTCCGGATCGGTTACGCCATCGCGGTGTTCCTCGCGCTCGCGGCGCTGGACCACCTGGTCACGGCCACCGTGCTCCGCGGCCGCTACGAGAGCGACCTCCGCAGCGGGCTGAACCGGTTCCGGTGGATGGAGTACTCGGTCAGCGCGACCATCATGGTGGTGCTGATCGGCTTCTACAACGGGCTCACCGGGATCACCGAGGTCATCGCGATCATCGGGGCCAACGCCGCGATGATCCTCTTCGGATGGCTCCAGGAGCTGATGAACCCGCCCGGCCGGTCCAGGACCACGATGCTGCCGTTCTGGTTCGGCTGCGTCGCGGGCGCGGCCCCCTGGGTCGCGATCCTGGTGAACCTCATCGGGGCCAGTGGCGGTGCCAGCGGCGTGCCCGGCTTCGTCTACGGGATCGTCGCCTCCCTGTTCGTCTTCTTCATGAGCTTCGCCCTCAACCAGTGGTTGCAGTACCGCCAGGTCGGCCGCTGGGCGGACTACGCCTACGGTGAGAAGGTCTACCTGGTCCTGAGCCTGGTCGCGAAGACCGCGCTCGCCTGGCAGATCTTCGGCGGCTCGCTCGCCGGGTGACTCGCGCTGCCGACTTACGTGCGCACCGACCGCTTCGTTCACCCGTTCTGCCTGACGACGCTGGACAAGATCAGCTCCAGGCTCGTTGGCTGACGTTGACGCGCCCCGAGGTGCGGTCGAAAGATGGACAGCGTCCGCAATGACCCGGCAAGGCCCTTGATCGGGAGGCTGATCGTGGTGACGAATACCCAGGAGAACGAGCAGGTCGACTACGTGGGAGCGATCATCGTCGTCGAGGTGACCTCTGAGCAGCTCGCCCTCGTGCATCCTGGGGGTGACCGGGACGGTCCGGCCTCGCTCCCTGGAGATTCGTGCCGAGCGGGGGAGTCACCTGAGGAAGGTGCTGTCCGGATCGTGCGCGAGGCCACCGGGCTCGATGTCGAAATCGTCGATCATCTGGTCACATTCGTCCAGAGCGGGACACCCACCGGCACGATGCTGGCTCACGGGTACGTCGCGACTCCGGTCGGAGGCGCTCTGCTCGCGTCTGGCGCCGCAGGGCCGGTCTCGCTTCATCGAGTGGACGCCCTGCCGGAGCTGGTGCCAGTGCGGGTCGCGATCCGTAGAGTGTTGGAGACCTACCTCGAGAAACGTGCCCTGCCCTGATGACGAACCCCGGTCGCGACGGCTGTTGACGCATCGGCTTCAGACGGTGGACGGGTTCGTGCGTCTTGGTCCTCACCGACCCCGTCGGTCTCGCGTTCTGTTCTGCCTGACCGCGCTGGACGAGATCGGCTGAAGCCGCTCAACCGACGTCGACGTGCACGTGGTCCCGGTGCTCGAGGACCGCCCGGTCTCCGGGACCGTCGCCGGCGTCGTAGTCACGCCAGCCGCGCGTGGAGCGCGCCGCCGTCCAGATCCGGCCGTCGAAGATGACCGTGGCGATGTCGAGCCGGCTGGAGTGGGCGACGAGGTAGTGCGCCAGCGCCCAACCGGACCGCTGGTTGGCGTCGTTGACCGGACGGAAGAAGACGTCGATGGCGCGGCCCTCGTAGTGGGCCGAACCCTCCTGGTGGCCGTCGCGGACACCCCCGGGGGCGAAGCCGCCCAGCGACTGGGGGCCGAACATCCGCTCGACGTCGCGCCGCACCGCCGCGGCCCGCGGGGTCAGTCCGCCCGGGTTGAGGCCCTGCGCGGGGAGGTCGGCTGACGCGTCGTCGACCTCGCAGGTGAACCGGGCCTCGCTGTAGCCGGTCAGCGCCGAGGCGAGTGCCCGCCCGTCCTCGGCATGGTCCTCGTAGGCCTCGGGGAACCCCGACCGCTGGACGAGCTGGGCCGCCTCGGTGATCCGCATCGTCTCGTAGCCGTCGACCTTGACCAGCTCGTCGTAGAACTTGTTGGTCGCGTAGCGCACGTCCTGCAGCTGTTCAGGGGTGCCCCATCCCATCGACGGGCGCTGCTGGAAGACCCCGAGGGAGTCCCGGTCGCCATGGTCGAGATTCTCGATCTTGCTCTCCTGGTAGGCCGTGGCGAGAGCGATCGACACGGCGCGCGCGGGCAGCCCCCGGCGTACGCCGATGGCCGCGATCGTCGCCGCGTTCTCAGACTGCTCCAGGGACAGGTCGACCACGACGCCGCCCACCTTCGCGGTGCATCCCTTCGGGTCGAGGAAGGGGCCCACCTGCTCGCGCAGCAGCACCCCGACGCCGACGACGATGCCGGCCGCGAGGGTGAGCGTGACTCCGGCCGCGATCCACCGGTTGCGTCGGACCGTGGCGCGAGAGCTAGTTGGCATGCAGGGCTGCGTTCAGCTCGATGCCCTGGCCCTTCCGCGGCACTGCCTCGACCGCGCCGGTCGTCGAGTTGCGCCGGAACAGCACGTTGTCGGCTCCGGAGAGCTCGGCTGCCTTGACCACGCGCGGCTCGTCCCCGGAGCCGTCCTGGAGCAGGACCTTGGTGCCGGCGGTGACGTAGCAGCCGGCCTCGACCACGCAGTCGTCGCCCAGGGAGATGCCGATCCCGGCGTTGGCGCCGAGCAGGCAGCGCTCGCCGAGCGAGATGACCTGCTTGCCACCGCCGGACAGGGTGCCCATGATCGAGGCGCCACCACCGACGTCGGAGCCGTCGCCGACGACCACGCCCGCGCTGATCCGGCCCTCGACCATCGACGTGCCCAGCGTGCCGGCGTTGAAGTTGACGAACCCCTCGTGCATCACCGTGGTGCCCGAGGCGAGGTGTGCCCCGAGGCGGACCCGGTCGGCGTCAGCGATCCGGACACCGTCGGGCATGACGTAGTCGGTCATCCGCGGGAACTTGTCCACGCCGTAGACGCTCACGTGACCGTGGGCGTGCTTGAGCCGCAGACGGGTCAGCTCGAAGCCGTCGACCGCGCACGGGCCCACGCTGGTCCACACGACGTTGGTCAGCTGGCCGAACACGCCCTCGAGGTTGATGCTGTGCGGGGTGACGAGCCGATGGCTGAGCAGGTGCAGCCGCAACCACGCGTCGTGGGTGTCGGCCGGGGGAGCCTGGAGGTCCTCGATGACGGTCAGCACGACCAGGCGGCGTACGCCGCGGGCCTCGTCGACGCCTTCGAGGCGGGTCAGCTCGGACGGGGCCGCCGCCTCGCCGGCTGGTACCCCCAGGGCAGGCGTCGGGTACCACGTGTCGAGCACCCGGTGGCCCGTGGGGGCCTCGCCCTCGGTGCCTGCGTAGGTCGCGAGGCCGAACGCCCACGCGCTGGTCGGGGCAGCGGTCGCTGAAGGCGCGGAATCGGTCGTTGCGGCGTTGTCGGTCACGTGTGCAACGCTACCGAGCGTTCCTGACGGTCCGATGAGAGGAGTGGCATGTCTGTCGATGCACGCTGGTACGAGCTCTGCATGGACACGGTCGAGGATGGTCCGACCCTGGGCGCGTTCTGGGCGGCGGCCATCGGCGGGGTGCATGAACCCTCTGCCGACGACCCGGCCGGTGACGTCGTCGTGCCCGCGGTCGAGGGCGGCGGGATCGCGATCTGCCCGGTTCCCGAGGCGCGCACGGTCAAGCACCGCGTGCACTTCGACGTCTACACCGCCGCGATCTCCGATCTGGAGGCTCTCGGCGCGACGGTCCTGCACCGCGCGGAGGACACCGGCTTCGGCTGGACCGTGATGGCGGACCCCGAGGGCGGCGAGTTCTGCGCCTTCGTGCGGGAGCCGGATCGACTGCCCGACTACCGCCTGCACGGCGTGGGCGTCGACTGCGCCGACCCCGAGCGCATCGCCCGCTGGTGGGGTGACCGGTTCGGCCTCGAGCCGACCAACGAGGCGGGCACGCCGTGGTGGACCCTGGAGGGGGTGACCAACGACCCGGTGCTGACCTTCGACTTCGCGCCCGTGCCGGAGCCCAAGACGGTGAAGAACCGGATCCACTGGGACGTCTACGGCGACGTGGCCGACTTCGAGAGGGCCGGTGCGACGACCCTGTGGCAGCTGCCGCGGTGGACGGTCATGGCAGATCCCGAGGGCAACGAGTTCTGCGTCTTCCCTCCCGACGCCCACTGAGCGGAGACGGACGAACGCCGTCACGGGGAGCGTCAAGCGGCTCGGCCGCGGCGTCCGCAGCGAGACTCAACCACGCACGGAGCAGTCGGACGACGCGCCGCCGCAGCGACCGGGACGGCGGGCGGCCGCCTCCGCGGAGCCGAGTGTCGGGCAGGATGAAGCCATGCACCTGGACCTCTCCGCCGACGCCGTCACACTCACCCAGCAGCTGGTCGACCTCGAGTCGGTGAGCGGCAACGAAGCTGCCATCGCGGACGCGATCGAGAAGGGCCTTGCCGGGCTCGACCACCTCAGCGTGCAGCGCTTCGGCAACACGCTGGTCGCACGCACCGACCTCGGGCGTGACGAGCGGGTGGTGATCGCCGGCCACATCGACACTGTGCCGCTCAACGACAACCTGCCGGCCCGGCTCACCGAGACCGACCTGCACGGGCTCGGCAGCTGCGACATGAAGGGGGGCGTCGCCATCGCCCTTCGCACGGCCGCCACGATGCCCACGCCCAACCGGGACGTCACCTACGTCTTCTACGAGTGTGAGGAGGTCGAGGCGGACCGCAACGGGCTCTTCCAGCTCTCCCAGAGCCACCCCGAGCTGCTCGAGGCCGACTTCGCGATCTTGATGGAGCCCTCCGACGCGGTGGTCGAAGCCGGCTGCCAGGGCACCATGCGCGTGGACGTCCTCACGCGCGGCGAGCGCGCCCACTCGGCCCGCTCCTGGCGTGGCGTCAACGCGATCCACGGGGCAGCCGCAGTGCTGACCCGGCTCAACGACTACGAGCCCCGCCGACCGATCATCGACGGGCTGGAGTACCACGAGGGTCTCAACGCGGTCTACATCTCCGGGGGCGTCGCCGGCAACGTGCTGCCGGACGAGTGCCGCGTCTCGGTGAACTACCGGTTCGCTCCCGACCGATCCGAGGAGGAGGCGCTCGCCCACATGCGGGAGGTCTTCGACGGCTTCGAGATCGAGGTCAGCGACTCCGCCCCGTCGGCGATGCCGGGCCTGACGGTGCCGGCCGCCGCGGCCTTCGTCGAGGCGGTCGGCGGGACGGTCAACCCGAAGTTCGGGTGGACCGACGTGGCCAGGTTCAGTGTGCTCGGCGTACCCGCGGTGAACTTCGGCCCCGGCGACCCGCACCTCGCGCACAAGCAGGAGGAGTTCGTGCCACTGGCTCATCTCGCCTCGGTCGAGGCCCAGCTGCACACCTGGCTGGGGGCCGACGCGTGAGCGACGCCGAGCCGCCGGAGAAGTTCCGCGGCCGAACCCGGTTGCGGCGCGGCGAGCTGGACGACGGCACCACCGACCAGCGGCTGCTGGACTCCCGCGGCGGGACCGACTGGGTGCACACCGATCCGTGGCGCGTGCTCCGGATCCAGAGCGAGTTCATCGAGGGCTTCGGCTCGCTGGCCGAGCTCGGCCCGGCGATCTCGGTCTTCGGGTCGGCGCGCACCAAGGCCGGCGACCCGCACTACGCGGTGGCGGAGCAGCTCGGCCGACGCCTGGTGGAGGAGGACTTCGCCGTCATCACCGGTGGTGGACCGGGGGCGATGGAGGCGGCCAACAAGGGTGCCAGCGAGGCCGGCGGACCCTCGGTCGGGCTGGGCATCGAGCTGCCGTTCGAGGCCGGGCTGAACGAGTACGTCGACCTCGGACTGAACTTCCGCTACTTCTTCGCGCGCAAGACGATGTTCGTGAAGTACGCCCAGGGCTTCGTGGTGCTGCCCGGCGGGTTCGGCACGTTCGACGAGCTCTTCGAGGCGTTCACGTTGGTGCAGACCCGCAAGGTCACCTCGTTCCCGATCGTGCTGATGGGGTCGGCCTACTGGGCTGGCCTGATCGACTGGATCCGCGGCACCGTGCTGGACGAGGGGAAGATCAGCGCGGCGGACCTCGAGATGTTCCAGGTGACCGACGACGTCGAGGAAGCCGTCGCGGTGATGGTCGAGGCGCGACAACGTCGCCGCGTCGGCAGCTCGACCGAGACCGGGGAGCACGCCGCCGACAACGGAGTGCCTCCCGAATGATGGGGGCCGAGCGCACCCGGGGTCCCGTGCGTCCCGTGGCACCATGACGACATGACCTGGTTGTTCGCGATCCTCATCGTCGCAGTCCTCGGAGTCATCGCCGTCGTCGCGACCGGGCGAGGGGGGTCCATGGCCGAGACGTTCGACGATCGGCCTGACTCGCGGGTGCAGGCCGACGGTCCGCTGACCGCGCAGGACCTTCGGCGGGTGCGCTTCTCCACCGCGCTCCGCGGCTACCGGATGTCGGAGGTCGATGCGCTCCTCGACCGCTTGGCAGCCGATCAGGACGCGAGGGCCGACGCGGCCGCCGCGCCGGCCGTGGACGAGCACTGATGCGTGCCCTGATCCGTCGGGAGGTTCCGTTGGCCGTCCCCGCCGGGATGGCCTGGGACTACGTGACCGACTGGCCCGCGCAGAGTGAGTGGGTGCCGCACACCCGGGTCGAGCACGCCGATCCGGCTGATCCCGCCGTCGGACTCGGCGGCCGGATCCGGGCCTGGTCGGGCCTGGGTCGGATCGGATTCTGGGACACGATGACGATCACCGGGTGGGAGACCCGCGAGGACGGCGGTGGCCGCTGCGAGGTCCTGCACACCGGCTCCGTCGTACGCGGAGAGGGGGTCTTCGAGGTCGTGGCGGACGGTCCCACGGCCTCGACGTTCCTGTGGTCGGAGATGGTGCCGATCCCGGGAGGGCGACTGGGAGCCCTCGCCTACCGGGTGGTCGGACCGGTGGTCGAGCGGCTGCTCGATCGTGGTCTCGCCGAGCTCAAGCGCCGGCTGGAGACCCGCGCCCCGGTCTAGGGCAGGAGAACCCGCACCGGCTTCTCCGGCACGTTGCGTCCACCCGGGGTGGCCGTTGCGGCAGGATCGCTCTCGTGACGCCGTATCGAATCACGCTCGTGCTGTCCGTGCTCGCCGCGGTGGTGGTCGTGCTCACCCGCGTCCGGCTGCGAAAGGACGAGGGCGCCGGTCGGATCTCGATCCCCGCGTCCTTGCTCAACACCCACACCGGCGCCGGGGTGCCCGCGATCCTTCTCTGGGCCGGCTACCTGGTCACCAGTCGTGCGGTCCTCGGCTGGCTCGGGCTGCTGCTCTGGTGGATCACGGTCGTGGCGGGCCTGCTGATCCTCGCCCGCTGGGTGCCGGCCAAGGGTCGGCACTCCTCGGCCCCCAAGGCCGACACCTGGGGGGAGGGCCCGGGACTCTCCGTGCTCGCGCACCTCGGTCTGCTGGTCGGCGTCGTGGTGTTCAGCGCCTTCCTGGTGAACGGCAGCATCTGAGCGAGGCTGGTCTCGGCTCAGCGGCCCTGGAAGTCGGGGCTCTCCTTGGCCACGAAGGAGGCGACGGCGTTGCGGTGGTCCTCCGTCGAGCCGGTCAACGCCATCATCTCGGCCTCGAAGGCGAGTGACGAGGCGAGGTCGTGCTCGGAGGAGTGCGTCACCGAGCGCCGTACGGCGCCGAACGCCACCGTCGGCCCGGCCGCGAGCCGGCCGGCCAGCGCAGCCGCCTCCGCGGCGAGGTCGGCGGCCGGGACGACCCTGGTGGCCAGGCCCAGCTCGAGCGCCTCGGCGGCCGGGATCGTCCGCGGGAAGTAGAGCAGCTCCAACGCCTTGGCGCGCCCGACGAGTCGGGGGAGCGTCCAGGAGGAACCCGTGTCGCAAGAGAGTGCGATGCCGGTGAAGGCGACGTTGAAGCCCGCCGTGTCGGCGACGATCCGGAGGTCGGCGGCGAAGGCCAGGCTGCAGCCGGCCCCTGCGGCGACGCCGTTGACTGCGGCGACGACCGGCTTGGGCATCGTCAGGAGGGCGTGCACGATCGGGTTGTAGTGATCGGGCACGGTGGAGAACAACGCGTCGGACGTGCCGTCCTCGAGCAGCCTGATGTGCTCCTTGAGGTCCTGCCCGACACAGAAGGCCCGCCCGGAGCCGGTCAGCACCACGCAGCGCACGGCGTCGTCGGCGGCGACCGCGGTGACGGCGTCGCGCAAGGCAACCTTGGTCCTCACGTCGAGACTGTTCATCGCCTCGGGTCGGTCCAGCGTGAGGGTGGCGACGCCGTCGGTGACGTCGACGCGCACGGGCTGGTCGGTCATGGAGGTCCTCCTCGTGGCGGTCGTCGACGCGGCCTGACCGCGCGCACCTCGGCAGTCTGCCCTACCACCCGTGGACCTCGGGAAAGGGCTGTTCGCGAACTCCCGACTAGGTCGGGGAGGCTTTGGGGAATAATGGGTGGGCAACCCAAGCAGCGCCACGGTCAGTTCGCACCCCGGATGGGACCGACCACGACTCGCAGATGGCGCACAGAACTGTTACAGGAAGAGGTGCGCGCATGGCGGCGATGAAGCCGCGGACGGGCGACGGTCCGCTCGAGGTCACCAAGGAGGGGCGCGGCATCGTGATGCGCGTCCCGCTCGAAGGTGGTGGCCGGCTCGTGGTCGAGCTCAACGCCGAGGAGGCAGGCGCGCTCGGCGCGGCGCTCGACGAGGTCGTGGGCTGATCTCGAGCCCACGCAGCTGACACGCAGCACTCAGAGACGAATGGACCCCGTCACCCTCTCCGGGAGGCGGGGTCCGCTCATCCCCGCCGCCGGTCACCGGGCCCTCCGCGAGTAGGGTTCCGAAGGCTAGATCGTGTCCGTGCCACAACGTCAGGAGCCCACCCCTCGTGTCGCTTCCCGCCCAGGTCAGCCCGCCGCAGGTCGCCCTGAGCGACGTCGCCCCCTCCGCTGTCGTGGGAGCCGACGTGGTCGCGCTCCCGGTGCTCGCCGCATCCGCTGAGGAGATCTCGGCCGACGGAGGCGACGCCGGTCCCTCCCTCGGGCCGGGCACGGCAGAGTTTCTCGACGAGCACGACCTGGACCTCTTCGCGCTGCTCGAGCTGCACGGGGCGACAGGTGTGGCCGGCGAGGTCGTCGAGCACGCCGTGCTCGACGCTGCTGGTTCGGCGAACACGTCGCTGAAGCTGCTGCTGCTGGTCGGGGTCGGTTCGGGCACGCCGGCCGAGCTTCGCAGCGCAGGGGCCGCCCTGGCGCGTCGTACCAAGGGCCGATCGACGCTCGCCACCTCCCTCGCCGCGCTGACCGACGACGCCGGGCTGCGGGCGCTGGTGGAGGGACTGGTGCTGGGTTCCTTCGAGTTCCACTGGCGCTCGGACGGTCCGCTGGCCCGTCCCGTGGGACGGGTCGTGCTGGCGGGGATCCTCGACGCCGCCGACCGCAGAGCCGTGCTCGACCGGTCGATCGCCGTCGCTGGGGCAGGGTGGCTCTCGCGCACGCTGGCGCTGGTGCCGGCCAACGAGAAGTCGCCCGCCTGGCTGGCAGGTCAGGCCGAGGACGTGGCGAGGCGAGCCGGACTGAAGGTCACCGTCTGGGACGAGAAGCGTCTCGCCGAGGAGGGTTTCGGCGGGATCGTCGGTGTCGGTCAGGGGTCCTCCCGACCTCCGCGGATGGTGCGGCTGGACTACACCCCGCGCAAGAGCGGACGTGGGGGTCGCAAGAAGGCCCCGCACGTGGTGCTGGTGGGCAAGGGCATCACCTTTGACACCGGTGGGCTCTCGATCAAGTCCAAGGACAACATGATGCCGATGAAGCGCGACATGACCGGCGCCGGCGTGGTGCTCGCGGTCATGGGGGCCCTGGCCGACATCGACTGCCCGGTGCGCGTGACCGGCCTGCTGCCGCTGGCGGAGAACTCGGTCGGAGCGTCGTCGATGCGTCCCGGCGACGTGATCACGCACTACGGAGGACGCACCAGCGAGGTGAACAACACCGACGCGGAGGGACGCCTCGTGCTCGCCGACGCGATGGCCTACGCCGTGGCCGAGATCGGACCCGATGCCCTCGTCGACATCGCCACCCTCACCGGCGCCATGAAGATCGCGCTCGGCCAGAAGACCGGCGGGTTCTTCGCCTCCGACGAGGCTCTCGCCGACCTGCTCCGTTCGGCGTCGCTGTCCGCGGGCGAGCCGCTGTGGCGGATGCCGCTGGTCGACGACTACGAGGAGCGGCTCGCCTCCAAGATCGCCGATGCCGACAACGCGGCCGGTCCGCCCGGCGCGATCACCGCGGCCCTGTTCCTGCGGCACTTCACCGGCGGGCTGCCGTGGGCCCACCTCGACGTCGCGTCCGTCGGTGACGCACCCAAGGACGACCTGGAGTACACCAAGGGGGCGACCGGTTTCGGCGCCCGGGTGCTGCTTCACTGGCTCGAGCAGCGCGAGCCGCTGGCCGGTGTCGGGTCCTGACGAAGGAGCTTCCATGCACGCACTGACGGTCCGCTGGTCCCTGACGAACAGTCCCGAGGGCGCCGCCCAGGAGCTGCGCGACTACGTCGAGCAGACCTCGCACGCGCGGTTCACCGGCATGGGGGGCCTGCGCTTCAAGACGTGGCGGATGCGCGAGGGTGAGTGGTTCGAAGGCTGCTACGTCTTCGAGACCTCCGACCAGCGCGCTGCCTTCGAGCGGGAGTTCAGCGCCGCGGCCGCCGCGTCGCCCGGCTCCCGGCTGGTGGGCTCGCCGCCGGTCCTGATCGAGCCGTGCGAGGTGGTGGCCGTCGCCGAGGGCGGCGCAGGCTTCCTGGCCGCGCCGGCCTACTGACCCCCCACCGAGCTCGGCGGGGGACGGCCTCGGGCTACGTCTCGGGGGTCCAGACCTTCTTGGCGACGAGCAGGCCGTCGCCGACGGGGAGGAGCACCGGGATCAGTGAGTCGTGGTCGGCGACGGTGCGGACCAGCTCGCGCACCGCGACCGTCTCGGCGTCGCGCTGCGCGGGGTCGGCGACCCGGTCGTGCCACAGGGCGTTGTCGAAGGCGACGATGCCGCCCGGCTTGAGCAGCCGCATCGCCTCGTCGAGGTAGGCGGAGTACTCCAGCTTGTCGCCGTCGGCGAAGACCAGGTCGTAGTGGCCGTCCGTCAGCCGGGGAAGCACCTCGAGGGCCGAGCCGGGGATCAGCCGCACCCGCTGGGAGGGGATGCCGGCCTCAGCGAAGGCCTCCTTGGCCAGACGCTGGTGCTCGGCCTCGGTGTCGACGGTGGTGAGCACGCCGTCGGGTCGCATCCCGCGCAGCATCCACACCCCGGAGACCCCGGTGCCGGTGCCGATCTCGACGACCGCCCGCGCCTCGGTGATGGCTGCCAGGAAGCGCAGCGCGGCACCGCCGCCGGAGCCGATCGGGGTGACTCCGACCTCGTGAGCACGCGAGCGTGCGTTGACCAGCACCTCGTCCTCGGCGACGTACTCCTCGGCGTAGGCCCAGCTGGCCGGCTTCAGTCCCGAAATGATGGCCTCCTCGTTCCGTGCCGCAGGTCCGGTGCCGACCACGGAACGCCCGTGCGGACCGCCGTACGGCGTCTGCGCGGGACTCTACCGGTGCCGGCGCTCCTCGTTCGGCGCCGACGGGCGCGGGGCAGGACGGGAACACCGGGCCTGCCCCGGACGTTCACCGGATACCCAGCAGAATCGAGCGCGCCCCTCAGGCCCCTCTCAGGCGCGGATCCTAGGTTTCAAGGAGGACGACAGACCCGGTGAGGACCCGACGTCGAGGAGACGCCATGACGGACACCACGAGCCATTCCGGATCGCACGAAGGCGGTGCGGTCGGGGGCGCCGAGGTGCCCGGGAGCGTGCCCACCTGGGACGAGGTCGTCGAGCTCCACTCCGCGCGTGTCTACCGCCTGGCCTACCGCCTCACCGGCAACAAGCACGACGCCGAGGATCTGACCCAGGAGGTCTTCGTGCGGGTGTTCCGCTCGCTGTCGAAGTACACGCCGGGCACGTTCGAGGGCTGGCTGCACCGGATCACCACCAACCTCTTCCTCGACGGCGCCCGACGCAAGGCCAAGATCCGCTTCGACGCCCTCGGCGACGACGCCGAGACCCGCCTGCCCAGCCGGACGGTCGCCACCGACGCCGCGGTCCTCGACGGGATCTTCGACGACGACGTGGAGGTCGCCCTTGCGGCGCTCCCTCCGGACTTCCGTGCGGCCGTCGTGCTCTGCGACGTCGAGGGCCTCAGCTACGACGAGATCGCGGACGTCCTCGGCCTCAAGCTGGGCACCGTGCGCTCCCGCATCCACCGCGGCCGGGCGATGCTGCGCAAGGCGTTGGCCCACCGCGCCCCCGGCGCCGGCCGCTCCCGCTACTCCGGTCCCACCGATCTGCCGGTCCCCGCTCGCGGGGACCTGGCGGCCCGGTCCTCGTGATGCCCCCCGTGTGGCGTCTGGGCGGCCACCTCGGTCCCTCGGTGAGTGCGCTGGTCGACGGACAGCTCGACGAGGAGTCGACCGAGCGTGCCTGGGCCCACGTCATGGCCTGTCCTTCCTGTTGTCGTGCGGTCGAGCGTGAGGGCTGGGTGAAGCGACAGCTCGCCCAGATGTCCGGTTCTCCCGCTCCCGACGAGTCGTCCCCGCACCTGCTCGGTTCCCTCCACGACCTCGATCCGGTCGAGCGCGAGACGCGCGATGCCTGGGCAGCGGTCGCCGAGCTGGAGGCCCGGGGACGCGGACGACGTCGCGCCGGGATCGCCGCCGTGGGCGTCGGATCTGTCTCCGCAGCCGTCCTCGGTCTGAGCGCGCTGAGCGGTGCCACCCTCGGCATCGGTGGTTCCCCCTCCGTCCCGCCGCCGACGGCGCTGATCCGCAGCACCCCGACCGCCGGCCCCCTGGCTCAGCTCGACGCGCTCCGTAGCGGCCGGTCGGCCTCGGCGGCCTCGTCGGGGTTCGTCCCGTTCTCCGGCTGGAGCTTCTCCGCCCCGGTGGTGGCCCGCTCGCAGGCCGTCGGGGCAGTCACCCCGCGTTGATCTGCTGCCCCCTCGACCCGGGTGCGACGTCTCGGCGTTGGTGCCGTGGTCCAGAATGGGCAGCGTGAGCCTGGCAGACGACCGCGACGACCGCGGAACCACCGACGACACGCAGCCGATCGGCGCGACGCCGGATCCGCAGGCACCGGAGGCCGACCAGGCACCCTCGGACGAGCCGCCGATCTGGGCGCCCCCTGGCGCCGATCCGGGCTGGCAGCAGCCAGGTGCGGAGCACGAGTGGCCCACCGCCCCCTACGGGCCCGGCTACGCGGCGGGCTATCCCGCCCCTGGTCCGTCCCCTCAGGCAGGTCCCGGCAGCGGACAGCCCGGTTGGTTCTGGCCCGTCGTGGCGGCCATGGCTCTCGTCGTGGGGCTCCTGGGCGGCACCCTCGCCGCGGTGGCGGTCTCGCGGTCGCTGGGCTCGGACAACGCGGTGGCCATCCCGGCGATCCAGTCCGACCAGGGGGCGGCCGAGCCGCTCGCTGCGGACAACGGCAGCATCGCAGCGGTCGCGGAGCAGCTGTTGCCGAGCACCGTGCAGATCCTCGCCCGCGGGGGCAGCGGAGCAGACAGCGGTGCCACCGGCTCCGGCTTCGTGCTCGACGACGCCGGGCACGTCATCACCAACAACCACGTCGTGGCCGGGGCCACCGGCGACGGTGAGATCACCATCGTCGACCACGAGGGCCTGGAGCACGCCGCCGAGATCGTCGGGCGCAGTGCTGTCTACGACATCGCTGTTCTCAAGGTCCGGGACCGCGACAACCTCCGGCCGGCCGCGCTCGGCTCCTCCGCCTCGATGCGGATCGGCGAGGGTGTGGTCGCGATCGGCTCACCTCTCGGGTTGAGCAGCACGGTCACCTCAGGCATCGTGTCCGCGATCGACCGACCGGTCACGACCGGGAGCACCAGCTCCGAGTCCTCCTACATCAACGCGGTCCAGACCGACGCCGCGATCAACCCGGGCAACTCGGGTGGGCCGCTGGTCAACATGCGCGGTCAGGTGGTCGGGGTCAACTCAGCCATCGCCACGATGGGCGGCTCCTTCGGTGGGGAGGCAGGCAACATCGGCGTCGGCTTCGCGATCCCGATGGAGCAGGTGCGTGTCACAGCAGGTCAGATCCTGGCCACCGGCGAGGCGAAGTACCCGATCATCGGGGCCAACGTGAACACCGGCGACCAACGTGGCGGTGCCAAGGTCGTCGGGGTGCCGTCGGGGACCCCGGCTTCGGTGGCGGGCCTCGCCGAGGGTGACGTCGTCACGCACGTCGACGACAAGCCGATCACCGACGGCATCGGGCTGATCGTGGCGATCCGCAGCCACCAGCCGGGCGAGACGATCAGGCTGACCGTCGAGCGCGGCGACAACGAGGTCGAGGTCGAGGTCACCCTCGATGCGAAGGTCGGCTGAGAGGCTGCCTCAGGTGGCGTCGCCGTCGTACGGCGGACGCTCGCCGGACTCGAGCGGGCGCTGACCAGCGCGCGGCTTGGGCTTGATCTCGTCGTCGGTCTCGTCCCACGACTCGTTGATGTACTTGCGCACCGCGCGGCGCGGGTCGAGGTCGCCGAGCTCGAAGTCGGCGTAACCAGGGCCGAGCTCGGCCCGGATGTCGTCGCGGGCGCTCTGCGAGAACTGCTTGATCTGGCGCACCATCCGCCCGGCCTGCTTGGCGAACTCCGGAAGCCGGTCCGGCCCGAAGATGAGCAGGGCGACCACGCCGATCACTGCCATCTCGGGCAGCCCCACTCCGAACATGGCTAGAACCTACCGGCTGGGGTCAGACCGAGCTGCAGACCGGCGAGCCCGCGACCGCGACCCGAGAGGGTGGTGGCCACCGCGGTGAGGGCACGTGCGGAGGCGCTGTCGGGCTCGCTCACCACGATCGGGCGCCCGGAGTCGCCGCCCGCCCGCAGGTCGAGGTCGAGGGGGATCTCCCCCAGCACGGGCACGTCGTAGCCGAAGCGGCCCGAGAGCGTCGCCGCGACCCGGGCACCGCCGCCGGAGCCGAACACCTCGAGCCGGTGCTCGGTGCCTTCCTCGGCGCAGTGCGGGCAGGGCAGGAAGGACATGTTCTCCACGACGCCGATGACGCGCTGATGCATCATCGAGGCCATCGTGCCGGCGCGCTCGGCGACCTCGGCGGCGGCTTCCTGGGGAGTGGTCACCACGAGGACCTCCGCGTTGGGCAGGTGCTGCCCCAACGAGATGGCGATGTCGCCCGTGCCCGGGGGCAGGTCGAGGAGGAGCACGTCGAGGGCGCCCCAGTAGACGTCGCTGAGCATCTGCACCAGGGCCCGGTCGAGCATCGGCCCGCGCCAGGCGACGACCTGGTCGCGCCGCGGCTTGAGCATCCCGATCGAGATCACCGACAGCTCGCCGGCGTACTCACGGCTGATCGGGGTGGGCACCGGCATGATCATGTCCTGGACCTGGGTCGGCCGGACGTCGCCGACCCCGAGCATCGCCGGGACGGAGTGGCCGTAGATGTCGGCATCGACGATGCCGACCTTGAGGCCCTGCTGGGCCAGCGCCACGGCGAGGTTGACCGTCACCGACGACTTGCCGACCCCGCCCTTGCCCGAGGCGATCGCGAAGACCTTCGTCAGTGAGTCGGGCCGAGCGAAGGGGATCTCCTTGGGGGCCTGCCCGCCGCGCAGGGTCTCCTGGAGGCCGGCGCGCTGCTCGGCGGTCATCACGCCCAGGGTGAGGTCGACGCCGGTGACGTCCGGCACCTTGCCGACCGCCTCGTTGACGTCGCGGGTGATGGTGTCCTTGAGCGGGCAGCCGGAGACGGTGAGCAGCACCGTGACGTGCACGACGCCGTCCTCGCCGACCTCCACGGAGTCGACCATGCCCAGGTCGGTGATCGGGCGGTGGATCTCGGGGTCGTTGACCGTCGCGAGCGCGGACTGGACGGCCTCGGGTGCGGGGAGTGGCATGGCTCCAGGGTACGGGGCGGCTCAGGCTGGCCAGTCGCGGTCCGGGTCGTCGGACTCGTCCCGGTCGCGGGTGCGGCGGTCGGACTCCTCGATCTCCTGGAGCAGGCTGCGCAGCTCGGAGCGGACGTAGTCACGGGTGGCGACCTCTCCGAGGGCGATCCGCAGGCTGGCCATCTCGCGGGCCAGGAACTCCATGTCGGCGTGAGCCCGGGTGTTGGCCTGTCGGTCCTGCTCGGCGATCACCCGGTCGCGGTCCTCCTGGCGGTTCTGGGCGAGGATGATCAGTGGCGCCGCGTAGGACGCCTGCAGGCTCAGCATCAGGGTCAAGAAGATGAACGGGTAGTCGTCGAAGGGCAGCGTGCCGGGGGCGAGCCAGTTCCACAGCAGCCACACCGCGACGAACAGCGTCATGTAGATGAGGAACCGCGCGGTGCCCATGAAGCGCGCGAAGTTCTCCGCGAACCGGCCGAACCGGTCGGAGTCGACCTCCGGGCGGCGGATCAGGCCGCGACGCCTCTCGCGGGGCACGTCGAGACGCGACCCGCGCTCCTCGCGCCGGTTGCCGCCCGGCCTAGCCACGACGCTTCTCCTCGACCCGGGTGGGGGTGTCGCGCCAGTTCTCCGGCAGCAGGTGGTCGAGCAGGTCGTCGACGGTGACCGCACCGACCAGGCGTCCGTCGGGGTCGACGACCGGGGCGGCGACGAGGTTGTAGGTGGCCAGGTGGCGCGTGACCTCCTCCAGGCTCGAGGTTGGCCGCAGCGGCTCGATGTCGGTGTCGAGGGCGGAGCCGACCAGCGACGAGGGCGGCTCGCGGAGGAGCCGCTGGATGTGGGCGACCCCGATCAGGCGGCCGGTGGGCGGCTCCAACGGCGGCCTCACGACGTAGACCAGGGCCGCGAGCGCGGGAGCGAGCTCGGCCTGACGCACGTGAGCGAGGGCCTCGGCGATGGTCGCGTCGGGCGGCAGGATGACCGGCTCGGTGGTCATCATCCCGCCGGCGGTGTGCTCGCCGTAGGACATCAACCGCCGGACGTCCTCGGCCTCCTCGGGCTTCATCAGCCGGAGCAGCGTCTCGGCCGTCTCGTGGGGGAGCTCGGCGATCAGGTCGGCGGCGTCGTCGGGGGACATCTCCTCGAGCACGTCGGCCGCGCGCTCCCGGTCGAGGGCCTGGAGGATCTCGACCTGGTCCTCCTCGGGCAGCTCCTCCAGCACGTCGGCGAGCCGCTGGTCGTCGAGGGCCGAGGCGATCTCGGCGCGACGCTTGGCGGGGAGGTCGTGGATGACGTTGGCCAGGTCGGCGGGGCGCATCTCCTCCAGCGCCGCGAGCAGGTGGGCGGCGCCCTGCTCCTCGTCGGGCGTCGCGAACCCGTCGACGTCGCGCCATCCCACGACGTGGGTCTGGCCCTTGCGCCTCAGGCGCTTGCTGGTGCCCTCCTGGAGAGCGACCCGGCTGATCAGCCAGTCGCGGTTGCGGATCTGCTCCATCGCGAGGTCGTAGACCGTGCCCTCGGTGCCGGACTCCCGGATCGTCACCCGCCGGTCGAGCATCTGGCCGAAGACGAGCGTCTCGCTGGGGCGCTGCTCGAAGCGGCGCATGTTGACCAGGCCGGTGGTGATCACCTGCCCGGAGTCGATGGAGGTCACCCGGGTCATCGGCACGAAGATCGATCGGCGACCGAACACCTCCACCACGAGTCCGAGCACCCGGGGCGCGAGGCCCCCCGGGCGGAGCACCACGACGAGGTCGCGGATCCGGCCCACCTGGTCGCCCGCGGGGTCGAACACCGGCAGCCCTGAGAGACGGGCCGCGAAGACGCGGGACGGCGGGGTGCTCACGTGACAAGAGATTAGTGCGTGCGCCTCTGGTTGGATGAGCGCCATGCGGCTCGCCTACGACATCGTCGACGTGTTCACCGCCAGACCTTTCGCAGGCAACCAGCTCGCGGTGGTGCACGGCGCCGGTGACCTCTCGACCGACCAGTGCCAGGCGATCGCCCACGAGTTCAACTTCTCGGAGACCACGTTCCCCGTCCCCGGTGGCGACCTCGACTACGCCGTGCGGATCTTCACCCCCGGCTCCGAGATCCCCTTCGCCGGCCACCCGACGCTGGGCACGGCCTGGGTGCTCCGCTCCCGCGGGTTGCTCGCCGCCGATGGCGACGTCGTCCAGCACTGCCTCGCCGGGGACATCGGTGTGCGGTTCAGCGGTGAGCGTGCTGTCGAGCTCACCGCCGTCCCCAGGGACTCCGTCGCCCACGACGGACGATTCGTGGCGCGGCTGCTCGGCGACCTCGGACTCTTCCCCAGCGACCTCGACGGCCCGGTGTGGGTGGCCGGTTGCGGGTTGACCTTCGTCCATGTCCCGGTCGTCGACGACGCCCTGGGCAGGGTGCACGTGCCGGCGCGGGCACTCTCGGAGTACGACGACCAGCCGGCGGTCAGGGACCCGCTCGACGGCGTCAACGTCTATGCCATCAACGGCATGGCTCCCGGCGACGACGTGCTGAGCGTGCACTCCCGAGTCTTCGTCCAGGGTCTCTCGGTGCCCGAGGACTCGGCCACGGGCTCGGCCGCGGCGGGACTCGGGATCGCCTTGGTGGAGACCGGGCGGCTGCCCGAGGGAGGTCGCTACCGGATCGCGCAGGGCGCGGAGATGGGCCGCCCGTCCACGCTGGAGGGTCGTGTGGAGATCGACGCCGAGGGGCGTCCCGTCCTGTGCCACGTCGCAGGCGAGGTGCAGGTCGTCGCCAGCGGCGAGATCGTCGTACCCGCCGGGCTGACGAGCTCGTCCCGCTAGGACAGGCGGGGGCGGCGCTTCACGCGCCGGTGCAGCACCCGGGGGAGGGCGCCGCGCGTGGTGGCCGGCGTCTCCGGCGGGGTCGCGCGGTGGTGCTCGGCGCTCAGGTCGTCGGGCTGCTCGACCGTCTCGCCGGTGGGTGCCAGGCGCGTCACCACGCTGGTGGCTGCCCAACCGTCCGCAGCCGCGGCCAGGTCGGGCACGTTGAGGCGCCCGGCGGCCAGAGCAGCCGTCGCCGCGGCCCAAGCGTCGTCGCCGGGAAGCACCCTCGCAGGCTCTGCCACCCAGGTGACGAGTCGGCCGCCGTTCTCCTTGCTGCGCATCGTGACCTCCACGCGACCGGCGTCGGCGATCCCGGGCAGAGGTTGCTCCGTGCCTCCGGCCACGACGTAGAGCGCGCCGCCGTCGCCCCCGTCACCACCGGCCAGCCACTCGTGCCAGGCGGCGTGCGCCGTGGCCGGGCCGCCGGTGTGCTCGGCGTAGGTGAGCCAGCACACGCTGGTCTTCTTGCCGAGCTCGGCGATGAGGGCGGCAACGAGGTCGGGATCTGACACGGTCCCGAGCGTGCCAGACTCGTCCCTCGTGCGCACGCTCCTGCTGATGGCCGTCGGGGTCGTGGCGGTCTCCCTCTCGGGTCCGTTGATGGCCGCAGCCGTCGTCCCTCCGCTGGCGATCGCGTTCTGGCGCAACGCCTTCGCGACCGCCGCCCTGGCTCCCGGGGTGGTGCTGCGCCGCCGCGACGAGCTCCGCGGGCTGCGCGGCAACCGGCTGCTCCTGGTGATGCTCTCCGGACTCATGCTCGCCGTCCACTTCGGCACCTGGGTGACGGCGCTGTTCTTCACCTCGGTCGCCTCGGCCACCGCCTTCGTCAGCCTCCAGCTGGTCTGGATCGTGATCTGGCAGCTGGCACGGGGCGAGCGTTTCGGGGCCCGCGTCCTGGTGGGTCTGGCGCTCGCGCTCGCCGGGGTGCTGGTGGTCTCGGGAGTGGACTTCACGCTGTCGACCCGGGCCCTGGTCGGCGACCTGCTGGCCCTCGTCGGTGGCATGGCTGCCGCGGCGTACACCGTGATCGGGTCGCGCGCCCGGCAGACGGCGAGCACGACGACCTACACGTTCGTCTGCTACGGCACCTGCGCCGCTCTGCTTGCGGTCGCCTGCGTGGTGGCGGGGCAGGATCTCGGCGGCTATCCGCTCGAGCAGTGGGGGCTGCTGCTGCTGGTCACGGTGACCGCGCAGCTGCTGGGGCACTCGGTGTTCAACCACCTGCTCGCCACCACCTCCCCGATGTATGTCTCGCTGGCGCTGCTCCTGGAGGTGCCGGGTGCGTCCCTGCTGGCCGCCGTGATCCTCGGCCAGCAGCCACCGGCCGCGGCGCTCGTCGGGCTCGCGGTGGTGGTGTCGGGGATGGCGCTGGTGATCGTCAGCCACCGGACCCCGCTGCCCGAGGAGGCGCCGCCCGGGTGAGAAATGCCACCAGCCCCGGCCCTCCCCGAGGTGGCCCGCGGCTCGATACATTCCGGGGATGACCGAGACCACGCCGCTGCGCTCCCGTCGTTCCTGCCACGCCGTCCCCGGGTCCAACCCGCGCTTCCTCGAGAAGGCGCAAGGCCTGGAGGCCGACCAGGTGTTCCTCGACATCGAGGACTCGGTTGCGCCGCTCGCCAAGCCCCAGGCCCGCAAGAACATCGTCGACGTGCTCAACACCGGCGACTGGGGTGACAAGGTGCGCAGCGTCCGGGTCAACGACTGGACGACCCAGTGGACCTACAAGGACGTCATCGAGGTCGTCGAGGGCGCCGGCGCGAACCTCGACTGCATCATGCTGCCGAAGGTGCAGACGCCCGAGCAGGTGATCTCCCTCGACGTGCTCCTCACCCAGATCGAGACCACGATGGGCTACGAGGTCGGCCGGATCGGCATCGAGGCGCAGATCGAGAACGCGCTCGGCCTGATCAACGTCGACGCGATCGCGACCGCGTCGCCGCGGGTGGAGACGATCATCTTCGGCCCCGCCGACTTCATGGCCTCGATCAACATGAAGAGCCTGGTCGTGGGGGAGCAGCCGCCCGGCTACGACGTGGGCGACGCCTACCACTACATCCTGATGCGGATCCTGATGGCCGCCCGGGCGCACGACAAGCAGGCCATCGACGGGCCCTACCTCCAGATCAAGGACCTCGACGGCTACCGACGCGTCGCCGGACGCTCCGCCGCCCTCGGCTTCGACGGCAAGTGGACCCTGCACCCCGACCAGATCGCCGCGGCCAACGAGGTGTTCAGCCCGCTGCAGTCGGACTATGACCACGCAGAGAACATCCTGGACGCCTACGAGCACTTCACCTCCGAGAAGGGCGGCGCCAAGGGCGCGGTCATGCTGGGGGACGAGATGATCGACGAGGCTTCCCGCAAGATGGCGCTGGTGATCTCTGCCAAGGGTCGTGCTGCCGGGATGTCCCGCGAAGAGGTGTGGTCGGCGCCGGACGCGTGAGGGCAACGGTCCCGTGGTTCCCGTGGTGCCGACGCCGATAGCATGAGCGTCGTGACCAGCCCCGTGAGCGACGTGCGTGTCGACGACGCGGGGATCTTCGCCAGGGCCGAGGGCGAGCTCGTGCTCGACGTCCTTTTCGACGAGCGCCGGATCTGGTCGTTCTGGCTCCCACGCGACGCGGCGGCCCGCGACGGTGGCTATCAAGTCGAGTGGCCGAGCGCGCTGCGTCGTTTCCTGCACGGCACGACGCGACTTCAGGTGGTCACTCACGTCGGCCAGCAGGTCGTCTACGACGCCGAGACCCGGCTCGGCGACGCCGCCGAGGGCACCCGGATCGCGGTGGTCAACGACCGCGGCCTGCCGCTCGGGATCGACAAGAGCCAACGCCTGGCGCAGACCTTCGACACTCGATCGGCCGAGCACGTCGCACCCCTCCTCGACTCGATCGACGAGGTGCTGGGCGCCCTGCGCAAGACGGGCATCGAGCCGTTCGTCGCCTACGGGACCCTGCTCGGCGCGGTGCGCGGCGGCAAGCTGATCGGTCACGACAGCGACGCCGACCTCGGCTACGTCAGCAGGCACACGCACCCGGTCGACGTCGTCCGCGAGTCCTTCGACCTGCAACGCGCGCTGGCGGACATGGGCTACTCGATCACGCGCTACAGCGGGATCGCCTTCAAGGTCGACGTGGTGGAGGGCGACGGGTCCGTCCGAGGACTCGACGTGTTCGGAGGGTTCCTGGGTGAGGGCCACCTGCACCTGATGGGTGAGATCCGCACACCGTTCCGGGAGGACTGGATCTTCCCGCTCGCGACAGCAACGCTGGAGGGTCGCACCGTGCCGGTGCCCGCCGACACCGACCGCTTCCTCACCGCGACCTACGGACCCAGCTGGCAGGTGCCCGACCCGGCCTACGCGTTCGAGACACCCGAGTCGACCCATCGCCGGCTCAACGGCTGGTTCCGCGGAACCCGCGTCAAGCGCGCGGAGTGGGACCGCACCTACTCGGGGCACAACCTCGAGGGCGAGCTCGACCAGACCGAGTCTGCTTTCGCCCGATGGGTGGTCCGCGACCACGGTGGCGTGCCGGACCGGCTGATCGACCTGGGCTGCGGGCGAGGGGTCGACGCGCTCTGGTTCGCGCGCAAGGGAGCCCGCGTCACCGGTCTCGACTTCGTCACCCGGGGCAGCGACGAGGCAGCCCGGATCGCCACTGCGGAGGACCTGCCGCTCGACTTCGGCGCGATCAACCTGTGCGAGCTCCGCTCGATGCTGTCCCAGGGCGCCCGGCTCGCCCTCGAGCCCGGGCCACGCGTCGTCACCGCGCGCCACCTCGCCGACGCGACCGACAAGGTCGGGCGCGCCAACCTGTGGCGCGTCTCGGAGATGCTGCTGCGCGACGGCGGCACGCTCTACCTGGAGTTCCTCAACACGCGCGGGGACAACGATCCCTTCGCGAGACAGCACCACCTCAAGCCGCTCTCCGCGGAGCCGGTCGAGGAGGCGCTGCGAGAGCGGGGGGCGACGATCGTCTCCCGCAAGGTCATCCGTGACGGCGAGACCAGCCGTCGGATCTGTCGAATGGTGGTCGCATGGCAACGATGAAGACCCGACTCCGCACCGGCGCCGCCAAGGTGGCCCGTCTGGGGGCCGGACCGGCGATCGACGACCTCCGCGCACGCGTCGCCGAGCTCGAGGACGAGGTGCAGGAGTGTCGTCAGCTCAACCTGCGCCTCGCCGAGCTCACCGACGTCGTGCAGGAGCTGCTGCTCCCCGTGGCCTCGCGCGACGAGGCGAAGGTGGCCGAGGTCATCGAGCGCTACGGCAAGGGTCTCTGAGGGCCCAGTGGCGGATCCAGTGGCGGATCTAGTGGCGGACCCTGTCGTGGACGGTGCGGCACGGCGGGTCTACTTCCACGTCGGGCTGCCCAAGACGGGTACGACGTACCTGCAGACGATCCTGTGGGACAACAAGGCCGAGCTGCGCGCGCAGGGTGTGCTGCTCCCAGGTTTCGGCCCTCGCCAGCACCTCTGGGCCAGCGGTGCGGTGCGCGAGGAGCCCGACCTGGCCAAGCGGCACCCGGACGCTCCGCGCGCCTGGGAGGTCCTGGTCGACCAGGTCAACGCCTGGCCGGGGACGGCCGTCATCAGCCACGAGTTCTTCGCCGCGGCCTCCCCGGAGCAGGTCGCGCGCGCCGTCGCCGCGCTCGGCGATGCCGAGGTGCACGTCGTGCTGACCGCGCGGGACACGCTGAGCCTGGTGACCGCGCGCTGGCAGGAGCACGTGAAGAACGGCGCGACCACACCGATCGACGGCTACCCGCTGTCGGAGGAGACCAGCCCGCAGGACGCCTGGGACTGGGGCACCCTCGACGTCGCCGACGTCCTGCGGAGGTGGAGCACTGCCGTCCCCGACGAGCGGGTGCACGTGCTCACCCTGCCCAAGCCGAGTGAGCCCCGCGAGACGCTGTGGCTGCGGTTCGCCGAGCTGCTCGGCATCGACCCCGGTCGCTGCGACGCCAGCGGGTCCGAGGCCAACGAGTCGCTCGGCGTCGTCGAGGTCGAGCTGCTGCGCCGGGTCAACGCCGAGCTCGAGGACTTCCGCCGGCCGGTGGATCGTGGCGTGTGGATCCGCGGCTACCTCGCCCAGGGCAAGCTGGTGCCACGCAAGGGTGAGAAGTTCTGGCCCTCCCCTGAGCGGGTGGCGCAGCTGCGGCAGCGGGGTGACCGTGCGGTCGAGGAGCTGTCCGCCCGCGGCTACCACGTGATCGGCGACCTCGAGGACCTGCGCACGCCCACGGACCTTCCCCCGCGACGGCACCCTGATTCGGTCACGGATGCCGAGCTGGCCGACGCTGCCGCGGCGACGATCGCCGCCATGCTGACCGACGTACGCACGCTCACCCGCGAGCGAGAGCAGGCCCAGGAGACGACGAGGAGCCGCCTGCCGCTGGTGGCGCCGGAGTCCGCTGTGAGAAAGGCCGCACGGCGCGTGCGGCGTTTGTGGCGTCGGCCACTGCCAGGCTGACCTGGGGCGGGCCATACTCGGGCGACGCCGCCACATCGACGCTCGACCGAGAGGAATCCCCATGGGCCGCCTGTGCGAGACCGACGGACTGAGCGAGGACCAGAGGGAGATCCTCAAGGCGGTGCGCACCTTCGTGGAGGACAAGATCCTCCCGGTCGCGACCGACCTCGAGCACGCCGACGAGTACCCGCAGGAGATCGTGGACGGGCTCAAGGAGCTCGGGATCTTCGGGCTGATGATCCCCGAGGAGTACGACGGTCTCGGCGAGTCGCTGCTGACCTACGCCTTGTGCGTGGAGGAGATCGCGCGCGGCTGGATGAGTGTCTCGGGCGTCATCAACACGCACTTCATCGTCGCCTACATGCTGATGCAGCACGGCACGCCGGAGCAGAAGCAGAAGTACCTCCCGCGGATGGCGACCGGCGAGGTGCGAGGTGCCTTCTCGATGTCGGAGCCGGGTCTGGGCTCGGACGTGAGCGCCATCAAGACCAAGGCCACCCGGGTCTCGACAGGCTCGACCGGCGGGTCGCACGACTACTCGATCACGGGTCAGAAGATGTGGCTCACCAACGGGGGCACGTCCAACCTGGTGGCGGTGCTGTGCCGCACCGACGAGGGTGTCGAGGAGGGGGCCTCGGTCTACAAGAAGATGTCCACGTTCCTGGTCGAGAAGGAGCCCGGCTTCGGCGAGACCGCCCAGGGGGTCACCATCCCCGGCAAGATCGACAAGATGGGCTACAAGGGCGTCGACACCACCGAGGCGATCTTCGACGGCCACCGGATCTCCGCGGACCAGATCCTCGGAGGCGAGCCGGGCAAGGGCTTCTACCAGATGATGGACGGCGTCGAGGTCGGCCGGGTCAACGTCGCGGCGCGCGCCTGCGGGATCGCCAACCGGGCCTTCGAGCTCGGCATCTCCTACGCCCAGCAGCGCGAGACCTTCGGCAAGAAGATCGCCGAGCACCAGGCCGTGCTCTTCCGGCTCGCGGAGATGGCGACCAAGGTCGAGACCTCGCACGCGATGATGGTCAGGGCCGCGCGCCTCAAGGACCGGGGGGAGCGCAACGACGTCGAGGCCGGGATGGCCAAGATGGTCGCGGCCGAGTACTGCAACGAGGTCGTCCAGGACTCCTTCCGGATCCACGGCGGCTACGGCTACTCCAAGGAGTACGAGATCGAGCGGCTCTACCGCGAGGCAGCGTTCATGCTGATCGGCGAGGGCACCTCCGACATCCAGAAGATGATCATCGGCCGGAGCCTCCTCAAGGACTACCAGCTGCGTTGACGGTCGAGAAGCAGGCGGGACTGTTCCGCCGTCAGGCCCAGGCGTGTGGGGACCTCGGATCGCCGATGTATGCGGCTCTCCTGAGCCGGGCCGCCGACGACCTCGAGGCCGGTGGCGTCACCGCCGAGGTGCTGCGCGGCCACGAGGACGACTCGGGTCCCTCAGCGCTCGCGCTCAGGCTGGCGGGCTCGGTGCACCGGCTCGTGCTCGAACGCCGCGCGGGCGACCTCGCCACGTTCTACCCCAGCGTCGGCGGCACCTGGGAGCCCCGGGCCGGCTGGGCGGCGTTCGAGCGTCTCCTCGCCGACCGTCCCGATGATGTGCGGGAGTGGCTGGACCGGCCGCCCCAGACCAACGAGGTCGGCCGCGCCGGCGCCCTCATGGGCGGGCTGCTCCACGTCGGTGAGTCCACCCGGCTGCCGGTGCGCCTCTTCGAGATCGGCTCCTCCGGTGGCCTCAACCTGCTCGCGGACCGGTTCGGCTACGTCGACGAGGCGGGGGCGTCGTACGGCGACGCCACGTCCGACGTACTCCTGGAGGGGGCGTGGCGAGGACGCCCGCTGACCCCCTGGCCGGACCTGCACATCGTGGAGCGTGTCGGCAGCGACGTGATGCCGATCGACCCGACCTCGACCGAGGGGCGCACGACCCTGACGGCCTATGTCTGGCCCGACATGCCACGACGTCTCGAGCGCCTGCGTGGGGCGTTCGCGCTGGCACGACGGGTGCCGGTGGAGGTGCGCGGTCAGGACGCCGCCACGTTCGCGCAGGGCGTCGACCTCGCCACGGGGACCACGACGGTGCTCTGGCACAGCGTGATGTGGCAGTACCTCCGGGTCGAGGAGCAGACCGCAGTCACCGACCGGATCGGCGAGCTGGCAGCGCAGGCGGACCAGGACCGTCCGTTCGCCCACCTGTTCCTCGAGCCGACGCGTCGCACCCCCGAGGGCGAGCACGAGTTCCTCGTGGTGCTCGACCTGTGGCCCACGGGGGATCGCCGCGTGCTCGGCACCTCGGTCGGCCACGGGGTGCCGACGACCTGGGAGTGAGCCGGAGGAAATGACCTCGACCCTCTCACCGCGCGCGTGGCAGGGTGGGGGTCGAGTGACATCCGCGACCGCACCCCGAGGAGCATCAGATGGCTGACGACAGCCTGGGAAACGACGACCTCAAGGCCAAGATGCGCGAGGCGCTGGAGAAGAAGAAGGCACACCTCCACCCCGACGACTCGGCCGGCTCCAAGTCGAAGGCACACGGTCCCGAGGTGCTCGACTCCGCGCCGAAGATGCACCGGCGCAAGGCCGGCGGCGGCGGCTCCTGAGTCGAACCGTATGAGTTATCCCACCTCGGCGTGACCTGCCGCGGCGGTGGCTGGTTGGGCAGGATGAGGCGTGGTCTCGACAGGCTCGACCACCCGAGCACTGGCTCGACCACCCGAGCACTGGCTCGACCACCCGAGCACTGGCTCGACCACCCGAGCACTGGCTCGACCACCCGACGTCGGAGGAGAGCACGATGCAGTTCGGCCGCAGCTATGAGGAGTTCGAGGTCGGTGCGACCTACAAGCACTGGCCCGGCAAGACGGTCACGGAGTACGACGACCACCTCTTCTGCCTGATCACGATGAACCACCACCCGCTGCACCTGGACTCCCACTACGCCGAGGAGACCACGCAGTTCGGCAAGAACGTCGCGGTGGGCAACTACGTCTACTCCCTGCTGCTCGGCATGAGCGTGCCCGACGTGAGCGGCAAGGCGATCGCCAACCTCGAGGTGGAGTCGCTGCGGCACGTCGCGCCGACCTTCCACGGCGACACCATCTACGGCGAGACGACCGTCCTGGACAAGTGGGAGTCGAAGTCCAAGGACGACCGCGGCGTCGTGCAGGTGGAGACCATCGGCTACAACCAGGACGGCACGGTCGTGTGCATCTTCCGCCGCAAGGTGATGGTGCCCAAGGACAGCTACCTCACCGAGCGCGGGGGAGAGCAGCCGGGGCGGCCGGTCCCGCAGCCGGACCGGAACTGGCCGGGACCTCCAGCCTCGACGGCGTGACGTCGTCAACATTACGGTACTGATCCGGGCCTGATCGTCCGTTCGGTTACCCGAGGGTGGTCCGGCGTGTCCGGTCCGGGTAGCCCGGTTGGCATCACGCGGGTGCCTTGATGGCCCGAACGGGTCATTCTTCCCGGCGGACAGTGTCAAAGCGCCCAAGTCGGGCGCAGACTCTGCCCAGCCCCCACGTCAGGGGGCGCCGCGGTGGACGCCTTGGGGAGCATGATGGCGCACTGCCGCGGAGGGGCTTGTTTCTCCTTTGGGGGCACCACATGTCTGCACCAGTCCGTCGACCCGTCATGCGCGTGTGGCTCTCCGCACTGGTCGCGGTGGCCGTCTCCCTGACCAGCCTGAGCGCCGTGGCGCCGGCGGTCGCCGAGCCGACCGCGCCCAGCATCACCAGCGACCAGGAGGACTACCCGCCCGGGGGACTGGTGACCCTGACCGGCGCGGGCTGGGTGCCCGGCGAGGTCGTGCACATCTACGTCAACGACGACCAGGGGCGCAGCTGGGAGCGTGACTCGGACGTGGTCGCCGACGAGGGCGGCGCGATCACCGACGTCTTCAACCTCCCGAACTGGTTCGTCGCGACCTACGCCGTGATCGCCACGGGCGAGGTCTCCGGCGTCGCTCGTACCTCCTTCACCGACAGCAACGTGCAGATCGAGCTCGCGCCGGTCGGTGTCAGCGCGACCATCACCCGCAACCTCTACAGCGGCTCCACCGTCTGCAGCGGAGCCAACACCACCAGCACGGGCCTTGCCGCCCTGGCGGTCGGCGCGGGCCAATCGGTCCGCCTCGATGCGGCCGCCACCGGCACGGTCGGGACCTCGACGCGGGCCTTCGTGGACTGGACGAGCCCCAACAGTGCGGGCTTCAACGTGATCGCAGGCACCAATGGTCGGAGCATCTGCGTGGCGGGCGCCCAGGGCAACGGAGCCGCGAAGTACAGCGCCAACTACGCTCCCGCTCCCGCAACCGTGGAGACCACCACGGTGGTCTCCAGCAGCGCCAACCCGAGCACCTACGGCTCCCCGGTCACCTTCACCGCCACCGTCTCACCGTCCGCGGCCGCGGGCACCGTCACCTTCAGGGACGGCACCACGGTCCTCTGCTCCGCCGTGGCTCTCGTCAGTGCCTCCGCGCAGTGCAACACCGCGGCATTGAGCGCCGGGAACCACAGCGTGACCGCTTCCTACAACGGGTCGTCCACCCACGACCCCAGCACCAGCAGCACCCTCACGCAGGTCGTCAACGCCAAGCAGCTGACCGGTTCCTTCACCGCCGACAACAAGGTCTACGACGGCACCACGGCGGCCACGATCGCCACGCGCAGCCTGGCCGGCGGCGTGGTCGGTGGCGACATCGTCAGCCTGGTCGGCGGCACCGCGAGCTTCGGCAGCAAGGCCGTGGGCAGCGGCAAGACGGTGACGGCCACCGGCTTCACCCTGACCGGCAGCTCCGCCAGCAACTACACACTCGCCTCGGGACCCTGGACGACCTCGGCCGACATCACCACCCGGGGAGTGTCGGTCTCCTTCGCCGCAGCCGACAAGACCTACGACGGGAACGACTCGGCCACCATCGCCTCGCGGCAGCTCTCGGGCGTGCAGGGCTCAGACAACCTCAGCGCGTCGGGCGGGACCGCGACGTTCGCGAACAAGAACGTCGGCGCCGGCAAGACCGTTTCGGCCAGCGGCTTCGTGCTCGGGGGCACGGACGCGGCCAACTACAGCATCACCTCCGTCGGCACCGCCACGGCGGCGATCACGGCCAAGCAGCTGATCGGCTCGTTCACCGCCGACAACAAGGTCTACGACGGCACCACGGCGGCCACGATCGCCACGCGCAGCCTGACCGGCGTGATCAGTGGCGACATCGTCAGCCTGTCCGGCGGCACAGCGGCCTTCGGCAGCAAGACCGTCGGCACCGGCAAGTCGGTCACGGCCACCGGCTTCACCCTGGCCGGCACGTCCGCGAGCAACTACACCCTGGCGTCGGGGCCTTGGACGACCTCGGCCGACATCACCACCCGCGGCGTGACGGTCTCCTTCAGCGCAGCCGACAAGGTCTACGACGGCAACGACTCGGCCACCATCTCCTCGCGGCAGTTGTCGGGCGTGCAGGGCTCGGACGACCTCAGCGTGTCGGGCGGGACCGCGACGTTCGCCAACAAGAACGTGGGCGGTGCGAAGACCGTGTCCGCCTCCGGATTCGTGCTCGGTGGCGCTGACGCCGGCAACTACAGCGTGACGGTCCAGAACACGACCGCCAGCATCTCCCAGCGGGACATCACCGGGGCGTTCGACTCGACGAACAAGGTCTATGACGGGGACTCCTCGGCGGCGGTCACCAACCGTCGTCTGGTCGGGCACGGTCTTGGGTGACGCGGTGTCGCTGAGCGGTGGGACTGCTGCGTTCGGGAGCAGGAACGTCGGGACGGGCAAGACGGTCACCCTGGCGGGTGCCGTCCTCTCCGGCGGTGACGCGGCCAACTACAACCTGACCGATGTCGCGACCACGACAGCTGCGATCACCAAGCGGGACATCACCGGGGCGTTCGACTCCGCGGACAAGGTCTATGACGCGACCCGGGCGGCGGCGGCGATCGACCCGGCGTCTCAGTCGGGCGTGTCTCTGGCCTCGACGTCGTGTCCTTGTCCGGGGGTGTAGCGACGTTCGCGGACAAGAACGTCGGCACCGGCAAGGAGGTCACGTTGACCGGCGCCGGTCTCACCGGCCCCGACGCGGGCAACTACAACCTGACCAGCGTCGCGACCACGACCGCTGCCATCTCCGCGAAGCCCGTCACGGGGTCGTTCACCGCGGACAGCAAGGTCTACGACGGCGACGCGGATGCGACGGTGCTGGATCGGTTCGTGGCCGGGGAGATCTCTGGCGACGACGTCTCGCTGACCGGCGGGACCGCCTCGTTCGGGAGCAAGAACGTCGGGCACGGGCAAGACGGTGACCCTCGCTGGTGCTGTCCTGGCCGGTGAGGATGCGGGCAACTACGACCTGACCGACGTTGCGACGACGACGGCTGACATCACGGCGCGCGACATCAGCGGCGCGTTCGACTCAGCCGACAAGGTCTATGACGGGACCAGGACGGCGGTTGCCACCAACCGGCGACCTCTCGGGACGATCTCCGGCGACTCGGTGTCGCTGACCGGCGGGGACGCGTCGTTCGACAACAAGTTGGTCGGGGCCGGCAAGACGGTCACCCTGGCGGGTGCCTCCTTGGCCGGTGCCGATGCGGGCAACTACCACCTGACCGGGGTGGCCACCACGACGGCCGACATCACCGTGGCTGGGGTGGAGGTCTCCTTCACCGCCGATGACAAGGTCTATGACGGCACCACCGATGCGCAGATCCTCACGCGCTCCCTGGACGGGGTCGCGGTGGGCGACGTCGTCACCGTCACGGACGGCGAGGCGTCCTTCGAGGACAAGGTGGTCGGCACTGACAAGGTCGTGAGCGCCCCGGCGGCCGGGTTCGTGCTCGGTGGTGCCGATGCCGACAACTACAGCATCTCCTCGGTCGAGGACACCCTGGCCGCCATCACGGTGCGTCGCATCACGGGCTACGTTCACCGCGGACGACAAGGTCTATGACGGCGACGACAGCGCCACGGTGACGGGTCGTTCGTTGAACGACACGGTGCCCGGCGACGACGTCGACCTGACCGGTGGGTCGGCGACGTTCGAGGACAAGAACGTCGGCACGGGCAAGACGGTGTCCCTGGCGGGTGCCGTCCTGGACGGTGTCGACGCGGGGAACTACGAGCTGGGCTCGGTGGCGACCACGACCGCCGACATCACGGTCCTGGAGGTCACCGGCGAGTTCGACTCCGCGAACAAGGTCTACGACGGCAACACCTCGGCGGCGGCCTCGAACCGGGACCTGGTCGGGGAGGTCTCCGGCGACGACGTGTCGCTGACCGGTGGTGTGGCGACGTTCGGGAGCAAGAACGTCGGGACCGGCAAGACGGTCACCCTCAGTGGCGCCTCCTTGGCCGGTGCCGATGCGGGCAACTACAACCTGACCGTCGTGGACACGACCACCGCTGACATCACGGCGCTGGACATCAGTGGTGTGTTCGACTCGGCGAACAAGGTCTATGACGGGAACTCCTCGGCGGCGGCCTCGAACCGGGACCTGCTCGGGCGGGTCGTGGGTGACGACGTGTCGCTGACCGGTGGTGTGGCGACGTTCGAGGACAAGAACGTCGGGGCCGGCAAGACGGTCACCCTCAGTGGCGCCTCCTTGGCCGGTGAGGATGCGGGCAACTACGACCTGACCGGCGTGGACACGGTGACGGCTGACATCACGGCGCTGGATATCAGTGGGGTGTTCGCCTCCGCGGACAAGGTCTATGACGGGACCAGGACCGCGGCTGCGACCGGCCGGGACCTCATCGGTGTCCTCGGCGCCGACGACGTGTCCCTGGATGGTGGGACTGCCTCGTTCGACGCCAAGAACGTGGGCACCGGCAAGACCGTCACTCTGACCGGCGCAGCCCTTGCTGGTGCCGATGCGGGCAACTACCACCTGACCGGGGTGGCCACCACGACGGCCGACATCACCCTGGCTGGAGTGGCGGTCTCCTTCACCGCCGATGACAAGGTCTATGACGGCACCACCGATGCGCAGATCCTCACGCGCTCCCTGGACGGGGTGGCGGTGGGCGACGTCGTCACCGTCACGGACGGCGAGGCGTCCTTCGAGGACAAGGTGGTCGGCACTGACAAGGTCGTGAGCGCCCCGGCGGCCGGGTTCGTGCTCGGCGGTGCCGATGCCGACAACTACAGCATCTCCTCGGTCGAGGACACCCTGGCCGCCATCACGGTGCGTCGCATCACGGGCTCGTTCACCGCGGACGGCAAGGTCTACGACGGCGACGACAGTGCCACGGTGACGGGTCGTTCGTTGAACGACACGGTGCCCGGCGACGACGTCGAGCTGACCGGTGGGTCGGCGACGTTCGAGGACAAGAACGTCGGCACGGGCAAGACGGTGTCCCTGGCGGGTGCCGCCCTGGACGGTGTCGACGCGGGGAACTACGAGCTGGGCTCGGTGGCGACCACGACCGCCGACATCACGGTCCTGGAGGTCACCGGCGAGTTCGACTCCGCGGACAAGGTCTACGACGGCGACACCTCTGCGGCGGCGACCGGCAGGCGCCTGGTCGGGGAGGTCTCCGGTGACGACGTGGTGTTGACCGGTGGGTCAGCGTCGTTCGCGACCAAGAACGTCGGGGCCGGCAAGACGGTCACCCTCAGCGACGCCTCCTTGGCCGGTGCCGATGCGGGCAACTACGACCTGACCGACGTGGACACGACGACCGCTGACATCACGGTCGCTCGAGGCATCACCGGTGCGTTCGACTCCGCGAACAAGGTGTACGACGCGAACACCTCGGCAGCAGCGACCGGCCCGGCGACTCGGTCGGGACGATCGTCGACGGTGACACGGTGTCGCTGACCGGTGGTGCCGCGTCCTTCGGCACCAAGAACGTCGGGGCGGGCAAGACGGTCACCCTCACCGGTGCCGTCCTGGCCGGTGCCGATGCGGGCAACTACGACCTGACCGGCGTCGACCACGACGTCCGCTGACATCACGGCGCGCGACATCAGCGGTGTGTTCGACTCAGCCGACAAGGTCTATGACGGGAACACCTCGGCGGCGGCGAGCGGCCGGGCTCTCACCGGTGTCCTCGGCACCGATGACGTGGCTCTGACCGGCGGGACTGCCTCGTTCGACACCAAGAACGTGGGCACCGACAAGACGGTCACCCTCGTGGCGCAGCTCCTTGGCGGTGCCGATGCGGGCAACTACAACCTGACCGGTGTGGCCACCACGACCGCCGACATCACGGCGCTCGAGGTCACGGGTGCGTTCGACTCGGCGAACAAGGAGTACGACGCGACCAGGGCGGCAGCAGCCACCAACCGGCGTCCTGTCGGAATCGTCGCCGGTGACGATGGTGACGTTGACCGGTGGGGTGGCGACGTTCGAGGACAAGAACGTCGGCACCGGCAAGACGGTCACCCTGACCGGTGCCGCGTTGGCCGGTGGCGATGCGGGCAACTATGACTTGACCGGTGTCGCGACCACGACGGCCGAGATCACCAAGCTGGACATCGCGGGGTCGTTCACCGCGGACAACAAGGTCTACGACGGCAACTTGGACGCGACGGTGGCAGATCGGTTCCTGGCCGGGGTGTTCACCGGTGACACGGTCTCCCTGACGGGCGGGACCGCCTCGTTCGTCGACAAGAACGTCGGGACCGACAAGACGGTGACCCTCAGTGGCGCCAGCTTGGGCGGTGCCGATGCGGGCAACTACCACCTGACCGGGGTTGCCACGACGACGGCCGACATCACGGCGCTCGAGGTCACGGGTGCGTTCGACTCGACGAACAAGGAGTACGACGCAACCCGGACAGCAGCAGCCTCCGACCGGCGTCCCGTCGGGAACCGTCGTTGGTGACGACGTGTCGTTGACCGGTGGTGTGGCGACGTTCGAGGACAAGAACGTCGGCACCGGCAAGATGGTCACCCTGACGGGTGCCGCCCTGGAGGGTGACGACGCGGGCAACTACGACCTGACCGGGGTCGCCACCACGACGGCTGACATCACCCAGCTGGACATCGCGGGGTCGTTCACCGGCGACAGCAAGGTCTACGACGGCAACTTGGACGCGACGGTGGCAGATCGGTTCCTGGCCGGGGTGTTCACCGGTGACACGGTCTCCCTGACGGGCGGGACCGCCTCGTTCGTCGACAAGAACGTCGGGACCGACAAGACGGTGACCCTCAGTGGCGCCAGCTTGGGCGGTGCCGATGCGGGCAACTACAACCTGACCGGGGTTGCCACGACGACGGCCGATATCACGGCGCTCGAGGTCACGGGTGCGTTCAACTCGGCGAGCAAGGAGTATGACGGCAACACCTCGGCGGCGGCGTCGAACCGGCGCCTCGTCGGGAAGCTCTCTGGTGACACGGTGTCGCTGGTCGATGGGACAGCGACGTTCGCGAACAAGAACGTGGGGACCGACAAGATGGTGACCCTGGCGGGTGCAAGCCTGGCTGGTGCCGATGCGGGCAACTACAGCCTCGTCGGTGTGGCCACGACGACCGCCGACATCACCCAGCTGGACATCACCGGTGCGTTCACTTCGGCGAACAAGGAGTACGACGCGACCAGGGCAGCCGAGGCAACCAACCGGCGTCCTGTGGGAGCCGTCGATGGTGACGACGTGTCGTTGACCGGGGGTGTGGCGACGTTCGCGGACAAGAACGTCGGCACCGGCAAGACCGTGACCCTGACGGGTGCTGTCCTGGCCGGTGACGACGCGGGCAACTACAACCTGACCCACGTCGCCACCACGTCCGCTGCCGTCTCCGCGAAGCCCGTCACAGGCTCGTTCACCGCGGATGACAAGGTCTACGACGGCAATGCGGACGCGACAGTGCTGGGCCGGTTCGTGGCCGGGTGGTTCTCCGGTGACGACGTCTCGCTGTCCGGCGGGTCTGCGTCGTTCGCGCAACAAGAACGTGGCACGGGCAAGACGGTGACGCTCACCGGTGCGGTGCTCTCCGGTGTGGACGCGGGCAACTACAACCTCACCGAGGTGGCGACCACGACCGCCAGCATCACCAAGCTCGGCATCACCGGTGCGTTCGACTCCGCCACCAAGATCTATGACCGGAACACCGACGCGGCGGCTACCAACCGGCGGCTCAACGGCGTGCTCGGTTCCGACGACGTGACCTTGGACGGCGGGACCGCCTCGTTCGACACCAAGAACGTCGGGGCCGGCAAGACGGTCACCCTCACCGGTGCCGCCCTGGCCGGCGGCGGAGCCGGCAACTACCGGCTGGACTCCGTCGCGACCACCACCGCTAGCATCACCAAGCGGGACATCGCTGGGACGTTCGAATCGGCGAACAGGGTCTACAACGGTGGCACTGCGGCCGCGGCGAGCAACCGGCAGCTCAACGGGGTGCTCGGCGACGACGATGTGTCCCTGGACGGCGGGATCGCCTCGTTCGGCACCAAGAACGTCGGCACTGGCAAGACGGTGACCCTGACAGGTGCCGTCCCTCACGGGTGGGGACGCGGGCAACTACAACCTGACCGAGGTCGCGACCACGGCGGCGAACATCACCGCGCTGGGCATCACCGGCGCGTTCGACTCCGCGGACAAGGTCTATGACGGGAACACCACGGCGGCGGCGTCGAACCAGCGCCCGGTCGGGAAGGTCGCTGGTGACGACGTCGAGCTGACCGGTGGCACCGCCACCTTCGCGGACGCGAACGTCGGCAGCTCCATCACTGTCACGCTCGCAGGGGCGACCCTCGCGGGCGGCGACGCCGGCAACTACACGCTGGACTCGGTGGCCACCACCACGGCGTCCATCAGCAGCAAAACGCTCATGGTCACGGCGTCCAGCCCGGCACCGCTGGTGCTCGGCGCGTCCGTCCCGACGGTGACGCCCGCCTACAACGGCTTCGTGGCCGGGCAAGGGGCAGCCGCCCTGACCGCCGCGCCGACCTGCAGCACGCCGTACACGACGAGCTCACCCGTCGGCACCTACGCCACCAGCTGCTCGGGGGCGGCCGCGCGGAACTACTCGTTCACCTACGTGAGCGGCAGCTTCCGGGTGTACTACGGCTGGAACGGCTTCCTGCAGCCGATCAACGACACCGCCCACCAGACCGGCGTCCAGACGAGCCAGTTCAAGCTCGGCCAGACCATCCCGACGAAGTTCGCTCTCGCGAACGCCGCCGGGCAGAGCGTCCTCGCACCGGCCCTGCCGACCTTCAAGGCGACTCGGCTGGGCGCGTGCGGCGGTACGTCGACGGTGGTCGAGGACCCGCTGGCGGTCACGCCCGACTCTGGCACCGCCTTCAAGTGGGACGGCAACAAGTACCAGTACAACTGGAGCACGAAGGGGCTCCAGGCCGGTCTCTTCCGGGTGCGGGCGCAGCTGGATGACTCGAGCTCGGCGACGTACGTCGACATCTGCTTGGCCAAGTAGTCGCGGTCCGGTCAGGCCCCTCGTCCCCGGTGGGGGAACGAGGGGCCCGATCGGTGCATCGGCGCGGAGGGCAGCGGTTCACGCAGCTGCGAGAGCAGCCGGTATCTCGATTGACCGGCGTCCGTGACGAGGCACCATGGCACGCATGTCCGTGTCGACTCCCACACTGTGCACCGATCGGCTACGACTTCGCCCCTTCAACGACTCGGACGCCGACTCCTTGTTCGCCCTGCACAGCAACGCCCACGTGTTGCGCTACTGGGACGCGCCACCCTGGAGCGAACCGGCGCGCGCCGAGCAGTTCATCACGGCTTGTCGGCAGATGGCGGAGCGAGGCACCGGGACACGACTGGCCGTGGAGCGCGCTTCCGACGAGGCGTTCATCGGCTGGTGCAGCCTGTCCCGGTGGAACCCGGACTTCCGCAGCGCGTCGATGGGCTACTGCCTCGACGACCAGGCATGGGGCCACGGCTACGCGACCGAGGCCGCGCGCGCCTTGCTGCAGTGGGCCTTCGACATGCTGGACCTGAATCGAGTCCAGGCCGAGACCGATACCCGCAACGTGGCCTCTGCTCGCGTCCTGGAGAAGCTCGGATTCGTGCGTGAAGGGACGTTGCGGGAGGACTGCGTGGTGAATGGCGAGGTCTCGGACTCGTGGGTGTACGGGCTGATCAGGCGGCAGTGGCGGCCGTCGTCCCAGCCCGTTGCCACCCGGTCGGTTCGTGAGTGAGAGGCCCGCCACCCGCCTCGCCACGCCGATGGGGACAGACGAAGTCAGGGCGTGGGGGACGGTGACGGCGACGGAGTCGGTGTCGGAGTCGGAGTGGGGCTCGGCGTCGGCGTCGGCGTCGGCGTCGGGGTCGGCGTGGGCGTCGGGGTCGGGGTGGGGGTCACCGGGACCGGGACGCCGACGGTCGGCCAGAGCGGGTAGCCCGGTACGACCGGAGCCAGCTCGACAGGCGTCGTCGTGGGCTTGATCAAGACGTCGGTGCGGATCATGAAGTGGTCGCTGATCCGGCGGACCAGCCGGCTCTTGTCGCGCACCCAGTTGGTCATCTTGGCCCGGCCGCGGGACCCGAAGATCCAGTCCACGGGCATCGGGCTGGGCGGCTTGCACTGGCCGTTCTTGTTGCGTCCGCCGTTGGCCGCCTTCATCGGTGCCGCCGCGGTCAGCGCGCAGAAGTAGACCTCGCGCTCGTTCATGTCACCGGTGAAGAACACGGGCAGGCCGGTCTCGAAGACGATCGACCGGGCCAGGGCCGCCTGACGGGCGGTGGCGTCGGCGCGGTGACGCTCGTTGTTGCGGTGCCGCTTGTTGGTCGCCGGGTTGTGGAAGTTGGCGAAGTAGGCGGTCACGCCGGTCAGACGGTTGCGCAGCAGCACGACCGGCATCATCCACAGCTCGCCCTTGAAGTAGGGGATCTGGACCGTGTAGCCGTTGACCAGCTCCCAGTCCGACGTACGCCAGGCGATGCTGTTCTGCACGGTCTTGCGGTTCACGCCGCCGGGATAGACCGAGTAGCGGTCGCCGGCGACCCGTACGAACTCGGCCCACTGGTCGATCTGGAACTCCTGGAAGCCGACCACGTCGACGCTGTGCCTGTCCAGCGCCCGCGCAGCGAGACGGATCCGCTTCTGGCCCGAGCCCATCTTGGCGCGGCGACCCCGCAGCGTGTGGGTGCTGCCGAGCACGTTGAAGGAGCTGAGCGTGAACTCGGTGGGCACGGTGGCCTTGGCGTAGCGGGGCACTCCGTCGGTGGCCAGGATCTGGCCGTTCGCCGGCAGGCCGGCGAGCGGGAGAGCGGTCGCGAGGGCGGTCACGGCGGCGGCGCACGCCAGGGTCAGAGATCGCTTCACAGAAGTTCCATCGGTTGTCGGGAGCGGACACTTGAGTGACTGGTGTTACGGAAGTGTCAAGTGTGCCACGCCGCGGTGTTTTGTAAAGATGTTTTGTTTGATCGTGACCGACGGCCCGCTGACCGGGTCAAACTGCGGGTCAGCTGGCGGGGTCCACCGGCACCGGCCGGGCCTCCTGGGCATCGGCCCGCAGCGCGGCGATCTGAGGGGTGCCGGTCACGCGGTGGGCTGGGCCGGGACCAGCGCCGGCTCCCGGGTCTGGCGTCCGAAGATGAGGTAGAGGAACGGGACAGCGAAGAGGTTGAGCAAGGTGGAGCTGACGAGTCCGCCGAGGATCACGATCGCCATCGGGTGCTCGATCTCGTGTCCAGGAATGCTACCCGCGACCACGAGCGGGAGCAGCGCGAGGGCCATCGCGAGCGCCGTCATCATGATCGGAGAGACCCGCTCCCGCGCGCCGCGCAGGATCAGCTCGGGTCCGAACTCCATGCCCTCCTCCCGCTCGAGGTGCTGGTAGTGGCTGATCAGCATGATCGCATTGCGGGCGGCGATGCCCAGCACCGTGAGGAAGCCGACCAGGGAGCCGAGCGAGATGGTGCCACCGGTGAAGTACGCCGCCAGCACGCCGCCCACCATGGCCACCGGCAGCGTGACGAAAGCTACCGCAGCGAGCCGCCAGCTGCCGAAGGCGACCTGGAGGAGCAGCAGGATCACCAGGCCGGCGGCGAGCGACCAGCCCAGCAGGCGGCGTTGGGCCTCGGCCCGCTCCGCGAACTCACCCAGCACCGCCACCCGGTAGCCGCGGCTCAGCTCCACCTCGCCGACAGCCTCCTCGATGTCGTCGGCGACCGCGCCGAGGTCCCGGCCGCGCACGTTGGAGCTGATCTCGACGTAGCGGGAGAGGTCCTCGTGGAAGATGACGTTGGGCGTCGGGGACACGCGCACGTCGGCCACCTGCTGGAGCCGCACCTGCGAGCCCTGAGGGGTGTCGATCAGCAGGTTCTCGATCGCGGTCACGTCCCCGCGCACCTCGGGCACACCCCAGATCCGGACGTCGTAGACGCGGCCCTGGGTCCACAGGTCTCCGAGCTCCTCGCTGCCCACGATGGCGGCTGAGGCGCGACGGACGTCACCCGGCTTGAGCCCGTGCTGCTGGGCGCGGTCGAGGTCGACCTCCACCTCGATCTGGGGCTCCTCGACCTGCAGCTCGACGTGCACCTCCGCGGTGCCGTCGATCGCGGCCATCCGGCCCCGCATCTCTTCCGCGGTCGCGCGCAGGCTGGTCAGGTCGTCGCCGTACACCCGAACCACGATCGCGTCACTGGAGCCGGTGAGAACCTCTCGGATGCGCTCCTTGAGGTAGGTCTGCACGTCACGGAACAAGCCCGGGTAGCCGTCGACGGTCTCCTGCACCTTCGCCAGCGTCTCGTCGTAGTCGACGGCGGGGTCGACGCTGATCCAGTTCTCGCCGAAGTACATGCCGACCACCTCGTCGGCGTTGGCTGCCTGGCCGATGTGCGCCCCGAAGTTGCGGACCCCCTCGATGTCGCGCAGCTCCTTGCTGCCCTGTCGCGTGATCCGGACCATCTCCGGGTGTGAGGTGCCCGGCTGGGCGAGCCAGTGCATCAGGAAGTCGCGTTCCTTGAAGTCCGGGAGCAGCGACTGCCCCAGTGCCGGCACCGCGGCCACTCCGGCAACCAGCACCAGCGTGAAGCCCGCGAACAGCGCGCGCGTGCGGGCCATCAGGGCGGTGAGGACCGCGCCGTAGGCGCGCTGCAGCAGCCGCACGAGCGGCGGCTGCCGGCGCTTGAGCGGTGCGTGGCTGAGCAGGAGGAACGCGAGCGCCGGAGTCAGGGTGAGGGCCACCACCATGGAGACCAGCACCGCCAGTGCGTAGGCGGTCGCGAGCGGTCGGAAGAACGCCCCGGTCAGGCCGTCGAGGAAGAACACCGGCACGACCGCGACCACGTTGATCAAGGTGGCGTAGGTGATCGCGCTGCGTACCTCGACAGAGGCCTCCAGCACGACGCGGGCCGTCGACCCGCCGCTGCCGTCGGCACGATGCTGGCGCAGGCGTCGCACGATGTTCTCGATGTCGATGATCGCGTCGTCCACGACCACTCCGACCGAGATCACCAGTCCGGCCAGCACCATCGTGTTGATCGTCGTGCCGGTCATGTCGAGCACGACGAGGGCGGCGAGCAGCGACACCGGGATCGCGACCGCGCTGATCAGCGCGCTGCGCCACTCGAAGAGGAACAGCGTGAGGATGAGGATGACCAGCAACGACCCGATGAACAGGGCGCTGGTCAGGTTCTTCAGCGCGATCTCGATGAAGGTGGCCGGGCGGAAGATGGTGCTGTCGACCTCGATGCCCTTCAGGCCGGGCTCCAGCTCGGCGAGGGTGGCCTCGACGCCGTTGGTGACGTCGAGGGTGTTGGCCCAGGGCAGCTTCTCCACGATCAGCATCAGCCCGTCACCGTCGTCGATGACGGCGTCGCCGCTGAGCGGCTGGTGGTCACGCTCGACGACCGCGACGTCGCGGAGCCGGATGGTGCTGCCGTCCTCGGCCTGCCCGACCGCCACCCGCTCCAGGTCGGGAGCGGTGACGATCGGGAGGGTGTGCTGGATGCCGATCCTCTGGTTGGGGGTGTCGATGGCCCCTCCCGTGCCGACCAGGGTGCCGCTGGCGTACTTCAGCAGTCCGGCGTCGAGTGCCTCCGAGGTCACCGTCATCGCCTGATCGAGGCTCACCCCGTGGCTGCGCAGCCGCTTCGGGTCGACCTTGACGAAGAGCATCTCGCGGCGCTGGCCCCAGATCGCCACGTTGGCCACCCCTGGTACGCCGAGGAGTCGGGCCCGAACCTTCCAGTAGGCCGTCATCGACAGGTCGATCATGGGGATCTCGTCCGACGACATCCCGATCTTGAGGACCCGGCTCGTGGCCGACAGGGGCTGGATCATCACCGGGGGAGCAGCCCAGCTGGGCAGGGTGTCGGTCATCGACGCCACCCGCTCCTGGACCAGCTGCCGTGCCTCCATCAGGTCGGTGCCCGGCTCGAAGATGAGCTCGATCGACGACAGCTGGGTGACCGACTTCGAGCGCATCACGTCGAGGTCGGGGACCCCCTGGAGGTTCTGCTCCAGCGGGACGGTGATCAGCTCCTCGACCTCGGCCGCGGTCAGGCCGAGGCAGGCGGTCTGGATCTCCACGCGGGGCGGGGCGAACTCCGGGAACACATCGACCGACGTGTCGCGCAGCTGCAGGCCGCCGAAGCTGATCAGCACGAGGGCGGCCGCAAGCGCGAGGAACCGGTATCGCAGACTCGATCGGACGATCCGACGCATCATCTCGGGGCACCCCCTTTCGGTGTCAGTCCTTCTGTGTCAGTTCTGCCTCAGTGCCCGACCCCGAGCTCGGCGCCATAGAGCTCCGCAGCGCCGACGGTGACGACGAGGACCCCGGCTTCGGGTCCGCTGTCCAGGCGCACCTCGTCGCCCCGCACCGAGCGGACGTCGACGGCGGCGCGCAGGAACACGAGCGGTTCGGGGCTGGTGTAGACCCAGGTGGCGCCCTGCGCGTCGTACATGAGCGACGAGTAGGGGACGACCAGCCCGGCCGAGCCGTTGCCCGTCGACTCCTGCGTCGCCGCTGTCTGGATGTCGAGCCGCTCGGCAGCCCGCTCGGTCAGGGTGACCCGGGAAAGGTCGGAGCCGGCGACCGGCTCCACCAGGGCGGGGCCGTGGTCGTCGCCGCTGGCGGCGGCCTTGCCGCCCTCGGCGGGACCGAGCATGACCAGGGTGGCGACGACGACGGCGCCGAGGACCACGGCCAGGCCGGAGGCGAGTGCCCGGCTGCCGTACGTGTTGGGTTTCATGTCTCCTCAGTCCTTCCTGGTGCTCACGAGGTGGCCACGGGGACCGAACGCCCGGCGGGGTGCGACTCCGGTTCGTCCAGCTGGGTGACGGGATCGGCGCCCGGGGCGATCCGGAGATACATCAGCGGCACCAGGAACAGCGAGAGGATGGCGGTGGTCACGAGGCCACCGAGGATCACGACCGCCATCGGGTGCAGCAGCTCGAGCCCCGGGCGTGGCCCGGCGACGACGATCGGCACGAGGGCGGCTGCCAGAGCCACCGTGGTGGCGACGGTGGGAAGGAATCGTTCATCCACTCCACGGACCACGACGGCGAGGTCGGGACGGCGCCCGTCCGGCCGGGCGAAGGCGAGCAGGCTCGCCATCAGCGCCAGCAGGAAGCGTGTGTAGACGCCGATCAGCACCAGCATCCCGACGAGCAGTCCGATCCCCAGCCCGGATCCCGTCGCGGCGGCCGCCAGCATCCCGCCGGACAGCGCCAGCGGCAGCCCCACCATGGCGACACCAGCCAGCTTCCAGCTGCGCAGGAGCGCCTGGAACAACAAGAAGATCACCAGCAGCGCCGCCAGGGCCAGACCACCGAACCGGGCCAGGGTCGCCCGATCCTCCTCGAGCCCGCCGACGATCTCGGCGTGATACTCCAGCGGGAAGGTGACATCGGCCAGGGCGACCCGGACATCGGCGGTCACGTCGGCGAGGTCGCGGCCCTGCACCCGGGTCACCACGTCGACGTACCGCGACACCGAGCTGTGCCGCACGACCGTGGGAACCGGTGAGATCTGCACGTCCGCGATGTCGCCGAGCCGGACCTGGTCACCGGTCGGTGCCTCCAGGCGCAGATCCCGGATGCGCGGCAGGCTGCCACGAAGCGAGGTCGTGCCGACCACGATCACCTCGAACACCTTCTGTCGCTCGAACAGGCTGCCGACCTCCACCCCGTTGACCAGCACCGCTGCGGCACGGCGCACGGCGCCCGGGCTGAGCCCGAACTCGCGTGCTGAGGCGAGATCCACCTCGACCTCCACCTGCGGCTCCTGCGGCTGGATCTGCGCGGTGACGCTCGCGGCGCCGGGAATGCCGTCGATCGCGCGGGCGATCTCGGTGGCCTTCTGGTCGAGGACGTCGAGCTCCTGCCCGAACACCCTGACCACGATCTCGTCGGGGGCGGCGGCGCCCAGTCCGTGGGCGGCCTCCCGGTCCTGGGAGTAGGTCAGCACCTCGTCCTCGACGCCCGGGTAGCCGGCCGCGACGTCCCGGATCGCCGCGGTCGTCGCGTCGTGGTCGGCGCCGGGGGACAACGCCACCCAGATCTGGCCCGAGTTGACGTTCGCGACCTCGTCGGAGGCGAGCGCACGGCCCACGTGTGCGCCGACGTTCTGCACGCCGGGCAGGGTGCGCAGCTCGGCAGCCGCCCGCGAGGTGATCCTGGCCATTTCCGTGGCTGAGGTGCCCGGTGCGCCGTCCCAGCGCACGAGCAGGGTGCGCTCCTTCAGTCCGGGAGCCATGTCGGCGTCCAGCCGCGGTGCCACCAGCAGCCCGGCCACGGCGATGACGCCGAAGGCGGTGACCACCGCGGTGGGGCGGGCGACCGTGCGGGTGAACGCCTTGGCGTACCAGCCCTCCATCCGACCGGCGAGCGGCGAGAGGTTGTGGTTCATCAGGCGTCCGCGCAGCAGCACCAGGGAGAGGACCGGGGTGAGGGTGAGCGAGACGAGCAGGGAGGTCAGCAGGGCCAGCGCGTAGGACGTGGCCGTCGTCCAGAAGAAGGCACCGGACAATCCGTCGCGCAGACCGACGAAGAAGACCGCAACCGTGGCGGCCACCATGACCAGGGTCGCGAACGTCATCGGCCGGCGCAGTCCCTGCAGGGCCTGGGAGGTGGCCAACCCCCGTTGTGTCCCACCGAGCTCCCGCTCGCGACGCAGGGCACTGTCGAAACCGATCACGGCGTCGTCGATGACCGCCGCCGCGGCCGCGACCAACCCCATGAAGAGCATGATGTTCATGGTCGCGTCGCGAAGGTGCAGGACGAGGGCGGCGGCGACCAGGGCTGTCGGGAGGCTGAGCGCCGTCACCAGTGCCACCCGCCAGTCGTAGACCAGCGCGAGCGCGACGAGCATCAGCGCGAGGCCGGCCAGCAGCACCCACATCAGGTTGCCCATCGCGGACTCGAGGTACGACGCCGGGCGGAACACGTCGGTGTCGAGCGTGACGCCCCGCAGGCCCGGTCGCAGCTGCGAGAGGGTCTGCTCGATCCCCTCGGTGACCTCGAGGGTGTTGGTCTCGGGGAACTTCTCGATGACGAGCATGAGGCCCTGGGTGTCGTTGGCCACCGCGTCGCCGATCAGCGGCTGGTGGTCCTCGACGACGTCGACCGTGTCCCCGAGCTGGACCGGCTTGCCGCCCGCGAGCACGGGCGAGCCGTCCGGGCGCTCCATCGCCACCTGGGCGAGATCGTCGGGCTCGGTGATCGGGAGCACGTGCTGGATCCCGAGCCGCTGGTTGGGGGTGTCGATGAACCCGCCGGTGCCGGGGGTCGACGCCCTGACGAAGGTGAGCGGCGAGACCCACAGGGCGTTGGCTGCGGTGGTGACGACGTCATCGAGGGCAACCCCGTGGGCCGCGAGCCGCTCCGGGTCCACCTGGACCTGCATCTGCTGCTCGCGCTGGCCCCAGATCGCCACGTTGGCGACTCCCGGCACGCCCATCAACGCGGGCCTGATCGTCCAGCGCGCGAGCAGCGACTGCTCGATCGGGCTCAGCTCCCCGGAGTCGAGCCGCACCATCATCACCCGGCTCGCCGACGACAGCGGCTGCAGCATGACGGGGGCCTTCGCCACCCGCGGCAGGTCGCGGCCCTGGGCGAGTCGCTCCTGGACGACCTGGCGCGCGGCCAGGGGGTCCGTGCCCGGCTCGAAGACCATCACGATCGAGGACAGTCCTGGGATCGACTCTGAGTCGATGTCGTCGAGCCACGGCACGCCGTTGAGCAGCAGCTGCTCCATCGGGGCGGTGATGAGCTGCTCGACCTCGACGGCCGACAGGCCCAGTGACTCCGTCTGCACCTCGACGTACACGGGCGCGAAGTCGGGCAGCGCGTCGACGGGGGTCTCCCGGAGCTGGGTGAAGCCGAGGGCGAAGAGGCCCAGGACCAGGCCCGCGACCAGCAGGGGGAACTTGATGCTCGAGTCGACGATGCGTCGGATCATGGCTGCCCTCACCCCGTTTGCTGAGCCGTGACTGCGCAGGAAACTTTATGAGCGGTGCACGGGTGCCGGATCCGCCATCGGGCGCAGCCCGGCTACGTAGCCCGGCTGGGCAGCGCCGGTGCACGTCCCGCAAAGGGATGTCGGTTCACCACACCCGCCACTGCCGGAGGAAGGCATGCAGGTCGGGTGTCAGCTCGTGGTCGGCCAGCTGACCCGCCGCGAACCAGCCGACGTCGGCGGCGTCGTCGCCGGCGCGGGCGTCCTCGGGTGTGAGTCCTGGGAGGAGGTGGCAGCGGTAGTCGCGGATCGTGAAAAGCGCCCCACCGGGCGCGGGTCGTTCGAGTGCCCCGAGGAAGTCCCCGACCCGGACCGCCAGGGCAGTCTCCTCGAGAACCTCCCGCGCGGTGGCCTCTGCTTCGCTCTCGCCTGGCTCGATCTTGCCGCCCGGGACCGACCAGAGCCCCTTGCCCGGCTCCCGACCCCGACGCACCAGCAGCACTCGGCCGGCGTCGTCGACGACCACCGCCCCGACGCACGCGATCAGCCGGGGGGTCATCCGCCGAGGGTAGGCCTTGACGGCATATGAGTCGTGGCACCACCGTGAGGCGATGAGCCTCGCCGCAGGGTGTCCGCGCTGCCCCGCGCCCGTGTCGGAGGACGCCTCCGGCTGGCGGTGCCTGGACCACGGCGCGATCCAGCCCCTGTGGCGGGCCGCCGGGCCCGGCTACGAGACGTTCGCCGAGCACCTCCTCAAGGCGGTGTCGATGCCGAGCCTGATGCCGTGGCCGCTGTTTCCCGGCTGGGCGGTCACCGACTTCGGCTTCGTGGGCGGTCGTACGGCGGAGGCTCGCGCCGCCTTCGTCTCCTGCGCGGGACCGAGCGACCTCGACGGCGTCGTGGAGCTGAGCGTGCTCTCCGAGGAGCCGGGCGTGGGCCTGGGCGCACGCTGCGCGGGAGTCACCCACACCGACCCCGGCGCCGACATCGGCGAAGGCCCGCCGCACGCCAAGGTGCGCATCGACGGTCATCCCATCTCCCTGTGGTCGGTGTCGACAAGCGACAGCGACGTCGACTTCGACCGCTCCGTGCTGGCCGGCGAGGCGCACGGGCGTTGGCTGTGGTTGGTGCTTCGCCCTGCCTCCGCCGTACTCCTGCTGAAGGACGAGCTCATGCTCCACGACGTGTCGGGCCTCGGCCCGGAGCTGATCGACCTGCCGTTCGCAGGCACCCCGCCCGCGTGGTGACACCCGCCCCTAGGGTGGATGGGTGCGGATCGACCTGCATACCCACACCGACCGCTCCGACGGCACCGACACCCCCGCGGAGCTGGTGCGCAACGCCGCAACGCAGGGTCTCGACGTCCTCGGGCTGACCGACCACGACACCACCGAGGGCTGGCAGGAAGCCGCCGAGGTCGCCGAGAGCGTGGGTCTCGTGCTGGTCCGGGGCCTGGAGATCAGCGCACGCCACCTCGGCGACACCGTGCACCTGCTGGCCTACCTCCCGGACCCCGCGCATCCCGGACTCGTCGCCGAGCTCGATCTGGTGCTCGAGGGCCGCAACGGCCGCCTGCCCCAGGTGCTGGCCAAGCTCGGCGAGCTGGGGATCGACATCGCCGCCGACGACGTACGCCGACTGGCCGGGGACGCGGCCGCCATGGGGCGCCCGCACGTCGCCGACGCGATGGTCGCCGCGGGTGTGGTCGCGGACCGTGACGAGGCCTTCGAGCGGTTCCTCGGGCCGCGTGGTCCGGCCTACGTCGACCGCTACGCCGCCGACCTGGTCACGATGATCGGGCTGGTCCGGGAGGCCGGGGGCGTCTCGGTGATCGCACACCCGTGGGCCCGGCGCTACAGCCACCACGGTCTCGACCGGGCCGGGATCGAGGCGCTGCGTGACGCCGGTCTGGCCGGGCTCGAGGTCGACCACCAGGACCACCTGCCCGAGGCGCGCGCCGAGCTGCGGGCCATCGCTGCCGAACTCGACCTGGTCGCCACCGGTTCCAGCGACTACCACGGCACCGGCAAGGTCGACCACGACCTCGGCTGCAACACCACGCAGCGCGACCAGCTCGAGCGGTTGCTCGACCTCGCCGCCGAGGCGTCCGCAGCCTCGGGTCGCGCCACTCCCGCGGTCGTCGGTCGCTGACGCGGGAGACTGCCGCCCCGCCTCCTCCACCTACCGATATCGGTAGGTGGAGCGCAGCGAATCCTCCGCGCGCCGCCTACCGATATCGGTAGGTCAGCAACGCGACCACCGGGGCTGGCGTCAGGCGAGCCCTCAGGCACAATGAGCCGCGTGACCATCACCCTCGCGATCGCCAACCAGAAGGGCGGCGTCGCCAAGACCACGACCGTCGCCTCCCTCGGTGCCGCGCTCGCCGAGCTCGGCCAGCGGGTGCTCCTGGTCGACCTCGACCCGCAGGCCTGCCTGACCTTCTCCCTCGGCGTCGACCCCGAGGACCTCGAGCTCTCGGTCCACCACGTCCTGACCAAGGGGGTGCCGCCGGCCGACGTCGTGATCAGCACCGACGACGGTGTCGACCTGCTGCCGGCCACCATCGAGCTCGCCCGCGCCGAGGCCGACCTGCTCACCCGCACCGGACGCGAGCACGTGATGAAGATGGCCCTCGAGGAGCTGCCCGCCGACGCGCCGTACGACTGGGTGCTGCTCGACTGCCCGCCCTCCCTCGGCGTGCTCACCGTCGCCGCCCTGACCGCGGCCGACGGCGTCCTGATCCCGCTGCAGTGCGAGACGTTGTCCCACCGTGGCGTCGGACAGCTGCTCGACACGGTCCACGACGTGCGCCGCTTCACCAACCGTCGTCTCGAGGTGTGGGGGGTGTTGCCCACGTTGTACGACGGTCGCACCAACCATGCCCGCACCGTGCTCGAGACGATCTCGGAGACCTACAGCCTCGACGTGATCGAGCCGCCGATCCCCAAGTCGATCCGCTTCGCCGAGGCACCGGCCGCCGGCAGGTCGATCCTCGCCACCACCCGTCGCCACCGCGGTGCCGAGGCCTACCGGAATGTCGCGGCCAACCTCCTCAGCAGGAGCCGCGCGGACGCCTAGCATGGGCCGCATGGCCTCCTCCCGAGCCAGACACGCCCAGCGGCGCGGCCCCCGGCTGCGCTACGACCGGCTGACCGCCCTGCTCGGAGCCGGAGGAGTCACCCTGGTCGCGGTCCTCGGAGGCGTCGGTCTCCTGCCTGTCGCGAGTGCCGACCCACGGGTCCAGGACAGCGCCCAGGTCGTCGGCACGACCAAGGCGCCGACCCGACCCTCCACGGCGCAGCCCGCCACGACTCGGGGTGATGACGAGGTCGAGGTGGCGAGCGCGAAGTTCGAGCGGACGGACCGGGAGGCGCGTCGCGTCGCCCGCAAGGCTCTCGCCGTCCCGCAGGACAGTGGCGACGGTCGCCGCGTGGTCTTCGACCAGAGCGCCCAGCGGGTGTGGCTGGTGGCGGAGAACGGCAAGGCCGAGCGGACCTACCTGGTCTCCGGCAGCGCCGAGGACAACCTCGACCCCGGCAGCTACGAGGTGTACTCCCGCTCCGAGCGGGCCTGGGGTATCGACGACGGCGGCACGATGAAGTTCATGGTGCGCTTCGCCCACGGCAAGCGGGCAGCGATCGGCTTCCACGATCTGCCGATCAAGGACGGCGAGCTGGTGCAGACCCGCGGCGAGCTGGGCACCGCGCTCTCCTCGGGCTGCATCCGGCAGTGGAGAGGAGACGCCAAGGCGCTGTGGCGCTTCGCGCCGGTCGGCACCTCGGTGGTCGTCGTCGCGACCTGAGCGTCCTAGTCGGTCGTGGTCGCGGCGGGCTTGGAGCCCGAGCGGCGCCGCCGGTTGCGGTTGCGCTTGGGCGCATCGCCGGACTCCGACGACGGAGCTGTCGCCTTCGCCGTGGCCTCACCCGAGCCCGCGTCACCCTCGACGGGAGCACCGCCGCGGGTGCGGCTGCGGCTCCGGTCGCGACGGGGCCGGTCCGAGCGCGGCTTGTCGTCGCCTCCGCTGCCACGCTGGGCGCCACCACGCTGGTCACCGTCCTCGCGACGAGGCTTGGGCTCACGCGGCTTCTCCGGCACCAGGCGGCCCTTGGTGCCGGGCGCGATGCCCTGGTCGTGGAAGAAGTGCTCGGAGTTGGAGTAGGTCTCGGCCGGGTCGTCGAAGGGCAGGTCGAGCGCCTTGTTGATCGTCTTCCAACGCGTCACGTCGGCCCAGTCCACGAACGTGATCGCGATCCCGGTGGCGCCGGCGCGACCGGTGCGGCCGATCCGGTGGACGTAGGTCTTCTCGTCCTCGGGGCAGCTGTAGTTGATGACGTGGGTGACGTTGGAGACGTCGATGCCGCGGGCGGCGACATCGGTGGCCACCAGGAGCTTGGTGTTGCCCTCGCGGAACTTCTTCATCGCCCGCTCGCGAGCGACCTGCTGCATGTCGCCGTGCAGGGGGAGGGCGTCGAAGCCGCGCTCGACCATGTCGTCGGCGACCCGCTGGGCGGCCCGCTTGGTGCGGGTGAAGACGATGGTCAGCCCGGAGTTCTCCGACTGCAGGATGCGCGCGAGCATCTCCGGCTTGTCGAGGTCGTGGACCTGGTAGATGAACTGTGCGGTGGCCGGCACCGTCTGCTGCGCCTCGGAGGACTCCGCACGGATGTTCATGGGGTGCCGCATGTGCATGCGTGCGAGGGTGACGATGGCGCCCGGCATGGTGGCCGAGAACAGCATCGTCTGACGGGTCTCGGGCGTCTTGGCGATGATGCGCTCGACGTCCGGGAGGAAGCCGAGGTCGAGCATCTCGTCGGCCTCGTCGAGCACGAGGCTCTTGACGTGGGAGAGGTCCAGGGCCCGCTTGTTGGCGAGGTCGAGGAGACGGCCCGGCGTACCGACGACGACGTCGACTCCCGCGGACAGAGCCTCCAGCTGCACGTCGTAGGAGACGCCGCCATAGATCGTGAGCACGCGGGTGCCGCGATCGGCGCCGGCCAGCGAGAGGTCTCCTGAGACCTGGAGGGCGAGCTCACGGGTCGGGGCGACCACGAGCGCCTGTGGCTTGCCGGGGGCGACCAGCTCGTCGTAGTCGGGGTCGTGCGGCGCGACGGTGCGCTGCAGCACAGGGATGCCGAAGGCCAGGGTCTTCCCGGTGCCGGTACGGGCTTGACCGATGAGGTCGGTGCCCATGAGGGCGACCGACAGGGTCATCTCCTGGATCGGGAAGGGGGTCACGATGCCGGCACGCTCGAGGGCGTCGGCGATCTCGGGGAGAACCCCGAGCTCTCTGAAGGTGGTCAGGATCTTGCCTGTTCTCTTGACATCTGGGTCGGTTGCCGTCCTCTAGCGGGGCTCCCGCCCGACCGCGTGGAGCGGCTCGGGCGTCGTGCTCTCCCACGACGGCGCAGTGCCAGTCTATCGGTACGCTCGGCTTATGACTGAATCGCCGCGGCCGATCGCCTTCGAGGACCCGTCCTACCTCGCCGCCGTCGTCGATCTGCTGGGTGCGATCGCGTACGGCGAGATGTCGGCCTTCGACCGGCTCGCGGAGGACGCCAAGATGTCGCCGACCCTCGACGACAAGGCCGAGCTGGCCCGGATGGCGTCCACCGAGTTCGGTCACTTCGACCGGCTCCGCGAGCGGCTTGTCGACCTCGGTGCCGACCCGTTCGCCGCCATGGAGCCCTTCGCCAAGCCGTTCGACGCCTTCCACACGCGCACCGCGCCGTCCGACTGGCTCGAGGGACTGGTCAAGGCCTACGTCGGCGACGGCCTCGCCGCCGACTTCTACCGGGAGATCGCGGCCTTCCTCGACGCGGGCACCCGCGACCTGATCATCGAGAGCCTCGCCGACGAGGGGCAGTCCCAGTTCGTGGTCGATCGGGTGCGGGCCGCGATCGAGCGGGACCACCGGATCGGCGGGCGACTCGCCCTGTGGGGCCGACGACTCATGGGGGAGGCGCTCTCGCAGGCCCAGCGGGTCGCCGCGGAGAGGGACGCACTCACAGCACTGCTCGCGGGCGGGGTCGACCGTCCCGGCATGGACCTCGCCGCCATCGGTCGACTGTTCACCCGGTTGACCGAGAACCACTCCCAGCGGATGGAGAAGCTCGGCCTGTCCGCTTGAGGCACCGATATCGGTAGGTGGTGCGGGGCATCTGCCCGGCGCGTCCCCTACCGATATCGGTAGGGGTCAGGAGCGGAAGCCGACCTGGCCGGCGCTGGGCGAGCCGATCTCGACGTAGGCGACCTTGTCGGCGGGCACGAGCACCGTGCGGCCCTTGGTGTCGGTCAGCGAGAGCAGACCGCTCTCATGTGCGCCTGCGACCGCCTTCGCGACGTCGTCGCCCGACAGGTCGGTGTCGATGACGAGCTCTCGGTTGGCGTGCTGGACACCGATCTTGACCTCCACCGGAGGACCTCCTGGATTGGTTCGTGGATGCTGGTTTGACGTGCGGATGTGTGAGGCACCTGCTCAGTGCTCGTCCTCGTTGCGCTGTTCGTCCGTGCGCGGGAACCCTCGGATGCCGCGCCAGGCGAGGCCGGCGATCAGTCCGGCGGCGTCCTGCTGCTCCACGCCGTCCTTGCTGTCCAGCCAGAACCGCGCGGAGACCTGGGCCATTCCCACCAGGGACACGGAGAGCAGCTTGGACTGCTCCGCCGGGAGCCCGGTGTCGGTGTGGATGACCTCGGTGATGGCCTCGGCACACTCCCGGGTCACCCGGTCGACGCGCTCGCGGACGGACGGCTCGTTGGTGAGGTCGGACTCGAAGACCAGCCGGAAGGCGCCGTGGGCATTGGCCACGTAGTCGTAGAAGACCTGCATGGTCGCCGCGACCCGCTGCTTGTTGTCCTCGGTGGACTCCAACGCCTCGCGGCAGCGCTCGATGATGGTGTCGCAGGACTGGTCGAGCAGCGCCAGGTAGAGCTCGAGCTTGCCGGGGAAGTGCTGGTAGAGCACCGGCTTGGAGACCCCGGCCCGCTCGGCGATGTCGTCCATCGCGGCTGAGTGGTAGCCGGAGGCGACGAAGACCTCGAGGGCGGACTCCAGCAGCTGGGCCCGGCGGGCGCTGCGGGGCATCCGCCCGCCGCGGGGCTTCTGCTCGTGCGTGGTGGTCACGTCGCGCAGCCTACTCCGGGGTAATCGCCTGGCCCGGGATGCGTCCGGGGGAGTGGCCCGCGGATCTCTGAGGGTCGACCTCACGAACGGGACCGACAGACCAGGCCGTCCGCGCGCCCAAACTGGCCCATAAGGGTCATCCGGTATGACCTGGTTGGCCCTTGTTCGGACGGCCGTTTGGTTGAAGTCTGATCCGTGGAGGCACAGGCCGTTTCGGTCCTGTGTCGCGACGTAGGTCAAGAACCGTTGACAACCGGTTTATATCGGACATGGTCGGGTACGACCCGGACCAGAGCGAGCTCTTCGCTCATTACGTCGCCGCGTGGGGGCACGCGGTTCGCAACATTTGGGGTTCATCTAACAAGGGGTGGCAGCAATGGGTATCACCAGCAATCAACCGCGCGCGCGCCAGCGGCGTACGCGCTTCGCAGCGGCGCTGGCCGCGGCCGGCGCGCTCATCATGTCCAGCGGGGTCATGGTCATGGCGACCGCGACCACCGCCTCGGCCACGGGGGGCGATGACGAGGACCGCGAGCCGCACAAGTCCTACGTGTGCAAGTACGTCGGGAAGCCCGGGGTCTCCGAGAGACTCCAGGGCGGCGGCAACCCGATCTGGGTCGCCAACAGCTCCATCGCAGGAAACACCCAGGGGAACCAGCCGGTCGCGGTCGGGGACGAGTTCTCCGACGGGCAGGAGCGGTCGGTGGTGATCGTCGCCAACACGGAGAAGCTCACGCCCGAGCCAGGGGTGGATCAGTGCCCCGCCCCGAGTGGGCCGACGGCCGTGGCGCCGGCCGTGACGCAGGCCAGCGCGTGCGAGGTCGAGGGCTCCTACACGATCCCCACGACCGAGGGTGTCCAGTACCTGCTCGACAACCAGCCGATTGCCGCAGGCACGTACCCCGGGCCGGCCAGCGGCACCATCACGGCCGTGGCCACCGCCGAGGGCGTCGCGCTGACGAACCCCGGCTTCTCCTACGCCCTGAATGTCGACCCGGCTGCAGAGTGCCCTGACTTCGACCAGGAGATCCCGGTCCCGGCAAAGCCGGCGACCCAGGACCCCTGTGGTCCCGGCAACATCTCCTTCGTGCTCCCGCCCGACGTCGACCCGAGCAAGGTCGCCTGGACGGTCAACCGGGACGGCAGCATCACCTTCACACCGAAGCGTGGCTACGTGTTCTCGAGCGAGACCAACCCGACGAGCCTGACCTACCAGCTCCCGGCCGACAGCGACGAGCCCTGCCCGACGACCCCGCCGGCCACGCCCAAGGACGTCACTCCGGTCGTCCCGTCGGTCAACCCGCCCACCTGTGAAGCGGCCGGCAGCCTCAACGTGCCGACCCAGCCCACCGGCCTGGTGGCGCAGCAGTCCGGCACCGTTCCCGGTCAGGTGACTTTCACCTACACCGCTCAGGCCGGCTACGCGCTGGCCGCCGGCAGCCCGACCAGCACCACGCTCACGGTGCAGCCGCAGCTCAGCGGCGAGCAGTGCGAGGACGAGGTCGCTCCTGCCGAGGTGGCGGGCACCGAGTCGTCGGCGCCCAAGCCGTCGAAGAAGCCGGCCGTCAAGCCGGCCGTCAAGCCGGCCAAGGCGCAGGCACCGCAGGTGCTCGGCACCCAGGCTGCCGTTCCGACGGCCGTCGACGCAGGGCTCGGCGGCCTGACAGCGGCAGCTCCCGCGCAGGGCAGCCTGCTCGGTCAGCTCCTCGTCACAGGAGGCCTCGCGCTGATGCTGGCCGCCGGGTGGCTGATGACCGGACGTCGCCAGGTCGGTGCTCGCGAGGCCTGATCGGCTCGCGTGCCCGAGTGAACAGCCAGACGACGTGGCGGTCGCCCTCCGGGCGGCCGCCACGTCGGCTCTTGACCGAGAAGGCATCAGTACCGTGGAGGACATGGTGGAGGAGACGGTGGGGAGTCGCCGCCCGGGCCGGTGGCGGCCGGTGCTGGCCGGCGTCGCGCTGGTGCTGGTCGCGGCATCCGTGCCGTGGGTCGCGGCGCAGCTCGCCGATGGATCCGCCTCCCGGGGCGACCGGGCCACGGCTGCCGTCGCCCGGCCCCGGCTCACCGACAACCGGCCGCCCTTCGTGGCCGAGCCGCGGGTCACCCTCGAGGCGGCCGCGGCGGTACCTCCGCCCGCGAAGCCTGCGGTCGCGCCCGCTGTCGGGCGCCCGGTCCGACTCGTCGTACCGCGCCTGGGGGTCAACGCCCCGGTGATCGACATCGGTGTCGTCGACGGCGTGCTGCTGCCCCCCTCCGATCCCCAGACGCTGGGCTGGTGGTCCTCGGGTGCGAAGCCCGGCGCAGTGCGGGGCGGCGCCCTGATCACCGGGCACACCGTCCACTCCGGTGGCGGGGCCTTCGACGACCTGGAGACCCTCGACGAGGGCGACCGGGTGCAGGTGCGCACCGACCGCGGCACCCTCAGGTACGACGTCACCGGGGTCACCATCTATCGCAAGGCCAGCCTGGCGCGCGATGCCGCCAAGGTGTTCAGCCAGGAGGTCCCGGGCCGGCTGGTGCTGATCACCTGCGAGGACTGGAACGGCACCGGCTACGACTCCAACGCGATCGTCTTCGCCGAGCCGGCCCCGGCCTGATCCGTCCCGCGCGATCCCTCTGGTCCGGACGACGAGACAGGGGGAGACCGGCCGCCGGCGTCGGGGAACATGGACAGGGTCCGGGTTGTTGAGCCCGGTGACCTCTGTACCGATCGCCCCGAGGAGCATCCGTGTCCCTGCCACCGCTGGTCGCACCGGCCGATGAGCTGACCAACGACGAGGTACGGCGTTACAGCCGTCACCTGATCATCCCGGACGTCGCGATGGACGGGCAGAAGCGTCTGAAGAACGCCCGGGTCCTCGTCATCGGCGCCGGCGGCCTCGGCAGTCCGGCGCTGCTCTACCTGGCCGCGGCCGGAGTCGGCACGCTCGGCATCGCCGAGTTCGACGAGGTCGACGAGTCCAACCTGCAGCGCCAGATCATCCACGGGCAGAGCGACATCGGGAAGCCCAAGGCCGAGTCGGCCCGGGAGTCCATCGCGGAGGCCAACCCCTACGTCAACGTCGTCGTGCACAACGTGCGGCTCGACAACGACAACGTGATGGAGATCTTCGAGGGCTACGACCTGATCGTCGACGGCACCGACAACTTCGCCACCCGCTACATGGTCAACGACGCGGCGTACTTCCTCGGGATCCCCTACGTGTGGGGCTCGATCTACCGCTTCGACGGCCAGGCCTCGGTGTTCGCGCCCAAGCAGGTCGAGGACGCGCCCTGCTACCGCTGCCTCTACCCCGAGCCGCCGCCGCCGGGCATGGTGCCCTCGTGCGCCGAGGGCGGCGTGCTGGGCGTGCTCTGCGCGAGCGTCGGCTCGATCCAGGTCAACGAGGCGATCAAGCTGCTGACCGGGATCGGCGACCCCCTGGTCGGCAAGCTGATGATCTACGACGCCCTGGAGATGGAGTACCGCAAGCTCAAGGTCCGCAAGGACCCCGACTGCGCGCTCTGCGGTGACAACCCGACCGTCACCGGGCTGATCGACTACGACGCGTTCTGCGGTGCGATCTCCGAGGAGGCCGCCGACGCGGCCGCCGACGCCACGATCTCGGTGGCCACGCTCGAGCACTGGTTGAAGGAACGCGACAACGGTGAGCGCGACTTCGTGCTCGTCGACGTCCGCGAGCCCAACGAGTACGAGATCAACAAGATCCCCGGCTCGGTGCTGATCCCCAAGGGCGAGTTCCTCAATGGCAACGCGCTCAGCCAGCTGCCCGCCGACAAGCAGGTCGTGCTGCACTGCAAGTCCGGCGTCCGTTCGGCCGAGGCGCTGGCCGTGGTCAAGGGTGCGGGCTACACCGACGCCGTGCACGTCGGCGGCGGCGTGGTCGCCTGGGTCAACCAGATCGACCCGAGCCAGCCGGCGTACTGACCTGCGCGTGACCTTCCCGGGGGTGACTCGTTACCGCTAGGTAATGAACCCTCGGGAAGGATCACCCATGCAGGCATCTCGGACTCGCGCTCTCCTCGCCGTCGGCGCCACCGCCGCACTCACGGCCGCCTCGTTCGCGGCCACGACAGGCACCTCGCAGGCGGCCCCGGCCAAGGCCTCCGCCTACGCCCCGGCCGACACCGCCGCGATCCACCCGGGCGTGCAGATGCTCACCGACGGTGCGCAGTGCACCGCCAACTTCGTCTACACCGACGGCGCCGGCAGCACCTACGTCGGGTACGCCGCGCACTGCGCCGGTCTCGGCGAGGCCACCGACACCAACGGCTGCGACGCGGGCTCGCTACCGCTGGGCACCAAGGTCGACTTCGTCGAGGGCGCCTCGCTGGTGTCGCGCGGCACGAAGGTCGGCTCCGGCACGCTCGCCTACAGCTCGTGGCTGACCATGCAGCAGCGCAACGAGACCGACCAGAACACCTGCGAGTACAACGACCTGGCCCTGGTGAAGGTCGCTGCGGCCGACGTCTCCAAGGTCAACCCGAGTGTGCCGTTCTGGGGCGGCCCGGTCGGCATCGACACCGACGGCACCAGCGCCGGCGAGGACGTCTACTCCTACGGCAACTCGCTGCTGCGCGGCGGCGTCGAGACGCTGTCACCCAAGCAGGGCACCAGCGTCGGCACCACCGGCGGCGGCTGGACGCACCCCGTCTACACCGTCTCGCCGGGCGTCCCGGGTGACTCCGGCAGCGCCTTCCTCGACGCCGAGGGCAACGCGCTCGGCACCCTGTCGACGCTGGCGATCGCCCCGCTCGCCGGCTCCAACGGTGTCGGTGACCTCAGCCACGAGCTGGGCTACGCCAAGGCCAACAGCGGCATCTCCGGACTGGCCCTGGTGCCGGGCACGGAGCCGTTCTCGCCGATCCTCTGAGGCGACCCGTCGGATGATTACCACGGTCCCGTGGTAATCCAGCGCTTCCCGTGGAGAGTTCACCCAGGGGAGCGTGTGATTACCACGGGACCGTGGTAATCATCGCCGCCCCACGACCCGGAACCCCACCCACCCGCGGTCTACGATGCCGACATGACGGGGTGGCTCCGGGCACGCCCGGCCGCGCTCGTCGCGCCCGGGGTGTCGCTGGCGATGCTGCTGCTCGTGTGGGCCTCCGCGGCGGGGCCGGTCGCGGTGTTCTCGCCGTCGGGGCGCACCCGCACCTTCGAGGCGCCTCCCGAGGGGCCCTCGGTCTCCCCCTCGGCCGTGGGCGGGCCCAGCCTGGGGGAGGTCACCCGTGACGTACGGCGGACCTATGACCTGAGCTGGCTGGGCGACCTCATCGCCTGGGCGGTGCTGATCCTGATCGGGCTCGCGGTCGTTGCCGGACTCCGGCTCGCGGTGCAGCACCGCTGGCGTCGAGCGCCCGCACCCCGTCGGCTCGACGTCGAGGCGCTTCCCGAGGAGCGCGCGACGACGGCGCTCGCGGACGACGCGCAGGGACGCTCCGACGCGCTGGAGACCGGCAGCCCACGCAACGGGATCGTCGCGTGCTGGGCACGGCTGGAGGACGCCGTCGCGGACGCCGGCGTACCTCGCAGCCGTCACGAGACCTCGGCGGAGCTCACGGTGCGGGTGCTGCACGTGCTCGACCTCGACCCGCGGGCGATCGGTGAGCTCGCGCGCCTCTACCGGGAGGCGCGGTTCTCCGAGCACGACCTGCCGGAGACGGCCCGGGCAGCGGCACGCGACGCGCTCGCCCGGCTCCAGGACGACCTGGCTGCCGCGAGGAGCCGGCCATGAGGCGCTGGACAGGACGCATCGCCGTCACCTTCGCGCTCTGGGTCGTGGTCGCGGTGGCGGCCTGGATCCTGGGCAACCAGCCCCGTCCCGGCCTGCTCGCGCTCTACCTCGCGCTCGGTGCCGCCCTTGTCTGGCTGTTCCTCGACGTCTCCGCCGACACCGAGACAACGCGCTGGCCGGGGGCCCGGGAGGAGCCGGTGCGTGACCGTGCCGAGGACCCCCGCCTGGGTCAGCTGCGACGGGTGATCGACCAGCACCTCGACGCCCGTGAGGTCGGTGACGGCCTGCGCCGACGGCTCGCCGAGCTCGCCGACCAGCGGCTGATGGCCGGTCACGGCATCACCCGTGAGGGCGATCCCGTCCACGCGGCCGACCTGCTCGGGGCCGATCTGGTCGACGTGATCGAGGCGCCGCCGCCGTACCCTCGCCTGAGCCAGGCCCAGATCTCCCAGCTCCTGCAACGAATCGAGAACCTGTGAGCGTCACTGACCCCGGATCGCCTCTCGCCCTCGACGAGGTGTCTCGTCGCGCCGGCGCGGTGCTCGACGAGGTGCAGCGGGCGATCGTGGGCAAGCGCGAGGCGCTCGAGCTCGTGCTCGCGGGCATCCTGGCCGGTGGCCACGTGCTGATCGAGGACCTGCCCGGCCTCGGCAAGACGCTCGCGGCCAGGTCGTTCGCGCAGACGCTGGGCCTGCGGTTCGCGCGCGCCCAGTTCACCCCCGACCTGCTCCCCGCCGACCTGACCGGTTCCTTCCTCTACGACCAGAAGGCGGGGGAGTTCGACTTCCGGGCCGGGCCGCTCTTCACCGGCTTGCTGCTCGCCGACGAGATCAACCGGACCCCACCCAAGACGCAGGCCGCGCTCCTGGAGGCGATGCAGGAGCGGCAGGTCACCGTCGAGGGTCAGACGTTCCCGCTCGAGCAGCCCTTCCACGTCATCGCCACCGCCAACCCGGTGGAGTACGAGGGCACCTACCCCCTCCCCGAGGCCCAGCTCGACCGCTTCCTGCTGCGGGTCAGCTTCGGCTATCCCACCGGCGACCAGGAGTGGGGCGTGCTGCGACGACGGCTCGAGCGCCGTCACGAGGAGCAGGAGCTGGACGCGGTCACCGACGACGCAGGGCTGCTGGCGATGCAGCAGGCGATCGAGACCGTGACGGTGGAGGAGAGCGTCGGCCGGTACTGCGTCTCCCTGACCAGCGGCACGCGTGACCACCCGCAGGTGCTGATGGGTGCGTCGCCACGAGGTGCCCTCGCGCTGATGCTCACGGGTCGGGCGTACGCCGTGATCCACGGCCGTGACTACGTCGTGCCCGAGGACGTCAAGGCGGTCGCCACCGCGGTGCTGGCACACCGGATCACCGTGCGACCCGAGCTCTGGATGAGCGATGTCAGCGGAGCCACCGTGGTGCGCAGCGTGCTCGGCCAGGTGGCCGCCCCCGGGGCCCGCGAGGACGTCTCCGGCTTCGAGCGACCCGGGTCACGATGAGCCTGGGCCTCGGGGCGGCGGCGCAGGTCTCCGCGGGCTGGCGGCCCAGCGCAGCCGGGGTGCGCGCCGCGCTGGTCTCGGCGGCGCTGGCCTCGTTGGCCGTCGGCTTCGGACGGCCGGACCTGTTGGTCCTCGCGGCGCCGTTCGTCGTGCACACCGTCGCGGTCGCGGTGCGTCGACCGACGCTGGCCCCGCAGGCGCACTCGGCCCTGGCTCACGGTTCGCTGCGCGAGGGGGAGGCGACCCGTCTGCACGTGACGCTGCACATCGCCGGCGACGTCGAGCACGCCGTGGTGGCCCTGCAGCACGAGCCCTGGACCGCTCTCCAGCCGGTGCGTGGGGTGGCCGGGGCCGTCGGAGGCGGCACCGCCCGGGTCGACCTCGAGGTGGTCGTCGCGTCCGTGCGCTGGGGGCGTCGCTCCGTAGGTGCCGGCGTCGTGGCCGCCACCGGCCCGTGGGCGGGACACCGGTGGGGTCCCGAGCCGATCGCCGCACACCCGCTGACCACCCTGCCGCTCCCCGGGGTGTACGACGGCCGCGCACCGGTGCCTCACCCGATCGGCCTGGTCGGCACCCACCCGGCACGCCGACCCGGCGACGGCACCGAGCTCGCCTCGATCCGCCCGTTCCAGGCCGGTGACCGGCTGCGCCGGATCGAGTGGCGCACGTCGCTGCGCTCGGGATCGCTGCACGTGACCAGCACGGTCGCCGAGCAGGACAGTGGCATCCTGCTCGTCGTCGACAGCGGCATCGAGGTCGGCACCAGCGACGGGCTCACCGGCTCCGCCTCCTCGCTCGACGTCGCGGTCCGCGCCGCCGGTGCGCTGACCGAGCACCACCTCCACCGCGGCGACCGTGTCGGGCTCCGCGTCCTCGGCGCCAACCGGAGCGCCGCGGTGCCGATCAGCGGCGGCCGACGGCACCTTCGACGGGTGCTGGAGAGCCTGGCCCGGGTGGTGCCGGGGGAGCGGCACGACGTCGACCCGCGCCGGCTCCGGGTGCCCCCGGGCACCGTGGTCGTCGTGTTCTCCCCGATCCTCTCCGACCAGGTCATCGCGCTGATCACCACGCTGGCCCAGCGTGGTCTCGACCTCGTCGTCGTCGACACGCTGCCGGGCGACGTGGTCGGTGCGGCCGTCGCGGACCGCGACCGTCTGGCCTGGCGGATGCGGCTGGTGGAGAGGGCCACCCTCCTGGACAGGGTGCGCCGCTTCGGGGTGCCGGTCGCCGCCTGGTCGGGACCGGGCACCCTCGACGAGGTGCTGCGCGGCCTCGGTCGCCGAGCCCGCCAGCCCCGGGTGGTGACCCGATGAACGTGCCCGTGCAGCTGACCGGCTTCGCCGATCGGCTCTCGCTCGCGACACCGGGTCAGGTCGTCGTGCTGGTGCTGCCACTGCCGGCGACCGCCTCGCTGGTGTGGCTCACGGTGCTGCTCGGTGGCCCGGTGCAGCCGGTGCTGACCACCGGCGTGCTGCTGCTCGCCGTGCTGGCCTCCCTCCTGCCCGATTCCTCCGCCCCGTTGTTCCTGGTGCTCGCGCTGGCGCTGCGGTGGGCGCTCGTCGTACCCGATCCGTTGTCGGTGTGGACGCTGGCCGCGGCCGGCCTGCTGTTGGTCATCCACCTCGCCGCCACGCTCGGGAGCCACGGTCCTCCCGCCCTGGTGCTGGCACCGGCGCTGTTGGCCCTGTGGGGTCGCCGGGCCGCGGTGATGGCCGCCGCCACGGCGCTGGTGTGGGTGGGTGCGGTGACGCTCGAGGCTCTCGACCTGCCCGCCAACACCCTCGTGGTGGTGATCGGACTCATGCTCGCCCTCGGTGGGACCGCGCTCCTGGGTCGTCTGCTGGTCACCCGCGAGGGCGGTTAGTCTCGGCGGGATGGATCGCGAGGAGTACGTCGAGGCAGTCCTGTCCTTGGTCGAGCAGATCCCCGAGGGCCGCGTCACCACCTATGGCGCCCTCGCCGAGGCCATCGGCAGCGGGGGGCCACGCCAGGTCGGCAGCGTGATGTCGACCTACGGCGGCCCGGTCCCCTGGTGGCGCGTCGTGCACGCCGACGGGACTCCCGCCCGGCCCGACGACGCGACCGCCCTCGCGCACCACCAGGCCGAGGGAACCCCGGTGCGGCTCTCCGGCAAGGTCGACCTGCGCCAGGCGATGTGGTGGCCCGATCTGTCGGTGCCCGGTGGTGAGATCTCTCGGTGACGACCTACCAGCTGACCTACCCGACCGCCGGGAGACGGGCTGCACCCACGCTCGATGCCGACCAGCAGTCCGTCGTCGATCACCCCGGCGGTCCGCTGCTCGTGCTGGCGGGGCCGGGCACCGGCAAGACCACCACCCTCGTCGAGGCGATCGTCGACCGGATCGAGCACCGCGGTGCCGCCCCCGAGGAGGTGCTGGCGCTGACGTTCAGCCGCAAGGCCGCCGAGCAGCTGCGAGACCGGGTCACCTCGCGGCTCGGCCGGACGATGGCCACCACCTTGAGCTCGACCTTCCACTCCTTCGCCTACGGCGTCGTGCGGCGCTACGCTCCGGCGCACCTCTACCGTGCGCCCCTGCGGCTGCTCTCCGCACCCGAGCAGGACGTCGTGCTCGCCGAGCTCCTCGCCGACGCGCCCGAGGCGGTGCGCTGGCCCGACAGCCTGCGCGCTGCCGTGGGCACACGGGGCTTCGCGCGTGAGGTCCACGCCGTGCTGTCCCGGGCCCGCGAGCGTGGCCTGGAGCCTGACGACCTGCGCCGGCTCGGTGAGCAGGAGGGCGTGGACGCCTACGTCGCTGCCGGTGCGTTCATGCAGCAGTACCTCGACAACCTCGACGACCAGAGCGCGATCGACTACGCCGACCTCATCTCGCGCGCCGTGCTCGAGGCCGAGCAGCACCGCGACGAGCTCCGGGCACGCTTCCGGCACGTGTTCGTCGACGAGTACCAGGACACCGACCCCAGCCAGGTCCGGCTGCTGCAGGCGCTGGCCGGCGACGGCCGCGACCTGGTCGTGGTGGGCGACCCCGACCAGTCGATCTACGGCTTCCGCGGCGCCGAGGTGCGCGGGATCCTCGACTTCCCGCGCACCTTCCTCACCGCTGACGCGACGCCCGCCCCGGTGATCGCGTTGAGCCGGACCCGCCGTTTCGGCCCCCGACTGCTCGCGGCGTCACGGCGGATCGCCTCGTCGATCGCGGTGTCCGGGTCGATCCCGGCCGCCAGCTTCCAAGCCTTCCGCGAGCCCACCTCGGTGGCAACCGAGCACGGTCCGGGTCTGGTCGAGGTGCGCACCTACGACACCGCCCGCGCGGAGACCGAGCACATCGCCGACGCGCTGCGCCGCGCCCACCTCGAGGACGACATCCCCTGGGGTGAGATGGCCGTCCTGGTGCGCTCCGGGCGCACGTCGATCCCGGCGCTGCGACGCTCGCTGGGGGCGGCCGGTGTGCCGGTCGAGGTGGCCAGCGACGACACCCCGCTGGTGCGCGAGCCCGCAGTGCGGCCCCTGGTCGAGGCACTGGCGGTGGTGATCCACGCAGGGGTCACAGATCCCGAGCATCCGGACTACGTCGGGGTCGACCGCGCCGCCGACATGCTCGTCTCGCCCCTGGCCGGTCTCGACGCCACCGACGTGCGCGCGCTCGCCCGGGAGCTCCGCATCCGGGAGAAGGCGACAGCCGGCCAGCCGGTGCCCTCGCCCGAGCTGCTGCGCCGGGCCCTGCTCGACCCCGACCGCCTCAGCGGGATCGCCGGCCGCGGTGCCGACCGCGTGCGCCGTCTGGGTCTGCTGCTGCGCGACGCGGGCGACGCCCTCGCCGCAGGCAGCACCGCCGAGGAGGTCTTGTGGGTGCTGTGGTCGGGGACCGACTGGCCACGACGGCTCCGGTCCGGCGTCGAGGCCGGGGGTGCCGGGGCCCGGCTGGCCCACCGCGACCTCGACGCGGTCTGCGCGTTGTTCGAGGTCGCGGCCCGGGCGGAGGAGCAACGTGGCCACACGAGCGTCGAGAGCTTCCTGGCGACGCTGCGGGCGCAGCAGATCCCGGCCGACACGCTGGCCGACCAGGGCGTCCGCGGCGACGCCGTACGTCTGCTGACCGCGCACCGCGCCAAGGGGCTCGAGTGGCGCTTCACGGTGGTGGCCCAGGTGCAGGAGGGTGGCTGGCCCGACCTGCGCCGACGCGGCTCCCTGCTCCAGGCCGACCGGATCGCCCGCGACGGCTTGCTGCCGGCGCTGACCACGGCGACGCTGCTCGCCGAGGAGCGCCGACTCTTCTACGTCGCCTGCACGCGTGCCCGGCAGCGTCTGCTGGTGACGGCTGTGCGGTCCCCTGAGGACGACGGCGACCAGCCCTCCCGCTTCCTCGACGAGCTCGGGGTGCCGATCACCACCCTCCAGGGGCGGCCGGCGCGGCCGCTCTCGCTCGCCGGACTGGTCGCCGACCTGCGCCGCACCGTCGCCGACCCCGCAGCGGCAGCACCGCTGAGGGAGGCCGCCGCCCGGCGCCTGGCACGGTTGGTCCAGGCGGGTGTGCCCCAGGCCGACCCCGCCTCGTGGTGGGGGCTGCGCGCTCCGAGTCGCGCGGAGACCCCGGTACGGCCCGACGACCAGCCGCTCAGCCTGTCGGCCAGCGCGCTCGAGGGGCTGCTGGCCTGCCCCGCACGGTGGTTCCTGCAGCGCGAGGCCGGTGGTGCCGAGCTCTCCACCGCCAAGCAGGGCTTCGGGTCGGTCGTCCACGCGATCGCCAACCGGATCGCCAAGGGCGAGGTCGACTCCGCCGAGGACCTGATGCCCTACGTCGACCGGGTGTGGGGGCAGATGGTCTTCCGGACACCCTGGTCCCAGGGCCGGGAGCGCGTCGAGGTCCAGGCCGCCCTCGACCGCTTCGTCGCCTGGCACAACCGGCCGGGGGCCCGCACCTCGATCGGCACCGAGACCCACCTCGAGTGTGAGGTGACGCTGCCCGACGGACAGGTGGTCCGCCTCAACGGCTATGCCGACCGGCTCGAGCTCGACGAGCAGGACCGCGTCGTGGTGGTCGATCTCAAGACGGGGAAGTATCCCCCCACCCAGGCCGAGGTCGCCGACCACGCACAGCTCGGCCTCTACCAGCTCGCGATCGAGCACGGCGCAGCCGGCGACCTCGTCGAGGCGCCGGTGCGCTCCGGCGGCGCCGAGCTGGTCCAGCTCCGGCTCGGCGAGGGGCTCCCCAAGGTGCAGGGCCAGCCCCCCCAGGAGACCGGGGACGACGGCACCACCTTGGTCCAGCGGCAGCTGATGCAGGCAGCGGGAGCGGTCCGCGCGGAGCAGTTCGTGGCCCGGGCCGGCAAGCACTGCGACCACTGCTCGTTCCACGCGATCTGCCCGACGAAGACCTCCGGGACGGTGCTCTCGTGACCCTCACATCGCTGCCCCTGGACACCCCCGACCAGCTCCGCGAGCTGATGCGCAGCCCGTTCAGCTTCAGCCGCCCCCAGTTCGCCGCCATCACCGCGCCCCTGGCGCCGGCGGTGGTGATCGCTGGAGCCGGGTCCGGCAAGACCAGCGTGATGGCGGCGCGCGTCGTGTGGCTCGTCGCCACCGGGCAGGTGCGTGCCGACCAGGTGCTCGGGCTCACCTTCACCACCAAGGCCACCGCCGAGCTCGCCCGCCGGATCCGCGAGTCGTTGCGTGATGCCGGCCTGGTCGCTCCGCCCGGCGACGAGGGCGAGGTCGAGGAGCCGACGGTCTCGACGTACCACTCCTACGCCGCCTCCCTCCTGACCGACTACGGCCTGCGCATCGGCCACGAGCCGGACACCCGGCTGGTCGCCGACGCCTCGCGCTACCAGCTCGCCGCTCGCGCGATCTCTCGTTTCACCCGACCCATCCGACACCTGACCGACCACCCCGAGACAGCGATCAAGAACCTGCTGGCCCTCGACGCCGCGATGACCGAGCACCTCGTCTCCCCGACGGAGGTGCGTGCCGCCGACGCCCGGCATCGGCCGCTGTTCGAGGAGGGGATGGCCACCGAGCATCGCAAGACCTATCGCCAGCTCAACGAGAAGGCGATCAGCGCGATCGACCGCCGCGCCGAGTTGCTCGACCTGATCGAGGCCTACCGAGCGCTCAAGAGCGACCTCGGTCTGATGGACTTCGCCGACCAGATCGCCCTGGCCGCCCGGCTCGCCCGCGACTGCCCCGAGGTGGGGGAGGCCGAGCGCGCGAAGTACAAGGTCGTCCTGCTCGACGAATACCAGGACACCTCGGTGGCGCAGGCGTTGATGCTGCGTCGACTGTTCTCCGGCCCTGATGCAGCCACCGGGCTCGGCCATCCCGTCACCGCCGTCGGTGACCCCAACCAGGCCATCTACGGCTGGCGCGGCGCCTCGGTCTCCAACATCCTCAACTTCGCCGCCGAGTTCCCCACCACCCAGGGGGCCGCCGCCTCCTACCCGCTCGTGGTCAACCGGCGCTCGGACCGACGGATCCTCCAGGTCGCCAACGAGCTGGCGCGTCGAGCTCTACGACGGCCATCGCGAGCTCGCGCCGCTCGAGGCCAAGGAGGACGCCGAGGAGGGCAGCGTCCGGGTGGTGGTTCACGACACCTACGACGACGAGCTGACCTGGCTCGCGGACGAGGTGATCCTCGCGCGCAGCCGGATGAGCACGCCGGCCTGGAAGGAGATCGGCGTGCTGACACGCGACAACGCGCAGGCCGCCGACGTGTTCGACGCCTTGACCAGCCGGGAGATCCCGGTCGAGATCGTCGGCCTCAAGGGGCTGCTGCGGCTGCCCGAGGTCGCCGAGGTGGTCGCGACCCTGACGCTCCTCCAAGACGTCACCGCCAACGCGTCCCTGCTGACCGTGCTCACCGGGCCGCGGTGGGCCGTGGGCCCGCGCGACCTGGCGCTGCTCGGGCGCCGCGCGTCGCAGATCGCCTCGGGCCTCGCCGCCGGGCCGCGGGACGACCTCTCGCTCGACCAGGAGCTCGAGGCGGCCGTCGAGGGCGCCGACCCGACCGAGGTCGCCTCCCTCAGCGACGCCCTGGACGACCCCGGTGACCTCGCCTACAGTCCGGAGGCGCGCGAGCGCTTCACCCTGCTGGCCGAGGAGCTGCGTCGGCTGCGAGGAGCGGTAGGGGAGCCGCTGCTCGAGCTCGTGAGACGGATCATCGACGTCACCGGCATCGACGTCGAGCTGGCCTCGTCGGTGAGTCCCGCCGCAGCCGCGCGACGCGACAACCTGGATCTCTTCGTCAAGGCGGTCGCCGAGTTCCAGGCCGTCGACGGCGCGGTCACGCTGCCGGCGCTGTTGGCGTGGCTGGAGGCCGAGGACGAGTTCGGCAACGGCCTCGACGTCGCGACCCCCACGGAGGCCGACTCGGTCAAGCTGCTCACCGTCCACAGGGCCAAGGGCCTGGAGTGGGACGCGGTGTTCCTCGTGGGCGTCTCCGAACGCAAGTTCCCCTCGCAGCAGTCGCGCACCAAGTGGGTGACGAGCCCCGCGGTGCTCCCGACGGAGCTGCGCGGGGACCGTGACGACCTGCCGCAGCTGGCCGGGCACACCCCGGAGGACCTCACCCGTCTCGCCGCCGACGCCAAGGCCTACGAAGCCGTCGAGGAGCGCCGCCTGGGCTACGTCGCATGGACCCGTGCCCGGCACGAGCTGGCGGTGTCGTCGTACTGCTGGACGCCCACCAACAAGACGCCCGCCGGCCCCTCGGACTATCAGGTCCGCACCCGCGACGCCCTCGAGGCGTGGGGTGGCAAGGCCGACCGGTGGGTCGACAAGCCGACCAAGGGGACGACCAGCCCCTATGCGGCGCGCACCGTCGACCTCCCGTGGCCGATCGCGCACCACACCGCTGAGGCCGAACGGCGACACGATGCCGCCCGTCTCGTGCGTGCCGCCCTCGAGGCCCGCCGGGCCGGCGCCGAGCCGCAGGACGAGGACCTCGACATGCTGGAGCTGCAGCGGGTGCAGGAGTGGGACGAGGAGCTGACCCGGCTGCTCGCCGAGGCCGAGCGCCAGCGCGCGACGGCGGTCAGTGTGCCGTTGCCCTCGAGCCTGTCCGCCACTGCGCTGGCCAGGCTGCGCGAGGACCCCGAGAGCTTCGCGCGCGACCTGGCGCGGCCGATGCCGCGGCAGCCGTCCCCGGCCGCCCGCTTCGGGACCCGCTTCCACGCCTGGGTCGAGGCACGCTTCGGTCAGCAGCAGATCATCGATCCCGACCAGCTGACCGACCGCGGTGACGCCGAGATCGAGGACGACGCCGAGCTGCAGGAGCTGATCGAGCGGTTCGAGTCCGGGCCGTTCGCCGACCGCGTCCCCGACGACATCGAGCCGCCCTTCGCGCTCGTGCTCGGCGGCCAGGTGGTGCGTGGCCGGATCGACGCGGTCTACACCGAGGAGCCGGTCGAGGGGCGGGCCAGCTATCTCCTCGTGGACTGGAAGACCAACCGGCAGGAGACCGCCGACCCGCTGCAGCTCGCGATCTACCGGCTTGCCTGGGCCGAGCTCAAGGGCGTCGACCCCGACCAGGTGCGGGCGGCGTTCTACTACGTGCGCACCGGGCGCCTGGTCGAGCCGACGACGCTGCCGGGGCGCCACGAGCTCGAGGCGATCCTCGGCCACGACGGTTGAGGCCCCGTGGTCAAGAAGGGCGGAGCGCTAGCGGAGCCCGTCTCGAAACCACCCTCACCTGGGCGCGGTGGTCCGGTGGTTTCGAGACGCCTCGCCTAGCGGCTTCATCCGGTGGTTGAGGAGGGCGGAGCGCTAGCGGAGCCCGTCTCGAAACCACCCCCACCCGAGCGCGCCTGCGTGCGGTGGTTTCGAGACGCCTCGCCTAGCGGCTCGGCTCCTCAACCACCGGCTCCCCAAGGTGGTTGAGGAGGGCGGAGCGCTAGCGGAGCCCGTCTCGAAACCACCCCACCCGAGCGGCCTACGTGCGGTGGTTTCGAGACGCCTCGCCTAGCGGCTCGGCTCCTCAACCACCGGCTCCCCAAGGTGGTTGAGGAGGGCGGAGCGCTAGCGGAGCCCGTCTCGAAACCACGCCCACCCGAGCGCCTAGGTGCGGTGGTTTCGAGACGCCTCGCCTAGCGGCTCGGCTCCTCAACCACCGGAATGGCTCGGCTCCTCAACCACCGGGCTGGCTCGGCTCCTCAACCACCGGAATGGCTCGGCTCCTCAACCACCGGAATGGCTCGGCTCCTCAACCAGCGGGACTGCCCAGCATCGCCTCGAGGGCGATCTCGACCATGTCGCCGAAGGTCTGCTCACGCTCCTGCGACGACGTCTCCTCGCCGGTCACGATGTGGTCCGACACGGTGCAGATCGCGAGCGCCCGGGCCTGGTGCTGGGCCGCGAGCGTGTAGAGCGCGCTGGCCTCCATCTCGACGGCCAGCACGCCGTAGTCGACCATCCGCGACGTCAGCTCGGGACGCGGGCTGTAGAAGGAGTCGCTGGAGAAGATCAACCCGACATGGGTGTCGACGTCGAGCTCACGGCCCAGCGCAGCGTCGTGAGCGCGCCGCAGCAGGCCGAAGTCGGCCACGGGCGCGTAGTCGAGCCCCTCGAAGCGGACCCGGTTCATCGAGGAGTCGGTGCAGGCACCCGAGGCGATCACCAGGTCGCGCACCTTGACCCGCTCGGTGAGGGCGCCGCACGACCCCACCCGGACGATGGTGCTGACGTCGTACTCCCGGAGGAGCTCGTTGGCGTAGATCGACATCGAGGGCAGCCCCATGCCGGAGCCCTGCACGGAGACCCGCTCACCGTGCCAGGTGCCGGTGAAGCCGAGCATGCCGCGCACCCGGGAGTAGCAGGCGGCGTCGTCGAGGAAGGTCTCGGCGATCCACTTGGCCCGCAACGGGTCACCGGGCATCAGGACGTGGGGTGCGATCTGGCCGGCCTCGGCGCCGATGTGGGTGCTCACGACCGTCACCGTAGCCGCCGCCGGCACCGCTTGATGGACCGCCTAGGGTCGTTTGCGTGACTGCCTCGCCGCACCAGGACCTGCTCGGCAGATACCCGCATCTCGCCCCGGTCGCCCTCTCGATGCACGCCCACAACCGGATCGCCCTCCATCGCACGGACGACGCCTGGCTCGAGGAGGTCTGGGCCGACCCGGGCACCCGGGTGCTGCTGATCGACGGCGGCCAGGTGCTCGTGCCCGAGGACGAGTCGTCGCCGCGGATCAGCTGGCTGACGCCCGCCGACGCGGTGCCCGGCCAGCGGATCCTGCTCGGCGAGCGTGACGGAGTCGTGCACTTCGCGGTGCAGGTCGAGTCGGTGCCCGAGGGCATGCGCGGTGAGCACCTGCGGGGGTTCGTGCAGACGCTGTCCGAGGACGAGGCGGCGCCGGTGCTGCACGCCGTCGCGCTGGGCGAGTGGCACCGTGCCCACAAGCACTGCCCCCGTTGCGGCGCGGGCCTGGAGGTCTCCCAGGCCGGACACCTGCTGGTGTGCCCGGGCTGCGGGCGCCAGCAGTTCCCGCGCACGGACCCGGCGGTCATCATGATCGTGACCGACGACGAGGACCGGTGCCTGCTCGGGCGGCAGGCGCGGTGGCCCGAGGGTCGCTACTCGACGCTGGCGGGCTTCGTCGAGCCAGGAGAGTCCTTCGAGCAGGCTGTGGCACGCGAGGTGCTCGAGGAGGTCGGCGTCGAGGTCTCCGGGGCGACGTACTTCGGCAACCAGCCGTGGCCGTTCCCGGCCAGCCTGATGGTGGGCTTCGTGGCCAGGGCACGGACCACCGAGATCCAGGTCGACGGCGCCGAGATCAGCGACGCACGGTGGTTCACCCGTGAGCAGGTGCGCGACGAGGCCGAGGCGGGCACGTTGTTGCTGCCTTCGGGCATCTCGATCTCGCGCAGTCTCGTGGAGACCTGGTACGGCGGTCCGCTGCCCGGCCAGTGGTGAGGCGAGGGGTCTCGGCGCGCCCGACCACCCGAGCGGTCAGTTCAGGGCGGCGAGCTTGGCCTTGACCTGCGCGACAGACGGGTTGGTCTGGGCGGAGCCGTCGGCGTACACCAGCGTCGGCACGGTCTGGTTGCCGCCGTTGACCCGCTCGACGATCTCCGCGGCGTCCGGGGCACGCTCGATGTCGATGACCTCGTAGGTGATCCCCTCGCGGTCGAGCTGGCTCCTGAGCCGGTGGCAGTAGCCGCACCACTGGGTGGAGTACATGGTCAGCGCCGTCATTGATGTCCCTTCTCGCAACTAGTGTCTAGGCCTGAACGTCAACGCCCGAGGAGTTTGTTCCTTCATGTCCCACTTGCCCACCGGCGGGCCCTCTCATGCCGACGAGCTGCTCGAGGCCCTCGACCCCGAGCAGCGAGAGGTCGCGGTCGCACTGCACGGCCCCGTGCGGGTCCTGGCCGGCGCGGGCACCGGCAAGACCCGCGCGGTCACCCACCGGATCGGCTACGGGGTGGCCTGCGGTGTCTACAACCCGACCGAGGTGCTGGCGGTCACGTTCACCACGCGGGCGGCCGGTGAGATGCGGGGCCGGCTGCGCGCGCTCGGAGCCGGCGGCGTGCAGGCCCGCACCTTCCACTCCGCGGCGCTGCGGCAGGCCCGCTACTTCTGGCCGCGGGTCTACGGCGGCGAGCTGCCGAGCCTGACCGAGTCCAAGCTCGGCCTCGTCGGCAACGCTGCGCGCCGCAACCGGGTCGAGACCGACCAGGCCACGCTGCGCGACCTGGCCAGCGAGATCGAGTGGTCGAAGGTCTCCAACGTGCGTCCCGACGACTACGTCCGTGTCGCCGCCTCCCGCGGCCGTTCGGTGACCAACCAGCAGCCGGAGGCCGTGGCCCGGGTGTTCGCGACCTACGAGGACGTCAAGCGCGAGCAGGGTCGGATGGACATGGAGGACGTGCTCCTGTGTGCTGCCGCCCTGCTCGCAGAGGACGAGCGGGTGGCCGCCGAGGTACGCCGGCAGTACAAGTGGTTCGTGGTCGACGAGTATCAGGACGTCAGCCCGATCCAGTCGGCGCTGCTCGACCTGTGGCTCGGCGGCCGCGACGACATCTGTGTGGTCGGTGATCCCGCCCAGACGATCTACTCCTTCGCCGGGGCCAACGCCACCTATCTCACCGACTTCCCACGCACCCACCCCGGCACGACCTCGATCGAGCTGGTCCGCAACTACCGCTCGACGCCGCAGATCGTGGCCAGTGCCAACCAGCTGCTGGCCGGCGGCGCCAGCGCCGGGGTCCAGCTGCGGGCACAGCGCGAGGGCGGACCCGAGGTCACCTTCCGCGGGCACAGCGACGAGGTGGCCGAGGCCGAGCAGGTCGCCGCGGACATCCTGGCGTTGCGCGAGGAGGGGTTCGGGCTGCGTGAGATCGCCGTCCTCTTCCGGATCAACGCCCAGTCGGAAGCCTTCGAGGAGGCACTGGCCGCTCGCCGCATCCCCTACGTCATCCGCGGTGCCGCCCGCTTCTTCGACCGTGCCGAGGTCAAGCAGGCGGTGACCCTCTTGCGCGGCAACGCGCGTGGCGAGGGCGGCGTCGGCGCGGACCTGGTCGACGACGTGCGCGGCGTCCTGGCCGGCATGGGCTGGGCCCCCGAGGCTCCTGCCGGACGGGGCAACGTGCGCGACCGCTGGGAGTCCCTGCAGGCCATCGTCTCCCAGGCAGCCGACTTCGCGGGCACCGACCTGCCCACGGGTCCGGCCACGCTGAGCGACTTCGTCGCCGAGCTCGAGCGCCGCGCCCAGGAGCAGCACGCGCCGGTCGCGGAGGGCGTCACGCTCGCCACGCTGCACACCGCCAAGGGTCTCGAGTGGGACGCGGTGTTCCTGGCCGGGATGCACGAGGGGACGATGCCGATCATCTACGCCGAGGGGCCCGCCGAGGTCGAGGAGGAACGCCGGCTCCTCTACGTCGGGATGACCCGGGCGCGCAGGCGGCTGGCGATCTCCTGGGCGCTCGCGCGCAACCCCGGCTCCCGTTCGAGCCGCAAGCCGTCGCGGTTCCTGGCCGCCCTGAGCCCCCGGGTCGCCGGCGAGGTCGCTGCCGCAGCCGCCGCAGCCGAGAAGGGCAGCCGCAAGCGCAAGAGCGTCGCGCAGTGCCGCACCTGCGGCAAACCGCTCGGCAGCGCCCGGGAGCGCAAGGTGGGTCGCTGCGAGGACTGCCCGACCAGCTACGACGAGGAGCTCTACGAGCGCCTCCGGGCCTGGCGGACCGAACGCGCCGGCGAGGAGCACGTGCCGGCGTACGTCGTCTTCACCGACGCGACCCTGCAGGCGATCGCCGAGATCAAGCCGGTCGATGCCCCTGCGTTGCTGCGGATCAGCGGCATCGGCGCGGGCAAGATGACCAAGTACGGCGACGACGTACTGGCTCTCGTGGCCGCCGAACCTGGCTGAGCGGGGGCGTCGGGGGGCCCGAACGGGCCAGGTATTGATGCGGGGCAAAACACTTGCGGAAATACCCAGAAAATAGTTTGCCGCTTACATACCTGCAGCGGTACCTTCTATCCACTCGCACGACACCGCTGCGCATCCAGGCCCTGCCAAGGCCCGCGCCCAAGGAACTTCGAAGGAGGTGCACCGAATGTTCGACACCAACACCATGACGGTCAGCCCGACGGCTGGCTTCGCCATGCCCATGATCTCCCGTGAGCGCGTCGCGTCCGTGCACGCCCTCTCGCTGACCACGGGTGTGGTGTCCCTTCCGGCCGTCGACGCGGGCGACCTGCGCGTGCAGGGCACCGCTGTGTGCGGTTACCGCACCCTCGGCGATGCCGTCGTCACCGGAGCCTTCCCGGGTACCTCCGCCTGGAGTCCACCGAATCAGAGATGAAACCTCTCTGCATCGGCAGCCTCCAGGCCGCGGAACCCGAAACCCGGGATCCGCGGCCTTCTTGTTTCCCCAGCCCGACCAGGGCGACGAAGACAACAACTCACCAGGAGGTGAAGAGATGAGTATCAGCGTCCTCGACCCGTTCACCGTGAACGAGGTCGACGAGGGGCAGCTGCCGTGCCGCAGGGAGGACCCGGAGCTGTTCTTCGCCGAGACTCCCCAGGACGTGGAGCTGGCCAAGGCGATGTGCCTGGACTGCCCGCTGCGGACCGAGTGCCTGACCGGGGCCCTCGAGCGCCGCGAGCCGTGGGGTGTCTGGGGCGGCGAGCTGTTCGCGCAGGGTGTGGTCATCCCGCGCAAGCGGCCCCGCGGCCGGCCCCGCAAGAGTGAGGTGGCCGCCTGAGGTCCCAGTGGACCGGGCAGCACCCACCAGTCAGCTCCCAGCACGACACCAGCACGACACCAGCAGCATCGAGCAGCATCGAGTACAGCAAGACCGCCCATCAGTCACCAGCACGAACTCGAAGAAAGAGATCTACCGATGTCCTACATCAGCCCGACCCTGGCCCGGGTGGATCACACCCGCCGCCTTGAC
>CAWIAY010000002.1:0-206768 GCA_963834315.1 uncultured Actinomycetota bacterium | reverse complement strand
CACGCGACCAACGCGGTGCTTGAGCGCCGTCGGCTACGCGAGGTCGCGGTCCTGCGCGTCGGTGCGCCGTCCTCCCTGGCCGTGCGGCCGCTCTTCGGCTGGCCCGAGGATCTCGTCTCGGCCGTCGGTGGCCTGGCCACGGTCGTGCGTGGCGGATTCGAGTACGACGGTCGCGAGATCGTCCCCTTCGACGCCGACGCGACCCGTGCCTTCTTCGGCTCGGTGAGCGGCAAGGTCGAGGCGGTGGCGATCTCGGCGGTGTTCTCGCCCATGTCGGGAGCGCACGAGCTGGCTGCGGCCGACATCGCCCGCGACGTGCTGGGCGCCGAGATCAGCATCTCCCTGAGCCACGAGATCGGGACCCTGGGTCTGCTGCCGCGGGAGAACGCCACCGTGCTCAACGCGGCCCTGGGTGGGGTCGCGGCCGAGGTGGCCCAGGCGTTGACGGCGGCGCTCAGTGAGCACGACATCGACGCGGTGGTGCTGTTCGCGCAGAACGACGGCACCCTCATGGCCCTCGACTACGCCGTGCGCTTCCCGATCCTGACCATCGGTTCGGGGCCGGCCAACTCCATCCGCGGAGCCGCATACCTGACCGGCCTGAGCGATGCGCTGGTCGCGGATGTCGGCGGCACGTCGACCGACTTCGGGGTGCTGGTCAATGGCTTCCCCCGGGAGTCGGCGGCCAACGTCGACATCGGTGGCGTCGCGACCAACTTTCGGATGCCTGACGTGCTGGCCATCGCGCTCGGTGGAGGCACGGTCGTGCGCGAAGGGGCCACTGGCCTGACTCTCGGCCCGGACAGCGTCGGTTACCGCCTGCCGGACGAGGCGCTGGCGTTCGGGGGCAGTACGCCGACGGTCACCGACGCAGCGGTATGCACAGGTCGGGCCCAGATCGGATCCACCCCGATCTCGGATGACCATGCAGACCTGCTCGGTCGGGCCATCGCAGCCGCGGACGAGATGCTGGCCGACGCGGTCGACCGGATGAAGCTCGGTCGCGACGACGTTCCTCTGATCGTCGTCGGTGGCGGCTCGGTACTGCTGCCGGACCAGGTCCCGGGGGTGTCGAAGATCCTGCGACCCGAGCACTATGACGTCGCGAACGCGATTGGCGCCGCCATCGCAAGGGTGAGTGGCCGTTGGGACGAAGTGGTATCCCTTGCGCCGGGCCGCGAGGAGGCCATCGCCTCGGCCTGTGCCCAGGCCACGACCCGCGCGATCCAGGCGGGCGCCGACCCCGACAAGGTCGAGATCGTCGACATCGACGAGGTCCCCCTCGCCTACCTCACCGAGCCAGTGGCTCGGATCACCGTCAAGGCAGTCGGCCCGTTGGGTCGGTTGTGAAGCCAATCAGTTCTCGACTCGGCGACCCCACCAAGGGAGCAACAGCAATGCGATCAAGTCTGGCAAGAGCAGGCGTGGCCCTGGCCGTGGCCTCGGTACTGGCGGCGTGCTCCGGCACCCCGCCGAAGGAGGCGGCCCCGGTGAACTCGACGTTCACCTACGCCAACAACCTCGAGGTGATGACGAGCTGGGACCCGGCGACGTCCTACTCGAACGAGGTGATCGCGCTCAGCAACGTCTATGAGCAGCTCACCCGTTACGACAGTGCCACCGGCACGGTCGAGCCTCTGCTCGCCGACTCGTGGACGACCTCGGAAGACGGTCTGACCTGGACGTTCAAGCTCCACCCCGATGTCTCGTTCAGCACCGGCAACCCGATGGACGCGGACGCCGCCAAGGCAGCCCTCGACCGGACGATCGAGCTGGGCGGGGGAGCCGCCTACGAGTGGGACGCGGTCAAGTCGATCCAGGCGCCTGACGCCGAGACGTTGGTGTTCAAGCTCTCCTACGCCGTGCCGCTCGACCTGATCGCATCTTCGGCCTACGCCGCCTACATCTACGACACGACCGCCGCCGACGGTGACCTGGCGAAGTGGTTCGAGAAGGGCAACGCCGCCGGGACCGGCCCGTACGTCGTCGGCGCCTGGAACAAGGGCTCCGAGAAGGAGCTGACCCTGGACGCCAACGCGGACTACTGGGGCGGCTGGGACGATGCGCGCTACGACCAGGCCGTCTTCCGGGTCGTGCCGCAGGAGACCACGGCGACCCAGATGCTGCAGAGCGGCGAGGTCACCTTCGTGCCCCGCCTCGCGCCGAGCCTGCAGGCGGCCATGGCCTCAACGGACGGCGTGGAGACGACCGAGACCGGCTCCTTCCAGAACATCCTGGCCATGCTCAACACCGCCTCCGGTCCGCTGGCCGACGTCCGGCTGCGCCAGGCCGTCTCCCAGGCCATCGACTACGACGGCATCGTGACCGCCATGAAGGGCTCGGTCGTCAAGGCAAGCGGGGTCGTCCCCGAAGGCCTGCTGGGCTACACCACCGACGTGCAGCAGACCACCGACAAGGCCGCTGCCGAGGACCTGCTGGCCGCCGCGGGCTACGGCCCGGGAGGCAAGAAGCTGTCGCTGACCCTCACCTACGCCTCCGGGACCCCCGAGCTGGACACCATTGTCTCGCTGGTCAAGTCCAACCTCGCCAACGTGGGCGTGGACCTCAAGGTGAAGTCGCTGTCCTGGGAGACCCAGTGGGCACTCGGCAAGGCGGCCGACCAGTCGAAGCGGCAGGACATCTTCGTCTTCTACTGGTTCCCCGACTACGCCGACCCGTTCTCCTGGTTCATCAACCTGTACCGCTCGACCAAGCCGCCGTTCTTCAACCTCTCCTACCTCGACGACGCGAAGGTCGACTCGGCCATCGACGGGCTCCAGGTGGCCACGGCCACCGATCGGACCGTCGCCGAGCAGGAGTACGTGGACCTGCAGAAGACCTTGATGCAGGAGGCCGTCTCGCCGGTGCTCGGAGTGCAGAACTACCAGAGAGCACTGCTCTCCACCGTCAGCGGCTACGTCGACAACCCGTCGTACAGCAACGTGGTCTTCTTCCACGACGTCGCACCGGTCTCCTGAGGACGACGTAGAAGGAAAGGGACGACGATGCTGCGCTACCTGATCTCCCGCGTGCTGCAGGCAGGAGCAGTGGTCGCCGGTGTCGTCGTCCTGACCTTCGTGATTGCCCGTCTGGTGCCCGGTGACCCGGCCATCGCCTACGCCGGGCCGAAGGCGACGCCGGAGGAGATCGAGGCCGTGCGCCAGCAGTTCGGCCTCGACGAGCCGCCGTTGCAGCAGTTCTTCAGCTACGTCAGCGGTGTGCTGCAGGGCGACTGGGGGATCTCCCTGCACACGAAGCAACCGGTCCTCGACGACCTGCTGCGGGTGATCCCGGCAACGCTCGTGCTGGTGGTCGCGGCGCTGCTGGTGGCGATCGCGCTCGGACTCCCGTTGGGTATCTTCGCGGCCCGGTCCCAGGGCCGGCTCGGTGACCTGGTCTCGAAGGTCATCGCGATCGTCTCGGTGAGCATGCCGGTCTTCTGGCTGGCGATCCTGCTGCAGGTCGTGTTCTTCTCGCGGCTCGGCTGGCTGCCCGTCGCGGGTCAGTACGACCCTTCGCTCGACGTCACCAGCCCGCTCTCCACCGTCACCGACGTACCCGTCATCGATGCCCTGCTCACCGGGAACGGTGCGGTCTTCGTGAGTGCCCTCAAGCACATGGTGCTGCCCGTGGTGGCGGTCTTCGCCTTCCCGGCCGGGGCCATCGCCATGGCGACCCGGGCGGCGATGATCGAGAACCTGTCGGAGGACCACGTGCGGATGGTGCGGGCGCTCGGGTTCTCCGAACGATCCGTCCTGGGCCGATTTGCCCTGAGACCCTCGCTCAACCCCGTCCTCGCCCTCATCGCCCTGGTGTTCGCCTATTCGCTGACCAACGCGTTCATCGTCGAGTCGGTCTTCAACTGGCCGGGCCTGGGCAGCTACACGATCAAGTCGATCCAGTCGCTGGACATCCCCGCCATCCTCGGTGTCACCCTCTTCGTCGCCGTCCTCTACGTCTTCCTCAACCTCGCGGTCGACGTCGTCCAGGCACTGATCGACCCGCGGGTGCGCTCATGAGTGGCTGGAGCGGCGCGGTCCTGCCCCGCTCTCATTGGCGGCGGCTGGCTCAGGTGGTCCGGCGCAACCCCCTGCTGGCCTTCGGTGTCGGGGTGGTGGTCCTCCTCGTGCTGGCCGCGGTCACCGCGAGCTGGATCACGCCGTTCCCCGAGGACGCCGCCAACGCCACCGATCCGGCTGCGACCCTGCTCTCGCCGAGCTCGACCCACTGGTTCGGCACCGACCTCGTCGGGCGTGACGTGTTCACCCGGGTGATCTTTGCGGCGCGAACCTCGCTCGGCATCACCGCCTTCGTCCTGGTGACCGCTGCGGTCGTCGGCCTGGCGGTCGGCCTGACCGCCGGGTTCTTCGGGGGACTCGTCGACACCGTCCTGATGCGGATCACCGACGTGTTCCTCGCGTTCCCCGCACTGCTGCTGTCGGTCGCCCTCGCCTCCGTCCTCACCCCGAGCGCGTTGAACGCCGCGATAGCGATCGCCGTGACCTGGTGGCCCTGGTACGCCCGGCTGGCTCGCGCCCAGGCCGCGACGATCCGACGGCAGGGCTACTCGGACGCGGCCCGGGTCATCGGTGCCAGTCGCACCCGGCAGGTGGTCCGCCACGTGCTGCCGAACGCGGCCACCCCGGTTTTCGTCCAGATGTCGCTCGACGCGGCGGGCATCATCCTGACCGCGGCGACCTTGTCCTACCTCGGCCTCGGCGCCCAGGACCCGACGCCCGAATGGGGCCTGATGGTCAGCCAGGGACAGTCCTTGGCGACCACCGCCTGGTGGGTCGTGACGTTCCCCGGCCTCGCCATCCTTCTGGCTGCCGTCGCCTTCAACTTCATCGGCGACGGACTGCAGACCGCCTTCGACCCCAAGCGAGGCAAACGATGATCAAGGTGCGAGACCTGCGCGTGGCGTACGGAGACCAGGTCGTGGCCCACGTCCCCGAGCTCGACCTGGCTCCGGCCTCCATCACCGGCATCGCGGGGGAGAGCGGCTCCGGCAAGTCGCAGACGGCATTGGCCCTGATGGGACTGAGTGGCACCGCCGGTGCCCGGGTCACCGGCAGCATCAGGCTGGACGACGTCGAGCTCACCTCGATGACCCAGCGACAGTGGCGCCAGGTGCGCGGTCGTCGGATCGCGATGATCATGCAGAGCCCGCGGGCAGCGCTGAACCCCACCCTCAAGCTGGGGACTCTCTTCGCGCGCACCCTCAACCTGCACGGGGTACCCCGCTCGGACGTCCGGGCCAGGATGGCCGGAGCGCTCGACGAGGTCGTGCTTAGCCCCGAGGTACTCGACCGTTATCCACACCAGGTCTCGGGAGGGCAGGCGCAGCGGTACGCCATCGCGCTCGTCGCCGCACTGCGAGCCGAGGTGGTGATCGCCGACGAACCGACCAGTGCCCTGGACGTGACGGTGCAGGCCGAAGTGATCGAGGTCCTGCGCGGGCTCCGCGACCGGCACGGCACCGCCCTGCTGTTCATCTCCCACGACCTCGCCGTGATCGGTGAGCTCGCGGACTCGCTCACGGTGATGAACCAGGGCCAGGTCGTCGAGAGCGGGCCCACCGCACAGGTGCTCTCGGCGCCCCGCGAGGACTACACCCGGGCACTGCTCGCCGCCGTGCCCGTCATCGGCCGAAGGACCTCGGCATGAATGCCCTGATGAGCGTGCGGGGACTCCGCGTCGGGTACGCCGGCAACGAGGTCGTGCACGGCTTCGATGTCGAGGTTCCCGAAGGCCCCTTCGGCGTCGGCCTGATCGGTGAGTCCGGGTCCGGCAAGACCACGATCGCCCGGGCGCTGCTCAGGCTGCATCCGATCACCTCCGGATCGGTCACCTACGACGGTAGCGAGGTCGCCGACCTGAGCGGTGCCGACCTGCACCGGTACCGGCGCGAGGTCCAGCTGGTATTCCAGGATGGTGACGGGTCGCTGGATCCCCGGATGTCGATCTTCTCCAACGTCTCCGAGCCGATGGCGGTGCACCGCAGCGTCCCGCGCGCCGGGCGCCGCGACAGCGTCGCCGGGTTGCTGGAGGAGGTCGGGCTGCCCACCGCCCTGATGTCGCGCTACCCCCACCAGCTCTCGGGTGGACAACGCCAACGGGTGGTGATCGCTCGGGCGCTCTCGCTGGACCCGCGGCTGCTGGTCCTCGACGAGCCCACCAGCGCCCTCGACGTCACCGTCCAGGAGCGGGTTCTCCAACTCGTCGAGCGGCTCCGCACCGAGCGTGGCCTGGCCTACCTGCTCATCTCACACAACCTGGCCGTCGTCGATCGCCTCTGTGAGTCCAGCGTCGTCCTCTACCAGGGCGAGGTGATGGAGCGTGGGACCACAACCACGCTGCTCAGCCGGCCCCTGCACCCGTACACACGTGCCCTACGAGCCGCCGTGCCCGAGATCGGGGTGCAGCGGCCCGCGCTCACGAGGATCAGTGCCGGTGTCTCCGACGAGGCGTCGACCGTCGGCTGTGTGTATGCGAGCCGCTGCCCCCTGGTGGTCGAGCGATGCCGAGCCGAGAAACCGGAACTGCGCCCACTGCAGGGACGCGAGGTCGCCTGCCACCGTGCCGAGGAGTCGGACAGCCTGACCGTGGCAACGCTGGCGTAGTGAGTACCGTCACAAGGTGCAGATTGCAGTGATTCGCGGACCTTGAGCAGGGGTCCGGGCGTCCTCGGTCGCGCGCGTCTCCGGGCCCGGGGTCGGGCTCTGCCGGGCTACGGTCGGTTCACGTCCGCCGACGAGTTGGTCGCCGGTCTCGCGTAGCCGACCAACTGTCGCGATGTGGGTGTGCGTCGGATCGTGACCCGGTGCTCCGGACACGTCTTCGACAAAGCCCTGAGGAGAACGTCGACCTGGGGTCCGGTGGGACGGGGCTGGTGACGGTCATCGACCTCATCCGCGGAGGTTCGGCGTCCGCCGCAGCCACCACTCGCCGATGGCGACGTGCATGGCCAGCGCCAACCAGAACGCCAACCCGAAGGTGAATTGATCCGGCAGGGTCAGGCCCTCGGGACCGCCGTTGCGGCCGATCGTGATGGCGGTGAACACCCCGATCCAGAGCCGGATGGTGCCGACGCCGATGCCGACGGCGAACGCGCGGATCATCCAGCGCCTGTGCTGAGCCACGTCCCCGAGACGGATCGCCCGGAATGCGAGCACCAGACAGGTCACGAACCAGGCGCCGAAGATCAGGGAGGCGCTCGCCTCGAGCAAGCCACCCCACGAGAAGAAGAGCCCGAAGACCATCGCGAGGAGGCCGGTCACCATCGCGCACGACAGGAGCACCCGGCCGAGCCGCCGGTGGACCGTGTAGTGCCTCGTGCGGAAGCGGCGCGTGAGCTGCAGCGGAGCGCCGAGGAGATAGACGACGCCGGGTGCGATGTGCAGGTAGGCGAGCCAGGGATGCGCGACGTACCGCTCCGCGTAGTCATCCTCAGGGACGGTGCCGAGGAGGATGTGCGGCCAGTCGGCGCTGACCCGGATGAACGCAGCACCGATGACGATCGCGATCAGCGCGGCGACAGCGCCCGCGAGCACGGCCACTCGGGGTGGCCGCGTCGCCAGTCCGGACGGCGCGTCACTCATCAGCCCATTGTCGCGCACGTCGATGCGCCCGCGTCGGGCAGAACTGTCGCCGAGATGACAGGATTTCGACATGTCCGCGCGGCCCGTCCTGCGAGCTCTGGAGACCGATCGTCTGATCCTTCGATGTCGGAGCGCGGACGAGGCCGGCGTCTATCGGCGGCTGTGGACGGAGCGGGATGCCAGGGTGCCGGCACACCGGCGGATAGACGCCGAGGGACGGCCGACGGTGGAGGACATCGCCTCTGAGATCGGCAGGGAGCCTGAGGAGTCGAGGCCCGGTCTCCTCGCGGTGGAACGGAAGAGCGCGGGGGATGTCATCGGCTACTGCGGGCTGGTCTTCCACGGGAACGGCGCGCCGGACGAGCCCGAGCTGGCCTACGAGCTGCTGCGTGAGGCTCACGGGTTCGGCTATGCGACCGAGGCGGGCGGAGCCGTGGTCACGTGGGCAACCGAAGCGGGCTACGAGCGGTTGTGGGCAACTGTCCGCGCTTGGAATGTCGCCTCTCGCCGTGTTCTGCACAAGCTTGGATTCCGCGAGACTGGCCACGTCGATGCCGACGCCGAGCATGGCGACAGCCTGCTGACGGTGCGACCGCTCTCGAGTCCGGCTCGATAGAGAATCCCCTCGCGGACCCGGTGTGACTGACCGTAGAACGTTGATATCTGCCCGCTTTCGCCGTTTGGGGGTCTTGATGCCAAAGAAACGAAGGTGTATAAAGACATTCAAAGGTTTGAGACGTGGATCACAGGCCGTCAGGGAAGGCACGTCATGAGCGCACAGAGCATGCAACGCCCGAGCGGGTCACCAGCCGCTGCACACGCGGGGCCCTACCAGCTGCCCGACCGCAACCTCGGACTCGACTTGATGCGAGCCACGGAGGCAGCCGCGATGGCAGCCGGAAGATGGGCTGGACTCGGTGACAAGGAGGGTGGCGACGGTGCCGCAGTCGATGCCATGCGTCAGGTTCTCGCCGGCGTGCAGATGCGCGGGGTCGTCGTCATCGGCGAAGGGGAGAAGGACGAGGCGCCGATGCTGCACAACGGTGAGCAGCTCGGTGACGGCACGGGTCCCGAGATGGACATCGCCGTCGATCCGGTGGATGGCACGACCCTGCTGGCGAACGGCATGCCGAACGCGATCGCGGTGATTGCGGCAGCCGATCGCGGCGGCATGTTCGACCCGAGGGACGTCTACTACATGGAGAAGCTCGTCGTCGGCCCTGAAGCAGCCGGCAAGGTGGACGTGACCGCCCCAGCGGAGGAGACCCTGCGGGTGGTGGCCGACGCCAAAGGTGGTGCAGTCTCCGACGTGACTGTCGCCGTGCTGGACCGGCCCCGGCACGCCGACCTCATCGCTCGTCTGCGTGCGGCAGGCGCTCGGATCAAGCTCTTCCCCGACGGTGATGTAGCGGTCGCGATCGCGGTGGCCCGGCCCGAGTCGGGGATCGACGTGCTCATGGGCGTCGGTGGCACCCCGGAGGGCGTCATCACGGCCTGTGCCATGAAGGCGATGGGCGGTGAGATCCAGGCGCGTCTGTACGTCGCCGACGACGAGCAGCGACGCCGCGCTCTCGCTGCGGGTCACGACCTCGACCGGGTGCTGGGGCTCAACGATCTCGTCACGTGCGACAACACCTTCTTCGTGGCGACCGGCATCACCGACGGCGACCTCCTCCCGGGGGTGCGCTACTCCGGTGGCGGCGCCCGTACCCGGTCACTCGTGATGCGCTCGCAAAGTGGCACCGTGCGTGAGGTCAGCAGCGATCACGCGCTCGACAAGATGCTCCGACATGCCGGGGCGCGCCCGTGATGCTCGAACCTTGCGAGGGTCCTTCGCGCCAGTGCCTGCACGCGGTGAACCGAAAGGCAGTGATCTACTGATGGACAAGCTCGTCTACCACTTCAGCGAGGGCAACAAGGACCAGAAGGATCTGCTGGGGGGCAAGGGCGCCAACCTCGCCGAGATGACTCGGCTGGGCTTGCCGGTGCCTCCGGGCTTCACCGTCACGACGGAGGCATGTCGGCACTACCTGAAGCACGATCGTCTGCCGGACGACCTGAGGGTGCAGGTCACCATGGCCCTGCGTCGACTCGAGGACGAGGTCGGGCGCCGACTGGGCGACTCGGTCGATCCGCTCCTGGTGAGTGTGCGGTCCGGAGCGAAGTACTCGATGCCCGGGATGATGGAGACGGTGCTCAACGTCGGTCTCAACGACTTCTCGGTCAAGGGTCTGATCGCGGCGTCGGGGGACGAGCGGTTCGTCTGGGACTCCTATCGGCGGTTGATCCAGATGTTCGGCAAGACGGTCCTCGGCATGGAGGGCGACGACTTCGCTCACGTGCTCGACGCGATGAAGGAGGCCAAGGGGGTCACGAGCGACCTCGAGCTGGACGCGAGCGACCTTCGTCAGCTGGTCGAGGACTTCAAGGCCGTGGTGGAGGCGAAGAGTGGGCGCACCTTCCCGCAGGACCCGCGCGAGCAGCTCGACCTGGCCACCAGGGCCGTCTTCGAGTCCTGGAACACCGACCGCGCTCGAATCTACCGGCGTCGAGAGCGCATCCCCGAGGACGCCGGCACGGCGGTGAACGTCTGCACGATGGTCTTCGGCAACCTGGGCGAGACCTCCGGCACCGGGGTCTGCTTCACCCGGGACCCCTCCACGGGCAAGCCCGGGGTCTACGGCGACTACCTCGTCAATGCTCAGGGGGAGGACGTCGTCTCCGGGATCCGCAACACGCTGTCCCTGGACGACTTCGCAGAGGTCGACGCAGAGTCCCACCAGGAGCTCCGCAAGATCATGCGGCGTCTGGAGACCCACTACCGCGACCTGTGCGACATCGAGTTCACCGTGGAGAAGGGCAAGCTCTGGATGCTCCAGACCCGCGTCGGGAAGCGCACCGCCGCGGCAGCGTTCCGCATCGCCACGCAACTGGTCGATGAGCAGCTGATCACGATGGACGAGGCGCTCGAGCGGGTCGGCGGAGCCCAGCTGGCCCAGCTCATGTTCCCTCAGTTCGACACCGAGGCCGAACGCACGCCCTTCACCCGCGGTATGGCGGCCTCGCCGGGCGCGGCTGTGGGCCGAGTGGTGTTCGACTCCGCGACGGCGGTCGCGTGGGCAGCCAGCGGCGAGTCGGTCGTGCTGCTGCGCAAGGAGACCAATCCCGAGGACCTCGAGGGGATGATCGCCGCCACCGGGATCCTGACGAGCCGCGGCGGCAAGACCTCGCACGCGGCCGTGGTGGCACGAGGCATGGGCAAGACCGCTGTCTGCGGCGCCGAGGCCCTGCACGTCGACGAGGAGCAACAGGTCGCTCGAGCCGACGGCGTCGAGGTGCACAAGGGCGACGTGCTCTCCATCGATGGATCGACCGGCGAGGTCTTCGTGGGCCAGCTGCCGGTCGTCGCGTCGCCCGTCGTGAAGTACCTCGAAGAGGGTCTGGAGCCGGCTCTCGAGCTGGTGGACGAGGGCACCGCTGAGCTGATCCGAGCGGTGGATCGCCTGCTTGCGCATGCCGACTCCGTGCGCACCATGCAGGTGCGCGCGAACGCCGACACCGGGCAGGACGGACTGCGTGCACGCCGGATGGGCGCTCAGGGGATCGGCTTGTGCCGCACCGAGCACATGTTCCTCGGTGACCGACGCGTCCTGATCGAGCGGGTGATCCTCGCGGGGACCTCTGCAGAGCGCGAGGAAGCGCTCGCCGCCCTCCTGCCTCCCCAACGTGAGGACTTCGACGAGCTCCTTGCCGCGATGGACGGGCTTCCGACAACGATCCGTCTGCTCGACCCACCGCTCCACGAGTTTCTGCCGGACCGGTCCGACCTGATGGTCAAGGTTGCTCGGGCCGAGGAGCAGGGGGTCTCTGCCGAGGATGACGTGCGGCTGCTCGCAGCGGTGAACCGGCTCCACGAGTCCAACCCGATGCTGGGCCTGCGTGGAGTCAGGCTCGGTCTGACCGTGCCTGGCCTGTTCGCGGGCCAGATCCGCGCCATCGCCGAGGCGGCAGCCCGCCGGATCAAGGACGGCCATGACCCGAGGCCGGAGATCATGGTTCCCCTGGTGGGATCGCTGATGGAGCTGCACCTCGTGCGTGAGGAGGCCGCCCTGATCCTCGCCGAGGTCGCCGAGACCGAAGGCGTTTCCCTGGACATCCCCATCGGCACGATGATCGAGCTTCCCCGTGCGGCGCTGACGGCGTTCCGGATCGCCGAGGAGGCTGACTTCTTCTCCTTCGGCACCAACGACTTGACCCAGACGACCTGGGGATTCAGTCGCGACGACGTCGAGGCAGCCTTCTTCGCGGCCTATCTCGAGAAGGGCGTCTTCACGGTGTCCCCGTTCGAGAGTCTGGACGAGGACGGCGTGGGCAGACTCGTCGACATCGCCACCCGAGAGGGTCGCAGCATTCGCCCGAACCTCAAGGCCGGTGTGTGTGGCGAGCACGGGGGAGATCCCGAGTCGATCCACTTCTTCCACCGCGCCGGGCTGGACTATGTCTCCTGCTCACCCTTCCGCGTCCCGGTGGCCCGACTCGAGGCCGGCCGTGCCGTCCTCGGCAAGCACGAGGAAGACACGTCGGACGACGTCGACATCCTGCGCGCCTAGTCGACGCCCCGTTTGATCGCGCGCGGCCGACGTGGGCGAGAATCGGCGCACCATGACCCACCAGTTCTCTTCGATGCTCAGCGAGCGACGATGAGTGACGAGCGCCGCACCCGGTGGGAGCAGCTGACCGGCGGCAGCAGCGGCGACGACTACGCGGCTCGCTTCGCCGCCCTTGCGGCCAGTGGGCACGACCTGCACGGCGAGGCGGCGTTCGTCCACGGCCTGGTCGCGCCGGGCGCGCGGGTCCTCGACGCCGGGTGCGGCACCGGCCGGGTGGGGATCCGGCTCGCCGAGCTCGGCCACCGGTGCGTCGGCGTCGATGTCGACGCCTCGATGCTGGCCGTGGCACGCCGCGAGGCTCCAGACCTGGTGTGGGTGCGCAGCGACCTCGCCGAGCCGGCCGCCGAGGTGCGCGAGGAGGCGCCGTACGACGCCGTGGTGCTGGCGGGCAACGTGGTGCCGCTGCTCGCCGAAGGCACGCTCGGCCCGGTGATGTCCGGCCTGGCCGCGCTGCTCCGCCCCGGCGGACTGCTGATCGCCGGTTTCGGCCTCGACCCCGCCCACCTGCCGGCCGGGTGCCCGGTCACGCCGCTGGCCGACTACGACGAGGCGGTCGCGGACCTGAGCCGCGTCGACCGGTTCTCGACCTGGCAGGCTGCGGCCTACGAGGCGGCCGGAGGCTATGTGGTGGCGGTCGACCGGGCCTGACCCGGACGGGTCTTGCCTGTGCGGCCCGGCGCGAGCACAGTCGAGACCATGAGCGACGTGAACCTCGACTTCTCCGGCCTCCGGGCGATGTTCCTCAACTGCACCCTGAAGCGCTCCCCCGAGACGAGCCACACGCAGGGCCTGGTCGACATCAGCGCGGGCATCATGCGCAAGCAGGGCGTGGACGTGGAGGTGCTCCGCCCCATCGACCACGACATCGCCACCGGCGTCTACACGGACATGACCGAGCACGGGTGGGCCAGCGACGACTGGCCGGCCATCCACGAGAGGGTGATGGCCAGCAACATCCTGGTGATCGCCGGCCCGATCTGGCTCGGCGACAACTCCAGCGTCACCAAGCAGGTCATCGAGCGGTTGTACGGCGCCTCCGGCGATCTCAACGACGAGGGCCAGTGGGCCTACTACGGCCGGGTCGGTGGTTGCCTGATCACCGGCAACGAGGACGGGATCAAGCACTGCGCGCAGAACGTCCTCTACTCCCTGCAGCACGTCGGCTACGTCATCCCACCCCAGGCCGACGCCGGCTGGATCGGCGAGGCCGGGCCCGGACCGTCCTACCTCGACGAGGGCAGCGGTGGTCCGGAGAACGAGTTCACCAACCGCAACACCACGTTCATGACGTGGAACCTGCTGCACCTGGCGCGGATGCTCCGGGACGCGGGCGGCATCCCGGCGCACGGCAACCAGCGCGCGGCCTGGGACGCGGGATCCCGGTTCGGCTTCGAGAACCCGGAGTACCGCTAGCCGGCACGTGGGCTCGCGGGTTCGCCGATCCGCCGCTCAGAGATGGTCGCCGCGCACCGCGCGGGCACCCAGCATGCGAACGGCCAGGAACGCCCCGCCGCCCACGACCACCAGAAAGACAATCAGGGTGATGACCACCCAGGGCATGTGCATCATGCTCATCTCAGGCCTCCTCGCCTCACCTCCACGGTCGCACCGATTGCACCGGGTGCTGCTTACGAAGCCATGACGTCGGGTCCGTGCAGGCGAGACGACGACGCCCCGACACGAGCGGTGCCGGGGCGTCGTCGACCAGTGCGAGCAGTCGGGCTACCGCTTCGGCCCGGTCGCCGACCTGGCCCGTGACTTGAGGATGAACAGACCCTCCTCGATTCCGGTCACGGCCACGATCTGGTCGTCGAAGAACGGGTAGTTGCCCCAGGTGCCGGCAAACCTGGTCGCGTCGTCGACCGGGTAGACGTCGAAGAAGCCGCGCTCGGTCAGCCGGCCCTGGTCCACCTTGAACGTGTCGTCGATGCGCAGCCCCGAGGTGTAGTTGCTCTTGTAGGCCAGCCCGTCCTTGATGAAGATGTTGTGGTCGATGGAGGTGTTGCCGTTGTCCTCCATGCCGATCAGCTGGGGAGCATCGAGGTCGCGCAGGTCCCAGACGTAGGTCGTGGTGGCGTCGACCGTCCCGGCGAGCTCGTCGAGCTCGTCACCGAGCAGGAAGTAGCCGTGGTCCTCGGTGAACCAGCCCTGGTGGGTGTAGGCCGAGGTCTCGTACGGCGTCCGCGCCACCATCTGCACAGCGCCCGGGTCGGTCACGTCCAGCACGGTCACGGTGTCCTCGTTGGACGCCACGCAGATCTCCCGCCCGGCGTAGTCGGCATCCGGCCCGTCATAGTCGACGCACTGGATGTCATGGGTGTAGCCGTCCCCGCCGTAGCAGCCGGCGAGCACCGGTGCCGCTGGGTCGGAGATGTCGTAGATCATCGGGCCGCCGCCGACGTCGGCACAGCCCGGCGCGGTGACGCCGCGGTGGGCACCGATGACGTAGAGCCGACCGCTCTGCTCGTTGATCGCGACGTTGTGCGACTGGCCGACGTCGGTGATCCGGGCGTCCTGGGTCCACTCCTGCTCGGTCGTCACGCCGCGCAGCCGGGTCAGGTCGAAGATCTGCACGCCGTGACCGGTCGCCTCCGAGCCGATGAAGGCGTGGTCGGCGAAGGTCTTGATGTCCCCCCAGATGTGCCCCCGGTCGGAGGGGTTGGGCGCCGGCGAGGGCAGGGTGCCGAGGTAGCGGGGCGCCTTCGGGTCGGTGATGTCGACGAACGCGGTGCCCTCGAAGAGCTTGGCCAGTGCGTAGTCGCGCCCGGTCTGCGGGTCGGTCCAGCCCCAGACGTCGTTGGCCCAGATGCTCCCGCCGAGATCGCTGAGGGGGATGAAGGAGGCGAGGTCGACCTTGTGGCACGGGAAGATCCCGGCCATGCCGTCCTCGCAGCGAACGTCCGAGAGAGCTTCTTGGGGTACGCCGCCCGGACTGACCTCTTCAGCCACCCAGTCGAAGCCGGCTTCCTTGCCGCTCCCGTCGTGAGTGGGATGGGCGAACGAGGCGGTGGAGCTCGCCACCAGGGCGAGTGCGGCCGCCGCTGCGGCGGCCAGGCGAACAGATCTGTGCATGTCCCGAGACTCCTCACAGTAAAGGTTAGGCACCGAACCTAGGGCCCAGATCACACCAGCGACAAGGCCATTTCCGATCGACTGCGGTGAGACACGGGCACCAGGTCATGGCCCGCACCTCAACCGTGCTCTAGGTTGCCCAGAGTGAAGATCGCAGTGGTCAAGGACGCGCGCGAGGGGGAGACCCGTGTCGCGTTGGTGCCAGAGCTGGTCGGCAAGCTCACGGCCCTGGGCTATCGGGTGAGCGTCCAACCGGGCGCGGGACTCGGTGCCCTGCACGACGACGCCGAGTACGCCGCGGCCGGTGCCGAGGTGTCCGACGACGCCCTGGAGGGCGCCGCCCTGGTGATCTCGGTCAACCCGCTGGACACGACCACCCTCCGTTCGCTGCCCGCGGGCACGGCCACCATGTCGTTCCTGCCTGCGAGCCAGAGCCTCGACCTCGTCGCCGACCTGCGCGACTGCGGCCTCACGTCCTTCGCGATGGAGCTGGTGCCGCGGATCTCCCGCGCACAGTCCATGGACGCCTTGTCGTCCCAGGCCCTGGTGGCGGGCTATCGCTGCGCGATCGTCGCGGCCGGCCTTCTGCGCAGCTTCTTCCCGCTCAACATGACAGCGGCCGGCACGGTGGCGCCCGCGCAGGTGGTGGTGCTCGGCGCCGGTGTGGCCGGCCTGCAGGCGATCGCGACGGCCAAGCGGCTCGGTGCCGTGGTCAAGGCCTACGACGTGCGCGCGGCGGCGGCCGAGGAGATCCGCTCGGTGGGCGCGCAGGCCATCGACCTCGAGCTCGAGACGCTCGAGGGCACCGGTGGCTACGCGCGTGAGATGACCGAGGACCGGGCTGCTCGTCAGCGAGAGCTGCTGACGCCCTACATCGCCGCCGCCGATGCCTTGATCACCACGGCGGCGGTGCCGGGGCGGCAGGCGCCGATGCTGGTCACGACCGCGATGGTCGAGGCGATGGGACCTGGGTCGGTGGTGGTCGACCTGGCCGCCGAGAGCGGTGGCAACGTGGAGGGCTCCGTGCCCGGCCAGGTGGTGCGGATCAACCACGCACAGGTCTGGGGTGGCGCCAACGTCCCGGCCCAGATGCCGGCCCCCGCCTCGCGCCTCTATGCCCAGAACGTCGTCAACCTGGTGACCCTGATGACCCGGCCGGGCGAGGCGGGCGAGCCCGCCGCGTTCGCCCCCGACTTCGACGACGAGATCGTCGCCGGATCCTGCGTCACCCACGACGGCACCATCCGGCACGAGCCGACCCGCATCGCCCTGGAAGGGACCCCCACATGAGTGAACCGGTCGTGTGGCTGACGATCTTCATCTTGTCGGTCTTCGTCGGCATCGAGGTGATCGCCAAGGTCTCCTCCACGTTGCACACCCCGCTGATGTCGGGCGCCAACGCGATCCACGGGATCATCCTGCTCGGCGCGATCATCGTGGCCGGCACGGCGGAGTCGACGCTGGCCCTGGTCGTCGGGCTGGTCGCGGTCGTGCTGGCCGCCGTCAACATGGTCGGCGGCTTCGTGGTGACGGACCGGATGCTGCAGATGTTCACCCGCAAGAAGCCCGCGCGCGTCCCGGCCGGTGAGGGCCGATGACCGAGTCGGGCACCCCGGTCTGGGTGCAGCTGGTCTACCTGCTGTGCGCGGTCTGCTTCATCCTCGCGCTCAAGGGACTGTCCGGACCGCGTACGGCGCGAGCCGGCAACCTGCTGGGCGCCGCCGCCGCGGTGGTGGGCTGCGCGGTCGTCTTCTTCTACCTCGACCTCGACCACGTCGGCCCGATCCTGGGCGCGGTCGCGGTCGGCTCGCTGGGTGGCCTGGTCGGCGCCCGGCGCGTCCAGATGACCCAGATGCCACAGATGGTGGCGCTGTTCAACGGTGTCGGCGGCGGTGCGGCCGCGCTGGTGGCACTGCTCGAGCTCCAGCACCTCGGCGAGGGGTCGGGCTGGTTCGTGCTGGTGGCGACCGCGTTCACGATCGTGGTCGGCTCGATCTCGTTCTCCGGGTCGGTGGTGACCTTCCTCAAGCTCCAGGAGCTGATGACCTCACGACCCGTGGTGTTCGTGGGGCTTCCGGTCGCCTTCGGTGGTGCGCTGGTCGCCGCGCTGGCGCTCTCGGTGCTCACGGTGGCCTCGCCGTCGGTCCCCGTGGGGGTCGTGCTCGGCCTCGTCGGCCTGACGGTCGGGGTGCTGCTGGTGCTGCCGGTGGGCGGCGCCGACGTACCCATCGTCATCTCGCTGCTCAACGCCTTCACCGGCCTCACCGTCGCTGCCAGCGGCTATGTGCTCGGCAACACCCTGCTGCTCGTCGCGGGCACGCTGGTGGGTGCCGCCGGCACCTTCCTCACCCAGCTGATGGCGGGCGCCATGGGACGGTCGGTGACCAACATCCTGTTCGGCGCCCTCAAGGGTGGGTCCACCCTGGGCTCGGGGGAGATGTCCGACCGGCCGGTGCGATCCGCCGGCCCCGAGGACGTCGCGATCCTGCTCCGCTATGCCTCGCGGGTGATCATCGTGCCCGGCTACGGCCTGGCCGTCGCGCAGGCGCAGCACACCCTGCGCGAGCTCGTCGACGTGCTCAGTGAGCGCGGCATCGCCGTGGACTATGCGATCCACCCGGTGGCCGGGCGGATGCCGGGCCACATGAACGTGCTGCTCGCCGAGGCCCAGGTGCCCTACGAGCAGCTCAAGGAGATGGATGACATCAACGGCGAGTTCAAGCAGGCCGATGTCGTGCTCGTCGTCGGTGCCAACGACGTGGTCAACCCGGCCGCCAAGACCTCGCCGGGAGCCCCGATCTACGGGATGCCGATCCTCAACGCCGACGAGGCCCAGCAGGTCATCTTCTTGAAGCGCTCGATGCGACCGGGCTTCGCCGGCATCGAGAACGAGCTGCTCTTCGACCCGCGCACCACCTTGCTCTTCGGGGACGCGAAGGACACGCTCGGCAAGCTGCTCAGCGCCGTGAAGACGCTGTGACCGAGACCATGCAACTCAGAGTTGCATCAGGTGCGGTCCTGGGTAGGTTGACCTCCGGGAGGGGACCCGACCGCACCCCGTGACCCTGGAGGACCTGACCATGGCTGCTGACCACACCGATCCCGACGAGCCGATGGTTCGCGAGGACGGGCACCGCTACGCCGCCCCCGAGTCCCGCGAGGAGACCCGCTCCAAGAGCTGGGACTACGCAGTCCTCGGCCTCGTCGTCGTCGTGCTGATGGTGCTGATCGCCACCGGCGTGGTGCCGATCTTCGACCTCTGACGAGGCCTCAGCCGACGACGCCGTACAACCGGTCGCCCGCGTCACCGAGCCCGGGCACGATGTAGCCCTTCTCGTTGAGCCGCTCGTCCATGCCCGCGGTCACCACGGTGACCGGGATGTCGAGCCCCTCGAGCTCCTTCTCCAGCCGCGCGCACCCCTCGGGCGCGGTGAGCAGGCAGATCGCCGTGATGTGGTCTGCGCCGCGGTCGACGAGGAACCGGATCGCTGCGGCGAGCGTGCCACCGGTCGCGAGCATCGGGTCGAGCACGTAGCACTGGCGACCACTGAGGTCCTCGGGCAGTCGTTCGGCGTACGTCGAGGCTTCCAGTGTCTCCTCGTTGCGCACCATGCCCAGGAAGCCGACCTCGGCGGTCGGCAGCAGCCGCATCATCCCGTCGAGCATGCCGAGCCCGGCGCGAAGGATCGGCACCACGAGCGGCTTCGGCGTCGCGAGCTTGACGCCCTGAGCCTCTGCGACGGGGGTCTGCACTGTGACCGTGTCGACCCGCACGTCGCGGGTGGCCTCGTAGGCGAGAAGGGCCACGAGCTCGTCGGCGAGCTGGCGGAAGGTGGGCGAGTCGGTGCGCTCGTCGCGCAATGTCGTCAGCTTGTGGGCGATGAGTGGATGATCGGCGACGTGGATGCGCATGGCCCGCAATCTAGCCGTGGACCCGTCCCTGGTGCGAGGGCGGGCACTCTGCCACCATCATGAGTGCCACCATCGAGGAGGTCGGCCATGTCCGAGGAGTTCGACGCCAACGCCGACGGGGTCGACTTCGCTCTGGTCGCCTACCGCGAGGAGGGCGCGTGGCAGGTCGAGGAGCTCGAGGCGGACGTTGCCGGAGACCTCGACGGGTTCGTCCAGGAGCTGCGCCGCTGGCCCGGTGAGGGAGGTTCCCTCGGGTTGATCTCGATCGACGAGGACTTCTTCATCGTGGTGCGGGTGCTCGGGGAGGACCTGCGGATCCTGCTCTCCGACATCACCGCCGCCACCGACTGGCCGCTCGCCCGCGAGGTCGTCGAGGAGCTCGAGCTGCCGCTGCCGCACGACGAGGACGACTCCGCGCCCGCAGGCGACCTCGCGATCGTCGCCGACTTCGGCATGGGCGCGCGGGACATGGGCGCGCTGCTCGACGACGTCGAGCTCTATCCCGACGAGATGCTCGGCGACATCGCGGGGCAGCTCGGGTTCGGTGCGCTCTTCGACAAGACGATCGGGGTCCCGGCGACGTGACGCCACACGAGACCTGGGCCGACCCCATGCGGGAGGCTCTCCACGAGGCGCGCTCGGCGCTGGCCTCCTCCGACGTACCCATCGGAGCGGTCCTGCTCGGTCCGGACGGCCGGGTGCTCGGTCGCGGGCGCAACGAGCGCGAGCGGTACGGCGACCCGACCGCCCACGCGGAGGTGGTGGCCCTGCGTGAGGCGGCGGCGATCCGGGACGGGTGGCGGCTCGACGGGTGCACCCTGGTGGTCACCTTGGAGCCGTGCACCATGTGTGCCGGCGCCAGCGTGCTGGCCCGCGTGGATCGCGTGGTGTTCGGCGCCTGGGACCCCAAGGCCGGAGCTGTCGGCTCGTTGTGGGACGTGGTGCGTGATCGTCGCCTCAACCACCGGCCCGAGGTGATCAGCGGCGTGCTGGCCGACGAGTGCGAGGCGCTGCTGCTCGAGTTCTTCGACGGCCACCGGATTTCGAGAGACGACTGAGGGTCCGGTAGCCTCATCCGCGGTGGCGTGTCCGAGCGGCCTAAGGAGAACGCCTCGAAAGCGTTTGTTGGCGCAAGTCAACCGAGGGTTCAAATCCCTCCGCCACCGCCAGCGTGGAGCTAGGGACGAACATCCGTGGCTCTGAGAGACGACAGTCCCAGCGACGCCGTCTCGTGGTCCGAAACCGGGTCCACGGGGCGGCGTCGTCGCGTTCCGAGACCACGGTTGGGACGCGCTCGGGTGGGGGGTGGTTTCGAGACGGGCTCCGCTGGCGCTCCGCCCTCCTCAACCACCGTGGGGAGTCCGGTGGTTGAGGAGCCGAACCGTGCGAGCCATCCCGGTGGTTGAGGAGCCGAGCCGCTAGGCGAGGCGTCTCGAAACCACCGCACCGACGCGCCCGGGTGAGGGTGGTTTCGAGACGGGCTCCGCTAGCGCTCCGCCCTCCTCAACCACCGTGGGGAGTCCGGTGGTTGAGGAGCCGACCCGGCGGCCCCCGCTGGTTGAGGAGCGAACGAAGTGAGCGTCTCGAAACCACCTAGGCCGCACCCAACGACTCATCACCGCCCCGATCTGGCAAGCCCTCGACCCCCGCGACCGCAGACCCGAGTTCTGGCCACAGGAGTGGTCTCGACAAGCTCGACCACCCGACGGAATAGCTCGACCACCCGACGGCGAGGCTCGACCACCCTAGGCGGCTCTACCGGCCGGGTGGATCCGGGAGATCCATGCCCGCGAGTTGGCACACCAGGAGCCACTCAAGACGAGCCCGCGGTGTTCCGATACTCCGATTGGTGAGTCCGTGCTCGAACCCTGGGAGATCTGTCGATGCGTCCGTCCTTGCGAGTCCTGGCTGCGGCCGTCATCACTGCCCTCACCCTGACCGCCTCGGTCGCTCAGGCGGCTCCTCCGGCGGGCCCTGGGAAGGGCAGTCACGTGAAGGGCAGCCATGACAAGGGCGGCAACGGCCAGGCCGCCAAGGCCGCCGCCGGACAGAAGCAGCTGCTCAAGAGCATCGCCAAGGTCGACCGGGCGCTGGACCGATCGCTGCGTTCGTCGCGGATCGGTGGCCTCACCCCCGAGTCGCAGGCCGCTCTCCTCGCCAACGCCGACACGGATCGACTGGCCCTGGCGGACATCGCCGCGGCCGCGGCGGCCGCCGACGCGAGCGTCGATGTGCGCCAGGCCCGCAAGGACCTCAAGTCTGTGCGCACGGTGAACTACGTGCTCGTCGTCAACATCCTGCGCAAGGCCGAGAAGCTGCTGGCCGAGGGCTCCGGAGATGCCGCAGCGCTTGCCGCAGTGGTCGACACCGCCCGCCTGGTGACAGCGTCGAGCACCAAGGCGGACCTGCGCGAGCTGCGCGCCGCCCTCAAGACGGTCAAGGACGACATCGACGACGACGTCACCGAGGACCCCGCCGCAGCCTGACGGGCCTAGGCCCATGGCCGGTCGAGCGCCAGGTCCCGTGGCCCCGGCTCTGCCACCATGGCGTCCATGAACCTGAACGGGACCGTCGAGCCCGGCTTCGAGCAGGTGCGGGTCGTGTTCGAGGAGCAGGTCGCGGCCTCGCTCGGCACGGGAGCCGGCTTCGCCGTCTGGCACGAAGGCCGGTGGGTGGTCGACCTCTGGGGCGGGTTCGCCGACGCCGGTCGCTCCCGGCCGTGGGTCGAGGACACCATCGTCATGCCCTACTCGGTGACCAAGCCGTTCGCGGCCGTCTGCGTGCTGATGCTCGTCGATCGAGGCCTGGTCGACCTCGACGCGCCGATGACGACCTACTGGTCCGGACTGCGCGGTGGCGCGACCCTGCGTCAGGTGCTCGCGCACACCGCCGGTCACGTGGTTCTAGAGGAGCCGGCCGCCGAGGAGGCGTTCTACGACTGGGACCTGATGTGCGCCGCTCTCGAGCGTCAGCAGCCGTCGTGGCCACCCGGCACGGCGATCGGCGAGTCCGCGTTGCTCTACGGACATCTTCTCGGCCAGGTGGTCCGGGCAGTCGACGGACGCAGCCTGGGGCGCTTCCTGCGCGACGAGGTCTGCCGCCCGCACGGTCTCGACTTCCGGATCGGCGTGCCCTCGACAGAGCTGACCCGAGTCGCCGACCTCACCGGCTTCGACGACCGCTTCGCAGCGGCCCTCGCCGCACGGGGTGGACTGATGTCGGCCGCTCTGGCCAACCCGCCGGGCGCACTCGACCCGACGGTCGTCAACAGCACCAGGTGGCGGCAGGCCGAGATCCCCGCCGTCAACGGGCACGGCACCGCCAGGGCCGTCGCGGGTCTCCACCTCGCACTGGCGCAGGGCCGTGTGCTCTCCGAGAGGACGCTCGCCGAGATGGTGGCGGTGCAGTCCGACGGTCAGGACCTCGTGGTGGGGTCGGTGACCCAGTGGGGCCTCGGGGTCGGGGTCGATCCCTCCGACGGCTGGGGGATGGGCGGGGTCGGAGGCAGTTTCGGCTGGTGGAGCAGCGTCGGGGAGTACGCCGCAGGCTTCGTCACCGGCGTGATCGCCGATCATGATCCCGGCACGCCGCTGGAGAACGCCGTACGCCGGGCCCTCGGACTTGCCCCGGTCTGACCCGTTCTTCCGCGACACGACCGCCCGATCGGGCCATTGCTTCCGAGCGCCGCCGCGACGAGTGTCGAGACAAGGAAGCTGCGGCGCTCCGGGTCGGCTGGCCCCGGGCGCATGACGGCACGGGCTCCCAGAGCGTGCCGCGCGGCACCCACGGTCGCGGTCGTCCTCGTCAATCCCCCGGCGGGGGCGGCCGCCCGACCGCGCGATCACGGACCTCTCCGACGCGGTCGACCTGCGCACCCTAGGATGGGACTCCTGCCCCAGACGAGGCCCGAGGTGCGAGTGTGAGCTTCGACGTGGAGCAGCTCGACTCCGTGCTGCTCGTCGGCGCCGTGGTCATGCTGGTGGCGGTGCTGGCCGTGCGGGTGTCGGTGCGCGTTGGACTACCCAGCCTCTTGATCTACCTCCTGATGGGCGTGCTGCTCGGCGAGGCAGGGCTCGGCGTCGAGTTCAACGACGCCAACATCGCTCACGCGCTCGGGCTTCGCCGCGCTCGTGGTCATCCTGGCCGAGGGTGGTCTCACCACCCACTGGCCGGACATCCGGCCCACGATGGGCATGGGCGTCGCCCTGGCGACCGTGGGGGTCGCGGTGAGCATCGGCGTGGTCGCCCTCGGCGCCCACCTCCTCTTCGGGCTCGACTGGCAGCTGGCGATCCTGCTCGGCGCCGTCACCTCCCCCACCGACGCGGCGGCGGTCTTCTCGGTGCTGCGACGGGTGCCGCTGCCGCGCCGGCTGACCGGGACACTCGAGGCCGAGTCGGGTCTCAACGACGCACCGACCGTGCTCCTGGTGACGCTGGTCAGCTCGGGCACCGCCCTCGACCACGGCGTCGCGGGTTTCGTCGGCATCGTCGTCTACGAGCTCGTCTTCGGGGTCGCGGCCGGTCTGGCCGTCGGATTCGGCGGCGCGTGGGTGATGCGCCGCGTCGCACTGCCCGCCTCAGGTCTCTACCCGATCGCCGTGCTCGCCCTCACCGTGCTGGCGTACGCCGGCACCTCAGCGCTGCACGCCTCCGGCTTCGCCGCGGTCTACATCGCCGCGCTCGTGCTCGGCAACAGCGAGCTGCCGCACCGGGCAGTCACCCGTTCGTTCTCCGAGGGGGTCGCCTGGCTCGCCCAGATCGGACTCTTCGTCATGCTCGGGCTGCTGGTCTCACCCGGTCGGATCTCGTGGAGCCACGTGGCCACCGCAGTGATCGCCGGCCTCCTGCTGACGTTCGTGGCGAGACCGCTGTCGGTCTTCGCCTGCGCGTTCGCGGCCAGGATGTCGTGGAACGAGCGGCTGTTCGTGTCCTGGGCAGGACTGCGTGGCGCCGTACCCATCGTGCTGACCACCATCGCGCTGTCGAACGACGTCCCCCGCGCCGACGAGCTCTTCGACATCGTCTTCGTGATGGTGGTGATCTACACCCTTCTCACCGGGCCGACGCTTCCGTGGGTGGCCCGGTTGTTGGGGGTCAGCCCCCAGGGCGAGGTGCGCGACCTCGAGGTCGAGGCCGCGCCGCTGGAGCGGATCGCGGCCGATCTCCTCCAGTTCACCATCACCCCGCACTCACTCCTGCAGGGCGTGGAGGTGGGGGAGCTGAGGCTGCCGGCCGGTGCGTCGGTGTCACTGGTGGTCCGGGCGGGCCAGACGCTGGTGCCCGATGCGCGCACGGTGCTGCGTGCCCGCGACGACCTGCTCGTCGTGACGCCGCGGGCCCTGCGCGAGAAGACGGAGGAGCGCCTGCGGGCCGTCTCACTGCGAGGCCGACTGGCCCACTGGCTCGAGTGACCCCTAGGCCTCCGGGCTCACGGGTACGCAGACCTCGGAATCGGCCGGGATCTTGATCGACCGCTTGGGTTTCGCGAGCTTGGCCAGACCGTTCCCGACCACCACGTCGATGCCGTCGCCGAGGTCGTCCGCTGCGTCCTTGGTCTTGACCGGCACCTTGGGGCCGAAGTTGCGCGCGACCAGCCGACCGGCGAGCTCCTCACCCTCGACGATCCACACCTGCACGCGGCGCACCTCGTTCTCGGGGGCGTTGCCCGCCTCACCGACCTGGAAGCCCCGCTTGGAGAGGGTCCTGAGGGTCTGTCCGGCGAGACCCGCGCGAGTCCCTCCGTTGTAGACGTTGACCGTGATCTGACGGCTTCTGAGCCGACTGGGCCGGTCCTCCGAAGGCGCGCAGCTCGGTGAGGGCTCGGCCGCTCGGCGTCTCCTCGTCGGCACCCGGCAGCGGGGCGAACAGCTCGCGCGCGCCGACGACGACGCCGAGCACGAGGATGCCGACCAGCACCAGCATCGTGACGGCCGTGGTCACGTGGCGTCCGGTCATGTCGGTGCCTCCGCCCGCGATCCGTCGGGGTCGAGCGCGAGCACCCGGGCGTGCAGCACCAGTCGCTGCTGCAGGGCGGCGCGCAGCGCCCGGTGCAGGCCGTCCTCGAGGAAGAGATCGCCCTGCCACTCCACGACGTGGGCGAAGAGGTCGCCGAAGAACGTCGAGTCCTCGTCGAGCAGCGCCGCGAGCTGCAGGGTGTCCTTGGTGGTCACCAGCTCGTCGAGGCGCACCTGGCGCGGGGGGAGGGCTGGCCCACTCCTTGCGGGCTGAGCCCGTGCTCGGGGTAGGGCCTCCCGGCACCCACGCGCTTGAAGATCACGCTGGCCAGCATAGAGAACGCCGTCGAGGCCACCCGCTCGGCAGCACCCGCTCACCGGCGACAGGCGTCACTCCGGCTGGGTAGGGTCGGCCCATGAGCGAGCAGGAGACCCCCGGGATCCCCCGCTGAGGACCCGATCAGCGCCGCCGCGCGGGAGGGCTACCAGCTTCGAGGGACCGGCGCTCGAGCTCGGCGGGCTGATGCTCGACGCGACCACCCTGTCCGACGTACCGATCCGGATCCCGCTCGGCATGCTCAACCGGCACGGCCTCGTCGCCGGAGCGACCGGGACCGGCAAGACCAAGACGCTCCAGCTGCTCGCCGAGCAGCTCTCCAGCCACGGCGTGCCCGTGTTCGCCGCGGACATCAAGGGCGACCTGTCCGGGCTGTCCACGCCGGGAGCGGAGAACCCGAAGATCAGCGAGCGAGCCACCTCGGTCGGGCAGACCTGGCAGGCGACCGGTTTCCCGGTGGAGTTCTTCGCGATCGGTGGGGAGGGCACCGGCATCCCGCTGCGTGCCACGATGTCCGCCTTCGGACCGACTCTGCTCGCCAAGGTCCTCGACCTCAACGACACCCAGGAGTCGTCCCTCGGGCTGGTGTTCCACTATGCCGACCGTGCGGGCCTGCCGCTGCTCGACCTGGCCGACCTGCGCGCGGTCGTGCAGCACCTCACTTCCGACGAGGGCAAGGCCGACCTCAAGGATCTCGGTGGACTGTCCTCCTCGACCGCCGGGGTGATCCTGCGCGAGCTGATCGCCTTCCAGGACCAGGGCGCCGACGCATTCTTCGGTGAGCCGGAGTTCGAGGCCTCCGACCTCCTGCGCACCACGCCCGAGGGGCTGGGGCTGATCTCGCTGGTCGAGCTGCCCCGACTCCAGGACCGTCCGGCGGTCTTCTCCACCTTCTTGATGTGGCTGCTCGCCGACCTCTTCCACGACCTGCCCGAGGTCGGCGACACCGACAAGCCGAGCCTGGTCTTCTTCTTCGACGAGGCGCACCTGCTCTTCGCCGACGCCTCGAAGGACTTCCTCAACGCGATCACCCAGACCGTGCGACTGATCCGTTCCAAGGGGGTGGGCGTCTTCTTCGTGACCCAGTCGCCCACTGACGTGCCGGACGGAGTCCTCGCCCAGCTCGGCTCCCGCGTGCAGCACCAGCTGCGCGCCCACACACCCAACGACGCCAAGGCGCTCAAGCAGACGGTGAACACCTACCCCCACAGCGACTACGACGACCTCGGCCAGGTGCTCACCTCGCTGGGCATCGGCGAGGCCGTCGTCACCGTCATGAACGAACGGGGGGCGCCGACGCCGGTGGCCTGGACCCGGCTCCGGGCCCCTGAGTCGCTGATGGGCCCGGCCGACCCGGCTGCCATGGAGGCGAGCGTGACCGCCTCGGCGCTCCATCCGAAGTACGCCGAGGCGATGGACCGCGAGTCGGCCCGCGAGATGCTCGCCCACCGACTCGAGGAGGGCGCGGCCAAGGCCGAGGCCGACCGGGTCGCCCAGGAGAAGAAGCCTGCCGACGACCCGACCAAGCTCGACTACCCGAAGAGCTCACGCACCGGTCGGTCGACCGGCACCGACGACGGCATGGTCAGGGACATCATCAACTCGCCGGTCGCCAAGGACCTGATGCGCACGGCCGCACGAGAGATCCTGCGCGGCGTGTTCGGCACCGGACGGCGCTAGGACGACGAAGGCACCGCGGGCTCGTGACCGCGGGAGGGGATGCTCACCAGGAACGCCGCCCACACGCCGACGCCGGCGACGGTGGTCTGGGGGGCCGGGGAGACCCCGGCGACGAGCAGCACCGCGGTGGTGAACAGGACGACCTCGGCGCCGAGCCGGAGCGGGTCCTCGAGCCGGTGGGAGGCACGTGGCGAGATCCACCGGCCCCACACGACACCGGCCGCCGCCGGGAGGGCGACGGCCAGGGCCAGTGAGAGCAGGGCCCCGTCGGCGCGTTGCCAGCCACCCCAGGCGAGGCAGGCCAGCATGCCGAGCTCGGCGAGGGACCTGAGGGTGAGGAGGGCCGCCATCCGGCAAGAGTAGGGCGTTGCACCCCGCCTCCGGCCGGACGACGGCTCCTCATCGATGGGTCAGGACGGCCACGTCGCGTCGGCGACCTGGCCTCCCACGATGTCCACCACGAGACGGACGTCGGTGGTGCCCTTCTCGTAGAGCTCGTAGCTCCCCTCGACCAGCTCGGGGAACACCAGGGACGGCACCCGGCCCTCGCCGACGGGTCGATGCACGACCGCGACGTGCGGCAGCGCGCCGAGTCCGTCGTACGTCGTCGGACGGATCTCGACCTCGAGACCCTCGAGGCCCTCCGGCATGGTCACCACCAGGGCTCCCACGTCCCCGCCGATGTCCAGCAGCACCGAGCCGTTGCCTGCCCACGGGTTCTCCGGGTGCGGGTGCGGGTGGTCGTGGCTCTGCTCGTGAGCGTGCTGGTGATCCGACGTCATCGCGGTCGCCGTCATGAGACCGACGACTCACCCGGGGTGGTCTGGTAGCCACCGTTCGGGTGTCCCAGGAACGGGAACACGTTGAGGTAGTCCGGGTTGGTGTTCTCGGTCCCGTCGGTGACACCCTCCGCGGCGCCGTCCGGGGTGTAGTCCGGGTCGACGAGCGGGATGGTGAGGCCGGCGATCGCACGGAGCTCGATCGTCGTCACGTCGTCGGCCACGCGGCGCCCGTTGGGGAAGCCGGCGGCATCACCGGCCACGAGCCCGAGGTTGTTCGGCTTGTCCGAGGGCGGGATGGCCACGTTGAGGCGCAGCATGTCCGCAGGCGTTGCTCCGGTGAAGTTCTGGAAGCCGGGGACGACGCCCTTCGGGATGCCGGTCAACAAGATCGCGTGCAGGTCCGCACGCGGCTTGTTGTACTTCGCGAGGTTCGGGAAGACACCTGGGTAGAGCGCCGGAAGCAGCTTCGCCAGCTCGGGCTTGTAGACGTACTTCTCGTACCGCTTGTCGCCTGCCGGCGGGCGCACGTTCCACTCGTCCTTCTCGGCCATCGGGGTGACGACCTCGTTGAACAGCGGGTTGCCCAGACGGGACACCTGCTGCCAGGGACCCATGCCGCGGGTCTTGCCGGTCTTGGCGTCGATCATGCGGGACTTACGACGTGAGGCGGTCGCCCAGACGCCGATGACAGCGCGACGCTTCATCGGGTTCTTCGGGATGCCCTTGCCGCGGGTCAGCTGCTTGATCGGCACCTGGATCGCGATCGAGTGGACGTTGTAGGTCTTCGTCGCGTTGACACCCATCGCGTCAGCGGTGGGGATCAGGTGCAACGACTGGAACGGGCGCAGCGTGCCCAGGTCGAAGATGCTGCCCAGGTCGACGTGGAAGCCCTCAGCGCGCTGACCGGCGAAGACCTTGCGGCCGCTGCCGATCCAACGGATGGACTGGCGAGCCAGATCGGGATAGTTCGGCGTGCTTCGCGGGCCGATGTTGACAGGTGCGCAGGTCACGCGCTTGGCGATGACCTTGCTCTTGCCGTTCTTCACGCGGGTCACTGAGTAGTACTGCGGACGGTTCCAGTTCTCGTCGCGGATCCCCTTGATGGGCCCGGTGTTGTAGAGGAACGTCTTGTCGTTGCGGATCTTCGTCTCGAACCGGAACTGGTAGGTGAGGTCGGCCTTCGCGCCATCGCCCTTGTTGCTGACGTGGATCTCATAGAGCACGTCGTCGCCGAACTCGTAGAAGTTCGGACCGCCATCGGGCTTCTGCAGCGGGATGAAGTTCGCGATCATCGTGACGGACTTGGGACGGCCCGGGCTGACGAACGCATAGACGTCGGTGTTGTCGGCGACCGGGTCCTTGGAGATCTCGGGTGCTTCGCGGTGGGAGGACATTCAGGTCACCGCCCTGCCGCGTTGAGGATGCGGGTGACCAGGTCGCGGTCTCGGACCACGACCTCGCGCTCGCCCACGAGAAGCGTGAGCTCGTCGGAGCTCGCGTCGCTGACGTAGGCGACGACCGGCTCGTCCGCGCTGTCGCGGGTGCGAGCCACATCCTTGGCGTAGGCCGTTGCGGGCATGACGGCTATCGCCGCTGCCCCGGCCCCGGTGGCGCCGAGGAAGCGGCGCCGTGTGCTGTCTTGCATGGTCTTCCCCTCGATCGAAAGGTGATTAGCACGCTGGAAGTGATGCGCGCCACAGTCGGTTCGTCGCCGGACCGGGTCCGGATGGGTCGGGCGGGCACCGAGTTCTCACCGCAGTCGACCGGTGATCGCTGCGCCCGGGCGTCGGCTCCGCTAAGGTCGCGGCGAACGGTCGAGCCACGGCCGCCCCAGATCTTCCTGAGGAGACGGCGTGAGCGCCGACTTGAACGGCTTGACCTCAGAGGTGAGCGCGCACGGTGAGAAGACCGTCGTGGCGCTCTCGGGCGAGATCGACCTGTCCAACCACCTCGCCCTGCGGAGCCACCTCAACGAGCTCATCGTCGACGGTCGGGTTCACCTCGTGCTGGACCTGACCCGGGTGACCTTCATGGACTCGACCGGTCTCGGTGCGCTGATCGGCACCCGGCGTCGCGTGCACGCGTTCGCCGGCAGCCTGGCGATCGTGCTCACCCACGAGGCGATCCGCCGGGTCTTCGAGATCACCGGGTTGGACAACGTGTTCGACCTGCACGACTCGCTCGACACCGCTGTCGCGGCCTGAGGTCGCGAACACGCGGGCGCGCTCCGTGGTTGAGATCACCACGGAGCGCGGATCCGGCGTACGACGTCTCAGACCGCCCAGCGCAGGGCATCGGCGGCGAACTCGGCCGGAGCGTAGGCACCGACCAGATCCGGGCGGGTCTGCTGCAGGCCGATCAGCTCGCGGGAGCGGTCGGCCATCCGTCGTTCGGTGAGCAGGGCGAGCCGCGCGGCGCGCTCGCTGCGGACGGCGGTGGTGGGCTTCTCGGGCAGAACTGCGGTCATCGTGGCCCCCAGGCATGGGTATCGGTGGTGCTGGTGTCGCTCTGACGAGAGTCATCGTGACCGGTTGATGAGTCGTGCCGGTTACCTCGTGTGACAGCCAGTTGAAATCTCGGGGTCGTGCGTGACGACAGCCCTCAACGAGTCCTCGACTTCGCTCAGGTAGGCCGGGGCAGGGCCGATGCTCACCGTGACGCGACGTGATCGCGCCGAGTCGGGGGCCCAGGACCGCCACCAGATCGGAGGGTGATGGCAGCGAACCTCCTCGCGGGCACGTCGTCCACGTCCACACCCACTGTCGAGCGCGAGACGCTCGTGCTGACCGCGCGTGCTCTCGCCGCCCTCTTCGCGCTGGCGGCACCGCTGAACCTGGTCGCCCTCGAGGGTGCGGCGCGCGTCGTGCTCCCCGTGCTCGCCACGCTCACAGGTCTGCTCTGCCTCGCCGTCTCGCTGCGCGCCCGGACGGTGCCCGCGGATCGCTTGAACCGCTACCTCTTCGTCCTCAGCGCCACCCCCTTGGTGGGTCCCGTGGTCCTCGTGGCGCTCAGTCGCGAGCTCGAGCACACCGCGCTCCTGATGCTCTCGCTGGTCGGCATCGCTGCGCTCAACCCGCGCCGTTCGCAGGTCCTGCTGATCAGTGGTGTCGCGGTCTCCGCCTGGACAGTGGTCGTGGTGCTCGTGCATCCGAGCCCCGTGGAGCACCTGCCCGTCACCGTCATGCAGCTTGCTCTCGCCGGCACGCTCGCGACGGCAGTGTTCTGCGTGCGCACGAGCGTGCAGCGCCGGCTCTCCGAGGCGCACCACCGCCTCGGTGAGCACGTCACCGCTCTCCAGGAGCTCGGGGAGACCGCCGAGCTGGGCCACCGCCGCTTCCGCAGCGTCTTCGACGACAGTCCCGTGGGGATCGGCCTCTCCGACGAGCAGGGGCGCTTCGTCGAGGCCAACCAGGCCCTGTGCGACCTTTTCGGACGGTCGTGGCCGGAGCTGGCAGGTCGCTCCTCGGCGGAGTTCACCCACCCCTCGGACCTGTACACCAACGCCAGTGCCGGGCAGCTGCTCGCGGCGGCGCCGGACGGCATCGCGCGACTCGAGAAGCGCTACGTGCGCCCGGACGGCGAGGTGCGCTGGGCCTGGCTCACTGTGCGTACCGTCGCAGGGCCGGAGGGTGCCTCCTGGACGCTGGCACACGTGCAGGACGTGACGGACCGGAAGAAGGTCGACGAGGAGCTCCTCCGCTCCCGGGAGGGCCTTCGCGCCTCGATCGCCATCGCCCGGGCGGCGCAGGAAGGCACCGACCCGCGGCCCCTGGTGCTCGAGAGCATCGCCTCGCTCGCCCACGTCTCCACGGTCTCCCTGCTCGAGCAGATCAGCGACGACCACCTGGCGGTGACAGCCACGACAGGTGTGGAGAACCTCGTCGGCGTCACCATCGACCTCAACGAGCAGTCGGCGACCGGGCACGTGTGGCGCACCGGGCAGGCGCTGTTCGCCTCGCATGCCGAGGAGCACCCGATGGTCAGCAAGCGTCTCCTCGCCCAGTCCGGCGCCACCAGCCTGTTGTGGCAGCCGGTGGGCATTGACGGCCACGTGACCGCGGTCCTCGCCCTCGGCTGGAACGATCGGGTCGACAGCGTCTCCGAGACCGAGCGCGCCGCCGTGGAGGCGCTGGCGGCGGAGACCGCGATGGCGTTGAACAGCGAACGGATGCGCCAGCGCCTCGAGCTCACCGTGGTCACCGACACGCTGACGGGGCTTCTCAACCGCCGTGGCTGGGACGAGCAGACCACGTCCCTGGCCCGGCAGTCCTACCGGACGCGTGAGCCGTTCACGATCGCCCTGCTCGACCTCGACCACTTCAAGGCCTACAACGACGCGCACGGGCACGTGGTCGCCGACCAGGCACTCGTGGAGTTCGCTCTGGGCGCCCGCCGCTCCATGAGGGTGGTCGACGTCATCGCCCGGTGGGGCGGTGAGGAGTTCGCCATCGCTCTGCGCGACACCACGCGCGACCAGGCCCGGGCCACGCTCGAGCGGGTGCGGTGTGGCATGCCGCCAGGGCTCACCTGCTCGATCGGCTACGCCGAGGTGCGCTCGGGCGAGACCGTCTCCGAGGCGTTGTCACGGGCGGATGCGGCGCTCTACCGCGCCAAGCGCAACGGTCGCGACCGCCTGGAGGAGGCCGTCGAGGCGATGGCCGACGACATCGCGGTCGGGACGCTCGGCGGCACGACGTGAGCCACCCGGGTGCGGTCGTACCCCGGTAGATGCACCGAAGCCCCGTCGGCGGCGTGCCGTGACGGGGCTCCAGGCGTTGGCGGAGGATAGGGGATTCGAACCCCTGAGGGCGTTAACCCAACCCGCTTTCCAAGCGAGCGCCATAGGCCACTAGGCGAATCCTCCGCCGGAGAGGCTACCGGTACGCCGGGCGGCCACGAAATCAGGCGGCGCCACAGCCGTGCGGAGGACGCCGGCGGCCGACTTGGGGTGGCCGGTCGGTGTCACCTAGACTCCGGGGCAACCCCCCGCGCGGCGGCACCTCGCCCAACTCCCCCAGGGCCGGAAGGCAGCAAGGGTCAGTGAGCTCTGCTGGGTGCGCGGGGGGCCTTCTCGTCTCCCGGTGGCCACGCCCTGTCGAGCGTCGGAGACGCCGGTTAGGGTTCAGGCGTGGATGCCCCCCTCGCCCTGTACCGCCGCTACCGGCCGGAGTCCTTCGCCGAGGTCATCGGCCAGGACCACGTCACCGGTCCGCTGCGCGCGGCGCTGACCAACAACCGCGTCCACCACGCCTATCTCTTCTCCGGTCCGCGCGGGTGCGGCAAGACGACCAGTGCCCGCATCCTGGCCCGGTGCCTCAACTGCGTGCAGGGGCCGACCGACAACCCGTGCGGCACCTGCCAGTCGTGCACCGACCTCGCCCGCGGGGGTCCCGGCTCCATGGACGTGATCGAGATCGACGCGGCCAGCCACGGGGGTGTCGACGATGCCCGCGACCTGCGCGAGAAGGCCTTCTTCGCACCGGTCAACAGCCGCTACAAGGTCTACATCATCGACGAGGCCCACATGGTCTCCCCGGCAGGGTTCAACGCACTGCTCAAGCTGGTCGAGGAGCCTCCCGACCACATCAAGTTCGTCTTCGCGACGACTGAGCCGGAGAAGGTCATCGGCACGATCCGGTCGCGCACCCACCACTACCCGTTCCGGCTCATCCCGCCAAGGACGCTCTCGGACTACCTCCAGCAGCTGTGTCGCCAGGAGGGCGTCGAGGTCGACCCGGCCGCGCTGCCGCTGGTGGTCCGCGCGGGCGGCGGATCTGCCCGCGACACCCTCTCGGTCCTCGACCAGCTCATCGGTGGGTCCGGGTCCGAGGGCGTCACCTACGCGTTGGCGACCGGGTTGCTCGGCTTCACCCCGGAGACGCTGCTCGACGAGGTCGTGGACGCCTTCGCCGCCGGGGACGGCGGCACCGTCTTCGGCGTGGTCGACAAGGTGATCGAGACCGGCCAGGACCCCCGCAGGTTCACCGAGGACCTGCTGCGCCGGCTGCGTGACCTGCTGATCATCGCCGCGGTCCCCGACGCCCCCGCCACGGGGCTGATCGACGTGCCGCAGGACGTCGGCGAGCGTCTGGTCGCCCAGTCCGCCCGCTTCGGGCGCGCCGAGCTGAGCCGGGCGGCAGACCTGGTCGCCACCGGGCTCACCGAGCTCAAGGGGGCCACGGCGCCGCGGCTGCTGCTCGAGCTGATCTGCGCCCGCGTGCTGCTCCCCGGCGCCGACCACACCACCCAAGGCGTGATGGCCCGGCTGGACCGGCTGGAGAAGCGGATGTCGATCGAGGGCACTCCCTCGGCAGACCGCGCTCCCGCTGCCCCCGCGCCGGTGCCCGCCCCGGCTGTCGCTCCGGTCGAGACCCGGCCGCGTGCGGCCGCACCGGACCCGGCCGTCGAGCCTGCCCGCGCTGCCCCACCACCCGCGGCGGAGATGGCGCCGGTCGAGGTGCCGTCGGAGGCGCCGCCCGCGCCGCCCGCGCCGGTGCCTGCACCCGCTGCCTCCCTGCCCGCAGCCTCGGCGGTGACAGCGCCGCCGGTTTCGGGGTCGCCGGTCGCGGAGCCACCGACCTCGGGCTCGCCGGTCGGGGCGACGTCGGGTGGCCTCACCCTGGTCGACGTACGCCGGCTGTGGCCCGACCTGCTCGAGTCGGTCAAGGACAAGCGCCGCTTCACCTGGATCCTGCTGAGCCAGAATGCCCAGGTCGCGGCCGTGGACGACAAGACGCTCACGGTGGCCCTGGTCAACGCAGGCGCCAGGCAGTCGTTCTCCGCCGGGGGAAGTGAGGAGATCCTCCGGCAGGCGGCGATCGACGTGATCGGCCACGACTGGCGGATCGAGGCGATCGTCGACCCCACCGCCCAACCGGGTGCCCACGACGACGTCGTGACTCGCCCCGCGGTCGCTCCCGAGCCGGAGGCGCCGGTCGTCGAGGACGGTCCCGACGCCGCGCCATCGCCCACGCCCGCTCCCGTCGCCGACACCTCCGAGCGCCGTCCGGCGGACCCGCAGGCGATCGCCTCCGCTCGTGAGGCGATCCTGGCCACCCGCCCGCAAGGGGAGGGCAGTCGTCGGGTGGTCGACGCCTCGATGGCCGAGGCCGACGCCGACGCCGACCGGGACGACCCGGACGCCGACGACGACCTCGGTGGCGCCCAGCTGCTCGAGCGTGAGCTGGGGGCGAGCATCATCGAAGAGATCAAGCACGACTGACCCGACCTCCACCGACCACGACCCGCCCCGCGAGTGAGAGTGACGACGAGATGAGCAGCAACACCCCTGAAACTCCCAGCGACCCGTTCGGCGGCTTCGACATGAATGCCCTGCTCCAGCAGGCGCAGCAGATGCAGCAGCAGGTGATGAGCGCGCAGGAGCAGCTTGCCGAGACCAAGGTCGACGGCACTGTCGCCGACGGGTTGGTCACGGTGACCGTGTCCGGCACGGGTGAGATGGTCGGGATCAAGATCAAGCCGGACTCGTTCGACCCCGCCGAGGTCGAGGACCTCGAGGACCTCATCGTCGCCGCCTACCGCGATGCGCGGGCGCGCGCCGACGCGCTCGCGTCCGAGGCGCTGGGGCCGCTCGCCGGTGGCCTGGGTGGCCTCGCCGGCGGTCTCGGTGACGGTCCGGGTGGCGGGCACAGCACCTCGGGCATGCCGCCGGGATTCTGAGCCTCCTCGATGTATGAAGGCATCGTCCAGGACCTGATCGACGAGCTCGGTCGTCTCCCGGGCGTGGGGCCCAAGAGCGCCCAGCGCATCGCGTTCCACATCCTGGCCACCGACCCGGTCGACGTGCGTCGTCTCGCGCAGGTGCTCGTGGAGGTGAAGGACAGGGTGAAGTTCTGCTCGGTGTGCGGCAACGTCGCCGAGGAGGAGACGTGCCGGATCTGCCGGGACTCCCGCCGCGACCTGTCGGTGATCTGTGTGGTCGAGGAATCCAAGGACGTCGTCGCCATCGAACGAACTCGCGAGTTCCGGGGGCGCTACCACGTGCTGGGTGGGGCGATCTCGCCCATCGAGGGGATCGGTCCCGACGAGCTGAGGATCCGCGAGCTGATGACGCGCTTGGCCGACGGCGTCGTCACCGAGGTGATCCTGGCGACCGATCCGAACCTCGAAGGGGAGGCCACCGCGACGTACCTCACGCGACTGTTACGCCCGATGGGGTTGCGCGTGACGCGACTTGCGAGTGGACTTCCGGTAGGTGGCGACCTCGAGTACGCCGACGAGGTCACCTTGGGACGTGCTTTCGAAGGGAGACGATCAGTCGATGACTGAGCCGACGCCGGAGCCCGGCACGCCGCTCGCGGGAGAGGTGGAGGACTTCGCCCAGCAGATCGCCGACCAGGTCGAGTCGTTCCTGCTCGCGCTGCAGGCCATCGCCCGAGGTGACGCGACCGGAGGGCAGGCGATCTCGCTGCTGCTCCTCGAGGTCAGCCAGGTGCTGCTCGCGGGCGGCCGCCTCGGGGTGCACACCGACTTCACCCCCGCAGACGAGTACGAGCCCGATGCAGGCCCCGACCCCGACCTCGACGCGATGCGGCTGAGGCTGGCGGTCCTGCTCGAGGGAGTCGATGCCTTCACCGAGGTCTTCGACCCCTACGTCGATCCGCCCGAGCTGGTGAGCTCGCTGCTCTCCGACGACCTGACCAGCATCGCCAGCGCCCTCGCCCACGGGATGCGGCACTACCGCGCCGGTCGGGTCAGCGAGGCGCTGTGGTGGTGGCAGTTCTCCTACATGTCGACCTGGGGCACCGAAGGCAGTGCAGTGCTGCGCGCACTCCAGTCGGTGATCACGCACGACCGCTTCGACGCCGAGTTCGAGAGCGAGGCCGACCAGGTCGAGGCCGCCGACGAGATGCTGGAGTCGGTCGACCTCTGATCCTGGCGCGTCCCGTGGTGTCCGCGATCTGTCGCGGCCCCCGGGTCGAGGCAGCCCGCTCGATAGACTCCGCACGGTAGATGTCGAGACCGAATCCAACGAAGGCGTTTGGCGTGGGCATTGTCGTCCAGAAGTACGGCGGCTCATCCGTGGCTGATGCCGTGGGCATCAAGCGGGTGGCGCAGCGGATCGTCGACGCCAAACGTGCCGGCAACGACGTCGTGGTGGTGGTCTCGGCGATGGGTGACACCACCGACGAGCTCATCGACCTCGCCGAGCAGGTCTCCCCGCTCCCGGCAGGCCGCGAGCTCGACATGCTGCTGACCGCCGGCGAGCGGATCTCGATGGCGCTGCTCGCGATGGCCATCGGCAACCTCGGGCAGAAGGCACGCTCCTTCACCGGCAGTCAGGCGGGCGTCATCACCGACTCCTCGCACGGCAAGGCCAAGATCATCGACGTGACGCCGGGTCGGATCGAGCTGGCCCTGAAGGAGGGCGCGGTCGCCATCGTCGCCGGCTTCCAGGGCGTCAGCCAGGACACCAAGGACATCACCACGTTGGGGCGCGGAGGCTCCGACACCACGGCCGTGGCTCTCGCTGCTGCCCTGCACGCCGACGTGTGCGAGATCTACAGCGACGTCGACGGGGTGTTCACCGCCGACCCGCGGATCGTGCCGTCGGCTCGCAAGCGCTCCCGGATCTCCTACGAGGAGATGCTCGAGATGGCCGCGTGCGGCGCCAAGATCCTGCACCTGCGCTGCGTGGAGTACGCCCGGCGCTACGAGCTCCCGATCCACGTGCGCTCGTCCTTCAGCCAGCGCACCGGCACCTGGATCACCAACGAGACTGAGGTGGACGACATGGAACAGGCGATCATCGCCGGCGTCGCGCACGACCGCAGCGAGGCCAAGATCACCGTGGTCGGGGTGCCCGACAAGGTCGGTGAGGCGGCTCGCATCTTCGAGGCGCTCGCCGACGCCCAGATCAACCTCGACATGGTCGTGCAGAACGTCTCCGCCGCCGCCACCAACCGCACCGACATCTCCTTCACGCTGCCCCGCGAGGACGGCCAGACGGCGATGGCGGCCCTGGCCAGGATCCAGGCGGAGGTCGGCTACGACTCCCTGCTCTACGACGACCAGATCGGCAAGGTCTCGCTGATCGGTGCCGGGATGCGCTCCCACCCGGGTGTCACCGCGAAGTTCTTCGCCGGGCTGGCCTCGGCCGGGGTCAACATCGAGATGATCTCCACCTCCGAGATCCGGATCTCGGTCATCGTCGACGAGGCCCAGATCGACGACGCGGTGATCGCCACGCACACCGCCTTCGACCTGGACTCCGACGAGGTGGAGGCCGTCGTCTACGGCGGGACCGGCCGATGAGCGGCGACGGCGTCCGGATCGGCATCGTCGGTGCCACCGGCCAGGTCGGCGCGGTGATGCGCCGCATCCTGATCGAGCGTGCCTTCCCCATCGGTGAGATCCGGTTGTTCGCCTCGGCTCGCTCGGCAGGATCGACCCTCGACTTCGGGGGTCGCGAGCTCCTCGTCGAGGACGCCGCCACCGCAGACCCGAGCGGCCTCGACATCGCGCTGTTCTCCGCCGGCGCGACGACCTCACGGGCTCTCGCTCCGGCGTACGCCGCCGCGGGGGCGGTCGTGGTCGACAACTCCTCCGCGTGGCGGATGGATCCCGACGTGCCCCTGGTCGTCGCGGAGGTCAACCCGGGGGCTCTGGCCGAGGCGCACAACGGCATCGTCGCCAACCCCAACTGCACCACGATGGCCGCGATGCCCGTGCTCAAGCCGCTGCACGACGAGGCCGGCCTGGTGCGGATGGTCGCCAGCACCTACCAGGCGGTCTCGGGCAGCGGTGTCGCCGGGGTGGAGGAGCTGGCCGGCCAGGTCGCGGCCGTCGGTGACCGTGGCGCCGAGCTCGCCCACGACGGCTCGGCAGTGCCGCTCCCGGAGCCGGCGAAGTATGCCCGGCCGATCGCCTTCAACGTGATCCCGCTCGCCGGTGCCGTCGTCGACGACGGCACCGACGAGACCGACGAGGAGCAGAAGCTCCGCAACGAGAGCCGCAAGATCCTCGACATCCCCGACCTGCGGGTCTCCGGCACCTGTGTGCGGGTGCCCGTCTTCACCGGCCACTCGCTGTCGTTGAACCTCGAGTTCGCCCAGCCGCTGCCGGCCAAGCGAGCCGTGGAGCTGCTCGTCGGGGCACCCGGCGTGGTCCTCAGTGACATCCCCACCCCGCTGCAGGCCGCGGGCCAGGACCCCAGCTTCGTCGGGCGGATCAGGCACGACCCGGGTGTCGATCACGAGCGCGGGCTCGCCCTCTTCGTCAGCAACGACAACCTGCGCAAGGGCGCGGCGCTCAACACCGTGCAGATCGCCGAGCTGCTCGCCGCCCGCCTCTGAGCCGGCCCACCCACCGACAACGGTAGGCGGCGCGCCGCAGGATCGGGGCGCGCAACCTACCGATATCGGTGGCTCACCGCACGTCGAGAGTGCGCGGACGGTCGTCCAGCTCGACGGCTGCGCGGGCGGTCACCCAGTGGGCGAGGAGGTACGACGCCGCGCCCAGCGCCGGGATCGCGAGGAACATCCAGCGGCTGAAGACCACCTCGAGCAGCGCCACCATCGCGACGACGCACACGATCCCGACCCCCAGCACGCTGGTGGCGCGCGGGTCGGAGACACCCCACACCGCGAGCAGGGCCGAGCCGATGAGCGCCATCACGCCCACGATGACCACCAGGAACAACAGCCCCGGCCCGCCGCACGACGACGTGCCGCGCACGACCTGGCAGCCTTCGAGGCCGCCGACGATGAGTGCGGTGCCGGCCAGCCCGACCACCAGGCCGGTGACACCCACCGCCACCAGGGCCGGCGGAGCAGGAAGGGAGAGGCGCCTCGGCTCGCGTCCCTCGTCGGGTCGGTCCTCCGCGACGCGCTCCTCCTGGGGACGAGCAGCCTCCTCCACGACGTACGACGGACCGGCGGTCTCGTCCTGTGCGTCGACCAGCTGCTCGGCCGGCGACGGGAGGGCTTCGCTCGTCCCGTCATCGCGGGGGGTGAGGGGCTGCCCCGCCTCGGTGTGTGGCGGCTCCTGGGCCGTCGCGGGCCCGCTGGGGCGTCGCCTTCTGCGGCGGAACAGCGAGGGCAGCTCGAGCGACGGCTCGTCGGACTCTTCGGGATGCTGGTCGCCCATGGGGCGGAGTCTGCCAGACGCCCAGGGGCTGTCGCCTCAGCTGAAGGCGCGCGGCTCGTCGATGGTGTCGAGCAGTGCGAGCTCCTGGCGCAGCTTGCTGGCGACCGGCAGCCTCGTGCGCTCCAGCGCACCGACATAGCTGCGCAGCGCGGCGCGGAGCTCCATCAGCACCACGCGGTGCTCGCGGGGGTCGGAGGGTGCCGTGCCGTCCAGGTTGGCCCGTGCCGCGCGGAGGTCACGCGCCGCAGTGGCGAGCGTCGGCAGGGGCAGGGCCGACGGGATCACGGGGCCAGGGGGCGTACGAGTGGACGGGGGGCGGACATGCAATCGCCTGGCCTCGGTAGCCATCACGCTCGAGGTGCCCCGGGCGGGGACCCTCCGCGTGATCTCCTCAGGCTACTCCGCCTCCGCCGATTGTCAGACGCAGAGGCCCCCACGTCGTCACGGCGTGGGGGCCTGCTGGCTACTCGGTCGGGCTGACAGGATTTGAACCTGCGGCCTCCTCGTCCCGAACGAGGCGCGCTACCAAGCTGCGCCACAGCCCGAGTGCCTCAGGCGACTGGGCCTGCGGCGCTGGGGAGTCTATCGGACCTACCGGGCGCCGGAGAAACCGGTGGTCCGCTCGGTGAGGGTGAGCAGGGTCGCCTCCGGCCGGCAGCAGAATCGGACCGGTGCGTAGGGGGAGGTGCCGAGTCCCGCCGACACGTGAAGCCAGTTGCTTCCCGGCGTACCGGCCCGGGCCCCTGCGGGGTGACGGTGCAGACCCTTGGCGCGCGCCGGCTCGAGGTCGCAGTTGGTCACCAGGGCGCCCTTGACCGGCAGGCAGAGCTGACCACCGTGGGTGTGACCGGCGAGGGTCAGGTCGTAGCCGTCGGCGGCGAACTGGTCGAGCACCCGGAGGTACGGCGCGTGCGCGACGCCGAGGCGGACATCGACCTCGTCGTCGGCGGGTCCGGCCACCGCAGCGAGGTCGTCGTACTCCAGATGGGGGTCGTCGACTCCCGCGAAGGACAGGCGAGTGTCACCGACGACCAGGTCGGCGCGCCGGTTGGTCAGATCGGTCCAGCCGCGCTTCTCGAAGGCCTCGCGCAGGTCTCGCCACGGCAGCGGCGGCGTGTGTGTCGCCCGGCGGCCGTCGTCGGGGAGGAGGTAGCGCACCGGGTTGCGGCTCGTGGGTGCGAAGTAGTCGTTGGAGCCGAAGACGAAGACGCCCGGCAGGTCGAGCAGGTCGCCCAATGCCTCGACCAGTGGGGTGACCGCTTCGGGGTGGGCGATGTTGTCGCCGGTGTCGACCACCAGGTCCGGTCCGAGTGCGGCCAGGTCATGCACCCAGTCCTGCTTGGCGCGCTGGGTCGGAGTGAGGTGGAGGTCGCTCAGGTGCAGGACCTTGAGCGGTCGATGCCCAGCGGGCAGCACAGGCACGTCGGCCGTGCGGAGTGCGAACCACCGGAGCTCGACCAGGGAGGCGTAGGCCAGTCCGGCACCCGCAGCCGCTGCTCCGAGGCCGAGCAGGGGAGCGAGGCGGGCGAGGGGCAAAGGCATTGCCCCAGGCTGCCACAATGACTTTCATGAGCGAGCTGAAGGACCGACTGCGCACCGACCTCACCACGGCGATGAAGGCGCGCGACACCGTGCGGTCCTCGACCCTGCGGATGGTGCTCACCGCCATCACCAACGCCGAGGTCGCAGGCAAGGAGTCCAAGGAGCTCACCGACGAGGACGTCGTCAGCGTCCTGAGCAGCGAGGCGAAGAAGCGTCGGGAGGCCGCGGAGGCCTTCGACGACGCCGGCCGTGCCGACAGCGCGGAGAAGGAGCGCGCCGAGGCCGCCGTGATCGGCGACTACCTTCCCGAGCAGCTCAGCGAGACGCAGATCGCCGACCTGGTCACTGCCGTGGTCGCGCAGCTCGGTGTGGGGGGCGAGGGTCCGAAGGCGATGGGCAAGGTGATGGGCGCCCTGCAGCCGCAGGTCAAGGGCCGTGCAGACGGTGGCGCGGTCGCCGCAGAGGTCCGTCGGCAGCTCGGGAGCTCCTGAGGAGGCGAGGCGCGAGCCGTCTCGAAGGGCTGAGCCGACCGCCTCTCATCACCGGGTCAGCGGTTGCCGCGGCCGTTGCCGTTCCCGTTTCCCCGGCCGTTCCCGTTGCCGTTTCCGCGGCCGTTGTTGCCGTCGCCACCGCCAGCGCCAGGTCCGCCATCGCTGGTCGCGTCGCGGTCGCCGCTGCGGCTGGGCGCCTGCCCGCTGGAGGTGTAGATGGTGACGGTGTTGCCGGTGCCGACCTGGGTGCCGGAGCCGGGCGAGAGGTAGGCAACAGTGCCGTAGCCGTAGTCGCTGGAGACCTGCGGACCGATGACCGGGTTGAGCCCGGCCTGGCGCAGGGTGTCGGCAGCCTGCGAGGGCGCGAGGCCGTAGACCGAAGGAACGGTCACCATCCGGCCCTGGATCGCGGTCGGGTCGGGCACGCTGAAGTCGGTGTCGGGAAGGATCGACTGGATCGCCTTCATGGCGTCGCCCCACATCGGGCCTGCGTTCGTCGAGCCGGCCGCGCTGGCGATGTAGCTGCCGCCCACCGTCTGCCCGTTGAGGGTGACCCACTCGCCGAACCGGTTGGCGCCGGCGATCATCGAGGCGGTGGCGAGGTCGGGGGTGTAGCCGACGAACCAGACCGCGCGGTTGCCGTTGATCGTGCCGGTCTTGCCGGCCGAGGGCTGGGCGAGGTTGATCCCGGCGCTGTAGCCGAAGCCGCCCGGCTCCTGCACCCCGCGCAGCACGTCGTTCACCGCGTCCGCGACCGCGGTGGGCAGCAACTGGTTGCACTTCTCGGGGTAGGACTCGATCGCCTTGCCGTTGCTGTTGAGCACCTCGGTGACCGGGCGCGGGGCGCAGTAGATGCCTCGGGCGGCGAAGGTGGCGTAGGCGCCGGCCATCGTCAACGGGTCGGTGTTGGTGACGCCGAGGGTGAAGGGCGGCACGATGTCGGTCTCGGGGACCGTCACCCCCATGTCGCGGGCGAGCGTCACCGGGGCGCACAGCCCGGTGCGCTGCTCGAGCTGGGCGTAGAAGGTGTTCACCGACTGCTGGGTGCCCTTGTACAGGTCGAACGTGCCCGCGCCGGTCGAGTTCTCCGGCGACCAGGTGTCGGTGCTGTTCAGTGGTCCGTCGCAGGTCTTGAACGTGTTGTTGGGCAAGGAGATGGTCTGCGGCGCCGAGATCTGCGTCGACAGCGGGATCCCCTGCTTGATGGCGGAGGCGAGCACGAAGGCCTTGAACGTCGAGCCGGCCTGGAAGCCGTTGGCGTCGCCGTACTTCGCCGGGACCACGTAGTTGAGGTAGGTCTGACCCTTCTTCTTGTTGCGACCCATCGGGCGCGACTGGGAGAGCGCGCGCACCTCGCCCGAGCCGGGCTGCACCATGGCCAGGCCGCCGATCGCCTGGTCGGTCGGGTAGACGTGGCTGCGCACCGACTTGTCGGCGGCGCGCTGAAAGCGCGGGTCGACCGTCGTCTTGATGGTCAGACCACCGTTGTAGAGCAGGCTGCGTCGCTCCTCGGCGTTCTTGCCGAGTGCCTTGTCGGCCATGAGGTACTGCACGGCGTAGTCGCAGAAGAAGGGGGCCCGCGAGGAGACGCATCCGTTGCGGGACGGGGTGACCTTGAGGCCCAGGCCACGGTTCATCGCCTTGTCGGCCTCAGTCTGCGAGATGACGTTGAGCGAGAGCATCGTCTTCAGGACGGTGTTGCGACGGTTCCTCGCCTCGACCTTGTCGTTGGTGGGGTCGTAGCGGGTCGGGTTCTTCACCAGGCCCGCGAGCAGCGCGGCCTGGTGGAGCTTGAGCCGCGATGCGGGCCGGGAGAAGTAGTGGCGCGAGGCGGCCTGGATGCCGTGGGCTCCGTCACCGAAGTAGGCGATGTTGAGGTAGCGCTCGAGGATCCAGTCCTTGCTGTACTTGTCCTCGAAGGCGATCGCGTAGCGGAGCTCCTTGATCTTGCGCTCGTAGGTGTCATCGGTGGCCGCCGCGCGCTCCTCGTCGGTCTCGGCCTGGTTGAGCAGCGTCATCTTGACCATCTGCTGGGTGATCGAGGAACCACCCTGCACGGTCGCGTCGGACACCTCGTTGGTGACGAAGGCGCGCATCGTGCCGCGCAGGTCGAGCGCTCCGTGCTGGTAGAAGCGGTAGTCCTCGATCGAGATGATCGCCTTGCGCATGATCGGGTCGACGTCGCCCAGCGACACGTTGACCCGGTTCTCGTCGAAGAGGGTCGCCAGCACCGAGCCGTCCGAGGCCAGCAGCCGGGTGCGCTGGGGGAGCGGCTCGGCGGTGAGGTCGGAGGGCAGCTTGTCCATGCTGCGCGAGACGTCACGGGCACCCAGTCCGGCCACTCCGGCGAAGGGGATGGCCAGGCCGGCGACGAGGACCCCCATCACTCCGGCGACCGCCACCATGACCCCCAGGTGGGAGATCACGGACACGGGTCGTAGCTTGTCGGTGCGGCGCGAGGACATGGCGCCTAGGATACGGGGAGACGCCGAAGATGCCCGCACGCGTGCGACCGGGCACCATCTCGGCGTTCTCGGCGCGCGGGAGTGGCCTAGCTGCCCGTCGGCTGGCGGGAAGCCCCCCGGGACACGGGCCCCCACGGATAGCCCGAAATGACTAGGAAGCGGCGGCGTCGCTCGTCACAGGAGCCTCAGCAGGCGCAGATCACGCTCGGCGTACCACATCTGCGGAACTTGAGGCACCGAACGGGTGTTCTGTGTAGTCCTTATGGACTAGCTGTATTTGCTCCCTCTGTGTCTGTTTCGCGCCCTTATCACTCTTTACCTTTCTGCGTGGGGATTGACTCACGGCCTTGCACAGCGCAAGGCCATCTCTCGGATGGGAGCCGAGCTATGACGTGGAACGAGGACTGGGCGACGAAGGCCCTGTGCAACCAGGCCCGACCGGACGAGCTGTTCGTGCGGGGCGCTGCACAGAACCGCGCCAAGCAGCTCTGCGCCGGATGCCCGGTGCGCACCGAGTGCCTCGGCGAGGCACTCGACAACCAGATCGAGTGGGGTGTCTGGGGCGGGATGACCGAGCGTGAGCGTCGCGCCCTGCTCCGTCGCCGTCCCAACGTGACCTCGTGGCGCGTGCTGCTCGAGACCGCGATGGCGGACCACCAGGCCGTCGTGAGCGCAGGCAGGGGCGACGCGGCCGTCTCCGCCTGAGACCGGCTTTCCGGGCAGCTCGTCAGCCGTTGAGCAGCTCGCCGACCAGACGCAGCCCGTCGAGGTCGTGTACGTCGGTGGCCAGCGCCGGTATGACGGCCGTGGGCACCCGAGGGTGCGCTGCCACGAAGCGTCGCCGGAGCCTGGCCTCCCGGGCCACCAGCCGTGTCCGCTCCGCGTGCAGCCGCAACAGACCCGCCGTGAGCCGCCCGGACGCGGACGGCGTCCCGGCCACGAGCTTGTCGGCCGCCGCCGTGGCCTCCTCCCCCGAGAGCCCGGAGAGGGAGAGCCGAGCAGCCCGGTTGACGACCAGCCCGGCCAGCGGCATGCGGTCGGCCCTGAGCCGCTCGACGAAGTACGCCGCCTCACGCAGCGCATCGGGCTCGGGGGCGGCCACCACCAGGAACGCCGTCTGGGGCGCCTGGAGCAGCTGGAAGGTCTTCTGAGCACGCTGCCGGAACCCGCCGAAGAGAGTGTCGAACGCGGCGACGAAGGTCTGCATGTCGCGCAGCACCTGGGCGCCGAGGATCTTCGTCAAGGCGTTGGTGATCACCCCCAGGCCCGCGGTCATCAGCCTGGCCGGCCCCTTGGCGGGCGCGAGAAGCAGCCGGATGAACCGGCCGTCGAGGAAGCTCGAGAGCCGCTCGGGGGCGTCGAGGAAGTCCAACGCCGACCGGGACGGCGGGGTGTCGACGACGATCAGGTCCCAGCGTCCGCTCTCGAGGGCATCGCGGTGGAGCTGGCCGAGCTTCTCCATCGCCATGTACTCCTGGGTGCCTGCGAAGGAGCTCGACAGGGCGACGTAGAAGGGGTTGGCCAGGATCTGGGCCGCCTTCTCCGCACTGGCCTGTGACTCGACCACCTCGTCGAAGGTGCGCTTCATGTCGAGCATCATCGCGTCGAGGGAGCCGCCGGCGTCGGGTTGGACGTCGGGCACGGGGCGGGGGATGTTGTCGAGCGTCTCGATCCCCATCGACTGAGCCAACCGTCGGGCCGGGTCGATGGTCAGCACGACCACCTTGCGTCCGCGCTCGGCGGCGCGCAGCGCCAGGGCGGCCGACGTGGTCGTCTTGCCGACGCCGCCCGATCCGCAGCACACGATGATGGTGGTGTCCGCGGTCGTCGAGCAACGCGTCGACCTCGAGCGTCGGGCCGGTGTCGCTCCTGCTCGCGAGCGGTCCGACACGGCCCTGGTCCTTGCCGTGGCTGCCCCTGCCGTGACCGTCCTTGCCGTGGCTGCTCACGCGGGAGTTCATGCCATCCCCTGGTCGACGAGGTCGGCCGCCAGCTCGTAGAGCGCGGCAAGGTCGATGCCGTCGGCGAACCGGTCCAGCTGGTAGGTCGTCACGTCGAGGGCGTCGATGCGCGCGCGCTGCTCGTCCTCGAGTCGGCGTCGCTCGGCGTGGTCGCGCGCCTCTGCCAGCAGACCGTCGACCAGCGTCGGACGCAGGGCCACCCCGGCCGTGGCCAGGTCGGCCTCGATGTCGACGCGGGGGAGCGACCCGTCGAGGGCGAGCGCGCGGGCGTCGTCGTCGAGCTCGCGGCGGCGTACGAGGTTGACCACGACACCACCCACCGGCAGCCCGGCGGCGCCGAGCTCGGCGATGGCGTCAGCGGTCTCCTGGACCGGCATGTCCTCGAGCACGGTGACCAGGTGGACGCGGGTGAGCTCGGAGCGGAGAAGCCTCATGATCGCGTCGGCCTGGCTGCGGATCGGGCCGACCTTGGCGAGTCCGGCGAGCTCGCTGTTGACGTTGAGGAACTGGGCGATCCGACCGGTCGGAGGCGCGTCGAGCACGACGGCGTCGTAGTGGCGCTGGTTGCGACCGCGGCGGTTGCGGTGCACCGCTTCATAGACCTTGCCGGTGAGCAGCACGTCACGCACGCCGGGGGCGATCGTGGTGGCGAAGTCGATCACCCCGAACTTGTCGAGGGCCTTGCCGGCCCGGCCGAGGCGGTAGTACATCGCGAGATACTCCAGCAGCGCCGCCTCCGGCTCGATCGCGAGAGCGAAGACCTCGCCGCCGCTGCCCTCGCCGCGGTCGTCCCCACTGGCGATCCGCCGCTCCTCGTAGGGCAGCGGGGGTACGTCGAAGAGCTGCGCGATGCCCTGGCGACCCTCGACCTCGCAGAGCAGCACCTGCTGGCCCCGGCTGGCCAGCCCGAGGGCGAGGGCGGCGGCCACCGTGCTCTTGCCCGTGCCCCCCTTGCCGCTGACGATGTGCAGCCGCACGCCCGGCCAGTCGGTGGCCTCGTCGGGGGCGTCGCTGCTCATCCTTCGAGCCTAGTGGGGGCGTCCGAGCGGCAGTCGGTGGCCGCGCGGCTAGGGTGGCACGACCCAGGTCGAGGAGGAGATTCGTGGACAAGGTGGTGGCAACCGCGGCGGAGGCGGTCGCGGACATCGCGAGCGGTTCGACGCTGGCGGTGGGCGGTTTCGGTCTGTGCGGGATCCCGTCGGTGCTGATCGAGGCGATCCTGGAGCAGGGCGCCGATGATCTGGAGGCGGTGTCGAACAACTGCGGTGTCGACGAGGCGGGTCTCGGTCGGCTGCTGTTCGCCAAGCGGATCCGGCGGATGATCTCCTCCTACGTGGGGGAGAACAAGGAGTTCGCGCGGCAGTACCTCTCCGGGGAGCTGGAGGTCGAGCTGACTCCCCAGGGCACGCTGGCCGAGCGGATGCGTGCCGGCGGCACCGGCATCCCGGCGTTCTTCACCGCCACCGGGGTGGGCACGCAGGTGGCCGAGGGTGGGCTGCCGTGGAGGTATGACGCCGAGGGCAACGTTGTCGTCGCCTCGCCGGCCAAGGAGGTGCGGACGTTCGCCACCCCCGAGGGTGAGAAGGAGTTCGTGCTCGAGCAGGCGATCGTGGCGGACTTCGGGTTGGTGCGGGCCTGGAAGGGCGACCGGCACGGCAACCTGGTCTTCCGGATGTCGGCGCAGAACTTCAACCCGCTGGCCGCGATGTGCGGGCGGACGACCATCGCGGAGGTCGAGCACCTGGTGGAGCCTGGTGAGATCGATCCGGCGCAGGTGCACACCCCCGGCGTGTTCGTGCAGCGGGTCGTCGAGCTCAGTGCTGAGCAAGCCGCTGACAAGTTGATCGAGAAGAGGACCGTGCGGTCGTCGGGAGAGGGTGCCTGAGATGGTCTGGTCTCGTGAGGAGATGGCCGCGCGGGCGGCCTCGGAGCTGACCGACGGGTCCTACGTCAACCTCGGCATCGGTCTGCCGACGTTGGTGCCGAACTATGTCGCCGACGACGTGGAGCTGGTGCTGCAGTCGGAGAACGGGATCCTCGGCGTGGGGGCCTACCCGACCGAGGACGCGGTGGACGCCGACCTGATCAACGCCGGCAAGGAGACCGTGACGTTGCGCAAGGGCGCGTCGTTCTTCGACTCCGCGACGTCGTTCGGCATGATCCGTGGCGGCAAGATCGACGCCGCGATCCTGGGCGCGATGCAGGTCTCGGTGCACGGCGACATCGCCAACTGGATGATCCCCGGCAAGATGGTCAAGGGGATGGGCGGCGCGATGGACCTGGTCCACGGCGCGAAGCGGGTGATCGTGCTGATGGAGCACGTCGCCAAGGACGGCTCCTACAAGATCGTCGAGGACTGCTCGCTGCCGTTCACCGGCAAGGGCGTGGTCCAGCGGATCATCACCGACCTGGCCGTCATCGACGTGATCGACCCTGCCACCGGAGAGCCTGCCGCCCCCGGCACCCACGGGGAGCGCGCGCTGAAGCTGGTCGAGCTCGCCCCCGACGTCACCGAGGACGAGGTCCGCTCCAAGACCGAGCCCGCCCTCCTCTGACCGCGAGAGGCCAATTTCCCACCAGGTCTTGCGGCGTGTCGTGCGCCAAGTGGCCTGTCGGTCGAGGCGTCAGGCGCTGCGTCGGAGTCGTCGCTCGGCCCGGGCCACCCCGGCGCGGAAGATCTCGATCGCGTGGGCGGGGTGCTTGAAGACCTGGTCGCTGGTCAGTACGTCGAGCAGCCAGCCGCGCTCCTCGCGCAGCCACGCGCGGCGTCTCCGGTCGTGCGCGCGTTGACCCGGTGAGGTGTGCCAGGCGGCGCCGTCGTACTCCGCGGCGTAGCGGAGCTCGGGAAGACCGAGGTCGAGGCGGTAGGCCGGCCAGCCGACGTCGTCGGACACCGGGATCTGCAGGGTCGGCCTGGGGAGCCCGGCGTCGAGCCAGAGCAGCCGCATCACCGACTCGGCGGGTGACTCGGCGCGCGGGTCGGCGAGCGGGGCCAGCGTGCGGAGCCGGACGACGCCGCGGAACCCCCGGAAGCGCTGGACCTCGCGGAGCATCTCCTCCCGCGTGAAGTCGCCGGTGCGGAGCATCGCATCGAGGGCCGCGATGCCCCGGGGGCGGGAGCGAGTGCGGGCCAGGTCGAGACCGGTCCGGAGGCTGGTCGTGATGCGCACCCCGTGCAGTGGCTCGACATCTCGCGCCAGGAGCAGCCGCCGCCGACCGTCGGCCTCCCTCTGCCGCACCCGGCCGTGACCGTGCGGCTGCACGATGCTGACCGGCGGTGGGATGACGTGGTCCCCACGCGCCACCAGGTCGATGCCGCGTGCCCAGGCGGCGCACTCGTCGGCGACGACAGCCGTCGGGGGTACGACGAGCGTGAGCGCCCGCGCGCGCATGAGCAGGTCGTCGTCGGCGGCGCTGTCGACGTACACGCCTCGGAAGACGCGGCGCAGCACGCCCTCTCGCGCGAGGCGCTGCAGGACGCGCTCGCTCACGCCGCGGTCGCGGGCCTGCGCGATGGTGAAGGGCTCACCGAACGGGAGCCGCTCGTCGCCCGGAAGAGGAAGTGTGGGCTGCATGGAGGCACGATGCCGAGCCGGTGCGGGCTGTGCGAGTTGTCCACAGAAGACGTCCCGCCGAGAGGCCACTTGCCGCGCGACACGCCGCGAAACCTGGTGGGAGATTGGCCTCTCGCGGGGGAGTCAGAGGTCAGGGTGCTTGGTGGCGAGGCGGTAGAAGCCGGAGTGGAAGACGAGCGGCTCGCCGCCGGGAGCGTCGTAGGACTCGATCTCGCCGAAGAACACGACGTGGTCACCGGCCTCGACACGACCCTGGGGTCCGGGCAGACGGCGTACGACGAATCGGGCGACGGTGCCCTCGATCAGGGGCGGCCCCTCGCCGTCACCGTCGCCGCCGTCGTCGACGAGGCGTACGCCGTCGAACTTGTCCCTCCCGGAGGTCGAGAACTGCCGCGAGAGGTGGTGCTGGTCGGCGGCGAGCACGTTGACGGCGAACGTCCCGGCCGCGTCGAAGACCGGCAACGACGGTGAGGAGCCGGCCGCCGCCCAGAGCACGATCGGCGGGTTGAGCGAGACCGAGGTGAACGAGTTGGCCGTCATCGCCGCGGCCTCGCCGCCGTGGCATGCGGTGACGACGGTGACGCCGGTCGCGTACTGGCCGAGGGCGCGGCGCAGGTCGCGGGCGTCGAACGGACCGGAGGCCACGGCGCGTTGCTCGGCGAGGAAGGCCTCGGTGGCACTGGCGTCGAACCACCAGGGGTCGAAGAGCCGGGCGTCGTCGAAGCCGGCCGCGACACGCTCGGCCACCCCTGGAAGGGTCGCGGCGGCCTCGACCGCGCGCCGCTGGTGCGGCTCGTGCGGCCTGAGCCAGTCGTTGGTCCACCGGGTGGCGAAGTGCGCCCAGCCCCGCCAGAAGTTCGCGAACGTGCGCTCCATCCACGCCGCGTCGAACGGTCGCCCCTGCTCGGCGTGCTTGATGATCGCGTCGAGGTAGAACGACGCCGACTTGATCGCGTTGTTGGACCCCTGGCTGGTGAGTGGGTCGTTGAGCACGACGACGTCCGCCATCGCGATCACGGCGGCACCCGAGGGCAGCGTGCCCACGGGTCGCCGTACGACGGGACGGAACCCACCGCGCAGCACGGCGCCGTCGTCGACCAGCGAGGCACCGGCGTAGCGGTCCGCGACGTCGGGGAAGTGCTCGCGGAGAACCTCCAGGAGACGGCCGAGGTGCGCCGCGGGCGTCGTCACGTCGTCCCACACGTCGAGCGGTCCGCCGCGGGCCCCGGTGACCACGACGATGTCGCACGGCCCGTCGACGGTGAGCGCCGGGCAGGTGAAGCACTCGCCCACGCCGTCGACCACGTGGTATCCGAAGCCGGCGTCGCCGCTGCCCGGGCGCAGGTAGGTCAGGGCCGCGCTGCGCTGCGGTGCGTCGTACGGCGACCGGTCCTCATCGACCGCGAACAGGTCGGCCAGCCCGCCCCGCCCGGTCGAGACGACGACCAGCTCGTGGCTCTCGGCGAGCTCCTCGACGTCGTCGACCCCCGCCTCGCGCACCACCACCGTTCCGCCGAGCCGCTCCACCTCCTCGAGCAGCGCCGGCACCTTGACCCGCAGGTCGATGGACCGGGCGGGTGCCGACAACGGGGTCTCGAAGGAGGCGCGTGCGCCGTCGGCGTAGCGGACGTCGAAGGTCATCCGGTCGATGCGGGGAGCCTCGGGCAGCAGCGCCGGGACGCCGAGGGCGGCCTCGACCTCGAGGGCGGACTCGAAGGTGACCTGGCTCGACATGACCGCTCCGCCGCGGATCTCCTCGGCGGTGCGGTCGGTCACCAGCGTCACCGTGCAGCCGTGCTGGAGGAGCCCGAGCGCGAGTGTCGTCCCGGCCGGCCCTGCTCCGACGACAGCGATGCGCGGACGACTCATGCCTGCAGCGTCTCACCCGCGCCGGGAGGGGCCGCCCTCGCCCGGTCAGTCGGCGGAGAGCCCGGAGGCAGGCGAGACCCGGGCCGCGCGACGGGCAGGCAGCACTCCCGCGACCAGCCCGGCGAGCCCGGCCGCCAGCGCCACGGACAGCACCTGCGCCCAGGGGACCACGAGCCTGGTGTCCTCGATCGCTGTCCCGATCATCGTCTCGACCCCGATCCAGGCGTACGCCGTGCCCAGGACCGCTCCGAGCACGCCCGTCACTCCGGCGAGCAGCACCGCCTCGAGTGACAGCGTGGCCCGCAGCCGGCGACGGGTCAGGCCGAGAGCACGCAGCAGCGCATGCTCACGCGTCCGTTCCAGCACCGACAGGCCGAGCGTGGAGCCGACCCCGACGACAGCGATCAGCACGCCGATGGCGAGGAGAGCGAGGACCGAACCGAGCATGATGTCGAGCTGGAGGTCGATGAAGGCGCGGCTGGTGAGCCCACCGGCCGCCGCCGGCGCCCGACGCCCGTGCGATGGCCTCGAGCGCACCGGCGACGTCCTCGGGGTCCGCGCCGTCCTCGACCTGGATCCACAGCGCCCGCGGCGCCGGGCTCGTGGTGAGGGTGGCGAGGTCGACGGCCGAGAGGATCGCCGCGTCGCCCCACCCGTCGCCGACCTCGGCCGTGAACCGCTGGGTGGTCCCGCCCGTCGTCACGCGCACCTTGGTCCCTGGCGTGAAGCCCGAGTCGCGGAACACCTCCCACGACATCCAGATCTCTCCTGGGTCCGGGGCGAGGAAGTCCGGCGAACCGTGGACGACGCTCGCAGCCTGGCGGGGTGGCGACACCAGGGTCAGCTCGGCACCTGGCTGGCCCGCCGCGGAGACGACCGCTGTGACGCCGGGGGCTTGCTCGACCCGGGAGACCCCCTCGACGTCTGCGACCGCGACGGCTGTCGCGGCGGTGACCGGGCCGTCGCCGGAGGTGACGATCGCGTCGAGCGGGTACTGCGCGTCCATCTCGGCGTCGACCGTCGTGCGGACGGTGGCCATGCCGACGACCATGCCGGTGATCAAGGTGACGCCGGTCAGGAGCGAGGCCGCTGTGGCCGCCGTGCGTCGTGGGTTTCGTACGGCGTTGGAGACAGCCAACCGTCCGGTCGCGCCACCGAGCCATCCCACTGGCACACCTGCCGTGCGGATGGCCAGCGGCACGATGATCGGACCCAGCAGCAGGATCCCGACGAACGACACGAAGCCACCGGCCAGCATCGGGACCACGTCGTGTCCCTGCATCGACCTCCAGAGCAACGCCGCCCCGCCCCAGATCGCCAGCGCTGCAAGGGCGATCCGAGCCCCGCCGGCACGCGAACGCACCACCACCGCCACCTCGGGGCGCAGGGCGGCGAGCGGGGCGACCCGGCTGCCGCGCCGAGCCGGCAGCAGCGAGGCGCCGAGGGTGACGACGACCCCCAGCAACCAGCTGCCCGCCAACCACTGCGGCGACAGCTCGACGGGGCCGAGGAGCAACGTCGGGAACAGCCGTCCTGCCAGGGCGACCAGCCCGTGGCCGAAGCCGGCCCCGAGGGCGAGCCCGATCAACGACGACACGCCGCCGACGAGCAGCGCCTCGAGCCGCACCGCCCGCAGCACCTGTCTGCGGGTGGCGCCGACGCAGCGCAGCAGGGCGAAGTCGCGCTGCCGCTGCGCCAGCAGGACGGAGAAGGTGTTGGTGATGACCAGCACCGCGACGAAGAGCGCGACCGCGGCGAAGACCAGCATCATCAGGCCGATCACGTCGACCTGCCGAGTGATGTCCTGCTGCAGCCCGACGAGGTGGGCCTCCACGGGTGCCACGCCGTAGCGTCGAGGCAACCCGGCGTCCAGAGCCGCCAACGGGACCCCGCTGGTCACCACGTCTGTGACGAGCGCGTCGTCCCCGAGCGTGCGGAGGTCGGACCAGCTGACATAGGCAGCCGCTGCGTGCGGGCCCTTCGACGAGGCGACGGTGCCGGTGACGACCACCACGAGCTCGGCGTCGCCGAGTCCGACAGTGATCTCGTCGCCGAGCCCGAGGTGGTGGGTGGCGGCCTCGTGCACGTCGACCACCGCCTCACCCGGTCGGGTCGGGTAGGCGCCCGAGGTCAGCTCCTGCCAGCGCAGCCCCTTCTCGGCGATCGTGCCGAGGGGGACGTTGTCGGCGAGACGGTGACCCTCGGTCGTCGCGCTCGTCCAGGCCGTCGCGTTGACGGCCGCGTCACCGCCGAGCGACTCGATCCGCAGCCGGGCGCGCTCGGCGTCGGAGACGTTGCGGACCGTGACGACCGCCTCCGCGCCTCGGAACGACGCTCCGAGATCGGCGAGCAGCCCGGCCTTGGCCGAGGAGGTGAGCGCGCTGGTGGTGACGACGAAGCCGACGGCCAGCGCGACCGCGATCACCGCGGCGACGTACCGGCGGGCGTAGACCCGCACGGAGGCAAGCGTGACCGCGCGCATCAGGCCACCGGGCCCTGGGCGGCGCTGCTGACGACGCGACCGTCCTCGAGGCGGACGAGGTGGTCGGCGTAGGCCGCGGCCTCGGGGTCGTGGGTGACCATCACGAGGGTCTGGCCGAGCTCGCGCACGGAGCGGCGCAGGAAGCCCAGCACCTCCGCCGAGGCGTGGCTGTCGAGGTTGCCGGTGGGTTCGTCGGCGAAGAGCAACGTCGGCCGGGCGACGAGCCCTCGGGCGAGGGCGACCCGCTGCTGCTGGCCGCCGGAGAGCTGGTCGGGCCGGTGGGTGAGCCGGTCGCCGATGCGCAGCACGTCGACGACGACGTCGAGCCACTCCTGGTCGGGGGCGCGACCGGCGAGGTCGAGGGGCAGCAGGATGTTCTGCTGCGCCGTGAGCATCGGCAGCAGGTTGAAGGCCTGGAAGACGAAGCCGATGTGGTCCCGTCGGAACACGGTCAACGCGTTGTCGCCGAGCCCGGAGATCTCCACGCCCGCGACCGTGACCCGTCCCGCGGTCGGGGTGTCGAGCCCGGCGAGGCAGTGCATCAGCGTCGACTTGCCTGATCCCGACGGGCCCATGACGGCGGTGAACCGGCCCGCCGGGATGTCCAGGTCGACCTCGCGGATCGCGTCGACCCGGGCCTCGCCGGTGCCGTAGGTGCGGGTGAGTCCGCGTGTGGAGGCGGCCGTTCCGGGGGTGGCCGGGGTGGCCACCGGTGCGGGTGCGGATGCGGGTGCGGAGAGGTCGGGCTGTGCGGACACGGGTCCCCCTGGGGCAGTGAGGCTCTCGATCGGAGCCGGCACCGCCAACGCTAGGAACTCGCGGGCCTCCGGTCGTCACACTGCGGGCTGGACCTGGCGTACGCCGCAGGTCGCAGCGGGCCGGGCGGCGTACGCCTGGGGTATGACGTGGGGGCGGCGGCGGTGATTACCACGGGACCGTGGTAATCACGCGCTCCCCGTAGTGAGTACGCCGAGGGAAGCGCCAGATCGCTGCGGGAACCCCGGCTCACCCGCGCGGCGACACCAGCCCGGTCTCGTAGGCCAGCACCACGAGCTGGACCCGGTCACGGGTGCCGGTCTTGGACAGGATCCGCCCGACGTGCGTCTTCACCGTCGCCTCGGCGACCACGAGCGCGGCGGCGATCTCGGCGTTGCTGAGGCCACGGGCCACCTCGCGGAGCACCTCGATCTCGCGGTCGGTCAGGCCGTCGAGCTTCGGCGGTGTCGAGGTCGGCTGAGCGGCCGCGAAGTGCTCGAGAAGCCGCCGGGTCGTGCTCGGCGCCACGACGGCGTCACCGGAGTGCACCGAACGGATCGCGCTCAGGAGGTCAGCGGGTGGCGCGTCCTTGAGCAGGAACGCGGAGGCGCCGGCCTTGATCGCGGCGAAGGCGTACTCGTCGAGGTCGAACGTCGTCAGCACGATCACCCGTGGCGGGTCGGCGCGCTTGGTGATCGTGGCCGTTGCGGTGACCCCGTCCACACGTGGCATCCGCACGTCCATGAGCACGACGTCGGCGCTCGCAGCGTCTCCTCCGTCGAGCAACTGCACGGCCTCGCCCCCGTCGCCGGCCTCGCCGACCACGGTCATGTCGTCCTGGCTCTCCACCAGCATGCGGAAGCCCGCACGCACCAGCGCCTGGTCGTCGACCAGCAGCACCCGGATCATCCGGCCTCCGTCCACGGCACGAGCGCCTCCACCCGGTAGCCGCCGCCCGGTCGGGGGCCGGCCTCGAACGAGCCTCCCAGCACCGACACCCTCTCGCGCATGCCGAGGACACCGTTGCCGCGTCCGTCGTCGCGCGCCGACGCACCGCGCCCGTCGTCCTCGACGGTCACGCGCAGCGCCTCCCCCAGCCGTCGTACGGCGACCCGCACCTGAGGCTCCGGCCCGGCATGCTTGCGCACGTTGGTCAACGACTCCTGCACGACGCGGTAGACGGTCAGCCCGGCGAGTGGACCTACGTCGGGCAGTGGTTGGTCGATCTCGGAGGAGAGTCGCATACCGGCGCCCGAGGCCTCGGCGAGGAGGTACTCCAGGTCGACCAGCCCGGGCTGCGGACGTGTCCCGGTCGTGGCGTCGTCGGCACGCAGCAGTCCGAGCATCCGGCGCATCTCGGTGAGTGCCTCACGACCGGTCGTGCCGATCGTCTCCAGGGCCCGGGTCGCGGCGTCAGGGTCCTGGGCAGCGGCGTACCGGGCCCCGTCGGCCTGCACCACCATCACCGAGAGCCCGTGTGCGACGACGTCGTGCATCTCTCGCGCGATGCGGGCACGCTCGTCCGAGGTGGCCAGCTCGGCGCGCTGCAGCGCCTCCCGCTCGATCCGCTCGCCCCGCTCGAGCAGCTGGGCGACGTAGGCCCGCCTGGTGCGCGTCAGCATGCCCAGGGCCCAGGACGCGAGGACGAGCATCGCGCAGGCACCGACGAAGAGGACGCCGGGGTACAACGACACCAGAGAGGTCGAGGTGAGCCAGTCCAGGGGCCCGAGGACCGAGCCCACGAGACTGATGCCGACCGCGATGGCGGCGCGCCGCTGCGTCGAGAACGCCGCCACCGAGTAGATCGCGAAGGGGAGGGCCACCTGGCCCCAGATCGGCGTACCGGTCAGGAAGAGCTGGAGCGCCATCAACAGCGCCACCACCGTGAAGCAGAGGTCCGGATGCCGGCGTCGCCAGAGCAGGGGCGCGATCTGCGCCGCGCTGAGCAGGGCGGCGTGGGGGGCGAAGAGACCCAGGAACATGACCGGCACCGGCAGCAGCAAGGTGAGGACGACGACGCTGTCGAGCCAGCGCTCGCGCTGCGGCGACCAGGGAGAGAGGCGGTCGCCGAAGGGGAGCGCGATCGTCGGGGCCGACTCAGTCATCGCGGTCCCCGACCAGAGCGTCGCGGACGGCGGGCCACGCGAGGGAGAGAGGATCGATCACCTCGTAGTGCCCGCAGTCCAGCGTCTCGAGACGCACCCGCGGGTGGGCGGCGGCCAGACCCCGACTGTTGCTGATCGGTACGACGGAGTCGTCGGCTCCGTGCAGCACGACGAGCTCGGTCGCGGGGTCGGCGTGGGCGAGCAGCACGCATCGGGTCGGCGGCGGCGTACCGCTCCGGGACCTCCTCCGGCTGCCCGCCCAACAACGCCTGGGTGGCGTCGGCGCCGAGCCGGTCGTGTGCCGCAGCAACGAGGTCACCCAGCGGCGCGAGCCCGACGACCCGGTCGATCCGTCCCGGCCGCGGGCCACGGTCCACTCCTGCCAGCCACAGCGCGAGGTGGCCGCCGGCCGAGTGTCCCGCGACAGTGGTGGACGTGGTGGCGATGCCCAGGCCCCCGAGCATCCCGGGCAGGGTGGCGAACGCCAGCCGCACGTCGTCCCCGGTGATCGGCCAGCCGCCCGCGCCGCCGACGCGGCGGTACTCCGGGGCCGCCACGACGCAGCCTTCGGCGACGAGCGCGCGGGCCAGGGGGCGCTGGTGGAGTCGGTCGAAAGCCTGTCTCCAGAAGCCGCCGTGCAGCAGCACCACCAGGGGGTGCGGGCCGTCGCGGTCGGGCAGGTGCACGTCGACGAGGCCGTCCTGGTGCCGGGCATAGCGGAGCACCGCGTCGGGCAGCGCGGCAGGCCGGCTGAGCACGTCGACGTCGGCGGCACTGGTCACGGGGGTCACGGTAGTCGGCTCGCTGAGGTGATGGCCTAGGCTCGCGAACATGAGTGATTCGACGAAGTGGGAGTACATGACCGCGCCGGTGCTGGTGCACGCGACCAAGCAGATCCTCGACAACTTCGGCCAGGACGGCTGGGAGCTCGTGCAGGTGGTGCCGGGGATGAACCCGGAGAACCTCGTCGCCTACTTCAAGCGCCCCCTCCAGTGACCGCCTCCGGCAGCACGCCCGAGGAGCGACTCGCCTCGCTCGGGCTGAGCGTCCCCGAGGTGGCCAAGCCGGTGGCGTCGTACATTCCTGCGGTCCGCAGCGGCAACCACGTCTTCACCTCCGGCCAGCTGCCGATGCGCGAGGGGCAGCTGATCACCACCGGGAAGGTCGGCGGCGAGGTCAGCGCCGACGAGGCCGTGGAGTGCGCGCAGCAGTGCGCCCTCAACGCGATCGCCGCGGTCAAGGCCGAGATCGGCGACCTGTCCCTGATCAAGCGCATCGTCAAGGTGGTCGCGTTCGTCGCGTCCACGCCCGACTTCACCGGACAGCCCGGCGTCGCCAACGGCGCGTCCGAGCTGTTCGGCGAGGTGTTCGCCGAGGCCGGGCAGCACGCCCGGTCGGCAGTCGGAGTCCCGGTGCTGCCGCTCGACGCGCCGGTCGAGGTCGAGCTCATCGTCGAGATCTGACCTGCCGATGGACCCGTCCACGCGGCTGCCCGACGAGCTCGTCCAGCGGGTGCTGGAGTTCGAGGACGGCACGCGTGCGCCGGTCGTGCCCAAGCAGGCCTCGACGGTCGTGCTCATGCGCGAGGGCTCCGGTGGTGCCGGCTCGCTGGAGGTCTATCTCCTGCGCCGTCACGTCGACATGGCGTTCGCCGCCGGGATGTGCGTCTTCCCGGGCGGTGGTGTCGACCCGCGCGACTTCGACCACGAGATCGGTTGGGCCGGGCCGTCCCCCGCCGCCTGGGCTGACCGGCTCGGCGTCGAGGAGTCCGTGGCACGGGCGCTGGTGTGTGCGGCCGTGCGGGAGACCTTCGAGGAGTCCGGGGTCCTGCTGGCGGGACCATCAGCCGAGGAGGTCGTCGCGGACACCACCGGAGCCGACTGGGAGGCCGACCGGGTGGCCCTGGAGTCCCGGACGGAGTCGTTCACCGACTTCCTGTCCCGGCGAGGGCTGGTGCTGCGCACCGACCTGCTGCGGCTCTGGGGCTCGTGGGTGACGCCGACGTTCGAGCCGCGGCGCTACGACACCCAGTTCTTCCTCGCCGTCCTGCCCGCCGGACAGGTGACCCGCGACGTCTCGACCGAGTCCGACCGGGTCCTGTGGTCCTCGGTGCGCGACGCGATCCGCAGGGTCGACGACGGCGAGATGCTCATGCTGCCGCCGACCTACTGCACCTGCCTGGAGCTCTTCGACTTCGACGTCGCGGTCGACGCGCTCGCCGCCGCAGCAGAGCGCGACCTCACCCCGGTGATGCCGACGGCCGTCCGCGAGGGCGAGCGCGCCTTCTTGCGTATCCCCGACCGGCTCGTGACGCTCGGCCGCGAGGTCGCCGCCAGGATGCGCTCGTGAGCGGGCCCCAGCCCTGGAGCGGGGGGTCCTTCGGCCAACGAGCGACCTGCGTGCTCGCGCCCAACGCCGACGTGATGACGCTCGACGGCACGAACACCTGGGTGCTCCGAGAGCCTGGCGGGCGCGCCGTGGTCGTCGATCCCGGACCGGAGATCCTCAGTCATCTCGATGCGGTCGCCGGCGTCGCCGGTGACGTCGCCGTCGTACTCCTCACGCACGGGCACCTCGACCACTCCGAGGCCGCCCGGTCCTTCGCGGAGCGGGTCGGCTGCGGCGTACGCGCGCTCGATCCCCGACATCGGCTCGGCGACGAGGGCCTGGTCGACGGTGACGTCGTCGCGGTCGACGGGCTCGAGCTGCATGTGGTCGGCACGCCGGGCCACACCTCGGACTCGCTGTCCTTCGTGCTGCCGCAGGAACGCGCCGTGCTCACCGGCGACACCGTGCTCGGTCGGGGCACCACGGTCGTGGCACACCCCGACGGCAAGCTGGGCGCCTACCTCGACTCGCTCCAGCGACTGCATGCCTTGGCGCAGGACCAGCAGGTGGACGTCGTGTGGCCCGGCCACGGCCCGGTGATCGGCGACGCGCTGGCCGCCTTCGACTTCTACCTCTCCCACCGTCGCGAGCGCCTCGAGCAGGTGCGCGACGCCCTGCTGGCGATCGACGACGGCCCTGCGTCAGGCGAGGACACCCTGGCGCGCCGGGTCGTGGAGACGGTGTACGTCGACGTCGATCCGGTGCTCTGGGGCGCGGCCGAGCTCAGTGTGCGCGCGCAGATCGACTACCTGCGCGGCGCGACCGGCTGACTCACGTCCTCCCCGGAGCAACCTGTCGCTTCCCGGGGAGAGTTCGCTACGGGGACCCGATGATTACCACGGGACCGTGGTAATCATCGGACCCACGAGATCAGCGCGCCCGACGCCCCAACCGCTCGAGGTCCATGATCACCACGGAACGCGGCTCGAGGCGCACCCAGCCGCGTGAAGCGAAGTCGGCCAGCGCCTTGTTGACGGTCTCGCGGGAGGCGCCGACCAGCTGGGCGAGCTCCTCCTGGGTGAGGTCGTGGTGCACGTGCACGCCGTCGTCGGCGGTGCGGCCGAACCTGTCGGCGAGGTCGAGCAGCGCCTTGGCGACGCGGCCGGGGACGTCGGAGAAGACCAGGTCGGCCACCACGTCGTTGGCCTTGCGGAGCCGTCCGGCGAGCTGGGTCAGCAGGCCGCGCGCCACGGCGGGGCGGCCCTCGAGCCAGCGGAGCAGGTCCTCGTGGGAGAGGGAGGAGAAGGTCGTGTCGGTGACCGCGGTGACGGTGGCAGAGCGGGGGCCGGGGTCGAAGAGCGAGAGCTCACCGAACATCTGGCCGGGGCCCAGGATCGCCAGGAGGTTCTCGCGGCCGTCGGAGGAGGTGCGTCCGAGCTTGACCTTGCCGTCGGTCACGACGTAGAGCTTGTCGCCCTCGTCACCCTCGTGGAAGAGCACCTCGCCGCGGCGCAGCCGGGAGTCGGCCATCGAGGAACGCAACGCCGTGGCGGCCTCGTCGTCCAGAGCGCTGAACAGGGGTGCCTGGCGCAGCACTTCGTTGTCCACGAATGGGTCCTCTCGGTCCACGCCCCGCCGGATGCCGGGCGTTCCATGCAGGTCACAGTCTGTCCTACCCACTGTCGAATATCTCACAAGCCCACCCCTCAACCGCTGCCGGAGCCGTCCCCGCGACCGCCTACGCTGGCGGCGTGCCTGCCTCGCCCGCCGCTCCCAAGCCCGACACCTCCCTGGTGCGACGGGCCCGCAAGATCGACCGGGTGCTGGCCGAGACCTACCCCGACGCCCGCTGCGAGCTCGACTTCGACGACCCGTTCCAGCTGCTGGTGGTGACGGTGCTCTCGGCCCAGACCACCGACAAGCGGGTCAACGCCGTCCGCCCGACGCTCTTCGCCGCCTACCCCGACCCGCGGGCGATGGCCGGGGCCGACCGGGACCATCTCGAGCGGATCATCGGCCCGCTGGGCTTCTTCCGCGCGAAGACCGAATCCCTGCTCAAGCTCTCGCAGGCGCTGGTGGAGCGGTACGACGCGGAGGTCCCGGCCCGGCTCGACGATCTCGTCACGTTGCCCGGGGTCGGTCGCAAGACCGCCAACGTCGTGCTCGGCAACGCCTTCGGAGTCCCCGGCATCACAGTCGACACCCACTTCGGGCGTCTTGCCCGCCGCTTCGGCTTCACCGAGGAGACCGACCCCGTCAAAGCCGAGCACGCCGTCGGTGCGCTGTTCCCCAAGCGCGACTGGACGATGCTCTCCCACCACCTGATCTGGCACGGGCGCCGGGTCTGCCACGCCCGAAAGCCGGCCTGCGGGGCCTGCCCGGTGGCGCGCTGGTGCCCGGCGTACGGCGAGGGCCCGACCGACCCGGTGGTCGCCGCCGCTCTGGTGCGCACCGAGGGCCGGGCGTGATCGTGCTCCGCCGGACGCTCGCGGGGCTCGCGGTGAGCGGCCTGCTCGCGAGCTGCTCCGTCGGGGTCCCACCGCAGGACGACGCAGATGCCTCGGACCAGCCCCCCGGCCAGCGCAGTCGGGTCGTCGTGGACACCCCGGAGCTGCGCGCGGCCAAGGAGGCCGCCGGCATCGAGCCGTGCGCCCCGGGGGGGCAGCAGGCGCCGGACGCCGGTCCGGCGATGCCCGAGATCACCCTGCCGTGCCTCGGCGGGGGCCCGGCGGTCGACCTCAGCGAGCTCCGGGGTCCGCTGGTGGTCAACCTCTTCGCGCAGTGGTGCGGTCCGTGTCGGGAGGAGCTGCCGTTCTACCAGCGCCTCCATGAGGAGGGCGAGGGCAAGGTCGACGTCCTGGGCATCGACTACCTCGACACCCAGCCGGGCGGTGCGCTCGACCTGGCCCGCGAGACCGGGGTGACCTATCCACTTCTCGCCGACCCCGACGGGTTGTTGCGTCCCGAGTTCCGGATCCGCGGCCTGCCCGGGGTGATCCTCGTGGACGAGGAGGGCCGTCCTGCCACGGTGGAGTTCCTCGTGATCGACTCCTACGAGCAGCTCACCGACCTCGTCGAGCAACATCTGGGAGTCGAGCTCTGAGGGCGCAGGCGGTTGGCGGATTCTGGCGCGGGTGCGCTGGGTACCCTCGACCCGTGTCCGACACCGCTCCCGGCGAGCAGCCCGGCCTGCCCGCGTGGCTGGAGCCGGTGCGCGAGGGTGCCCAGATGATCACCGCCGACGAGCTGACCCGATTCGTGCCGCCGGAGGGCGCAGAGACGCGCGAGGGCGCCGTGCTGCTGCTCTTCGGTGAGGGACCGGCCGGCCCCGACCTGCTGCTGACCGAGCGGGCCCACGACATGCGTTCCCATCCGGGACAGGTGTCGTTCCCCGGCGGCTCCACCGACCCCGACGACTCCGGTCCCGCGCACACGGCACTTCGCGAGGCCGAGGAGGAGACGGGTCTCGACCCGCGTGGCGTGGACGTGTTCGCGCTGCTTCCGCAGCTGTGGCTGCCGCCGAGCAACTTCGCGGTGACGCCCGTGCTGGGGTGGTGGCGGGCGCCCACGTCGGTCTCGGTCGTCGACCCTGCCGAGGTGCACGCCGTGCTCCGGGTGCCGCTCGAGGAGCTGCTCGACCCGCAGCACCGCGTCACCGTGGTGCACCCTTCTGGGTGGCGTGGCCCGGCGTTCCTGATCGGCGACGACAAGGACCTGGTGCTCTGGGGCTTCACGGCCGGGATCATCGCGCGGCTCTTCGACTTCCTCGGCTGGACCAGGACGTGGGACGACCGCGTGCTGCGGGACCTGCCCGCCCACATGCTGACGGCCCCCCGAGAGTCCGAGATCGTGCTGCCCGAGGCCCGTGTGGACCAGCGAACGCGCGGCGGTGGTGATCGGTGAACTTCCTCGACTGGTTCCTCGTGGTGCTGGTGCTGGCCTACGCCGTGTCCGGCTACTGGCAGGGCTTCATCTCCGGCGCGTTCGCGACTGCCGGGCTGCTGCTCGGCGGCCTGCTCGGCGTGCTCGCGGCGCCTCGGCTCCTCGGGGACGCGGCGCCCGCGCTGTGGGTGTCGCTGGCGGCCCTGTTCGTGGTGCTGGTGTGCGCGTCCTTCGGCCAGGCGCTGCTGCAGTTCGCCGGCTCCCGGATCCGGGACAGGATCACGTGGCAACCGGTCCGCGCGCTCGACGCCGTGGGCGGTGCCGCGTTGAGCATGGTCGCGGTCCTCGTCGTCAGCTGGGCTCTCGGTGTCGCGGTCAGCGGCGCCAAGCTGCCCTGGGTCAGCGCCCAGGTGCGTGACTCGTCGGTCCTGAGCCGGGTGGACGACCTGATGCCGCAGCGCGCGGTCACCGCACTCGACTCCTTCAACGACGTCGTCGGATCCAGCTTCTTCCCGCGCTACCTCGAGCCCTTCGCTCCCGAGCGGATCATCGAGGTGGGGCCGCCGCCGGGCCGGGTCGCGCGCGACCCCGACGTCCAGCGGGCCGCCGCCAGCGTCTTGAAGATCCGCGGCGAGAACGCCTGCAGCCGGGGGGTCGAGGGCACCGGCTTCCTGTTCTCCCCGACCCGGATCATGACCAACGCCCACGTCGTGGCCGGCGTGGACAACCCGACGGTCCTGGTCGGCGACACGGAGGTCGCCGGCACCGTCGTGCACTACGACGAGGACCTCGACATCGCTGTGCTGGCCGTCGACGACGTGGGGCGACCGTTCCTCCGCTTCGACACCGCGGGCCGTGAGCGGCAGGCGGCTGCGGTGCTGGGCTACCCCCAGGACGGGCCCTACGACGTGCAGTCGGCCCGCATCCGCAACGAGCAGCGGCTCCGCAGCCCCGACATCTACGGCGAGGGCGCCGTGATCCGCGAGGTCTTCTCGATCCGCTCGCTGGTGCGGCCCGGCAACTCGGGTGGGCCGTTGGTCTCCTTGGACGGGCGCGTGCTCGGGGTCATCTTCGCCGCCTCGGTCACCGACGACGAGACCGGCTACGCGCTGACCGCCGAGCAGGTGGCGCAGAGCGCGGCGCGAGGGGCCACCTCGGACGATCAGGTCGACACCGGCCGCTGCGCCTGAGCCGAGGATGTCCGGCTCGGGACCTTCGTCCCGAGGCGTCCCGACGTCCGCCCCTGTCTCCTGCGCCGCGAGGACGCGAGCGTGGAGGCATGACGACCACACAAGCTCTTGGAACCGTGGCGGTGGGCTATGACGGCACACTGCACAGCGACGTCGCACTGGCCTGGGCCGTGCGTCATGCGGCGGCCGTGGGCCGACCGCTCCTGGTGATCCACGCCGTGGGTGTCCCGGTGTCGGCCTTCCAGGTCGGCTACGGCATCTCCGAGGACCGATCCTCCCTGCGGATGGCCGGTCGGGCGGTGCTCGACCACGGGCTGGCGAAAGCCCAGGCCCTCGACCGAGGGGTCGAGCTCCGTGAGCACCTGGCCCTCGGGCCCGCCCGGGACGTGCTCCGGGACGCGGCCGTGGGTGCCCAGTTGTTGGTGCTCGGCTCCCGTGGGCACGGCGGTGTCGCCGCCTACGTGCTGGGATCCGTGGGCGCGGGGGTCGCCGCGATGGCGCCGTGCCCCGTCGTGGTTGCGCGGTCTCCCGAGCACGCCGACCCCACCAGCCCCTACGCGGACCAGGTGGTCCTCGGCCTCGACGGCACCGAGATGTCCCAGCAGGCGCTGGCTCATGCCTTCGAGTACGCCTCGTGGGCGCAGCTTCCGCTGTCGGTGCTGCACTGCTGGGACGAGGCAGGGACCTGGCGCGACCTCAGCAGCTATCCGGTCGTCGCCGAGGCGAGCACGTCGCACGACGTGAGCGTGGCCGAGTCGCTGGCCGGGTTCGGGGAGAAGTATCCGGACGTCGCGGTGCGGGTGCACCAGGAGGCCGACGAACCGGGCCACGCGCTCGTGAGGGCATCCCGTGACGCCGAGCTCGTGGTCGTCGGTTCGCGGGGTCGCCACGACACGGCCGCCCTGTTGCTGGGCTCGGTCAGCCGGTTCGTGCTGGAGCGGGCGCACTGCCCCGTGATGGTCGTGCCCCTGACGGCCCTGACCTGAAGACCTGCTGCGGCGGGCCGGGTCCTACGGCGGTGAGACCTCGCCCAGCCAGGAGAGCAGCACCTCGTTGAACGCAGCGGGTGCCTCCTCGGGCGCGAAGTGGCCCGCAGCGGGCAGGATGCTCTCGGTCAGCGGGCCGACCACGTGCCGATGCGTTGCAGCGAAGGCGCCGGCGGGCAGGGCCACGTCGTCGGCCCCACGCACGCTCAGCACGGGCTGACCCACCGGCGCCCGCATGGCCTGGTTGAAGGTCCTGCCGTCGGCACGAACCCGGGAACGCACCACCCAGCGGTGATACTCCAGCGCGCAGTGCGACGACGGCCAGAGGCCGATCGCGTCCTGGTAGGTCCTCAGCACCTCCGCGTCGGGGTAGCCCGACGACGGCGATGCCCATTCGCGCAGATGGCGGCCCAGGAAGCCGCTGGCCGGGTCGGCGAGGCGTCGTTCGGGTCGCCAGGGCAGCTGCATCGCGAGGAGGTGACGCGACGCCGGCGAGGTGGGGTGCCGACTCAGACCGCGCAGCATCGCCCGGGGATGCGGGGCGGAGACCACTCCGAGGGCGGCCACCTCGCGCGGGTGCAACGTGGCGGTCGCCCAGGCGACGTAGCCGCCCCACCCCTGCCCCACCACCGCTGCATTGCGCTCCCCGAGCGCCTTGACCACCCCGGAGACGTCCCGGGAGAGCGCCTGGGGGTCGTATCCCTCGCGGGTCTTGTCCGAGCCTCCGTAGCCGCGCAGGTCCATGGCGACGGCGCGGTAGCCGGCAGCCGCCAGCGCCGGCAGCTGGTGCCGCCAGGCCCACCAGAAGTGGGGAAAGCCGTGCAGCAGGATGACCAGGCGCGGAGAGGAGAAGCCGTCCGGGGTGTCGGCCTCGACGAGGTGGAAGCGGGCGCCGTTGGCGGCCACGTCGCGGTGCGTCCAGGGGCCGGGAAGGTCGACGACCCGATCGGGGCCGCCCGGGTTGGCCACCCTCAGGAGCGCTTGAACATGGAGGAAGTCTCCTGCGCCTGGTGGATGGCGCGCTCGGGGGCGCGCACCCGCTTGACCTTCTTCACGCCCAGCCACGCCAGCAGGCCGGCGATCAGGAGGTAGAGACCGAAGACGATCAGGAAGGACCAGGCCAGGTGCAGACCCGTCATCGACACGAAGTAGGCAAGAGCCACCGAGAGCATGATGACCGCCAGCACGCCGAGGAACGCGGCACCGGCGAAGAGCCCGATTCCGGTGCCGCCGGCCTTGATGCTGACCCGGAGCTCAGACTTGGCCAGCGCGATCTCGTTGCGCAGCAGGCTCGAGAGATCGCGACTCGCGTCGGCGACGAGCTTCCCGATCGTCGGGTCGTCGGGCGCGGGCACGTCGATCTCTCGGCGGCGCTTGCCGGGCTTCGTCGGCGGGGTGGTGCTCGTCGTCATCCGTGGCTCCCTTCCCGGTTGACCCTACCGGTGCCCCGATCCGCGCCGGGACATGCGCCCCGCCCGGGGACGCCGTCGCGCCCCGCCGCCGAGCCGGGCGACGGGGCGCGAGGGTGAGGCTCAGACCTCGTCGGCCTTGCCGCTGGCGATGTTGTCCGAGATCAGGTCCATCACGGTCGAGTCGGCCAAGGTGGTCACGTCGCCGACCTCACGCTTCTCCGCGACGTCCTTGAGCAGGCGACGCATGATCTTGCCCGAGCGTGTCTTGGGCAGCTCGGGAACGATCATCACCTGGCGGGGCTTGGCGATCGCACCGATCTCCTTGGCCACGTGGGTGCGCAGGTCCTCGACGATGTCGGCTCCGCCGTCTCCCGCCTCCTCACGGAGGATCACGAACGCGCACACCGCCTGTCCCGTGGTGTCGTCGGCCGCGCCCACGACGGCCGCCTCGGCGACCTTGGGGTGGGAGACCAGGGCCGACTCGATCTCGGTCGTGGAGAGCCGGTGCCCCGAGATGTTCATCACGTCATCGACGCGGCCGAGCAGCCAGAGGTCGCCGTCCTCGTCCTTCTTGGCACCGTCACCGGCGAAGTAGAAGCCCTGTTCCTTGAAGCGGGACCAGTAGGTCTCCTTGAAACGCTCGTCGTCGCCCCAGAGGGTGCGCAGCATCGAGGGCCACGGCTCGGTGAGGACCAGCAGCCCGCCGGACCCGTCCGGCACCGAGTTGCCGGCGTCGTCGACCACGTCGGCACTGACGCCGGGGATCGCAGTCATCGCCGATCCGGGCTTGCCGCGGGTGACACCCGGGAGTGGGCTGATCATGATCGCTCCGGTCTCGGTCTGCCACCAGGTGTCGACCACGGGCACCTTGCCGCCCCCGATGGTCTCGCGATACCAGATGTAGGCCTCGGGGTTGATCGGCTCTCCCACCGAGCCGAGGACGCGCAGGCTGGACAGGTCGTGCTTGGCCGGGATCTCCGCGCCCCACTTCATGAACGTGCGGATCGCCGTGGGCGCGGTGTAGAAGATCGTCACGCCGTACTGCTCGATGATCTCCCACCACCGGCCCTTGTGCGGAGTGTCGGGAGTGCCTTCGTACATCACCGACGTGGCGCCGTTGGCGAGAGGGCCGTAGACCATGTAGCTGTGGCCGGTCACCCAGCCGACGTCGGCGGTGCACCAGTAGACATCGGTCTCGGGCTTGAGGTCGAAGACCGCCCAGTGGGTGTAGGCCGAGCCGGTCAGGTACCCACCCGTGGTGTGCAGGATGCCCTTGGGCTTGCCGGTGGTGCCTGAGGTGTACATGACGTAGAGCGGGTGCTCGCTGTCGAACGCCTCCGGCTCGTGCTCGGACGACGCGTTGTCGACGGCGTCGTGCCACCACACGTCGCGGGAGTCGTCCCAGTCGACGTCCTGCCCGGTGCGGCGTACGACGAGGACCTTGCGGACCACGTCGCCGGACTTGGCCACCGCCTCGTCGACCGCGGGCTTGAGGGCCGACGGTGCGCCGCGCCGGTAACCGCCGTCGGCGGTGACCACGACCTGCGCGTCGCAGTCGACGATCCGGCTGGACAGCGCATCCGCTGAGAAGCCGCCGAAGACCACGGTGTGCGGAGCGCCGATGCGTGCGCACGCCAGCATGGTGATCGCGGTCTCGGGGATCATCGGCATGTAGATCGCGACCCGGTCACCCGCGCCGACGCCGAGCGCGGTGAGGGCGTTGGCCGCCTTGCAGACCTCGTCCTTGAGCTCGGCGTAGGTCAGCGTGCGGGTGTCGCTCCCGTCGTCCGACTGGGGCTCGCCGACCCAGTGGAAGGCGACCTTGTCCCCCTTGCCGGCCGCGACATGACGGTCCACGCAGTTCACCGAGGCGTTGAGGGTGCCGCCGACGAACCACTTCGCGAAGGGCGGGTCGTCCCAGTCGAGGACCCGGTCCCACTTCCGGTCCCAGTCGAGGCGCTCGGCCTGCTCGGCCCAGAAGGCGAGCCGGTCGGCGTCGGCCTTGGCGTACCAGTCCTCGGTGACGTTGGCGGAGGCGGCGAGGTCGGCGGGCGGCTCGAACCGGCGCTCCTCGTGCATCAGGTTGGACAGGGTCTCGTCGCTCACGATTCTCTCCTCAGCGTTCGGCTGCAGGTCGTGCCGGTGGTCTGTTCCGCAACCTACCCGTCGGCCGAGGCCTGCACGACCTCGCCGGTGGGCCGGACCGCGGACGGCGCACCGGCGGGACGCGTGGGACGTCCCGCCGGTGCTGTCCTGTGCCTTCGTCAGTCGAGGAGTTCCCCCTCGGCGTGCCGGGCGACCAGGCTGGTGCGACCGGGGTAGCGGACCTCCTCGACGAGCTCCTGCATCACCGCGGAGGGCTTGGTGGTGAACTTCGAGACCGTGATGGTGACCGCGAAGTTGATCAGCATCCCGACGGTGCCGAAGCCGGTCTCCAGGATCCCGAAGATGCCGTCGGAGTTGCCGTAGATGTCGATCGTCCACAGCATGTAGGCCATCGTGGTGGTGAGCCCGACGATCATGCCGGCCGTCGCACCCACGGCGGTGCAGTTCTTCCAGAAGATGCCGAGGACCAGCACCGGGAAGAAGCTCGCCGCCGCGAGTCCGAAGGCCAAGGCGACCACCTGTGCCACGAATCCAGGAGGGTTGATGCCGAGGTAGCCGGCCACCAGGATCGCGCCGGCCATGGCGATCCGCCCGACCAGCAGCTGCTGCTTGTCGGAGGCCGCCGGGTTGATCTTCTTGAAGTAGACGTCGTTGGCGATCGAGCTCGAGATCACCAGCAGCAGGCCCGAGGCCGTCGACAGTGCGGCCGCCAGGGCGCCGGCCGCGACCAGGCCGACGATCGGGGCCGGCAGGCCGCCGATCTCGGGTGAGGCCAACACGATGATGTCGTTGTTGATCAGCACGTCTGAGTAGTTGAGCGTCGTGTCGGCCGCCAACGCCGAGATCGGGCTGCCGTCGGCCTGGGTGATCAGTCCGACGTCTGCCCACGTGGTGAACCACCCGGGCACGTCGCCGACCGCGGTGCCGTTGATGTCGTTGATGATCTGCAGCTTGCTGAACGAGGCCACCGAGGGAACCGTCAGGTAGAGCAGGGCGATGAAGAACAACGCCCACAGCGCTGAGTAGCGGGCGGCCCGGACCGACTTGGCGGTGTAGAAGCGGACGATCACGTGCGGCAGGCCGGCAGTGCCGAACATCAACGCCGCGGTGATCAGGAACATGTTGAGCATGTTGGTCGCGGCGAAGGCCTGGGTGTACTCCGCCAGTCCCAGGTCGACCTGCAACGCGTTGAGCTCGTCGAGGATCTGGCCGAAGCCGATCTGTGGGATCGGGATCCCGGTGACCTTCCCCGAGACCGCGACGGCGGGGATCAGGTAGGCGACGATCAGCACTGTGTACTGCGTCACCTGGGTCCAGGTGATGCCCTTCATGCCGCCGAGAACGGCGTAGAAGAACACGATCGCCATCCCGATCAGGACCCCGATCTCGGGGGTGACACCGAGGAACCGGGTGAAGACGAGGCCGACGCCTGCCATCTGCCCCGCGACGTAGACGAAGGAGACGACGACGGCCGCGATCACCGCGACCATCCGTGCGGTCTCGTTGTAGCGGTCGCCGACGAAGTCGGGGATCGTGTATTTGCCGAACTTGCGCAGGTACGGCGCGAGCAGCAGCGCGAGGAGCACGTAGCCTCCGGTCCACCCCATCAGGTAGACCGACCCGCCGTAGCCGTTGCCGGCGAAGGCGACGATGCCCGCGAGCGAGATGAACGACGCAGCGCTCATCCAGTCGGCCGCGATCGCCGCACCGTTGGCCGGCGCCGGGATGCCGCCCCCGGCGACGTAGAAGCCGGACGTCGTCGAGACCCGGCTGGCGTAGGCGACGTAGATGTAGACGCTGAACGTGAGGATCGCGAAGACGAGGGTCCAGAGCTGGATGTCGCTCATCAGTGGCGCACCTCCTGCTCGTACTCGTCGATGCCGAACTCGGCGTCGAGCTTGTCCATCCGCCACACGTAGACGGCGATGAGACCGACGAACGTCAGGATCGAGCCCTGCTGGGCGAACCAGAAGCCCAGTGGGAAGCCGGCGATCACGATGTTGTTGAGGGGCTCCACGAAGAGGATCCCGGCGCCGAACGACACCAGGGCCCAGATCGAGAGCAGGACGGCCATCAGTCTGAGGTTTCGGCGCCAGTACGCCTGGCGGTGTGCGTCGTCCATCGGGACCTCCCGGTCTGGTTCGAGGTGGACAGTGCGGCGTCCCCACGTCGTGCTCCGAGCCGTCTCGGAGCTGTCTCGGGGCACGTGCGGCGGGGCAAGGGCAGGTGTGGCGTGGTGTGCTGTGGAGAGTCACAGGCGTGCGTCGAAGGGGTCAAGGCCTGCCTGTGATCGGGGTCACACGGATCGGTGGGCGGTCGGGAATCGTCGCCCAGTGGTCGGGGGTCGGAGGGCTCGAGCACCTACAGTCGTCCCATGGCCAGCCGCTCGGAGACCTCGCCTGCCGCGACCGGCGGTGGCGTCACGCGCCGCCGGGTCGATCCCGCTCGCAAGAGGCTCGGCCTGGCCGTGCTGATGGCGGGCGTCGGGTCCTTCCTGCCGTGGCTGGACACCGCCGTGGGTGCCGTCTCCGGTGCCCGTGGCCCGGGGTTGTGGACCTTCTACGCCGCCGCGCTCGGGCTCACCGGCGCGCTGATCCCACTGCGCCGGCTCGGCGGCATCCAGGCCGCGATCATGTCGTTGGTGTGCGTCGTCCTGCCCGTGTGGCAGCTGGCCCGCGCGGTCAGCCTGCTCGGCACCAACGGTGGCTGGTTCCCAGGACCGGGTCTCCTGCTGGTCTTCGGGGGCGGTGTCGTCGCGGGCGCCGCGGCCTGGCAGCTGCTGCGCCCGCGGGCCGACCCGCAGGCCTGACGCCGGCTGCAGCAGCAGCGGTCGGCCGCGCCCCTGAGTCGCAGGTCAGGTGGGCGAGGGGCCGCGATCGAGGTCGACGGACTCAGGCGTGTGCAGCCGCACCATCGTCCGCGAGACGTGGGCGGGGATCCGCTGCGGGGTCGCCAGCGACATGAGCACCATGACCGAGAAGGTGACCGGGACCGTGACCGCGGCCGGCTGCGAGGCGATCGTGCCGGCCCAACCCTGAGGAGTCGCCTCCAGCAGTGTCACCAGCACGGCGGCGCCCGAGAGGCCGCCGCCGACCAGGAGCCCGGCGATCGCGCCCGCGTCCGTCAGGCGTCGCCACCAGATGCCCAGCACCAGCAGGGGACAGAAGGTCGAGGCGGCGACGGCGAAGGCGAGGCCGACCGCCCGTGCCACCCCGACCCCCTCGGCCGCCAGGGCGAGCACGAGCGGTACGGCGACGGAGACGACGGCCGCGGCCTGGAACGCCCGGACCCCGCGGAACCGTCGGCCCATGACGTCCTGGCTGAGCACGCCCGCGACGGCGATGGTGAGTCCGGAGGAGGTGGAGAGGAAGGCGGCGAACGCGCCGGCTGCCGTGAGTGCGGAGAGGAGGTCCCCGCCGAGGCCGGCGATCATCCGCGAGGGCAGCTCGAGGACCACGGTGTCGGTGGCGCCGCCGAGGAGGAGGTCTGGTGCGTAGAGCCGCCCGAGAGCGCCGTACACCGGGGGCAGGAGGTAGAAGAGGCCGAGAAGTGCCAGCACCACGAGGGTCGTCCGACGGGCGGCGCGTCCGTCGGGGTTGGTGTAGAAGCGCACCACGACATGCGGCAGCCCCATCGTGCCGAGGAAGGTCGCCATGATGAGGGAGTACGTCGTGTAGAGCGGGTGGTCGCTCATCGCCGTCAACGGGGCCGCCCACAGGTCACCGGCGACTCCGCCGCTCACGATCGACGGGTCGGCCGGGGAGACCGCGCCGTCCCCTACCCACACCGAGAGCAGGAACATCGCGGGCACCAACAGGGCGGTCAGCTTGAGCCAGTACTGGAACGCCTGCACGAAGGTGATGCTGCGCATGCCGCCGAAGAACACGTTGATGAGCACGACCGAGGCGACGACCACCCCGCCCACCCACGGCTCCGTGCCGGCCACGGTCCCCAGGGAGAAGCCGGCACCCTGGAACTGCGGCATCAGGTAGAGCCAACCGATGCCGACCACGAGCAGCGAGGAGATGCCGCGCACCGAGCGGGACTCCAGCCTTGCCTCGGCGAAGTCCGGCAGCGTGTAGGCGCCCGAGCGACGCAGCGGTGCCGCGACGAGCACGAGCAGCAGCAGGTAGCCCGCGGTCCAGCCCACCGGGTACCACAGCATGTCGGTGCCGAAGGCGAGCACCAGTCCGGCGACGCCGAGGAACGAGGCCGCCGAGAGGTACTCGCCGCCGATGGCGGAGGCGTTCAGGGCGGGACGCACCGACCGCGACGCCACGAAGAAGTCGCTGGTGGTGCGCGAGAAACGCCAGCCGTAGGCACCGATCCCGAGCGTGATCAGCGAGACGAGCGTGACCGCGACGAGGCCGAAGCGCGTGTCCACGTCAGGACCGCTCGATCACGTCGGTGAAGTCGCGCTCGTTGCGCTCGGCGGCGCGGACGTAGAGCCAACCGAGCAGGAAGAGGAAGGGATAGACGGCGAACGCCAGCAACACCCACGAGAGCGGCATGTCGAGCACCTCGGTCGCCATCAGTCCGGGAGCGAAGTAGAAGGCCAGGGGAAGCCCGCCGACGAAGACGGTGAGGGTGCCGATCACCGCGCCGGCCAGTCGCAGCTGGGTGCGCAGCAGCGAGGACATGTAGACCTCGCCGAGCTGGGTCTGGGTGTCGATCTCGCGCGTGCCCGCGACCCGGCGGCGGACCGCACCGGTGCGGTCGCCGGTGACCCTGACTCGACGCGGTGGCAGCTGGCTCGTCATGTCCGGGTCACTCCCGGGTGCCGCCGGGCCGCGGACGGCGCACCAACAGGTCACGCAGCTCGCGGGTGTGGCGCCGGCTCACCGCCAGCTCCTCGTCGCCGACGAGGACGGTGCACCGCCCGGCGTCCATCCGCACCTCGGCCACGTGCGGCAGCGACACCAGCAGGGAACGGTGGATCCGCACGAACCCGGAGTCGCCCCACTGCTCCTCCAACGTGGCCAGCGGGCTCCGGATCAGGTGACTGCCGTCGGCCGTGTGCAGGCGGGCGTAGTCACCGTGCGCCTCGACGTAGCGCACCTCGGAGCGGGAGACGAACCTCGTCACCCCGCCGAGCTCGACCGGGATCTGGTCGGCGCTGGAGGCGCTCTCACCACCGGAGGCGTCGACCACGCGTCGGACGGCCTCGGCCAGGCGATCCTCGCGCACCGGCTTCAAGAGGTAGTCGACCGCGTTGAGCTCGAACGCGTCGACGGCGTGGTCGTCGTGAGCGGTGATGAACACGACGGGCGGCGGGGCCGTCAGGCGCGCCAGCGCGCGGGCCAGCTCGAGCCCGCTGAGGCCGGGCATCCGGATGTCGGTGAAGACGGCATCGACCGCGCCCTCCTGCAGCACGCGCAGGGCCTCGGCGGCGTTGCCCAGGGCGGTGACCCCTCCCACCCGCGGGTCGCGACGCAGCAGCCAGGCCAGCTCGTCGAGAGCGGGTGGCTCGTCGTCGACGACCAGGACGCGCAGACCCGTGCCACGCGACGTCGCGCCCTCGAGGGACCTGCTGCGGGGACTGCCGGACGGGCTGGTCACGGGTGGACTCCAGGGGCGTACTTGGGGACCCGCACGACAACCCTCGTGCCTGCGCCCGGTGCGGTCTCGACGACGAGACCGTAGTCGTCGCCGAACGTGGACCGCAGCCGCTCGTCGACGTTGCCGAGGCCGACCGAGTCGGGCTCGCCCTCGCCGGTGAGCGCGCGACGCACCTTGTCGGGGTCCTCACCGACGCCGTCGTCCTCGACTGAGATCACCGCCTCGCGGTCGTTGTCGACCGCCGTGATCTCGACGTGGCCGGGTCCGTCCTTCTGTTCGAGGCCGTGCCGGACGGCGTTCTCGACCAGGGGTTGGAGGCAGAGGAACGGTACGACGACCGGCAGCACCTCGGGCGCGACTCTGAGCGTGACCTGCAACCTCTCGCCGAACCGGGCCTTCTCCAGCACCAGGTATCGCTCGATCGAGTTGAGCTCCTCCGACAGCGTCGTGAACTCGCCGTGCCTGCGGAACGAGTAGCGCGTGAAGTCGGCGAACTCCAGCAGCAGCTCGCGGGCCCGCTCGGGATCGGTGCGGACGAACGAGGCGATCGCAGTCAGCGAGTTGTAGACGAAGTGCGGGCTGATCTGTGCCCGGAGCGCGCGCACCTCCGCCTCCATCAGTCGGGTGCGCGACGCGTCGAGCTCGGCGAGCTCGAGCTGGCCGGAGACCCAGTTGGCGACCTCGTCGGCAGCACGCACCAGCCCCGCGGAGGCGGACGGTGCGAACACCTGGAACGTGCCGACCACTCGCTCCTCGACGGTGAGGGGCGCGACGATCACGCACCGGAGCGGGCAGGTCAGGTCGTTGCACGGGATGCCGCTCTGGCCGAGGACCACCGTCGCGCCGTCGGCGAAGACCGGGGCCGCGAGGTCCGCGCACTGCTCGGCATGGTGGTGCTGCCCACCGTCCCAGGCGAGCAGCCGGTCGCCACCGGTCAGGGCGACCGCCGGCGCGGCCAGGAGGCTGCGCAGGTGCCGGATCGCGCGCTGGGCGGTGGCCTCGGTGAGCCCGCCCCGGAGCGCCGGGCTCGCCAGGGCAGCGGTGTGGAGCGTGCGGAAGGTGGCGCGGTCCGCCTCGCTGCCGAGGTGGCGGCGCCGTACCCATCCGAACCAGCTCACGGCGCGACCCTCGGCCTACTGGAAGTCGATCAGGAGCGTGTCGGCGTCGTCGTCGGTCGGCGGGTCGACCAGGGACGGCGCGCCGTCGTCGGGGTCGGCCTGCGCGCGCACCGAGGCGCGGAAGCAGTGCGTCACGTAAGGCAGCAGCATGCCGTCGTTGCCGCGGCCGTAGTGGTCGTAGAGGGCGTCGACCTCCGACAGCACCTCCGCGCGGTCGGTCTCGTCCATCACGGCGATGTGGGACCGGCTCATCACGAGGTCGCGGAGCCTGGGCCGGTCGAGCGGCTGCCAGAAGCGGAAGGTCGCCTGGTCGACGAACCCGAAGAGGTTGGTGGTCAGCAGCTCGTTCGTCGGGTCGGTCTCCTGCTCGACGTGGCCGACGTTGATCAGCCGGCCGAGCCGCTTGACCCAGGGGATCCGCTCGTCGCGCTCGTTCCACACCAGTGCCAGGTGGCCGCTCGGCTTGAGCACCCGCGCGATCTCGGGCAGGGCGCGGTCGCGGTCGAACCAGTGGTAGGCCTGAGCGCTGACCACGACATCGGCCCACCTGCTCCGCACCGGGATCTGCTCGGCCGTGCCGCGCGCGGCGATCGCCTCGGGGGCGGCAGCGGCGAGGTGGGACAGCATCGGCTCGAGGGGGTCCGTGGCCAGCACCCGGTGGCCGGCGTCGAGCAGGCTCCGGGTGAGCTTCCCGGTGCCGGCGCCGAGCTCGAGCACCCGGGCCGGGCCACGGGGCGTTTCGTGTGTCGAGCCCGAGACGAGCCAGGCGACAGCGTCATCGGGGTAGGAGGGACGGGCCCGCTGGTAGGCGTCCGCCACGCCTGCGAACGACGTGGCGAGGCGGGACGCGTCCGGCGGAGTGTTCATTGCGGCGAGGCTACAACCCCGGGCTGCCCCGCGGGCCTGTCCGGGCACCACCGCCGGGTCGCTCCCCGGCCCACCCGCGGGCCGGTCCGGGCGGCGTCCGCCCGACCCGACCCGGCCCGACCCATCCGCGGGCCGGTCCGGGCTGCCACCGCCCGGTCGCTGCGGCGGCGCGTCGGCCGCGTGGGTTCTGTGGGTGGTGGGCCGTGCTGGCGGCCGCCGCGGCCGAGCCGCTTGATGCTCCCCGGGCGGCGTCCGCCCGACCCGACCCGGCCCGACCCATCCGCGGGCCGGTCCGGGCTGCCACCGCCCGGTCGCTGCGGCGGCGCGTCGGCCGCGTGGGTTCTGTGGGTGGTGAGCCGTGCTGGCGGCCGCCGCGGCCGAGCCGCTTGATGCTCCCGGGCGGCGTCCGCCCGACCCGACCCGGCCCGACCCATCCGCGGGCCGGTCCGGGCTGCCACCGCCCGGTCGCTGCGGCGGCGCGTCGGCCGCGTGGGTTCTGCGGGTGGTGGGCCGTGCTGGCGGCCGCCGCGGCCGAGCCGCTTGATGCTCCCCGGGCGGCGTCCGCCCGACCCGTCCGATCCGCCGTTGCCGGGAACGTCGTGGTCCAGTCCATCCCTTGTGGCGGTGGGACTTCGAAGTAATCTCGATTACATGATTACACATGAGCAGCAGGAGAAGGTGCGCGGGTGGTTCACGGGACGGCTGCCGGAGGACTGGAAGGTCGCGGCGCCCGAGGTGAGCGTCGACCGGGATGAGATCACCGTGATCCTCACCCTGGCCGACGTCGATCTCGCTGCCGACGCCTCCGAGGCCGAGAGGGACGAGGCCCGCGCGGGACGGGTCAAGGCCTTTCGCGAGGACACCCGCGAGCACCGGATCGAGATCGCGAGCGAGGCCGAGCGGCGCTACGAACGCAAGGTGTCCTGGGGCGTCAAGGTGGGAGAGTACGGCGAGATGTACACCCATCTCGCTGCGCCGGTGATGACCAGGCTGAGGCAGCCGCAGCGGCAGGTGCTCGACACGTTGGTCGAGGGCGGCGTCGCCCGCTCCCGTTCCGAGGCGCTGGCCTGGTGCGTGCGACTGGTCGGGCAGCACGAGGAGGACTGGCTCAGGGAGCTGCGCGAGGCGATGGGTCACGTGGCCGAGGTCCGGCACAAGGGTCCCGCCGCCTGAGCCGTTGCCGCGCGTCACGGGCGGGTGGACACTGCGGTCATGAACAGCGACCCCGCGATCACGAATGCCGACGCCTACACCGTCGTCTTCGAGAACGAGCGCGTGCGCGTGCTCGAGTACCGCGACACTCCCGGGCACCTCACCACGCCGCACGGGCACCCGGACAGCGTGATGTACACCCTCTCGTCGTTCCGGCGGCGACTGCACGCGGGCGAGCAGCACCGCGACGTCGAGATGCCGGCCGGCTTCGTCGGCTGGCTCCCCGCGCAGGAGCATGCCGGGGAGAACATCGGGGACACCGAGACCCACGTGATCTTCGTCGAGCTCAAGGAAGCAGGGCCGCCAGGTCCCTCGGGCACCGGCATCGGGCCGAGCTGAGCCCCGGCTACGCTGCTGAGCTGTGACAGATCCCCTTGCACGGCTGGCGTCTCTCGACGGTGTGGCCTCGGCCATGGCTGCGACCCGCGACGGCATCGACGCGATGCTGCGCGACCGCGGCCTGCGCCGTACGACGCCGGACCTGACCGCCGAGTCGCTCCTGCGGGGCGCCCACGCGAGTGCGGTGCTGGAGGGGTCGGACTCGACGCTGGAGCTGGTGCGGGCCGACGGCGGAGGGCCGACGGCCCAGGCGGCACTGAGGATCAGCACGGAGCTGCTGGGGTTGCTGCCCGTCGTGGCGAGCGCGCCCCTCCAGGCCTTGGCTCGGCTGCACACGCTGGCAGGCAAGGGAGTCGTCGAGGACGACGACCTCGGCAGGCCACGCGATGCGGAGTGCGCCGCCCGGCTCCGCGACCTCGCCGCGACGCTGTCGGGAGCGACCGACGCACCGGCCCTCGTCGTCGCGGCCGTGGCACACGCCGAGGTCTCTTCGGCGGCCCCCTTCGTCTCCCACAACGGTCTGGTCGCTCGCGCGCTCGAGCGGCTCCTGCTCGTTGCCCGGGGCGTGGACCCGACCTCCTTGACCGTGCCCGAGGCGGGACACCTCGCGCTCCGCCGCGAGTACGAGTCCAATCTGCGCGGCTACACCGAGGGCGGCGCCGCGGGGGTGCACGGCTGGTTGCTCTATGCCGCTGAGGCGTTCGCCAAGGGCGCGGAGTCGAGCCCGCTGCGCTGAGCCGGCCCGTTGTCCTGGACCAGGTGCGACCCACATGCGAGCGGCACTCGTGGGTTGCCCCAGAGTGCCGCCGCTGACACATGAGACCTGATGGCTACCAAGCGTGCACCGTAAATGTCGTCCCGGGTAAACCCGAAGAATTCGACGCCCTAGAGGAAGGGAGGTCGCCGCGTGGGTACCTGGCTCATGTGCGGGTCTTTAGTTGTGTCTCCTTTGTACGCCGAGGTTTCGGCCGGGACAACCCCCCCAGACGATGGTCTAGGTAGCGCGTCGGGTGAAGCGCGGCAACTGGTCTATGAGGTGTCCCGGGCCACCCGCCGGCGCGCCGCGACGTAGACGGCGCCCCCGACGGCGGCGGCGGTGCCGAGGGCGAGGGCGGCGAGGGTCGGCTTGCTCTGCGGCAGCCGCATCCGGCTGCGCAGGGCCACCGGACGGGTGAACACCAGCACGGACCAGCCCCGCTGGGTCGCCAGCTTGCGCAGCTCGCGGTCGGGATTGACTGCGTAGGGATGACCGACCGTCTCGAGCATGTACTGGTCGGTGATCGAGTCGGAGTAGGCGTAGCTGCGGTCGAGGTCGTAGCCCTTGAGGGCAGCCAGCTCGCGCATCGCGGTGGCCTTGTTCTCGGCGTAGGCGTAGAAGTCGATCCCGCCGGTGTAGCTCCCCTCGGCGATCTCCATCCGGGTGGCGATCACCCCGTCGGCCCCCAGCATCTCGCCGATCGGCTCGACGACCTCGGAGCCCGAGGCCGACACGATCACCACGTCGCGTCCGGCCAGCTGGTGCTCCTCGATGAGCGAGACCGCCTCGTCGTAGACCAGGGGGTCGACGATGGTGTGAAGGGTCTCCGCGACGATGTCGCGCACCGTCTGCACGTCCCACCCGGCACACAGCTCGGAGAGGAACTCGCGCATCTTCTCCATCTGGTCGTGGTCCGCCCCGCCGACCAGGTAGACGAACTGCGCGTAGGCGCTGCGCAGCACGGCGCGACGTGAGATCAGGCCGCCGGCCTGGAACGACTTGCTGAAGGCGAGCGTGCTCGACTTGGCGATGATCGTCTTGTCGAGGTCGAAGAACGCGGCCGGTCTCCCGGTGGCTCGAGTACCCATGGTCCGCCTCCTGCCCTGGCCGGTCTCGATGCCCGATTGTGCCCGACGGGCGCTTGGGCGGTTCCTGCGCGGCCCCGACGTGCACGCCGACTGACGGTCCCGTAACGTGGATGGGCGCGGCCGGCCGACGCTGGGTGTGTGACGACACGACCATAGTGAAGACTTCGTCAGGTAAAGGGCGCGCTACCATTGAGAAATGGTCCGCAGGCAGCGGGCCACAGGCGAAGCTCTCTCGAGTCCCAGCGGCATCCCCCCAGTCGCTGGTTGAAGGGCCAGGCTCTCCCCCCAGGGTCTGGTTCGGCGGCCCCCGGTCACCCCCCCGACCGGGGGCTGCCCCCCTCTTGTGCGGGACAAGCCCGGTTCCGTCCCCAGGCCGCGACCGGCCGTCCTTGTCCCCCGCTCCCGCACCGGTGCAGGTGGCACCTGTACGTCGGCGGGCACCGTCGGGGCATGGCACCCCCCGACCCGCCCCGCCCGCCGGTGCTGCTCGTCACCCGCGATGCCACTCTCCGAGGTGATCTGCTCCGGCTCGCCGCCGCGGCCGGCGTGGCGGCGCAGGTGGTCGCCGAACCGCAGGACGCCTTGCGTGCCTGGGGATCGGCGGCGCTGGTCATCCTGGGTGCCGACCTCGTCGCCGACATCGCCCCGCACCGACCGGCGCGGCGCGGGGAGGTCCACGTGGTCGGTCCCGGTCCGCTGGACGACCGGGTCTTCCGGGGCGCGATGGCGGCCGGCGCCCAGGACGTGATCGAGCTGCCCGCGGGGGAACAATGGCTGGCCCAGACGTTGGGCGACACCGCGGACGGCGCCTGGTCCGCCGCGCTCACGATCGGGGTGCTCCCGGGGTCCGGCGGTGCCGGAGCCAGCACCTTGGCGGCGGCCCTGGGACAGGTCTCCGCCCGGGTCGGCCCCGCGGTCCTGGTCGACCTCGACGCGTGGGGGCCGGGCCTGGGCCGACTGCTCGGGTTCGAGGAGCTGCCGGGCTCCCGCTGGGATGCTCTGCAGCAGAGCAGCGGGCGGCTCGGCTCGCGCGACCTGCGCGAGGCGTTGCCGACGCGTGAGGGTCTCGCGCTGCTCGGCTTCGGCGTCGGTCCCGCCCGGGAGCCGCAGACAGCGCTTCTCCGCGAGGTGATCGCGGCGGCGCAGCGCGGGACGGACGTGCTCGTCCTCGACCTGCCCCGCAGCGTCGTCGGGGCGGCCCACGAGGGCCAGGAGGCCTCGACCGTGATGGACAGCCTCGATCTGTTGGTCCTGCTCGTCCACGGCACGGTCTCCGGAGTGGCGTCGGCTGCGCGGGTCGCGGCCCGGCTCACCGGGGAGCATCCTCCGGCCGGGGTGGTGGTGAGGACCTCGTCGGGTGCTGTCGATCCGCGACGCGTGGCGACCGCCCTCGAGCTGACCCTGCTGGCTGACTACCCCTCGCGCCGCCGTGTCGTGGAGGGCGTCGACCTCGGTCTGGGGCCGGTCCGCTCGCTGCGCTCGCCCTTGGCTCGAGCGGCCCGCGACGTTCTCGCCGAGGCCCGGATGAGGGCGGGGGCGAGGTCGTGGTGAGCGAGCTGGCTCCGACGGGGTCAGCCGGCCGGACCCTGGCCGAGACCGACGACGGTCTCGTCGAGGACGTGCGGTCCCGGCTTGCGCGCGACGGCGCCGAGGTGACCCCTGACCGGGTGGCTGCCGCCCTGCGCGAGCGAGGCGTTCCGGTGGGTGACGCGGCCGTCCTCGCGGTGCACGACCGGCTCAGCGCCGAGGTGCTCGGCGCCGGGGTGCTCGAGCCGCTGCTCCGTCTCGACGGCGTCACCGACGTCCTCGTCAACGGTCCCGGTGCGGTCTACGTCGACAGGGGCCGCGGGCTCGAGCTGACCGCCGTCCGCTTCGCCGACGACGGCGCCGTGCGGCGGCTCGCCCAGCGCCTGGCCGCCGGGGCGGGGAGACGGCTCGACGACGCGACACCCTTCGTGGACCTGCGCCTCGCGGACGGCACGCGTTTCCACGCGGTTCTCGCGCCCCTCGCGCGCCCTGGCACCAGCATCTCTTTGCGGGTGCCCCGTCGACGGGTCTTCACGCTGGGGGAGCTCGTGACCGCCGGGACGCTCGATGCACCGGCTGCTCGACTGCTCCGGCGGATGGTCGAGGCCCGGTTGTCGTTCCTCGTCAGCGGTGGCACCGGCACCGGCAAGACGACGCTGCTGAGCGCATTGTTGAGCCTCGTGGACCCGGGTGATCGCCTGGTCCTGGTCGAGGATGCCAGTGAGCTCCGACCCGACCATCCGCACGTCCTCGGGCTCGAGTCGCGGCCGGCCAACGTCGAGGGGGCGGGCCAGGTGCCGATGCGGGACCTGGTGCGACAGGCCCTGCGGATGCGGCCCGATCGCCTCGTGGTCGGCGAGGTCAGGGGAGCGGAGGTCGTCGATCTGCTGGCCGCGCTGAACACCGGCCATGACGGGGGATGCGGCACCCTCCACGCGAACTCCGCCGGCGACGTGCCCGCGCGGCTCGAAGCCCTGGGGATGGCGGCCGGACTGCCGCAGGCAGCCGTGCACAGCCAGGTGGCCTCAGCCGTCGACGCCGTGGTCCACCTGCGCAGAGAGCGAGCAGGACCACGCCGGCTGAGCGAGATCGCGATGCTCGTCCGCGGGGCGAATGGACGGGTGGACGCGGTGGACGCCGTCACCGTCGACAGCCACGGCACCACGCGGGAGGGTCCCGCGGCCGCGGACCTGGGTCGACTGCTGGACTCCCGGGCAGCACCATGAGCGCCGCGATTGCGGGCCTTGCGGCAGCCGCGGGTTGCTGGCTGCTGACCTGGTCCGCACCCCCTGGATCCGCGCTGCCGTCCGCTGTCGGGCGGGCTGCACCCCTCGCCGCGGCGGTGACCGCAGGCCTGGCGGCGGTGGCCTTCGTCTCGCTCTGGTGGATCGAGGGCACCCGGGGAGCCGTGCTCGTGGTCGGCATCGGCTTGGTGGTCGGAGTCCTGCGCTCCGCCGCCCACCGTCGCGCCGAGCGCGCCCGCGAGGACCGGCGGGCCCGGGTCGTGGAGGTGGGCGAGGCGATGGTGGGGGAGCTGCGCGCGGGCCAGCCGCCGGGGCGGGCACTCGTGCGAGCAGGGGAGATCTGGCCGGAGCTGGCGCCGGTGGTCGCGGCCTCGCGCCTTGGGGCCGACGTGCCGACGGCGTTACGCAGGGCCTCGGCCCGGCCGGGAGCCGAGGGCCTGTTCGCCCTGGCTGCCGCCTGGCAGGTCGCCGAGCGATCGGGAGCTGCCCTGACCGCGGCACTCAGCGAGGTCGTGGCTTCTGCCCGTGGTCGCAGACAGGCCTGTGCCCTGGTGGCTGGTGAGCTCGCCTCGGCGCGCGCCACGGCCCGGCTGGTGGCGGTGCTGCCCTTCGGGACGCTGGCGATGACGGCGGGGATCGGCGGCGACCCGTGGACGTTCCTGCTCGATCGTCCGGCCGGTGTCGCGTGCCTGGCGGCGGGGGTCGGGCTGATCCTTGCCGGGCTCTGGTGGATCGACGCGATCGCCGGCTCGGTCCTGCGCCGGTGACCGGGCCTGCGGCCGTGTCAGCCGCCCTGCTGGTCGGCGCCCTCCTGCTTGCGTGGCCGCGGGCGCCGTCGGTTCATGTCGCGGCTCCCGCCACCACCCGCCGCGCGGGACGCGTGGGCGCCGCCGGGCCGGTGCTGGCGGCCGCCGGTGCGGGACTTGCCACGTCGGTCCTCGTCGGTGGTGTCGCAGGGTTCGTCGTCGGCGCGGTCGCCGCCGCTGCCGCGTTCTCGGCGATGAGGCGGGTCGAACAGCCCGCCGTCCGTCGCCGTCGCGAGGCGATCGAGGACGACCTCCCGCTGGCTGTCGACCTCCTGGCCTCGTGCCTGGCCGCCGGACAGGCGCCCGGCGTCGCTCTGGGCGAGGTGGCGGCCGTGCTCAGCGGGCCGGTCCACGAGGAGCTGACGGCGATCGTGGCCAGGCTGCGGCTCGGGAGCGATCCGACCGCGGTGTGGTCGGACGTCGCACGACATCCCCAGCTGGGCAGCTGGGGTCGCTGCGTGCTGCGAGCCGTGGACAGCGGAGCCTCGGTGGCGGAGGCGATGGCCGCCCATGCCGCGGACCTGCGGGCCCGGAGCCGCGCGCAGGTCGAGGCGAGGGCGCGGGCGGTGGGGGTCCGCGCGGCGCTTCCGCTGGGGTTGTGCCTGCTGCCCGCCTTCGTCCTGCTCGGAGTGGTCCCGCTCGTCGTCGGCTCCCTCGCCGTGCTGCGACTTCCGTGACGGCGGGTGCGTCCACCGGGCACGACCACCGGCAAGACCCCCCAGGACACCGGGTCATGTCCCCAGATCCCCTCCGGGGGATGCCGTCCCCAGGTCGGAGCTCCCTCGCCCCACCGGACTCCTCGGCTCACCAGAGTCGAGGCGTACGCGTCAACGCCGGACCGGAGATCCCGCTCCGGCACTCAAGGAGGTAGTCATGACCCACGCACCTGTTCGCCGCCTTCGCCGCACCGATCACGGGGTGGCGACCGCGGAGTACGCCGTGGTGACCGCAGCCGGCTGTGGCATCGCCGCCGTGCTGATCAAGCTGCTCACCAGTGAATGGGGGCAGAACCTGCTCAAGACCCTCTTCGAGCTGATCTTCTCGGTGATGGGCCTCTGATGGCTGGCGCTGCCACTCCTGCCGGGCGGGGGCACCGATCGCGGTGCCCCCGCCCGGCAGGGCGCCCGCGACCGGAGCGGGGCGCGGCGACTGCGGAGGCGGTGATGGTGCTCCCGCTCCTCGTCGTCATCACGATGGCGCTGGTGTGGCTGTTGTCGCTCGCGACCGCGCAGACGCGGGCGGTGGACGCCGCCCGTGAAGTGGCCCGCGCCCTCGCGCGCGACGAGCCACGCGCTGCGGCTCTGTCGCTCGGTCGACGCATCGCCCCGGCGGGCTCCCGGTTCGCGGTGACGAGGGCGTCCGGCGAGGTGGTGGTGGTCGTGCGTGCCGAGGTGCGAGGTCCCGCAGGGATCTTCGCGTTCTCCCCCGGGGTCACGGTGCGTGCGGACGCCGTCGCGGCTTCCGAGGCGTCGTGAAGGGTTCGGGTCGACGTGGCGATCACGGTGCGGTGAGCATGTTGGTGATGCCGTTGCTCGCGGTGCTGGTCCTGGTGGCTCTGCTGCTCGCCTTCCAAGGTGGCGTGGTGGTCGCCCAGCGTCGCGTCCAGGCTGCCGCCGACCTGGCCGCCCTCGCCGGGGCGGGCGCTCTCCAGCAGGGTCGCGACGGCTGCGCCGCCGCTGCCGTCCTCGCAGCCCGCAACGGTGCCCGCGTGCGGATGTGCCGGATCTCCGGGACGGAGGGTCGCGAGGTGCGACTCAGGCTGGTCCGTGAGGGACCCAGCTTGTTCGGTCGAGCCGTCGACCTCGAGGCGTCGGCCAGGGCCGGACCGGCAGCGGCGATCCCCAGGAAGTGACCGGGCGGTGACCCGGGAAGTGACCCAGGACGTGACCCAGGAAGTGACCGGGCCTCAGGTCCGGGTGGTGCCTGGCCCCTCGTCCGACAAGCCGGTCGTGCCGGTCGTGCCAGTCGTGCCGGTCGTCTCGGCCTGGCTGGTCGCCTCGTCGCCTCGGGTTGCCTCGTGCTTGTCCAGCTTGGCCTTCACGCGGCCGAGCTCCTTGTGCTCCTTGCGACGCCGGTTCGCGGCCCGCGTTCCCCGCCGCACCAGTGAGAGACCCAGGACCAGGAGCAGGAGCGTGGCCGCGCCGAGCAGGTAGATCGTCAACGTGCTCATCGTGATGTTGAGGAACCCACCGTCGAACGTCACCTGTTGGGTGCCGGAGGAGAGGAAGCCGACCAGGAGCCCGGCCGCGAGCAGGATGAGGATGACTCCGAGCACGAGCATGTGGCTACCTCCAGGTCGGTGAGCTGAAGCCTAAGCCCCCGTCCCAAGATCCGCGCCGGACGGGCCGGGGACAAATGATGATTCCGGAGGAACGGGCGCGTCGCGCAGCAGCAGGGCCAGCAGGTCGATGGCGCCGGTCTTGTCGAGCGGCGTGTTGTTGTTGCCGCACTTGGGTGACTGGACGCACGACGGGCAGCCCTCGGCGCAACGACATCCGAGGATCGCCTCCCGGGTCGCGGTCAGCCAGTCCCGGGCTGCGCGATAGCCGCGTTCGGCGAACCCGGCACCCCCCGGGTGGCCGTCGTAGACGAACACCGTGAGGACCCCGGTGTCGGGGTGGCGGGCGGTCGAGACACCGCCGATGTCCCAGCGGTCGCAGGTCGCGAACAGCGGCAGCAGGCCGATCGATGCGTGCTCGGCCGCGTGCGCCGCGCCGGGGAGGTCGCGAGCGCCGAGCCCGGCAGCGCTGAGCGCGTCATCGGGGATCGTCCACCAGATCGCGGTGGTGTCGAGGATCCGCTCGGGCAGGTCGAGGGGCTCCTCCCCCAGCAGCTCACCGGTGCGGAGGTGCTTGCGGCTGAAGGACACGACCTGGTGGGTCACTCGCACGCTCCCGAGGGCCACCACGGCCGACCCCCAGGCCTCCCCTTCGCGTCGGCCGGTGATCTCGATGTCGGTCAGGTCGCGGGCCGAGGTGGAGTAGTCCGGCTCCGCCGGGCGCACCGTGGCGACGCCGTCCTCGAGGTCGAGTCGTTCGACCAGGTAGGTCTCGCCCTGGTGCAGGTAGACCGCCCCCGCATGGGCGGTGCCGTGGGCAGACCCCTGGTCCACCGTGCCGAGCAGACGTCCGGTTCCTTCCTCGACGAGGCGGACGGCCGGTCCACCGGTCGAGCGCAGGTCGGCCAGGTCGCTGGCGCGGCGCCGGTCCGTCCAGTGCCACCCGTGAGCGCGCCGCCGCAGCATCCCGGCACCGGTGAGGGCGTCGACGCCCGCACGCGCCAGTGGCCCGAACAGTGCGAGGTCGGACTCGGTGAGGGGGAGCTCGTCGGCAGCCGCGCACAGGTGAGGTCCGAGGACGTAGGGGTTGTCGGGGTCGAAGACGTTCGCCTCGACGGGCCGGCCGAACAGCGCCTCGGGATGGTTGACCAGGTAGGTGTCGAGCGGGTCGTCGCGCGCGATCAGCACCCCCACCGCGTCCTGGCCTCCTCGGCCGGCTCGGCCGACCTGCTGCCAGAAGGCGGCGCGCGTGCCGGGGAATCCCGCGATCAGCACGGCGTCCAGCCCCGCGATGTCGATGCCCAGCTCGAGGGCGTTGGTCGCGGCGACGCCGAGCAGGCGCCCCTCGCGAAGGTCCCGCTCGAGGTCGCGGCGCTCCTCGGGGAGGTAGCCGCCGCGGTAGGCCGCGACTCTGGCCCCCAGCCCGGGCTCGACCTCCTCGAGCCCGCGCCGCGCGGCCAGTGCCACCGACTCCGCCCCACGACGTGACCTGATGAAGGCGAGGGTGCGCACCCGCTCGATGACCAGGTCGGTCAGCAGGTCCGCGGTCTCGGCTCCGGCCGAGCGTCGCACGGGGGCGCCGCGGTCCCCGCGGTAGGCCGTGAAGGGCGGTTCCCACAGGGCGAGGCTGACCTGGCCCCGTGCGGACTGGTCGACCTCGACGCTGGTGATGGGGAGGCCGGTCAGTCGGGAGGCCGACACCGCCGGCTCGGCCGAGGTCGCAGAGGCGAGCACGAAGGTCGGTGAGGCGCCGTGGGTGGCGCAGACGCGCCGCAGCCGCCGGAGGATCTGCGCGACGTGGGCGCCGAACACCCCCCGGTAGTGGTGGCTCTCGTCGACCACGACGTAGGCGAGCGAGCCGAGGAAGCGGGACCACCGAGCATGGCCGGGAAGCAGCGAGTGGTGGAGCATGTCCGGGTTGGTCAAGACGTACTCCGCGTGGTCGCGGGCGTACTCACGCTCCTCACGGGTGGAGTCGCCGTCGTGGGTGGTCGCCGCGAGGGACGGGACCGCGAGGGCGCGCAGGCTGGTGAGCTGGTCCTGGGCCAGCGCCTTGGTGGGGGAGAGGTAGAGGACGCTCGCCCCCCGCCGGCCGTGGCGTTCGCGGGAGGCCAGGACGCGGCTCAGCGCCGGCATCAGGTAGCCCAGCGACTTGCCGGAGGCGGTGCCCGTCGCGAGGATCACCCCCCGGCCGGCGTGCGCGTGCTCGGCGGCCTCCACCTGGTGGGTCCAGGGAGACGAGATCCCCTGCGCACGCCAAGCGGCCACGAGCTCAGGTGCGACCCAGGCCGGCCAGTCCGCCCTGACCCCGGGACGCGCAGGGAGCACCTCCAGATGGGTCAGCCTGGGGTCGTCGGGACCGGCCAGGCGTCTCAGTGCGGCGGCGCCGTCGTCGGCTCGGAGCGGGGACACCCGCCGAGTCTGGCAAAGCGCGCCGACCGCGGACTGCGGGACCGGCGCGAATCTGGCAGAGTGGCGCTCGCGCCGAACAGGTGCATGGTTGAATGCACGCAGGGACGACCGAGGGTTGTCCCTGACCTTCTGAACGGCAACAGACTGAGGGAGCAGGGCGTGGACCTGTCACTTGATACGCGCCACGAGGGTGGGCACACCATCATCGAGGTGGGCGGCGAGATCGACGTCTACACCGCACCCAAGCTGCGCGACAAGATCACCGAGCTCGTCGGCAACGGCGAGTACAACCTCGTGATCGACATGGAGAAGGTCGACTTCCTCGACTCGACCGGCCTCGGAGTCCTCGTCGGTGGGCTGAAGAAGGTGCGCGCGCACGACGGCTCGATGCGGTTGATCTGCAACCAGGAGCGCCTGCTGAAGATCTTCCGGATCACTGGACTGGCCAAGGTGTTCGTCATCCACGGCTCCCAGGCCGACGCGCTCGCCGAGCACTGAGCACCATGGGGGCCGACCGTCCGTCGACCGGGATCACCGTCTCGATCGTGCGTGACCCCGCGCTGGTGCGCACCGTGCGGCTGATCGCCGCCGCCGTGGCCCGACGCACCAGCCAGGACGAGGAGTTCGTCGAAGAGGTCCGCCTCGCCGTCGGCGAGGCGTGCGCGCTGATGGTCGGGGAGGACGGCGCCGGGACCGGACCGGTCACCGTGACCTTGACCATGGCCGACCGCCTGGTCGTCGACGTCGTCTCCGCCGGTGCTGTGGCGTTCTCCGATGCCCCCGACAGCGACCTCGACGGGGTCGAGCCGTGGGCGCTGCTGCGTGGCCTCATCGGTGACCTGACCGTGGAGCACGACGGCGACACCACCACGTTGCGCATGTCCTGGCCGGTCACCCAGCGCGCCTGACCGGGCGACGTTCCGGCCAGAAGCCGGGTCGATGTGGCGGATGCCACAGTCCCTGGTGACCAATCGGCCGCGGGCGTGCGTAGACTCCGGCACACCAACGCGCGTGAGGCAGGTCACGTCCTGTCTGCACCCCCACGGCTCCGGCCTCCGGGCGCGCGCGGCAATTCTTGACGGGCGTCTGGCGCCCTAGCGGAGGAGGACGTATGTCCGGGCACATCTTTGCAGCCGAGATCGGCGGCGAAGTTGCGACCGTGGAGCTGGCCGGCGGCAACCTGGTCTTGGTCGTCATCGTCGGCGTCATCGCGCTCATCGCGCTGGTGATGGCCGTGGTGTTCCGAGGTCAGGTCCTTGCTGCAGGCGAAGGCACGGAGAGCATGAGAACCATCGCGCGAGCGGTGCAGGAGGGCGCGAACGCCTACCTGACCAGGCAGTTCAGGACGCTGGCGATCTTCGCTGCCATCGCGTTCTTCGCCCTGCTCGCGCTGCCGGCCGACGACATGTCGATCCGGATCTTCCGCTCGGTGTTCTTCCTGGTCGGCGCAGGGTTCTCCGCAACGGTCGGCTACCTCGGCATGAACCTCGCCGTCCGGGCCAACCTCCGCGTCGCCGCGGCGGCGAACACCGAGGGTCGCGAGCCGGCGATGACGATCGGTCTGCGGACCGGCGCCATGGTGGGCATGCTCACGGTGGGCCTCGGCCTGCTCGGTGCCAGCCTCGTCGTGCTGTTCTTCCAGGGCGAGGCGCCCAAGGTCCTCGAGGGCTTCGGCTTCGGCGCCGCGCTGCTCGCGATGTTCATGCGGGTCGGCGGTGGCATCTTCACCAAGGCCGCAGACGTCGGCGCGGACCTGGTCGGCAAGGTCGAGCAGAACATCCCCGAGGACGACCCGCGCAACGCAGCGACGATCGCCGACAACGTGGGCGACAACGTCGGTGACTGCGCCGGGATGGCCGCAGACCTCTTCGAGTCCTACGCCGTGACGCTGGTCGCCGCGCTGATCCTGGGCTCGCAGGTCTTCGGCGACAAGGGCCTCGTGTTCCCGCTGCTGATCCCGGCCATCGGGGCGCTGACCGCCGTGGCCGGTGTCTACCTCACCAAGCCGAAGGCCGGCGAGAACGGCCTCACCACGATCAACCGGTCGTTCTACATCTCCTCGGCGATCGCAGCTGCGGCGAGCATCGTGCTCTCCTACCTGTACCTCCCCGGCAGCTTCGCCGACTTCGGGCAGCAGTACGCCTCGTTCGAGGGTGACCCGCGGCTGATCGCGTCCAGCGCGGTCGTGATCGGGATCGTGATGTCCTCGGGCATCCTGGCCCTGACCGGCTACTACACCGGCACGGAGTACCGCCCCGTCAAGGACGTCGGCACCACCTCCCTCACCGGTGCGGCGACCGTCATCCTGTCCGGCCTCTCGGTCGGCTTCGAGTCCGCGGTCTACACGACCCTGGTCATCGGCTCGGCCGTCTTCGGCGCCTACCTCCTCGGTGGTGCGGCCCTGACGGTCTCGCTGTTCGCGGTGGCGCTGGCCGGAACCGGCCTGCTCACCACCGTCGGCGTCATCGTGGCGATGGACACCTTCGGTCCGGTCTCGGACAACGCGCAGGGCATCGCCGAGATGTCCGGTGACGTGAGCGAGGAGGGTGCGCAGATCCTCACCGAGCTCGATGCGGTCGGCAACACCACCAAGGCGATCACCAAGGGCATCGCGATCGCCACGGCCGTGCTGGCCGCGACCGCGCTGTTCGGCTCCTACGCCACCTCGATCTACGAGGAGCTCGCGAAGGCCAACCCGACGGCCACGGAGAGCAACCTGCTCGACTTCAGCGTGTTCAACCCGGCGGTCCTCGTCGGCGCGCTGCTCGGCTCGGCCGTTGTCTTCTTGTTCTCGGGTCTCGCGATCAACGCCGTGGCGCGTGCCGCCGGCGCGGTGGTCTTCGAGGTCCGGCGCCAGTTCCGCGAGATCCCCGGGATCATGGAGGGCACCGGACGTCCGGAGTACGGCAAGGTCGTCGACATCGTCACCAAGGACTCGCTGCGTGAGCTGGTGACGCCCGGCATCCTGGCGGTGCTCGCACCGATCGCGGTCGGCTTCGGGCTGGGTGCGACGGCGCTGGCCGGCTTCCTGGCCGGCGCGATCGCCACCGGCACCCTGATGGCGGTCTTCCTGGCGAACTCGGGTGGTGCCTGGGACAACGCCAAGAAGCTGGTCGAGGACGGCCACCACGGTGGCAAGGGCTCGCCTGCCCACGAGGCGACGATCATCGGGGACACCGTCGGTGACCCGTTCAAGGACACCGCCGGACCGGCGATCAACCCGCTGATCAAGGTGATGAACCTGGTCTCGCTGCTGATCGCCACCGCGGTGGTCAGCCTCTCGGTCGGCGACAACCAGAACGACCCGGTGCGGATCCTCATCAGTCTGGTGTCGGTGGCGATCATCGCCACGGCGGTGGTGGTGTCCAAGCGGCGTCCGGTCGCCATCGGTGAGGACGAGCCCTCCGAGGTCGTCTCCGCCTGACCCGACAGCCGAGAGGCCACTTCCCCACCACGTCGTACGGCGTGTCGTGCGGGAAGTGGCCTCTCGGCGTCTGTCGGCCCGACCCGGCAGGTGCCCGGCAGGTCGACGAGACCTAGAGTCCCCAGACGTGGACCTTCTCTCCTTCGCCGACGTCGAGCGGCTGCGTGACGACCTCGTCGAGGCCGGCTACCACTACGAGGGAGTCGCCGACCTGCTCGGACCCGTCGCGCACCGGGCGCTGTCGCGCAACGAGACCACGCCGGGTCTGCGCGCCACCCGCGACCGGGGGCCGCTCTCGACCTTGACCCGGCTGTGGCTGCTCCAGGCGACGGTGCCGGTCGCCGATGTCGAGGCTGCACTGCCCGGCCTGATCGACCCGCTGTGTGTCGCGGGTCTGCTCGAACGCAGCGTGGGAGAGGTCCGGGCACGCCTCGACCTGCGGCCCTACGCCGACGACACCCGGGGCTGGTGGGTGGTCAGCGACCTGACGCCGGGCCTCGACGGGGCCGACATCCGCGTGGGTGCCGACCACGTCCTCGGGATCAGCTCTGCCTCCACCTCCCTGGCCCAGCTGACCGTGCGGGAGCCGGTCGGCCGCGCGCTCGACCTCGGCACCGGTTCGGGGGTCCAGGCCCTGCACCTCGCGGAGCATGCCGACCACGTCGTGGCGACCGACGTCAACGAGCGCGCCCTGGCGATGGCGCGACTCAACGCAGCGCTCAACGGCGTGAGCATCGACGATCGCGCGGGAAGCCTCTACGAACCGGTGGCCGGCGAGCAGTTCGACCTCATCGTCACCAACCCGCCGTTCGTCGTCTCCCCGGCAACGGGGGAGAGGCTGGTCTATCGCGACTCCGGGCTCCCCGGTGACGAGATGGTGCGGCGCGTGGTCACGGGGGCCGCCGGTCACCTCCTGCCCGGTGGTCGCGCCCAGGTGCTCGCCAACTGGGCGCATCACGCCGGACAGCCGTGGCAGGAACGCGTCGCCGGCTGGGTGGACGACCTCGTCGAGGGTGGCGGCCTGGACGCGTGGGTGGTGCAGCGCGAGGTGGCCGACCCGGCCGAGTACGTCGAGCTCTGGCTCAAGGACGCCGGCGTGCACGGTACGAGGGAGTACGCCGAGCGCTACGACACGTGGCTCTCGTGGTTCGCCGACCAGGGCATCGAGGGCGTCGGGTTCGGCTGGCTCAACCTCCGCCGGGTCGACCGCGAACCCGTCGTACACATCGAGGAGTGGCCCTACGAGGTGGAGCAGCCGCTCGGTCCTGAGGTGGCGGCCCGCGCCCACCGTGTCGACTGGCTCGCGGCAACGCCGGACCTCACCGGACGCCGCCTGGTGCTGCGAGAGGACGTCCGTCAGGAGACCGGCGGCCGTGCGGGCGAGTCCGACCCGGAGACGATCGTGCTGCGCCAGCAGCGAGGGATGCGGCGAGCTCACCAGGCCGACACCGTGCTGGCCGGCTTCGTCGGGGCCTGCGACGGCGACCTTGCCGTCGGCCAGATCCTCGATGCGCTCGCCACCCTGCTCGAGCGTGACGCAGCCGATCTGCGCACCGGCTATCTGGGAGAGATCCGCGATCTGGTGGCCGACGGTTTCCTCGATGGAGCCGACGTCACCGGCTAGCTCAGCGGAGGTCCACCAGGGAGGGATGCCCGCGAGGTCGTTGACAGGGCGCGTTACCGTGTCTCGCGCGGGCTCGGCTGGGGAACAGTCGACCGCTTCGACGTGGAGGAGCAGGACAGACGTGGCAGGGAACAACGGGGCCGGGCGCAAGCTGGTCATCGTCGAGTCGCCCGCGAAGGCGAAGACGATCGGTGGCTACCTGGGCGACGACTACGTGGTGGAGTCGTCGATCGGGCACATTCGCGACCTCCCCCAGAGTGCTGCCGACGTCCCGGCGAAGATCAAGGGCGAGCCGTGGGCGCGCCTCGGGGTCGACGTCGACAACGACTTCACTCCCTACTACGTCGTCTCACGGGACAAGAAGTCACACATGACCAAGCTCAAGGGGCTTCTCAAGGACGCCTCAGAGCTTTACCTCGCCACAGACGAGGACCGCGAGGGCGAGGCCATCGCCTGGCACCTCCTCGACGAGCTCAAGCCCAGGGTGCCGGTGCGCCGCATGGTCTTCCACGAGATCACCAAGCCGGCCATCCTGGCGGCGGTCGAGAACCCGCGTGACATCGACATGGACCTCGTGGAGGCGCAGGAGGCGCGCCGCATCCTCGACCGCCTCTACGGCTACGAGGTCTCCCCGGTCCTCTGGAAGAAGGTCATGTCGGGCCTCTCCGCGGGCCGGGTCCAGTCTGTTGCCACTCGCCTGGTGGTTGCCAAGGAGCGGGACCGGATGGCATTCCGGACGGCGGCGTACTGGGACCTCGAAGGCACCTTCGACGCCGGCGCCGACCACGAAGAGCGGATGTTCCCGGCCAAGCTGCACTCCGTCGACGGGGCCCGGGTGGCACGCGGCTCGGACTTCACCTCGCTCGGTGTGGTCAAGGACGGCGCCAAGGTCGTGCACCTCGACCGGGGCCGCGCGGAGGCGCTGTCGGCAGGTCTGCACGACGCGACGTTCGAGGTCCGCTCCGTCGAGTCGAAGCCCTACACCCGCCGTCCCTACGCGCCCTTCCGCACCACGACGCTCCAGCAGGAGGCGTCGCGCAAGATGGGCTACGGCGCCTCGCGGACCATGTCGATCGCGCAGCGCCTCTACGAGAACGGCTTCATCACCTACATGCGCACCGACTCCACGACGCTGTCGGAGTCGGCCGTGTCGGCCGCGCGGGCCCAGGCCAGCGAGCTCTACGGCGCCGAGTACGTCCCGGACCAGCCGCGCACCTACGCCTCCAAGGTCAAGAACGCCCAGGAGGCACACGAGGCGATCCGTCCGGCCGGCGACAACTTCCGCACCCCCGCCCAGACCGGCCTGACCGGCGACGAGTTCCGGCTCTACGAGCTGATCTGGATGCGCACCGTCGCCTCCCAGATGAAGGACGCGGTCGGGCAGTCGGTGACCGTCCGGCTCGGCGGCACCGCCAGCACCGGCGAGGACGCCGTCTTCTCCGCGAGTGGTCGTGTCATCACCTTCCACGGCTTCCTCAAGGCCTACGTCGAGGGTCGCGACGACGAGAGCGACTCCGACGATCGCGAGACCCGCCTGCCCAACGTGGCCGAGGGCGATGCCGTCTCGGCGGCCACGATCAGGGCGGCCGGCCACGAGACCAAGCCGCCGGCGCGCTACACCGAGGCGACGCTGATCCGCGAGCTGGAGGAGCGCGAGATCGGTCGCCCCTCGACCTACGCCTCCATCATCGGCACGATCCTCAACCGCGGCTACGTCTACAAGAAGGGCACGGCGCTGGTGCCGGCCTGGCTCGCGTTCTCGGTGGTGCGGCTGCTGGAGGAGCACTTCTCCCGCCTCGTGTCCTACGAGTTCACCGCCGGCATGGAGGACGTCCTCGACGAGGTGGCGTCGGGTCGTGCGGACCGCAACACCGAGCTGGCGAAGTTCTACTTCGGCACCGGTGACGTCGACGGCCTCAAGACGCTGGTGAGCGAGCTCGGCGACATCGACGCCCGCGAGCTCGCGACGTTCCCCATCGCCGAGGGCATCGACCTGCGGGTCGGCCGCTACGGGCCCTACATCGAGACCGTCGGACCGGCCGACGGCGACGGTGACGGCGCCTCGGTGCGGGCGAACGTCCCCGACGACCTGCCCCCCGACGAGCTCACGCTGGAGAAGGCCAAGGAGCTGCTGGCCAACCCTGCAGGCGAGGAGACCCACCTCGGAGCCCATCCCGAGACCGGCCTCGCGGTCGTCGCCAAGAACGGCCGCTTCGGGCCCTACGTCACCGAGGTGCTCCCCGAGGACGCGCCGAAGAAGGCGAAGCCGCGTACGTCGTCGCTGTTCAAGTCGATGTCGCTGGACACCATCTCGCTCGCCGAGGCGGTCGAGCTGCTGACCCTGCCCCGCGTCATCGGCGTCGACCCGGAGTCGGGCGACGAGATCACCGCGCAGAACGGCCGCTACGGGCCCTACCTGAAGAAGGGCACCGACTCGCGCTCCATCGACCAGGAGGAGAAGCTCCTGACGATGTCGCTCGAGGAGGCCTTGAAGATCTACGCCGAGCCCAAGCGCCGCGGCCGTGCCGCCGCCGACCCCGGCCGCGAGCTCGGCAAGGACCCGGCCTCGGGCGAGACGGTCACCGTGAAGAGCGGTCGTTTCGGCCACTACGTCACCGACGGCGAGTACAACGCGACCCTGCGCGAGGGCGACGACGAGACGACGATCACGATCGAGCGCGCCGCGGAGCTGCTCGCCGAGCGGCGGGCAAAGGGGCCGGCCAAGAAGGCAGCCAAGAAGACCGCGAAGAAGGCAACCAAGAAGGCCGCGAAGAAGACAGCCAAGACGCCGGCGAAGAAGACGGCCTCGAAGGCGGCCAAGAAATCCTGAGATGTCCTGCCCTGGAGCAGTGCGTGACGGCCGCCGACCCTCAGGTCGACCTCGCTGACCTGACCTGACCGGCTGGCCTCGCTGGTGGAATCAGACCACCGCCTCGCAGGCCTCGCAGACCTCGCCAGGCCGGGGTTTTCGGCGTGCTCGGTTGCCGGCTCTGCCCACGGACGGGCCGGCCAGGCAAGAGCCGGGCCCGGCCGCAAGAACTTTTCCTCTCAGTCCCTTGCGGTTCCCCACGATGCTGCTTAGTTTGGTCGGACCATACGTAATGCAAGACATACGTTGACCAGTCCATAGGAGCAGACATGTCAGCTGGGTCCATGTTCAGCAAGGGCGGCGTAGCCGTGTACGGCGCCGTCGCGACGGTCGCCGGGGCGCTGCTCCTGACCGGGTGCACCTCGGGTACCTCGACCGGCGCCGAGAGTGCAGCCAACTTCCCCGAGCGCGCGGTCGAGCTGGTCAACCCTTGGGCCGCGGGCGGCTCGCACGATGCGCACGCCCGTGCGATCGCCTCTGAGATCGCCGACATCCTCGGCGAGCCGATGACGGTGTCGATCAAGTCCGGCGGAGCCGGTGCGGTGGGCGCCACCGCCGTGGCCAAGCAGTCCAAGCCTGATGGGTACACGCTGCTTCTGGGCGATCAGACCAGCGTGATGGCCCGCCCGATCGCCGAGGACCTCGACTACACCTGGGAGGACTTCCGTCCGGTTGCCCAGATCAACGACAGCCCGATTGTGATCACGGTGCCCGGGGACAGCCCCTTCGACAGCATCGAGGACTTCATCGAGGCGGCAAAGACGGCACCCGGCGAGCTGCAGTACGGATCGGTCACCGGGCTCGGCCCCGACCAGATCCCCGTCGAGCTGATGCTGCAGGACGCCGCGATCGACGTGGGGCACGTCCCCTTCGAAGGTGGTGGCCCCTCCTACCGGGCCGTGCTCGCCGGAGACGTGGACATGGCGCCGCTCTTCCCCGCCGCGGTCACGAAGGACGTCGCCGAGGGCCGGCTCAAGGCGCTAGCGGTCACCTCACCCGAGCGGATCCCCGGGCTCCCCGACGTACCCACCTTGAAGGAGTCGGGCATCGACGTGGAGTGGGAGATGTTTCGGACGGTCTTCGCGCCCAAGGACACCCCGGACGACGTCGTGGAGGCGTTGGCCTCTGACTTCGAGGAGCTGACGGGGAGTGACGGCTTCCACGCCATCATCGAGGGGCTCGGTGAGGAGGTCGAGTTTCTCGGCGGCGACGCGCTCGAAGAGCGTGTGCGCTCCGACGCCACGTCGCTGGAGTCCCTCATCGAGAGCCTCCAGTGACCCTGGCAGGGTCCCCGAGGCGCCGCTGACCTGATGGCTGGCGCAGGTTTCACCGGGAAGACGGCGAGCCTGCGCCGGCCCTTCGGCCTCAGGGCCGACAACCGCCGACCTGCGCGCCGAGAGCGGCGGCGACGGCGGCTCCCGGTGCGCCGCAACAGCGAACCAGATGTCCGACCAAATCAAGTAGGAGCACACATGACCGACCACAGCCTCGCTGAAGGCGCCCGCCGACTGGTTCGCTGCGGAGGGATCAAGCCCGGAGAGGAGGTCTTGATCATCACCGACACCGGGATGGACCAGACGGTCGTCGAGGCCTTCTCAGAGATCGTCCGGGAGGAGGGTGGCGAGCTGCTCGTGGCCACCATGGACGCCCGGTCGGGGTCCGGGCAGGAGCCGCCCCAGCACGTCGCCACCGCCATGCGCGGGGCGAAGGTGGCCATCGAGCTCACCTCCCAGTTCATCCACCACAGCATCGCCCGGCAGTCGGCGCAGCGCGACGGCCTGCGCTACCTGTTCATCGGCGACATCGACCGCGAGATGCTCGAGCAGCCGGGCGCGGTCTATGCCGACTTCGCCGAGATCGCCCCACGGATCACCCGGATGTCGGATGAGATCACCCGCGGGTCGACGATGCGGATCACCTCGCCCGGTGGCACCGACATGACCTTCGACCTGGTCGGCCGCAACGGACGGGCCCTGACCGGCCTCGCGGAGGAGCCCTCGCAGTTCGGAGCCCCTCCGTGCCTCGAGGGAGGGGTGATCCCCAAGCCCGGGGGCAGCCACGGCCGGGTCGTGGTGGATGCCTACTGCGTCGGAGTAGGCCTGATCGAGGAGCCGATCACCGTGGTCGTCGAGGATGGCCGGGCGGTGAGCTTCGAGGGGGGCGCCCAAGCCGAGCAGCTGCGGGCACTGGTCGAGGGTGCGCACAACGACAACGCTTGGAACGTCTCCGAGGTCGGCATCGGCTTCAACGACACGGCGCTGCTCATCGACAACGTCACCAGTGCCGAGTCGATCTACGGCACCGCGCACATCGCCCTCGGGTCGACGCCCGCTGACCTGGATATCGAGATGATCAGCGCCGGGGTCCACCTCGACATGGTCTTCCACAAGCCGACGATCACCGTCGATGACCGAGTGGCCTTGCGCGACGGTGAGTTCGTCTTGGACTACGAGCCGGTCACCTCCGCATGAGCCTGGTCGGCGACGGATCCCGGACAGGCGATCAGGCCAGCAGCCCGGCGGGCAACCGCACGGGCGGCCGACCCGGCACCGGGGGCGGGGTCGATTCGACCCTTCTCGCCGAGCGCCTGATCGCACTGCTCTGTCTGGCCGTCGCCGTCGTGATCGGCCTGCGGGCCGAGTCGCTGGTGACCCAGTCGTCGATCGCCCGCCCGGGGGTCCTCCCCGCCCACGGCCTGCTCTGGCTGGGCGCGGGGGTCCTCGGGGTCGCCTCGCTGGTCTGGGTGGTGCAGGCGTTCCGGCGCGGTACCGGCGTCGAGGTGCCGGACGTCGGGCGCTTCCGGGATGTGCTGGCGGTCCTGGCAGTGCTCGTCGTCGGCGCCTGGTCTGCGCAGTGGCTGGGGTTGTTGCTCGCCGCGGGGGCGACCTACATCGCTCTGCTGCTCTACTACCGCGACCAGGGCCGGATCTTCATCCTGCTCAGTGCGGTCGGCTACCTCGTGTTCCTGCACTACGGCCTCGAGGTCCTCCTCACGGTGCCCTTGCCGCGGTCTCCGATCCTGCCGCTGCCCTTCTGACGCACGAGGAGCCAACCATGCTCGAATCACTCAACGGCGCCCTGGACCTGGTGATGGATCCCCAGGTGTGGATCTATGTCTGTGTGGGTCTCGTCCTCGGCCTCTTCGTCGGCGCGATCCCGGGGCTCAGCGCAACGATGGCGGTGACCGTGCTGCTGCCCATCGCCTTCTACCTCCCGCCGCACGTAGGGATCCCGTTCCTGATCGCGATCACCAAGGGTGCCTTCTATGCAGGCTCGATCCCGGCAATCCTGATCTGTACCCCGGGGACGGGAGCAGCGGCAGCCACGGTCATCGACGGTTATCCGATGGCACAGCAGGGAAAGGCGCGCAAGGCGCTGGAGATCTCGCTGTACGGGTCGGTGATCGGTGACATCTTGTCCAACATCGTGGCGATCGTGATGGCCGCGATGGTGGCTACCTTGGCGCTCAGGCTCGGACCGCCCGAGCTCGTCGTGATCATGGTGTTCGGCTTGCTGCTCATCGCCTTCCTCAGTGGACGGTCACTGACCAAGGGCTTCGTCGCCGCCGGAGCGGGTCTGCTGGTTGCTGCCATTGGGATCGACCCCGTCTACGGCGCTACGCGGATGACCTTCGGCTCGATCGACCTCAGCTCGGGGATCGACTTCATCCCGATGGTGCTGGGCCTCTACGCCGTGGCCGAGCTGCTCAAGATGGGCCGACCCACCGGGAGCTACGGGGTATCCAAGCATCCGGTCTTGGGGGAGGGGCTCACACGGGAGGAGTTCCGCTCCACCCTCCCGACGATCGGACGCTCGACCGTCATCGGGTGCGTCGTGGGCATGCTCCCGGCGCTGAACCAGGTGGTCGCGTCGTTCCTTGCCTGGAGCAACGAGCGCCGCCGTTCGAAGAACCCGGAGGAGTTCGGGAAGGGATCGTTGAAGGGGGTCGCGTCGGTCGAGACCGCCAACAACGCGGTCAACGGACCCGCCATGATCCCGCTGCTCAACTTCGGCATCCCCGGCGACACGATCACGGCGGTGCTCCTGGCGGCGTTCCTGGTGCAGGGCATCTCCCCGGGTCCGCGCATCTTCGAGGAGCACGGTCCGATCATCTACGCCATCTTCCTGGTCTTCATCCTGAGCAACCTCGTGCTCCTCCTGATCGGCGTGGCGACCCTGAAGTACGTAGCGCTGCTCTCGAAGCTGCCCGCCTCCCGGCTGCTTGCCGCGGCGATCTTGTTCTCCTTCGTCGGTGCCTACGCGATCAATTACTCGCTCTTCGACGTGATGGTGATGGTGGTCTTCGGCTTCGTCGGCTATGTGTTCGTCGCGTTCGACCTGCCGCGCGAGCCGTTGCTCATCACCTTCCTTCTCGCGCCGCAGATCGAGGCGAGCCTGGGTCAGTCGCTGGCCATGGGCGGGTGGAGCATCTTCGTCGCGCGTCCGATCTCCCTGGGGCTCGCGTGCTGCCTGGTGCTCACGCTCGGCGTGCTCCTCAGCCGGTTGCCCCGCCTGCGGCGGCTCCAGCGCCGCGAGGACGAGCTGGTCGGCTCGGTGCGAGAGTCGGTCTGACCCATGGTGCTGGAGCTGGTGCCCGTAGAGCGGGTGAGGACCCACGAGTTGGTGGTCCGCCAGATCACGGCCGAGATCTTCGCCGGGCGGCTGCGCCCCGGCGACCGGTTGCCCGGTGAGCGGCAGCTCAGCGAGCAACTCCGTGTGAGCATTCCCTCGGTCCGCGAGGCCGTTCGGATCCTCCAGGCACTGGAGATCGTGCGCCGCTGCCCCGGGACGGGCGCGGACTCAGGCTTGGTGGTCTCCGCCCAGCCGAGCCTGGCGCTGACCGAGCTGCTCGGGATGCACGTCGCCCTTTCGAACTACTCGGTGGCGGAGGTGATGGGGGTGCGGATCGCGTTGGAGACCCAGTCCGTCCGTCGGATCGCGGACCGGCTCGGGGACGTCGACCTCGCCGAGATCGAGGCCACCCTGCGCCGGATGTCGGACCCAGGACTGCCCAGGGGCACCTTCCACGACCTCGACACGGACTTCCACCTCGCGCTCGCGAGGTGCTCGGACAACCCACTCCTGGCCGACCTGATGGCGGCGCTGCGAGCATCGGTGCGTCGGCCGATGGACGAGGCCTTCGCGGGTGACCGGCGTTGGGCGGACCGACAGCGGGTCCTCGTCCGTGAGCACCGGGAGATCTTCGAGGCCGTCCGTGACGGCGACGCCACGCTCGCGGTACGGCTGCTGGTGGGGCACATCGAGGGTTTCTACGATTCGCTGCAGAGCGGCGGGGGACCGTCCTGAGCCGCGAGAGAGTCGCAGGGGTCGCCCGTCGGAGCCCGGACCGGCGTCGACCGTAGGCTGGCCCCGTGAGCGAGCATCCCTCGGCCTCAGCGGTCGACGAACTCAGGCATGCGCCTGCGCACTCGCTCGCGGCGGTTCTTCGGATCGCTGACTTCCGCAGGCTGTGGATCGGGCTGGGCCTCTCCAGCCTGGGGGACTGGATCGGGCTGCTCGCCCTGACCGCGATGGCGAACGCGAGCGCGGAGACCTACGCCGGCAAGAACTACGCGATCGCCACCGTGCTGTTCCTGCGGGTGCTGCCGGCGCTGGTGATGGGTCCGATCGCCGGCTACATCGCTGACCGGATCGACCGCCGGGTGACGTTGATCTGGGGCGACTACATCCGTGGTGCGCTGTTCCTCACCATCCCGATCGTGGGTCAGCTGTGGTGGGTCTTCGTGGTCACCGTGCTGGTCGAGACGGTGTCGCTGGTCTGGGGTCCCGCCAAGGACGCCACGGTGCCCAACCTGGTGCCGCGGCACCGGCTCGAGGCGGCCAACCAGATCAGTCTGGCGACGACGTACGGCTCGGCCCTGCCCGCCGCCGCCCTGTTCACCGGACTCACGCTGGTCGACAAGCTCTACCGCAACCTCTTCGACGTCTTCGACCGCGGCCCGATCGACCTCGCGCTCTATGTCAACGGGGTCACCTTCATCGTCAGTGGCGTCGTCATCGCGACATTGAAGACGATCCCGCGCGGTCCCGCGGACCATGACGTCGAGGGGACCGTCTGGAGCGTGATCATCGACGGCTGGAAGTACGTCGGCTCGACGCCGCTGGTGCGCGGGCTGGTGATCGGCATCGTCGGCGCGTTCGCGGCCGGAGGTGTCGTGATCGGCCTGGCCCGCACGTTCGTGGCCGACCTGGGCGGTGGCGACCCCGGCTACGGCGTGCTGTTCGGCACCGTCTTCCTCGGCCTGGGGCTCGGCATGTGGCGCGGACCGCGGCTGCTGCACGGCCTCTCGCGTCGCAGGCTCTTCGGCATCGCTCTGACCACGACCGGGCTGCTGCTGTTCCCGCTCGCACTCGTGCAGCAGCTGGAGATCGTCACCGCGATCACGCTGCTGCTCGGCTTCTCCTCCGGGGTCGCGTGGATCACCGGCAACACCCTGCTCGGGCTCGAGGTGCCCGACGAGGTGCGAGGTCGCACCTTCGCCTTCGTCGGCTCGATGATCCGGCTCGCGCTGGCCCTGGTGCTCGCAGCAGCGCCCTTGATCGCCGGCACCATCGGCACCCCCTCGATCCCGCTCGTGGACGGCAACGGCGATCCGCTGCTGGTCTACAACGGCGCCGCGATCACATTCCTGATCGCGGCGGTGCTGATGACGGCTGTCGGCGTGACGGCCTACCGTCAGATGGACGACCGGAAGGGGACATCGCTGGTGAACGACCTGCGGCACTCGTTCAGCGGCACGCTCGGCGTCTACAGCGCCACGGGCTGCTTCATCGCGCTCGAGGGTGGAGAGGGTGCCGGAAAGTCGACCCAGGCCGCGTGTCTCCAGGAGTGGTTGCAGGCCGAGGGCTACGACGTGCTCCTGACCCGCGAGCCGGGCGCGACAGGGGTCGGTGCGAAGCTGCGCCGCATCGTGCTCGACCCGGCCACCGGCGACATCTCCCACCGCACCGAGGCGCTGCTCTACGCCGCCGACAAGGCTGAGCACGTCGACACGATCGTTGCACCCGCCCTTGCCCGTGGTGCGGTGGTGGTCACCGACCGCTACGTCGACAGCACCCTGGCCTACCAGGGCGCAGGACGTGACCTGCTGGACCGCGAGGTGGAGCGGATCGCCCGGTGGGCGACCTCCGACCTGCGCCCCAACCTCACCGTGGTCCTCGACCTCCCACCCCAGCAGGGCATGTCTCGTTTCGAGGAGCGCGACCGGATCGAGAGCGAGTCGGTCGACTTCCACGAGCGGGTGCGCGACATGTTCCTCCAGCTCGCCTCCGGTCACCCCGAGCACTACCTCGTGGTCGATGCGCGGCGGCCCATCGACGCGATCGCGGCCGAGATCCGGGCCCGGGTCGAGCCGCTGCTCGGTGCGGCCACGCGAGTCATCGACCCGGTGCCCGGTCCTGACGCGCCGACGCAACCCGCGCGCTCCTTCACCGACGGAGAGGGCCTCACGTGAGCGCCCCGACGTCGCCCGTCTCAGTGACGCCGGGTGCGGTGTGGTCCTCGTTGGTCGGTCAGCGCCAGGTCATCGACACCCTGGCACGCGCGGCCGCCGGCCAGGGGATGACGCATGCCTGGCTGTTCACCGGTCCGCCCGGCTCGGGACGCTCCAACGCGGCCCTCGCCTTCGCCGCCGCTCTCCAGTGCACCCAGGGTGGCTGCGGTGAGTGCCACGCCTGCCTGACGGCGCTGGCCGGCACCCACCCCGACGTCAGCGTGACGCGCTCGGAGACCTCGATGCTCTACATCAAGGACATGCGTGACCTGGTGCTGCGCTCGGCGCTGGTGCCGGTCGAGCGTCGCTGGCAGGTGATGATCATCGAGGACGCCGACCGCCTCGGTGACGCCGGTGGCCGGACCGCCAACACCCTCCTGAAGTCGATCGAGGAGCCGACCCCCAAGACCGTCTGGCTGCTCTGCGCCCCCACGCTCGAGGACGTCCCCCAGACCATCCGGTCCCGCTGCCGCACGATCGCGCTGAGCACCCCGACCGCGCAGCAGGTCGCGGGCTTCCTGGTGGCCACTGACGGGGTCTCCGAGCCGGTCGCGGCGTTCGCTGCGCGGGCCAGCCAGGGACACATCGGACGGGCCCGGGCGCTGGCACGCGACGAGGCCACCCGCAACCGTCGCCGCGAGGTCGTCGCCATCCCTGGCCGGCTCACCTCGCTGGGGGCCTGCATGAACGCTGCGGCCAACCTGGTCGACATCGCCAAGGACGAGACCGAGGCGATCACCGACGCCAGCAACTCCCGTGGGCTCAAGGAGCTCGACGCGACCTACGGCGACGACCGCAAGTCCAAGGCCTCGCGCACCTACCGTGCCGCTCTCCGCGAGCTGACCCACAGTCAGAAGCAGCGGCAGAAGCGACGTGAGATGGATGTCATCGACCGGAGCCTGATGGACATCATGTCGGTCTACCGCGACGCCATCGCTCTCCAGGCCGGCGCTCCCGGGGCGCTCGTCAACGAGGAGATCCGCGGCGCGATCGACGACCTCGCCCGTCGCTCGACCCCGGAGGAGAACCTTCGCCGCATCGACGCGATCTTCGCCGCGCGCGAGCAGATGGGGGAGTTCAACGCCACGCCCCTGCTCACCCTCGAGGCGATGATGGTGACGCTCCGCATCGGCTGAGGCCCGGCCCCTCGTAGAGTGACGTCGTGCCGCACCCCACCTCGCCCCGTCGCGCCGTCGTGGTGGCTCTCACCCTCGGTGTCACGCTGGCCGGCTGCGGGATCTTCTCCGCGGAGGACCCCGCCGTCCCCGAGCCCACCCTCTCGGCCACCCCGATCGAGCCCGACGAGCCGTCGGAGTCGCCGGCGGGCCCGGACGCGGCCGAGCTGGCAGCCTTCTACGACCAGCAGCTCGACTGGCAGGACTGCGGGGACAACGACTGTGCGCGGCTCGAGGTCCCCCTCGACTACGCGGATCCGCAGGGCGAGACCCTGGAGATCTCCGTGCTGCGGGTGCCGGCGGCCGGCAAGCAGCAGCGGGTCGGCTCGCTGGTGGTCAACCCCGGGGGGCCGGGTGGTTCCGGGGTCGACTACGCCTCCAACGCCGACTCCTACTTCGGGCCGGAGCTGCGCCAGGCCTTCGACATCGTCGGCTTCGACCCACGGGGAGTCGCGCGCTCCACGCCGCTCGACTGCGTGAGCGACTCCGAGCTCGACACCTTCGTGGCCGCCGATCCCGACCCCGACACGGCGGCCGAGCGGCGGCGCTCCGACCGGTTGCTGCGCGACTTCGGCGACGGGTGTCTGGCGAAGTCCGGCGGACTCGCCGAGCACATGTCGACCGAGGAGGCCGCGCGTGACATCGACGTGCTCCGCGCCGCGCTCGGCGACGGCAAGCTCAGCTATTTCGGCGCCTCCTATGGCACCTTCCTCGGGGCGACGTACGCCGAGCTGTTCCCGGACCGGGTCGGACGCCTCGTCCTGGACGGGGCACTCGACCCGTCCCTCTCGTCGCTGGAGCTCAACCTCGTGCAGGCAAAGGGGTTCGAGACCGCGCTGCGCGCCTATGTCGGTGCCTGCGTCGACCGCGGAGGCTGCTTCCTCGGCGAGTCGGTGACTGCGGGCACCCGCCGCATCCGGGCACTGCTCGACCAGATCGAGCGTCAGCCGATGGACGCGGGCAGCCGGACGCTCTTCGCGGGCAATGCGGTGCTCGGCATCTGGGCGCCGCTGTACAACGAGAGCTTCTGGTCCACGCTCGACATCGCGCTGCGCTCGGCGTTCGGTGGCGACGGCTCGGTGCTGCTCTCCCTCTCCGACTCCTACGTCTCGCGGGGCGGAGACGGCTACCTGAACAACTCCCTGGAGGCGTTGTACGCCGTCAACTGTCTCGATCACGACGACGCGATCGACAGCTCCGAGGTCGAGCAGTACCTCCCCCGCTTCGAGAAGGCCTCGCCCACATTCGGCGCGATCTTCGCCTTCAGCCTGTCCAGCTGCTCCGAGTGGCCGATCCACACCGGCCGGGTGCCCGAGCCGATCGCCGCGGCGGGCGCTGCGCCGATCCTCGTCGTGGGCACCACCCGCGACCCGGCGACCCCGCTGGAGTGGGCCGAGGCGCTCGCCGACCAGCTGGAGTCGGGCGTGCTGGTCCGGCGGGACGGCGACGGTCACACCGGCTACCTCTCCGGCAACGACTGCGTCGACTCGGCGGTGGAGTCCTACCTGGTCTCCGGAAAGGTCCCCACCGGCACGGTGGAGTGCTGAGTTCGCCGCTCGCGAAGCGCGTCGGTCATTGACACGGGCCCCTTGCGTTCCCACTCTGAGCCCATGACAGAGAAACGGCGCGCCTGCGGGGCGCTGGCGGAGCGACTCGCATCGGTCCGCGAGCAGGAGCGCTATGTGAGCGACGTCGAGGAGCGCGGGCTCGAGGCCCTCCTCGCGCCGTACGCCGGCACGGCGGCTCCGGTCCCGCAGCAGCGGCGAGGAGCCTAGCGCCGAGTCAGCGGGGGTGCACCGGGTCGGTCAGGGCCTGGATCCGCACGGTCGCCAGCTCGATCATCAGGCGAGCTGCCGGCGACAGGGTCGCACCGGCGCGGTGCACGATCGCGAGGGTGTCGAACTGTCGCGGCCGCAATGAGACCCACCCCGCCGTAGGTGCGAGCCGGGGTAGCAGCTGATCGGCTGCGCCGCGCGGGATCACCGAGTCGACCAGACCCATCCCGACCAGCTCCACCGCCGTCTCGACGTCCTCGACCTCGATCCGTGTCTGCGGGTTGCGTCCCGTCTCGTGGAGCATCTGACGAAGCACCATGCGGGTGGAGTCGGTGGCGCGCCACGTGGTCTCGGGCATCACCAACGACGCGCGAGAGAGACGATGGGCGGTGACGGGACCCTGCAGGGCCTCCGGATCGGTGCTGATGTAGACCAGCTCGTCGCGCGCCACCGGCGTCACCTTCATGCCCTCGCTGCTCACGGTCGGCACGGCGATCATCGCGGCCTCGATCCGGCCGCGACGCAGGTCCTCCTGGACATCGGTGGAGTTCTGTCCGACCAGCTCGACCCGCACACCGGGGTGACGAGCGAGCACGTCGGCGACGAGCCCCGCGCCGGCGTACAGCCGTGCGGTGCCGAACATGCCGAACCGGATGGTGCCGGTCTCGAGCGCGGTCACGCTCGCGACGGCGCGGCGGGCATCCTCGGCCGCCGCAAGAGTGCGCTCGGCGTGCGGCCGCAGCGAGTCGGCGACAGTGGTCGGCACGACCCCTCGCCCGACCCGGCGGAACAGGGTGGTCCCCAGCGACTTCTCCAGACCCCGGATCTGCTCGGAGACCGAGGGTTGGGCATAGCCGAGCTGCTCGGCCGCCGCGGTCAGCGAACCCTGTTCGTAGGTGACCAGGAAGCAGCGCAGCTGATGCAGCGAAAGCATAGGCAGATCCTTGACGACTCGAAGGAAAGAGAGGCTACCCCTATGGCAACAGATCCCGCATCCTGGAGGGGTACCAGTCCAGATCCATCGAGGGAGGTCATCGACATGTTCGACCACCAGTGCACCGAGTGCGGCAAGCGTCAGCTCGTGTTCCCCAGTCAGGTGACGTCCCTGACGAACACCGACTCCGGCATCCGCGTCACCCACACCTGCTGGTGCGGCGCCGAGCAGGCCTGGCTCACCGGCAAGACCGCGGCGGCCCGTCGCGGTGCCTCGCTGGCCGCCTGACGCCGTTTCGCGTGGCAGGGTCCACCTTGCGTATACTCCTGCGCGTTGCCCGGACCCGGATCTGATCCGGGATTCCGGGCAGCGCGCCGCCTTAGCTCAGTCGGTAGAGCGTCTCACTCGTAATGAGAAGGTCGTCGGTTCGATTCCGACAGGCGGCTCTCGACCCACCAGTGCCCCTCACCTGCGATGACAGGCGAGGGGCGGTTTGGTGTGTGCGCAGGCTGACGACATGGCCGGATAGCCACTGGTAGCCACGTGCCCCTGAAGAACCCTGTGGCGCATCTTGCGAACCTCCTTCTCGGCACCCTCGGTGCGAGGGTGAACGTCGGCGTGCAGGAGCCGGGTCAAGCGCACGGTTATCGTCTGGTCCATGAAGGCTGCAGCCAGACTCCCGAAGTTCGAAGTGGGAGAGTACGTCCGAGTCTCGGCGAGAACCCACAACACGGCCTCTGGCTCGGACATCTCGGGCGCATCATCGACGTTGAGCACCCAACGGCCCTGACGGACGTCTCGGTCACCTTCGTTGCTGGGCCCATCCTTTCGGTGGGCCGAGAGGGGATTAGCCGATCGAGTCATCGAGTATCGACGTCGCGGCGAACGGGTCATCGGGGGGCTTCATCCGTTGGAGGAGCGTCAGATCTCGACTGAACTCTACGGTTCGGTAGATCCCCTGTGGCCCTGACGCCATCGAGTGCCTGGGTGCACACGGCTCAGGGAGCGTAAGGCTGCCAGGACGCGTGCCTCCTCCCGATCGAGCGCGAGGTCGGCTTGCGACGAGGTCTTGGGCTGGTGCCCCGGCCCGCCGCAGGAACCAGGGGTCCGCAGGGCGTCATGCTCTCGGGCGTTGGGCGGCGCGCGCTGGGAGCACGAAGTCGCCCGCCGGGCGACGGTACGTCCACGAACCCTGAGGAGCGTCCGCCTTTGTTGAGGCGTCAAGTTCTTCCGCGTCATTAGCGAGAACCCGAGTTCTGTAACTCAGCACTGGCGGCATGGCATCACGGGGGGAGCCGGGGGGCTCGGACGCCGACCTCAGCGACGGGCTGCGCGGCCTCGCATCGCTACGGGTCCTCCTCGGCACACCCACAGTCGCTCGGCCGTGCACCTCGCGCGCCGTCGGTGTGCGTGTTCTTCGCGCTCTCGGGCTAGCTATCCCGGCGACCTGCTGATGAACCATCGGGCCTGTGCACACGAGAGCCGTCGGACTGAAGGTTCTACGACGACTCACCATCGCTCGGCCCAGCCACTCTCCGCGGATCCCTCTCACGGCGACCGCTCAGGACCAGCGGTGAGGCCAGCGTCGGGGATGACGTGGCGGCGCATGCGACTGGTCTCACTGCCGACGTGGCGATCCCTCCGGCCCGCGTGTCTCTCGGGTCGTCGAGAGCGTTCTATCTCCTCTGGCCGCGTCCTCTTCCTACCACCCGCTGCCGCGCGCACTGGTCGGACCCTCGTCGTGGCTCGGCGGTGTGGGTTCGTCGCTGGCACGGCCACATCGGCACATGCGGTGTACCTCGACGCCACCGCCGCTGCGATCGGCGCCGGTGCGCTGGTGGCCGCGCCCCTCGCGGTCGGTGCCGACGGTCTGTGCCGGTCACGTCGAGGACGCGTGACGCGCCGTCGCTCGGTGCTCACGTTCGGCAACCTGGGCGCTCTGACCAGGACTCCACCCTCCACGCCCAGATCCCGTGGGGGGCGCCGCTCGCATGCCGGTGTTGCTTCCTACTCGACCTGTGGCATCTGCCGGTCGCGCGCCAGTTCGGCGAGGGGCCGCTGGGCGTCGTGGCGGGCGCGGCGTGCGGGCTGGTCGCCTGGCGCTCGTGGAGAAGCCCCTGATGGTGTGGCGGGCCGCCCAGCGGCCGGCGCAGGAGGTGGAGTCGGGACGGGATCGTCGACGTGCTGGTGGCGTCGGCCATGACGCCACCGGGCCGGCGTGACCCAGCTCTGCGCGACGTCTCACACCCAGTGGGTGTCATGGCGGAGCATGAAGGCAGCGCGTTGCTCCTCGGTCATCGCCTCTCCGCGCGCCAACGTCTCGAAGTAGTCCTCTCGTGGTGCGCCCGGGGCGAACATCAGCAGCATCGAGGCCCTGCCCCCGCCGCGGAAGCCGTGGATCCCGCCCTCGGGGACGTAGAGGAAGTCACCTGATCGGGCAGTGACCCACTGGTGGCCGTCGTACAGCCGGACCTCGCCGGAGAGCACGTAGAACTGCTCCGAGATCGAGCGGTGGAAGTGCGGGTCCGGGCCCGACTCGCCCTCCCCGAACGTCCAGCGGTAGAGCCCGAAGCGTCCCGCGGCCTGGTCTCCCCGTGCCAGGTACTCACAGGTGACGTCGTTGCCGTAGGTGACGTCCGGCGGCTGCTGCGAGGTCCGCAGCCAGGCACTGACCTCGCCGTCGCCGCCGAGGTGGACATCAGGTGGGTAGGGACGAGGAAGGGACATCTGGCTCAGCCTTTCGTCGAGCGGGCGGCGACTCGGTCCGACCGCGACATCGTGGATACGTCGCGCTCAGCGATCACGTGACTGCGACAGGAACGGCCCTCGACGCCGTGGCGCTGGCCACGACGAGCGCGACGGTGAGCGGCAGGACGAAGATGCCGACCGTCAGCATCGCGAGGAGGTTGCCCACCAGGAGCAGCGCGGTCAGGGTCCAGGCAGCGCCGAGGGCGGCGCGCCGGTCAGGCACCTGGAGTGAGCCGGCGACGAGCGCCGTGGCCAGGAGCGGGATCGCGAGCACGAATGCGGCACTGATCCCGTTCGCCCCGACCAGGGTCGCCGTGCCCTGGGCCGCCACGCCCGTCTGCGACGCGGTCGAGGTCTCGTAGACCGGGACCACGAAGCCGGCGATCATCAGCCCGACCCCCCAAGCCGCGGCCGCCAGCAGGGCGATCCGCGTGGTGCGACCTGTCGACGACGTCATGGCGGCCTCCTCGTCCTGGATCCTCCTCCTTGCCGAAGGGGGCTGTCACCTGGTGATTGTCGGTGCCGGGTGTCAGCATCGGTCCATGGCCGGTCACCGGTTCGACGCCGAGTTGTGGGAGCACTCTCCCGACGGCCCAGGGTCGTGGCACTTCGTCACCGTCCCCCGTGAGGTCGTGGAGGAGCTGGCCCCGGAGGCCGGGCCACCGCGCGGCTTCGGCAGCATCCGCGTCGAGGTGACGGTGGGGGCCACGACGTGGCGGACGTCGCTGTTCCCCGACGCGGACGGCACGATGGTGCTGCCGGTGAAGAAGGCGGTGCGGAGCGCCGAGGACCTGCACGCCGGCGATCTTTGCGCGGTGACGCTGCAGGTAGTCCCGTCGTAGGCTCGCGGCATGGCCGTCGACGTGGTGACCGAGATCGAGATCGCCGTGCCGCGGGCCGACGTAGCTGCCTTCGTCTCGGACCCCGACAACGCGCCCACGTGGTACGCCAACATCGCGACGGTCGAGTGGGAGACCACCCCACCGACCGTCGTCGGCTCTCGCATCGCCTTCGTGGCGCGGTTCCTGGGGCGCCGGTTGGCCTACACCTACGAGGTGCGCGAGCTCGTCCCGGGCGAGCGCCTGGTGATGAGCACTGCGCAGGGTCCTTTCCCGATGCGGACGACCTACTCCTGGACCGACACCGCAGGCGGCGGCACCCGGATGACCCTGCGCAACGACGGTGAGCCGTCGGGATTCGGACACGTCGCCGCCCCGGTGATGGCCGCCGCCATGCGTCGAGCCAACCGCAAGGACCTGAGCAACCTCAAGAGGATCCTCGAGAAGCGCGCAGTGGATTGAGCGGGACCTACGCGAGCGGCGGCCACTCCTTGGACACAAGGGTGAGCACGTCGTAGGTCGCCACCGGGTCGCCGTCTGCGTTGACCACCACGGCGTCCCACCGGACCTCGCCGTAGTCGGCGCTGGTGCGGGGGGTGATCTGCTTGACCGTCAGCGTGACCGCGATCGAGTCGCCGGCCTTGACCGGGGTGAGGAAGCGCAACGCGTCGACGCCGAAGTTGGCCAGCACCGGTCCCGGGTCGGGGTCGACGAAGAGGCCGGCCGCGAGCGACACGACCAGGTAGCCGTGCGCGACGATGCCGCCGAACAGCGGGTTGGCGGCGGCAGCCTCTGGGTCCGTGTGGGCGTAGAACGTGTCACCGGTGAACTCGGCGAAGTGGTCGATGTCCTCGCCGGTCACGGTGCGGGGCTCGGAGCGGATCGTGTCGCCGATGCGCAGGTCGGCGAGGCTCTTGCGGAACGGGTGCACGCCGTCCTCGGTGCGTGGCGAGCCGGTCGTCCAGCGGCCGGTGACCGCAGTCATCATCGCGGGCGAGGCCTGGATCGCCGACCGCTGCATGTGGTGGAGCACGCCGCGGATGCCGCCGAGCTCCTCGCCGCCGCCGGCGCGGCCGGGGCCGCCGTGCACGAGGACGGGGAGCGGGGAGCCGTGGCCGGTGGACTCGCCGGCGTCGTCGCGATCGAGCACCAGGATGCGTCCGTGCCAGGGCGCGAGGCCCAGGGTCACTGTGCGTGCCACGTCGGGGTCGTGGGTGACCAGCGAGCCGGTCAGGCTGCCCCTGCCGCGGGCCGCGAGGTCGATCGCCTCATCGAGCGAGTCATAGGTCATCACGGTGCTGACCGGGCCGAATGGCTCCACGTCGTGAGGTTCCACCGCGCCGGGTGTGGCCCGGAGCAGCACGGGGGAGAGGAAGGCGCCGCGCTCGGCATCGCCGTCGACGAGGCTGACGTGGTCGGGGTCGCCGTAGACGATCTCGGCGGAGGAGCGCAGGGACTGGATCGCCTTGCGAACCTCCTCGCGCTGGCCGAGGCTGGCCAGCGCTCCCATCCGGACCCCCTCGTGCCCGGGGTTGCCCACGGTGATCTTGGCCAGGCGCGCGGTGATCGCTTCGGTCACGTCGTCGGCGATCGCGGACGGGACGATGGCGCGCCGGATGGCGGTGCACTTCTGCCCGGCCTTGACCGTCATCTCGGCCACGACGCCCTTGACGAACAGGTCGAACTCGGGGTCGTCCGCGCTGACGTCCGGCCCGAGCACGGAGCAGTTCAGTGAGTCGGCCTCGACGCCGAGTCGGACCCCGCCGTGCAGCACGTTCGTGTGGGTGCGCAGCATCCCGGCGGTGTGGGCCGAGCCGGTGAAGTCCACCGAGTCCTGGACCTCGAGCTCGTCGAGAAGGCCGGTGGCGCTGCCGGCGAGCAGCTGGAGGGTGCCCTCGGGAAGGATGCCGGACTCGATGATGCGGCGTACGACGAGCTCGGTGAGGTAGGACGTCTGGCTGGCCGGCTTCACCACGGAGGGCAGGCCGGAGAGGAAGGCCGGAGCGAGCTTCTCGAGCATCCCCCAGACGGGGAAGTTGAACGCGTTGATCTGCACCGCGACGCCGGGCCGCGAGGTGTAGACGTGCTGACCGACGAACGTCCCGCCACGACCGAGCTTCTCGAGCCCGCCGTCGAGGACCACCGTGTCGTTGGGCAGCTCGCGGACCCCCTTGCTGGCGAAGCTGAACAGCGTGCCGAAACCACCGTCGATGTCGACCATCGAGTCGCGCTGGGTCGCACCGGTGCGCAACGAGAGGGCGTAGAGCTCGTCCCTGTCGGCGCTGAGGTGCTTGGCGAGCTGCTTGAGCAGGCCCGCGCGCTCGTGGAAGGTCAGGGCGCGAAGCGCCGGACCGCCGACCATGCGGGCGTGGGTGAGCATCTCACCGAGGTCGAGCCCGGTGCTGGAGATCCGGGCGACCTGCTCGCCGGTCGACGCGTCGAGCAACGGGGTCCCCTCGTCGCTGGCACGGAACCAGCGTCCGGCGGCATAGCTCTCCAGAAGGTCGGACACGGCGCGCGCTCCTCTTGTCGGGGTCGGAGGTCCTGTGTCACAGTAATACAGACCGTTCGGTCAGTAAATGGAGGATCAGGAGTTCTGATGTCTGTGTCCGAGCAGAGTCCGGACGTGGAGCTGCAGGAGCAGTTCGACGCGACGATCAGCCGCAACGACCGGATCGAGCCGCGCGACTGGATGCCCGAGGGCTATCGCAGGACCCTGGTCCGGCAGATCGCCCAACACGCGCACTCCGAGATCATCGGCATGCAGCCCGAGGGCAACTGGATCACCCGCGCTCCCTCGCTGCGCCGCAAGGCGATCCTCCTCGCCAAGGTGCAGGACGAGGCCGGTCACGGGCTCTACCTCTACTCCGCCTGCGAGACCCTCGGCACGTCCCGCGGGGAGCTCACCCAGATGCTGATCGAAGGTCGGCAGAAGTACTCCTCGATCTTCAACTACCCGACGCTGTCCTACACCGATGTCGGCACCATCGGCTGGCTCGTCGACGGCGCCGCCATCTGCAACCAGGTGCCCTTGTGCCGTACGTCGTTCGGCCCCTACGGGCGCGCGATGATCCGGATCTGCAAGGAGGAGTCCTTCCACCAGCGGCAGGGCTACGAGCTGCTGATGACGATGATGCAGGGCACCGACGAGCAGCGCGCGATGGTGCAGGAGTCGGTCAACCGCTTCTGGTGGCCGGCGCTGATGATGTTCGGCCCGCCGGACGACGAGTCGCCCAACTCCGCGCAGTCGATGGCGTGGGGGATCAAGCGCAACGGCAACGACGAGCTGCGGCAGCGATTCGTGGACATGTCGGTGCCGCAGGCCGAGGCCCTCGGCGTCACCTTCCCCGACCCGGAGCTGCGCTGGAACGAGGAGCGCGGAGCCCATGACTTCGGCACCCCCGACTGGGACGAGTTCATGCAGGTGGTGAAGGGCAACGGGCCCTGCAACGCCCAACGGCTCGCGCACCGGAAGAAGGCCCACGACGACGGCGCCTGGGTGCGGGAGGCGGCGACGGCGTTCGCGGCCCGGCAGTCCGCGGCCGTCGAGGAAGGAGCGTCATGAGTGGTCTCGACAAGCTCGACCAACCGGGCGGTCTCGACAAGCTCGACCAGCCGGGCGGTCTCGACAAGCTCGACCAGCCGAAGAGCGAGTGGCCGCTGTACGAGGTGTTCGTGCGCGGCAAGCGCGGCCTCAACCACGTGCACGTGGGATCGCTGCACGCCGCCGATGACGAGATGGCGGTGCGGCACGCTCGCGACGTCTACACCCGCCGCAACGAGGGCGTCAGCATCTGGGTGGTCCGCGCCGACGCGATCACGGCGTCGAGCCCCGACGAGAAGGACCCGCTCTTCGCCCCGAGCGGCGACAAGGTCTATCGGCACCCCACGTTCTATGCCATCCCCGACGACGTCCCCCACATGTGAGTGCCATGAGTCACGCAGCGCCTGACCCCAACGAGCAGCACGGGTCCGTCTTCGACGGCCTGCTCGGCAGCGACCCGTCGCAGTGGGCCTTCGGCAGCGACTTCGAGGACCCGCTGGCCGGCGTCGACACGACCACCCCCGACGGCGTCGACCCCCGCGCTCTGGCGACGTACTGCCTGATGCTCGCCGACGACGCGCTGGTCGCGTCCCATCGGCTCTCGGAGTGGTGCAGCCACGCGCCCGATCTCGAGGACGACATCGCCCTGTCCAACGTCGCCCTCGACCTGCTCGGTCAGGCTCGACTGCTGCTCGCACGCGCTGCGGCGGCCGATCCCGACTGCGTCCCGCACCTCCCGGAGGGCTCGCCCGTGCCGCCCGAGGACGCCCTCGCCTTCTTCCGTGGGCCGGAGGACTTCCGCAACGTGCGCCTCGTCGAGGTGTCCAACGGCGACTTCGGCCACACCATCGCCCGGCTGCTGCTGTTCAGCACCGCGCGTCTCGCCGTGCTCGAGCGGCTCGCGGGCAGTCGCGACCACGTGCTCGCCGCCGTGGCCGCCAAGGGCATCAAGGAGATGACCTACCACCGCGACTACGCGGGCCGCTGGTTCCTGACCCTGGCGCGTGGCACCGAGGAGTCCCGCCGGCGGGTCATCGACGCCCTCACGGAGCTGTGGCCGTGGTACGCCGAGATGTTCCGCACCCACCCGGTCGAGGCTGAGGTCGCCGCGGCCGGAGTCGGCGTCGATCCCGCCGACGTTGCGGCCGAGGTGGACGTGGTCCTGGAGCAGGTGCTCTCCGTCAGCGGTGTCGACCGGCCCGCCAAGGCGCCGCGGATCGGTGCGACCGATCGTTACGGCCGCGACGGGCTGCACACCGAGGAGCTCAGCCGGCTGCTCGGCGAGATGCAGGTCGTTGCCCGCGCACACCCGCTCGGGCGGTGGTGACCATGAGCGCCACCAAGACCTCTGCCTCGACGTCCACCGAGACGCCGTACGACATCGCCCGCAGCGTCACAGACCCCGAGATGCCGATGCTGACGTTGGAGGACCTGGGCGTCCTGCGGCGGGTGGACGTCGTCGGCGGGGTCGTGGTCGTCGCGATCACCCCGACGTACTCCGGCTGCCCGGCGATGGCCACGATGCGCGACGATCTCGTCCACCGACTGCACGATGCCGGTTATGACGACGTCGAGGTGCGGATCGAGCTGACGCCCGCGTGGTCGAGCGACTGGATCACCGCACGGGGCCGGGAGGCGCTGGCCGATCACGGCATCTCCCCTCCGGGTGCGGCCACTCGGGCGGACGGTCCGGTGACCCTGAACCTGTTGCCCGTGCGCCGCACCATCGCCTGCCCCCGCTGCCGGTCCTCCCGGGTCGAGCTGACCTCGGAGTTCGGCGCGACTGCCTGCAAGGCCCTCTACCGGTGCACCGACTGCCTCGAGCCGTTCGAGCACGTGAAGGAGATCTAGTGGTCTCGACAAGCTCGACCGCCCGACCCGCCGGCGCGGCCGGCGCGACCGCCCGACCCGCCGGCGCGGCCGGCGCGACCGCCCGGCCCGCCGGCGCGGCCGCCCGGCCCCAACGTGTCCGGAGCCGCTCCGTGCCGGTGTTCCACACGCTGAGTGTCGCGAGCGTCGAGCGACTGACCGACGACGCGGTCGCGGTCACCTTCGACGTACCGGCTGAGCTCGTCGACGCCTTCGACTTCGCCGCCGGCCAGTCGCTCACCGTGCGCCGCTTCGTCGACGGTCAGGAGCATCGACGCTCGTACTCGATCTGTGCGCCGGTCGGTGCGCGGCCGCGGATCGGCGTACGCGCCATCCCCGACGGGATGTTCTCCTCCTGGCTCGTCAATGACGTCGTTCCCGGCACCGAGATCGAGGTGCAGACGCCCACCGGCAGCTTCTGCCCAGATCCGGCGCTGCTCGACGGCGGCCGTCACCTCTGCATCGCGGCGGGGTCGGGGATCACGCCGATGCTGTCCATCGCGAGCACCGTCCTGGCCCACCCCGACGGCGAGGTCAGCCTGCTCTACGGCAACCGCACCAGCGGTTCGGTGATGTTCGCCGAGGAGCTCGGCGACCTGAAGAACTTCCACGGGCCCGGACTCCAGACAGTGCATGTGCTGAGCCGAGAGCCCCGCGAGGTCGAGCTGTTCAGCGGCCGGCTCGACGCCGCCCGGCTCCGTCGGCTGCTCGATGTGCTGGTGCCGCTCGAGGGGATCGACCACGTCTGGCTGTGTGGCCCCTTCGCGATGATCAACGACGCCCGCGCCGTCCTCGACGACCTCGGCTTCCCTGCGGAGAGAGTGCACTTCGAGCTCTTCTACGTCGACGAGCCGCCGCCCGAGCTGCACCGGGTCGACCCGGTCGCGGAGGGTGAGACCTCCGACGTGACGGTCGTGCTCGACGGTCTCTCCGCGACGGCGCCGATGCCGCGGGGGCAGACGATCCTCGACGCCGCACAGGCAGCACGCTCCGACCTGCCCTTCGCCTGCAAGGGAGGCGTGTGCGGCACCTGCCGGGCGCTCGTCCGCGACGGCGAGGTCGACATGCGCCGCAACTACGCGCTGGAGAAGGCCGAGATCGAGGCGGGCTTCGTGCTGACCTGCCAGTCCTATCCCGTGAGCGACTGTGTGACCGTCGACTTCGACGCCTGAGAGCCACCCCGGAGGCTGAGACCATGCTCGCTCAGGCCTCGTGCCGGGCGAGCCCGTCGAAGGCCATCGCGGTGATGGTGCGGGAGAGCTCGGTCGCGTCGACGGGGCCGCCGGGGCGGTACCACTCCACCAGCGAGTTGACCATGCCGAACAGCAGTCGGCTGACCAGGTCGGGGCTGACGTCGTCGCGCAACGCGCCCTCGTCGACCGCCTCACGGACCAGCGCGGCCAAGCGTGCGTCGATCTGTCGACGCCTGCGCAGGGCGGCGGACTCCACCTCGCTGTTGCCGCGCACGCGGAGGAGCAGGGTGACCGCCGGCTGATGGGCGACCAGGACGGCGACGCTCTCCTCCACGACGTGGCGCAGTCTCGCGTAGGCCGACCCGTCGGCTGAGGCGGCGGCCGTGTCGACCGCGGCGGTCAGTCCGTCGAGCGCCTCACCGAGCGCCTGGTCGAGGAGATGGGCCTTGCTGGGCACGTGGTGGTAGATCGCGGACTTGGTGAGCCCGAGTGCGCGGGCGATGTCGCCCATGCTGGTGCCGTCGTACCCCTGCTCGTTGAAGAGCTCGATCGCGCGGCGAAGCACCGTCTCCTGGTCATAGCCCGGCCGACCGCGCCGGGGACCCGGCTCGGCGGCCTGCTGCTTCATGCGGCCAGCGTCTCACAGCGGTTGTCTCTGCCCAGGTCACCGCCGAGCCGACCCGGTGGTTGAGGAACCGAGCCGACCCGGTGGTTGAGGAGCCGAGCCTTCCCGGTGGTTGAGGAGCCGAGCCGCTAGGCGAGGCGTCTCGAAACCACCGCCACGGAGGCGCCCGGGTAGGGGGTGGTTTCGAGACGGGCTCCGCTAGCGCTCCGCCCTCCTCAACCACCGTGGGGAGTCCGGTGGTTGAGGAGCCGAGCCGAGCCGCCCCGCCGCGTGGTTGCAGGAGCGAGTGGTTTCGAGACGGGCTCCGCTGGCGCTCCGCCCTCCTCAACCACCGTGGGGAGTCCGGTGGTTGAGGAGCCGAGCCGAGCCGCCCCCCGCTGGTTGAGGAGCGAACGAAGTGAGCGTCTCGTAACCACCGCACGGACGCGCTCGGGAGGTGGGTGGTTTCGAGACGGGCTCCGCTGGCGCTCCGCCCTCCTCAACCACCGTGGGGAGTCCGGTGGTTGAGGAACCGAGCCGAGCCGCCCCCCGCTGGTTGAGGAGCGAACGAAGTGAGCGTCTCGAAACCACCGCACGGACGCGCTCGGGAGGTGGGTGGTTTCGAGACGGGCTCCGCTGGCGCTCCGCCCTCCTCAACCACCGAGGGGAGTCCGGTGGTTGTGGAGCCGAGCCGAGCCGCCCCCCGCTGGTTGAGGAGCGAACGAAGTGAGCGTCTCGAAACCACCGCACGGACGCGCTCGGGAGGTGGGTGGTTTCGAGACGGGCTCCGCTAGCGCTCCGCCCTCCTCAACCACCGGGTGAGGCCGCTGGCGCTCCGCCCTCCTCCACCACCGCGTGTGCACGGAATCGAACTGTGCGGAAACTGTCGGTGGTCCCTGGTTGAGTTCTCTCATGGAGATGCTCCCGGACTCACCGACCAGCCCGATGGGGGTGTTGGTTGCGGCGCGGGAGCAGGTCGCGTCGCTGGCGGAGACGTTGTGGGCGGCGGCTCGTCCGGAGGACCTTCTCGACGTGAACTCCGAGATCGAACGGCTGCGTTCGGCGCTGGCCGCGGTGCAGTGCGAGGTGGCCGCGGAGGTCGAGGCCACCGAGGCAGCCAAGACGGCCGGCTGGGTGTCGCCGGGTGACTACCTGACCCACACCGCGGGCGGCCGGCACGGCCACGGCTCTAGGCTGCTGCGCACCGCCCGCCCGTTGTGTGGTGAGCGGCGTACGACGCTGCTCGCCCTCCAAGCCGGCGACGTGTCGCCCGGAGCATGCCGAAGTCATCGTGGCGGCGATCGACCGGCTCCCCGGCCAACCCGCTCTGCGCGACGAGGCCGAACGGATGCTGCTCGACCAGGCCGCCTCCCTCAACGCCGTCCGAGCTGCGCAAGGCCGGCGACCACCTGCTCGAGGTGCTCGACCCCGACGGCACCGGACGTGTCGAGGAGGCCGCGTTGGACCGGCTCGAGAGGTCGGCGCACCTTGGCCGGTTCCTCACCATCGCCGAGGACGGCAGCGGCGGAGTGAGGCTCCGCGGCCGCGGCACCGTCGAGGACGCCGCCATCATCAAGACCGCCCTGCACGCACTCTCCGCACCCATGCCGGGCACGGACCCGGACTGCGGCGAGACCGCCCGCGACCTCCGCGACCACGGCGCCCGCACCTGGGACGCACTGGTGCAGACCTGCCTCAAAGCCAGCGAGACCGACGGCCTGCTCCCGGAGCAGCACGGCGCCAAACCACGGGTCACCGTGACGGTCACGCTGGACCAGCTGCGTCAGGGGTTGGGTGCGGCGACGTTGGACACCGGCGAGCAGCTCTCCGTCTCCACCATCCGCCGGCTGGCGTGTGACGCCGACGTCATCCCCGCCGTCCTCGGCACGCTGGGTGAAGTCCTCGACGTCGGCCGCACCCAGAGGCTCGTCACCGCCGCGATCTGGAAAGCCCTCGTCCTGCGCGACCAGCACTGCCGCTTCCCCGGCTGCCGCCGGCTACCACTCGCGTGCGACGCCCACCACGTCCAGCACTGGGCCGACGGCGGACCCACCAGCCTCCACAACCTCGTACTCCTCTGCCGCGCCCACCACACCCTCATCCACGCCACCCCCTGGCAGGTCCGGCTCAACCCCCTCGACCGGAGACCCGAGTTCCGGCCACCACGCCGGGTGGGGCAGCACCCACCACCCGACAACTGGATCCGCGACGTCCGGCGCCAGTGAAGGGCAGCCAGGGACGGCATCGGTACGGTGGCGCGATGGTGTCCTTCGTGAAGTCGGTGACCTTCGACTGCAAGGAAGCCTTGGCGCTTGCCCGCTTCTGGGCGGCAGCGCTCGGATCCAACGTCGACGAGGACAGCACCCTGGAACGGGCCTGGGTGGAGCCTGCCGGTTGGGGCGGTCCCACCCTCTGGTTCCAGCGGGTCCCCGAGCCGAAGACGGCCAAGAATCGCCAGCACTTCGATCTGCGCGCTGCGGGCGACCTACAGGACGAGGTTGCGCGCCTCAGTGGTCTCGGCGCGAAGATCCTGACGCAGGGAGACGATCTGGTCGTGATGACCGATCCCGAGGGCAACGAGTTCTGCGTCGAGCGGTGAGCGGAGGAACCGCCCCGCCGATCATCAGATCAGCGGAGGTCCTGCTGCGCCGGGGCTCCGGCCGTGACCGGAGCAACCTCGAGACTCGCCTCGAGGTGAGCCATCACGAAGATCAAGGCGGCGAGGCCGCCGAGAAAGGCAAGGACGACGAGGGCGAACATGGTGACTCCCGACTGCGCGGCTTCCCCGCCACGCACGTGTTTGGCTGAGGTCACTGTGCCCCCGTGCGCCCCAGGCCAAACCCGCCCGCGCGGACTCGAGAGCCGAAAGATCAGAAGCGGGTGAAGTTGGCAGCGGTCACCCACTGGCCACGGCCGTTCAGGTAGCTCCCGATGCCGATCCGCGTGGCGCGGTGGCTGAGCAGGACAGAGCGATGCGTCGAGGAGTGCATCCACGTCCGCACCAGCCGCCTGGCACCGAACCCACCTCGCCCGAGAGTCTCGGCCGCGTAGCGGGCGCGGCAGGTGTTGAGGATCTTGGCACTGTCCTGGTGGACGAGCGTGCCGGTGAGGGCGAGCCGCCGCGCCCATCGCTCAGCGGTGCCGTCGGTGCATGACTCGAAGCGCAGCAGACGCAGGCCGCGGGCGGCGCGCTTGCGGTTGACGAGGGCCTGCACCCTCGCCTCGTAGCGGTCGTCACTGACCAAGGCCGATGCAGAGGTGCTGGTGCCAGTGGTCTCAGGACGCGAGACGGCGCCGGCCGGGCCGACGGTCGCCCCTGCGAGGGCGGTGCCGAAGACGAGCGTCGTGGTGAGCAGCGTGGTGCGGACGAGCGAACGCAGGGCAGGGTGAAGCAGATCCATGTCTAAGACCCCTCCCAAGGTCTCAGGCTGAGGCCGCCGGAATCCCTCCCAGGGGCACCGAGTGCCACAGAGCCGTTGTCAGCGCAGAGGGTTGACGAGACCACCGCGCGCGAAACAGAACCGGTGCTGCGGCCTAGTCCGCCGAGCGTGCCTACAGCATGCCGGGGACATAGGGTCCGACCGTGAGCCGGGTGATCTTCATGTGCGGGCCCTCCGGGTCAGGCAAGTCGACGTACGCCCGACGCTTGGAAGGGGAGGGAATGATCCGGCTCTCCTTCGACGTAGAGATGTGGCGCCGGGGCATCGCCACGGTGCCGTTGCCTGAGGATCTCCGCGACGAGATCGAGGACGGTCTACGGGCCCGGCTGCTGGAGCTCGTCACGGCGGGCAGCGATGTCGTCCTCGACTTCTCCTTCTGGTCGCGACGGATGCGCGACGACTACCGGAAGCTGTTGGAGCCCACCGGCGTCGTGCCGGAGACGATCTACCTCGCGACCGATCGCGACACGGTCCTCGAACGCGTGCGTGCTCGACGAGGTAGCCACAGCGATGACTACGTGCTCCCCGAAGAAGTAGCCGCACAGCACTTCGATCACTTCGAGCCTCCGACCGCCGACGAGGGTCCGCTCGAGGTCATCTGCTAGCGCCGGGGTAGCTGCTCCTCGTCGCCTCCGAGTGCGGCTCCCCGCCGCATCGGCAGGTGCGGGATCCCGTCGTCGAGGAACTCCGGTCCGGTGGGGACGTACCCGAAGCGTGCGTACCAGTCGGCCAGGTAGGTCTGGGCGTCCAGCACGGACACACGCTCGCCCACGTGCGCGAGCGCGTGCTGCATCAGCAGAGCGGCAGATCCCTGTCCGCGGTGGCTCGGAGCAACGAGGACCCGGCCGATCCGGGCGGCGCCGGGGTCCTCGAGGATCCGGAGGTAGCCCACGGGGCGGGTGCCGTCCGCGACCCACAGGTGCCGCGTGCCCGGCTCGAGGTCGCGGCCGTCCAGGTCGAGGTAGACGCAGGCCTGCTCGACGACGAACACCTCCTGGCGCAGCTTCCACAAGGCGTACGCCGTCGTCGGCTCGAGATCGTCGAAGCTCGCGACGAACACCTCGGGAGCGGTCATGCGACCGAGCGTAGGGCCGGCGTCATCGGCCCAGGACGAAGTCGGCGATCGTGCGGCGGGCGGCCTTGGCCTCCGGCACCGGCAGGACGGGGTAGACGTGCAGCAGTCCGGGCTCCTCGATGTAGGTCACCGGGACCTCGGCCTCGCGGATCCGGTCGACCACCGCCCTCACCTGGGGCAGCAGCAGGTCGCGGGTGCCACAGAGCACGAGCGTGCGCGGGAGCCCGCTGCAGTCACCGTGGAGCGGGCTCACCTCCGGGCGGTGCGGGTCGTCGGCGCCGGCCCACCAGCCGCCGTACAGGCGCAGCTTGCTCAGGGTCAGCCACGGGTCCGCGGCCCGGGCCTCCTCCGTGCCGGGGGTGTCCCCGGCTAGGTCCACCCAGGGTGAGATCAGCACCAGCCCGGTGGGCTGCGGCCCCGGCCTGGTGGTGACCTGCTGCGCGAGCGCCAGCGCGAGCCCGCCGCCGGCGGAGTCGCCCATCAGGGTCACGCCCTGCGGGGACTCGACCGCGAGCTGCTCGTGAAGCTGCAGCAGCGGCTCCAGGCTGTCGCGCCAGGTGTGCGTGGGAGTGAGCGGGTAGTCCGGCACCACGACCCGGGCTCCTGTCGCCGTCGCCGACCGGGCCGCCAGCCACCAGTGGAACCTGTCGACGTCTGCGACGAAGCCGCCGCCATGCACATAGAGCACCGTCCGTGCCGGAGTGGGCCCCGGTGGCACCAGGTCCCACACAGGGAAGGGATAGCCGGCGCGCACCAGCGCGGTGCAGCCGCGCAGACCGAAGCGCGGCGGTGATCCCGCACTGCCCTGGCGGGCGAGCACCTGGCGCCGGACCGCCTCGGCATCACCGACCTCACCGCTGCGCTGGATGACGGGGATGACCCGGGTCAGGATCTCGTGGGCGAGGCTGGGCACCAGACGACGGTACTGGTCGGAGTAGGGTCGGAGCACAACGACAGGGGAGCGTCACAGACGCTGAGAGTGCGGACCTCCGCAGACCCTCGAACCTGCTCCGGTTGATACCGGCGAAGGAAGTCGAGTCTCGACCGCTCGCGCGGTCCCCTCCCGATGATGACATCAGGGAGAACATGATGCACGACACCACCAGGCGGCCACGGCATCGAGCCATGGCGCTGCACACCATCCTTGCCTCCGGGCTGCTCACGCTGACCGCCTGCTCGCTGGGCAGCGCCTCCGAGCCGGCCAGCACCGGCGGTGAGTCGGACGGCACGAGCAAGACCGGCAGCGCCGAGGTCGTGGTCGCGAGCCACGAGTCCTGGAACATGTCCAAGAAGGTGCTCGCAGACTTCACCGAGCAGACCGGCTTCACCGCCAAGATCCAGCCCGCCGGCGACGCAGGTGCTCTCACCAACAAGCTGGTGCTCACCAAGGGGTCGCCGATCGCCGACGTGGTCTACGGCGTCGACAACACCTTCGCCTCACGCGCCGTCGAGGAGGGCGTGCTCGTCGACTACACCCCGGACACCAACCCGGGTGCGGCCTTCGAGCCCGAGGAGACCGCTGCGGCCGACCAGCTCACCCCGGTCGACTACAGCGACGTCTGCGTCAACGTCGACGACACCTGGTTCGCCGACAAGGACCTGCCTGCACCGACCTCGTTCGAGGACCTCGCCGACCCCCGCTACAAGGGGCTCTTCGTCACCCCCGCCCCCAGCACCTCGTCGCCCGGACTGGCGTTCCTGCTCGCGACGGTCGCGGAGTACGGCGAGGACGGGTGGGTCGACTACTGGCAGCGGCTCGTCGACAACGACGTGCGGGTGACCGCCGGCTGGTCGGACGCCTACCAGGTCGACTTCACGGCCGGCGGCGGGTCGGGAGACCGGCCGATCGTGCTCTCCTACGCGAGCTCACCGCCGTTCACGATTCCCGAGGGCGGTGACGAGCCGACCACCAGCGCCCTACTGGAGACGTGCTTCCGCCAGGTCGAGTACGCCGGTGTCCTCGACGGCGCAGCCAACGCCGAGGGCGCCGAGGCGTTCGTGGACTTCATGACCCAGCGGGAGTTCCAGGAGGCGCTCCCGGACCAGATGTATGTCTTCCCGGTCGACCCGGACGCGACCCTTCCTGACCTGTGGGCCCGCTACGCCGTGCCGGCGGAGGACCCGGCGACGTTGCCGGAGGACGTGATCTCGGCCAACCGCTCGACCTGGCTGGAGACCTGGGCGGACATCGCCCAGTGACGCACCGATGAGGAGCCGCCTGCTCGGGACCGTCGCACTCGCGGCGGTCCCGCTGGTGGTCCTCACGATGTTCTTCGCGCTGCCCGTCGGCGGGATGGTCGCCCGGGGGCTCTGGACGGACGGCGGCTTCGACCCCCTCGGCGCCCTCGAGGTGCTCGCTCGCGCGCGCACCCAGCGCGTGCTGTGGTTCACCGTCTGGTCGGCCGCGGCGGCGACCCTCGCCACCCTGGTGCTCGCGCTGCCCCTGACCTTCGTGCTGTACCGGCTGCGCGTCCCCGGCCGCCGGATGCTCCGGGCGCTGGTGCTGATGCCGTTCGTGATGCCGACCGTGGTCGTCGGGGTCGCGTTCCGCACACTGCTCGCACCGAACGGTGCCCTCGGCGGACTCGGGCTCGACGGCACCCCCGTCGCCATCATCGCCGCCATGGTGTTCTTCAACCTCGCTGTCGTGGTGCGCACGGTCGGCTCGATGTGGGAGCACCTCGACCCGCGCCGGGAGCAGGCTGCGGCCGCTCTCGGCGCGTCCCCTGCTCACGTGCTGCGCACCGTCACCTTGCCGGCCCTCGCGCCCTCCATCGTGGCCGCCGCCAGCATCGTGTTCCTCTTCTGTGCCACGGCGTTCGGCGTCGTGCTCACGCTCGGGGGACTGCGCTACGCCACCGTCGAGACCGAGATCTATCTGCTCACCACCCAGTTCCTCGACCTGCGCGGCGCGGCCGCACTGTCGTTGCTGCAGCTCCTCGTGGTCTCCGGGCTGCTCTATGCGGCGCACGTCGCGCGGACCCGACGTGAGCACGCGGTGGACCGGGCCGACGCCCGCTCGGTCAGTCGACGGCTGCGGCGCTCGGATGCCCCGGCCCTGGGGGTGGCTCTCGTCGCGCTGGGGCTGGTCGCCGCACCCGTGGTGACGCTGGTGGCCGGCTCGCTGCGCGTGGGTGACGGCTGGGGCCTCGACCATTACCGCGCACTCGACGGGACCGGCTCGGGCGGCAGCGCGTTGCTCGTCCCCGTCACCTCTGCACTGGTCAACTCGTGGCGGGTGGCCGTCGACGCCACCGTCCTGGCGATGGTGCTCGGCTGCCTGGTCGCCGTGCTGGTCAGCCGCCGCGGACGCAGCCGTGGCGAGCGCCGCGGCCTCGCTCTGCTCGACGCGGTCTTCATGCTGCCCCTGGGGGTCTCGGCGGTGACGCTCGGCTTCGGGTTCCTGATCACCTTGGACCGTCCGCCCCTCGATCTGCGCACGTCCCCGGTGCTGGTGCCGATCGCGCAGGCGATGGTCGCGCTCCCGCTCGTGGTGCGCACCCTGACCCCGGTGCTGCGTTCCATCGAGCCGCGGCAACGGCAGGCCGCAGCGTCGTTGGGCGCCTCCCCGCTCCGGGTGCTGCGCACCGTCGACCTGCCGATCGTGTGGCGTCCGCTCCTGGCCGCGACCGGCTTCGCCTTCGCCGTCTCCCTCGGCGAGTTCGGCGCGACCAGCTTCCTGACCCGACCCGAGCGGCCGACCATGCCGGTGCTGATCTATGAGCTCATCTCCCGCCCGGGGGCCGACAACTACGGGATGGCGCTGGCCGCCTCGGTCCTGCTCGGCCTGGTGACCGTCGCCATCATGGCCGCGGTCGAGCGGCTCCGCCTCGGTTCGATGGGAGCCTTCTGACGATGTCCACCGAACCCACCGTCGGCCTCGAGATCGACTCTGTCACCGTCCGCTTCGAGGACCATCGTGCGGTCGACGATGTCTCCCTCGCCCTCGACCCCGGTCACGTCCTCGCCGTGCTCGGTCCCTCGGGCTGCGGGAAGTCGACGCTGCTCCGCGCCATCGCCGGGATCGAGGACCTCGATGCCGGCCGGGTCGCCTACGCCGGACGGGACCTGGCGGGCGTTCCGACCCACAAGCGCGGCTTCGCGTTGATGTTCCAGGACGGACAGCTGTTCCCCCACCAGAGCGTGGCCGGCAACGTCGGCTACGCCCTCCGGTTGCGCGACGGCTCCCGCGCCGCCCAACGGTCGCGGGTGCAGGACCTGCTCGAGCTCGTCGGGCTGCCCGGGTACGGCGCGCGCTCGCCCGCCACGTTGTCGGGCGGCGAGCGTCAACGGGTCGCGTTGGCCCGCGCCCTCGCCGTACAACCACGGTTGCTGCTGCTCGACGAGCCGCTGAGCGCGCTCGACCGCACGTTGCGCGAGCGACTCGCCGCCGACCTGCGCGGCATCCTCAGCGCGGCCGGGACGACCGCCCTCCTGGTCACCCACGACCAGGAGGAGGCCTTCGCGGTCGCGGATCGGATGGCGGTGATGAGGGCCGGCAGGGTGGTGCAGAGCGGCACCGTCGCGGAGGTCTGGCGCGCTCCCGTGGACAGCGAGGTGGCTGCCTTTCTCGGCTACGCCACCGTCGTCGACGGTGCCCCGGCCCGCAGAGTGCTTGCCGCCGGTGGTGCTGCGGTGCCCGAGGGCCCCGTGGCGGTGGCGCTGCGCCGAAGCGCGCTGCGGCGAACCGCCGACGGTGCGTTGACCGGGCAGGTGCTGACCGCCCGGCTGACCCCGGAGGTGACGCGGCTGGTCGTCGAGGTGGACGGGGTCGGGGAGGTGCACGCGGTGGCCGACCAGGACTCCACGGTCCGGGTCGGTGACCGGATCAGGCTCGGCGTCGACCTCTCCCGCACTGCCGTGCTCGCGTGAGCGGCCAGGAGCCACCCACCCGGGTGGTCCTGGCCCGGCCCTAGAATCGCTCCTTGTGAAGCGGCGCGCGTACGTACTCCTCGTGGGAGTCGCCGTGCTGATGGGCACCCTGGCCGTCGTCGCGAGCTTCCGGCTGGGCGAGCCGCTGCGTGACCCGGACGGCTTCCTCGGCCCCTCCTGGCTGCGGCTGCCGCTGATGGTCCTGGGCGCCTTCGTCGCCGACGTGCTGCCGCGGTCGCTGTGGCGTTCACGCGGTGCGTGGCGCACGTTCCCGGTGCACGCCCGCTCGATCATTCGCGAGCACTGGACGCGTGAGCGCATCGCGCTGGTGACCATCGGGCTGGGGTCGTTCTTCGTCACCTACGTCAGCTACCGCAACCTGAAGAACTACCTCCCCTTCCTGGCAGGCGACCCCCAGGACCGGATCCTTCACCAGATCGACCAGGTGCTCGCCTTCGGTCACGAGCCCGCCGTGCTGCTCCACCTCGCCCTGGGGGAGGGGGTCGCCGCCCACGTGCTGGCGTTCGTCTACCTGATGTTCCTGCCGCTCTCACCGGCGTCACTGATCGTCTGGCTGGTCTGGTCGCGCAACATCAGCTACGGCTACTGGTATGCCACCGCACACTGCCTGACCTGGGCGCTGGGCACGCTGAGCTACTACCTGGTCCCCTCGCTCGGACCCAACTTCGCCTACACCTGGCTCTACGTCGACCTCGACCAGACGGGAGTCAAGTCCCTCCAGGACGCGCTGTACTACGGGCGCCGCGACGTGCTCTACAACCCGTTCGCCGACTCGATCCAGAGCGTCGCGGGCTTCGCCTCCCTGCATGTCGGGATCATCCTCACCCTGGCGCTGATCACCCAATACACCGTGCGGCACGCCGTGATCCGCTGGGCGATGTGGGGGTTCTTCGTGCTCACGGTGCTCTCGACGCTGTACTTCGGCTGGCACTACATCGCCGACGACCTCGCCGGCGCAGCGATCTCGATCACCGCGGTCTGGATCGGGGGTCTGGCCACGGGTCAGAGGTTCGACAGACGGGGGAGATCCTCGCACCCGACGACGTCCACGTCCCGGGTGCCGGTCTCGGTGTCGGCGGGTGCCGACCATCACCAGGACCTTCCCGGTGAGGCGCCGGGCACCGCTGACCCGGACGTGCGCCAGAGCCGCCCCGACCCCACTCTCTAGTCCTTCCGGGCCCCCCGGGCCTAGTCGCCGACCAGGGGAATCTGGTCACGACCTACGACGGATTTGTCTCGTGTCGGGGGTGTTTGTTCGCCTAGGGTGTGGGTACACCAAGGGCGTTCACGTCGATCGATCCTCCGCGACCGGATCCCCGTGAACTCCGCGAGACTTTTCCGTCTCCGATACAGTTGAACTTGGCACTGTCCCAACCTCCCAGTGGGACAGAGTCAACGGTCCCGCCCCAACCTCCCAGTGGGGCGGGACCTCTTTTTTGTGCCCGGAGATCCCGAGGACCGCCTCGGCGCGCGTCGGCAGCACGGGGTCCCGACGACCCCGCACTCTCTGCTGACGAGTTACATCTGTGTGATTCGTCAAGGCGACACGCCGTGGGGCACATGGTTTTTTTGGGGAAAGTGTTTCTTTTGTGACAGATGAGCACTAGCGTTCCTTGCGCAGCGCACGGTGCGGACGCGGTCCGGGCGAGCGCTGGCCGACCGACCCGGGTCGGCCGGGTGGTCACTGGGAGGACACATCCGTCAGCCGGGTCGGGGGCCTCAGCAGAGGTCCGGCGAGCCTGCGGGGATGCGGCTCGCCGGGCCCCGAGGGAAGGTGCTCCACCCCGTGCGACCCCTGATGAGCGTGTCACGCCCACGAGCTCACTCCGCCGCCCTCTGCACGATCGCCGTGGCCCTGGTGCTCGCGATGGGTGCGCCCGCCTCGGCCGACCCGGACCGTCCCGACCTGCCGTCGCAGGAGGACGTCCAGGGGGCCGAGGCGCTCGCGGCACGCAAGGCCGGTGACGTGGGCAGCATCAAGGCTGCGCTGCTCCTGGCCAACCAGCGTCTGGAGTCCGCCGCCGTCGACGCCGAGCACGCCTCGGAGGAGGCCAACGGTGCCCGCTGGCGCCTCGAGCTGGCCGGCGAGGCGCTCGCCCAGGCCCGCAGCGATGCGGCCCAGGCCCGGCGCGAGGTGGCACGCCAGCGTGACGAGATCGGCGCGCTGGTGGCCGCGTCGTACCAGCAGGGCGCCGAGGTCACCACACTGTCCGCGATGATGACCGCCGATGGTCCCGAGGCCGTGCTCGACCAGTACGCCGCCTACCAGGGTGCGTCGACGTCGCTGGAGGCCGACTACCAGCGTTTCGCCGCCGCCGACGCGCTCGCCGAGGCCTTCACCCGGCAGGCGGTCGTCGCCCAACGCCGTCAGCAGCGGGTCGCCGCCGCGGCCGACGCCGCCCGGCAGCGCGCCGCCGCTGCGGCCGACGCCGCCCAGCGGACCGCCACCGGCATCGCGGCAGAGAAGGACCAGCTCATCCGCGAGCTCGCCCTCGCGCAGGACATCTCGGTCGAGCTGGCCCGCAAGCGTCAGGGTGCGCTCGAGGAGATCGCGCGGGAGCGGGCCGCCGAGCGCGCTCGCGCCGAGGCCGAGGCCCAGGTGCGCGCCGAGACGGCCGCGCGGGCCGAGGCCGAAGCGGCCGCCCAGGAAAGGGCGCAGGAAAGGGCGCTGGAAGAGGCGCAGGCAAAGGCGCAGGCCGAGGCTGAGGCGAAGGCAGCCTCGCTCGCCGAGGCAGCGGCGAAGGCGAAGGCGGCGGCGAACGCGGCGGCCGCCGCGAAGCCCGGTGCGGAGAAGCAGCCGCCCAGTGACCCGCCGGCGCCGGACCCCGAGCCGGCCACCCCCTCGCCGCCGCCCGCACCCACACCGCCGCCCGCACCCCCGGCCCCGCCGGCACCCACAGGGGGTGCCGCCGGCGTGATCGCCTTCGCCCGCGCCCAGGTGGGTGAGCCCTACCGGTGGGGTGCCGCCGGACCGTCCTCGTGGGACTGCTCGGGGCTGACCATGCGGGCCTGGGAGACAGCGGGGGTCTCGCTGCCGCACTACTCGGTCGCGCAGTACCACGCGGGGACGCCGATCGCGGCCGCGCAGCTTCGCCCCGGTGACCTGGTCTTCTGGAGCTCGAGCTCCTCGCCGTCCGGGATCCACCACGTCGCTCTGTACGCCGGCGACCATATGATCGTGCACGCGCCCCGCACCGGGCGCCCGGTCGTGGTGGAGTCGATGTACTCCTGGACCACGCCCACGCTCTTCGTGCGCCCCTGACCCCTTCGCCCGCCGGTGCGGGCACAATCGACCCATGACCCTCGACGTGGCCGCGCTGACCGCTCTGCTGGACGGCGAGTACGCCGGCGTGCGCACGCTCGTGCGCGGGAACCTCGCCGAGCACGCCTCGATCCTCCGTGACGCCGAGGACCTCTCGCGCGACGACTTCCGCCAGCGGGTGCTCGACGTCGTGGTGCAGATGGCCGGCACCGGCCAGACCGGGTTCGGCTTCCCCAAGGCCTACGGTGGCGGCGAGGACGTCGGTGCCTCGGTGGCCGCCTTCGAGACGCTGGGGCTCGGCGACCTGTCCGTCGCGACCAAGGTGGGGGTGCAGTTCGGGCTCTTCGGCGGCGCCCTGCTCCAGCTCGGCACCACGCGGCACCACGATGCCTACCTCGAGGACACGATCAGCGGCCGGCTCCTGGGCTGCTTCGCCATGACCGAGTCCGGTCACGGCTCCAACGTCCAGGCCCTCGGCACCACCGCGACCTACGACCCGGAGTCCGGCGAGTTCGTCCTCCACACGCCCGACGACCGGGCCCGCAAGGACTACATCGGCAGCGCTGCCCTGCATGCCCGGATGGCCGTGGTGTTCGCCCAGCTCGTCGTCGGTGAGGAGTCCCACGGCGTGCACGCCCTCGTCGTACCCCTGCGCGGCGAGGACGGTGCCGTCCTGCCGGGGATCCGGATCGAGGACTGCGGCCGCAAGATCGGGCTCAACGGCGTCGACAACGGCCGGATCTGGTTCGACCAGGTCCGGGTGCCGCGCGACAGCCTGCTCGACCGCTACGCCCAGGTCAGCGAGGAGGGCGGCTACACCTCCGAGATCGAGAACCCGGACCGACGGTTCTTCACCATGCTCGGCACGCTCGTGCAGGGGCGGGTCTGCGTCGGGGGCGCCGCGATCAACGCCAGCAAGGTGGCCCTTGCCATCGCGGTGAAGTACGCCCTGCGGCGTCGACAGTTCGGGCCCCCCGGATCAGAGGGCGAGGAGCTCCTGCTCGACTACGGCCAGCACCAGCGCCGGTTGCTGCCCCTGCTCGCGCGCACCTATGCGATGCACTTCGCCCAGGAGCGGGTGTCGGCTGACCTGCACGAGGTCTTCAACCGCTTCGGTGAGGTCGAGGCCGCCGACGACGAGCACGACCGCAGGGCTCTCGAGGCGCGGGCCGCCGGCACCAAGGCCCTGGGCACCTGGCACGCCGCGCGCACGATCCAGGAGTGCCGCGAGGCCTGCGGGGGCGCGGGGTACCTCTCGGTCAACCGCTTCGAGGCGCTGCGCGCCGACACCGACGTGTTCACGACGTTCGAGGGCGACAACACGATCCTGCTCCAGCTCGTCGCCAAGGGTCTGCTGACCGACTACAAGGACTCCTTCGAGGACATGGACCAGATCGGCATGGTCCGGTTCGTGGCGTCAGCGGCGGTCGAGGCCGTGCTCGAGCGCACCAACGCACGGTCGATCCTGGAGCGGCTGCGCGACGTCGTGCCCGGCACCAGGGACTCCGTCGACGACCCCGACGAGGGCCTCCAGGACGGGGCCTGGCAGCTGGAGATGCTCTGTGCTCGTGAGGAGCACATGCTGGCGGGGGTCGCCGGCCGACTCAAGCGCGGCATCGACGGCGGCGCGGAGGCGAGCCAGGTGTTCAGTCGCTGCCAGGACCACGTGATCGCCGCCGCCTGGGCACACGTCGAACGGATCGTGCTCGAAGCGTTCCTCGACAAGATGGCCGCGCTCGAGGCAGGGCCGACGAAGGACGCGCTCAACCTCCTCTGCGACCTGTTCGCCCTCACCTGCATCGAGAGCGACCGGGGCTGGTTCCTCGAGCACAACCGGCTCTCCAACGCCCGATCCAAGGCGATCACCCGTCGGGTCAACCAGCTCTGCCGCAGGGTCCGTCCCCTCGCCGAGGATCTCGTGGACGCCTTCGCCATACCTCAGCAGATGCTGCGCGCCGAGCTGCTGGAGTTCTCCGGCAGCTGAGAGTGTGGGAACGCCGGCGCCGCTACGGGGCGGGGTGGCCCTGGGGCGCGGGGTGCGGCTCCTTGCCGTGCCCTTCGTCGACGTTGCGCTGGAAGGAGGCGACGACCTCCGCCTCCGCCTCGGTCCGCCCGACCCACTCAGCGCCCTCGACGGACTTGCCGGGCTCGAGGTCCTTGTAGACCTCGAAGAAGTGCTGGATCTCCAGCCGGTCGAACTTCGAGACGTGGCTGATGTCACGCAGGTGCTCGAGGCGGGGGTCGGTCGCGGGGACGCACAGCACCTTGTCGTCGCCACCGGCCTCGTCGGTCATCCGGAACATGCCGATCGCGCGGCACTTGATCAGGCAGCCAGGGAACGTCGGCTCCTGGAGGATGACCATCGCGTCGAGCGGGTCACCGTCGAGGCCGAGGGTGTTCTCGATGTAGCCGTAGTCGGCGGGATACTGCGTGGAGGTGAACAAGGTCCGGTCGAGGCGGATGCGGCCGCTCTCGTGGTCGACCTCGTACTTGTTGCGCTGACCCTTGGGGATTTCCACCAGGACGTCGAACTCCACTTGCTTCCTCCGGTTTCAGCCGCGGCGATGCGTTTGGCTAGTCTCCCGCACAATGGCGGAAAATGCTCAGTCGGGAGGGCCCAGGGGTGCCGGAGAGTGACCGAGGCCACGCGGGCGAGCCCTCGGCGGCGGAGAAGGGGCGTCCGCCTCGTCCCCGCGGCCGGCGGATGCGCAGGCTCACCGCCGCCGTGGTCGTGCTGGTGGAGGTCGCCGCGATCGCGGCGTACGCCTTCGACCTGGGGCCTCGATGGTTCGCCTTCGACTACCCCTCGCCCGTCGACGAGCCGGCCGCCGTCCGCCCCGGCCGGGCTGACCCTGCCCGACGCCGAGGATCCAGCGCCCGTCGCGGCGACCACCGAGGGGACGACCGCGGATCCCGCCGCCGTCCGGCGTGCGGTCGCGCGGCTGCTGCGCGATCGGAGGCTGGGGCCCGAGGTGGCCGTCGCGGTCAGCGACCTCGCCGCCGGTGAGGTCGTCTTTCGGCAGGGTGCGGCTCGGGTGACCCCCGCCTCGACGACGAAGATGTTGACCACGACGGCGGCCCTGGCTGCCCTGGGAGGCGACCATCGGTTCCGCACGACGGTCGTGACCGCCGGATCGCCCCGGCGGATCGTGCTGGTCGGCGGCGGCGACCCGTTCCTCGCCCGACGTCCTGTCTCGGTCGAGGAGACCTACCCGGCCCGGGCCGACATCGCCACCCTGGCCCGCGCCACCGCGAAGGCATTGCGAGATCGCGGCCGCACCCGGGTGCGGCTCGGCTACGACGCGACCCTCTTCACGGGCCCCGCCGCGAGCCCCGACTGGCGACCCAGCTACCTCCCCGACAACGTCGTCAGCCCGATCTCTGCGTTGTGGGTCGACGAGGGGCGCGAGGCCCGATCCTCGGTCCGCAGCGACGACCCCGCCGCGGCGGCAGCGGTTGCCTTCGCGCAGGCGCTGGAGCGTCGCAACATCAAGGTCGTCCGTCCGATCCGGCCGGAGGTCGCGCCTGACCAGCCCGAGGAGCTCGCTTCCGTCGAGGGTGCCCCGCTGGGGCAGGTGGTGCAGCGGGTGCTCGAGGTCAGCGACAACGAGGCAGCCGAGGTGCTGTTCCGCCACGTGGCCCTCGCGACCGGCGAGCCGGGCTCGTTCGCCGGCGGGTCGGCCGCCGTGGCTGCGACGCTCGCGGGGCTGGGGATCGACACCGGAGGCGACCGGATCCAGGACGGATCCGGCCTCTCCCGCGGCGCCCGGTTGCGTCCGGAGACTCTCCTCTCGGTCATCGACGTCGCCGCCGACGAGGACCATCCGCAGCTGCGACCGGTGCTCACCGGTCTGCCCGTCGCCGGGTTCACCGGGTCACTCGCGGCTCGTTTCGACGCGGGGCCGCCGCAGGGACCGGGGTCGGTGCGGGCGAAGACCGGGACCCTGACCGGGGTGCACGGGCTGGCGGGCACCGTCACCACGGCCGACGGGGTCGTGCTCGGCTTCGCGGTCGTCGCCGACGCCGTCACCGTCCCCAACACGCTCGCCGCCCGCGTACGCATCGACCAGGTCGCTGCCGCGCTCGCAGCCTGTGTGTGCGGTGTCGGCCCTGGGGCGACCCCGTAGGGTCGCCCCATGGTGGGACGTTCGACGATGATCGACTGGGACCTGGCCGTCTCTGCTGCCGCACGCATGGCCGGAGCCGGGCCGTCGATCTCGCGCGACGAGGCCGACGGCGTCGTCGAGGAGCTGCGGGGAGGGGCGGAGAGGTCCACCCCGCTCGTGCGCGAGTTCACCCATCTCGCAGCGGGGGAGCGCACCGCGCCGGTCCTGGTCGTCGACCGACCCGGGTGGATCCAGGCGAACGCCGACGGCTTCGCCGAGGTGATGGGCCCGCTCGTGGAGAAGCTGCAGAGCCGGAAGGGCGCGCCCTCCCCGTTCGCTGAGGCGGTCGGCTCCCGCGTCACCGGGCTCGAGGTGGGCGCCCTGCTCGGCTTCATGTCCTCGAAGGTGCTCGGCCAGTTCGACCCGTTCTACGGCCTCGACCAACCGGGCACGACCGGTCCGGCCGGGCGACTTCTGCTCGTCGCGCCCAACATCGTGCAGGCCGAGCGCGAGATGGGCGTCGACCCGAGCGACTTCCGGCTCTGGGTGTGCCTGCACGAGGAGACCCACCGCGTCCAGTTCACCGCCGTCCCCTGGATGCGCGACCACCTCCGCAGCGAGATCGAGGCGCTGGTGGAGCAGATCGAGGTCGACCCCGCCAAGCTCGCCGCGATGGTCGGCGAGGGCGTCAAGCGTGTCGGCGACATCCTGCGTGGCGACGACGACGTCAGCCTGCTCGACCTCTTCTCCTCCGCCGGTCAGCGGGAGGTCCTCGACCGGATCACCTCGGTGATGTCGCTCCTCGAGGGCCACGCCGACGTGGTGATGGACGGTGTCGGCCCGGCCGTGATCCCCACCGTCGCCGACATCCGGCGCCGCTTCACCGAGCGGCGCAAGGGCGCCGGCTACCTCGACCGGGTCCTGCGCAAGCTGTTGGGACTGGACGCCAAGATGGCCCAGTACCGCGACGGTGCCGCCTTCGTGCGCGGGGTGCTCGACCAGGTCGACATGGACGGCTTCAACGCCGTCTGGGCGGAACCGGCCAACCTGCCGTCCCGGGCCGAGATCGCCGACCCCGCGGCCTGGGTCGCTCGCGTGCACGGCTGAGTCCTGCCATGGCGCTCGACCCCGCTCTCGCCGCCGTGCGCCTGGCGGTTCGACGTACGCTCGCCGCCTCGGAGGGGACCGGCAGCGTCCTGGTGGCCTGCTCCGGCGGCGCCGACTCGCTCGCCCTGCTCGCCGCCGCCGTGTTCGAGGGCCGCAAGGCCGATCGGCGGGTCGTCGGCGTCACCGTCGACCACGGGCTGCAGGAGGGCTCCCAGGTGCGAGCCGAGCACGTGGTCGCCCAGATGGCGGCCCTCGGCGCCGACGAGACGGTCGCGGTCCGGGTCGAGGTGCGCGCCGACGGACAGGGTCCGGAGGCGGCCGCGCGGGACGCTCGCTACGCGGTCCTCGAGGAGGTCGCGCAGCGGATGACGGCCGGCGTCGTGCTGCTGGGACACACGCGCGACGACCAGGCCGAGACGGTCCTGCTCGGGCTGACCCGGGGGTCGGGGGCACGCTCGATCGCCGGCATGAGGAGGTCCTTCGACGTCTTCCGCCGACCGCTCCTGGAGGTGTCGCGGGCGCAGACCGAGGCGGCCTGCCTGGCCGAGGGGATCGGGTGGTGGCGCGATCCGCACAACGAGGACCCCCGGTTCACCCGCTCCCGGGTTCGTCACACGGTGCTCCCGTTGCTGGAGCGCGAGCTCGGTCCCGGGGTGTCGGAGAACCTTGCGCGCACCGCGGAGCAGCTCCAGGAGGACGTGGCGGCCCTGGACTCGATCGCTGCCGGGACGCTCGAGCAGGTGCAGGACCGCGGCGGGTGCCTCGAGGTGGCGGCGCTCGCGGGGCTCGAGCCCGCCGTCCGACGACGGGTGATCCGGCTCGCAGCCGTCGCCGCGGGATGCCCGCCGGGCGAGCTCTTCCGGGTGCACGTGCTGGCGGTCGACGGGTTGGTCACGGCCTACCGAGGGCAACGCTGGGTCGACCTTCCCGGTCACCTGCGGGCGACCCGCGAGGGTGACCACGTCCGTTTCGCGACCTCGGACGAATCGGCCCGCGGCCCTGTGGCAGGCTGACGCCATGGACGAATCGCACATCGACGGCGACCTGGTCGACGTCCTCTACTCCGAGGCCGACATCCAGGGTCGACTCGGTGAGCTGGCCGCCGTGATCGAGAAGGACTACGAGGGTCGCGACATCCTCCTGGTCGGCGTCCTCAAGGGTGCGGTCATGGTGATGGCCGATCTCGCCCGCCACTTCGGCCGCCATGTCGAGATGGACTGGATGGCGATCTCCTCCTACGGCTCCGGCACCAAGTCGTCCGGCGTCGTACGGATCCTCAAGGACCTGGACACCGACATCAGCGGTCGCGACGTCCTGGTGGTCGAGGACATCATCGACACCGGCCTGACGCTCTCCTGGCTGATCTCCAACCTCAACTCACGCGGCCCGGCCTCGGTCGAGATCGTCACCTTGCTCCGCAAGCCCGAGGCGCAGCAGATGAGCGTCGACGTCAAGTACGTCGGCTACGACATCCCCAACGAGTTCGTCGTCGGCTACGGCCTCGACTACGACGAGCGCTACCGCAACCTGCGCTCCATCGGGACTCTCGCCCCGCACGTCTACTCCTGACCTTCCGCCCGCCCTCGCGGCGCGGTGTCCGGTCAGGGGTGGGAGAATGTTGGTTTCCGGCAGCGGCGCCATTCCGGCGCGCATGTACCGTCGGTGTCTCGAAGTGGTTGAACTGGCAGGAGGGCGGGGCGCGAGCCCCGGATCATGGACTTCAAGCGCATCTTCCGCGGCCCGTGGCTGTGGATCGTCATCGCGGTGGTGGGCGTGCTCGTCGCGCTGCAGTTCCTCGCGCCCAACGGTGGCTACGAGCAGGTCGAGACCTCCGAGATGGTGGGTCACATCAAGGACGGCTCCGTCAAGGAGATCACCTTCGTCGACGGCGACCAGGAGATCAACGCCGAGCTCGACGACGGCAGCAAGATCACCGCGACCTGGGTCGCCGGGCAGCAGCAGAGCATCCTCGCGCTGGCCCAGAAGGCTGTCGAGGGCGGGACGATCGAGAAGTCCAACTCCGAGAACCCCCAGCCCAGCCTGCTCGGGTCGATCCTGGCGACGTTCCTGCCGTTCGTGCTGATCATCTTGCTGTTCTTGTTCCTGATGAACCAGGTGCAGGGCGGCGGTGGCCGCGTCATGCAGTTCGGCAAGTCCAAGGCCAAGCTGATCTCCAAGGACATGCCCAAGACCACCTTCGCCGACGTGGCCGGCTGCCAGGAGGCGATCGAGGAGCTCGGCGAGATCAAGGAGTTCCTCCAGGAGCCGGCCAAGTTCCAGGCCGTCGGCGCCAAGATCCCCAAGGGCGTGCTCCTCTACGGTCCGCCCGGGACCGGCAAGACCCTCCTGGCGCGCGCGGTCGCGGGCGAGGCCGGGGTGCCGTTCTACTCGATCTCCGGCTCCGACTTCGTCGAGATGTTCGTCGGCGTGGGTGCCTCCCGGGTGCGTGACCTCTTCGAGCAGGCCAAGGAGAACGCGCCGGCGATCGTCTTCATCGACGAGATCGACGCCGTCGGCCGTCACCGCGGTGCCGGCATGGGCGGCGGCCACGACGAGCGGGAGCAGACTCTCAACCAGCTGCTGGTCGAGATGGACGGCTTCGACGTGCGGGGCGGCGTCATCTTGATCGCGGCCACCAACCGGCCCGACATCCTCGACCCGGCGCTGCTGCGCCCGGGCCGCTTCGACCGGCAGATCGGCGTGGACGCGCCCGACCTGGCCGGCCGCCACAAGATCCTCCAGGTGCACTCGCGTGGCAAGCCGATGGGGCCGGGTGTCGACCTGCTGTCCGTCGCCCGCCGTACGCCCGGGTTCACCGGCGCCGACCTGGCCAACGTGCTCAACGAGGCTGCTCTGCTGACCGCCCGTGAGAATCGCAAGCTCGTCGACAACGAGGCGCTCGACGAGGCGATCGACCGGGTCATCGCAGGTCCGCAGCGCAGCAGCCGGTTGATGAGCGAGAAGGAGAAGCTCATCACCGCCTACCACGAGGGTGGCCATGCTCTCGTTGCGGCGGCGCTGCCTGGCACCGATCCGGTGCACAAGGTGACGATCCTGCCGCGCGGCCGGGCGCTGGGCTACACGATGGTGCTGCCCGACGAGGACAAGTACTCCCAGACCCGCTCGGAGCTGCTCGACAAGCTCGCCTACATGCTCGGCGGGCGCGCGGCCGAGGAGATGGTCTTCCACGACCCGACCACCGGCGCCGGCAACGACATCGACAAGGCGACCTCGCTGGCCCGCGCGATGGTCACCCAGTACGGCATGACCGAGAAGCTCGGCGCGATCAAGCTCGGTGAGCCTCAAGGTGAGCCGTTCCTGGGACGCGACATGGGCCACGCGCGCAACTACTCCGAGGACGTCGCCGCCATGGTCGACGCCGAGACCAAGACCCTCCTCGGGGTGGCCCACCAGGAGGCCTTCGACATCCTCGAGGAGAACCGCGACGTGCTCGATGCGCTCGTGATCGAGCTGTTGGAGAGGGAGACCCTCGACAAGGCTGAGATCGCGGCGGTCTTCGAGCCGCTGCGCCGTCGCCCGGTGCGCCCGCCGTGGACCGGCTCGCCGACCCGTTCCCCCTCCTCGATCCCTCCGGTCGACGTGCCCGATGCGGTCAAGGCGCGCGCCGCGGCCAACGGCAGCGCGGCCGAGCCGTCGCAGGGAGGCGTGATCCTCACGCCGCCCGGAAGCGGCGGCGACGTCCACGGTGACCCGGGTGTCAGCTCCGATGTCGATTGACCGGATCAGCCAGGAGAAGCGCGAGCAGATCCCTGACTTCGACCATGCCCGCGCCGAGGCGGCTGTTCGCGAGCTGCTCCTCGCTGTCGGCGAGGACCCCGATCGTGAGGGTCTGCGCGCCACTCCGGCGCGGGTCGCCCGCAGCTACCAGGAGATGCTGGCGGGGATGCGCCTGGTCGCGGAGGACGTGCTCACCACGACGTTCGACATCGGGCACGACGAGCTGATCCTGGTGCGCGACATCGAGCTCTGGTCGATGTGCGAGCACCACCTGGTGCCCTTCACCGGCGTCGCTCACATCGGCTACATCCCCAACGAGGACGGTCGGATCACCGGGTTGTCGAAGCTCGCCCGGCTCGTGGACGTCTACGCCAAGCGGCCACAGGTGCAAGAACGCCTCACCACCCAGGTCGCCGACGCCCTGATGGAGATCCTTCAGGCGCGGGGTGCGCTCGTCGTCATCGAGGCCGAGCACCTGTGCATGACGATGCGGGGAGTGAAGAAGCCCGGCGCGAAGACGATCACCTCCGCGATCCGCGGCAGCATGCACAACGCCGCCACGCGGCAGGAGGCGATGAGCCTCATCCGGGGCACTCGCTAGCCGTCCCGTCCGGCGGCGCGCCGCCCAGCGGGTCACTCGCGGCCCCTGCCGTTAGGATGGGCGGACTTATGACCCAGACGACGGACCGCGAGCACTCCCCACGGCCCAGCGCCCGGGGTGGGCGACGCGTGCGACGAGACGAGCCGGCGGCTCGTCAGCAGGTCATGCGCGGACTGGCGGTCGGGGTGGTCGTGCTGTTGCTGGGCGCCGCGATCTTCGTCTTCGGTCGATCGATGGTCACCGCCGAGGTGGCCGAGGTGTCCGCCTCGATCAAGGGGCCGGCGGGTGGCGTCATGGCCGGCGAGCGCTTCTCGATCGCGGGCACCACGTCGAGCGCGATCGAGAGACCGGTCTTCCTGGAGGCTTCGAGCGGCAAGGGTTGGTCGCGCGTCGAGTCTTCCCAGACCGGCGCCAAGGGCGGGTTCGGGTTCACCGACCTGACCATCAAGCGCGACCGCCGCTACCGCGTCGTGCTTCCCCAGATCCGCGACCTGGGACAGAGCCACCCCGCGGTCACCACTGCCCTCCCCCTGGTGCGCGTCGTCCCGCAGGAGGTCGAGTCCTTCACCGTGCTGCCGGGGATCGACCAGGCGGGACCGGCGGCGGCCGAGCCGGGCGAGGCCGACCTCGTCGCCGAGGCGGGCTTCGCGCCCGCTCGCAAGGGCCGCGAGGTGCTCGTCGAACGTCGGGCTCCCGGCGGGTCCTGGGACACCGTCGCCACGGCGACGCAGGGAGCGGAGGGGAAGGTGCGCTTCCGGCTCGAGCAGGACGCCGGCACCCCCTACCAGTTCCGCGTGGTCGCCGCCGCCCACGACGGCGCCGACACGATGGCGTCCAAGCCGCAGGCCTCCAACCGGTGGAACCTCGACTTCGACGACGGCTTCTCCGCCGGGGTCGACCCCACTGTCTGGTCCACTCGCCAGACCGAGCACTCCCCGACCTCGAGCCGCACCTGCGCCAAGGCGGACCCGAGCATGGTGGTCTCGGCGGACGGTGTGGCGACCCTGTCCGCGGCCCGCGACGCGGCGTACGAGCCGGGCACCTGCTCGTGGGAGAACCCGTCCACCGGGGCCAGTGGCACCTCCGACTACTTCCTCAACGCCCACATCGGCACCGAGGGTGCCTACTCCTTCCGCTACGGGGTCGCCGCCGCCCGGGTGAAGTTCCAGCAGCCCCAGGGCATGCACGGCGCGTTCTGGCTGCAGGACAGCAACGAGCCCGAGGGAACCATCGGTGCCGAGATCGACACGGTCGAGTTCTTCGGCAAGGGCTTCAACAACGGTGGGATCGCCTCCTTCATCTACCCCAGCGAGGGCGAGGAGGTCGGCGGTACCCAGCCCGACGCCGACCGGGCACTGCAGGGCCCGCGGGACAGCTGGTGGAGCCGCTACCACGTCTTCAGCGTCGAGTGGACCCCTGAGGAGTACGTCTTCCGGATCGACGGCGTGGAGACGCTGCGGACCGACCAGGGGGTGGCGGACCGCAAGGTCTTCGTGATCTTGAGCCTGCTCACCTCCGACTGGGAGCTCAAGCGGATGCCCGAGGCCGGCACCGGCTCCATGGACGTGGACTGGGTGCGGGTCTGGCAGGACACCCGCCTCGCCGACGTGAACCGCTGACCGACCTCTCCGCGGACCGGACGCCACGTCCCAGGCGCAACACCCGCAACATCTGACACATCCTGGTGCTGTCCGTTACCCTTGCCGAGCACCCTGACACCTATCTGACTCCTCGGGGGTTCCCTTTCATGTCTTCTCTGCGCGCACTGACGGCGTCCGTCGTGACGGTCGCCCTGATGCCGCTGCTCCTGACCGCCCCCGGCACGGCCGCGATGGTCTCCGACGGCGCGGCCATGCCCACCCTGACCAAGGCGAGCACCGCTCGCAAGAAAGCCCAGCGCGGACGGATCTCGGTGCTGCCGAAGGTCGACTCCTCGAGCAAGGGCGCCAAGAGTGCCGACCGCGCCAAGGCCGTGGGTGAGGCGATCTTCTCCCCCGCCAAGGCCGGCCGGAAGGTCGTCATCCAGCGCAGCCACAACGGAGGCGGCTGGACCAAGTGGACGGTCAAGAAGACCGACGGCAACGGTCGTGTCGGTTTCTCCCTCGCCTCACCCCTGGGCACCGGCGAGTGGGCCTACCGGGCCAAGGCCAAGCGATTCCAGGGCCTGTCGACCTACACCACCGGCAGCGCCACCGATGACTGGACGATGATCTTCGACGACCAGTTCGCCGGCACTTCCCTCAGTGACGTCTGGTCGACCCGCGGGGACGCCTACGACAAGGGCTCGCTGCGCAAGTGCTCCAAGGCCTCGCCGAAGATGACCCGCGTCGGCAAGGGCGTGCTGAGCGTCAAGGTGAAGAAGGACGGCTCGCGGCGCGGAGACACGTGCAAGTGGCGCAAGCCCGGCACGTCGAAGAAGTTCAAGTACCCCTACTACCTCAACGGTCACGTGGGGACCGACCTGAAGTTCGACTTCCGCTACGGGGTCGCAGCCGCCAGGGTCAAGTTCCAGAAGCCCCAGGGCATGCACGGCTCGTTCTGGATGAACACCAGCGGTAGCGCGCCCCAGGGCACCCGCCCCGTCGAGATCGACACGGTCGAGTTCTTCGGCAAGGGCTACAAGGACGGCGGTCTCGCCCAGTTCCTGCACTACAAGGGGCGCAAGATCGGTGGCCTGCAGAAGGGCGCCGACGACGTGCTCAAGGGCAGCGACAACTGGTGGAAGAAGTTCCACGTGTTCTCCGTCGAGTGGACCCCCAGCGGCTACTCCTTCCGGATCGACGGTGAGGAGACGTTCCGCACCTCGAAGGCACGCTCGGACAAGCAGGTCATCTTGATCCTGAGCCTGCTGTCCTCCGACTACGAGCTCAAGAACATGCCGAGGTCGGGCAAGGGCGTCATGAAGGTCGACTGGGTCCGCGTGTGGCAGACCCCCGAGCTGGCCCGCAAGAACCTCCAGTGACACCCAGTGACCAGTCGCTGACCGTTCGCTGAACCTCCTCGTGTGCCCCCGGCTCCTGCCGGGGGCACACGTGTGCGCGGGGCAGACTTCCCGGGGTGGGTGGGTAGTCTGCGCGGGTGTACGCCGCCCCGCCCCACACCGTCGAGGGTCTGCCCCGACCGGGCCGCACCCTGGTCATGGGGGTCGTGAACGTGACCCCCGACTCGTTCTCCGACGGAGGCCGCTACCTCGACCACGACCGGGCAGTCGCGCACGGGCTCAGTCTGGCCGAGGAGGGCGCGGACCTGGTCGACGTGGGTGGTGAGTCCACCCGGCCGGGGGCCGAGCGGGTGCCGCTCGCCGAGGAGCTGCGCCGCGTGCTCCCCGTGGTCGGTCGGCTCGGCGGAGCCGGGGTCCTGGTGTCCGTCGACACGATGCGCGCGGAGGTCGCCGAGGCGGCCGTCGACGCAGGCGCGGTGCTGGTCAACGACGTGTCGGGTGGTCGGGCAGACCCGGAGATGTTCGCGACGGTCGCGCGCCTCGATGTCGGCTACGTGCTGATGCACTGGCGGTCGCACTCCGCCCAGATGGCCGCGCACACCGACTACGACGACGTCGTCGGCGAGGTGGCCGCCGAGCTGCAGGCCCAGCGCGACGCTGCGGTGGCCGCAGGAATCGCTCCGCGGAGGATCGCCCTGGACCCCGGGATCGGCTTCTCCAAGACCGCCGACCAGAACTGGCAGGTCCTCGGCGGGCTCGAGGGCCTGCACGCCCTCGGGCACCCGCTGCTCGTCGCGACGAGTCGCAAGCGGTTCCTGGGCCATCTCCTCGCCGAGGGGGGTGTCGAGGCTGTGCGGCCCCCCGCCGGACGCGGTGACGCCACCGTGGCGACCACCGCCCTCGCCGCGGCCGCAGGAGCATGGTGCGTCCGGGCGCACGACGCGCGGGCCACGGCCGACGCCGTCCGGGTCGCGGCTCGCTGGGCGGCCGCGAGGAGGACGGTCCCCGATGTCTGAGCGAGCCCCGCATGACCGTGCTGAGGACCGAGCGGCCGTCGAGCGCGTCAATGCGGCCTTCTACGAGGCGTTCGAGACCGCTGACCTGGATCTGATGCGGGAGCTGTGGTTCGAGGACGAGGAGGCGTTGTGCGTCCATCCTGGGGCGCTGCCGGTCCGCGGGACCCCCGCCATCAGCCGCTCGTGGGCCCTGATCATGGCGAACACGCCCTACATCCAGTTCTTCCTCACCGACGTCGAGGTGAGCGTGGTCGCCGATGTGGCCTCGGTCACCTGCACCGAGAACGTGCTCACCGCCGATGAGCGCGCCGGGCCGGAGGGATTCGGCGGCGTCCGCGCCGTGGCGACCAATGTGTTCCTCCGCACGGAGGCCGGTTGGCGGTTGTGGATCCATCACGCGTCCCCGGTACTCTCGGGGCCAGACCATGACTGACGCCCTGTCCACCCCCGAACTCGCCGACCGGCTCGCCGTCGTCGGCATCGAGGCGGTGGGCCACCACGGTGTTCTCGACTTCGAGCGACGCGAGGGACAGCGGTTCCTCGCCGACCTGGTGCTGGGCCTGGACACCAGGACTGCCGCCGACAGCGACGACTTGCAGGACACTCTCGACTACGGGACCCTCGTGGCGCAGGTGATGAAGGCCATCGAGAACGACCCGGTCGACCTGATCGAGACACTGGCCCAGCGCATCGCCGACGTCTGCCTCGCCGACTCCCGGGTCAGCTGGGTGGAGGTCACCGTGCACAAGCCCGACGCGCCCATCGAAGCGACGTTCTCGGACGTCGCCCTCACGATCCATCGGAGCCGACCGTGACTGAGACCCCCAACCCGCACATCGTCGACACCGACACCCTGACCGGAGAGATGCACCCGATCCGTCGGTGCGTGCTGGCGATCGGGTCCAACCTCGGTGACCGGATCAACTACCTGCAGGGTGCGGTGTCCTCACTGGCCGACACTCCGGAGGTCTGGCTCACCGCGGTGTCCCCGGTCTACGAGTCCGAGCCCGTCGACGCCCCCGACGGCTCCAAGGACTTCCTGAACGCCGTCGTCCTGGCCGACACCACGCTGTCGGCCCGCACGCTGCTCGATCGCGCCCTCGCCATCGAGGATGCCTTCGGCCGCGAGCGCGGGGAGCGCGGTGCCCCACGCACCCTCGACGTCGACCTGATCGTGGTGGGTGATCGGCGCGCCAGCGACGACGACCTGGTGCTCCCGCACCCGAAGGCCCACGAGCGTTCCTTCGTGCTCGCGCCCTGGAACGACGTCGAGGCCGACGCCGAGCTTCTCGACCAGGGGCCTGTCGCCGAGCTGCTGGCCAAGGCGTCCACCGACGGCATCACCCGACGAGACGACCTGACGCTCGACCTGCAGTGAGCAGGCTTCCTGACCCCGAGCTGGAACCGGATCCCGAGCTGCCGGACCCCGCAGGTCGGGTCGGTACGACGCCACCCGGCGTGCTCGTCGTCGTGGGTCTCGTCGGGCTCGTCCTCGGCTGGGCAACCCGTCCGGCCGGCATCGCCTGGCTGGGGTCGGCGCCACGGGTGGCCTGGCTGCAGCCCCTCGCGTTGGCACTGGTCGCGCTGATCCTGGTCGCAGTGGCCTGGTCGACGCACCGGACGGTGCACCTGCATCGTGGCTCCATCGAGCCTCACCAGGCGGTCAACCGCCTCGTGCTGGCCAAGGCGTGCGCGATCTCCGGTGCCGCCGCCGCGGGAGGCTACCTCGGCTATGCCCTCAGCTGGCTCGGCCTCGAGGCGCCCGAGCTGGCCGGCGAGCGGGTCCTGCGCGCCGGGCTCGCGGGGGTGGCCGGAGTGGCGGTCGTCATCGGATCGCTGCTCCTCGAACGAGCGTGTCGGGTCCGTCGCGACGACCCCTGAGTCCTAGGCTGGTCGCATGGCCACATCTTCCCCCCAAGACGTACCCTCGGGCCGCCCCTCTCGCCGTCGTCAGCGCAGCGTCCGCGTCAGCGTGGCCGTCGCCCTGCTCGCTGCGGCGACCGTCGGCGTCCTCCTCGCCGTGCCCACGCAGTCCCCGGTCTGGTTGACCTTCTCCTCCGTCCTCGCGCTCGCCTGCGGCTGGGCCGCGGCGCGCATCGTCTACACCGAGCTCGCCCAGTCGCGCCGTGACAACGCAACGGACCGGGCCGCCCAGGCCCAGGCGTACAAGTCACTGTTCGCCGAGCGGGCCTCGGAGCACGCCGAGTTCACGACCGCCATGACCGACCGGATGAGGCACACCGACGCCGAGGTCGCCGACCTGCAGGTCAGCATCGTCGAGGCGCAGCGTCGCGCTGCGGAGGCGGAGACCCGCGTCCAGCGCGAGGCCCGCAGGGCTGCGGAGGCCGACGAGAAGGTCGCCGAGCTAGAGGAGCGCATGCACGAGCTGGAGGCGCTCCAGGCCGACCAGGCCGAGGACGAGTCGCCCGACTCCGACCACGACGGGCTCGCCACCTGGGACGGTTTCGAGACCGTGGTCGACCTGATGGCCTGGGAGGAGAAGGTCGGCGCGATCACTGCGGCCGCCCTGCCTCCGGAGGTCAGGAAGGAAGCCTGAGACACTGTCTCGGTGACTTCCGACCACCCGCTGCCCGATAGGATCATCGCCGCCCTGCCGGAGGGCTGGACGGTCTCGGCCCCCGACGCCGGGGACGCCCCCGAGCTGGCCGAGCTGTTGCGCCGTCACGAGGAGCATGCTCGCGGCTGGGCCGGGTCGGGGGAGGACGACGTCCTCATCGAGGTCTCGGCACGCGGCTACATCACCCGGGAGAACGTCATCCTGCGGGACCCCCCGGGGGACCTGCGCGGCTGGGCGAGTGCCCACGACCGTGCCGCCGGAAGGATGCTGCTGGTCGTCATCGTGGACCCCAGGCTCCCCGACGACGTCGCCGACGAGGTCGCCGCGCTGCTGTTCGACTGGGCGGACTCGGCGGCCGAGCGGGTCGGGGCCGAGCGGTCGCTCGACGTGCAGCAGATCGACTCGGGAGCCTTTGCCGACGACACGCGCCAGCACAGGTGGCTGGAGAGTGCCGGCTACGCCTTGGTGCGCACCTGGTGGCAGATGACCCGGCCGGTCACCGCCGACGAGGTCGACCTGGACAACGAGCCCGGGGAGGGCGTCCGGATCCGACTCGTCGAGCGCGAGGGGGCCGGGATGCCCGCCGAGGACGACCTCAGGATCGTGCACGACGTCCTCGAGAGCGCGTTCGCGGATCACTTCAACTCCCACGAGGAGACCTTCGACGAGTTCGTCTTCCGCCTCCGTGAGGACCCGGGACACCGCTGGGACCACTGGTGGATCGCCGAGCTCGTGGACCCGGAGACGGGTGCGACCGAGCCCGCCGGGGCCCTGGTCGGCGCCGTCCATGAAGGGGACGGCGAGCAGCCGGACGGGAGCTACGTGGAGTACATCGGCGTGCTGGCCAACGCTCGCGGCCGCGGTGTCGCGAAGTCCCTCCTCGCCACGATCATCGCCGACGCGGCATCCTGTGGACGCGACCGCGTGGGTCTCGAGGTCGACGCGGACTCGCCGACCGGCGCGGACGGGCTCTACACCTCGATGGGGTGGGCGACGAAGTACGTCACCCAGTCCTGGCACAAGGACGTCCCGGTGTTGTAGGGCCGGCGCTCAGGTCTCCTGGTTGATCGACCTGCGCAGCGCCTGGTGGACCGCATCGGGGGTGAGCACGCCCAGGATCGCGCCGTTGCTCGTCACCGAGACCCGGGCGTCGTCCTGACGCAGCATCGTGGCCAGGGCATCCTCGAGCGTGCTGGTGAGCGGCACCGACTCGATCGGCGCGTCGCCCGTGCGTGGTTGGAGGTCGGTCTCGCTGATCGGGGTGACCGAGAGTCTCCGCAGGCCTCGTGAGGCGCCCACGAACTGTGCCACGAAGTCGTCGGCGGGACTGCCGAGGAGCACGGCCGGCTCGTCGTACTGCGCCAGCCGTCCGCCGGCGGCGAACACGGCGACCTTGTCCCCCATCCTGATCGCCTCGTCGATGTCGTGGGTGACGAACAGGACCGTCTTGTCCAGGTCGCGGGCGATCCGGGCGAACTCGTCCTGCAACCGCGTGCGCACGATCGGGTCGACGGCGCCGAACGGCTCGTCCATCAACAGCACCGGCGGGTCGGCGGCGAGGGCGCGGGCGACGCCCACCCGCTGACGCTGGCCACCGGAGAGCTGGTGCGGGAAGCGTGAGCCGTACTGCGCCGGGTCGAGCCCGACGAGGTCGAGCAGCTCGTCGGCCCGCGTCGCCGACTTCTTCTTGTCCCAGCCGAGGAGGGAGGGGACAGTGGCGACGTTGGTGCGGATGCTCTGATGCGGGAAGAGCCCCACCTGCTGGATCACGTAGCCGATGCGACGGCGCAGCGTGACCGGGTCGGCATCGGTGATGTCCTCGCCGTCCATCAGGATTCGGCCGGACGTCGGCTCGATCAGCCGGTTGACCATCTTCAGGGTCGTCGACTTGCCACACCCCGACGGTCCCACCAGGCAGACCGTGCGGCCGCGGGGTACGTCGAGGTCGAGCGCCTGGACCGCCACGGTGCCGTCGTCGAAGGTCTTCCCGACACCGACGAGCCGGATCATCGGCTCGGTGGCGTCGTCGGCGGCAGGCTGTGGACTACGGTCGGTCACGTGGTTCCCCTGTCGTCGACGGCGCCGAGCTGTCTGGTCAACAACGAGTGGGTGTGTGGTGAGTACTTCCGCACCCGCGCCGACATCATCACCGAGGCGCTCGTCGAGCACATCTGGATCACGGTGGTGTCCGTCCTGCTCGGTCTGGCGCTCGCGTTCCCGCTCGCCCTGCTGGCTCGACGCTACCGAAGGATCGAAGGAATCGTGGTGGGCGCCACGACCGCTGTCTACACGATCCCCTCACTGGCGCTCTTCGCGCTGCTGCTGCCCTTCACCGGGCTGTCCCCTGCGACCGTCGTGCTCGGCCTGGCGCTCTACTCCCTCACCATCTTGGTCCGCAACATCATCGAGGGGCTCAAGGGTGTCCCCGGGGACGTCCGGGAGTCCGCGATCGGGATGGGCTACAGCCGCACGCGCCTGCTGCTCGGCGTGGAGCTCCCGCTCGCCCTCCCCACCGTCATCGCCGGTCTACGGGTGGCTGCCGTCTCCACCGTCGCGCTGACCACCGTGGGCTCGATCGTGGGGTACGGCGGCCTGGGGAACCTGCTGCTGACCGCGGTCGACAGCCAGTTCAAGGCCCAGGTGCTCACCGCGGGGGTGCTGTGCGTGGTGCTGGCGATCCTCTTCGACGTGCTGCTCGTAGGCCTCCAGCGGATGCTGACGCCGTGGACCCGCCGTCCCCGCCGGGGCACGAAGGTCCCCGCATGATCGGCGCGTTGTGGGAGTGGTACTCGGACCCGGCCACCTGGGCGGGGGAGGGCGGCATCCTCAACCGGCTCCTCGAGCACACCCTGCTCACCCTCACCGCCACGCTCGTGGCCGCGGCCATCGCGCTGCCGATCGCGATCTGGCTCGGCCACCTCGGCAAGGGCGGGCTGCTCGCGGTCAACATCACCAACGTGGGGCGGGCCGTGCCCACCTTCGCGGTGCTGCTGCTGCTCGCGCTCGGCCCGATCGGCTCGTCGTACTTCGGTCCCTACGGTCGCGCCGGTGCGGCGACCCTGGTGGCCCTCGTGCTCTTCGCGCTACCCCCGATCGTCACGAACACCTATGTGGGGATGCGCGAGGTCGACCGCGACACCGTCGAGGCCGCCCGCGGCATGGGCATGGCGGGAGGACAGCTGCTGCGACAGGTCGAGCTCCCGCTGGCGCTCCCGCTGATCATGAGCGGACTCCGGCTCGCCGTCGTGCAGGTGTGGGCCACGGCATCGATCGCCGCGTTGGTGGCCGGCCCCGGCCTGGGGCGCATCGTGACGCTCGGCTTCGTCCGACAAGACATCGCCCAGATCGTCGGCGGGGCTCTCGTGATCGCCGTGGTGGCTCTGCTGCTCGAGGTCGGCCTGGTGCTGCTCCAGGCGGTCGTGGACCCGGTCGCCCGGGCCCGCCGGGCGGCGCGTCCGATCCGTTCCCAGACCGCCTCGGAGCCCGCGGCGCCGCTGTAGGAGGGCCCACGTAGGCTTGATGACGAGCGGGTGCTCGAGCACATGGCGCCCGCCGGACACGCGCGGCGACACGCGTCGCGGGACACAGAAGGCGGAGCGAGATGCCCAAGACACCCCTGTTCCGACGGTTCGTCGCGGTGGCGGCCGTCGCACCACTCCTGGTCGTCAGTGCCTGCGCCGGGGAGGACGCCCTCAGCGGCGACTCCGGCGACTCCGGCGACTCCGGAGACAGCGCCGGCGGAAAGGTCGTGATCGGTGGTCAGAACTACACCGAGATGCAGATCATGAGCGAGATCTACAAGGCGCTCCTCGAGGACGCCGGCTACGACGCGACCCTCAAGCTGGTCGAGAGCCGCGCGGTCTACGCGCCCGAGATGCAGAAGGGCAACGTCGACGTCTCGGCCGACTACCTCTCCTCGATGACCGAGTACCTCAACGCCGAGGCGAATGGTCCCGACGCCGACCCGGTCGCCTCCAACGACGCCGACGCCACCGTCGAGGAGCTCCGCGCGCTGGCCGAGCCGACCGGGATCGAGCCGCTCGAGCCCGCCGAGGCCCAGGACGCCAACGCCTTCGCGGTGACCCAGGAGTTCGCAGACGAGAACTCCCTGACCACGCTCAGCGACCTCGCCGGGCTGGGTGAGCCGGTCACGCTCGCTGCCGCAGAGGACTGCCCCGAGCGGGACGAGTGCAAGGTCGGGCTCGAGGAGACCTACGGTCTCGACATCACCAAGGTCGAGCCGCTCGGCTTCGGCACCGAGGCCACCAAGGACGCGCTCAAGAAGGGCGAGGTCGTCCTCGGTCAGGTGGGCACCACCGATGCCACGCTGGAGACGCTGGGCCTGGTCATCCTGGAGGACGACAAGGAGCTCCAGAACGCGGAGAACCTGGTGCCGATGGTCAACAGCGACTACCTCGCCGAGCACGGCGACATCGCCGACGTGCTCAACGAGATGTCGGCCGGTCTCACCACAGAGGACCTGACCGAGCTGATCGGCAAGGTCGACCTCGAGCGGGAGCTCCCGGCCGACGTCGCTCGGCAGTACCTCGTCGACGAGGGACTGATCGACGCCTGAGCGCGCGAGGCACGACATGGGCGGACGCCCGGGACCTGAGGGCTCCCGGGCGTCTGCTGCTGTCAGGATGACCGGCGTGAGCCGAGTCCGACGTTCCGCGACGAGTCTGCTGGGTCCCCTGCGCCGCCGAGCGGCGCGAACCGCCGAGCGTGCCCGCACTCAGTGGACTGCGACCGGCCCGGTCGTGAGCGTCGTCGTCGCGGTGCACGGACCGGCGAACTTCCTCGACGCTTGCGTCGCGTCCTTCCTCGACGCCGGCCACGACAAGGTCGAGGTGTTGCTGGCGCCGTTGGACCCCGCTGCCGAGCGAGCCGCTGCTGCCGCGCGGTCGACGGATCGACGCGTGCGCGCGTTGCCGCTGGACGGAGCCGGCGTCGACGGGGCCGTGGCCGCGGCCAGGGGGACCTACCTCGCCTTCGCGGACGCCGATGACGTGGTCGAGCCCGGTGCCCTGGGGTCGTTGGTCCAGGCCCTGGAGACATCGGACTCGCAGCTGGCGCTCGGACCGGTCGCGACGGCGCGGGGTGGGGTGATCCGGCCACGTCCGTGGGTCGGCACCCTCTTCGCCGGGCGGCTCTCCGTGCAGACCCTGGGGTCGTGTCCCGACGCGGTCGTCGGCGCCGACTTGGTCGGATCGCTCTTCCGCACCCAGGCCTGGCGCGCCGTCGGTGAGTCCGTCGCCGACTGGACGGCCCGCGAGGTGCCGGCGGTCCGGATGCTGCTGGCCTCCACCAGCTTCGAGGTGGTTCCCGGTCCGGCGTACGTCGTGCACGCGCGGGATGCGTCCCTCCCGGTCGATGAACAAGCCCGCTTCCGTCCCTCCGTGGTGGCGGCTCGGGTCGGCGCACTGCGGCAGGTGGCGCGGCTCGTGGCCGCGACGGACCCCGCGATCTACCGACGGTGGCTGGTCCTGACCCTGACGCATGTGCTGCCCGGGTTGCTCGTCGACACCATCGGCGGCGGCCAGCGCACCCTCGAGCTGCTCTCCCCTCTGGTGCGCGACCTCGTCGCGGACACCGGGCCGGGAGCGCTGGCCGACGTCCCGGTCGCTGCCCGGATGCTGAGCCGGGCCTCGCAAGGTTCGCTGCACGACCTCGCGCTCATGCAGGACCTGCTGGCCGACAACCCGCACGGGTTGCCCTGCGAGCGCTCGGCCGAGGGCGCCCAGGTGGTCCGGCTCCCGGCCGGCCTCGCTGTTCCCGTTCCCGACGCAGTGCGCCGGATCGAGCAGGTCGACCGGGTCCTCCGGACGGTGGTGGGGACGATGCGCCGCGACGACACCGGCAGCCTCCGCATCAACGGCGCCGCCTTCGTGGAGTACGGCGAGCGAGCGACCCCGCCCTCGGTCACGCTCGCCTCCCCGGACGGGCGGCAGGTGCCGATGCACGTGCAGCCCCGGGCCGACCCCGACCTCAACCTGTGGGCGCGACGGGCCTGGGAGGATCGCGCCGACGTCGGTTTCACCGCGCGACTCGAACCCGGGCTCGAACCGGGGGGACCCGACGGTCCCTGGCGAGTCGACGTGCACCTCGGACGGCGCGCCGGCTCTCACGAGGTGGCGATCACGACGCCGCCGCCGGACGACGTGGCGACCCTGCGCGCGGTCGAGCTGGACGACTCCGGCGCGGAACCGGTGCTGGTGCTCACCGGCGCCGGGTCCGCGAGCGTGCCGGCCTCGGTGCGACTCGCCGGCACCAAGGGTGCCGCCGCCGCGGTCCCTTTACCGACCGAGGGTGTGCCGGGCTCGTGGACGGTGCGTCTTCCCCTGGTCACGGACCTCTTCGGCAGCAGCGTGCTGTTGCCGGCGGGGCGCTACGTGGTCCAGGTCGAGCAGGCCGCTGCCTCCGGCTACGCAGCGGTGGAGGCGGTCTGGGACGCCGCATCCCCCCAGGGCGAGCTGATCGGGGAGCGCCTGCGAGTGGTCAGGTCCGACTCGAGCGAGGGCCCGACGCTGACGGTGTCGGCTCCGCTGGGCCACGACGAGCGGAGCGCCTACGACCAGCAGCGGCTGCAGAGCGGTGTCTACGCCGCACCCGGCACGTCCTCCTCGCCGCTGGTGCTCCTGGAGACGTTCCGCGGACGCTCCGTGGGCGACAGTCCGGGGGCCATCGGGCGGGAGATCATGGCTCGCGGGCTGGACCTCGACCTCGCCTGGGTGGTGGACGATCCGAGCGTCGTCGTGCCTGAGGGCACGCGCGCGCTGCCCCGTCGCTCCGAACGGTGGTACGACGCCCTCGCGCGGGCGCGGGTGCTCGTCAGCAATGCCGGCGCGCCGCACTGGTGGCAGAAGAGGACCGGACAGATCCACCTGCAGACCTGGCACGGCACCCCTCTCAAGCGGATCGGGGAGGATCGCGGGCCCGGCGACTTCGCAACCTGGCGGCATCGACGCCGGATGGCTCTCCAGGCAGCGGGCTGGGACGCGATGATCTCGCCGAGTCCGTTCTGCTCCGAGCACTTCCGAAGCGCGTTCCGCTTCGATGGGCGGTTCCTGGAGGTGGGCTACCCCCGCAACGACGTGCTCCTCGACCCGACACGCGCCGACGTCGTACGCACCCGGGTGCGTGCCCGGCTCGGGCTGAGCGACAGCGACCGCGTCGTGCTGTACGCCCCGACGTGGCGGGAGTACGTCGGGGTGCGCGACGCCAAGCCGCTCTACCTCGATGCACCGGCCCTGATCGGCTCGGTGCCCGACGCCGTGGTCCTCGTGCGGGGCCACTACAACAGCACCCACCAGGCCGATGTCTTCATCGACCACGCGCGGATCCGGGACGTCACCCGCTACCCCGACATCGCGGACCTGTACCTCGTCGCCGACGTCCTCGTCACCGACTACTCCTCGGTCATGTTCGACTTCGCGCTCACCGACAAGCCACAGCTGCTCCTCGTTCCCGACCTCGAGCAGTACCGCGACGTGGAGCGCGGCTTCTACTTCGACCTCGAGGAGGCGGCGCCGGGCCCGATGGTTGCCGACACCGACGAGGTGGCCGCGGCCCTGACGGCGGAGGACGTCCATGCGGGGGCGCGTGCCGACCTCCGGGCGAGGTTCAACCCCTGGGACGACGGGCGGGCCTCCGTGCGCGCCGTGGACTGGTTGCTCTCCCAGATCTGAGGCGACGGGGCTGCGGTCCCCGCGAGGCGACTCGATAGGCTGCCGTGGCAGTTCATGAGGGTCCACGAAAGGGAGCTCGAGTGGAGGAGCCGGGCGCGCCACGTCGACTGGCCGGACGACTGGTCTCGCGCCTGCGCGCCCGCGGCGAGCCCGCCCGGGCAGAGTCCGCCCCGCCGAGCCACCCGGCTGTCTCCGGAGAGCCGACGGTCTCGGTCGTCGTCCCGGTGTACGCCGTCGAGGAGTGGATCGAGGACTGTCTGGACTCGATCCTCGGTCAGACCTATCCGCACCTCGACGTCGTCGTCGTCGACGACGGGTCGCCGGACGGCTCCATGGCCATCGTCGAGCGGTACGCCGCCCGCGACCACCGGATCAGGATCGTGCGACAGGCCAACGCCGGGCTGGGGGCAGCTCGCAACCGGGGCATCGACGAGGCACGCGGCGAGCTGATCACCTTCGTCGACTCCGACGACACCCTGCCCGACTACGCCATCGCACGGCACGTGCGCAGCCTGCGGGCAAGCGGCTCGGACTTCTCCGTCGGCGCTCTGGAGCGACAGCAGAGCGCGACCACCTACGTGCAGAAGCCGTGGTCGCGGCGACTCCACCAGGTGCTCCGGCGCGACGTCCGACTGGAGGAGGCGCCGGAGGCGATGGCCAACGTCTTCGCCTGCACCAAGGTGTTCCGGCGCGCCTTCGTCGACGAGATCGGGCTGCGCTTCCCGGTCGGAGTGCGCTACGAGGACCAGGTGCCGATCACCCGCGCCTACTTGAGGGCCCGCGGGTTCGACATCCTGCCCGACATCGTCTATCGGTGGCGGTCGCGCCGCGACGGCTCGTCCATCACCCAGCAGAAGGCGCGCAAGGACGACCTCGCCGACCGGCTGCTCGCCGTCAACGAGGTGGCCACGATGGTGCGGGAGAGCGGCAGTCCCGCGGTGCTGCAGGGCTGGTACGGCAAGGTCTTCGAGTTCGACCTCTTTGCCTACATCCGCGCGAGCCTCGATGCCGACGACGACTACTACGCCACGCTGGTCGAGACCGTCTCCCGCGTCCTCGACGGAGCACCTGCCGAGGCGTGGGTCAACGTCGACCTACGTCATCGGCTGGCGGCCTGGGCGCTGGTCCACGGCGGCAGGGAGACGCTGACCCGGCTCCTGGAGTCGCCGTTGCTCTCCGGCAACATCCCGGTGCGCGCCGAAGGACTCGGCCTGGTGGCGGACACCGAGGCTCTCGGACTCCCGCAGGACATCCCGCCGGAGCTGCTGGTCGTCGGCGACAAGGACCTGCTGGTGGAGGCCAGGCTCGACGACCTCGGCTGGGACGACGCGGCGCTGCGGGTGCGGGGGGTGGGGCTGACGCGCTACGTCGACTCAGACCATGCGCACGAGGTCACGCTGACCCTCCGACGAAGGGCCGGGGGAGAGCTCCTGCGGGTGTCGACCCGGGGGCTGCGAGTCGAGGACGCCAACGTCTTCGCCGACCGCCACTACGAGGACCACCGCGGCGACGGCTTCGTGGCCGAGGTGCCGATCGAGGACCTGGTGGAGCGGTCGACCGGCGCGCGCACCGTGTGGCAGACCCGCGTCGAGTGCACGGCGCTCGGCAGCACGCGGGACTCCGTGTTCAGCCAGCGTGCGGAGCACGGCTCGGCGCTCGTGCCGCAACGACGGCTGTCCGGAGACGCACTCCTCGAGGCCGGCTGGTCGGACCGGCTGGGGGTCACGGTGACGGTGCGGCGCGACTGGGTGGTCCTGACCGGGTGGGAGTCGGACCCCGACGGTCTCGTCCTGTTGTTGCGCTCCGCGCCCGGCATCACCCCGCAGGCGCTGCGGGTGCAGGACGAGCCGGCCGGGGAGGTGCGTCAGGTGGACCCGGACGCGTCGACCTGGCGCGTCCTTCTCGACGTACCGCACGCGGTCACCTCCCTCGCCGGTCGGCGGATCCAGGTCGACACCGGCGACGACACCACGCAACCGTTGGTGACCCTGGGCTACCTCGGCGTCACCCGGCTCCCCGGCGACCGGGGGGTGCTGCTGGCCACCGACGGGTTCGTGCGCGTGTCCTCGTTGCCGGGGCTGCTCGAGGCGGAGGAGGTCACGCTCGGTCCCGAGGAGCTGGTCCTCTCGGGAACGCTGGTGGGCTCCGCACCGGATGAGCTGGCCCTGGTGGGACCGAGGTTCCGGGCCGCGCTGCCACTGACGGTCGAGTCCGGCCGTTGGACGGCCGCCATCCCGCTGACCCGGGCCTCGCCTCTCGACGATGCTGCGCTCCCGCTTCCCCGGGATCTCTACACCGTGATGGCTGGGGAGGGACGCGAGGTGGTGGCGCCCCCGTCCCTCGTCGCCGCGGACGCGCCGTCAGGGTCCGCGCAGTGGTCGTTGCGGGCCGGCGAGGGGAACGTGCTCGTCCTGGAGCGCAGTCGCGGCAGCGAGACCGAGACCCACACCAGGCACGGTCAAGAGGTGCTCCGCCGTGGGCGCTATGCCACCGGCCGGACCGCGGCTCGGCGACCCGTGGTCCTGGTGGACTCGTTCGTCGGGCGCGGCTTCCTGCACGGCTGCGGAGCGGTCGTCCGGGCGCTGTGCGACCAGCGACCCGATCTCGAGGTGGTCTGGGCGTTGCGGGACGAGAGCCTCCCGGTACCATCGGGCACCACCCCGGTGCTCCGCCAGTCGGCGGACTGGTTCGACCACCTCGCCACCGCATCGCACGTGCTGACCAACCAGACGATGCCCCGGATCTTCGAGAAGGCGCCGGGTCAGCGGTTGGTTCAGCTGTGGTCCGGGACTCCGCTGCTGCGGTTCGGGCACGCGGTCGAGGCGGGTGGCGTCGGTCCGGCAGGCATCCGCGGCCTCGACAGCGACGTGGCGGCCTGGGACGTGCTCTACACCGGCAGCGCGCAGGCGACGGCGTGGATGCGGGAGGCCACCGGGTTCGCCGGCGAGGTGCGCGAGGTCGGGCATCCTGCCGTGGACGCCTACCGGGCCGCGGGCCGGGAGGCGCGTGCTGCCGACGTACGCCGCCGGCTGGGGCTGGACGACGGACCGGTGCTGCTGGTCGCGCCCACCACCCGCCAGGCGATCCGCGCGCACACGCGACGCGCCAAGGTGGTCGACATCGACGTACCTGTCCTGCAGGAGGCAGTGCCCGGACTCACGGTGCTGCTGCGTGGACACCCCAACAGCGCCAACCGTCAGGTGCTCGCGCCGGAGTCGGGGATGCTCGACGTGACGCTCTACCCCGAGCTCTCCGACCTGGTGCTCGCCGCCGATGCAGTGGTCACCGACTACTCCTCGCTGCTGGTCGACGTGCTCGCCTCGGACACGCCCGTGGGCCTCTTCCTGCCCGACCGCGAGGAGTTCGAGGACGTCGGCTTCTTCCTCGAGGTGACCCGGACGCCCCCGGGACCCGTCGCCGAGAGCACCGAGGAGCTGGTGCCGTGGTTGGTTGACGGCCTCGACACGGTCTACGAGGGTCGACGGAGCCTCGCTGAACAGCTGTTGCCGCTCGACGACGGCCGGGCCGCAGAGCGGGTCGTCGCCGCGGAGTGGACCTGATCCGGCGCCGCCCTCCGGGTCGCCCGACCCCCTGACCACCACGTGGCCGCCCTGCCGAGGTGCGCCCGCCCCGGCCCGGTGCTTGACTCGGAGTTGTGGACGAGACGGAGCCCGGCGACCGCGTGTCCGCCGCCATGGCGACGACAGCGCGTGAGCGCTTCCTGCCCGAGTCGGCCCGCTTCCTCGCCGCCCTGGACCAGCCGGTACGCATCGCGGCCGGTCAGACCTGCTCCCAGCCGCGCACCGTGGCGGCGATGCTTCGGCTGCTCGACGTGCGTCCGGGGCAGCGGGTGCTCGACGTCGGCTCCGGCTCCGGGTGGACCACGGCGCTGCTCGCCGACCTCGTCGGTCCCGACGGTGAGGTGCTCGGGGTCGAGCTCGAGCCGGTGCTCGTCTCCTTCGGGACGGAGAACCTGGCGAAGGTCGGTCGACCCTGGGCCAGGATCGAGCAGGCCGACGAGGACGTGCTCGGACGGCCCGCTGGGGCGCCGTACGACAGGGTGCTCGTCTCGGCGATGGCCGCTGCGCTACCCGACGCCCTCGTGGCGCAGCTGGCCGACGACGGGGTGCTGGTGGCGCCGGTGGACGGGCGGATGCTCCGGGTCACCCGGACGCCGCAGGGGCCGCGGGTGAGCAAGCACGGGCACTACTCCTTCGTGCCGCTGCGCTGAGGGGTTGAGCGGCTCAGCCGCCGGGGCGATGGTGGATCGCGGCGTCGAACTGGCGCATGGCCAGCGTGTTGTAGTCGACGGTGTCGAGGACCTCGGCCGGGACCGAGCCGTCGAGGAAGGCCTGCAACCCGCTCGCCACGCCCTTGACCGACTGGGGGACGACGAGTCCCGCGGTGTCGGGGACGGCATCGCTGACCGAGGAGAACGCCGTGGTGACGACGGGGAGCCCCAGGGTCCGCGCCTCGAGGATCACCATGGGTTGACCCTCGTAGTCGCTCGACAGCACGAAGCAGTCACTCTGGGCGAGGATCGCGTAGGGGTTGTCGACGAGTCCGGCGAGGGTGATCGCCGACTCCATGCCCAGACTGTTGATGAGGGTCTGCAGGTCCTGCTCGAGCGGTCCGTAGCCCATGATCACCAGCCGGATGTGCGGGTTGCGCTCGTGGACCTTGGCGAAGGCCTTGATCATCCGGGTGTGGTTCTTCGGCGGCGAGAGCCGGCCGATCGTCACGAAGGTGACGGTGCCCGCCGTGGCGGCCGGCTGGTTGGCCAGCCGCAGCCGCCCACGAGCCTCGCGGAGCACGTCCTCCACAGCGAAGTGCTCCAGCAGGACGGACATCGTGGAGGTGAGGTTGGTCGGGTCGATCTCGACCAGGTCGCGGGGCCGGACGGACCCGACGTCCTCACCGTCGGCCTTGGCGGCTGCCTGCGCCGCAGTCAGGCCGGACAGCTGGAGGATCCGGTCCCCGTCGATGGTGTTCACCGCATGAGTGAACCGGTCCGGCGGTGCGAAGGCGGCGAGGGAGGTCCGGTTGATGGCCTCGAGTGCAGGTGAGACGGAGACGAGGTGGTCGAAGTACTTGTACGTCGTGAACACGGCCTGCAACCGGTCCTCGAGATGCTTCTCGCCGACCGTCTCACGCTGCATGTCGGCGTACATGTCGTTGTGCAGCCAGATCGACTTGTGCTTGGCCTCGGTCACCGAGAACAGGAAGGGCGAGTAGCAGCCGTAGCCGCTGAAGTCGATCAGGTGGTCGAACCGGGCGTGCCCGAAGACCCGCTGCCACTCGTCGGTCCAGAACCTCACGTGATCGGCGCTGAGCTGCTCGGGCAGGCCGTGCTCCATCAGCTTCTTGGTCTCGCGGCGCACGCGCGCCGGCGAACCGTTGAACTGGATCGCCCGGGGGATGACGCGCGCGCGTTGGTCCACGAGGGCAGCGTTCTTGAGTCGGTCACGACCCTTGGAGAAGGTGTAGAACGCGGTCACGTCGTACTTGTCGTAGTCGAGGTTGCGCAGCAGGTTGAGCGCCGAGGTGGTGATGCCCTGCGTCTTGAGGCTGCCGAGGTAGACCAGCAGCGTCTCCTTGTCGGTGCCGAAGTCACGGTGGACCGTGTAGGGGTCCTCGTGTCCACGGAACACGATGTCGACGACCCGCTCGCAGACCGACCCGTCGTCCTTGGGGTTGTAGACCTGGGCGAGCTCGGCAGACCGGTCGGCGGGGCCCGCGGCCAGGCCGGCACCGACGGCCTCGACGAGCTCGGGCATGGTCGCGCAGACCGGGCCGGGAAGGTCGGTCTCGTCCAGGTAGAGCCCGCGCCCCGACCGGTAGTCGTCGAGGTCGGGGACGTAGTGCACCACCGGCCTCCCGGTGGCGAGGAAGTCGAAGAAGATCGAGGAGTAGTCGGTGACGAGGAGGTCGGCGACGGCCAGGGTCTGGTTGGTCGGGACGCTGTTGGGGACCAGGAAGTCACACTCGCCCACGCGCTGCTTGACCGCGTCGTAGACGGCCTGGTGGACCTTCAGCAGCACCACGTGGGTCGTCGGGTCGAGGGACTTCTGGAGGTCCTTGACCGTCGCCAGCAGCTGCCCGGCGTTGACCCGCGGGTCCTGGAAGGAGTCACCGCGCCAGGTCGGCGCGAAGAGCACGACGTGACGGCCGTCGATCCGGCAGCCGCGCTCCTCGAGCAGCTCCATCACGGCAGTGGGATCCTTGACCGCCTCGACCTGACGGTCGGTGCGCGGGTGCCCCTCCTCGATCACGGCTCCGCGGAAGATCCCCTGGAGTCGGTAGGCGCGCCGGTACATCGTCTCGGTCATGAACCCGCAGGCGCTGATCGCGAAGTCGGTCTGCAGGAAGTTGCGGATGACGTTGCGCGAGAGCGCGCCGCCACCGGGCAGGTCGAATCCCATGTGCTTGAGGGGGATCCCGTGCCAGGTGTTGAGGTAGGTCTGCTCGGGGCGCTTGGCCAGCTGCTGGGGGAAGGTCGCGTTGTTGACGAGGTACTGCGACGTCGCCAGGGCCTTGAAGTAGCCGTCGGAGAGGATCTTGACGAAGCTCACCTGCGGGTTGTCGGCGAACTCCTCGAGCACCTCGGGATGCTTCGCCGGGTCGTCGAGGACCCAGATGTGCTGCAGGTCGCTCATGTCCGGCTGGGTCAGCAGGTGCCGGAAGATGGCCTCGGGGTTGTCGAGCATCCCGTTGCCGGAGAAGGACTCGTACATCACCGTCCGCGGCGCCACGGGCCGCTCGCGCCAGCGCGCGTAGCGAGCGGACGTGACCGCCTCACGGGCGGCGCGGGCCCGGGTGCGCAGGGCGAGCCGCTGGCGCACCGTCCCGGTGACACTGGGGACCTGCGGGTCGGTCATCGTGATGCTCTCCGGTGGGCCAGCGACCGGACCTTGCGCACGACGCGCCGTGGCAGCGAGGACACGGCCGCCGGGGCCTGCTGCTGGAGCTCCCGGGTGACGCGGCGGCGGGCCTGCGCCCGAGCCACGTCGACGGAGTAGTTGGTGTGGTCCTGGCTGAGGGCGACGGAGTAGGTGTGCAGCTGGCCGTAGGCCTCGCGCATCTCGTCGTTGCTCTTCATGGCGGCCTCGTCGTAGGGGTCCCGAGCCAGGGCGTCGAGGTTCTCCCACACCGTGGCAGCGATCTCGACGAGCTGAGCGGGCACGTCGAGGTCGTCGAAGCCCACCTGGGAGCGGTGGAGGCTGGAGTCGATGAAGTCGTCGATCGGGTGGTGCGCGTCACCGCTGAGGTCGGCGTCGTACGACAGCCCGAGCTTGTCCCCGACCTCGCGCATCGCGGAACGCCAGTCACTGATCATGTCGGTGTAGTGCACGAAGGTCCTGGGGCTCTCGCGCCCGACCCGCTCGTTCGTCAGGGCCACGTTGACCCAGCCACCGAGGTTGCCGGTCTCGCGCGCCAGCCGACGGTCGTCGTCGGCGTTCTTCAGGTAGTGCATGTCGCGCGAGCCCACCACCTCGGCCGGGTGGCGCAGCATGGTCAAGAAGACGGTGTCGACGCCGAGGCCGGCGACGGTGGGGACCCACAGGTTGCGCAGCCAGAACGAGCGCGGGTCCTTCACCACGATCTGCTGGCCCTCGAGCTGGGTGGCGAACCAGGCGCTGAGCTCGTCCTGGAACGACGCCTTGGCACACGTCGGCTGCATCAGCTCGTAGGCCTCGGGGCGCGCGTCGAGGGTGCGCACGCCGGCGTCGGCGAGGACCCGCTTCTGGAACTCGACGGTCCAGGTGGGCTCGAAGTAGCCGCGGGGGTTGGCTTCGTTCGCGGGGATCTCCGGTTGCGGGATGTAGCAGCCGAGCATCTTCAGGCTGCCGGTCACCGTGCTGGTCCCGCTGCGGCCCGACCCGGTCACGATCACGAGCTTGCGGGCACCCGCCGTGGCGGCGTGGTCGGGCTCAGGGGACATGGGCTGCACGATACCGGGGGCCGGGGTGGTTTCGAGACGCGGTGCTCCCCCTCGCAGGCTCGGCCCCCAGCCATGTTCAGACGTGCCTCCGGGGAGTTGAGACGTGCCTCCGGGCGATTGATACGTGCGGTTCGGGGCAGGCAGGGGTTTCGAGACGCCTGGGCTGCGCCCTCGCGGGCTCGGTCGCAGTCCGGCTCCTCAACCTCCCGCCCCGTTCGCGTCCTCGCGAGGCTCGGCCGCGAGACGCGCTGCTCACCTCGCAGGCTCGGCGGGAGCCCCGCTCCTCAACCTGACGGCCTCGTCCGCACCCGAGCAAGCTCGGCGTGCGGGGCCGTCACTTGTCGATGTCGCCGACGACGAAGAACATCGAGCCGAGGATGGCCACCATGTCGGCGACGACGCACCCGTTGAGCACCTCGGGAAGGACCGCGATGTTGTTGAACGAGGCGCTGCGCAGCTTCATCCGCCACGGCGTCTTCTCGCCCCGGGAGACGAGGTAGTAGCCGTTGACGCCCAGCGGGTTCTCGGTCCAGGCGTAGGTCGCGCCCTCGGGGGCCTTGAGGATCTTGGGCAGCCGGACGTTCACCGGTCCGCGGTCCAGGGAACGCAGCCGGTCCACGCACGCCTCCACGAGGTCGAGGGAGACCTGCACCTGGTCGAGCAGCATCCCGAACCGTGCGTAGCAGTCGCCCTCCTCCTGGGTGACGACCTGCATCACGCCGTCGGCGACGAGCTCGGGGTAGGCGAGGTAGGGCTCGTCGCGTCGCAGGTCGAAGTCCACCCCCGACGCGCGGGCGATCGGGCCGCTCACACCGTAGGCGTCGATGAGCTCCGGCGAGAGCACGCCGACGCCCCTGGTCCGGGCCCGGAAGATGTCGTTGCCGAAGATCAGGTCCTCCAGCTGGGGCATCCGCGTGCGCACGGCCGTGGCTGCGTCCTCGACGCGGTCCAGCCAGCCGGCCGGGATGTCCTCCTTGAGGCCACCGACGCGGTTGAACATGTAGTGCATCCGGCCGCCGGAGATCTCCTCCATCACCGCCTGGAGCGTCTCGCGCTCGCGGAAGGCGTAGAAGATCGGCGTGATCGCCCCGAGCTCGATGGGGTAGGAGCCCAGGAACATCAGGTGGTTGAGCACCCGGTTGAGCTCGGCGAGCATCGTGCGGAGCCACACGGCTCGCTGCGGCACCTCCATGCCCAGCATCCGCTCGACCGCGAGCACGACGCCGAGCTCGCTGGAGAACGCCGAGAGCCAGTCGTGTCGGTTGGCCAGGACGATGATCTGCCGGTAGTCGCGGACCTCGAAGAGCTTCTCCACGCCGCGGTGCATGTAGCCCACGATCGGGTCGCAGTCGACGATCCGCTCGCCGTCGAGGGTGATCTTGAGCCGGAGGACACCGTGGGTGGCGGGGTGCTGCGGGCCGATGTTGAGCACCATGTCCTGCGTGGCCAGCCCGCCCGGCGTGCTGCCGCCGCGGTCGTGGCCGGCGAACCCGGCAGCGCCGTCCCCGACCCCGACGACGACCTGCTCGCGCCCGCGTCGTCCTGAGCCCGTCGAAGGGTCCGCTGCCACGTCGCTCATCCTCGCATGCTCAGCGGGTACGGCGCCTGAGCGCCCGGCGGGCCTTGTCGCTCAAGGAATCCGCCGCCGGCTCCTCTGTGCCCTCCTCATCCGCACCCGCGATGTCCTCGCGGCTCGCGCTGCCGCGTCTGCTCGGCCTGGGACCGCTGGGACTGCTCGGGCCCTCGCCGGCCCGGCTGTCGTCGCCCGCATCCTCCACCCAGGTGAAGCCCTCCTCGCGGCCGTCGAACCACCAGGTGCCCGAGACGTCGTCGACGGCGTCGTCGACGACCTCGCCTGGTACGAGCAGTCGCCGCGCGCGGGCGAACGCCGAGGTGCGTTCGAGGCGGGCGACCTGGCCGTCGCCGAGCAGGACGGACACCAGTCCCCGGTCGAGCTTGGACATCTCGCGCGCCAGCCGGGCCACCGCGTCCCGCTCCGGTGCCCATCCCGCGGGAAGCAGCAGCCGGTACGGCGCCGGGAAGGCCGTCGCCGCGGTCGACTCGGCGAAGCTGACCCGGCCCTCACCGGCATACTCGGCCTGCACCAGCCGCAGCTCCCGGTCAGGATCGCCCAGCGGGGAGCGGCGCTCGTCACCCAGTCCGCCCCACGCCCCCAGGAGGACCACCTCGACATCGTGGGCGGACCCGGTGAGCAGGGCGTCGACCGAGTGCTTGACGGCCTCGAGCCGCGCGCCGCGCACGTCGACGACCGCACGGATCCAGGGCACCGTGTAGCTCCTGCCCTTGGTGCGCCAATGACGTAGGTCAGGCACCCGGTCGGTGACGAAGGGCCTGTTGTAGCGGTTCACCTCGTCCTGCTGCTGCATCAGCGTGGTGCGCCCGAGGTGCCAGGACCGGGCATGGTCGTCAGGCACGAAGAGCGCCCCCTGCTGGGCCAGCCGGTAGCCGAGCTCGACGTCCTCGCCGAGCTTGAGGTCGGCGGCCATCCCACCCGACTCGTCGTAGAGGTCGCGCGGCACCGAGGCGCTCGCCCCCGTGTGCACGAGGTAGCTCCGGGTCGGGTTGTGGGTCAGTCCCTGGGTCTTGCCGATGTGCTCCTCGACCCACTCGTGGCCGGAGGTCCAACGATCGGCGAACAGGCCTGTCGCGCGTCCCGCGGCCACGGCGTCCAGGGTGTCCTCGAGGTCGGGCAGGCCCCCCGCTTCGTCGGAGACGTCGACGAACAGCTTGTGTCCCATCACCACCGCGTGGTCGACGAGGTGGTGCCAGCGCAGCTGTGCCTCGACCTCGTCACGGTGCGGGAGCATGTCGGCGTCCAGCCAGTGGATGATCCGACCGCTCGAGGCGAGCGCGCCCGTGTGGCAGGCGTGCGCGCGTCCCCACGACTCGGTCGTGCGCACGATCCGGGTGTTGGTGGGGCGGCGCTCCGGCAGCTCCAGGGGCGGCTCCGTGCCGTCGTCGACGACCACCACCTCGAGGAGATCGTCGGGATAGCTCTGGAGGGCGAGTGCGGCAAGGGTGTAGGGCAGCGTCCGGGCTGCGCCGTACGCCGGGATCACGATGCTCACCGAGAGGGTCGGTGCCCACTCGCCCAACGTCGCGGGCGACAGGCCCGGCCAGTCGTTCCCGCGCACCCGAGGCTGCTCCTGCCGGCCTGTCGAGACACTGGTCATGCCTGACTCCCTCCCTCGTCGTCGTTCGCGGCCCGTTGCGGCACGTCGCAGCTCATCCGCCTCGAGCAACGGGCTCGGCCGGAAGCCGCGCCACTGCTGCCAGGACAGCTTGCGTCCCACGAAGTAGCCCAGGCCCGGGTCCCAGGTGTGCCCTTGGGTGCCACGGCGAAGGACGTAGCCGTGGCCGTGGCTGCGGTAGACGGTCCCACCTGCGTCGATCACGGCCGCGAGCAGGCCGGCGTCCACGAACTTCCGGGTCTCCCGGAATCCTCCGAGCGCGACGAAGGCGCTTCGGTCGATGAGCATGGTGCCGCCCGCCACGACGGGTCGGAAGGCCTCGGTGGCGTCCTGGCGCCGCACGGTCAGCCAGAGCGGCTCCACGAACGTGAACTCGGGCGGGGTGCCGACCACGTCGGCCCCGCTGTAGCGCCGAGCCAGCAGCAGGTCGGCCAGGAAGTCTCGGCCGTACCAGTCGTCGTCGTCCATCTTGAGGAGCAGGTCACCCGACGCCGCCCGGGCCGCCAGGTTGAGCACCGCGCCGAACATCAGGTCTGCCGGGGCCTCGATGGCGCTCAGGGGTACGTCGGTCGAGCGGCGGAACTCCTCGAGGACGGCCGGATCGGCTGCGAAGCCGTGCGTGACGAGCACCAGCTCGAGATCGACTCCACGCTGCCGGGAGACCTGGCGCAGCGCGAACGTGACCTGCTCGGGTCGTCGCGTCGGCAGCAGCACCGAGACACGCGGGGCGGGCGTCGTCTGCAGCCCGTGCACGGTGCCGGCATCGCGCCGCCAGCCGACCTGGCCGTGATGGTCCAGGGCCGCGCGTCGGAGCCGGATGCTGTAGGCCTCACGCTCGACGATGTCGTCGAGATGCGGTGGGGCGCTGTCGAGCGCCGTGATGAGCGCCGGATGCAGAAGACTCGCCGCCCACTCCGGCGTCTGGTGGCTCGTCAGGGGGACTCCGGCCATGGCCAGGCCCGCCACGTAGCGTGCGTAGGCGTGTGGTCCGCGGGCGCCCTCCCAGCCGAGGTGGATCCCGGCGAGGCGGCGCAGTCCCTCGATGTCGCCCGGTGACGGGCCATGTCGCGCGTCGAGGCCGGTGACCCCGTCCGCGGTGCGGAGACCCAGCAGGTCGGCGTGCTCGTGGGGGACCAGCCGGGCCACCGGCCTGCGGTGCTGCCGCTTGAACCCGATCGGATTGAGCAGCCTCTCGTCGAGCGGGCCCAGCGAGGTCGGTCCAGCCAGGCGGAGCGCGTCCGCGAGGTCAGCAGGAGGCTCGTCCCAGACCGGCTCCTCGCCGACCGCGACCGTCACCGGCGCCCTTCCGGTGACGGGGTGCTCGACCCGGTCCAGAGTCCACGGGTCCTTCGAGACCACCAGTGCCGGAGGAAAGTCCACTGTCACGTCCTGGACGTGGGCAGCCTCGCCGACGCGGGTGCCCAGGTCGACCACCGGCCAACGATGGGGCTCCGACAGTGGGGCTCCGGTGCTGGGCCACCCGGCCGTGGTGGTCGCGCCAGGTGCGACTGACCGAGCGAGCGCCGCGAGCACGCGTCGCGCCGGTGCGGGCGCCGCGAAGCACGCGATCGAGATGGTGGGCTCACCCACCTGCACGTCCAGGCTGCTCAGTGGCGGCCACGAGGGGTGCGGGAGGAGGACGGGTGGGGTCGGGCCACCCCGCACCACGATGGTGCCGATGGTCGCTGCCGTCAGGTCTGCGCTCACGGCAGTGACGCAGCGGCGAAGCCCGGTGAGGTCTGCGACGGCCAGCAGCACCCCGTCGACCTCGCCCGGATCCGGCTGGGCTCGGGAGAGGTCGCACACGGTGAGGGACGCGGGGAGGTCGAGCCCGCTGACCTCCTCCTCGGTGAGGAACGGGTCGTGCAGCACCACCACGCGCCGGCCGTCGACGAGGAGGTCCGCGAGGGCACGGCCGTGCTGCCGACTCAACGCCGGCCCATGCTCCGGAAGGTCCAACCAGCAGCGCGCCAGGGCTCGGCGTCGAGGAGGTTGCGACCGTCGATGATCTGGCGCCGGCGGACGACGTCCTCGAGGTCGGCCGGAGCGAGCGAGCGGAACTCCGGCCACTCCGTCAGGTGGAGCACCAGGTCGGCCTGGTCGCAGGCAGCCGCGGTGGAGTCGACGTAGTCGAGGGTCGGGAACCGGCCACGCGCGTTGTGGTTGGCCTTCGGGTCGTAGACCGTCACCTGGGCGCCCGCGAGGTGCAGCTGCCCGGCGACATAGAGGGCGGGCGAGTCACGGACATCGTCGCTGTCGGGCTTGAACGCGGCTCCCAGCACGGCAACTCGCGCCTGACCCAGGTCACCGAGCATGTCCCGCGCCATCTCCACGACCCGGTCGCGCCGATGCATGTTGATCGCGTCGACCTCGCGCAACAGGCTGGTGAGGTGGTCGACGCCGAGCTCGCCGGCGCGGTGCTGGAACGCCCTGACGTCCTTGGGCAGGCAGCCGCCTCCGAACCCGATGCCGGCATTGAGGAACTTGCGGCCGATCCGGGCGTCGTGGCCGAGTGCATCGGCCAGGTCCTTCACGTCGGCGCCGGCCACCTCGCAGATCTCGGCGATCGCGTTGATGAAGGAGATCTTGGTGGCCAAGAAGGCATTGGCCGACACCTTGACCAGCTCCGAGGTGGCCAGGTCGGTGACGACACACGGCGTCCCGTCGGCGAGCGTCTTGGCGTAGACCTCGCGGAGGGTCGCCTCGGCCGTCGGCTCGCTCACGCCGAAGACGAGCCGATCGGGCGCGAGGGTGTCCTTGACGGCGAAGCCTTCGCGCAGGAACTCGGGGTTCCACGCCAGTCGTGGCGTCGTGCCCACCGGAGCACCCTGGGCGAGGAGGGGGGCCAGGCGCTGGGCGGTGCCGACCGGCACGGTGGACTTCCCGACGACGAGGGCGTCGCCGACGACGTGGGGCGCCAGCGAGGCGACCGCGGCCTCGACCTGGCTCAGGTCGGCGCCGAGGCCGTTCGCCTGCTGGGGAGTGCCCACACACAGGAAGTGCACGCCGGCGAAGGCGCCTGCCTCTTCGTACGACGTGGTGAACCGCAGGTTGCCCTCGCGCACGTGCCGCGCGAGCAGCTCCTCGAGACCCGGCTCGTAGAACGGCACCCGGCCTGCCGACAGCTCGGCCACCCTGGCAGCGTCGATCTCGAGACCGATCACGTCGTAGCCGAGCTCGGCCATCCCCGCGGCGTGGGTCACGCCGAGATAGCCGCAGCCGATCACCGATACGCGCATGGCCGCGAGTGTAGGCCAAGCAAGCAGGCGGGCCGGGTGGTGCTCCTCGGGCCAGCGGGGACGACCTAGCATGAGGCGGTCGCACCGAGGAAGGACGACGCGAATGGGACGGCAGGGGTTGCTCAGGCGCCGACCATCCGCGCCTTCGACGTACCGGGTCACGATCGTGGACAAGGGCGGGCTGCGGCGAACCCCGCCGTCCGCGGCGATCCGGGTGCACCGGAGGGCACGCAACAGCACGGGGTCCGGTCTCGACTTCACCCGGGTGTCGGCGGAGGACTATGCAGCGAGGGAGTCCGCCCGTCCCGACACCCTGCTGGTGGTGCGGGACGCCGTGCCCTCGACCTGCGTGGATGCGCTGGTCGCGCGTGCAACCGACGAGGGCACTCGTGTCGTGGTCGACCTCGACGACGATCTCGTCACCGACGAGGCGCGTGCTCGGTTGGGGGACCAGGGGTACGCGCTGGACCAGCTCGACGCGCTGGCCGGGATCCTGCGCAGGGCCGACCAGGTGATCGTCAGCACCGGGCACCTCGCAGATCTCGTCGGACCACTTCGGCCCGGGCGGGTGTCAGTGGTGCCCAACGAGCTCGATCCTCTGCTCTGGTTCGATGCTGATCCCGCTGCCCCGGACCTGGAGGTCGGGGAGGACGCGGAGCTCAGGCTTCTCTACATGGGGAGCAGCACCCACGCCGACGACCTCTGCCTGCTCGACGGGCTGCCGGAGCGCCTGACCGCGCGGTTGGCGAGACCCGTGGTCATCGAGGTCGTCGGGATCACCGCGTCGGACCTGCCGCCGGGCACGCGACGGCTGCTCCCGCTCAAGACCCACTACCCAGGCTTCGTGGCCTGGCTGCGTCGCAACCAGGCACGGTGGTCAGTCGGGCTGGCCCCGCTCGTGGACGAGCGCTTCAACCACGCCAAGAGCGACCTCAAGCTGTTGGAGTACGCCGCTCTCGGCCTCCCGGTCGTCGCCTCACCGGTGGGGCCCTACCGGCTCGGTGGCTCCGGGGGCCTGGCCGCGACGGCCGCCACCCCTGACCAGTGGGTCGACGCGGTCGCCCACGCGCTCTCGCAGGGGCGCTCGGCGCGCGACCTGGTCCGTCGCGATCGCACGATGACTCCGGAGTCGTTGGAGTCGTGGAGAGGACTGCTCCGCGGTCCTAGCGCTGCAGCAGGCTGAGCAGGTAGGTGCCGTAGCCGCTCTTGGTCAGGGGTGCGGCGCACTCGGCGAGCTGGTCGTCGCTGAGCCAGCCCATCCGCCAGGCCGCCTCCTCGGGCACCCCGATCCGCAGCCCTTGTCGAGACTCGATGGTTCGCACGAAGTTGGATGCCTCGTTGAGGTCGTCCACGGTGCCTGTGTCGAGCCAGGCCGTCCCACGCTGCAGGATCTCGACGGTCAGGCGGGACTGCTCGAGGTAGATCCGGTTCAGGTCGGTGATCTCCAGCTCACCGCGCGCAGAGGGGCGCAGGGAGTGGGCGAGCTTCACGACGTCGTTGCCGTAGAAGTACAGACCGGGCACGGCATAGCTGCTCTTGGGCTTCTGGGGCTTCTCCTCCAAGGAGATGGCGCGACCGGAGGCGTCGAACTCGACGACGCCGTAGGCGGTCGGATCGGCGACCCGGTAGCCGAAGATGGTGGCTCCCTCGGGCTCCGCCATGTCCTGCAGGTGCGTGCCGAGTCCTGGCCCGTAGAACAGGTTGTCGCCGAGGATCAGCCCCACGGCGTCGTCGCCGATGTGCTCCTCACCGATGATGAACGCCTCGGCGAGCCCGTTGGGCGCGTCCTGGACGGCGTAGGTCAAGGAGATGCCGAGCTTGGACCCGTCCCCCAGCAGTCGATGGAAGGCACTGGCGTCCTCGGGGGTGGTGATCACCAGCACGTCCCTGATCCCGGCCAGCATCAGCGTCGAGAGCGGGTAGTAGATCATCGGCTTGTCGTACACCGGGATCAGCTGCTTGCTGACACCGAGCGTGATCGGGTGCAGTCGTGATCCGGTCCCGCCGGCCAGGATGATTCCGCGCATCCTCGTACCCTAGGACACGTCCCGTCCCGGGCCGGCGAAGGCAGAACCGTTCAGAGGGCGCGGCGGGCCGCATCCACCAGCACCCGGGCGCGGGAGAGGAACGACTCCTCCTCGCGGATCCGCCGGGCGATCGCCGTCAGCGTCTCGGCGTCCGGGAAGCGCTTGCGCCCCTCGTCGCTGCACAGGAACGCCAGCTCGTCCACCGAGCGGTACACCTGCACGGCGCCGTCGAAGGCGTCCTCGATGCCGGGCACGTCGTCGCTGATCACCCTCGCACCCGCGCCGACCGCGTCGAAGATCCGGTTGGCGATGAAGCCTTCACGTGCCATGTCGTCCCAGTGGTCGGCGAGGACGAGACCGCGCGACCTGTAGACCGCAGTGACCTCGTGGTTGGGCACGTAGCTGCTGCGCAGGACGGGTGCCGGGATCAGCCCCTCCCATCCCGGACCGTGCACCTCGAAGTCGATGCCGGCCTGCATGGCGTCGAAGACGACCTGACGCCGCCGGTCGCCGTACTTGCCGCCGACGAACACGGGCCGCGAGCCGTCGCCGGTCGGCGCGTCGGCAGAGGGCAGCTGACGAGCGTCGACCGCTTGCCGAAGCACCTGCACTCGCCGTCCGGAGCGCGCGGTCATCTGCCGGCTCCACGACTCGGAGGCTGCGAACACCAGGTCGAAGGAGTGCAGCTCGTCGACGGTGACGTCATCGGGGTGACTGATCACCCAGAGCACGTTGATCTTGCCGGCCTGGGGGTGGATCCTCTCGAGCCCGCGGATGCCGAGCACCACGTCGTCGAGGTACGACGCGTTGGACTGGTGGGTGCCGCGGCGGTAGGTGACGACGTCCTGGTCGAGCTCGCGCAGCGCGGCCGCGAGGGAGCGAGCCAGATGCGTGTCGCCCCAGTGGTCTCCGGAGGGGCCTGGGATCGAGGGCAGCTTGATCCCCCACCTCAACCGCTGCGGAGAGCCGACCAGGCTCCCTCCGACCTCGCGGGTGAGCACCGGACGCGGCACCGGGATGGCGACGTCGTCGGCGCCGATGTGCGCGAGCCGGAAGCCGATGTCGCTCAACCGGTCGGTGTCGGGAACGGGGAGCCGCGATCGCCACCGCCGCATGAAGGACGCGCGGTTCGCGAGGACGACCTCGGGGCGCACGGGCGTCTTGCCCTCGAGATGGGTGACCCGCGCCTCCGGCACCACCGCGAAGGCACCTCCGAAGAGCTCCCTCGCGCGCAGGCAGAGGTCGACGTCCTCCATCCCGTTGACGAACTCGACGTCGAAGCCTCCCAGGGCCTCGAACTCGGCCGCACGCAGCAGCAGGGCTGCCCCGGACGCGGCGTAGAACCGGCGCTCCCCGGCGCGGTGTGCGTCCTCGGGCGGGTGACCCACCAGGAAGTGGCACGGGAGGGTGTCCTTCGCCGGGAAGTAGAGGCCGGCGCTCTGGATGCTGTCATCGGGATAGAGCAGCAGGGGCTGGACCCCACGGACCGACGGGTCCTCCAGGCCCGGAAGCATCGCCCCCAGCCAGTCGCCGCGCGGGATGGTGTCGTTGTTGAGGAACACCACGAACTCGCCGCTCGACTCGGCGAACCCGATGTTGCAGCCCAGGGCGAAGTTCACGTTGCGGGCGACGCGGTGGTAGCGCACCCGAGGCTCGGTGAGGAACGCCGCCACGAGGCGAGCGCCCACCTCCGCCTTGGAGCCGTTGTCGACGATCACCACCTCGATGTCGTCGGTGCTCGTGGTGCGGAGGGTGGCGGACACCGCCGCGATCGTCATCCTGAACTCGTCGGAGGTCGGCACCACGATGGAGATGCGTCCTGGCACCCGCTCTCGGGGTCGTCGACGGCTGCCCTGGCAGGCCAGCAGATGCTCCTGGACCACGTCGGCTGCCGCGCGCGCACCCGCCGGTGGTGCGGTTCCGACGAGCGTGTCGACGACGTGCCCGGCCACCAGGGGGAGCAGCGGCCACCGGGTGTCATGGGAGACCTCCAGCAGGAACTGCAGCCCCGCCGCCTCCGTGCGCGTGGCCTGGCACACGTGGTGCAGGTGGTCGCCGACGAGGGCGTCGCGGCGGACCATGGCCGCGCCGAGGCTGACCTCGCGCGAGTGCACCAGCACATCGTGCGCCTCGCCGAAGGAGTGCAGCACCTCGTTGCCGTCCTCGTCGTCCCGTTTGACCAGCCAGCCCTGGGCGGCCAGCAGCCCACGCGCGTGGAGAGCCGAGGACATGGCACGCAGGTAGTCGCCGTCCCAGGCCGTGCCCGGGGTCACGAAGCCGACGAACTCGCCCAGTGCCGTCCACAGCGATGCGCAGGCGCCCTCGCTGTCGGCACCGGGGCAGCTCTCGACGACCCTGATGCGCGGGTCCCGCGTCGAGGCGACGTCGACCACGCGGTTCAGCTCGGGGTCCCAGTCCCCGGAGGGGATGAGCAGCTCCCAGCTGGTCATGGTCTGCCCCCGGAGTCGGTCGATCATCTCGATGAACTCACGGGGGGAGGAGGGCGGCCCGCACACGAGCGAGACCCGTGGCGAGACCGAAGGGGCGAGGTGATGCCCCTCCAGCTCCGCGCCGAGGGTCGCGATCGCCGCGTCGTGGCCGGCGGCTCGTGGCATGTCGTCGTCGTGCAGGGAGCCGGAGGCTGCGCGCGCATGGGCGATGAGCGTCGCCCGCGTCTGCGCCAAGGTGGGCGCGGGGCCCCAGTAGCCGGGAGGAACGGGCAACAGGGTGTCCGCGTCCGCGCGAGTCAGGAACTGCGCGATCGCCGAGCCGCCGTGATGTTGCCCGATGAGGGGGTGGGTGAGGGCCGGGGGGTAGAAGAGGGGTCCGGAGGAGGCGCCCCAGCCCCCCTCGGACTCGAGGTGGTCGACGACCTTGCCGATCTGGCCCCGCCGCCAGGCGGTGCGCACCGTGCGTGGCACGGAGTAGATGTCGAGCAGCGGGTTGGGCGAGTGCCCCTGGGGCATGCCGACGTTGATGCAGTGGCGCGCCGCGTGCCGCTCGGACTCGAACTCCCTGCCGGCCGTGGCGGTGTAGAACTCGACGTCGAAGAGGCCCGACTCGAGCAGACGGTCGATGCGCGTGGGTCGCGGGTCGCCCGAGTCGGGAGCGGCGTCGTCGGGTGCCTCGGGGTTGCGCCTGGCCAGGAACCGATCGGCGAGCCGGCGCGCGGACGTCCGAACCGCCGACGGCCCCTCGGGACCTGGCCGGGGCTGACTACCAGCAACCATCTGAGTACCCGGCGGGTGAACCGCCCGTGTGCCTAGTCGGGACTGACGGGTGTACGACAGCCCGAAAGTCTAGCCATCCACCCCCGTTGGGGTCGAAATCCCTTGCAGTGGCCAACCATTGGGCGCTCATGGACCAGCCCCCTCTCAGTCGACCTGGACCGTCACGCAACCCAGCGGACCCGGGGTGCGGTCGATCGTCCGGGCGCCGTGCTCGCGCGTCCAGCGGTGCACGATGGCTCGCTCATCGGGCCGCGCGGCGTCGTCGAGGATGAATCTGGCGCCGGGGGCGCAGTAGGGCTGCAGCACCGGAAGCGCGGGGTAGCGCGCCAACGGTCCGGTGGTGCCGGGAGGACCGTCGACGAAGACGACCTCGATGCCGTGGAGACCCTCGACCTTGCTCAGGTCGTACCAGCGGAACGTCTCGCCGGCGAGCTCGACCTCCACGAGAGGGCAGTGAACGACGTCGACGTACGCCGTGAGCCCGTGCCGCTCGATGTCCGCGCGGGTCTTGGCGGCGTACTCCTCGTCGTGGTCGAGCGAGATGCACCGTCCCCGGCCGAGACGCTCGAGGCAGTAGCCGACCCACACCGAGGACCCGCCGCTGCCCGCCTCGACGACGAGGGCGGGGCTGGTCTCCAGGACCTCGCGCACCAACGAGCTGATCGTCACGGGGCTGGCAGCCCACCCCTGGGTGGACGGCATGGTCGTGCGCGCAGGCACCAGCGCGCGCAGGTCGATCAGCGCCTCCAGCTCTCGCACGCTGCGCGAGTGCTGCTCGACCCCGCTGCGGCGGAGGCGGCCCACCAGGCCCGCGGTCTCGGTGCGGCGATGGGGCTGCGGCTCCTCGTCGACGGGCTCGCCGAGCTCGGCGTCGGTGAGCGCACTGCGCACGTAGAGGAGGATCACGACCTGCACGCTCAGCAACAGCAAGAAGGCGACCGCGATCACCAGGGTGATCGACAGGGTGGTGCTCACAGGTCTCCTCGGTGCGGGGGTCCAGGGTGTGGACCCGACGTTTCCAGTTCCTCAGACAGAATGACGGACACCCAGCACCGCGCGCACCCGGGCTTCGTCGAAGTCCTCCCCGAGCCACTCATAGAGGCCTCGGAGGGCCGTTGGGTCGGCAGTGTAGTCGTCGAAGTGCACGCGGTAGGCCGCCTCACCGAGGGAGTCGGCGAGGTCGAGAATCGCCTGCTCCATCCGCTCCAGGCGTCCGTCGAGCGGCTTCTCGGGCCACCAGCCGCTCGCGAGAACCGCCGCGTGGTCGCGCGTGTTGATCACGAACCGGGCGCCCGGGAACAGCTCGCGCAGGAAGTCGACATACGCCGGAAGGTCGTCCTGGTACCACCGGATCTCCTTGAAGCCCGTCACCCTGGTGTCGGGCTCGGGTCGCAACAACGTCGTGGTGACGAGTCGTCGCAGCATCCGCAGGGAGACCGCCGCCGGGAAGTCGTCGAGGCCGAAGTGCGGGTTGGTCGTGTCGAGCGGGATCTCGAATCGCTTGCGCAGCCGACGCTTGCGATTGACGGTGTCGGTGTGGAACTGGTGCAACCGGTAGGCCGCACCGTCGTTCTCGCCGCGGATCAGGTATCCGTCGATGGAGTTGAGGACGCCCAGGAGCAGCGTCGAGCCGGAACGGCCGTAGGTGACGATGAAGAGGTGGCCAGGCAGGTCGTGGCCGGCCGACCCGTCTCCCCGCGGTGCGCTCACCGCGTCATCCTTGCACGTACGCTCTGAGCCATGACGGGCACGGACGACGACCTCTTCGCCCCGCCCGGCACCTCGTGGCAACCTGTCTCCCCCCGGTTGGCGCACCTGCGGCGCGCAGTCCTGAGCGCCGTCCTTGTCGTCCTCACCCTCGTCGTGGTGGTGCTGGAGGTGTTCCTCGACCTGCCCCTGTGGGTGCCTGCTCTGGGGATCGTCGTGCTGGCCGGTGTGGGGGGCTGGGTCTGGTGGTTGATCGGTCGGAACGCCCGGCGCTGGGGCTATGCCGAGCTCGACGGGGAGCTCTACGTCACCCGCGGTGCGATGTTCCGTCGGCTCGTGGTGGTGCCCTACGGGCGGATGCAGTACGTCGACGTCCAGGCCGGACCGATCGATCGCGCCTACGGGCTGGCGCGGGTGCAGATGCACACCGCGGCTCCGGGCACCTCAGCCCACATCCCCGGCCTGCCGGCCCCCGAGGCCGCCCGGCTCCGCGACCGACTCACGGCGCTCGGTGAGGCTCAGGCGGCCGGGCTGTGACGGAGCCGCCGCTCGACTCCTGGCCCGCGCCGGAGCCTCCGGAGCGGCCGCTGCCCGAGGCGGCAGCCGAGGACTCCGCGGCGCGGGGCTCCCACCGGCTCTCCCCGCTGACGCCGGTGGTCCGTGGCGCCATCCTCGTGGTCGCGGTGGCCGTCTCCACGTGGGACGACCTGCTGAGCGGGCGGCTCGGCACGTTCGCGCTGGCGATGCTCGCCGTACTGGTCGCGGGCGCCGTCTACGGCTTCCTCTCGTGGTTGCGCACCCGGTACTGGATCGACGATCGCGAGCTGCGCATCGACACCGGCGTGGTCTACCACCAGTCGCGCCGGATCAGGATCGATCGACTGCAAGGCGTGGACATCCGGCAGCCGTTCGTGGCCCGCCTCCTGGGTCTGGCCGAGCTGAAGATGGATGTGGCGGGAGGTGACGCCGAGGGCAGGCTGGCCTTCCTGCCGCTCGCGGAGGCGCATCGGGTCAGGCAGGTGCTCCTCGAGCGGCGCGACGCCGTCCGGCGCGGGCACAGTGCGGCCACGGCGTCCGACGAACCGGCGGGGACACCTGAGGAGGAGACCCCGGCATGGCTCCCGCCAGATCACGACATCGCCAGGCTCGACCTGCGAAGGCTCGTCCTGAGCACTCTGCTCTCGCCCGAGACGGTCGTCCTCGTCGTCACGGTGGCGGTCGTGGGCATCGTGAGCGCCCTGGGCAACGTCGTGGTGATCGCGCCCGGACTCCCGGTGGTCGGTGGCTTCGCCATCATCTTGTTGCGCAGGCTCTCCGCCTACTACGACTTCACCGTCAGCCAGACCCGGGCCGGTCTCCAGGTGCGGCGCGGGCTCTTCGAGCGCTCGACCCAGACCATCGCACTCGCCAGGGTCCAGGGAGTGGTCGTCAGCGAGCCCGTGATGTGGCGGCCGTTCGGCTGGGCGAAGCTCGACGTCTCGGTGGCGGGCTCGGGGGGAGTGAGCGAGTCCGACGGCGGGCCGGCGGCCACCACGGTCATGCCGGCCGCGGCGCTCGAGGAGGTGCTCGCGCTGGCCGCCCACCTCCTGCGTGGCGACGACGCCCACATCGACCTCGACATCTCCGCCGTCCCCCTCACCTCGCCGCCGGCAGGCGCACGCTGGCTCGATCCCGTGAGCCGCCGCTTCATGGGTGCCGGGCACGACGGGGAGCTCGCCGTCGCGCGCTCGGGCTGGTTCACCCGCAGCACCCACGCGGTCCGGCACGGGCGGGTGCAGTCGGTCCGGCTCAGCCAGGGACCCCTCCAGCGGCGGCTGGGCCTTGCAGACGTGCACCTCGACAGCCCGCCGGGCCCTGTCCAGGTGCGCGCGCGCCACCGTGCCGCCGCAGACGCCCGGTGGATCTTCGAGGAGGAGCAGCGCCTCGCGCACGCGGCGCGACGACGCCGCGGCTGATCCTCACCGCCCGCGGCGACGTCAGCGTCGAGGGAGCGTCTCGTCGTCTGCTGGGTCGGGGAACACCCAGTGGCGGTAGGCCAGGAAGTTCCAGACCAGCGTGAGGGCGACGGCGATGCCCTTGCCGACCAGGTAGGGGATCCCGGCAGTCGCACCACCCGTGACGATCAGGACCGTCATCACGTAGTTGAGCAACACGAGGGTGAGATAGCGGACCCCGCTGGTCGCCACCGACTGTGAGCTGGAGAAGACGACGTACCGGTTGAGACAGAAGTTGCTGACCAGGCCGACCCCGTAGGCGATCGTCGTCGCCACGGCCAGGGGCACCCCGAGTCCCGACCGCAGCGCAACGAGCGTCACGACGTCGAGCAGCATCGACCCGCCCCCGGCGACCACGTAGCCGACGAGGCGAGACCTCCACCAGCCTTGAGGTGACGTCACGGGATCAAGCCGGCGGGAGGGCGACGGCGCAGTGCGCGACCGCGCTGCCGAAGACGATCGACACGCAGGATTCCGGCGCCGGCGCGTCGTAGGCGGTGAGGCGGTCGAACCCGCGGCGCGACCATCGCAGGAGCAGCGCGTTGAGGTCCGCACGGTCCCCCTGGGTCTCCTCGGGAGCGGGGAGGGTCATCACGGTGAGGTCGTCGCGTGTCGTGAGGTATCGCGCGAGGGACAGCACCGGCTCGGTGTCGGACCGGGACTCCCACGGGTGCAGCACGACCACGTCGACGCCGGCCTCTGAGATCTGCCTCTCGAGGTTGCTCAGGTTCTCCTGGAAGGCTGCGGTGGTCGTGGCACTGGAGGAGGCCGCTTCGCGGATGGCCTTGACCTCGTCGTACAACGGCCCAGCGAGGGCGAGAGCGACGACGACGCTGCCGATCAGGGCTGAACGGCGGTTCGGGTGCCGGCGCAGCTGGTGCATCGTCAGTGTCCACACGACCACCGACAGGAGCACGACGGGGTAGAAGTAGCGGCCGGGTTCGGGCTTGTCCGCGTAGAAGACGGCCTGCGACACCGCCGACCCGACGCAGACCGCGGCAAGCCCGAGGAGCACCCTTCGGCTGGGCCGGCTGGAGAGGACGATGCACAGCAGCGTGGCCGCAACCGCGCCGGTCGTGAACCGGTGCGCGTCGTCCATGGTGGCGACCGCGGCGTCGAGCCAGGCGCGGCTGGTGTCCCAGGAACGCTCCTGGGGGTAGACGTCACCGTGGTGGCGGACCTTGATCGCGATCGCCGCCAGGTCGAGCAAGGAGATGGCAGCGGCGCCGATGACCACGAGCCAGTCCCGCACGTTCCACCGCCGGAGGCCGTAGTGGAGTCCGGACCACGCGATCACGAGGACGGAGACGAAGAGGAAGTTCTCCTTGGCCAGCCCGGCGCTCAGCAGGAACAGGTAGCCCAACCACTGGCTGGCCGGGGAGGCAGCCTTGCTCGTCAGGCGCACGACGATGGCGACACCGACGACCAGCAGAGGCATGGCATAGGCCTCGTTGGGGCCGAGTCGGGTCCACACCTCTGACTGGATCCCCACGATCGGCAGGAGGGCGATCAGTGCGGCCAGGGGCGGGACCACGAAGCGGACGATCGTCACGTAGATCGCGGTCACCGTGATGGCCGCCAGAAGGAATCGGTCGACGTACCACCAGGTCGAGCTCTGTCCTGCTGTCGCAGACTCGAGCGCCCGGCCGACCCAGTAGAGGGGGCGGAACCTCCCGAGAGGTTCGTCGGTGCTGGTGAGCACGGTCTCGAGGACGCGGGATGCGGCGAGACGTTCTCCGCGACCGATGATGTCCACGATCTCGTGGTCGTCGACCGCGGCGAAGCGGATGCCGAACGTCGGCCACAGGGCGTAGGCAAGCGTTGCCAGACTGGTTGCCAGCCACAGCGCCGGCGAGGAGAGCCACCGGGGGATGGACGGTCGTCGGGCCGTCCTCCTCAGGCCGCTACTCATCCGCACCGGCCTCGGCGGCCCTCTCGTACTCCTCGGGCGCCTGTCTCGGAGCGATGACCGGGGGGAGTTGGCGCTCCTCGCGCACGACGTAGGTGGGCCGCCCCTTGACCTCTTCGTAGATGCGGCCGACGTACTCGCCGACGACACCCAGCACCACGAGCTGGATGCCGCCGAGGAACGACGTCACCACGACGATCGTCGCCCAGCCGGGGACCGTGTGGGACATGAGCCGCATGGCGATGGTCAACATGCCGAACAGGACGGCGATGGCCGACACAGCGAAGCCCAGCGTGAGGCCGGCGCGCAGCGGCCAGATGGAGAAGCTCAGAAGGGCGTCGCCGGCGAACCTGACCATCCGGCGGAAGGTGTAGGAGCTCGCCCCGCCGTGGCGCGTGCCGCACACGTAGGGGATGCCGACCTGGGAGAACCCGAGCCAGCTGACCATCCCTCGGATGTAGCGGTTGCGCTCCGGCATCCGAAGCAGCGCGTCGACGACCTGCCGGTCCATGAGGCGGAAGTCCCCGGCGTTGCGCGGCATCGGCGTGTCGGTCAGGCGGTCGATCAGCCGGTAGAAGCCGTTGGAGGTGGCCTGCTTGAAGCGGGATTCGCTCGGCCGGTCGGTCATGACGCCGTAGGCGACGTCGTAGCCCTCGCGCCACTTGGCAGCCATCTCGAGGACGGCCGTCACGGGGTGCTGCCGATCGCCGTCCATCGTGATCACCGCGTCGCCGCGGGAGCGCGCGACACCGGCGGTCAGTGCGACCTGGTGGCCGAAGTTGCGCGAGAGCCGCAGCGCCCGGATCCGCGGGTCCTGTTCCTGGGCCGACCGAGCGATCTGGTGTGTCCCGTCGTGGCTGCCGTCGTCGACGATGAGGACCTCGGCCGGACCGTCGAGTCGCTCCATCAGCCAGTGCAGGTCGGCGATCAGCGCTCCGAGTGACTCGCTCTCGTTGAAAGCGGGGACGATGATCGAATAGGTGACATCACCCATGACCTGGAAACCCCCGTCGACTCACTCGTGCGGCGCGACATGCTAACCCGGCCCGACGGGGCCCGTGGAATGCGGGGACGGCACCTCGCTCAGGCCAGCACGGTGGGCGCCAGGTCGATCTCGCCCACGACGGAGACCACCCACCAGAAGTCCCCGAGCCCGCCTCCGGAGGTCAGCTCCGCCGCTTCGCCGGCGCGCGCCAAGGACCGCACGTAGCCCGCCGGATCGCTCCTGGCCAGGGCGAGGTCGGGACGCACACCGGAGACCTCGAGACGGGTCAGGGCGTCCCGCTGGGAGGTGATCGACCCCCCGACGCGTTCGGCGACGGAGTCCACCGCGACGGGTGCGGTCACGTCGCGGGACCCGTCGGGCAGCACCTCGACCTCCTTGCCGTCGCGGTAGGAGCGGAGCGAACCGAACGGTGGTCGCTCCTCGCGGGTGTGGCCGTAGTCGATGGCCACGGCCAGACCCCGAGAGACCCGGCTGACGACCTCGGCCCAGGCGGCGTCCCGGCTGCTCCCGATCTCCGCCCGGGCGCCGGGCTCGGTCGGGTCGAGGGGCCACCAGCGATCGACCCACGCGCGCAAAGAGGGGGGTACGGCGGAGTGGTCGAGGCGGTGTCCGAGCGACTCCCTGCCGGTGGCGGCGTCGACGTGCACCATCCGGGCCATGCCGTCCGCGGCCATCTCCACCACGTGGCAGGGGATGTTGTCGAGCCACTCGTTGGCCACGACGACGCCTTCGACGGACTCCGGAAGCGCCGTCGTCCAGCCGATCGACTGTGGCAGGTCGGCGGGGCGTGAGGCCACCTCCACGGCGAGAAGCTCGAGGTCGGGGTCGAGGGCGTGGGCGGCGCGGAGGAGCTCGCCGCGACCGGCCCCGATGTCGACGAGCGTGTCCAGGCCGGACGCCCGCACGAGTCGGACCAGCGCCTGCGCGAACAGGGGAGAGGCGTGCACGGAGGTCCGGAAGTGGGCCGCGGGCGACTCGCGCCGGAAGAAGCCTCCGGCGCCGTACAACGCGTCATCCCAGGCGGCCTTCCACGACGGGTCCGACGTGGGCGGCGGCACCGGCGGCATGCCGAGAGACGTGGGGCTGGACACGTGTCCCAGGGTACGGACGGTCCCTTCACCGAGGTGTTGTGACCCACGACACCACTCGCCGGGTTACCGCCGGAGAAACTTTGGGCCTAGTCTCGATGGTGCATCTGCACACCGTCCGGTACCCGAGAGGGACTGGAACGAAAGGCGATGAACATGACCCGTATCGGGGTTGTCGGCGCAGGCCGTGTCGGCGCAGTCCTGGCCGCCGCGCTGAGACAAGCCGGGCACGAGATCGTGTCGGTGGCGGGCGAGTCCCCGGCCACACGCACCCGCATCGAGACCCTGCTCCCGGGTGTCCCGGTCGCGAAGCCCACTGCTGTGTCCCGCGCCTGCGACCTGCTGCTGCTCACGGTGCCCGACGACATGCTGGGCAACGTCGCATCGATGCTGGCCGCGAGCGGGGCGATCCGTGAGGGTCAGTACGTCGTGCACACCTCCGGCAAGCACGGCCTGTCCGTGCTCGCTCCGGCCGCCGCTCTCGGCGCCCACGTGCTGGCGATGCATCCCGCGATGACGTTCACCGGCACCGACATCGACCTGTCTCGCCTCGAAGGGTGCGTCTACGGCGTCACCGCGAGCCCCGCAGACCCACGAGCTCGCCGAGCGCCTCGTCCGCGACGTCGGCGGCCAGGTGGCGTGGGTCCCGGAGGACCGGCGTGCGCTCTACCACGCGGGACTGGCGCACGGCGCCAACCACCTCGTCACGCTGGTCACCCAGTCGATGGACCTCCTGCGAGCCTCCGGTGCGGTCGACCCCGCCGCCACCTTGCGCCCCCTCCTCGCCGCCGCCCTGGAGAACGCGCTCTCCTACGGCAGCGCGGCCCTGACCGGTCCGATCGTGCGGGGTGACGTGGAGACCGTGCGGGCGCACCTCGCCGACATCGCCCTCACCCAGCCGGCGACGCTGGAGTCCTACGTCGCCATGGCTCGCGCCACCGCCAACCAGGCCGTCGTCGACGGTCGGCTGCTCCCGATCCGAGCAGCCAAGCTCGTCGGCGTGCTCAACGACGCGTTGGCGCCGGCCTCCCGGGCCGTGGACTCGGTCCGGACCGGGGCCGGCCCTGGACCAGGGGCGTGACCGGGGCCCCGATGCCGGTCGTCTCCGGCACGCGCGGGCAGCTTCTAGACGCACTCGGCGACCCGGCACGGCGCGCTCCGGTGTGCCTGGTGCCGACCATGGGCGCCCTCCATGACGGGCATGGTGCCCTGATGGCCGACGCCCGGCGCAGGCTCCCACCAGAGGGACGGGTGGTCGTCTCGATCTTCGTGAACCCGCTGCAGTTCGGGGCAGGCGAGGACCTGGAGCGCTACCCCCGCACGTTCGAGACCGACCTCGCCCTGTGCGCCGACCACGGGGTCGACGTCGTGTTCGCACCGGACGCCGCGGAGGTGTATCCCGGAGGGGAACCACAGGTCACGGTGGCGCCCGGGCCCCTCGGCGAGATCCTGGAGGGCGCGTCCCGGCCGACCCACTTCCGGGGCGTCCTGACGGTCGTCGCCAAGCTCTTCGGGCTGGTGCGACCCGACGTCGCCGTCTTTGGCGAGAAGGACTACCAGCAGCTCGTCCTGATCAGGCGGATGGCCGCGGACCTCTGCCTGGGCGTCGACGTCGTCGGTGTCCCGACCGTCCGCGACGCCGACGGGCTTGCGCTCTCCTCGCGCAACGTCTACCTCGATCCTCCTGAGCGCTCCTCGGCGCTGGCCTTGTCGCGTGCGCTGGCCGCGGCGGTGGCGAGCGCCCCGGACGGGCCGGGTGCTGCGCTCGAGTCCGCGCGCGCGGTCCTGGCGCGTGCCGGCCTCGACCCGGACTACCTGGTGGTCACCGATCCGGATCTGGGTCCGGCGCCGGCCGTCGGCGCGGCCCGCGTGCTCGTCGCCGCCCGGGTCGGGACCACCCGACTCATCGACAATCGTTCCCTCGACCTCGGGAGACCCTGATGCTGCGCACGATGATGACCAGCAAGATCCACCGGGCAACCGTCACCCACGCCGACCTGCACTACGTCGGCTCGGTCACGGTCGATGAGGACCTGCTCGACGCGGCAGACCTGCTGCCCGGTGAGCTGGTGCACATCGTCGACATCACCAACGGTGCCCGTCTGGAGACCTACACGATCGCCGGACAGCGTGGGTCCGGGGTGATCGGCATCAACGGCGCCGCCGCGCGACTGGTCCACCCGGGTGATCTCGTGATCCTGATCGGATACGGCCAGATGGAGACCGTGGAGGCTCGTCAGCACAGGCCGCACGTGGTGTTCGTCGACGCCGCGAATCGCATCGTCCACACCGGTTCCGACGCGGCTGAGGCCCTGGTGGGAAGTGGACTCATCCGCGGCGACGGTGTCATCTAGGTCCTCGCCGCGGTCCGGTACCGTTCCCCCTGCCCAGCGCGACCAGACGATCAGGGGAGCAAGCGCGGATGCTGGACGTTTCTCGGGAGACCACGCATCCTCGGTCCCGGCTCGGCGTCGCCGTCGACGGCGGGGTGGACGGAGCCGTCCTCTCCTTCGCCGCCTGGACGCTGTTCTACGAAGTCGCCCTCTGGGCGCGCTGGCAGGTCTGGACCGCAGCGGCCGTGTGGGCGGTCCTCGCTGTCGCAGCGGTTCTGGGGGGTGCCGTCACAGCGCTACGACGCGAGCCTCGCCCTTCCTCCGCCGCGATGCCCGATGAGCCCGCGAAGGGCGCCATCGGCGTCGTCGAGGTCACGGTCGCGGTCTTGGCGGTCATCGTCCTGCTCGGGTTGCGGTCCAGGATCGGTCTCCCCGGAGTGGTCCTGGGATCCATCGCGGTGATCGTGGTGCTGCTCGCACGGTCGTGGCGTAGGGGCGCCACCCGGCCGGCAGTCATCTCAGGCCGAGTGTCGTGGTGGTCCGATCTGGTCGCCGTCGCCGTGGGACTGGCCGTCTCCGGTCTCGCCTCCTTCCTGCTGAAGCCGGACGCCGACGACACCTTCTTCGTCAACCGGTCCTTGTGGGTGGCCGAGCACGGCGTGCCTTCCCTCCGCGACACCCTCTACGGTCCGGAGGAGCTGCCGTCCGCCTACGCCGGAGGACTTCCGCTGTCGTCGGTGGAGTCCCTGTGGGGAGGTCTGGCGCACCTGGTCGGCATCAGTGCGGGCTCGCTGATCTATCTGGTGGTCCTGCCCGTGCTGGCGTTCGCCATGACCTGGGCCACCTGGCGGCTCTGTCGCGCGTGGGCCTCGCGTGCGCCCCTGCTCGTGTTCCTCGTCGCCGTCAGCTTCCTGCTGATGAGCGCCGAGAGCACCGTCGGGTCCTACTCGCTCGGGCGGCTCTGGCAGGGCAAGGCACTGGCGTTCATCATGCTCACACCGCTGATCTGGGCCTACGTGACCGAGCTCCTTCAGCAGCGAACCCGCCGGCACCTGCTCCTCCTCGCTGCGGCCGGGGTCTGCTTCGTCGGGCTGGCGTCGACAGCCACGCTCCAGGTGCCGATGATCGCCGCTCCCGCCGTCGTCGCCGCGATCGTGCTCCGGGACAGGCTGCTGCTCGCCGGCGCCATGCTGCTGGCAGCGGCCCCGGTGATCGCCGGGGCCGTCGTCGCGGCCAGCCCGGTGCCTGTCGCCGGAGCGGCGCCGGAGCCGCTGCCGATCGACGTGGCTTTCGGCTACATGACCGGGATCGCGCCGGCCATGGTCGGGTTGAGCCTCGTCGCCGTGGTGGTCGGACCGTTCCTGGTGCGTGGGCGTGCACGGGCACTGGTGGCGTTCGCGTCCCTGGCCGCCCTCCTCGCGCTCGTCCCGGGCGTGTTCGAGCTCGCGAACGCCCTGACCGGTGCGGGACCGGTGCTGTGGCGGATGCTGCTGGGCGTGCCGACCTGGGTCCTGGTGGGGTTGTTGGTCACCGTCAGGTGGCCTGCGCGGACCAGGGCGATTCGCCTCGCCCCCGTCGTGGTCGCGGTTGCCGTCGGCACGATCGTCATGACCAGTGGCACTCCGCTGTGGTCCGACGACGTGGGGGCGCGGCTGACCGATCGACCGACCTGGAAGGTCGACCAGAGAGCTCTCGCGGACGTGCGTGCCCTGGACCGTGCCGAGGTCGGCCCCGGGCCGTGGCTGCTCCCACCCGTCCACATGGAAGTGCTCCCGATCCACACGACCGAGCACTTCCCGCTGGTTCCCCGCGGGTTCTACCTGCCCGGCCCGGAGGCGAAGCCGGGCGATCAGGACGCCCGGCAGCTGCTCTACCAGACAGAGTTCGTCGCCGGGAACGCGCCGCTGCCACCCTCCGAGGCCATCGTGGCCGCGCTGGACCACCTCGATGTAGCCCTCATGTGTGCTCTGGAGGAGGATGCCGCCCTGCGGGCGTGGCTCGACGGCGCGGGTCGGACCCGGAAGTTCGCGGGACTGCGCTGCCTCCGTCTGGACGGCGCCGGAGCCGCGACTGCCTGGGACGCCGGCGTCCGCGGCACACCACAGTGAGCTGCGGGTGCGGCCGAGCCGATAGATTCGCGTGATGACCCTCCCCGAGCGCCTGTCCGCCCCACCACCGGGCTGGACGACGTACGCCGACGTCGTCGTCGTCGGCTCCGGGATCGCCGGTCTCACCACAGCACTCCAGGCGCGCGAGCTCGGCTCGGTGATGGTCGTGACCAAGGACATCTTGTCCGCCGGGTCCACGCGGTGGGCCCAGGGTGGGATCGCGGCTGCGCTGGGACCCGGCGACACCCCGGAGCAGCATCTCCACGACACCCTCGTGGCGGGAGCTGGGCTGTGCGACGAGAAGGCTGTACGCGCCCTCGTGACCGAAGGTCCCGACGCGGTGCGCGGCCTGATCGAGCTCGGCACCGTCTTCGACCACACCGAGGCGGGCGAGCTGTCCCTGACCCGCGAGGGCGGCCACCTCCGGGACCGGATCGCCCATGCGGGCGGCGATGCCACCGGCGCCGAGATCCAGCGCGCGCTGGTGGCGGCGGTGCAGGCGGCGCCCGACATCGAGGTCGTGGAGCACGCCCTCGTGCTCGACCTGATCCCGGGCGAGGGTGGCGGGGTGGCAGGGGTGACCTTGCACGTGATGGGAGAAGGCCAGCGCGACGGGGTCGGGGCCGTGCACTGCCGCGCGGTGGTGCTGGCGTCGGGAGGCCTGGGGCAGGTCTACTCGGCCACGACCAACCCCCCGGTCGCCACCGGTGACGGGATGGCGCTCGCCCTGCGTGGTGGCGCCGTGCTGCGCGATCTCGAGTTCGTGCAGTTCCACCCCACGGTGATGTGGCTGGGCGTCGACTCCACCGGCCAGCAGCCGCTGATCTCGGAGGCGGTGCGCGGCGAGGGCGCCTTCCTCGTCGACGACCACGGCGATCGGTTCATGCAGGACCAGCACGAGCTGGCCGACCTGGCCCCCCGGGACGTGGTGGCCAAGGCCATCATGCGCCGGATGCGGGAGTCCGGTCGTCCCCATCTGTGGCTGGATGCGCGGCACTTCGGCGCCGCGAAGTGGCAGGCCCGGTTCCCGACGATTCTCGCCACGTGTCGAAGCCACGGCATCGACCCGGTCACGGAGCTGATCCCGGTGGCACCCGCCTGTCACTACGCGTCGGGAGGCGTTGCCACCGACCTGTCCGGTCAGTCCTCGCTACCTGGGCTCTTCGCCTGCGGTGAGGTCGCGTGCTCCGGGGTCCACGGCGCCAACCGGTTGGCTTCGAACTCGTTGCTGGAGGGCCTCGTCTTCTCTCGTCGTATCGCGCTGCGGCTGCGCGAGGGGCTTCCTCCTCGTCGAGAGCCGGTCACGGACTCCCGTGGCGTCGGTCTGACGTCGAGCGCGGTTCGCCGCGAGCTCCAGGACGTGATGACCGAGCGCGCCGGCGTGCTGCGCTCCCGCGAGGGCATGGACGTCGGGGACAAGGAGCTCTCACGATGTGCGGCCCGTCCCAGCGGCCAGCCCGGCGTCGAAGCGTGGGAGACCACCAACCTGTTGACGGTCAGTGCGGCGTTGATGGGGGCCGCGGGGTTGCGTGAGGAGACACGCGGCTCTCACTGGCGAGACGACTTCGCCGGTCGTGACGACGCGCGCTGGTCCCGGCACATCGATGTCCGGCTGGAGGACGGAGTCCTCACCTACGACACCTCGACCACTCACGACGGAGGCACTGCGTGATCGCCTGCACCGACTACGCCGACGTCCCGCGACAGCTCCTGGACCGACTCGGCTCCGCTGGTCTCGATCCGCGCAGCGTCTACGAAGCGGTCGTGCGCGCGCTCGAGGAGGACCAGCCGGGGGAGGATGTGACCAGCGCGGCGACGATCGATCCGCATGAGGTCTCCACCGCCGACCTGGTCGCGCGCGCGGACGGCGTGGTGGCCGGACTCGATGTCGCCGAGCTCGTCTTCTGGTGCGTCGTGGGGACCGGCCTCGAGACCAGCCGGCACGTCTCCGACGGACGGCACGTCGTGCGGGGTGATCTGATCGCGAGTGTCACTGGACCGACGGCCCGGTTGCTGACGGCTGAGCGCACGGCCCTGAACTACCTCTGTCACCTCTCCGGGGTGTCGACGACCACGGCCCGGTGGGTGTCGGCTCTCGAGGGCACCGGCGCCCGGGTCCGGGACACCCGCAAGACGACTCCAGGGTTCAGGGGCCTGGAGAAGTACGCCGTCCGCTGCGGGGGCGGAGTCAACCATCGCGCCACGCTGTCGGACCAAGCCCTGGTCAAGGACAACCACGTCCTCGCCGCAGGCGGGGTGGTCGCTGCCTACGAGGCCGTCAGGACTCGCTCCCCCGACGTGCCCGTCCAGGTCGAGGTGACCTCCCTCGACCAGCTGCGGGAGTTGCTGGACGTGGGCTGCGACCAGATCCTCCTCGACAACATGTCCACCGAGCAGATGACCGAGGCCGCGCGCCTGACCGCCGGTCGGGCCAGGTTGGAGGCGTCCGGGGGGCTCGACCTCGCCCGCGCCCGTGAGGTCGCGGCCACCGGGGTGGACTTCCTCGCCGTGGGAGCCCTGACCCACAGTGCGCCCGTGCTCGACATCGCCATGGACCTGCGCGGACCTGGAGCCGCGTGATGCTGCTCTGTGCCGACATCGGCAACAGCCACACCACCATGGGGCTTCTCCACGAGGGTGACGTGCTCGAGCACTGGCGCGTTGCCACCGATGAGCGCCGCACGGCCGACGAGTGGGGTCTTCTGGTGCGCGGGCTGCTCGAACACGCGAGCTCTCCGGAGCGCCCCGCGGGCGTCGCGGTGTGCGCCACCGTGCCCGCCGTGCTGCACGAGTGGCGCGAGATGCTGCGCACCTACCACGGCGACGTCCCGCACGTCGTCATCGAGCCGGGCGTGCGGACCGGTGTCCCGGTGCTCATGGACAACCCTCGCGAGGTGGGCGCCGACCGCATCGTCAACGCCCTCGCCGCGGCGCAGCTCTTCGACGGACCCACCATCGTCGTCGACTTCGGCACGGCCACCACCTTCGACGTGATCAGCGCGAAGGGTGAGTACGTCGGTGGCGCGATCTCGCCCGGCATCGACATCTCCCTCGAGGCGCTGGGTCGTCGCGGTGCGCAGCTGCGCAAGGTCGAGCTGCTCCGACCTCGGTCGGTCATCGCGAAGAACACCGTCGAGGCGTTGCAGTCCGGGATCCTCTACGGCTTCGCGAGCCAGGTCGACGGCCTCGTCGCCCGGATGCTCGCCGAGCTCGCTCTGCAGCCGGGGGAGGCCCACGTCGTCGCGACCGGTGGCCTCGCCCCGCTGGTGATCGAGGAGTGCACGAGCTTCACCGACCACCAACCCTGGCTCACGCTGCGCGGCCTCGAGCTCGCCTTCGAACGCAACCGGTGACGCGACCGGGTGCGCTGCGCGGGCAGCGCCCTACTAGCATCGCGTGGTCGGTGAAGCGTTCGTGAGAGGGCCAGTGAGAGAAATCGCTGAGACACGTGAGCAGGAGAAGACAGGCGGCGGGCGCGGAGGAGCCCCCGTCTCGGGGCGTCGTCGGGCCCTGTCGTCGTGGCTCCCGCCCGTTCGCATCCTGGCCCCCGCCGCCCTCTTCCTCGTCGTCGCCGCTGCGGTCGTGGGCTGGCACATGTTCAAGTACCCGTACCTCTCGCCCATCGACGAGAATGCCCACTTCGACTACATCCGCATCCTCCCGGACATTCCCACGGGTGTTGACACGTTGTCCCAGGACAGCCTCAGGATGACCGCCTGCCGCGGCTACCCCGAGGACCTGTTCGACCAGGGTCTGGCTCAGTACCCCTGGCCTCCGTGCCGCAGCGACCGCTTCGATCCGAACGCGTTCCCGGGCGGTGGGAAGTCGACCGCGGGATCCACCGCGCCGCTCTACTACTTCGTCACGGCGGCGCTCACCCGGCCGATCGCCTACGTCATCGACATCCCGTTGGTGACGCTGGTCCGCGGTGTCGGGATCCTGTGGCTCGCGGGTCTGATGGGCGTGGGCTACGCGCTCGGTCGCCGGATCGGCGCGGGCAGGGTCGCCGCCGCGTCTGCGGCCGTCCTGGTGGGCACCTCCAGCGACGCGGTCACGTCGGCGGCAACGGTCGGCCCGGACACGGCCACCGCGGTCATGGGCGGGCTCGTCATGCTGGCCGCGGCCGCCCACGACGGCAGCCGCCGTGCCACGGGCTGGCTCGTCCTCGTGGTGGCTCTCGCCGCAGTGACGAAGCTGACGGCCATCACGGCAGTGGGCGTGGCGATGACCGTCCTCCTGATCCGCGCGATCTCCGCGAGCGGCGCGGCGGGTCGGGCGCGCGGGTGGCTGCGGGGACTGTCCCTCGCAGCAGTCGTGGGCGCGGTGTTCGTGGTCCTGTCACTTGCCTGGGTGCTGCGCCCGCTGCCACCCGAGGTCGCCGCCGCCGCCGACGCGATGCCCCCGGCGGTCGTCCCGTGGCTGCAGATCAAGGCGCAGCTGTTCTTCAACTTCTTCACGCCCAACGTCGGCAACTTCAACGCGTCGTTCCTGGAGAGCGTGGTCAACGTGCGGATGGAAGGACTGATGGTGGGGGTGCTGAGCTTCGCGGTGCTCGCCGGCGTGGTGGCCCTCCGACGCAACGTGGAGGCAAGTGCGCTGGCGTGGGGGATGCTTGTGATGGCCGTCGTCGGCCCCGTGGTCCTCACCGCCGCGAACCTCTACGGCAACAACCTCTACTTCGCCCTTCCGCCTCGCTACGGGTATGGATTCCTGGCCGGTTTCATCGCGCTGGCGGGGTGGACCTTCCGGGGGGTCGTGCTGGCCCGCGCCCTCGCCGTGCTGGCGCTGGCATCGTTCCTCAACGTCTTCATCTGAGGGCTGACGCCCGTGTTACGGTCAGCGGTCATCGGCGGGCCCGGTACCCCGCCCCGGTGAGGAGAGGACGTTCGTTGGGAACCGCAGCACAGGGGCCGTTGCGTGATGGCTCCGACCCAACAGTCGAGCTCGAGCGGCTTCGCGAAGAGCTCGCGCAGACGCGGCTCGAGCTGGCGCGGGCACGCCAGGACTACGAGGAGGTCGCCGAGACCCAGGCTCGGTTGCGTCGCTCGAAGGCGAAGGCCCAGAAGGAGTCCGAGATCCTGGCCAAGTCGCTGGCCGACACCCTCAACAAGGAGACCCGGGAGCGGGCTCGCGGGGCCTGGTACCGAGCAGGTCAGGGACGGATCAGTCGTCAGGAGTGGGAGCAGGTCCAGATCCTGCGGCAGTCGAGCTACTTCCGCCCGGCGTGGTATCTCCGGCAGAATCTCGACATCGCCCGAGGCGGGGTCGACCCGGCGCTCCACTTCCTCCGTGACGGGCACAAGGAGGGACGTGACCCCGGTCCCAAGTTCGATGTCACCGAGTACCTCGAGGCCCACCCCGACGTCCGACGGTCCGGCATGAATCCGCTGCTGCACTTCCTCCAGCAGGGCTCGGACCGCGACGCGGACACGTCGGGCACGTGACGGCGGAGCAGGTCGCCGCGCCCGACGTCGCGGCGGCACGCCGGGCCTTCGAGCAGCTCACCGGTTCGAGCCCCGATCCGGACCCCGCGCGCTGGCCGGTCCTGAGCGTGTTCGACGAGATCGAGGTGATCCGCGCGAGCGGGTACTTCGACGCGGAGTTCTACGCCGCCCGGCAGGGTCCCGCGCTCGACGAGGATCTCGACCTGCTCCTGATCGTCGACCAGCCCGAGTCCGACTACGGCGAGGAGCGCGACCCGTCCAGGACATCGGTGCGCCGCAGCCCGCTGGAGCACTTCTGCCGCCGAGGCTGGCGGGAGCTCCGCCGTCCTCGTGCCGACTTCGACCTGTGGTGGTACCGATGGGTGAACCTCGGACCCGGGAGCGAGCACGTCGACCCATTCCTTCACTACGTCGTGGCCGGACACCTGCAGGCAGTGGCGACCCGGCCGTCCCTGCCGCACCCCGGGGCCGCACCCGCCACCACCCTCCCGAGCTCGCCGCGCCGTGCCTGCCTCTTCGCGGGACACGACCGCGACGGAGTGCTGGACCCCACTGCGGTCGACCAGGTCCGCGAGCTCTCGCGTCACGCCGACGTGTACTACCTCGACGACTCCTCCATGGGAGCTGTACAGCGGGAGCAGCTCGGTCCGTACGTGTCGGCGGCCTGGTCGACCCGCCACGACGGAGGACACCTCACCTCGCACGCCCGGCTGGCGGCCCGGCTCGTGGGGTGGGAGCGGCTCGCGGACTACGACGAGGTGCTGCTCGCCGGGGACAATGCCTTCCTGGTCGACGACCTGGAGCCTCTGCTCGCCGAGATGGCCACCCGTCCCTCGGACTGGTGGTCGATCGCCACCTCTGGGGCAGGGACCGCCGAGGACGGCCACGACGACGCGGGGCTCCGCGTCCTCGACGAGACGGACCTCGAGGCCTTCTCGTGGTCCGGGCCCCTCGTCGGTCTCCGACGTGCGGTGCTGGAGGACGTGGAGGTCCGGCGCTTCTTCGAGGTGTGCGCGACCGAGCAGCGGTCGCTCGCCGATCCGTGGCGTGGCATCAACCTGACGCGACTGCTCTCTGCTCGTGGTCACTGCCTTGCGACCTTCCTGGGGGAGCACGTCGGCGACGACCCCTTCCTGGGACCCGATCCGTTCGCTCTCGTCGCGAAGGGGGTCCCGTTCGTGTCCCGTCGGTTGTTGGCCGAGAACCCGGCCCTCCTGCCCGACCTGGCCGACTGGAAGGAGCGGCTCCGTGCCGTCTCTCCGGGCGCTGATCTGCGCCGCATCGAGCTGGACCTCGTGCGGAGCTCCGCCGACGACGTCATGCGGCGGGCCCACAGCGTGACCGCCGACGAGGCGGGTAGCCCGGTGGTGCCCGAGATGCTCGAGCCGGACGACCTGGTCGAGGAAGACCGCTGGGCGCCGAAGTTCGACCATTGGTGGGCCTTCCCGGTCTGTGCTTTCACCCACCAGCTCACGGGGAACGAGAGAGCCGTCTTCGAAGCGGTGGCCGATGACCCGTCGGTGAAGAAGATCGTGCTGACGCGGAGCCGCGCGGTGGAGCTGGAGGGACAGAACGTGGTGACCGTGCCCCTCGAGAGTCCTGAGGGCCAGCACTACCTCCTGCGGGCAGGTCAGCTCTTCGTCAAGCACGGTGCCCGGATCAATGTCGGCTTCCGGCTCCTCCCCGAGCGCCGGAACATCGTCAACCTCTGGCACGGCATCCCGCTCAAGCGGTTCGGTCTCGCCTCGCACGGCATCGACGACGTCCGGGACCAGCTGTTGCTGGAGAACTCCCGCTCGCGCGCCGTCATCGCTTCCTCCCGGGTCGACAGTCTCGCGATGGCGGCGGCGTTCGCGCCGCTCTCGATCCGCGACATGTGGGTGACCGGACTGCCGCGCTTCGACTTCGTCCTGAGGGCCGAGTCCCGCCTTCCGGGGGACTTGCGTCGGCAGCTGGCGGAGCTCCGCGATCTCGTCGGAGACCGCAAGCTCGTGCTCTTCTGCCCCACCTTCCGCGATGACCAGGAAGAGGGTTACTACACCTTCTCCGAGGGCGAGCTCGAGTGGCTCTCGCAGTGGCAGCGCCGGCACGGCGCCGTGCTCGGAGTCCGTGAGCACATGGCGGACACGGCGCACGCCTACACCCGCCAGCTCGAGGATCTCGGGGTCCTCGACCTGTCCGCCGGCAGGTTCCCCGACGTCGAGGTCGTCTATCGGGTTGCGAGCGCGGTGGTGAGCGACTACTCGAGCTGTCTGGTCGACTTCCTGGTCACGGGACGACCGGTGGTGAGCTTTGCCTACGACCACGACCGCTACCGCGACGACGAGCGCGGGCTCTTCTACGAGCTCGAGGACGTCCTCCCGGGACCCGTCTGTGCCGACTTCGAGCAGCTGTCGCGAGCGATGGACCTGCTGTTCGACGGCACACGACAGGGGCCATCCCCGTCGTACGAGGGGCGCCGCCGCATCTTCTTCGACCACCTCGACGACCAGAACGCCGTCCGCGTGGTCGATCGCGTGAAGAGGCTCTACGCCGGGGGGGGTCGAGGATGAGGCAGGCCGAGTTCCTCCTGCGGTGGTCCCGGTTCGTCACGCGGTGGGCGCAGCTGCAGAAGGCGCCGGGGAAGGCCCGGGCGCTCGTCGACGAGCTTCTGGAGTCCGGCCTCGAAGCGGTCACCGACGGACTCCCGTCCGGCGGTGAGGACGACCGGCTCGGCGAGGAGCTCTCGGCACGCTGCGCGGTCGAGGTGATCCGGGGAAGCGACTTGTTCGACGCGCGTGCCTACCGCCGCGCCAACGCGGACGTGCGAGCAGGTGACCTCGATCCTCTCGTTCACTTCTGCGAGGTTGGCTGGCGCCTGCTGCGCAACCCCAGCACAGCGTTCGACGTGTGGTGGTACTGGTCCGAGTACCTGGATCCCGCCACGGACGAGGTGAACCCGCTCCTGCACTTCCTGGTGCTCGGACGGCGTGAGAGCGCTGACCCGGTCCCGCCGCGACACGAGACCCGCCCCCCGACGCGTTACCCGAGCGGGGCCACGCCACGACGGGTGTGCCTGTTCGCCGGCTACGACCCCGACGGGATGATCGACGACTACGTCGTCGACTACCTCCGCGAGCTCAGTCGCTTCGCCGACGTGTACTACCTCGCCGACGGGTTCATCCACGCCGCCGAGCTGCTCAAGCTCCGCGAGGTGACGCGGCAGGCCTGGGCGCTGCCGCACGGCGCCTACGACTTCGGCTCCTACGCCACGCTCGCCCGCGACCTCGTCGGCTGGGACGTCCTCGACGGTTACGACGAGGTGATCCTGGCCAACGACAGCGGCTTCCTCGTCCGCTCCCTCGAGGACGTGTTCGACGAGATGGATCAACGGCCGTGCGACTGGTGGGGCCTGCAGATGACCAGGCACGACTTCGAGCGCGACTCCAACGGGGGACGACCCCTGCCGATCGCGCAGGCCAAGGCCGAGATGATCGGCGAGCGCTTCATGAGCGAGCTCGACCACCTCCACATCAGCTCCTACTTCTTGGTTCTGCGGCGCCCGGTCGTTGTGGACCCGGGCTTCCGCAAACGGTTCGACGCCGTCGCGCCCCAGTCGCAGAAGGTCCTCGTCATCTACAAGTACGAGATCGGCCTGAGTCGCTACCTGATGTGCAGGGGCTTCGACTTCAGCACGTTCATCGACGAGCTGTACCCGTTCCACCCGCTCTACACCGCGCAGTACTTCGACCTCCTTCGCCTCGGTTTCCCCCTGCTGAAGCGGAACTTCCTCTCGGAGAACAGCCGCAACGTCCCGGACCTCGTCAACTGGCGCGAACGAGTCGCTGCCCTCGCCCCCGAGGCGGACCTGGACAAGGTGGAGCGGAACCTGCTCAGGGTGTCGGCCGCGGACAGCCTGCACCGCAGCTTCTCTCTCGTCACCGGTGACGACGGGCGGGTCGACCAGCCCACCCCGCTGGTCGGTCGCGCGCTGGTCGAGGAAGACCGATACGCGCCCAAGTTCGACCATTGGTGGGCCTTTCCCGTCTCCCCCCGAGACCACCTCCTGTCGGGGGACCAGCGCGCGGTGTTCGAGTCCGTGCGCGAGGATCCCTCCATCAAGAAGATCGTCCTCACCAGGACGCGCCGGGTGCTCCTTGACGGCGCGAACGTCGTGGTCCACCCGCTCAGGAGCTCCGAGGGACAGCTGCACCTGGTCAGGTCCGGGACCGTCTTCGTCACGGACAAGCCCCGAACCTGCGTCACGTATCCGATCTCACCGAGGCGCCACCGCTTCATCAACGTCGGTGCGCCCTCGCTCGTCCGGCACGGACGTGCCGACCTCGCCGCCACGACGGAAGAGCTCGAGGATGCCTCGGGATGCCACGCCGTCGTGAGCTCGGACGGACTGGCCCGACTGGCCGCCTCAGCCGCCTTCTTCCCGCTGGGGTTCGAGGACGTCTGGCCGACCGGCGCGCCCCGCAACGACCTGGTGGTGAGCCCCTTCGACGTACTTCCCCCGGCGCTGCAGTCCGAGGAGCGTGAGCTGCGTGCCTTGCTGGACCATCGACGCCTCGTCCTGGTCGTCCCGAGCTTCGAGCACGGGCGGGGGTGGACCCTGACGGACGACCAGGCGCGGCGGGTCAACCGCTGGTGCGAGCAGGAGTCGGTGGTGCTCGGCTTCCGCGACGACCCGGCCGACACCTCGCGCAGGTTGTCACACCTCATGGAGCCGCTCGCGTCCATCCGTCTGGGCTACGGACAGTTCCCGAGCACCGTGGTGCACGACAGGGTCGCCGTCGCCATGCTCACGGACTGGTCGTCGCGCGCCACGGAGTTCATGGTCACCGGCCGACCCGTGGTGAGCTATCTCACCGGCGAGGTCCCGGATCTCTTCTACGACCTCGGTTGCGTCCTCCCCGGTCCCGTCTGCCAGGACTTCGACCAGCTGATGGCCGCCCTCGACGGTCTGCTCGACACCCCGAGCGCAGGACAGCTCGAGGAACGGTGGCGACGGGTGCGACTCCTCCACGGCCCGGTCGACGACGCCAACACCCGTCGACTGTTGGCTCGGGTGAAGGCGGGGGCGCAGCCGCCGCGGTGAAGGCCTGTTTGCCGCCTGGCTAGGCTCCTTCTGCAAGTCGACACGAGGAGCCCCGATGCCGGAACAGGATGACGTAGCCGAGGGACGTCGGCGCGCCATCTGGGAGCTGTTCGACTTCGCACAGGGGACGGGACTGGAGGTCGGTCCGTTGCACACCCCGATCGTGCAGCGCGGAGCCGCGGACGTTCGCTACCTCGACGTCTTCAGCCGGGAGCGACTGGTGGCGAGCTATCGCGAGGACCCGTTGGTCGAGGTCGAGCTGATCCCCGAGATCGACTTCGTCCTCCACGGTCCCGATGGGATCCGGAGCCTTGCGGAGGCGGCCGCCCCGAGCGCGCCCTACGACTGGGTGCTGGCCTCCCACGTGGTCGAGCACGTGCCGGATCTTGTCGACTGGCTGAGCCAGCTCGCCGAGGTGACGCGAGATGACGGTGCGCTCTTCCTGGCGATCCCGGACCGGCGCTACTGCTTCGACGTGCTTCGACCCGAGACCACCGTGGGGGAGATTCTTCGTGCCCACTACGCGCACGACGAGGTCCCGTCCGTGCGGGCGGTCTACGACTTCTACCGGTCCAAGGTCGACGTGGACACCGCCGCGCTGTGGGCCGGAGCCCGCCCTCCGGGCCTGGCGGAGCGGGAGAACAGCCCGGCCGAGGTGATGGACCAGGTGCGTAGGGCGCTGGAGGGCGACTACGTGGACGCGCACGTGTGGACGTTCACCCCGGCCTCCTTCGTCGACCAGGTCGCGGAGCTGCGTGGGCTCGGCCTACACCCCTGGCGGGTCGAGCGGGTCCACGCGCCCCGGGGCCTCGTCGAGTTCTACGTGGTTCTGCGCAGGATCCCCAGGCATGAGGACACCACCGGTCCACGCGACGACGAACCGGAGCTGGGGACGGACCTGCCGGACTGGCTCGACCGAGAGGCGAGGAGTGCTGCCACGATCTCCGGTCTGCAGCAGCGCATCGACGAGCTGGAGGAAGTCATCGCCCGGCGCGATCCTTGAGTCGGCTCGGCGGCGAGGAGTGGGCTCCGGGGACCTGGGCTGACCGCGACGGCCGCGGGCTAGGCTCTCCTGCCATGAGCGACGCCCCCCTGTCGAACGCATCTGCGCCCTCTGGCGAGGACGACCTTCCCGAGCAGATGCGTGTCCGGCGCGACAAGCGGGCGCGGCTGCTGGAGTCCGGTGTCTCGGCGTACCCCGTCACCGTCGACCGCACCCACACGCTCACCGAGATTCGCGAGCGCTACGACGAGGCAGGCCTCGAGCCGGACACCCACACGGGCGACGACATCGCCGTCGTCGGCCGGGTGATGTTCCTGCGGAACACCGGGAAGCTCTGCTTCGTGCGGCTCCGCGAGGGCGACGGCACCGAGCTCCAGGTCATGCTGTCCCTCGCCGACCTCGGTGAGGAGTCCCTGGCGGACTTCAAGACAACCGTCGACCTCGGTGACCTGCTCGCAGTCCGGGGCGAGGTCGTGACCAGCAGACGCGGTGAGCTCTCCGTGCAGGCTGGTGAGTGGTCCATGGCCGCCAAGACGTTGCGTCCCCTGCCCAACGAGCACAAGCCCCTCTCCGAGGAGGCGCGGGTGCGACTGCGCTACGTCGACATGATGGTCCGCGACGAGCCGCGCAGGATGGTCCGACAGAAGGCCGCGGTCCTGAAGTCGCTGCGCGCGACTCTCGACGAGCGGGCCTTCATCGAGGTCGAGACTCCTATCCTCCAGCTCACCAACGGGGGTGCCGCAGCCCGGCCGTTCAAGACTCACCTCAACGCTCTCGACCAGGAGATGCTGCTGCGGATCGCGCTGGAGCTCGACCTGAAGAAGGCGATGATCGGTGGGGTCGACCGGGTCTTCGAGATCGGGCGGACGTTCCGCAACGAGGGCATCGACTCCACCCACGCAGCAGAGTTCTCGATGCTCGAGGCCTATCAGGCCTACGGCGACCAGCACACGATGATCGAGCTGGCCAAGGCGCTGGTCCGCGACGCGCACCAGGCGATCGGGACACCCGCCGTCGTAGGACGCGACGGGAGCGAGATCGACCTGCAGGGCGAATGGCGCGAGGCACCGATCCTCGACCTCGTCTCGGAGGCCACCGGCGTCGAGCTGGACGTGGACACCGATGCCCCGACCCTGCGTGATCTCGCCACCAAGCACGACGTCGTGCTCCAGGACGGTTGGGGGCCGGCGGAGATCGTCGTCGAGCTGTTCGAGCAGCTCGTCGAGGAGTCACTGATCCAACCCACGTTCGTCATGGACTACCCCGAGGCCGTCAAGCCGCTCGCCAAGCCACACCGGTCCACGCGCGGGCTCAACGAGGCCTGGGACCTGATCATCAACGGCGTCGAGCTCGGCGCGGCCTACTCCGAGCTCAACGACCCGGTCATCCAGAGGGCGCGTCTCGAGGAGCAGTCGCGGCTCGCTGCGGGTGGCGACCCGGAGGCGATGGATCTCGACGAGAGCTTCCTGCGCGCCATGGAGTACGGGATGCCCCCCGCGGGCGGAATCGGCATCGGAGTGGACCGGTTGGTGATGCTCCTGACCGGCACCGGAATTCGCGAGACGATCCTCTTCCCGCTATTGCGGCCCGAGTGAATTGGCTGAAAGCGATATCCGGAGCCTTTTCGATTGCAGCGCATTTGCGATGACATGGTCGGCTAATGTCTGGCCTGGGGGCACATTCACGATCGGTGATATTCGGACCAAGAATCGGAAGGCTCACCCATGGCGCAGCGCGTACACGTGGTTCTCGTCGACGACCTTGACGGCAGCGACGCCGACGAGACGGTGACGTTCGGGCTCGACGGCGTCGACTACGAGATCGACCTCAATGACGAGCACGCGGCGGCGCTCCGCGAGGCATTCGCGCTCTACGTCGGTCACGGTCGCAGGACGGGGGGCCGGCGACGCAAGGGGAGCGGGTCGGCGAGCAGCGGCTCAGCCGCGCCCACGTCCGGAGGTGCCACCCCCGCCGAGATCCGGGCATGGGCGCGGGAGAACGGCTGGGACGTGCCGGAGCGGGGCCGGGTCGCCGCCGAGGTGCGCGAGGCGTACGACGCCGCCCACTGAGCCGCCGGGACGTCCCTGAGGGGCCATGTTCGCTGAGGGCGAAGCCGTTACCGGCCCGGCAGCGGAACACGTAGGGTAGTGCTCGGGGTTGACACCGTGTGCGTCCCGCCAGGGGAGCACTCCCAGATCTGCCCCGTGGACATGCAACACACTGCAAGCAGGCACACGGGCACGTGACATCGCCCCGGACCCGCATCCGGGGCATGGCAAGGAGCGATTCGAATGTTCGAGCGGTTCACAGACCGGGCCCGACGGGTGGTCGTCCTGGCGCAGGAAGAAGCCCGGATGCTCAGCCACAACTACATCGGGACCGAGCACATCCTGCTCGGCCTCATCCACGAGGGCGAAGGCGTCGCAGCCAAGGCGCTCGAGAGCCTCGACATCTCCCTCGAGGCGGTGCGCGCGCAGGTCGAGGAGATCATCGGCCAGGGCCAGCAGGCCCCGAGCGGCCACATCCCCTTCACCCCTCGGGCCAAGAAGGTCCTCGAACTCTCCCTGCGCGAGGCGCTGCAGCTCGGCCACAACTACATCGGGACCGAGCACATCCTGCTCGGCCTCATCCGCGAGGGCGAGGGAGTGGCCGCCCAGGTGCTGGTCAAGCTCGGCGCCGACCTCAACCGGGTCCGCCAGCAGGTGATCCAGCTGCTCTCGGGCTTCCAGGGCAAGGAGACCGCGACCGCCGGTGCGCCCCAGGAGGGCGCCCCGTCCTCGTCGCTGGTCCTCGACCAGTTCGGCCGCAACTACACCCAGGCCGCGCGCGAAGGGAAGCTCGACCCGGTCATCGGGCGCGAGAAGGAGATCGAGCGCGTGATGCAGGTGCTCTCGCGCCGCACCAAGAACAACCCGGTGCTGATCGGTGAGCCTGGCGTCGGCAAGACCGCCTGCGTCGAGGGTCTCGCCCAGGCGATCGTGCGGGGCGACGTGCCGGAGACGCTGAAGGACAAGCAGATCTACAGCCTGGACCTGGGCTCCCTCGTGGCCGGCTCCCGCTACCGCGGTGACTTCGAGGAGCGGCTCAAGAAGGTCCTCAAGGAGATCAAGACGCGCGGCGACATCGTGCTGTTCATCGACGAGCTGCACACCCTCGTGGGCGCCGGCGCGGCCGAGGGCGCGATCGACGCGGCCTCGATCCTCAAGCCGATGCTGGCTCGCGGCGAGCTCCAGACGATCGGTGCCACGACGCTCGACGAGTACCGCAAGCACCTCGAGAAGGATGCTGCCCTCGAGCGCCGCTTCCAGCCGATCCAGGTGCACGAGCCGTCGATCGCGCACACGATCGAGATCCTCAAGGGTCTGCGGGACCGCTACGAGGCACACCACCGCGTCACGATCACCGACGAGGCCCTGGTGTCGGCGGCCACCCTCGCCGACCGCTACGTCTCCGACCGCTTCCTGCCGGACAAGGCGATCGACCTCATCGACGAGGCGGGTTCGCGGCTGCGCATCCGGCGGATGACCGCGCCGCCGGACCTCCGGGAGTTCGACGACAAGATCGCCGACGTGCGTCGCCGCAAGGAGAGCGCGATCGACAGCCAGGACTTCGAGCTGGCGGCGTCCCTGCGCGACGAGGAGAAGAAGCTGATGCTCGCCAAGGGCGAGCGTGAGAAGCAGTGGAAGGCCGGCGACATGGATGTCGTCGCCGAGGTCGACGAGGAGCTCATCGCGGAGGTCCTCGCCGTCGCCACCGGCATCCCGATCGTCAAGCTGTCCGAGGAGGAGTCGACCCGACTGCTCAAGATGGAGGACGAGCTGCACAAGCGTGTCATCGGGCAGGAAGAGGCCGTCCGCGCTCTCAGCCGGGCGATCAGACGCACCAGGGCCGGCTTGAAGGACCCGAAGCGTCCCGGTGGCTCGTTCATCTTCGCGGGCCCCTCCGGCGTCGGCAAGACGTGGCTGTCCAAGACGCTGGCGGAGTTCCTCTTCGGTGACGAGGACGCGCTGATCCAGCTCGACATGTCGGAGTTCTCCGAGAAGCACACCGTCTCGCGGCTGTTCGGCTCGCCTCCCGGCTACGTCGGCTACGAGGAGGGGGGCCAGCTCACCGAGAAGGTCCGTCGCAAGCCCTTCTCCGTCGTGCTGTTCGACGAGGTGGAGAAGGCCCACCCGGACATCTTCAACTCGCTGCTCCAGATCCTGGAGGAAGGTCGTCTGACCGACTCCCAGGGACGGGTCATCGACTTCAAGAACACCGTCATCATCATGACCACCAACCTCGGCACCCGCGACATCAGCAAGGGCGCGGGCCTCGGCTTCCAGCAGGCCACCGACGTGACAGGCAACTACAACCGGATGAAGGCGAAGGTCTCTGAGGAGCTCAAGCAGCACTTCCGTCCCGAGTTCCTCAACCGCGTCGACGAGATCGTCGTCTTCCCGCCGCTGAACGAGAAGCAGATCGTCGCGATGGTCGACAACATGATCGCCGGCGTGGAGCTGCGGCTGCGCGACCGGGACATGTCGATCGAGCTGACCCAGCCTGCCAAGGACCTGCTCGCCAAGCGGGGCTTCGACCCGGTGCTCGGTGCGCGCCCCCTGCGTCGCACCGTCCAGCGCGAGATCGAGGACTCCCTCGCCGAGAAGATGCTCTACGGCGAGGTGGGGCCCGGTCAGATCGTGCTGGTCGACGTGGAGGGTGAGGGCGCCGAGGCGACGTTCACCTTCAAGGGGAATCAGAAGAGCGAGCTGCCCGACCTGCCACCGATCGAGGAGCCGGCCACGACCGGTGAGTCTGAGATCGGCTGACCTGGCCGAGCGAACGAGCGACGAGGGCGCCTCCGCACGCGGAGGCGCCCTCGGTCGTGTCCGGACCCGCGCGAGGGCGCGCTAGTGGGAGAGGGCGCGCTAGTGGGAAGCGTGCAGGTTGAGCACGACCACCCCGACGATGATCATCGCGAGCGCGGCCGCCTTCGTCACGTCCACTCGCTCGCCGAGGAAGAGCAGGCCGACCAGCACGATGCCCGCGGTGCCCAGGCCCGACCACACGGCGTAGGCCACCGACACCGAGATGTGCTTGATCACCAGAGCGAGGAGCCAGATCGACAGCGCATAGCCGGCCAGCACGAGGGCGGTCCACCCTGGGTCCCGGAAACCCCGGGTCTGCGGCAGTGAGGCCGTGCTCGCCACCTCGATCCCGATCGCCGCGAGCAGCAGCAGCCACGCGCCCACCATGGTCATCCTCCTCCACGCTGCTGCAGTCACGGCAGCTCGTATGTGTAGCATCCGCTACATCAGGTGACTGTAGCAGTCGCTACACTGAGGGGCATACCCTGACGACAGGAGTCTGATGACGCGGCCACTCAGCCGACGAGACGACCTCGCCGAGGCCGCCACCGACTATGTCCTCGACCACGGACTGATCGGACTGAGCCTGCGACCGATGGCCGCGGCTCTCGGCACCAGTGACCGTATGCTCCTCTACCACTTCGGCGACAAGGACAACCTCGTTGCCGCGGTGCTGAAGGTGTCCAACGACCGCTCCGTGGCGGCGGTCTCGGCACTTCCTCCGGCACACGACGTCGGGACCGCCGTGCGGCGGCTCTGGGAGGCGGTGACGACCCCCTCGCTCCTGGGGTGCCAGCGGATGTACGTCGAGGCGGCGGCGCTGGGGCTCTTCGGCCGGGAGCCGTACGCAGGCGTGGTCGGCGCGGCGAACCGGGTGTGGATGGGGGCCGTCGCCGACCACCTGGTGGCCTCGGGGATGCCACGGAGGCGGGCGGACCGGGCCACGACCCTGCTCGATGCCGCATTCAGCGGCTTCCTGCTCGACCTCCCCTTCGACCGGGGCGCGACCGGTCGAGAGCGCTCCGTCCGGGATCTCGCGGAGGCGGTCGCGACCATCGCCGCGTCCTAGGGCGCGGCGGGTCGCTAGGGCAGGGAGTAGTGGCCCTCGGAGACCTCGGTGAGCAGCCCGTCGTGCAGCAAGGAGGCCAGGCACCGCTCCCGCTGGTCGGCAGCGGGCCAGGCCTGCTCGATCCGCGAGCGCGGCACGGAGCCGACCGAGGCCCGGGCGAGAGCGAGGAGCCTGCCGCGGCACTGGCGGTCGGTGCCGTCGTAGGTCTGGACCCGCCGGGGCGGGCCGTCGTGAGCGGGGTAGCCGGCCGCGCGCCAGGCGCACTCGTCCTTCACCGGGCACGCGCCGCACCGTGGTGAGGCGGCCGTGCACACCAGCGCTCCGAGCTCCATCACCGCCACCGACCAGGCCGCCGCGAGGTCGGCGTCGGCCGGGAGCATCGCGGCGGCAAGATCGCGCTCGGGCCGCGAGATCGAGGCAGCGGGGAACTCGACGCCAGCGCGCAGGCGGGTGAGCACCCGGCGAACGTTGGTGTCCAGCACGACGTGCCGACCACCGAACGCGAAGGTGGCGATGGCGGCCGCGGTGTAGTCGCCGACGCCCGGGAGGGCGCGCAGGGCATCGTGGTCGTCCGGCACCACCCCGCCATGGCGGTGCACGATCTCGACGGCGGCAGCGTGCAGCCGGAGGGCCCTGCGGGGGTAGCCCAGGCGACCCCAGGCCCGCACGGCCTCCCCGGCGGACTCCGCGGCCAGGTCGGCCGGTGCCGGCCACCGCTCGAGCCATGCCGACCACGCGGGCAGCACCCGCGCGACCGGGGTCTGCTGAAGCATGTACTCGCTCACCATCACCGCCCACGGGGAGGCTGACGGCTCCCTCCAGGGCAGCTGCCGTGCGTGCGCGGCGTACCACGCGACCACACGTCCAGGCAGGGAGGCGTCGTCGCCCACGGGTGCGCTCATGGTTCGGCCAACCTAGCCAGGCAACGGGATCGGGAGGGATCCGGGGCCCGTCGGAGTGGCATACCGGGACGGACCGGGCAGCGAAGTTACGGTTCCCCCATGACGTCGACGGTGCGCCCCAGGAGACCGTTGCCGGCCCGCGTCTACTGGGTACGACGGACCTTGGTCATCGTGCTCGCGCTGGGCCTGGTCTTCGGCATCGCACGCCTGCTCGGTGGCACGGCCGGCGAAGACGGCAGCGAGCAGGCCCAGGTCGTCGGCGGCGATCAGTCTCCACCCGGCGGTTCCGCCCTGTCGACCGAGGAGGCCGATCCGAGTCCGTCGGCGAAGCCGGCCGGCAAGCGCAGCAAGGCCGGGAAGGCCGAGAACGGCAAGCCGAAGAAGACCGAGACGCCGCTGGCGCAGCCCACCGGCCCGTGCCGCAACGACGAGGTCGTCGTCACGCCCAAGCTGCGCGACGCCGCCTACGCCGGCAGTCCGGTGCGGTTCAGGCTCAAGCTCACCACGGCGAAGACGCCCGCATGCATGTGGACGGTGTCGCCGGAGACGCTGGTCGTCAAGATCACCTCGGGCCAGGACCGGATCTGGTCGAGCCAGGACTGTCCCGCGGCGGTTCCTCAGGTCGACGTGGTGGTCCGCAAGGACGTGCCGGCCAAGGTCGACATGGGCTGGCGTGGGCAGCGATCGGACAGCACGTGCTCGCGGCAGCCGGGCTGGGCGCAGCCGGGCTTCTACTACGTCGCGACCGCGGCCTACGGCGCCGAGCCCACGGCTGTGCAGTTCGAGCTCGAGCCGCCGGTCGCTCCCACCCGGACCGCCAAGCCCAAGCCCGAGAAGGACTCCTCCGGCAAGGGCGAGCAGAAGAGCGGGAAGAAGACGAAGAAGCAGCAGGACGGCGGCGAGGAGTCGGGCGCACCCGACGAGGGTTAGACGTAGCGCTCGAGGATGCTCGACTCGGCGAGTCGGGAGAGCCCCTCGCGGACACTGCGGGCACGCAGCTCGCCGACGCCCTCGACGGCCTGGAGATCGTCGATGCTCGCCGAGAGCAGCTTCTGCAGGCTGCCGAAGTGACCGACCAGGCGATCGACGACGGCGCCAGGCAGCCGCGGCACCTTGGCCAGCAGGCGATAGCCACGCGGCGTCACCGCACCGTCGAGGTGCTCACTGGCGCCGAGGCCGACCGCTCGCGCGACGGCGGCGACGTCGACGAGATCGGCCGGGCTGAGGCCTTCGAGATCGGTGAGGACGTCCGCTGCCGTCCGGCGCCGCCGGGTGAGCGGGAGGTAGTCCCGGATCACCAGCTCGCGCTCCAGGTCGACCCCTGTGACGAGCTCGTCGAGCTGCAGCGACAGCAGCCGGCCGTCGCTGCCGAGCTCGAGCACGTAGTCCTCGATCTCGCGCGCGATGCGGGTGACCATCTCGAGGCGTTGGGCGACCACGGCGACGTCGCGCACCGTCACGAGGTCCTCGATCTCGAGGGCCGAGAGGGTGCTGGACACCTCGTCGAGGCGCAGCTTGTAGCGCTCCAGCGTGGCCAGTGCCTGGTTGGCGCGGGAGAGGATCGCTCCGGAGGCCTCCAGCACATAACGAACTTA
>CAWIAY010000001.1:0-859785 GCA_963834315.1 uncultured Actinomycetota bacterium | reverse complement strand
GGCCTCGGCGGGGCCTCGTCGGGGTCATACCCGACCCCGAGTGAGGCGGCGGGTGGGCGGCGACCGACACCGTCGGCGCAGGCGCTCGCCCGACACACCCGCGGCTCACGAGACCCGCCGCAACCGTTGGTTGACCTCGAGCAGACAGTCGATCGTCCGAAAGGCCAGCTCGTCGCTGAGCCGGAAGAGGGGGATCGACACGCTTACCGCGTCGGTGGTGGTGGCGGCGCCATTGCGGCGGTGATCGCCGCCGCCAGGTGCGGGACGATGCCGAGGGTGCATCCGAAGGCCGTGACCACCGCCAGCTCCCTACCCCCGCGCAAGCCGACCGCGACGGTGAGCACCACACCGGTCCCCGGCGTGGCCACGATGACGAGCGCGGTCAGTGCGAAGGTCAGACTCTTCGAACCATCATCCACCAGGACTGCCCGCATGCCGGGCCGGCGACACCCTGGTGGTGACCAGGCGTGGCCTCGGTCCGAGGTTCGCGGGTCACGTCCGGTCGGGGGTGGCCTCTCGGTGAAGGAGGGGCAGGTCAGACGGCCAGCAGGGAGGCAGTCCAGCCGAGGCCGACGAGTCCAGCGCCGCCGCAGACGGCGATGCGGACCCAGTAGTGGCGTTCGGCCAGCATCCGCCCGGAGAACCAGATCGCCCACGACACCAGCAGCACCACGACGGTCTGGGCGACGTCGATGCCGATGTTGAAGGCGGCCAGCGCGCCCACCTCGTGGGTGGTGGCCAGGCCGAGCCCGCCCAGGCTGGAGGCGAACCCCAGTCCGTGCACCAGTCCGACGGCCGCGGCGATCCAGGGCCGGATGGTCTCGCCCTTGCCGCGCAGGGCGAGCACCGCGGCGGCGACGATGGACAGCGAGATCGCTGGTTCCACCCACTGCGCGGGGATCGAGACGATGTCGAAGTAGGCGAGGCAGAGGCTCGTCGCGTGGCCGATGGTGAACGCGGTGACGAGCTTGACGACCCGCCGCGTCGTGGCCCGAGACACCGTGGAGCCCACCACGGCGAAGGTGAGGACCACGAGGAAGAGCAGGTGGTCGAGGCCGGATCGCACGTGGTCGATGCCGGTGACGAAGAACGAGCGGACGGTCGCGGCGGCGTCGAGAGAGATCGATGTCGTGCCGTCGTCTCCCAGCCGGCCGGTCACCAGTCCGTCGGGCCCGGACAGCAGCACCTGGTCGGTCGGCGAGGTGAAGGACCAGGACACGTCCACCTGGGAGACGTCGCCGTCGTGAGGGCCGGTCGCGAAGACGATCTCCACGTACGTCGGAGGCGATCCCCTGGCCCTCACCGACCGGGGCCGGCCCGGCGCCGATGATGTCGACCTCCCGGCCGTCGACCTCGAGTGCCACGTGGTCGCGGAGGACGCTGCACCAGGCTCGTCGCCACGGTGGCCTCCTGGGCTCGCAGCTCGTCGGCGTCGACCAGCCCGTCACCGGAGGTGTCCCGGTAGCCGAGCTCGGTGAAGGCGACCTGCGCGGTACCGAGGACCCGTCGATCGGTCACGGTGAGGGCGATGGCGCCGCTGGTGTCGTCGTGGGCCGCTGCGGGTTCCGCGCCGACCAGGATCGCGCCCGCACACCCGAGGGTCACCAGCGTCGACGCGAGCCACCGCGTCATCGATGCGGGGCACCGGTCAGCCGCCGGCGGGCGGTGGGCCGGCACCACCGCCGGGCCCCTCGCCGTTGGGCAGGGCGGCGTCGGGGTTGTCGGGGCTGGTGAGCGCGGACTCGGCCGTCGCGCCGACCCGGCAGGCCGGCAGGTTCGGGGAGTCGTAGGTGAGGTGGTAGTGGTAGGTCGTGCCGAACTCGGCGGTCTCCGAGACGTGGCCCGAGCACTCGTCGAGGTCGCTGGGGATCGTCCCGGTCCTCCTCGGGGCCATAGATGCCGTACCCGTCGTAGGCGAACCCGACCAGTGCCTCGGCGTCCTGCTCGACCGAGCAGGTCACGCCGGCTCCTGCCTCGTCGAGGTTGGTCTGGATCGACTCGGCGCCGAAGTGCCAGTGGTAGTAGCCGGACGGGTCGATGTGACCGCCGCACGCATCGAGAGCCGGCAGCCCTCCCCGGTCAGCCACCGAGGGCGCGTCGCCGAAGATCGTGACGCCGTCCAGGGCCAGCCCCACCTGCGAGATGGTCGACAGGTCGGTGGGCGTGTCGAGCATCTCGGGGCTGGTCGGGATCAGGACCTGCAGATGGTAGGAGCCGTCGGCAGTGGCCTCCAGGCAGGAGTTCGCCGTGGTCGAGGAGGAGGCAGCTCCTTCAGCCGGGTCGGTGATCGTGATCTTGCCGTCGGCGTCGGCGAACTCGTAGCCCTGGGAGGACATCAGGTCCCAGAAGTCGCTGTCGAGGGCGTAGAGGCCAGGTGCGTCGCCGTCCCAGACCCAGATGCCGCCGACATCGCTGGTGGTGTCGGGCAGTACGGCCCCTCGGTGTCGACGGTCGAGGCCAGGCTGGCGACCTCGAGCTGGTAGCACGTGGTCTCGCTGCCATTCTCCAGCGTGCAGTCCACCATCGTCGCCTCGAGGTCAGGGCTCCGTCGGCGAAGAGCGACGACATGTCCACGATCTCGCCACCGGCGGTCGCTGCACCAGAGGCGTCGGTCGTGGCGCTGTCGGTGGAAGCGGTGTCAGTGGAGCTCGACCCGCAGGCCGTGGTGATCAGCAGAAGGGTCGCCGTCAGGGCGACGATCCGGAGACGCGGCCGGGCGACCCCGTCAGGCACATCCGGCTGCCTCATCCGTCGGCACCGTCGGGCGGTCCGGCACCGTCGGGCGGTCCGCCGGCGCCGTCCTCGGACTCGACGGTCTGGCCGACCAGGCAGGCGATCACCAGGTTCTCGGACGCGGGGTTGGCGTGGTAGTGGTAGCCGAGCGGCATCGGTGGTGTGTCCGTTGCACTCGTCGAGGTCGTCGGGCGCCTCGCCCTCCTCGAACGGGCTGTGCACCGCGTAGCCGTCCAGCGCGTAACCGAACTGGGCGGTGTCGCCTTCGACGGCCTCACCGACCTCCGAGCAGCCGACCGCCCCGTGCAGGTGGTAGCCCTCGACCGGGTTGAAGTGGCCGCCGCAGTCGTCGAACGCCGCGATGGTGTAGGCGCCGAGGATCTGCTCCACCGGCGCGGAGGCGTCGATGCGCACTCCGTCGAGCGTGACACCCAGGACAGCCTGCGCACTGGCGGCCTCGGGCGCCCCGACTGGCGTCGTGGGGATCAGCACCTCACTCGTGATGGGCTCACCGTTCTCGAGCCACGCCACCTCTCCCTGAATGCAGTGGTTCGCCAGGTCCGGGTCCACGTCCGGGCGGGCGGCCGCCTCGAACTCGGCCTGGGTCTCGGTGACCAGCACGTTGCCCTCGTCGTCGTACATCCTCCAGCCGTCGTCGCCGTAGGTCTCGGCGAGGCCCTCGATGAACGACCCGTCGAGGTCGTAGAGGTTGTCGCCGTCGAACCAGATTCCGCCGGCCTCGGCGCCGTCGGTGATCGTCTCGGGGCAGAACGGCCCGACCTCGTGGTCGACCGGGTAGCCGGAGACCGTGATCCGGTAGCACGTCGTCTCTGCACCCCCGCTGAGGGTGCAGTCCTCGGTCGTGGGCTCCCCGGTGAGGGCCCCGTCGAGGAACAGGGCGGTGTCGAGACCGGCGGCCGCTGTGGTGGGCGCCTCGTCAGATGTGGACTCCGACGTCGGGCTGCTGCAGGCGGCGAGCAGGAGCATCGCTGTCATCGGCACGGCCAGCAGTGGGGATCGGCGGAGCAGCCGAGGCGCTCTCGTGTCGCGGTGGAGTTCGTGGGCCATGATCGGAGCATGGAGGGTGTGGCTGTGACCTCACTGTGGAGCCACTCACAGCCTCACCACAGTTCCAACAGCTTGGATGGCAACGATGCGCACTGAGCCCGCGCCGGTGACACCGCGCCGGATCCTCGTCGTCGAGGACGACCCCTCGATCAACGACATCGTGTCGACGGCGTTGCGCTTCCAGGGACACTCCGTCGCCCAGTGCGCGAACGGGTCGACGGGCCTCGAGCTCGCGATGGCGGGCGGTGTCGACCTCCTGGTGCTGGACGTGATGCTCCCCGGCATCGACGGCTTCGAGCTGTGCCGCCGCCTGCGGGAGTCGGGATCGGGTGCACCGGTCCTCTTCCTGACCGCCCGCGACGAGACCGAGCATCGCATCCGAGGTTTCGCCACCGGTGGGGACGACTACCTCACGAAGCCCTTCAGCGTGGACGAGCTCGTCATGCGGGTGGCAGCCATCCTGCGCCGCACCGGGGCCGAGGATCCCGGCGGCCTGCTCCAGGTCGGTTCCCTGACCCTCGACCCCGCCGGCCGTGAGGTACGCCGGGCCGGGGTTCTCATCGACCTGTCGGCCACCGAGCACAAGCTGCTCGAGTACCTCATGGTCAACCGGGGCGTCGTGGTGTCGAAGGCGCAGATCCTCGCCAACGTCTGGGGCCACGACCACGACGGCACCGAGAACGTGGTGGAGCTGTACGTGGGATACCTGCGGCGCAAGCTCGACGACGACCACCCGCAGCTGATCCACACCCGACGCGGGCTCGGCTACGTGCTGCGGGAGGAGCCTCGATGAACCGCCTCTCGCTGCGCTGGATGATCCTCGTGCCGCTCCTGGCGACCATCACCATCGGCTTCGTGACCTTTGCGTTCTACGTCGATCAGAGCGATCGCTCGACCCGGCTGGCCGAGGTCGACCGCGAGCTCGCACGCGCAGCGCGCGTCGAGCCCGGCTCACCGGCAACCGATCCACCGGACGGCGTGAGCTCACCGACACCCGGCTCAGCCGCCAACGACCTCGCCACCACCGGAGTGGACCCGCCCGTCCAGCTCACCGTCTCGCCCGACGGGGAGGTCACCGCCACGCAGGGCGGCGAGAATCCGTTCCCGGGCGACGCCCTGGCCGCGCTGGGCACCGTCCGCGAGCCGACGACCACCGAGATCGGGGACTACCGGGTCCTCGTCTCGCCTCAGCCCGGCGGACAGGTCCGGATCACGGCCCTGTCCCTCGAGAGCTTCCACGCCACGACCGACGCCCTCCGTCGGACCCTGCTCATCGGCGGGCTGACCATGATCATGCTCGAGGCAGCGATGGCCTGGTGGCTGGCCGGTCGGCTGGTTCGCCCGTTGTCTTCGATGGCGGCCATGGCCAACCAGATCGCTGACGGGGCACTCGACACCGAGGTGCCGCACGCCGGTGGATCCCGCGAGGTCTCCGACCTCTCGACCGACATCAAGCGGATGGTCGCCCGGCTGCGGGCCGCTCTCGCTGAACATGAGCAGTCCGAGGCGGAAGCCACCCAGGCCCGCGACGACATGAGACGCTTCCTCGCCGACGTCTCCCACGAGATCCGCACCCCGCTGGCCGCGCTCAAGGGATACAGCGACCTGTACGAGCGAGGGATGCTGGCCGAGCCGGGATCGCTGGACCGCGCCATGTCACGCGTCGGCAGCGAGAGCGTCAGGCTGCACCGCCTGGTCAACGCGATGCTGCAGCTCACCCGCGACGGCGAGACCAGCACCCGCGTCGTCGTGGACGTCGACGTGACCGCAGTGGTGCGAGCGGTGGTCGACGACCTGCGTGCGGCGTACCCGCAACGTCGCATAGACCTCAAGATCGGACAGATGACAGACGTCTCGGTGACGGGAGACCCGGCCCGGACCCACCAGGCTGTCCTCAATCTCGGTGCCAACGCCTGCACGCACACGCCCGCATCCACCCCGATCACCATCGCCGTGGACGCGACGGCAGACGCAGTCACGATCAGCGTGATCGACCACGGGGCCGGGATCGACGTTGCGGAGCAGCAGCGGATCTTCCTGCCCTTCTACCGAAGCGACCCCTCCAGGGCCCGAGACGGCGAGAGCGGTGCCGGTCTCGGCCTGGCCGTCACAGACCGGATCGCACAAGAGCACCATGGATCGATCGACGTGCACCCGACCCCTGGCGGTGGGGCTACCTTCACACTCCGCCTTCCGCAGCGCGATCAGGAGGCCTTCATCTGAGTCAGGAGCCCGAGCTGGCGCTGGCATCCGACGGGAGTGCGGCCATCAATTCGTCGGCGGAGACGCCCAGGGTCCCGGCTGCGGCCTCGAAGTCGGGCGGGGGGCCGCCAAGTGCAGACTGAAGTTCTGCAAGTGAGACCCCGAGTGTCTTCGCCGCACCGGTGAGATCAGGCGCAGCATCTTTTGGAGCGGCGCCGTCGGTTGCAGTCAGCCACGCTGCGGACCTGGCCACCTCTCTCGCGGCTTGCTCGACGTCCTCCCGGGCTTGCCGGGTCAAAGTCCTCGCCCGTCTGCTCCGATCCGGACTCGTCGTAGGGCGCTGCGCAGCTGATCAGGGCCACCCGCTGCACTCGCTGCGGGAAGCGGTGGGCGCAGGCCAGAGCGTACGGACCTCCCGAGGAGAGAGCTGCGACATCGAACTCGTCAACGCCGAGCGCGGCAGTCAGCTCCTCGACTTCGGCTGGCCAATCGAGGATCCGCCGACCGGGCCTGGGGTCAGACCGCCCGTAGCCGGGCCGGTCCACGGTGTGATCAACCGGACGCCGGCCTCGGCCGTCGTACCTGCTTCTGGACCGAAGACCCGAGAATTCAGGCGCTCCGTGACACAGCAGGATCGGCCGACCGTCGCGATCTCCCCAGTCGCAGTACGCGAGCCTCCGACCGTCCCTCAGCAGGACATGAGCGTCGACTTCAGGCTCGTCGGCCATGGGACAACGTTCCTCCGACGTGCCGGCAGTCGCAAACCCCAGGCGGCAGTCGCCGAGTACGGCCTGATCCGACGCCGCATCCGGCGTCGGCGGATCGTGCCACGACGGAACCCGCAATCGATCGCGATCAGCAACTCTGGCAGTCTCTCGATGGCGCCCCCGACGGCCGAGATGAGGAGGATCTGACGTGGCAGTAGGAATCTTCGCCGGAATCCCCGTTCGCGACTACGAGCAGGCTGTCGACTGGTATCGGCGGCTGCTCGGCGCGGACCCAACGTTCTACCCGAACGAGTTCGAGGCCGTATGGCAGCTGGCTGAGGATCGCTACGTCTACATCATCGAGGACCGCGGCCGAGCCGGCGGCGCGGTCAGCATGATCTGGGTCGACGACCCCGTCGCCGAGGTCGTGGGGATCGCTGAGCGGGGACTGGAACCGACCGACATCGAGAAGCACGACCAGGTCTGGAAGTACGTCTTCCACGACATCGATGGCAACGAGACTGGAATTGGTGGTGACGTCTCCGCACGACCATGAGACTCGCCGCCTGTCTATGGGCGAGCTGACGACAGCTGCCAGGGCGAACTTCACTGACGTGCCCAGTTCGTGAACAGGCGGCCGGGCCACGAGTCCTGTCCAAGACGCCCCGCAATCGGTCGTGCTCCACCAGACCGGCAGGTCGACGGCACCGTGTGGGATGCACTGCTCAAGCACAAGGATGAGAAACGGCGCCTGACGCCTGGAAGACGTCGGAAGACGTTCTGGCAGGTCAGACGCCGCTTCAGGCACCTAGTCGCAGGTCACAGGGGAACGCCGACTCAGATGTCGTAGTAGAGCTCGAACTCGTGCGGGTGCGGCCGCAGCTGCACCGGCAGGATCTCCTCGGTGCGCTTGTAGTCGATCCAGGTCTCGATCAGGTCGGGGGTGAACACGCTTCCCTCGGTGAGGAACTCGTGGTCGCGCTCGAGGTTGTCGAGCACCGCGTTGAGCGAGGTCGGCACCTGGTCGATCTCGGCCATCTCGTCCGGCGGCAGCTCGTAGATGTCCTTGTCGACGGGCTGCGGGGGCTCGATCTTGTTCTTGATGCCGTCGAGGCCGGCCAGCAGCAGCGCCGAGAAGGCGAGGTAGGGGTTGGCCGAGGGGTCGGGGCACCGGAACTCGATGCGCTTGGCCTTGGGGTTGGAGCCCGTGATCGGGATGCGCACACAGGCCGACCGGTTGCGCTGGCTGTAGACCAGGCTGATCGGGGCCTCGAAGCCCGGCACCAGGCGGTGGTAGGAGTTCACGGTCGGGTTCGTGAAGGCCAGCAGCGACGGCGCGTGCTTGAGCAGGCCGCCGATGTAGTAGCGCGCCATGTCGGAGAGGCCGGCGTAGCCCGCCTCGTCGTAGAAGAGCGGCTCACCGTTGTTCCAGATCGACTGGTGGCAGTGCATGCCCGAGCCGTTGTCGCCGAAGATCGGCTTGGGCATGAACGTCGCGGTCTTGCCGTTGCGCCAGGCGACGTTCTTGATCATGTACTTGAACTTCATGACGTCGTCGGCGGCCTTGAGCAGCTCGTCGAACTTGTAGTTGATCTCGGCCTGGCCCGCCGTACCGACCTCGTGGTGGGCACGCTCGACCTGGAGGCCGGCCTTCTCGAGCTCGATGACCATCTCGTCGCGCAGCTCACCGAAGTGGTCGTAGGGCGCGACCGGGAAGTAGCCGCCCTTGTACTTGACCTTGTAGCCGCGGTTGTTGTCCTGCGAGCCGCTGTTCCAGGCGCCGGCCTCGGAGTCGATCTCGTAGAAGCCGGTGTTGGCCTTGGTCTCGAAGCGGACGTTGTCGAAGACGTAGAACTCGGCCTCGGGGGCGAAGTAGGCGGTGTCGCCGACGCCGGTGCTGGCCAGGTAGGCCATCGCCTTGCGGGCGATGTTGCGCGGGTCGCGGCTGTAGGCCTCGCCGGTGATCGGGTCGTGGATGAAGAAGTTCACCACGAGCGTCTTGGCCACCCGGAAGGGATCGAGGTACGCCGTCGTCGGGTCCGGGAACAGCGACATGTCGGACTCGTGGATGGCCTGGAAACCGCGGATGGAGGAGCCGTCGAAGCTGAGGCCGTCGTCGAAGACCGACTGGTCGAAGGAGGAGACCGGCACGGTGAAGTGCTGCATCACTCCGGGGAGGTCGCAGAAGCGTACGTCGACCATCTCGACGCCTTCGTCCTTGACGTACTTCAGCAGCTCGTCGCTGTTTGCGAACATTCGTCCTCCTGTGGCCGCGGGGGCGGCCGTGAATCACGTCGTATGTGGGTCGAGCGATGCGGCGCTGCACCCTCGTACCGCAACCTATGGAGGTGCGGTTTCTTGACGGTATCCGCTTTGTTTCGGTGATGTAACACCCGGACCGGGGCGACCGACCGCTTCAGCGGGAGGAACATTGCCGGACAAGTCGGGCGCCCGGGGGACGGGCGTGTGCGGTCGGGACGGCCGGATAGGTTGGCGCGGTGACCCCGACTCCAGCCCCCGTCCAGGGCGAGCCCTACCCCGGCTCGCGGCTCGGCCTGCCCCCCGACGGACCGGGGTCGGTGGCCTCCTGGGGCCGACGCGTCCTGGCCCTGGTCGTCGACTGGTTCGCCAGCCTGCTCGTGGCCGGCGCGATCTTCGGAGGCAGCGTGTGGGGACAGGGCTCGCAGGCGTGGGCGCCGATGGGCGTCTTCCTCGTGGAGGCAGGGGTGCTGACCGCGCTGGTCGGTGGCTCGTTCGGTCAGCTGGTGCTGCGGCTGGCCGTCGTCCGCGTCGACAACACCCCGCTCAACCTGCTGCAGACTCTCGCCCGCACCGCCCTGATCTGCCTGGTCATCCCGCCGCTCATCTTCAACCGCGACAACCGTGGTCTCCACGACCTCGCCCTGAAGACCGTCACGCTGCGTCGTTGACACGTGCCCCCCGGGGGCGCGCGTCAGCGGGTGAGGCGGAGCTGAGCGACGTCGAGGTAGCCGGTGCGGAAACCGGCCTCGCAGTAGCCGAGGTAGAACTCCCACATGCGCTTGAAGCGGTCGTCGAAGCCGAGAGCGGCGACCTCGGGCCAGCTGTCCAGGAACTTCTCCCGCCACAGCCGCAGCGTGTGGGCGTAGTGCTGGCCCATCGTGTCGGCGCGGTCCAGACGCATCGAGGTGTGCTGGGCGAGGGTCTCCTCGATCGCGCGTCCCGAGGGCAGCAACCCGCCGGGGAAGATGTACTTGTGGATCCAGGTGTAGGTGTTCCGGGTCGCCACGAATCGGTGGTGATCGATCAGGATCGCCTGGAGGGAGACCTTGCCGCCGGGGGCGAGGAGTGAGTCGATCGTGGAGAAGTACGTCGGCCAGTACTTCTCGCCGACGGCCTCGATCATCTCGACACTGACGATCGCGTCGAACTCGCCGGTCTGGTCGCGGTAGTCGCGCAGCGCGATCTCGACGCGGTCCCCGACGCCGGCCGCGTCGACCCGCTCCTGCGCCAACGCCGCCTGCTCTCGCGAGATGGTCAGCGTGGTCACGTGGGCGCCGCGCTGGGCCGCCCGGATCGCGAGCGTGCCCCAGCCGGTGCCGATCTCGAGCACCCGGGTGCCCTCGGTCACCTCGGCCTGGTCGAGGATCGCATCCACCTTGCGCAGCTGTGCCGCCTCGAGGTCCGCCTGCGCCGGAGCCGGTTCGAGGGACTCGAAGAGCGCCGAGGAGTAGGACAGCGACGGGTCGAGGAAGGCCGCGAACATCTCGTTGGAGAGGTCGTAGTGCGCCTCGATGTTCTTGCGTGCGCCGGCGAGGGTGTTCTCCGGGTTGAGCCCGCGGGGCAGCACGGCGTGGCGCAGCTTGTAGAACGTCGGACGGATCAGGTCCGTCAGCCGTTCGGCGAAGGGTGCGAGCGCGTCGGCGAGGTCGGTGCCGTCGGCGGGGCGCCACTCGCCGGCCATGTAGGACTCGCCGAGGCCGATCATCGGGCTCTGGCCGAGCCGGGCGAAGAAGGCCTGGGGCTGGTCGATCTGCAGCGTCGGGGCGCCAGGCTCGCGGGCGCCGAACTGCTCACCGGTGGTCAGCCGGGCCGTGACGGGCATCGGGTGCAGGATGCGGGCCAAGACCCGCTTGGCGACCGAGGCACGAAGGCCGTAGGCGGGGGCCGGCTTCAGGGCGTGGGAGGCGTTGGTCGCCCGCGGCTCCAGGGTGGTGCTCATGACGTCATTCCTTTCGGGGCATGGTGCGGACGTCGCGGGATGACCGGCAGGCGACGCAGCCAGAGCTTGATGCCGTGCCAGCGGATCAGCGCCGACACACGTTGGGAGGGCAGCGGGTTGCGCACCACGGCGGCGAGCGTGCGGCGCCGGGTGGCCGGCTCGAGGGCACCGTTGACCGAGGCGGTGAACACGGTCTGGTCGCCCTGGGTGAGGCTGATCCCGACCGAGACGTGCTCGTCGGTGATCCGGGTGCGGATGTCGTAGCGTCCCTCGACGGCGAAGAACGGGGAGACGTAGAACTCCTTCTCCACGCTCGCACTGCCCGACGAGGTGTCCAGGGGATAGCAGTGTCGCTCGCCGTAGGTGTTGTGCACCTCGGCCAGGACTCCTTCGAGGTTGCCCTCAGCGTCGAAGGAGAAGTACGTCGTCAACGGGTCGAAGACATAGCCGAGGGCGCGTGCATTGGCCAGGGCCAGCACACGGTGGGCGGTCCAGGGGAGCTCCTGGGCCTCGAGGTAGCCCCTCAGCTTGGTCTCGAGCGGCCGGTCGTCGTCGTGGCCGAAGTGGTCGGCGCCCCTGATCGAGACCAGGGCGCGCAGCCAGCGCGGGAAGGCGGCGTCGGGGTCCGCGACGTCCACCAGCCACATGGTGGTGCGGTGGCCGAACTCGTAGCGGAAGGGGTGGCTGCGACGGTGCACGACCCGCGCCCGGACGCGGGCAGGTGCCGGCGCGCTCACCAGGCGACGCCCAACGCTCGCGCGGCTTCGACGCCTGAGCGGCAGCCGTCCTCGTGGAATCCCCAGCCCTGGTAGGCACCGGCGAAGGCGAGCCGATCGGAGTTGAGGGCGGCCAGGCGCTTCTGGGCCGCGACCGAGGCAGCGGAGTAGGTCGGATGGGCGTAGGTCATCGTCGCCACCACGTCGTCGGGCAGGGCGCCCTCCTCGGGGTTGAGCGTCACGAGCAACGGCTCGCCCTCGGGGTGGCCCTGGAGCCGGTTCATCCAGTAGGTGACGCGGGTGCGGTCGCTGACCGTGTCGCAGTCGTCGAGCCGGTAGTTCCAGCTCGCCCGGCTGCGGGCGTGGTCGGGCAGGAAGCTCGCGTCGCGGTGCAACCAGGTCACGTTGGTGGAGTACCCGAAAGTGCCCAGGACCTCACGCTCGTCGTCACCTGCGTCGGTGAGCAGCCCGAGCGCGGTGTCGGCGTGGGTGGCGATGACGACCTTGTCGAACGAGTGGTGCTCGGTGGGGCCACCGTCGTCCGGGGCGACGTCGAGCTCGACGGACTCCGGCTTGCGGCTGACGGCCACCACCCGGCGGCCGGTGCGGACCACGTCGAGCCGCTCGCTGATCGCGCCGACGTACGACCGTGACCCGCCGACCACGGTGTGCCAGGTCGGGGCGTCACCGAGGGTGAGGAAGCCGTGGTGACGAAGGAAGGCGAAGAGGTACGCCGCGGGGTAGGCGAGCGCCTCCTCGTGGCCCATCGACCAGACGCACGAGACGATCGGGAGCGCGTAGTGGGTCACGAAGTGGGCGTCGAACCGGTGTTGCTCGAGGAAGTCGCCGTAGGTCAGGCCCTCGCTGTCTGCGGGATTCCCGTCGACGAGCGCGAGCGCCGCCTTCTGGAACCGACGGATGCCGAGCAGCAGCTTCCAGAACGTCGGGTCGACGGCGTTGCGACGCTGGGCGAAGATGCCACCTGCGCCGGTGCCGCCCTTGTAGCTCATGCCACAGCCGGCGCACGAGACGCTCATGCTCATCTCGGTGGGACGGGTCTCGACACCGATCTCGGAGAAGAGCCGGCGGAGCAGCGGGTAGGTGCGGTCGTTGAGCACGATGAACCCGGAGTCCACCGGGACGCTCGAGCCGTCGGAGAGATCGACGTCGTGGGTGTGCGCGTGCCCGCCGAGGCGATCGTCGGACTCGAACAAGGTGACGTGGTGGGTCTGCTGCAGCAGGTAGGCAGCGGTGAGACCGGAGACGCCGGCGCCGACGACCGCGACGCTGGGACGTGGGTCGCCCGCGTGGCGACCCGGAGGCGGGGGAGATTCCGTCATGCCTGGGGTTCGTCGCCGGGCGCGTGGGGGATGGGTGGGATCTCGGCGGGGAGGACCTCGAGACGGACGCGCTTGTTGCCCTTGCCCTTCGACTCGGTGCCGGTCACCCGGACCGCGCCGACCTCGGCGGTGCTGAGCACGTGGGTCCCGCCGTCGGCCTGCTTGTCGAGACCGACGATGTCGATGACGCGCAGGGGGTCGATCTCCCGCGGGATCAGGTGGGCGGCGGTGCGGATGAGCGCGTGGTCCTCGTCGGCGACCTCGCGCCCTACGAAGGCGACCAGGATCTGGCGGGCGGCGGCGATCTCCTCGTTGATCCGGGTCTCGACCTCGCGCCCGAACTCCGCCGACATCGACGGGAGCGGGAAGTCGAGGCGACCCTTGCCCGGATCCATGTTGCCACCGGTCACGGCCACGCGGTGGTCGGCCCAGATGACGCCGCAGAGGATGTGCAGGGCGGTGTGCGTGCGCATCGTCAGGTGACGGCGGTCCCAGTCGAGGGTGCCCTCGAGCTCGGTCCCCGGTTCGGGGAGGTGCGACTGTGGGTCGAGCCAGTGCCAGATCCGACCCGCGTCGCGCCCGACGCGGACGACCGGGGCGGTCTCGTCGGTCCATCGGAGGGTGCCCTGGTCGGGGGGTTGCCCGCCGCCGCCGGGATAGAAGGCAGTCCGGTCCAGTGCGACCCGGTGGTCCTCGGGGTCCACCTCGACCACGCTCGCCTCGAAGGAGCGGAGATAGGCGTCCACGGCGAAGAGCTCGCGGGAGGCGAGCTCCTCGGGCGCTCCCGGAGGGGTGGCTCGACCTGGTACCGCCATCCGCCGTACCTCCTGTGCAGCTCCGGGCCGGGTGGGGTGACCCGGCCGTGTCATTACCGCCCGGCGGTTCAGCGCCGTAGGCTTCAAGGAAACCCTAGGCCCTGATGAAGGGGGAGCCCGTGCGCACCGATCGAGCCTTGAGTCGTGTCCTGTCCGGAGTCGCCGCGTCTGCCTTGCTCGTGACCTTGGCCGCGTGCGGTGGGGACACCGGCACCGCCGAGGAGGCGCCAGGGAGCGACGGCGCGTTGTCCGCCCCCGCCGAGAGCGAGGAGCCGACGGAGGCGGTGGAGTCCGACGGCCCCGACGAGCAGGAGGCGGCGTCCGGTGGCTACGACGCCGAGACGCTGCTCGACGCCATGAAGGCAGCCATCGCCGAGAACGAGTCCGCCCACGTCACCATGGAGCTGACCGGGGGCGGCCAGGCGATGAGCGGTGAGGGCGACGTCTCCTACGCCGGCGACAACACCGCCATGCAGATGACGATGCAGATCCCGCAGATGGGCGGCGGCGACATGGAGATGCGGATGATCGACGGCGTGATGTACATGTCGATCCCGCCGATGACACCCAAGGGCAAGTTCATCAAGATCGACACCAACGACCCGAACAGCCCCTTCGGCGACCTCGGCGGCGTCACCCAGGGTGACCCGCTCGCGACGTTCGATGCGTTCGACGCCGGCCTCCAGGACGCCACGTACGTCGGCGCCGAGGACGTGGATGGTGAGCAGATGGACCACTACGTGCTCACCGTGGACGCCAAGAAGGCGGCCAAGGCGCAGGGCCAGGACTACGAGCAGAGCATGCCGGACACGATCACCTACGACATGTGGATCGATGACAGCGACCTGATGCGCCGCATCGAGTTCGACCTCGGTGCCCTCGGCGGCGGTGCCGCCGACTCGGGCGGCATGGTGATGACGATGTCTGACTGGGGCAAGCCGGTCTCCGTCAAGGCTCCGCCGGCCGGCGCCATCATGGACATGCCCGGAGCCCCCAGCAGCTGATCGGAGCATCTGGATGCTGAATCGGGCCGGTCGGCCGGCGTGCCGGGGTTTCACCCGGGCGGCGCGCAGAGGCTGTGGCTCAGCGGCCCTTCATGTTCTGCCGGGCACCCTTGAGGTTGGCCGGCATCGGGCCCTTGGGCAGCGGGATGTTGGAGCGGTTGGCATCGAGCGCGCGGAGTCGGGCCAGCACGTCGGTCATCTCGGCGGGCTTGACCTTGCGGCCGAGCTTGCTGACGTGACGGGTCAGCTTCGCCACCGGCACGGCGCCCGGGGTGGTGTCGGGGTTGCCGCAGATGATCTCGTGGATCGGGGTCTCGGAGGCGACCCGCTCGTGCTTGCGTCGCTCGTTGGCCAGCAGCGACTTGAGCCGGTGGGCGTTGCCCTCGCCGATCAGCACGATCCCGGGCGGGCCGACGACCCGGTGCACGATGTCCTGGTTCTTGTTGAACGCGATGGCCGGGTCGGTCTTCCAGCCCTTGCGCAGCAGACCGAGCGCGGCCGCGGCGGCGCCGGGCTGACCCTCGATCTGGGAGTACGCCGCACGCTGGGCGCGGCGGCCGAAGACGATGAGCACCGCCAAGAGGCCGATCATCGCCGCGGTCACCAGGTCCAGGAACCACGGGCCCGGCACCAGGAAGAGGAAGACCACGAAGGCGAGCGCGGCGGTGACGACGAAGATGCCGAGAAGGATCAGACCGATCCGGGGGTCGGACTGCTTCGTCATCCGATAGCTGGCCGCGATCTGCTTCAGGCGGCCCTTCTTCTCGGGCTTGGCGGACTTGTCCTTCTTGGCCATGCGGTGTGCCTCTAGCTCTTCGGTGTCGGGTCGTGCCCTCGTTTGCGGGGCACCGTGGACGGGCGACGGGTCAGTCTAGGCCCTGCCGACACCCGGCCGGTGTCCTGTCAGGACCGGCCGGTCGTCTGCAAGGACTCGCGCTGCTCGATGGCCTGCTTGTAGAGCCGGCCGGCCCGGTAGGACGAGCGGACGAGCGGACCCGACATGACTCCGGAGAAGCCGATCTCGTCGGCCTCGTCCTTGAGCTCGACGAACTCCTCCGGCTTGACCCAGCGCTCGACGGGGTGGTGCCGCAACGACGGGCGGAGGTACTGGGTGATGGTGATCAGCTCGCAGCCGGCCTCGTGCAGGTCGCGCAGCGCCTGCGAGATCTCCTCACGGGTCTCGCCCATGCCGAGGATGAGGTTGGATTTGGTGACCAGGCCGAAGTCCCGGGCTGCGGTGATCACGTCGAGCGATCGGTCGTAGCGGAACGCCGGGCGGATCCGCTTGAAGATGCGGGGGACGGTCTCGACGTTGTGGGCGAGGACCTCGGGCCGGGACTCGAAGACCTCGGCGAGGAGGTCGGGCTTCCCGTTGAAGTCGGGGATGAGGTTCTCCACGCCGGTGTCGGGGTTGAGCTCGTGGATCGCCCGGACCGTTTCGGCGTACAACCAGGCGCCGCCGTCGGGCAGGTCGTCCCGGGCGACACCGGTGATGGTGGCGTAGCGCAGCCCCATGGTCTGGACGCTCTCGGCCACGCGTCGCGGCTCGTCACGGTCGAGGGGCTCCGGCTTGCCGGTGTCGATCTGGCAGAAGTCACAGCGGCGGGTGCACTGGTCGCCGCCGATGAGGAAGGTGGCCTCGCGGTCCTCCCAGCACTCGAAGATGTTGGGGCAGCCGGCCTCCTGGCAGACCGTGTGGAGACCCTCGGACTTCACCAGCTTCTGCAGCTCGGTGTACTGCGGGCCCATCTTCGCGCGCGTCTTGATCCACTCCGGCTTGCGCTCGATCGGGGTCTCCGCGTTGCGGACCTCGAGACGGAGCATCCGCCGACCCTCAGGTGCGACGGAGCCGCTGCTCGAGCCGTGGTCAGTGGGCTGGGAGGGCGCTTGAGTCACCCGCTCACTCTACGCGGGAGCAGGTGACCGCCCAATTCGGAGCCGCCCTCAACGGATGTCGCGGCGCCGGAAGGACAGCCAGGAGACGAGCAGGGCGACCAGCAGGACTCCGCCGAGGTAGAGCGCGCCGTGGGGGAGGCCCAGGATGTAGGACTGCTGACAGGCCCCGGCCGACGGAGCGCAGTCGATGTTGTTGTCGAAGACCCGGGTGCCGTCGCGCAGCCAGGCGAGCACGTTGTTGGACAGGCTCCACGAGCCGACCCGCTCGATCGGCAACGAGAAGATCAACGCCTCGCCCCCGACGACGTAGGCGAACAGCACGGCGATCGTCCCGACGGTGCTGCGCATGAGCATGGTCAGCGCATAGCCGCCCAGGCCGCCGGCCGCCGCGAGCAGGATGCTGCGCGCCGCCATCCAGCGGATCTCGACGAGGGTCTCTCCGGCCGTGGCGATCCCGCGGGCGTCGGCGGCGAGGGACAGGGTGAGCCAGAAGCCGATGATGAGTACGGCGGACACGAGCAGCCCGGCGCTCAGCACCGCCAGCGCCTTGGCCAGCCACACCGTCGATCGGCGGGGCACGAACAACAGCTGGTTGCCCATCGACCCGGTGGACCAGTCGGCTCCGGCGAACGTCGCACCGGCGATCACCAGGAGCGTCGTCACGATCACCGCCAGCGCTGCACCACGGGTCTGCGCCTGGCCCAGGTCGAGCGTGGCTCGTGGGAGGTAGTCGGCGACGCGAGGGACCAGGTAGTCGTCGCAGCGCGCAGCGGTCGAGTCGGGCCCGAAGAAGGATCGGGGGTTGGCGCGGCAGTCGGCGAGGTCGTCGCGCAGCTCGGGGTCGGCGGCGTCACGCTCGGCCAGCGTCACGGCCCGCGACTGCTCGGCTGCCGAGACCGGCCGGGTGTCCCACAGGGCGGTCGCGGCCAGCACCACGGTCAGGGCGGCTGCCAGCAGCAGCAGCATCGCGACGGCGCGACGGGAGAGATAGCGGTTGAGCTCGACGGCGAGGAGTCTCACGGACGGTCCTCCTCGCGCGACCCCAGCGACGCGTCGTTCGTCAGCTGGAGGAACACCGACTCGAGGTCACCCCGCACCGGGGTCAGCCCGCGGACGTAGAGCCCCTGCTGGGCCAGCACCCTGGTGATGTCCTCCGGGTGCTCCGCGCCCTCGACGTCGAGGTGGTCGTCGTCGCGGGTGACCCGGTAGCGGGCGGCCTGGAGATGCGCGATGGCCGCGTCGGGGTCGGCCACCCAGACCCGGATGACCGAGAGCGTGTCGTCGCCGACGAGGTCGTCCACCGCTCCTGAGGCGATCAGGCGACCGTTGCCGATGATGGAGACGGAGTGGCAGACCTGCTGCACCTCGGCCAGGTTGTGCGAGCTCAGCAGCACGGTCACGCCGCTGTCGCCGAGTCCGCGGATCATGTCGCGGATCTCCCGGATACCGGCCGGGTCGAGGCCGTTGGTGGGCTCGTCGAGGATCAACAGGTCGGGCGACTTCAGCAGGGTCGCGGCGATGGCGAGACGCTGTCGCATGCCGAGGGAGTAGCCGCCGTAACCGTCCCGCTCACGACCCTCGAGTCCCACCTGCGCGATCGCGGTGTCGACGGTGGCACTGCTGATGCCCAGGGAGCGGGCGAGCAGCAAGAGGTTCTTGCGCCCCGAGAACGTCGGCACGAACTTCGGCTCCTCGACGACCGCGCCGATGCGCCCCATCACCTCGGGCAGCCGGGCGGGGACGGGCTCGCCGAACAACCGCATCTCGCCGGCGGTGACGCCGGCCAGACCCAGCAGCATCCTGATCGTGGTGGTCTTGCCGGAGCCGTTGGGCCCGAGGAAGCCGTGCACGCCGCCGGCCGGCACCGCGAGGTCGAGACCGTCGACAGCGACGACCCGTCGGCCCAGGCGCGTCCGGTACACCTTGCGCAGGCCGCTCGTCTCGATGACCGGGGCATCGGTCATGGCTGCACCCACATGGCCGTCACCCTTCCGCACCACGTGCTGCGAGGGCGATGCGACACGCGCGAGGCCACGCGGCGATCAGCCCAGGGCAGCGGCAGGGTCGACCCTTCGAGACGCTCGCTCCGCTCGCTCCTCAGGGACCGCACGACGCGGTACACCAGATCAGCCCAGGGCAGCGGCAGGGTCGATGATGCGGATGGACGGCCGGGCTCGGGCTTGGCAGCGAAGTCAGGGGTCCGGTCGTACGGCGCCCAGGCGAGGATCTCGCGCAGGTGCTTCTCCATGACCGATGCCACCTCGGGGACACCCACCTCACGCCCGAGCTCCGTGGTCAGCGACGTGACACCGGCGTCGGCGATGCCGCAGGGCACGAACGTGTCGTACCACGCGAGGTCGACGTCGCAGTTGAGTGCGAACCCGTGCATCGTGACGCCCCGGCTGACCCGGATCCCGATGGCGCCGATCTTCCGCTCGGGGCCGCGGTCGTCCTCGGCGAGCCAGGCGCCACTGCGGCCCGGGACCCGCGCGGTCGGCACGCCGAAGTCGGCGCAGGTGGCGATCAGCGCCTCCTCGATGCGGCGCACGTAGTCGACGACTCGGACGTGGTCGGGCAGCCGCACGATCGGGTAGCCGACGAGCTGCCCCGGCCCGTGGAAGGTGATCTTGCCGCCCCGGTCGACGTCGATCACCGGCGCGCCGGGGACGACTGGACGCTCGTGGGGATCGGTGCGCTTGCCGGCGGTGTAGACCGGCGGGTGCTCGAGGAGCAGCACCGTCTCGGGTCCACCGGCGGCGACCGCGGCGTGGACCTCGCGTTGGAGCTCCCAGGCGGCGGCGTAGTCCATCGCCTCGTCCCCGAAGCCGACCACGCGGTAGTCCATCTCAGTCACGGCGACGAGCCTACGCCCGCCCCGCGACACCCTGGGCGCGGTCTCGACCGTCGATGCCGGAGAATGGGACCCGCAGTCTCGGAACTCGACAGATTGGCCCTACCGATGTCCCATGTTGCCGCCACGCGGCGATCGAAGCGCTGGATCCTTCCGCTCCTGGTGGTCCTGGTGTGGCTCGCTGTCGGGGGTCCGATGGGCTCCTTCGCCGGCCGACTGGCAGAGGTGCAGGAGAACGACAACGCCGGGTTCCTGCCGCAGAGCGCCGAGTCCACGCTGGTGCTCGAGGAGTTCCTGAAGTTCACCGGCAGCGAGACCGTCCCGGCCTCCGTCGTCTTCGAGCGCGAGGGCGGTCTGACCGCCGACGACAAGCGCGCCATCGAGGACTACTCCCGCGAGCTGGGCCAGGTCGAGGACGTCGACACCGAGGGGATCGGAGCGCCGCAGTACTCCCAGGACGGTACGGCGGCCCAGGTGACCGTGCCGTTGCTGGGCACCGACGGCGAGGTCATCGTCGCCAGCATCGCCGACCTGCGCGAGGTGGTCGCCGACCCGCCCGCCGGGCTGACCGCGCTCGTCGGTGGCCAGGCGGGCGTCCTCGGCGACTTCGTGGAGGCGTTCGGCGCCATCGACGGCATCCTGCTGCTCGTCGCAGGCATCGCGGTGCTGGTGATCCTCCTGCTGGTCTACCGTTCGCCCGTGCTGCCCCTGCTCGTGGTGGCCTCCGCACTGCTCTCGCTGGGCGTCGGGGCAGGGATCATCTATGCCCTGGCCAAGAACGACGTGCTCGACCTCAACGGTCAGAGCCAGGGCATCTTGTTCATCCTGGCCATCGGCGCCGCCACCGACTACGCGCTCCTGATCGTCGCGCGGTTCCGCGAGGAGCTGCGTGACACCGAGTCGAAGTACGACGCGATGCGCAGCGCCTACCGTCGCGCCTTCGAGCCCATCGCGGCCTCCGGGCTGACCGTCATCCTCGGACTGCTCTGCCTGCTGCTCTCCGACCTCTCCAGCCTGCGCGGGCTCGGCCCGGTCGGCGCGATCGGCGTCGCCTGCGCCATGCTCGCCGCGCTGACCGTCGTACCGGCTGCGCTCGTGCTGCTCGGTCGTGCCGCCTACTGGCCGTTCCGCCCGGCCTTCGGCTCCGCCCACCCCGACACCCGCGGCATCTGGGGCGGGGTCGCCCGGCTCGTGGGGCGGCGCGCGAGGGCGGTCTGGGTGCTCACGTTCGTCGTGCTCGCCTCGTTCGCGGCCTTCCTGCCGACGATCAACGAGGACCCGATCCCGCAGACCGAGCTCTTCCTCACCAAGGTCGAATCAGTCACCGCCCAAGAGGTGCTCGACCGGCACTTCGAGTCCGACACGGCCAACCCGGCGATCCTGATCGTGCCTGAGGCGGACCTGCAGGACACCCTGCGGCTGGTCGGCGGGCACGACGGCGTCGCCGCTGACGGGGTCAGCTATCTGCCGGCCGGGCCCCCGACGGGGGATGCGCCACCCGAGCCGAAGGTCGTCGACGAGGAGGTGGTCGTGTTCGCGACGCTGGCCGACCCGGCTGAGTCGGCCGCCGGCACCGAGACGATCCGGGAGCTCCGCGCCGACCTCGACGAGATCAGCCCCGACATCCGGGTCGGCGGCGCGAGCGCGATCCTGATCGACACCCGCGACACCACCGACTCAGACCGCACCAAGGTGATCCCTACGATCCTCGCGGTGATCTTCGTGGTTCTCGCGCTGCTGCTCCGCTCGCTGGCCGCGCCGCTGCTGCTCATCGTGGCCAACGTGCTGTCGTTCGGCGCGACGATGGGGGTGGCCGCGATCTTGTTCAACCACGTCTTCGACTTCCCGGCCTCCGACCCGACGGTGATGCTGATCGGCTTCGTGTTCCTGGTGGCGCTGGGCATCGACTACTCCATCTTCTTGATGACCCGCGTGCGCGAGGAGTCGGCACGTCAGGGCACCCATCCCGGCGTGCTGAAGGGTCTGTCCGTCACCGGCGGCGTGATCACCTCGGCCGGCATCGTGCTCGCAGCGACGTTCGCGGCCCTGGGGGTCGTGCCGATCCTGTTCCTCGCCCAGATCTCGTTCATCGTCGCCTTCGGGGTGCTGCTCGACACCTTCGTCGTGCGGTCGCTGCTGGTGCCCGCGCTCAGCTATGACCTGGGGAGCAAGATCTGGTGGCCCTCCAAGCTCGCGCGCACCGCGGACCACGTCGACTCCGGGACCGCCGAGATGCTCCACGTCGGGGGCACCGACGGGGTCCGCGTCGACTGACCACCGTTGTCGGTAGGTGGGGGACCCCGGGGTCGTGCACGGGCAACCGGTATCGGTAGGTGGCCCGCCTGTGGATGACGCTGACGGGGCAGGGGCGAGGTGGACCACAGTGGGTCGATGCAGCCTCGCCATCTCCGCCGCCGCGGCCTCCGGTCCGGCGGAGTGCTGACACTCACCCTGACCCTGGCGGTGATGACTGCCCTCGGCGTGGTCTGGGGGTGGACGACGACGGAGAACTCCGCCAGCTCGTCGGCTGCCTCGGTGCCGGAGACGCCCGAGGAGCCGGCGTGGTCCGGCACCCCCTCGGTGCAGGTCGGCTCCACGTCCCTCGGGCCCGCCTCGGGACCCGTGGCCGAGGCGGTCGCGGCGCTCCGGGCGTGGGACCGGGCTCGGGCCGATGCGTGGGCGCGGGGCGCGGTCGCGGACCTGGCCGCGTTGTACGTCGGGCGCGCCGGAGCCTCCGACGCACGCCTTCTGCGCGAGTACCTCGAACGCGGCCTCCGGGTGGAGGGGATGCGCACCCAGCTGCTCGCGGTCGAGGTCCTGGCGCGCGGCGAGGGTCACTGGCGGCTGCGCGTCACCGACCGGCTGGCCCGAGCGGTCGCGGTCGGTGACGCGGGTCGTCACGTGTTGCCCCGCGACGAGGCGACCACCCGGGTGGTCGAACTGGTCAGGTCCGCGGAGGGGTGGCGGGTCGCGGAGGTTCGCTAGCCCGCGAGGGCGGAGACGAGCCGGGCCTCGAGGGAGGTGTGCTCGAAGGTGAATCCCTCGTCGAGGAGTCGTCGCGGCTCCACCCTGGAGGAGCCGAGGAGCTCGCTGGCGACGTCACGCAGCGCGAGCCGGATGGCGAGGGCCGGCGCACGCACGACGGCAGGTCGGCGCAGCAGCCGGGCGAGGGTCTCGGTGAACTCGGCGTTGGTGGCCTGCTGGGGCCCGGTGAGGTTGTAGGCGCCCGCGGCCTCCTCGTTCCCGGCGAGCCAGGTCGCGGCTCGCAGCCAGTCCACCAGCGAGATCGTGGCGAAGAACTGGTCGCCGCTGCCGATCGGCCCGCCGACCCCGGCCTTGAACTGGAGCACGATGGGCTTGAGAGCGCCGCCGCGGGCGTCGAGCACGACGCCACTGCGGAGCACCACGACCCGTGCGCCGGCCTCGCGGGCCGGGTCGGTGGCCGCCTGCCACTCGCGGGTGACGCCGCCCATGAAGGTGTCGGCGTCGACGGGGGTCTGTTCGGTGATCACACTCGCGCCGCGGTCGCCGTAGCCGGCGATGCCGTTCTGCGCGAGGAAAGCGGGCTTGCGGTCGGTCGCCGCGATGGCCGTGGCCAAGGTGCGTGTGGTGGCGACCCGGCTGGCAAGGAAGGTCCGCTTGTAGGACTCGGTCCAGGGAAAGTGCGCCAGCGAGGTGCCGGAGAGACACCCCACGACGTCGGCGGTCTCGAGGAGCGCGCGGTCGACGGTGCCGGCGTAAGGGTCCCAGGTCGACTCGTGGGGGGACATCGCCTCACCCCGCACCAGGCGCACGACCTCGTGGCCCTCGCGGGCCAGGTGGTCGCGCCAGGTGGTCCCGAGGAAACCGGAGGCGCCGGCCAGCACGAACTTCATGGTCCGACCCTAGCGAGGCCCGCTAAATGCGATCGTGCGTGCGCCGCCCCCGCCGGGGCCGCACACGCACGATCGCGTCGCTGTCGGGATCAGACCTCGAAGGCGCCCGACTCGAGCCGCTCCTTGACGTCGCTCAGGAAGCGCGCCGCGTCGGCCCCGTCGACGATGCGGTGGTCGTAGGTCAACGCGAGGTAGACCATGTTGCGGACCGCGATCGTCTCGCCGAGGTTCGCGTCGTCGATGACGACCGCGCGCTTGACGACGGAACCGGTGCCGAGGATGGCGACCTGCGGCTGGTTGATGATCGGGGTGTCGAAGAGCGCGCCCCGGCTGCCGGTGTTGGTCAGCGTGAAGGTGCCGCCGGAGAGCTCGTCAGGACCGATCTTGTTGCCGCGGGTGCGCTCGGCGAGGTCGGCGATCTTGCGTGCCAGACCGGCGATCGAGAGGTCGCCGGCATCCTTGATGACCGGGGTGAGCAGGCCCTTCTCGGTGTCGACCGCGATGGCGACGTTCTCGTGGTCGAAGTAGGTGACCTCGCCCTTCTCGGTGTCGATCGCGGCGTTGAGCGACGGGTGCTGCTTCAGCGCGTCGATCGACGCCTTGGCGAAGAACGGCATGTAGGAGAGCTTCACGCCCTCGCGGGCGGCGAAGTCGGCCTTCTTCGCCTCACGCAGCCGGGCGATGGCCGTGACGTCGACCTCGACCACGGTGGTCAGCTGGGCCGAGACCTGCAGCGACTCGACCATCCGCTTGGCGATGACCTTGCGCAACCGACTCATCGGCTCGGTCTTGCCGCGCAGCGGGCTCGGCGTCGAGGCGGGGGCCGAGCCGGCTTGAGCGGCGGCAGGGGACTCGGCAGCTGCCGGGGCGGCAGCCGGCTCCGCAGCCTGCTTGGCTGCCGCGGCGGCGTCGAGCACGTCCTGCTTGCGGATGCGCCCGCCCACGCCGCTGCCGGTGAGCGAGGACAGGTCGACACCGTGCTCGGAGGCCATCTTGCGCACCAGCGGGGTGACGTAGGCGCCGTCCCCGTCGCCGGAGGGCTTGGGGGCCTCCTGCTTCGGAGCCTCCTCCTTGGCGGCTTCCTGCTTCGGAGCCTCCTCCTTGGGGGCTTCCTGCGGGGGCGCCTCCTGCTTCGGAGCCTCCTCCTTTGGCGCCTCCTGCTCGGGGGCCTCGTCCTTCGGGGCTTCCTGCTCGGGGGCCTCGTCCTTCGGGGCCTCCTCGGGCTCGGGCTCGGCGTCGCCGCCGCCGGAGGGGGCTGCGTCAGCGGAGCCGACCATGGCCAGCTCGGCGCCGACCTCGACGGTCTCGTCCTCGTTGACCTTGATCTCCAGCAGGGTGCCGGCCACGGGGGAGGGGATCTCGGTGTCGACCTTGTCGGTCGAGACCTCCAGCAGCGGCTCGTCCACGGCCACCTCGTCGCCGACCTTCTTGAGCCAGCGAGTGACCGTGCCCTCGGTGACGGACTCGCCGAGGGCGGGCAGCGTCACGGGCGTCCCACCGGTCGCCTTGCTCCCGGCGGCCTGCGAGGAGTCGGACTCCGGCTTGGTGTCGGCGGAGGACTGCGGGGTCTCTGCGGACTCGGGGGCGGACTCGGTCTGCGCGGCCGGCGGGTCGGTCTCCGTCTCGGTCTTGCGCTCCCCGTCGTCTCCGGCGCCGTCCGCGCCGCTCTCCTCGCCGGGCTCCGCCTGGGTCTCCTGGGCGGAGGTCTGCTCGGCGTCGGCGGTGTCGTCGTCGTTGTCCTGGGAACCGCTGTCGCCGGCGGAGCCGCCGGACTCGCCCTCGTCGCCGACGGTGCACAGCTCGGCGCCCACCTCGACGGTCTCGTCCTCGTTGACCTTGATCTCCAGCAGGGTGCCGGCGACGGGGGAGGGGATCTCGGTGTCGACCTTGTCGGTCGAGACCTCGAGCAGCGGCTCGTCCACGGCTACCTGGTCACCCGGCTGCTTGAGCCAGCGGGTGACGGTGCCTTCGGTGACGGACTCGCCGAGTGCGGGGAGGGTGACTGAGGTCGCCATTGCGTTCCTTCGCTCCTTGGGTGCTTCGCTGGTCTGAGAAGTCGAGTGCGGGTGTTCAGTCTAGGAGTGGGCGTGGAGGGCCTTGCCGGCGAGCGCGAGATGCGCCTCCCCGAGGGCTTCGTTCTGGGTCGGGTGCGCGTGCACCAGGGGTGCGACGTCCTCGGCGTGGGCCTGCCAACCGTAGATCAGCTGTGCCTCGCCGACGAGCTCGCCGACTCGGGAGCCGACCATGTGCACTCCGACGACGGGACCGTCCTTCTGGCGCACGAGCTTGACGAAACCCTGGGTGCGGAGGATCTGGCTCTTGCCGTTGCCACCGAGGTCGTACGTCAGGGACTCCACGGCGTCGGCGCCGTAGCGCTCCTGAGCGGCAGCCTCCGTGAGCCCGACGGAGGCGACCTCCGGCTCGGAGTAGGTGACGCGCGGGATGCCGGCGTCGTCGATCGGGGTGGGGTCGAGCCCGGCGATCTCCTCGGCGACGAAGATGCCCTGCTGGAACCCGCGATGGGCGAGCTGGAGGCCCGGCACGATGTCGCCGACGGCGAAGACGCCCTCGAGGTTGGTGCGCAGGTGGTCGTCGGTGATCACGAAGCCGCGATCCATCGCGAGACCCTGCTCCTCGTAGCCGAGGCCTTGGGTGGTCGGCCCGCGGCCCACGGCCACGAGCAGCACCTCGGCGTCGATGGTGTCCCCACCCTCGACGGTCACTCGGACGCCGGCCTCGGTGGACTCCACCGACTCGAACGGCGTGCCGGTGCGCAGCGTGATGCCGCGCTTGCGGAACGCGCGCTCGAGGACCTTGGAGATCGCCTCGTCCTCGGCGGCCACCAGGCGGGGCAGCGCCTCCACGATGGTCACGTCGGCGCCGAACGACTTCCACACGCTTGCGAACTCGCTGCCGATCACGCCGCCGCCGAGCACGACCACGGACTTCGGGACCCGGTCGAGCAGGAGGGCGTGCTCGGAGGTGAGCACCCGCTGCCCGTCGACGTCGAGACCGGGCAGGCTCTTGGAGTAGGAGCCGCTGGCGAGGACGACGGAGCCGCCGACGTAGCGCTGGCCGTTGACCTCGATCGTGCGTGGGCCGACGAGGCGGCCCTCGCCTTCGACCACGGTGATGCCGCGGCCCTTGATCAGGCCGGTGAGCCCCTTGAAGAGGCGGCTGACGACGCCGTCCTTGTATTTGTTGACCCCACCCATGTCGATGCCCTCGAGGGTGGCGTTGACGCCGAACTGCTCGGACTCGCGCGCGGAGTCGGCCACCTCTGCGGCGTGCAGCAGGGCCTTGGTGGGGATGCAGCCGACGTGCAGGCAGGTGCCGCCGATCTTGCCCTTCTCCACCAGCGCCACCGACAGGCCGAGCTGGGCCGCCCGGAGGGCGCAGGCGTAGCCGCCGCTGCCCGCTCCGAGGATCACTACGTCGAACTCGTTACCGGCCCCGCTGGTCTCGGCCACCGTCGCTCCGTCCTCTAGCGCGTCTGATGTTGACGTCGTCAATGATCGGTCGCGGGGGATCGCCCCGCTCTCCGGCGCCATCCTTGCACCAAACCGGAAGCTGGCAACAGCGGGTCCACGGCCCGCGGAGCGGCCCGACGACCGGCTCAGTTCACCGGATGCGCCACACTGGACTTCATGGGCTTGATGGACAGGTTTCGCGGCGGACGGACCAAGCTGCCCCGTCCCGGCGGCAAAGGCCCCACGACGGTCCGGGCCTCCGACAGCGCCGACGCGAAGCACCTGACGGAGTTCGCGACGTCACGACGTGGCGTCGAGGGGTTCGTCGAGCCGCGCACCGCTGTCACCGACGTGACCATCATCCTCGTCGCCCACGACGGGGAGTGGACGCGCCGACGGGTGCCGTCCGTGGAGTGGGCGCACGCGTTCGCCAACAAGCACGGCGTCCCGTCGTACGACGCCGCGGTGGTCGGCTATCCCGCACGCATGCGCGAGTGGAACAAGCGTCAGAAGGAGTCAGGCGCCTGAGAGCTCGCTCGCGAGCTCGACCAGCGAGGCGACCGTGACACCGGTGCCGCCGGCCGTGACGTGGCCGTAGGCGCCGCGCTTGTTGAAGCCGGGTCCGGCGATGTCGAGGTGTGCCCAGGGCAGGCCTTCCGGCACGAACTCCTGGAGGAACGCCGCCGCGTAGAGGGCGCCGCCGTAGAGGTCGACGTTGTGCTGCATGAGGTCGGCGACGGTGCTGTAGGTGCGCACCTTGACGGGCATCTCAGGCGGGATCGGCAGGTGCCAGAGCGCCTCGCCGACCCGGGCGCCGGCGTCGCGGACGCGCGAGAGGAGGGCGTCGTCGTTGCCGAGAAGACCGCTGACCCGGTCGCCGAGCGCCGTCTCGCAGGCACCGGTCAGGGTCGCCACGTCAACGAGCAGGTCGGGCTGGTCCTCGGCCGCCATCACCAGCGCATCGGCCAGGACCAGGCGCCCCTCCGCGTCGGTGTTGAGGACCTCGACGGTCTTCCCGCCACGCATGGTGAGCACGTCACCGGGTCGCGTTGCCGAGCCCGAGATCATGTTCTCCGCCAACGGTGCCCACGTGGTGACGGCGACCGGCAGCCCGAGGTCGGCGATCGCGAGCGTCGCGTTGATGACCGCGGCGGCCCCGCCCATGTCGCTCTTCATCGTGACCATGCCCGGGCCGGTCTTGATGGTCAGCCCGCCGGAGTCGTAGGTGATGCCCTTGCCGACGAGCGCGAGATGGGTCTTGGCACCGCGCGGCTTGTAGGTGAGCTTGACCAGTCGCGGCGGGTTGGCCGACCCCTGGCCGACGCCGATGATCCCGCCGCAGCCCTCGGCCACGAGCTGCGACTCCTCGAGCACGGTCACCTTGACCTTGCCGCCGCCCTTGCGTGCCTTCGCGGTGGCAACGACCTCGTCGGCGAAGGCCGCCGGGGCGAAGTCACCAGGCGGGGTGTTGACCCAGTCGCGGGTGCGGGCGACGGCTGCGGCGACGACCTGGGCGGTCTCGATGGCGCTCCTGCTCGCCTTGGCGCGCGCGGTCTGACTGAGCACGACGACCTCACCGGGGGCCTCCGCGGCCGGGTTGGCCGACTTGTAGCGGGTGAAGGTGTAGCCACCGAGCAGGAAGCCCTCGGTCGCGGCCCGTACGTGGGCGGCGTCCTCGGCCGGCAGCGCCAGCGCCACCGAGGCCGTGTTGGCGACGTGGCGGGCGGCGACACCGGCGGCGCGGCGTACGACGTCGGGATCGACCAAGTCGGCTGGGCCGAGACCGACGAGGATCAGCAGCGGCGACTTGAGCGTGCCGGCCGTGGGGATCTTGGTGACCTCACCGCGTCTGCCGGTGAGGCCGAGGGTGGCGAGCAGCGGGGCGAACTTGCGGCCGTACGCCGACGCGACGTCCTCGGCGCCCGCGGCGGCGACGACACCCTTGCCGGCAGTCACCACTCCGACGACGACTGCGTCGGTGTGTGTCTTGGCGGGGGAGCCCTTGCGGAGGGTGAAGGAGGTCACCGGGCGATGCTAGTCGGCGCCCCCGGGGCGGCGGACTCGGCCGTCGTGGCGGGTGGCTGCCGCTGGGGTAAGTTGCGGCTCATGCACCCTGCCGAGGATGGCGACCGCACGCCGACGAACGACCTGAAGACCTCTCCGCTGCACGACCGGCACGTCGCGCTGGGCGCCAAGATGGCGGAGTTCGGCGGCTGGCTGATGCCGCTGGAGTACGACGGCGTGCTCAAGGAGCATGCTGCTGTGCGCGAGTCGGTCGGCATCTTCGACGTCAGCCACCTCGGCAAGGCCGTGGTCCGCGGGTCGGGCGCGGCGGCGTACGTCAACGCGACCCTGAGCAACGACCTCGGGAAGATCGTCCCCGGCAAGGCGCAGTACACACTGTGCTGCGACGACGCGACCGGGGGAGTGGTCGACGACCTGATCGCCTACCTGCACGGCGACGACCACGTGTTCCTGATCCCCAACGCAGCCAACACCGCCGAGGTGGTCCGCCGCCTCGCCGCGGAAGCGCCGGAGGGCGTCGACGTGGTCGACCAGCACGACGACTACGCGATCCTGGCGGTGCAGGGCACCCGTTCCGACGAGGTCCTCGACGCTGTCGGTCTGCCCACCGGCCACGACTACATGTCGTTCACCGAGTCCTCCTTCGGCGGAGCAGATGTCGTGGTGTGCCGCACCGGCTACACCGGCGAGCGCGGCTATGAGCTGGTCGCGCCCAACGCCGTCGCCGGCGAGCTGTGGGACGCGCTGATGACTGCCGGGGCGGAATGGTCGATCGCGCCGGCCGGCCTGGGTGCCCGGGACACGCTGCGCACGGAGATGGGCTATCCGCTGCACGGACAGGACATCAGCCTCGACGTCACCCCGGTCCAGGCGCGGCTCGGCTGGGCCGTGGGCTGGAAGAAGGAAGCCTTCTGGGGCAAGGAGGCCCTCCTCGCCGAGAAGGAAGCCGGGCCCCGGCGGCTGCTGCGCGGCCTCGTCGCGACCGGTCGGGGGATCCCGCGACCCGGGATGCGGGTGCTGCTCACCGCGGACCTCGCCGTCGGCGCGGTCACCTCGGGGACGTTCTCCCCGAGCCTGAAGAAGGGCGTCGGCCTGGCGCTGATCTCGCCCGACATCGGCGAGGGAGCGGAGGTCTCCGTCGACATCCGCGGCCGGCGCGAGGTGTTCACGGTGACCAAGCCGCCGTTCATGACTCCGGGGGTTCGAGAGGACTGAGCTGACCTACCGATATCGGTAGGTGGCGCGCCGGGAGAACGTCGCGCGTCCCCTACCGACATCGGTAGGCGGCGCGCCGGGAGAACGTCGCGCGTCCCCTACCGATATCGGGGTCAGACCAGCGCGAGCAGCACCAGGGTGGCGGTGAACGTCGTCTCGACCGCTGCACCGAGGACGTCACCGGTGATGCCGCCGAAGCGGAGCACGGCGCGGCGTACGACGACGGCGCCGGCGCCGAGCCCGAGCAGCGCACCGAGGAGGAGACGCACCGCTGCGTCGGAGCCGCCGTCCCACAGCCCCGCCGGCACGATCAGGGTGAGGACGAGCAGCGTGGCGAGGCCGGCCATCGACCGGCTCACTGTCTGCGCGACGGTCGCGCCGAGGCCGTCGGGTCGCGCGGACGGTACGCCGACGAGGCAGGCGAGCGGCAACGACAGCCTGCTGACGACCAGGGCGGCGAGCAGGGCCGACGCACCGTGCCCGGTGGTGAGGAGTGTCGCGAGGGCACTCACCTGCGCGAGCAGCACCAGCACCAACGTGACCACGCCGAACGGTCCGATGTCGCTGCGCCGCATCACCTCGAGCGCCCCGGCCGGGGGCAGCCCGCACCCGAGTCCGTCGGCGGTGTCGGCCAGGCCGTCGAGGTGGAGGCCCCGGGTCAGCAGGGCGGTGAGCCCCACCACGAGCACGGCGGCCAGCAGGGGCGCCGCGACCAACCAGACCACGGCGACGGCGGGGACGGCCAGGGCGAGGCCGACCAGAGGGGCCAGCAGCATCGCTCGGCCCGCGACGGTCCGGTCCACGACCGGCGCCCGGACCGGCAGCACCGTCAAGGTGCCGAAGGCGAGCCGGAGCGGGTGCGGGGTCACAACACCCGGACCCGGCCGGCCACGCACCAGCGCACGTCCTCGGTCGCCGCACCGAGCAGCGCGTTGAGCCGTCCCATCTCGTCACGGAACCGGCGACCGGCGCTCGTCGGCGGCACGACGCCCTGGCCGACCTCGTTGCTCACCACGACCGCGCGGCGACGGGTGGACCGCCAGGCCGCGACCAGCGCCTCGACCTCGTCGCGGACGGCCTTGCGTCCGGTCTCCTCCCAGCGTGCGTCGTCCCACGCGTCGTGCCGGTCCATCACCCGGGTCAGCCACAGGGTCAGGCAGTCGATGAGCAGCGGGGCGCCGTCCACGGAGAGCAGGTCGACCAGGTCGAGCGTCTCCACGGTGGTCCAGTGCACGGGCCGCGACTCCTGGTGGAGCCGGACCCGCTCGGCCCACTCGTGGTCGTGGGCGGCGGGATAGGCCGTCGCCACGTAGACGACGTCGGCGCTCGCGTGCAGCAGCCGCTCCGCCTCGCGTGACTTGCCCGAGCGGGCACCGCCCAGGACGAGGGTGCGGCGAGGATTGCTCACCTCAGGGCTGCTGCCGGTCAGGGCGGTGCCGTCGTCGACGACGCGCGCGCCCCAGTCGGCCAGGCGCCGGCTCAGCTCGGGCGTCGGCGGGTTGTGGTGCGACAGGTGGATCGCCACGACGTCGGTGGCGTCGTCGACGGCACCGACCGCGCGGAGCCGGCGGAGCTGCTCGGCGAAGCTGGCGAGGTGGAGGTGGTCGGTGCCGTGGTCCGCCTTGTCGCCGAAGGTCTCCTCCATCAGCACGACGTCGAACGCCGCACCCCGCACGGCCTCGACCGTGGCGTGGGGCAGTGGTCCCGTGTCGGTGGCGTAGAGGAGGCGGGCGCGCTCCGTCGCGACGTCGTACAGGACCGCGTCGTCGCCGTGCGCCGCCTCCAGCACCTGTACGGCGTAGTCCCCGACGACCAGGCGGTCGCCCGGAGCGACCTCGATGAAGCGCACCGGCGAGTCCGGAGCGACCCACATCCGGGCCTGCTCGACGACTGCTGCCGGACCGACGACCTCGAGTGGGTCCTCACCGACCCACGAGCGGAACAACAAGAAGGCGGGCGCGCAGTGATCGGGGTGCGCGTGGGTGATCAGCACGTGCCGCAGCCGGGTCAGGTCGGCTCCCGCGCGCTGGGCGGACGCGGGTGTGTCGGGTCCGCAGTCGAGCAGCAGCACGTCGTCGACCAGGGCTGCGCTCTGCCCGCGCAGCCGGCCCGCCGAGCGCTCGGTCGAGCAGGACGCGCAGGTGCAGTGGGGGTTGGGCCAGCCGTCCGCGGACCCGGTGCCGAGCACCCGCACGTCCATCAGGCGTCCGACCGCTCGAAGACCACGGGCGCGTCGAAGGCGGCCCGTCGGGCGGCACGCCGGAGCGCGCGCAGCAGCGGTCTCCCGGCCAGGCCGAGCACGAGCAGCGACAGCAGCGAACGGCCGAGGTCCCACGGCATCGACGTGGTGACGTAGAAGACGAGGTAGCGGGCCAGGTTGTCGGCGACGGGGGCGCCCGCGACGTAGGACACCTCCGGGCCGAAGGCCGCGAACGGCCAGAACCACAGGTTCATCACCAGCCCGAAGGCGAGTCCCATCACGGCGGCGTAGGCGGCGACCACGGCAACCTCGCTGCGACCGCGGGCCGGTGGGAGGCAGCCGGCGAAGAACCCCACCCAGCCGGCCGCGACCATCTGGAAGGGCAGCCACGGGCCGACCCCGCCGGTGAGCAGCGCGCCCACGAAGAGGGTGAGCGATCCCAGCACGAAGCCGAACCCGCGGCCGAAGACGCGACCACCGAGGATGATGACCGCGAAGCTGGGCTCCAGCCCCGCCGTCCCGGGTCCGAGGGCCCGGAGCGCTCCGCCGACGGCTGCGAGCATGCCGAGCATCGCGACGGCCTTGGCGTCGAGCACCCCCGAGGTCAGCTCGGAGAGCACCACGGCGGCGAGCAACGGCAGCAGCAGCACGAAGACGAACGGTGCGTCGCCGGAGTGCGAGGAGTCGAGGGCCGAGCCGGGCTGGAGGACGAAAGGCCACCCGAAGGCGACGATGCCGACCACGAAGACGAAGCCGAGCGCGAGCGCCGAGCGGAAGCGCACCGGCACGAGCTGCCCCGACCCCGGACGGTCCCGGCCGGTCGAGCGGTCCCGGCCGGTCGAGCCTGTCGAGACCGACCTCATCGCGGCACCTCCGCCCCCGAGGCGAGAGCCACCGCGACCTGGGTCGGCGTCAGCCACCGTTGTGGTGCCAGCACCTTGGCGACCTGCGGGGCGAAGGCCGGCGACGAGACCACCACGTCGGTCGTGGGACCGTCGGCGACGAGCTCGCCATCGGCGATCACCAGGACCCGGGTGGCGACCTCGGCGACCAGCTCCACGTCGTGCGTGGCGAGCAGCACCGCGTGGCCCTCCGCCGCGAGATCGCGGAGGATCTCGACGAGCCGGTGCTTGGCGGTGTAGTCGAGTCCGCGGGTCGGCTCGTCGAGGAGCAAGAGCGGCGGCCTGGCCGCCAGCACGATCGCCAGCGCCAGGGTGAGTCGCTGCCCCTCGGAGAGGTCGCGCGGGTGCTGGTCGGTCGGTACGCCGGGGGACAGCCGCTCGAAGAGCGCCATCGTGGTGCCGGCGGGCGCGGCACTGTCCCGGTCGGCCTGCCGGCACTCCTCGCCGACGGTCGAGCTGTAGAGCAGGTCGCCGGGCACCTGGGGGACGAGCCCGACGTGGTGCAGCAGGTCGGTCGGCTTGACGTCGGCCGGCACCTGGCCGTCGACGACGACCCGCCCGCTCGTCGGGCGCTTGGCCCCCACCAGGCACTTGAGCAGGGTGGACTTCCCGGCGCCGTTGCGGCCCATCAGTGCGACGACCTCACCGCGCCGGAGCCTGGTCGAGACGCCTTGGACTGCCGGGACCTGGTGGTAGGCGGCGACCAGGTGCTCGGTCTCGGCCACGACGTCGCCGAGGGGTGTGTCGGGGCGGGGGATCGGCAGCTCAGAGAGGGTCTCGCGCAGAGTGGCGGCCTGGCGGCGGGCATCGCGCACCGAGAGCGGCAGGGGCGACCACCCGGCGATCCGGCCGAGCTCGACGACAGGCGGCGCGACCGGCGCGGAGGCGAGCACCTCCTGGGGCGGGCCGGAGATGACGGGCCTTCCGTTGCCGGGCACCAGGATGACCCGGTCGGCGTACTGGGCGACTCGCTCCAGGCGGTGCTCGGCGAGCACGACGGTGAGGCCGAGATCGTGCACGAGGCGTTGCAGGGTGGCCAGCACGTCCTCGGCGGCGAGTGGGTCGAGCGCCGAGGTCGGCTCGTCGAGCACGAGGATCCGGGGGTGCGTGGTGAGCACCGAGCCGATCGCGACGCGCTGCTGCTGCCCACCGGACAGGCTGGCCAGTGGACGGCTGCGCAGGTCGGCGAGCCCGAGCAGGTCGAGCGTCTCCTCGACCCGCTTGCGCATCACGGGGGCCGACAGCCCCAGGGACTCCATGCCGTAGGCGAGCTCGTCCTCGACGGTGTCGGAGACGAAGCCGGAGATCGGGTCCTGGCCGACGTAGCCGACGACGTCGGCGAGGTCCCGCGGCCGGTGCTCGCGGGTGTCGCGGCCGTCCACGACGACCCGGCCGCTGAGGGTGCCTCCGGAGAAGTGCGGCACCAGGCCGTTGATCGCGCGCAGCAGGGTGGTCTTGCCCGATCCGGTGCGGCCGACCACGAGCGCCAGCTCGCCCTCGGGGATGGTGAGGTCGACGTCCACGAGGACCGGGGCTGCGGCGTCGGCGAACCGCACTCCCACGCGATCGAAGGTGATCACGCCGCCACCCCCGCGGGCCGCCCGTGCGGGGAGGTCTCCGGCGTAGCTTGCCTGCACCACGGGCTGGGGAGGAGCAAGGACGGCCGGGAGCACGGCGACCAGGATGCCCAGAGTGGCCAGCACCGGCACCGGCGGCACCATGACGACGCCGGCGAGGTAGAGCTGCTCGGGCGCCGTGGAGACGTTGAGGAACATCGTGGCGGTGGCGACGGCGCCGCACCCGGCGACCAGCCACTCCGGGAGGGCCCACGGGTCCGGGCGATAGCGGGTGCGGCCGGTACGGCGTCCGCCGACGGCGATCCCGGCCGCCGCCAGCACCCATCCCAGGACCAGCATCGGCAGGCCCAGCCAGGACGAGGTGGTGCCGTCGAGGAGCCCGTAGACGCCGATGCACACCCCGAGCAGCCCGCCGAAGACGAGGGCGCCGGTCAGCCGTCGCGACACCCGCGAGTCGTCCGTGGTGCGACCGTAGCCGCGCGAGTCCATCGCCGCGGCGAGCTCGACGGATCGCTCGAGCGCGCCCTCCAGGACCGGCATCGCCAGCCGCTTGAGGCTGCCCGGCCCGCGGGTGCTGCGACCCCGCAGCCGGTGCGCCTCCCGCACCCGTTGCGCGTCGGTGACGAGCTGGGGCGCGAAGGTCAGGGCGATGACGCAGGCGACCCCGACCTCGTAGAGCGCCCCCGGCACGTAGCGCAGCAGCCGCCGCGCGCTGCCGAGCGCGTTGGCCGCGCCGACGCAGCACAGGATCACGCCGAGCTGGAGCCCTTCGTAGAAGGCGCGGAGCAGTGCCTCGAGAGTCACCTGGCCGCCGAGCTTGAGGCCGCTGCTCTCCGGCATCGGGATCGAGGGCAGCGTGAACAGCACGGTCGGACCCTGCGAGGCCGTCGAGAGCAGCACCTGGAAGACGATCCGGATGGCGATGATCAGCAGGGCGAGCTTGAGGAAGGCGCCGTAGGACTTGGCCCAGGGAGCGGTGCTGCGCCGGGCCGAGACGACCAGGCCGGCGACGACGAGGATCAGCAGCAGCGGTACCGGGTTCTGGGTCCGGCTGGCCGCGGCGGCCAGCCCGATGGCCCACAGCCACCAGGCCCCCGGATGCAGACTCCGGGGGAAGGTGAGGTGTGACTGCGGGCGCATCGGGTCGGCCTCGGTCTCAGGACTCGCGGTTGCGGCGGTAGAGCGGGATCGCCACCGCGGTCAGGACGACCGCGATGACCAGCACTGCGACCAGCGGCCAACCGATCCCGCTCTCGGACGCCTCGTCCGCGGCCGTGTCGGAGGAGGTCTCGCTCGCGTCACCGGCGGAGGCTTCGTCGGTCGGCTCGTCCGTGCCGGCGGCAGCCGCCGCCGCCTCGGGCAGCTCGAACGCGACGGCGTCCTGGGCGGTGTCGACCTCGGCGTCCTTCACCGTCTCGAAGCAGCCCTTGGCGGGATAGCCGTCCAGGGCACAGATGCCGCCGTCTCTCGGCCCGGACGTCGGTGACCGACTCCAGGGTCTGCAGACCGGTGGCCTTGGTGGGCACCACCGCGCACTCGGCGGTCGGCTCGGGCAGCTCGCCACCGGCGGCGTCGGCCTCGGTGCCGTAGTCGATCAGCAGCGCCACCCGCTTCTCCTCGGCACCGGCCTCGGTGCCCTCGCAGATCGAGTCGAAGGTGAGCTCGGTGAGGTCGGCACGAGGCTCGATTCCTGCCGACTCCGAGGACAGGCCGTAGCGCCAGCCCTCGACGTCGCCGTCCTTCGGGGTGACGTCGGCGGGACCGGTCTGGGCGAACTCGAAGGCGTCGTCCGTGACGTGGAAGTAGTTCCAGTAGCGGTAGCCGTCCTCGGCGTGGGCCGGCGAGGCGACCAGCACGAGGCCGAGGGAGAGCAGAGCGGTGAGAGCGACGGCGGTGAGGCGGCGCAGCGGGGTGGACCGCTGGCTGGACAGCCGGGTGGACGGAGAGCTGGACGTGGCCATGGGGGCCCTTTCTTGCGGCGATCCGAAGACGGGGACCGGACCGCGGGCGCCCAGGCAAGCCGGGAGGAGCCGTCGTCCGGCTCCGTCCCGTAGACCTCGACGGATGTTGGGGAGCCGCTGCTCCGAGGCGGTGTTCCGGCTCGCCGTACCCCGGGGCGACCGTGCGTGGCACGGGCTGGGACACGGCCTACGGTTGCGGGTCAGCGCCGGCTTCGGACCGGCTTTCCCGCCACGGGGCAGTTTGATGCTGTGGTGCGTGGACAATCTGCCACGCGTCGCCGGGCAGGGTCAAAGCCCTCCGGCTGTGCCGTTGGTTACCCTCGGGCCCATGACGCACTCTCTCGAGCCCTCGACGTTCGGCACCCCCGAGCCGAACCCGGCCGCCATGTGGCGCTGGCGCCTGGAGGACGCCCAGGGCGCCGAGGTCACCTCAGGTGAGGGCAGCCCGCGCTTCCCGTCACAGAGCGACGCCGAGTCCTGGGTGGGCGAGGTCTGGCGCGACCTGGCCGACGACGGTGTCGACCAGGTCACGCTCTTCGAGGGAGACCGTGAGGTCTACGGCCCGATGAGCCTGCACGCCTGAGGCGTCCCCGGGCACCGGTGGTCGAGGAGCGAGCCGAGCCCGAACCGGTGGTTGAGGAGCGAGCCGAGCCCGAACCGGTGGTTGAGGAGCGAGCCGAGCCCGAACCGGTGGTTGAGGAGCGAGCGGAGCCCGAACCGGTGGTCTGAGGAGCGAGCGACGAGCCCCCCACGGACCGGTGGTTGAGGAGCGAGCGGAGCGAGTGTCTCGAAACCGCCCCGCGGACCGGTGGTTGAGGAGCGAGCGGAGCGAGTGTCTCGAAACCGCCCCGCCCTCTAGAAGTCCCTCTTCTTCGGCGACTGCGTCTTCTCCGGGTCTCGCTCGATGGCACCCTCGAGCACCTCGTCGATCTTCTTCAGCAGGTCGACCTCCAGGCGTACGCCGGCGGCCTTGACGTTGTCGGTGACCTGCTCGGGGCGGGAGGCGCCGATGATCGCGGTGGAGACGTTGGGGTTCTGCAGCACCCACGCGACGGCGAGCTGGGCCATCGAGAGCCCTGCCTCCTCGGCCAGCGGAACGAGCTGCTGCACGCGGTTGAGCACGTCGTCGCTCATCCAGCGCGACACCATGTCGGCGCCGCCCTTCTTGTCGGTCGCGCGTGAGCCCTCGGGGGGCTGCTCGCCCGGCTTGTACTTCCCGGTCAGCACGCCCTGGGCGATCGGTGACCAGACGACCTGGCCGATGCCGAGCTCCTCGCTGGCCGGAACCACCTCGGCCTCGATGACGCGCCACAGCATGTTGTACTGCGGCTGGTTGGAGACGAAGGGGATGTGCAGCTCCCGGGCCAGCGCGTGAGCCGCCCGGATCTCCTCCGCGCGCCACTCGGACACGCCGATGTAGTGCGCCTTGCCGGCCTTGACCACGTCGGCGAACGCCTCCATGGTCTCCTCCAGCGGCGTCTCGTAGTCATAGCGGTGTGCCTGGTAGACGTCGACGTAGTCGGTCTGCAGACGGTTCAACGAACCGTCGATCGACTCCATGATGTGCTTGCGGGAGAGCCCGTGGTCGTTGTGCTTGCGCTCATTGGTGGGCCAGTAGACCTTGGTGAAGATCTCCAGGCCGGCGCGCCGTTCGCCCTTGAGCGCCTTGCCGAGCACGGTCTCCGCGGCGGTGTTGGCGTAGACGTCGGCGGTGTCGAAGGTGGTGATGCCCTCGTCGAGAGCCTGCCGCACACAGGCGAGCGCGGCGTCCTCCTCGACCTGGGATCCGTGGGTGAGCCAATTGCCGTAGGCGATCTCTGAGATCTTCAGACCGCTTGTTCCGAGGTTTCTGAACTCCATGCCTCGAACGTACCCACTCGCCGGACACCTATCCCTGATGACTAGGTTGGCGCCATGCTCGTCGCCTTCAGCATCAGCCCGACTGCCGCCGACGAGACCGGTGGCGTCAGCGCCGCCGTCGCCGAGGCGGTGCGCGTCGTCCGGGAGTCCGGCCTGCCGTGCGAGACCAACGCGATGTTCACCAACATCGAGGGGGAGTGGGACGAGGTGATGGCGGTGGTCAAGCGCGCCGTCGACGTCGTCGCCGCGAGCTCGCCGCGCGTCGGGCTCGTCCTCAAGGCCGACATCCGGCCCGGCTTCGACGCCCAGCTCACCGCCAAGGTCGAGCGCGTCGAGCAGCACCTCGCCTGAGCGGACTACCGATATCGGTAGGTGGCGCGCCGGCGATCGTCCGCGCGTCGCCTACCGATGTCGGTGGGTCAGTAGCGCTCCGGCAGCTTCTGGCCGACCTTGACCTGGCGCTTGGGCAGCCGCAGCCAGCGCATCTGCAGGGTGCGCAGCACGGCGTAGGAGGTGACCCCCTTGTGGGAGTCGTCGGGGAACCGGGTGCGCACCTCGCGCTTGAGTCGCCACACCATCAGCACGGTGTCGAGCAGCACCACCAGGATGGTCGCGCTCCACAGGCCGTTGGCGAAGGCAGGGTTGAACGCCTGCATGACCATGATCACGACCAGGAGCGGCAGCAGGAACTCGGCCATGCTGACCCGGCTGTCGACGAAGTCGCGGACGAACTTCTTGACCCGTCCCTGGTCCCGGGTGGGCAGGTAGCGCTCGTCGCCGGAGCGCAGCCCCTCACGCATCTTGGTGTTCTGCGAGGTGCGCCGCTCCCGCATCATCTTGGCGGCCGCCTTCTTGTCGCGGCCGATCTTCGCCCGCGCACGCGCGGCCGCCTCCGCCTCCTTGCGGCTGGGCGTCGGGCGGCCCTTGCCGCCCTCCTTGGCCGGGATCGACGAGGTGGCGGGTTCGTCTGACTTCGTACGTCGGAACAACGGGGGCTCGGGCTCTCTGCGGAGGGGACTGGTCGAACAGCCTGGTCTGACGGCCACGATACCTGGCCGCCCGGCAGGAACTCTCTCGCCTGTTGGACCGTTCAGAGACGTAGGGTGGTCGACATGACGGCGCCGCGCCAGATGTGCCGCCTCACCCACCCGACGAGACTGAACGAGGGGGCCCTCCCGCATGAGCCTCATGAAGCGCATGAGCCTGATCTTCCGTAGCAAGGCAAACAAGGCGCTCGACCGCGCCGAGGATCCACGCGAGACGCTGGACTACAGCTACCAACGCCAGGTCGAGCTGCTCTCCAAGGTGCGCCGCGGCGTTGCCGACGTCGCGACGAGCCGCAAGCGGGTCGAGCTCCAGGTCGCCCAGATCGAGCAGCAGGAGAACAAGCTGACCGATCAGGCCAAGAAGGCCCTGTCGATGGGCCGCGAGGACCTCGCCCGCGAGGCACTCACCCGCAAGTCGGCCCTTGCCGGGCAGGTCTCCGACCTGCGCGCCCAGCAGGCCCAGCTCCAGGGTGAGGAGGAGAAGCTCACGATGGCCTCGCAGCGGCTCCAGGCCAAGGTGGAGGCCTTCCGCACCAAGAAGGAGACCATCAAGGCGACCTACACGGCCGCGGAGGCGCAGACCCGCATCAATGAGGCGTTCTCCGGCATCTCCGAGGAGATGGGCGACGTCGGCCTGGCCGTCCAGCGTGCCGAGGACAAGACCGCGCAGATGCAGGCCCGTGCGGGCGCCATCGACGAGCTGATCGCCTCCGGGGCCCTCGACGACGCCAGTGCGATCGGTCAGGGCGACGACATCTCCCGCGAGCTCGACGCACTCTCGTCGACCTCTGACGTCGAGACCGAGCTCGCAGCGCTCAAGGCCGGGTCCAGCCCGGCTCCGCAGGCCCTCGAGGGCAGTGACAGCACACCGGCCGCCGCACCGGTCGAGGAAGCGGCGGAACCGGTCGTCGAGGAGCAGAGGGAGCAGGGACAGCCATGATCATCCGCATCCTCGGTGAGGGACAGTACGACGTGGCCGACGGCGAGATCGCCGGTCTCAACGAGCTCGACGACTCCCTCGAACGGGCTGTCGAGACCGGCGACGTGGCGGCGTTCACCGAGGCTCTGGCCGGTCTGCTCTCCGCCGTCAAGGGTGCAGGCACGGTGCTGCCCGACGAGAGCCTCGAGGACTCCGACCTGATCCTGCCTCCCTCGGACGCCACCATCGACGAGGTCAAGCAGCTGCTTGCCGACGACGGCCTCATCCCCGGCTGAGCACCGGAACCAGCGCATCCTCGAAGGAGCCCACGAACCCCATGGCACAGACCCGATTCCTCAAGGACTCCGGCCTCACGGCGCGGATGACCTTGGTGATGTTCTTGCTCGGCGGGCTGTTCGTCGCGCTCGTCGTCGGTCTGATGTATGCGCTGCCGCAGTACGCACTGATCATCGGAGTGGTCGGCCTCGGCATCGCCTGGTTCCAGTGGTACAACTCCGACTCGCTGGCGCTGAAGGCGATGCGTGCCCGCGTGGTGAGTCCTGAGGAGGCCCCTGAGCTGCACGCTGTGATCGACCGGCTGTGCGCGCTGGCCGACATGCCCAAGCCGAGAGTCGCGATCGCCTACACCGACCTGCCCAACGCGTTCGCGACCGGCCGGTCGCCGAGTCGTGCCGCGGTGTGCGTGACGACGGGCATCCTCGACCGGCTCAGCGCCGAGGAGGTCGAGGCTGTCCTGGCCCACGAGCTGTCCCACGTCGCCCACCGCGACGTCCTGGTGATGACCCTCGCGTCCTCGGCCGGGATCATCGCCGGCATGGCGACCAGGGGAGCGCAGTACGGCGCGATCTTCGGTGGCCGAGGACGCGGCAGCAACGGCGGCGGGGCGCCGGCCTTCTTGATCGCTCTGCTGGTCAGCCTGGTCGTCTACGCCATCAGCTTCTTCCTCACCCGCCTCCTCTCGCGCTACCGCGAGCTGTGCGCGGACCGCTCCGGCGCTTTCCTCACCGGCAAGCCGTCGGCGCTGGCCAGCGCGCTCACCAAGATCACCGGGGAGATCTCCACGATCCCCACCAAGGACCTGCGCGCCTCGCAGTCGATGAACGCCTTCTTCATCGCGCCCGCGATCAGCGGCGCGACTCTCAAGACGCTGACCGCGACGCACCCTCCGCTGGAGCAGCGCCTCGAGCAGCTGGCCAAGATCTCGGCCGAGTTGGGCCGCCCGCTCGACGGGGGCTTCCCGACACCCGGGCTGCCGTGAGGTCGTCGCGTTGAAGATGCTCGACGCGCTGCTCGGCCGTCGGCGGCAGGTCCGCAACAATCTCGATGACCTGTTCGCCATACCGACCGCGGCCATCACCCTCCAGACGGCGGCCACCTTCGTGCCGACCGGGGTCGGCGCCGTCTGCTTCCGCGCCGCCGAGGGCGCGGCCTTCGCGGCCGCAGAGGCCGAGATCACCGCAGTGCTCGACAACGACGACGACCCCGATCTCGAGCGGCAGGTCGACGAGTTCGGCTTCACCTGGCTGATCGCCCGGCAGGACGACACGTCGGCTCTGGTCACCGACCTGCACGCCATCAACACTGCCCTCGAGGCGCAGGGATTCGGCCCTCAGCTGTTGTGCTCGCTGGTGTCCTTCCGGGACGCGACCGGACGCAGCATGGCTCTGGTCTACCTCTACAAGCAGGGCACCTTCTACCCGTTCGTGCCCCGACCCGACCAGAAGACGCGCGACAACCTGCTGGAGATGCAGGTGCGTGACCTGGTCAAGAACGACCTGCCCGTCGAGGCCGACACCCAGCGATGGATGGCCGTCTGGGGTGCGCCCGGGCTCTGACGACCGCTGATCGAGCCTGTCGAGATCCCTCGGCTGATCGAGATCCCTCGGCTGATCGAGATCCCTCGGCTGATCGAGCCTGTCGAGATCACCGGAGGGCCGGCGGATCAGTCCTTCGTGGCGACCTTGGCCGGCAGGTCGAGCATCCGCTGGAGGGCGACGAGGGCCCACTTCTCGGTCTCGGCGTCGACCTGGATCTGGTTGACCACGGTGCCGGCGACGAGGTTCTCCAAGGCCCACACGAAGTGCGGCAGGTCGATCCGGTTCATCGTCGAGCAGTAGCAGACGGTGCGGTCGAGGAAGACGATGTTCTTGTCGGGATGGCTGTCGGCCAGGCGCTGCACGAGGTTGAGCTCGGTGCCGATCGCCCAGGAGGAGCCCGCCGGCGCGGCCTCGATGGTGTTGATGATGAACTCCGTGGAGCCGACGAGGTCTGCCTTGGTGACGACCTCGTGCTTGCACTCGGGGTGCACCAGGATCTTGACGTCGGGAATCTTGGCCCGCAGCGCGTCGACCACCTCTTCGCTGAAGCGGCCGTGCACGGAGCAGTGCCCGCGCCACAGGATCATCTTCGCGTCGTTGAGCTGCTCGCGGGTGAGGCCGCCGTCGGGCTTGTGCGGGTCCCACACGACGCAGTCGTCGAGGCTGAGACCGAGCTCGAGCACGGCGGTGTTGCGGCCGAGGTGCTGGTCGGGGAGGAAGAGCACCTTCCCTCCGCCCTCGAGGTGGGCCTTCTGCTCATAGGCCCACTCCAGTGCCACCTGGGCGTTGGACGACGTACACACCGCGCCGCCGTTGCGGCCGCAGAAGGCCTTGATGTCGGCCGAGGAGTTCATGTAGGTGACGGGGACGACGGAGTCGGCGACACCCGCCTCGACCATCGCGTCCCAGGCGTCCTCGACCTGGGCGAGGCGGGCCATGTCGGCCATCGAGCAGCCGGCCGCGAGGTCGGGCAGGATCACCTTCTGCGCGGGACTGGTCAAGATGTCGGCCGCCTCGGCCATGAAGTGCACCCCGCAGAACACGATGAACTCGGCCTCGGGACGAGCGGCGGCCTCGCGGGCGAGCTTGAAGGAGTCGCCGGTGATGTCGGCGAACTGGATCACCTCGTCGCGCTGGTAGTGGTGACCGAGCACGAAGAGCCTCGACCCGAGCGCCTCCTTGGCTGCCTTGGCGCGCTCGACCAGATCGGGGTCGGACGCCGGGGGCAGGCCGCCCGGGCAGTCCACACCCCGCTCGGAGTCGGGGTCGGTGCCGCGACCCAGGACCAGCAGGGGAAGGTCGGTGGTCGTCACGTCGTCATCTTTTCACACCGGCGGTGAGGAGGATCCCTCCGACAACGGTAGGTGGCGCGCCGGGCGATCCGCGCGCGTCGCCTACCGATATCGGTTGGCCCACCGCGGAACGCTCACAGGAAGTGGCCGCTCGGCAGGTTGGGCATCGGCGGCTTGAGGTGCCGGGTGGCGAGGTAGCCGGCGGTGTGCAGGTCCATCCGGGCGGCGAGGCCGACGTCGACGGCCCACTCGTTGGCGGCGGTGACGTGGCCGATCGTGACAGTCCGGTCGGGGCTGGACGCGGCCAGCGTCTCCCACAGCAGCGCGGTCGCGGTACGTCGGTTGGTGGCCGCCAGCAGGTAGGGGCCGCCGCCCGGCTCGACGTAGGCATAGCCGGAACCGGTCGAGCGGTCCACCACGACGAGGCGGTACATCGAGGCCATCAGCTCGTGGTCGACGCCGTGGGCGGACTCCCGGGTCTGCCGGTCCACGGAGTTCATCAGGTCGATGTCCCCGTGGCTGCCCTCCCGGACCCGCTCGACCACCGGCAGCGCCTGCCGCGGCACCGTGCCGGTCAGGTACATCGCCGGGTGCAGCGTGAAGCCGGCCATGCGGTAGCGCCGGACGGCGGCCTGGTCGTCGGAGGCGGCGATCAGGCCGCGCAGGCAGCCCTGGCCGTGGGTGAGGGCCGCATCGAGGAGCTGCTTGCCGACGCCGCGGCCCTGCAGCCCCGGCCGCACGACGTACGTCGACAGGATCCACATCAGCTCGCGGCGCAGCGACACGCTCGCCCCGATCACGCCGGTCGGGTCCTCGGCGACGAAGCAGCCCGCGGCGTCGTGCTCGAGCATGTGCCGCAGCCGGAGCTGCCAGGTGGCCGCCTTCTCCGGGGAGCGTGGAGACGGCGGCGGCAGGTGAGCTCGGTGCGTGCGGACATCGAGGTCGAAGAAGCCCTCGGCGGTCAGCCGCTCCACCACGGGGATGTCGGCAGCGGTCATCGGACGCACGTAGTAGTCGTGGTCGGGTGGCACCCTGCGAACCTAGCGCCGGTGCCGGCCGGTGAGGATGGTGGCATGCGCGTCCTGATCGCCCCCGACAAGTTCGCCGGCACCTTGAGCGCCGTGGAGGCCGCGGCGGCGATCGCCGAGGGCTGGCAGCGTCGCGCTCCCCAGGACGAGGTGGACCTGGCGCCGATGGCCGACGGGGGTCCCGGCTTCGTGGACGTGCTGCACGCCACCCTCGGCGGGGACCTGCTGGCGGCCACGGTGTCCGGACCCTATGGCGACCCGGTGCCGGGGAGCGTGCTGAGCCTCGGTGCGACCGCCTACGTCGAGGCAGCGCAGGCCTGTGGGCTGCACCTCACCCCGCAGGACGAGCGCCGGCCCGAGGAGGCGTCGTCGTACGGCGTCGGCGAGCTGGTCGCGGTCGCCGTGGATGCCGGGGCGACCCACGTGGTGGTCGGGCTCGGTGGCTCGGCCACCAACGACGCCGGAGCGGGCCTCCTGGCCGCCCTCGGTGCGACCGCCGAGCCGACCGGCGCGCTCACAGGGGGTCCGCGGGCGCTGGGCGATCTGGAGAGCGTCGACCTGGCCCGCGCCCGGGAGCGCGTCAGCCGGGTCGAGCTGGTCGTGGCCAGCGACGTGGACAACCCGCTTCTGGGCCTGATCGGCGCGACCAACGTCTACGGGCCCCAGAAGGGGGTCCACCCCGATCGGCTCCAGGCGGTCGACGCGACGCTGGAGCGGCTCGCCGTGGCCACCGACAAGCGTCTCTCGCTCGCTCAGGGCGCCGGTGCCGCCGGCGGGCTGGGATTCGCCCTGATGCTCCTGGGGGCCTCCCGACGGCCGGGGATCGCGCTGGTGGCGGAGGTGGTCGGCCTGGCCGAGCGCGCCCGCCGCGCCGACCTGGTCATCACCGGTGAGGGTGCCTTCGACTTCTCCTCCCGCTCGGGCAAGGTGCCCTACGGTGTGGCCCAGGTGGCCGCCGAGGCAGTGCGCCCCTGCATCGCGCTGGCAGGTCAGGTGTTGATCGGCTCCCGCGAGATGCGTGCGGTGGGCATCGAGTCGGCGTACGCCGTGGTGGACCTCGTCGGCGAGGCCGCCAGCTTCGCCGACCCGGCGGGCAGCCTGGCCGCCCTGGCCGAGCGCACCGCGCGCAGCTGGTCCCACTGACCGGACGGCGCCGAGGGGGGGTGACCCGGCGAATCAGCGTGCGGGCGTGGGAATAGCCAGGGATGTGCGACCATTGAAGCGAGTCAGACCCAGAGCCGAGCTTTCCCCGGGAGACAGCAGATGACCGAGCAGGTCGACACCCAGTCGGCGGTCCGCGCCGACGGCATCAACGTCAGCGACACCGCCGCAGCCAAGGTCAAGGCGCTCCTCGAGCAGGAGGGTCGTGACGACCTCCAGCTGCGCATCGCCGTGCAGCCCGGAGGCTGCTCGGGGCTGCGCTACCAGCTCTTCTTCGACGAGCGGAACCTCGACGGCGACCTCGTGTCCGACTTCAACGGCGTCAGCGTCGTCGTCGACCGGATGAGCATCCCCTACCTCAACGGTGCCGTGATCGACTTCGTCGACACCATCGAGAAGCAGGGCTTCACCATCGACAACCCGAACGCGGGCGGCTCCTGCGCCTGCGGCGACTCGTTCCACTGAGCTGACGACGGGGTCCGCCTCGTCGCCTCGAAGGCCCTCACCACACGTGGTGGGGGCCTTCGGCGTGTCCGCGGGCTCACGGCCGCCCCTCAGTACGCCGGCTCGCCCGGGCCCTCGGCGTCGCCGTAGGCCGCGTCGGCCCGCTCGACCTTCGCGCGATCCCGTGACCCGTCGAGGACGTCCCGGTCGCCCAACGGCCGGCTGAGCGTGACGTCGACCGAGGCGGACAGGGCGATGTCGATGCAGGCGATGTCACTGCCCTGCTTCGGCATCGACTTGGGGAGCGTCACGGTGACCGCGTCTGCGGTCTCCTCGACGAGGGGTTCGCCGACGCGTCCGTAGCACTCCGGCACGCCGGAGGTGTAGTTCATCGCCAGCGTCGTGTCGTCTCGCGGGTAGTAGCTCTCGATCGCCTGCCTGCCCGGGCCTGGTGGCCGGTCCGGCCCGGGGCCCGGGGTCAGCCCGCCGCCGGGCTCATCGCCGGGAAGCCCGCCGGTGCCGGGCGAGCCCGGCACGCCGGAGCCGGGCGCGCTGGTGGGGGAGTCCGAGGGCGACGCCGGGGCGGCGCCGGCGAACCCCGGCTCGTCGCCGCCGCTGGCGCCGGGCCGTTGGGTCCACATGACAGCGAGCACGGTCAGCACCGCCACCGCGGCGGCCAGCGGCACCAGCCAACGTCGTGTCCGAGGGTCCATGTCAGTGGGACGTGCCGTCGGCGGCGTCGGTTCCCTCCCTTTGTCCGGCTCATCCGGGATTCGATGACCCGGCTGGGCGGGCATCTGACCCGGTCAGGTCATTGTCCCCGGACTCCGTCCGGGTCTTGGCTTGCGCCGAGGCGGAGGGATGGCCCCCGCCCGGTCGAGGAGGGGGAGCAGCACGCATGACAACTTTCACGAAGGCCCGGGGGAGGCGTGGGGTGGCGCTCGGCTGCGCCGCGGTGGTCGCCTCGGCACTGGCCGCCGTACCCACAGCCACGGCGGCGCCACCGCCGGCTCGCGTCATCGATGGCCTCAACGGCGTGCGCGGTCTGGACATCGGCCACGGCAAGATGATCGTCGCCGACTCCGACGGCGTGATCAGCGAGGTGATCCGTCGAGGGCGCCACAAGGGCACCAGCGAGCGGATCGGCAAGGTCGCGAAGGGCTTCGGCTCGGCTGTGGCGGTCGCGCCCAACGGTGACGTGTGGGCCTTGACCGGCGCCCAGCACGGCACGCTCTACATCCTGCGAGAGGGACACAAGCGCCGGGCCGTCGTCGATATCGGTGCCTGGCAGAAGCGGCACAACAAGGACCCCTTCGACCTCGAGAACAAGGCCGGCGACACCAACCCGTTCGGTCTGGCCTCCCTCGACGACGGCACGGTCCTGGTGGCCGACGCGGCCAACAACTCGGTCGTGCACGTCACCCGACGCGGCAAGGTCACGCACATCGCCCGGGTCAAGACCCGCACGGTCAAGATGCCCGAGGGCTTCGACGACCCCCAGCTCCCGCCGGCCGGCACGCCGATGCCGACCGAGGCCGTGGTCACGTCGGTGGCCGTCGGTCCGGACGGGTCGATCTACCTCGGTGAGCTGCGCGGCTTCCCCGGCACGCCCGGCACCTCCCAGATCTGGAAGGTGGAGCCCGGGGCCACGGATGCGGTGTGCAAGCCCAACCGGCCGCACAAGGGCGCGTGCACGCGCTTCGCCGACGGGCTCACCTCGGTCATGGCGCTCGACGCCGGCCGGGGCGGCGCCATCTACGCCGCCGAGATGTCCAAGATGGGCTGGCTGGCCGCCGAGATGGACGTGCCGGGAGCACACGAGGGCGCCGTCGTGCGGATCAGCCCGGACGGTGAGCGGATGCGGGAGCTCAGCCCGGGCAAGGCCGTCCTGCCCGGTGGAGTGGCCGTCGGCGGGGGCGGCAGCGTCTTCGTCAGCGGGCCGGTGTTCGGCCCCGGTGGGGTCAAGCGGGTCCACTGAGCCTGAGCGGACTGCGGCCCGCGCCACCTCCGGGGGCGCGGGCCGTGGCGTCGTGGGGCCCGGGTCAGTCCAGGTGGAGGTGCAGCGCGGCGGCCAGCCGGGTGGCCACCTCGGAGACCTCGATCGTGGGCTTGGGCACCTCGCGGGGGAAGTCCTCGAAGCGGATGCTCGGCGCCGGACGCTGCAGCGCCGCGACCACCGCGTGACAGTCGTGCGTCATCTGGTCGGTGCTCGCCGCGTCGTCGTACGCCAGCCGCTCGTAGGTCATGTCGCCACGGTAGGGATTACCGATCGGTACCCCAAGCCACCCAGCGGTTAGGGTTCGCGTGTCCCGACCGCTTCCCCCTCTCGAGGTCCCCGTGTCGCTGCTCGTCACCGGCTCCATCGCCACCGACCACCTGATGTCCTTCCCGGGCCGGTTCGCCGACAGCCTCGTCGTGGACCAGCTCGACAAGCTGTCGGTGTCGTTCCTCGTCGACGACCTGGAGGTGCGGCGCGGCGGTTGTGCGGCCAACATCTGCTTCGGGCTGGGCAACCTCGGTCTGCGGCCCGTGCTGGTCGGCGCCGTCGGGGAGGACTTCGTGGACTACCGCGCCTGGCTCGAGCGGCACCACGTCGACTGCGGTTCGGTGCGCGTCTCGCAGTCGCGTCACACCGCGCGCTTCGTCTGCACCACCGACAAGGACATGGCGCAGTTCGCGTCGTTCTACGCCGGCGCGATGAGCGAGGCCCGCGAGATCGAGCTGAAGCCGATCGCGGACCGGGTCGGCGGCGCGACGTACGTCCTGATCGGGCCCAACGACCCCGACGCGATGCTGCGGCACACCCAGGAGTGCCGGGAGCGCGGCATCCCGTTCCTCGCCGACCCCAGCCAGCAGCTCGCCTTCGGCGACGGCGAGCTGATCCGCGAGCTGATCGACGGCGCCACCATCTTGTTCAGCAACGAGTACGAGTCGGCCCTGATCGAGAAGAAGACCGGCTGGACGGCGGCGGAGGTGCTCGACCGGGTGGGCACCAAGGTCGTCACCCTCGGCGCCGCCGGCGTGCGGGTCGAGCGCTCCGGCGAGGAGCCGATCCTGGTCGCGGCGGTGCCGGAGATCGAGAAGGTGGAGCCGACCGGCGTGGGCGATGCCTTCCGGGCAGGCTTCCTGGCCGCTCTGGAGTGGGACCTGTCGCTGGAGCGCGCCGCACAGCTGGGCTGCCTGCTGGCCGTCTACGTCGTCGAGCGGGTCGGCACCCAGGAGTACACCCTCCACCAGGGCGTCTTCCTGCAGCGCTTCGCCGACACCTACGGCGCCGACGCCGCCGCCGAGGTCGCCGCCCACGTCAAGACCCCCCGCCCCTGACGCCGAGAGGCCAATCTCCCACCAGTTCTGTCGGCGAGTCGTGCGCGAAGTGGCCTCTCGACGGATGCGGCACACTGGCGCTGTGACCGACCCAGCCGCCCTGGTGCTCGACTGCCGTGGGATGCGCTGCCCCCTGCCGATCATCCGGCTGGCCAACGCCATCGGCGACGTCGCCGTCGGAAGCACGATCGAGCTGGTGGCGGACGACCCGGCGGCGCGTCCGGACACCCAGGCCTGGTGCCGCATGCGCGGTCACGACTTCGTCGGTGAGGGTGTTGCCGGCGACGGCGCGCCGCTCTTCGTCGTACGTCGTGGACGCTGAGAGGCCACGTGGCGCACGACACTCCGGCAGAACTGGTGGGAGATTGGCCTCTCGGCGTCAGGGGCGGAGCTGCTCGACGAGGGCGGGGAGCAGGTCGAGGAACGCGTCGACATCCTCCTGGGTGGTGTCGCGGGTCAGCGAGACCCGGATGTTGCCGTGGGTGAGCGCGCCCATCGCGGCCAGCACGTGGGAGGGCGTGAGTGTCGAGGCGCTGCAGGCCGAGCCTGAGGAGACCGCGAACCCACGCCGGTCGAGCTCGCGCACCAGCGCCTCGCCCTCGACGTAGAGGCACGAGAACGTCACGACGTGGGGGAGCCGGTCGTCCGGATCGCCGGCGAGGTCCACGTCGGGCACCTCCGCCACGACCCGCGCCCGGATCCGGTCCACGAGGGCGCGCTGCCGGGCAGTGACCTCGTCGCGCTCGGCGACCACCGCCTGCAGAGCGGCCGCCGCCGCGAGCACACCGGGCACGTTCTCGAAGCCGGCCACCCGGTGGTCGATCCGGTCCTCGACGGGGAAGGGCGCGCGCCATCGGCTGCCGCTGCGCACCAGGAGGACCCCGACGCCCGCCGGGCCGCCCCACTGGTGCGCCGAGGCGGCCGCGGCCGCCCAGCCGGTCGGGAGCGGCAGACATCCCGCGGAGGCGGCCGCATCGACGAAGAGGGGTACGCCGTGGGCCTGTGCGGCCTCGACCACCTCGCCGATCGGCTGCACGGTGCCGACCTCGCCGTTGGCCGACTGCACCGCGAGCACGCCGGCGCCCTCCGCCAGGCTCGCGGCGACCTCCCCGACCCGGACCCGGCCCATGGCGTCCACCCCGACCACGTCCGACGTACCACCCTGGGACGTCCACCAGTCCGCGGCCGCGAACACCGCCGAGTGCTCCACGGCGCTGTGCACCAGTCGGGTGCTGACCCGGCGCCGACCGCGCAGGAGCCCGAGCACCCCGAGGTGCGTGGCCTGGGTGCCGGAGCCGGTGAAGCTGACCTCGTCGGGGCGGGCGCCCAGCAGCGACGCGGTCACCTCGCGCGCGTTGTCCAGGAGCAGCCGCGCGGCGCGGCCCGGACCGTGAAGTCGCACCGGGTCGGCGTACCCCTGCTCCACCGCCGCCAGCCAGGTCTCACGTGCGGCCGGGTGCAGTGCCTGCGCCGATGCGCTGTCGAGGTAGCCGTGTGCCACGGCGGGGGAGTCCGTCGGATCCGTCACACCCGTGAAACTACCGGCCCGACAAGACCCGCCCCGGCAGCAACCTCCCCGGCCTCAGTAGTAGTCTTCAGCCTGACCGTCGTCGTGAGAAAGAGGCTCGTTCGTGGGTCTGAAACTCCCCCCGCGTGTGCGCAGGGCCGGACTGTGGACCATCGGGTCTGCGGGCCTGCTCCTCCTGGGCGCCTGCTCGTCTGCCGACCAGGACCAGATCCGGCGGTTGGCGATGCCCGAGCCGATCACCGATCGGGCTCCCGCCATCTACGACCTGTGGCACGGGTCGTGGCTCGCCGCGATGCTCGTCGGCGTCCTGGTCTGGGGCCTGATCGGCTACGCAGTCGTCAAGTTCCGTCGCCGCAGCGACGACGAGATCCCGGTGCAGACGCGCTACAACCTGCCCATCGAGATCCTCTACACGGTGGCGCCGATCGTGATCGTGCTGGTGTTCTTCTACTACACCGTCACGGTGCAGAACGACGTCCTCGAGGAGGTCTCCGCCGACGAGGCCGACCACCACGTCAAGGTCGTCGGGCAGCAGTGGTCGTGGACGTTCAACTATGTCGAGGACGACGCTCTCGACGGCGCCACGACCGTCTTCGAAGGCGGTACGACGGCCGACCGGCCCACCCTGGTGCTGCCGGTCGGTGAGTCCGTCGCCATCGACCTGATCTCGCCCGACGTCATCCACTCGTTCTGGGTGCCTGCGTTCCTGTTCAAGATGGACGTGGTGCCGGGGCGCACCAACCAGTTCTCGTTCACCCCCACCAAGGAAGGCACCTTCGTCGGCCGCTGCGCCGAGCTGTGCGGTGCCTACCACTCACGGATGCTCTTCAACCTCGACGTCGTCAGCGCCGACGAGTACGCCGCTCACCTCTCCGACCTCCAGGACCAGGGCAACACCGGGGAGGTCCTCGGCGGTGCCAACGCGGACACCCAGCCCGGCCTCGAGGAAGAGGTCCAGGACAACGACACGACGGAGGAGCCACAGTGACCGACACCGCCGCCCGCACGGCGGGGCGCACCGTCGCTCCGCCCAGGACGCTGGGCCAGCAGGTCGTCCGCGTCATGACGACCACCGACCACAAGCTGATCGGGAAGCTCTACCTCGGCACGTCCTTCGGCTGGTTCCTCGTCGGCGGCATCATGGCGCTGATGATCCGCTCGGAGCTTGCCTTCCCGGGCAACCAGGTGGTCAGCGACGAGGTCTACAACCAGCTGTTCACGATGCACGGCACGATCATGCTGCTGCTGTTCGCGACGCCGCTGTTCTTCGGGTTCGCCAACGTGATCATGCCGCTGCAGATCGGCTCGCCCGACGTGGCCTTCCCGCGGCTCAACATGTTCAGCTTCTGGCTGTTCCTCTTCGGTGGCCTGATCGCGGCCTCCGGCTTCCTCACCCCCGAGGGTGCGGCCGACTTCGGCTGGTTCGCCTACACACCGCTCTCCAACGAGGTCCGCTCGCCGGGCGTCGGGGGTGACCTGTGGATCATGGGCCTGTGGATGGCCGGTCTGGGCACCATCTTGGGTGCGGTCAACTTCATCACCACGATCATCTGCATGCGCGCGCCCGGCATGACGATGTTCCGGATGCCGATCTTCGTGTGGAACACGCTGGTCACCAGCCTGCTGGTGCTGATCGCGTTCCCGATCCTCGCCGGCGCGCTGCTCTCCTTGGAGGCCGACCGGCTGCTCGGTGCGCACGTCTTCGACGCCGCCAACGGTGGCCCGATCCTGTGGCAGCACCTGTTCTGGTTCTTCGGCCACCCCGAGGTCTACATCATCGCGCTGCCGTTCTTCGGCATCATCACCGAGATCCTGCCGGTCTTCAGCCGCAAGCCGGTCTTCGGCTACGTCGGCCTGGTCGCCGCCACGATCTCGATCGCGATCCTCTCGGTGGCGGTGTGGGCCCACCACATGTTCGTCACCGGCGCGGTCGACCTGCCGTTCTTCTCCGGCATGACGTTCCTGATCGCCGTCCCCACGGGCGTGAAGTTCTTCAACTGGATCGGCACGATGTGGGGGGGATCTCTGTCGTTCGACACCCCGATGCTGTGGTCGGTCGGCTTCTTGACGACCTTCCTCTTCGGTGGCCTGACCGGCGTGATCCTGGCCAGCCCGCCGCTGGACTTCGCGGTGTCCGACTCCTACTTCGTGGTCGCGCACTTCCACTATGTCGTCTTCGGCACCGTGGTGTTCGCGATGTTCGCCGGGTTCTACTTCTGGTGGCCCAAGATGACCGGCAGGATGCTCGACGAGCGGCTGGGCAAGATGCACTTCTGGCTGCTGTTCGTCGGTTTCCACCTCACCTTCCTGGTGCAGCACTGGCTGGGGGTCGAGGGGATGCCGCGTCGGTACGCCGACTACCTGGCCTCCGACGGGTTCACCACGCTCAACCAGGTCTCCACCGTGGGCGCGTTCCTGCTCGGCGCGTCGACGCTGCCGTTCCTCTACAACGTCTACAAGTCCAGCCGCTCGCCGATGGTCGAGCGTGACGACCCGTGGGGCTGGGGCCGCTCCCTGGAGTGGGCGACCTCCTCACCCCCGCCCCGGCACAACTTCGTCTCGATCCCGCGGATCCGCTCGGAGTCCCCGGCGTTCGACCTGCACCACCCCGAGGTCGCAGCGCTGGAGATGGAGCAGAACGACGCACTGGGTGAGGACGACCTGGTCGACGCGCCGTCGGTCGACGGTCGCGCGGAGCTGCTGCGGGAGAACATCGAGAAAGGTGAGGACAACCGATGAAGGCTGAGGCCTGGATCTTTGCGATCTGTACGGTGTTCTTCGTGCTGGTGGCACCCGCCTACTGGTTCATCGCTGGCGACCCGACCGGAACGTCCGCGCTGGTGATGACGGCTCTGCTGACCCTGCTGGTGACCTTCTACCTCGGCTTCCACGCCGCACGCATGGAGCCGCGTCCCGAGGACCGCAACGACGCCGAGATCGCCGACGGCGCCGGCGAGCTCGGCTTCTTCCCGCCGTACTCCTGGTGGCCGCTGTGGTGTGCTGCGACCCTCGGACTGGTCGTGTTCGGCACCGCGATGGCCGCCTGGTGGCTGCTCATCATCGGCTTCGCCCTCGGCGCCCTGGCGATGTGTGGCTGGATCTACGAGTACTACGTGGGCGAGCACGCCCACTGACGCAACGGTGGCATCGGGGCTTCGTGATCAGCGGGATCGTCCCGGTTTGACCGGGGTGGTCGAGGAAGACCCAACGGGAGCCTCGGGGCTCGATATCAGAACGTGACGGGGCCCACCATCTCTCGAGGCGGGTCGTCGACGTCCGGGTTGTTACTCTGGCCGGGCAATTGCACGTCTTACGAGGGGATCCCATGGCCGCCTTCCACGGCTTCGGCGCACGCGTGCGCTCGTCACGCCGCTTGACCGCGCTCGCCATGGCCGCGACGCTCAGCGTCACCCTGGCTGCCTGCACGGGGAGCTCGGCCGACGACAGTGCCGCCCCGAGCACGGATGACGCGGCGTCGGCAGGTGCCACCCCCTCGGAGTCGGCCCAGTCACCGACACCGGAGCCCGCCGCACGGATCTCCAGCAGCAACCCCGCGAACCGTCCGCTGCGGGTCGACGAGCCGATCGAGCTCTCGGTCGAGGACGGCACCTTCGAGAAGGTCACGGTCACCTTCGGCAAGTCCGACCGCAGCCTGCAGGGCACCCTCTCGGAGGACAAGACCACCTGGACCTCCGACCAGCGACTCGAGCCGGGCCTGCGCTACCAGGTCCGCAGCGTCGCCGTCGACGCCGCCGGGCTGAAGACCAAGGACGACCAGGTCGTGCGCACCGAGGCGTTGACACTGGACCAGCAGACCTACCCGTCGATCGCACCGCTGGACGGCGAGACCGTCGGTGTCGGGATGCCCGTGATCGTGCAGTTCGACGTCGCGGTCTCCGACAAGGCTTCCATCGAGAAGCACCTCGCGGTGCGCTCGTCCCCGCAGCAGCCGGGCGCCTGGCACTGGATCAGCGACAACGAGGTGCACTGGCGCCCCAAGAGCTACTGGCAGCCCGGCACCCAGGTCACCGTCGATGCCGACATCAACTCGATCCCGGCCGGCAACGGCATCTACGGTCAGGTCAGCCGCTCCACCGGCTTCACCGTCGGTGACGCCGTGGTCAGCCGGGTCGACATCGCGGCGCACACCATGAAGGTGTTCAAGAACGGGACCCTCCTGCGTACGCTGCCGATCACGACCGGCAAGGCCGGCTTCACGACCCGCTCGGGCACGAAGGTGATCATGGAGAAGTTCCGCGAGCGGCGGATGAACTCCGAAACGGTCGGCATCTCCCAGAGCAACCCGGAGTACTACGACATCGACGACGTCGAGTACGCCATGCGGCTGACCTACTCCGGCGAGTTCATCCACGCGGCCCCGTGGTCGGTCGGCTCCCAGGGATCGGACAACGTCTCCCACGGCTGCACCGGCATGAGCACCGCCAACGCCGCCTGGCTCTACAACGCCTCCAAGCGCGGCGATGTCGTGGAGTACGTCGGCAGCGACCGGTGGATGACGATGGACAACGGGTACGGCGACTGGAACGCCACGTTCAGCGACTACAAGGCTGGGTCTGCGCTCCACTGATCGGCACGAGTGATTACCACGGTCCCGTGGTAATCATGCACTCCCCGCAGAGAACTCCCCACGGGATGCGCCAGATCGCTCCGGGGAGCGCGGCGGGACCGGCTCTCAGCGCAGCACGGGGAGGATGGCCGACGTAGTCGTCGGTCCAGGAGACCTCCCGAGAGCCCACGCCCGACCAGCCCGGCCTGGCCAGCAGTTCCTCGATCGTGGCCGGGTCCGGGCTCAACGCCACCCAGGTGCTCGGCGTCTCACCGGGGCCGAGCGTCGTGCTGCGACCCACGACGGCGGTCCAGCCGAGGTGGTGGGCGGCCGCGGCGAGCACCGGCTCGAGGTCGAAGACGCGATTGCTGATGTGGGCGACGAGCAGGCCGTCGTCGTCCAGCCGCTCCGCGTAGACCTCCATGGCCTCCGCGGTGAGCAGGTGGACAGGGATGGCGTCGGAGCTGAAGGCGTCGAGCACCATGAGGTCGTAGGACTCCGCCTGCTCCTCGGCCACCTTGAGCCGCCCGTCACCGACGACCATGCTCACGCTCGCGGCACTGTCCGACACATAGGTGAACAGGCGCGGGTCGGAAGCGATCCGGACCATCACCGGGTCGATCTCGAAGAACGTGAGGGACTGCCCCGGCTGACCGTAGGCCGCGATCGTTCCTGTCCCGAGACCGATGGCCGCCACGCGGTCGGCCGGGGCGACGTCGAACACGTCGCCGAGGGGACCGGTCGGTGCGTAGTAGGTGGTCGGGAGGTCACGCCGCTCGGCGTCGACGAACTGCGTGCCGTGGATCGTCGTGCCGTGGACGAGCCGGTGCGTTCCCTGCTCGCTGCGGACGGTGTAGGTGCCGAAGAACGACCGGGTCTGCTCGAGCTGACCTCGACTGTCGCCGGCGATGGAGAGCGCGAACAGCAGCGTCAGGGCGAGCACCATGGCGGCCGGCAGCCGGGACAACGACCAGCCGACGACGACGGCGACCACGAGGAGAGCAACCACCGTCGGGGTCGTGCGCGGGCTGAGCCAGACCGCGGAACGCAGACCTAGAGCTGCCAGGACCACCACGGCGAGGACGAGCACGGCGCGCACACGGTTGGCAGCGACCTGCCGCACCACCCAGGAGGCTTCCCGACCTCCGACACCGAGGAGAAGCAGCGGGACGACCGTCAGCGCCGACCGGTACTCCAGGACCCGGTCGAAGGCCACCGGCGCCACCAGTCCGTTGAGCAGACCGCCGAGCGCACCGCCGGCAGCGATCACCAGGAAGAACGTGGTCAGGTGCTCAGGGGCGGGGCGGTCCGCGGCGAGCTGCGCGTGCGCTCCGTAGGAGACCAGACCGAGCAGGATCATGGTGACGACGACGACCATCACCACCGGCATCGCGCCGAGCACCGTCGAGGAGATGACGACCGCGAAGGCCAGCGCGGCAGCGGCGCGCGTCGTACGCCGCGGCAGCGCGCGCCCGGTCCGGGCGAAAGCCAGCACGAACGTGGCGAGGTAGATCGCGAGGGGGACCACCCACAGGAGCGGGATGGCGGCAACATCGGTCGAGATCGTTGAGCCACGAGGGCGCAGCTGCTCGTCAGCAGCAGGAACACCACGAAGCCGACCGACCACCAGGTGCGCTGGGACGTGAGGGTGAGGTGCGGCTCGATCAGCAGGGGGTAGGCCAGCAGCCCCCCGAAGCTGCCGAGGTTGCTCGCCGCGAACAGGAAGTAGGGGTCCTCGTTGCGGAAGGCACCTGTCCACGAGTACCAGCGCTGCAGCAGCGGTCCCGTGGTGGCGACGACAGCGAAGGGCAGCCCGATCATCAAAGGCAAGCGTGCGCAGCAGCCAGAGGGCGGGAGAGGCGGCATCCGGAGGAGCCGCATCCAGGGGCATCACGACGGGCAGGGCGAACAACGGCAGCGCGAGGACGAGCAGGTGCAGCCGAGGCTGCCAACGCGGTCCTAGGCGGCGGGTGCTGAGGTGGGAGTAGAGGTAGGCGAGGAGCAGGAGCACCTGGAAGAAGAGCGAGCTCGTGCTCCACACCGTGGCAGCGCCGCCGTAGGACGGCAGGATGATCCGCGCGACCAGCGGCTGGACGACGAAGAGCAGCCCGGCGCCGACGAAGGCGGTCGTGGAGAACAGGACCGGCAGGGCCGGCAGCGGGCCTGGACCACGACGAGGGCCCCACCGGATCCGGTGGGGCCCTCGTCGTACGCCGTGCGTGGTGCGTCAGTGCTGGCGGAGATGCTCCTCCTCGACACCGTGCCGTCCGTCGAACTGGTGGCCGTCAGCCGCCCGGCCGTCGAGCTCGTAGTCGCCGGTGTAGTCGCCACTGAGGTGCTGGTGACCGTCCTCGTGCGGGGCGAGAGCGTGCTCGGCATGGTGCCGGGCCCCGTCGAGCTCGGCCGTGGTCGGCTTCTGCACGTTGTGGCCGAACCACGCGTGCGAGAGTCGTGCCCGGAGCCGGTTGATCCGCACGTTGCGGGCGGCGACACCGTTCTCGTCCGCCTCGGTCGGTGCCGGGAGCAGCGGGTCGCGGTCGCGAGCGGTGAGCGCGTAGGCGTCGTCGCTCGCGATCGGCAGGTGCTTCTCGGCGTAGGCGCCCTCGGGGGAGCGCATGATGATGCCGGTCTCGTAGCCGTGCAACAGGCGTGCCTCGTCCTGGCGTTGGAGCGAGATGCACCACCGGCGCGTGATGATGAAGGCGATCACGGGCCCGACGAAGATCATCAACCGCATGAAGTACGTGATGTAGTTCAGGTTCAGGTTGAAGATCACCGCGAGGATGTCGTTGCCACCGGCGGCCCAGAGCAGGCCGTAGAGCGTCATCATCGAGACCAGGAACGCGGTGCGCGTCGGAGCGTTGCGCGGCCGCTGGAGCAGGTGGTGCTCGCGCTTGTCGCCGGTGATCCAGGCCTCGATGAACGGGTAGGCCAGGACGGCACCGAAGATGATGCCCGGCGCGACCACGCCCGGGATCAGCACGTTCCAGCTGACCGTGAAGCCGAAGAGCTCCGTCTCCCAGCCGGGCATGATCCGCAGCAGACCCTCGGCCACGCCCATGTACCAGTCGGGCTGCGAACCGGCCGTCACCTCGGCCGGGTTGTAGGGCCCGTAGCGCCAGACCGGGTTGATGCCCAGCAGGCCACCCATCAGGGCGGTGACGCCGAAGACGATGAAGAAGAAGCCACCGGCCTTGGCGGCGTAGACCGGCATCATCGGGTAGCCGACCACGTTGTCGTTGGTGCGGCCGGGCCCGGGCCACTGCGTGTGCTTCTGGTAGACCAGCAGCAGCATGTGGGCACCGATCAGCGCCAGCAGCAGCGCCGGGATCAGCAGCACGTGCACGGTGTAGAGCCGCGGGACGATCACGTCTCCGGGGAACTCACCGCCGAAGAGGAAGAACGACACGTAGGTCCCGACGACCGGGACCGACTTCATCAGTCCGTCGGCGATCCGCAGGCCGGTCCCGGAGAGCAGGTCGTCGGGGAGCGAGTAGCCGGAGAACCCGTTGAGGATGCCGAGCATCAGCAGCAGCCCGCCGATGATCCAGTTGAGCTCGCGGGGCTTGCGGAAGGCGCCGGTGAAGAAGACGCGCATCATGTGCACGAACATGGCGGCGATGAAGAGCATCGCCGACCAGTGGTGCATCTGCCGCATCAGCAGGCCACCGCGTACGTCGAAGGAGATGTCCAGCGTGGAGGCGTAGGCCTCCGACATGTGCAGCCCGCGCAGCTGATCGAAGGACCCGTCGTAGACGACCTCGGCCATGGAGGGCTTGAACCACAGGGTCAAGAACGTGCCGGTGAGGAGCAGCACGACGAAGCTCCACAGCGCGATCTCGCCCAGCATGAACGACCAGTGGTCGGGGAAGACCTTGCGGACCTGCTTCTTGGCCAGCCCGGCCAGACCGGTGCGGTCATCGGCCCAGGTCGCCAAGCCGGCAACGGGGTTTGCCCGCTGCTGCTTGGCAGCGGACCTGCCGTTGGTGGTTGCATGACTCATCTACGTCACCCACGTTCCCAGTAGCTGGGGCCGACCGGCTCGAGGAAGTCGCTCTGGGCCACCAGGTAGCCCTCCTCATCGAGCATGACCGGGAGCTGCGGGAGCGCCCGTGCGGCCGGACCGAAGATCACCTTGCCGTTGTCGCCGAGGTCGAAGGTCGACTGGTGGCAGGGGCACAGCAGGTGGTGCGTCTGCTGCTCCCACAACGAGATCGGGCACCCGACGTGGGTGCAGATCTTGGAGAAGCACAAGACACCGTCCTGGCTCCAGTTCTCGCGGCCCTTGGCCGCAGTGAAGTCCTCGGGCCGCATCTTGACGAGGATCACGGCTGCCTTGGCCTTCTCCTGCTGCAGCTCCACGCCCTCGATGAGGTGCTCGCCCTCCTCGTCGACGGCGAAGAAGATCGCCGGCTCGGCGTTGACGAGCTGTCCGATCTCCATCTGCTCAGGACGGATCGGGGTGCCGGAGACGTCGTTGACGATGCGCATGCCGGACGTCCACACCGTGCGCTCGAGGGCGTCTCCGGGGAGGGGGCCCAGGTCCCGCAGCGCGACGATCGCCGGCAGGCCCAGCGCGCCGAGTGCGCCGAGGAGCGAGTTGCGGATCAGCGGTCGGCGCGCGATGCCCGAGTCGGCGGCGCCCTGCTGGAGGGCGCTCACGGCGACCTCACGGTCCTCGTCGGAGGAGCGCGAGGGGTGTCGTGCCTCGGCGATCTCCACGTCGCTCATCAGCTTGCGGGCCCACTGGATGACGCCGATGCCGATGAACAGCAACGCCAGTCCGAGCGTCACCCCGAGTGCGACGTTGGAGGCGCCGTAGCCCAGGAACAGATCGGGATCGTCGCCGATGGAGAACACGAAGTAGGCGACACAGAAGAGCAGCGACATCACCGTGGCGAGGCCGAAGTAGGTGGCGATCTGGCGCTCGGCGCGCTTGGCCGCGACCTCGTCGACGTCGGTGGGCCGAGGCTGGTGCTCGTGGATGCCGGGGTTGGCGATCGGCTCCTCGGCGGGGCCGTCATCGCGACGGGCGACCTCTGCGGGGGTGTCGCTCACGACTGGACTCCCTTCTTGGAGCGCGTGGAGTGGGAGGCGATCCAGACCGCGAAGCCGACGAGGGAGCCGATGCCGACCAGCCACGCGAAGAGCCCCTCGCTGACCGGGCCGTAGGCGCCCATGGTGCTGCCGCCGTAGTTGGGCTGCTCCTCGATGCTCTCGAGGTAGGCGATGATCTCGCGCTTCTCCTCCGGCTCGAGCACGGTGTCGGAGAACACCGGCATCTGCTGCGGCCCGGTGAGCATCGCTTCGTAGATGTGCTTGTCGGTGACGCCCATCAGCGTCGGGGCGTACTTGCCGCCCGGGAGCGCGCCACCGGTGCCCGCGAAGTTGTGGCAGGCGGTGCAATTGGTCCGGAAGAACTCGCCGCCGCGGACGACGGCTTCCTCGCGCTCGTCCTCGGGGATGGCCAGCGGGTCGTAGGCGTCGTTCTCCGGGATGGCCGGACCGATGCCCAGGGAGGCGACGTACGCCGCGAGTGCGGAGATCTCCTCCTCGCTGTAGACGACGTCCTTCTTGGGGGCCTGCACACCCGGCCGAGCCATCGGCATCCGGCCGGTGCCGACCTGGAAGTCGACGGCGGCGGCACCCACGCCCACGAGGGGCGGGCCGTACTGGTTGCCGTTCTGCAGGGTGACGCCCTCGCCGTTCTTGCCGTGGCACGAGGCGCAGCCGACAAGGAAGAGCGCGCGACCCTGCTCGACCGTGGACTGGTCGGCGGCCTCGTCGCTGGCCTGGGCAGGGGAGAGCACGGCGTAGGCGCCGCCGGTCACCAGCAGCCCGAACAGCAAGACGATGGCGCCGGCATGCCGGCCCCGTCGGCCTCGCGAGAGGCGAGCCGCCAGTCGATCGGTGAGGAGTCGCACGTGGAGTTCCTTCTGTCGTTCCGTGAACTACTTGATCAGGTAGATGGTCGCGAACAGGCCGATCCACACGACGTCGACGAAGTGCCAGTAATAGGAGACGACGATGGCGCTGACGGCCTGCTCGTGGGTGAACTTCCGGGCCATGTAGGTGCGGCCCAGGACGAGCAGGAACGCGATGAGCCCCCCGGTCACGTGCAGACCGTGGAAGCCGGTGGTGAGGTAGAAGACCGACCCGTAGGCGGAGGACGAGATCGTGACGCCCTCGTGGACGAGCTCGGCGTACTCCAGGGCCTGGCCGCCGACGAAGAAGGCACCCATGAGGTAGGTGAGGATGAACCACTCACGCAGTCCCCAGCCCTTCATGTTGAAGAACCGTCCGGTGCGGCCGACCTGGCCGCGCTCCGCGGCGAACACCCCGAGCTGGCAGGTCAGCGACGACAGGACCAGGACGGTGGTGTTGAGCGTCGAGAACGGCACGTTGAGCTTCGCCGTCTCCTGCACCCACAGCTCCGGCGAGACCGCGCGGATCGTGAAGTAGGACGCGAAGAGCGCCGCGAAGAACATCAGCTCGCTGGAGAGCCACACGATGGTCCCGACGCTGACCATGCTGGGTCGGTCGTGGTGCCCGTGCAGGCGGGAGGCAGGGATTGCTGTCGCTGTTGTCGCCACGGCGCTGATTATGCCGGTAAGTCCGCCCGACAGACACCCCGACCCCCCGAGCCGGGCACGCTTCTCGCGACCACCCGCGTGGGTCCCGGGTGGCTCGACCAGCGACGGCCCTCACGAGCCTCGTAGCCTGATGGGGTGACCCCCCTGCTTGACGGCGCCTCCGAGCTGGCCGGCCTGCCGCCGTTCGGCCTCGGCCGGCTGTTCTCCGAGGCCGGGATCGACCCGTTCCTGTTCGTGCTGACGGTGTGGGTCACGGGGATCTACCTGTTCGGAGTCCTCGTGCTGCGCCGCCGCGGTGACCGCTGGCCGATCATGCGCACGGTCGCGTTCGTCGTGGGTGGGATGGGCCTGTTCGCGTTCGTGACCATGTCGGGCCTCGGCGCCTACGACACCGCGCTGCTCTCGGTGCACATGGTCCAGCACATGGTGCTCTCGATGGTGGTCCCGCTCTTCCTCGCCCTGGGCGCGCCCGTGACCCTGGCGCTGCGGACCCTGCCACAGCGTCCCCGGGGCTGGCTCCTGGTCGCAGTTCACTCCCAGGTCGCGAAGGTGCTGACCTTCGCACCGCTCACGCTGCTGCTGTTCGTGATCAGCCCGTGGGCGCTCTACTTCTCCGGCTGGTACGACGCGTCGGTCCGCTCCGACTTCGTGCACGAGATGACCCACGTCCATCTCGTGCTCGTGGGTGCCCTGTTCTTCTGGCCGCTCGTCGGTCTCGACCCGGTCCCCGGACGCGTGGCCTACCCGTTCCGCCTGATGATGGTCTTCCTCACGCTGCCCTTCCACGCCTTCCTCGGCGTCACCATCATGGGCCAGCAAGCGCTGATCGCGGGGGACTGGTACCGCTCACTCCCGGCCGAGGCCGGGCTGACCTGGCTGCCCGATCCGGCCGCCGACCAGCACCTCGCCGGCGGGATCCTGTGGGGCTCGGGAGACCTGGTCGGCCTGATCTTTCTCTCGGTGCTCTTCACCCAGTGGGTCCGCTCCTCGATGCGCGAGGCGGCCCGTGAGGACCGCCGCCTGGACCGCCTCGAACGCCAGTGATGCCTCCCACGGTGGTGGACGAGCGGGCCCCGGTGGTCGAGGAGCCGAGCCGCCTCCGGTGGTTGAGGAGCGAGCGGAGCGAGTGTCTCGAAACCGCCGCACCGACGCGCTCGGGTGGGTGGGGAGCCCGGTGCTAGGGCGAGCCACCCCGGTGGTTGAGGAGCCGAGCCGCCTTCGGTGGTTGAGGAGCGAGCGGAGCGAGTGTCTCGAAACCACCGCACCGACGCGCTCGGGTGCGGGTGGTTTCGAGACGGGCTCCGCTAGCGCTCCGCCCTCCTCAACCACCGTGGGGAGCCCGGTGGTTGAGGAGCCGATCCGCGCGAGCCATCCCGGTGGTTGAGGAGCCGAGCCGCTAGGCGAGGCGTCTCGAAACCACCGCACCGACGCGTCCGGGTGCGGGTGGTTTCGAGACGGGCTCCGCTAGCGCTCCGTGTTGAGTGCCAGGACATCGGTGACAGATATGTGACAGGACATCGGTGACACCGGGCTTGTTGTGGCGTGTGCTCACGCCATGGCGGATCGGGTGGTTTCGAGACGGGCTTCGCTAGCGCTCCGCCCTCCTCAACCACCGTGGAGCCCGGTGGTTGAGGAGCGAGCCGCCTCCGGTGGTTGAGGAGCGAGCGGAGCGAGTGTCTCGAAACCACCGCACCGACGCGTCCGGGTGCGGGTGGTTTCGAGACGGGCTCCGCTAGCGCTCCGCCCTCCTCAACCACCGGGGGGCCTGTGGCGGTCCGCCCTCCTCAACCACCGGGTGGCCGCTAGCGCTCCGCCCTCCTCAACCACCGGGGGGCCTGTGGCGGTCCGCCCTCCTCAACCACCGGGGGGCCTGTGGCGGTTCGCCCTCCTCAACCACCGGGTGAACGCGCACCGGTACGATCGGCCGCGTGAGCGACGCGACCCAGAACACCCAGCCGCTGAAGGTCCTTCTCTACAGCGACGACTCGTCCGTGCGCAGTCAGGTGATGCTGGCCCTGGGCAAGCGGCCGCACCCCGACCTGCCCGAGCTGGAGTACGTCGAGGTGGCCACCCAACCCGTCGTCCTGCAGCAGATGGACTCGGGCCAGATCGCGTTGGCCATCCTCGATGGCGAGGCCGTTCCTTCCGGGGGCATGGGGCTCGCCAAGCAGATGAAGGACGAGATCTTCCGCTGCCCGCCGATCCTGGTGCTGACCGGCCGGCCCCAGGACGCCTGGCTCGCGACCTGGTCGCGGGCGGAGGCCGCCGTACCTCACCCGATCGACCCCGTGCAGCTGGCCGAGGCGGTCATCCGGCTGCTCACGTCGCGCGTGCCCGCCTGATCCGGGCGGTCGACATGTCATCCGGGGAGCACTCCTGGCCGGAGGTGCTCACCACGCTCGTGGCCGGCAGCGACCTGTCCTCGGCACAGACCAGCTGGGCGATGGGCCAGATCCTCGCCGCTGAGGCGACCCCGAGCCAGTTCGCCGGCTTCGCCGTCGCGCTGCGCGCCAAGGGCGAGACCATCGACGAGCTCGAGGGACTCATCGAGGCGATGTATGCGCAGGCCACCCCGCTGGTCGTGACGGGTCGGGTGCTCGACGTCGTCGGCACCGGGGGCGACCGGTCGATGTCGGTCAACATCTCGACGATGGCGGCGATCGTCGCCGCCGGCGCGGGCGCGCCGGTCGTCAAGCACGGCAACCGTTCCGCCTCCTCCAAGGCCGGCTCGGCCGATGTCCTGGAAGCACTGGGCATCCGGCTCGACCTGCCGGCGACCGAGGTGGCCCGCGTGGGGGAGCAGGTGGGCATCACCTTCTGCTTCGCCGCCGCCTTCCACCCCGCCCTCCGGCACGCGGCCGTGCCCCGCCGCGAGCTCGGCATCGCGACGACCTTCAACGTCCTGGGCCCGCTGGCCCACCCTGCGCGCCCGGAGGCGCAGGCGATCGGGTGTGCGGACGCCCGGATGGCCCCGCTGATGGCCGGCGTCTTCGCCCGACGCGGCGTGGACGCCTGGGTCTTCCGCGGCGACGACGGCCTCGACGAGCTCACCACGACCACCACGTCCCAGGTGTGGGCGGTGACCGGGGGAGAGGTCCGCACCTTCAGCGTCGACCCGCACGAGTTCGGCCTCGGCGGGGGCACCGCCGAGGGCCTGCGCGGTCAGGACGCCGCCTACAACGCCGAGGTCGTGCGTCGGCTCCTCGCCGGGGAGCACGGACCGGTCCGCGACGCCGTGCTCCTCAACGCCGGCGCGGCCCTGGCCGTGCACGCCGCTGAGGACGCTGACGACGCGAGCCGGCTGGCCGCCGGCATCGCGCGGGCAAGGGAGGCCATCGACTCGGGCGCGGCCCAGGCGACTCTCACCCGCTGGACCGAAGCCACCGGCTCAGCACGCTCCTGAGACAGCTCCCGCACGGCGACCGCGCTCACAGGTCCAGGACGAACCTGTCGTCCTCCCGCCGGAAGCCGATCCGTTCGTAGTACGGCCCCACCATCGCGGGGGCGGTCGCGACCTTGCGGAAGCCCTCCCCGCGCAGCAGCTCGCTGCGGCGCCAGACGAACTCGCCCGGTGCGAAGTCGCGGAAGCGCGGCGTCACGTAGTCCAGCTCGATCTGGAGCAGCCCGCCCTCCTCCTCATGGGCCAGCACGACCCCGACCGTCTCGTCGCCGAGCAGGACGAGGTAGGCGCGCCGGCCGGGCGCCTCGTGGTCCCACAGCAGGTCCGGCTGATGCTTGAGCATGTCGGCGTGGTGCACCCGCAGCACGTGCCGGAGGTAGTCGTCGGCAGGGTCGACCTCCAGGACGGAGTACGCCGTGTCGTCGTGCCGCTCGGTGACGAGCTTGCGGATGAACCACAGGTTGATCGCCGAGAGCGCGATGTTCATCGCCACCATCGGCCAGATCCCCAGCGCGGCGTTGAAGCCGATGAGGATCACGCACGCCGCCAGGTTCAACACACGGAACCGCAGGACGCGTGCCTGCATCAGGGAGTAGATCAGAAGTGCGGAACCCGCCCAACCGACCGCGTCGAGCAAGGTCATGGTGGGTCACTGTAGTTCCCCGGAGAGCTCCCCGGACGCCAGCGTGGTGTGTGCACGAGGGTGCCGCGATCGCGCGGTACCGTGTCCGTCCCGGCAGGGTGCTGGTGCCGTCGTCCTACGGCAGGGTCGCTCATGGCCGTGTCGTCACGATCTGCCTCCTCGACCATCAGGCGAGCCCGGGCGGACCACAGGGCGACATCCTTGACAGGAGGAACGGTGCAGGACCGGGACGCTGGCGCTCTCGCGGCGACGGTGGGACTGGGGCTCGTGGCCGCCTCGGGCGCCCTCCTCATCGCCGCCGGACCGCGACTGGTCGGGCACACGGACTACGGCTCGCTGGCGATCGCCTGGACGTTCTCGACGATCTTCGGACTCGGGGTCGCCACGCCGACCGAGCAGCTGATCAACCGGCAGAGCAACGCTCTTGGCAGGCATGCGCCGGGCCGGGCCGTGCTGGTGCTGCTGCTGGCGGGCGCGGTCGGCGTGCTCGTCGCGCTGGCCCTGGGTCACCGCGCCGCCTCGGGGGGCAACGGGGTCGCCATCGTGGTCTCCAGCGTCGTGGCGCTCGTGGGCTGGATCGCGTGCGCGCTGCTTCGCGGGCGTGCCCTGGGTCATCAGGACCTGCGCGGCTATGCACTCTCCCAGACGGTCGAGGGCGGCTCGCGGGTCCTGCTGACGGTCGTGGCCTTCGCCCTGCCCGAGCTCTCGCTGGAGATCCTGTTCGCCGCCGTGGGGGTGCCGCTCCTCCTCTCGGCCGCGTGGACGTGGTGGCGCATCCGGCACACCGCGCCGGGTCGCGGGGCGGACGACCCGCGCACCGAGCACCTGTCCTTCGTCCTGGTCGCGCTCGGCTACCAGGCCTGCCTCAGCGGCCCGGTCCTCCTGCTCGGTTGGCGGATCGGGGCAGTGGAGCCCGAGCTGATCGGCGCTTTCGTGCTGGCCAGCAGCGTCTTCCGTGCACCCGCGGTGGCGGCCGGCGGGACCTTCGTCGGAGGGATGACGTCGCTCAGCCGCGCCTGGGGGGCCGCCGACGCCGACGCCTTCGCCTCAGGTCGGCGCCGGATGGTGCTGCAGGTGGTCCTCTTCACGGTCCTCGCCTCGGCCCTGATCTCCCTGGTCGCACCCTTCGTGCTCCCCCTCCTCTACGGCGGATCGTTGCGGCTTCCCCTCGAGGTCTACCTGGGCCTGATCCTCTCGACAGTCGTCGCGGTGGTGGCGAACGCCTTCACCGTGGCTTTGCTCGCCGCGGAGCGAGGTTCGGCAGGTGCCATCGCCTGGTTGGCCGGTGCGTCCTGCACGGTCGCGCTGCTCCTCTTCGTGGCCCCGACCTGGCCCTGGATCACCACCGCGCTGGTGGTGGGGCCGGTGGTGACGCTGGTCCTCGTGGCGGCACGTCGCGGGCCCCGAACCGTGGCGGTCCGCCCCCGGGACCCGGGTTCGGTGGGGGAGCAGCCACACCATTAGCATGCTGGGCGTGACTAGCACCGAGAAGCTCGACAGCGCTGCGACCGACGCCCGACGCCAGGAGCTGGCGACCCAGATGACCGGGTTGGTCGAGGAGTACTTCTCGCTCATGCCCGACCTCCCCGAGGACGAGTGCCCGCTTGCGGTGCCGTTGTACGGCGCCGAGGAAGTGGTGTCGTCGCTCGACCTGCTGCTGACCCAGAAGGTCACCATGGGCGAGCGGGTCCGTGCGTTCGAGCGCGAGTTCGCCGAGTTCGTGGGCTCCAAGCACGCGGTGATGGTCAACAGCGGCTCCTCCGCCAACCTCCTGGCGCTGGCCGTGCTGAGCACCGGCTCCCTCCCGGGCGGACTCCGACCCGGCGACGAGATCATCGTGCCGTCGGTCACCTGGCCGACCACGGTGACCCCGATCATCCAGCACGGGTGCGTGCCTGTCCTCGTCGATGTCGACCTGGCCACGCTCAACCTCGACCCGAACCGTCTCTCCGAGGCACTCTCGCGTCGCACACGCGCGATCATGCCGGTGCACCTGCTCGGCAACCCGGTCGACATGGACCCGCTGATGGAGTTCAGCAAGGCCAACGACCTGTGGGTGGTCGAGGACACCTGCGAGTCGCTCGGCAGCTCGCTGGGAGAGAAGCAGGTCGGGACCTTCGGCGACTTCGGCACCTACTCCTTCTTCTTCTCCCACCACATCACCACGATCGAGGGCGGGATGCTGGTCACCGACCGCGACGACCTGGCCGACCTGGCCCGGTCGATGCGGGCGCACGGCTGGACGCGTGACATGCACAACCGCGCGGAGCACGAGGCCGCCAACCCCTACATCGACCCTCGGTTCCTCTTCGTCCACATCGGCTACAACATCCGGCCGATGGAGATCTCCGGGGCCTTCGGCAGCGTGCAGCTGCGGCGGCTCGACGGGTTCAACGAGCGCCGCCGCGAGAACGCCGGCTACCTGCTCGACGGGCTCGCCGACCTCGGCGACAGGCTGGAGTTCGTCACCGAGCAGCAGGGCGCGAGGTCGACCTGGTTCGGCTTCGCCGTGCTCGCCGAGGACGGCACGACCAAGCGCGCACTGATGGACCATCTCGAGGCGCGCAAGATCGCCACCCGACCCATCGTCGCCGGCAACCTCGCCCAGCAGCCGGCGTTCCGCGACAGCATCCACCGCACGGTCGGTCCGCTGGCCAACGCCACCCGGCTGGGGGAGCGCGGCCTCTTCATCGGCAACCACCCCAACCTCTCGACCGCCAATCTCGACCACGTCATCGAGGCGTTCCACGACTTCTACGCCACGCGGTGACATGACCGACCGACCGCTGCTGTGGCTGCACAGCCACTTCCTGCTGCCCACCGGCGGCACGAAGTACATCTTCGAGGTCGTACGTCGCCTGGCCCAGCAACGGCCCGTCGAGGTGATGGTCGAGAAGTCGTCGCAGCTGTGGCTGGACCGCTACGCCGAGGCCGGGGTGACGGTGCACGAGATCGGGGGCGCGACCTCGAGCAGCATGGCCTACTGGGGTGCGTTCCCCTGGTTCCTGCGGCGCGACCAGCGTGCCATCCGTGAGCGGGCAGAGCAGAGCTCGGCCATCGTCTCGAGCTTCTTCCCGATGCACCGTCTCGGCCAGCGCGCCGCGGACGACTTCGGACTGCCCCACGTGGCGCTCTGCTTCGAGCCGTTCCCGTTCTTCCACGACGACGAGGTGATCGGCCTCTACCCGCCCCCCAAGCGGGCGCTCCTGCGCGTGCTGGCCAGGCTCTACGAGCGCATCGACGCTCGCGGGGTGCAGGAGGCCTCGACCCTGCTGACCCTGAACCGCACGACCGCACAGCAGATCGAGAGCGTCTACGGACGGTCGGGGGCGACCCAGGCACTTGCCGGCGTCGACGTGGAGTTCTTCCACCCCTATCAGGAGTCGGAGCTGACCGACCTGCGTGATCGGCTCGGGAGCGGTCCGTTCGTCATCCACTCGACCGACTTCTCACCGATCAAGCGGACCGATCTGGCGCTGCGCGCCTTCGCGGTGGCGGCCCGTCAGGTGCCGGAGGCGACCCTGCTCATCACCAGCACGCGGGACGAGAAGCGCGACGTCGAGGCGATGATGTCCGACGCGCGCTCCCTCGGGATCGAGGACCGGGTGCACTACCTGGGTTTCGTGCCGTTCACCGACGTGCCCCGGCTGTACTCGCTGGCCGACGCCCTGCTGCAGACGGGCACCTCGGCTGTCTCCGGCGCCACCACGATGTCGCTTCCCGTCAAGGAGGCGCTGGCCTGCGGCACCGCCGTGGTCCGGTCGAAGGCAACCGACGAGGACGTCGAGGACGGGCTCAGCGGCTTCCTGGTCGACCCTCGCGATGCCGAGGAGACCGGCACCAGGCTGGCCGAGCTGCTCCTCGACCCCGCGCGGGCGGCCCGGATGGGTGAGCACGGGCGGCAGCGAATCCTGGCGACCTACACGTGGGACCGCGTGGTCGACGTCTTCACCCGAGCGCTGGAGGACTCCCGATGAGCGGACATGCCCTGATCACCGGCGTCAGCGGGTTCGCCGGCCGGCACCTGGCCAGGCTGCTGCTGGATCGTGGCTGGAAGGTCACCGGCACCAGGCTGAGCCGCTCCTCGGGGGTGCCCGGGGTCGACGAACGGACGCTCGACCTGCAGGACGAGGACGCGACCCGGGCGCTGCTGGCCGAGGTGAGACCCGATGTCGTCTTCCACCTGGCGGCCATCGTGGACACGGTGTCGACCCCCAGCGTCGTACGTCTCCAGGGCAGCAACGTCCTCGCTCCGGTCGTGCTGCTCGAAGCCGTGCGCAGCGTGCCTGAGGTACGGCGCGTGCTGATCGCCAGCTCGGCGTTCGCCTACGGTCCGGTCGGCGAGCGGCGGTTGATCGATGAGACCACCCCGCTGCGGCCGGTCACGCCCTACGGCGGGTCCAAGGCGGCAGTCGAGGCCATCGCCTTGGCCTGGGGCCGCGAGACCGGACGCGACATCGTGATCACGCGGGCCTTCCAGCACACCGGTCCCGGCCACGTCGGCCGCTACGCGCTGTCCGACTGGGCTCGTCAGCTGGCCGAGGGCGCCGGCGAGCTTCGCGTGGGCAACGTGGAGGTGGAGCGCGACTACCTCGACGTCCGCGACGTCGCGGCCGCCTACGCAGCCGTGATGGACCACGGAACGGCAGGGGAGGTCTACAACGTGTGCAGCGGCGTGCCGCGCACGATGCGATCCCTCCTCGAAGGACTCAGGGAGGCGTTCGGCTCGACCGCCCGGATCGAGGTCGACGAGTCGCGGCTGCGCCGCAACGACGACCCGTTCTTCGTGGGTGACCCCGCCAAGACCGTGCGCGAGACGGGTTGGACGCCCTCGTTCTCGATCGAGCAGACCCTGCGCGACCTGGCAAGCACGACCCAGCGCTGATCGGCCTCGGGGCTCAGGCCCCGGCGGCCACCCGGCCGGCCCGGCGGCTCACGGACCGCGCTGCCCGCGCCGCCGCCCAGCGGACCGGCACGTGCCAGACCCCGCTGATCGGCCGCAGGGGGGCAGGGAGATGACGCCGCTTGACCTTCTCGGCCTCGGCGGTGGAGGCCGAGCGGTCCGAGACCGTCATCGAGGCGGAGTGCCACCGGAACGCCGACACGGATCGGCGCGTGCTCACGAAGCGCCCGTGGCTGCGCAGCTTGAGGAAGAGATCGAGGTCCATCGTGAAGCGGAGGCTCTCGTCGAACAGCCCCACCTCGTGCATCGCGTCGATCCGGATCAGGCTCCCGGGGTGGGGGATCAGGTCCGGTCCCCACGGGAGCAGCCAGACCGCGGACCGCCCGGCGCTGTTGGTGAAGAGGAGCCGACCCTCCTCGTCGATGTAGTCACAGCCCCCGTAGGCCAGCACGGCGTCGGGGCGTGACTCGATCAGCGCCTTGAGCGTGGCCAGGCCCTGCGGTCGGAACAGGTCGTCGTCACCGATCCAGGCGTAGTAGGTCTCGTCGGTGGCGGTCTCCACCGCCAGGTTGATGGCGTGGGAGATGCCCTTCTTGGGGTCCTCGACGATCGTCGCCCCGAAGCGCTCGGCGAGCTCGCGGGCCTCGGTGGCCGCGGCCGGCAGGACGACGGTGAGGGAGAGGTCGACCTGCTCAGCCTGGGCCCGGACCGACTCGAGTGTCTCTGCGAGGGTGCCGAGACGATCGCCGAGCGTCGGGAGGACGACGAGGATCTTGGTGTGGCTCACGGTGGTGACTAACCCTTCGTCTCATCGGTCTGGGCCGGACGCGCGGGCACGTCCTGGCCGCCCTCGCTCGCCATGCGGAGCAGGGCGATCTCCTCGGCCAGGGTGCGGGTGCGGTCCTCGAGTCGGCCGAGCTCGTGCGAGTGCTGGATCGAGACTCCGAGCAGGACCATGCTCGCCAGGAAGAAGAGCAGGTTGGCCGGGAACGGCGACCCCGATCAGGTCGGCGGCCCACGTCAGGGAGCGGGGGAAGATCGCCGTGACCAGCGCGAAGGTGGCGATCACGACCCAGAAGACGGCGTACTTCTCGCGCAGGTGGTGGCGCCGCAGCATCTCGAACAGGAAGACCAGGGTGAAGATGGAGCCGAAGGCCCCGAGCACGATCGTGGGATTCACGCCAACTCCTCCGGAACGGTCTCCATGACGGCCGGCCACCGGCGCACGAGTGCCAGCCCGAGGGCGACCATGGCCCGCATCAGGTAGGCGGTCGCCTTCAGCGGGGACTGGCTGGGGTTCCCGTGGACCCGTGAGCGCATCGCGACCGGCACCTGGGCCACGCGACAGTTCAACCGGGTGGCGATCACCAACGACTCGACCGTGTCGCCGAGATACTCGGCCGGGTAGTGCTCTGCGAAGACCATCATCGCCCGGCGGTTCGCCGCTCGGAAGCCGCTGGTCACGTCGGTGAGCCGCTCCTTGGCCAGACGGGAGAGGACCCGGGCCAGCAGCACCATGGCCCACCTGCGCGGTCCTCGCACGCTGTAGTCGCCCTCTCCGGCGAACCGTGCGCCGATCACGATGTCGGCCTCGGCGAGACCGTCGAGGAGTGCGCCGATGTAGGTGGGGTCGTGCTGCCCGTCGGCGTCGACCTGGACCACGGCGTCATAGCCGTTGCGCAGGGCGTAGCGGTAGCCGGTGCGCATCGCCCCGCCCACACCGAGGTTGAACGGCAGCCGGCACACCATCGCCCCGGCCCGGGCCGCCACCTGCGCGGTGTGGTCCCCTGAGCCGTCGTCGACCACGAGCGCCGCGTGGTCGGGGTAGGCCCTGCCCAGCTCCTCGATCACCCGACCGATGTTGCGCTGCTCGTTCCACGCGGGGATGACGATGAGCACGCGCTCGGTGGTGGCATCGTCGGGGTTCGGCACCCGACGATCGTAGGTGGTGGAAGGTCGGCCCACCCTCGCGGGGGCTAGGCCGGTCCGTGCGGTGCCGACGTCCCGGCAGGCGGGGAGCCCTGTTGTTCCCGCGGCGTCCCGGTGACCGGTCCCTCCGGGTCGTCGTCCGGCGCATCCACCGTCGGCCGCCGGTCGCGGCCGGAGGCCAGACTCGCCAGGGCGGCGAGGGCGAGCACGACGACCGCGACGAGCGCCCACCCGGGCACGAAGGGCCACGGGCTGCCGTCCCCGACGGCCGCGGGATTGGTCAGCTCGTCACGGTAGAGGTTCAGCACGCTGACGCCGTGGGCCACAACGACGGCGATCGTCATCGCGAGCAGGACCGGGCCGGACCAGCGGCGCGCGAGCCGCTGGCCGCCGCTGGCGAGGGCCAGGCTGGCCAGGATGGGCAGACCGACCGTGAATGCCAGGGCATAGCGGCCCTGCCAGATGGAGCCCGTCCGGGCGATGGTCGCGTAGGTGATCAGGAACGGGACGAGCAGCCCGAGCCCCGCGGTCAACCAGGTGGCCCACCGCACCCGCGCGTCTCCACGCCAGGAGGCGGCCCCGAGGAGGGCGATGACGACGACGAGGTAGCACGCGTAGACGATGATGGGTGCGGGCTCGTCCCGCAGTGGGAAGGCTGCGATCGACTGGAAGGCCCACAGCGGGACCAGCTTGAGCGAGCTGCCCAGGACCGAGGCTCCCGGGTTCATGGCAAGAATGTCCTGGTTGACCTCGTCGCCGGTGAGCGTGCCCGCGGCCGAGACCCAGAGCACGTTGTTGATCGCTGCCGCGGCGATGGCGGCGCTGCCCACCCCGACCAGCAGCGGTCGTCGCTTCAAGACCGCCCACCAGTGGCGGGCGCCGAACAGCACCAGACAGATCGTGACGATGAGAAGCAGCCAGAGCGGACCGAGCTGTCGCGGCACGACGAGGATGATGCCGGCCAGGATCGTGCCGATCAGGGTCAGCCGCTCCCTCGCCGGGCTGATCGCACCTGCGCCCAAGGCGATCAGGCCGCCCCAGACGGCAGCACCGGCTGCCATCTCCACGCCGTTCGGTGCCGCCACGCTGGTGCTGTAGACCAGCACCGGGGTGCAGCCCACGGCCAGGCCGCGCACCGGCCACCGACTGCGTGAGCCCACCGCGAGGAAGTAGGCGGCCATCGTCAGCAGGAGCGCGCTCATCAGCGCGCCGGCGGCGCGCATCGCGAGCAGAGCGTCCGCCCCCTCGAAGGGGAGCGCGGCGGTCCCTATGACCCAGTAGAAGAGTGGGTGGTTGCCCGACGCCCCGCTGGCGACGCGGACCAGCCCCTCGCCGACCTCCTCGCCCGGCTGGCAGTTGTCACGGCCGGTGTAGCTGTAGGACTCACAGATGGCGCCGGCACTCCCCACGATGCTGCGGCGAACGGCGAGGAGACCTCCGCGGCCGGCCGCGGCCTGCTCCGAGGGAACGGCCCACTGCCCGTGCGCCACTGCATCCGCGCGGTAGGCGTGGTCGAACTCGTCGCTGCCCCGGAACGGAGGCACCGCCAGGATCCAGGCCGCCTGGAGGAGCACGACGGCCACCAGGAACCTCACGGCGAGGCCACGGGCCGCCCTCGGATCCATCAATCGAGGCCGAGGGAGAAGGCCGACTCGAGGTCGTGCCGGGAGTAGGTGCGGAAGGCGATGTGCGTCTCGGTGGCGGTCACACCCGGCACCTTGTTGAGCCGGTCGGCCACCACCCCGGCGACATCGTCGTGGTTGCGCACCCGCACGAGGGCGATCAGGTCGATCTGCCCCGTGACGGAGTAGACCTCGCTGACACCGTCGAGCGCCGCGATCTGCTCGGCGACCTCGGGGATGAGGGCGACGTCGGCCTTGACGAAGACGATGGCGGTGATCATGGACGCAACGGTAGGACATCCGACTGGCGTGCCACGGGCTAACGCGCGGGCCGGTGCTCGGGTCGCAGCCCGCGCTGGTCCTCGAACGGGACCAGCCGCTGCCGGGACCGGTCGACCTCGTCGTGCGGGCGCAGGTGCTTGGTGGCGCCGCCGACCGGGCACGACCACTCGCCCTCGACGTGCACCAGCCGCACCCCGTCGGACTCCAGCCAGCGCAGCAGCTTCTCGGTCTCCTCCGCCGTCGCGGCCGGCGTCGGCCCCGGCCCGTTGAGCACGGTCTCGGCCGAGGCCTGGAGGCCCTCGACCCAGGTGCCGGCGTGTGCTCCGGGCGGGATCACCCCGGCCGCCGCCATCCTGCCGTGCCGGATGACGTGGACGGCCCAGCCCGTCGGCTCGCGGCGGGCGGCGACGACCTCGGCGCACCGGGTCAGGGCGCGCAGCCGCTGGGTGCGCGACACCGCCCGGAGGAAGGCGCTGAGACGATCGCGCCAGGAGCCCGCGTCCTCGAAGCGCTGCGCCTGGGACAGGGACAGCATCCGCGCCGAGATCGAGGCGACCACCGCGTCGGGACGCGTGAGCAACGACGTGCGCAGGTCGGCGACGACGGCGGAGTAGTCGTCCGCGCTCACCGACCCGGTGCAGGGAGCCAGGCACTTGCCCATCTCCGCGAGGGCGCACGCACTCAGGGCGGGACGCCGGGGCATCCGGCCGCCGCACTGGCGGATCGGGAAGGCCTCGTGAAGGGCCGCCACCGAGCGTTCGGCGGTGCGCTTGGAGCCGAACGGGCCGATGTAGTCGGCGTCGTCGTCGAGCACCTGGCGCACCAGTGACAGGCGCGGCCAGGGCTCCACGGTGAGCTTGATCCAGTGGACGCGCTCGGGGAACCGGGAGCGCCGGTTGTAGCGGGGTTTGTGCTCGGCGATGAGCCGCAGCTCGCGCACTTCAGCCTCCAGCGCGGTCGCGCACTCGATGCCTTGCACGGTCGCCGCCAGCGTGACCATCTCGCCCATCCTGGAGCGGGTCTCCGAGGCGGTGAAGTAGGTGCGGACACGGGTGCGGAGGTCCTTGGACGTGCCGACGTAGAGGACCCGGTCGCGGTCGTCCTTGAAGAGGTAGACCCCGGGGGCGTGCGGAAGCTGCTCGGCGAGGTGGCGCTTGCGTCGCTGCGCCCCGGTGACGCGCGAGGAGAAGGTCTGCAGGTCCTCCAGGGTGTGCACGCCGAGGTTGCCGAGCCTGGCCATCAGGCCGTGCAGGACGTCGACGGTGGCGCGGGCGTCGGAGAGCGCCCGGTGGTTGGGCGTCGTCTCCGAGCCGAAGAACGTGGCCAGCGAGCTGAGCTTGCAGTTGGGCGTGTCGTCGCGCGTCACGACCCTGCGCGCGAGCTTGGCCGTGTCGAGCACCTCGAAGGCCGGCCACGGGTGCCCCTGCTGCTCGGCGAAGTAGCGGAGGAAGCCGACGTCGAACGGTGCGTTGTGGGCGACGAGCACGCACCCCCGGGCGAACTCGAGGAACTGGGGCAGGACCTGCTCGACGGGTGGGGCCACCGCCACCATCGAGTCGGTGATGCCGGTGAGGACGGCGATGAAGGGAGGGATCGCCTGGTGCGGGTTGACCAGCGTCTGGAACTCGCCGAGGACCTCGCCTGCGCGCACCTTGACGGCGCCGACCTCGGTGATCATGGAGCCGTCCTTGGCCGAGCCGCCGGTCGTCTCCAGGTCGACCACGCAGAAGGTGACCTCGCGCAACGGCCGCCCGAGCTCGTCGAAGCTGCGTTGCGCCTCCCAACGCGACTCACCCGAGGCGAGGCGGGTCGGGGAGACGGTCATGAGGCTGACGCTAGAGGCGGCCACCGACCAAATCGGGTCGCCACGCGGCATACCCTGGATGCCTCGGCGGTGCACACCGCCGGCGACGACCCCGAGGAGTGGCCATGGTCGACCTGCCTGATGGCGGCACCCGCTGGCGTTGTGGTGGCTGCGGCAACCTCACCCGCTTCGACGTGGTGCGGTCCTCGCGTGCCACAGAGTTCTGGCACTTCGACCTGGCCGGCGAGCACGTCGTCGAGGAGTCCACGACCGATCAGGAGGCCGTGACGAGCGTGACCTGCCGGTGGTGTGGCCGCTCCGACGCGATTGAGCTGGTCGCGCGCACGGAAGCCGACCTCAGCACGCCGTGACCCAGCCGGAACGGATGGACGACCTCGGCGACGCGGCGGCCGACGGCGAGGAGCTGGTCGGACCGCTGCCGGACCTGGTGCGTCAGCGCGTCGTGATCCTCGCCGCGGACGCCGTCGGGAGGATGGCCGGCGACGCCCTGCCCACGGCCCTGAAGCGGGTCGCGAGCTTTGCGCCGGGACGTCGGGCCAAGCTGGCGGGCAGCCAGATCGCGAGCGTGCTGGAGAGCGACGAGACCTTCCGTGACCACGTCGCGCGTCAGGTCCGGATCGACGTGTCGGCCGTGGCCGAGGCACTCGACGCGGGTGTCGCGCCGCCCGCCGCGGACCCGGTCGAGGTGGCGGCGGTCGCCTACCTCATCCGCCCGGCGGGGTGGCCGCGGCTGGTGGCCGCCGCCGCGGACGCCGTCGAGGCCGAGCGGGACGCCGGACAGTCCCGGCAGACCGCCGGCCAGCTCGAGCGCGCACGTCGCCAGCTCGATGCCGCCCACGGCGAGCTGCGGGAGGCGCGTGCGCGGCACCGCGAGGAGGTCGGGAGGCTCAAGGCCGACAACACCGACCTCCGGCACAAGCTCGGGGACGCTCGCGCCCGCCTCAAGGCCGCGGAGGCTCGCGCCACGACAGCGGCCGACGAGGCCGCGGAGTCCGCCCGCGTCGCCGCGTCCGCTGCCACCGCCGCCGAGGCGGAGGCCCGCCGGCTCCGCGCCCGGATCGAGGAGCTGGAGTCGGAGGTCGCGGCCGGCCGCCGGGCCGGTCGCGCGGATCGGGGCAGCGAGGCCCTGCGGGCCCGCCTCCTCCTCGACACCTTGCTCGAGACCGCACAGGGTCTTCGCCGCGAGCTGGCACTGCCCGCCGTCGAGGGCTCCCCGGCCGACCAGGTCGCCGCCGACGTCGCCGAGCACGGCAGCCGGGCGAGCACGGGCCACGGCTCGCTCGCCGTGGACGACCCGGCACTTCTCGAGCAGCTGCTCATGCTGCCCCGCGTGCACCTGATCGCCGACGGCTACAACGTGACCAAGACCGCCTGGCCGGGCCTCTCGCTCGAGCAGCAGCGGGAGCGGCTGATCGGCGGCCTGGCGCCGCTGGCGGCTCGCAGCGGTGCCGAGCTCACCGTGGTCTTCGATGCCGCGGACAAGGTGGAGCGGCCGGTGGTCAACCGTCCTCGCGGGGTGCGCGTGCTCTTCAGCCCCGTGGGCGTGATCGCCGACGACGTCATCCGTGACCTCGTTGCCGCCGAGCCGAGAGGACGCCCCTTGATCGTGGTCACCAGCGACCAGGAGGTCGTCCGTGACGTGACCCGGGCCGGTGCCCGGGCGGTCGGCGCGGCCGCCCTGGTGCGGCTACTGGGCCGCAGCTGAGTCCTCGGTGGTGGGCTGCGCGTAGAACATCGCCCCCTGGCTGAACCGTCGCCCGACGGAGAGGTCGTACTGCACGAGGCGGTAGTCGCGCAGCAGCTGCCGCGCACGGTCGGAGAGGTGCTCCGGGGCGATCCTTTGCCCCTCTCCGTCGTAGAGCTGACCCGCGCGCATCGCGGGGATCTCCTCATGCAGCTCGCGCAGCAGCTCGTAGTACGGCGGCAGCGGGGCCCCGAGCTGGTCGAGCAGGAGGGGCAGCAGGTAGATCGGGCTGGTCAGTGGTTCGGGATCGTCGAGGTCGAGGAAGTTGCTCCAGAGGAAGAACGGCGTCTCTCGCATGCCCAGCGGGCCGTTCTCGCGAGCGACGTTCTCGGACCAGACCGGTGGCAGGTGGTCACCGAAGAACACGACCGCGGTCTTCTCCGACGGAGTCATTGAGTCCACTGATGAACTTGCGCATCGCCCGATCGCTGTAGGTGAGTCCCCGCAAGTAGGCCCCCGCGTCATCCTCGGTCGCGCCCTGGTCTCCCTCGACGGTCATCGGCGCGTCGTAGGAGTCCCCATGGGGAAGTGGTTCTGCATGGTCACCAGGTGGGTGAGCAGCGGGGCGTCGTGCGCCTCGATCTGGCGTTGCACCTCGGTGAACGCGGAGTTGTCGGAGATGAAGGGGTTGTCCTGGATGCGCTTGCGCATCGACATCTCGCTCCGGTCGATGAAGTCCTCGAAGCCGAGGATCGGGTAGACCGACTCGCGCCGGTACATGTAGGTGGCGTAGGGGTGGATCGCCACGCGCGAGTAGCCCCACGAGCGCGCCAGGCCGACGAACGAGGGGAACTCCTCGAACCCAGGAACCAGCATCTGGTACGGCGTCATCAGGCGCGGGTCGAACTGGGAGGTCGACATCCCCGTGAGCGTCTCGAACTCCATGTTGGCGGTGCCGCTGCCGTAACGCTGCGCCAGGAGGGTCCCCGAGCTGGTCTGCTCCATCAGGCTCCGCGTGTAGGGGATCGGGTCCTCGGCGAAGTCGATCCCCTCGAGCATCGTCGGATCGCTGAAGCTCTCGCTCAGCACGACGACGATGTTGACGCCGGCGAGCGCCTCGGCGGCACGGCCGGCGTTGCGAGCGGCTGCCGCCGCCGTGTAGCGCTCCGCCACTGCCGCCATGGTGGCTTCGCCGTAGCCGTCGGGACGGTCCATCACCGGTACGTCGAGGTTGTAGAGCAGCCCTCCGACGAAGCCGTTCTGGAGGTAGTTCTTCTCCTGTGACCACGAGGCCCACGCGGCGTCGCCGAGGCGGTAGGCCGCGCGGACCAGGTTGCCGCGCTGGTTGAACTGGATCGCGTGCACCAGGACGCCGGCAGCCATGGCGGCGACGGCCAGCCGAAACCCGACGGCGACCAGCAGGGCGCGCCGGCTTCCGGGCCGGTGCCTGGGGTGCCGCCGTCGCCAGCGCCAGGCGACGACCACGGTGAGCACGACGGCCAGCACCGTGGCCCCGAGGGCGACGGCGACGGTCTGCCAGCCGACCATCTGCTCGAGGAAGCCGGCATGTGCGGCGATGGCGAAGTCGTCGGGGTAGAGCGGCTCACGTCGCAACGACATCTTGGTGTGGTTGGCGAAGCCGATGACACCGGAGACGGCGACCAGGACGGCGGCACCGACCCGGAGCCGTCCGCTCAGCGCCCAGAGGACCACCAGGACGCACCACAGCAGCAGGCTGCCGAGCGCGAAGAGCGCAGGCTTCTGGGCGAAGGTCAGCCCGCCGCCGGACTGCAGCAGCTCGATCACGAGGTTGCACAGCCCCGCCCAGAGCAGGCTCACCAGCACCACGAACGTGGCGCGGCGCAACCGGGCGCGGTCAAGCGGCGGGACGACGCGCACGGGACACCTCCTCGACCCCTGCGGGCTGCACCGGGTGGGGAGGTCAACGGTAGACCGGGGAGCCATGCCCTCCGCCCTGGCCCGCCCCGGCTCGGACCTGTCGGTGCTCGGTGCCACAGTCTGCTGGACGAGATCAACTTCCCCTGGAGGCGTGATGAGTGTGCACATCGACTGCGACACCTGCCTGGTGCGCGGCTTGGCCTGCCACGACTGCGTGGTGACCGTCCTGCTCGGACCCCCACCGGAGATCGGGTTCGACGACGACGAGGCCCGCGCGCTCGACGTCCTGGCCGGCTCCGGCCTGGTGCCGCCGCTCCGGATGGTGTCGCCGCTCGACGGGCCGGAGGTCGCCAGTGCCTGAACGGTCGAGTGACGGGGGGAGTCAGTGAGTGATTGATGTGACCTGTGTGACAGGTGAGGCGTAGGGGAACCCGATGTCCCCGGTGCGTCCACGACGCGCCGCCCGGGCGTTTGCCCCGAGGCGTCCCGGCCACCTACTCTCGGTGACTCAAGCGCCTGCACAAGCCGGCCAGACCGGGCCGGCTCAGGCGCTGCGCTGAATCTGGACCAGACCACGGAGTCGACGTCCGGAACCGGGGAACCACGTGTTCCTGGGGTGAATCACGGCGCGGAGTGCGACTCACCGTCACGCTCTGCTCGTGTAGGGCTTTCTTTGCCGCCCGAACCCGTCAGCTAACCCGGTAGGCGTCACGACAAAGAGGAGACCGTCCGCTCGTGCTGAACGGCCGGAAGCGCACCGCCAGCGTGCTGGCGACCCTGTGCATCACCGCAGTCAGCGGTTCGATGCTCACCGCCAGCCCCACCTACGCCGAGCCGGACATCGAGGATGTCCAGGCCCGCGTCGACTCGCTGTTCGAGAAGGCCGAGCAGGCCTCCGAGCGCTACAACGACGCCCGGCTCGAGCTCGAGGACGCCCAGGAGCGCCTGTCGGCGCTCCGCGCCGACCTCTCCCGGCAGCAGGACAAGGTCGAGACGGTCCGCTCCGAGGTCGCCGCGTCCGTCGTGTCGCAGTACCAGGGTCAGGCGCTCTCCACGGCCACCCAGGTGCTCCTCGCCGATGATCCCGACGCCTTCCTCGACCAGCTCGCCACGGTCAGCGGGTTCAACGACCAGCAGGGCGAGATGATGGCCGACTTCGCGGTGCAGGCCCAGCAGCTCGAGATGCGCGAGGCGGCCGCCAAGCGCGAGCTGGGCCGGATCGCAGCGACCAAGAAGACGCTGTCCGCAGAGAAGGCGGAGATCGAGGACAAGGCTGACGAGGCCCAGGAGCTGCTCGACCGGCTCGAGGAGCGCGCCAACACGGCGCCGAGCCGCAGCCGCACCGCCTCGGCGGTCGACCTGCCCGACGTCGCGGTCTCCGGTCGCGCGGGCGCGGCCGTCCGCTACGCCCTCGGCCAGGTCGGCGACTCCTACGTCTACGGCGCTGCCGGCCCCAGCGCGTTCGACTGCTCCGGCCTGACGATGATGGCCTGGGGCGCGGCGGGCGTCGGTCTGCCGCACTCCTCCGGCGCCCAGATGGGCTCCGGGAGCCCGGTCTCGCAATCCCAGCTGGCTCCGGGGGACCTGGTCTTCTACTACTCCCCGGTGAGCCACGTCGGCATCTACATCGGCAACGGCCAGATCGCCCACGCCGCCAACCCGAGCACCGGTGTCCAGATCGCTCCCGTGTTCTCCATGCCCTACTCCGGTGCCGTCCGACCTGGCTGATCCTGCTGAGGTCCGCGCAACCGGCGGTCGTCGCAGGGCCGGTCGCCCACGTCGTTGGGTGGCCGGCCTTGTGCTGTGTCTGGTCGCCGCCGGGCTCGCCTTCTGGTGGCTGAGCCGTCCTGAGGCAGCGGTCCTGCCCCGTCCGGGGCATCCGGCGGCCCCGTTGACCCGGGCAGACAGCGCCGCCACGCTCCTGGCCGAGCTGAGCGAGGCGTTGGAGTCGGGCACCCGGGCCGAGGCAGTGGCCCTGGCAGCGCCGGGCGACCGGAAGGCAGCTCGGGAGCTGGCCGCGCTCAGGGCCAACGCGCGCAGGCTGGACGTCACCGACCTCACGATGCGCTACGTCGACGAGAACGCCGGACGGACGGTTGCCGGGCTCGCACCTGCGCTCGCCGACCGTGCCTGGGTCGCAGACATCGAGCTGGACTGGCGGCTGGACGGCTTCGACCGCGGCCTGAGCTCCATGGAAGTCACCATGACGTTCCTGCAGACCGAGGACGGAGCCGCCTTCGTCACCGCGCGCACCGACTACGGTCGCCCCGCCCCGCTGTGGCTGCTGGAGAGGCTGGCCGTCGAGCGCAGCAGGCACTCCCTGGTCCTCCTCGTCGGCGACGGACAGGCCGACGGGTCCTCCCGCTTCGGCGGGCTGGCCGACCAGGCCGTCCGCGACGTGCGCAAGGTGCTGCCGGACTGGCGCGGGTCGCTGGTGGTCGAGGTGCCGGACTCCGAGCGCCAGCTGGGGCGCGTGCTCGGCTCGGACGAGGGCGCCTACGACGCGATCGCCGCGGTGACCACGCCGACCGACGGGTCGCCCGACGACGACAGCCCGATCCACATCTTCCTCAACCCGCGGGTCTTCGGTCCGCTGGGGGAGCAGGGCGCCCAGATCGTGATGAGCCACGAGGCGGCGCACGTCGCCACCGACGCGGCCGCCTCGTCGATGCCCACCTGGCTCCTGGAGGGCTTCGCCGACTACGTGGCACTGGCCCACGTCGACCTCCCGGTCGAGGTCACCGCCAGCCAGGTCCTCGAGCAGGTCCGTTCGCGAGGCGTGCCCGCGGCGCTCCCGGGTCCTCGGGCCTTCGAGACCGAGAGCGAGGACCTCGGCGCCTCCTACGAGTCCGCCTGGCTGGCCTGTCGGTTGCTCGCCGAGGAGCACGGCGAGGACCGGTTGATCGCGTTCTACGACCGTGCCGACCAGGAGGGCTCCACCGCCGGCGCCTTCGCGGAGCTCGGCACGACTGAGTCGGCCTTCACGAAGTCCTGGCGCCGCTATCTCGAGGAGCTGGCCAGCTGATCCGGCTGTCCGGTGGGTCGAGCCACCGGTTGGTCGAGCCGGTCGAGACCATCGGGGGTTCGGTTGGTCGAGCTTGTCGAGACCATCGTCGGGTTCGGTTGGTCGAGCTTGTCGAGACCATCGGGGGGTTCGGTTGGTCGAGCTTGTCGAGACCATTCGTCGGGTCGGTTGGTCGAGCTTGTCGAGACCATCGGGGGGTTCGGTTGGTCGAGCTTGTCGAGACCATCGTCGGGCTGATCGGAGGCTCGATCACCCGGGGAGCCGCTCGATCACCGGGGAGCTTGTCGAGACCACCCTCGGGTGGGGGAGTGATCTCGACAGGCTCGATCACCCGGGGAGCCGCTCGATCACCCGGGGAGCTTGTCGAGACCACCCTCGGGCGGGGGAGTGATCTCGACAGGCTCGATCACCCGGGGAGCCGCTCGATCACCCGGGTGGCTCGATCACCCGGGGGCGCGTCGATCACGCGCGGGGTGGCAGGCTGGTGCCGTGACCGACGACGCCGCCCGCCTGGACCGGCGCGGCGCGATCATCCTGGGCGTCGTGGCGCTGGTCGGGCTCACACTCGCGGCGGGGCTGCTCGTCCCCTGGGACTGGGTGCCTGGGGGGCGGCTCACCCCGATGCCGGCGTCAGAGCTCTTCAGCCGCGAGGAGCTGGCCCGCGCCGAGGAGTTCTCACAAGCGCGTCGTTGGATCAGCTGGAGCTCCCTGGCGGTCTCCCTCGCCGTGGCGATCATGCTGGGGTTCAGCTCGTGGGGCTCACGCCTGGTCGGTCTCCTCACAGACCGGTTGCGGTGGTGGTCCGCTGTCCCGGCCGCGGTCTTCGCGCTCCTGGTGATCGGCCGGGTCGCCACGTTGCCCTTCTCGCTCGCGCTCCGTCGGCAGAGTCTCGACTACGACCTGACCAGGCAGACGCTCGGGCCGTGGTTCGCCGACGTGGGCCGTGGCCTCCTGGTCCAGACGGTGACCACCTCGCTGGCGCTGCTGCTGATGGTGGCTCTGGCACGACGCCGCCCACGGGACTGGTACCTGCCCGCGGCGGCACTCGCCGTGCTGCTCGCCTTCGCAGGATCCCTGCTGTACCCGGTGGTGGTGGAGCCGTTGTTCAACCGGTTCACGCCGATGGCCGAGGGGCCGTTCAAGGCCTCGGTGCTGCGCCTCGCGGACCGTGAGGGGGTGCCCGTCGACGACGTCCTCGTCGCCGACGCCTCGCGACGCACCACGACCTTCAACGCCTATGTCTCCGGCATCGGCGGCACCCGCAGGGTCGTCGTCTACGACACCTTGCTGGCCGGGCTCACGCCCGAGCAGGCCCGCGTCGTGGTCGCGCACGAGCTGGCCCACGCCAAGAACCACGACGTCCTGGTGGGCACCACTCTGGGCGCGCTCGGAGGAGTCGTCGGGGTGTGCGCGCTGGCGCTGCTGCTCGACCTGAGGCCGGTCCGCAGCCGGGCAGGGGTCGACGGGCCGGCCGACCCGCGCGCCGCTGCGCTGGTGCTGGCCCTGGTCGCGGTCGGGACCCTGGTGGTCAGTCCGGCGACCAGCGCGGTCAGCCGGGCGATCGAGGCACGGGCCGACCGGGTCTCCCTGGAGGTCACGGGAGCCGATGCCGCCTTCGTCGCGATGCAGCGGCGGCTCGCGCTGCAGGCGGTCAGGGACCCGGCGCCGCCCCGGCTGAGCCAGCTCTGGTTCGGCAGCCACCCCACCGTGCTGGAGCGGGCCGGGCTGCCCGGCTCGCTGACGAGGGCGGCAGTCGTGAGCCGGGTCCTGGTGGTCACCAACGACTTCCCCACCAGACGAGGTGGCATCGAGTCGTTCGTGCTGTCCCTCTGCGAGCGGCTGGACCCCGAGGAGGTCGTCGTCTACACCGCGAGCATGCCGGGCGATCGAGACTTCGACGCGACGCTGGCCTTCCCGGTCCACCGGGATCCCTCCGGGACGTTGCTGCCCACCCGGGCGGTGGGACGGCGGGTCGAGCGGGTGCTGCGCGAGACCGGCTGCGACCGGGTGCTGTTCGGCGCCTCGGCGCCGCTCGGGCTGCTCGGGCCGCGACTGCGCAGAGCAGGGGCCGTGCGCCTGGTCGCGCTGACCCACGGCCACGAGGTGTGGTGGGCGCGGGTGCCGCTCGCCCGGCGGCTGCTGCGCCGGATCGGGGACGGCGTGGACGTGATGACCTATGTCAGTGAGTGGTGCCGCGGCCGGATCGCGGCGGCGCTCTCACCCGCAGCCGCGGCGCGGATGGAACGGCTCTCGCCTGGTGTCGACATCACCCGGTTCCACCCGGGCTGCGGGGGAGCGGCGGTACGCCGGCGGCTCGGCATCGCCGAGGACGCACCGGTGGTGGTCTGCACGGCACGGATGGTGGCCCGCAAGGGCCAGGACACCCTGATCCGCGCCTGGCCCGAGGTGCTCGCCCAGGTGCCGGGGGCGCGGCTGCTGCTGGTCGGTGACGGTCCCTACCGGGCCAGGCTCGAGCGGATGACGGATCGAGCCGGGCTGCACGGTTCGGTGATCTTCACCGGGAGCGTGCCGTGGGTCGAGGTGCCGGCTCACACCGATGCCGGTGACGTGTTCGCGATGCCCTGCCGGACGCGGCTGCTGGGTCTGGAGCCCGAGGCGTTCGGGATCGTGTTCCTCGAGGCGCAGGCGTGCGGCCTGCCGGTGCTCGTCGGGGACTCCGGGGGCGCCCCGGAGACGCTGCGCGAGGGCAGGGGCCGCACCGTGGACGGTCGTCGCCCACCGGAGGTGGCGTCGGCGCTGTTGGCGCTGCTCGGTCAGGAACGCGACGACGGCGCAGCCCTGGCCGGATCCTCGTGGGAGGAGGCGGCCGGGAGGCTGCGCCGTCAGCTGCTGCTGTGAGGCGGAAGGTGCCTGACTCAGGGACAGGTCGCGCTGGTGTTGAAGTCGCCTGCGCCGAGGCTGTCGCACGTGGTGGTGAAGGCCCCGGCCGTGTACTTCCCCACGGCGAAGACGATCACGACGATGATCGCGGCGATGGCGGCCACGATCAGGGCGTACTCGACGGAGGAGGCGCCGCGCTCGTCGTCACCCGGTCTCAGCCAGGGGATCTCCATGTGCAAACTCCACTCCCAGAGATGGGTCGGGGGCTGGGACGCGTGGCGCCCCAACCCCCGACGAAAGTCAGCTGCAGGTGGTGCCGGAGACGGTGATGCCGGAGTCGAGCCCGTTGCAGGTGTCGGTGAAGCCCTGCTTCACGAACTTGCCGATGGCGAAGACGATGAGGACGATGATCGCGGCGATCGCGGCGACCAGCAGGCCGTACTCGACGGCCGAGGCGCCCTTCTCGTCGTCACGACGGTTCACGAGGCGCTGGATGAGCTGAAGCATGGAGTACTCCCAAGGTTGAAGATCAGAGGAGACCACCGCGGACTCCCGACACCACAAGCATCGGCATTCCGCACCGCAACATGTATCGGGAGAACGGACCTCAATCGGCGTCCACACGGATGACTCCGGAGGGGGGCTTGATGGCCCGAGTGGACCATTTTTGCCCGATTGGGACCTCAGACTGGCGATTCGTCTGACAGGAGGCCCGCGCGTATGGCATTCATGATGGCCTGCGCGCGGTTGGCGGCCCCCAGCTTCTCGTAGATCTTGGAGATGTGGGTCTTGGCCGTCGACTCGCTGACGAAGAGCTGACGGGCGATGGCGGCGACACCGAGGCCCTCGGCGAGCAGGCGGAGCACCTCGGACTCACGCGGGGACAGCTGCGGCCCCGAGGGGGACATCCGCCGGCGCATCGCCTCGGCCAGGTTGGCGGCGGTGAACGACCTGGGGGACACGGTGGCATGCCGCGCTGCGGCGACGACGTCGTCGGAGGGAGAGTCCTTGGAGACGAAAGCGGACGCACCGGCCTCGAGGGCCTCGAAGAGCTGCTCGTCACCGGCATACATCGTCAGCACGACGATGCCGACCTCGTTGTTGGTCTTGCGGAGCCTGCGCACCAGGTCGAGGCCGGTGCCGTCGGGGAGGCGCACGTCGGTGACGACCACGGCGGGCTCGAGGGTGGAGATGAGCTCGTGACCCTCGCTCACGGAGCCGGCCTCGCCCACGACGGTGAAGTCGTCGTGACGGTCGAAGGCATGGGCCAGTCCTTGGCGGATCAGCTCATGGTCGTCCACCAGGACCACCGTGTGGGGTCTCGTCATGCGCAGTCTCCTCCCGTGGCCGGCTCAGGCGAGCACCGGCGCTTCAACGCCTACTGTAACGGTCACGCTAGTTCCTGAGCCGTTGCTGGAGCCGTTGCCGGACGCGGCGTTGTCCGAGATGTCGAGCTCGGCGCCGATGCGGCTGGCCCGCTCGCGCATGATCTTGATGCCGTAGGAGTCGTCGCGGGGGGCCCCGAGGCCGCCCCCGTCGTCGCGGACCTTGATCCTCGCGCCCGGTGGCTGGATCCGGCAGTCCACCCACAGGTTGGTGGCCGAGGAGTGCTTGCGGGCGTTGGTGATCGCCTCCTGGGCGATCCGGAACAGCTCGGTCTCCACCTCGCCGCGCAGCCGGGTCGGGGCGACGTCGAGGGTGAGGTGGACGGTCAGGCCCGAGCGGGCTCCGACCTCGCGGACGTAGTCGGAGAGTGCCGATCCGAGCCCCGCCGAGACCTCGGTGCGGAGGTCGAAGATCGACAGCCTGAGCTCGCTGACGACCCGGCTCAGCTCGCCGCGCAGGGCGGACAGCTTCTTGCGCTGGGTGTCGCTGGTCGCGGTGGCGGCGAGGTCGTCGACGACGTAGCCCAGCGAGGCGATCTCCTGGGCCACCCCGTCGTGGATCTCCCGGGCCAGCCGGTGCCGCTCCTCCATCGTGGCGATGGAGCGGATCTCGTCGAAGGCGAGCGCCGCGTCGATCCGCAGCGCCTGCTCGTCGACCTCGCGCATCAGCTCGGCCACCGTCCGACTCGGCGGCGCGGAGCCGCGGTCGAGCAGCACCACGCCCAGCATCCGGCTGCCGACCCGCAGCGGCAGGACGACCCGGTGCCTGCGGTTGGCCAGCCCGGAGGTCTGGATGTCGTGGGCCGGCTCCATCTCCGTCCAGCAGCGATCCACCAGGTAGCCCTCGGGCTGCAGGGCCTCGCGCGCCTGGCTGCCTCGGTAGCCCAGCGGCGCCAGCACCCCGCCGTCGGTGCGCACGAAGACGGCCGAGTGGGTGTCGTCGAGATACTGGTGCACGGTGGCGAGCAGCTGGCTCGACATCGTGACGGTGTCCAGGCCCGAGGACAGCCGCCGGGCGACGGTGCGCAGCTGGGAGAGCAGCCTGCGGGCCGACTCGTAGTTCTCGTCGGTCTCCGAGGTCAGCGGGCTGCGCAGCGCACGCAGTCGGGCGCCCACCAGGCCGACCCCCAAGGTGGTGAGCAGCCAGGGGGCGACCACCTCGGACAGGTCCTCGATCGCGCTGAGCTGGCCGGAGGCGAACACCACGACCGCAAGGCTGACCACCTCCACGCTCACGGTGATCAGGACGCGCAGGGTGCCGAGCAGGATGCCGCTGAGGAGTGCCGGGACCACCAGGTAGGGCAGCAGCAGCACACCCTCGGGCAGCGCCATCCCGACGACGAGGGAGGCGAGGGCGGCCTCGAAGCTCAGGATCGCGGCGTCGGGGAGCCGGGAGGACAGGTCGGCCGCGACCGCCGTCGCGGCGATCGCGGCCAGGAGCACCGTGCCCTGGAAGGCGATCGGGTCCCACAGGGCCAGGCTGAGTCCGAGGACCGCCGCGACGCAGAAGGTGCGGGCGGCGGTGGCGACGCGTGCCTGCTGCATCACTATCCGTTGAACGACACGTAGATGCCGATGGCGGCCGGCCCGAGGACCGCGATGAACAGGCAGGGCAGGATGCAGAAGATCAGCGGGACCAGGATCTTGACCGCGACCTTCTGGGCCTGCTCCTCGGCGCGCTGGCGCCGCTTGGTGCGGATCTCACGCGCCTGCACCCGGAGCACCTGCGCGACCGGGATGCCCAGCGCGTCGGCCTGCACCATCGACGAGACGAAGCCCTTGAGCTCCGGCACGTGGGTGCGCTCGCCGAGGGCTCGCATCGCGGCTCCGCGACCGAGGCCGATCTGCATCTCCTGGAGCACCCGGGCGAACTCCTGGGCCAGCGGACCCTCGGTGTTGCGGGCGACCTGGGAGAGCGCGGCGTCGAAGCCGAGGCCGGACTCGACGGAGATGGTGAGCAGGTCGAGGGCGTCGGGGAGCGCGCGCTGGATCAGCTTGGTGCGGTCGTAGCCGAGCTGGTAGAGGTACAGGTTCGGAGTGAGGTAGCCCAGGACGGCGGCCAGCACGCAGAAGCCGAGCATCGGGGCGAAGCCGAAGCCGAACACGGTCGCGATGATCAGGCTGAGCGACGAGCGCGACCGCGAAGCCGATGAACTTCAGCGACGTGACCCGGTCGATGGTCCAGCCGGGCGGGTTGCCGGCGACCTCGAGCTTGACCCGGATCCGGTCGCTGTGGTCGGCGGGGGTGAGCTTCTTGCTGATGTTGAGGGTGCGCTCGAGCAGGGGGGTCAGGACCCGGTCGTTGAACGAGGGGTCGATCTCCCGCTTGAGCTCGGGCGGGGCCGCCGAGTAGGCCTCCATCACCGCCAGTGACTTGCTGACGCCCCGGGCCTCGTTGTCGAGCACCCCCACGGCGGCGAGCGAGAGCATGATCGCCAGGAAGATGCCGACGATGCCGACCATCAGGATGATGGTTGCGATGTCCATCTCAGACCTCCACCTTCACGAGCTTCTTCATCCACAAGATGCCCACCGTGATCAGGACGCCCATCACACCGAGCATGACGAAGCCGAGGGTAGTGGTGATCATCGGCTCGAGGTAGGAGGGATTGGAGACGAGCAGGTAGGCCATGAAGCCCGGCGGGAGACCGCCGAGGATCCACACGGAGAGACGACCCTCGGCGGACAGGGCGGAGACCTGGCGCTCGAGGTACTCACGCTCGCGGATCGTGTCGGCGACCGAGTTGAGCAGCTCGGCCAGGTTGCCACCGACCTCGCGCTGGATCCGGATGGCCATCACGACCCACTCGAAGTCGACGCTCTCCATCCGCTGGCCGACGCTGCTCAGGGCTTCCTCGATCTCGACGCCGAGTCGGGCCTCGACCAGGGCCCGGCGGAACTCGCCGGAGACCGGGTCGGATCCCTCACGGACCACCGTGTCCACGGACTGCGCCAGCGAGAGCCCCGCCGACAGGCTGCCTGACATCAGCTGCAGGGTGTCGGCGAGCTGGGACTTGAACGCCCTGGTGCGCCGGGAACGCTTGAAGGAGAGGAACACCCACGGAAGAACGAGACCGGCCACGACCCCGACGACCGTCCAGATGATGTTGCCGCTGGTCAGCAGCAGCGCGGCCAGGCCCACCAGGACCGTGACGCCGGCGTGGGTGAGCAGCCACTCGGCCGGCTTCATCGACATCCCGGCCGCCTCGAGCCGTTGCTCCAGGGCGGACTCGAGGCTCTCGTTGCTCTCCACCACCTTGGCGGCCACGCCGACCGCTGAGGCGGTGACCCCCTGCGGGGCGACCTCCTGCTTCTGGCGGGCCAGCTTGCGCGCGCCCTTCGCGGTGTAGGCGGCGACCCGGCTCTCCACGGACTGCCGGTCCGAGGAGAAGACTCCCAGCGCGGCCAGGACGAGCACCAGGAACCCGAGGGCGGCTGCGCCGAGCCCGCCAAGCATCATCTGCGTGGTGATCTGGAATCCGGTCGGAGCGATCGCCTCGAGCTTCGTGGGGTCGGGACCTGACGTCGCAGCGGCAGTCGCGATGGTCACGAAGGCAGTGTCGACGTAGCTCTCTCCGGCGACGTCCACGGAGACCGAGAGGGTGCCCTCGGTGGCCGCGAAGCCGTCGGGGGGTGTGACGGTGACCAGGATCTGGCTGGCGATCGCCTCGGCCTCGTCGGCGAACACCTGGGTCAGGGACTCGGGGTCGGCGGCGGTGATGACCGTGCCGGAGCCGGCGTCGGCGAGCTGGGCCAGGAGCGCGGTGTCCTCCTCGGTCTGGGCGAGGGCGACCACGTCGACCTTGATCTGGGCGAGCTCGATGGCCGAGGTGACCCGATCGATGGGGGTCTCGGAGGTGTCCCGGCCGTCGGAGAGCACCAGGAGGCTCCGCGAGCCGCCGGTGCCGCTCGCGGTCACGGCCTGGAGGACGCCGTCGTAGAGCTGGGTCTGGTTGGAGAGGGTCAGCTCGCTGAGGACCTGGACCGAGGCAGCGCGGTCGAGTGTCGGCTCCTGCGCGACCGAGACGTCGCCGGCGAAGGTGACGATCCCGACACGCAGGTCGGCGGGGGCCGCATCGAGGAAGGCCTGGGCAGCCTGCTTGGCCTCGGTGAACCGGTTGTCCCGGCGCATCGAGGAGCTGACGTCGATGGCCAGGATCGTGGTGCGGACGACGGCGTCGGCCTCGCCGGCCGGCTCGGCGGTCGCCGGCAGCACGCTGTCGTCGAGCGCGACCGACAGCGAGTCGAGATCCGGCTCGGCGTCCCCCGCACCCGGGAGGGAGTAGAGCACCTGGAACGACCCGTCTCCGGGCTCGACGTGGTCGATGCTGCCGTCGGCGGCGTACGCCGCGGGCGCGAGCAGCAGCAGGGGAGCCACGAGCAGGAGCGTGATCCAGGTCCGCTGCCGCGCGCGCCTCATCGGCCGGGGCGAGAGGTGCACGGTCAGATCCCGTCCATCGCGAACAGCATCGGGTCGACGCGGACGTTCTGCTGGGCGAGCTTGTCGATGAACTTGGGACGGAGTCCGGTGGCCCGGAGCTGGCCGAGGCTGCGGCCCTCCTCGTCGAAGCCCATGGAGTGGTCGTAGAGGAACACGTCCTGGAGGGTGATCACGTCACCCTCCATCCGCTCGACCTCGGTGACGTGGGTGATCCGGCGCGAGCCGTCACGCAGCCGGCTCTGGTGGACGATCAGGTCGACGGCCGAGGCGACCTGCTCCCGGATCGCGCGCATCGGCAGATCCATGCCGGCCATCAGCACCATCGTCTCGATGCGGGCCAGGGTGTCGCGGGGACCGTTGGAGTGGACGCTGCAGATCGAGCCGTCGTGACCGGTGTTCATCGCCTGGAGCATGTCCAGCGCCGCCGAGTCGCGGACCTCACCGACGACGATGCGGTCTGGGCGCATGCGCAGTGCGTTCTTCACCAGGTCGCGGATGTGCACCGCGCCCTTGCCCTCGATGTTGGCCGGGCGGGACTCGAGCCGGAGCACGTGGTCCTGGTGGAGCTGGAGCTCGGCCGCGTCCTCGATGGTGACGATGCGCTCGTCGGAGGGGATGAAGGAGGAGAGCACGTTGAGCGTCGTCGTCTTCCCGGCGCCGGTGCTGCCCGAGATGATGATGTTGAGGTGCCCCTTGACGCACGCGGACAGGAAGTCGGCGGTGCGCTGCGAGTAGGTGCCGAAGGCGACCAGGTCGTCGGAGGTGTACGGGTCGGCGGAGAACTTCCGGATGGTGAGCAGGGATCCGTCGATGGCGAGCGGCGGGATCACCGCGTTGACGCGGCTGCCGTCGGGGAGGCGGGCGTCCACCATCGGGCTGGACTCGTCGACCCGACGGCCGATCCGGGAGACGATCTTGTCGATCGTGCGGCGCAGGTGGGCCTCGTCGCCGAACTGGCCTTCGACCTTGTGCAGCTTGCCGGCACGCTCGATCCAGATGCTGTCCGGACCGTTGACCATGACCTCGGTGAGGTCGGGGTCGCGCAGGAACGGCTCGATCGGGCCGTAGCCGAGGATGTCGTCGGCGATCTCCTGGGCGATCCTGGTGCGGTCGGCCGGTGTGAGCAGCACGTCCTCTTCGTGCATGGCGTCCTGCAGCGCGCTGCGGACCATCCGCTCCAGCTCGGACTGGGTGAGCTCCGCGTCGTACAGCTTGGGGCCGAGCTGCTGGAGGAGACGGTTGTGGACCGTCGCCTTGAGGTCGCGGAACTCGTCCTCCTGCCGGGTCGAGGTGCTCGCCCGGTCGCCGGTCGCGGAGCTCTTGACCGGGAGTGCGTCGCTGGGTCCGCTCGGGGTGCTGGCGCGGTCGCGCGAGGCGGCTGCCAGCCGGTCGGCAAGACTGCTCATGGCTACCTACTGTTCCTTCGGAGAAGACCGCGCTTGGCGGGTGCTGCCGCGCGAGACTTGTGCGTGGGGGCGGAGGAGTCATCGGCCGGTTGGTCCAGGGACTGAGCCAACCGGGCGACCGCCTGGCTGACCGGGTGCTTGGGGAGGGCCGAGGCGATCGGCTCCCCGGAGTTGGTCGCGTTGGCCACCTGGGCGGACGTGGGGATCGCCGCCTCGATCTTCATCGCGAGGGTGCTCTCCACCTCGTCCGCGGAGAGTCCGACCTTGTCGTCGGCCCGGTTGAGCACCAGGTGGCGACGGGGCTTGGGGAAGTTGAGCAGGTCGAGGGTCTCCACAGCGATCTTGACGTTCTTCAGCGTCGGTACGTCGAGGGTCGTCACCAGCAACAGCTGGTCGGTCTCGTCGAAGGCGCTGAGCACGAACTCGTCGAAAGTCGGGGCGGTGTCGACCACGACGTAGTCGAAGTTGGCCTTCAGCATGCTGAGGATCCGGCCGACCAGCGACGCGGGGATCGAGTCCTTGGCGTCAGGCTGCACCGGGGCGACCAGGGCCTTGATCCCGCTGCCGTGGGAGGTGAGCAGGGGCTCGAGGACGCTGAAGTCGAGGCCGCTCTCGAAGTGCACCACGTCGGCCATCGTGCGGGCGGGGATCAGCTGGAGCGTGATCGCGATGTCACCGAAGCTGAGGTCGAGGTCCACCACGCAGACGCGCTTGGCGCCCTTGTCGGAGAGCGCGATCGCCAGGTTGACCGCGAGGGTCGTCTTGCCGACGCCTCCCTTGGGGGAGAAGACGGTGATGAGCTGTCCGGCCGGGCCGAGAGCGTCAGCCTGGCCGGGACCGTTGAGCGCCGTCCAGACCTGCTTGGCCCGCCCGACCGCTGCGCCGAGACCGGTGAGGTCGCGCTCCTCCACGACCTCGCGCATGCCGGAGCGCAAAGCCTCGGCGAGCACGCTGGTGTCGACGCGGCGTCGGATCAGGATGACGCTGGTGGAGGGTCGGGTCACCCGCAGCATGTCGGCCAAGGACGCGGCCGCCTCGAGGTCGACACCCGGCCCCAGGATGATCGCGAACTCGTCGGGGGCAGCAGACAACGTCTGCTTGAGCGCTTCGAGGCTGTCGACGACCCGGGACGAGCTCCCGGTGACGGAGGTGAACAGCTCCGCGTTGCTCGGGTTGCTCTCAACGATGATGGGCATCGGCGCTCACCTGAAGAGGTTGGTTGCAGTGGTACCGGGACCGGCCTGGACCTCGGAGGTGTCATTCAGGTAGGCGAAGGTGAGCTCGCCGGCGCGGCTGGCCACCATGATCTTCTCCGCCTGCTGCTGGTCGACGGCCAGCGTGAACAAGGTCTTCGGCAGCTCCTCGGTCGTCTGGGCGCCCTCGGGGTTGGTCGTGGTCGTGGAGACGACGGTGGTGGCACCGATCGCCGCCACCTCGACCTCGGGCTCCAGGAGCCTCACGCCGGTCTGGCCGCCGCCGATGTCGCCGTTCATGAAGATGGCCACGGCGTCGCCCGGGACGATGAAGCCGGCCACTCGTCCGGTGTCGGAGAGGGTCACGGAGATCGCGATCTTGCCGTCAGGCAGGGTCAGGGTGTCCTGCTGGCCGGCGGCGCCGAACTTCGCGGTGATGATCTGCTCGTTGGGGTAGAGCGGCGAAAGAGCCACCTGACCCCCCAAGGTCTCGATGGTGTTGACCGCACCGGGGAGCGCCTGCTCGCGGGGGACCTCGCCCAGCTCGAGCTTGCCGGCGGCCTGCGCTGCATCAAGCGTCTCGCCCGGATTGATCTGGGCGATCGCCTTGAGCACCTGCACCGGAGCCTGCGCCTCCTTGGCGCGACTGTCGGCACCCCGGACGTAGAGGAACACCATCGTGCTTCCGAGGGCGGCGATCAACGCTGCCACGATGAGAAGAACTGTCCTGCGACCCATGCTCCGACCTGTCTACTCGAACGCCGGGAGGCACCTGGACCCCGCTCGGGGAGTGGGGGGCGCCTCCGCCGGAGGGCTGCTCCCAACAGCCCCAACGTCAAGGTTTCTACAAAGCGCGGTCGGCGTCAGGGGAATGACTAAATCGTGGCCGAAGTCTTGATTCTCCGGCGCTGCTGTGTCATGCGTTGTACAAGTCGTCGATCTCGTGACGCAGCAGGCGTGCAACGTGGGTGCGGCGGAGCTTCAAGCTCGGTGTGAGGTGCCCGGACTCCTCGGTCCAGTCGGTGGGCAGCACCTCGAACTTGCGGATCGACTCGGCCCGGGACACCAGCGTGTTGGCGTCCTCGATCGCCGAGCGGACCTCGGCCCGCAGGTCCGCGTCATCCACGAGCGCCGCCGGGTCCGCAGGCTTGCCATGGTGTGAGGCCCACGGCTTCACGGCCTCCGCGTCGAGGGTCACCAGGGCGGCGATGAAGGGGCGGCCGTCGCCGACCACCATGCACTGGCTGACCAAGGGGTGGGCACGCACCCGGTCCTCCAAGGGCGCGGGCGCGACGTTCTTGCCGCCGGCGGTCACCAGGATCTCCTTCTTGCGCCCGGTCACGCGCACGAAGCCCTCGGCGTCGATCTCGCCGAGGTCCCCGGTGCGCAGCCAGCCGTCCGAGGTCATCATCGCCCGCGTCGCGGCGGGGTCGTTCCAGTAGCCCGTCATCAGCTGGGCGCCGCGGGCGAGGAGCTCACCGTCGTCGGCCACCCTGATCGTCACGCCCCCGAGCGGCTGGCCGACGGACCCGATCCGCTGGGCGGTGACCCGGTTGACCGTGATCGCCGCCGTCGTCTCGGTGAGCCCGTAGCCCTCCAGGATGGTGATCCCGATGCCACGGTAGAAGTGGCCCAGCCGCTCGCCCAGGGGCGCCCCGCCGGACACCGCGAACCGGCAGTGTCCCCCGAGGGCAGCCCGGAGCCGGGAGTACACCAAGCGGTCGTAGACCAGGTGACGCGCGCGCAGGAGCGGGCTGACCCGGCCGGCGTCCAGGGCCTTGCTGTAGGTGATCGCCACCGCCGCGGCCTTGTGGAAGATGCCGCCGCGGCCGTCGGCCAGCGCCCGCTGGGAGGCGGTGTTGAACACCTTCTCGAAGACCCGTGGCACGGCCAGGACGAAGCTCGGGCGGAACTCGTCGAGGTCATCGACCAGGCTCTTGATGTCGGCGGAGTGGCCCAGACGCACCCCGGCCCGGACGCAGCCGATCTGGATCACCCGGGCGAACACGTGGGCCAGGGGGAGGAAGAGCAGCGTCGAGGCGTCCTCCTCGAAGAGCTCGGGAAGGGCGCTGATCGCGCTGTCGAGCTCGACCATGAAGTTGCCGTGGGTCAGCTCGCACCCCTTCGGCCGACCGGTGGTGCCTGAGGTGTAGATCAGGGTCGCGGGTGAGTCGGGCGTGCTCAGGGCGCGACGGGCCTCGAGGTCGTCGTCGCCGACCAGCTCACCTGCCCGCGTCAGGGTGTCCGCGGCGCCGTCCTCGAGAGCCCAGACGTGGCGGAGCGCGTCGGACCACGAGGTGCCTTCCCTCGCCTCGTCGACCCGTGCGGCGTGGGCGGCGGTCTCGACGACGGCGGCGACCGCCCCGGAGTCCTCCAGGACCCACGCGACCTGCTCGACCGACGACGTCTCGTAGACCGGCACCGTGACCGCGCCGGCGAACCAGATGGCGTAGTCGACCAGGGTCCACTCGAAGCGGGTGCGCGAGAGGAGCACGACCCGGTCCCCGGGGCTCACACCGCTGGCGATGAGCCCCTTGGCCAGCGCCCGCACCTGCCCGAGGAAGCCGGCGGCGGTGACGTCGTGCCAGGAGCCCTCGCGCCGTACGGCGAAGGTGACCGACGTCCGGATGGGCGGTCCCGCGGGAGACCACGTCGTCGGTCAGGTTGCCCGTGGTGGGGAGCTCTTCGGTGAGCGGGGTGGAGTACTCGCGCACGCTGGCCCTCCGGTCGTCCTGGTGTCCTCAGGCGACGGTATCGGCTCGGTCCACCGCTCCAGCAGGGAGGCCCCACGTCAGGGGCGGGCCGTCCGGCTCGCATCGGCTACGCTCGCGCATGTTCGAGATGTCCATGAATCGAGGCCGCACCGATGGCAGAGCAGACCACGTCGACCATCACGATCGACGCCGAGCCGAGCGTGATCATGGCCGTCATCAGCGACTTCGAGTCCTACCCGGTCTGGGCCCAGGGCGTGAAGAAGGCCGACGTGGTGGAGACCGGCGCCGACGGCCGCGCCGAGCAGGTCTACTTCGAGCTCGACGCCAGCCCGATCAAGGACGCCTACACCCTGCGCTACGACTGGGAGGGTGACCAGGCCGTCCGCTGGAGCCTGGCCGAGGCCAAGATGCTCAAGGCGATGGACGGCGCCTACGAGCTCACCCCGCGTGGCTCGGGCACCGAGGTCACCTACCGGCTGGCCGTCGACATCGCCATCCCCATGATCGGCATGCTCAAGCGCAAGGCCGAGAAGGTCATCATCGACACCGCGCTCAAGGGCCTCAAGAAGCGAGTCGAGTCGCTCGGGTGAGGATCGTCCTCTTCACGGGCAAGGGTGGAGTCGGCAAGACCACGGCCGCGGCAGGCACGGCAACCCTGGCTGCGAGTGCCGGCGCCAGGACGCTCGTGCTGTCCACCGACGCGGCGCACTCGCTCGCCGACGCCTTCGGCACGAGGGTCGGCTCGGAGCCGACGCCCGTCGCGGAGCGGCTCTTCGTGCAGCAGGTCGACACCCAGAGTCGCTTCGAGCGTTCCTGGGCGGAGATCCAGGGCTACCTCCTCACCGTGCTCGATGCCGCCGGTGTGGACCCGATCACCGCCGAGGAGCTGACCGTCATCCCCGGCGCCGAGGAGGTGCTGGCGCTGCTGGAGCTGCGCGCGCAGGTGCTCTCCGGGGACTGGGACGTGGTCATCGTCGACTGCGCCCCGACGGCGGAGACGTTGAGGCTCCTCGCGCTGCCCGAGGCGCTCGGCTGGTACATGGACCGGGTGTTCCCCGCCGAGCGACGCATCGTCAAGGCACTCCGTCCCGTGCTGGCCAAGGCGGCAGGTGTCCCGATGCCGCAGGACACCGTCTTCGACGCGTTCGAGCGGCTGCACCGTGACCTGGCGGAGGTGCAGGACCTGCTTGTCAGGGCCCGACGCGAGCGTCCGGCTGGTCCTGACGCCCGAGACCGTCGTGGTCGCCGAGGCTCGTCGATCCCTCACCACGCTGTCGCTCTTCGGCTACCGGGTCGACGGGGTGATCGCCAACCGCGTCTTCCCGGCCGCTGACGCCGATCCGTGGCGAGCACAGTGGGTGGAGGCGCAGGCGGACGTGCTCACCGAGATCGAGCAGTCCTTCGACGGGTTGCCGGTGTGGCGCTCGGCGTACGCCGCTGCCGAGCCGGTGGGGACGGAGGCGCTCACGGCGTTCGCCACGGCGGCGTACGGCGGAGCGGATCCCCTCGCGGCGGCGGTGGGGGACCCTGCGATGAGCGTCACCCGCACCCGCAGCGGAGCCACGCTGCGGATCGCACTACCGTTTGCCGACAAGTCCGACATCGACCTGGCCCGACATGGAGATGAGCTCGTGGTGACCGTTGGCTCCTACCGCCGCCTGCTGTCGCTGCCCGCCGCGCTGGCACGCCAGTCCGTGGCCGGAGCCCGCGTCGAGGCCGGGAGTCTCCAGGTGCGGTTCAGGACCGACGCGGCGCAGGAGGGCCTGGCATGAGCGACGAGCAGCCGGAGGGCGTGGGCAGCGTGGCCGAGGAGGCCGTGAAGCTGCTGGGGGCGCTCCAGGGGTGGGTGCAGGATCCCTCGTCGGGATCAGGCCGACGCGCGGCCGCAGATGCCGCGGGTGGAGCGGCCGGCTGGCTGCGCGAGGTCAACGAGCACGTCGCGACGGGTGGCGACGACTGCCGCTGGTGTCCGGTGTGCCAGGTGATCCACGCCGTTCGCGAGACCAGCCCGGAGGTGAAGGACCACCTGGCCACGGCGGCGACCTCGCTGCTGCACGCTGCCGCGGGGATCCTCGAGGCGACCACGAGCAGGGGCACTCAGCGGGACCCGGGTCCCGACCGGGGGGACCCTGTGGAGAAGATCGACCTCGACGACGACACCGAGTGGGAGACCGAATGATGGGGCTGACAGTCGGGGTGGACGTCGGCGGCACGAAGATCGCCGCCGGAGTGGTCGACGACAAGGGCACGATCGTGGCGACCGTGCGTCGTGAGTCGCCCGCCACCGACACCGACGCGATCGAGGCGACGATCGCGGAGCTGGTGCTGGAGCTCAAGAGCGAGCACGACGTCGAGGCCGTCGGGGTCGGGGCCGCCGGCTTCATCGACGCACGCCGCTCGACGGTGCTGTTCGCACCGAACCTCGCCTGGCGCGACGAGCCGCTCAAGGCCGAGCTGGAGCGCCGCACCGGCCTGCCCGTCGTCATCGAGAACGACGCCAACGCCGCGGCGTGGGGAGAGTTCGCCTTCGGCGCCGGGGCCGACGTCGACGACCTGCTCCTGGTCACGGTCGGCACGGGCGTCGGGGGCGGCATCGTCCTCGACGGCAAGCCGCACCGAGGCGCCTTCGGCATCGCCGCTGAGATCGGGCACCTGCGCGTCGTGCCGCAGGGCCGCCTGTGCGGCTGCGGCAACCACGGCTGCTGGGAGCAGTACGCCAGCGGGTCCGCGCTCGTGCGCGACGCCCAGGAGCGGGTCGCCGCCGGTGGCGCCGACGTCGCCGGTCTCCTCGAGCGGGCCGGCGGGGACGTCACTTCCGTGTCGGGGCCGATCGTGAGCCAGGCGGCCCAGGCCGGCGACCCGGTCGCCATCGAGCTGCTCGCCGGGCTGGGCCAGTGGCTGGGGGAGGGGATCGCGTCGCTGACGGCCGTCCTCGACCCGGCCGTGGTCGTCATCGGCGGCGGCGTCTCGGAGGTCGGCGACCTGCTGCTCGACCCGATCCGCGAGCACTTCCGGGCGCAGCTGACCGGGCGCGGTCACCGGCCCGAGCTCGACATCCGGCCCGCCCAGCTGGGCAACACCGCGGGCCTCATCGGCGCCGCGGATCTGGCCCGCCGGGACTGAGGCCGAAGCTCAGCGGACCAAGAAGTAGCCACCGATGATGGGGATGGTGATGACGTCGTAGGGGTTCGGCTGCATCTCGAGGACAGATCCACCGTCAGCCCTGAAGTTGCGAGCAATGTACTGCGAGTTGCGGACGTCCTGCGTTGATCCGCCGTGCACCTGGAAGTTGCCGTTGGGCACCATGAAGACGCCCGAGAGTCTCATGGCGCCGCCGCCACCGATGTCGTGGGTCCCGTCTGCCTCTGTCCAGAGGGCGAGGTCCTCGAGGTCGAGCCGGTCCGCGTCGCTCGCCTGCAGTGGAGTGGTGCTCGGAGCAGTCCAGTCGGTGGGGCCACCCAGATTGATCCGTCCCTGACAGGACGAGGTGAAGGGTGCCGCGCCTGACGAGCCCGGGATACAGCCGGCTGTGGGGCTGGTGACGCCTCCTCCCATGATCACAGAGGTGCCACACAGTTGCACGACACCGGTGCTGTTCGACTTCAGGGAGCCTGCGCCGATGACCAGGCGTGCTCGTGACGTCGTGGGTGTCGTCAGGGTGCTGGGGCAAGGGGTCACCCCGCCGTGATGCATCCGAAGCGTTCCTCCGGTCACGTTGACACCGGCGCCGTTGGGGGTCGTGTCCCCGCGCACATAGACGCGGGTCGCATTCGGCATCGAAAGGTTGTTGGCTTCCAGACTCTTGGCGTTGACATAGATCTTGCTGGCATTGAGCGTGAGGTTGTTCGCCGTGAAGGACTGGTTCGTGTTGCACTCGATCCACAGACTGGATCCATCGGGAACTGCCTCGAGCAGTGCGTTGGTTGCCCCACACGGCAGGGTGACGGTGTATCCGCTCGATGATTGAGCGGCGAAATCGGAGAGGGCTGCTCGTGCTCCGACGATGTACTTGTCATCGATGGGGCCGCGTCCCACGAGGCTGGCGCCCGCGGGGGTCGAACCCTGGGCCACCACGTTGGTGAGGGAGTCGTAGGCATACCCGGCGTTGGCGGTGCCAATGGCCTTGAGGCGGATGATGCCGGGGCTGGCCGGACTCTGCTGGGCCAAGATGCCGTTCGCGTGGTCGCCGACCAGGATTCGTTGACCACCGCTGCAGCCGGTGCCGTCGCTGTCGCTGTGGATCAAACCGGGGACGTCTCCGTTGGCGAGGACTCGCACGAAGCTGTTGACGCCGTTGACGACGATCACGCTGCAGTTCGTGCGCTCCAGGAGCAGGAGTGCGACCGCACCCTGCCCGTCGTCCTTCAGCGTGACCCGACCCACCGATCGGACTCTCGTGACCAGGTCAGAGGCGGTCGCCAAGCTGCCCAGACCGGGGCGCTTGGTCTCCTCGACGATGACGCCGACCTGGTCACATCCCTGCTGGGCGGGGTCGCCGACGTCATTGACGAGAGTTGCAGACGACTCCTCGGGGAAGTTGCCGGTGCTCACGAGGTAAGGGGTCGAGATCGTGACAGTGACACGACCGCTGGTCGCTGCGTACTTCAGATTGGTAGTCCCCGGGATACAGGCTGCGGCAGCCTGAGCGGCCGTCGGGGGGCACGTGACGTTCCCGCCCGCCGCGTTGCTCGCGTCAGGGAGATTGGCCAGTTCTGGCTGAGAGAGCTTCAGGTAGGTGAGGGCCTGGCAGATCCCGGCATAGGAATGGGCCTTCCCGTCGCCCTGGTCCAGGCCCCTCATTCCGGCTGCGGTGGCCGCGTCTGCTGACGATTTGTTCATCTGCCGATCAGCACGCACCAGACCGAAGTCGAGCACCATGGCGACGGCGATCATCAGACCAAAGAGGCTTGCTGCGGCGAGGATCGCCACAGCTCCCTGCTCGTCGCGTGTGCGACCTGAACGCGTCATGGGGCGCATGGTCGCTCATAGATTGCGATCGAGCTTCGCGTCATCACTCGGTCCTGAAAGCTCACAACCAGTGCGTTGATCGTGAACTGCCGGGCTGCCCAGACCCTCGTGACGCAGGTCCCGGCGGGGGTGCCGGCCGGGGCGACGAAGGCGCCCGGACTCTGAGTGATGGCCGCGGATGGCGAGCACTTGGACTGAAGGAGAGCCGGGCTTGCACCTTGCTTGTAAAGGTCCACACAGATCTTGCTCACGACATTGGGGTCGTCGAACTGGGTGGCTCTCGTGCGCCCGATGACATCGTCGGCCCAGTTGCCTGACGCCGGCGGATAGGGCGTGATCGCGGCGAACCGACTTCCCTCCCGCACGGCGTTGGTCAGGCCGAGGCCGTAGGACAACGCCAACCCGGCGGTGGTGACGCCGAGCAGGAGCATGACCAGGAGGGGCAGCACGAGGGCGAACTCGACGGCGACGGCGCCTTGCTGGTTTCGGGCGCGCGGACGGCCGATCTCGTTCCGACTCATGCGAACCCCTTCCTCATGCCCCGCGAAGTCTAAGGAAGTTCCCCTCGAAAGGGCCCGGATTGCCCGGATTCAGGTCAAAGATGATCCAGGTGGGCTACCTCGAACCGGACCAGGCGCGCCAGGACCAATCGGGCCAGCCGGCGACTAGTCACGCCTCGGTGGCGAGTGGCCGATCGGTCATGACGGGCGAGACGACCAGGTGATGCCCGCGCGGCGCCGATGCTCTTTCCTTAGTATTCGGACATTCAGGTCATCACTAGGGCGGAGTCGGTCGGATGCAGCGCCGGGTGGGTATGCAGCGGGAGACGGGCGCCGCCGCCGTCGAGTTCGCGATCATCAGCGGGCTCCTGTTCACCTTGTTGTTCGGCACGATCCAGTACGGCCTCTATTTCTGGTCCCTGCAGTCGGGGGCCCAGGCCTCGCGTGAGGCCGCCCGGCAGGCGGCTGTCGGGTCGCTGACCTGTGCCCAGTTCAACAGCGCCGTGCTCAACAACGCCCGCGGCGCCAAGGCCGGCACGGTGCAGGCGACCCGCACCTTCTACGTCGACCAGACCCTCGCAGCCGAGGCGTCACCCGCCGAGATCGGCGGCGCCGTGCGAGTTTCGGTGTCGTTCAACTCCATCAAGCTCGGGATCCCCTTCATCCCGTTCATCCAGGACGGGAAGGTCTCAGAGGTCTCGGTCGCACGGGTCGAGAACGTGACCGCCGACTCGACGAAGTGCCCATGAGCCGCCCCCGTCCTACCCGGTCACGGGGCGAAGACGGCGTGGTCGCCGTCGTCGCCGCGGTGTGCTCGCTGATGCTGTTCGCCGTCGCCGCGCTGGCCGTCGACCTCGGCGCCGCGTCGGCGCGCAAGCGCGACATCCAGACCCAGGCCGACCTGGCCGTGCTGGCGGCTGCGGCGAAGCTCCCCGGGCCCAACGCAGCCGTCATGGCCGCCGCCAACTCCTACGGCCAGTCCAATGCGGTTGCCGGTCAGTCGGTCTGGAACTTCACCGAGACCCCTGACTCGGACGGTTACCTCACCTACGACGGCCCCCACAAGGTCCGGCTCGTCGCGCCGTTGGCGAGGGTGAAGTTCGCCCTGGCCCCCGTCGTGGGCCTCCCCGATCACACCGACGTCGTCGCGGTCGCCGCAGCGGAGATCCGGACCCCCGGGAAGGGCCTGCCGTTCTTCATCTCGCAGACGTGCGGTTGGGGGGTCCAGACCATCCTCGATCCGCCCTCGGGTCCGCCGAGCTCGGACCCGACCTACGTGCCCACCTTGACGCCGACGGGCAGCTCCACGAAGGCCAGGCTCGACACCATGAGCCAGCAGAGCGCGGCCCTGAACGCCCCGCCCTTCTCGCTCACGATCGACGTGCAGGGCAACCTCAACAAGGTCACCTTCGACGGCACGACGAAGAACGTCGCGTTCACCACCGAGACCGGTGACCACGTCACGCTGGTGGGCTCGAAGGTGAACAACAGCCGGCTGACGGTCAATGTGCCGTCCTCAGTCCTGTCGGTGGAGAAGGTGTGGTGGCTGCGGTTGATCGACGAGGACGGCGCGCTCACCGGGAGCTACCTCAAGTTCGTCGTCGGTTCGGCGGAGACCGCACAGACAGCCAGCTGTGCCGGCAAGAACAGCGGCAACTTCGGCAGTCTCGACCTCTCGCGCAACCCCAACAGCAACGCGACGAACCTGGAGTACAACCTGCAGTTCGGCATCCAGCACGAGCTGGAGAGCTGGGTCGGGCCCAGCTATCCGACCACCTGCGCCGGGCAACCGGGCGCGGTCACGGACAACGGCACCCCCACAACCGGGCGCAAGCTCAACTGCTTGGAGACAGATACGGGCAGCGACCTCCGCCAGAAGGCGACGGCAGCGTTCATCAAGAACTCCCACGCCCGCCTGCTCCAGAGCGAGAACCCCTCACACTGCGCCAGCACCAGGGTGGTGAGCGTCAGCGGCAGCTACACGATCAACAACGACCCGCTGAGCTGCTTCTTCACCAACGACACGACCACCGTCGCCGGGGTGAGCAGCTCCAGCGTCGCGGCTGCCGACAAGGGCACGATCTCCGAGGACATCTTCGACTCACCCCGGTTCTTCTACATTCCTGTGCTCGTCGACGACCCCAGTCATGGGCGATCCGGAAGCTATGCTGTGGTCACGATGCGTCCCGTGTACATCACCGAGCAGGGCGACGCCGGCACCCGGCTCAACCCTCAGGTCGCCACCGACAACGGGATCGCAATCGCCTCTAACAAGATCGACCGGGTGAAGATCCGTGTCCTCAACCCTGATGCCCTCCCCGAGTTCGCCCCCGGTGACACCGACGAGTCCATCGCGTACATCGGGTCAGGCACCAAGATCATCCGCCTCGTCGAGTGAGCTACGTCGGGGTCGACGTCGGCGGCACCAAGATCCTCGCCGGGGTGGTCGGCGACGACGGTCGAGTGCTGGATCTGGTGCGCCGGGTGACACCGGGTCGCTCGGACGCGGCGGAGGTGGTCGAGACCGAGATCGTGGCAGCCGTCGACGAGCTGCGCGCTCGCCACGAGGTCGGCGGCGTCGGTGTGGGGGCGGCCGGGTTCGTCGGGCTGGACGGGACGGTGCGCTTCGCCCCGCACGTGTCGTGGCGCGACGAGCCGCTGGCCGCACGCCTCGGTGACCGGCTGGAGCTGCCCGTGGTCGTCGACAACGACGCCAACGTCACCGCTCTGGCCGAGCTGCGGTTCGGCGTCGCGCGGGGCGTGGACGAGGCGCTGGTGCTGACCCTCGGCACCGGTATCGGTGGAGCGGTGGCGATGGGCGGCGTCGTACGACGCGGCGCGCAGGGTCTGGCGGGGGAGTTCGGCCACCTCCAGGTGGTCCCTGACGGACGCGCCTGCCCCTGCGGCAACGACGGGTGCTGGGAGCAGTACACGAGCGGGACGGCGCTGCTCCGGGCGGCCGTGGCAGCGGGAGCACCCGCCACGACAACCGGTCCGGACGTCACCTCCGCGGCGACCCGGGACGTCGACTGGGCGCAGGCCGCGTTCGCTGAGGTCGGCGGCTGGCTCGGGACCGGGCTGGCCGGGCTCGTCGCCGGGCTCGATCCCGCCCTGGTCGTCATCGGCGGCGGGCTCTCCGAGGCCGGCGAGCTGCTGCTCCAACCCGCTCGAGCCGCTCTCATCGCGCGGCTCCCGGGTCAGGAGCACCGTCGGGTGCCACCCCTCGTCGTCGCCGCCTGCGGGCCCGAGGCCGGGGTGGTCGGTGCGGCGACGCTGGCGCGGGAGGCCGTGGCCGGTTGAGCCGGGCGCGCCGGCCCTCTGAGGTGTTCGGCGCCTCGCCTGACGCACGCATGGCACCATCGCCCGGGTGAACGACATCCGGGTGGCGACGTACAACATCTTCATGGGTGGCCGCCGGGGGGCCGCCCTGCACGAGGTGGTGCGCCGGCTGGACGCCGACATCCTGCTGGTCAACGAGAGCCCCAAGGGTCCGCTGAGGTGGAAGCGCGACTGCCGTCGCCTCGCCGAGCGGTGGCAGCTGCGCCTGGTGACGGGTGGCCGTCCCGCCGGCTCCAACCTCGTGCTGGTCGGCCCCGGAGTCGTGGTGAAGACGTCCGGCTCGGAGCGACTGCGCCAGCCGCTCTTCCAGCCGCGCCGGGGCATCGCCTGGGCACAGCTGCGGGTGCGCGGACGGCTGGTCGGCGTGATCAGCTGCCACCTCAGTCTCGACCGCGACCGCCGGCTCCGCGAGGTCGGGCGGATCCTCGAGGTGGCCTCGCGGCTGCGCGGCCCGGTGATCGTCGCCGGCGACCTCAACGAACGCCCCGACGGTCCGTCGTGGAAGAGACTGCGCGCCGCCGGGTTCGTCGATCACGGGGACCGGGGCTGGTTGACCTTCCCGGCACACGCGCCGGACTCTCGCATCGACGCCCTGCTGGTCAGGACCACCACGGCGCGCGTGGTCAGGCACGGCGACCCTGGTGTGGAGCCCTCGCTGCTGGCGACGGCGAGCGACCATCGTCCGGTGGTGGCGGAGCTCCAGCTGGGGTGAGGCCGGCGGCTGCGGCGGTCTCGAGACGCTCGCCTTCGACCGCTGGTTGAGGAGGCCGGAGCGCTAGCGGAGGCCGTCTCGAAACCACGCGGTGGTCTCGACGGGCTCGACCAGCCGGGGGCTGGTTTCGAGACGCTCGCACCGGAGAATCGCTGGTTGAGGAGGCCGGAGCGTTAGCGGAGGCCGTCTCGAAACCAGGTAGTGGTCTCGACGGGCTCGACCAGCCGGGGGTGGTTTCGAGACGCTCGCACCGGAGTATCGCTGGTTGAGGAGGCCGGAGCGCTAGCGGAGGCCGTCTCGAAACCACGCGGTGGTCTCGACGGGCTCGACCAGCCGGGGGTGGTTTCGAGACGCTCGCTTCGCTCGCTCCTCAACCACCGAAGTGGCGGCGGGGGTGGTCTCGAGACGCTCGCTCGAACCGCTGGTTGAGGAGGCCGGAGCGCTAGCGGAGGCCGTCTCGAACCAGGTAGTGGTCTCGACGCTCGACCAGCCGGGGGGGTTCGAGAGCTCGCTCCGGAGAACCGCTGGTTGAGGAGGCCGGAGCGCTAGCGGAGGCCGTCTCGAAACCACGCGGTGGTCTCGACGGGCTCGACCAGCCGGGGGTGGTTTCGAGACGCTCGCTTCGCTCGCTCCTCAACCACCGAAGTGGCGGCGGGGGTGGTCTCGACGGGCTCGACCAGCTGGGGGTGGTTTCGAGACGCTCGCTTCGCTCGCTCCTCAACCACCGATGTGGCGGGGGTGGTCTCGACAGGCTCGACCAGCCGGGGGGTCTCGACAGGCTCGACCGACCGGGTCGGCTCGACCGACCGGGTGGGCTCGACCAGGACCGATGGGTCAGGCGGAACGGCGGTACGACGGCACCAGCTCACCCGCGAGCTGCTCGAGGAACAGGCCGACGTCGGTGACGATGCCGCGGGCCTGCGACGAGCCGCGGTCGGCCAGCTTGGTGACCGTGGCCGGGTTGATGTCCACGCAGACCAGCGGGATCGAGGCGGGCAGGATGTTGCCGGTCGCCACCGAGTGCAACATGGTGGCCACCATCAGGCAGAAGCCGACGTCGGTGAGCTTGGCGCGCATCGCCCGCTGGCCGTCGATGACGTCGGTGTAGACGTCGGGCAGCGGCCCGTCGTCACGCACGGAGCCGACGAGCACGAACTCCTTGTCGTGCTTGACCAGCGCGTGCATGATGCCGCCGGTGAGGACCCCGGAGTCGACGGCGTCGCGGATCGAGCCCGCCTTCCGGATCGTGTTGAGAGCGCGGATGTGGTGCTCGTGGCCGTGCTCGACACCGCGTCCCTGAGCGAGGTCGACCCCCAGCGACGTGCCGTAGAGCGACGACTCGATGTCGTGCGTGGCCAGCGCGTTGCCCGCGAAGAGCACGTCGACGAACCCGGCGTCGACCAGGGCCACCATCGCCGGTGCCGCACCGGTGTGCACCACCCCGGGACCGCCGACCCACAGCACCTTCTTGCCGGCAGCCTTCGCCTCCCGCATCCCCTCGGCGACCTGGCGCACCAGCACCGCCTGCGGCTTCTCGGAGGAGACATCAGACTCCATGAAGCCGAACGACCCACCGCTCTGCGCGACCTCGGGGACGGTCACCTTGATGCCGGAGGCGCCGCAGATGACGCGCATCCCGGCGCGGACGTCGGCCATCGGGAGGGTGTGGATGCGAGTGTCGGCGCCTTCACCCTCGACGATCAGTCCGCAGTCCATCTCGGGGTTGTCCACCTGGACCCAGCGGCCGCCGAGACGCACCCGGGTCTCGAGGTTGGTCGTGGAGTAGAAGCCGTCAGGGAAGACCCCGTCGATCTCGGTCGGCTCGATCACCGCCTCGCCGGGATCGACCATGTTGACCCCGCGCGTCTGCAGGCGCATCAGCAGCCGCTGGAGGGCGTCCTCGTCGTCGGTCCAGACCTTGATCGTCGCCGTCGACATGTCACCGGCCTCGTGGCCGACGTCGATCTTCTCGATGACCCAGTCGCCGCCGTACTCCCGGATGTCGTCAAGGACCCGGGACAGGACCCCGGAGTCCATCAGGTGCCCGGTGATCTCGACGTGCTCGGTGAAGGTCACGAACGCTCCTCGTGCTCGGTGTCGGTTGGTACGGCGCGGTGGTCTCGACAGGCTCGACCACCCGTGTGCTGGTGGTGGTCTCGACAGGCTCGACCATCCGGTGCTGGTGGTCTCGACAGGCTCGACCGCCCGTGAGCAGCTCGACCATCCGTGTTCGCGCGGCTACCGGCGAATCGTTACACAACGGCGCCGTCGTCGCCCGACCAGCCACCGCGATCACGGGGCATGGTGGCGACGAGGTAGCTGAACCCGCCGACGAACGCGACCACGAGCGCGAAGCTCAGCCACGTCGGGTAGGTCCAGCCGAGGACGACCCCGACGAGCATCAGCAGCGGGCTGCCGAACAGCCCGATCCAGGCGAGCTTGCGGCGCGGCTCGAGCGTCGGCAGCGGCGGCGGCTCCGGCGGCACGAAGTGGCCCTCGTCGTCCCAGGTCGCCGGAGTGCCCAGCTCGGCGTGGTCGCGCTCGGCGCGCGCGAGCTGGGCGTCGAGGTAGCTGCGGTCGAAGAGGTTGGGCCGGGCGGTGTCGTCGGCCTCGGACGACGGCTCGGGGTCAGGCTCGGGCTCCACGCCCATCTCCGGACGCTCGCCGTAGTTGGCCACGATCGCCGCCCAGGCGGCGTCCTCGTCGAGGGGCTTCCGGGCAGGCTGCGCCTCGCCCGGGCGGTCCTCGGGCGATCGGTCGTCGGGCTGGTGGCTCATGGTCGTGTCACTCGTCCTGCGAACTCGGCTGACTCCTCGAAGATGTCCGGGGCGTCGTTGTCGAGCGTAGCCACGTGGAACGAATGCTCCAGGATCCGCTCGGTGAGGTCTCGCGAGGACACGCTGGTCAAGATGATCCGCCCGGACGACGGGTCGACGACATGGTCCTCGGCCGAGCGGAACATCAGCAGCGGCGAGGTCACCTTGGGCAGGTCGGCGCGGACCCGCTTCCAGCCGAGCATCATCGAGCGGGCCGCCTTGAGCGGGGTGCGGGTGTAGCCGTGCTCCTGCACCCCGGGCTTCTTGATGTCGTTGGCGATTCCCGGGAACGAACCGACCAGATGCTGGAGCACCGGCAGCGCCAGCACGTCCTTGCGGTCGGTGTGCACCGCCGGGTTGACCACGACGACACCGGCGACCTCGCGGCCCCGGTCGGCGGCGAGCTGGAGCACCAGGCCGCCGCCCATCGACAGCCCGCCGACCACGACCTGGTCGCAGTTGGCCGCGAGCTTGTCGAAGGAGCGCTCGATCTCGCCGTACCAGTCGGCCCACCGGCACTTGTTGAGCTCCTGCCAGGTGGTCCCGTGGCCGGGCAGGCGCGGCACGGCAACGCCGTAGCCGAGACCCGCGAGGTGCCGACCCCAGGGCACCATCGAGGCGGGCGAGCCGGTGAACCCGTGGCTGAGCAGCACGCCGATCCGCTGGCCGTCGGACTCGGCCGGGGTGGCGCCGGCGTAGAACGGCTCGGCGTGCGGGGAGATCGACAACGCATTCTCCTGGGTCGAGAAGATGGTCGGGTTCGCGGTGCCTGAATGGTCGCACGCCCCCGCGGTTGGGGATAGTGTTTCGGCGGGCCGGAAGGGCGGTCCGGTCGGGCGCTGTGCGGAGGTATCGGATGTTCTACTGGCTGCTGAAGTGGGTGCTGGTCGGACCCTTGCTGAAGCTGGTCTTCCGACCCCACACCGAGGGTGCCGAGCACGTCCCCGACGAGGGCGCCGCCATCCTGGCCAGCAACCACCTCTCCTACGCCGACTGGCTGTTCATGCCGCTGACTCTCGGACGCCGGGTGACCTTCGTGGCCAAGGCGGAGTACTTCACCACCCCCGGGATCAAGGGCTGGTTCCAGAAGAAGTTCTTCTCCGGCGCCGGCCAGGTCCCGATCGACCGCTCCGGGGCGAGCGCGGCCGAGGGAGCCCTCAACTCGGCGATGAAGATCCTCGGCAGCGGGGGACTGTTCGGGATCTACCCCGAGGGCACCCGCTCCCACGACGGGAAGCTCTACCGCGGCAAGACCGGCGTGGCCCGGCTCGCGCTGGAGACCAAGGTGCCGGTCATCCCGGTGGCCGTCGTCGGCACCGACGTGGTCGCACCGCCGGGGAAGAAGTTCGGCGCCATCGTGCGGCCCGTGGTGCGGTTCGGCAAGCCGCTGGACTTCTCCCGCTACGAGGGCCTGGAGAACGACCGCTTCATCCTGCGCTCGATCACCGACGAGATCATGTACGAGATCATGCGGCTCTCCGGCCAGGAGTACGTCGACCTCTACGCCACCCAGGCCAAGGCCCGCGACAAGGAAGCCGCCCTCGCTCAGAGGAACGCCGAGAAGGCGGCCGGCGACACCTCCGCCGCCGACCCCGCCGACCGGGCCCCCGCGGCCTGACGTGTCCTCGCCCCTCCCGGCGCGCCGCGACCGTCTCGCCCGCGGGCTGCGCGAGCACGCCGGCTGGCACTGGGGTGAGGGGCCCTCGCCGTCGGACCAGGTCGGCACCTCGTTGTTCCGCGCGCTGGCGATCCTGCGGTTCGTGGTGCTCGCCTATGCGATCGTCCTCAACCTCACCCGGTGGCGCCGCTTCGACGAACCGGTCCTCGGGCTGGTGGTCGTCGCCCTGATCGTGCTCTGGACCGGGTTCGTCACCTGGGCCTACGACGAGCCGCGCCGACGGACCACGACGCTGCTGGTCGCCGACCTCGTGGTCGCCGCGGCGGCACTGCTGTCGACCACCCTCATCCAGTCCTCGGAGATGCTCGCCCGCAACGCCTCCACGATCCCGTCGTTCTGGGTGATGGCCGCGGTGCTCGCCTGGTCGGCCGCCCGCGGGATGCTGCCGGGCCTCGCGGCGGCCGTGGTGGTCTCGGCCTGCGACCTGTCGATCCGCTCGACGATGAACGCCGCCAACTGGGGCAACATCTTCTTGCTGCTCCTCGGTGCCGTGATGGTGGGCTACTCCGCCGGGCTGCTGCGTGAGGCCGTGGAGACCCGCGCCCGTGCCGAACGGATGGCCGCCACGCTGGAGGAGCGGGCCCGCCTCGCCCGGGTGGTCCACGACGGGGTGCTGCAGGTGCTGGCGCTGATGCAGCGACGAGGCGTCGAGCTGGGCGGTGAGGTCGGAGACCTCGGCCGGCTGGCCGGCGAGCAGGAGGTGGCGCTGCGTGCCCTCGTGCAGGGCGACGCGACCCGCGCCCGACGCGACCAGACCGCCCCGGTCGACCTGGTCGAGACGCTCAGCCCCTACGGCAGTCGCACGGTGACCGTCTCCGGGCCGGGCACGCCGGTCGAGCTGCCCGCGCCGGTCGTCGACGAGCTCGCCTCCGTCGTGCGCGCGTGCCTGGAGAACGTCGCCCACCACGTCGGTCCCGAGGCGCCCGCCTGGGTGCTGGTCGAGGACCTCGGCACCTCGGTGGTCGTCACCGTCCGCGACGAGGGGCCGGGCATCCCGGCGGGGCGCCTGGAGGCCGCGCGCGAGGAGGGCCGGCTGGGTGTCTCGGAGTCGATCCGCGGCCGGGTCGCCGACCTCGGCGGTCACGCGGTGCTGGTCACCGGGCCCGGTCAGGGCACCGAGTGGGAGCTGAGCGTGCCGAGGGCAACCGGGTGATCGAGGCGAGCTCCCGGGTGATCGAGGGAGCCGGGTGAGAGGTGAGCTCCCGGGTGATCGAGGCGAGCTCCCGGGTGATCGAGGCGAGCTCCCGGGTGATCGAGCTTGTCGAGATCACCACCCGTCAGGGCTCCACTCGAAGTAGTGGTCCAGGTCGTCCATCGCCACCAGCCGGAACCCGAGTGAGCCGTAGAACCCGGTCGCCCGCTCGTTGCGGCGCGGCACCCGGATGCTGACCAGCTGCTGGTGGCCGCGGGCCTCGTCGAAGAGGTCGGCGACCAGACGGCTGCCGATCCCCCGCGAGCGGAAGTCGGGCAGCAGGATCATGTCGATCGCGTGCAGCATCGACGGGGTGCGGTGCAGGAAGAACCGTCCGGCGTCGCGGCCATCGTCGGTGACGACGTACCGCTCGTGTCCGGGGAAGCGGGTGTCGAAACGGGCCTCCTGGGCGGTGTACTGGATGCGCAGGAAGTGCCGGACGAGGCTGGGGTCGGGCATGGCGGTGACCTCCTCCTCCCAGCCGGTGCAGAAGACGTCGAAGAGGAACGCGTCGTCCGCCGCCTCGGCTGCGCGCAAGCACTCGAGGCGTCCTGGCACTGTCGGCATCTGCATCGGTCTCCCTTTCCGTGAGAAGAGTCGGAGGGTTGACCGTTCTCCTAAATCGTCCGTTTGGGTGGATATGTCTGGTTCGGGTGGTGGCGGGGATTACCACGGTCCCGTGGTAATCATCGGGTCCCCGCAGCGAACTCTCTCCGGGATGCGCTAGATCGCTGCGGGAAGCCGGTCGGACCGGGCCTAGGCTCGCGGCCGTGACCATCCACTCCCAGCATCCCTTCGCCGACCCCGACGAGTCCCGCGACCCGGCCCGCCGCCTGCGCGGCCGCGTGGGTGGCGTCGTGTGCCTGGTGACCTGCGGGGAGGGTACGGCGCGCGCCGGCCTGACCGTGTCGTCGGTGATGGTCGCGCACGGCGATCCGGCGCACGTGCTGATGTTGCTCGACCCCGACTCCGACCTCGCCGAGGGCCTGGCCGAGACCGGGCGCGGGGTGCTGCACCTGCTGTCCTGGGAGCACAAGGACCTGGCGGAGGCGTTCGCGGGCACCGCACCGGCCCCCGGTGGCGTCTTCCGGCTCGGCAGCTGGACCGACACCGTGTGGGGGCCGCGGCTCGACGGTGTCCCGGCCTGGGCCGGACTGGTCGTCGACGGCGTGCGTGAGGTCGGCTGGTCCGCGCTCGTCGACGCCGTACCGGAGGAGATCCACCTCGGCGAGCCGGGCGAGCCACTGGTGCACCGGCGTGGCCGGTACCTGCGCCCGGCCGGTCCGTCGTAGCCTTCGCTCGTCCACCGACATCGGTAGGCCGACCGCGACCCAGGGGTCCACCTCCGGCTACCGACATCGGTAGCCGACGCCGAGGGGAGCACACGATGACGTTGCGGGTGATGGTGGTCGATGACCACCCGATGTGGCGAGACGGGGTCGCGCGCGACCTCACCGAGGCGGGCCTCGAGGTCGTCGCCACCGCCTCGACGGGCACCGAGGCACTCACCCGCGCCAAGGCGACCCGTCCCCAGGTCGTCGTGCTCGACCTGCAGATCCCTGCCCCCAACGGCGTCGAGGTGACCGCCCAGATCGTCAAGGACGACCCGACGGTGCGGGTGCTGATCCTCTCCGCGTCCGGCGAGCAGGACGACGTGCTGCAGGCGGTGAAGGCGGGCGCGACCGGCTACCTGGTCAAGTCGGCCTCTCGCGCGGAGCTGCTGGCCGCCGTACGTCGCGTCGCTGAGGGCGACACCGTGTTCACCCCGGGCCTGGCGGGGCTGGTGCTGGGGGAGTACCGCCGACTCTCCGACACCCCTGCCGCCGCCTCGACCGACCCGGACGCCCCTCGTCTGACCGAGCGTGAGACGGAGGTGCTGCGCCTGGTCGCGAAGGGGCTGTCCTACAAGCAGATCGCCGAGCGGCTCTTCCTCTCGCACCGCACCGTGCAGAACCACGTGCAGAACACCCTGCGGAAGCTGCAGCTGCACAACCGGGTGCAGCTGGTGCGGTACGCCATCGAGCAGGGGCTCGACGAGGAGCTCTGAGGGCACCGGCCGGGGTGGGCCTCGTCGATGCACGGACGGGGAGGCAGCGGCTATCGTCTCGCTCGTGGCCGCCGATCCCGAGGAGACCTTCGCCGCCCTGGCCGAGGAGTTGTACGGCGTCGAGCCTGCCGCCTTCACCGACGCCCGCAACGGCTACGCCAAGGAGCTGAAGGCAGCCGGCGACACCGCCCTCGCCGACCGGGTCAAGGCGCTGAAGAAGCCGGCCGCCGCTGCCTGGGTGGTCAACATGCTGGTGCGTCACCAGGCCGAGGAGATGCACCAGGTGCTCGACCTCGGGGCGTCGCTGCGCGCGGCCCAGGCCGACCTCGACGGTGAGGCGCTGCGCGACCTGGCCAAGCAGCGACGTCGTCTCGTCTCCGCCGTGGCAGGCAAGGGCCGTTCGCTCGCCCGCGAGCTGGGCCACAAGGTCTCCGAGTCGGTGCAGCGACAGGTCGAGGACACCCTGCACGCCGCCATGATCGACACCGACGCCGAGGCAGCCGTGCGGAGCGGGATGCTCGTCGACCCGCTGGCCCCGTCCGGGGCGGGCTCGTTGAAGGTGGCCACGGCCGTCGCCGACCACACCGCCCTGGGGCGTTCCGCGCGCCCCCTGTCGGAGGTGACCGCGTCCGGGTCCGAGGGCGCCGGACCCGGTCCCGGGGCGCGCAGGTTGTCCGTCGTTCCGGACGTCGACCCGGCCGAGCGTGAGCGGGAGGCCCGCCGCGAGGCCCGGTCGGCGGCCAAGCAGGCGCTGCGCTCGGCCCAGGCTGACCTGGCCGTGACGCAGAAGGAGCTCAAGCAACGCGACAAGCGAGTCTCCGACCTCCAGGCCTCGACGCTGCAGGTCAACGGCGAGATCGACGAGCTCCGGCGGCAGATCGATGAGCTGGAGAGCCGGCTGGAACGTCTCGACGAGCAGGTCGCTGCCGCCACCGAGGACCGCGACGAGTCCGTCGAGGCCGTCGAGCTGGCGCGAGAGGCGGTGGCGGACGCCGAGGCGGAGGTGGCCCGGCTGGCCGATTGAGGGTGGTCGGGCAGCGATGATTACCACGGTCCCGTGGTAATCATCGCCTCCCCGCAGCGAACTCCCCACGGGGAGCGTCAGATCCCTGCGGGAAGCCGGCGCGCGCTGCCGCCGGGCCGGCCGCTACGTCGCCCGGACGCCCCCGAAGGACCCCGGAGGAAGGCCCCCGGTCAGGCCCAGGCCAGCGAGCGTCGTACGGCGTCCTGCCACCGGTCGTAGGCCGCGTCGGCCCGCTCCCGCGACGCCGGCTCGTCCGATGGCTCGAAGCGCCGGTCGAGGTGCCAGGTCTCGCGCAGGTCGTCGCGCGAGCTCCACACACCCGTGCCGAGCCCGGCCAGGAAGGCGGCGCCGAGGGCGGTCGTCTCCACGATCTGGGGCCGTTCGACCGGCACGCCGAGCTGGTCGGCCTGGAGCTGGCACAGCAGGTCGTTGGCTGACGCGCCACCGTCGACGGTCAGGCTGGTCAGGGCGGTGCGCGAGGGCAGCGTCTCGACGACGTCACGCACCTCGAAGGCGATCGCCTCCAAGGTGGCACGGACCAGGTGCCCCCGGGTGGTGCCGCGGGTGATGCCGACGATCAGGCCGCGAGCGTCCGGGTCCCAGTGCGGGGCGCCGAGACCGGTCAGCGCCGGCACGAACACCACGCCCTCCGACGAGGGCACCGCCGATGCGATCGCCTCCGTCTCGGCCGCGGAGCCGACGATCTGCAGACCGTCGCGGAGCCACTGCACCGCCGCGCCGGTCACGAAGATCGCGCCCTCGACGGCGTAGGTCATCTCACCCTCGGGCGACTTCCACGCGGCCGTCGAGAGCAGCCCGGCCTCGGAGCGGACCACCTCGGAGCCGGTGTTGGTCAAGATGAAGGAGCCGGTGCCGTAGGTGCACTTGGAGTCACCCACGTCGAAGCAGGTCTGCCCGAACAAGGCGGACTGCTGGTCGCCGGCGATGCCCGCGATCGGCAGCTCGAGCCCGAGGAAGGTACGCGGGTCGGTGGTGCCCATCGTCGATCCGTCGCCCCACGACGGCACCACGTCGGGCAGCGCATCACGAGGCACCCCGAACAGCGAGCACAGCTCGTCGCTCCACTCGCCCCTCTCCAGGTCGAACAGCAGCGTGCGGGACGCGTTGGAGACATCGGTGACGTGCCAGGTGCCGCGGGTCATCCGCGCGATGAGGTAGGAGTCGATGGTGCCGATCGCGTAGCGCCCGTCGCCCACCAGCGCCCAGGTGTTGGGCTCGTTCTCGGCCAGCCAGACCAGCTTGGTGCCGGAGAAGTACGGGTCCAGTCGCAGCCCCGTCAGCTCGGTGACCCTCTGCTCGTGGCCCTCCTCGCGCAGCCGGGTGCAGATGTCCGCCGTACGACGGTCCTGCCACACGATCGCGCGCCGGGGGGAACCGAGCGTCTCGCGGTCCCACAGCAGCACCGTCTCGCGCTGGTTGGTGATGCCGATCGCGCCGACGTCAGGGCCCCCGGTGCGTGCGTAGGCCGCCAGGCAGGAGCGGGTCGCCTCGAGTGTGGCCTGCCAGATGTCCTCGGGGGAGTGCTCGACCCAGCCGGGCTGAGGGAAGTGCTGGGCGAACTCCTGGTAGCCCTTGGCCGCGATGGTGCCCTCGCCGGTCACCACCAGCGCCGTCACGCCGGTGGTGCCCGCGTCGATCGCCAGAACGCTCATGCGGGCGATCCTCGCACGCACGAGCGTCCTGGCGGGGTCACCTCAGCCCGGGTCAGCGGCGTGCCGCGACGATGGCGCCCTTGAGCACCAGCGCACGCGTCTGGGCCACCATCGCCTCCCGTCGCGAGACGAAGCCACGGTCGGTGATCGCGTGGCCTTCGGGGACGCCGAGCACCGGCGTGTGCACGTGGCCACCGACGTTGCCGGCGTCCTTGGCGTCGCGGAGCAGCGTCGCCCGGTAGGCGATCTCGTTGGAGAGGTAGTCGCCGGGACCTCCGGACACGGCCTCGAAGCCGGGGGTGGGCCCGTCGGTGGTGGTGTGCTCCTCGCCGGTGGCCGGGTCGCGCTCGGTGATCTCGTGGTTGATCCGCACGCGGTACTCACCGGTGTCGGCCCGCTTCATCGCTCGCACCGGCAGGTCGGTCCGGGTGAACTGCGGCTGCGGTGTGACCGTGGGGAAGCCGTCGGGGATCGGGATGGTCCCGGTGCGCTCGAGGTTCTCGTTGTCGGCGAAGCCGCCGCGGTGGGCGCCGTTCCAGACCTCGAGGTCGAACTGCTCGGGCCGGCCCTGGCTCACGGTGAAGAGCGCGTCGAGCGACTGGGCGCCTCGGCGCACTCGAGGTGCGAGGGTGCGCTCGACCTCGCCGTCGGTGAAGTCGTCCCACCGCACCGGGAACATCGCGGTCTCGATCCGCACCCAGCCCCGGTCGGTGCGCAGCCTGCGCCCGTCGAGCGCGAGGGCCACCGCACCGGACGGGTTGCCGATACGGGTGTCCCGGTCGAGCGTGAACGGGTCGAAGCCGGTCACCACGACCTGCGCCGTACGGCGTCGGTCCCCGCGGTGCTTGCGGAGCGTGTCCTGGCCGCGGGAGCCGGTCTCCAGCCGGTCCAGCAGCCGGGTGCGGGCCGCCCGACTGGGCGCGGGACCACTCGGGTCCCACTGGGCCAGCAGCCGGGTCATCGAGACACGTGCCCAGTAGAGCGGCCGGTCGTCGCCGCCCGGCAGCGTCCCCGCGACCCGGATGCGGCCCTGGGCGCGTGCGGTGGCCCAGGTCCACAGGGCGTGCGCGTGCCGGTCGACGGTGCGGCGGGCCTGCCGACCCGGCTCCGCACGGCACAGGGCGGCGGCGAAGCGCTCGACCCGGTGGTCGGCGCGGCTGCGGGCCAGGATGACGCGCGGGGCGCGCCGGTCCAGCCGGTCCTGCTCGACCGTTGTCGGCAGCGACGAGTCGAAGCAGGAGGTGGTGCCGGGGGAGCGGCCGGCAGCGGCAGCGGGGACTGGTCCAGCGACCAGCCCGGTGGTCAGTCCGGTGGTGAGGAGGGAGGCGGTCGCGAGGGTGGCGAGCGCCGATGTCATGCCCCGAGAGGGGTTCCGAGAGGTGTGCATGGACTCCGGCCTACCCGGATCCGGTGAGGTCAATCAAGGTCTGCCCGGGAGGCGGACGGGTCTGGAGCGATCCAAGCCGCGTGACTAAGGTCGACACGACCCGTTCGGCTGACAGGACGTCGGGCCGTCGAGCGACACAGGTCGACGGACACGGGACGACAGACACGGGCGACACAGGAGGGTGACCATGCGCGTCGGAGTGCTGACCGGAGGCGGGGACTGTCCCGGCCTCAACGCGGTGATCAGAGCGGTCGTCCGCAAGGGCGTGAAGGCCTACGGCTATGACTTCGTCGGCTTCCGCGACGGGTGGCGCGGCCCGCTGGACAACCTGACCGTCCCGCTGGGTGTCGACCAGGTGCGCGGCATCCTCCCCCGCGGCGGCACCATCTTGAAGTCCTCGCGGACCAACCCGTTCAAGATCGACGGTGGTGTCGAGCAGATCAAGGAGAACCTCGCCAGCAACGGCATCGACGCGCTCATCGCGATCGGCGGTGAGGACACCCTCGGCGTCGCCACCAAGCTCGCCGGCCTCGGCGTCAACGTGGTCGGGGTGCCCAAGACCATCGACAACGACCTCAGCGGCACCGACTTCACCTTCGGCTTCGACACGGCCGTCAACATCGCCATGGAGGCGATCGACCGGCTGCACACCACGGCCGAGTCGCACCACCGGGTCCTCGTCGTCGAGGTGATGGGTCGGCACGCCGGCTGGATCGCGCTGCACGCCGGCCTCGCCGGAGGCGCCAACGTCGTCCTCATCCCGGAGCAGCCCTTCGACATCGCCACGGTCTGCGAGTACGTCGAGAAGCGGTTCCAGTCGCACTACTCGCCGATCATCGTCGTCTCCGAAGGCGCGATGCCCGCCGAGGGCGGCGACATGACCCTGCAGAGCGGTGAGGTGGACGCGTTCGGCCACGTCCGTCTCGGCGGCATCGGTGATCGGCTCTCCAAAGAGATCGAGGACCGCACCGGCAAGGAGGCGCGCGCCGTCGTGCTCGGCCACGTGCAGCGCGGTGGCACACCGACCGCGTTCGACCGCTGGCTGGCCACCCGCTTCGGCCTGCACGCGATCACGGCCGTCCATGACGGCGACTACGGCACGATGGTGGCGCTGCGAGGCGCCGACATCGTCCGGGTGCCGTTGATCGAGGGCACCGGCGAGCTCAAGCTCGTGAAGCCCGAGGAGTACGCCGAGGCCGAGGTCTTCTTCGGCTGACCCGGCCACTCGTTGGTTTCGAGACGGGCTCCTTCGTCGCCCTCCTCAACCACCGGGGGTGAGGCGCGGGCCGCCCGTTGGTCGAGGAGCGAGCGTCTCGAGACCCGATCGTGGTCTCGAGACCCCGGTCGTGGTTTCGAGACGGGCTCCTTCGTCGCCCTCCTCAACCACCGGGGGTGAGGCGCGGGCCGCCCGTTGGTCGAGGAGCGAGCGGAGCGAGCGTCTCGAGACCCCGGTCGTGGTTTCGAGACGGGCTCCTTCGTCGCCCTCCTCAACCACCGGGGGTGCTCCTTCGTCGCCCTCCTCAACCACCGTGCGTGAGGCGCGGGCCCCCGTTGGTCGAGGAGCGAGCGGAGCGAGCGTCTCGAGACCCCGGTCGTGGTTTCGAGACGGGCTCCTTCGTCGCCCTCCTCAACCACCGGGGTGCTCCTTCGTCGCCCTCCTCAACCACCGTGCGTGAGGCGCGGGCCACCCGTTGGTCGAGGAGCGAGCGGAGCGAGCGTCTCGAGACCCCGGTCGTGGTTTCGAGACGGGCTCCTTCGTCGCCCTCCTCAACCACCGGGGGTGCTCCTTCGTCGCCCTCCTCAACCACCGGGGGTGCTCCTTCGTCGCCCTCCTCAACCACCGGGGGTGCTCCTTCGTCGCCCTCTCAACCACCGGGGGGTACGTCGACGACCAGGGCCCGGTGGTCCGACATCGGCAACCGGCGTGCCGTCGTGGCAACCGCCCTCAGGTCGCTGTCGGTCAGCACATGGTCGATCTGCTCGCGGGGCTCCTCGGCGGGGAACGTCGGGTGCGACGCGAGCGAGCGCATCCCGGTGATCCGCGCCGCACGTTCGGGCCCCATGTTGAGGTCTCCCATCAGGACCAGCGGACGGGGGAGGACGTCGAAGGCAGCGACCAGGCGCGCCAGCTGACGGCGGTTCCACCAGCCCACGAACGTCAGGTGGGTGCCCACGACCGTCAGCGGACCGGCCGGCGTGTGCACGGTGGCTGCGACCGCCACCCGCGGCTCGTCGCGCACCAGGCTCGGCCGCACCGCCCCCGGCCAGCGCATCGGTGCCCGGCCGGGCACGGGGTCCAGCCGCAGCACCCGCCAGTCGGTGACCCGGTGCCGGCTGAGCAGCGCGATCCCGTACGCCGGGACGGCACGGCGATCCTCGGCGCCCGCGGCGCGCCAGGTGTCGCCGGGGGTGCCGACCAGCGCCGGCACGAAGCGATGATGCGTCGCACGCATCGCCTCCGCGGCCAGCGCGGTCAGGTCGGCGCGCTGGGAGCGCTCCTGGCCGCGGTCGACCTCCTGGAGCGCGAGGACGTCCGCGTCGAGCGAGCCGATCGCGGCGGCGTACCGCTCGAGGTCCGCACGTCGCTCACCCACCCTCCGACCGCTGAGGATGTTGAACGTGGCCAGACGCACGCGCCCCACCATGTCAGGTGTGGCCGGCGGCGCGCAGAGCGGGCCTGTGGACGCGGCGCACCCGCTGTCGGCCCCGGTCCGTAGCGTGACCCCCATGAGCACCCCCACGCTGGCCGAGCCCAGGGCCGCCATCGCCCAGAGGGTGATCGAGGCGATGGCCGGGCCCGACGCCACGTTGCGCGAGGACCAGGCCACCGCTGTCTCGGCGCTGTGCGAGCCGGCCGCCAGGGTGCTGGTCGTGCAGGCGACCGGCTGGGGCAAGTCCGCGGTCTACTGGGCCGCCACGGCGATCCGGCGCAGCGAAGGCGCCGGGCCGACCCTGGTCGTCTCGCCGCTGTTGAGCCTGATGCGCGACCAGGTGGCGGCCGCGGCCCGCGCCGGGCTCAGCGCTGCCACCCTCAACTCCTCCAACTTCGACGACTGGTCGGCCATCGAGCGCGGCCTGCTCGACGGTGAGATCGACGTCCTCCTCGTCTCGCCGGAGCGGCTGGCCAACCCGGGCTTCGGTCGGCGGGTCCTCGACGCCCTGGCCGGGCGCCTCGGACTCGTCGTCATCGACGAGGCGCACGCGGTCTCCGACTGGGGCCACGACTTCCGGCCCGACTACCGCCGCGTCTCCGACGTGCTCCAGCGGCTCAACCCCGAGACACCCGTGCTCGCGACGACGGCGACGGCCAACCAGCGGGTCACCGACGACGTCGCGGGTCAGCTCGGTGACGGCACGACCCTGGTGCTCCGCGGCCAGCTCGCCCGAGCCAGCCTCGAGCTCTCGGTGGTCGACCACCTCACCCCGCTCGATCGCTACGCGTGGGTCGTGGACCACCTGCCCAGGCTCAGCGGCTCCGGGATCGTCTACACCCTCACCGTCGCCGACGCCGAGCGGCTCGCTGCCGCGGTGGCCGAGGTGCACGGCCGTGACGTGCAGGTCGCCGCCTACACCGGCCAGCTCGAGCCGTCGGTGCGTCACGAGCTCGAGGACGCCCTGCGCGACAACCGTCTCAAGGCACTCATCGCCACCTCCGCGCTCGGCATGGGCTACGACAAGCCCGACCTCGGGTTCGTCATCCACGTGGGCGCCCCTCCCTCGCCGGTGTCCTACTACCAGCAGGTCGGCCGTGCCGGGCGGGCCATCGACCACGCCCACGCGGTGCTGCTTCCCTCCGAGGCCGATGCGGGCGTGTGGGACTACTTCGCCACCGCGACGATCCCCAAGCCCGACCAGGTCGCCCGGGTGCTGGCCGTGCTCTCCACCGAGCCGGTCAGCGTGGCCGCGGTCGAGGCCCAGTCCGGGGTACGCCGTGGCCGCGTCGAGCTGATGCTCAAGCAGCTCGCCGTCGACGGTGTGGTCGAGCGCGTCGAGGCCGGCTGGGCAGCCACCGGCGTCGAGTGGGAGTACGACGCGGAGCACTACGACGGCGTCATCGCCGTGCGTCGTCGCGAGGCCGACATCATGCGTGCCTACACCCGCGGCGAGCGCTGCCTGATGGAGCTGCTCCAGGCGTCGCTCGACGATCCGCACGCCGAGCCCTGCGGCCGCTGCTCGGTCTGCCGCGGCCGGCTACCCGACGCGCTCGAGGGGGCGCCCACCGCAGAGACGCTCACCGCCGTGACCGCGCTGCTGCGCGGCCAGGTGCACGTGCTCGAGCCGCGCAAGATGTGGCCGGGGGGCGCGTTCGGCACCCGCGGCCGGATCGCCCCGGAGGACGCCCACGAGCACGGCCGCACCCTCGTCCACGCCGACGCCCCTGAGTGGCGGGAGACGATCGCCACCTTGTTCGCGCGCGACGCGCCCGCCCCCGACGAGGTGGGAGAGGCCTGTGTGCGGCTGCTCGCCGGCTGGAAGGACACCTGGTCGCAGCGTCCCGAGGTCGTCGTCGACCTGCCGGCGGCGGGCTTCCCGGTGATGACCGCCTCGGTCGCCGACCACGTCGCCGCCCGAGGACGCCTCGACCGGGCCTCGATGCCCGCACCGGGCCGGGTGCCCGACCGCGAGACCAGCTCAGCCGACGAGGCGGCGTTCTGGCGGGACGCCCTCACCCCCGACACGCTGCCGGCCGAGGTCGAGGGAAGGGCCGTCCTGCTGCTCGTCGACGCGACCTCGTCGCTGTGGCCGGTCACGGTCGCCGCGGCGGCCCTTCGTCGCGCCGGCGCGACCGCGGTGCTGCCGCTGCTCCTGCACCGACGCCCCTGACCGGTCACGTGAGGACGACGCGCCGACCTGAGGTGCTTGGCATGGCGTGATCTTGGGAAGAAGGTGGGCACGAGAGGGCTCGTCCACCGGGGGCGGGCCGAAGGGGGCTCCCATGACCGCCGAGGCCGAGACGATGCAGACCGGGAACGACCAACCCGAGCTCAAGCGGGTGATGGGGCCCAAGCTGCTGCTGCTCTTCATCGTCGGCGACATCCTGGGCGCCGGCGTCTATGCGGTCACCGGCGACATCGCCGGCGAGGTCGGGGGCATGGCCTGGTTGCCGTTCCTGGTCGCGTTCGGCGTCGCCACCTTGACCGCGTTCTCCTACATCGAGCTGGTCACCAAGTACCCCCACGCGGCCGGCGCCGCCCTCTACACCCACAAGGCATTCGGGTTGCACTTCGTGACCTTCCTGGTCGCCTTCACCGTGGTCTGCTCCGGCATCACCAGCGCCTCGACGTCGTCCAACCTGCTCGCGGCCAACCTGCTCGCCGGCCTCGACGGCACCGTCGGCGGCGTGCCGACCTCGACGGGTGCCACGCTCGTGGTCGCGCTGGCCTTCATGCTGCTGCTGGCCGGCATCAACCTGCGCGGCGTCGGCGAGAGCGTGAAGTTCAACGTCGTGCTGACCCTGGTGGAGATCGCGGCGCTGGCGATCGTGATCCTGATCGGCTTCTACGCGATGGCCACCAACGGCGTCGACGTGAGCAGGATCGCGGTGTTCGAGAACGCCAGCGACCGCGGCATGTTCGCCGCAGTCACCGTGGCGACTGCGATCGCGTTCTTCTCGATGGTCGGCTTCGAGGACTCGGTCAACATGGTCGAGGAGTGCCACGAGCCGACCAGGATCTTCCCCCGCGCGATGCTGACCGGCCTCGGCATCGCCGTCGTGATCTACATGCTCGTCGCCGTGTCCGTGGTGATGGTGCTGCCCATCGGCGACATCCAGAACTTCGAGGGCGAGACGGGCATCCTGCTCGAGGTGGTCAAGTCGGGTGCGCCCGGCCTCCCCGTGGGGGCGATCTTCCCGTTCCTCACCGTCTTCGCGGTGGCCAACACGGCCTTGATCAACATGCTGATGGCGAGCCGGCTGATCTACGGCATGGCCCGGCAGGACGTGCTGCCGCGCTCGCTCGCCAAGGTGCTCCCCGGTCGACGTACGCCGTGGGCGGGCATCGCCTTCACCACCGTGCTCGCACTCGGTCTGATCCTGGTGGTCACGTTGAAGGCGGAGAGCTCGATCGTCGAGGCGCTGGCCGGCACGACGGGGCTGCTGCTGCTCGTGGTCTTCACGATCGTCAACGTCGCCTGCCTGGTGCTGCGCAGGGACACCTCGGTGACCTCGTCCTTCACCGCGCCCACCGCGATCCCGGTGATCGGTGCGGTGGGCTGTGCCTTCCTGACCGGTCCGTGGGCGCGCGACCGCGAGGACTGGGTGCAGTACGAGATCGCGGCCGGACTGCTCGCGATCGGCATCGTGCTGTGGGCACTGACCTGGTTCACCAACCGCGGCATCCGGGCGCAGAAGACCGGGTTCCGCGACCCGGAGGACCTCCAGCGCTGAGCAGGGTCCGGGTCAGTCGTCGGCGGTGAGCCGGACGCGGGGGTTGTCCAGGGCACGCACCATCGCGGCGCTCACCCCGCTCGGGCACATCGTGGCCGCACCCACCAGGAACACCTCACGGTCCTCCCAGGACACGCGCTCGATCCCCGGCTGCGCCCACAGCACGTCGTCGAGCGGAACCGCGGCGTCGTCGTCGTAGAGCGCACGACCCTCGTCGCCGAGCCAGAGCGACCACTGGAAGGGTCCGAGTCGCTGGCCGCTGTGCGCCAGCGTCCGGTGGGTGTCCTCGGGAGCGGCGCGGGCGGTGTCCAGCGCGCCACAGCCGAGGAGGTCCCCGACCGTCATCGAGCCGTCCTCCTCCATGTGCCAGGCGAAGGGGATCGCGAGGTCGGTGAGGTTCTCCACGTGCTCCTCGCAGGTGCACATCCCTGGCAGGGGCGGCGTCCAGGGGGTCTCCGCGGGCGCGCGGAAGCGGTCGAACAATCCCATTCCGGGAGGGTAGAGCAGCAGCCAGACCGACGTGGCGGAATCGCGGCAACATCTCCGCCCGCACACGGCACCCGACTGTGACCCGGAACGCGCACGCTTTGGCGGGGTAGCGGGGGCGTTGCTAGTCTCCGAACGCATCCTCCCCGGATGCACGGGGGAGTTCCTGGCCACGACGTCTCGGAGTCACCATGCGCCATCGTGCCCCCACACCGCTCTCCCGTGTGATCGGTGCGGCCTCACCCCGGCGGGGCGTCGCCACCGGTGCGGTCGTCCTTCTCGGCGCCTCCACGGGTGCCGGACTCCTCGTCCTGGGCGGCACCGGCGGCGGCCCGGAGACCGGCCTCGACGCCGCCCCCGCCACCCAACCCCACGGCGGCACGACCTACCCGGACGCCGCGACGATCGAGTCGATCGCCGCCCAGCGCAGCAACGCCGGGACCAGTCGCGGCCAGGCCCGGACCCACCCCTCCGCACCCGTCTCGGCGGCCGCAGAGAACACCGGCACGCCGCCCGGGCAGGGCTCGACGTCCGCCCGGGCGTCCACCCGGCCCGCCCCGTCGGAGGCCGGGTCGGCGCCCTCGCCGGGCGGGACGAGCACCGGCGCCGAGCCCAGCGACGCGTCGTCGCCGACCACCGCGGCGCCCCGGAGCACCGCACCGCCTGCGAGCGAGTCGCCCAGCACCGCCTCGGCCCCCACGCCCCCGCCAGGACCCGAGACCTTCGCGGTCACCGACGTGGCCGCAGCCGGCGTCTGGACGGTCGTGCTGTCCTCGGACCAGGTGACCTCGTTCGAGTGCAGCCTCGACGGGGCGGCCTACGCCCCCTGCGGACCGGTTGCCACCTTCACCGGCCTCAGCCCGGGGCGGCACACTCTCGCCGTCCGCGCCGTCGACGCCAGTGGCGTGGCGGACTCCACCCCCGCCGAGCTCTCCGCCACGCTCAGCGGGCCCGGCCTCTGAGGTCTCGGCGGGCACGGGCGCGGATCCCGGCAAGCCCGCCACGACGTAGTCTGGAGCGGTGAGTCAGCCGATCCCCGACCTCGACACGTTGCGCGCGCTCGGCGCCGCCCAGCAGCCCACGTGGCCCGACGCGGGCGCCGTCGATGCTGCCGTGCGGCGCCTGCGCGGCGTCCCGCCCCTGGTCTTCGCCGGGGAGTGTGACGAGCTGACCGACAAGCTGGCCGCCGTCGCCCGTGGCGAGGCGTTCCTGCTCCAGGGTGGGGACTGCGCGGAGACCTTCGACGGCGTGACCGCCGACAACGTGCGCAACAAGCTGCGGGTGCTGCTGCAGATGGCGGTCGTGCTGACCTACGCCGCCTCGGTGCCGGTGGTGAAGCTGGGTCGCATCGCGGGGCAGTACGCCAAACCGCGCTCCTCGGACAACGAGACCCGCGAGGGCGTGACCCTGCCGGCCTACCGGGGTGACGCGGTCAACGGCTTCGACTTCACCGAGGAGTCCCGGATCCCCGACCCGCAGCGGCTCGTGGACGTCTACAACTCCTCGGCGGCCACTCTCAACCTGGTGCGCGCCTTCGTCACCGGCGGCTACGCCGACCTGCGACAGGTGCACACCTGGAACACCGACTTCGTCCGGGAGTCGCCGGTCGGCAAGCGCTATGAGCGTCTTGCCGCCGAGATCGACCGCGCGCTCACCTTCATGGAGGCGATCGGGGCCGACCCCGACGAGTTCCACCGGGTCGACTTCCACTCCAGCCACGAGGCGCTGCTGCTCGAGTACGAGCACGCGCTCACCCGGATCGACTCGCGCACCCAGGCGCCGTACGACGTCTCCGCGCACTTCCTCTGGATCGGGGAGCGCACCCGACAGCTCGACGGGGCCCACGTCGAGCTGCTCTCGCGCATCCGCAACCCGATCGGGGTCAAGCTCGGCCCGACGACGTCGCCGGACGACGCCCTGGCCCTCGCCGCCAAGCTCAACCCCGACAACGTCGCCGGCCGGCTCACCTTCGTCACCCGGATGGGTGCGGGCCGCATCCGCGACGCGCTCCCCAACCTCGTGGAGAAGGTGCACGCCGCCGGGGTGAGCGTGGCCTGGGTCTGCGACCCGATGCACGGCAACACCTTCGAGGCCTCCTCGGGCTACAAGACCCGGCGCTTCGACGACGTCATCTCCGAGGTGCAGGGCTTCTTCGACGTGCACCGCTCGCTGGGCACCTGGCCCGGTGGCGTCCATGTCGAGCTCACCGGCGACGACGTCACCGAGTGCGTCGGCGGGGGCGAGGCACTCCTCGAGGGCGACCTGCACAACCGCTACGAGTCGGCGTGCGACCCGCGGCTCAACCGGGTGCAGTCTCTCGAGCTCGCCTTCCTGGTTGCCGAGATGCTTCGATCCGTGCAGGTCGCGACCGACTGAGGAGCTCCCCGGGCGGCCCACTCGTGACGGTGCCGTGGCGGATTCGTGACCCATCGCGGCGGAGGTTGATCCACACTCGTCCCCATGACGGGGGACCGGTACGGCGTCCGGACGGCGTTGCAGGCACTGGCGGCGCCGCTCACGCTCGGAGCCGTGGTCGTGCTGGTGCTCAACGACCACGTGCTCAAGGTGGCGTGGCCCTCGTTCGTGACCGGCAAGCTGAGCGACGTCGCCGGCCTGGTCGTCGCGCCGGTGCTGTTGACACTCGCGCTCGCCGTCCTGCGCGTGCCAGGAGCGCCGAACGTTGCGCTCGCACTCACCGCAGTGGGATTCACCTGGGTGAAGACGACCGTGCTGGGCGCGGGCGCGGCGAGCGCTGCGTGGACCTGGGTGTGGGGCCCGAGCCTGGTGCTGCGCGATCCGACCGACCTGCTCGCGCTCCCCGCCCTGCTGGTCGCAGCCCTCGTGCTCAGACGAACGGCAGCGCAGACACCGGGGGACAGGCGGGCGCGGATGTCCGTCGCGGCCGGCGCCCTGGTGCTGCCGCTGATGCTCGTGTCAGTGGCCGCCACGAGCCCCTGCTACGGACCCGGCGACGCCAACTCGACGGTCACGGTCATCAACGGGCAGTGGGACGACCAGGTGGCGGGGCGGGAGGCCCGGTTCGTGCTGGCAGGCAACTTCTCCGGAAGGCTCTCCGTCGATCGCGACGGCACGATGCGTCCGTTGACGCAGGGGGAGGAGGCACGGCTGCTCGACAACGGTCGGCCGGTGGCGGCGGCGTGCGACCGCTCCGGGGGTCGGTGCTGGCGGATCCCCCTCGACCTGTCATCCTCGTCGTCGCCGGACATCGGGCCCGTCGTCGAGGCGAGCAGCGACGGTGGCAGGACCTGGACGATCGACTACGCGATGACCGAGCAGCAGCTCCGCTCGGTGCAGGAGAGTGTCGGGGAGACCTGCGGCGAGACCACGGTGGTCCGCGCCCGCTACCTCTCGGTGCTGGACTCTCCGGAGGGGGCGCGTGTCGCAGTCGCCGTCACCGGCGCCGACCTGCTGCTCCGCGCTCCCGACGGCACCTGGACCCAGCACTACGGAGGTCCGGTGGCCGAGGCGGAGCCGGAGCCGTCGGTGCGCGAGGGGCGTCGGACCTTCCGTCCGGTCTCCCCCCACGTGGTGCCGGTCGAGTCGTCCTTGCCGTCACCGTCACCGACGCACTCGCCCGCCCCGACGTCACCGGCGTGTGCGTCGCCGACGACGGTGACGATCACGCCCGATCCGCGCAACGGGCCGCCGGTCGGCCGCGAGCAGTGCCCGGCCAGTACCTAGGCTCTGGACCATGAGCCACGCCCCGATCGACCTGCGCAGCGACACCGTCACCCGGCCCACCGAGGCGATGCGGCAGGCGATGGCCCGCGCCGAGGTCGGCGACGACGTCTACGGCGAGGACCCCACGGTCCGCGCCCTCGAGGAGCGGGTCGCCGGCCTGTTCGGCAAGGAGGCTGCCCTGTTCACGCCGACCGGGTCGATGGCCAACCTGCTGGCCGTCCGGTCCCTGGTCGCCCCGGGCCAGGAGGTGCTCTGCGAGTCCTCGGCGCACATCGCGCGGGCGGAGCTCGGCGCGCACGGCGCCTTCTTCGGGGTCACGATGCGCACCTGGACCGGTGAGCGGGGTGCAGTCGACCTGGACGCCATCCGCGCCCTGTTCGCACCCGACATGGGGCCCTTCTTCGTGCCGACCCGGGCGATCTCGATCGAGAACACCCACAACTTCGGGGGTGGCACGGTGCTGGAGCTGGAGGAGATGCGCGCGGTTCGGGCGTTCGCCGGCGAGGTCGGTGTCGGAGTCCACCTCGACGGCGCCCGGATCTGGAACGCCCACGTCGCCGCCGGCGTACCGCTGGTGGAGTACGGCGAGTGCGCCGACGTCCTCGCGGTGTGCCTGAGCAAGGGGCTGGGTGCACCGATCGGCTCGTTGGTGATCGGGGGCGCCGCCATGATCGAGGAGGCGCGGATCTGGCGGAAGCGCCTCGGTGGAGGGATGCGCCAGGTCGGGGTGCTGGCGGCGGCGGGTTTGCACGCGCTGGACCACCACGTCGAGCGCCTGGCCGAGGACCACGCACATGCGCGCCTGCTGGCCCAGGCGTGTGGAGTGGACCCAGCGAGCGTGGACACCAACATCGTGGTCGCAGACGTACCGGACGCGGCAGCGGTGGTCGGTGCGGCCCGAAGGCACGACGTGCTCATCTCCGCCCTCGGTCCGGGCACGATCAGGCTGGTCACGCACCTCGGTGTGAGCCGCGACCAGGCCGAGAGCGCGGCCAAGGTGCTGGCAGACCTCGTGACGGCGTAGGTCCGTCCGTGCTGGGTACCGAGGTGGCATGGATCTGTCTCGCCTGCTCGGCATCTACCTGAACAACCACCTGACCGCCGCCGCCGGCGGGGTCGACCTGTTCCGCAGGGTCGCCCGCGGGCATGCCGGCACCCCCCTCGGCGACGAGGTCGACCGGCTGGCGGCGGAGGTCGAGCAGGACCGGTCGGCCCTGCTCGGGCTGATGCACCGTCTTGACGTCCGGGTCAACCACCCGATGACGCTGCTGGGCAAGCTGGGAGAGCGGGTCGGCAGGCTGAAGCCCAACGGCTTCGTGGTCCGTCGCTCGCCGGTGTCGGACCTGGTCGAGCTCGAGGCGCTCCGGGTCGCCGTCTGCGGCAAGTCCGCCGGCTGGGAGATGCTGCGGACGGTCGCTGCCCACGACGACCGGATCACCCGCGAGGAGCTCGAGGTGCTGATCGCTCGCGCCGAGGACCAGGCCGACCGGCTGCGCACGCTGCACCTCCAGCTGGCCCAGCGGGTGATCGAGGACGCCGAGCCGGCCTGAGGGTCATCGGCCCGGCCCGTTCCTCACCTGGCCAGGGCGCTCGCGTCGACGCGGCCCACCACGGGCGGCAGCTGCCGCACCGCCTGGGCGAGCGCTCGCAAGTCGTTGCCGAGCAGCGCCTGCGGACCGTCGCAGAGCGCGGTCTCGGGGTCGGGGTGCACGTCGACGATGACACCGTCGGCTCCGACGGCGATGGCGGCGCGGGAGAGCGGGACGACGAGGTCCTTGCGGCCGGCCGCGTGCGACGGGTCGACGATGATCGGCAGGTGACTGGTCGCCTGCACCACGGGGACCGCCGAGATGTCCAGGGTGTTGCGCGTGCTCGGCTCGAAGGTGCGGATGCCGCGCTCGCAGAGCACCACGTCGAGGTTGCCCCGCTGGGCGATGTACTCCGCCGCCATCAGCCACTCCTCGATCGTCGCGGTCATGCCGCGCTTGAGCAGCACCGGCTTGCCGGACTCGCCGACCGCCTGGAGCAGCCCGAAGTTGGCGGCGTTGCGGGTGCCGATCTGGAGCATGTCGGCGTACTCGGCGACCACGGGCACGTCGCGGGCGTCGACCACCTCGGTGACGACCGGGAGACCGGTCGTCTCGCGGACGGCCGCCAGGATCTCCAGGCCCTCCTCGCCGAGACCCTGGAAGGCGTACGGCGACGTCCGCGGCTTGTAGGCACCGCCGCGCATCAACGTGGCGCCGGCGGCCTTGGCCATCTCGGCCGCCTCGAGGGTCTGCTGAGCCGACTCGACGGCGCAGGGACCGGCGATGAAGGTGAAGGAGTCCGGGCCGATGGGCACGCCGCCGACCCAGACCGTGCTGCGCTCCGCATGGTGCTGGCGGCTGACCAGCTTGTAGGGGTCGGAGATCCGGTGCACGTCCGCGACGCCGCGCAGGCCGCGCAGGTTGAGGCCGTGGAAGGAGTCGATGTCGCCGACCAGGCCGATGATCGTGCGGACGACGCCCTTGCTGACGAACGCCTCACCGCCGACGCTCTCGACCCGCTCGACGACGTGCGCGACGTCGGCCTCGGTGGCATCTGGTGACATGACGACGACCATGGGGTGGTCCCTTTCGTGAGTGCTCCTGTGGTGCGGGAGCCGAGCGCCGGGTGACCACGTCGTCGGGGCCTGGCATGCAAAACGCCCCTGGTGGTCAGGGGCGTCGGCGGTGAGTGTTGCGAGGCAGCGGTTAGCCGGCTGCCGGACCGGGTGCCCCGGGTCGGTAGCCGAAGAAATACGTGTCGTTGCGCACAGGAGGACGGTACCCGCCGATGCCACGACGTGGACGGACGGCCCACGATCCGGACAGCCCCGGTCGCCAGGGGGTCGCGTGGCGGCCTCAGAAGCCGATCGTCCGGTGCAACCGGTAGAACGTCGGTGCTGAAGCCGAGAGCCGCCCACGCGCGCGAGGAGAGCAGGTTGGTCACCCGCCAGTCGGTCTGCACGACGGCGTACCCGGCGGAGCCTGCCCAGGCCAGCACCGCCTCGCCCAGCGCACGGCCGGCGCCGAGGCCGCGTGCCTGCGGCAGCACCGCCGCGAAGCCGAGGAATCCCGCATCATCGGGTCGCATCAGGCCCGCGTTGGCCGACGACTTGGTCAGGGAGCAGCCCACGGCCGAACCGACCACCCGGCCGTCGTGCACGGTGACGAACGTCGTGTAGTCGGGGTCCTCGAAGTCCTCCTCCCACTCCTGGAGCGCCTCCTCGACGGAGGTGGTGTCGCCGGCCGAGAAGCACGGCGCGAGTCCCTGGTGACGGGGGAGCGTCACGTCGAGCTCGGCCAGCACCGGGATGTCTGAGCGCTCGGCCCGGCGCACGAGGAGCCCGTCGGGGAGGGCGGGCGGCGTCCCGAGGGGTGGTCGTACGGCGTGTGCCTGCTGGTGCCCGAAGCCGAGGCGGTGCCAGGCGCTCAGGAGGGGTCCGTCGGTGGCGGGGACGACGACGTAGTGGGCCGTCCGCCCCTCGTCGACCCAGCGGGTGGCGGCGGCCGCGAAGAGGTCGCGCATCGTCTCGGCGTCCTCCCGTCGGCCAGTGCCTGGCCCGCCGACTCGACCCAGAGACTCGGCCCCCACACGGCCGCCGAGGACGGCGCTCCCAGGAGGAAGCCGACGACCGTCCCGTCACGGACCGCGACGGCACCAGAGGCGCCCTCGAGACCCCAGGCGCGGGCGACCTCTGGCTGGGTCGAGGCAGGATCGTCGAATCTCGCGGCCAGGGTCGGCTGGTCGGTGCGGTGCCGCCGGTGTCGCGCGGCGAGCAGCCGTCCGGCGTCGGGCAGGTGCTCCTCGCCGAAGGGGAGGATCTCCGGTCGGGTCATGGCGTCATCGTGGAGCACCCCAGGACGGGCTCGGGAAGCGATTTTCGCGCCCGAGTCCCGGCTCCCGTCTCCCGGCCTCCGGCTCGTGGGTCCCTATAACCCGCCGCGGCCGCGGAAGTAAAGGGTCCGGCGAGCGATCTTTATCGAGTCTTTGCAGTTCTTGTCGCGACGAGCACCGGAGGAGCACTTTTCTCCTGTTCGTGACCTTCGAGGCGTTCGAATTGTCGGTGATCCGTGTTGTCATACGCGAGGCGTCGGGATCCCGACGCCTCGATAGGAGGAGACACGTGAACAAGCGCCAGTGGAGTGCTGTCTCGGGATTGGCCGTGGGGGCTCTCGTCCTCACCGGCCTCTCCACCCCGGCACTAGCTCAGGGGACCCAGGCCCAGGGCAGCGGTGATCCCGCTGCGGCCTCGCGTCCCGACAACCTGCCCAACCCGCTCGCCGAGGCCGCGGCCGAGGTCCGCCGCGACGCCGTGACCAAGCTGGTCAAGGGCCAGGCGACGACGAAGAAGGTCAAGGGCAACCGCGTCATCGAGGTCAAGTCGAAGAAGGGCAAGAGCAAGTTCGTCGACTACCCGGTCAACCGCGAGGAGGACATCCTCACCGTCCTCGTCGAGTTCGGCGACCAGATCAACCCGGCCACCGGCGGCACCGCCGGTCCGGCCCACAACCAGATCGCCGAGCCCGACCGCACCTGGGACGGTGGCGCGACCGACGACAACTCGACCTACTGGTCGCCCGACTTCAACCGCGAGCACTACCTCGACATGATGTTCGGCGAGGGTGAGTCGTTCAAGGACTTCTACACCAAGCAGTCCAACGGCACGGTTCCTGGCCAAGGGCGACGTGTCCGACTGGGTCGAGGTGCCCTACAACGAGGCCCGCTACGGCTCCAACAAGTTCGCTCGTCCTCGACGTACTGGCCGTTCGTCCGCGACACCGGCAAGGCCTGGTACGACGACCAGAAGGCGCAGGGCAAGACCGACGCCGAGATCGTCGACTACCTCAAGGGCTTCGACAAGGTCGACCGCTACGACTACGACGGCGACGGCGACTTCAACGAGCCCGACGGCTACATCGACCACTTCCAGGCCATCCACGCCGGTGAGGGCGAGGAGGCCGGCGGCGGCGCCCAGGGCGCCGACGCGATCTGGTCGCACCGCTGGTACGCCTACTCCAACGGCATCGGCGCGACGGGTCCGGGCTACAACAAGGCCGGCGGCACCCAGATCGGCAACACCGGCATCTGGATCGGCGACTACACCACCGAGCCGGAGAACGGCGGCCTCGGCGTCTTCGCGCACGAGTTCGGCCACGACCTCGGCCTGCCCGACCTCTACGACACCGCGGGCGGCGACAACGGCACCGCCTTCTGGACCCTGATGAGCGGCGGCTCCTGGCTCAACCGCGGCAAGGACGCGATCGGCACCACGCCGGGCTACATGGGCCCGTGGGAGAAGCTCCAGCTCGGCTGGCTCGACTACAAGGTCGTCCCCTACGGGAAGGACACCACCGTCAAGCTCAACTCGGCGGACAAGGTCACCCGCAACGGCTCCGCGCAGTCGCTGATCGTGCCGCTGCCGGAGCGCACCGTCACCACCGAGCACAGCACGAAGCCGCACTCCGGCTCCGCGGAGTGGTGGTCAGGCTTCGGTGACGACATCTCCGCCACCGCTGACGCGCACGGCCGACCTCGCCGGGGCGTCCACCGCCGAGATGAGTGCCTTCGTCGCCGGCGACATCGAGATCGACTACGACTACCTCTACGGCGAGGTCTCGACCAACGGCGGCAGCACCTGGACCCAGGTCGGCACTCCGGTCGACGGCGGTGTCGACGGCGACGAGGAGTCCGCCCTGGACTGGACCAAGCTCACCTGGGACCTGTCCTCCTACGCCGGTCAGACGGTGCAGTTCCGCTTCCGTTTCGCGACGGACGGCGGCGTCGGCAGCGAGGCCTTCCTCGACGACATCGCCCTCACCGTCGACGGTCAGACCACGACCGACGACGTCGAGGGTGGGGCCGGTGCCTGGACGGCGGCCGGTGGCTGGCAGATCATCGACGGCACCACCAGCCGTCAGGTCTCGGACCTGTACTTCGCGGAGAACCGCACCTACAGCGGCTACGACGCGACGCTGCAGACCGGGCCGTACAACTTCGGGTGGGGCAACAGCCGGCCGGACTGGGTCGAGCGGTTCCCCTACCAGAACGGCATGCTCGTCTGGTTCAGCAACGGCGAGTACACCGACAACAACACCTCGTCGCACCCCGGCGGAGGGCTCGCCCTGCCCGTCGACGCGCGGCCTGCTCCGATCGTCGTCCCGGCGGACAACTACCGGATCGGCAACCGTCGGCAGCCGTTCGACGCGACGTTCGGTCAGGAGCCGACCGACGAGGTGACGCTGCACCACAACGGCAACCCCGTGACGGTTCCTTCGTCCAAGGGCATCGCGACCTTCGACGACTCGGATGCCAACCGCTACTGGACCTCGCAGAACCCGTGGGCCTCGACCAAGGTCGCGGGCTCGGGGACGTCGATGACCGTGGCGAAGACCTCCGACGGCGGCAACGAGCTGCAGGTCAAGGTCACGTTCAAGTGACCTGAGGTCGCCTGAGCACGCAGGCCCCCGAGCGAGGACCACCTCGCTCGGGGGCCTGTCGCGTTGCGGGCCGAGGTTCCTTCGTGGGCGGCGATGCCGGCCCACTACACGGAGATGTGGGTGACCTCGGCCTCGAACTTCCGGCGCGGGACCAGCTCGACGACCAGCATCGCGGCGAGCACCATCGAGCCGCCCACCAGCATCCGCGCCGTCAGCGACTCCCCACCGAGGAGCACGGCGAAGAAGGCCGCGAACACCGGCTCCATGCTCATGATGATCGCCGTCCGGGTGGGCGGCAGGTGGGCCTGCGCCCAGGTCTGGGCCGCCATCGCGAGCGCGCCCGCCACGAGAGCCATGTAGACGACCGAGAGCCAGTCGGCGCCGGTGGCGGGCAGCACGATCCCGTCGGGGACGGTGGCGACGAAGCAGATGATGGTGATCACGCCGAGCTGGATGATCGTCATCCCCATCGCCTCGTGGCTGGTCGACCAGGCGCCGAGGCCGACGATGTGCAGCGCGTAGAGCAGGGCGCTGGCGAACGTCAGGCTCTCCCCGTAGCCGATGCCCAACCCGGCGCCCGCCCCGCTGAGAGTCAGCACGGCGAGTCCGGCCAGGGCGAGTGCGACGGCCCCCCAGGTGAGCCGGCCGATCCGTTGGTGCAGCAGGACCGCGGCGAAGATCGGGGTGGCCACGACGTAGAGCCCGGTGATGAAGCCGGAGACGCTGGCCGGCGTGTGCGCGAGCCCGGCGGTCTGCAGGATCTGCGCGACGCCGTACAACCCACCGAGGATGACCGCGCTGCGGCGGCTGCGCGCCGAGAGCCGGGACAGCGCACGCGGGAACAGGACGACGACGGCGAGGGTCGCGATCGCGAACCGGACGGCCAGGAAGTCCAGCACCGGGACCCGGTCGAGCAGGTCCTTGGTCAAGAAGAAGGTGCTGCCCCAGGCCGCGGTGACACCGAGCAGAGCCAGCGCCGCGACCAGGGAGGTGCGGCGCTCGATCAGCCCCCTCACGGCCGCAGCTTCTTGAGCAGCTCGATCTGGGGATCGCCGGCGTCGCGGGACCCGGGAGTCTCCAGGATGACGGGTACGCCGTCCAGCGACGTCGTGGGCGAGCAGCTCCTCGAACGACGCCTGCCCGATGTGGCCCTCGCCGATCCGCTCGTGCCGGTCCTTGAAGGCGCCGCGCACGTCCATCGAGTCGTTGGCGTGCACCAGCCCGAGGCGACCCGGCCCCCCGATCTCGACGAGACGGTCGAGCGTCGCGGTGGTGCCGCCGGGCTCGTCGAGGGGAGCGCCGGCCGCGAAGACGTGGCAGGTGTCCAGGCAGATCCCCGCGCGAGGATGGTCGTCGAGCACGGCGAGGTAGGGCTCGAGGTCGTCGACCCCGGCGCAGAGCGAACGGCCCTGACCGGCGGTGGGCTCGAGCAGCAGCGTCGGCGCGCCGGGTGCCTCGAGGGTGTCGAGCAGCGGCAGCAGCCCTTCGCGCACCTGCCGCATCGCGGCGTCGTACCGTCCCGGCTCGGCGCCCTGCTCCACGAACGACCCGGTGTGCACCACGACCCCCTCGGCGCCGATCTCGGCGGCCCGGCGCAGGTTGTGGGCCACGGAGGCGACGGACTTCTGATAGGTCGAGAGCGTGGGGGAGCCGAGGTTGACCAGGTAGGGGGCGTGCACGAACGCCCGCATCCCGCGGGCCTCGAGGCCCGCCCGGAAGGCGGCGTCGACGGCCGGGTCGCCGGCCGAGTGCGCCCAGCCGCGCGGATTGCCCACGAAGACCTGGATCGTCTCGCAGCCCAGCAGGTCGGCGTGGGCGAGCGCGCCCTTGACCAGGCCGGCACCCACCTGGACATGGGTGCCGACGGGGTTGCGCAGGTCGGCGTACGGCGGGCTCAGCGGGTCGGACTTCGGCACGGCGACAGCCTAGGTGGCGACGTCCGATCCTCCGATATCGGTAGGTGGCGCGCGAGGGATCCGCGGCGCGCCGCCTACCGATATCGGTAGGTGCCGCCGCAGGGACGCCTCCGGGGCGTCAGACCAGGAAGAGGGTGACCGTGCTGCCCTTGGGGGCCTTCGAGCCGAAGCCGGGATCGGCGGACTGGACGAACCCGAGCCCGAGGTAGCCGGGGCCGGGCTGTTCCTCGACGACGAAGCCGAGTCCTTCGAGGGTCTCGCGGGCGGAGCCGACGCCGTTGGCGGTGAGGTCGGGGATCTCGACGAGGACCGGACCCTTGGACACGGTGAGCTCGACGGTGTCACCGCGGGTCAAGGTGCCGTCCACGGGCGACTGGGAGATCACCTTGCCCTCGCCGACGGTGTCCGAGTTCTCCTCCGAGGCGTCCACGAGGAGGCCCTGGTCGGTGAAGCGGGCCGTCGCCTTCTCCGCGCTCTTGCCGGTGAAGTCGGTGATCTCGATGGGCTTGGGGCCGCGGCTCACGACCAGGTCGACCGGCGAGTCCCGGCGCACCTCGGTGCCGGGCTCGGGATCGGCCGAGAGCACCGCACCCTTCGCGACCCGCTCGTTGAAGCGGCGGGTCACGTCGCCCACGAGGAGGTTCCGCTCGGCGAGCACGTCCTCGGCCTGGGTGAGGGTGACCCCGCGCAAGGTCGGCACCTCGTAGCGTTCGGCACCCAGGGAGACGAAGACCGTCACGGTGCCGTTGTCGAGCACGCGCTCGCCTCCGGCGGGGTCGCTGGTGATGACGTTGCCGGCCTCGATGGTCTCGGAGAAGCGTTCGTCCCCCTCGCGATAGGTCAGCCCGGCAGCCTCGATCTGGGTGCGCGCCTGGGCGGCGGTGAGGTCCACCACGCCGGGGGTGGTGGTGTAGCGCCCGGCTCCGAACCACCAGCCGCCGACCCCCGCCGCCACGGCGAGCAGCAGCACGACCGTGAGCAGGATCGGGCCTCGCTTCGAGCGACGCGGGCGCTGCCGGGCGACGGGTCGTGCCGCGACGCGGGCGGGAGCGGCCCCGGGGGCCGGGCGGGCGGCGGGAAGCTTGCCGATCACGCTGGTGCCGCTGGCCTCGTCGCCCAGCCGGATCACCTCGGACATCCCCCCGACCTCGGCGGCGCGGGCGACCTGGCTTGGGGAGAGGATCGTGGGCGCGTCGTCCTCGTTGACGTAGTCGATGTCGTCGAGGTCGCGTCGCACCGGCACGGTCGGTGTGAGGTCGGAGGTGAGCTCGGGGTCGTCACGGACGCCGTGGTCGAGGGCGCCGTGCACGCGTCGCACCTGGTGCAGCAGCACCCGGGCGTCGGCCGGGCGCAGCTCCCGGTCGCGGGCGGTGGCGCGGGCGACCAGCGCGTCGACGTACGCCGGGATGCCGGGCACCAGGTTGGAGGGCGGCGGCACGTCCTCGTGGACGTGCTTGTAGGCGACCTGGATCGGCGAGTCGCCCTCGTGGGGCTTGCGCCCGGTGAGCAGCTCGTAGATCAGGACACCCGCGGCGTAGACGTCGGCGCGCGCGTCGGACTTGCCGTCGACGACCAGCTCGGGTGCCAGGTAGGACACGGTGCCGATGAGCACCCCACCGGTCGCGGTGTGCTGGGTCTCGGCGCTGACCGCGCGGGCGAGGCCGAAGTCGGCGACCTTGACCCGGCCGTCGTCGGCGATCAGCACGTTCTCCGGCTTGACGTCGCGGTGGATCAGTCCGGCCTGGTGGGCGGCGGCCAGCGCGGAGAGGACCGGCTCGATCAAGGTGAGCGCCTTGGCCGGCGCCATCGGGGCTTCCTTGCGGATCACGTCGCGCAGGGTGTGGCCGGGGATGTACTCCATCGCCAGGAACAAGGTGCCGGCGTCGTCTCCCTGGTCGAAGACCCCCACGACGTTCGGGTGGGAGAGCCGGGCCGCGCTGCGGGCCTCGCGCACGAAGCGGGCTGCGAAGTCGTGGTCGTCGCCGAGGCCGGAGTGCATCACCTTGACCGCGCAGACCCGGTCCAGGCGCAGGTCGACCGCCTCGTAGACGGTCGCCATCCCGCCGCGCGCGACCTTGGGTCCGACGCGGTAGCGGCCCTCGAGGACACGCCCGATCAGCGGGTCCGCTGCGGTCCTGTCCACGTCGAGCCTCCAGAGAGCGGCCGGCGGATGGGGGAAGCGCAGGCCTCGAAGGTTGATTTTAGGCGTGGCGGTGCGGCACCGCCCACCTCGGGAGGGTTCCGGCGTGGCGGGAGAACGCTCAGGCCGGATTCCACCCGCGCGTGATGCGGTTCTTCAGGGCGAGCACGTTGGCCAGGTAGAGCTTGGTGGAGTCGTACATGCCGTACTTCCGGACGCCGCCGAGCCCCTGGTAGTAGCCGGCCACGGCATAGCGCGGTCCTGCCTGCTCCCGGAGCACCTTGATCAGCACCACCCCGGCGGTGATGTTGTCGTGCAGGTTGCGCAGGTTGAGCTTGCGGCCGACGTAGTCCGACATCCACTGCCCGGTGCCCGGCATCACCTGCATGACGCCCAGCGCGCCGGCGGAGGAGACCTGCTTCTGTTGCCAGCCCGACTCCTGCCAGGCGATCGCCAGCGCGAGGTCGGGGTTCACCCCGTGGGCGTGGGCGCGCTTGAGGATCATCCGACGCACCTCCGCCCGGCTCGCGTGCGGGTGGACCCACCCCTGGTCAGGATGCCGATGCGTGCGTTTCGGGGTGGTGGCCCTCGGCTTCTTGGACCGGCTTCGTGGCGGGCTTCTTCACTGGCTTCTTGACCGGCTTGCTGGCCGGCTCGGGCTTCGCCTTGACGGGCTTGGCACTCTTCTTGTGCTGGTGACCGTGGTCGGGACCGGTCCGGAAGTGCGTGTGGTGGTGCCGATGGATCCGGCAGGCGCGCATCGCCTCGACCACGACCGGGATCCGGATCACCTGACCGGGGTGGAACATCGAGGCGTGGTTGATCGCGATCAGCTGCGCGGTCCAGGCGTGGTAGCGGGTGGCGATCCCGGCGGCGGTGTCACCGGGCTTGACCCGGTACTTCTTGATCTTGCGGTTCGGGTGCTCGACGCGGTGGCTGGCCGGTGCCAGCGCGGCGTCGGCGGGCTGGCTGGTGGTGACGTCGTACGCCGCGGGTATGCCGACGAGCAGCAGCCCGGCCAGGGTCATCGCGGTGGCGAACCGGCGCGACCATCGGGGCGCGGGGGAAGACACGGACTTCTCTCCTCGAATCGACGGCGTGGCGGCTTGACGGAGCGTAACTGGTGTGCTCCGTGTGGCGCAGTGGAATGACAGTGGCTGATGGTGCGCGATGGCGTCAAGTGCCAGCGGTCAGGGCAGCAGCCGCAGCGCCGATCCCGCGGGATCGAACGTGGTCGGGGGCTCCGGGTCATCGGTCTGCAGCTCGAGGGGCAGCGGCGCGGAGCACTCCGCCCCGACGCACTCGCGCAGCCGCTCCAGCTCGGCCGCCAGAGTTGCCACGAGGTCGTCGTAGCGAGGGCGGTCGACGACGTTGACGAGCTGCCGGGGGTCGCGGCGCAGGTCGTAGAGCTCCTTGTCGAGGCTCGCGTGCTCGACGTAGAGATAGCGACCGGTGCGCACGCCCTGGGAGAAGCGGATCGACGAGGGGCCCTGCTCCCGCTCGAGCGGCTCGAGCGGGACGAGCTCGCCGTCCTCGATGTCGTACTCGTCGATGAGCGAGCGAGGCCCGGTCTCGGTGAGGATCGGACGGGTCCAGCCGGTGTCCCCCGAGCGGGCGACCTCGAGCATGCTCACCCCGTCGAGCGGCTGGTCGGTGGTGACCCCGGCGGCCTCGAGGATGGTGGGTGCGAAGTCGATCATCAAGAACGGGTCACGCCGCTCCTCGCCCGCCGGGATCCCCGGCCCACGCATCACCAGGGGCACCCGCAGAGACGGGTCGTACGGCAGGATCTTGCCCTGGCGACGGCGGTGCTCCCCGAGGAAGAAGCCGTTGTCGGAGGTGAACAGGACGTAGGTGTTGTCGAGCTCGCCACTGCGCTCGAGGGTCGCCATGATGTTGGCGACCTCGTCGTCGACGACCGAGATCGCTTCGACGCGCTGCCGGTAGTCCTCGAGGATCGCCTCCCTCTCCTCGGGCACCAGCGGTGGCTGGTCGCGGATGAAGATCGGCTTGTCCGCCACGTCCTCGCTCATCCAGTCCGGGTGGGAGCCGGGTGATCCGATGGTCGAAGCGACCCTTGGCGTAGCGCGGACGGGCAGGGTTCTGCCAGGTCTGCCGCCAGCCGTCGGAGCGGAGGTAGGCCTTCGGGTCGTCCTGCTCGCGAGGCGACCCGCCGTGCGGGGTGGAGAACGAGGTCTGCAGGAAGAACGGCCGTGGCGAGCGCGCCTCGCGGCGGATCATCTCCTGGGTGATGTCGCCGTAGAGGCGTGGTCTGGTAGACGCCCTGGTGCGGCTCGAGCGCGCCGTTGTCGCTGAGCGTGGTGTCGAAGTACTGGTAGGTGCCGCCCTGGAGGTGCTTGGCCTCGGGCTCGTCGTGGACGTTGTCCACCGAGGCGCGCCGTCGGTCCAGCCGGGCGGGATGTAGCGCAGCGAGGACTCGCCGTCCTGCGTGGGCATCCGGCCGTAGCCGTTGAGGTACTTCCCCAGGAAGCTCGTGTCGTAGCCGCCCTGCTCGTGCAGCCAGCGCGGGACACGTCTCGCTGTCGTCGAACGCCGAGAGGCCGTAGGGCTTCTTGTGGGACCAGACCTCGTGGTTGTGGGAGTAGAGCCCGGACACGAAGGACGCCCGGGCCGGGCAGCACAGCGGGTGCGGGGAGAACATGTTGGTGAAGCGCACCCCCTGGTCGGTGATGAGCCGCTTCACGTGGGGCATGAACTGCAGGTCGTCGTCGCGCATGTCGTCCATCATCAGCACGACCACATTCGGCCGGTCGTCCTCGCCGACGAGGGGGGCGAGGTCGACGCCGGCGCGCGGCCGCGTCGATCCGTCGGCGCTCGAAGGGCGTCTGACCCAAGCGCCCTCCGCCGGTCGGCTCCGTCGAGAGCCGCGAGCGGGCTGCTCGGATCCACCGCCGGGCCCGGGGTGCTCGAGCGGTCCCCGGTGGTCGGCGTCCCCGGTGTCCCGGGTGGTCGAGCGGTCCCCGGTGGTCGAGCGTGTCCCCGGTGGTCGAGCTTGTCGAGACCACTCCCGGCAACGTCGCCGCCGCCGAGGAACAGCACCATCACGGCAGCAACGAGCGCGGCCGTTCTGCGGGGCATGGCTGACGCTCCTGGCTCGGGTGCGGTTCTCACGCACGGCGAGGCGGTGACCGGCTCAGCCCGACAGGTGCCCGCGTGCGTGCGCCACTCTACGGAGAGCCTGCGCGGCTCGCCGGGGTGGTCGAGCGGTCACCGGTGGTCGAGCGGTCACCGGTGGTCGAGCGGTCACCGGTGGTCGAGCTTGTCGAGACCTCGTGACACAGTTGTCGCCGTGAGTACGACGAACGAGCCCGACACGAACGACGGCCTGCACGAGCTCGTGGGCGACTGGTTCGACTGGAGCCAGGCCTCCGAGGCGTTGCACGTGAGCGTCAGCAAGGTGCGCCAGCTGATCCGCGAGCACCAGCTTGCCGGCGTCGTACCCGTGCCGGGCGAGGGCCAGAAGGTCCCGGCCGCGATGATCATGGACGGCCTGGTCGTCAAAGGTGTGCCCGGGTTGCTGACCGTGCTGCACGACGGCGGCTATGACGACCGCGCGGCGATCGCCTGGTTGTTCACCGAGGACGAGTCGCTGCCCGGCCGGCCGATCGACGCGCTGCGGGAGAACCGCGGCGCCGAGGTCAAGCGCCGTGCCCAGTCGATGGCGTTCTGACGCCACGCTGGCGGAGGGCTCGCCGCCCGATCCAGCTGAGGTCTGTTGCTCGGCCGGAGCCGGGACTAGGGTGCGAAGGAACCATCCCGCGACCCTTCCGGAGGTTCACCAGATGAGCGGTCTCGCAGCACTCCTCGCCGGCCACAACGAGCCCGACCTCTACCAGTGGCACAGTGCCGCGCACGTGCCCGACGTCGAGCACGCGGTCGAGCATGCCGGCTGGAAGTTCGTCTACCTCGACGGCTGGACCATCGAGGACAAGCAGTCCTTCCTGAAGGCGACCTCCGCCGCCTTCGCCTTCGAGGACGACCTGTCGGTGAACTTCGACGCCCTCTCCGACGCCCTGGCCGAGGTCTCGCCCGGGAGCCAGAACGGGGTGATCCTGCTCTGGGACGGGTGGAGCCCGTTCGCACGGCACGACGAGCAGGCCTTCGCCGTTGCGCTCTCGGTGCTCGGCGGTCGTGCAAACGCCGACCGGGGCTGCAAGTTCGCGACGCTGCTCCGCGGGGACGGCCCGAAGCCTCGACCTCCCCGAGCTGCCGGTCAAGCACTGAGTTGCCTGCGGGTGGTCGAGCTGCTCGAGCCTACTCGTACGTCGCCGGACAGCACCGCCGTCGCCTCGGAGACGCGCAGGCTGCCACCCGGCCCGGTGATCGTGACCGTCTCGTCGATGTCCTGCCACGGACCGTCGTTGACCCGGAACCGCGCGGTGTAGGTGACGTCGACGCGCGGACTCACGGTGGTGTGGGCGTCGAGGTACTCGTGGACGACGTCCTTGGCGGGGTAGCGCGCGCCCGGCGAATCAGTGGTGGTGGTGCTGCCGTCGCCGTGGTGCCAGGTGTATGTCGACGGCGTGGCCTCGACGCTGACGCGTTGGCCGAGCAGGGTGATCGTGCGCGCGAACGGCTCGTGGCTCTGCGTAGAAGATCGTCTCGAAGTTGACCAGCGTCTTGCCCTCGGGCTGGGTCCGCGCCTCGAGGGCGGGGAGGCCGATCCGGCGCAGCGCGGTGAGGACGTCCCCCGGGCCGATGGTGGGTGCGGCAGGGGTGTCCGCCGGCCCCGGTGGCCGCCCGAAGCACTGCGTCCCGAGCGGCTCCCAGCCGAGTCCCGCTTCGCGTGCCCCAGAGTCGCCACATCCGCTCCAGCCGGGTCGGGACACACCCGGGCGGCTGCGCAGTCGGTCGGGCCCGGCGAGGTCGCTGGACGAGCTCGGGGCCGCGGCGCACACGCTCACCCAGTGCGTACGTCGGCGAGGGCGGAGTCGAAGCTGAGCTGCCCGCGTGTTGCCGGGCTGGACGGAGTGACGCCGGTGCCGTCAGCTGCACGCTCGATGCCTACGAGCCACGCAGCCTGCTCGGAGGCGCCGCCGGATCCGTCGCAGGTCGTTGGCGGCTGCGGTCGCTGGCCATGCGTGAGACCAGACGATGCAGCGCAACGAGACACCGATCGGCCGTGAGTCACCATCATGAGCTCGGCTCCAATCTGACAACCTGCTCCAGGCGCCACGTGAGACCTACAAGTGGTCGTCGAGCGTTTCCCCCGAGTGCTTTCCTGCATCCGCGGGTTCCCTTCGCCTGCTCGAACGACGTCGTCGCGACGTCGAGGTCCAGACGCGACGAGGAACCGGTCGCTCGGCGGCTTCACCTGTGTCGACGACCGAACTCGCCACCCTTCGACTTCGATGTGCGCCTCCGGGTCTAGATCAGCGATCCCTGCGGCAATGCCTTGCACGACTCACATCGTCTGGCGCCTAGTGATCTCAGCGGACGCGTGTCCCCCGGTCGGATGGCGTAAGTTGACGCATCGCGACGTAGTGCCGGGCGAAGGCCTTGGCCGCCTTCGGGGACGTCCCCTCCGCCTCGGGCGGCAGCGCCGGCGGGGTCGCGCTCGCACTCGGACTGGGGCTCGACGAGGACGTTGCCTCGGAGGGCAGGGGAGCGGGCTCGGGAGCGGCGTCCGACGAACAGCCCGCACCGGCCGTGAGCACCAGCAGCGCCGGTGCCACGCGCACGACGCACGAGACGGACGCGCATCCTCGACCCCCAAGACGACCCGATCAGGACGTCTCGAACCTACCCAGCCTCCCGGGCCGAGAGACCAGACCCGACCGAGGATCTGTGGACAGACCGTGGCCAGCGGGACCCGCGGGATCAGCGAGGTGTCAGGTCCTGCACCTGCCAGGCGCCGTCCTCGCGGACCAGGTGGAAGCGGAAGCCCTGGTTGCCGCCCTCGAACTCCTGGGCCTTGGCGTCCTCGGACTCGTAGACCTTCTGCGGGGCGACGGCAAAGGTGACCAGCAGGCCGACCTCGTCGTCGGAGGCCCCGGCCTCGGGCACCATCTTGTTGACCGTCCAGCCGTCGGACTCGACCCGGCCGCCGGCGGCGTAGATGTCGTCGAGCTGGCCGGCGAAGTCCGCACACGCCTTGCACTCGTCGGTCGCCAGCGACTTCAGCTCGTCGGTCTCACCGCTCGTCGTGGCGTCGTTGAGGGTGTCGGTCCAGAAGCCGACGAACTGCTCCGCGCCGGCCTCGCCCGGGTTGTCGGCGTACGCCGGTGCGCCGGCGTCGCCCGACCCCTCGGCGGCCGGCTCGTCGGAGTCGGAGCAGGCGGTGAGGGAGAGCAGGAGGACAGCGGTCAGGGCAGCAAGGACACGAGAAAGCACGGGGTCGATGGTGGCACGCGTTGGGGCTCGATCAAGAACCGGGATCGTCACGAATCGGCTACGACTCAGCGGACGCGCTTCCCCGCGGACCGGCGTGGCTTGTACTCGCTGACCAGGCCGAGCGTGACCAGCACCCGCGACCCGAGCACGAAGAGGAGCAGCAGGCACACCGTCGCTCCGATGGTCGCCGCCGCGGTGAATACCCAGGCAGCCTGGTCGCCGACCCGGGCCAGCCTGCCGAAGTCGATCGCGGCGTTGACCAGGAAGATCCAGGCCACGCCCGCCAGCACGGCTCCCACGACGTGCAACAGCAGCGGCATCCGTCGTTCCGGATGCTGCTGCTTCTCCGCCCGTCGCCTGCCCTCGCCCACCGCATCCCGTCCGGTCCTCGCCGCCACCACTGCCACGGCTCGCATTCTGTCCCATCGGCACCATCGGTCGCAGCCGAAACGCGCGTCGGTCTGAGGTAACGATGGCGGTACGCCGGTTTACACATCGCTGTGCCGGGTACACCCCCGTGCGTCATTGACCGCCATGCGCACGGCCATGCCCGGCCGCGCCGGAAACGGGGAACCATCATGAGCGACGACCAGGGCCTGAGCGCCGACGAGCTGGCTGCCGAGAGCGCCACCGCACTGCCGGACAAGGAGGTCGTCTCGATCCTCGACCTCAACGCCGACCTCGACCTGGCCATCGACGCCGCCGCGCCGATCGACCTCGCGGTCGCCGCGAACGCCAACATCGCCGCGCCGATCAACGCCGCGGCCAGCGCGAACCTGCTCTCGGTCGGCTCGGACGCCCAGGCGCTCGGCGACCAGGGCGTGATGATCACCCAGAACATCGACGCAGACGCCAACGCGACGGCCGACCAGACCAGCGACCTCGACCAGGGCAACGACGTGGTCGACGACGGCACGGCTGCGACGGGCGCCGGCACGGCGTCAGCCCCGACCGACGGCACTCTCGGCGCGACGGCCGACGGGGCCACGGGCGCTGTCGGGGACACCGTGGACGGAACGGCCGGCACCGTGGGTGACGCGGTCGACGGCGCCACGGGCGGCGCGACCGGCGGGGTCACTGATGGAGTCACGGACGGGGTCACCGACGGGGCGACCGACGCCGTGGGCGGTGCGGTCGGCGACGCTGCCGGGGCCGCCACCCCGGGCCTCCTCGACGGCAACCTGCTCAACGTCAACGTGGACCTCAACGCCGACGCCGACATCGCCGCCCCGATCAACGGTGCAGTCGCGGCCAACGCCAACGTGGCGGCACCGATCAACGCCGGCGTCGCCGCCAACATCGGCACCATCGACTCCGACGCCATCGCCGTCGCTCAGCAGGACGCGATCATCAACCAGAACATCGAGGGCGAGGCCAACGCCGACCGCGGGCCAGGACTCCGACATCACCCAGTAGTGACGACCTGCTCGTCATCATCACCGCGTAGTCGGGTCCACCAGCAAGGAAGAGCGCCACTGTGACCGACCTCCGGGACGACGCCCCCGCGCCCGGCTCGACACCCACGCCCACCGACACGGGGGCGACGAGGTGTTGCGCCGGGCCGAGGGCATGGAGCTCATCGGCGAGATGGCGGGATCCGGCTACCGGGTCCCGCCCTCGCTGGCGCGGCGAGCCGACGGGCAGACCGTCCAGCTCACCCCGCTGCTCTACGCGACCCTCGAGGCGATCGACGGTCACCGTGACTACGCGGAGGTCGCCACCGAGGTGGCCGCGCACACCGGCAAGCCGGTCAGCGCCGACAACGTGCGCACCCTGGTCAAGGACCAGCTGCGTCCGCTCGGTCTGCTCGCCACCGCCGACGGCGGACAGCCCGAGCTCAAGCGATCCAATCCGCTGCTGGGGCTCCGCTTCCGCTACGCCGTCACCGACCCCGAGCGCACCCGCCGGATCACGGCGCCGTTCGCCAAGTTGTTCAACCCGCTCATCGTCGTACCGCTGCTGGCGGCCTTCGGCCTCGTCTTCTGGTGGGTGTTCTTCGAGCGGGGGCTCGCCCAGGCGACCTACGAGGCCTTCCAGAACCCCGGACTGCTCATCCTCGTCTTCGTCGTCACTCTGCTGTCGGCGGGCTTCCACGAGTTCGGGCACGCCGCGGCCGCCCGGCGCGGGGGAGCGACCCCAGGGGTGATGGGAGCCGGGGTCTACCTGGTCTGGCCGGCCTTCTACACCGACGTCACCGACTCCTACCGCCTCGGTCGCGCGGGGCGGGTGCGCACCGACCTCGGCGGGCTCTACTTCAACGCGATCGTCGCGGTGGCCATCACCGGGATCTGGTGGGCGACCGGCTACGACGCTCTGCTGCTCGTGGTCGCCACCCAGATCCTGCAGATGCTCCAGCAGCTCACCCCGCTGGTGCGCTTCGACGGCTACCACGTGCTCGCCGACGTCACCGGCGTCCCCGACCTCTTCCACCGGATCAAGCCGACCCTGCTGGGGGCGCTGCCGTGGCGGTGGGGTGACCCCGAGGCCCGCCTGCTCAAGCCGTGGGCGCGGGTGGTGGTGACGCTGTGGGTGGTCGTCGTGGTGCCGGCGCTGGCGTTCACGCTGGTGATGATGGTGCTGGCGCTGCCGCGGATCATCGGTACGGCGTGGGCACGGATCGGCCAGGAGCAGGACGTGCTCGGCGCGGCCTGGTCCGAGGGCGACCTCGTCGCGGTGGCCGCCGGTGTGCTGGTGATGCTCGCGGTGGTGCTGCCGGTCGCCGCCATCGCCTACATGCTGTCCCGGCTGGTGCGGCAGATCGGCCTCGCCACGTGGCGAGCCACCGACGGTCGCCCCGTCCGGCGTGGGCTCGCGGGCCTCGTCACGCTCGCCGTGATCGCCGGTCTCGCCTGGGTGTGGTGGCCGGACGGCGAGACCTACCGGCCCATCGAGCCTCACGAGCGCGGCACCCTGGGCGAGGCGATCCGGCCGGCCGTCGCGCTGGGGCGGGCGGCCATCCCCGGTCTGCCCGCGGCTGCGGCACAGCCCGGCTTGGCGCGCGGCGACCGGGGCACCGTGCAGGCGCTCTGGGACCGCGAGGGTGGCCCGCTCCCCACCGCCGACGAGCCCCGCCCCGCGGTCGTCCTGGTGCCGCGGGAGCCCGACGACGTCGACCTGGCCGATGCCGACCCGGGCGTCGCGACCACCACTCCTGCGCCCGCGACAGAGCCCGGCGCGGCACCTTCGGCAGGAGCGCAGCCCGAGGCGTGGGTCTTCCCCTTCGACCGGCCGCTCGCGCCGGAGGCCGGCGACAACCAGGCGCTTGCGGTCAACACCACCGACGGAACCGTGCAGTACGACGTGGCCCTCGCCATGGTCTGGGTGACCGACGGGGAGGCCGCGTTGAACACCAACGAGGCCTACGCATTCGCCTCGTGCACCACGTGCGCGTCCGTCGCGGTCGCGTTCCAGGTCGTCATGGTGATCGGCGACAACCACGTCGCCGTACCGCAGAACCTCGCCGGCGCCGTGAACTACGACTGCGTGAACTGCCTGAGCTATGCACTCGCCCAGCAGCTGTTCATCACCCTCGACGGGCCACTCTCGGAGGAGGCGATGGCCCAGCTCGACGAGATCTGGAAGCAGATCCAGGCCTTCGGCGCGGGCATCACCGGCATCGCGCTCGACGACCTCGACGACCGGCTCGACGAGTTCGAGGCGCAGATCCTGGCCGTGATCGAGACCGACCAGCCCGGCACGCTCCCGTCCGCATCGGCGTCGCCGTCGGCCAGCCCCACTGCGAGCCCCAGTGGAAGCGCCAGTGGAAGCGCCAGCGCGAGTCCCAGCGCGAGCCCCAGCGCGAGTCCCAGCGCGAGTCCCAGTGCGAGTCCCGGCCCAGGCGCCAGTGCGGGTCCGAGCCCGACGGCGACCACCTCGGGCTCAGCGGCGCCGAGTGCCAGCCCCTCCGCGACGCAGCCGAGCGGTTCGGCCTCACCCTCACCGACGTCGTCCGCGAAGCCGAGCGCGACGGCGTCCGGCACCTCCTCGACTGGGACGTCTGAGACTGATGTGACGGGTGGGACTTCCCCCGCACCCTGACTGGACCAGACGGCGCGCCTTGTTTCTTTCGGTCACGCGGGGGGTAATCATCGTCTTAGAGAAGCAGCAGCACGATCCCCACCGTGCGATTCGCCCAAGGCTCGGTGCATGGGACTCACGCAGGCCGACTCGCTCGGTGGCGAAGTCCCTGCACCGAGCCAGCGTTTTTTGGGGCCGCAACGTCGCAGGCTGCCTCGCGGCTGCATCGGAGACCGGTCTGCGAACGTGACCAACTTCCGGCGCGCGAACGCCCCGCTCAAGCTCCTGGCGCTGGACTACAACCGCTGATCAACCAGGACGCCTGGACGGACATCCTCCGCGAGCACGTCGCCAAGCGGCGCGGGCTTGCCACCCTTCAGCGCCGCCACACCGACCAGCGCCCCGCTCCGAGCCTGCGTTGAGCGCCGTCTGCCCGCCGAGCGCATTCCCGCGCGGACAGCGGCATGAGCGGACGGATCAGGTGCGCCGGTTCTCGGCTTGGTGCCAGTCGAACCAGGCGGCTACGACACCTTGGGTCTTGGCCGTAGCGCTGCTCCTGTCGATCTTCGAGCAGTTCATCCATCGGTAAGCGGAGTGCTCGTCGGAGAGCACCACTGCCCGGTCGTTCAAGGGCACGGACACGGTGAACTGGCGTGTCAGCCTCCCGGAGCCGGACACGTAGTCGAATGTCGCCAGGAATCCGGGCTCAACAATTCCAGGCGAGAAGCCGACCTCCTCAAGCAGTTCACGATCAAGCGCTTCGGCGAGGGTCTCACCGTCCTCCACGCCCCCCGAGGGCAGTTCCTCGATTCCTGGCAAAAACGTGTCGTTCACGCTGCGGGTGAGTAGCAAGACAGCGCCAGCGTGGTGGACGACTGCGCCTACGACGTGCTTCTCGATGCCTTCACTTCTGGCTGCCACGGTCAACGATTCATCCAGCACCTGAGCATCGTAGGGGCTGTTCCGGACAAGACGGGCCGTACTCATCTCGCCATGAGAGTGCGTCGCTCTGAGTTCGACCGAGCGGCAGTCGACGGTGCGGGGGAGATCGGCGCTGCCCACGGCTCGGCTCATCGAAGCTTCAGCGTGCCACATCCACGCTGGCCGACATAGGGCGTCGGGCAGCCCGGCCGCCCGGCCGTCCGGCCGGCTCCGCGCGGGCCGAGGTCGAGTACGACGGCCGCCACCGCCGCGCCGACCTGGACCAGTGGGATCGCGACGAGGAGCGCAAGGACTGGTTCGACGAATGCGGTTGGCGGCACGTGCCGGTGTTCTCCCGTGGCATCTACGTGCGGCCCGACCAGACACCGGACCGGGTGGTGCGCGCGCTCGGATCTCGAGGTGTCGCGGTGCGTGGGGGCGACGGCTGGAGGCCGCACTTCCCGGTGCGTCCGGCCACCATGCGGCTGGGGCGGGTGTGACTAGGGGGATTTAGTCCGATCGGGTGATGGACCCCTCCGTTCGTCGCCGCTAGCCCGGTCGCGGAGCCGACCAGAGGACACGCGCGGGCGCCCCGCGACACGCCGGAGCCATGCTCGTGGACAGGCCGCTGACCTGCGGTTTTCCCGTCGTACCGAATCAACCTCGACGATGTTGGCCGAACAGGTTGCACACGTGGTGGTGTCGACCTAGGGTTACCACTACATCTAGTACTTACACGGATGTAGTTCTCCACAGGTAGTGGTGAGTTGCCCACAGGTGTGACCTAGATGTCCCCACGATACCCACAGGTTCATCCCCAGTCCGCGTCGGTTGATCGAGCTCCTCGAGCCCCTCGACATCACCCGGACCGGCGGGCAGAAACTGTCGGTGCGGGGCGTTGAACTAGAGGCATGACCAAGTCCCGCGAGACCTCGGAGAGGAGTGGCCGCGATGCACTGTCCCTACTGCCGCCACACCGACACCCGGGTGCTCGACAGCCGGGTCGCCGACGACGGCGGCGCGATCCGCCGCCGGCGCACCTGCCAGGAGTGCAACAAGCGCTTCACCACCGTGGAGCAGATGCAGCTCACCGTGCTCAAGCGCAGCGGCGCCAGCGAGCCGTTCGCCCGCGACAAGGCGATCCGCGGCGTCCGCAAGGCCTGCAAGGGCCGGCCGGTCTCCGAGGACGACCTGGCCTGCCTGGGCCAGGCGGTCGAGGACGCGCTGCGCAGCGAGGGCTGGGCCGAGGTGCCCGCCCATGAGGTCGGGATGGCCATCCTGGGCCCGCTGCGCGCGCTCGACGAGGTCGCCTACCTCCGGTTCGCCAGCGTCTACCGCGCCTTCGAGTCGGCCGACGACTTCGAGGCGGAGATCGAGACCCTGCGCGCGGAGCGTTCGGTCACCGACCGGCTGGTCGAGCCGGCCGCGACGACGCCGCTCGCGCCGTCCGCCGTACCCACCGGGTAGGCCCCCAGACTGCCCGGCGCGTCGTGGGGAAGCGGCGCGTCGGGCACACCATCTTCAGCAGCACCAGCGACACCACCTTCACGCACAGCAACACTCGACGATGAGTCATATTCAGGGGAAAGGGAGCACGACATGACGGAGACCCAGAGCGGTCCGACCCGCGCAGAGCGACAGGGCGGCCGCAAGGGCACGGGCAAGGGCCTGACGATGGAGCGGGTGTTCTCCACCGAGGGTGTGCACCCCTACGACGAGCTCACCTGGGAGCGTCGCGACGTCGTCCAGACCAACTGGAAGACCGGCGTCACCGTCTTCGAGCAGAAGGGTGTCGAGTTCCCCGACACCTGGTCGCTGAACGCCTCGACCATCGTCACGACGAAGTACTTCCGCGGCGCGCTCGGCACCGACGTGCGTGAGCGCAGCCTCAAGGACCTCATCGACCGCGTGGTGAAGACCTACCGCAAGGGCGGCGAGGACCACGGCTACTTCACGACCCCCGCCGACGCCGAGATCTTCGAGCACGAGCTGACCTGGCTGCTGGTCAACCAGTACTTCTCCTTCAACTCCCCGGTGTGGTTCAACGTCGGCACCACGAGCCCGCAGCAGGTCTCGGCCTGCTTCATCCTCTCGGTCGACGACTCGATGGACTCGATCCTCAACTGGTACAAGGAGGAGGGCTTCATCTTCAAGGGCGGCTCCGGTGCCGGCCTCAACCTCTCCCGGATCCGCTCGTCCAAGGAGCTGCTCTCCAGCGGCGGCACGGCCTCCGGTCCGGTCTCCTTCATGCGCGGCGCCGACGCCTCCGCGGGCACCATCAAGTCCGGTGGCGCCACCCGCCGCGCGGCCAAGATGGTCGTCCTCGACGTCGATCACCCCGACATCGAGGAGTTCGTGATGACCAAGGCGCGCGAGGAGCACAAGATCCGCGCGCTCCGCGACGCCGGCTTCGACATGGACCTCGGCGGCGTCGACATCACCTCCGTGCAGTACCAGAACGCCAACAACTCCGTCCGCGTCACCGACGAGTTCATGCGCGCGGTCGAGGAGGGCTCCTCCTTCGGGCTCAAGGCCCGTCACACCGGCGAGGTCATCGAGACCGTCGACGCCCGCGAGCTGTTCCGCAAGATCTCCGTGGCCGCGTGGGAGTGCGCCGACCCGGGGCTGCAGTACGACGACACGATCAACGACTGGCACACCAACCCCGAGACCGGCCGGATCACCGCGTCCAACCCGTGCTCGGAGTACATGTCGCTCGACAACTCCTCGTGCAACCTGGCCTCGCTCAACCTGCTGAAGTTCCTCAAGGACGACGACACCTTCGACGCGGCGCTGTTCGCCAAGGCCGTCGAGGTGATCATCACCGCGATGGACATCTCCATCTGCTTCGCCGACTTCCCGACCGAGGCGATCGGCGACACCACCCGCGACTACCGCCAGCTCGGCATCGGCTACGCCAACCTCGGCGCGCTGCTGATGGCGATGGGCCTGGGCTACGACTCCGACGGTGGCCGCTCGATGGCCGGTGCACTGACGTCGCTGATGACCGGCACCTCCTACAAGCGTTCGGCCGAGCTCGCCGCGGTGGTCGGCCCCTACGCCGGCTACGCCCGCAACGCCGACGCCCACAAGCGGGTGATGCGCAAGCACCAGGCCGCCAACGACGCCGTACGCAGCATCCACGTCGAGGACGCCCGCGTGCACAAGCTCGCCACGAAGGCGTGGGACGCGGTCATCAAGACGGGGGAGAAGAACGGCTTCCGCAACGCGCAGGCCTCCGTGCTCGCGCCGACCGGCACCATCGGCTTCATGATGGACTGCGACACCACCGGCATCGAGCCCGACTTCTCACTGGTGAAGTTCAAGAAGCTCGTCGGCGGCGGCTCGATGCAGATCGTCAACCAGACGATCCCGCGGGCGCTGAAGAAGCTCGGCTACCAAACCGAGTCGATCGAGGCGATCGTCGAGTACATCGCCGAGCACGGCCACGTCATCGACGCCCCGGGCCTGAAGACCGAGCACTACGAGATCTTCGACACCGCCATGGGTGCCCGGGCGCTGGCCCCGATGGGCCACGTGCGGATGATGGCCGCGGCGCAGCCGTTCCTCTCCGGCGCGATCTCCAAGACGGTCAACCTGCCCGAGTCCGCGTCGGTCGAGGAGATCGAGGACGTCTACCTGCAGTCGTGGAAGCTCGGCCTCAAGGCCACCGCGATCTACCGCGACAACTGCAAGGTCGGTCAGCCGCTCTCCGACGGTGGTGGCAAGGCCAAGAAGGACGCGGCCGACGCCGCCGACGCAGCCGCTCGGCTGGCCGAGCCCGCCGCGACCACCGAGATCATGCACCGGCCTGTCCGCAAGCGGCTGCCGAAGTCGCGCCCGTCGCGCACCACGTCGTTCACCGTGGGCGGCGCCGAGGGTTACATGACGGCCGGCTCCTACCCCGACGACGGTCTGGGCGAGGTCTTCCTCAAGCTCGGCAAGCAGGGCTCGACCCTGGCCGGCGTGATGGACGCCTTCTCGCTGTCGATCTCGATCGGCCTGCAGTACGGCGTCCCGCTGGAGACCTACGTCTCGAAGTACACCAACATGAAGTTCGAGCCCGCCGGCCTCACCGACGACCCCGACGTGCGGATGAGCCAGTCGATCATGGACTACATCTTCCGCCGCCTGGCATTGGACTACCTGCCCTTCGAGAACCGTTCCGCGATGGGCATCTACACCGCCGAGGAACGTCAGCGTCAGCTCGAGACCGGCTCCTACGAAGCACCGGAGGAGACCGTCGACCAGACCACGGTCGAGACGTCTGCGGTGGTTGAGGGCGAGCCTTCGGAGGTTGAGGAGGGAGCGAAGCGAGCGTCTCGAAACCTCGAAGAGGCCGCCGAGAAGCCCGCCCCCCAGGGCGCGCACACCTCGGCGGAGCTGATGGAGGCCCTCACCGGCACCGCCGTCGACAGCCCGCTGTGCTTCACCTGCGGCACCAAGATGCGCCCCGCCGGCAGCTGCTACGTCTGCGAAGGCTGCGGCAGCACCAGCGGCTGCAGCTGACGCACGCTGCACACGCACGACAGCGGCCCGGTCCCTCCCTGCGAGGGGCCGGGCCGCTTCTCGTCGCGCGGACGGGCGACCATGCGAGACGGCTCAGCGGTCCGCATTGTTGCCCCAGGTGCACATCCACGGAAAAGGACCAGTCGCACGAACACGGACACCTGCACCAGTCCGGACGCCCCGCACGCACCGTCAGTAGCCCGACTCGACCACTCACCGCCCCCTCCCGGTGGCCCGAAGTCGTCATGGCCTCCCGGTTCTCGCCGGTGGCAGCGTCGGCGGCGTCATTCATTCCACAACTCCCCCGGGGGGATTCACATGTTGCTTCGACGAGTACTGACCACCTCTGCTGCCGTGGTCGCCTCCCTGGCGCTCGCCGCCGGCCCGGCCAGCGCCCACTTCTGCTACAAGAAGGACGTCAACACCAAGGCCTGGGTCGGCATGTACGGCTCGCACGGGTGGCTGCGGGTCGGCGACCTCGCCGCGGCCGAGTTCGGTCTGTGCGACGCAGGGATCGATGCGTTCGCCGCCGCCCTCGGGGGCACCGCCGACACGCTCATCAATGCCCACGGCCTGATGGCCGGTCCGACCGGCGGCAACAAGGCCATCGGACAGCTGAACGTGGCGAACTTCGAGGCCGCCATCGAGGACGGCTTCGCTGCCTGCGGCTCCGAGTAGACGTCTTGTCGCCGGCCCCGGGGGGCGGCCGGCGTACGCAGCCTTCTGGCCACGCGGTGCGTGCCAGCCGACCGACACGGCCGGCACGCACCGTGGTGAACAAGCCGGGCGACTTCTCGGCTCGCGACGCCAACCTATGCAAGGTTTTCGACTCAAGAAGTGCTCAGAGTGTTGACATTCGAACCTCCAGAGCCTTTGATGATCGAAATCCAGCATAGGAGCGACGCATGACAGAGATCGAAGCGCTGCGCGACCAGCTCGCCGACGCCGGCGTCAAGTACGTCTTCGGTTGGTACACCGACATCCACGGCGTGCCGAAGAGCAAGTGCGTGCCGCTCGCCTCACTGGCCTCCATGGCCCAGGGATCAGAGCTCTACACCGTCGGGGCGCTGGAGGGGATGGGTGACCTCGGGCCGCACGAGGACGAGTGCGCGGGCTACCCCGAGCTGGACCAGATCACCGTGCTCCCCTGGAACCCGACCTTCGCGTTGGCTCCCACGCGGCTGCACCTGAACGGCAAGCCGTACGACCAGGACTCCCGCAACGTGCTGGTGCGTCAGGTCGAGGCCGCCCGGTCGATGGGGCTGACTGCCAACGTCGGCATCGAGCCGGAGTTCTACGTCGTTCGCGAGACCGAGGGCGGCGGCTGGGAGCCGCTCGTTCCCGGAGATCAGCTCAACGGGCCCACCAGGGGCTACGACCTGGAGGCGACGCTGCTCGCCGAGTCGTTCCTCGACCCGATGGTGGACCACATGAACAGCCTGGGTTGGGGGGTCTACTCCTTCGACCACGAGGGCGGCGACGGGCAGTACGAGTTCAACTTCGACTACACCGACGCACTGATGATGGCCGACCGGATGGTGCTCTTCCGGCTGATGGCCAAGCAGGTGGCACGCGACCTGGGCTGCGTGGCGACGTTCATGCCCAAGCCGTTCCAGGACGACTTCGGGTCGGCCTCGCACATCAACATCAGCCTGGCCGACGCCGAGACGGGCGAGAACATCTTCGCCGCCGACGACGGCAGCAGCAGCTACAGCGACCTGGCCCGCCACTTCGTCGCCGGTGTGCTGGCGCACTCCGGCGCCATCAGCGCCGTGGTCTCACCCACGGTGAACTCCTACAAGCGGTTCACCAGCAAGGGCTTCATGGACGAGATCTCCTGGGCCCCGATCTACCGCGCCTGGGGTGAGAACAACCGCACCCTGATGTGCCGGATGCCGGTCAACCGTCACTGCCTGGAGGTCCGCACGGCGGACGCGTCGGTCAACTACCACCTCGGGATCGCCATGGTCCTCGCCGCCGGGCTGGAGGGGGTCAGGCACAAGATGGAGGCGGGGGAGCCGCTGAACACCGACACCTACAAGCTCACTCCCGCCGAGCTCGCCGACCAGGGAGTGCGCACCCTGCCGCGCACCCTGGACGATGCCCTCGACGAGTTCGAGAACGACGCCCTGGCCCGAGAGGTCTTCGGCGCCGAGTTCCACGCCACCTACGTGGCCTACAAGCGTGCGGAGGCCCACGAGTACCACTCCGTGGTCACCGACTACGAGACCCGCACCCTGATGCAGCGGATCTGAGGCGCCGGACCGTGACCACCCAGTCGCACTCCGAGCTCCGAACGCTCGCGCTCCCCGCGGACCTGGCGCGACGGTGCGCCGAGGCCAACGCCGAAGCGGTGAACCGGATGGTCACCGCCGAGCCCGTCCTCACCGGCGTACGGACAGCCCTCGACGTGGTCCCCGACATGACCCCCGAGACGATCCTGACCTCCGGAGCGCCCTTGGCGTGGGAGGAGTATCGCGGCGGTCAGCGGCGCGCCATCGTCTACGCAGCCCTCTACGAGGGCCTGGCCGACGACGAGGAGGACGCGGAGGCCAAGCTCGGAGATGGTCGGATCCGCGTGCGCAGCACCCAGCAGCACGCCTGCATCGGCTCCGTCGCCGGCATCTACACCGCTTCCATGCCCGTGCTGGTCGTACACGACCAACGACACGGCAACACCGCCTTCTGCAACCTCTACGAAGGCAAGAGCCCCCGTCGCCTCAACTACGGCGCCTACGACGAAACCGTCGCGTCCGGCCTGCGTTGGTTGGAGAACGTGATGGCGCCCGTCCTGGCCGCGTGCCTGGAGCGCACCGGACCGATCCCGTTGGCTCCGCTGATGGCGCGTGCCCTCCGCATGGGGGACGAGCTGCACAGCCGCAACACCGCAGCAAGCCTGCTCTTCGAGAGGCAGCTGCGCAACGCGTTGCTCGACCTGGACAAGACCCCGCACTCCGCAGGCGTCCGCGAGGTCTTCCAGTTCTTCGATGACAACGACTACCTGTTCCTCCGCGTCGGGATGGCCGCAGCCAAGGCCACCGCCGACGCCGCCCACGGCGTTCCCTTCAGCAGCGTCGTCACCGCGATGGCGATCAACTGCCAGAGCTTCTCCCTGCGCGTCAGCGGACTGGGGGACCACTGGTTCGCAGGCGTACACCCCGACCTGGAGGGTCAGTTCTTCGACGGCTACTCCCACAAGGATGCCGAGTGGATCGGCGGAGAGAGCTGCGTGACGGAGACCGTCGGGCTCGGGGGGTTCGCGCAGATCTGCGCCCCAACCCTTCAGACCTACCAGGGCGGGACGGTCGAGGCGATGCGGGAGAACAACCTGTCCATGTATGACATCACCGTCGGCGAGCACCCCACGTTCCGGCTGCCACCGTTGGGCTTCCGGGGTTCACCGGTCGGTATCGACGTCTTCGCGGTCCTCGAACATGCCATCACCCCGGTCATCGACGGCGGTCTCGCCGGTCGCGACGGCGGCCAGATCGGCGCCGGAGTCCTGCGACCCTCGCTCGACTGCTTCGCGGCCGCCGCGTCCCACTATCTCGACATCTATCACGACCAGTCCGACTAGCCCTTCGACCCAAGGCCATCGACCTGGCTGCGCCCCCAGCCAACGACATCGTCAGCACGCCAGCGCCAACGCCAGCACACGCATGCTCGGGACTACATCAACCAGGGAGCACCGATGTCCATCAAGCAGTCCCCCGACCCCACCGCTCGTGCAGCCGGCGCCCTGGGCGCCAGCGAACGGCTCGGTCGCTCCAACATGGGGCCCTTCGAGCTCGCCTTCTTCGTCGTTGCCGCCGCCGGACCCCTCCTGGTGGTCGCTGGATTCGCCCCGTTGGCCTTCCTGATCGGCGGCATCGGGGCTCCGGGTGCCCAGCTGATCGCCGGCTTCGTCCTGTTCCTGTTCGCCATCGGGTTCACCCGCATGGCCCTTCGGGTCCGCAACGCCGGCGCTTTCTACGCCTACATCGGACGGAGCCTGGGCAAGCCTGCGGGGGGTGGCGCCGCCATCCTCGCCACGATGGCCTACTCCGCCATCGCGATCGGCCAGCTCGGCGCCGTGGGCGCATTCGCCTCCGGCACCACCAGCCGGCTCCTCGGTCTCGACATCCCGTGGCCTGTGTGGTCCTTGACAGCGCTGGCCCTGGTCGCCCTGCTCGGACACCGCCAGATCTCGCTGAGCGCCAAGGTCCTCGGTGTCGCGCTGCTGGCCGAGGCGACCATCCTCCTCGTCCTCGCGGTGCCGGTCCTCCTCCAGGGCGGTCCCGAGGGCTATGACTTCTCCTCCTTCGAGCCCGCCGCCGTCTTCGCCGGTGGCGGCACGGGCGCGATGTTCGCCATCGTCTTCGGTGCCTTCATCGGCTTCGAGTCCACGGCGATCTACGCGGAGGAGACCCGGGACCCCGCCCGCACCGTGCCGCGCGCCACCTTCCTCGCGATCGGCTTCCTCGGCATCTTCTACACCTTCATGGCCTGGGTCGCCGTGGTGGCGTTCGGCAAGAGCCAGGTGGTTGCCGTGGCCACGGAGAGCCCGACCGAGATGTTCTTCATCGCCACCGAGCAGTACGTCGGTCACTCCGCGTCCGTGGTCATGGAGATCCTGCTGATCACGAGCGCCTTCGCCTCCACCCTCGCCTTCCACAACACCGCCTCGCGCTACGCGTTCACGCTCTCTCGCGAAGGGCTGCTCCCGACGTTCCTCTCGCGGATCCACCCCAAGAACGCCTCGCCCTACCTGGCCAGCGGCAGCCAGGCCGTCCTCGCCCTGATCGTGGTGATGCTCTTCGTGGTCACCGATGCCGACCCCTACCTCCAGCTGTTCCTGCTGCTCGTCGCCCCGGGCATCCTGGCGATCATCTTGTTGCAGGCCATCACCGCGGTCTCGATCGTGGTGTTCTTCCGCAAGCACGACACCGACCACGGCCTCAGCGCCTGGACCACCACGGTGGCTCCCGTCCTGAGCTTCGCCGGCCTCGTGGTGGCCCTCGTCCTGGTCCTGCGCAACGTCGAGCTGCTCTCCGGCCGCACCGACTGGGTCAACGGTCTGCTCATCGCGGCACTCCCGGTCGCCTTCGGCATCGGCGTCGTCCGCACGCTGATGCTGCGCCGCACGCATCCCGAGCGCTATGCCGGCCTCACCGAGACCAAGGTGTTCTGATGCCACCACGCTCAACATAGGCTCCGGCCATGACCAAGCCCGACGGTGAGACACCCACCGAGGACGAGCCGACCACCGCACCGACCAGCCGTCGCGACGGCAGCATGATCGACCGCACCGACCGTGAGATCCTGCGCATCCTGAGGGTCAACGGGCGCACGAGCAACGTGGCGATCGCCCGCCGCCTGGGGATCACCGAGACCACCGTGCGCAAGCGGATCGCGGCGCTGCTGGCCGATGAGCTCATGGAGATCGTCGCCGTGCCGACCCCGAAGTTCGCCGGACTCAACGTCACCGCCATCATCGGCATCTCCGTGCAGCTTCTGCACCTCCAGGATGCCGTCGACACCCTGACCGAACGACCGGAGGTGCGCTACTGCGGCGTCTCGACCGGGCGCTACGACGTGATGATCGAGGCCTTCTTCCGCAGCAACGAGCACGTCATGGACTTCGTCACCGACGTGCTCGGCCCGATGCCGGGAGTCACCAACGTGGAGACGTCCTTGATCCTCAAGATCGAGAAGTTCTCCTACGAATGGCAGTTCGACTGATCCCCGCAGCGACCCGGACCACGACCCGTATCCCAGCAGGAGGACCCGTTGCCCCGCATCCCCGCCCACACGCCGCACAGCGCCCCCGAGGTCAACACCACGACCCTCGAGGGACTCCGGCGCCGGTACGGCAAGGTGCTCAACATCCACGCGGCGATGGCCCACTCGCCGGCGGTCCTCCAGTCCTACGCGGCCTTCGAGCAGGCGCTCGACGTGCACAGCAGCTATGACGAGCGCACTCGCGAAGCCATCTCCCTGGCCGTCGCGAACCAGAACGGCTGCACCTACTGCGAGGCCGCGCACACCGTGAGCGGTGCCCGAGCCGGCCTGACACCCCAGGAGATGATCTCCATCCGGCGGGGCGAGCCACTGCCCGACGACCAGCTGACAGCGCTGCTCTCGGTCGCGCGTGAGTATGCGCAGCAGGCGGGCTACGTCGACGAGGCCACCTGGTCGACCGCCCTGGAGGCCGGCTGGACCGACGCCGAGCTGGTCGAGGTGTCCGCGCACGTCACCCTGGACATCTTCACCAACTACTTCAACCACCTCAACGGGACCGAGGGCGACTACCGGGCCGCGCCGGCCCTGTAGACGGCACCCACCTGGGCGTCGGGCCGCCACCGAGCGCCTGAGTCCGCTGCGCGGCGAACCATGGTGCTGCTGATGACCAACGGTGAGCGTATGCGTGGGGGAGCGGTCCAGCACACGATCGAGGCGCAGCCGTTCGTGGCTGAGGATCGGGTCCTCGAAGACGGCGAGTGCGCTTCAGGCTGGTGGACAGGGGCGTTCGGTCCCTGTGCTCACCGGTCGACCGAACCCGGAGGACGTGTCCTGCGAGCGCGCCCGGTCACACCCGGTGGCCGGCCCCGTGCAGGAACGTCCCGGCGCGATCACCCGTCGGCTTGCCCTCTTGTGCCACCAACCCACCCCGCAGGTAGGTGCGCACCACCTGGCCGGTGACCTCGCGACCGTCGAAGGGCGTCCAGCCCGCCTTGGACAGGACGGTGTCGTGAGAGAGCCTGCGCTTGGCGGCCGGGTCGACGAGCACCAGGTCCGCATCGCTGCCCGGGGCGATCCGGCCCTTCCGCGGCCACAGGCCGTAGGTCCTGGCCGGTGTCTCGCTGTAGACCCGGACCACGTCCTCGTAGGCGAGGTGTCCTCGTGCAGCGGCGTCGAGCAGCAGCGCCATCGTGCTGTCGAGACCCGGGAGCCCGAAGTGGACGTTCCAGATGTCGCCCTCGCGCTTCTGCTCGAGCGTCGAGGGGGCGTGGTCGGTCGACATGTGGGTCAGGACGCCGCGGCGCAGCAGGTCCCACATCTCTCGCTCGTCCTCGTCGGTGCGAGCCCGCGCCGGAGGCGTGAACTTCCTCAGCGCACCGTGCTCATGGACCTCGTCCTCGCGCAGCAGGAAGTACTGCGGGCAACCCTCCGCCGAGAGGGTCGCACCCCTGGCACGCTCGGCGGCGATATAGGAGGCAACCTCGGGGTTGCTGACGTGGGCCACCGTTGCTCGGGCACCGGTGCGCCGCACCAGCAGCGCGGCAACGGCCGCCGCCACCAGCTCCGCGTCCCGGTTGCGCCAGTCGATCAGGAGGGAGTTGTCGCTGCGACCCTCCTCGCGGAGCAGCGCCTCGGCGCTCTCGGTCAGGGATTCGTCCTCGCAGTGCATGAGGCTCACGGCGCCGGTCAGCGCGGAGGCCTCGAGGTGTGCCTTCAGTGCGGCGGCGTCGTGGCCAGGGACGCCATGCGTCGTACACGTGAAGACCTTGAAGAAGGAGACTCCCGCCCGCCACAGATCGGCCACCTGGTCGACCTGACCGGGCCAGGCGTGCGCCGCGAGCCCGAAGTCGACGTTGGCGCGGTCGTGGAGGTGGTCGAGCTTTGCGCGGAGGTCCTCTGCCGTGCGGACAGGACGGCCGTGGGAATGCTCGATGATGGTCGTCACCCCCGACGCCGCGGCGGCGCTGGTGCCGGTCGGGAAGTCCTCCCGCTCGGGGCTGCCGGGGTCCATGAGGTGAACGTGGGTGTCCACACCCCCGGGCATGACCAGCAGGCCGCCGGCGTCAACTGTCTCCGCCGCGCTCGGCCGCGCGGTGCCGACATAGCTGATCGACCCGTCGGTGACGGCAACGTTGAGGCGGCGTCGTCCGCTGGGGGACACCACGGTGCCCCCGGCGATCACGAGGTCTGCGTCTGGCATGTCGCTCCTTGTCGGCGTTCGGATCGGCCCACCGCGGTCCGCGGGCGAGCCGTCTCACAGATCCTGCAATTTATAGGATCTGCTTGTAGCATTCCAGGCCATGAACCCAGCAGCGGAGGTGGAGGCCATGACGAGACCCCGCGTGGCGGTCGGGTCGCTCGGCGGCACCATCGCGATGACCTCGGAGTCAGGGGTGGGGGTGAGCCCGACACTCGAGGCCGACGACCTCGTCGCCGCGGTCCCCGCACTGGCGTCGGTGGCCTCGCTGGAGGCAACGACGCTGGCGGTGCTGCCGAGCGCTTCCCTCGGCCACGACGACTGCCTCGCTGCCCTGGCCTGGGCGCGCGCGGCCGTCGACGACGGCGCAGCCGGGGCGGTCCTGGTCCAGGGGACGGACACCTTGGAGGAGACGGCCTACCTGCTGGACCTGTTCTGGGACAAGCCGCAGCCCCTGGTGGTCACCGGCGCCATGCGCTCCCCGCAGCGCGCCGGCAGCGACGGGCCTGCGAACCTCATGGCCGCCGTCACCACGGCCGCGGCCCCCGTCTCCCGGGGCCTCGGCGTGCTGGTGGTGATGAACGACGAGATCCATGCCGCGGCACGGGTCGCCAAGACCGACTCCATGGCCGTCGAGGCGTTCCGATCGCCGGTCTTCGGCCCGCTCGGCCGCTTGGTCGAGGGCACGCCGGTCTTCGGCAACCGTCCCCGGCGGCACCCCGCTCTCGAGGGACCGGTCGGGACGTCCTCGACCCGGGTCGCCCTGCTCGCCACGCACCTGGGTGACGACGGCGAGCTGCTGCGCCTGGTGACCTCCGCGGGGTACGACGGCGTGGTCCTGGCGTCGTTGGGTGTGGGCCATGTGTCGACGGCGGTGGCCGAAGCAATCAGCGCGGCCGTCACGCGGATGCCCGTGGTCTTCGCCAGCCGCACCGGCGGCGGCACCACCGCGCGCGAGACCTACGGCTTCGTCGGGTCCGAGCGCGACCTGCTCGACCGTGGCGCGATCGGTGCCGGGTGGCTGACCCCGGTGAAGGCGCGGCTGCTGCTGTGGTCACTGGTGGCCCAGGGCCGTCAACGCGACGAGATCGCCGAGCAGCTCGTCCTGCGTGGGGCTGCCCTGCCGACGGGCATCGGATGACGGGCCGCGAGGGCAGCCTCGGTCTCGCGGCTCCCCGGGAGGCCCGCACCGTGCACGAGTACGTGCGCAGGACGTTGCGGGCCGCGGTCATGGACGGCACACTGCCGGCCGGCGCACGCCTGGTGCAGGCGGACCTGGCCCACGAGCTGGGCGTGAGCACGACCCCGGTGCGCGAGGCGCTGCGCGACCTGGCGACCGAGGGACTCGTCGTGCTCGACCCCCACCGCGGGGCCCTGGTGCGGGCCCTCGACATCGATGAGGTGCGCGAGCTCTACGACCTGCGCATGACCCTGGAACCGATGATGGTGCGCCGCGTCATCAGCACCATCACCGCCGACAGGCTCACGCATGCGGCCGACCTGCAGCGTCGCATGGAGGAGCCCCGCCAGGCGTCCGCCTGGGCCGAGCTCAACCGTGAGTTCCACGCCGTGCTCAGCGAGCCTGACGAGAGCACGCGTCTGGCCAGGATCCTCGCGGGGCTCCGGGACAGCGCGGCGCCGTACGTCGCTCTGTCCCTCGTCTCACGCCCCGAGCAGGTGCCCGAGGCCAACGCCGAGCACGCCGAGATGCTGTCTCTGTACCGCCTAGGCGACGCGGACGGCGCGGTCGAGCTCACCCTCACCCACCTGCGTTCCACGTTGCGAGCGATCGAAGGGGCACACGACGTCGGTCGGCTCTGACGGATGCGCTGGGCCGGAGCACGCGCGGAGATGCTCAAAGTGACGTTCGTTGCGCCGCGGCGTCCTAGCTCACCGACGGTGAAACAAGTCGATCCTGGCGTCGCGCGCGGCCTCGTCACGCCGGCCGCGCGGAAGGCGACGCCGTCCAGGCCTGCGCTACGTGCCGGCGTCCCCTACGCTGCGGACCATGGTGCTGCTGATGACCAACGGCGAGGGCATGCGTGGGGGAGCGGTCCACCACACCATCGCCGACCATCCCTTCCTGGGCGAGGTCGAGACCGCGTCGCGCTACCGGTTCTTCTCGGTGCGCGACGAGTTCCCGGGCCTGGTGCCGGTGGACGAGGGCGGTGGTGTCGTCCGCGGTGAGCTCTACGACGTGCCGCTGGAGGTGCTGCGCGACTCGTTCCTGCCGCACGAGCCGGCGGAGCTGGAGCTCGGGGCGGTGGAGCTTGCCGACGGACGTGCTGCGCTGTGCATGATCCTGCGGCCCGAGCAGCGTGGCCTCCACCAGGAGATCACCGAGCACGGCGGCTGGCGGGCCTACCGCGGCTCGCGGAGCTGACGGAGTCGAGATGCCGATCCCGGACCTGGTCATCGACGCGCCTCGCGCGGTCGTGGACGGCCGGGAGCAGGGCTGTGCCGTGCTGGTTCACGAGGGCCGGATCCTGGGTGTGGAGGAGCGCGGTGCGGGGACGGACGCGGCCGAGCGAGTCCGGCTCGACGACGATGTGGTGCTGCTGCCCGGCCTCGTGGACACGCACGTCCACTGCAACGACCCGGGGCGAGCGCACTGGGAGGGCTTCGAGCACGCCACCCGTGCGGCCGCGTCCGGCGGCGTCACCACGATCGTGGACATGCCACTGAACAGCCTGCCGCCGACCCTCGACGGGGAGGCCCTTGCCGCGAAGCGCTCGGCCGCGGAGGGCCGGTGCTTCGTCGACGTGGGCTTCTGGGGCGGGGCGGTCCCCGGCAACACCCGGGACCTGGAGCCGCTGTGGGACGAGGGCGTGCTCGGCTTCAAGTGCTTCCTGGTGGACTCCGGGGTCGAGGAGTTCCCGGCCCTCGACGAGACCGGCCTGCACCGAGCCGCCGAGGTCGTCGCCTCCTTCGGCGGGCTGCTGCTCGTGCACGCAGAGGACCCGGACCTGGTGACCGAGGCGTCCGCCGGCCTCGACTACGCCGGCCTCGACTACGCCGGCTTCGCGGCGAGCCGGCCGGCAGCCGCCGAGGTGGCCGCCATCGAGGCCGTCGTGGCGGCCTCCCGCGCCACCGGGTGCCGGACACATGTGGTGCACCTGGCTGCCGCCGCGGCGCTCCCCGTCGTACGAGCGGCGCACGCCGCAGGCGTGCCGGTCACCGCCGAGACGTGTCCGCACTACCTGACGCTCACCGCGTCGGACGCGCCAGACGGAGACGCGGCCTTCAAGTGCTGCCCGCCGTTGCGCGACGAGGCCAACCGCGACGGTCTGTGGGCGGGACTGCGCGACGGCACCCTGCGCATGGTCGTCTCCGACCACTCACCCTGCCCGGCCGAGCTGAAGGTGACCGCGACCGGTGGACTCGCGAGCGCGTGGGGCGGGGTCAGCTCGCTCCAGCTCGGCCTGGCCGCGACCTGGACCGAGGCCCGCACGCGCGGGCACGGGCTCGCCGACGTGGCCGCGTGGATGGCCTCCGGACCCGCCGACCGCGCCGACCTGTGGCGCAAGGGCCGGATCGTCGAGGGTGCCGACGCCGACCTGTGCGTCGTCGCCCCCGACGAGTCGTTCGTCGTCGACCCCGCCCGCCTCGAGCACCGGCACCCGGTCACGCCGTACGCCGGCCGCACCCTCACCGGCGTCGTCCGGCAGACCTGGCTGGCGGGCAGACCTGTCGATCTCGGCGCGCCACCGCGAGGACGCCTGATCACCCGGGAGGGACCACGATGACCGAGGACTTCACCGATCAGCCGGACGTGGCCTCGCGCGCTCTCGGCGGCAGCGTCGTGCACGCCAACGACGAGCTCTTCGCGGCCCGGGAGAACCTGATCACCCCCGATCCTCCCGTCCACGACTGGCAGGCGTTCGGGCCGCGTGGGAAGGTCTACGACGGCTGGGAGACCCGACGTCGTCGCACCCCCGGCAACGACCTGGCGATCGTGCGCCTCGGCGCCCGCGCCCGGATCAGCGGGGTGGTGGTCGACACCGCCTACTTCCGGGGCAACTATCCGCCCCGGGTGAGCGTGGATGCGGTGGACCTGGCCGGCTACCCGTCGGTCGAGGAGCTCCTCGGCGCGACCTGGCAGCCGCTCGTCCCCATCTCCGACGTCAACGGCGACAGCCTCAACGCCTTCGTAGTGGAAGGGGCGCCGACCTGCACGCACGTGATGCTGACCCTGCACCCCGACGGCGGCGTCGCGCGGCTGCGGGTGCACGGCCGGCCGGTGCCGGACGCGGCGCTGCTCACCGGCACGATCGACCTGGCGGCGCTGGAGAACGGCGGGGACGTCGTCGACTGCTCCAACGACTTCTACGCCGCGGCGCGCAACCTGCTGATGCCCGGCCGGGCCCGCACCACCGGAGAGGGCTGGGAGAACGCCCGACGACGCGAGGGCGGCAACGACCACGTGACGGTGCGGCTGGCGGGGCCGGGCACGGTGAGGCGTCTCGTCGTGGACACGTCGTGCTTCCTGGGCAACGCCCCCGCGGAGGTGCTGGTCCGTGGCTCTGCCGGCGCGCCCGAGGGTGACCGGGGGGCGTCGGCGGGCTGGGTGACGCTGCTGCCACGCACCGAGGTGCAGCCGGACACCCGGCACGTCTTCGCGGTCGACGCCGGGCCGACCCCGATCGACCACGTGCGACTCGACGTCTTCCCCGACGGCGGTCTGGCGCGGCTGCGGGTGCTGGGCGAGCTGAGCGGCTGAATCCGGGCCCCGATGGTCCAGGAGTGGTAGGAAAGTCCGTGGAAGGAGGGGGAATGGCGCAGCTCGTGCAGCCGAGTGAGGAACAGCTGCGTGCCTGCTGCGCCGCCGACGCCTGGCTGAGCCGGATGACGCTCGCCCTCCCGTTCGCCTCCGCCAAGGAGGCTCTCGACCTCTCCGACGACGTCGTGCTCGGCCTCGACGACGCCGCTCTCGACCAGGCCCTCGGCGCGCACGCCCGGATCGGCGAGCGCCGGCTCGGCAGCACCACCGAGGACCGCTGGTCGCGCACCGAGCAGGCCGGCGCGCTCGCCGTCGACACCGACGTGCAGGATCGCCTCGTCGAGGGCAACCGCCGCTACGAGGAGCGTTTCGGGCACGTCTTCCTGATCCGCGCCGCAGGCCGCTCGGCCGAGGAGATGCTGACCGCGCTCGAGGAGCGGCTGGGCCACGACGAGGTCACCGAGCGGGACGTCGTACGCCGCGAGCTGGCGGAGATCGTCCGGCTGCGGCTGCTGAAGGTGGTGGGGGTGTAGTGGTCTCGACAGGCTCGACCACCCGGGGCACAGGCTCGACTGCCCGGGGTGTGGTCTCGACAGGCTCGACCACCCGGAGCACAGGCTCGACCGCCCGGGGTGTGGTCTCGACAGGCTCGACCGTCCGGGGTGTGGTCTCGACAGTCTCGACCATCCGGGTGTGGTCTCGACAGGCTCGACCATCCGGGGTGTGGTCTCGACAGGCTCGACCATCCCGGGGTGTGGTCTCGACAGGCTCGACCACCCGGGGCACAGGCTCGACCACCCGGGGCACAGGCTCGACCGACGGGAGCGGCCGATGAGCCTGTCCAGCCATGTCCTCGACGCGGTGCGTGGCCGACCCGCGCGAGGCGTTGCCATCCGCTGGGAGCGGCTGCGCGCCGGGCAGTGGGAGCCTGTCGCCGATGCCGTCACCGACGACGACGGACGGGTCGGTGACTGGGGCAGCAACGCGCCGACCACCCAGGGGCAGCACCGGCTGGTCTTCGGCAGCGGCGACTACTTCGCCGGCCAAGGCGCCACGACGTTCTACCCCGAGGTCGTGGTCGTCTTCGAGGTCGCCGACCCCGACGCCCACCACCACGTGCCGCTGCTGCTCAGCCCGTTCGCCTACTCGACCTACCGGGGGTCCTGAATGCAGGCGGCGAGGCTGGGGGACAACCAGTACGGCAAGGCCGAGGTGCGGCTGATGAAGGTCGACCGCGACCAGTCGCGCCACGTCCTGCACGACCTCACCGTCAGCATCGCCCTCGCCGGCGACATGGACCAGGTGCACCTCGACGGCGACAACAGCACGGTGCTGCCCACCGACACCCAGAAGAACACCGTCTACGCCTTCGCCCGTGAGCACGGCGTGGAGCACGTCGAGGACTTCGCGAGCCTGCTCGCCCGGCACTTCGTCGACACCCAGGAGGCCGTGCACCGCGCGACCGTCTCGATCGAGGAGCACCACTGGGAGCGGCTGGCCGACCACTCGTTCGCGCGGTCCGGCGCAGAGACGCGCACCGCCACCGTCACCCTCGACGCCGACGAAAGCCGGGTCTGGTCCGGTCTGCACGACCTGGTGCTGCTCAGCTCGACCGGCTCGGAGTTCCGCGGCTTCGCCACCGACGGCTACACGACGCTGCCCGAGACCGACGACCGCATCCTGTCCACGTCGGTCGAGGCGCGCTGGCGGCACGTCGAGCCGCAGACCGACTGGCGGGCGTCGTACGACGGGGTGCGGTCGGCGCTGACGACGGCCTTCGCCGACACCTACAGCCGCTCGCTGCAGCAGACCCTCTACGCCATGGGTGCCCGCGTCGTCGCCACCTGTCACGGCGTCAGCGAGATCCGGCTGCGGTTGCCCAACCGGCACCACCTGCTGGTCGACCTCGAGCCGTTCGGCCTGGACAACCCCGGTGAGGTGTTCCACGTCGCCGACCGGCCCTACGGCTTGATCGAGGCGACGGTGCTCGCCGACGGTCTGGCAGCCCAGCCGGGAGAGTGGTGAGGGCGATGGACACGTCGATGGAGCTGGTGCAGCCGCACACCTGGGCAGACGCGCTGAGCGTCCGCGCCGAGCGGCCAGAGCTGCTGCCCATCGCGGGCGGCACCGACGTGATGGTCGACCTCAACTTCGACCGCAGGCGTCCCCAGGGGCTGCTCGACCTGACCCGGATCGAGGAGATCGCCACCTGGTCGGTCCAGGACGACGTGGTGCGGATCGGCGCCGGGGTGACCTACGCGCAGGTCGAGTCCGACCTCGCGAGCCTGGCACCGGGGTTGGCGATGGCCTCGCGCACGGTCGGCTCGCCGCAGATCCGCAACCGCGGCACCGTCGCCGGCAACCTCGGCTCCGCCTCTCCGGCCGGCGACGCGCACCCGCCGCTGCTTGCCGTCGGTGCCACCGTCGAGCTCCACTCCGTTCGCGGTGTCCGGCACGTCGCGGCGGCCGACTTCTTCGTCGGCGTGAAGCGCTCGGTGCTCGAGCCCGACGAGCTGATCCGCGCCGTGCACGTGCCCGGTCACCGGGGCGCCGCAGCAGTTCGCCAAGATCGGCACCCGCAACGCGATGGTCATCGCGGTGGCCTCCTTCGGCCTGGCCCTGCACCCCGCGACTCGCCGGGTCGGCACCGGGATCGGCTCGGCCGCACCCACGCCCCGCGCCGCACCGGACGCCGAGGAGTGGCTCGCCGCCGAGCTCGACTGGGACGGCCGGACACCGGTGGAAGCCCCCGTCGTACGCCGCTTCGGGGAGCTGGTCGCTCTGGCCTGCGACCCCATCGACGACGTCCGCGGCACCGCGGCGTACCGCCGGCACGCGCTCGGCGTCCTCGCCGCCCGCACCGCGACCTGGGCGTGGCACGACTACCGCACGGGGCGGGCCTCATGAGGGTGCGCTGCACGGTCAACGGCGAGGAGCGGGTCGCCGACGACGTCTGGGCGGGGGAGAGCCTGCTCTACGTGCTGCGCGAGCGGCTCGGTCTGCCCGGCTCCAAGAACGCCTGCGAGCAAGGCGAGTGCGGCTCCTGCACGGTCTACCTCGACGGCGTACCGGTCTGCGCCTGCCTGGTCGCCGCCGGTCAGGCCGAGGGACGCGCCGTGGTCACCGTCGAGGGGCTCGCCGGCGACGACCAGCTGCACCCGGTGCAGCAGGCGTTCCTCGACGCCGGCGCCGTGCAGTGCGGTTTCTGCACGCCCGGTCTCGTGGTGACGGTGCACGACCTGCTGCAGCGCGACCCCGACCCGAGCGACGCCGACACCCGCGAGGCACTGGCCGGCAACCTGTGCCGCTGCACCGGCTACGAGAAGATCCTCGACGCGGTGCGCCTGGCCGCCTCCCGCACCGGGGGCACCCCGTGAGGGTGGTGATCCAGGGCGGCGCCGTCGCGACCGTCGACGGGGCCGGCACCGAGCACGCCGTCGGGCACGTCGTCGTCGAGGGCGCCAGGATCCTCGCCGTGGGCGAGGGGGCGCCCGATCCCGCAGTGCTGGCGGCCGCGGACACCGTCGTGGACGCGCGCGGCTGCCTGGTGACCCCGGGGCTGGTCAACACCCACCACCACCTCTACCAGTGGGCGACCCGCGGCCTGGCCCAGCAGGAGGACCTGTTCGGCTGGCTCACCACGCTCTACCCCGTCTGGGAGGGACTCGACGAGGACGTCGTCGGCGCCGCGGCGGCCGCAGGGCTCGGCTGGCTGGCCCGCACCGGCTGCACGAGCACCACCGACCACCACTACGTCTTCCCCCGTGACGGGGGAGACGTCCTCGGCGCCACCATCGCGGCCGCCCGTCAGGTGGGGCTGCGGTTCCACCCGACCCGTGGGTCGATGGACCTCGGCCAGTCACACGGCGGGCTGCCGCCGGACTCGGTCGTGGAGACCACCGACGCCGCGCTCGCCGGCACCCTGCGGGCCCTGGAGGAGCACCACGACCCGGCGCCCGGGTCGATGCTGCGGATGGGCGTCGCCCCCTGCTCGCCGTTCTCCGTCACCGAGACGCTGATGCGCGAGGCCGCTGCGCTGGCGCGCGAGCACGGGGTCCGGCTGCACACCCACCTCGCCGAGACCCTGGACGAGGACGTCTTCTGCCGGTCGCGCTACGACTGCTCACCGACCGAGTACGCCGACGCCCTCGGCTGGCTCGGCGACGACGTCTGGCTGGCCCACTGCGTGCACGTCGAGGACGGCGCGGCCAAGCGCTTCGCCGACTCCGGTACGGCGGTGGCGCACTGCCCGACCAGCAACGCCCGGCTCGGCACCGGTCTCGCCCCGGTCGCCGCGTTCACCGAGGCCGGCGTCGCGGTCGGCCTCGGGGTCGACGGCTCGGCCTCCAACGAGGAGAGCTCGCTGGCCACCGAGCTGCACGCCGCGGTGATGGTGGCCCGGCTGCGCGGCGGACCGGCGGCGATGACCGCACGCGACGCCCTGGCACTGGGCACGATCGGTGGCGCCCGCGTGCTGGGTCGCGACGACGAGATCGGGTCGCTCGAGGTCGGCAAGCTCGCCGACATCGCGGTCTGGCGCGTCGACGGGCTGGCCCACGCCGGCAACGACGACCCCGTGGCCTCGCTCGTGCTCGGGTCACGGCCGCCGCTGGCACGGCTGCTCGTCGGCGGCGTGAGCGTCGTGGAGGACGACGTACTCCTGACGGCGGACGAGCGCGACCTCGCCGCCCGCGCGACCGCTGCCGCCCGGACCTTGCTGGCCAGGAGCGAGCGATGACCACCACGGGCACCACCACCGCCACCGGGCAGTCGACCGCCACCGGGTGGTCGAGCCTGTCGAGACCACGCACGCGCGACGGGATCGGCGAGAACGCCGCCCGGCCCGACGGCGGCCTGAAGGTGCGCGGCGAGTTCGCCTTCTCCTCCGACCTCTGGATGGACGGCATGCTGTGGGGCGTCACGCTGCGCAGCCCGCACGCCCACGCCCGGATCACCGCGATCCGCACCGGAGCGGCGCTCGCGGTGCCGGGGGTCTCCGCGGTGCTCACCCACGAGGACGTGCCCGGCGCGAACGCCTTCGGGCTCGAGCACCGCGACCAGCCCGTGCTGGCCTCCGACCGGGTCCGCTACCAGGGTGAGCCCGTCGCGCTGGTCGCCGCCGACCACCCGGAGACGGCACGCCGGGCCGCAGCACTCATCGAGGTCGACTACGTCGAGCTGCCGCCCGTGACCGATCCGCGCACCGCCGTCACGGGAGAGGGCGAGCTCGTGCACCCGGGCGGCAACACGGTGCGGCACGTGCGGATCCGGCACGGCGACCCGACCGCCACGGCTGCGGTCGTGGTGAGCGGCGACTACGAGGTCGGCATGCAGGACCAGGCGTTCCTCGGGCCCGAGTCCGGGCTGGCCGTGCCCGCCCCCGACGGCGGCGTCGACCTCTACGTCGCCACCCAGTGGCTGCACGTCGACCGCAGCCAGGTGGCCTCTGCGCTCGGCCTCGACGAGGAGCTCGTGCGGATCACCCTGGCCGGCGTCGGCGGCGCGTTCGGGGCGCGGGAGGACCTGTCCATGCAGGTGCACGCCTCGATGCTCGCGCTGCGCACCTCACGCCCGGTGAAGATGGTCTACTCCCGCGAGGAGTCGTTCTTCGGGCACGTGCACCGGCACCCGGCACGGCTGCACTACGAGCACGGTGCCGACGCCGACGGCCGGCTGGTCTACGTGCACGCGGAGATCGTGCTCGACGGCGGCGCCTATGCCTCGAGCACGCCGGCGGTCGTCGCCAACGCGGCGACGCTGGGCGCCGGGCCGTACGTCGTACCGAACGTGGTCATCGACTGCTACGGCGCCTACACCAACAACCCGCCCTGCGGGGCGATGCGCGGCTTCGGGGCGGTGCAGGCCGCCTTCGCCTACGAGTCGCAGATGGACCGGCTCGCCGACGCCGTCGGGCTCGACCCCGCGGAGATCCGGATCCGCAACGCGCTGTCCGAGGGCGACCGGATCGCCACCGGTCAGGTGATCGACTCGGCCGCCCCGGTCGCCGAGCTGGTCCGTCGTGTGCGTGACCTCCCGCTCCCTGCCGACCCACGAGCGGTCGAGCCGGCCAATCGGGTGGTCGAGCCGGCCAATCGGGTGGTCGAGCCGAACTCTCGGGTGGTCGAGCCTGTCGAGACCACGGGCGCCGAGCCGAACTCCCGGGTGGTCGAGCCTGTCGAGACCACGGCCCCCCGGGTGGTCGAGCCTGTCGAGACCACGGCCCCCCGGGTGGTCGAGCCTGTCGAGACCGACCTCCGCTCACTCCCCGGCGGCGTCTCCAACACCACCCACGGGGAAGGGGTACGCCGTGGCATCGGCTACGGCGTCGGCCTCAAGAACGTCGGCTTCTCCGAGGGCTTCGACGACTACTCCACGGCGCGGGTGTCCGTGGAGGTCGTCGGCGGCGACCCGGTGGTCACGGTGCACACCGCCGCGGTCGAGGTGGGCCAGGGGCTGGTGACGCTGCAGGAGCAGATCGCCCGCACCGAGCTCGGCATCGCCCACGTGCGGGTGGAGACGGCCGACACCCGGGTCGGCTCGGCCGGCTCCACGTCGGCGTCCCGGCAGAGCTATGTCACCGGAGGGGCCGTGCAGGCGGCGTGCCGCGAGGTCGCCGCCGAGCTGCGCGCCCGGGCGTCCGCCACGGCAGGCGTCCCGAAAGACTCGTTGAGTCTCGAGGAAGCACACGTCATCGGAACGACCGGCGAACGGGTCGCTGCCATCGCCGACCTGGTCGGGGAGGAGCCCATCGAGCGCACCGTGGAGTGGCGACACCGTCCCACCACCACGCTGGACCCGGAGACAGGGCAGGGCACGGCCCACGTGCAGTTCGCGTTCGCCGCCCACCGGGCTGTCGTCGACGTCGACGTCGAGCTGGGCCTGGTGAAGGTGGTGGCGCTCGACTGCGCGCAGGACGTGGGCCACGCCCTCAACCCCGGCGCTGTCGTCGGGCAGATCCACGGCGGCAGCGCCCAAGGCCTGGGCCTGGCCGTCATGGAGGAGATCCAGGTCGTCGACGGGCTCGTGCGCAACCCCTCCTTCACCGACTACCTGATCCCGACCATCCTCGACATGCCTCCGATGCGCGTCGAGGTGCTCGAGCTCGCCGACCCGCACGCGCCGTACGGCCTGCGCGGCGTGGGGGAGCCGCCGACCATCTCCGCGACCCCCGCCATCGTGGCCGCGATCCGCGCCGCCACCGGGCTGGCGCTCGCCCGGGTGCCGGTGCGGCCGGAGCACCTCACGGGCACCTGAATGAGCAAGGGTGGACTACCCGCTCGAGCGAGGTTCCTCGCTTCGGACTAGTACCCGAACACGTGGGCGCTCACCACGTCGATCTCCCGACGCGGATCGCCGAAGAATGCTCCAAGACGCCGAGCCACGATGGGAAACGGCTTCTCGCGTGGAGAGCCGTCCTCGCGCCAGTTGCTGTTCGGCACGATCAGGAACAGGTGCTGAGCATCCGGGGCCACGTGCGTCTTCCACAGGTCCTTGAGGTCGTGGTTGTTGGTGGTCGTGCCGCCGCGCTCGACCTCGGCGAGGATTCCGCGTTCCGGGCCGAGTTTGAAGATGAAGTCTGGTCTGGCCCGAGTGACGAGGCCGGTCTGCGGAGTCAGGACCACCTCCTCGTCGAACAGGAGGTGGTCCTTCAGAAGCGTCGAGAAGTGAGCCTGCACCGCGGAGCTCGAGGCTCCATGCACGTGTAGCGTCGCGATGCGCTCGGCGGTCTTCTCGACATGCTTGCGAAGTGCGGACGCAAGGCGATCAACTTCGATGAGTTCGTCATTCTCCGCCGTGGTGAGGTGAGACCTCGCGTGGCGGACATAGGACATCGGCGTAGCTTCGCAGCTTCGCCTGCGTGAAGCTAGCTCTCCAGCGATTCACTTCTTGGCTACACGCATGGCGCATCGATGCGCCGAGGTGCGTGCTCTCGGGTGTTGGCCGGGCGTTCCTTAGGGGGAGGCGTCGGCCAGACTCGGCACAGCCGCCAGGCGCATCATCGCGGTGACACGGCGCGCGCCCGAGCCCTACGAGCGAACGAGTGATCGTGCCGTCGCGTCCGCAGCGACGACGTCAGAGAGTCGCGACCTGCTGCCCGTGCAGGGTGCGGAAGGTGTACGCCGCGCCGACGATCGCGATCGGGACGGCGACCAGCAGACCGACGCCGCACAGGATCGCGCCGACGATGACGACCACCACGGCCAGCACGTAGTACAGCAGCGTCGGGCCGAGGTTGCTGGTGATGAACGAGAAGCTGGCCTTCATGGCCTCGACCGGCTCCATGTCGCGGTCCACCACGAAGAACAGGGTGTAGGAGAGCAGGAAGCCGACGATGATGCCGGGGAAGTAGCACAGCAACGTGCCGATCGCGGTGGCGGCCGAGACGATGAACGCGGCGATCAGCACCTTGCCCTTGTCCCAGCCCTCGAACATCGAGCCCACGGAGACGGGCTTGCCGTCGGTGATGTCGAGCGCGCCCCGGATCAGGGCGGCGACGAAGAGCTGGGCGACGATTCCGACGACGAACGAGACCACCATGCTGACCAGCAGACTGGCGAGGAAGCCGCCACCACCTTCGAGCTCGAGCGTGCCCTCAGCGGTGACCGTGGTGCTGACGTCGTCGACGAAGATGCCCGTCGCGACGGCGTTGGTGACGGTCGACAGAATGCCGGCCACCGCCAAGAGGAGCAGGGTGCCGATCAGCAGTGGCGCCGGGTTGGCCTTGAACGCCTTCCACCCATAGCTGATGGCGTCTGTGGGGTTGTACGCCGCGGAGCCTCCGGCGCCCGGGGGCGGCGGCGGGGCGCCGTACCCACCACCTGGACCAGGCGGTGGGGGCGGCGGAACTCCCCAGCCCGGCTCGTCGCCCGGAGGCGGCTGGTTCGACGGGGGCGGAGGGGGTGGCGTCTGACCCGAGTTGTCGCCAGAGGAGTTGTCCGGAGGAGGCGTGTCCTGGCTCATGAGCCGACAGTAGGACTCGTCACCGTCGTGGTGCGGGACGTGCGGGGGACGACACGGACATGTCGCCGAAGCCAACGTCCCCCGGGAGATGAGGCGGACACCTACTGGCTCCGGGACGAGGTCACCCGCGCGCCCCGGAGGCCGAGGACCAGGCCGGCGGCGAGCATCCAGAGCAGGAACAGCATGAACACCGGGTACTGGACGAACATCGTGTCCGCGCTCAGGTTGCCGAGCGTGCTGGCGAGGGCAAGCACCCCGAGGAGCAGCCCGCTCCAGGTGAGTGCGGCAGGAGCGGCCTGGGTGCGGCGCAGCACGTGGCCCGCGGGGAGCAGCACCAGCGGCAGCAGGTAGGCGATCTTGAAGTGGAAGTCCCAGCCCAACAGGTACAACGACTCCTGGAGGGAGCCGAAGAACGTCAACGCGATCTTCTCCAAGTTGGGGCTCGTCGACGAGCCGACGACGCACCGCCGCGTCGCGGCCGTCGTCACCTACCTCGCATCGAGGTGACGCGCCCGTCGAACAGGGGTGGTCACGAGGCCGCTGAGTCGCTTGGATGGATCGCCTCGGGTATCTCGGCCCGGGCATTGCCTCCAGGAGCAAGCCTTGTCAAGACTCAGCACTGTCGCCATCGGGTTGACCAGCGCGGCACTCACGATCTCCGGTGGGTTCCTCGCCCACGCCGACCCAGCCGCCCAGACCGCCGCCGGCGATCCGGCGCTGACCGCCTCGATCGACTCGATCCTCGCCGACCCGCGCTTCGACGGGTCGACGGTCTCGGTCGACGTGCGCGACGCCGCCACCGGCGAGGCCCTCTATGAGCGCGACACCGACAAGCGGCTCAACCCCGCCTCCAACATGAAGCTGTTCACCTCGGCAGCGGCGATGGATGTCCTCGGTCCTGACTACCGGTTCACCACCGACCTGCTCTCCGACGGAGCCGTGCGGGGCGGTCGGCTGCGCGCCGATCTGTACCTGCGAGGCGGCGGCGACCCGACGATGCTGGCCGACGACTACGGCGACCTGGCCACGCAGCTGCGTGCTGCTGGGGTGAGACGCGTGCAGGGCGACCTGGTCGCGGACGACACGTTCTTCGACGACGTGCCGCTGGCCACCGCGTGGAGCTGGGACGACGAGCCCTACTACTACAGCGCCGTCACCTCGGCTCTCACCGTTGCTCCGGACACCGACTACGACTCCGGCACCGTCATCGTCCGGACAGCACCCGCCGGCGAGGGTGAGACGCCGGCCGTGACCCTCCAGCCGAGGACCGGTGTGGTGGACATCGTCAACCGCGCGACCACCGGGGCAGCCGGATCGGGCAACAGCCTGTCCGTCGAGCGCCAGCACGGCACCGACCGGGTCGTCATCACCGGCAGCCTCGCGGCCGACAGCTCCGGCGACACCGAGTGGGTGACCGTGCCCGAGCCGACGACGTACGCCGCCGACGTGCTGGAGCGGGCGCTCGTGGCCGAAGGCATCCAGGTCGCCGGCGACGTCCGACAAGGGGCGACGCCGGCCGACGCCCGGGTGCTGGCGACGCACGACTCGATGACCCTCACCGAGCTCCTCACCCCGTTCATGAAGCTGTCCAACAACATGCACGCCGAGGCTCTGGTCAAGACCCTGGGACAAGAGGCCGGCGGCGCGGGGAGCTGGCCCGCGGGGCTGGCGCAGGTCCGTGACTACGCGCAGGGCCGGGGAGTGGACACCTCTCGGGTGCGGATCTCCGACGGGTCCGGGCTGTCCCGTTTCGACCTGCTGTCCACCGACGCCGTCGCCGATCTGTTGGTGGCGGTGCGGTCCGAGCCGTGGTTCCAGCAGTGGTACGACGCCTTGCCGGTCGCCGGCAACCCCGACCGGCTCACGGGCGGCACGTTGCGCAGCCGGATGCGCAACACCGCCGCGACAGACAACCTGCGCGGCAAGACGGGTTCGATGACCTCGGTGACGGCCCTGTCCGGCTATGTCAGCAACGCCGACGGACGCGAGCTGGTGTTCTCGATGATCTCCAACAACTACCTGTCGTCGCCGCGCAGCGCCGAGGACGCCCTGGGCGTGACGCTCGCCGAGTGGAGCGAGGCGGAGGGTGCGGCAGCGCCGTCGGCGGGTCTCCAGGAGCTCGACCAGCCCGGCGGTGGTGCTGCGTCCTCGAGGGGTCTCGACAGGGTCGGCGGGGGCCGCGAGCTGGAGTGCTCGTGGGTCAAGGCCTGCTGACGCGCCCCGCGTCGGTCGATCCCGCCCTGCCCAAGGGAGGGAGATCGACCGACGCCGTCAGGGGCGGGTGAAGCTGGCGGAGGTGACCCACCGACCGGAGCCGTCGAGCGAGCTGCCGATCCCGATTCGTCGGGCGCGGGGGCTCAGCATGACGATCCGGTGCGACGGCGAGCGCAACCACCTGCGCACCACGACCTGGGGGCCGAAGCGTCCCCGGCTCAGCGTCTCCCCGGCGTAGGACGCCCCGCAGTCGGCCATCACGTGGCCGAGATCCTGGTGGCGGAGGTTGCCGGTCGAGGCGATCCGCGCGGCCCAGCGCTCGGCCGTCAGGTCCGCGCATGTCTGGAAGCGCAATGACCGAAGACCGCGCGCCTCTCGCCTGCGGTTCACCAGCAGCTCCACCTTGGTCTCGTAGGCGTCGCTGGTGAGCGCGGTGCGAGCACGGTCGTGGCTGAGCGGTGCCGCCTCGGCGTTTCCGATCGGTACGCCGAAGCCGACCACGGCGACCAACGCGACCAGAGCGGGACCCGTGCCGCGTGCTCTGCGACGCGGTGACGTGTCAGGTGCGGATGTGTCCAAGACCCCTCCCCAGGTCTCAGGACGCGGCCGGCACCCCCGAGCCAGCACGAGCCGCGACGTTTCCTCGACGGTATCCGTGCGAAAAGGCCATAAAGCCTAAACAACCGATAACGGCACGAACAGGTAGATTCACGCACAGATGAACTATCCGGTCCTGGCCAGACCCGGCCCCGGGACGGCACCCGTTCGGAGGGTGGTGGCGAGCCCGGACGTGTCGACGAGCGCGCCCCGCTGAGGAACCGCGTCTCGAGAGGTCCGGCTCGTAGGGTGGGCGCGACCGCGCCGTCTGGATCTCGCAGGAGGACCTGTGCCGTACTCATCCCTGTCCCATCTGGAGTGCTCGCGCACGGGCGATCGGTACGACGCGGACCAGGTGCAGGGAGTGAGCAAGGTCGGGGCACCGCTGCTGGCGCGCTATGACCTCGACCAGGTGCGGGCGAGCGTGACCCGGGAGGAGGTCGCGTCGCGGCCGCAGGACCTGTGGCGCTACCACGAGGTGCTCCCGGTGCGGGATCCTGCGCACGTCACCACGCTCGGCGAGGGGATGACCCCCGTCGTGCCGCTGCCGACGTACGGCGCGGCCATCGGTCTCCCCGGCCTGCTGATGAAGGACGAGGGCCTCATCCCCACCGGCAGCTTCAAGGCACGCGGTGCTGCGGTCGGGGTCTCGCGTGCCCGCGAGCTCGGCGTGCGGGCCGTCGCGATGCCGACCAACGGCAACGCCGGCGCCGCCTGGTCGGTGTATGCCGCACGGGCGGGCCTGGGCAGCCTGATCGTGATGCCCAAGGACGCTCCCGAGATCACCCGACGCGAGTGCGTGGTCTCGGGCGCCGAGCTCTACCTCGTCGACGGCCTGATCAACCACGCGGGCGCGCTCGTGAAGGCGGCGGTGGAGGAGCGCAGTGGCTACCAGGAGGTCTCGACGCTGAAGGAGCCCTACCGCATCGAGGGCAAGAAGACGATGGGCTACGAGATCGCCGAGCAGCTCGGCTGGCAGGTGCCGGACGTGATCCTCTACCCGGCCGGCGGCGGCGTGGGCCTGATCGGCATCCACAAGGCGATGCTCGAGATGCAGCAGCTCGGCTGGATCGGCGACAAGCTGCCGCGTCTGGTCTGCGTGCAGTCCACGGGATGCAAGCCGATCGTGGACGCCTTCGACGCCGGGCTGGAGGAGTCCACGCTGGTCGAGGGCACCCACACACTGGCGTTCGGCATCAACGTGCCCAAGGCGCTCGGCGACTTCCTGGTGCTGAAGGCGGTGCGCGAGTCGTCCGGTACGGCGATCGCCGTACCGGACGAGGAGATCCTCGCCGAGGTCACCGCGCTCGCCACCGCCGAAGGCACCTGGATCTGCCCCGAGGGCGCAGCCTGCCTGGCGGCGGCCCGTCAGCTGCGCGAGTCGGGCTGGATCGGGGAGGGCGAGCAGGTGGTGGTGCTCAACACCGGCACCGGCCTGAAATACCCCGAGACCGTCAGCGTCGACGTGCCGCTGCTCGCGCGCGACGGGCGGGTGCCTCGGTCGTGAGCCGACCCGTGGTTGAGGAGCCGAGCCACCCCGGTGGTTGAGGAGCCGAGCCACCCCGGTGGTTGAGGACCGCCGCCCCGCTGGTTGAGGAGCGAACGGAGTGAGCGTCTCGAAACCACCGCACGGACGCGCTCGGGTGGGGGTGGTTTCGAGGGCCGAGCCGAGCCGCAGCCGCTGGTTGAGGAGCGAACGGAGTGAGCGTCTCGAAACCACCGCACGGACGCGCTCGGGTGGGGGTGGTTTCGAGACGGGCTCCGCTGGCGCTCCGCTCTCCTCAACCGCCGGGGGAGCCGTTGGTTGAGGAGCCGAGCCGAGCCGCCCCCGCTGGTTGAGGAGCGAACGGAGTGAGCGTCTCGAAACCACCGCACGGACGCGCTCGGGTAGGGGGTGGTTTCGAGACGGGCTCCGCTAGCGCTCCGCCCTCCTCAACCGCCGTGGGGAGCCGTTGGTTGAGGAGCCGAGCCGAGCCGCCCCCGCTGGTTGAGGAGCGAACGGAGTGAGCGTCTCGAAACCACCGCACGGACGCGCTCGGGTGAGGGGGTGGTTTCGAGACGGGCTCCGCTAGCGCTCCGCCCTCCTCAACCACCGTGGGGAGCCGGGTGGTTTCGAGACGGGCTCCGCTAACGCTCCGCCCTCCTCAACCACCGTGGGAGTCCGGGGGTTTCGAGACGGGCTCCGCTAGCGCTCCGCCCTCCTCAACCACCGTGAGTGCAGGGAATCGAACTGTGTGAAAACTGTCGGTGGTCCCTGGTTGAGTTCTCTCATGGAGATGCTCCCGGACTCGCCGACCAGCCCGATGGCTGGCGTCGCGGCCGCACGCACAGCGCTTGCGGGAGTCGCGGAGACCTTGTGGGCGGCGGCACGTCCGGAGGACCTGCTGGGCGTGACGGTGGAGCTGGAGCGGCTTCGGTCCCTGGTCGCCGCGGTCGAGGCCGCGGTGGCGGTGGAGGTCGAGGCCACCGAGGCAGCCAAGACGGCCGGGTGGGTGTCGCCGGGTGACTGGCTGACCCACACCGCGGGTGGCCGGCATGGCCACGGCTCGCGGTTGCTGCGCACCGCCCGCCCGTTGTGTGGTGAGCGGCGTACGACGCTGCTCGCCCTCCAAGCCGGTGAGGTGTCCCCGGAGCACGCCGAGGTGATCGTGGCGGCGATCGACCGGCTCCCCGGTCAACCTGCTCTGCGGGACGAGGCGGAGCGGATGCTGCTGGACCAGGCCGCCTCGCTGAACGCCTCCGAGCTGCGCAAGGCCGGCGACCACCTCCTCGAGGTGCTCGACCCCGACGGCACCGGACGCGCCGAGGAGGCCGCGTTGGACCGGCTCGAACGCTCGGCGCACCTGGGCCGTTTCCTCACCCTCGCCGAGGACGGCATCGGCGGCGTCCGGCTCCGCGGCCGCGGCACCGTCGAGGACGCCGCGCATCATCAAGACCGCCCTGCACGCACTCTCCGCACCCATGCCGGGCACGGACCCGGACTGCGGCGAGACCGCACGCGACCTCCGAGACCACGGCGCCCGCACCTGGGACGCGCTGGTGCAGACCTGCCTCAAAGCCAGCGAGACCGACGGGCTGCTCCCGGAGCAGCACGGCGCCAAACCACGGGTCACCGTCACCGTGACGCTGGACCAGCTGCGTCAGGGGCTCGGTGCGGCGACGCTGGACACCGGCGACCAGCTCTCCGTCTCCATCATCCGCCGGCTGGCCTGTGACGCCGAGGTCATCCCCGCCGTGCTCGGCTCCCTGGGTGAGGTCCTCGACGTCGGCCGCACCCAGAGACTCGTCACCACCGCGATCTGGAAAGCCCTCGTCCTGCGCGACCAGCACTGCCGCTTCCCCGGCTGCCGACGGCTACCGCTGGCCTGCGACGCCCACCACCTCCAGCACTGGGCCGACGGAGGCGCGACCAGCCTCGACAACCTGGTGCTGCTCTGCCGCGCCCACCACACGCTCATCCACGCCACCCCCTGGCTGGTACGACTCAACCCGCTCGACCGCAGACCCGAGTTCCGGCCACCGCAGTGGTCTCGACAAGCTCGACCACCCGAACATCAAGGTCGACCACCCGAACATCAAGCTCGACCACCCGAACATCAAGGTCGACCACCCGAGGAACAAGCTCGACCACCCGAAGAAGAAGTTCGACCACGCGAACGAGAGGCTCGACCACCCGAACGAGAGGCTCGGCCAACCGGAGGGTGGATCCGGGAGATCAGGGCACGCGAGTAGCGGCTGGACCTGGCTACGGGCGACGCTTGGAGCGGATCGGGGCCTGCAGCATCTGGGTCTCCGCGTCCGGGTCCGGCTCGGTCTGCGGCGGTGTTGCCGCCGGGGCTGCGATGGTCGGGTCCCCGGTGCGAGGCATGCGCGGACGGCGAGCGAGCCGCAGCTGGCGGCGCACCCGCTCGTCGAGGTCCATCTCCCGCAGGACCCGCTTCACGGTGCCGAGCACAGCGGCGTTGAGCTCGAGCAGCTCGCTCGGTCCTCCCGCGACCAGCTGGGCCTCCAGCCGGTCACGGGCCTCATGCATCCCGTCGAGTCCGTGGCGCAGGTCCTGCACGTCGTACTGGCCGACGCGCACGGAGGGATCGCCCTCGTCGTGCACGAGCTGACCGAAGGCGTCGACACCGGAGGCGAGCTCCCGCAGCGTGTGCGCGATGCCGAGGAACACCTCGTCGGCGGTGAGCTCGCCGGCTTCGAGCCAGGACGTGTCGCGGGTGGCGTCGAGGATGGAGCGATACATGCTGCGGATCGCGACGGCCGAGTGCTCGAGCGACTCCAGGCCCTGACGCAGGCCCGGCCCGACGTCCGCCGTACCGACCGCGCGCACATTGAGCCGGCGACCCTCCTCGGCCCGTGCCAGAGCCTGTTGGATCTCGGGGATGTCCGCGGTGATCTCGCGAGCCTCGTCGAGCCAGAGGCGCGCGGCCGGAGCGATCGGTCGGTCATCGGTGACCAGGTCTCTCAGCTCGTCGGCGCTGCGGGTGAGCAGCTCGCTGACCCGGTCGGCGAGGGCGTCGATCGCGTCACCGACGCCCAAGCTGCCGACCTTCGGGGGCACCAGGAGGTTGGCAGCGATCGCGGCTGCCGCACCGACCAGGGTCTCGGCGATGCGCTCCCAGGCTGCCGAGCTGGTGCCGAGGGCGCCGACGCCGAGCACGAGCATCCCGCTGATCGCGACCTCCACCCGGTTGGCCTTCAGCCGCAGCACCTGACCGAGCGTGATCGCGGCGAAGATCAGCAGGGCCAGGCTCCACCACCGAAGCGGTACGACGGCACCGAACGCGACCGCGAGCGCGACGCCCGAGACCACCGCGATCACCCGGTCGAGCCCGCTGGACAGCAGCGAGACCGGGGTGACCTGCACGACGAGCATCGCGGTCAGCGGCGCGAGCAGCGGCAAGGTGTCCGGGAAGAGCAGCCGGCCCACCACATAGCTGGCCGTCGCGGCCACGGTGACCCGCAGCGACCAGAGCAGCGCGTCGCGTCCGCCCTGACGCAGGCGGGTGAGCTCCCGGTTGAAGAGGCGGCGCCAGAGAGCGATCACGCTTTCATTGTTGCGCGCCGGGGCGAGCATCTGGACGAAGCGGTCGCGCGGATGCCAACCCGTGGACACGCCTCAGCTGTGGGCGGCCTCCCCGGAGTGCTCCCGCCACAAGGTGTAGAGGGCGATGCCGGCCGCGACCAGACTCGTGGCGATGATGACGCCACCGGTCCACGGCGTCCACACCGCGTCGCCCCAGGAGTCGAGGATCGGCCAGGGGACGTCCTCGACGATGAACATCGACACCCCGACCGCCATCCCGACCGCGGTGCCCAGGAACGTGAACAGGGTGCGGGGAGGGGTCGCGACCGCCTCCCGCTGAGCTTCCTCCGCCTTGTCCTTGGTCTTCTCCAGCGCTCGGCGCGCCCAGGTGTACTCCGCGGCCAGGACACCGATGCCGGCGACCACGACCACGATCCCCGGGCCTGGGAGCGGCATCATGATGAGGCCGATCACGACGAGCAGCCCACCGACCACCGACACGATGATCTTCCTCAACTGTTCCTCCTGCGATGCGGTGGATCCGGGTGGGCGATGCCGGTCGAGAACGTGCTGATGAGCTCAGGGGTGCACGCCGCACACGCGGAACGTACCCACTGACCGTCCACACCACGCAGGGACGCCGGGGGCGTGGTCGGTGGCTCGTGACATCCTGCGGGGCGTGACCATGCGGATCCATCGCGCCGAGCGGACCGACCTGCTCGCGGACGGGCTGGCGCAGCTGCTGGCCGGTCCGCTCGACGACGCGTTCGCCGAGGAGCTCGTGGTCGTGCCTGCCCGAGGGGTGGAGCGCTGGCTGACGCAGCGCCTGTCCCACCGGATCGGCGTCGGCCCCCGCGGGGGCGACGGCGTCTGCGCAGGCGTGCGCTTCCTCAGCCCGCACTCGCTGGTCGCGCTGCTGCTCGGCAAGGAGCGCGAGGACCCCTGGAGTCCCGACCGGCTCGTGTGGCCGCTGCTCGCCGTGATCGACGACTCGCTCGACGAGCCGTGGTGCGCCACCGTGGCCACCCACCTCGGGCACGGGTCCACCGGTGAGGAGCTGGACCTGCGGCGCGGCCGGCGCTACTCGGTGGCCCGGCGGCTGGCCGGACTGTTCGCGTCGTACGCCGTCCAACGGCCGCAGCTCGTGACGGACTGGCGCGCGGGGGACGACACCGACGGCGCAGGTGGCACGGTGGACCCCGACCTGGCGTGGCAACCGGAGCTGTGGCGTCGCCTCCTCGCCCGTGTGGATGCGCCGCCGCCGGACGTGCGGCACGCCGAGACCCTGGAGCGGCTGCGCTCCGGCGGCGACGGGCTCGAGCTGCCGCCGAGGCTGTCGCTGTTCGGACACACCCGGCTGCCCCGCACCGAGGTGGAGCTGCTCGGCGCCCTGGGCGAGCTGCGCGACGTGCACCTGTGGCTGCCGCAGGTCTCAGGGGAGCTGTGGGACGAGCTCGCCGAGTCGGCCACGGCGGGGCCGGTGCCGCGCACCCAGGACGCGTCGATCCAGCGTGTCGGGCATCCGTTGCTGGGTTCGCTCGGGCGGGATGCGCGCGAGCTGCAGCGGACGCTGGGGGTGGCGGTGCCGGGTGGGGGTGGTGTCGAGACGCGACCACCGAGTGACAGCGCTCCACCACGGGCCACCCTGCTGCGGTGGTTGCAGGACGACCTGCGGGCCAACGCCGAACCGGGGGCGACCGTCCGCGCTTCGCGAGAGCTCGCCGAGTCGGATCGGTCGGTGCAGGTGCACGCCTGCCACGGGGCCGCGCGGCAGGTCGACGTCCTGCGTGAGGTGCTGGTCGGGCTCCTGGAGGACGACCCCACCCTGGAGCCCCGCGACATCTTGGTGATGTGCCCCGATGTGGAGGCCTACGCTCCGCTGATCCAGGCCGGGTTCGGGCTCGCCGACCTATCCGGGGCGGCTGTCGGTCATCCCGGGCACCGGCTGCGACTGCGGCTGGCAGACCGGGCGCTGTCGAGCACGAATCCGCTGCTGAGAGTCGCCTCCACGCTGGTCGAGCTGGCGGGGGGAAGGGTCACCGCGTCCGAGGTGCTCGACCTGGCCGCCTCCGCGCCGGTACGGCGACGCTTCGGCTTCACCGACGACGACATGGCCCAGCTGGCGATGTGGGTCGAGGACGCCGCCATCCGCTGGGGCTTCGACGAGGGCCACCGCGAGGCCTACGGCGTGGGGATCGCCGACAACACCTGGGAGCGAGGGCTCTCCCGGATCCTGCTCGGGGTGGCGATGGCCGAGGACGGCAGCGCCCCTCAGCTGACGGTGTTGCCCGTCGACGACGTGGCGTCCAACGACATCGACCTGGCGGGCCGGTTCGCGGAGTACGTCGCCCGGCTGCGCGCCTTCGTCGAGGCCGCCGAGGCCGCCAGGACGATCGGCGCCTGGGTGCAGGCCCTCTCGAGCGGCGTCGGCCAGCTCACCGACGTACCCATGCGGGACGCGTGGCTGACGGCCCAGCTCGACCGGGAGCTGTCGATGATCCTGGACAGCGCGGGGGCGGTCTCGCGGCACTCGCAGGGCCCCTCCGATACCTCGGAGACGACTGCCGAGACGGCGCTCGTGCTCGCCGACGTACGGCAGCTGCTGGCGCATCGACTGGGCGGCCGGCCGACCCGTGCGAACTTCCGCACCGGCACCCTCACCGTCTGCACGATGGTCCCGATGCGCTCCGTGCCGCACCGGGTGGTCTGCCTGCTCGGGCTGGACGACGGGGTGTTCCCACGCACCGGGTCGGTCGACGGCGACGACGTGCTCGCGCGCAACCCGATGACGGGGGAGCGTGACGTACGCAGCGAGGACCGGCAGCTGTTCCTCGACGCGATCCTGGCGGCCGAGGAGACCCTGGTGGTGACCTACACCGGCGCCAACGAGCACACCGGAGCCCCGCGACCACCCGCGGTGCCGCTGGGGGAGCTGCTGGACGCGTTGGACCTGACGGCAGTGGTCTCGACAAGCTCGACCACCCGGGACGGCTCGACCACCCTCGACAGCTCGACCACCCGGGACGGCTCGACCACCCGGGACGGCTCGACCACCCGGGGTGGCTCGACCACCCGGGACGGCTCGACCACGCGGGACGCTCGACCACCCGGGACGGCTCGACGGTGCGGGACCGGGTGCTGGTGCAGCACCCGCTGCAGCCCTACGACACGCGCAACCTGGTGCCCGGCGCGCTGGTGGCCGGCCACGCCTTCAGCTTCGACCGCGCGGCGCTCGAGGGCGCCAGGGCGAGGCGGTCCGGGGTGCGGCATCCGGTGGGGGTGCTGGTCGGAGACCCCTTGCCCGGCAGGCCTTCCGCCGACGTCGCCCTGGCCGACCTCCAGGCGTTCGTGGCGCACCCGGTGCGCGCCTTCCTCCGCTCCCGGCTCGACGTCACCGCGCCGTTGGAGGCCGAGGAGACCCTCGACGCGATTCCCCTCACCGTCGCCGGTCTCGACGCCTGGAAGGTCGGCGACCGGATGCTGGCCGCGATCCTCGACGGCACCAGCCCCACCGACGCGGCCCGCGCCGAGCGACTGCGGGGCACGCTGCCGCCGGCCGCCCTGGGGCAGGCGGTTCTCGCTGACGTCGACGCCCGGCTGAGACCGATCGTGCGCGGGGCGCTCGACCTGCGCCGCGGCGACCGGCGCTCGGTGGACGTGGACGTCGACCTCGGTGACGGCCGTCGGCTCACCGGCACCGTCGGCTCCCTGTGGGGCAACCGGCTGGTGCACGTCTTCTACTCGCGGCTCGCCGCCAAGCATCGGCTGGCCTCGTGGGTCGACCTGCTCGCGCTGAGCGTCGGGCAGCCCGACGAGAGCTGGACCGCCCACACCATCGGGCGGGGGAACGCCGCTCCCGCCGTCGCCACGGTGGGGCCGCTGGACCACCGTGCCGAGGGCTGGCTGCGTGAGCTGGTCGACCTCTACGACCGCGGGATGCGCGAACCCCTCCCGTTGCCGGTCAAGACCGCCTGCGCCTACGCCGAGGAGACGCTCAAGGGCGGCGGTTCGGAGTGGAAGGCCCGCAGGGAGTGGCAGACCGACCCGTTCTCGCCACTCGGCATCCCGGGCGAGGACGCCGACCCTGCCCACGTCCGGGCGTTCGGCAAGGACGCACCGTTCGAGGTGCTCACCTCCCCGGCCCGCGACGACGAGCGCTGGAGCAGCGAGTCCCACCGTCTCGGACAGCTCTCCTTGCGCCTGTGGGGTCCGCTGCTCAGCGGTGCCGAACGAGTGGGGATGCTGTGAGCAGCCAGGACGTGTTCGAGATCGGCGGGCCGCTGCCGACCGGTACGACGCTGCTCGAGGCGAGTGCCGGCACCGGCAAGACCTGGACCATCGGCGCGTTGGTGACCCGCTACGTCGCCGAGGGCGTGGCCACCCTCGACGAGATGCTGGTCGTCACGTTCGGGCGCGCCGCCAGCCAGGAGCTCCGCGAGCGGGTCCGCACCCAGCTGGTCGAGGCCGAGCGCGCGTTGGCCGATCCGGAGGTGGTCTCGACAAGCTCGACCACCCGGGATGGCTCGACCACCCGGGATGGCTTGACCACCCGGGATGGCTCGATCACCAGGGACGGCTCGACCACCCGGGACGGCTCGACCGGTCACAGCGAGCTGCTCACGCTGCTGCTCGACGCACCCGCCGAGGAGGTCGCCCGACGGCGTCAGCGGTTGCGCGAGGCCCTGGGCGCGTTCGACGGTGCCACCATCGTGACGACCCACCAGTTCTGTCACCTCGTGCTCCGCAGCCTCGGGGTCGCCGGAGACACCGACGCCAACGCGACCTTGGTGGAGGACCTGGAGGACCTGCTGGGCGAGGTCGTCGACGACCTCTACGTCCGGCGTTTCGGTGACCTCGACGCACCGCCCTTCAGCCATGCCGACGCGCTCCGGCTCGCCCGCTCCGCCGCCGGCGACCCGCAGGCCAGGCTGGAGCCGAGCGGCGACGACGTACCCCTCGACAGCGCCGCCGGTCAGCGGGTCGACTTCGCCCTGGCTGTCCGCGAGGAGCTCGACCGGCGCAAGCGCCGCCTCGGCGTGCTCAGCTATGACGACCTGCTCACCCAGCTCGCCGACACCCTCGCCCATGACGACGCGCCCGCGCGGGAGCGGATGCGCCGGCGCTGGCGGGTCGTGCTGGTCGACGAGTTCCAGGACACCGACCCGGTGCAGTGGCAGGTGCTCGACCGGGCGTTCAGCGGGCACGCCACGATGGTGCTCATCGGCGACCCCAAGCAGGCGATCTACGCCTTCCGTGGGGGTGACGTGACCACCTACCTCCAGGCCTCCGAGACCGCCACGACCCACCAGACCCTCGGACGCAACTGGCGCAGCGACGCCGACCTGCTCGCCCCGCTCGGCGTGCTGCTCGGCGGTGCAGCCCTGGGTGATGACCGGATCGTGGTCCGTGACGTCGAGGCCCAGCACGAGGGGAGCCGGCTGGCCGGCGCCGGCGCGCCGTTCCGGCTGCGCGTGGTCCGCAAGGAGACGTTGCGCACCAGCAAGGACCTCACCGTGGGGAAGATCCGGCCGCACCTGTGGGCCGACGTCGCTCGCGACATCAAGCGGTTGCTGACCTCGGGGGCGACCTTCGAGGGTGAGCCGCTGCAGCCTCGTGACGTGGCCGTGATCGCCTACCGCAACGGCGACCTCCAGCACGTGCAGACGGCCCTGGCCGCCATCGGAGTACCGGCCGTCGTCGCCGGCAGCGGCAGCGTCTTCGCCACCCCGGCCGCGACGGAGTGGCTGCGACTGCTGGAGGGTCTGGAGCAGCCGCACCGCTCGGCGCGAGTGCGCAGCGCCGCACTGACGCCGTTCCTCGGCCACGATGCCGCCCGGCTCGACGCCGACGGCGACGCGCTGACCGACCGGGTCGCCGGGACGCTGCGCGACTGGTCGGCGCTGTTCGCCTCGCGCGGAGTCGCCGCAGTGCTCGAGGCCGCTGTCTCTGCCGGGCTCACCGCGCGGGTGCTCTCACGGCTGGACGGCGAGCGGCTCCTCACCGATCTGCGTCACGTCGGCCAGTCCCTTCACGAGCACGCCACCACCGAACGGCTCGGGCTGGTCGCGCTGCTGACCTGGCTGCGCGGCCAGATGGCCGACGACAAGGTCGAGGTGGCCTCCGACCGCACCCGGCGCCTCGACAGCGATGCCGCCGCCGTCCAGCTGGTCACCATCCACGGCAGCAAGGGGCTGGAGTACCCGGTCGTCTACCTGCCGACGTTGTGGGACCGCTATCCCCAGGACCCGAAGGTGCCGCTGTTCCACTCCGACCCCGCCGACGGCGCCCAGCGGTGCATCGACGTCGGCGGTGGGGGACCGCACTGGGGCGACCACGTCGCGCGCGCCAAGGCCGAGGATGACGGCGAGTCGTTGAGGCTGTTGTACGTCGCGATGACCCGTGCCCGCTCGCAGGTGGTCGCCTGGTGGGCGCCGGCTCCCAAGAACACCCCGACGTCCGCGCTGCAGCGGATGCTGTTCGGGCGGCGGCCCGGTGAGGCCACCGTCAAGGCGTCGCAGTCGCTGCACTCCGAGGACGACGTAGCCCGGATCCTGAGCCTGATCGGCGAGCTCGGCGGGCTGTCCTGGGAGGAGTCGCGACTCCCCGACCTGGCCGAGGGCGTCCTGCCCGGCGACGACCGGCCCCTCGACGTCCGGCGGTTCACCCGCGACGTGGACACCTCGTGGCGGCGTACGTCGTACTCCTCGCTGAGTGCCGCGGCGGCCGACGCCCAGCCGCAGCAGCCCGCGGTGGGCAGCGAGCCGGAGGAGCCACCCAAGGACGACGAGCCGGAGCTGGCCGAGGTGCTGGCGGGTGCGGGGGTTTCGAGACGGTCGCAGGCTCCCTCCTCAACCACCGGGGGAGGTGCGGGGGTTTCGAGACGGTCGCAGGCTCCCTCCTCAACCACCGGGGGAGGTGCTGCTCCCTCCTCAACCAACGGTGGGGGTGCTGCTCCGTCCTCGACCACGGGGGACGAGGTCCTGTCGCCGATGGGCGGGCTGCCGGTGGGGGCGACCTTCGGGTCGCTGGTCCACGCCGTGCTCGAGCACACCGACCCCGAGGCGCCCGACCTCCGCGCAGAGCTGCGGGGCCACATCGACGAGCAGCTGGTGCGCTGGCCGGTCCAGGTCGATCGTGACGAGCTCGCGGACGCGCTGGTCGCGGTGTGTGACAGCCCGCTCGGACCGCTGGCGCCCGGCGCGACGCTGCGGGGGGTCGCCCTTCGCGACCGGTTGCGGGAGATGGACTTCGAGCTGCCGCTGGCCGGTGGCGACGTGCGCGGCTACCCGGCGCAACCGGTCACCCTGGGCGACCTCGCGCCGCTGCTGAGGAGCCACCTGCCCGAGGGGGACCCGCTCCTCGCCTACGCCGACGCTCTCGACCAGCCGGCGCTCGGCGGGCAGCCTCTGCGCGGCTACCTGACCGGCTCCGTCGACGTCGTGCTGCGGCTGCCCGGTGAGACCGGGGAACCTCGCTACCTGGTCGTGGACTACAAGACCAACTGGCTCGGCGACCTGCCCGGCGAGGGTGGACCGCCGCTGAGCGCCTACGACTACCGGCCCGAGGTGCTGGACTCGGCGATGGGCCACTCCGACTACCCCCTCCAGGCGTTGCTGTACGCCGTGGTGCTGCACCGCTACCTGCGGTGGCGCCAGCCCGGCTACGACCCGGCCGTCCATCTCGGCGGCGTGCTCTACCTCTACCTGCGCGGCATGTGTGGGCCGCAGACCCCGTGGATCGAAGGCGAGCCCTGCGGGGTGTTCTCGTGGCGGCCCCCGGTGTCCCTGGTCGAGGCCCTCTCCGACCTGCTCGACGGTGCCCGCGGGGCTGCTGCATGACCGAGATCTTCGAGCCCACGGACGGCGCCGATCGTCGGCTCTGGCTCACCGGCACCGGGGTGCTCCATGACTACAACCAGGCCGGCGTGCTCACCGCGGCCGACGTCCACGTGGCCCGCGAGGTCGGCAGGCTCGTCGGCGAACACGACGCCGCCGTCCTGCTGGCGGTCGCGCTGGCCGTGCGCGCGGTGCGGCTCGGGTCGGTGTGTCTCGACCTCGTCGCGCTCGACGACCTGATCGACACCACCCCCGAACTGCCCTGGCCCGAGCAGGGGCAGTGGGCGGCCGCCGTCGCGGGCAGCGCCGCCGTGGCCTCGGGGGTGCTGCGGTGGGAGCACGACCTGCTCTATCTCGACCGCTACCAGCAGCAGGAGCATCAGCTCTGCGAGGACCTCGAGGCGCGTCTGGGTCGAGCCGCCCCGCAGGTCGACGCCGCCGCCCTGGAGGCGGGCCTGACGCGGGTGTTCGGCGGGTCGACCTCCGGCGAGCAACGCGACGCCTCCCGAGGCGCAGTGGCCGCCTGGACGACGGTGCTCACCGGGGGACCGGGCACCGGCAAGACCACCACCGTCGCCGGGGTGCTGGCGCTGCTGGCCGAGCAGGCCGCCCTGGCCGGCGAGCGTCCCCTGCGGATCGCCCTGACCGCCCCGACGGGCAAGGCAGCCGCGCGTCTCCAGGAGGCGGTGGCTCAGGCGACCCGGGAGCTACCCCGAGCCGACCGGTCACGACTGGGGGAGCTCTCGGCCGTGACCCTGCACCGGCTGCTCGGCACCCGCCGGGACAACGGCACCCGCTTCCGGCACCACCGCGGCAACCGGCTGCCCCACGACGTCGTCGTGGTCGACGAGTCCTCGATGGTCGCGCTGACGATGATGACCCGCCTGGTCGAAGCGGTCCGTCCCGACGCCCGGCTGGTGCTCGTGGGCGACCCCGACCAGCTCGCCTCCGTGGAGGCGGGTGCCGTGCTCTCGGACCTGGTCTCGGGGCTGGCCGGACGCACCCCGAGCCCGGTGGCGCGACTGGCGACGACGCACCGCTTCGGCGAGGAGATCGGCAACCTCGCGGCGGCGCTCCGCGAAGGATCCGCCGACGGAGTCCTTGCCGCGCTGCGTTCGGGCGCCACCGAGGTGGAGTTCGTCGAGAGCGACGACCCGGCCGCGCTGCTGCGCTCGCGCGTGGTCGAGGCGGCGGTCGGCGTACGCATGCACGCGGAGGCGGGCGAGGCCGCAGCGGCGGTGGCTGCGCTCGACCGGCACCGGCTGCTCTGTGCGCACCGTGAGGGTCCGTTCGGCGTCGCACACTGGAACCGCCAGATCGAGCACTGGCTCGCTGAGGCGGTCGGTGACCCGCTCTACGAGCCGATGTACGTCGGCCGGCCGCTGCTGGTGAGCGCCAACGACTACGGCCTCGGCGTCAACAACGGTGACGCCGGCGTCGTCGTGCGCACTCCCGACGGCCCGCGGGCGTTCATCTCGGGGGCACGGGGTCTCGCCGACTTCGCCACCAGCCGGATGAGCGACGTCGAGACGATGTTCGCCACCACGATCCACAAGAGCCAGGGGAGTCAGGCCGAGGAGGTGACGGTGCTGCTGCCGCCGCCCGAGTCGAGGCTGCTGACGCGCGAGCTCTTCTACACGGCGGTCACGCGTGCGCGAGCCAGGGTGCGCGTGGTCGGCACCGAGGATGCGGTGCGCGCTGCCGTGGAGCGGCGGGCCCTGCGGGCCAGCGGGTTGCGGCAGCGGCTGGAGCGATGAGCTCGCTCCAGCCGCCGACACCGTGCGCCCTGCAGGTCAGACGTCAGGTCAGACGTCGGCGCGGGGCTCCGCGTTGGTCTTGAAGTCCTTGGACTCCACTGCCAAGGAGACGAGCACGCCGCCCAGCAGTGCCCAGAAGGGGCTGGAGATGTTGAGGATGGTCACCCCGCTCATGGCGATGACGAGCGCGGTCAGGGCGCCGGACTGGTAGCCACTCGCCCCGAAGGCGCCTCGGAAGGCCGAGACCAGCACGCCGATCATCGCCAGCCCCGCGACAGCGGCGATCAGGGTCGACGGCAGTGTGGACACCAATGTCACGGCAGCGCCCGCGAAGACACCGAAGGTGGCGAAGAGGAGCCCGTTGACGATCGTGGCGACATAGCGGCCATCGCGATCCTCACCGGCCTGCTCGGAGGAGCAGATCGCCGTCATCGGGCCCGCGATGTTGGCGTTGTGTCCGCCGAAGAGCGAGGCGATCATGCCGCCGACGCCGCTGATGAGCGTCATCGCGTTGACCGGCGGCCGGTACCCCTCGGCCATCAGCACGCCCGTCGCCTGGGCGTTCTCGGCCCCGATGACCAGGACGGCCAGGGGAAGCCCACCGCCAGGATGGCGTTGATGTCGAACGTCGGCGCGATCAACTGCGGGGCCGAGAGGGCGATCGCGCCGCCCGCGGAGCCGAACGCTCCGGTGAGCAGCGCCGCGACGACGCCGAAGACCAGGGCGCCCACGACACCCGGCACCGTCCGGACGAAGCGGGTGAGCAGGAGGTAGCCGGCCACGGCGGCCAGCACGATGACCGGGGTGCTGACGCCGGCATCGACCACACCGATGCCGAAGCGGATCAGTGCACCGGCGATCATCGCCATCACGATCGGCACCGGCAGCCAGGCTGCGACCTTGCGGATCAGCCCCGTGAGACCGAGCACCAGCACGAGAAGTCCCGCGGCCAGGAAGGAGCCCACCAGATCGCTGAACTCGAAGCTCGCCAGTCCGCCGACGACGAGCACCGCCCCTGGGATGCTCCAGGCGCCCGTGATCGGCATCTTGTAGTAGAGGCCGAGCAGCATCGAGATGAGCCCGCCGAAGACGTAGATTCCGAAGATCCACGAGGTCGTGATCTCCGTCGGGAGTCCGGCCTCGTTGGCGCCGTTGATGATGATCAGGGCGGGTCCGGTACAGCCGAAGATCGCTGCCACCAGGCCCGCACCGACCGGCGCGACCCCGACGTGCCGGCGAAGGCCTCGCAGCCCCGAGCGGAAGCCTGGTCCGCGCTCGATGAGGCCACGGTCGGTGTCGACCGTGGCGGTGGCGTGGGTGTCGGACCGACGCGTCGGTCCTGCGGAGGGGGTGCTCATGGGTCACCTCGGAATGACGAAGTACAGTCCGAAAGGGACCGTATGGTTTGGATGATGGAAACGTAGAACGGTCTCCTGGCCGTGTCAAGGGTGAGGGTCGAGGGGGCGGGTGGGGCACGGCTCCGCCCGAAGGGTCTAGCTACGTTCCTTCTCGAGCCGCTCCCAGAAGGCGAGCGCGGCGTGCTCCATGGCGAGCCCCAGCTCCAGCGGCACCATGCGGTCGGCGATGTCCTCACGGTCGCGGAAGCGCACCTGCATCGCCTCGTAGACCGCGATCCGCTCTCGGTGCTGCTCGATCTGCTCCCGGGCGAGGGTCAAGATGTCGCCGGGTCGGGCGAACTCGGCGAAGAACAGCTTGAGCTCGGCGACGTCGCGCACCTGGAGCTGCTCCTCGGTGGGTTCGGACAGCCAGGCCTGCAGGGCCTCGAGGCCGGCCGACGTCGCGGTGTAGGTCTGCCGGCGGCGCCCGTCCTCCTCGGCCTGCACCTCGAGCAGGCCGAGCGCGACCAGACGCTTGGGCTCGGAGTAGAGCTGGGCGTGGGGGAAGGGCCAGAAGTAGCCGACCGAGTTCTGCACCGCGCGCTTGAGGTCGTAGGACGTCGAGGGGCCACGCATCGAGACCATCCCGAGGACGACGTACGACGTGGGCGTGAGCCTCGCCGTTGACATGCTCCGAAGCGTATCGTAGGGTCCGGTAACATCCGAAACAGATCATATGAATCAGAGGGTGAGGCGACATGGACCTGGCGACAGCCCTCCGATGGACGACCGAGCGGTACCCGCACCGGCGGGCGGTGGGCGGGTCCGCGCCGTTGACCTTCGCGCAGTGGGACGCCCGCACCGAACGTGTCGCGCACGCGCTGCACGCTCTGGGCGCCCGCGAGGGCAGCCGGGCGATCTTCATCCTCCAAGGTGGCGAGCCGCTGGCGACGCTGCACCTGGCGGCGCAGAAGGCCCGGGTGACCTCCTTGCCCCTCTCCACGCGGTTCGGTCTCGAGGAGCTCGCCTACTGCATCGGCGACTCGAGTCCTGCCCTCATCGCGGTGGACGAGCACACTCATGACTTGGTGGCCAGTGCCCTCGAGTCGGTGGCGCACCCGCCCCGGGTGGTGTGGGCCGGCCACCCCGACGAGGCACCCGAGGGCATCACTTGCGTGTTCCACGAGGCTGATCGCGCGCCCGGGACGCCCGTCCCAGTCTCCCCTTCCGCGGACGACCTCAGCGTCATGCTCTACACCTCCGGCACGACGGGGAGACCCAAGGGGGTGCCCCGCACCCACCGGGCCGAGCACCAGGCAGCGCTCGCCCATCTCGTGCAGACCGGACATGCGCCGGGCGAGGCCACCCTCGGGGTGATGCCGTTGTTCCACACGATGGGTCTGCGCAGCCTGCTCGCGAGCGTGCTGACCGCCGGGGTGTGGGTCCCGCAGCCCAAGTTCGACGCCGAGGAGTCCATCGAGCTGATCCTTGCCGAGGAGATCGGTGCGCTCTACCTCGTGCCCACCATCTACTGGTCCCTGCTGCAGACCGGGCGACTGTCCGAGGCGGGCAGCGTCCGCAACCTCGCCTACGCGGGCGCCTCCATGACCCCGACGCTGGCGCAGCGGCTGGCCGACGAGGTCGGACCGGAGCGGTTCGTCAATCACTACGGCAGCACGGAGATCTACACCTTCAGCATCGGTCCTGACAACGTCGCCAAGCCCGGCTGTGCCGGGAGGGCCGGGATCTTCTCGCGCATCCGACTGGTCGACCCCGAGCCCGGCGCTCATCCCGATGCGATCGTCGCCGACGGTGAGCGTGGCCAGGTGATCGCCTCCCTGGACAGCCCCGAGGCATTCACCGGCTACTGGCACCGGCCCGACGCGGACGAGAAGGCGATCCGCGACGGCTGGTACTACACCAATGATCTCGCCGTTGCTGACGAGGACGGCGACCTGTGGGTCTCGGGGCGCGTCGACGACATGATCAACTCCGGCGGCGAGAACATCTACCCGGAGGAGATCGAGCACGCCCTGGCCGCGTGCCCCGACCTCGACGAGGTGATCGTTGCGGGCAGCCCGCACGACAAGTGGGGTCAGGCGGTCACGGCGTTCGTGGTCGGGCGGCCAGGGGATACCCCCGAGGACACGTTGGCCAAGGTCGAGCAGTTCGCCCGCACGGGCGCCGGGCTCCCGTCGATGAAGCGTCCCAAGCGGTACGTGGTGGTCGATCAGATCCCCAAGAGCGCCGTGGGGAAGATCCTGCGCCGCCGGCTCACCGCAGGTGACTTCGATCCGCTCGCCGAGTCCGACGGGGGGAGCGCCTCATGAGCCTTGCCCGCATCGAGGACGCTGCGCTGCTCACCGGCCAGGGTCGGTTCCTCGACGACCTGGATCCGCTTCCCGGCACGCTGGTGGCGGCCGTGGTTCGTAGTCCGCACGCCCACGCCCGGATCCGCTCGGTCGACCTGGACCGAGCGCGTCGTCATCCCGGCGTCGCTGCCGTCATCGGTCCCGACGAGGTGCTCGCGACACTCAAACCCTTCCCGCTGTCCGTGAAGACCCCGCACCCGTACTACCCCACGGCCACTGACAAGACACGCTTCGTGGGCGAGCCCGTCGCCGTCGTGGTGGCGACCGACCGCTACATCGCCGAGGACGCGGCGGAGCTGGTGGAGATCGACTACGAGCCGCTGCCCGCAGTCGTGCGCACGGACCGAGCGCTCGCAGGGGACGCACCCTTGTTGCACGACGAGTCCGAGAGCAACGTCGCCACCGACCGCACCTTCACCTTCGGTGAGGTCGACGAAGTCTTCGAGCGGGCACGGCACGTGGTCACCCGCAATTACTCCTTCCCCCGGTACTCCTCCACACCGATGGAGTGCTACGTCGTCGTCGCCGACTGGCGCGACGGCCCCGACGGGCCAGAGGTCACCGCGCACGCCAACTTCCACGGACCCTTCTCGATGGCGCCGGTCGTGGCCGGCTCACTCGGCATCCCGACGTCTTCGTTGCGGCTCATCGTGCCCGGCGACATCGGTGGCAGCTTCGGCATCAAGTCTGCTGTCTACCCCTACATCGCGCTGATGGCGTTGGCCAGCAAGCACGCCGGCCGTCCGGTGCGATGGACCGAGGACCGCCTGGAACACCTCCTCGCAAGCTCGTCGGGGTCCGACCGCCTGATGAGGTTCGAGGCCGCTGTCGATGACGACGGAGTGATCGGTGCTCTGCGCGTCGACCTCGTCGACAACGTGGGCGCCTACCTCAGACCCCCCGAGCCGAGCACGCTCTACCGTTGCTTCGGCAACATCACCGGCGCCTACAAGATCGACGCCGTCAGCATCCGAGCGCGTGCTGTCGTGACCAACAAGGCTCCGACGGGCCTCAACCGGGGCTTCGGCGGTCAGCAGCTCTACTTCGGGCTCGAGCGGCTCGTCGACGACATCGCGCGTGAGCGCGCCATGGATCCGGCGGACCTACGGCGTCGCAACCTGGTGCCTGCCGACGCTTTCCCCTACGCCACCCCGAGCGGTGGCATCTATGACTCCGGTGACTACCAGCGGGCGCTCGAACTGGCGCTCGACAACACCGACTACGACCGGCTCCGCAAGGAGCAGTCCGAAGCCCGCGACAACGGCGAGTGGATGGGCATCGGGATCGCCACCATCGTGGACCCCTCGGCCACCAACATCGGATACGTCGGACTGGCGACGCCGGTACAGGACCGCACCGCCAAGCGCGGCAAGTCCGGCTCGACCGAGCACGTGCGCGTCACCGTCGACCCGCAGGGCGTCGTATCGGTGCTCCTCGGCACGGTCCCCCAGGGGCAGGGGCACGCCACCGTTGCGCGCGACCTCGTGGCCGCACACCTCGGTCTGCCGGCCGAGCAGGTCCGGCCGCGAGTGGAGATGGACACCGCAACCACCCCGTGGACGATCAGCTCGGGCAGCTACTCGTCGCGCTTCGCGCCGCTGCTGACCAGCGCACTGCTCGAGGCCGCCGACCGGATCGCTGAGACCATCAAGGTGGCCGGCTCCGTCCTGCTGGAGGTCGAGCCCGAGCGTCTGGAGCTGGCCGAGGGTCTGGTGCGCGTGAGCGACGACCACGAACGTGCGGTCGCCTTCCGGCATGCCGCCGGCCTCGTGCACTGGGATCCCGGCTCCCTGCCTGACGGCTTCTCGGCCCGGCTCTACGAGGAGGCCGCCTTCACGCCTCCGCAGTCCAAGGCGGCATCGAGGACCGACCAGATCAACTCGAGTCTCTGCTACGGCTTCGTGGCCGAGGTGGTGGTGGTGCGGATCGACAAGGAGACGCTGGCCCTCTCGATCGACCACGTCTCCAGCGTCCACGACGCAGGCACGATCTTGAACAAGACTCTGCTGGACGGGCAGATCCACGGCGCGCTCACCCAGGCGCTGGGCGGTGCTCTGTTCGAAGAAATGACCTACTCCGACTCAGGCCAGCCGACCGCGGGCACCTTCATGGACTACCTGTGCCCGACCTCGGCGGAGTCGCTGTTCCCCCTGACGAGCGACCACGTGGAGACGCCGTCCCCCCTGACCCGGCTCGGCGCCAAGGGAAGTGGCGAGGGCAGCTCGATGAGCCTGCCTGTCGCGATCGCGAACGCCGTCGCCGATGCCCTGGCCGGGGAGGGTGTCGAGATCACCTCCCTGCCCCTGCACGGAAACATCCTGCACGACCTGCTCACCACCTCGAAGGGAAACTGACATGCCACTCACCGGAGGCGAGATCCGGCTCGAGCACAGCCACGACGGGCGCGTCGCCCACCTGGTCCTCGACCACGGCCGCTACAACATCATCACGATGGAGACGCGTCGTGCGATGGCGGACCGGTTCGCCGAGGTCGACGCCGACCGGACCGTGCAGGTCGTGGTGATCCGGGCCGAGGGGGAGCACTTCACCTCAGGCGGCGACATTGCGGGATTCATGGAGGTCGAGCCCGTCGACCTGACCGACCTCGGGCATGACGTCACCGCGGCGGCGCGCAGCCCCAAGCCGGTCATCGTCGCCATCGACGGCTACTGCTTCGGCGTCGGCCTCGAGCTGGCCCTCTCCGCGGACATCCGGATCGCCACGGAGCGGTCGCGATTCGCCCTGCCCGAGATGAAGCTCGGGATGATCCCCGGCAGTGGCGGCACCCAGCGCCTGGCACGTCTGATCGGGCTCTCCCGTGCGAAATACCACATCCTCACCGGTCAACGGATCACCGGGAGCCAGGCCCACGACTGGGGGCTGACCTCGCACAACTGCGCCGACGCGGCAGAGCTCGAGGAGACTCTCGACGAGGTGATCACCATGCTGCTCGGCTACTCACCGATGGCGCATGCGCACGGCTAAGGAGGTCCTCGACCGTGGCGTCGACGGCCCGCTCTACACCGGAATCGAGCTCGAGCGGAAGGCCTACTCCATGCTGCGCGCCAGCCACGACTTCGCAGAGGGTGTCGCGGCGTTCGGCGAGAAGCGTGCGCCGAAGTTCCAGGGCAGGTGACGCTCTGGTGAAGGCTGCCCCGTTCGACTACGTACGTCCCGGCACGGTCGAGGACGTCGTGACCGAGCTCGCTCGCGACGGCTCCAAGGTGATCGCCGGTGGCCAGTCGCTGGTGCCCGTCCTGGCCATGCGGCTGGGTCGGCCCACCCAGCTCGTCGACGTCAACGCAGTACCGGAGCTCGCTTCGCTGTCCCGTGCCAACGGGACGCTGCGCGTGGGTGCGACGGTTCGGCAGAGGCGGCTGCAGAACGACGAGCTGTCCTCCGCCGTCCCGCTGATCCGTCTGGCCCTGCCGTGGGTGGGGCACCGGGAGATCCGGAGCCGCGGCACAGTCTGCGGCAGCATCGCCCACGCCGACCCGTCCGCGGAGCTGCCGGCCGTGGCGTGCTGCCTGGAGGCCACCATGGTGCTGGCGAGCAGCCGGGGTACCCGTGAGGTGGCGGCGGCCGAGTTCTTCACCGGTGCGTTGTCGACCGTGCTGGAGCCCGACGAGCTGCTGACCGACGTGCGCTTCCCGATCGCGCAGCCGGGGGAGGGCTTCGGCTTCGGCGAGTTCGCCCGCCGGCACGGGGACTTCGCTCTCGCGGGGGTGGCGGTGCGAGTGCGTGCCTCGGACGTGGCACCCCAGGCACGGGTCACCTGTTTCGGGGTGGCAGACCTCCCGGTCACCGCGGACGTGTCGACGCAGCTGTGCAGCGCACTGGAGACCACCGGTCCCTCTCCGACCCGGGCCGACCTGGTCGCGGCGCTTGCTCACCACACCGGAGACGTCGCCGAGGACATCGTGAGCACCGGCGGCGACACCCATGCGAGTCCGGCGTACCGCCGCCGATTGATCAGGGGTCTCCTCGCCCGCGAGGTGACCCAGGCCTACCTGAAGGCCGCTCGCGCCGACACGGAGAAGGACTCCCGATGAACCTGCCGCAGACCTACCCTCGCACCGAGGCCAGCCAGACGGTCGAGGTGCACCTGACCATCAACGGAAGTGAGGTCACCCTGGCGCTTCCGGCCCGGGTGACCCTCTCGGACGCGCTGCGGGACCATCTCGGTCTCACCGGGACCCACGTCGGCTGCGAGCACGGCATCTGCGGCATGTGCACGGTGCTCGTCGACGGGGAGGCGGCGAGAGCTTGCCTGCTCTTCGCCGTCCAGCTCGATGGAGCCGAGATCACCACCGTGGAGGGTCTGGGCCGGCAGGACGACCTGCACCCGCTCCAGGAGTCGCTCGGCCGACACCATGGCCTGCAGTGCGGCTTCTGCACCCCCGGGTTCCTGATGAGCTCCTACGACCTGCTCAGCCATCAGCCCGACGTCCAGCGCGAGGACCTGCCCGGGGAGCTCTCCGGGGTCCTGTGTCGGTGCACCGGCTACCGCAACATCATCGATGCCGTCGGCGAGGTGGCCGAGTCCCATCGGGGGAGCCTTCCCGGCCCAGGCAACTGCGGTCAGCGGGCACTGGTCGGGCGCACCGCTGCCGGTGCCTCGGGCTCGGCAGCGCAGGTCGCTGGTGTCTCCGATGAGGAGGAGACATTCGACCACCCTGACGAGATCGCACTGCCCTCGGGCGAACCGACCATCGACATCGACGTCACCAGCCGACTCGGCGCCGGCCAGGCCGAGGTCGCCCGCGTCTTCGGCGACGTACGCCTCCTCGCCAAGTGTCTACCCGGGGCCGAGCTGACCGACGATCTCGGCGACGACTGGTACCGCGGCCGTGCCCGGATCTCCCTGGGCCCCGTGCGCCTGGCATTCCACGGGATCGCGCACATCGTCGAGCAGTCCGACGATCGGATCGTCATGCACGCGCAGGGCAAGGACGCGGGCGGCGGGGGTGCTCAGGCGCGAATAGTGATGACGGCAGCTCCGACCGACGAGGGCGGGACAACGCTCCAGGCCGACGCAGATGTCTTTCTCACCGGGCGGATCGCCGGCTTCGGAAGGTCCCTCGCCGGCGACGTCAGTCGACGGATGTTCGAGGACTTCGCCCGGAACCTCGACCGTGCTGCGTCGGGGGAGGAGCCGGATGACAACGCTCGCCCACCCGGTGCCTTCTCGCTCCTCGTCTCCACCCTGGTCGATCGGATGAGGCAACGGCGCCTCACCCGGCGTTCACGGCGTCAGGCTGCGCGCGAGCAGCACCCCCGGGGGCTGACGGCGTCAGCCGCAGTTGTCGCAGACGCCCGTCGACGGGATGGCCATGTAGCACTTCGGGCAGATGTTGTGGACCACGTCGCTCGCGGCGACGCGGCGCGGCTTCGCCGGCGCTGCCGCCTTGCGGGTCCGAGGTGCCTTGGCCGTGGCTGTGGCTGTGGCGGTCGTGGGAGAGCTCGATGTCGTCTTCGGTGCTGCCTTGCGGGCTGCGGCCTTGCGCGGCTTGGTCTTGACCTGGGCCAGCGCGTCCTCGTCGACCACGACGTCGAAGCCGAGACCGGTCAGCACCTCGGCTGCCTCCGCGTCGCTCATGTCGGCCGAGGTCGGCGCGCTCCCGGTGGCCTCGAGATGGGCGAAGCCGAGGATTGCCAACGGGTCGTACTCCTCGCTGCTGTGCCACATGGTGGAGGCACGGGCGCGGCCGAACCGATAGCGCGACAAGAAGTCCGTCGAGCCGACCCGGTCACACTCCTTGATGGCGGAGAGGACGTGCGGGCGCGTGACGTTCGACCAGTCGGGCATACAGCCACCATAGGTCAGACCACGGCGGGCCGCTCCGTGGCGGAGGGGTCGCTCGTGCATCGGCACGCCACGAAGGGTCCTGAACTGCTGACACCACGCTCGGCTCGACCGGCCGAGTGGGTCGGGATAGCGTGGCGGTCTAGCGAGGGAGCCCTAGGTGAACGACTCGATCCTCAGCATCGTCCCGCCGGTCCTGGCCATCGTGCTGGTGATCGCGACCCGCAAGGTGGTGCTCAGCCTGGGTCTCGGTGTGCTCAGTGCCGCGTTCCTGGTCGCCGGCTACAACCCGATCGAGACCCTGCAGCTGGTGTGGACGTCGTTCGTCGACTTGTTCTGGCTCGAGGGCGCCCTCAACACCGGCAAGGTCTACATCTTGCTGTTCACGCTGGCGCTCGGGGTGATCGCGTCGCTGATCCTGATGGCAGGCGGGAGCGCGGCGTTCTCGGAGTGGGCGGCCAAGCGGATCACCACCCGCCGAGGAGCGCAGGGACTGGCCGCCGGCCTCGGCATCGCGATCTTCATCGACGACTACTTCAACGCTCTCGCGGTCGGGCAGGTCGCCCGGCCGGTGACCGACAAGCTCAACGTCGCGCGAGCCAAGCTCGCCTACCTCATCGACTCCACCTCGGCCCCGGTCGCCGTGCTGGCGCCGTTCTCCAGCTGGGGCGCCTACATCATCGGGCTGATGGGTCCCCTGGTCGCCGCGTCCACCCTCGACGACAGCGACGTCGAGGTGTTCATCAAGTCAGCCGGGATGAACTACTACGCCATCGCCACCTTGCTGACAGTGGGCCTGGTGGTGCTGTTCCAGCTCGACATCGGGCCGATGCGCCGTGAGGAGCGGCGGGCGATCGAGGAGGGGGCGACCTACGACAGCGACGAGTCGATCCCGGGAGAGCTCACCGAGGAGCTGCCGGTCCACGAGCCCGGTGCCAAGCGCTCGCTCGTGGTGCCGTTCGGGCTGCTCGTCGTCGGAGTGCTCGGCGGCATGGTCTACACCGGCTACCGCGCCGGCGGCAGCTGGGGGGTGCTCTCGATCCTCGGCGGGGCAGACGTGACCGAGGCGCTGATCTACGGCGCCGTGCTCGGCCTGGCCAGCGCGGTCTACTACTACGCCCGCTACACCACCTCCAACCCGAAGTTCGGCTGGGGCACCTTCGGCCGCGGCGTGCAGGGCGGCCTCGGTTCGATGCTGCCTGCGGTCTACATCTTGCTGCTCGCCTGGATGCTCGGTGCCCTCATCGAGGCCCTCGGCACAGGGGAGTACCTCGCCGGACTCGTGGAGAGTGCCGAGCTGGCACCGCAGTGGCTGGTCCCGCTGATGTTCGTGATGGCCGGAGCGATGGCCTTCTCGACCGGCACGTCGTGGGGCTCCTTCGGCATCCTGCTGCCGATCGCCGGCACGCTGATGACCTCGGTCGGCGAGCCGGAGCTCCTGGCCGCGGCCTTCGGAGCGGTGCTCGCCGGCGCGGTCTTCGGCGACCACTGCTCGCCGATCTCCGACACCACGATCCTCTCCTCCACTGGATCGAGCTGCAACGTGATCACGCACGTGCGCACCCAGCTGCCCTACGCCCTGTTCGCGGCGCTGGCTGCGCTGGTCGGGTATGTCGTGATGGCGATGACGGGCAGCGGCCTCCTCGGCTTCCTCGGCGTGCTGCTCAGCCTCGCCGGAGGAGTCGTGCTCGCCCGCAGCACCTCGCCCAACCTCGAGGACGAGACGTCGCGTCGGCCCACGCAGTCCACGGCGTGATCCTGCGTGGTTTCGCAGCTGCACGTCCGCGCAGCGCCGCGCCGCTCGACAGGGCAGCCGGTTGCTGCCTACCGTCGGTGGGATGTCTGACCACGAATCCGGCGCGGCTCCGCCGTCGACGGCCTATCTCGACCTGATCGAGGCGGAGACGTTGCGGCGCGCGCGGCAATGCGCCCCGATCACCTCCGCCTTCGCCGGCGCGCCGGCGGCCGCCGGCGAAGCCATGGCCGCCGTGGTGGAAAGCCTCGGCGACGACCTCGCCGGCATCGTCCACGAGCTGCACGCCCACCCGGAGACAGCGTTCGAGGAGAGCCGGTCGGCGGGGGTGCTGGCCAAGGTCCTGGAGTCGCACGGACTCGAGGCGGCCCTCGGTGTCCACGGCCTGACGACCGCCGTGCGGGCCGAGGTGACCAGTGCCGGCTTCGACCCGGACCGGCACCGGACCATCGCGATCCTGGGGGAGTACGACGCCCTTCCCGAGATCGGCCACGGCTGCGGGCACAACGTGATCGCAGCGACCGCCGTGGGTGCCACCGTCGCCCTCAAGCAGCTGCTCGAGGACGACCCGGAGGCCTTCGAGGGCCGGGTGGTCCTCCTCGGGACGCCTGCCGAGGAAGGACACACCGGCAAGGAGTACCTGGCCCGGGAGGGTGCCTTCGACGGCCTCGACGCCGCGATCATGGTGCACCCCTACGGCGACGACGTGGCCGAGCAGATCTGGCTCGGACGGCGGGTGCTGCGTGCGACGTACGCCGGTGTCGCTGCGCACGCGTCGGCGCAGCCCTTCATGGGTCGCAACGCGCTCGACGCGGCGACCCTCGCCTACCAGGGCATCGGACTGCTGCGGCAGCAGATCCCCCCGATCGACCGGGTGCACGCGATCATCACCGAGGGTGGTGCCCGCCCCTCGGTGATCCCGCAGAGCGCCACGCTCGAGCTCTACGTGCGCAGCAAGTACCCCGAGACCCTCAAGGACCTCAGCGCGCGACTCGACGAGGTGCTCCGGGGCGCCGCCATGATGGCCGGGGTCGCGGTGGACGTCGAGTGGGACCTGCATCCGCCCTCGCTCCCGGTGCGGACCAACGGCCCCCTCACCGAGCGCTGGGCCCTGTCGCAGCAGAGCCGTGGACGGTCCCCGCTCCCGGCGGGGGTGATCTCCGAGACGATCGCGGCGTCCACGGACTTCGGCAACGTCAGCTTTCGCATCCCCGGCATCCACCCGCTGATCAAGATCGCCGACCTGAGCACAGCGCTGCACACGGAGGGGTTCGCCGCGGCGGCTGCCTCGCAGGCGGCCGAGCGCGCGGCGCTCGACGGGGCCTACGGGCTGGCCATGACGGCACTGGACTTCCTCGTCGACGACGACCTGGCACGAGCGGTGAAGGAGGACTTCGACGACTCCGGTGGCGCGATCGACGTCGCCCACTACTTCGACTGATCTCGCGGAGCACTTCTGGGTCGGGTGGGCTGATCCTTTGTCAGGTGCACGAGCCAGCCGGAGCCGGTGTCGATCAGGGCGTAGCGAATCGAGGCTTTGCGGCCGTGCAGGGTCAGGAGCAGCCGACGCTCGTTGCTGCCCTCGTCCTCCCACCAGCCGGTGTCGGCGATCGTCTTGTCGGCGTCCTCGTAGGTGAGGTGGTCGAGGTCGTGATCGTCGACGGCCACGGCGAGCCGGTCGCGTCGACTGTGCGTAGGGAGACCCTTGGGCACGGCCCAGGAACGGAGCGCCCCGTCCTGCTCGAGCCGCAGGTCGAAGTGTGGCCGAGGCTTGCGGTGGTCGTGCAGGACGAACGCTGGCCGATTCGGCGGCTGCTCCGGTTGGCTCATGGGCTGCGGGTCAGGTCGACGACCGTCATTCCCGCGGCGGCGGCCGGTGCGTTCATGGCCGCGAAGGCGGCGGGAGCCTCCTCCAGGGCGATCACGTTTCCGACCAGACGCCGAGGGTCGACGCGGTGGGTCACCACCAGGTCGAGGAGGGCGGGATAGTCGTGTGCGGCCATCCCGTGGGAGCCGAGGATCTCCAGCTCCCGGGCCACCACCCGTCCCATCGGCAGCGGCGGGGTGGCGTGGTCGCCGAGCAGCAGACCGACCTGGACATGTCGTCCTCGCGGGCGCAGGCAACCGACCGAGGCGACGGCGGTGTCGGTGGAGCCGACCGCGTCGAGCGACACGTGGGCGCCGCCCCCGGTGATCTCCGTGACCCGACGAGCCATCTCGGCGCCGCCCTCGAGGACCTCCTCGGCGCCGAGCTCAGCGGCCCGTCGGAGTGCCGCGGGGGAGACGTCGACCGCGACCACGCGCGCGCCGAGGGCGTGCGCGATCATCACCGCGGAGAGTCCGACGCCTCCGCAGCCGTGCACCGCGACCCAGTCGCCGGCCCGCACCCGACCGTGCACGGCCAGTGCTCGAAAGGCGGTGGCGAACCGGCACCCCAGCGAGGCGGCGGCGATGTCGTCGATGGTGTCGGGCAGGGCGACCAGGTTGAGATCGGCGGCGTGGACCGCGACCCGATCGGCGAACGACCCGGCGTCGGTGAAGCCCGGCTGTCGCTGGTCGGGGCAGACCTGGGCATCCCCGCGAGAGCAGTAGTCGCAGCGTCCGCACCCGCAGACGAAGGGCACGGTGACCCGCCGGCCGACCCATCGTCGCGACGCACCGGCACCGACCTCGGCGACGACGCCGGCGAGCTCGTGACCCGGGACATGGGGGAGCACCACCGGGTCGTGCCCCTGCCAGGCGTGCCAGTCGGAGCGGCACAGACCGGTGGCGCGTACGTCGATGATCGCACCCCCGGCGGGGCAGATCGGCGGCGCAACGTCGACGAGCGTCGGGCGTTCGCCGTATGCCTCGTAGCGAAGTGCGCGCATGCGCTCATCCTAGGGAGCGGGCGGCTCCTGGAAGCTGCCTCCCGGCGGCTCCTGGAGCTCGAGGCCTGCCAACCAGCTGGAAGACGCGCGGCGATGACCCTTGCCGCGACCACCCGCGTGCTGGTTGGGTGCTGACTCATGAGCGCACCCATATTCGCCCTGGACGAACCCGCCGCCACGTGGCCGTGGCTCTCGAGCGCCGAGGACGCGATCAACGGGTTCTTCGACCCGATCGCCACGGCCGTCAGCTCCGTCATCTTCTACGCTCCCACGATCGGCGGCGTGGATGTCCCGCTGATCGTGTTCTGGCTGGTCATCGCTGCCGCCGTGTTCACGATCTACTTCCGCGGGATCCAGTTCCGCGGCTTCAAGACCTCGCTCGCGCTCGTGCGCGGGAAGTACTCGCGCCACAGTGATCCCGGCGAGGTGACCCACTTCCAGGCGCTCTCCTCTGCGGTCTCGGGCACCGTCGGGCTGGGCAACATCGCCGGTGTCGGGGTGGCCGTCACGATCGGCGGTCCCGGTGCGACGTTCTGGATGATCGTCGCCGGCCTGCTGGGCATGTGCACCAAGTTCGTCGAGTGCACGCTGGGGGTGAAGTACCGCGAGGTGCACGAGGACGGCACCGTCACCGGAGGCCCGTTCAAGTACCTCCCCGTTGCGTTCGAGCGGTTCGGGTCCCTCACCTCACGCACCTTGACCATCATCTTCGCGATCGCGCTCTTCCTCTTCGGTGCTGTCGGCGGCAACATGTTCCAGGCCAACCAGACCTTCGCCCAGGCCCGTGAGGTCACCGGCGGCGACGAGGGCTTCCTCGGCTCCAGCGGCTCGGCACTGGTGTTCGGCATCGTGCTGGCGATCCTGGTCGGCGCTGTCATCCTCGGCGGCATCTCCTCCATCGCGCGGGTGACCAGCCGGCTGGTGCCGGTCATGGCGATGATCTACCTGACGGCCTGCCTGCTGGTGATCCTCGGCAGCATCACCCAGATCCCCGTCCGCCTTCGGCGCCATCATCACGGGAGCGTTCAACCCCGAGGGTGTCGCGGGCGGCGTCGTCGGCGTACTGATCATCGGCTTCCAGCGTGCGGCCTTCTCCAACGAGGCCGGCATCGGCTCGGCCCCGATCGCCCACGCCGCCGTCAAGACCAAGCACCCGGTCAGCGAGGGCTTCGTGGCCCTGCTCGAGCCGTTCATCGACACCGTCGTGATCTGCACCATGACGGCGTTGACGATCGTCATCGCGGACACCAACTTCTACAACGAGGCACAGGCGACGGTCGCCGGAGGCGGCGAGGCCCCCGACGGTGTGGTGGTGACCTCGCGGGCGTTCGAGACGTTCCTCCCGCAGTTCCCGGTGATCCTCGCGGTCGCGGTGGCGCTGTTCGCGTTCTCCACGCTGATCACCTGGGCGTACTACTCGATGAAGGCCTGGACGACGGTGTTCGGCCGGACGCCGGGCACCGAGCTGACCTTCAAGGTCGTCTTCTGCCTCTTCACCGTCGTGGGCAGCGTGATGACCTTCGAGTCCGTGCTCACCTTCGCCGACTCGATGCTCTTCATCTGCGCCATCGTCAACCTGCTGGCCTGCTACCTGCTGCTTCCGAAGGTGCGCGAGGAGATGCGCAACTTCCTGAGCGGCCTGCGCAGCGGAGACATCAAGGAGGTCCCCGTCGAGGAGCGGGCCACTACCTGATCATCGCGACGCTCCGACACCGGAGCGTCGGTCGAGAGGCCACTTCCCGCACGACACGCCGCAGAACTGGGTGGGGAGGTGGCCTCTCGGCGTTGCGGTTCGGGGGCAATGGTCCTGCTATGGGTGCGCTTATCCGCGTCGCCAGGGGCGAGGTGCGGTCCTAGCCTGTGACCATGGGACCGGAGATCCAGGACGGCAGGGGCCGGCTGCGGCCGCTGCTGCTCGCCGTCGCGGCCGACCCACGGCAGCTCGACCGCATCGAGCACGAGCTGACCCAGAACTTCGGCGGGGAGTTCCGGGTGCGCGGGGAGCGCACCTGCACCGACGCGCTGCGACTGATCGACGAGTGCCGAGACCTCGGCCAACGGGTCGCGGTGGCCCTCGTCGACCACGCTCTCGAGGCGGAGGGCCGCGACCAGGTGCTCGCCCGGGTGCGCACGGAACATCCCGATGCCCGACGCGCGATGCTGGTGGACTGGGGCTCGTGGGCCGACCGCGAGGTGGCCAGCTCCGTCCTGCGCTCGATGTCGGTCGGCGACATCAGCTACTACGTGCTGAAGCCGTGGATCGAGCGCGACGAGCTCTTCCACCGAACGGTCGCGGAGTTCGTGCAGGAGTGGTCCCGCAGTGACCCGACCAACCTGCGTGAGGTGGTGGTCGTCGCCGAGAGGACCTCGGTGCGGGCCTCGGAGATCCGCAACCTGCTGACCCGCAACGGCATTCCGCATGCCTTCCGGGAAGTCGGTTCGGCAGCCGCTTCGGACGTTCTGCGCTACGTCGACCTGCCCGGGTTCGCCCAGTCCAATGCCGAGGTGCTGGTCTGGATGGCAGCACTGGACAGCAAGGTGCTGCTCGATCCGACGGACGTCGAGGTGGCGCAGGCCTGGGGAGTGGCGACCACCCTGGACCCGACCAACCGGGACTTCGACCTGCTCGTCGTCGGTGCCGGGCCGTCCGGACTGGCAGCCGCGGTCTACGGCTCGTCGGAAGGACTGCGCACCCTCGTCGTGGAGCGGGAGTCGTTGGGAGGGCAGGCGGGGTCCAGCTCGCTGATCCGCAACTACCTCGGCTTCTCGCGAGGGGTGAGTGGCGCTGAGCTGGCGCAACGCGGCTACCAGCAGGCGTGGGTGTTCGGCACCTACTTCTTGTTCATGCGCGAGGTCGAGCTCATCGAGCTTGCCGAGGACGGCAGCTTCACCGCGCGGATCACGGGCGTCGGCCAGGTGACTGCACGTGCCGTCGTGTTGGCGACGGGGGTTTCCTACCGGCGGCTCGACGTGCCCGACCTGGAGGCGATGACGGGAGCCGGAGTGTTCTACGGCGCCAGCGTGTCCGAGGCGCAGGGGATGACGGGGTTGCACGCGGTGGTCGTCGGCGGGGGCAACTCGGCCGGACAGGCGGTGCTGCACCTGGCGCGCTACTGCGACCGCGTGACCCTGGTCGTGCGCTCCTCCGACCTCGCCCAGGGAATGTCGTCCTATCTCGTCGAGGCGGTCACGGCGGCCGGCAACATCGTGGTGCGGCTCGACACCGAGGTGGTCGGAGGCGGTGGCGACGCGCGGCTCCAGACGCGTGGTCCTCCGGGACCGGACCTCGGGTGCGGAGGAGACGGTGCGCGCCGACGGGCTGTTCGTCATGATCGGGGCTGCGCCACGCACCGGGTGGCTGCCCGAGGCCGTGGATCGGGACCGTTTCGGCTTCGTCCTGGCCGGGTCCGACGCCCGCGCCGCGAGCTGGCCGCTCTCGCGAGCGCCGTACCCCTACGAGTCGACGGTGCCCGGGCTCTTCGCCGTGGGGGACGTGCGCTGCGGTTCGGTGAAGCGGGTGGCGTCGGCCGTGGGCGAAGGGTCCGTGGTCATCTCCCAGGTGCACGAGCTGGTGAAGGTGCCGCATGGTTGAGCAGGCGGTACCGAGCCGCGAGGGGTTCGCCTACACGCCCAGGATGCTGTTCGTCGCCGCCGGCATCCTGCTGCTGCCGCTGATCGGATTCGTGCTGCTGATGCGCCGCCCAGCGCTCGACCTGCACTGGGAGCACCATCCCTCGCACTTCTGGTTGGTCCTGGTCACCGCCGCGGTGAGTGCCCTGCTCGCCTACGGCACCGGCTCGGCTGCCGAGCGTCGCGGCGACGCGCGCGTCCTGCTGGTCTCGCTCACCTTCTTGTCCGCGGCCGGCTTCCTCGGGCTGCATGCCCTGGCCACCCCCGGAGTCCTGCTCGCGAGCCCGAATGCCGGCTTCGTCGTCGCGACCCCGGTCGGCATCACCATCGGGCTCCGCGTTCGCGGTGGCCTCGTCGATGGACCTCGCGGGCGCACGGGCTGTGCGGGCGGTGGTGGTCGCGCGCCGGCTGCGGGCGGTGCTGCTGGTCCTGATCATGGTGTGGGCGGTGTTCTCCCTGGCCCAGCTGCCTCCGCTGCACGCCGCCCAGGCGGTGCCCGAGCAGGCCGCGGGGTTGCTGGGTCTGCTCGCCGTGCCGGCGATCCTGCTCTACGGAGTCGCCGCGGTCCGCTACCTGGTGATGTGGCGTCGGCGCCCGTCGCTGATGCTGCTCTCGATGCTGGCCGCGTTCGTGCTCCTGGCCGAGGCTCTGGTGGCGGTCGTCTTCGCACGCAACTGGCAGCTCTCGTGGTGGGAGTGGCATGTGCTGCTGCTGGCAGCCTTCGGGCTGGTGGCGGCCGGCGCCCGTCTCCAGTGGCACGAGGAGCGGTTCGCCGACCTCTACCTCTCGGACACGGTCGCCGGGACGCGGGAGATGAGCGTGCTCTTCGCCGACCTCGAGGGGTTCACGTCGTTCTCGGAGAGGCATGAACCGGCCGAGGTGACCGCGATGCTGAACAGCTATTTCGAGGTCGCGGTGCCGCCGGTCGTACGACGGTTCGGCGGGGACATCGACCGGATCATCGGCGACGCCCTGATGGTGACCTTCAACAAGCGAGGTGACCAACCCGACCACGCCCTCCGTGCGGCCGGGGCAGGCCTCAAGCTGCAGGAGACGACCTCCCGTGTCCTCCACGAGCACCCCGGGTGGCCGCGCTTCCGCGTCGGCATCAACAGTGGCCCGGTGCTCGTGTCGCTGTTGGGCACCGAGGGCGGCCGGACCCACACCGTCATCGGTGACACGGTCAACGTCGCCTCGCGGATCGAGGGCAAGGCTCCGGGAGGCGGCGTCGCCATCGGGCCGGCGACCCTGGCGATGTTGCCGGAGGCCGTCACCGAGTCCCTGGGCCGGGTCGCGCTCAAGGGCAGGAGCGAGCCGCTGGAAGTGCACCGCCTGGTGTCCTTGGGACCGGTCGGCTGACCAGCGCTGACCAGGACGTCCGGCAGCGGGGGACGAACGGGCCGACCCGGGGCGAACGGGGAACCCGCCCCGAGGTCCTCGGAGCCTGAGGGCTCCCCTGTCACCTCTGGGGGGTCAGGATCCAGACGAGCGGGCCAGGATGACCCTGCCCAGCAGACCGGGGCGGTCCGTGATCACGGCGTCCACGCCCTTGTCGAGATTGGCGTTCATGTTCTCGAGCCGGTCGACGGTCCAGACCGAGGCCGCCATGCCCAGGGCATGGACGGTGGCGACGTAGTTCGCATCGACCGACTTGTGGCGCGAGCTGATCTCGTCGGCCCACCGGGCCAGGCCGGGGAGCTGCTCGACGGCAGGGGTGCCGAGGAGGGCGACCCGCACCCGTGGCTCGATCGCCTTGAAGCGTTGGGCGGCGCCGAAGTCGAAGGACTGCACCGTGAGCTGACCGTCGCGGATGGCCGGCCGTCGGAAACCGGAGATCCCTCGCAGGACCTCGGAGATGTCCGACTCGACTCCGGGGTAGCGATGCGGCGACTTCATCTCGATGAGGACGCCGACGTCGCGGGCCCGCACGAGTCGCAAGGCCTGCGCGAGGGTCGGGATGCGTTCTCCGGCGTACCTCTTGGCCTTCCACCTGCCCGCGTCGAGCTTGCGCATGTCGCGGTAGGTGAAGTCGACCACGTCGTAGGAGCGACGCTCGGGGAACACCTTCTCCACGTTGGTCGTCCGACGCAGGCTGGTGTCGTGGATCAGCACGAGCCGGCCGTCCTTGGTGCGCTGGACGTCGATCTCGACGTAGTCGACACCGCGGTCGGCAGCCTTCTGGAGAGCGACCAGGGTGTTCTCCGGCGCGACCTGGCGGGCACCCCGGTGCGCGATCGTCAACACCTTCTCGGAGGCAGGCGCGGCCGCGCTCGCGGGCGCGAGAGCCAGCGTGGTCACGACGCCGCCGAGGGCGAGCACGAGGGTGGGGAACAGGCGCATGGGGCAGACATCCCGAGGGTTGGCGGCACGGTCAGGTCGGGCTGCCGGGCGCCGTGTGGACACCTCGGCCGTCCTCCAGAGTAGGCGGGATGGAGGCCGAGGTCACCTTCTTCGACGATGCGGCCACGGCGCGTGGCGTCGCGGTGCCTCGGGAGGCTGCCGACTCCCGGGTCAGTGCCGCTCCTCCAGGCCGACCGCGTCCCGCAGCCGACGCACGGCGTCCAGCAGGTCGGCGTCGTCCTGGCCCCGCGACTCCATCAGTGCGGCGAGCGCCTCGGCGAGCACGTTGAGCTTCTCCTGCGATGCCTCCTCGGCCCGACGGCTGGCGTTCTCGAGCAGCACGAGCAACAGCAGGGTCAGCACGCTCGCGACCGTGTGGATGGCGACCTGCCACTCCTTGGCATCGGAGAAGAGCGGGAAGCTGACGGCCCAGAGAAGCACGACGGCCACGATCACGAAGAAGAACGGCGCCCGGCTGACGTGGAGGTAGGTGGTCTCGACGAATCGCTCGAACCAGCTCAGACCGCTGTCGCGCTCCCGGTCGCGCGTGGCCTCGGTCGTGTCCATGGCGAGACTGTAGGGGCTCGACGTCGTTCCCGATAGCGTCGGTGCCCATGACGACCGACGCGCGACCTGACGGGGCTGTGTGGACCGACCCGCGGGAGTGGTGGAAGGCCGCGGTGGTCTACCAGATCTACCCGCGCAGCTTCGCCGACAGCGACGGCGACGGGGTGGGGGACCTCGGCGGCATCCTCGGCCGGCTCGACCACCTCGAGCGGCTGGGCGTCGACGTGGTCTGGCTGAGCCCGATCTACCGCTCGCCGATGGATGACAACGGCTACGACATCAGCGACTACCAGGACGTCGACCCGGTCTTCGGCACCCTCGCCCAGCTCGACGAGCTGATCGCCGCCGTGCATGCGCGGGGGATGAAGCTGGTGATGGACCTGGTGGTCAACCACACGAGCAGCGCGCATGCGTGGTTCCAGGAGTCGCGTGCGAGCAAGGACAACCCGAAGCGGGACTGGTACTGGTGGCGCCCTCCGCGTGCCGGTCATGTGGGCGGCGAGCCGGGCGCCGAGCCGACCAACTGGGGCTCGGTCTTCTCCGGTCCGGGCTGGGAGTGGGACCCGGGCACCCAGGAGTACTACCTCCACATCTTCGCCGCATCCCAGCCGGACCTGAACTGGGAGAACCCCGAGGTGCGCCAGGCCGTCTACGCGATGATGCGTTGGTGGCTCGACCGGGGTGTCGACGGCTTCCGGATGGACGTGATCAACCACATCTCCAAGGTGGTCGTGGAGGGTGACCCGGGTCTGCTCGACGCCGAGGTGTCGCAGGAGCCGGGTGCCTCGCCGTACGGCAACCAGTCGCCGTACGTGCTCAACGGGCCGCGGATGCACGAGTTCCTCCAGGAGATGCACCGTGAGGTGTTCACGGGCAGGCCGCCCGGACTGATCACGATCGGGGAGATGCCCGGCACCACGGTCGAGCACGCGCGGCTCTACACCGATCCGTCGCGGGGCGAGCTCGACATGGTCTTCCAGTTCGAGCACGTCGACCTCGACTCCGGGCCTCAGGGCAAGTGGGACCTGGTGCCGCTGACGCTGCCGCGACTCAAGGAGTCGCTGGGTCGTTGGCAGGACGGTCTCGCCGACGTGGGCTGGAACAGTCTCTATCTGGGCAACCACGACCAGCCGCGCTCGGTGAGCCGCTTCGGCAGCGACGACCCCACCCACCGGGTGATGTCGGCGAAGGCCCTCGCGACGGTGCTGCACCTGCATCGGGGGACGCCGTACGTCTACCAGGGTGACGAGCTCGGGATGACCAACTCCGTCTTCGAGTCCGTCGAGGACTTCCGCGACCTCGAGTCGGTGAACCACCACCGCGAGGCGCTCGAGGCGGGCGCCTCGTCCGAGGAGGTGATGGCCGCGCTGCGGTACAAGAGCCGGGACAACGCGCGCACGCCGATGCAGTGGGACGCCTCACCCCATGGCGGTTTCACGACCGGCGAGCCCTGGCTGGCGGTCAACCCCAACTACGTCGAGGTCAACGCCGCCTCGCAGGTGGACGACCCCGACTCGGTGTTCAGCTACTACCGGAACCTGATCGCCCTGCGGCACGGTGAGCCCGCAGCGGTGCACGGGTCCTTCACCATGCTGCAGCCCCAGCATGAGCAGATCTACGCGTTCGTCCGCTCCTACGAGGGCACCGACCTGCTCGTGGTCGCCAACCTGTCCTCGCTCGACGGCGTGGTTGCCGACCCCTCGGCCGCCGGCTCCTGGGCTGGGGCCGAGCGCGTTCTCGGCAACGTCGCGGGGTCCACCTCGGCGGTGGAAGTGCCGTTGCTGCCCTGGGAGGTGCGGGTCTACCGACGACGGTGGGTCTCGACGCGGGGGGAGTAGCGGTCGTAGAAGCTGTTGCGGAACCTCTCGTCGGGGTCGATGCGACGCTTGAGGGCGAAGAACTCGTCAAGACGTGGGTAGGCCCTCGCGACGTCCTCGCGGGTGTAGTGCTGCTGGTAGGGCAGGTAGAAGGTGCCGCCGTGCGCCAGTGACGCCGCGACCAGTGCCCGGGTCAGGTCGGCCATGTCCTCGTTGCCGGGCCCGCTGACGGACTGGCTCAGGTAGAGGACAACCGACAGCCGCTCGCCCTGCGCGTAGTCGAGCGTCACGTCCCCCGTCCCGTGGGACGAGGGTGGCGCGTGGTGCCGCCGTCCGCCAGAGTGCAGATACTCAGCGCGTGCAGGTCCGCCCGTGGTTTGTCGCTGAGGGACGGGGGTACGAGGCGGGCAACGCAGCGCCTCGCGACCGTCGAGGCGGTTCGACCACCAGGAGGCCCTCATGACGACCACCCCCAACGAACCCGTCGCCAGCTCTGGCGACTCGCTCGCCGACGAGGACATCGACACCGTCCCCGGTGGGACCGCGACCCCGATGCCCGGGGGCGACGCCGACGGCACCGACGGTGACTCGACCGACAGCACCGATGGCGACGCCAGTGACGGTGACAGCACCGACACCACCGACGGCGACAGCACCGACGGTGGGGACGCCGACGGCACCGACGCCTGAATGGTCTCGACAAGCTCGACCAACCGGGAGCCGAGCTCGACCAACCGGGAGCCGAGCTCGACCAACCGGGAGCCGAGCTCGACCAACCGGGAGCCGAGCTCGACCAACCGGGAGCCGAGCGCCCTCCAGTTGCTCAGCGGAGACGCCCAGACCTTCCACGGGGAGGTCTGGGCGTCACGCGTGCACCTGCACCACGCCGACGACCCGCAGGATCTCCTCGGCCTGCTCTCCCTCGACGACGTCGACCACCTGCTGACCGGCAGCGCCTTGCGCACCCCGGCGCTGCGGATCGCCCAGGACGGGTCGGTGATCGCCGCCTCACGGTTCACCCGCTCGGCCACGATGGCCGGGGCTCCCGTCACCGGACTGGTCGATGCGCGCAAGGTCCTCGACCTGTTCGAGGGCGGCGCGACCGTGGTGCTGCAGGGGCTGCACCGCTACCACCCACCGCTGACCCGGCTGGTGCGCCGGCTCGAGCTCGAGCTGGGACACCCGTGCCAGGCGAATGCCTATCTCACTCCTCCTGGTGCCCAGGGCTTCGCCCGACACAGCGACACCCACGACGTGTTCGTCTTCCAGACCCACGGCCGCAAGCAGTGGGAGGTCGTCGAGCCCGACGCTCCCGGCTTCCCCGATGCTCCGGCCCGCGAGGTCCTGCTCGAGCCGGGGCTCTCGATGTATCTGCCGACGGGCACACCGCACTCCGCGCGCAGCCAGGAGGAGACCTCGCTGCACGTGACGATCGGGATCAACCGTCTCACCGTGCGCGACCTGGTGCGCTCGCTCGCCGAGCGGGTGCTGGTCGACCCCGCCTACGACGCGGCGCTCCCATCCGGGTGGGTCGACGACCCGGGCCTGCTGGCCAAGGCGTTGGCCCCGCCGCTGGACTCGGCGGCCGCATCGCTCTCCGCACTCGACCTGACCTCTGTCGCGGAGGAACGCGCGGAGGCCTTCCTCTCTGAGCGGGCGCCCGTCCTCACCGGGGGGTTGGTCGACCGGGTGGGGCTGTCGGCCCTGACCGACCGCTCCGTCGTGGCGCGCCGAGCGACCGCCGCCTGTGTGCTGAGAGCCGAGGAGGACAGGCTCACGGTCTACCTCGGCGACCGCGCGGTGCGGATGCCGCTGCGCTTGCGACCGGCCATGGAGCACCTTCGTGACGTCGACTCGTGTGCCGTCTCCGAGCTGGAGCCGTGGCTCGACGCGTCCGGCCGGCTGGTGCTCGTGCGCCGCCTCGTGCGTGAGGGCCTGCTCCGGATCGTGTCATGAGCAGCACAGGCGCCTTCCGGTGTGCGGCCAGCGCGCTGGAGCGGGGCGAGTCGATGGCCGGCACGGCATCGACGGTGCGCGCCTTCGTCCTCGTCGAGGTGCCCGGCGCCTGGGGGGAGGACGCGCTCGGTGGGGCGAGGCTGCCCGACGACGTCCGCGGGTTCCTCCGCGAGCTCACCCGTCGGCACGGCATCCGGGTGCTGCTGATCCGCGACCACGTGCGGCGTACGCCTCGGACCGTGCGTGTCTTCGCGTCCTACGTCGGCTCGGGGACACCGTGGCTGGAGACGACCGAGCTCGACGACTTGCGCGAGGTGGTGGATCTGCGGCTGACCGGGCTGGCCGACGGCACGTCGCCGGGCCTGACGCCGCATCACGATCCGCTGTACCTGGTGTGCACCCACGGCAAGCACGACGCCTGCTGCGCGGAGCGGGGACGGCCCCTGTGCCGGGCGATGCACGAGATCGCGCCCGAGGAGACCTGGGAGGTCTCCCACATCGGCGGTGACCGGTTCGCACCCAACATGCTCGTCCTGCCGGACGGGCTCTACTACGGCCGTCTGGAGCCGGCGGACGTGGCCGACGTGGTCACCGCTCACCGGGCCGGCCGGCTCTCGCTCCCGCACCTGCGCGGCCGGACGTCGTTCGACTTCAGGGTGCAGGCCGCCGAGCAGTTCCTTCGCGCCCACACCGGCGACAGCTCGATCGGGGCACCGACGGTGCTCAGGTCGAGTCGCGAGGGTGACCGGACCCGGGTGGAGATGCGGCTCGGCCGATCGCGGTGGTCAGTGGTCGTCCGAAGCAGCTCTCACACACCGCAGCAGCTGACCTGTCGGGCGACCGGGCCCTCCGCAGCCCTGGAGCACGAGCTCATCGGGCTGGAGCCGCTGCCTGGCTGACGCCGCTGCTCACAGGCACGGGCCCGACCCTGCCGCGGTCAGGCCGGCGGCGTCACCCGGGCCGAGATAGGTGGTGCCGCCACGTTCGGCCATCAGCTCCGAGCGACTCTCCACGTGACCGAGACCCAGCACGTGGCCCATCTCGTGCATCACCGTTGCCTGCGCCTCCTGCTCGCCGAACGGGCGCGCGAGGATCCGCTCGATCTGCGGTGCGTCCAGGAGGATCTGGCCGCTCACATAGCGGCCGACTCCGGATCGGTCTGTGATCGACGCCCCACCGCCGAGTCCGACCACCTCTCCGTCGAGGCCGGGGTCGACGTCGGGTGTCGTCCAGGCGATCAGCACCGGCGCCCACCCAGCGCCGTAGCGGGCCTGCTTGGCGGGCCGGTCTGACCTCGGTGCTTCGTCGGTGCGGCCGACGATCGTGATCGTGAGTCCGCTCGCCGCCGCCACCTCCGCGACCCCTCGCTCGACCACGTCGCCGGCCCTCGGTGGGCGCAGGGCGTCGTTGACGACGACCTCGATCGGCGCGCACGAGCTCCATCGGACCGGGCCGGCGCTGGTCTCACGCGTGAACGTGTAGACGCCGGGGTCCTGGTCGCCCGGCTGCTGGACCCAGGTGACGACGGGCGCCAGAAGCGCGCGACCGGTGTTCGTTCCCTGGAGTGCCCACAGCCCGAGTGCGACGACGAGCGCCCAGGCGAGCATTCCACGCGTCTTCGGAAATCGTCTCAGGCGAGGGTCCCGGGGCGGCCGCACCCGAGGCTTCGGGACGCGGACCTGCGCGAACTCCCGCTCCAGGTGCTCGAAGAGCTCCTGCTCCTCGGCGTCGCCTGGCTGCATGTCGCCAGTATCGGCGACCCGGCCAAACGTCGTACGCCGTCACGGGGACGGCATGATGGCCCGATGACCACCCAGCAGCACGGAGTCGTGTTCCCCCAGACCTCGGACGGGCGGAGGAGCACGGCAGCGGTGGGGCGCAGGGTGGTGGCAGACGCGCTGCGGGGCGTCGACCCGGCCGGGGCCCGCTCGGCCGAGCAGGAGACCAACTGGCGGGCCGGCTACCTCGTCCACTTCCGCCGCCTTCTCGAGGCCGGGCTCGAGAGCAGGGAGGCCGCCGTCCGCATCGCGACTGACGGGCTCGCCAGTCTGAGAGACACCATGGTGGTCCGCTCGGGCGACACCGACGTCCCACTCGAGGACTGGGCAGGGAGCACGACCCACGGGTCTTTCGGCACCGCCGTCGTGACCGGTGAGGCCGAGGCCGAGACGGCGCTGTCGCTGCCGTTCCGCGGCGAGAGGCTGCGCGGCGACGCGCTGCGTCGCAGGGTCGGGACCTGGGTCGCCGAGGGAGTCGTCGAGCCGAGCGTCGCAGACCGCGATCGAGGCGGTGATCGACCATCCTGAGTGGCTGCGGCTCGACGGCCACACGGTCGTGGTGCTCGGTGCCGGCGCCGAGATGGGCCCGCTGACCGCCCTCCTGGGATGGGGGGCGCGCGTGGCGGCGGTCGACCTCCCGCGTGAGGCGGTGTGGGAGAACCTCCTCGAGAAGGGGCGGCGTGGCGCGGGGACGTTGGTCCTGCCGACCCGCGGCGGCGGCGGTGCCGCCGACCCCGGTGACGCCGGGGCAGACCTGCTCGCCGAGGTGCCCAGTGTCGCCGCCTGGCTCGACGAGGCGGCAGTGGACGACCGTCTGGTGATCGGCAACTACGTCTACGCCGACGGCGCCACCAACGTGCGGGTGTCGATGGCGGTCGACGCGTTGAGCACGCGACTGCTCGATGCCCGCCCGGCATCGGCGCTGGCGTTCCTGGCAACCCCGACCGATGTGTTCGCCGTGCCCGGGGAGGCGGTGCGGCACTCGACCGAGGCCTACGAGGCCCGTTCGTCGGCCGCCAAGCTGGTCGGCCGACCACTGCGCACGCTCAGCGCCGGGCGGCTGCTGCGGCGGTCGTACGTCCCGGGCGTCGACCCGGGCATCAACGACAGCCTGGTGCCGCAGCAGGGGCCGAACTACGCCCTCGCCAAGCGGCTGCAGCGCTGGCGCGCCGTGGTCGCCCGCGACGCAGGGACGCTGGTGTCGATGAACGTCGCACCGCCCACCAGGACCCGCTCGGTGGTCAAGAACCGTGCCCTGGCCGCGGCCTACGCCGGCGCCCACCGGTTCGGGGTCGAGGTGTTCGAGCCGGCGACCTCCAACGTGCTGATGGCCGCCCTGCTCGTCCACGACCTGCACAACGGTGGCGGTCCGCACACGGAGCACCCTTGGCAGGACGAGGCGTGCGAGGCGGTGCACGGAGGTCTGTGGAGGACCCCGTACGCCCCCCGGAGCGCGCTCGGGCTCGCAGCACTGCTCGGCTACGGCTCCGCACGGTCCTGAGGCGCTACAGGTCCAGCACGGCCTCGTCCTGGTCGTCCCAGGCGTCGACGAGGTCCACCAGGTCGGCCACCGAGTCCCGGATGTAGGTCGGCCGGTAGGGGAACCGCTCCACCTGGTCGGGTCGGGTGGAGCCGGTGAGGACCAGGATCGTGCGCAGCCCGGCCTCGAGACCGGAGACCATGTCGGTGTCCATCCGGTCGCCCACCATCACCGTCGACTCCGAGTGCGCGTCGATCCGGTTGAGTGCGGAGCGCATCATCAGCGGGTTCGGCTTGCCGACGAAGTAGGGCTCCACCTGGGTGGCGCGGGTGATGAGCGCCGCCACGGACCCGGTCGCCGGGATCGAGCCCTGAGGTGACGGCCCCGTGGGATCGGGGTTCGTGGCGATGAAGCGGGCCCCGCCCTCGATCAGCCGGATCGCCGTGGTGATCGCCTCGAAGGAGTAGGTGCGTGTCTCGCCCAGCACGACGTACTCGGGGTCGCGGTCGGTGAGCACGTAGCCGATCGCGTGCATCGCGGTGGTGAGCCCGGCCTCGCCGATGACGTAGGCCGTGCCGCCCGGACGCTGCGCGTCCAGGAACTGGGCGGTGGCCAGGGCGCTGGTCCAGATCGACTCCTCAGGGACGTCGATGCCCGAGCGAGCCAGCCGGGCCTGCAGGTCACGGGCGGTGAAGATGGAGTTGTTCGTGAGAAGGAGGAACGGTCGACCACGGTCGCGGAGGCGGCGTACGAACTCGGCCGCTCCGGGGATCGCCTCGTCCTCGTGGACCAGGACGCCGTCCATGTCCGAGAGCCAGGTCCGCACCGGTCGCTGCTTCTCCATGACGGCCATGCTGACAGACGAGCCATCAGCGTGCACGCGGGCAGGGACTGCACGGCTGCGGGTCCCGCACTGGTGCCCCGGGGCAGATCGCGGGAGTATGTACAGGTTCTGGCCGGATGGCTGCCACGGCGCGCACTGCGACGCACGGAAGGATGTGCATGGACGACCCTCGAGACGTCACGGGCGGCACCCGCACCGTCGCGCCCGACGGGTCTGCCGACCGGGTGCTGCTGCAGGCACAGCGAGTGGCCGACGAGCTCCGGGCCGACGCGGAGCGCGACCGTGAGCACGCCCGGCAGGAGCTCGCCCGTGCGGCAGCCGAGGCGCAGGCGCTGCGGGAGGATGCCCGGCGGCTGCACGACGAGGCCGACGCCTGGCACGCCGAGGCGATCACCGAGCGCAAGCGGCTCGAGGAGGAGGTGGCGGCTGCTACGGACGAGGCGCACCAGCTCGTCTCGGACGCGGGGGAGCAGGCCACCTTGTTGCTGAGGGCCGCTGAGGCCCAGCGTGAGGAGATCCTGGCCGAGACCCGCACCACCAGTGCGGCCAGGATCGCGGCGGCCGACCATGAGGTGGAAGGTGCTCGCGCCTCGGCCGAGGAGCTGCTGGCGGCCGCACACGACGAGGCCACGGCCCTGGTGTCGGCCGCACACGAGCAGGCGGAGCGTCTCGAGCAGCAGACCAGGGGTCTGGTCGAGCGACGCACCCAGGAGGCCCACGAGCAGGCAGAGGCGATCCTGGGCGAGGCCGTCGGCGAGGCGCTGGCGAAGCGGCAGAGTGGGGAACGTGAGGCCGCCCTCGTGCTGGACGCGGCCCGGCAGGAGGCCGAGGCGATGACGGCCAGGGCCGAGGAGGCCTACGCCGACGCTCAGGCGCTCGCCGAGCGCACCCTGCAGGAGGCACGCGAGGAGGCCGATCGCGCCCTGGCCGAGTCCGCCGAGCAGACGCAATGGACACAAGACACAGTGGCGTCGCTGCTGCAGACCGCGGACGTCGAGGCCGACCGCAGCCGCCAGCGGGGCCACCGCGAGGCCGGGCTGCTGCTCAACCGGTCCCGCCGCACGCTGGTGGAGGCCAGCCACCGGGTGCGCGAGCGCATCCAGCTCGAGGCCGCGGCGGCTGAGAGGGCAGCCCAGGAGCTCGCCGAGGCTGCCAGCCAGGTGCGTGCCGACGCCGACCTCGAGGCCGAGCGCACCCGGGCGCGGGCCCGCGCCGACTCGGAGCGCCTGCTGGCGCAAGCCGACGACAAGGCCCAGCAGATGCACTCGCGCGCCGAGCGCCGTCTTGAGGCAGCCGAGGCGCAGGCCAGGGTGCTGCGCGAGCAGGTCGCGGACGAGGTCGTCCGGTCCCAGCGCACCGGGCAGGACGAGCTCCGGGCGGCACGCGAGGAGGCCGCCCAGCACCTGACCGACGCGCGCACCGAGGCCGACGACCTGCGCGCCCAGGCCAGAGCGCTGCTCGAGGAGGCTCGCGAGGAGGTCGCCGTGCTCGCCCGGCGTCGCGACGCCATCACGGGCGAGCTCGGCCAGCTCTCGGGTGTGATCCAGGCACTCGCCGTCCCCACGGACAGTCCCGACGACCCCACCCAGGAAGAGGACCCCCGCTCATGAGTGATTCCGACGAGCAGTTCCGATCCGTGCTCCGGGGCTACGAGCCCTCCCAGGTCGACCATCGCATCCGGGAGCTGACCGAGGCGGCGGCCGCCGCCGAGCGCCGGGCCGGCGAGCTCGCCGACATGGTCGGCAAGCTGGAGTCGGAGCGCGACAACCCCGTCGAGTCGGGGCCACCACCGGTCCCGACCTTCGAGCACCTCGGTGAGCGCGTCGGGTCGATCCTGGGGCTCGCGGAGGAGGAGGCAGCCAGCCTGCGCGACGCTGCACGCGGTGAGGTGGAGGCGCTCCGCGCCAAGGCCGGCGAGGACTCGGGCCGGATCCGCGCCGAGGCGGACCGGTACGCCGAGGGCCGTCGCCGGGACGCGGACACCGAGGCATCCCGGATCCTCGAGGACGCCAAGCGAACAGCCGATGAGCTGACCGACAGTGCCGACCGCAACGCCGCGGCCCGGCTCCAGGAGGCGGAAGCCGTCTACGAGGAGCAGCGCGCCAGAGCCGCCAAGGCCGCCGCCGACTTCGAGACCACCCTCGCGGGCCGCAAGCAGGCCGCGGAGTCGGAGTTCACCCAGCAGATGGACGCGACCCAGCAGCGACATGCGGACCTCGAGACGCTGATCGAGCAGCAGCGCGCCGAGGCCGATGCCGCCCACGCCGAGGCCGCCCGCACCGCCAAGCGCCTCGTCAGCGACGCCGAGAAGCAGGCAGCCTCGATCCTGGCCGACGCCAAGACGGCCGCGACCCGGGTGCGCTCCGACTCCGAGCGCGAGCTCGCTGCCGCGACCCAGCGCCGCGACAGCATCAACGCCCAGCTCTCCAACGTCCGGCAGATGCTGGTCACCCTCACCGGGTCGGCTCCGGTGGCGTTCATGGACGAACCTTCCGCACAGGAGGAGGCCCCGGTCGTGGTGCCGGGCGAGGTGCCGGGCGAGGCCACCGGTGAGGTGACCGAGGACGAGAGCTCGGACCCTGAGGTCGAGGCGCGGGAGACCCCTGGGGACGAGTGAGCCGGGGTGTCGGCGCACGGCCGTAGGGTCGTGGCGTGGTTGACCTCTCCCTGGTGCTTGACGAAGGCGACCTGAGCCGACGGTTCGGAGCCGTGACCTTCGACCGTGCCCGTGACTACGCCGACCGGGGCCAGGTCCTCGAGGTGCGCCACGAGGTCGACCACGAGGGGGACCTCGACATCCGCGGTCGGGTGGCCGGATCAACCCGGGTGCCCTACCAGGCCTACGTCGCGGTCGGGTCGGCCGAGCGGGGCACCTGGGTGCACAGTCGCTGCAGCTGCCCGGTCGGCGACGGCTGCAAGCATGCCCTTGCCCTGCTCCTCGTCGTCCGCCGCGAGCAGCAGGCTGCCGCCGAGGCCGGGGGGCGACGCCACTGGGAGCAACGCCTCACCTCCGTGCTCGACGAGCTCGACGAGAGCGACCGGATGCCGGAGCGGACCGCCCCCCTCGCCCTCTCCGTGGAGCTGGGGGGCACCAGCAGCGCTTCGTCCTACCGCGCGTGGTCGGGCACCCAGGCGCCGTTGCGCGGGACACTGCGGATCCGCCCGCTCGTGCGCGGGGCGCGAGACAACTGGGTCAAGTCCGGCGCGAGCTGGCAGGACGTGCCCTACCTCGGCGCCCGCAAGGGCTGCCCGCCGGACCAGGTCGCGGTCCTCGGCGAGCTGCTGGCCGCCTATCGCGCCGCGTCCCGGCAGACCTACTTCGGCTCCGAGTCCCACCTGCCGGTCGGTGGCTTCGGCGCCTCGTTGTGGCCGTTGCTCCAGCGCGCTGTCGACGCCGGCATCGCGATCGTCCCCGGCTCGGGTCTGACCCGGGTCGACATCCACCCGACGCCGCTGCTCATCGAGGCCGACATCAACACCGCCGGGTCCGGCGACGCCCGGCTCGCGCTCGGCGTACGACTCGACGGGGAGTGGTATGCCGCCGGCGACCTCGACCTGCTCGGTGACGGCAGCACCCCCGGCCAGAGCGGCCACGGGGTCGCGATCTGGTCGGCCGCCGACCCACCGACCGGATGGGTGCTGGTGCTGGCGCCCCTCGCGAAGGGTGTCGGGCCCGAGGTGCGTCGCCTGGTCGCGAGCGGCGACACGGTGGTGGTCCCCGCAGGCGACCGGGACGACCTCCTCGCCGACTACGTGCCCAGGCTCCGCCGGCACGTGCCGGTCGGATCCTCCGACGGGTCGGTCGACCTGCCCGAGCCCGCCAGCCCTCGTCTCGCACTGACGGTGACCTGGGCCTCCGTCGAGCGCGTCGAGCTGGCCTGGTCCTGGCGCTACCGGGTGGGCGGGTCAGATCGGGTCTACGCGCTCGAGGAGTCCCGGGGGCTGCACACCTTCCGCCAGCCACTGGAGGAGCAACAGCTTCTCGACGGACTGGTGCTCGACGACGCGGCCGTCCACCGGTTGTGCCGGTCCAGGTCTCGTGAGCGCGGACTCATCGCCGACCAGGTGCTCCAGCAGTCCGACGCGATCGACTTCGCCGTCGCGGTGCTCCCCGGGCTCGAGGCGGCGGGCCAGGTGGAGCTCAGTGAGAGGGGCGCTCGTCCCGACTACCGCGAGGCCGAGGGAGCGCCCGTGGTCCGGTTCGTCGCCCGGCACGCTACCGGTGACGCCGGAGCGGAGAGCGAGCAGGACCACCCCACCGACTGGCTCGACCTCGAGGTGCTGATCAGCGTCGACGGCGACTCGCTGAGCCTGCCCGCGCTGCTGGCCGCCCTGACCCACGGACACGACCGGGTGATCTTGCGCAGCGGGGTCCACGTCGCGGTCGACCGGCCGGAGTTCGCCCATCTGGCCGAGCTGGTCTCGGCGGCCGGTGAGCTCCACGAGCAGCCGAGCGAGGGCGACCTGCGGGTGAGCCACCACGACCTCAACCTGTGGCAGGAGCTGGCCGAGATCGGTCTGGTCGACGCGCAGGCGTCGCAGTGGGTCGAGGCCGCCCGCGCGCTGAGCGCGACGGACTCGCTGCCCGACGTCGACCCCGTCGGGCTCGAGGCCGAGCTCAGGCCCTACCAGCTCGAGGGCTTCCGCTGGCTCGCCTTCCTGTGGGGCGCGCGGCTCGGCGGCCTCCTGGCCGACGACATGGGGCTGGGCAAGACCCTGCAGACGCTGGCACTTGTCTCGCATGCGCGCGCCCAGGGCGCCGACCCCTTCCTCGTCGTGGCGCCGACGAGCGTGGTGTCGGCCTGGGCCCACGAGGCCGCACAGTTCACACCGGGCCTCGTCGTGCGCGTGGTGACCGAGTCCCAGTCCCGCCGCGGCGGGACGATCGCTGACCTGGCAGCAGGGGCCGATGTGGTGGTGACGTCCTACACGCTCTACCGCCTCGAGGTCGACGGCTACCTCGCCCTGCCCTGGGGTGGGCTGGTGCTCGACGAGGCTCAGATGGTCAAGAACCACCAGGGCAAGACCTACCAGGCGGTCCGCCGTCTCGAGGCGCCGTTCCGGCTGGCGCTCACGGGCACACCTCTGGAGAACCGCCTGCTCGAACTCTGGTCGCTGCTGTCCATCGTGGCTCCGGGCCTCTACCCCTACCCTCAGCGCTTCGTCGAGCTGGTCGCGCACCCGGTCGAACGGTTGGGCGACCAGCAGGCGCTGGCCCGCTTCCGCCGCAGGATGGGGCCCTTCCTGCTGCGCCGCACCAAGGAGCTGGTCGCCTCGGACCTCCCCGAGAAGCAGGAGCAGGTGCTCGACGTCCGGCTCACCCCGCGTCACCGTGCGGTCTACGACACGCACCTCCAGCGCGAACGGCAGACCGTGCTCGGGCTGGTCGACGACTTCGACAAGCACCGGATGGCGATCTTCCGGTCGCTGACCCGGTTGCGTCAGCTGGCTCTCGACCCGGCGCTCGTCGACGGTGACTACGAGCAGATCGGGTCGTCCAAGCTGGACGTGCTGGTCGACCATCTGGCCGAGCTCGCCGCGGAGGGCCACCGGGCCCTGGTCTTCAGCCAGTTCACCTCGTTCCTCGCACGCGTGCGAGCCAGGCTCGACCTGGAGGGCATCACCAGCAGCTACCTCGACGGCAGCACCAAGGACCGGGGGGAGGTCGTGGCGGGCTTCAAGCAGGGCGACGACCCGGTGTTCCTGATCAGCCTCAAGGCCGGGGGCGTCGGGCTCACCCTCACCGAGGCCGACTACGTCTTCGTCCTCGACCCGTGGTGGAACCCCGCCGTGGAGGCGCAGGCCGTCGATCGCGCCCACCGGATCGGGCAGCACCGGCCCGTGCACGTCTACCGGTTGGTCGCCGAGCAGACCATCGAGCAGAAGGTGATGGAGCTGAAGGCTCGCAAAGCCGCTCTCTTCGCCCAGGTGGTCGACGGCGAGGGGATGCCGAGCGGTGGGCTCACCGCAGCCGACGTCAGGGCGCTCTTCGACGACGATTGAGTTCGACCTAGGGTGCGGTGATGAGCGAACCTGCCGCCGTGCTCCCGGTCACGGTCTCCGTGATCCGGCATGTGGATCCCGAGCACACCGACCAGATCCTCGCCTGGATCCAGGCCGGGTTCACCCTGGCTGAGCGCTTCCCGGGCTTCCTCGGCTGGGGCTGGGTGCGCCCGAGCACCGCGTCGGACGAGTGGCACATGCTCTACCGCTTCGACTCCTCGGCCTCTCTTGCCGGGTGGGAGGCCTCGGCGCAGCGTCGCTGGTGGCTGGACTCTGCCCAGGGCCTGGTGGGGGAGTCCCGCAAGGAGCTGCGGACGGGCATCGAGGGCTGGTTCGATGCGCCCCGGGCCGACGACGTCGAGGATCTCCGACCGCTGCCGGGCGCGCCACCGCGCTGGAAGCAGGCGGTGATGATCTGGTTCGCCTTCTTCCCGCTGAGCCTGGCCGTGAGCGTGCTGCTGAGCCTGGTCGCGCCGGGGCTGGCGCTGGTGGCCCGGGTGCTGCTCAGCACGGTGTTGATGACACCGGTGATGACCTACGTCGTGCTGCCCCAGCTGACCAGGCGTCTCGACTGGTGGCTGCACGGGCGGCCGGCACCGTGGGATCGGCGGTGAGAGCGGCCCTGCTCAGGCCGGGTAGGGTCGCGGCATGAGAGACGACGATGTGCCCCGGGAGCTGCGGGGGGTCTCACCGGACCCGGTGCGTGAGTCGACGACGCCCGCGTGGGTGCGGGTGGTCGCGCTCCTGGTCGTCGTGGCGATGGTCTTCTACTTCGTGATCTCGGCCTTCTAGCGGCCGGCGGCCCGCTCGAGTGCGACGAGCTCCGCGTCGAGGTGGGCCAGCAACAGCTGCAGGCGCGGCACCGTGCGGCGGCAGCCGGTGAGTCCGAAGCCCATGTTGTCGGCGTACGACGTGCAGGTGATGTTGAGCGCCATCCCGTGGATCGGGATCGACAGCGGATACATCCCGACCAGCTCGGCGCCGTTGTAGAAGTGCGGCACCCGTGGCCCGGGAACGTTGGAGATGATCAGGTTGAACGGCGGCCTGGTGATGCCGCTCATGCGCAGCAGCGGCGGCAGCACGGCCGGCGCCAGTCCGATGGCGCTCATGGCGAGGATCTGCAGCGGCGTCATCGTGGCGAGGGCCTCCTTGCCGTCGCGCATCGAGCGGTGGATCGCGGTCAGCCGGTCAGCGGGATCGGGCAGGTCGGTGCCCAGCTTGACCATCACGGCGCCGACCGCGTTGCCCCCGTCCGTCGACGCATGCTGGGACTGACGGGCGTTGAGGCCGACCGGGACCATCGCGACCAGGGTGGCGTCGGGCAACGCCCCGAGATCCGACAGGTAGCTGCGCATGGCACCGCCGACCATCGCGAGGACCACATCGTTGATCGTGGCGCCGGTCGCCTTGCCGACGCCGCGCAGCCGCTCGACCGGCCAGTCCTGGGCCGCGAAGCGGCGGGAGCCGGTGATGTTGGTGTTCAAGATCGTGCGCGGTGCGTAGAAGGAGAGCGCCGAGGTCTCGTTGCGCACACCTCGGGTGAGCGTCTTGGCCAGGGCACCGGGGATCCCGGCTGCATCGGCAGTGATCCCCAAAGCGCCCCGCAAAGCACTCAGTGGCAGGTCTGCGAGGTGGAGGTCGACCTCCTCGCGGGCGGTCTCGGCACGGGTCGAGGCGGGGCGGACCGCCCACGGCGGAGGCATCTCCCGCCGCCCCGCGTCAGGGCTGAGCACGCTCTGCAGCAACCGCATGGAGGAGACCCCGTCGACCAGGGCGTGGTGCATCTTGGTGTACATCCCCATCCGCCCGTCGCGGAGTCCCTCGATGAGTGTCGACTCCCACAGCGGCCGTTCGCGGGCCAGCCGGGTGCCGTGCAACCGTGAGCACAGCTCGAGGAGCTCGCGGACCCGGCCGGGTTTGGGGAGGGCGCTGTGGCGCACGTGGTGCTCGAGGTCGAACTGCGTGTCCTCGGTCCACACCCACTGGCCCCCGGTGGCCATCGAGCGGTACGGACGCTTGCTGAACAGCGGAGACGGGTCGTCGGCGGAGACCATCTCGTCATAGAAGCTCTTGACGAAGGTGCGACCGGCGCCCTCTGGTCGCTTGAAGAGCTGAAGACCCCCGACGTGCATCGGCTGGTTGCGGTTCTCCGCGATCATGAAGGCCGCAGATGTCGGATCCATCGGTGTGACCACAGCACCCCCTTTGGTTGACCTCGCATCCTGCACCCTCGACGCATCGGTAGGCCAGCAGGCTCCCGCCAGTCGTGCGAGCCGCGTGCGGGTCGCGTGCGGGTCGCGGCCGGGTCGCGGCCGGGTCGCGCGCGGGTCGCGGGGCCGGGGCCGGTCTCCACGAAGTGAGCACCGACCGGAAAACCCTCAAGTGCCACAAATCGGACGCCGATAGACCTGGTGCCGCCCTCGTCCCAGGAGTCCGTTCATGTCGCGCCCGCCCTCTCGTCCCCTCACGCGTCTGATCGTGGCCGCGCTGACGGCCCTGGGTGTGGTGGCGGCCGCGCAGGTCGCCCTCGCGGAGGGGCCGGCCACCGGCCTGACCGCGGATCTGAGTGTACGGACGGCCCTGTCGACCGGCCCCACCCATGTCGACCCGTTGCCCGACGGGGTGAGCCTGGACGACCCGACGACCACCGCCGCGCTCTATGCGCGAGCCGGTCTCGACAGGTCCGACCTCACCGACGACGAGGCCGGGAGGACCCAGGCGGGGGCGACGTCACCGGGCGGCACGCCCTCCACCTCCGGGCTCGGCGCCCATGTGGTGCCGTCCTGCTCCGGCACGGGTGCCGACGGCAAGCGGGTTGCGCCGATGTACGTCCGGGAGGCCACGACCGCGTCGCGCTACAACGCCGTACTGCCCCTGCTGCTCAACGAGGTCGCCAACGTGGACGACGTGTTCGCGGTCTCCGCCGCCAAGCGCAACGGCATCCGCCGGGTGCGCTGGGTGCACCAGGGCTGCTCCCCGGTGCTGCCCGAGGTGGTGGTGCCGGCCGGGGCGCTCGACTCCTTCGGGGCGACGATCAACGCCTTGCAGGCGCTGGGCTACACCGACCCGTCACGGAAGTACCTGGCCTTCGCCGACGCCAACGCCCTGTGCGGCGTGGGCACGCTCTACAACGACGTGCGCACGACCGGCAACCTCAACGAGAGCCGGGTGTCCTACTCGCGGGTGGACGCGCCCTGCTGGTCGGGCAGCACGTCCGTGGCGGCGCACGAGCTGACCCACAACCTCGGTGGCGTGCTGCCGGGTGCGCCCCACCGGACCGCCAACGGGCACTGCTGGGACGAGGCCGACCTGATGTGCTACAACGACGGGTCCGGAGTCGCGATGCAGACGATCTGCGCCGACTCCCGCCAGGGTCAGCTGCTCGACTGCGGCGACGACGACTACTTCAGCGTCGCCCCGACTGCCGGCTCGTGGCTGGCACAGAACTGGAACACAGCCTCCTCGGGCTTCCTGGACACCACGGTGTCCGACCCGACGATCACACCGACGACGACCACACCACCACCGCCGACCACGACCACCCCGCCCCCGACGACCAAACCTCCGGGGAAGGTTCGCAAGACCAAGGTCCGGGGTCACTGGAAGGGCAAGGGCAAGCGCCACGGGCTGGTCACCGGCCAGCTGCGACTCGCCGGTGAGGGTCTCAACATCGCGGGCGAGAAGCTGACCTTGCAGCGCCGCTACGCACACCGCAGCTGGAAGTCGATCGGCCGGGACACCACCGACCGCGCCGGGCGGGTGGCCAAGCGGGACCGGCCGCGACGGCACGCGTCGTACCGGTGGGTCTACCGGGGCAACGACCAGCTCCAGGGCTCCCGCAGCGGTCGGATCACGTTCCGCCGCTGAGCGCGCTGGTCGGCCGACTGGTCCACACCGGCAGCACGAAACCTGGGTGCGGGTGCGTGAGAGGTCAGACCGAGGTCAACCCTGCCGATGAGATCGACGGGGGTCGACCAGGGAGACATCCGATGCGCGGAATGATGGCGTGGCTCGTGGAACAGGTCTGTCGGCTGGCGGACGGGGAGGTGTGCGCGATGGCGAACCTCACCGATGACAGCGACCTGCCGGAGTTCTGAGGACCCATCGCCGTCGGGAGGTCACCCGTCGTAGGGAACCTCGGTGCGCCACTCGGCGACGGGCTGCCGCGCAGCCTCGAAGATCGCCTCGGCGATCCGGGCGGGGTCGAAGGCCGTGCCGCTGGCGAGGGTGCCGTTGACGGTCACCGAGACCGCCCGAATGCCATGGGGGGCGAGGGTCGCATCGAGGCTGCGAACCAGGTTGCGCAACCCCGCCTTCTGCACCCCCAGGGAGGCGGCCTCGTGCCAGGGGTCGTCGGCGGCCTGGCTGCCGGTGGCCGTGATCCGCGCGCCTGAGGAGAAGAACGGCCGGGCGGCCTGCACGGCGGTGAGCAGCCCACCGACGCCGAGGGCGACGTCGCTGAGCAGGTCCTCCACCCTCAAGGAGAGCGGGTCATCGTGGCGGAACGCACTGGGGTTGAAGTGCACGACGTCGATCCGGTCGGCGTAACCACCGAAGCGCGTGACGGCCGCGGCCAGCCCCGCCTGGTCGGTGATGTCGACGCCGCTCCAACCGGTGGTGATCCCCTCGGCCTGGAGCTGGCGACCGAGCTCGTCGAGCCGATCGCCGGCCCGCGAGACCAGCGCGACGTCATAGCCGGCGCGCCCGAAGCGTCGCGCCACAGCCGCTCCCATCCCGGGTCCCGCACCGACGACCACGATCACTGGGTTGCTCATGCCCGGGAACCTACCCTTGCCCGGTGACCGGTCCGCGAGCGTCCTGGGTGCTGCACGTCGACCTCGACGAGTTCATCGCCGCCGTCGAGGTGCTCCGCCGGCCCGAGCTGGCCGGACTGCCTGTGATCGTCGGTGGGCGCGGGGACCCCACGGAGCGCGGGGTCGTCTCGACCGCCTCGTACGAGGCGCGCGAGCACGGTGTCGGGTCGGGGATGCCGCTGCGCACGGCCCTGAAGAGGTGCCCGGAAGCCGTGTTCCTTCCCGTGGACGGACCTGCCTACGAGGCCGCCTCGGTCCAGGTGATGGAGACTCTGCGCGGTTTCGACGTGCCGGTGCAGGTGCTCGGCTGGGACGAGGCGTTCCTGGGTGTCGAGACGGCCGACCCGGAGAGGTTCGCCGAGGACGTGCGCGCCGCCGTGCTGGCCGCTACGGGGCTGCAGTGCTCTGTCGGAATCGGGGACAACAAGCTCCGCGCCAAGATCGCCACCGACTTCGGCAAGCCGCGCGGCCACTTCCGGCTGACCGAGGACAACTGGTCGGAGGTGATGGGGGAGCGATCCACCCAGGCGCTGTGGGGGATCGGACGGAAGACCGCCACCAAGCTCTCTGCGCTCGGCATCGACACCGTCGACCAGCTCGCCGCGACGCCGGCTCAGGTGCTCGCGGACATGCTCGGCCCGACCATGGGCCCGTGGTATCGCCGCCTCGGACGGGGCGCCGACACCTCGCGCGTCGACCCGACGCCCTACGTCGCTCGCGGGCACGGGCACGAGACCACCTTCCAGAGCGACCTCAGGGACTGGGCCGAGGTGGCCCAGGCGACCCGGGAGCTGACCCGGCGGGTGCGTGACGACGTGCTCGGCGAAGGGCGTGCGGTGGTGCGGGTCGGACTCAAGGTCCGCTACGCGCCCTTCGAGACCCGGACCCGGAGCCTCACGCTGCCGGAGCCGACCACCGACGGCCCGACGCTCGAGACGGCGGCCCTGGACCTGCTCGGCCGCTTCGACCACGAGCGTGCGGTGCGCCTCGTAGGGGTCCGGTTGGAGATGGCTGCACCGCGGGACCCCGGGTGAGGCCTGTGACCCGCGGGGCTGGTGGGACGGGGGCACTAGTCCCGCGGTAGTCCGTCCGGGTCATTTGTCCGAGATGTGGTCCAGGATTCTTCAGATTTTGCCCTGGGCGGCCCGTCCGGGGACTTACGCTCGCGTGGTCCCCCCATCCGCTTCTGTGACTCTGGGAGATTCACATGACGCGTCACCAAGGATCGCAGCGTGCACGCACGCTGAAGGTCGCCAGCGCCATCGGTGCCGGAGCCCTCGTGCTCGGCATGGTCACCGTCGGGGCCGCAGTGGCCGCCGACTCAGGCACCGACGTCCGCAAGTCCGTCACCGCACCCGGTGGCAAGAAGTCCCGCGAGGCCCGTCCGGTCCTCGACGCGGGTGGCAAGAAGTCCCGCGAGGCCCGTCCGGTCCTGAATGCGGGTGGCAAGAAGTCCCGCGAGGCCCGTCCGGTCCTGAACGCGGGTGGCAAGAAGTCCCGCGAGGCCCGTCCGGTCCTGAACGCGGGTGGCAAGAAGTCCCGCGAGGCCCGTCCGGTCCTCGACGCGGGTGGCAAGAAGTCCCGCGAGGCTGCTCCCCGGAGCTGACCTCGTCACGCACTCGGTCCGAGGCCCCCACGTCGTCACGTGGGGGCCTCGGCGCATCCCGGCCCACCCCGCGGCTGAGTGCCGTGATCAACCCCACGCGCGCCAGGTGGCATCCGGGGTCGCGGGTTCGTCACACTGGTCACGCCATGGCTGAGAGCACCGAGACCCACAAGACCCTTGATCTGGCTCTCCGCATCGGCGAAGTGCTGATGTCCTCGGGGGCCGGCGCCGCCGACGTGAACGCGACGATGTCCTCGGTGGCCTATGCCTGCGGCGTCCGCAACGCCGAGGTCGACGTCACCTTCACCAACCTCACGATGAGCTATCAGTCCAGCCCTGAGGAGCCGGCGCTTGTGCAGCTGCGGCACGTGCGGCACCGGGAGATCGACTACGAGGACCTGACGCTGGTCGACCAGATCGTGCGCGACCTGCTCGGCGGTGTGATCGATCGCGACGAGGCGCGGGCTCGGGTCGCCCAGGTGGTCTCGTCCGGGCACCGGCTGCCCCGCTGGGCCGTCACGATCGGGTATGGCCTCATGGGCGCCGGCGTCGCGATGCTGCTCGGCGGCAACCTGCCGGTGATCGCGATCGCCTTGCTTGCCGCTGTGAGCATGGACCGGTTGATGCGCGCGATGTCCCGTCGCCGGATGCCGGGCTTCTACCAGCAGGTCGCCGGTGGCCTCCTGGCGACGCTCCTTGCCATCGGCGCTGCCGCGAGCGATCTCGACGTCGACCCGTCCCTCGTGGTCACCACGAGCATCGTGATGCTGCTGGCGGGGATCGGCTTCATGGGAGCGATCCAGGATGCTCTGACGGGATTTCCGTTGACGGCAGGCGCTCGGATCCTCGAGGCGATCCTGGCCACCGCCGGGATCATCGCCGGCGTGAGCGGTGGACTCACCATCGGGCAGATGCTCGAGGTCGACCTCGGTCGCCTCGATCCCGGCGGGGCGAGCGAGGTCGGCCCGGTCATGGTCGTCGCGGGTGCGGCGCTGTGCGCGGGGGCGTTCGCGTTCTCGTCGTACGCCCCGTGGCGTTCCTTGGCTCCGATCGCGGTCATCGCCGGGGTGGCGACGCTGGTCTTCGGCCTCGTGGAGGAGCAGGGGTTCAGCCGCGCCTGGTCGGCGGCCACCGCGGCGGTGCTGATCGGCGTGGTGTCCTACTCGGTCGCGGGGCGGGTGCGAGTACCACCGCTGGTCGTCGTGGTCTCCACGATCGTGCCGATGCTGCCCGGTCTCTCCATCTATCGCGGGCTGTCGCTGCTGGCCGACGGGGGCAACGGGATCCTCTCGCTCATGACGGCCGCTGCCATCGCGATCGCGCTGGCCTCCGGGGTGATCTTCGGGGAGTACGTCGCTCAGCCACTGCGCAGGGAGGCCCGCCGGCTCGAGCAGCGGCTCTCCGGCCCGCGCCTGGTCGGGCCGGTGCGGGCACGCACGATCAAGCGAGCACGGAAGCGAGCCGACGCAGCCAGTCCCGACCCAGCTCGCGGGTGAACGGACCCGCGTCCTCGCTCACCTCGCGCTGGACCCGGTCGCACCACTGGATCGCGTGCGCGACGACGTCATCGGGGTAGCCGAAGCGGATCCGGTGGTCGGCGAACTCGTCCTCGTCGTCGACCCAGACACGACCGCTGCGTCCGCGGACCACGTCGAGATCCAGGTCGACCATCGTCACGGCGCCCTCCGTCCACTCCGGGACCGTCGTGATGTCGACGTACAGCTCGACCGGGTCGTGACGCCCGCTCTCATGGTGCTTGCCGTAGAACGTCGCGACGTAGCCCCCTGCGGGCGGTGTCAGGCTGACGAACGGCGAGGGCGCGACGAAGGCCGCTCCGGGGCGCGACAGGGGCGTCCCGGCCGCTGCGCCCAGCCAGGTGCCGTGCTGGTCCTCACCGATGATGTGCGCGTCGTACTCCCAGTGGGCGCGGTCGCCCCACTTGCGGAAGCACACGCGGACTACGGGTGGGCTCACTCGTCCCGACGCGCCGAACGAGACTGCTGGGGGATCTCGCACGGACCGAAGTCGTTCTCCGCGCAGTTGAACCAGTGCGGCCCGACCCGAAGCGCGTGGTGTCCGGGGTAGACCCTCCGCGAGCTCGGGAACAGGCCGAGGACATCGGCGAGACGCTCGAGGTCGTGGTGCACCCAGTCGAGGTGCTCGCCGCCCTGGCGCACCACGATCAGCCGGGATCCCTCGAGCGAGACGACGGCCGCCTGCTCCGAGGGGGAGCGCAGGGCCTGGGCCTGGTGGACGTAGTGCATCTGGTGCCCCGGCGCATAGCTGTGACACCTCACAGCCGCCCCGGGGTGCCGCTGGACCGGGGCGGCCTCTCCGGAGGAGAGGGACTGACGGGGCATGCGGAACTCCTGGTTTCTCCCTGGCCTCCCACCCTAGGACACCGACGGGTCGTCCGGGCATCCCCTCATGGCAAAGCCTGAGGTCACACCGAGAATCGGCGAGGACGCCGGCCACGGTCGCGCGGGGCGACCCAACCGATCCGCGCCGGGCTCCGTCTCTTCAGATGTCAGGATGAGCTGGACGATCGGGGGTCAGATGCACAGGTCTGTGCGGGACGCGGAGTTCACGGAGTACGTCGCCGCGCGTCGTGCCCAGCTCCGGCGCACGGCTTTCCTGCTCTGCGGGGACTCCCATCGGGCCGAGGACCTCGTGCAGGTGTCCCTCGTCAAGCTCTACGGCGCGTGGCCGCGACTGCGTCGCGATCACGATCACTCCGTCGACGCGTTCGCGCGGCGGATCGTGGTGAACGCGCACATCGACGACACCAGGCGGCCGTGGCGCCGGGAGCGACCGGGACTGGACGTGCTCGACGAAGAGCCCCAGGCACGGGAGCAGGCCGACCAGGTCGAGGACCGAGAGGCGCTCATCAAGGCGCTCCAGGAGCTGCCTCCGGGGCAACGCAGCGTCGTGGTGCTGCGGCACTACTGGGGTCTCTCGGTCCAGGAGACCGCCGACGACCTCGGGATCAGCGCCGGCACCGTGAAGAGCCAGACCTCGGCGGGGCTGGCGGGTCTGCATCGCCTGCTGTCACCCACGCTCGAGGACGACAGGAGCCATCATGCCCGTTGAGCTGCCCCAGACGCTGTCCGACGACCTGCCCGACCCGGCGTGGTCGGATCGCCTCACCCACGCGGCCGAGGTCGACCGTGCGGATGCTTTCGATCCCCGTGACGACCTTGCCCGCGGCCGTGCCCGGCTGGTCAGGCGCCGGGTGCTCGTCGGGACGGGCTCGTTGCTGGCCGGCGCTGTGGTGCTCGGCACGGCACTGCTGGCGACGACGGGCGAGCAGGTTCGCGGCACCGTGCCGGGGCCGGCAGCGACGGGTGCGGTCTCGCCGACCCCGACGTTCCAGGAGCCGGCCGTCACCTTGGAGCCCTCACCCTCGGCCGACCTGGAGTCCATGCCCGAGGTCACGGTCGGCCCCGGGACCGACCTCGACAAGTACGGGCTACCTCGCGCGAAGGCAAGCACCGCGTGGCGGAACAAGGTCTTCGACATCACCGCCTCCGTGCTCGACCCCACCGAAGCCTCGCTGAACTACGACAGCCGGAGCTACCAGGACACCCGCGGGAAGTCGGGCTACCTGGCGATGGGCATCACGATGGGCTGGACGGTCGCCGGTGAACCGGGCGAGGGCATGGTGCAGGTGGAGATCTCCAACCGACGTGAGCCGGCACCTGCCGAGGTGGGCGAGGTCGCCGACCACCTCGGTGCGCCGCTGCGAGCCCGGACCTTGGCCGACGGCGAGACCGTCGAGGTCGGCCGGCGTGCCGACGGTGCCTTCGCGGTGTCCTACCGGCAACCCGACGGCGAGCTCGTGTGGGCACTGGTGGACCCGATCTTCGCAAACAACTCCAGCGAGCCCGTGGCTGACATGGCGGTGACCGAGCTCGACGTCATCCGCCTGGTGCAAGACGAACGGCTGAACCTGCCACCGCTTTGACGCGGGGACGGGTCCAGCCGTTCGACTGATTTCGGCGTGATGCCGTGGGGTCGCGGGTCAGGTGAAGATGCTGACCCCACCCGGGCCGACGAGGAGGCCGAGCACGATGAGCACGATGCCCATCAGCACGCCGCCACGGACCAGGGTGATGATTCCGTAGATCACCAGTGCAACTGCGATGAGCCAGAGAATGAATGCCATGTTGTTCTCCCTTCCTTCAGGAGACTTGGTGCCCTCCGGCCTGAACGTTCAAACCTCACCTTTGCGATGAGGAGGCTGTGCACTGGTGCGGGCCGGTTCCAGGACTGGGATCAGGACTGGATCACGACTGGGGCGCGATGGTGAACTGCACGCCGCCGGAGTCGTCGACCTGGGCGTCGAGGATCTTGTCGTCGAGGGTGCTGGCGGCGATCTCCTCCAGGAAGACACGGGCGCCTTCCTCCTCGAGGACCTGGTCGCCCGGCTGCGGGGCCTCGCTGGGGATGACGTGCAGGGCAGGCGAGTCCGGGGCGTCCTGGCTGATCCGGAGCCCGGCGTCCTCGGCGCCGCCGTTCTGGTCGACCAGGGTCTTGACGACAGTGCTGGCGTTCTCGGTCAGGGTGAGCACAGGTGCTTCTCCTTCGTGATCGCTTCGCTGGACCTCCCACCCTGACGGGCTCGCCTGGCAGGTTCAAATCGGGCGTGTCGTGTCTCACCGCCGCACGAAGACCCACACGCGCATCAACACGAAGCGCAGCGCCGTGACGACGAGATTGGCGGCGGTCAGGACGACGACCTCGGCGCCGCGACCGGCGCCCGGCGCAGCGAGGTGGAGGAGGGCGAGAGCGGCGCTGGTCAACACCAGCCCCGTGCCCAGGATCGTCAGCCCCTGGGCCTGATGGCGCCAACGGTCGGTGGGCCCCCGCAGCCCGAAGGTGAGCCGTCGGTTCGCTGCCGTGTTGGCGACAGCGGTCAGCAGCAGAGCCGTGGCGTTGGCCACGAGAGGTGTCAGGAGGCCTCGCAGCAGCAGGTAGAGGACGCCGTACGCCGCGGTCGAGAACACCCCGACCAGCACGAACCGCGCGATCTGCCCGCCCAGGACCCCGGAGGCGCTCCGGGGCGGCGTCCGGCCCACACGGTCGGCCACCTCGGAGAGCGGGACCCGTCCGGCGGCGAGGGACCGGGCCAGGCGCACGATCCCGCGCAGGTCGTCGCGTGCGGTCCTCCAGATGTCGACCCGGCTGTCCGGGTCGTCGATCCAGTCGACCGGCACCTCGTGGATGCGCAGCCCGGCCCGCTCGGCGAGCACCAGCAGCTCGGTGTCGAAGAACCAGCTGTCGTCCTGCACGAGCGGCAGCAGCTCCCGGGCGACGTCTCGCCGGATGGCCTTGAAGCCGCACTGGGCGTCACGGAACCGGGTCCGCAGGGTGCCGTGAAGCAGCAGGTTGTAGCCGCGCGAGATCACCTCCCGCTTCACCCCCCGCGAGGTCCGGGACCCACGGGACAGACGCGAACCGATCGCGACGTCGGAATGTCCGCTGAGCAGTGGTGCCACCAGCGGGAGCAGCGCGTTGAGGTCCGTGGACAGGTCCACGTCCATGTAGACCAGGACCGGCGAGTCCGAGCGGGACCAGACCCGCTTGAGCGCTCGACCGCGGCCCTTCTCGGCCAGGTGCACGACCCGGACGACGTCGCTGCCGTGGTCGCTGCTGAGCCGATGAGCCACCAGCGCGGTTCCGTCGGTGCTCGCGTTGTCGGCGATCGTGACGAGGGTGCTGAAGGGCAGCGTGTCCAGGTAGGACAGCAGCCTCTCGACGCAGGGTGCCAGGTCGAGCTCCTCGTTGTGCACCGGGACGACGATCTCCAGGAGGGCACGAGCGGGCGCCTGGGCGTACGCCGTGCCGGTGACCTCCGGCAGCGTGGGGCTCATCGGACACCTTCCGAGAGGTCGTAGACGGTGACGCCGCCGATGGTCTGGGCCTCGAAGCTGTCGGCGACCCACGTGCTGATCTCCGAGCTGGTGCCGCCTCCGGCTGACAATCCACCGCCCGGACCACCCGGACCTCCCGCGCCGGCCCGGCCCTGCGATCCACCGGCGAGGAAGTAGTGGACCTCGCCGTCGGCGACGTACTGCTGGAACTGCGTGAGGGTCGGGCTGGGGTCGGAGCCGTTGAACCCGCCGATCGCCAGGACCGGCTCCTCCGTGGCCAGCTGGTAGCCCGAGGCCGAGTTGGAGCCGACCGCGGCTGCGACCCAGGTGTAGGTGTCCGCGTCGTTGAGCAGCACGGCGGTGAGCTCGGCCGTCGGTTCGCTGCCCTGGAGCAGCCCACCGTTGCGCGCCCCGCCCGGCTGGGCCCCACCTGGCCCGTTGGTGCCGGGCGTTCCGGACGAGGAGGGACCGGCCGACGGGATCGAGCCGGTGTGCGCGGTGGTGGCGGTGCTGACGGAGAAGGCCGCGGGACCCGCGAGCGTGGCGACCAGGGCCGCCACGGCGACAGTCGACGCGACCCGGGGCGAGAGCAGCGGACGAGCGGTGAGGGCGAGGGCCGATCCGAAGCCGAGGAGGGCGATCAGCCACTTCAGCCAGGGCAGGAAGTCCGGAGTGCGGTCGAGCAGCACCCAGGTGAAGCCGGCCGTCGACGCGACGGTCGCGGCGAGGGTGAGTGCCGCGGCGCGGGACTCGCGGTGCTGCCAGAGCACGTGGCCACCGATCGCGACGAGGGCAGCTATCGCAGGGGCCAGTGCGACGGTGTAGTAGGCGTGGAAGATCCCGGCCATGAAGCTGAACGTGAGCCCGGTGACGAGCAGCCAACCGCCCCACAGAAGCAGGCCGGCACGGACCCTGTCCGTGCGTGAGGCGTGCCGACCGAACCAGAGGCCGGCACAGAGCAGGACGAGCGACCCGGGCAGCAACCACGCGACCTGAGAGCCGGTGTCGCTGCCGAGCAGGCGCAGGATCCCGGTGCTGCCCCAGCCGCCCCCACCGCCGACGGACCCGGCCTCGTCACCGGTGAGCCGGCCGAAGCCGTTGTAGCCCAGGGTCAGCTCCAGGATCGAGTTCGTCTGGGAGCCGCCGATGTAGGGGCGGCTCGCAGCCGGCCAGAGCTCGACCACCGCCAGCCACCATCCTCCTGCGAGCACCATCGAGGCGAAAGCGAGCAGGAGGTGACCAAGTCGCCGCCGCACGGGAGTGTCGGCGACCACGAGGTAGACCAGCGCCAGCGCCGGCAGCACCAAGAACGCCTGGAGCATCTTGGTGAGGAAGGCCAGCCCGACCAGCGCACCCGCCAGTGCCAGCCACCGCTTCGGGTGTCCGTCGAGCGCCCTCAGCGTGGCCGCGGCGGCCCCGACCAGCAGAAGCACCAGCAGAGCGTCGGGATTGTCGAAGCGGAACATCAAGACGGCGACCGGCGTCAGGGCGAGGACGGTACCGGCGACGAGTCCCGCGACCGCCGAGCCGGTCGTGCGTCGTACGGTCCCGTGCAGCAGTCCGACCGAGGCGACTCCCATGAGGGCCTGCGGAGCGAGCAGGCTCCACGACGAGAGCCCGAACATCCGGACCGACAGGGCCATCACCCAGATCGACGCCGGAGTCTTGTCGACCGTGATGGCGTTGGCGGCATCGGAGGAGCCGAAGAAGAGCGCCTTCCACGACTCCGAGCCCGCCTGGGCGGCAGCGGCGTAGAACGAGTTGGCCCACCCTGACGACGAGAGCCCCCAGAGGTAGAGGGCTGCGGTACCGACCAGCAGAGCGAGGAGTGCCGGACGTGCCCACGGCGCCTCCTCGGGGTCGTCGCGCCACAGACCGCGGATCCGGACATCGTCCCGGGAACGTCTCGGGGTGGAGGTCGGCCGCCGGGTCGTGCGGGTCGCCAGGGTGGTGGTCTGCGTCATGAGGACCACGCTGGTGGACGCGGCTGGGTCGTCGGTGTGCTCGACCTGTCCCCGTGCTGTGCGTCTGGTGCTGTGCGTCTGGTGCTGGGCGTCTGGTCCTGGGCGTCTGGTGCTGTGCGTGTGACGGAGCGAGCCCGTGCGCGTCAGAGAGTGATCGTGAAGGTGGTGTCGCCCGGGCGCGACTCGACCGTGGCGGTGCCGCCGTGTGCCTGGGTGATCGCCTCGACCAGGGAGAGCCCCAGACCGGCGCCGCCGGACTCACGGGTGCGGGCACTGTCGCCACGGGCGAAGCGCTCGAACGCCGTCGACACCAGGCCCGCGGGAAGACCTGGTCCGTCGTCGTGGACGGTGATCACCGCTGCGTCGCCCCGACGCCGGAGCCCCACGGTCACCGTGGTGCCCTCAGGGGTGTGTCGCCGGGCGTTTCCGATCAGGTTGGTGAGGATCTGGTGCAGACGCTGCTCGTCGCCGTAGGTGGAGACCGGCTCGTCGGGGAGGTCCAGCAGCCAACGATGATCGGGTGCCACCACGCGCGCGTCGGCCACGCCCTCGAGCGCCAGCCGGGTCAGGTCCACCTCGGCCCGCTCGAGCGGACGACCGGCATCGAGACGGGCGAGCAGCAGGAGGTCCTCGACCAGGCCGGTCATCCGCTGCGCCTCGGCCTCGACCTTGGTCATCGCCGTCCTCAGGACCGTGGGATCGGCGCCGTCGTCGGTGCCCGAGCCGCTGCGCCGTGCGAGCTCGGCATAGCCCTGGATCGTGGTGAGCGGGGTGCGCAGCTCGTGGGAGGCGTCAGCGACGAACTGGCGCACCTGCTGCTCGCTGGCATGTCGTGCGTCGAGCGCGGACTCGACGTGGGCGAGGAGAGTGTTGAGGGCTGCGCCGACCTGGCCGACCTCCGTGCGCGGGTCGGTGAACTCCTCGGGGACGCGCACCGTCGTGCCGATCTCGCCGGTGTCGAGCGGCAGGTCGGCGACCCCGTGAGCGGTCGCGGCCACCTCTCGCAGCGGCCGGAGCTGGCGGCGTACGACGAGGAGCCCGACCGCCCCGGCAGCCGTGACCCCGACCAGCGTCAGCAGGACCTCCCAGCCGACGAGACTGCCCAGGGCGTCCTCGATGTCGTGCGTGGGCAGTCCCACCACGACGGTCACGCCGCCGCGGTCCACGGCGGTGACGTGGTAGTCCCCGAAGGCAGGCAACCGGACCGAGTGCACGCGGCCGTCGGTCGGCACGTCGGCAAGGAGATCGAGCGACCTGGTGGAGAGCCTGCGCAGGTCGGAGGACTCGGTGATGACCTGACCATCCCGCCCCGCGGTGCCGAACAGCGCCGTCAAGGTCCCAGCGCCCTGTCCGCGCACGTCCGTGCGACCGTCGTCGAAGTCGGGGGGCGGCACGTCGCGATCCCGGTCGCCGTCGAAGGGGCGGACGCCGCGGCCGGCTGCCTCCAGCACCTGGGAGTCCAGCTGTCCGGTGAGATAGCTGCGCATGGCCAGCGTCGTGGCGACCGCGACCAGCACGCCGGCCACCGCGACCAGGGCCACCACCGTGGCGACGAGACGGCCGGTGAGCGAGGCAGGGACCAGCCTCATTCCGCGGGCTTCAAGACGTAGCCCGCACCACGCATGGTGTGGATCATCGGACTGCGGCCGCTGTCGACCTTCTTGCGCAGGTAGGAGATGTAGAGCTCCACGACATTGGCCTGTCCGCCGAAGTCGTAGTTCCACACCCGGTCGAGGATCTGAGGCTTGGAGAGCACGCGGCGCGGATTGCGCATGAGGTAGCGAAGCAGCTCGAACTCGGTCGCAGTCAGGCTGATCTCGTCCTCGCCGCGGAAGACCTCGTGGCTGTCCTCATCGAGGCGGAGGTCGCCGACCGTCAGCACCGACGTCGTACGCCGATCCGCCGCACCGGTGCGGCGAAGCAGCGCGCGGAGGCGGGCGACGACCTCTTCGAGGCTGAACGGTTTGGTCACGTAGTCGTCACCGCCCGCGGTGAGACCCGCGACCCGGTCCTCGACGGCGTCGCGTGCGGTGAGGAAGAGCACTGGCACGTCGGGGTGGTGGCCGCGCATCCGGCGCAGCACCTCCATCCCGTCGAAGTCGGGAAGCATCACGTCCAGCACGACGACGTCGGGGCGGTCCTCCTTGGCCAGCGCGACCGCCTTGCTGCCCGTGTGAGCGGTGGCGACCTGCCAGCCCTCGTAGCGCAGGGCCATCGAGAGGAGCTCGGCGATGTTGACCTCGTCGTCGACGACGAGCACACGCAACGGCGAGCCGTCGGCGCGGGTCAGGACGGGCGTGGAATCAGGGGGCACGCGGTCAACCATGCCAAGCGGCCCTCGAGGAAGGCTAGGAGCACCCTGTGAGCCGGCTGTGAAGGCCCGGGCCCCCGATCGCGCACCCAGCACGCGTCGATCCGTTCGCGACGTCAGAAAATGATCACCGAATCGAGCGGGAATCGTCGGGTGTGGCTATGGAATCCGTTGTTTGCCCGGTGCCATACTCCGGGCATGTCCACGGCTCCCGAGGCGTCACCGTCCGGCGCGGCCCTCCGTTCGGGGGAGGCGGGCGCGGTCTCCCTGCGCGGTCTGCACAAGGCGTTCGGCCCGGTCAGGGCCGTCGACGGGATCGACCTCGACATCGCGGACGGGGAGTTCTTCTCCATGCTCGGACCCTCGGGGTCGGGCAAGACCACGGTGCTGCGGATGATCGCCGGCTTCGAGCCGCCGACCAGCGGGTCGGTGTGGCTCGGTGATGTGGACGTCACCGGCGAGCCGCCGTTCCGCAGGGACGTCAACACAGTTTTCCAGGACTACGCGTTGTTCCCCCACATGAGTGTGCTGCAGAACGTCGAGTACGGCTTGCGGGTGAAGAAGGTGCCGGCCGCGGAACGCCGGCCGCGGGCCCAGCAGGCGCTGGAGACGGTGCGACTGTCCTCCTACGGCGCGCGCCGTCCGCACGAGCTCTCCGGGGGGCAGCGTCAGCGGGTGGCCCTGGCGCGTGCGCTGGTCAACCGGCCGCGGGTTCTGCTCCTCGACGAGCCGCTCGGCGCGCTCGATCTCAAGCTGCGGCGTGAGATGCAGATCGAGCTCAAGGCGATGCAGCGAGACGTCGGCATCACCTTCGTCTTCGTCACCCACGACCAGGAGGAAGCGCTCACGATGAGTGACCGCATCGCGGTCTTCAACGAGGGCCGGATCGAGCAGGTCGCGACGCCCATCGAGCTCTACGAGCGCCCCGAGACCCGGTTCGTCGCAGGATTCGTGGGCACCTCCAACCTGCTCACCGGGGAGGTGGCCCGGCGCGCGGTCGGCGAGACGGGGGCCTTCAGCGTTCGCCCGGAGAAGATCCATCTGCACCACGGCCGTGACGAGGTCACGGCCGGTGACTGCGCGCTCGACGGGGTGGTGGTCGAGGTCGTCTATCTCGGCGCGGCAACGCACTCGGTCGTCGAGGTGGCTGACGGGGTCCGCCTCACGGTGCAGCAACAGAACCGCGAGAGCTCGATCGACCACGCGCTCGCGCGACGTGGGGAGCCCGTCGTCCTCAGCTGGCGGCGGGAGCACATCGTCCGGCTCGGGAGGGCGGACCAGGACGGCTCGGAAGACAACGCAGAGGAGTGAGGATGAAGCACAGGAGCACGATGTCGCGTCTGACCGTGGCCGCCCTTTCGGCCGCGGTCGCGGTGGCGCTCGCGGGTTGCGGCACCACCAGCGGAGACGGCGACGCCGACAGCGGTTCGTCGACAGGGGCCGGCGACGGCGGCGGCGGATTCACGCCGCCCGACGTCGCGATGGCCGAGGAGCTCGGCGACAACGAGGGCGAGCTCAGCATCCTCGCCTGGCCAGGCTATGCAGAGGACGGGAGCAACGACCCGGCAGTCGACTGGGTGACGCCCTTCGAGGAGGAGACCGGCTGCCAGACGAAGGTCAAGTACTTCGCCACGTCGGACGAGGCCGTCAACCTGATGAAGACCGGCGAGTACGACGTGGTCTCGGCCTCGGGGGACGCCTCCCTGCGGATGATCGCCTCGGGTGACGTCGCGCCGGTCAACACGGACCTGATCGACAACTACGCCGACGTCTACGACTACCTCAAGGACCGCGACTGGAACGCCGTCGACGGTCAGATGTACGGGGTGCCGCACGGCTACGGTGCCAACCTGCTGATGTGGCGCACCGACAAGGTGAAGCCGGCCCCGACCAGCTGGGACGTCGTCTTCGAGGCGGACTCGCCGTACAGCGGCAAGGTCACCGCCTACGACTCGCCGATCTACATCGCCGACGCCGCCCTCTACCTGATGAACACCCAGCCAGACCTGGGCATCGAGAACCCCTACGCCCTCGACGAGGACCAGCTCGCCGCGGCCGTGGACCTGCTCAAGGCGCAACGGGCCAACGTGGGTGAGTACTGGTCGGACTACCTCAAGGAGATCCAGGCGTTCACGACCGGCGACTCGGTCGTCGGCACCACGTGGCAGGTCATCGCGAATGTCGCCCAAGGTGAGGACGTCCCCGTCGAGGTGTTGCTGCCGGACGAGGGCTCCACGGGATGGTCGGACACCTGGATGGTCAAGGCGGACTCCCAGAACGTCAACTGTGCCTACGCCTGGATGAACCACATCATCAGTCCGGAGGCCAACGCCGCGGTCGCGGAGTACTTCGGTGAGGCGCCGTCCAACCCGAAGGCCTGCGACATCGCCTCCGAAGGGCACTGTGACTCCTTCCACGCCGGCGACGAGGAGTACGCCGCCAACATCTGGTACTGGACGACGCCGATCGAGCAGTGCATCGACGGCCGCACCGACGTCTCCTGCACCGACTACGGCGACTGGACCCAGGCCTGGACCGAGGTGAAGGGCTGACCTTGGCCGCCTCCGACGTCCTGCACCGCCGCCCGGGGCTCCGGCTCGGCCTGCTGCTCACGCCACCGATGCTGTGGCTGGGCGTGGCCTATCTCGGAGCCCTGGGGGCGTTGTTCATCACCTCGCTGTGGGGGCAGAACGCCTTCACCGGCGAGGTCGAACGCTCCTGGACGTTGGACAACTTCCGCACGCTGCTTCAGGTCGACGTCTACCGGACGATCACCCTGCGGACCCTGGGTGTCGCGCTGGCGGTGACCGTCGTCGACGCCCTGCTCGCCTTGCCGATCGCCCTCTTCATGGCCAAGGTGGCCTCGCCGCGGTGGAAGGGCGTGCTGGTCGTCGCGGTGCTGACCCCGCTGTGGGCCAGCTATCTGGTCAAGGCCTACGCCTGGCGCGGGATGCTCTCGGAGAACGGGATCGTCTCGTGGTTGGCCGCCCCGTTCGGGCTGAGCACCCCTGGCTACGGACTGGCCGCCACGACCATGACGTTGGCGTACCTCTGGCTGCCTTACATGATCCTGCCGATCTTCGCCGGCCTGGAGCGGCTCCCGGACTCCTTGCTCGAGGCGTCGGCCGACCTCGGGGCGCGGTCGGTCCAGACGCTGCGGAGGGTGGTGCTGCCCGTCGTCTTCCCAGGTCTGGTCGCCGGGTCGATCTTCACCTTCTCGCTCTCCTTGGGCGACTACATCACCGTCCGGATCGTCGGCGGGGCCAGCCAGATGCTCGGCAACGTGGTCTACGACAACGTCGGCGCGGCCAACAACCTGCCCTTCGCGGCGGCGATGGCGACAGTGCCCGTCATCATCATCTTGGGCTACCTCGCCGCCGTACGCCGTACCGGAGCGCTGGAGAACCTGTGACCATCTCGACCGGGTTGCGCCGACTGCTGGCGGCACTGACCGCTCTCGTGCTGGCTCTGATCTACCTGCCGCTGAGTGTGGTGCTGCTGAACTCCTTCAACTCCAGCCGGACCTTTGCCTGGCCACCGCCGGGCTACACCCTGGACTGGTGGCGGGCGGCCGCGAGCAGCGGCGGCGCCTTCGCCGCGCTGGGGGTCAGCCTCCGGGTGGCGGCGGTGGCCACGCTCATCGCTCTCGTTCTCGGCACCATGGCGGCGCTCGCCCTGCAGCGGCGGCGCTTCTTCGGCCGCGAGACGGTGTCGCTGCTGATCATCTTGCCGATCGCGCTCCCTGGCATCGTGACCGGCATCGCGCTCAACAACGCCTTCCGCACCGTGTTCGGCTGGGACCTCGGCTTCGTGACGATCGTGGTCGCCCACGCCACCTTCTGCATCGTGACGGTCTTCAACAACGTCCAGGCGCGGCTGCGGCGCCTCGGGGGGAACCTCGAGGAGGCCTCCTCCGACCTGGGTGCCGGGACCTTCACGACCTTCCGCCTGGTGACGTTCCCGATGCTTCGCTCGTCGTTGCTGGCCGGCGGCCTGCTGGCCTTCGGGTTGTCGTTCGACGAGATCATCGTGACCACGTTCACCGCCGGGGCGGACCAGCGCACGCTGCCGATCTGGATCCTGCAGAACATGTTCCGCCCCAACCAGGCACCGGTCGTCAACGTGGTGGCTGCGGTGCTGGTGGTGCTCTCCGCCATCCCCATCTGGGCCGCCCAACGGCTCTCGGGGGGCAGCGGCCCGATGACCGCGGGACGCTAGCCCTCCTGGAGGTCCTCGGGACTCCAGGCACGGTGCTGGACCAGGACGAGGGTGTTGCCGGAGTTGTCCCGCGCCAGTGCCTCGACGCCGTAGGGACGCTCAGAGGGCGGCTGGAGGAACTCCACCCCCTTGGCGACCAGCTCGTCATAGGTGGCCTGGCAGTCGTCGACGTCGAGACCCATGCCGTGCATGGTCCCCGCCTTCTGCTCGCGGCGGATCGCCTCGGCCATCGCAGGCGAGAGCGGGGGACCGGGCACCTGGAGGTTCAGGGCCAGCTCGGGGTGCTGGGGGTGCGCGACGGTGCACCAGCGGTAGCCCTCGCCGAGCGTGATGTCGTCCTTCGGCTCGAAGCCGAGGACGTCGGTGTAGAAGGTCTTGGCCTGGTCGATGTCCTCGACCCAGACGCCGATGATGGAGACGTTGGTGATCATGGGACCAGGCTAGGAGGGCGGCGCCTGGTGCGGCTTCTCCTCGATTGCGGACCGCTCGGCGAGGCCCCACAAGAACACGAAGCACCCGGGGACGTGCGGGGCGCCGGCGGCGTACCGGGCCTGGAACTCGCGCGGGCTGACCCCGACGAGGTCGCGGAAACGGGTGCTGAACGACCCGAGGCTGGTGAAGCCCACGGCGTGGCAGACCTCGGTGACGGTCAGGTTGGTCGCGCGCAGCAGGTCCTGAGCGCGCTCGATGCGCCGCTCGCTGAGGTAGGCGGCCGGGGTGAGCCCGTAGGTCGCCTTGAACAGCCTGAGGAAGTGGTACTTCGAGAGTCCGGCGGTCGCCGCGAGCCGGTCGAGGTCGAGGGGCTCGGCGAACGCACGGTCGACCAGGTCGCGAGCGCGACGCAGATGCACCAGCACGTCGCCGGGTGCGCGCAGGGATTCGGTCGTCACGAGCACGAGTCTGGCAGCCGGGGCCGACCCGCGCGTGGCGCGGCACGGCGGGTCGAAAGCCGGTTGCCTCCTCTTCGTAGACTGCACGGGTCATGTCGCAGGCCAGCCCGCGGGAGCAGTCGCGTCCCGACCGACCCCGCCGGGGTTCACGGCGCCGCGGGGGCCGCGGACGCCCAGAGCAGCGCCGTCGGGAGCTCAGCCCGGAGCAGGTGGAGGCCCGGCGGGCCCTGGTGCCCACCATCGCCTATCCGGCCGAGCTACCGGTCAGCCAACGACGCGACGACATCGCCGAGGCGATCCGCGACCACCAGGTGGTGATCGTCGCGGGGGAGACCGGCTCGGGCAAGACCACGCAGCTGCCGAAGATCTGCCTCGAGCTCGGGCGGGGCGTCAACGGCATGATCGGACACACCCAGCCGCGCCGGATCGCCGCGCGCAGCGTCGCCGAGCGGATAGCCCAGGAGCTCGGCGGGCCGGGCCTCGGGGAGCCCGGGGGTGCCGTCGGCTACCAGGTGCGGTTCACCGACCGGTCGAGCAAGGACACGTTGGTCAAGCTGATGACCGATGGCATCCTCCTCGCCGAGCTGCAGCACGACCGGCTGCTCTCCGCCTACGACACCCTGATCATCGACGAGGCCCACGAGCGCAGCCTCAACATCGACTTCCTGCTGGGCTATCTCAGGGAGCTGCTGCCCAGGCGCCCCGACCTCAAGGTCGTGATCACCTCCGCCACGATCGACCCGGAGCGGTTCGCTGCGCACTTCGCAGCCCCCGACGGCACGCCGGCACCGATCGTGGAGGTGTCCGGGAGGACCTATCCGGTGGAGGTGCGCTACCGCCCGCTGATGTCGGTGGCGGGGCAGGACGATGCCGACGACGAGGGCGAGGTGCTGGTCAAGGACCAGACCGAGGCGATCGTCGACGCCGTCCAGGAGCTGATCCGGGAGGGGCCGGGCGACATCTTGGTCTTCCTCCCCGGAGAGCGGGAGATCCGGGACACCGCGGACGTGCTCGAGAAGGTGTCGACGGGCCCGACCGGCGGCTCCCGCCTGTCGATGTCGTACGACGTCGTGCCGTTGTTCGCTCGGCTGTCGGCCGCCGAGCAGCACAAGGTGTTCGCGCCGCACACCGGTCGCCGAGTGGTGCTGGCGACCAACGTCGCGGAGACGTCGCTGACGGTGCCGGGCATCCGCTACGTCGTCGACTCCGGCTATGCCCGGATCTCGCGTTACTCCTACCGCACGAAGGTGCAGCGCCTCCCCATCGAGGCGATCAGCCAGGCCTCGGCCAACCAGCGTTCGGGCCGCTGCGGTCGCGTGGAGGCCGGCATCGCGATCCGGCTCTACTCCGAGGAGGACTTCGACGGGCGGGTGGAGTTCACCGACCCCGAGATCCTGCGCACCAACCTGGCGTCGGTCATCCTGCAGATGACCGCCCTGGGTCTCGGCGATGTCGGCCGCTTCCCGTTCCTCGACCCGCCGGACCAGCGCAACGTGAAGGCCGGCGTACAGCTGCTCGAGGAGCTGGGAGCGCTGGCGACCAAGGAGCAGAGCGCGCCGGGGGAGGTCTCGACAGGCTCGACCACCCGAGGCGGCTCGACCACCCGAGGCGGCTCGACCACCCGAGGCGGCTCGACCACCCGAGGCGGCTCGTCGAACCGGCTGACCGGGCTCGGACGGCGGCTGGTCGCGCTGCCCGTCGACCCGCGGCTGGGCCGGATGGTGCTGGAGGCGGACCAGCGGGGCTGCCTGCGAGACGTCCTCGTGCTCGCGGCCGCCCTGTCGATCCAGGACCCGCGCGAGCGACCGGTGGAGACCCGTGCGCACGCCGACCAGCTGCACGCGCGCTTTCGCGACCAGACCTCGGACTTCCTGACCCTGCTCAACCTGTGGCGCTACGTCAAGGAGCAGCAGCGAGAGCTGTCGTCCTCGGCGTTCCGGCGGATGTGCCGGGCAGAGCACCTCAACTACCTGCGCATCCGGGAGTGGCAGGACCTCGAGTCCCAGCTCCGTCAGGTCGCCAAGCAGCTCAAGCTGACGGTGCCGGCCCCCAGAGACGGCTTCGACGGTGACGCGATCCACCAGGCGCTGCTCTCGGGACTGCTCTCGCACATCGGCCTTCGCGACCCGGAGAAGCGCGACTACCTCGGCGCCCGCAACGCCCGCTTCTCGATCTTCCCCGGCTCGGGGTTGTTCAAGAAGCAGCCACAGTTCGTGATGTCGGCCGAGCTGGTCGAGACCTCGCGGCTCTATGCCCGCGTCAACGCCGCGATCAAGCCGGAGTGGGCCGAGGAGCTCGGGGCCACCCTCGTCAAGCGCAGCTGGTCCGAGCCGCACTGGAGCAAGAAGCGCGCCGCCGTGCTGGCCTACGAGCGGGTCACGCTGTACGGCGTCCCGCTGGTCGCCGACCGGTTGACGAACTACGGCAAGGTCGACCGCGAGCTGGCGCGGGAGCTCTTCATCCGGCACGCGCTCGTCTACGGCGAGTGGTCCACCCACCAGAAGTTCTTCGCCCGCAACCGAGCCCTGCTGGAGGAGGCCGAGGAGCTGGAGAACCGGGCTCGTCGCCGCGGCATCGTGGTCGACGAGCACACCCTGTTCGACTTCTACGACGGCCGTGTCGGCGCCGAGGTCGTCTCCGGGGCGCACTTCGACTCCTGGTGGAAGGCGGCCAGGCAGCAGGACCCTGAGCTGCTCACCTTCGATCCTTCGATGCTCGTGCACGAATCAGCCGCCGAGGTCACCGCAGGCGACTACCCGGACGAGTGGCGAGAAGGCGAGATGGCGCTGCCGTTGAGCTACCAGTTCGAGCCCGGCTCCGCCGCGGACGGCGTCACCGTCGACGTACCGGTGGCCACCTTGAACCAGGTCGACCCGACCGGCTTCACCTGGCAGGTGCCCGGTTTGCGCGAGGAGCTGGTGACGGCCCTGATCCGCTCGCTGCCCAAGCAGCTGCGGGTGAACTTCGTGCCGGCTCCCAATGTCGCCAAGGAGTTCCTCGCTGTGGCGTCACCGGGGGAGGAAGCCCTGCTGCCGGCGCTGTCACGCTTCCTGAGAGGCCGGAGCGGACTGGCGGTGCCGACAGAGGCCTGGGACTGGGCCAAGGTGCCGGACCACCTGAAGCCCACCTTCCGCGTCCTCGACGAGAGTGGCCAGGTGGTCGGGGAGGGCAAGGACCTCGAGAGGCTCAAGGAGCCGCTGCGACCGAAGTTCCAGCAGGCGATGGCGCAGGCCGCGTCGTCCTCCGGGCTCGACGTCACCGGCGCCACGTCGTGGACCTTCGGCACGATCGAACGCACCTTCACCCAGACCCGGGCCGGGCACGACGTCCGCGGCTTTCCCGGGCTGGTGGACGAGGGCGTGACGGTGGGGCTGCAGGTGTTCGGCGCCGAGACCGAGCGGGACACCTCGCACCTGCGTGGGATGCGGCGGCTGTTGATGCTGTCGATCCCGTCGCCGGCGCGCGACATCGCCGCCGGGCTCACCAACACCGACAAGCTCGGCCTCGCCGGGTCGCCCTACCCGTCCGTCGCCGACCTTCTCGACGACTGCGTCGCGGCCGCGGTCGACGACCTGGTGGGGCGGCACGGTGGTGCGGTGTGGGACGCGCCCTCCTTCGCCGCCCTGGCTGTCGCCGTACGACGCGACCTGCCCGAGACGACCCGCGTGGTGATGCACGACGTGGTGCGGGTGCTGGCGGCCTGGCGCGACGTCGACAAGGTGCTGACCGGCTCTGTCGACATGGTGATGTTGCCCGCCCTGGCCGACATGAAGGCGCAGGTCGCGCGTCTGGTGCACCGCGGCTTCATCGGCTCGGCAGGGGTCGGCTGGCTGCGGCACTACCCGCGCTACCTCGCCGCGGTCGCGGAGCGGCGGACGCGTCTCCCGGGCGCAGTCGCGCGAGACCGTCAGCTGATGGACCAGATCGTCGGGCTCCAGGAGGCCCATCTGCATCGCCTCGATGCTCTTCCCGACGGTCGGCTGCCGAGCGCGGAGCTGACCCGGGTCGGCTGGCTGCTCGAAGAGCTCCGGGTGAGCCTGTGGGCACAGTCCCTCGGCACCTCCGTGCCCGTCTCCGACACCCGGATCCGCAAGGCCCTGGACCAGGCGTGACGCGATGATCGAGCCCGATCACCTGAGAACGACGCGGGAGTCCTACGAGACATGGGCGGACGAGTACGCCGCTCGCTTCGGAGATGTCGCGGTCGCTCATCCGCTTGAACGGTCGCTGTTCTCGGCCTTCGCGGACCTCGTGCGTGCCTCGTCCTCCTCCCCGGTCGCCGACCTCGGCTGCGGACCCGGACACTTCACGGCCCACCTCGCATCACTGGGGCTGGCGGCGTTCGGGATCGACGTCACACCGGGCTTCGTGGCGCTGGCCCGACGGGCACACCCGGGGGTGCGGTTCGACGAGGGCTCGATGCTCGCCCTCGACCTGCCCGACGGCGGTCTCGGTGGCGTGGTGGCGTGGTACTCGCTGATCCACTCGCCGCCGGCCGACGTACCGCTGCTGCTCGCCGAGATCGCGCGAGTGCTGGAGCCCGGTGGCCACCTTCTGGTGGGTCTGAAGCTCGCGGCGGCCGGGTGTGAGGAGCCGCAGGAGTACGACCACAAGGTGGTGACCGCCTATCGCTGGCCGTTGGCTGCCATGACCGCGCTGCTGGCGGACGCAGGCCTGGTCGAGACCGCCCGGGCGGAGCGGGAGGCTGCGCCGGGGGAGCGAGACCGTCAGGGCTACCTGCTCGCCCGCAAGCCCCTCGATGGTTGAGCTCGAGACCACCGCACGGACGCACCCCGGTGGGGGTGGTTTCGAGACGGGCTCCGCTGGCGCTCCGCCCTCCTCAACCCCCGTGGGGGAGTCCGGTGGTTGAGGAGCCGAGCCGTGCGAGCCATTCCGCTGGTTGAGGAGCCGAGCCGCTGGGCGAGGCGTCTCGAAACCACCGCACCGACGCGCCCCGGGTGGGGGTGGTTTCGAGACGGGCTCCGCGAGCGCTCCGCCCTCCTCAACCCCCGTGGGGGAGTCCGTGGTTGAGGAGCCGAGCCGTGCGAGCCATTCCGGTGGTTGAGGAGCCGAGCCGCTAGGCGAGGCGTCTCGAAACCACCGCACCGACGTGCCCGGGTGGGGGTGGTTTCGAGACGGGCTCCGCTAGCGCTCCGCCCTCCTCAACCCCCGTGGGGGAGTCCGGTGGTTGAGGAGCCGAGCCGCGCGAGCCATTCCGCTGGTTGAGGAGCCGAGCCGCTAGGCGAGGCGTCTCGAAACCTCCGCACGGAGGCGCTCGGGTGGGGGTGGTTTCGAGACGGGCTCCGCTAGCGCTCCGCCCTCCTCAACCCCCGTGGGGAGTCCGGTGGGCCGAGCCGCGCGAGCCATCCCGGTGGTTGAGGAGCCGACCGCACGGATGCCCTCCGGTGAGGGGTGGTTTCGAGACGGGCTCCGCTGGCGCTCCGCCCTCCTCAACCACCGTGGGGAGTCCGGTGGTTGAGGAGCCGAGCCGCTAGGCGAGGCGTCTCGAAACCACCGCACGGACGCGGGCAGGACCCGCGGTGAGAATCGCGTTGTGCACAACGAGAAACCAGCCCGAGAAACTGTCGGTGCCCGGCCCTAGATTGGCTCCCATGACGACAGCGGCGGTGGAGGACCTCGACGGGCAGGGACTCGCCGACGCCCTGGTCGCCAACCACGCCACCCTGCTCACCGCCGAGGCCCGGGAGCTGGTCCTCGCCGCCGCCTGGGCCGACCTGCACCCCACCCAAGCGCTGGCACCGCGCCCGGTGCTGCCCGGGATGGAACGCCCCCGACGCTTCGGCGGCCACGGCACCCCCGAGGCCGGCGAGTTCGCCGCCGCCGAGCTCGCCGTGCTCACCGGCCGCTCCCTGACATCGGCCTCGACCCTGATCGCGGACGCCCTGGACCTACGCCACCGGCACCCCCAGCTCTGGGCGGGACTGCAGGCCGGGCAGGTGCGGGCCTGGCAGGCCCGCAAGATCGCCGCCCGCACCCGCGCCACCGGTCTCACCTTGACCCAGGCGACGTACGTCGACGACTGCGACGACCCCCTACCTCGGCTCGCTGTCGTGGGGGCGGTTCCTGGACCTCCTCGAGGCCCGGATCATCACCGCCGACCCCACCGCTGCCGAGGCCCGCCGCACCGAGGCCGAGCTCGACCGGTTCGTCACCACCGGACAGTCCAACGACCACGGCCTGAAGACCCTGATCGCCAAAGCCACCGCCGGGGAGATCATCTACCTCATCGCCGTCATCGACCGGATCGCCGAGATCCTGCTCACCCACGGCGACACCACCCCCGTCGGCGTCCGCCGCTCCAAAGCCCTCGGACTGCTCGCCCGCCCCCACGAAGTCCTCACCCTCCTCAATTCGGTGGTTGAGGAGGGCGAGGCGCCAGCCGAGCCCGTCTCGAAACCACCGCACCCGGGCGCCGGAGGTTTCGAGACGCTCGCTTCGCTCGCTCCTCAACCACCGGAAGAGACGCTCACTCCTCAACCACCGGAATCGGTGGTTGAGGAGGGCGGAGCGTTAGCGGAGCCCGTCTCGAAACCACCGCACCGCTGCGCCGACCCGCGCCCGGGGGCGGTGCTCTACGTGCACCTCTCCCGCGACACGACTCCTCACCGGCCAGGGCGTGGCGCGGATGGAGGACGTCGGCCCGATCACCGCCGGCCAGGCAGCCGAGTTCCTGGGCCACTGCCACGTCACCCTCAAGCCCGTGATCGACCTCGAGAGCGACATGCCCGTCGACGCCTACGAAGTGCCCGACCGGCTCCGCGACCAGCTCAGACTCCGCGCTCCCGCCAGCGTCTTCCCCTGGTCCCCCTCCCGGTCGCGCCGGATGGACACCGACCACACGGTTCCGTGGTCTCGAAGGGCTCGACCGCCCGATGACCCGCAGACCCGGATCGGCAACCTCGGCTTCCTCACCCGATCCGAACACCGGATCAAGACCCACGCCCCCGGCTGGCAACACCGACAACCCCAGCCAGGCACCCACACCTGGCGAACACCCCACGGCTACCACCTCACCGTCGACAACACCGGCACCCGCCGCGGTGCGCCCAACCGGCGTCTCGACACTGCGTACGAACGTGCCTTCGTCGACTTCATCTCGACCTGAGGATCGCGATGCCTAGGGCGAGTGCTCCTCGGCGGCCGCCACGACGGCGTTGAACATCGCCTCGTCGAGCGCGGCTCCTTCGCGGCGTACCTCGGAGTCCTCGAGCGTCAGCAACCTGTCCAACCGGATCTCGCTGTCGCGGCCCTGAGAGTCCCAGGCGCCGCTACCGACGTCCATCCAGTAGCGCCCCCAGCGCGCCTCGTCCTCGGCATCGCGGTCGTGGTCCTTGCTGGTCATGTACAGGCACGTGAGCGACGTCCCGTTGCGCGCCAGCACGAGCACGGGTCGGTCCTTGCCCTGCTCGGGGTCGTCCTCATAGGGCACCCAGGCCCAGACGACCTCGCCGGGATCGGCCTCGCCGTCCATCTCGGGGGAGTACGTCGTCATGACGGCACCGTACTCGCGCGTGCCGGATGTGGCTGACGGACCACGCGGGAGGCGCCACGCGGCTAGAGTTCTGAGCCGTGACCCCCCGCACCCGCCTCCTCGTCAGCCTGCTCGCCGCAGGCGGCGCCGTCGTCGGCACGGTCACCCCCGCCGTGGGGGCGAAGACCACGCTTCGCGATGCCAGGGGTGACGTGTGGGGCGCCGCCAGCGCCACTTCCGTGACGCCGTCCCCGTCGATCGCCGAGGGCGACATCACCAGGGCCGTGGTGAAGTACGGCGGCCAGGGCGTGCGGGTGCGGATCAGCTTCGCCAAGCTGCGGCGCGGTGGACCGTACGCGCAGTACTCCGTCGTGCTCCAGGGCAGGCAGGGCAAGATCGTCCGCGAGGTGCTCGTCGAGACCGCCAAGCGCAACCGATCCGGCATTCATCGCATCTTCAACGCGCGTGGCAACGAGGTCTCCTGCAGGGCCGCCCACAAGATCGGCTATCACCAGGACGCTGTCACGGTCACGCTGGACCGGAGCTGCCTCAACAAGCCCAAGGCCGTGCGCGCCAACGTCAACACCGCGCGCGCCACCGGCAAGGGCGTCTTCTACTCCGACAACGCCCACGACACGACAGCCGAGTCCAGCGCCTGGAGCGCGTGGACCCGACGGCGCCGCTAGTCCGAGCTCGGTCGGCGCCGCATCGCCTTGGTCTGGCCCCGCCGCTTCTTGCCCGTCAACCGCCTCTCGCGGCTCGACCGGGAGGGCTTCGTGGGCCGCCGTCGCGGCGGTGGCGGTGCGGTCGCCTCGGTCAGGAGGTCGACGAGGCGGGCCCGCGCCGCCTCGCGGTTGCGATGCTGCGAGCGATACTCCGAGGCGGCCACGGTGAGTACGCCGTCCACGAGCCGGTTGCCGAGCCGCTCCACCGCGCGGCGGCGCAGGTGCGTCGGCAACGTCCCGTCGGCGACGTCGTAGGAGAGCTCCACGCGGCTGTCTGTGGTGTTGACCGACTGGCCGCCCGGGCCACTGGACCGGCTGAACCGCCAGCGGAGCTGGTCGTCGGGGATGACCTCTCCACGCACGGTGAGCGTCATCGCGGGAGCCTCGGCTGACCCCCGACGACCCCGACGCAGCGGGCTGCCGTGGCCATCGCCTCGTCGGCGCCGCCGACGAGGTAGCCGGCCGTGATGGCGTCACCTGCACCGGTGGAGTCGACCACCGGACCTGCCACGGGCTGCCGCGTGTCTCCGACGCCGTCGATCACGAAGGTGGCGCCGTCAGCTCCGTGCTTGATCACCAGCACCGTGTCTCCGCCCGCGGAGAACGAGCCCGACCCCGGCCCTCGGGAGAGTGCGGCCCACTCGGCGTCGTTGCCGAGCACGACGGACGGCTCGAGGGACTGGCACAGCTCGCGGAACCGGCCGGCGCCGTACCCGTTGATCATCGACGCCGACGCCAGGTCGATCGCGATCGCCGCGCCTCGCCTGCGAGCGGCACCGACCATCGCGGTGAGCACCCACGGGGTCGGGCAGCGCAGCAGCGCGTAGCCGGAGAGATAGAGCCAGTCGAGTCGATCAGGCAGATCGCCGGGGTCGAGCCGGGTCAACCAGGTGGTGTCACCGGCATCGGAGGCCATCGAGCGGGTGCCCGCCTGCACGAGTGAGACCACGGCACCCGCCCGGTCGATGCCGGGGCCGACGAGCTCCACCCCTCGAGCCTGCATCGCGGACTGGACGAGCGGACCGTGTCCCTGGCGGGACCGCGGTCCGATGACCCGTGCCCGTGCTCCCAGGGCGGCCGCCCAGGCAGCGACGTTGGCGGCCTGCCCCCCTGCCGCGAAGGTGATGCCGGCCGGTGTGTCGTCGTCGGGCACGAGTCCCGCGGGAACGCTCACGATCACGTCGAGCATCACGTCGCCGATGCACGCGATGCTCACCGGAGGTCGCTCGCCCTCGACGTCGTCCCCGAGACCGCTGCCGCCCACTGATCCGTCCCCTGTCCGCTGGTGGATCGTCCGCTCCGGCAGAATGCCCGCGTGACGTCACTTCCCCTGCATGTCTCTGCCGAGGTGTCCGACGCTATTGCATCAGGGACGGGGGTCGTGGCGCTGGAGTCCACGATCATCAGCCACGGGCTGCCCACTGCCTCTGCGGCGAGCACCGCCCGGGAGATCGAGGAGGAGGTACGGCGTGCCGGCGGGGTGCCCGCCACGATCGCCGTCGTCGACGGCGTGGCCAGGATCGGGCTCGACGACGACCTGCTGGTCCGGGTGGCGGAGGACGACGACGTCGTCAAGACGAGCATCCGCGACCTCGGCGTCGTGATGAGCCGCGGCCTCACCGGCGCGACCACCGTGGCGGCGACGTCGCACCTGGCCAACATGGCCGGCATCCGGGTCTTCGCCACCGGCGGCCTCGGTGGCGTGCACCGCGGTGCCCGCGAGACGTGGGACGAGTCGGCCGACCTGGACGCCCTGGCCCAGGTGCCGATCACCGTGGTGTGTGCGGGGGTGAAGTCGATCCTGGACGTGTCCGCCACGCTGGAGCGGCTGGAGTCGCTCTCGGTGGCCGTCATCGGCTTCGGCACCGACACGTTCCCCGGGTTCTACATCCGCGACACCGGGCTGCCGGTCCCGTGGCGGATGGACTCAGCCGACGATGTCGCAGCCGCGATGAGCCAGCGCGACCTGCTCGGGCTCCGGCAGGGCATGGTGGTGGCCAACCCCATCGACGTCGCCGACGAGATGGACGCCGAGCTCCACGAGCGCACCCTGCAGTCGGGCCTGGCCGAGGTCGCCCGGCGGGGCATCGTCGGCAAGGAGGTGACCCCGTTCCTGCTGGGCTGGTTCCACGAGCGGACGGACGGGGCGAGCCTGGCGTCCAACATCGCCTTGGTCCTGTCCAACGCGGCCCTGGCCGGGCGGATCGCGCGCGCCTGGAGTGGGCGCCTCAGAGACGGCTTCGAGAGGTTGGCGTGCACCGGACCGGGAGCGCCTCACGGCGCGTGGCCGCTCGTAGCGGCTTCAGTTGGGACCCGGGGCTGCCACGGCCCGGTGCACGCGACAAGTGTAGCGAGCGGGGGTGAGGACTGCCGGGCAACACCCGGTCCTCAGGTGAGGCGATCCGCGACCTCGAGCCGGGCGGCGTGCTCGAGCTGGTCGGCGAGGGTCGCCAGCCGCACCGCAGACAGATCTGCGTGGTAGGCAGCCCGCCCGGTCGGGTCCGCCAGGGGTGCCGCCGCCGTACGTCCGGCCGCGATCACCCGGGCGAAGGCTGCCGCCCGCCACAGGGTGTCGGCGAAGTCGCCGCGGGCCACCCCTCGCAGCACCAGGTCCGCCAGGTGACGGACCTCGTCCGGACCCGGCGGATCGATGACCCCCGCCACGACCTCGTGGACCGGCGATCGTCGTCGACCGGCGTCGAACTCGCGGGCCGCCCGCTCCGGATCGGCGTACACCCAGGTGCGCAGGAGGTAGAGACGCCACAGACAGCCCGCCAGCGAGTCGGCCGGTGACTCGGCCCACAGCTCGGCGAGCGCCTCCAGCCCCTCGGTCTCGGCGAGCCTGACCACCCTGGCCACCACCGCTTCGTCCTCGGTGCCGTGGGCACCTCGCACGAGAAGGGCGGCGCAGCGGTCGGCGGCCTGGCTTCGGGTCGCCGGATCGGTGCGCTCGTCCGTGCCCACCAGCTCCTCGAGGTGTCGGGCACCGGGCATCACCGGTCGGCGGTGGCGAGGTACGTCGGACACCGGACCAGCCTAGGCCGGACTCAGAGCCGCGACGCCGCGAGCTGCACGGCTGCGACCATCGGCTCGTCGCCGGATGAGTAGTTGTAGTCCTGTCCGATCGCCGACATCTGCAGCACGGCGATCCGGTCGCCGACCATCGCGATGCCTTGCGCGTCGAAGTAGCCGGCAGTCCGGATCACCCTCGGCCGGGCCGTAGGTGAGCAGGTACCACGAGCCCGTGGCGGGGCCGGCAGGCACGGGCTCGAGGTCGTCCACGTCGACGCGGTCGAATCCCTTGATCCTCTTCGCGCAGTCCTTGCGCCAGGACAGCAGCACCTCGTGAGCACGCGCTGCGGTCGCCTCGTCCGGGAACTGCGCCACCAGCTCGCTGGCCGGGGGGTCCTCACCGCTGTCCGGCTGGTAGGTCCGGTAGGCGACCTCCTCGGCCCCGAGGGAGGTCATCTCGAACCTGTGGCAGGTGCCCGCCAGCTCGGCCGGCTCACTCGGTGCAGTGGCTTGCTCGCTCCAGGTGAACTCGTCATTGAAGCCTGGCAGCTCACCGGCCGGGAGCAGCGCGTCGGCGAGGGTGCCGGCGGGTGGGTCGTCCTCGCCGCTCGGCTCCGTCTCCTTCTCCTCGGGGCTCGGCTCGCTGGAGGAGGGGTCCGGAGAGGCGGAGGTCGCCGGAGCGCCGTCCGCGGGACCACCGCCCGCCTCCGGCCCACACCCCGCGAGCGCGCCGACCGTGGCTGCTGCGAGGAGGACTGCGGCGGCACGGTTGGCCGTCCGAGTGGCGGGGCGGGTGCGGGAGCTCATGCGCGTCCTTGTCGTGTCCGAGACCAGATCTTCGAAGCGTAGACGCGGAACCGACGTGAGCCTCGTCGCAGCCGGTGAAATGTGTTGGCGTGTCCCGATAGCGTGTCCCTCGTTCGACTTCATCGGCACGACGACACGAAAGAGGGCACGCCAGTGAGCTCGCTGCGACGCCGAGCGCTGGTGAGCGCCGCCGCAGCCCTCTCCGCTGCCCTGGTGGTCGCCGCGTGTACGTCGGAGGCGGAGCCCGAGGCCGACCCGGTGCCGAGTGCGTCCGCGGAGCCCGAGCCGACCACGAGCTGACCCGATCACCCTCCGGTTGGCCGTGTCCGGGGACCGCCCGGTGCGGCAGGCCTTCGACAAGCTCGCCACGGCGTTCGGCAACGAGCGTCCTGAGATCCTCGTCGAGGTCGAGAAGTCGCGCACCGCCGCCGCAGCTGCGGAGCTGCTTCGCGAGCAGGTGCAGGCGGGTGACCCGCCCGACGTGTTCACGACCGGCAGCGAGCGAGTGCCCGCACTGGCGAGCGCCGATCAGGTGATGGCGGTCGACCAGGTGCTCGGGGAGCGCGGCATCGACTTCGGAGACAGCTATCAGCGGTTGGGGCTGGAGGCGCTCAGCGCCGAGCAGGCCTTGCAGTGCATGCCCTACGACGTCTCGCCCCTGGTGGTCTTCTACAACCCCGGTCTGGTGCCCTTCCGCAAGCTGATCGAGCCGGGCGACGAGCCGCTCACTGCGATGACCGGGTGGACCTGGGACCAGTTCGCGCGAGCGGGCCGCCTGATTGCCGGCGAGGGGGTCAAGGGGGCCTACGTCCCGCCGGACCTGTCGACGATGATGGCGCTGATGCGATCGGCGGGAGCCGACATCGTCGACGACCCGCGCGACGCGACGTCGTTGACCTTCTCCGACGATGGCAACCGCGCAGCCCTCGAGGCGATCCTTTCGGTCGTCCGCGACCCCCAGATCACCCCGAATCCCGAACAGCTCGAGCGGCGCGGTGCCGTCGACCGGTTCGCGCACGAACAGCTCGGCATGCTCATCGGCACCAAGGCGCTGGTGCCGCGTCTGCGCAAGATCGAGGCCTTCGACTTCGACGTCTACCCGCTGCCGAGGCTGGCGCGCTCGATGTCGGTCTCCGAGGTCCAGGCGCTCTGCCTCTCCGCAGGCTCCGAGCACGCCGAAGCGGCGGCCGACCTGATCGCCTTCGCGAGCAGCGACAAGGGTGCGGCGATCCTGGCTGAGTCCGGCGGGATCGTCCCGGCACACCTGCCCACGCTCAACTCCCTCGCCTTCACCCAGCCGGGCAGCAACCCCGAGAGTGTGCTGGTCTTCGACAACGCCGTGCGCCGCTCCACGGTCACCCCGTTCGTGACCGGGTGGCCCGAGCTCGAGCGCGAGGTCGCCGGAGAGCTCGGGACGATGTTCTACGACCCGCTGGTCGACCTCGATGTCCTGCTGCCGGAGATCGACGCCGCCTCGCAGGACGTGCTCGCACCCCCCGGGGAGCCGTCGGCTAGTCGCTCGAGCTCTCCGGGTCACCCTCCGGCTCCGCCGATGCAGCTGCCGATGCGGCTGCGGCCTCGACCTCGACCTCGGCTTCGGCCTCGAGGATCGCCGCAGCGAGGAGGTCCCGGGTCAGCTCGATCTGCCAGGGCCGGGCACCGAGGTCGCGGAGTCGGTCGCCCACGGCCTCGGCCAGGGCGGTCGCGTCCTCGACGCCCGGCGGCTCCCAGAGCAGCCGGCGCACGAAGTCGGGGGTGAGGAGGTTCTCGACAGGGAGGTCGAGCGACTCCGCGAGCTCCTTGAGGTCGGCACGGGCGCGAGTGAGTCGCGCCGCCGCGACCGGGTCACGATCCGCCCAGGCGCGAGGCGGCGGCGGACCGTCGTACCGTGCGGCGAGGGGAGGGAGATCTGCTTCGTCGAGCTCTCGGGCAGTGCGGATCGCCGCGACCCAATGGTTGGCGTATCGCTCGGCGCCGCGGCCACGGAAGCCCTTGAGCGCCAGCAACGTCGCGCGATCACGAGGAAGCGCGTTGGCCGCCTCCACGATCGCGGAGTCAGGGATGATCCGGCCGGGGGTGACGTCGCGCTGGGACGCGATCGCGTCCCTGGTCTGCCACAGCTCGCGGACGGCCGCGAGGGCCCGCCGGCCACGAGCCCGGTGCAGCCGCGACGTCCGCCGCCACGGGTCCTGCCGGGGCCCGGAAGGAGCCGCCGCGACGAGGTGCGCGAACTCCTCGCGCGCCCAGGTCGTCTTGCCGGTCTCCTCGAGCTCGGCGATGAGTGCTTCACGCAGCTCGAGCAGCACCTCGACGTCCAAGGCGGCGTACACCAACCACGGCTCGGGGAGCGGGCGCGTGGACCAGTCGACGGCGGAGTGCTCCTTGCGCATCCGGCGGCCCACGATGGTCTCCACCAAGGTGGCCAACCCGACGCGTGGGTAGCCGAGGAGGCGACCCGCGAGCTCGGTGTCGAAGAGCGTCGTCGGGCGCAGCCCCAGCTCGGTCAGGCACGGCAGGTCCTGGGTGGCGGCGTGCAGGATCCACTCGGTGTCGCCGAGCGCCTCCTGGAGCGCACTGAGGTCCTCGAACGGCGATCGGGTCGACCAGCGCCGTGCCGGCGCCCTCTCGCCTGCAGCTGCACCAGGTAGGCCCGGGCCGAATAGCGGTAGCCCGATGCTCGTTCTGCGTCGATCGCCACCGGACCGGTGCCGGCACGGAAGGCCTCGACCATCTCCGCGAGAGCCTCCTCGGTGTCGATCACCGAGGTGAGTCCGTCCCTCAGCTCGAGCAGGGGTACGGCGGGGAGCCTCCTCGACGGAGTCATCCGGCTGCTCGTCCGGCTCGTTCTCGGTGGGAGTGGTGGGTACGTCGGTCATCAGGCCTGGCCGCGCTGTCCCCGACGGCTCGGCATCGACGTGACGCCCTCCGGCACGGGAGGCAGCCCCGACGCGGTGCACAGCAGCTCGGCCCATGCCTCGACATGGGGACCGAGGTCGAACGCACCGTCGGGATCGGCCGCGGGGGTCCAGGACGCCCTGATCTCCAGCTGCGCAGCTGGCGTCCTCGTCGGCCATGGAGCCGAAGCTCTCCGAGGACACCTTGGTCACGGTGCCTGACGGGGCGCCGTAGTCGGCTCCATGGGCCGCGAGAGCCTCGCTCAGCCAGGACCAGCCGACCTCGCCGAGGAGGGGGTCGTTGGCCATCTCGGGGTCGATCTCGGCGCGCGCGTAGGCGACGCAGCGGAAGGTGCCGTCCCAGGCGTCGTTGCCGGCAGGGTCGTGAAGGAGGACCAGACGGCCGGTGCCGACGTCCTCGCCGTCCACGGTCACGTCGGCCGACAGCGCGGAGGCGAAGGGCGCGATCCGCTGCGGCGCCGGCATCTCCTCACAGAAGATCTCCGGGCGCAGACGCGCGGCGCGCATCTGCTCGACGGCGGCGCGAAACTCCTCGGGCAACGATGAGGGGTCCACACCACGCTCCTGACGTGCGGCCATGGCTTCACCCTAGGCCGATTCCCCGGTCCCGGCGGGCCGACACGCAGTGTCACCTGGGAGGATCGCCCCGTGACGATGCCTCCCCAGACCAGCCCGGCACCCGCCCTGGCCGACTCCCCATTCCTGCGGGCGGCCCGCGGTCTGGAGCCCGCGCACACCCCGGTGTGGTTCATGCGGCAGGCCGGACGCTCGCTTCCGGAGTACCGCGCCCTGCGCGAGGGGGTGGCGATGCTGGACTCCTGCATGCGGCCCGAGCTGACCGTCGAGATCACCCTGCAGCCGGTGCGGCGCTACGGGGTGGATGCGGCCATCTTCTTCTCGGACATCGTGCTGCCGATGAAGGCTGTCGGGGTCGATCTCGACATCGTTCCTGGTGTGGGCCCGGTGGTCGCCTCCCCGGTCGAGACCCTGGCGGACGTGGCGGCGATCCCCGACCTCGACCCCTCGCACGTCCCCTATGTCACCGAGTCGATCCGGACGCTCGTCGGGGAGCTGGGCGGCACCCCGCTGATCGGCTTCGCGGGGGCGCCCTTCACGGTGGCGTCGTACCTGGTCGAGGGCGGGCCCTCCAAGGAGCACGCCAAGACCAAGGCGATGATGTTCGGCGCACCCGACGTGTGGGACGCCCTCATGCGCAAGATCGCCGGCATCTCCGCTGCCTACCTCGCCGTCCAGGTGGAGGCCGGTGCCTCCGCGGTGCAGCTCTTCGACTCGTGGGCCGGCGCGATGTCACCGGCTGACTACCGTCGCTACGCGATGCCGCACTCCGCCGCCGTGCTGGCCGCGGCCGGGGAGCTCGGGGTGCCGCGGATCCACTTCGGCGTCGGCACCGGTGAGATGCTCGACCTCATCGGCGAGGCGGGCGCCGACGTCGTGGGGGTCGACTGGCGAGTCCCGCTGAACGAGGGAGTACGACGCGTGGGCGGTCGCGTCGTGCAGGGCAACCTCGACCCGTCGCTGGTCTTCGCCCCGACCGAGGTGATGCTGGCTCGCGCCGACGAGGTGCTCGAGGCCGGCCGGGGCGCTCCTGGCCACATCTTCAACCTCGGCCATGGCGTGCTGCCCTCGACCGACCCCGACCAGCTCGCCCGGCTCACCGACCACGTGCACGCCACCACCACCCGTCTCAACTAGCTGGTGGGGGGTGCGTCGGCGGCGGGCGCGGTCACGGCGGTGGCCGTCCGCGTCCGGACCAGCCGCCGGACCAGCAGCCACACCGGCACGCCGAGCAGTCCCAGGGCGAACACGAAGGGGAGCACGGCGCCGACGACCGTGAGCACCACGACGACGGTGTCGCTCAAGGCGTTCCAGCCGCTCTTCAGGCCGCTGAGGAACCCGGCGTCCTCGAGCGCGCTGGGGGGCGGAACGTACTTGTCCGGCTGCGACAGGCGCAGCGTGATGGTGGAGAGCGACGTCTGGTCGCGAAGATAGGTCTGTTGCGCCCTCAGCGACTGCAGCTCCGACTCCCGCTGGGTGATCTGCTGCTCGAAGCGGATCAGCTGGTCGATGTCGGTGGCGTCGCGCTGATAGGCCTGCAACCGGTCGAGGCTGTTCTCCAGCGTCTGCACCCGCTCGTCGACGTCGATCACCTCGGTGGTGACGTCCTTGGCGCTCGTGTCCGCGTGACGGCTGTGGCCCAGCTCCTGCAGAGCGGTCATCGCGGCGTCGAAGCGCGCGACCGGCACTCGCACGACCACGGTGGACCGCTCGATCCGGCCCCGACGGTCGTGCTCGGTCGACTCGCTGTCGATCGTCGCGCCGAGCGAGGTCAGGACGGTGTCGAGCTCCGCGCGAGCCTCGTCCAGGTCACGATTGGTCACCGACAGCTGGCCGGTCTTGATCACCGAGCGCAGCGAGACGACGGTGCGGTTGACCCCGTCCGCGCCCGGGGCCACCTGCTCGGGGGCGGCCCCCTCCTTGTCGACGACCGCGCCACCGTCCAGCCCGCCGACCGCCGTTGCGCCTTCGTCGGTGGTGCCGGAGTCGCTGGCCGAGTCACTGCCCGAGCCGATGCCGGAGCAGGCCACGGCCGTCGTCGTCAAGGCCAGGAGGGCGGCGGCCGCCAGCACCCGGCGGAGGGTTCCACGCTGTGTCGTCATGGCGCTGTGACGCAGCCCATGTCGCCGCGGTTCCGCTGGACTTGGTGCCGGGACGACTCTTTGCCAATCTGTGACCATGCCCCCCGCCAGCACCCCGCCGCACGTCGTGGTGGTCGGCGGCGGCATCGCCGGGCTGGCGGCCGCCGCGGCCGTACGCCGGGAGCGCCCGGATGTCGCGGTCACCGTGCTGGAGTCCTCACCGGTCATCGGCGGCAAGCTCGCCCGGGCCGAGGTAGGTGGTGTCACCGTCGACGTGGGCGCGGAGGCGATGCTCAACCGGCGGCCCGAGGCCGTCGCCCTCGCACGCGCGGCCGGCCTCGAGGCCGACCTGGTCCACCCGGCGACGATCTCGGCCAACCTCTGGACGCGTGACCGACTCCAACCGATGCCGCGCACGATGATGGGCGTCCCCGTCGAGACCAGGGCGCTCTCCGAGAGCGGGGTGCTGTCCAAGGCCGGCCTGGCCCGCGTCGCGATGGACAGCGTGCTGCCAGCGACCCGGCTCGACGGCCGTGACGTGTCGATCGGCTGGCTCGTCGAGGAACGCTTCGGGCGGGAGGTCGTCGACCGCCTCGTGGAGCCGCTCCTCGGTGGTGTCTACGCGGGCCACGCTCGGGAGCTCTCCGCCCGGGCCGCGGTGCCCCAGGTGGTGGCGCTGCTGGATCGTGACCGGTCGATGATGCGGGCGGCCGCCGCGGCCTCGTCGGGTCCCACGTCCGACATACCGGTCTTCGCCGGGATCCGTGGGGGAGTGGGTCGACTCGCCGACGCGGTCGCCTCGACCAGTGGGGCCACCGTGCGCACCGACGCCACCGTGCGTGACCTCGCCCGGGCCGCCGGGGGTGGCTGGAACCTGGTCGTGGGGTCGACACGGGATGCGGAGGTGGTGCGGGCCGACGCAGTGGTGCTGGCCGCACCCGCGCGGCCGACCGGGAGGCTGCTCTCCGACGTCGCGCCGGACGCCGCGCTCGAGCTCGCCCGGATCGACTACGCGTCGATGGCCGTCATCACGCTCGCGTTCCGCGCGAGCGACCTGCCTGCGACCACCGGCTCCGGCTTCCTGGTGCCCCCGGTCGACGGGCGCAGCATCAAGGCGGCGACCTTCTCCTTCGCCAAGTGGGCCTGGGTCACCGACGCCGGCACTGCACCTGGGGGCGACGGCGTGCTGCTCCTGCGCTGCTCGATCGGCCGCCACCGCGAGGAGTCCGTGCTCCAGGTCGAGGACGCCGAGCTCGTCGAGACCGCCCTCGCCGATCTCGGCGACGCGATCGGCCTGACCGCCCGGCCGGTGGACAGCCACGTGCAACGCTGGGGTGGCGCGCTACCCCAGTACGCCGTGGGCCACCTCGACCGGGTGCACGTCCATCCGGACCGCCGTCGCAGCCCTGCCCGGCCTCGCGGTCTGCGGTGCGGCATACGACGGGCTCGGCATCCCGGCGTGCATCGCCTCCGCCGAGCTGGCGGCGACCCAGGTCCTCTCCGCGTTGGCGCCCGAGGGAGAATGAGTGACATGAGCGAGACGGTCAAGCGACCCCAGCAGGGCAAGGCGGCGAAGGAGCTCAACGAGTCGATCCGTTACACGATGTGGTCGGTGTTCCGGCTGCGTGACGTGATCGGCGACGCAGACCGCGCGCGTGAGGCCAACGAGGTCGAGAAGCTCCTCGAGGCGCTGGAGGCGGAGGACGTCCGCACTCGTGGGATGTACGACGTGGCCGGACTGCGCGCCGACGCCGACGTCATGGTGTGGTGGCACGCCGAGACCGCCGACGCGCTCCAGGACGCCTACCACCGCTTCCGTCGCACCACCTTCGGGGCCCGCCTCGACCCGGTGTGGTCGCAGATGGCGCTGCACCGTCCCGCGGAGTTCAACAAGAGCCACATCCCGGCCTTCCTCGCCGACGAGGAGGCCCGTGCCTACGTGTGCGTGTACCCGTTCGTACGCTCCTACGAGTGGTACCTCCTCGAGGACTCCGAGCGCCGCCGGATGCTCTCCGAGCACGGGATGATGGCGCGTGACTACGCCGACGTGCGCGCCAACACCGTTGCCTCGTTCGCGCTCGGCGACTATGAGTGGCTGCTGGCCTTCGAGGCCGACGAGCTGCACCGCATCGTCGACCTGATGCGGCACCTGCGGGCCTCCGACGCGCGCCGTCACGTCCGCGAGGAAGTGCCCTTCTACACCGGACGTCGTCGGTCTCCGACAGAGCTGGTCACTGACCTGCCCTGACCGCCTCGGCCAGCGCGCGCGCACGCGCGGAGGTCAGCACGTCCTCGAGGAGCAGCGGCTTCTCGTCCGGTCCGGAGAGCGGCACCCGCCAGTTCGGGTACTCATCGATCGTGCCCGGCTGGTTCTGGGTGCGACGATCACCGACGGCGTCGGTCAGCGCGACGCAGCGCAGGCGGGCGGGTGTCAGGCTCAGGTAGCGGTGCAGCCCGAGGACCACCTCCGCCACGTCGGCGTCGGGACCGATCAGTCCCCGCCCGCTCACCTCGGCGAGCCAGGCCTCGCGCTCGGCGTCGTCGGCGGCGGCCTCCTCCTCCAGCGAGCGGGTCAGCAGTCCGAGCCGATGCCGCAGCCGCACGTGGTCACCGGCGAGGAAGCCGGCCGTGGGGGGCAGGTCATGGGTGGTGACCGAGGCGAGGCAGAGCTCGCGCCATCGCTCAGCGGGCAGCGGGTCGCCCGAGTCATCGGCCTCGAACCACAGGATCGAGGTGCCGAGGATGCCCCGCGAGCGGAGGTAGTCGCGGGCCGAGGGCTCCACGACGCCGAGGTCCTCACCGACGACGACCGCGCCGGCCCGGGCCGCCTCGAGCGCCAGCACGCCGATCAGCGCCTCGTGGTCGTAGCGGACATAGGTGCCCTGGTCGGCGGAGCGTCCTGACGGCACCCACCACAGACGGAAGAGTCCGATGACGTGGTCGACCCGCACGCCGCCTGCGTGCCGCAGCACGGCCCCGATCAGGTCGCGGAACGGCGCATAGCCCGAAGCCTCGAGAGCCCCTGGCTGCCAGGGGGGCTGGGTCCAGTCCTGGCCCTGCTGGTTGAACGGATCCGGTGGCGCTCCGACGCTGATCCCGGTCGCGTACGTCGAGCGCAGACGCCAGGCGTCGGCGCCACCGGGATGCACGCCGACGGCAAGGTCGTGCATGGTGCCCAGCGCCATGCCGGCGCCGACGGCCTTGGCCTGGGCGATCTGCAGCTGCTCGTCGAGGATCCACTGCATCCACTCGCAGAAGGCGATCTCGTCCTCGTGCTCGGCCACGAAGGAGGCCACGTCGGCCGAACCGACGTCCTGCAGGGACGCGGGCCAGTCGCGGTAGTCGAGGCCGTGGGTCTCGGCCAGGACGCACCAGCTGGCGAAGTCCCGCAGCGACTGGCCTTCACGCTCGCGGAAGGCGCTCAGGTCGACCTCTCGCCCGGCGCTGCGCCGCACGGCGTGCACGAGCCTCAGCGCGGCACGCTTGGCCGACCAGGCGGTGTCGCGGTCGATCACGTCGACACCGTCGAGCGCGCGATGGATGCCGGTCCGCAGCTTCTCGACCTCGGTGCGCGCCGTCGCCGAGAGCCCGGCGTACTCGGGGATGCGCTCGACGCGCAGGTAGAGGGGGTTGAAGAACCGGCGCGAGCTGGGCAGGTACGGCGACGGCTCCATGGGGGCAGCCGGCTCGGCCGCGTGCAAGGGGTTGATCAGCAGGTAGTCGGCGCCGAGCCCGGCCGACCAGGTGCCGAGGTCGGTCAGGTCGGTGAGGTCGCCGACGCCCCACGACTCGCGGGAGCGGACGCTGTAGAGCTGGGCGGCGAAACCCCAGCCGTGACGGGCGCTCAGCGCCTCGGGGAGACCGAGCCAGCGTGGGGTGACGATGAGCGGCGCGCTCGACTCGCTGTCGCCGGAGCGGGCGTGCAGGGTGTGGTAGCCGAGCGGCAGGTCCTCGGGTACGGCGAACGTCGCCTCCCCGACGTAGGCGCCGTCGACCTCGCGTGCGGGCACCCAGTGCGCGACCTGGGAGATGTCCTCGCGTCGGCCACCGCCCTCGAGCTCGATCCAGACCTGCACCGGAGCCCCGTCGGGCACATGCACCCAGAACCAGCGCCCGTCGCCCTGGGTGGAGACCACGCACGCCGGGAGCATCCGCCGCCAGGGCGCCTCCCAGCGTGCGTGCAGGGCCGCTGCCGGGTCGGAGGTGTCCACCTCCATCGCCGCGAGCACGTCGCGGACGGTGCCGTCGTCGACGTGGACGTGTCGGCCCTTCCAGTCGTAGTAGTCGGTCGCGACGCCGTAGGCGTGCGCCAGTTCGACCAGGTCGGCGCTCGGTGTGCTCACCGGTCGATCATCGCCGATGCGCTCGGCGCGGTCACTCGGCGGGAGTGAGGGTGAGACTGATCGAGTTGATGCAGTAGCGCTGGTCGGTCGGCGTCCCGTAGCCCTCGCCCTCGAAGACGTGGCCGAGGTGGGAGCCGCAGCTGCCGCAGCGGACCTCCACGCGCTTCATCCCCATCGAGACGTCCTCGATGTAGTCGACCCGGTCCTCGGCGAGCGGGGCGTAGAACGACGGCCACCCGCAGTGGGAGTCGAACTTGGTTTCCGAGCGGAACAGCTCGGTGTCACATGCGCGGCACTTGTAGACCCCGACGGTCTTGGTGTCGGTGTACTCGCCCTTGTGGGGGGCTTCGGTGCCCGCTTGGCGCAGGACGGCGTACTCCTCGCGCGAGAGCTGCTCGCGCCACTCCTCGTCGCTCTTCTCGACCTGGTACGTCATGGCTCCAGCCTACGAAGTCGCACAAGGGAGCCGGACCCTCCGGGTGGTCGAGCTTGTCGAGACGTCCGGGTGGTCGAGCTTGTCGAGACGTCCGGGTGGTCGAGCTTGTCGAGACCACTACCATCGCGCCATGGCGAGCCCGGCGACCGAGATCGACGCAGGCGGGCGCGCGTTGCGCGTCTCGAGCCACGACCGGGTGATCTACGAGGCGACCGCGACGACGCCCGAGGTCACCAAGCTGATGGTCGTGGAGTACTACGTCGCCGTGGAGGACGGCATCATGCGCGCCCTTCGGGAGCGGCCGACGGCCCTGGAGAGGTGGCCCAAGGGCGTGCGCGAGGGGATGAGGCTCGCGACCGGTCCCGCCGATCGTGATGCAGACGCGTTCTACCAGAAGCGGATGATGCGCGGTGCCCCCGACTACGTCGAGGCGGCCACCGTGGCCTTCCCCTCCGGGCGCACGGCCGAGGAGATGTGCCCCACCGAGGTCGCCGTCCCCGCGTGGGCAGCGCAGATGGGTGCGATCACCTTCCACCCCTGGCCGTGCCGGCGCGATGACGTCGACCACCCCGACGAGTTGCGCATCGACCTCGATCCGCAACCCGGCACCGGGTTCGAGGACGCCGCCCGGGTCGGCCTGGTCGCCCGCGACCTGCTCGATGATCTGGGCCTGGTCGGCTTCCCCAAGACCAGCGGCAACCGAGGCGTGCACATCTACGTCCGGATCGAGCCGCGTTGGGACTTCGTCGACGTGCGCCACGCTGCGATCGCTTTCGGCCGGGAGCTGGAGAAGCGCACGCCCGAGGTCACCACGGCCTGGTGGAAGGAGGAGCGGGGTGAGCGCATCTTCGTGGACTTCAACCAGAACTCCCGCGACCGCACGATCGCCTCGGCCTACAGCCTCCGACCCAAGGTGGGTGCACCGGTCTCCACCCCGGTGGAGTGGGACGAGCTGCCCGAGGTGCACGACCCCGCCCGGTTCAACCTGTTCACGGTGCCCGAGCGTCTGCGTGAGCGTGGTGACCCGCATCGCGCGATCGACGACCGGGCCTGCTCCCTGCAGCCTCTCCTCGACCTGTGGGAGGAGCAGGTGGCAGCCGGCCAGGGGGAGCTGAACTACCCGCCGGACTATCCGAAGATGCCGGGCGAGCCACCGCGGGTGCAGCCGAGCAAGAAGGTCGCCGAGCACTGGGACGCGGACGGCAACCGGATCGAGACCTAGTAGCGCCCTGGGCTCGGGTGCTCGTGCAGGGGCCCGTCGGGGCTGGAGCCGTGACGTCGTTCGGGATCAACGGCAACTGCGCCGGCACCGGCGGCGTCTCGCGTCGACCGGGCTGACGACCTGAACTGGGTGCGCGGCTTCCTGGAGTAGCCGGTTGCCCCTAGCGTGGTGCGATGCCGACTGCACCCCCGTCCCAGGCCGCCTCCGACTTCCCTGAGCCGAGCACCCACACCGGGGACCCCGGCGAGCTGTTCGCGCTCTACCTCGACTGGTACCGCGCCACCGCGATCGCCAAGGTGCGTGCGCTCGACGAGTCGGAGCGGCGCACCAGCCGGCTGCCCTCGGGCTGGACACCGCTGGAGATGCTGACCCACCTGGCCCACATGGAGCGGCGCTGGTTCGTCTGGGGCTTCCTGGGCGAGGACGTGGGTGACCCGTGGGGTGACCGGCGAGGCGACCGCTGGCACGTGCCGGACGATGTGCGTCTCGACGACCTGGCCTCGTTGCTGCACGGGGTGGGGAAGCGCACCAGCGGCGTCCTCGGCTCGACGCCACTCACCCAGCAGGCCCCGCCCGGACCTCGCTTCACCGAGGAGCCCGCCACCTTGGGCTGGATCTGCTTCCACGTGCTGCAGGAGTACGCCCGGCACGTGGGCCATCTCGACATCGCCGTCGAGCTGGCGGGCGGCCCGCAGGGGGAGTGACCCTAGAACCCGCTGACGCCCTCGCCGCCACCGGCCTGCTCGTCGAAGTTCTCGTGCTCCAACAGGTGCAGGACCGGCACTCCGAGCTTGCGGCGGGCGCGCGAGGACCAGTCGAGGTGGAAGAGCTCGGCGATCACGTGGGGGCGGGTCAGCACGATGACCTCGGCCGCGTCGACCTCGGCGACCTTGGCCTGGAGGGCCTCGATCGGGTCGGCCGTGACGATCTCGCCATGCACGTTGCAGCCCTCGGCAGAGAGCCGGTCGACGCAGTCGCCGACGTCCTCGCGGGCCTGCTCCAGCAGCTCGCGCTGCATGGCCTCGAGATTCTCGTGGTCCATCACCATCGCGGGGGTGGCGAGCACCTCGCTCGCGGCGATGGAGCCCAGCGCCGACTCGACCCGCGCGGCCGCATCCTCGACGGGCAGCAGCACGTGGTAGCGGACGGGGTCGGAGACGTCGGTGTGCAGGCCCCGGACCTGTGCGGCGTCGTCGAAGGACAAGGGCTGCTCCACCAGGAGGACGACGTCGTAGGTCTCGCTCATAAACACCAGACTAGTCCGATCAGGACGCGTTGTGGCCAAGCACCGAGCGCAGGTCGTAGGACACCGCTTCGTCGAGCTGCTCGTAGCCGCAGGACTCCGGGTCGCGGTCGGTGCGCCACCGCTTGAACTGGGCGGTGTGCCGGAAGCGCGAGCCCTCCATGTGGTCGTAGCCCACCTCGAGGACGCGCTCGGGCCGCAGCGGCACGAACGACAGGTCCTTGCCCGCCGACCACCGGCTCTGGGTCCCGGGGACACGGTCGGGGTTGGCGATCGCCCACTCCGACCAGCCGCCCCAGGGGTGCTCGCTCAGGTCGTCGGCGACCAGCGGTGCCAGCTCCTCGACGAGCTCAGCGCGACGCTTGGCGGTGAACGACGCCGAGACCCCGATGTGCTGGAGCCGGCCCTCGCCGTCGTACAACCCCAGAAGCAGCGAGCCGACCAACGGAGTGTCGGCCGTGGAGGTCTTGTGAGGGCGGTAGCCGGCCAGCACGACGTCGGCGGTGCGCTCGTGCTTGATCTTGAGCATGGTGCGGGCATTGGGCTGGTAGGTCGCTCCGAGAGGCTTGGCGACGACACCGTCGAGCCCCGCTCCCTCGAACCGGTGGAACCAGTCCTCGGCCTCGACCGGGTCGGTGGTGGTGCGGGTGAGGAAGATCGGCGGCTGGACGTCGGCGAGCTCCGACTCGAGCCTGGCGCGGCGCGCCTCGAACGGCTCACCCATCAGCGACTCCTCCCCGATCGCGAGCAGGTCGAAGGCCACGAAGCCGGCCGGCGTCGTCTCGGCGAGCATCCGCACGCGGGAGTCGGCGGGATGGATCCGCTCCTGGAGCCTCTCGAACTCGAGTCGGTCACCCCCGTCCTCGCCGCGGAGCGCGACGAACAGCTCACCGTCGAGCACACAGCGCTCAGGAGTGATGGCCCTGATCGCCTCGACGACCTCGGGGAAGTAGCGGGTCAGCGGCTTGGTGTTGCGGCTGGCCAGCTCGACCTCGTCGCCGTCGCGGAAGATCAGGCAGCGGAACCCGTCCCACTTGGGCTCGAAGGACAGCCCGCCGTGCTTTGCCGGGTCAGGGATCCCCTTCACCGCCTTGGCGAGCATCGGTTGGACCGGGGGCATCACAGGCAGGCGCACGCGTGCAGCCTAGTGTCGACCGCCTACGATGCACCGGTGACCGACGAGCCGATCAAGCTCAGCGAGCGCAACCCCACGGTCGCCAAGGACCGGCTGGTCGCCGAGCTGGTGCCGCCACCGCGCTTCGCCGAGGTCGGCTTCGACACCTATCGCCCCGACCCGGGCCAGCCGTCCCAGACCGCCGCCGTCGACGCGCTGCGGGAGTTCTCCGCCGCCCTCGGCGCGGCACGCAAGAAGGGATTGTTCCGCAAGGCGGCCCCCGTGGGGCCCAGCGGGATCTATCTCGACGGAGGGTACGGCGTCGGCAAGACCCACCTGCTCGCGTCCCTGTGGCACGACGCTCCTGGGCCCAAGCTGTTCGCGACGTTCGTGGAGCTCACCCATCTCGTCGGTGCGCTCGGCTTCCACGAAGCCGTCGCCGAGCTGGCGACGTACCGCCTGGTGTGCGTGGACGAGTTCGAGCTGGACGATCCAGGCGACACGGTGCTCGTGTCGACCCTGCTGGCCAACCTGCGCGAGGCCGGAGTGCGGCTGGCCGCGACCTCCAACACCCTGCCGGGCAAGCTGGGTGAGGGCCGATTCGCCACCGCCGACTTCCTGCGGGAGATCCAGGGTTTGTCAACCCACTTCACCTCGGTGCGCATCGACGGCGAGGACTACCGGCACCGCGGGCTGCCCGAGGCGCCGGCGGCCCGGTCCGACGACGAGGTGCGCGCGGCGGCCGGCCTGGCCGGGGCGAGCCACGACCACTTCGTCGACCTGCACCGCCATCTGGCGGACGTGCACCCCTCGAAGTTCGGCGCCCTGCTCGACGGCGTCAGCGTCGTGTGTCTCGACGACGTGCGCACGGTCGAGGACCAGAACGTCGCGCTCCGGCTCGTCGTCCTGGCGGACCGGCTCTATGACCGCGACCTGCCGGTGGTCGCCAGCGGCGTCACGTTCGATGCGTTGTTCGCACCATCGTTGCTGGAGGGTGGGTATCGCAAGAAGTACTTCCGTGCCGTGTCCCGGCTGGTGGCGTTGGCCCGTGAGGGCGCGGACCTCTGAGCGACGGGTGGCATGATCGCGACATGTCGCTCTCGAACCTGCTCGGCGTTCCCCCCGGACCCGTCGACCTGTCGGCGTACGACGCCAACGGCCATCCCGGCTTCGACGGCGACAAGGCTGAGGGCAAGAAGGCGCTCAAGGAGCTCGGTGATCCACTCTCCGAGCTGCAGGAGCGGCTCTTCGCCGACGGCAGAGCAGGTGGCTCGCGCAGCATCCTGCTGGTGCTGCAGGGGATGGACACCTCTGGCAAGGGCGGGGTGCTGCGGCACGCCGTCGGTCTCTTCGACCCCCAGGGCGTGCACATCAAGGCATTCAAGGCGCCCACCGACGAGGAGAGGGAGCACGACTTCCTGTGGCGCATCGAGCAGGAGGCGCCCGAGGCCGGGATGATCGGGATCTTCGACCGCTCCCACTACGAGGACGTGCTGATCGCGCGCGTCCGCGGCCTCGCCGACGAGGACGAGATCGAACGGCGCTACGAGGCGATCAACGACTTCGAGCGTCGCCTGGTCGACAGCGGGACCACGGTCATCAAGTGCATGCTGCACGTGTCGTCGCAGACCCAGGAGGAACGGCTCCTCGAACGCCTGGACAACCCCGAGAAGCACTGGAAGTACAACCCCGGGGACGTCGACGAGCGGGCCCTGTGGTCGAGCTACCAGGACGCCTACGAGATCGCGCTGGAGCGCTGCAACACCGAGGCCGCCCCCTGGCACGTGGTGCCGGCCGACCGCAAGTGGTATCGCAACTGGGCGATCGGCTCCCTGCTGCACGAGAGCCTGGAGGCGTTCGAGCTGGGCTGGCCGGTCGCCGACTTCGACGTCGACGCCGAACGCGCCCGGCTGCTCGCGCTCGAGCTCTGAGCCGTGCGCGCCTTCAGCTGTGACACGTGCGGCGGCTGCGCCGAGCGCCCGTCGAACACACCGGGGAGTGGGGCGTCGTGATGCGCACGGTCAGCGCGACCCGCTACGTCGCGCCGCTGCGCGAGGGCGGGTCGCTGCCGGGGATCGTCGAGGCGGACGACCTGGGCACCTACGTGTGCAAGTTCCGCGGCGCCGGCCAGGGCGCCAAGGTGCTGGTCGCCGAGGTCATCGTGGGAGAGCTCGCGCGTCGGCTCGAGATCCGCACGCCCGACCTGGTGGTGGTCGAGCTGGACGCCGCGATCGGGAGGTACGAGGCCGACGAGGAGGTCCAGGACCTGCTCACGGCCAGCATCGGCCCCAACCTGGGCGTCGACTTCCTGCCGGGCTCGTTCGGGTACGACGCGGGCTGCAGCCCCGACGCCGAGACCGCCGCCCGGATCATGTGGCTCGATGCGCTGACGGCCAACGTCGACCGGTCCTGGCGCAACCCCAACCTGCTGCTCTGGCACGGGGACGTGTGGGCGATCGACCACGGCGCCTGCCTCTACTTCCACCACGGCTGGTCCGGCGGCATCGGGCCCGCTGCCCGCTTCGCCGCCCAGCCCTATGACGCCTCCGACCACGTGCTCTCGGCGTACCGGCGCGGGGTGCCGGCAGTCGACGCCGAGCTCGCGCCGCGAGTCACCCGACGCGCTGCTCGAGGAGGTCGTGGCACTCGTGCCCGAGGTGTGGCTGGAGCCGGTGCCGGGTGCCGAGACGACGGACGTCCTGCGTGCCGCCTACGTCGACTTCCTGCTGGGCCGGGTCTCGGGCGAGCGGGCCTGGCTGCCGGTGGTGGACGCGGCATGAGTGCGCGCCGGCCGTTCCAGTACGTCGTGCTCCGTTGCGTCCCGCGCGTGGACCGGGAGGAGTTCGTGAACGTCGGCGTGGTGCTCTACTGCCAGGCCGACGACTTCCTGGAGGCGCGCCAGCACGTCTCCCCGGAGCGCCTGCGCGCGCTGGCCGAGACGGTGGACGTGGACGCCGTCTGCTCGGCACTGGCAGCCATCGAGGCGGTCTGCCGCGGGGACGAGTCCGCGGGGGCTGCAGGTCGGGCGGCGATGGGGACTCGGTTCGGCTTCGTCAAGGCGCCCCGCTCCACCGTCGTACAACCCGGGCCGGTGCACGGGGGCAGCACCACCGACCCGGCCCGCGAGCTGGACCACCTGCTCGAGCGGCTCGTCGGGTAGCCGACCCCGCGCCGACTCGCGTTTGACCCCGGGGCGGCGCTCGGTATCGTGATCGAGTTGCCTGACCCCGACCGGAAGGACCCGATGGGCCTCGGTGCCGCCGCACTCCTCCTCGCCGCAGGCGCGATCCTCACCTCGGTCGTGGACGTCGACCTGCCCTACGTCGACGACGACGCGCTCGGCTCGCTCCTGCTGGTGGCCGGTGTGGTGCTGCTCGTCGTCGGTCTCGTCGTGCGCGCGGTGCGGGCCAGGGACCGCATCAGCAACGCCGGCGCGGGCCTGGCCATGTTCACCACCGGGGCGGTGCTCATCTTCGCCCTCGAGGTCGACGTGCCCTTCGTCTGGGACTCCGCACTCGGGGTCATCCTCATGGTCGGCGGAGCCGTCGCCATGGTCGCGTCGGTGGCGCTGCACCGGCAGCAGCAGCAGACGCGCCGGCGCACCGTCGTACACCAGGTGCGCTGAGGGTCGTCCCCAGCGGCCCCTTCCCGGAGCGATCTGACACTCCCCGGGGAGAGTTCGCTCCGGGGAGGTGATGATTACCACGGGACCGTGGTAATCACCGCCGCCCTACAGGTTGATCATGTGACCCGCGATGCCCTCGACGGCCTCCTTGACCGCCTCACCGAGCGTGGGGTGCGCGAAGACGTTGCGGGCGACCTCGTCGGCGGTGAGGTCCCAGCGCTGGGCGAGGGTGAGCGCGGGCAGCAGCTCGGTCACGTCGGGGCCGATCAGGTGGGCGCCGATGATCTCGTTGTACTTCGCGTCGGCGATCACCTTCACGAAGCCGACCTCGTCGCCGAGCCCCTTGGCCTTCCCGTTGGCGGTGAAGGGGAACTTCGCGACCTTGACGTCGTAGCCCTTCTCCTTGGCCTGCTCCTCGCTGTAGCCGAAGGAGGCGATCTGGGGCTGGCAGTACGTCGCCCGCGGGATCATGTCGAAGTCGATCTCCATCGTCTCCGCGTCCGCGATCGTCTCGGCGGCCACGACGCCCATCGCCTCGGCGGTGTGGGCGAGCATCAGCTTGCCGGTGCAGTCACCGATCGCGTAGACACCCTCCACGTTGGTCCGACCACGCTCGTCGACCACGATCGCGCCGCGGTCGCTGACCTCCACACCGGCCTTGTCCAGGCCGAAGCCCTCGACGCGCGGGGCGAAGCCGATGGCCTGCAGCACCTTGTCGGTCTCGATCACCTGCTGGTCGCCGCCGGCGGCGGGGGAGACGGTCACCTTGACCTTGTCGCCGGAGTCGTCGATCGACTCGACCTTGGTCGAGAGCATCACGTTGACACCGAGCTTCTTGTAGTGCTTGAGGAGCTCCTTGGAGATCTCCGGGTCCTCGGTGGGCACCATCCGGTCGAGGAACTCCACGATCGTCACGTCCACGCCGAAGTTCTTCATCACGTAGGCGAACTCGACACCGATCGCGCCCGAGCCGGCGATCACGATCGAGCCGGGCAGCTGGTCGGTGAGGATCTGCTCCTCGTAGGTCACCACACGCTCGGAGAGCGACGTACCGGGGATCAGGCGCGTGGTCGCGCCGCTGGCGATGATCAGGCTGTCGCCGGTCACCTGGCTCACGTTGCCGTCCGCGTCCTTGACGTCGACGCTCTTGGGACCGGTCAGGGTGCCCCAGCCGTCGATCTCGGTGATCTTGTTCTTCTTCATCAGGAAGTGGACGCCCTTGACGATGGCGTCGGACACCTTGCGGCTGCGCGCGTGCGTCGGACCGAACTCCATCGAGGCGTCGCCGGTGATCCCGAACTTGTCCTTCTCGTGGGTGAGGATGTGTGCGAGCTCCGCGTTGCGCAGCAGCGCCTTCGAGGGGATGCAGCCCACGTTGAGGCACACACCTCCCCAGTACTTCTCCTCGATCACGGCCACGCTCTTGCCCAGCTGGGAGGCACGGATAGCGGCGACGTACCCACCGGGTCCGGCACCGAGGACGACGACGTCGAAGTGTTCGCTCATGGGCCTCACCATATTGGGTCGGCCGCACGGGTCGCCGGTCGGTCATCCGCCGCGGGGAAGTAGCCCGATGGAGCACGCCGGCCGGCCTCGTACCCTGGACGTGTGGGGACGAGCGATGCCTATCGGGAGTTGGGTGAGGGCGCCTGGTCGTGGGTCCTGAGCCATGTGCGGGAGGACGACGGTCCGTGGCTTCCGGCGACGGTCGACGGGGAGCACAGCACACCCGCGGACGACCGCGACTCGCTGTACGCCGGAATCGGCGGCCTGGCGCCGGTGGTGGCCGAGATCGCGCAGCACCGCCCGCTGAGTCCCACCGAGCAGGACCTCGCCACCCGGGTCGCCGCGCGTCTCTCGGCCCAGGCACCGTCCCGGAGGGAGCCGTCCTTGTACGACGGGCTCGCCGGCGACGTGACCGCGTTGAGGCTGCTCGCGCCCGGGTCGTCGAAGACGGCCCGGGCGCACCGGTGGTCGACCGCCCGGACGAGTGGTGGGCGGTGCCGGCTCACCTGCGCACCGTCCGGACTCAGACCGGGACGAGCTCCGCGGCCCGGTCGGGCAGGGTGCCAGGAGCCCCACAGGCGGGCCGGCCGCGGTACGACGAGACGCGGGCGACCGCGATCCGCGAGGCCGGCGCACGGATCGAGTCGATGCTGACGGACGCGGGCACGTGGTGGGACGAGGCGTGGGTCGGGTGGACCCCGCCCGAGGAATGGGCCACTGTGACCCCGCTGACGGCTTAGCCCACTTGGGTAAAGAAGTCTGTCCTGCATGGGTCATGCGCGTCTCCGGCACCGCCACTAGCGTGGCAACCGTGCACGAGGGAGTCGCTGATGGCACACCTTCACCTGAGCCCGGCCGATGTCACCGAGGTACGGCGCGTCCTCATGATCGACGACCGCGATTTCGACGCACGGATGCGGCAGCTGCTGGACGCTCTCCACCGGCTCATCCCCAGCGACGCCCTGGGGGTCGGGATCGCGGACCGGACGGGTCTGCTCGAGTTCCACCTCGAGCTGCCGCACCCCCCACTCGACCTCGGCCATCGGGTCTGCGGCGGGTCGCTGCACGTCGGCATCGAGCAGCTCGTCGGATCGCGCTGCGCGAGCGTGGAGCGAGACTGGCTCGCCGCGCTCGGCGTACGCGACTGTCTGAGGGTGGGCTTCTCGCTCGGCGAGGGGCGGGTGGCCCAGATCCACTTCGACCGCCACACACGGCTCTTCGAGCCGCGCCACGTGGAGCTGCTCAGCATGCTCCAGCCGGCACTGGCCCGTCAGGTCAGGCCGCCGGGACGGACCCTTGTCGTCGGGAACCTGTCCGGCGCGGAGCGACAGGTCCTCGACCTCGTCGCCGCCGGAGCATCCAACCAGGACGTCGCGGACCAGCTCTGCGTCTCCGAGGGCACCGTGCGCAAGCATCTCGAGCACATCTATCGCAAGCTCGGCGTCACCAACCGCACCGCGGCGGCAGCCCTGGTTCGCGTGGCGGTGTAGGGCTGAGGTTTCGCGGATCCGCTGATGCCCAGTGGCTCGGCAGGCACCACGCTCGTGGAGTCCATCCGGAGTACGGGAGGTCCTGCCATGTTCCGACAGCGTCGATCGAGTGTCGTGCTGATGAGCGGCCTGCTGGTCGCCGCGTTCCTGCCCCTGTCGGCGACCGCACACCCGGAGCGGAGGCCGAGCGAGAGCAGCGCGGTGCTGGTGTCCTGGAACGCAATCGCACTGCGCACGATCTACGCTGACAACGTCACGTCGATCGCGGTCGGCCAGGTGCAGCTCGGGCTGGTGTCCCTGGCTGTCTACGACGCCGTCGAGGCCAGCTCCCACCGCTACCGCTACAGGTCGGGCACCTCGGCGTCGGCAGCGGCCGCCCAGGCCGCGCACGACGTGCTCGTCTCCTACTTCCCCGGTTCCCAGACCAAGCTCGACGCCGACCTGGCCGGCACGCTGGTGGGGATACCCGCCGGGAGTGCGCGGGACCGCGGCATCGCGATCGGGAAGGACGAGGCGGAGGACCTCCTCGACTCCCGCGAGGGCGACGGCTGGAACGGCGACGTCACCTACACCCGGGCGCCCGCGCCCGGCAGTCTGGCGGCCGACCACCACCGGCGCGGGGTTCGCGCACCCGTGGCTGGGCTTCGTGGACCCGCTGGTGCTCGACTCGCCGACCGTGGTCGACCCCGGTGGACCGGACCCGCTCACCAGTTCGGCCTACGCGCTGGACCTGGCCGAGGTGCAGCTCATCGGGTCCGCCACCAGCACCGCCCGCACTGCCGCCGAGACGCAGACCGCCCACTTCTTCAACGTCAGCGTGCCCGTCCAGCTGAACACCGCCATGCGCCAGGCGGCGGCCGGTCTCGACCTGAGGCGAGCGGCGCAGCTCTTCGGCCTGGCCAACGTCTCAGCTGCCGACGCCATCATCGGCTGCTGGCGGCAGAAGTACGAGCACCCGTTCTGGCGTCCGATCACCGCCATCCGCGAGGCCGCGTCGGACGGGAACGCGCGCACCCATGCGGACCCGACCTGGACGTCGCTGTCGCCCGCGCCGCCCTACCCTGACTGGCCCAGCGGCCATGGCTGCCTGATGGGCGCCTACACCCAGTCGCTCCAGCTGTTCCACCACTCGGACCGCATCAACCTCGTGCTCGGGTCCGTGGTCGGCGGTGCAGAGGTCTCACGCAGCTACACCAGCGCCGAGCTGCTGGAGAAGGACGCGTTCTACGCGCGGATCTGGCTCGGCATCCACTTCCGCGACGCGATGGAGGACGCCAACTACCTGGGCGAGAAGACCGCACGGCTGGTGGCGCATCGTCTCGGCAGCGACCACGGCGGTCGAGACCGCCACTGATCAGACCGGGACGAGCTCCACCGCCCCCACGGCGTAGCGGGCCAGGACGGTCCGCGCCACCTCCGGGTCGGCTCCCAGCGGTGCGCTCACGGCGACGGCGCCGGCCTCGAGAGCGAGCTCCGCAGCCCGGTCGGGCAGGGTGCCGGGAGCCAGGAAGAGCGAGCCGACCGCGATGTGCCGGCGCCCCTCGGCCCGGAACTGCCGCACCGCCTCGCCCGTGGCGGGCGGAGCGGCCGAGGCGAAGGCAGCCACGGTGGGCAGCTTGTGCCGGGAGCCCCACAGGCGGGCCAGCCGCGCGACGGCCTGGTTGGCGAGCGCGTCGGAGGAGCCTGCGGCCGCGAGCACGAGCGCGTCGAGCTCGCGGACGCGGGCGTCCTTGAGTGCGGTGCGCAGTCGACGGTCGAGCACCTCGAGGAAGACGGTCTCGAGACCCAGGACGTTGGTCGCCCGGATCCGCAGGTTGTCGTGCCGTGCGGTCGCCTCGGCGATGGCGTCCGGGACGTCCACCTTGGCGTGGTGGGCCTCGGTGAGGAGCAGGGGTACGACGACGATCTCGTCGAAGCCGGCCCGCACGAGCTTGTCGACGACCGTCCCGAAGGACGGCTTCGACAGCTCGAGGAACGCGGCCTCGATGCGGAGGTCCGGGCGTGTCGCGCGCACCTCGCCGACGAGTGCCTTGATGGTGGCGGCCGAGCGCGGGTCTCGGCTGCCGTGGGCCAGTGCCACCAGTGCTGGAGCAGTCATGAGCAGACTCCCTTTCGTGGTTCGGGCCTCGTGTGCGACGTCGTTGTCGTGAGGAGGGTTGGTGTGCGTGTCGACGGGCTCGACGGATGCACCTGGTTCATTGGTTGATCCCGCACTCGGTCTTGCCGGTTCCGGCCCAGCGGCCGCTGCGGGCGTCCTCGCCGGGGGCGACCCGGCGCGTGCACGGCCAGCAGCCGATGGAGGGATAGCCGTCGTACTGCAGCGGGTTGACCAGGACCCCGTGCTCGGCGACGTAGCGGTCGATGTCGTCGTCGGTCCACCGGGCCAGGGGGGAGACCTTGACCTTGCGCTTCGTCTCGTCCCAGCCGATGACCGGGGCGATGACGCGGTTGTGGGTCTCTGCCCGGCGCAGGCCGGTGGCCCACGCGTCGTAGCCGGCCAGGGCGTCGGCCAGCGGCGCGACCTTGCGCAGGGAGCAGCACAGGTCGGGGTCGCGGGCGAAGAGGTCCTTGCCGTACGCCGCGTCCTGCTCGGCCACGCTCTGCACCGGGGTGATGCTGATCAGGTTGACCGGCAACGTCGCCGATACCGCGTCGCGGGTGCCGATCGTCTCGGCGAAGTGGTAGCCGGTGTCGAGGAAGACGACGTCCACTCCGGGAGCGACTCCTGACGCCACGTGCGCGAGCACCGCGTCACCCATCGACGAGGTGATCGCGAACCGGGAGCCGAAGGTCGCGACCGCCCACTCGATGATGACCCCCGCCGGGGCGAGCTCGAGCTCCGCGCCGGCGTGGCGCACGAGCTCCTTGAGCTCGGCCTCGGAGCGGCCCTCGGTCCGGGTGCCCCGGAAGGCGCGCGCCGCCGTGGTCGTCGCGACGGCGGTCATGACGCACCTCCGCGGTTCGCCGAGGCGGGGCGGGGGAGCTGACCGGTCATCTTCAAGGTGAACGCACGCAGGCAGGAGTGGCACTCCCATGCCCCGTGCCCCTCACCGTCGGCGGGCACCGCGGGGCGCAGGTTCTCGTCACCGCAGTAGGGGCAGTGGAAGGGTGCTGCGCGACCGCTCATGACGGCACCCCGACCAGCGAGCGCTCGCCGCGCAGCGCCTCCTCGTCGGCTCTGCCGACCCAGTCGGCGAAGGCCTCGCCGGCACCGCGGTCCTCGAGGAACGCGGTCACCACGTTGGTGACGTAGTCGTCGAGTCCGGCGCTGGTGACCTTGTGGGCGCGCAGCTTGCGGCCGAAGGCGGTCTCGAGGCCGAGACGGCCACCGAGGTGCACCTGGAACCCCTCGACCTGCTGGCCGTCGGCATCCATGACGAGCTGGCCCTTGAGCCCGATGTCCGCGACCTGCGTGCGGGCGCAGGCATTGGGGCACCCGTTGACGTTGACGGTGATGGGTACGTCGAGCTCGGGGATCCGACGCTCCAGCTCGGCGATCAGGTCACGGGAGCGGTCCTTGGTGTCGACGATGGCGAGCTTGCAGAACTCGATTCCGGTGCAAGCCATCGTGTTGCGCCGCCAGTTGGAGGGGCGGGCGGTCAGGCCGATGCCCTCCAGTGCGTCCAGGAACCCTGGGACGCGGTCGCCGCCCAGCCCGATCACCACGATCTTCTGGTAGGCGGTGAGCCGGGCGCCGACGGCGCCGTACTCCTCGATCAGGTCGGCGAGGTCGATCAGCATCGTTCCGGACACGCGACCCACGACGGGCGCGATGCCGACGTAGAAGCTGCCGTCCTTCTGCACGTGCACCCCGATGTGGTCGCTCTGCTGAGCCGGCGACTCGGGGGAGGGGTTGTCGACGAGGGCGCGCTCGAGGTACTCCTCCTCGAGGACGGAGCGGAAGCGCTCCAGGCCCCAGTCGGCGACCAGGAACTTCAGCCGGGCACGGGAGCGGAGGCGGCGGTAGCCGTAGTCGCGGAACACGCCGGCGACGGCTGCCCACACGTCGGCCACGTCGTCGAGCCCGATCCAGACCCCGAGCTTCTGCGCCAGCATCGGGTTGGTGGAGAGGCCGCCGCCGACCCACAGGTCGAAGCCGGGGCCGAGCTCGGGGTGGACCGTGCCGACGAAGGCCACGTCGTTGGTCTCGGGGGAGACGTCGTGACTGGGGTGGCCGGTCAGCGCGGTCTTGAACTTCCGCGGCAGGTTGGAGAAGGCGGGATCGCCGATGTAGCGGCGCTTGATCTCCTCCAAGGCCGAGGTGCCGTCGATGATCTCGTCCTCGGCGATGCCGGCGACCGGAGAGCCGAGGAACGGTCGCGGCGAGTCACCGCACGCCTCGAGGGTGTCGAGCCCCGCGGCGTCGAGCGTCTCCCAGATCGCGGGGACGTCCTCGATCCGGATCCAGTGGTACTGGATGTTCTCGCGGTCGGTGACGTCGGCGGTGTCGCGCGCGTAGGTCGCACCGACGGTGCCGAGGGCACGCACCGCGTCGGCGGAGAGCAAGGTGCCGTCGGTCCGCACCCGCATCATGAAGAAGGAGTCGTCGAGCTCCTCCTCCTCGAGCAGCGCGGTCTTGCCGCCGTCGAGGCCGGGCGCGCGCTGGGTGTAGAGACCCATCCAGCGGAAGCGGCCGCGCAGGTCGGCCGGGTCGATGGAGGAGAAGCCGCGCTTGGAGTAGATGTTGATGATCCTGGCCCGCACGTTGAGCGGGTTGTCATCCTTCTTCGACTGCTCGTTCTTGTTCAGCGGCTCGGTGTAGCCGAGGGCCCACTGGCCCTCGCCGCGCTTCTGGCGGGGGCGTCCCGAGCGGCCGGGACGGGAGGAACCGGGGTGGGACGAGGCGGTCTGGGCGGGTGTCATGGCACACGTTTCCTTGAGAGGGAGACGCACGAATCGCTGCGAGGATCCACCCGACGACGTTGTCGAGATGCATGCCGGCGCTCCGCGCGCCCGGCTGACGGATGGTCAGAGGGCGATTCAGCGGTGCCAGGGCATACACATCATGCTGCGGGTACGACCGAGGTCCACGTGGCGCCGGGCCACGAGGTGCGTCGTCGTTGCAGCAGTGATCATGGACAGCAGTCTCAGGGTTCGGACCCCCGCACCACAAACCTTCATCTCATGCCGTGAGACGACCATCCATCATTTGGTACGCCGTGGATCCCCTGGGCCGTGCGCGGGGTCCTCTCACTAGGGTGATGCCATGAGCACGTCGAGCAGCCAGTCCAGCCCGGCCGACGACGGCCTGGCGACCCACGAGAGGGCCAGTGCCGCCTACGAGGCCGCCCTCGAGGTGATCGCGGCCGTGGAGCCTCGGGTGGCGGAGGCCACCCGCGCCGAGCTCGCCGACCAGCGGGCCTCCTTGAAGCTGATCGCCTCGGAGAACTACGCCTCCCCGGCCGTGCTGCTGACGATGGGCACGTGGTTCTCCGACAAGTACGCCGAGGGCACGGTGGGCCACCGCTTCTACGCCGGCTGCCAGAACGTCGACACCGTCGAGGCGCTCGCCGCCGAGCACGCCCGTGAGCTGTTCGGGGCGCCGTACGCCTATGTCCAGCCGCACTCCGGCATCGACGCCAACCTGGTCGCGTTCTGGTCGATCCTGGCCCACCGGATCGAGTCGCCGGCGCTGGAGAAGCATGCGGCGAAGAACGTCAACGACCTCTCCGAGGGCGACTGGGAGACGCTGCGCGCGGAGTTCGGCAACCAGCGGATGCTCGGGATGTCGCTGGACTCCGGTGGCCACCTGACCCACGGCTTCCGCCCCAACATCAGCGGCAAGATGTTCCACCAGCGTTCCTACGGCACCGACCCCGGGACAGGGCTGCTCGACTACGACAAGGTCGCCGCGGCTGCTCGTGAGTTCCGTCCGCTGGTGCTCATCGCCGGCTATTCCGCCTACCCGCGCCGGGTGAACTTCGCCACGATGCGCGAGATCGCCGACGAGGTCGGCGCGACCCTGATGGTCGACATGGCGCACTTCGCCGGCCTGGTGGCGGGCAAGGTGTTCACCGGTGAGGAGGACCCGGTGCCCTACGCCCACCTCACCACCACGACCACCCACAAGTCGCTGCGAGGCCCGCGCGGCGGCATGGTGCTCGCCCAGGAGGAGTACGCCCCCTCCGTCGACCGTGGATGCCCGATGGTGCTCGGTGGTCCGCTCTCGCACGTGATGGCCGCCAAGGCCGTGGCGCTCGCCGAGGCGAGGCAGCCGTCGTTCCAGGACTACGCCCAACGGATCGCCGACAACGCCAAGTCCCTGGCCGAGGGGTTCCTGACCCGCGGCGCCGACCTGGTCACCGGTGGCACCGACAACCACCTCGTGCTCCTCGACGTGTCCTCCTTCGGGCTGACCGGGCGTCAGGCCGAGACGGCCCTGTTGGACGCCGGCATCGTCACGAACCGCAACTCGGTGCCGGCCGACGCCAACGGCGCCTGGTACACCTCAGGCATCCGCCTGGGCACGCCCGCCCTCACCACACGCGGCTTCGGTCACGACGAGTTCGACCGGGTCGCGGAGCTGATCGTCGACGTGCTCGGCAAGACCGAGCCCGGCGTCACCAAGGCGGGCGGACCCTCCAAGGCGTCCTACGTGCTCGCCGACGGCGTGGCCGAGAGAACCAAGGCGGCCAGCGCGGAGATGCTCGACAAGCACCCGCTCTACCCGGGCCTCGAGCTCAGCTGACCGCGCCCGCCCCCGGGCACACCACCTCACCCAGGGCGCGGCGTCGTGCGCTCCACGATCGAGGCCAGGTCGGTGCCAGGCGGCAGCGTGCCCAGGGTGCCGCCGTACTCCGCCCCCAGTCGGGTCGCGCAGAACGCGTCGGCCACGGCGGCGGGCGCGAACCGCACCAGCAATGAGCCCTGCAGGCAGGCAGCCATCTGACCCGCGAGGCGACGCGCCGAGACCTCGAGCACGGTGGTGTCAGCGAGCATCTCGAGCACCCCGTGCACGGCCCGGTCGAGCCGCGGGTCCTCGCCCTGGGCCAGGCCGACCTCGGTGATCCAGGCCGCGAGCACCTCCGGCTCGCGTGAGAGCGCGCGGAGCACGTCGAGGGCGTTGATGTTGCCCGAGCCCTCCCAGATCGAGTTCAACGGCGACTCGCGGAAGAGCAGCGGCATCGCGGACTCCTCGACGTAGCCGTTGCCGCCGAGGCACTCCAACGCCTCGGCGACCATCATCGGCGTGCGCTTGCACACCCAGAACTTCGCCAGCGGCAAGGCGATGCGCCGCAGGGCGGCCTCGTGCGCGTCGTCGCGCCGGTCGACGGCGCCGGCCAGCCTGAGGGCCAGGGCGGTGGCGGCCTCGGACTCGACGGCGAGGTCGGCCACGACGTTCTGCATGAGGGGCCTGTCGGCCAGCAGCCCGCCGAAGGCGCTGCGGTGGGCGACGTGCCAGGAGGCCTCGGCGACCGACCGTCGCATCAGGGAAGCCGAGCCGATCACGCAGTCGAGCCGGGTCGCCGCGACCATCTCGATGATCGTGTGGACACCGCGGCCCTCGTCGCCGAGCCGCTGGGCCCACGTGGTGCGGAGCTCGAGCTCCGCGGAGGCGTTGGAGCGGTTGCCGAGCTTCTCCTTGAGCCGCACCAGGTCGAGCTGGTTGCGGCTGCCGTCGGCGAGCACCCGGGGCACCACGAAGCAGGTGAGCCCTCCCGGCGCCTGGGCGAGCACCAGGAAGATGTCGTTCATCGGAGCGGAGGTGAACCACTTGTGTCCCGACAGCGTGTACTCGCCCTCGACGACGGTCGGGGTCGCCGTGGTCACGTTGGCTCGGACGTCGGATCCGCCCTGCTTCTCGGTCATCCCCATGCCGGCGAGCGCCCCGGCCTTGTCGCCGGCCGGACGCATCCCGAAGTCGTAGGTGGTGGAGGCCAGCCGCGGTGTCCACTCCTTGGCGATCGCGTCGTCGACGCGCAGCGCCGGCACCGCTGCATAGGTCATCGAGATCGGGCAGCCGTGGCCCGGCTCGGTCTGCGACCAGGCCAAGAAGCCCGCGGCCCGGCGCACGTGGGCGTGCGGGTCGTCGGAGACCCATGGAGTGGCCGCCAGTCCGTGCCCGACGGCACGCTCCATCAGCCAGTGCCAGGACGGGTGGAAGCGCACCTCGTCGACCCGCTGTCCGTAGCGGTCGTAGGGCGTCAGCTCCGGCTCGTGCCGGTTGGCCTCCATGCCTTGGTCGCGGGCCTGGGGTGTTCCGGCCTCGGCGCCCAGGGGCACCAGTGTGTCGAGCGTGTCCGCTGAGCCGTGCCTGGTCACGGCCTCGACCAGGGCGAGGTCGGAGGTGACGACGTTGTGACCAACGAGAGGCGGCGTCTGGTTGGTGGCAGCACGGATGTCGGGTGACATGCCGTTACCGTAGTTGCATGGCCAGCGAAGCGGTGAGCCCTGGTGGGGCCTGGCTGGCCAGGCTCGACAGTGTGCGCCAGGCCACCTGGCGGATCGTCGTCTCGACCGTCGGCACCTGCTTCCGCAACCGGGTCACCGGGCTCGCCGCCGAGGCGGCCTTCTTCGCGCTGCTGTCCTTGCCACCGCTCGTCTTCGGGCTCGCCGGCTCGATCGGCTACGTCTTCAGTGGCTTCGCGCAGAGCCAGGTCGACCAGATCCGCAGCTCGATCCTCGAGCTCGCCTCGCGCGCGCTCACCGAGCCGACCGTCGACACGATCATCCGGCCGACGCTCAACGACGTCTTCGGGCCCGGCCGCTTCGACGTCATCTCCATCGGTTTCATCCTGGCGCTCTGGTCGGGGTCGCGCGCGCTCAACGTCTTCGTCGACACGATCACGATCATGTACGGCCTCGGCGGGCACCGCGGGATCGTGCGCACGCGGATGCTGTCGTTCGGCCTGTACGTCATGGGCCTCCTGACCGGGGTCATCACGATCCCCCTCGTGGTTGCCGGTCCCCGGCTGGTGGACCGGCTGCTGCCCCAGCGCGTCGACTTCCTCAACGAGCTCTACTGGCCCACGGTCATCGTGCTGTGCATCTGCTTCCTGGCCACGCTCTACCACGTGTCGGTGCCGGTGCGGACCTCCTGGCGCTACAACATCCCCGGTGCTGCGCTCACGATGGCGTTGTGGATCCTCGGGTCCTTCCTGCTGCGCTGGGTGCTGACGGTGACGGCGGGGGAGTCGACCTCGATCTACGGGCCGCTCGCGGCACCGATCGTGGTGATGCTGTGGCTCTACCTTCTCTCGATCGCGGTGCTGATCGGCGCGGCGCTCAACGCGGCCTTCGACCGGGTCTGGCCCGAGAACGAGACCGCGCGGGCGCGCATGGAGGTGGCCCGCAGGCTGCGACTGACGGCGATGATCCCGAGGCTGCGCCGCCTGGAGGAGGAGCAGGAGAAGTTCCCGGACACCGCCGAGGAGACACTGGTCCTCCAGGAGGTCGACGAGCACGCCGACCACCTGGAGACGCCGCGACCCGGCGGCACCGAGACCGGTCCCGGCTCGCGGTAATTGGGGTGCCGGGAGGCCGGCCGGCCCGTAGATTTTCCGGTGTGCTCGAGACGATCGGCTACGACGAGGCCACGGCTGCGTCCTTCGCCCCCTGGGACACCGCCGACGCGACGATCGGCCGGGTGACCAGGGTCGACCGCGGCGTGGCGTCGGTGCTGACCGAGGACGGGCCGGTGCGTGCGTCGTGGGGCGGGCCGGTGCTGACCCGGGCGGCGCAGGACCCGACGGCTGCGCCCTCCACCGGTGACTGGTGCGTCCTGCGCACCTGGCCCGACCACCGGGTGACCGTCGAGCACGTGCTGCCGCGCCGCACGGCGGTCGTCCGGTCCACCGCCGGCAAGGCTGCCGAGGGCCAGGTGGTCTGCGCCAACGTCGACCTGGTCGGCGTCGTCGTCGCGCTGGAGCCCCTCCCGACCGAGAACAGAATCGAGCGGCTCCTCGCCCTGGCCTGGCAGAGCGGTGCCCGTCCCGTGGTGCTGCTGACCAAGGCCGACCTGGTCAGCGACGGCGACGAGGTGGCGGACGACGTACGCCGGCTCGCGCCCGAGGTCGAGGTGATCCTGGTCAGCTCGGAGACCGGCCTCGGACTGGATCGTGTGCGTGCACTGGTCGACGGGCACGAGACGCTCGCGCTGGTCGGTACGTCGGGGCACGGGAAGTCGTCGCTCACCAACGCCCTCGTCGGCGCCGAGGTGCTCGGCACCCGTGCGATCCGCGACGACGGGCGCGGTCGGCACACCTCCGTGCGTCGCGAGCTCGTCCTGCTCCCCGGCGGCGGCGCAGTCATCGACACTCCGGGCCTGCGCAGCCTCGGGCTGATCGACGCCGAGGAGGGCCTGGCCCACACCTTCGCCGACATCGAGGAGCTGGCCTCCCGGTGCCGCTTCGACGACTGCGCGCATCGCACCGAGCCGGGGTGCCAGGTCACCGCCGCCCTGTCCGACGGCTCCCTGCCACTGCGTCGCTGGGAGAGCTGGCTGCAGCTGCAGAAGGAGGCGACGGCGATGAGCCGGCGACGCCGGCAGCGATCCGGGACCCGGGGCGCCGAAGAGCTCCGCAAGAGCCGCAGGCGCAGGCAGCAGCAGCGAGAGCACCCGACCGCCACGGAGTCGTGAGCGGACCGCGGGTCTGCGTCGGTCGCTGTCGGGCGACCACGTAGTTTGTCCCGTATGGGAAACGTCAACCTCCCCACCCCCGTCGCCGTCGCCGGGGGTGCGTTCTGTGTGCTCGTCGGCTATCTCCTCGGGGCCGTGCTCGGACCCGACACTGCCGCCCGCGCGACCGCCGAGGTGGCCGGCTACGACCCCGCGACGAGCCGGCTGTGCCTGCGCGGAGCCGGCATCGAGGGACAGGAGGGGACGGTCGTCGACGGTCTCCTGTGCGGGACCTGGCGGCGCACCCAGGGCGCGGGCGAGGTCCCCGAGGAGGGGGACCAGTTCCGCTTCGTCTCCTTCGAGTCGAGCGGCGCGGACGCGAGTGGTCCCGACGGGGCGCGTGCGGCCGTGGTCATCTACGGCGACGTGGTGCGCTAGTTCTCCGACCTGTTGCCGTAGATTCGCCCCGTGCCCGACGAGCTGAACGACGATTCACGCGGCCGGGTCCGCCTTCCCGCCATCGTCCGTTCCCCGGTCTGGGAGCTGGGCCGCCGGGTGATCCTGGCGGTCGCGATCCTCAGCTTCACGGTGGCGCTGGTCTACTTCGACCGCGACGGCTACATCGACAACACCGACCCGCCGGACTTCGCGGTCGACCTCGTCGATGCGATCTACTACACGACCGTCACGCTGAGCACGACCGGCTACGGCGACATCGCGCCGGTCGCACCACACGCCCGTCTCATCAACGCCTTCTTGGTCACACCGCTGCGCATCGCCTTCCTGGTCCTGCTGATCGGTACCACCATCGAGGTCCTTGCCAACCAGGGTCGAGAGCTGCTGCGGGTCGCCCGCTGGAGGAAGAACATGGACGAGCACGTCGTTGTCATCGGCTACGGCACCAAGGGACGGTCTGCGATCGAGACCCTGCTCAACAACGGCCTCGACAAGGAGGCGGTCGTCGTCGTGGACCCCTCCTCGATCGCGCTCGGGGAGGCGCACGCCGACGGCCTCGCTGTCGTCACCGGGGACGCGACCCGGCGGGAGGTGCTGCGCCGTGCCGGTGTCGCGACGGCGAGCCAGGTCATCATCACCACCGACCGCGACGACTCCACGGTGCTGTCCACCCTCAACGTGCGCCAGCTCAACCCGAACGCCTACGTCGTGGCGGCGGTGCGGGAGAAGGACAACATCGAGCTGGTCCGGCAAAGTGGCGCCGACTCGGTCGTGACGTCCTCGGACGCCGTCGGCCGGCTGCTGGGGCTCTCGACGTTGAGCCCGACGCTGGGCTCGGTCATGGAGGACCTGCTCACCTACGGCGAGGGCCTGGAGGTCGCCGAGCGGGACCTCCTGGTGCCTGAGGTCGGCAAGCCGCCGCAGAGTCTGCCCGACCAGGTGATCGCCGTCGTCCGCGACGGCAAGGTGCATCGCTACTTCGACCCGGCTGTGACCCAGCTGGTGCGCGGCGACCGGCTGATCGTCGTCCGGCCCTCGCAGGAGCTGCCGTGGGCTCCGCGACCCGGCACGCACGGAGAGGCGACCACCTCGGACGAGGAGTGAGGCCCCGGGACAGGCGGAGGCCCCGCCGGTCAGGGTGTCTGGCGGGGCCTCCGGTGTCGCCTGCGCACTCACTCGGGGGATGTGAGTCCGTGGGCGACGCAGCAGAACGTACCTCATCATCGGCGCCCGACCCAGCGACTGTCCGGGCCATTTCGTCAAAGCTTCACGGGGGGCCGGGTCTGACGGCGGGCTACCGTGTGGCCATGCGGATCCTGGTCATCGGTGGCACTCGTTTCGTCGGACGTCACCTCGTGGAGGCGGCGCTCGAGGCCGGGCACGAGGTCACCCTCTTCCACCGCGGTCGCACCGGGGCCGACCTGTTCCCCGAGCTCGACCACCGCCTCGGCGACCGCGACACCGATCTCTCCACCCTGGCCGAGGGGGAGTGGGATGCCACCATCGACACCTGCGCCTACGTCCCGCGCCAGGTGCACCAGCTCGCCGACCTGCTCGGCGAGCGCGGCGGTCACCACCTGCTCGTCTCGAGCGTCTCCGTGTACGCCGAGCCGAAGGGACCGGGGATCGACGAGGACGCCGCTCTCATCGAGCTCGAGGACCCGTCGACCGAGGAGGTCACCAACGAGACCTACGGCGGCCTCAAGGTGCTCTGCGAGCGGGCCGCGGTGGAGCGGCACGGTCCCCGCACGGTGCTGGTGCGTCCGACGTACGTCGTGGGGCCCGACGACTACACCTGGCGGTTCCCGTGGTGGGTGGCGAGGATCGCCCGGGGCGGCGAGGTCGTCGCGCCCGGTCCCGGTGACGCGCCCGCGCAGGTGATCGACGTCCGCGACCTGGGGACGTGGATGGTGCGGCTGCTGGAGGAGGGACACTCAGGCGCCTTCCACGCCGCGAGCCCGGCACCGGTCTTCACCTGGCGCGAGCAGCTCGAGGCGATCGCCGAGGCCGTCGGCCCTGCCGGCACGACGTTGCGTTGGGTCGCACCCGGAGGCCGTGGCTGCCGCCGCTGCGGGCGATGGGTTGCCGCTGTGGAGCGGCGAGGACCCCGACGTGTGGGTGATGGCCGCCGATCCGGCGCGCGCGTTCGCGAGCGGGCTGACGCCGCGGCCGCTGGCGGACACGATTCGGGACACGCTCGCCTGGACCGAGACGGTGGAGATGCCGCCCGGCACCGGACTCACCGACGACCAGGAGCGAGCGCTGCTCGGTCCTTAGTCGAGTCGAACAAACGTTCGAACGCCTGGCAGAATGCGGTCATGGCCGGTGGGATGAACAAGCGGGGTGGCGGCATCCCGATGGAGCAGCGGGTGCTGCTCGGGGCTGCCCTCGGGGCATCCGAGGGACCCACTGCCGAGCCGAACCCGGGGGAGGCGCCGGCCCGGCACTGCTGGGTGCTGGCGCCGGCGGACGGCTCGGGGGAGCGGCGGGCGGGGCTGCTCCTGGAGTGGCGGCGTGGTGAGGCGGCCTGGGAGTGCCGGGTGCTCTACAACGTCCGGCTCCGCACGGGGGCGTGGGCGCTGCTCGAGGAGTGGCTGCCCTCCTCCGACGTGGCTCCGGCCGAGGGGATGCGCTAGTCCCGCCGGCTCAGGTCACGGTGCGGGTCTGGGTGAAGGTGGAGTCGACGATGCCGTCGCCGTTGTCGTCGAACGTCATGGTGATGACGAGGGTCGTCTTCGACGGGTACGCGTACGTGATCAGGGTCGCGGACTGAAGTGGCCCGTCGACCTGGGTCGCCCGGAGGTCGGTGGTCGCGGGGCGACCTCTGCCGTCGTAGGTGTGCAGGACGCTGAACCGGTGGTCGTAGGTGCCGTCCCCGTCATTGTCCTGCTCGGTGACGTCGGTGCTACGCCGGCCCTGGCCGTCGTAGGTGATGACCTGGCGCGTCCTGGCATCCGTTGCGCCGTCACCGTTGCCGTCGTAGTCGATGACTGCCCCGGTGGTGCGTCCCTTGCTGTCGTAGGTGTGCCGTGCCTCGGAGCGGCTGCCCAGCACGGCGGCGCTGTCGTCGTTGTAGGAAGAAACGACGTCGTACACGAGGCGACTGCCTGAGTCGTACTCGTAGGTGAACTCCTGGCGGAGGTCGATGGTGCCGTCTCCGTCGAAGTCGACGCGCTGGAGGAGGGTCACCTGGTTGCCACGCTTGTCGTACGTCGAGGTGAGGACCCACCGGTCCTGAAGTGACCCCGAGCCGTCGTAGCCGGACTGGGTCTGGCCGACGAGGCGACCCTGGGAGTCGTAGCCGTTGTTGCTGACGACCCGGCGCAGCACGGCCCCGTCGCCGTCGCGGGTCGTCTCCTCCACCCCAAGGATCCGGCCCCGGCCGTCGTAGGTGAGCGCGGTGAGAAAGCTTCCGTCGAGGGTGCCGTCGTTGTCGGTGTCGTCCTCGACGGTGGCCGTGAGCGTGCGACCGCGATGGTCGAGGCCGAACGTGACGGTCGAGACGGAGTCGATGGTGCCGTCGCTATCCGTGTCCGTGGAGACCAGCTTGCTGGTCACGTAGTCGGACTTGTCGAACGTGGTCGTGGTGGTTCGGGTCAGCGGCCTGAGGGCGCCGTCCCCATCCTCGTCGAGAACAGTGGTCTCGACCCACAGCCGTCCACGCGCGTCGTACTCCCATGACTGTTCCGTCCGCCGTGACGCCGCCCCGTCCGGTTCTGTCGTGACCGCGGTCAGCAGGGTCTGGCGCCCCCGCGTGTCGAAGTACTGCGTGAGCATGGTGACACGTTCGCTGCCCGATGACGTCTCGAGGACCTCCGTCGTCACCACGGCGCCGCTCAGCTGCCCCGGAGTCAGATACAGCGATCGGCTCGGGTCGGATGCCGCCGCGGCGGAGCCCGCCGGACCGAGCACCGCCAGAGAGGTCAGCAAGACGACCGGGATCCAGCTGGTGCCGCGACGGCGAGGTTCCCATCTGCGGACGGGCACGAGGGCAATGGGTCGTGCTGGCCTACGCGCCACGCGAATGCCTCCTGGTCGAGGGGCCATCCGAGTCGGCCGAAACCTCACGCCCTCAGGCGGCGTCACGAGCTCACGCCGGTGGTGACGGGTCGCAGCTTCCACGACCTCACGGACGCTACTCACCCCTCGACTGCTCGCACATAGCCCGCTGGGGTCACGTGGTCGGCGCGCTGTGGCTATGCGACGTAGTCCCGGTCCGACCACCCGACCACCCGACCACCCGGCCGCCCCCGCAGCCTCCGGGCCGGCGCTCCAGGAGGCCCTTCCCACTCCACCTTTCGGGCGGCGACCCAGGTCGTAATGGGCCATCGGCGATGATCCGTTTGGGTAAAACTTCTCGATTGTCCGGTGCAGGTCTGGGCGTCGGTGCCGTCGGCGCTTACGGTGAGGTCGGTCAACAGATCCGTGGGGGGTCTCATGAGCAGCACTACGTCGGCGTCGAGCGCCGATCGGACCGAGGGGGCGACGCCGCCGGTCCAGACCGGCCCGTGTCCGCACGCTGCCACCACGTTGTGCCACGGCACGCTGCGCTGGGCGTGTGACGACTGCGGTCTCGTCTCCGCCCACCATCCGAGCGAGCTGCGCAGTCGGCTCGCGGTCCGGCTCGAGGTCGTGCGCGAGCACCGGGGCGGCTACAACCGCCGCCACCACGACGTCGCCTGAATCTCCCGGAGCATGAACCACGCCCCGCCGGCTGCAGCCGCGGGGCGTGGCGGGGTGGTGGTGCTCCCTCCCCAGGCAGTGCCGGATCTCGGGGGATTGACCCAGGCGCCGCTCACCTTCTGTTGCCCCCCGAGAGCGGTCCAAACACCGCCTGTCGAAATGTCGCAAACTTTTTTCGAGATTGCCCTCAAGTCGGGTCTGTCGCTTGCCGATGGTGTTAGTGAATCTTGCTCACCCGGGACCAACCCCCCGATCCCGGTGGCCGACGATCAGCCCCCCTGTCGTCGGTGTAGCGGTACCCCAACCGCCGTAGAGCGAAAGCCCCGGTGCCTCGGCGCCGGGGCTTCCTCTGTGTCCAGAGGTGGTCCAGGCGGCAGAAGTTTGTTACATTTCAAGTCAACAGCCGTTGGTGACCCGAGACGCCAACGGCTGTTGCTATGCCCGGGCGGCCCCGGCGGGCAGCGGGGCAAGCCGAACCGCTCGGGCGAGGTCAGTCGTCGCCGAACCGGAGGGCATCAGCCAGCCGGTTCCGGTCAGCGCCAGTGCGCGAGCAGTTCAGGGATCAGACAGGTTGGCGCTGCCAGCGGACGCGAGATGGAGCACCGAGGTGATACCCGGGATCCGTCAATGGCCAGTTTGTCGTGCCGGTATGACCCGAATGTGCCATTTCGCGGCGGATGGCCACTCCCTACGCTGGCCCCTCACTGTTGAATCTTCTCGGGGGAGAAAACATGCGCTTGTCCGTACGCCGCACCCTGTCCCTGGTCGTCACCGCAGGCCTCATCTCATCGGGAGCCGCGCTCCTGGTGAGTCCATCTTCCGCCTCCGACGGCGAACCGGCACCGGGCACGCGGCCGGTCGCGGCTCGTACCTCGATGACGGCCGCGGGGGACGCGGAAGGCCTCCAGTTGGTCGTCAACGAGCGCGGCCGGATCTCGCAGTCGACCTCGGCGGTCGGCACCCGCGACAGCGAGGTCTCGATCCGGGTGGCCAAGCCAGAAGGTGCCACGGTGCGCAGTGCGTGGATGGCCTACGCGACCCGGGGCTTCTCCTATGCGAGCGTGACCGAGGGCTATGAGCCGATCCTCAACGGCACCCCGGTGCCGATCACCAACGAAATCTTCAACGGCATCCAGAGCTACAACTACTTCGCCGAGGTCACCGACATCGTCAAGCCGGCCGTGGACGCCGCAGGCGCGGGCGACGTGGACATCCCGCTCACCGAGCCCGACGCCTACCTCCTCGAGGGCGAGATGCTCGTCGTGGTGTTCGACGACCCATCGGTGCAAGAGGAGCAGTCGGTCTCGCTGATGTACGGCGGGCTGTCGCCAGGCGGTGACCAGTACCAGGTGAAGCTGGCCGAGCCGATCAACCTCAGCAACCCGAAGACCAAGCTGGAGATGTCGCTGGGGATCACCTACTCCTACCAAGCCTTCGGCGCCGAGCAGTACAGCAGTGTGACCGTCAACGGGATGCACCCCCTTTCGACGTCTGCGGGGGGCGAGGATGACGGCCAGTCGATCAACGGCGCCCTGATCACGGTGGGTGGTCTCGGCGACTCGACCGACAACCCGGCGGACCCGCTGGCCTACCCGACCGATCCGCGGTCCGACGACGAGCTCTACGACCTGAGCCCGTTCGTGGAGGACGGTGACCGCAGCATCTTCGTGTCGACGAACAATCCGTCCTTCGACGACAACGTCATGTTGGCCACGTTCACCATGAACCCGCCCGTGACCGACATCGAGGGTGACCGCGAGCTGGTGATGGTCTCCTTCGGCGACAGCTACCAGTCGGGCGAGGGGGCTGGCAGCGCCTACGACGACATCGACGGCTACCTCGACCTCGCCTACGAGAATGGCTCCAACTTCCCCGCGGCGATCGGCGGCCAGGAGGACACGCTGACCCCGGATCTCTCCGGGGGCAACGGCTGTCACCGCGCGCTCCAGAACTACCCGAAGCAGGTCGCCGACTGGCTCCGAGAGGACTACACCGTCCGGTTCGTCGACATGACCTGCAGTGGCGCGATGATCGAGCCGGGTGGCAAGCCGCCCATCGTGGGCGATCTCGCGACGGGCGACATCGATGGTGACTCGCAGATCAACCAGGCGATCGACCGGCTCGGCACCGACGGCCTGAACCGGACCGAGGTCGACGTGGTGACGGTCGGCATGGGCGGCAACGACGCGAAGTTCTCCAAGCTCGTGACCGCCTGCCTCGCCCCCACCCTGATCAAGCGCATCCTCGCGGCGTACGACCGGACCCCGTGGTTGGTGAACCAGGTCGCCAGACTGGCCACCTGCGAGCGCATCGACCGGCGGGTCACCCACGTCGGTGAGGCCATCGACGGGCTGGCCGAGAAGCAGCGGTTCGCCCAGCGGCAGCTGCGCGAGGCCTTCCCCAACGCCGACATCTTCCAGGTCGACTATCCCGGCCTTCTGCCTGACCCGGACTCCTCGCCCTCGTGGTGCGGTGGCATCGCGGCCGACGACATCGCGTATGCGGACGCGATGGCTGGGCGCATCACCGACGTCATCGGCGCGACCGTGGCGGAGGCCGGACGGATCGATGCCGGTCTCGACCGCTACTACGCACCCGTCGAGGTCAGCAAGGCCTTCGGCGCGAATGCGTTGTGCCCGGCTGACCCGTCCGACGCCCTGGCCAACGGCATCAACGAGGCATACTTCGACGCCGAGGTCGAGCGGCTGGTGCACGACCCCACGGTCGAGCCCCTCGTCGACGAGGTTCTCGACGCCGCCTCCTCGTTGAGGAACTGCCTGCTCCGGTTCACGATCGCCTGCGACCCGCAGGCGCGGACCGACCGGCTGACCGCGGCCCTGCAGGCGGCGATGGACAGGTTCGACGAGGACTTTCTCGCGGGCGTCCTGGCAAACGTGGTCAAGCCTGCCTCGTCCGGCGAGACGGTGCCGCAGCGACTCGATCGAGGGGTTGGTCTGTTCCACCCCAACCAGCCGGGCATCGACGTGCTGGCGTGCTACGTCCACAACACGGTGACCTTCCTGGGCACGTCCTTCTGCCCGAATGGCGGCGCGAACCTGCGCGCCGGCTTCGCGGCGACCAACGAGGCCGCGGGCGAGGCCGTCACCGCCACCCGGGTGCCTATCCCGGTGCAGGGTCCCGGTGCTGACGTGACCCTGGCTCTGTCCGGCTACGCACCGGGGTCGACGGCCACGGTGACCCGCTACGGCAACCCCGTCACCACGCTGCCGGTCGGGGCCGACGGACGGGTGACAGGTCCGCTGACCCTGCCCGCTGCGGGTCCAGGTGTCCAGGTGTTCGAGGTGCGGGGCCACACGGTCGCAGGCACGGCGCTCGGGCACGACCTGCGGTTGACCTACCCGGGCTCGCCACAGTTGGGGGAGGACTACACCTTCTATGTCGACGGCTTCGAAGGTGCGCTGCCCACCGACCCGACGCGCTACGACCCCGAGGACGTCGTGGTACGGCTCGTCGGGACGACCGCTGCCCTGACCTACCAGGCCGACCCGCAAGGCGGGGTGCTCGTCACCTTGCCTATGCCCGAGGCTTGGCCGGCCGCTGGTGTGAGCGTGACCCTCACGGGCTCGAGGTCGGGCGCCGTGCGCTCAGCGCGACTCGACCCGGAGCAGGCGGTGAAGGTGAACGGTCTGTGGGCCTTCGCCGACAACCTGCAGATCACCGGTGCCCGGGCCACGGTCGAGCTGCTCGTCCACGGTGAGCGGTCGGTCAGGCTCGGCGGTGCCGACGGGCGCTACACCGGTGGCGTCGAGTACGTCGCCGACCTCAACGCCCACAGGTCGGCAGTCGTCACCCCGGCGCCGCTGAAGATCCCCGAGGGCGAGAGGACGCCGCCGGTGCTCGCGGTCTCGTCGTACCGTCCGGGTGCGGTAGAGGCGGCCGCGGCAGGTGCGCAGTACCGCGCTGTCTCCTCGGCATCATGCGTCAACGGCACGTGGCGACCCGCCGCGGACGAGCTCACCGGCGTGGTCTACGTGCCGTGCGCAGTGGTCGTGTCGGGCACCGGGCTCAAGGCCACCGTGACCCTGGCGGCCGAGGGTGCGGTGACCGTGGAGGGGTCGGCCGCCGTGCTCAAGCCGGCGGGACGCTCAGGCGCGGTCGTCGTGGCGGGCGCCGGCGTCCACATCTCGGGTGACAACGTCAGCGTGCAGGGCCCGCTGTTCTCCGGTGCCGGGATCAAGCTCACCGGCAGTACCCAGACGCTCTACTGTGGTGCCGTGGGCCGTTCCGTCCAGGTGAGTGGGGCCCAGTTCCTGCTCGAGCAGGGAGGGCCATGCGCGGGTTCGTGAGGACCGCGGTCCTGCTCGGCGTCGTGCTCATGGCCCAGGCTGGCTGTCGAGCCACGTCGGACACCCCGCCCGGACCGGCGCTGAAGCTGTCGTGCGACGAACCCCGGGTGGAGAGCCTGGGGGTGCCGACGACGGCGCGGCCTGCGCGCCTCACCACCTCGGGCGGGCGGCTCCGCTTCGTGGTCAAGACGCTCCCGCCGGGCACGATCTTCGGCGATGTCAACGACACCGAGGTGCGGCTCGGCGACGTCGACAACCCCTCCGGCGACGTCCGCTACCGGGTCACGGTCTCACGCCGACAGCCAGGGGTCATCGACGTCGAGGCGGGGACCTACTGGGTGGTCAACTCGGCCCGTGGCGGTATCGAGGTCGAGGCCTGCCCCGATGTCACCCTCTCCGACGTCGAGGGTGCCCACCCGGACCCGCGGGGCGGCTCGAGCCCCGGCTCGACGTCGAGCCCGTCCGACGAGCCAGCGACGCCCCCGACCGACGAAGGCACACCCGGGACCTCGCCGTCCGGCTCGTGATCGGGCCGGCGCTGCTAGCCGAAGGTCAGTCCGTACTTCTCGATGATCGGCCTGGTGGCCTCGAAGTCCCCCTCGCAGCCGTAGGGAGCGATGACCGCCTCGAGGTCGAGGTCGTCGGTGCCGGTGTCGATGGTGCGGAACGCCTCTTCGAGCCCGCCGGGTGAGATCAGCTCGAGCAGGCGGGCGGGCTCGTCGGCGGCGTTGAAGAACGTGTGCCACTCGCCGCGGGGCTTGAAGACGAGGTCGCCCACCTCGGCGACGTGTTCCTCGTCGTTCGCGACGAACCAGACCCGGCCCTCCAGGATGAGGCTGAACTCGTCTTCCTTGGTGTGCCGATGCAGGGGAGCGGCAATGGCGCGCGGGGCCAGGAGGTGCTCGAGGACCGCCAGGTTGCCGCCCCAGTCCTTGGAATCGACAAGGAACCGGTCCCTGCACCCCAGCGGTGGGCCGAGGATCTCGCCTTCACCGGCGCGGATGACTCGTGTCTTCATGGATCCAGCATCCTGCGCCGCGCACGGCTGCGCCAGAGCCGAATCTGGGCCTCAGCCTGGGTCATTCAGTCTGAAGACCGTGCTCGTCCGCGGGCCGGACGCGTCGTCCGGACATGGAAAGAGGCCCTCGTGAGGGCCTCTGACCTGTGGTGATCTGGTGGGCGATACTGGGTTTGAACCAGTGACCTCTTCCGTGTCAAGGAAGCGCGCTACCACTGCGCCAATCGCCCGTGACGGCCCAAGTTCCCACACTCGGTGGTGGTTGAGCAATCGAGGTGGAGACGGGATTTGAACCCGTGTAGACGGATTTGCAGTCCGTTGCCTCGCCTCTCGGCCACTCCACCAAGGAGGGGACCTGCGACCCTTCTCCGAGCGGACGACGAGGCTCGAACTCGCGACCTCAACCTTGGCAAGGTTGCGCTCTACCAACTGAGCTACGTCCGCTTGCGACGACGGCCCGGTTTCCCGGACCGGCGGTGCGTGAGAACTTTAGCCGACATCGTCCGAATGACAAATTCGGTTCAAGTCAGGCGTGTTCGGGCCTTCGGAGCGGGCCTGGAGCGGCCTAGGGTCGGTGCATGCGCGCCTGGTTGAACGGACAGATCCTCGAGGATCCCACCGCCCCTGCGATCACCGTGCAGGACCACGGCCTGACCGTGGGTGACGGCGTCTTCGAGGCGGTCAAGGTGGTCGACGGGGTCCCGTTCGCGCTCACCCGGCACCTGGAGCGGATGGCTCGCTCGGCGCGCGGGCTGGGGCTGCCCGAGCCCGACCTCGAGGCAGTACGGCGAGGGGTGACGGCCGTGCTCGAAGGGCAGGACCTGCCCCTCGGCCGGATCCGGATGACCTACACCGGCGGCGTCGCGCCGCTGGGGTCGGGGCGCGGTGACGCCCCGCCGACGCTGGTCGTGGTCGCCGCCCCGATGGAGCCCGCTGCCGCGTCGTCGTACGCCGTGACGGTGCCGTGGCCGCGCAACGAGCGTGGGGCGCTGGCCGGGCTCAAGACGACGTCGTACGCCGAGAACGTGGTCGCGCTCGCCTATGCCCGCGAGCGCGGTGGCGGGGAGGCGATCTTCGCCAACCTGGCCGGCCACCTGTGCGAGGGGACCGGCTCCAACGTCTTCTACGTCGTGGGGGGCGAGCTGCGGACGCCGACACTCGCCTCGGGCTGCCTGGCCGGGATCAGTCGGGCCCTGCTGCTGGAGTGGTACGGCGCGCGGGAGGTGGACGAGCCGGTCGAGGTGCTCGCCGACGCAGAGGAGATCTTCCTGGTCTCCACCACCCGCGACGTGCAGCCGCTGCACCGCTGCGACGACCGCGACCTCGACGTGCCCGGGCCGGTCACCGCGCAGTGCCAGCAGGTCTGGCGCGAGCGGGAGGCCGCCGACGTCGACCCGTGACCGAGAGGCCACTTCGCGCACGACACGCCGCAGAACCTGGTGGGAAGGTGGCCTGTCAGTGGGCGGCGCGCTGGCGCTCGCGATAGGCGGCGACGTGGAGTCGGTTGCCGCACGTGCGGGCGTCGCAGTAGCGCTTGGAGCGGTTGCGGGAGAGGTCGACGAGGACCCGGTCGCAGTCGGGGGCCTCGCAGCGCCGGAGCCGCTCGCGCTCCCCGGAGGAGACGACGTGGGCCAGGGCCATCCCGCAGTCGATGGCGAGGTGGTCGGCGAGTGACGCGCCCGGGGGTGAAGTAGTGGATGTGCCAGTCGTAGCCGTCGTGATCGGTCAGTCGCGGCGTGACCCCGGCCTGGGAGACGAGGGTGTTCACGAGGGCGGCGGCGGCCGCGTCGTCCGACTCGGTGAAGACCTCGCGGATGATCTGGCGGAGCTCGCGGACGGCCTCCAGGTCGGTGCCGGTGAGCCGGCCGACCTCGCTGACGTCGTGGCGGACGACGAAGGCGCCGAGCGCCTCGAGATCGGGAAGGTCCTCCTCCGCGGTGCCCCCGGGAGCGGAGTTGACCAGGTCGACGGCACAGGCCAGGGAGCGCTCCGTGTCGTGGCTGAACAGCACTGGTGCCCCCACCCTTGTGTTGGCGCGGCCAACGCGGTCGACCCCGTCGAGGGTGTCGACGCGTCGGGGTGATGCCCGAGGTTGGTCCTCCCAGCCAACCCTAGGCCACCCGAGGGGCGGCCGGCAGCGTCAGGCGAGCTCGGCGGCGAAGATCGCGGCGATGGCCGCGTCGACGTGCAGCAGGTCCGACTCGGTGCCGGGCTTGACCAGGCGAGTCATCTGGTCCACGAAGCGGCGCAGGTCACCGGTGCGGGCCTGGACGAGCGCCTCGCCGTCGGGGGAGCACAGCTCGATGATCACGACCGCGTGACCGAGGCTGTCCAGGCACGGCCAGACGTGGACGTCGCCGTCGCCGGAGGGCTCGTAGAGCCCGTCGGTGAGCAGCTCACGACCGAACGTCCAGGTCACCTCGGAGTGTCCGGTCATGAAGACCGTGGTCACCGCGAACGGGTCGCTCGCGTCGTAGCGCAGCTCTGCCTCGATCGGCGTCGCTGCACCGCTCGAGTCGATCAGCTCCAGACGCACCGGCTGCGCCACTGTGGCCGGTGCCGTGTTCATCGTGTTGTCCATGGTCTTTCCTCCCAGGTCATCCCCTCCGGACTTCGGCAAAGAGACGCTCAGTAGTAGGCCTCGTGACGGAGTTCCAAACGATTACTTGCTCATTTTTGAGAAGTTGACCGAACGGTTGGTCGATGTGTCCCGTTTGGTCAGGAAACGCTCCGCCGTTCGGGCCACCAACGGTTCGCTACGCTCGCCCTGAGGGCTTGGTGACAGCGCCGGGTGGAGGTGCGTGGTGGAGGCAGGCCGACCTGTCGAGGACGCTGGAGATGCAGTGGGGGGCTCAGTGCGCGACAACGCGACAGATCTCGCGTCCGGTCCCGCGTCCAGCGGCACCTCGGACTACCCGGGGCCGGCCGCCGTGAAGCCCCACGGCCGGGTCCGTCAGCGGTTGCATGCCAACCCGGTGCTCTCCTTGACCACCAAGATCGTCGTGGCCGTCGTCGGCAGCCTCGTCGTGGCGGTGGGCGTGATCATGATCGTCACCCCGGGCCCCGCCTTCGTGCTGATCCCGTTGGGGCTGGCCATCTTGGCCACCGAGTTCCAGTTCGCCCGCCGCTGGCTGCACTGGGCCCGGGTCAAGGCGGAGGAGGCCAAGGCCAAGTCGGACGCGCTCGACCCGGCCGTACGGCGTCGACGTCTCGTGCTGAGCGGTCTCGCCGTGCTGGTCGTGGTCGGCGCCGTGGCGGCGTACGTCGCGGTGTACGGCTGGCCGCACTTCGCGATCGGCGGGTGGGACTGGGTGCAGAGCCTGGCCGGCTGGGTGCCCGACCTCCCCGGGATGTGAACCGGCCCCCACAGATGCGCTAACCTTTCCGGCGCACCGGCGAGCAGCCGGAGCACGGGCGATTGGCGCAGTGGTAGCGCGCTTCGTTCACACCGAAGAGGTCACTGGTTCGAACCCAGTATCGCCCACCAGCAAGGAAGCAGCCCCTGTACCCGCGGAGACGCAGGGACGGGGGCTGTTTCCGTGTGGTTCGAGAGAGCATGAGCGGCGGCGACGTCACTAGGCTTGGCGGGGCGCCGCGCCGGCGGGCGCCGGGATTCGAGGAGGAATCGCGCGATGATCGAACTCCTGCTGGTCGCGGTCTCGGTCCTCGCCTTCGCCCTCGTCTCGGGTCGACTGTCGCTCTCGCCCGTCACCGCGCCGATGGTGTTCACCTCGATCGGGCTCCTGGTCGGCACCGGAGGGCTGGGCTGGTTCGACCTCGAGCTGGGGGACGAAGCCGTCTCGATCCTCGTCGAGGCCACCCTGGTGCTGGTGCTCTTCACCGACGCCATCCGGATCGACCTGCGAGCGCTACGCCGCGATGCAGCGCTGCCCGGTCGCCTGCTCGGCATCGGGATGCCCCTGACGATCGCCGCCGGCGCCGGCGCCGCGCTGCTCCTCGTGCCCTCGGTGGGTGTCGCCGAGGCGTTCCTGCTCGCCGCTGTGCTCGCCCCCACGGATGCGGCGCTCGGGCAGGCCGTGGTCAGCGACCCCCGGCTCCCGGTGCGGGTCCGGCAGGCGCTGAACGTGGAGAGCGGCCTCAACGACGGCATCGCGGTGCCGGTGGTCACGGTGCTGCTCGCCCTCGTCGTGGCGGAGGAGACCGGGGGCGCCTCCGACTGGGCCGCCCTCGCGGCGGAGCAGGTCGGGTTCGGGGTGCTGGTCGGCGTCGGGGTCGGGCTCCTGGGAGGAAAGCTGCTGGACGCGCGGGCCTCCGCCGGTGCGGTCGAGGGTGTGTACCGACAGCTCGCGGCCCTTGCGATCGCGGTGGCGGCCTACTCGCTGTCGTCCCTGGTCGGGGGCAACGGCTTCATCGCGGCGTTCACTGCCGGTCTTGCCTTCGGGCAGGTGGCGCGGGCGCACTGCAGCAACGTCCAGGACTTCAGCGAGGACGAGGGTGAGCTCCTCAGCGCGATCACGTTCGTGATCTTCGGCGCCGTGGTCGCCGGCCCGGTCCTCGACCACCTCTCCTGGCAGGTGGCGCTCTACGCGCTGGCCTCACTCACCGTGGTGCGGATGCTGCCGGCGTGGGTGGCCCTGATCGGCAGCGGGACGCTCCTGGAGACCCGCCTGTTCCTGGGCTGGTTCGGCCCTCGCGGGCTGGCCTCGATCCTGTTCGCGCTGCTCGTCGCGCAGGAGACCCAGTCGGCGGCCGGGGAGACCATCGTGACCGTTGCGGCGTGGACGGTGCTGATCAGCGTCTTCGCTCACGGCATGACGGCGTCGCCCTGGGCGGGTCGCCTCGGCCGCCGACTCTCTGCATCGCGGGAGGCGATGCCGGAGACGGGCCCGGCCGCCGAACTGCCGACCCGACGACGGCTCACCCCCTGACCCGTGACCGTTCCGGCTCGCTGGGCAACAGCCGGGCGCCACGGCGCAGCACGAGCGCGACTGCTCCGAGCACCTCGGCGCGATCTCCGAGGGCGCCTGGCACGACCTCGACGTCGTCGGCCGCTGAGCGGACCGCACCGCGGTGCAACGAGTCGGCGAGCGGCTCGAGAAGCAGGTCCCCGGTCGCTGCCAGGTCGCCTCCCACGACGATCCGCTGCGGGTTGAGCAGGTTGCACAGCGTCGCGACGGCCCTGCCGATCGTTGCGCCCGCGTCGCCGATAGCGCGTCGGCAGCCTGCGTGACCGTCGCTGGCGGCGGCGATCACCGCTGCGAGTGTGACGGGCTCGTCGAGCACGTCCCGTAGCGAGTCGAGGATCGCCGCCGAGCCTGCGAGCGTCTCGAGGCAACCGCGGTTGCCGCAGCGGCAGATCGGGCCGCCGGGCGTGATCACGGTGTGGCCGATCTCCCCCGCCGTGCCCGCCGCTGCCGCCGTAGGGCTGCCCGCGGACGATCAAACCGGCACCGATGCCCGTTGCGAGCTTGATGTAGGCCATGTCGTCGGCGCCCCGTCCGGCGCCCCACATCCACTCGCTCAGGGCGCCGAGGCTCGCGTCGTTCTCGACCTCGACGGGATGCCCGAGCGCCTCGGACATCGCGTCTGCCGCCCGCACGCCGACCCATCCCGGCAGGATCGTCGAGTCGCCGAGCTCGCCGGTCGGCCGGTGCACCGGCCCGGGCAGGCCCATGCCCACGCCGGCGATCTCCTCGCTCGGCGCGCCGGCCTCCTCGAGCACCTCGCCGACAAGGCGGCTGGCAAGCGCGATCGCCTCGGCGGCGGGCAGGTCGGTGTCGAGCCGCTCGTGGCGCTCGGCCAGCACGACGTGCGCGAGGTCGGCGACAGCGACCCGCAGATGGCTCTTGCCGAAGTCGAGCCCCAGCGCGACGCCGGCCGAGCGGTGCAGCGCGACCAGCACGGGCGGGCGGCCGATCGCCCCGGGATCGCGGGGCTGTCGCGTCGGCCACGGGCTCGACCACGAGCCGCTCCGCCTGCAGATCGGCGATGACCGCCGACACCGTCGACGGGGCCAGCGCCGTCCGACGAGCGAGATCGGCGCGCGAGGACGGCCCGCGCGAGGCGAGCACCCCGAAGACGCGGGCGCGCGCGCTCAGCCGTGCTTGGTCGGGTCTCGCCATGTCTGCATCCTGACCTTTCCGACGGCGACGTACCAACAATGCCTTGTGCATCCCCCGATCGCGGTGTGATACTGCGAAATCGAACAAACTCCCCGGAGACGGGGAGCAAGGAGAAGGGGAACGCGATGGGTCGGGTTCGTATGCGGATGAGAAGCGCGGGCGTGGGGCTGCTCGCGACCGTGGTCGTGGTGGGCGTGCCCGTGGCGAGCGGGGCGCACGAGAGCTCGAAGCCGGAGGTCGGCAAGCCGCGCATGGAGCACGGATGCGCGCGGATCGAGGATCGAGCTGCGCCCCTGTCGCGGACTGGCCGCGCGTGAACAGTCGGATCAAGGACGTCCAAGAAGCTCGAGGCGCGGGTCCGCTCGATGCTCTCGACGCTCTCGCTCGAGGAGAAGGTCGGGCAGATGACCCAGCCCGAGATCTCGGCGATCACGCCCGACGAGGTGCGCGACGTACCACATCGGCTCGGTCCTCAACGGCGGCGGCTCGTGGCCGCAGGCGAACAAGCGCGCCGCGCCCGGCGACTGGCTCGCGCTCGCCGACGCCTACTGGGCGGCATCCAAGGCCGGCAACGCCGCCGGCGTCCCGGCGATCTGGGGCATCGACGCCGTGCACGGCAACTCGAACATCTTCGGCGCGACGCTGTTCCCGCACAACATCGGCCTCGGGGCGGCGCACAACCCGTGCCTGATCCGCGACGTCCAGGCCGCGACCGCCGAGCAGGTGCGCGCGACCGGCCAGGACTGGGCGTTCGCCCCGACGCTCGCCGTCGTCCGCGACGACCGCTGGGGCCGCACCTACGAGGGCTTCTCCGAGGACCCGCGCATCACGCGCGCCTACGGCTACGAGGCGATTCGCGGCCTGCAGGGCAAGAGCCGGCACGGCATCGGCGAGGACGGCGTGATCGGCACCGCCAAGCACTTCATCGGCGACGGCGGCACGGACGGACGGCAAGGACCAGGGCGTCAACGCGTCGTCCGAGGCCGAGATGATCAACGTCCACGGCCAGGGCTACTACGGCGCGCTCGCGGCGGGCTCGCAGACCGTGATGGTGACGTTCAACTCGTGGACGAACGAGGAGCGCGGCATCGCCGAGGGCAAGCTGCACGGCAGCCACAAGGCGCTCTCGGAGATCCTCAAGGGCAAGATGGGCTTCGACGGCCTCGTCGTCTCCGACTGGAACGGCATCGGCCAGGTCGCGGGCTGCACGAACGCGAGCTGCCCGCAGGCCGTCAACGCCGGCATCGACATCGTCATGGTCCCGAACGACTGGAAGGCGTTCATCGCCAACACCGTCGCGCAGGTCCGCTCCGGCGAGATCCCGATGGCGCGCATCGACGACGCCGTCACGCGGATCCTGCGGGTGAAGCTGCGGACCGGCCTGATGGATCAGCCCGAGCCCTCGGCGCGCGAAGCACGCCGGTGAGCAGTCGGCGCTGCAGCAGCCCGAGCTCGCGCGCCGCGCGGTGCGCGAGTCGCTGGTGCTGCTCAAGAACGAGCAGCGCCTGCTGCCGCTCCCGGCGAGCTCGAAGGTGCTCGTGGTCGGCAAGTCCGCCGACTCGCTGCAGAACCAGACGGGCGGCTGGAGCCTCACCTGGCAGGGCACGGGCAACTCCAACGCCGACTTCCCGAACGGCACGACGATCCTCGCCGGGCTCCGGCAGGCGCTCGGCGACAGTCGCGTGACGTTCTCCGAGTCCGGTGAGGGCGTCGACCCGAGCGCGTACGACGCGGTCATCGCCGTGATCGGCGAGACGCCGTACGCCGAGGGCAGCGGCGACCTCGGCAGGCGCTCGCTCGAGCACGCCCGCCTGCACCCGGAGGACCTCGCGGTGCTCGACCGGGTCTCCGGCAAGGGCGCGCCGGTCGCGACCGTGTTCCTCGCGGGCCGGCCGCTGTACGTCAACGAGGAGCTCAACCGCTCCGATGCGTTCGTGGCCGGCTGGCTGCCGGGCACGGAAGGCCAGGGCGTCGCCGACCTCCTGGTCAAGGGCCGCCACACCGGCAAGGGCTTCACCGGCACGCTGTCCTACTCGTGGCCGGCGACCCCGTGCCAGACGCCGCTGAACGCCGGCGACGAGGGCTACGCGCCGCTGTTCCCGCTCGGCTACGGCCTGCGCAACGGGCAGACGGCGACCGTGCCGCAGCTGCCGGAGGAGTCCGTCGCCCGCTGCGTCGACGGCGGGGCGGCGGCACCGCCACCGAGGAGCTCGAGCTCTTCGTCCGCCAGGACGTCGCGCCGTACAAGAGCTACATCGGCTCGCCGGACAACTGGGGCGGCACCGAGCTGGGCAACGATCCCAGCACGGTGACCTCGCACACCAACATCGAGGCGCGCACCTCGGACGTCAACGTCCAGCAGGACGCGCGCAAGATCACCTGGACAGGCAGCGGCCCCGGGCAGTTCTACCTGCAGGCGGCGGAGTCGGACCTGCGTCCCTACCTCAACAGCGACGCCGCGATCGTGTTCGACACGATCGTGACCCAGGCGCCGAGCCAGCGGGTCGTGCTCAGCGCGCACTGCACCTACCCCTGCTTCTCCGAGGTCCCGATGACGAAGGTGTTCACCGACCGCGCCGACGGGGTCAAGCACGCGGTCAAGGTGCCGGTGTCCTGCCTCGACACCGGCACGCTCGAGTTCGACCACATCAACACGCCGTTCCTGATCTACACCGAAGGGGCGATGGAGGCCGTCCTTCGCCAACGTGCGATGGGTGCCAGGCGCGGCGGAGGATGCCGACGCGCTCTCCTGCGGCGATCTCCAGTAGCGACTCGCTCGTGCCCGGGCGGCTGCGGCCGTCCGGGCACGAGCAATCCCCATCGAGCGCGCGACCTGGCACGCCGGTGCCGACGGCTGCCGACCACAGCCGAAACCGGGGCGCGCAGCCGCAGGCGAGACGGATACGCTGGCCGCCACCGGTTCTCACCGGCACCAACCCAGCGAGCAGGAGTGGATCCTCGTGTCCGAGATCAAGGTCACCGTCATCGCCGCAGACGAGCGAGACGAGCGTGCCTTGACGACGGGCACCAAGGCCTGGGAGCTCTTCGCCGAGGATGCCGGCGTCATCGCCGCCCGCGTGGACGGGCAGTTGCGCGACCTCGCCCACGAGCTCGCGGACGGCACAGTCGTGGAGGCGGTGGCGATCGACTCCGCCGACGGTCGCGACATCCTGCGCCACTCCACCGCCCACGTGATGGCTCAGGCGGTCCAGGACCTGTTCCCCGACGCCAGGCTCGGCATCGGCCCGCCCATCGAGAACGGCTTCTACTACGACTTCGACGTCGAGACCCCGTTCGTCCCCGAGGACCTGGTCAAGATCGAGACCCGGATGCGCAAGATCATCAAGGAGGGCCAGAAGTTCTCCCGCCGGGTGACCAGCGACGCCGACGCGATCAACGAGCTCGCCGACGAGCCCTACAAGATCGAGCTGATCGGGCTCAAGGGTGGTCTCGACAAGCTCGACCACCCGGACGGCTCGGACCACCCGGACGGCTCGGACCACCCGGACGGCTCGGACCAACCGGACGGCTCGGACCTGCCGGAGGCCGGGGTCGAGGTCGGAGCCGGCGAGCTGACCATCTACGACAACATCCAGCGCAACGGCGAGGTCGCCTGGAGCGACCTGTGCCGCGGGCCGCACCTGCCCACCACCAAGCGGATCCCGGCCTTCAAGCTGATGCGCAGCGCCGCGGCGTACTGGCGCGGAGACGAGAACAACAAGCAGCTCCAGCGCATCTACGGCACTGCCTGGGAGTCCAAGGAGGCGCTGGAGGAGCACCTGCACCGCATCGAGGAGGCCGAGCGCCGCGACCACCGCAAGCTCGGTCGCGAGCTCGACCTCTTCAGCTTCCCCGACGAGCTCGGCTCCGGTCTGGTGGTGTTCCACCCCAAGGGAGGCGTCCTCAAGCGGGTGATGGAGGACTACGTCCGCCAGCGGCACATCGAGGAGGGCTTCGAGTACGTCGGCACGCCCCACATCACCAAGGAGGGGCTGTTCCACACCTCCGGGCATCTGCCCTACTTCGCGGACACGATGTTCCCGCCGATGCAGATGGAGGGCTCGAACTACTACCTCAAGGCCATGAACTGCCCGATGCACAACCTGATCTTCAGGTCGCGGGGGCGTTCCTACCGTGAGCTTCCGCTGCGGCTCTTCGAGTTCGGCACCGTCTACCGGTTCGAGAAGTCCGGCGTCGTCCACGGCCTGACCCGCGTGCGAGGCCTGACCCAGGACGACTCGCACTCCTACTGCACCCCCGAGCAGGCGCCGGACGAGGTCAAGCACCTGTTGTCGTTCGTGTTGGGACTGCTGCGCGACTTCGGCCTCGACGACTTCTACCTGGAGCTCTCGACCCGGGACGCCACCAAGGACAAGTTCATGGGCTCCGACGAGCAGTGGGAGACCGCGACCAAGGTGCTGGAGGACGCCGCCACCGAGACAGGGCTCGAGCTCGTTCCCGACCCCGGGGGTGCTGCGTTCTACGGCCCGAAGATCTCGGTGCAGGCCCGCGACGCGATCGGTCGCACCTGGCAGATGTCGACGATCCAGTACGACTTCAACCAGCCGGAGGGCTTCGGTCTCGAGTACCAGGCGTCCGACGGCTCCCGGCAGCAGCCGGTGATGATCCACTCCGCCAAGTTCGGCTCCCTGGAGCGGTTCTACGGCGTGCTGGTGGAGCACTACGCCGGCGCCTTCCCGCCCTGGCTCGCGCCGGTGCAGGTGCAGGCGATCCCGATCGCCGAGCGGCACAACGACTACCTCGCCGAGGTCGCCGCCAAGCTGCGCGCCGCAGGCATCCGGGTGGAGATCGACGAGTCCGACGACCGGATGCAGAAGAAGATCCGCAACGCGCAGCTGCAGAAGGTGCCGTTCATGCTGATCGCCGGGGACGACGACATCGCGGCGGGCGCGGTCTCCTTCCGCTACCGCGACGGACGCCAGGACAACGGCGTCTCCGTCGACGAGGCGGTTGCCCGGGTCACTGAGGCCGTCGCCTCCAGGACCCAGGTCTGAGGCCGGTGAGCGACCCCGCCGACGGCATCCGCCAGGACGGTGCGGGGGTCCCCGACGAGCTCGAGCGACTGTGGACCCCGCACCGGATGGCCTACATCCGCGGCGAGAACAAGCCGGCGGACGCGTCGTCGGGGGAGTGCCCGTTCTGCCGGGCGCCGACCCTGGACGACGCCGACGGGCTCGTGGTCCACCGGGGCGAGAGGGCCTACGTCGTGCTCAACCTGTATCCCTACAGCCCCGGTCACCTCATGGTCTGCCCGTTCCGGCACGTCGCCGACTACCCCGATCTCACCGAGGCCGAGACCGACGAGGTCTCCCGGCTGACCCAGACCGCGATGCGCGTCATCCGGGCGGTGTCGGGTGTGCACGGCTTCAACCTCGGGATGAACCAGGGCGCGGTGGCCGGTGCCGGGATCGCGGCACACCTGCACCAGCACGTCGTGCCCCGCTGGGCCGGGGACCAGAACTTCATGCCGATCATCGGCCGCACCCGCACGCTGCCGCAGCTGATGGCCGACACCCGGGAGCTGCTGGCGTCCGCCTGGCCGACCGCCGGGTGATCGAGGGGACGAAGCCGCTAGCCTGCTCTGGCCATGTTGAACCGATTCCGCGCCTACTGGTCCAAGATCATGACCCCGGTCGCCCGCCTGTTCCTGCGCTTGGGCATCAGCCCCGACGCGGTGACCGTGGTCGGCACGCTCGGGGTCGCCTTCGGAGCCCTCTTCTTCTTCCCGCGCGGGCAGCTGCTCACCGGCGTGCTGGTGATCACGGCGTTCGTGTTCAGCGACCTGGTCGACGGACTGATGGCGCGGCTGTCCGGCCGCACCTCGGCCTGGGGCGCCTTCCTCGACTCGACGCTCGACCGGATCGGTGACGCGGCGATCTTCGGCGGGCTGGTGCTCTACTTCGTCGGGCCGGGGGACTCGACGGCGTGGGCGTCGTTGGCGCTCTACTGCCTGGTGATGGGGTCGGTGACCTCCTACGCCCGCGCCCGCGCCGAGTCACTGGGCATGGAAGCCAAGGGTGGGCTCGCCGAGCGCGCCGACCGGCTGGTGGCCATCCTCGTGATGACCGGGCTCTCCGCCCTCCTCGGACAGGCGTGGTTCGTGCCGTTCACCTTGGCGGTGCTGGCGATCGCGAGCACCATCACGGTGGTGCAGCGGATCCTCGGCGTACGCCGCCAGGCCCTCGCGGCCGCCTGAGCGTGGATCTCCCAGGCGGTCTCCGCCGATCCGTGTCCGCCGCCTCGGGACACGCGGTCACCGCCGGCTACCTCACCGGCTGGCGGGCCGTCCGGTTGCTGCCCGAACCGGCGGCTCGCGCGCTCTTCGAGAGGATCGCCGACCAGATCCACCGCCGCCACGGGCGCAGCGTGCAGCGACTGCGGGCCAACCTCGCTCGCACGGTCCCGCCCGATGACCTGGACGCGGTGACCAAGGAGGCGGTCCGGTCCTACCTGCGCTACTGGTGTGAGTCGTTCCGGCTCCCCTCGTGGGACCAGGCGGACCTCGTCGCCCGCACCCGGGTCGTGGGCGAGGAGCACCTGCGGTCGCCGCAGGAATCCGGACGAGGGGTGGTGGCCGCCCTCCCTCACATGGGCAACTGGGACTGGGCCGGAGCCTGGGCGTGCGCCACCGGGATGCCGCTGACGACGGTGGCCGAGCGGCTCGAACCAGCCCGGCTCTACGACGAGTTCGTCGCCTTCCGCGCGGGCCTGGGCATGGAGATCCTGCCGCTGACCGGCGGCCCGCCGCCGATGCTGCGTCTCACCCAGGCCGTGCGAGAGGGGCGCCTGGTCCCGCTGCTCGCCGACCGCGACCTGTCCCGCGCCGGCGTCGGGGTCACTCTGCTCGGCGAGACGGCCCGGATGCCGCGCGGCCCCGCGGTGCTGGCCCGCGACACCGGGGTCGACCTGGTGCCGGTGACGATGGCCTATCGCGGGGAGGCGATGGAGCTGACCTTCCACCCGCCGGTCCCGCACGCCCCAGGAGACGAGGGCATCGCGGCGATGATGCAGGGCGTCGCCGACGCGTTCGGCCGAGGGATCACCGCGGATCCGCAGGACTGGCACATGATGCAGACCGTCTTCGAGAGCGACCTCGGAGGACGGCGACGATGAGGGTCGGACTGGTCTGCCCGTACTCCTTCGACGCCCCCGGAGGGGTGCAGAACCACGTCAAGGACCTGGCCGAGGCCCTGCTGGGCCTGGGTCACGACGTCGCGGTGCTGGCCCCCGGCGAGGATCACGACGTGCCGCCCTACGTCACCTTGTCCGGCGGAGCGGTGCCTGTGCCCTACAACGGCTCCGTCGCCCGGCTCTCGTTCGGACCGGTCGTCGCGGCGCGCGTCCGGCGCTGGCTGCGCGAGGGCGGCTTCGACGTCCTCCACCTGCACGAGCCGGCCACGCCGAGCATCGCACTGCTCGCGCTGTGGGCGGCCGAGTGCCCAGTCGTGGCGACCTTCCACACCGCCAACGTGCGCTCCCGGGCGATGTCGGCCTCCGCCAACATCCTGCGGCCGTCGATGGAGAAGATCACCGGCCGCATCGCGGTCTCCGAATATGCGCGGGACACGCTCGTGCAGCACATCGGCGGTGAACCCGTGGTGATCCCCAACGGGGTGTACGTCGACCGCTACGCCACCGCGTTGCCCCGCGAGCAGTGGCGCGGGCCTGACGGGACGGTTGCCTTCGTCGGACGGATCGACGAGCCCCGCAAGGGGTTCGCCCTGATCGGCGAGGCCTTCACCCGTGTCGCTGCCGACCGCCCGGGCCTGCGGCTGCTGGTGGTCGGCGGCGGCGAGGTCGACCGCGCCCGGGAGGCCCTGCCGGAGTCCGCGCGGGAGCAGGTCGTCTTCCTCGGCCGGGCTTCCGACGACGACAAGGCCGCCGTGTTGCGCACCGCTGACGTGTACGTCGCGCCCAACACGGGAGGCGAGTCCTTCGGCATCGTGCTGGTCGAGGCGATGGCCGCGGGGGCCACGGTGCTGGCCAGCGACATCCCCGCCTTCACCCGGGTGCTCGACGGTGGCCGCTACGGCGAGCTCTTCACCTCCGCCGACGTCGACGACCTGTCCGCGCGGCTGGCGGCGTTGCTCGACGACCCGCAGCGCCGTACGGCACTGGACGCCGCAGCTGCCGAGGCTGTGCGCCGCTACGACTGGGGGAGTGTGGCGGTCAAGATCGTGCAGGTCTACGAGACCGTCACAGCAGGACAGGGTGGACGATGACATTCGTGAGCTGGTGGGTCCTCGGCACGGTTGTCGTGGTCGCGCTCGGCCTGTGGCTCTGGTGGACCGCGCACCGGCTGGACCAGATGCACCACCGCATCGACGTCTCCCGTGCCTCGCTGGACGCCCAGCTGTTGCGGCGTTCCGGAGCGGCGTTGGAGCTCGCGACCTCCGACACCTTGGACCCGGCGCGTTCGCTGCTGCTCCTCGATGCCGCCCACCAGGCGCGGGCCGCGGCGGCCGAGGACCTCGAGGCGGCGGAGTCCGACCTGTCCGAGACGTTGCGCGCGGTGCTGGCCGACGCCGAGGAGCTCGCGGAGCTACGCCGACGCCCCGAGCTCGGTCCTCTGCTGACCGAGCTCTCCGCCTGTGCCCGGAAGGTGGAGCTGGCGCGGCGGTTCCACAACGACGTCGTGGTGTCGGCGCGGAAGCTGCGGGGACGCCGTCGGGTGCGGTGGCTCCGGCTGGCCGGACGCGCGGACGAGCTGGGCACCATCGACCTCGACGACGCCCCTCCGCCCGCGCTCGTCGCCGACTGAACGGTTGCGGAACCGGTTCGTCCGTCCCGGTCCGTGGGTCGTAGGCTGGGAGCATCCTGACCCGGTGGCTGACCTGGCCGCCGGACGAGCGACGAGAAGGCATGCAGTGACAGACAGCAACACCCCGGGCGAGGCCCGGACCGGCACCTCCGGTGTGAAGCGGGGGATGGCCGAGATGCTCAAGGGTGGCGTGATCATGGACGTCGTCACCGCCGACCAGGCCAAGATCGCCGAGGACGCCGGTGCGGTCGCGGTGATGGCGCTGGAGCGGGTCCCTGCCGACATCCGGGCCCAGGGTGGGGTGTCGCGGATGAGTGATCCGGACATGATCGAGGGGATCATCGAGGCCGTCTCGATCCCGGTGATGGCCAAGGCCCGGATCGGTCACTTCGCCGAGGCGCAGGTGCTGCAGAGCCTGGGCGTGGACTACATCGACGAGTCCGAGGTGTTGACCCCGGCCGACTACGCCCATCACATCGACAAGACGGCCTTCACGGTGCCGTTCGTGTGCGGTGCGACGAACCTGGGTGAGGCGTTGCGCCGGATCACCGAGGGTGCGGCGATGATCCGCTCCAAGGGCGAGGCCGGCACCGGTGATGTGTCGAATGCGGTCACCCACATGCGCACGATCCGTGCCGAGCTGCGCCGGTTGGCGGGGATGGCGACCGATGAGCTGTATGTGGCGGCCAAGGAGCTGGCGGCGCCGTTCGCGCTGGTGAAGGAGGTCGCCGAGGCGGGCAAGCTCCCGGTGGTGCTGTTCACCGCCGGTGGGATCGCGACCCCGGCCGATGCGGCGATGATGATGCAGCTCGGCGCCGAGGGTGTCTTCGTCGGGTCCGGGATCTTCAAGGCCGGCAACCCCGCCGAGCGGGCCGAGGCGATCGTCAAGGCCACCACCTTCTATGACGATCCCGACGTGGTCGCCAAGGTCTCGCGGGGTCTGGGCGAGGCGATGGTCGGGATCAACGTCGAGGACATCCCCCAGCCACACCGGCTCGCCGAACGCGGCTGGTAGCGCGATGACGTCCGCCCCGACCATCGGGGTGCTGGCCCTCCAGGGCGACGTGCGCGAGCACCGGGCGATGCTGGAGCGGTCCGGCGCCACCACCCTCGCCGTACGCCGCCCGCAGGAGGTCGCCCAGGTCGACGGCATCGTCATCCCCGGTGGGGAGTCCACGACGATCTCCAAGCTCGCGCGCACCTTCGAGGTGCTGGAGCCGTTGCGCGAGGCACTGCACGACGGTCTGCCTGCCTTCGGCACCTGCGCCGGGATGATCATGCTCGCGGACCACATCGAGGCCGGCGTCGTCGGGCAGGAGACGTTCGGCGGGCTCGACGTGGTGGTGCGGCGCAACGCCTTCGGGCGACAGGTCGACTCCTTCGAGGCCGACCTCGACGTCACCGGGTTCGACGAGCCGTTCCACGCGATGTTCATCCGGGCACCGTGGGTGGAGAAGGTCGGCGCCTCCGTCGAGGTGGTCGCCCGGGTCGCCGGTGTGCGCCACGGGCTGCGCCCCGACGCGGTGGGTAGGATCGTCGCCGTCCGACAGGGCGGCCTGCTCGCCACGTCGTTCCACCCCGAGATCACCGGTGACCCCCGGATCCACGGCGTCTTCGTCGACATGGTCCGGGAGAGCACCTACATCAAGCGGAAGTAGAGGCAGCGGCTCCATGTCTGGGCACTCCAAATGGGCGACCACCAAGCACAAGAAGGCCGTCATCGACGCCCGGCGCGGCAAGATGTTCGCCAAGCTGATCAAGAACATCGAGGTCGCGGCGAGGATGGGCGGCGGGGACCTGTCCGGCAACCCGACGCTGTACGACGCGATCCAGAAGGCCAAGAAGTCGTCGGTCCCCAACGACAACATCGACCGCGCCGTCAAGCGCGGGTCGGGTGCCGAGGCCGGCGGGGCCGACTACCAGACGATCATGTACGAAGGCTACGGACCGCACGGTGTCGCCTTCCTCATCGAGTGCCTCACCGACAACCGCAACCGGGCTGCGATGGAGGTCCGCACCGCGATGACCCGCAACGGCGGCTCGCTGGCAGACCCCGGCTCGGTCTCCTACCTGTTCAACCGCAAGGGCGTCGTGATCGTGCCGCAGGACCAGACGTCCAAGCAGGTCGACGAGGACGACGTCCTCGAGGCCACGCTCGAGGCCGGCGCCGAGGAGGTCAACGACCTCGGTGAGGCCTTCGAGGTGATCACGGAGGCGACCGACCTGGTCGCGGTCCGCACGGCGCTCCAGGCCGCCGGGCTCGACTACGACTCCGCGGAGGCGTCGTTCGTGCCGTCGATGAACGTCGAGCTCGAGGACGGCAAGGCCGCCTCCTCGGTGTTCCGCCTCGTCGAGGCCCTCGAGGACCTCGACGACGTCCAGAACGTCTTCGGCAACTTCGACGTCAGCGACGAGCTGATGGAGTCCCTCGAGGCCTGAGCCGGCGCCGACAGGCCGATTCGCCCGCGACACGCCGCCAGAAGGGGTCCTGAAGTGGCCTCTCGGCGGTTAGCGTTGTCCGAACAGGTGTTCGGACGATGAAGGGCAGGATCGGCATGCGCGTGCTCGGCATCGACCCGGGCCTGACCCGCTGCGGCATCGGTGTCGTCGAGGGCTCGGTGGGCCGCCCGCTCAGCCTCGTCGACGTCGGCGTCGTGCGCACGCCGGCCGATGCCCCGATCGCGCAGCGTCTGCTCGCCATCGAGCGCGGCATCGAGGAGTGGCTCGACCGGCTCCGCCCCGATGCCGTCGCGGTCGAGCGGGTCTTCAGCCAGCACAACGTCAAGACCGTGATGGGTACGGCGCAAGCCAGCGGCATCGCCCTGGTGGCCGCCGCCCGCCGCGGCCTGCCCGTGGCGCTGCACACGCCGAGCGAGGTGAAGGCCGCCGTCAGTGGCAGCGGCCGGGCCGACAAGGCCCAGGTGGGCGCGATGGTGACCCGGCTGCTGCGGCTGACCGAGACCCCGAAGCCTGCCGATGCCGCTGATGCGCTGGCGCTCGCGATCTGTCACATCTGGCGCGGGGGAGCGCAGACCCGCATCGACGCCGCACTTGCTCAGGCAGCCCGTCCCTCGACCGTCCCGTTGACCAGGAGTCGTCCGTGATCGCATTCGTCAGCGGCGAGGTCGCCGCCCTCACCTTGACCTCGGCCGTCCTCCAGGTCGGCGGTGTCGGCCTGGAGCTGCACTGCACCCCGCACACCCTGGCAACGCTCCGGATCGGGAAGGGCGCGACGCTGCCGACGAGCATGGTCGTCCGCGAGGAGTCGCTGACCCTGTTCGGCTTCGTCGACGAGGACGAGAAGTCCGTCTTCGAGATCCTCCAGACCGCCAGTGGCGTGGGCCCCAAGCTGGCCCAGGCGATGCTCGCCGTCCACAGCCCCGACGAGCTGCGTCGCGCCCTGACCACCGAGGACGTGAAGACCCTCACCGTCGTCCCTGGCATCGGGCAGAAGGGCGCGCAACGCATCATCCTCGAGCTCAAGGACCGGATCGGCCCACCGACGGGCGGCGCGTCCGCGCAGCAGACGACCCGCGTGCCGGCCGAGGAGGCCTGGCGCAGCCAGGTGCACGCAGGCCTGGTCGGCCTGGGCTGGTCGGGCAAGGAGGCCGACAAGGCGGTCGAGACCGTGGCCCCCGACGCCGGGGCGGGAGCACCCGACGTCGCCGCCCTCCTGCGCGCCGCTCTGCGCACGCTGAGCAGGGCCTGACATGTCGACCCCCGAGGACCTGGAGGCCGCTGAGATCGCCTATGCCGAGTCGCGGCTCCTGGTCGACGCGGAGGCGGCGCTGGACGACGGGGGCGACGAGAGGGCTGTGGAGGCAGCGCTGCGTCCCCGCACCCTCGCCGAGGTGGTCGGTCAGGAACGCGTGCGTGAGCAGCTCGCCCTCGTGCTCGACGCTGCGCGTGGTCGCGGCCGGGCGCCGGACCACGTGCTGCTCTCGGGACCACCCGGCCTGGGCAAGACCACCCTGGCGATGATCATCGCCGCCGAGATGCAGGCGCCGCTGCGGCTCACCTCCGGCCCGGCCATCACCCACGCCGGCGACCTCGCGGCGATCCTGTCGGGGATGAACGACGGCGACGTCCTCTTCGTCGACGAGATCCACCGGATGTCGCGGCCGGCCGAGGAGATGCTCTACATGGCGATGGAGGACTTCCGGGTCGATGTCGTCATCGGCAAGGGCCCGGGGGCGACCGCGATCCCGCTCGAGATCCCGCCGTTCACCCTCGTGGGGGCCACCACCCGCGCCGGACTGCTGCCAGGGCCTCTGCGTGACCGGTTCGGCTTCACCGCCCACCTCGAGTTCTACGAGCCGTCCGAGCTCGAGCAGATCGTGCGGCGCTCGGCCGGTCTCCTCGACGTGCCCCTCACCGACGAAGGCGCCGGCGAGATCGCCTCGCGCTCCAGGGGCACCCCCCGGATCGCCAACCGACTGCTGCGCCGGGTCCGTGACTACGCCCAGGTCAGGGCCGATGGGGTGGTCACGCTCGAACTCGCGCATCGTGCCCTCGACCTCTACGAGGTCGACCAGTCCGGCCTCGACCGGCTCGATCGCGCCGTGCTCGACGCGCTCTGCAGCCGTTTCGGCGGCGGCCCGGTCGGCGTCAGCACGCTCGCCGTGGCCGTCGGCGAGGAGCGAGAGACGGTCGAGGAGGTCGCCGAGCCCTTCCTCGTGCGCTGCGGTTTCCTGGCCCGGACCCCCCGGGGCCGGGTCGCCACCCCACAGGCCTGGAGGCACCTGGGTCTGGTCCCGCCCCGCGAGTCGCAGGCGGGGCCGCCGTACGCCGAGCAGCCGCTCTTCGACCCCGAGGACTGATCGCGGAACTATCCGGCCACGGTGGGGAGTTGCCTGATCGTGACCCTGCTGGGGTCTCCCGTGTCGTCGCCGTCACACCCGGACAGTTAGACTCCTACGTCGGCCCTGCCCGGCTCTCGGTGTTGTCCGGGCCCGTGACTGCCGCACCCATGCCCACTGGCTAGGAGAAAATTTCGTGAATGGTTGGGAGTCCGTCCTCCCGTTCGTGCTCATCGTCGTCGTCTTCTGGTTCCTGGTGGTGCGCCCCGCGCGCAACCAGCAGAAGCGCCTGGCGGCCACTCAGTCGGCCGCCGGCCTCGGCTCCGAGGTGATGCTCGGATCGGGCATCTACGGGACCGTCGTCGGCATCGGCGAGGACACGTTCGAGATCGCGATCGCGCCGGGCACAACGATGAAGGTGGCCAAGCAGGCGGTGGTCAAGGTCGTGGAACCTGCCGGCGACGAGATCGACACCCTCGGCGAGGCCGGCCCGGCCGACGAGTCGCCGTCCGCGGACCAGGACCGCTAATTCGCCGGGCCCTCGGGCCCGCAGCACCAAGGAGTTTGTAGCAGTGGCGAGAAACGCGTCCCGTCCAGGACGCCGGCTCATCGTGTTCGCGATGCTCATCGTGGCGATGTACGGCGGTTTGGCCCTCGAAGGCGAATGGGCCCCGAAGCTCGGTCTGGACCTCCAGGGCGGCACCCGGATCACGCTCGAGGCGAGCACCGCCACCGGCGAGGACATCACCCCGGAGAAGATGGAGGAGGCTCGCGGCATCATCGACCAGCGGGTCAACGGACAAGGTGTCTCCGAGGCCGAGGTCGCCGTCCAGGGCCAACGCAACATCGTGGTCGAGATCCCGGGCCAGAACCGTCGCGACCTGGTCGACACGGTCGCCCAGACCGCGCAGCTGCGCTTCCGGCTGGTCGCGCTCTCCGCCCCCGGCACCGCCACGCCGGAATCCGGGGCAGACCCCAGTGGCGCCCCCAGCGCCGACTCGAGCGATGCGCCCGGCGCGGACTCCGGCGCGGACTCCGGCGCGGACCCCAGCTCGGACCCCAGTGGCGACCCGACCGCTGAACCCAGCGGCGAGGCCTCCGAGTCGGCCTCACCCCGCGGCCGGGCGCTGTCCTCCGGCCTGGTGGCCGCTGACGGCAAGGCCGGCCAGGACAAGAAGAAGAACTCCAAGGGCGCCCAACCCAGTGCCCAACCCAGTGCCCAGCCCGATGCTGAGCCCGATGCCGTGCCCGACCCGGCCCAGGAAGGTCTGCCGGGCACCACGCCGAAGGGCGCCCCGGTCGACAAGCCCTTGCAGTGGCAGGACAACCCGGGTGACGAGTGGATCCAGAAGTTCGCCGACTACACCTGCGACGAGACGCCCGAGGCCGACCGGCGCGACGAGCCGCTGATCGCCTGCGACGAGGACGGCATCAAGTACCTCCTCTCCGCCTCGATGATCCAGGGCACCCAGCTCACCGGCGCCGAGGCGGGCATCCCCACCCAGCAGGTGCAGTGGGTGGTCAACCTGACCTTCGACAAGACGGCGCGGCAGACCTTCGCCAACGTCACCCGGCAGATCGCCAACGTGAGCAGCACCCTGACCGGACAGCAGAAGCAGTTCGCCATCGTGCTCGACGGCCAGGTGCTCAGCGCCCCCGTCGTCAACGGGGTGATCCCCAACGGCCGCGCCGAGATCTCCGGTGACTTCAACCAGGAGTCCTCGCAGGCGTTGGCCAACAGCCTGAAGTACGGCGCGCTGCCCCTGACGTTCACCGCACCGGCCGTCAGCGAGGAGGGGCCGACCCTGGCAGCCGACCAGCTCAGCGCGGGACTGATCGCGGGCGGGGCAGGTCTGGCCCTGGTTCTGGTCTACTGCATGTTCTACTACCGCGGCCTCGGTGTCGTGGTGGTGGCCTCTCTCGCGATCGCGGCGATCATCACCTACGGCGTCATCCTCGCGATGGGACAGGCGATCAACTTCACGCTGACCCTGCCCGGCATCGCCGGGCTCATCGTGGGTGTCGGCATCACCGCCGACTCCTTCATCGTCTACTTCGAGCGCATCAGGGACGAGATGCGAGAAGGCAAGTCGATGCGGGTGGCCGTCGAGCAGGGCTGGATCAGGGCTCGCGCGACCTGTGTGGCTGCGGACGCGGTCTCGCTGCTGGCCGCCGTGGTGCTCTACATCTTCGCGATCGGCGTCGTGAAGGGCTTCGCGTTCGCGCTCGGCATCACCACGCTGATCGACCTCGCGGTGTTCTTCCTCTTCACCAAGCCGATGGTGTCGTGGCTGGCGAAGTTCACGTTCTTCAACTCAGGTCACCGACTCTCCGGCCTCTCGGCAGAGACCATCGGCATCGACCGCATCGCCGGGGCCAAGCGTCGCCCGGCCGTCGCAGGGAGTAGCGCCTGATGAGCAAGATGTCCCGCCTCGGCCAGCACCTCTACGACGGCAGCGTCTCCGTCGACTTCGTCGGCAAGCGTCGCCTCTGGTACGCCCTCTCCGGGGTGATCGTCGCGATCGCGCTCGGTGGATTGTTCGGAAACGGCCTCAACCTCGGCATCGAGTTCGAGGGCGGCGTGGAGTATCGCGTCTCGGTGCCGACCTCGCAGGTCACCGACGAGACCGCGGCGACCATCCGTGAGGCAGTCGCCCAGACGGCCGATGACGAGGGCATCGGGGCTGCCTCCTCGCCGACCGCCAACACCTCGGGCGACACCACGATCAGGGTGCAGACCGAGCCACTGACCAACGACCAGTCGACACTGATCTCCGAAGCCATCCAGGAGGCCGCGGGAGTCACCGCCGACGACATCAGCCAGGACGCCATCGGGGCCACCTGGGGTCAAGCCGTCGCGGACCGCGCGCTGCTCGGTCTCGGCGTCTTCCTGGTCCTGGTCGTGCTCTTCATCTGGGCCTACTTCCGAGAGTGGAAGATGTCCGTGGCCGCGCTCGTGGCGCTTGCGCACGACGTCGTCATCACTGTCGGCGTCTACGCGCTCTCGGGTTTCGAGGTGACACCCGCGACCGTCACCGGAGTGCTCACCATCTTGGGGTTCTCGCTCTACGACACCGTGGTGGTCTTCGACAAGGTCCGGGAGAACACCAAGAGTCTCGCCCGCACCCACAAGACCTACCGCGAAGCCTCCAACCTGGCCGTCAACCAGACGCTGGTGCGCTCGATCAACACCTCGATCGTGGCGCTGTTGCCCGTGGGTGCGCTGCTCTACGTCGGCGTGGTCACCCTCGGCTCCGGTGCCCTCAAGGACCTCGCGTTGGCGTTGTTCGTCGGGATGGCCGCCGGTCTGTACTCCTCGGTCTTCATCGCCACCCCGCTGCTGGTCCAGCTCAAGGAGCTGGAGCCGGGCGTGAAGGCCGGCGACGCGCGTGCGGTCCGGCACCAGAGGCGCAACGAGGTGGACCGCTTCGCCAACGTCCCGGCATTCGCCGAGGACATGCCGATCTACGACGAGCCGGGCAGCGAGCGGCCCGGCCCCGGCCGCTCCCCGGTCCCCGGTGGCGTCATGGAGAGCTCCGCCGCGGAGACGACGGGCACGGAGGGCCGCACCACCCCCGATCGCTCGCGCTACACGGCGGGGGAGCGCCCCGCAGGACGTGCGGTCGCGCCCTCGGCATCGGCCAAGCGTGCCCAGCCCGAGCGCAAGCCCCGCTCCCAGCGCGGCAAGAAGTGACCGACCGGCCCACCACCATGTCCTCGGGGCCCCCGGAGGGCATCGAGGACCTGCTGGCGCGGTTGGTCCGCGACATACCGGACTTCCCGGAGCCGGGAGTGACGTTCAAGGACATCACCCCGCTGCTGGCTGATCACGAGGGCTTCACGGCCATCGTGCAGGCGCTGGCCACGGCCGGTCGCGACGAGTCGGGCGCCGCGGTCGTCGACAAGGTCGCCGGGATGGAGGCGCGCGGATTCATCCTGGCTGCGCCGGTCGCCCTCCTCCTGGGTGCCGGCTTCGTGCCGGTGCGCAAGGCCGGCAAGCTCCCGGGGCCCACCCACGCCGTCTCCTACTCCTTGGAGTACGGCGAGGCGACCCTGGAGGTGCACCAGGACGCCTTCGCCCCTGGGGATCGGGTGCTGCTCATCGACGACGTGCTCGCTACCGGCGGCACCGCCGCCGCGACCCGCGAGCTGGTCGAGCGCTGCGGTGCGACGGCCACCGCGCTGGCCGTCCTGATGGACCTTTCCTTCCTCCCCGGCCGTGCCACGATCGGGGACCTGCCGCTGCACACCCTCTCGACCGTCTGAGACGCTTCACCTCGCGTCTAGACTGAGGAACCGGTGCGAGGGAGGGAGACGGCCCATGGCAGACAAGAGCGTCGTCTCCACGCCCGAGGACGCGACCCCGACACCCGCCGAACCCTCGGCGCCCGCCCCTGAGCGGGCCGAGCCGGCCGGACCACCCTCGGGACGTCGGATGCGGGCCCGTCTGGCCCGGATGGCCACCAAGAGCCAGGCCGGCAATCCCGTGCTCGAGCCGCTGTTCCGTGCGATCCGGGTCAACCACCCCAAGGCCGACGTCGCCCTGGTGGAGCGGGCCTACCTGACCGCGGAGCGCCATCACGCCGCGCAGACACGCAAGAGCGGCGACCCCTACATCACCCACCCGCTCGCCGTGGCCACGATCCTCGCCGACATCGGCATGACCGAGCCGACGCTCTGCGCAGCGCTGCTGCACGACACGGTCGAGGACACGCCGTACACCCTCGACGAGCTGCGCGCCGACTTCGGCGACGAGGTGGCTGCGCTCGTCGACGGCGTCACCAAGCTCGACAAGGTGAAGTACGGCGACTCGGCCCAGGCCGAGACCATCCGCAAGATGATCGTCGCGATGAGCCGCGACATCCGGGTGCTCGTCATCAAGCTCGCCGACCGGCTGCACAACATGCGCACGCTGCGCTACCTGAAGCAGGAGAAGCAGGAACGGATCGCTCGCGAAACCCTGGAGATCTTCGCCCCCCTGGCCCACCGGCTCGGCATGAACACGCTCAAGTGGGAGCTGGAGGATCTGGCGTTCGCCACGTTGCACCCCAAGATGTACGACGAGATCGTCAGGCTCGTCGCCGAGCGGGCCCCTTCACGCGACCAGTTCCTGGCCCAGGTGATCGAGCAGGTCCAAGGCGACCTCCGGGACGCACGGATCAAGGCCTCGGTCACCGGAAGACCCAAGCACTACTACTCGATCTACCAGAAGATGATCGTGCGAGGTCGCGACTTCTCCGACATCTACGACCTCGTCGGGATCCGCATCCTGGTCGAGACCGATCGCGACTGCTACGGCGTGCTCGGCGTGCTGCACAACCGGTGGAACCCGGTGCCGGGCCGCTTCAAGGACTACGTGGCGATGCCGAAGTTCAACATGTACCAGTCGCTGCACACGACCGTGATCGGTCTCGAGGGCAAGGCAGTCGAGCTGCAGATCCGGACGTTCGGAATGCACCGTCGGGCGGAGTACGGCGTCGCGGCCCACTGGAAGTACAAGGAGAACTTCGGGGCCGGCCCGGCGACGGGCAAGGAGATCGCGGCCGACACGAGCAACGCGGACATGGCCTGGGTCCGTCAGCTGCTCGACTGGCAGCAGGAGACCGAGGACCCGGGGGAGTTCCTGGAGTCGCTGCGCTTCGAGATCAACGTCGCCGAGGTCTACGTCTTCACTCCGCGCGGGGACGTGATCGCGCTGCCCACCGGCTCCACGGCGGTCGACTTCGCCTACGCCATCCACACCGAGGTCGGACACCGCACGATCGGTGCCCGGGTCAACGGACGACTGGTGCCCCTGGAGTCCACCCTCGACAACGGAGACGTGGTCGAGGTGTTCACGTCCAAGGCCCCGAGCGCGGGTCCGAGCCGTGACTGGCTGGGCTTCGTCAAGTCGCCGCGGGCCCGCAACAAGATCCGGCAGTGGTACACGAAGGAGCGTCGCGAGGAGGCGATCGAGCAGGGCAAGGACCTGATCGCCCGTTTGATGCGCAAGGAGGGGATGCCCCTCAAGCGTGTGCTCACGCACGACACGCTCACGACCGTCGCGACCGAGATGCGTCTCGCCGACGTCTCGGCGCTCTATGCAGCGGTCGGCGAGGGCAACCTCGGCGCCCAGACCGTCGTACGCCGCGTGCTCGACCTCCACGGGGGCGAGGAGGGCGCGGCCGAGGATCTCGCCGAGGGCGTGCAGATCACGACGCGGCACTCCCGCAGGGCCGCCGCCGGCGGCGACGCCGGGATCATCGTCAAGGGACTCTCCGACGTCTGGGTCAAGCTCGCGAAGTGCTGCACCCCGGTGCCCGGGGACGAGGTCCTCGGGTTCGTCACCCGCGGGGCCGGCGTCTCGGTCCATCGCTCCGACTGCACCAACGCGAGCAGCCTGACCTCCCAGCCCCAGCGGCTCGTGGAAGTGGAGTGGGCGGCCACCGGCCAGTCGGTGTTCCTGGTCAACATCCAGGTGGAAGCCCTCGACCGGGCCCGGCTGCTCTCCGACATCACCAAGGTGCTCTCCGACGTGCACGTCAACATCTTGGGTGCCTCGCTGTCGACCACCCGCGACCGGATCGCCAAGAGCAGGTTCTCCTTCGAGATGGCCGACCCCAAGCACCTCGGTCACGTCCTCAAGGCCGTGCGGTCGGTCGACGGCGTCTTCGACGCCTACCGCGTCACGCAGTAGTCCCTCGCGCCCGGTTGGCCGAGCTTGTCCCCGGGTGGTCGAGCCGTCCCCGGGTGGTCGAGCTGTCCCCGGGTGGTCGAGCCTTCCTCGGGTGGTCGAGCCGTCCTCGGGTGGTCGAGCTTGTCGAGACCACGTCCCCGGGTGGCCGAGCCGTCCGCGGGTGGTCGACCTTGTCGAGACCACGTCCCCGGGTGGTCGAGCCGTCCCCGGGTGGTCGAGCTTGTCGAGACCACGTCCCGCGGTGGGTCGAGCTCTCGGGGCAGCCGTCGACCGTCGGTCGATCCCGTCCCCGGGTGGTCGAGCTTGTCGAGACCACGTCCCGCGGTGGGTCAGTTCGGGGGCCGCGACTCGGTCGATCCCGTCCCCGGGTGGTCGAGCTTGTCGAGACCACTCCTCGACCGCGCCAGTGCAGGCAGATCCCCGAAACGACCCTCGATCAGCGCCATCCGCTTGGCGCGTGACCAGTTCTGCACCTGTTTCTCCAAGCCGAAGGCGTCGCTGACCTTGTCGAACTCGGCGCACCACACGAGCTCCACCGGCCGTCGGCAGGCTGTGTAGCGCGATCCGGTTCCCTGGTTGTGCTGGTGCACGCGCACCTGGACGTCGAATCGGGTGCTGCCGACGTACAGCGACCCGTCGGCGCACCGCACGATGTAGGTGAAGGGCATCGGTCGAGACTCGTCGCTCGGGTGCTCGATTGCCAGGGGTGGTTGGTGGGCTGTGGAGGAGTGATCTCGACAGGCTCGATCACCCGGGGTGGGGCTCGATCACCCGGGGAGTGATCTCGACAGGCTCGATCACCCGGGGTGGGGCTCGATCACCCGGGGTGGGGCTCGATCACCCGGGTGGGGCTCGGTCAGTGGGCGGGTCAGCCGGAGAACTCCTCGAGGGCCTTCTGGGCCTCGGCGAGCCAGGACCGGCGAGCCTCGATGGCGTCGGCGTGCTCGGTCGCCTTCTTGGTGTTCCCGGCGGCCACGGCCTTGTCGTGCTTGGCCTGCAGGTCGGCGATCGAGGTCTCCAGCTGGGCGACGGTGTCGGCTGCCCGGGCACGCGCCTCGGGGTTGGAGCGCCGCCACTGGTCGTCCTCGACTCCCCGGATGGCCTGCTCGACCTTCCGCATCCGCCCCTCCAGCTCCTTCATCCGCTCACGCGGGACCTTGCCGGCGGCGTCCCAGCGGTCGGCGAGGTCGCGGAATGCCTCCTTGGCGGCACGCAGGTCGGTGACCGGCACCAGTGCCTCTGCCTCGACGAGCAGGGCCTCCTTCTTCTCGGCGTTGGCCGCGAACTCCTGGTCGAGCTCTGCGCTGGCGGCATCGCGCGCACCGAAGAACCGGTCCTGGGCGCCGCGGAAGCGCTTCCAGAGCTGGTCGTCGACACCCCGAGGAGCGGGACCCGCCGCCTTCCACTGGCGCATGAGGTCGCGGTACTTTCCTGCGGTCGGGCCCCACTCGGTCGAGTCGGCCAACTTCTCGGCCTCCACGACGAGCCTCTCCTTGACCTCGCGAGCGCCTTCACGCTTCTCGTTGAGCTCCCCGAAGTGCGCCTTGCGGTGTCGCGTGTACGTCGTGCGGGCAGTCGAGAAGCGACGCCACAGTGCGTCATCGACGGACTTCTCAAGGCGGGGCAGCGCCTTCCACTCCTCCAGGAGGTCCCGCATCCGGTTGGCGCCGTTGCGCCAGTCGGTGCCCTCGGACAGCTTCTCAGCCTCGGAGGCGATGCGCTCCTTGTCGACTCGAGCGCGCTCGAGCTTGCGGGCCCGCTCGGCCTTGCGCTTCTCGCGTTGCTTCTCGATGGTCGCGGTCAGGGCATCGAGGCGGGCCTCGAGTCCGGCGAGGTCACCGACGGCCTGTGCGTCGTCGAGAGTGCTCCGCACCTGACCGACCGAGGACGCGGCCTCGTCGGGTGCGAGCGCCCCGGAGGTGACCCGCTTCTCCAACAGGTCGACCTCGAAGGCCAGATCGACGAAGCGGCGCGTGAAGAACGACATCGCCTCCTCGGGGGTGGCGTCCGGCATCTGTCCCACCGACCGCTCGCCGTCGGCGGTGCGGACGAAGACGGTGCCGTCGTCGGCGACGCGACCCCAGGTCGCTGCCTCCCCGGCGGCCTCGTCGTAGGCGGCCGTGGCCTTCACCGCTGCGGGGGCTGCCGTGGGCTTGGTCCTGGCCGGCTTCGCAGGGGGAGGTGACGGCGTCGGTCGCGGTCGCGGTGTCGGGGCCGATGCAGGCGTGGGTGCAGGGGCCGGTGGGGGCGTGGGTGCCGGCACCGCTTCCGCCGGGGGCTCGGCGGGCTCGGCGGCCTGGGCTCGGCCTGCTCGGCGGCCTGGGCGGGCTCGGCGGTGGGCGGGCTCGGTGGGCTCGGCGGCCTGGGCGGGCTCGGGTGGGCTCGGCGGCCTGGGCGGGCTCGGCGGCCTGGGCTGGCTCGGTGGGCTCGGCGGCCTGGGCGGGCTCGGCCTGCTCGGTCGGGGTCGGCTGCTCGTGGTCGGCGGAGCTCAACGGGTCACCTCTTGGGGAGTCGGGACGACCGGGACGCCGGTGAGGGCGCTCGGATTCGCCGTGGACTCGCGGTCGCTGTCACGCGTGACGATCCAGACCAGCAGGAAGGTCACCGCGACGAGCACCGCGAGTGTGGTTGCCGCAAGCCGGAGCCGCCGACGCCGTACGCCGTGGGCCGTCTGCCGGACGGTGCGACGCTCGGCGCTGGCCCTGGCGAGCTGGCGCCGACGCTGCTTCTTCGTAACCACGCACGCGAGTCTAGAGTGGCCGGTGCGTCGGGTCACGGGAGGATGAGGACACAACCGGATAACCGTCGTGACGCCGGCGGATATCGGTTGTCGGGCCGCGCACACGTCTCGGTAGGCTCCTGGGGTTCCCCCACCCGCCTACCCCCAGGAGCCTCGTTGTGCTGATCGCTGGCTTCCCCGCCGGCCCGTGGGGCACCAATTGCTATGTGGTCGCGACCGGTCCCGGAGCCGAGTGCGTGGTCATCGACCCGGGCAAGGACGCCGCCCAGGGCGTGGCCGAGGTGGTCCGCGAGCACAGGCTCAAGCCGGTGTCCGTCCTCGTGACGCACGGTCACATCGATCACATGTGGTGCGTGGCTCCCGTCGCGGGCAGCTATGACGCCACCGCCTGGATCCACCCCGAAGACCGGCACCTGCTCACTGACCCGATGGCCGGCATCTCGCCGGAGACCGCTTCGATGCTGCTCGGGGACACCCACGAGTTCGCCGAGCCCGACGACGTCGTCGAGCTCGCCGACGGGCAGACGCTGGAGCTGGCCGGGCTGGAGTTCCTCGTCGACCACACCCCGGGGCACACGCGTGGGTCGGTGACCTTCCGGACGCCGTACGGGGTCTCGACGAGCTCGACCACCAGGGACGGCTCGACCACCAGGGACGGCTCGACCGCTGAGCCGTCGGAGCTGATGTTCTCCGGGGACCTGCTCTTCGCCGGGTCAATCGGCCGCACCGACCTCCCGGGTGGGGACCACCCGACGATGTTGCGCAGCCTGCGGGACCGGGTGCTGACCTTGCCCGACGACGTGGTCGTGCTGCCCGGGCACGGCGAGCAGACCAGCATCGCCCGAGAGCGCGCCACCAACCCGTTCCTCCTCGACCTCATCCGGACCGAACCCCAGGGTGAGGCGACGTCCGCCCCGAACAGAGGCCTCTAGTCCATGTCCGACCAGCTCTCCGCGCCCAAGGGCGTGCCCGAGTACCTCCCCCCCGACTCCGCCACGTTCCTGGCCGTTCGGGATGCCCTCACCGGCCCTGCCGTGAGGGCCGGATACGGCTACATCGAGCTGCCGGTCTTCGAGGAGACGGCCCTCTACGTCCGCGGGGTGGGGGAGTCCACAGACGTGGTCAGCAAGGAGATGTACACCTTCGAGGACCGCGGCGGACGCTCGCTGACCCTGCGTCCCGAAGGCACGGCCGGCGTGATGCGCTCGGTCATCGAGCACGGTCTCGACCGCGGACAGCTGCCCGCGAAGATCTGGTACGCCGGGCCGTTCTTCCGGGCCGAGCGCCCCCAGCTCGGTCGCTATCGACAGCTGCAGCAGGTCGGCATCGAGGCGATCGGCAGCGACGACCCGGTGCTCGACGCGGAGGTGATCGCGATCGCCGACGAGGGCTTCCGCGCGCTCGGGCTGAGCGGCTACCGCCTCGAGCTCACCTCGCTCGGATGCTCGGAATGTCGACCGGCCTATCGGGAGAAGCTCACGGCGTTCCTGACGGGCCTGGACCTCGACGAGGCCACACGGGAGCGCGCACGAGTGAATCCGCTCCGCGTGCTCGACGACAAGAGGGCGGCCGTGCAGGCCCAGCTCGGTGAGGCTCCGCTCATGCTGGACAACCTCTGCGAGTCCTGTGCCGCGCACTTCACCGAAGTGCGCGCGGTGCTGGAGGCACTGGGAGTCGAGTATCAGATCAACGCGCGGATGGTGCGAGGCCTGGACTACTACACCCGCACCACGTTCGAGTTCGTCCACGACGGGCTCGGTGCCCAGTCCGGCATCGGCGGTGGCGGTCGTTACGACGGCCTCATGGAGCAGCTCGGGGGCCAACCCCTCGGTGGCATCGGCTTCGGGCTCGGTGTCGACCGCACCTACCTCGCCTGCCAGGCCGAAGGCCTCACGGTCGCTGACCCCGCCAGGGTGGAGGTGTACGTCGTCTCCCTCGGCGACGAGGCGCGCCGGCGTGCTGCGGTGATCGCTGGTGACCTGCGCCGGGCGGGCGTGCGCGTCGACATGGCCTTCGGCGGCCGAGGTCTCAAGGGTGCGATGAAGGGCGCCGACCGCTCCGGAGCGGCGCTGACCGTCGTGCTCGGCGAACGAGATCTCGAGGCCGGCGAGGCCCAGATCAAGGACATGTCCACCGGCGAGCAGGTCGCCTGCCCGCTCGACCAGCTCGTGCAGAACATCAAGGAGCAACTCTCGTGATCCGCACCCATGACGCCGGCAGCCTGCGGGCAGCCCACGTCGGCCAGAACGTCACCCTCGCCGGATGGGTCGCGCGCCGCCGCGACCACGGCGGCGTCGCCTTCATCGACCTCCGCGAGGCGTCCGGCGTCGTGCAGGTCGTCATCCGTGACGAGGACGTCGCCCACCACCTCCGCGCCGAGTACTGCCTCAAGATCACCGGTGAGGTCTCCGCCCGCCCGGCCGGCAACCAGAACGCCAACCTGCCGACGGGTGAGGTCGAGGTCATCGCCACCGACGTCGAGGTGCTCAGTGCCAGCGCACCGCTGCCCTTCCCGATCGATGAGCACGTCGAGGTGGGGGAGGAGACGAGGCTCGCGCACCGCTATCTCGACTTGCGCCGCGCCGGCCCAGCTGCCGCGATCCGGCTCCGCTCGGAGGTCAACCGTGCCGCCCGGGAGGTGCTCGGCGGCCACGGCTTCGTCGAGGTCGAGACGCCGACACTGACGCGCAGCACACCCGAGGGTGCCCGCGACTTCGTGGTCCCGGCACGTCTGCGACCCGGCTCCTGGTATGCCCTGCCGCAGAGCCCTCAGCTCTTCAAGCAGCTGCTGATGGTCGGCGGCCTGGAGCGCTACTACCAGATCGCGCGCTGCTACCGCGACGAGGACTTCCGCGCCGACCGCCAGCCGGAGTTCACCCAGCTCGACGTCGAGATGAGCTTCGTCGAGGAGGACGACGTGATCGCGTTGGCCGAGGAGGTGCTGCGCGCGCTGTGGTCCCTGGTCGGCCACGACCTGGCCACTCCCATCGACCGGATGACCTATGCGGAGGCGATGCGTCGCTTCGGCAGCGACAAGCCCGACCTGCGGATGGGTCAGGAGCTGGTCGAGTGCACCGACTATTTCAAGGACACACCGTTCCGGGTGTTCCAGGCGCCGTACGTCGGGGCGGTGGTGATGCCCGGGGGAGCCTCCCAACCGCGCAAGCAGCTCGACGCCTGGCAGGAGTGGGCCAAGCAGCGCGGCGCCCGGGGGTTGGCCTACGTGCTCTTCGGAGAGGACGGCGAGCTCGGTGGCCCGGTCGCGAAGAACCTGAGCGAGGAGGAGAAGGCCGGTCTCGCCGCCCACGTGGACGCCCAGCCGGGAGACTGTGCCTTCTTCGCCGCCGGACCGGTCAAGTCCGCACGGGCGCTCCTGGGAGCCGCCCGGCTCGAGGTCGGTCGGCGAGTGGGACTGATCGACGAGTCGGCCTGGAGCTTCGTGTGGGTGGTCGACGCCCCGCTCTTCGAGCCCGCCGACGAGGCGACGGCTGCTGGTGACGTCGCCGTGGGCAGTGGGGCCTGGACAGCCGTCCACCATGCGTTCACCTCGCCCAAGCCGGAGTCGCTGGAGACCTTCGACACCGACCCCGGGTCGGCGTTGGCCTACGCCTACGACATCGTCTGCAACGGCAACGAGATCGGTGGTGGCTCGATCCGTATCCATCGCGAGGACGTCCAGAAGCGGGTGTTCGGCGTGATGGGACTCAGCGAGGCCGAAGCCGAGGAGAAGTTCGGCTTCCTGCTCAACGCCTTCAAGTACGGCGCGCCGCCGCACGGCGGGATCGCCTTCGGCTGGGACCGGATCTGCGCCCTGCTCAGTGGCACGGAGTCCATCCGCGACGTGATCGCCTTCCCCAAGACAGGTGGCGGATACGACCCGCTGACGGCCGCCCCGGCGCCGATCACCGCCGCCCAGCGCAAGGAGGCGGGCGTGGACGCTGTGCCCGTCACCGGGCCCGAGGTGCCTCCGTCGACACAGGAGATCTCCTCCACCTCCTGAGCCACACAGCTCGAGTGCGCGGGCGTCCCAGCCAGGGTTCCGGGGTCGGTATCAATTCGTTACCGCTTGGCACCCAAAGCGAGGCCAACCGTCGTCTACAGTCACTTCGGCTCCAGGTCCACGTCTGGGCAGCCCTACAGGGCGATGTAACAGAGGATTCTCGGGCCTGCCTCGACCAGAAAGGTGACCATGGGGATTTCACCCACGGAGATGTCGGAACACGATCTTCCGACGGAGCCGGCAGTCGTCCAGGAAGAGATCGCCGGACGTTCGCCGGTGCAGATCGCGCTCGGCCGCCTCAGGAGCGACAAGATCGCGATGGGCTGCCTGATCATCGTCGCGCTGTTCATCCTGATCGCGATCTTCGCGCCCCTGCTCACCCGCATGTTCGGTGTCGAGCTCCGGTCGGGATCACCCTCGAACGACCTCGACCAGTTCAACTTCCCGCTGGTGGGCCCTCCGGACCACGGCTTCACCTGGGAGGCGCCCCTGGGCATCGCCCCCAACACCGCTCACGACAACCTGGCCGACTGGCTCTACGGCGCGCGCACCTCGTTGACCGTTGCGACGGTCTCCACCGTCGTGGCGACCCTGCTCGGCGTCACGATCGGGCTGCTGGCCGGCTTCAGCCGTGGCTGGGTCGACAAGGTCATCAACTTCATCGTCGATGTCTTCTTGTCGCTGCCCTTCCTGCTGGTCGCCCTGGCGCTGGCACCGATCATCGTGAGCCGCTTCGGCAACCAGCCAGGCGCCTTGCGATTCTGGCAGTTCGCCGCCCTGCTGACCGTGTTGTCGTTGTTCGGCTGGATGACCCTGGCCCGCCTGGTGCGTGGCGAGGTGCTGTCCCTGCGTGAGCGCGAGTTCATCCAGGCCGCGCGCGTGATCGGCGTACCGACCCGGCGGATCCTCTTCAAGGAGCTGCTGCCCAACCTGATCGCCCCCATCGTGGTGTCGATCTCGCTGGGCCTTCCCGCGTTCGTCGCGGCCGAGGCCGGTCTCGCCTACCTCGGCATCGGAGTGGTCGGAATCCCCTCGTGGGGTCAGACGATCAACTCCGCCGTGCCGTTCTTCAACACTTATCCGCTCTACCTTTACGCGCCCGTGGTCGGAGTCTTCTTCCTCGTGGTCGCGTTGAACTTGCTCGGAGACGCCGTACGCGACGCCTTCGATCCCAAGACTCGCCGGTGAATCTGACACCGGTGGGATGCATCGACCAGCCAAGAGAGGTGGGTACACCTAGATGCGCATGAAGAGACCAGCCGCGGCCCTCGCCGTTGCTGCCATGATGACGCTCGCTGCCTGTGGTGGAGGCAGCGACGACTCGGGCACCGACGGCGGGACGCCATCCGCAGAGGAGACCTTGGGCGAGGGCGGCAACGCCGGCTCGTTCAAGGACGCCGAGCGCGAGGCCCCCGCACCGATCCCGGACGACGCCAGCGAGGGTGGCACGCTCACCGTGCTCACCTCGGTCGCTCCGTCCACCCTGGACCCGACCCAGGCCTACTACACGGACTCCACCGCGATCCTGTCCGACCTGGTGACCCGCTCGTTGACGCAGTACGCGTACGACGAGGAGTCCAAGGACATGCAGCTGATCCCGGACATGGCTACCGACCTGGGTCGTCCCAACGAGGACAACACCGAGTGGACCTTCACCCTGCGTGACGGCCTGAAGTACGAAGACGGCTCCGACGTGACCGCCGACGACGTGGCCTACGCGGTCAAGCGTTCGTTCGCGATCGAGGAGCTCCCGGACGGCCCGACCTACCAGACCACCTTCTTCCTCGACGGTGACAAGTACAAGGGTCCCTTCCAGGACAGCGCCGACTACGCCGGTGTCGAGGTCGACGGCAACGACGTGACGATCAAGATGCGTCGCCCGTTCTCCGACATGGACTACTACGCGTCCTTCCCGGCCTTCACCGCCATCCCGGAGGCGAAGGACAACCCGGAGACCTACGGCCAGGCTCCTCTGGCGACCGGTCCCTACAAGTTCGCGGACTACAAGGCGGGCACCAGCCTGACCCTGACCAAGAACGACCAGTGGGACCCGAACACCGACCCCGGCCGCATCCAGATGGTCGACGGCTGGGAGTTCAAGTTCGCTCAGGACACCGCCAAGCTCGAGAACATCATCATCAACGACAACGGCTCCGCGCAGACGACGCTGACCTACGACAACGTCTCGGCGTCGTCCTACCGTCAGATCTCCTCCGAGCCCGAGCGCCTGGTCAAGGGCACCCAGCCCTGCACGTTCATGTGGTACATCGACATGACGAAGATCAAGGACATCAACGTCCGCAAGGCGATCGGCTACGCCTACCCCTACGAGGACGCCTGGAAGGCCGCCGGCGACATCGTCGGTGTCACCCGGGTCCCCGGCACGTCCATCCTGCCCCCGGGCACGGCTGGTCGTAAGGAGTACGACGTGCTCGGCATCGGTGGCGTGAACACCGACCCGGAGAAGTCGAAGGAGCTGCTGGCCGAGGCCGGCGAGGAGAACTACGAGATCAAGTTCCTCTTCGCCAGCGACGACGAGCAGTCGGTTGCGGCCAAGGACGCCATCAAGAAGGGTCTCGAGGCCGGCGGCTTCAAGGCCACCCCGATCGCGTCGACCGTCGAGACGATCCGCACGGACCGCACCGACTACAACAGCCCGATCAACGTCCGCTCCAGCGGCTGGTGCTCGGACTGGCCTTCCGGTGGTTCGTGGTTCCCGGCCCAGTGGGCCGCGGAGCTGGTGGGCCTCGAGGGCATGCCCAACCCGGCGAACTTCGATGTCCAGGAGTTCACCGACGAGCAGAACCGCATTCTCGACGAGCTGACCCCCGAAGAGGCCGTCACGGCCTGGGGCGAGTTCGACGAGAAGATGGAGACCGAGCAGTACCCCGCGGTCGTCACCGGCTACGGCGGCGTCGCGATGATCCACGGCTCCAAGGTGGGCGGCATGGCCAACGACAACGTGCGTGGCATGCCGACCATGTCTCGGATGTACATCACCAAGTGACGTACCTGCGAGCGCAACGGCGCTTCTCACCTGAGCGCTGAGTAGTCTGAGTTGATGGGGGGCGGGGCGACCCGCCCCCCATCAGCCCGCTCCCACCCGCACCGCCTGCCCACCCCTCGGACCGAGGAGCCCGCCTCATGTTCGGCTACATCCTTCGGCGACTGATCTCGGGAGTGCTCGTCCTCCTGGTCGTCTCCATCGCCGTCTTCGCCCTCTTCTTGTACGGCCCGTCCGACCCGGCGTTGGCCTACTGCCCGGAGACTCGCTGCACACCGCAGCGGCTGGAGAACATCCGAACCTCCCTCGGCCTCGACGAGCCCGCGGTGCAGCAGTACGCGACGTACATGAAGGAGATCGCCACCGGCGGCGAGTTCAAGCTCGGCTCGATCGGGATCGAATGTCCCGCACCGTGCCTCGGCGTCTCCTTCAAGCTCCGGATCCCGGTGACCGAGTATCTCTTCGAGAGATTCAAAGCGACCTTGTCCATCGCCTTGGGGGCCTCGGTGCTGTTCTTGACCATCGGATTGACGATGGGAATCCTGGCGGCGCGTAAACGCGGGACGGTCGCCGACAAGGGGATCGTGGGAGCGAGCCTGTTCATCAATGCCATCCCCTACTACCTGCTGGCCCTGCTGGCTTGGTTGTTCCTGATCAGCCAGTGGGCGATCTTCCCCGAGAGCGGCTACTTCGGTCCGATCGATGCGGGGCCGATCGCGTGGATCAAGGGCATGCTGCTCGCCTGGCTGATCCTCGGACTGGCCTACTCCACGCAGTACGCGCGCTTCAGCCGAGGCTCCATGATCGAGGCGCTGAACGAGGACTTCGTGCGCACGGCCAGGGCCAAGGGACTCTCTGAACGGCGAGTCACGCTCAAGCACGGCCTGCGTGCCGCCATCGTGCCGGTGGTGACGATCTTCGGCCTCGACTTCGCCTTCCTGCTCGCCGGCACGATCTTCACCGAGCGGATCTTCGACATCCAGGGCATCGGTCTCAGCGCGCTCGACGCGATCAACGGCAAGGACCTGCCCATCATCTCCGCGACCGTGCTGATCGCCGCCATGTTCATCGTGGTGGCCAACCTGTTCGTCGACGTCATCTACAGCGTGATCGACCCGAGAGTGCGGCTGACATGACCGACAACCTCCTGTCCCCGAGCCAGCAGCCCGACGCCGCCGGTACCGGGCCGGGTGCTTCGAGAGGCACCGAACCCTTCCTCGTCGTCGACGACCTGACCGTGCAGTTCCCGACCGCTGACGGCGTCGTGCAAGCCGTCACCGGGCTGAGCTACACCCTCGAGCAGGGCAGCACCCTGGGGATCGTGGGGGAGTCAGGCTCGGGCAAGTCCGTGTCGTCGATGGCGATCATGGGTCTGCACGACTACAAGCGGACGCAGATGTCTGGCTCGATCAGGGTCGAGGGCAAGGAGATCGTCGGCCTGACGAACAACCAGATGAAGAGCATCCGCGGCGATGACGTCGCGATGATCTTCCAGGACCCGCTGACGGCCCTGCACCCCTTCTACTCGATCGGTGCGCAGATCAGCGAGGCATATCGCGCCCACAACAGCGTCTCCAAGTCCAAGGCGCGGGCCAAGGCCATCGAGATGCTCGACCGGGTCGGTATCCCGCAGGCGCGAGGCAGGGTCGATGACTACCCGCACCAGTTCTCGGGTGGCATGCGCCAGCGGGCGATGATCGCGATGGCGCTGGTCAACGACCCGAAGCTGCTCATCGCCGACGAGCCGACCACGGCGCTCGACGTCACGGTGCAGGCGCAGATCCTCGACCTTCTCCAGGAACTCCAGCGGGAGTTCAACTCCGCGATCATCATCATCACCCACGACCTCGGCGTCGTTGCCGAGATGGCCGACGAGGTGCTGGTGATGTACGGGGGTCGATGCGTGGAGCACGGCCCGACCAAGGAGCTGCTCACCCACCCGGAGATGCCCTACACCTGGGGTCTGCTCTCCAGTGTTCCCGACGTCAGTGGAGACACCGACGCCCGGCTGATCCCGATCCCAGGCAACCCTCCGAGCCTGCTCTCGCCGCCGGAGGGCTGCGCGTTCAACCCGCGCTGTGGGCACCGTGACAAGGTGCCCGGCGACCTGTGCCGCACCGAGCTTCCCGACCTGGTGCCGGGCAACCGTGGCCCCCAGCACCTCAAGCGCTGTCATCTCGCCGACTCGAACTCGATCTACGAGGCCGAGGTGCTGCCCGAGATCGCGCCGGACCTCCTCGAGCTGATCGTCAACGAACAGGCGGCGTTCGGGTCCGGGACCAACGATTCCGCACCGGAAGGTCGGTAGGAGCACAATGAACGCCATGACCGACACGGACGTCACCCCTGCCCCGAGCGCTTCGGGGGACGGCGGGCCTATCCTCGAAGTGTCCAAGCTGACCAAGTACTTCCCGGTGCGGTCCTCGGGGCTGATCCGTCGGACGATCGGCCAGGTGCAGGCCGTCGACGGTGTCTCCTTCCAGGTGCAGCGCGGCAGCGCCCTGGGCCTCGTGGGGGAGTCGGGATGCGGCAAGTCGACCACCGGTCGACTGATCACCCGGCTCTATGACCCCACCGCGGGGTCGATGAAGTTCGACGGTCGCGAGATCTCCCACCTGAGCAACAAGCAGATGCTTCCGCTGCGCAGCGAGATCCAGATGATCTTCCAGGACCCCTACAGCTCCCTGAACCCGCGCCACACGGTCGGGGCGATCGTCGGCACCCCTCTGCGCGTTCACAAGGTGGTCCCGGAGAACCAGGTCCTCAACCGGGTGCGCGAGCTCCTCGAGGTCGTGGGCCTCAACCCTGAGCACTACAACCGCTATCCAAACGAGTTCTCCGGTGGCCAACGCCAACGCATCGGCATCGCCCGGGCCCTCGCACTCCAGCCCAAGCTCCTCGTGGCCGACGAGCCGGTCTCCGCACTCGACGTGTCGATCCAGGCGCAGGTGGTCAACCTGCTCCAGGACGTGCAGAAGGAGTTCGGGATCGCCTTCTTGTTCATCGCTCACGACCTCGCCGTCGTCCGGCACTTCTGCCCGGAGATCGCGGTCATGTACCTCGGCAAGATCGTCGAGATCGCCGACCGGGCGACGCTCTACAGCCAGCCGCACCACCCCTACACGCAGGCGCTGCTCTCGGCTGCACCAGACGTGAAGCATGCCGCGGTGGGCGGCCGCCGCGAGCGGATCCGCCTCGAGGGCGACGTGCCCAGCCCGATCAACCCACCGTCGGGTTGCCGGTTCCGCACCCGCTGCTGGATGGCGCAGGACATCTGCGCCAAGGTGGAGCCGCCGCTGCTGCAGATCGGCAAGTCGCACAAGGTGGCATGCCACTTCGCAGGCACCTACGGCAACCAGCCGTCCTCGCCTATCACGCTCAGCGCCCTCGGCGTCGACCGCGACGGCAACGACGTCGCCGGGGCCGCCAAGTCTGCTGAGGACCTGGACAACCCCGGCTACGCGGACACGTGGACCGACCTCTCCAGCCACACCGCGGCCTCGGACCGGATCAACGTGGACAACCCCACCGGCACGGTCAACCGCGCCAACACCGGCACCGGCGGCGCCTACACCGCTCCTCCGCAGGCGAGCGACAGCACCGACCAGCAGGGCAGCGAGCAGGGCAACGAGCAGGGCAACGGGCGGGGCAACGGGCGGGGCAACGGGCGGGGCACTGACGACCAGGCCTGACCCCGCGACCTAGGGTTGCGGGCATGGACGGCCTCTTCGACATGGGTGATCCGGGGTCGTCGGACGGCGCCACCGGGGGTGGCACCCTGGCCGGCAACACCCACGCCTCGGCGCCGTTGGCGGTGAGGATGCGTCCACGGACGCTCGAGGAGCTGGTCGGGCAGCAGCAGCTGCTCGCCCCCGGCGCTCCGCTGCGGCGGCTGGTCGAGGGCGACCAGCCGATGTCGCTGCTGCTGTGGGGACCCCCCGGCACGGGCAAGACGACGATCGCCTCGATCGTCTCCCGGCAGACCGACCGCCAGTTCGTCGAGGTCTCTGCGGTCTCAGCCGGCGTGAAGGAGGTCCGGGCGGCCATCGACGGCGCCCGGTCCCGGTTGACCCGGGGAGGCGGCGAGACGGTCCTCTTCGTCGACGAGGTGCACCGCTTCAGCAAGGCCCAGCAAGATGCACTTCTACCGGGGGTCGAGAACCGCTGGGTGACGCTGATCGCGGCGACGACGGAGAATCCCTTCTTCTCGGTGATCTCGCCGCTGCTGTCGCGCTCCTTGTTGCTGACCCTCGAGCCGCTCACCGACGACGACATCCGGGGAGTGATCAGCGATGCGATCCTCGACGAGCGAGGTCTCGCCGGTGCAGTGACCCTCGAGGACCAGGCGCGTGACCACCTGGTGCGCCTCGCCGGCGGCGACGCGCGCCGTGCCTTGACCTACCTCGAGGCAGCGGCCGGTGCAGCAGTCTCCACCGGGACCGACGTGGTCGACCTGAGCACGGCCGAGAAGGCTGTGGACCGGGCCGCGGTGCGTTACGACCGGCAGGGCGACCAGCACTACGACGTGATCAGCGCGTTCATCAAGAGCGTGCGCGGCTCTGACGCCGACGCGGCGCTGCACTACCTGGCCCGGATGTTCGAAGCCGGGGAGGACCCCCGCTTCATCGCGCGCCGCCTGGTGATCCTGGCCTCCGAGGACGTGGGTCTGGCCGACCCGACCGCTCTGATGACGGCGGTGGCCGCAGCCCAGGCAGTGCAGCTGATCGGGATGCCTGAGGGCCGGCTCAACCTGGCCCAGGCCACCATCGCGCTTGCGCTCGCGCCGAAGTCCAACGCAGTCACGACGGCCATCTCGGCCGCGGTCGCCGATGTCCAGGCCGGGAAGGTCGGGCCGGTGCCGAGCCATCTGCGAGACGCCCACTACAAGGGCTCGAAGAAGATCGGGCACGGGCAGGGCTACCTCTACGCCCACGATGAGCCCTACGGCATCGCCGAGCAGCAGTACGCGCCCGACGTGGTGCAGGACTCGGTCTACTACCAGCCGACCGCCCTGGGGGCGGAGGCTGCCCTCAAGGAACGCTGGGAGCGGGTGCGACGGCTGGTGCGAGGGGCGGCTTCCCGCACTCCACCCGCACGATAGGGTCAGTGACCATGGACTCCGGGCTGTGGTGGCTGTTGGCTGCCCTCGCCGTGGCGGTCGTGGGCGGCCTCGCCGTGGCGGTCGGCGCCCATCGCGCGCGGGGTCGGCTGATGCGTGAGCTCGCGGTCTCACGACAGGAGATCGACGCCCTCGAGCAGCGACTGGACTCGCTGGTCCGCCAGGTCGCCCCGACGCCGGTGGCCCCACAGGAGTTCCTCATCACCTCCGCTGGTGTGCCCGACCTCGCAGGCACCGCCTCTCGCGAGATCAGCCACGCCCCGTCGCCGCAGTCGCTCCCGCCCGGCGCCTTCGCCAGCGTCGCCCTCGGGGAGTCCCTGGTGACCCTGGTGTCGCTCGGACACGGGCTGCGCCGCGCCCTGTCACCGGAGAACCGCAACCGGATCGCCTTCGAGATGCGGCGTGAGGTCAGACGCGCCCGCAAGCAGCGCAAGCGCGACCTGAAGGAGGCCAAGCGGCACCTCCGCGCCAGCTCGCTCCACCAGGACGCGGCATGAGCCGCGCGCTCTGGTTCGTCGCCGGTGCCGGGGCCGGTGTCTACGGCGTTGCCCGGGCGCGCAGGCTCGCTGAGGCGCTCACCCCCGAAGGCCTGTCCGACCGGCTCGCGGGACTCTCCCTGGGGCTGCACCTCTTCGCTGACGAGGTGCGTGCCGGGATGACGGAGAAGGAAAACGACGTGCGTAGCCGCCTGGGGCTCGCGTTCCATGGGGACCAGCAGCAGATCACGAGCGGTCACGAGAGCGGCCGCCCCGACGACCAGAGAGAAGGCAACGACTGATGGACACCGCGGAGGTACGCCGACGGTTCATCGCGCACTTCGAGGCGCGAGGACACCGGGCGGTGCCGTCGGCCCCGTTGCTGCTCGACGACCCCAACCTGCTCTTCGTCAACGCCGGCATGGTGCCCTTCAAGCCCTACTTCCTGGGCCAGGAGACCCCGCCCTACGACCGAGCGGTGAGCATCCAGAAGTGCGTGCGCACCCCGGACATCGAGGACGTCGGCAAGACCACCAGGCACGGCACGTTCTTCGAGATGTGCGGCAACTTCTCCTTCGGCGACTACTTCAAGGAGGGGGCGATCCGGTACGCCTGGGAGCTGGTCACCGGGTCCCTCGACCAGGGCGGCTTCGGTCTCGACGAGAGCCGCCTCTACCCGAGCGTCTATGCCGACGACCCGGAGGCCGTCGAGCTCTGGAAGAAGGTCACCGGCCTGCCCCACGAGCGCATCGTGCAGCTGGGAAAGAAGGAGAACTACTGGTCGATGGGTGTGCCCGGGCCCGGCGGCCCGTGCTCGGAGATCCTCTACGACCGCGGTCCGGGACTCGGACCCGACTTCGACCCGGCTGCGCTCGGCCCCGACATGCCTGTCGAGCTCGAGGACCGGCTGCTGGAGATCTGGAACCTGGTCTTCATGCAGGAGGAGCTCAGCGCTGTCCGCAGCAAGACGGACTTCGACATCGTCGGCCCGCTGCCGAAGCAGAACATCGACACCGGCATGGGTCTGGAGCGGGTGGCGTTCTTGTTGCAGGGCAAGGACAACATGTACGACATCGACGTGATGTCGCCTGTGATCGCCAGAGCCCAGGAGCTGACAGGTCGTCGCTACGGGCAGCACCACGACGACGACGTACGCTTCCGCGTCGTCGCCGACCACGTGCGCTCGTCGATGATGCTGATCGCCGACGGCGTCACCCCCGGCAACGAGTCGCGCGGCTATGTGTTGCGTCGACTGCTGCGTCGTGCGGTTCGTTCCATGCGTCTCCTCGGCTTCGAGGACCGGGCGCTGCCCGAGCTGATGCCGATCAGCCGGGACAAGATGGGGGAGACCTACACCACCCTGCACCACGACTGGGAGCGGATCAGCACGGTCGCCTACGCCGAGGAGGACGCGTTCCGGCAGACCCTGCGCACCGGCACGTCGATCTTCGACCTGGCGGCGACCGAGGCCAAGGGTGCCGGTGAGGCACAGCTCTCGGGAGCGAAGGCCTTCGCCCTGCACGACACCTACGGTTTCCCCATCGACCTGACGCTTGAGATGGCCTCCGAGCAGGGCCTGGCCGTCGACGAGGGCGAGTTCCGCCGGCTGATGAACGAGCAGCGCGACCGGGCGAAGGCCGATGCCCGGTCGAAGAAGGGACAGCATGCCTCCGGTGGCGCCTACCGCACGGTGGCCGACGAGCTCGGTCGTGCCGTGCAGTTCACGGGCTACGACGAGATCGTCTCCGAGGGAGTCGTCGGCGGTCTCATCGATCCCCAAGGCGCCAGCGTGCGCTCCGCGCGCGAGGGCGACGAGATCGAGCTGGTGCTGGACCGCACCCCGTTCTACGCCGAGGGCGGCGGCCAGCTCGCCGACCAGGGCGTCATCGAGCTGGCCGGGGGCGCCCGCGTCGAGGTGCTCGACGTGCAGTCGCCGATCACCGGGATGATCGTGCACCAGGCCCGGGTGCTGTCCGGTGAGATCAGCGTCGGCGAGGCCGCGCAGTCCTCCGTCGACATCGAGCGCCGCCGATCGATCAGCCGCGCCCACACCGCCACCCACATGGTGCACAAGGCTTTCCGTGAGGCATTGGGGGAGACCGCGACGCAGGCGGGCTCGGAGAACGCTCCGGGACGCTTCCGCTTCGACTTCTCCGCCACCGGCGCCGTGCCCGCCTCGGCGATGGTCGACGTCGAGGAGCGGGTCAACGACCTCGTGCTGGCCGACCTGGCCGTCCATGCCGAGACGATGACGCAGGAGGATGCGGTCAAGTCCGGGGCGATGGCACTGTTCGGAGAGAAGTACGGCGACCAGGTGCGGGTGATCTCGGTCGGAGACTGGGCCCGCGAGCTGTGTGGCGGCACCCACGCCGGCCGCTCCGGCCAGCTCGGCGTCATCAAGCTGTTGGGGGAGTCGTCGATCGGCTCCGGCGTCCGGCGCGTCGAGGCATTGGTCGGTGGAGACGCCTACCGCTTCCTGGCCCGTGAGCACGTGCTGGTCGCGCAGCTCAGCGAAACCCTCAAGGCTCGCCCCGAGGAGCTGCCCGAACGGGTCAACGACCTGGTGGAGCGTCTGCGCACCGCGGAGAAGGAGATCGAGCGGGTCCGGATGAGCCAGGTGCTCGCGGCCGCGGGCGACCTCGCCGCCGGAGCCAAAGACGTCTACGGTGTGCGCTTCGTCGGCCAGCGCGTGGACGGCGCGGGTGCGGGCGACGTACGCAAGCTCGCACTCGACCTTCGGGGACGGATGCCGACCGGCACACCGGCCGTGGTCGCGATCATCGGCTCCAGCAACGGCAAGCCCGCTGTCGTGGTGGCCGTCAACGACGAGGCGCGCGGCTGGGGCATCTCCGCGAACGCGCTGGTCAAGGTGGCGGCGACGGCGCTTGGCGGCAGCGGCGGTGGCAAGGATGACGTCGCCCAAGGTGGCGGCGCAGACCTCGGCCACGCAGACCAGGCGTTGCTCGAGGTCGAGCATGCCGTCGGCAGGGCGGCCACGCACCGCTGATGCGCCCCGGAGTGCGGCTCGGCGTCGACGTCGGAGAGGTGCGGATCGGGGTAGCCCGGTCCGACCCGTCCGGGTTGATCGCCACCCCGGTCGAGACGCTCGCGCGGGGTGCGGGCGACCTCGCGCGCCTGGCCGGGCTCGCCGCGGAGGAGGCCGCGGTGGAGGTCGTCGTCGGCCTTCCTCGCAGCCTCTCCGGCGGCGAGGGTCCCGCGGCGGTCAAGGTCCGCGCTTTCGCTGCGTCGATCGCCGTGGCGCTCGCGCCGATCCCGGTGCGGCTGTGCGACGAACGACTCAGTACTGTCTCCGCCGAGGCGATTCTGCGTGAACAGGGTAAGAAGGGGAAGAAGCGACGCGCCGTGGTCGATCAGGCCGCAGCGGTCGTCATCTTGCAGAATGCTCTCGAGACCGAACGCAGCACCGGGACGGCACCGGGGGAGATCGTCGCCGTCCCGCACGACACGGGGCCCGGCCATGGATAGGTGTGAACCAAACCGTTGAGCGAAGTCGGCATCGCACTCACCTCGCATCGCGCGCGCCGGCCTCGGCGCGGGCTGGGCTGCCTGGCCCTGTTGGTTCTGCTGGCCGTTCTGGCGGGCGGTCTCTACTGGGGGGCCTCGACCGGCATCGATGCGCTCAAGGATCGGTTCAGCGACCCCGAGGACTTCGCAGGCCCGGGCACCGGTTCGGTGCTGGTGGAGGTGCAAGAGGGTGACAACGCCTCCGACATCGGCAGCCAGCTCGTGGACGAGGGCGTGGTGGCGAGTCTCGAGGCATTCACGGACGCGGCTCGGGTCAACCCCGGCTCGACCGGCATCCAGGTGGGCTACTACGAGCTCCAGAAGGAGATGCCGGCAGCCGAGGCGCTCGACGTGCTCGTCGACCCCGCGAACCTGATCCAGACAGGCGTCACGATCCCCGAGGGGCTCCGGGTCGAGCAGGTCGTCGAGGTGCTGGCGAAGGAGACCGACTTCACTGCCAAGCAGTTCCGGCGCCAGCTCGACGAGCCTTCCGGCCTAGGTCTGCCGCCCTACGCGAAGGGCAACGCCGAGGGCTATCTCTTCCCCGCGACCTATGCCTTCGGGCCCAAGGACAAGCCGGTCGACATGCTCTCCGCCATGGTGGACCGCTGGCGGCAGGCTGCCGAGGAGGCCGATCTCGAGGGTGCTGCCGAGCAGCTCGGCTACACCCCGGCAGAGCTGATGACCATTGCCAGCCTGGTCGAGTCCGAGGCCAACCGTGACCAGGACCGGGGCAAGGTCGCCCGGGTGATCTACAACCGGCTCGAGACCGATGCGACGGCCGGCCTCCTCCAGATCGACGCGACCGTCAACTACGCCCTCGGGCGGGACCTGGGCCTGGCGCTCACCACCGAGGACCTCGACGTCGACTCGCCGTACAACACCCGCAAGTACCCCGGTCTCCCGCCGGGGCCGATCGAGTCCCCGGGTGACGCGGCCATCGAGGCCGCCGCCGATCCGACCAAGGGGCCGTGGGTCTACTACGTGACGGTCAACCTCGACACGGGGCAGACGAAGTTCACCGACGACTACGACGAGTTCCTGCGCTTCAAGAATGTCGAGCTGGCGGAGTACTGCGACAGCTCCGACCGGTGCTGAGCGGGTCGTGAGGACCGTCCGGTGCGGCGTGCTCGGGAGCCCGATCGGGCACTCGCTGTCGCCGCGGCTGCATCGTGCTGCCTATGCCGCGCTGGGGCTGGACTGGGAGTACGACGCCTACGAGGTGTGCGAGGACGAGCTCGCAGGCTTCCTCGAGGACCTCGACGACTCCTGGCGGGGTCTCTCGCTCACGATGCCTCTCAAGCGCGCCGTGATGCCCCTGCTGGACTCTGTGTCCGACCGCGCGGAGATGTCCGGAGCTGCCAACACCGTGGTGCTGGAGGAGGGCCGCAGGCAGGGCCACAACACCGACATCCAAGGCGTCTCGGCGGCGCTCCTGGAGCGCTACGGCGGCCCGGTGGGTTCGGTGACAGTCCTTGGCGGGGGCGCCACCGCCGCCTCGGTGCTCCTCGGCCTGGCCGACCTCGGCTGCTCCCGCGCGACGATGGCCGTGCGGGATCGCGGACGCGCCTCCGAGACGCTGGCCGCCGTGGCGCGGCACCCGTCGCCACCGGACCTCGAGGTCGCCGTCCTGGGAGAAGACCTGCCCGCTGCCGACGTGCTCGTCTCCACGATTCCGGCCACCGGTCAGGATGCGGGGGTGCTGGCCCTCGTCGAGGGCGTCCGCGTCGTCTTCGATGTCGTCTACGACCCGTGGCCCACGCCCCTCGCGGTGCGCGCGGAGCAGAGGGGGCTCGTCGTGGTGACCGGGCTCGACCTCCTGGTCCATCAGGCGGCGGCGCAGATCGAGCTGATGACGGGTCATGCCGCCCCGGTGGCCGCGATGCGTTCAGCGGGTGCTCAGGCGCTCTCGGAACGCTAGCCGTCCTGCCCGCAGCACTCGGTCGCTCGGATCGGGGCGCCGCGGCCGGATCACCGACTCAGGCGTCGAGGGGCTCTCGGAGCCCACGTCCCACGGCGTGCAGGTGTCGCAGCACCTCGCGGTAGGACGCAGCCGCCGACAGCTCGAGGTAGGCGACGCTGTTGCTCTCGCAGAACCGCTGCACGACCGGGCGGGCCCTGCGCAGGTTGGGGCGGGGCATGCTCGGGAAGAGGTGGTGCTCGATCTGGTAGTTGAGGCCACCGAGCACCGCATCGGTGAGCTGGCCGCCGCGGATGTTGCGGCTGGTCAGCACCTGGCGGAGCAGGGGATCGGCGGCCTGCTCCTCCGACAGCACCGGCATCCCCTTGTGGTTGGGTGCGAAGGAGAACCCTAGGTAGAGCCCGAGCACCCCCTGATGGACCATCACGAAGACGGCGCCCTGGAGCCAGGTCATGGTCGTGATCACGAGGGTCACATAGGCCACCGCGTGCACGGTCAGGAGGAGCGCCTCGGGACCACGGTCACGCATCCCGGGTCGCGCCAGCGCGCGGATGCTGGAGAAGTGGAGGCTGAACGCCTCGAGAAGCGTCATCGGGGCGAACAGCCATGCTTGGTGGCGGGTGATCCACCCTGCGACGCCTCGGCGCAGCGCGCCCTGGTCGGCATCGAAGACCAGGGCGCCGACGTGGACGTCGGGGTCGCGGTCGAGGTCGTTGGGGTGGGCGTGGTGGGCGTTGTGCTTGGCCACCCACCACCCGTAGCTGAAGCCGTTGAGCAGGTTGCCGTGGAGCAGGCCGAGAAGGCGGGCCGACCGTGCGCCGCGGGCGACCTGACGGTGACCGGCGTCGTGGCCCACGAACGCGATCTGCGCGGAGACGACCGCCAACACGCCGCCCAGGAGGATCAGCCACCAGGAGTCGCGGACCAGCACCATGACGGCCACCACGAGCGCCAGCGCGAGCAGGTTGAGGGTGATCAGGCGGGCATAGAACCAGGGCCTCGTGGTCAACAGGCCGAGGTCGCGGAGCTCCTTGGCGAGTTCGGCGTAGCCGCTGCGAGCCGGCTGGCCGGTGGCAGGCGGGGTGGATCTGACAAGACTCATGACGCTCTCCCTGGGTCGCGCGCCGCCGCCGGGGTCCAGGGAGGAGGTGTTCCCCCACCGTACGCCCTGGATGCGCACCTCGATGGCCTAGGCTCCGGTCGCATGGCGGCGGAGACCTGGCAGGCGGGGACGGCGCTGGCCTGCGCGCTCTACGGGCTGGTCATCGGCCAGGCCGTGCCGACGCTGATCGCCCGCATCCCCGAGCCGGACCCCGAGGCTGAGCCCGAGTCTGAGCCGGTGCCCGGTGGTCTCGACAAGCTCGACCACCCGACAGGGGAGCTCGACCACCCGACAGGGAGCTCGACCACCCGACAGGGGAGCTCGACCACCCGACAGGGGAGCTCGACCACCCGACAGGGAGCGACCACCCGACAGGGGAGCTCGACCACCCGACAGGCGAGCTCGACGGCCCTGGGGACGAGGCCGAGGTCAAGGAGCTCTACGCCGACATCGCCAGGAGCCGCGGCCTGCGCGCCGGGTCCAGCCTGGCCGGTGCGGTCGTCGCCGGGCTCCTCGGTGGAGCGGTCGGCTGGTCTCCTGCGCTGATGTTCCTGCTCTACCTGGTGCCCGTCGGCGTGGCGCTGGCCGTCGTCGACTGGCGCACCCGGCGGCTACCGACCCGGGTGATCGCGCCGTCGTACGGCGTGGTCGCGTCGCTCGCGGTCGTCGCGGCCTGGGCCGAGGGCGACTGGAGCCGACTCCTCGGGGCGGTCCTTGGCTGGGTTGCCGCCGGCGGGCTGTTCTTCGTGCTGTGGTTCATCTACCCCAAAGGCATGGGCTACGGAGACGTACGCCTCTCAGGAGTCCTGGGCATCGCCTTGGGCTACCTGGGCTGGGGCGAGCTGATCGTGGGGCTCTGGATCGGGTTCGTGCTGGGTGCGGTCGGTGGTCTGATGCTGGCGGGCCTGCGGATCTTCAGCCGCAAGGCTTACCCGTTCGGCCCCTTCATGCTGGTCGGGGCGGTGCTCGGCGTCGTGATCGGTCCCCATGTCGGGGCCTGGTACGCCTGATCGGCCGCGCGCACCTGCGTGAAAGACTGAGCGCATGCTGCGTTGGCTCACCGCGGGCGAGTCCCACGGCCCTGCCCTGGTCGCCGTCCTGGAGGGACTGCCCGCCCACGTCTCGGTGACGTCGGGCGACATCCGCGATGCCTTGGCGCGCCGCCGCCTCGGCTACGGCCGTGGTGCGCGGATGAAGTTCGAGCTCGACGAGGTGGAGGTCATCGGCGGTCTGCGTCACGGCAGCACGCTGGGCAGCCCTGTCGCCATCCGGATCGGCAACACCGAGTGGCCCAAGTGGGACAAGGTGATGTCGGCCGATCCCGTCGATCCCGTCGAGCTGGAGGCACTGGCCCGCAATGCGGCCCTGACCCGCCCCCGCCCCGGTCACGCCGACCTGGTCGGGATGCAGAAGTACTCCTTCGACGAGGCACGCCCCATCCTCGAGCGAGCCTCAGCCCGCGAGACGGCGGCGCGGGTGGCCCTGGGCGCCGTCGCGTCGGCCTTCCTGGAGCAGGCGACCGGTGCCCGCGTCGTCTCCCACGTTGTCGGTCTCGGGCCCGTCGAGGCACCGTCGGGGTCGGTGCCCCTGCCGGAGGACGTCGGCTACCTCGACGAGGACCCGGTGCGGTGCCTGGACCCCGACACCAGCAAGCAGATGGTGGCGGCGATCGACCAGGCCCACAAGGACGGCGACACCCTCGGCGGGGTCGTGGAGGTCGTCGTGCACGGCCTGCCCCCCGGCCTCGGCTCCCACGTGCACTGGGACCGGCGCCTCGACGCCAAGCTGGCGGCGGCGCTGATGGGCATCCAGGCGATCAAGGGCGTGGAGGTCGGCGACGGCTTCGAGCTCGCTGCGACCCCTGGCTCGCTGGCACATGACGAGATCGTGGGGACCGACGAGGGGCTCCGGCGTACGTCCGGCAGGTCCGGGGGCACCGAAGGGGGCATGTCCACCGGCGAGGCGCTCCGGGTGCGTGCCGCGATGAAGCCGATCGCGACCGTGCCGCGTGCACTGCGCACGGTGGACGTCGCCACGGGCGAGGCCACGGTCGCCCACCACCAACGATCCGACGTGTGCGCCGTACCGGCTGCCGGCATCGTCGCGGAGGCGATGGTCGCGCTCGTGCTCGCAGAGGCCGTGCTGGAGAAGTTCGGTGGGGACTCGGTCACCGAGACCCGGCGCAACGTCGAGGGCTACCTCGACACGCTGAGGTACCGGTGAGCGGTCGCGTGGCCGGACCCCGCGTGGTGCTCGTCGGGCCGATGGGTGCCGGCAAGTCCACCGTCGCCGCCCTTCTGGCCGCCCGGTGGGGCGTCAGCGTGCGAGACACCGACGTCGACATCGAGTCCGCCGAGGGTCGGCAGATCTCCGAGATCTTCATCGACGACGGTGAGGACCACTTCCGCCTCCTCGAGCGAGCCGCGGTGGCCGACGCGCTGGCCCACCACGACGGCATCCTCGCGCTCGGCGGCGGAGCCGTGCTGGACGAGGGCACCCGGACGGCGCTCGCCGGGCACCGGGTGGTGTTCCTCGACGTCGGGCTGTCGGACGCAGTGAAGCGGGTGGGGCTCGGGATCGGACGTCCGCTGCTGCTCGGCAACGTGCGTGCCCGGGTCAAGGCGCTGCTCGACGAGCGACTGCCGATCTACCGGGCACTGGCCACCGTCCAGGTCGCCACCGACGGCCGGACCCCCGATGAGGTGGCCGTCGAGGTGGCCGAAGCTGTCGAGAAGCTGGAGGCGGAGACACGATGACCGAGCACGACGAGCGCACGACCCTGCCGGTCCGCGGTGCCTCCCCCTATGACGTGGTCGTGGGAACCGGGCTCCTGGGTGAGCTGCCGCGGATGCTCGGCGAGGGCGTACGACGGGTCGCGGTCATCCATCCGCGGGCACTCGCCGCCACCGGGGAGGCGATCCGCCAGGACCTCGTCGACCAGGGCTACGAGGCCCATGGGATCGAGATCCCCGACGGTGAGGAGGCCAAGCTGGCGCCGGTGGCGTCGTTCTGCTGGCAGGTCCTCGGCCAGACCGGCTTCACCCGCTCCGACGCCGTGGTCACCGTCGGCGGGGGCTCGACCACCGACATGGGCGGGTTCGTCGCGGCCACCTGGCTGCGCGGGGTCAAGGTCGTCCACCTGCCGACGACGCTGCTCGCGATGGTCGATGCGGCAGTGGGTGGCAAGACCGGGATGAACACCACCGAGGGCAAGAATCTCGTCGGTGCCTTCCACGAGCCAGCCGGTGTCCTGTGCGACCTCGCCACGCTGGGGTCACTGCCGCGCAACGAGCTGATCAGCGGCCTCGCCGAGGTGATCAAGTGCGGTTTCATCGCGGACCCGGAGATCCTCGACCTCGTCGAGAGCGACCCGATCGCGGCCGTCGACCCGACGTCGCCGCTGCTGCGCGAGCTGGTCGAACGCGCCATCCGGGTCAAGGTCGACGTCGTGGTCGGGGATCTGCGGGAGACCGGCGGGAACGCGAGCCACCCGGGTCGGGAGTCGCTCAACTACGGCCACACCCTCGGGCACGCGATCGAGAAGGCCGAGCGCTACCAGTTCCGGCACGGTGCGGCGGTCGCGATCGGGATGACGTTCGTCTCAGAGCTGGCCCGGATGGCAGGGCGCCTGGACGACGCCACCGCGGAACGACACCGCTCGGTGCTGGAGCTCGTCGGCCTGCCCACCTCCTACAGCGGCAAGGCACCGTGGGGCCAGCTGCACGAGGCGATGAAGCTGGACAAGAAGTCTCGCGGGGACCAGCTCCGCTTCGTCGTGCTGGATGGTCTGGCACGCCCGGCGGTGATGACAGCCCCCGACCCGGCCCTGCTCACCGCGGCCTTCGCCGAGATCGTTCCTGTGGCAGGGGCACGTCGATGAAGGTGCTGGTGCTCAACGGGCCCAACCTGGGCCGGCTCGGACGCCGGCAACCGGAGATCTACGGCACCACCACGCACACCGAGCTGTCCGACCTGTGCGTGATGTGGGGCCGTGAGCTCGGCCTCGAGGTCGAGGTGCGGCAGACCAACCACGAGGGTGAGCTGCTCGACTGGCTCAATGTGGCCGCCGACGAGGCGACGCCGGTCGTGCTCAACGCGGCCGCGTGGTCGCACTACTCGTTCGCCCTGTTCGACGCGTGCGCGCAGCTCGAGGCGCCGATGATCGAGGTGCACATCTCAGACCCCGCGAGCCGACCGGAGGAGTTCCGGCACACGTCCGTCATCTCGCCGTACGCCGCCACCGTGATCACGGGGCAGGGGATCGACGGCTACCGCCAGGCACTGGCCCACCTCGCAGGCCGCTGAGGACCGCTCGCGGATTTCGGAGCGGCTGCGGCGTTGGCCTAGACTGGGCGGCTGCTGCCGGACGGCGGCCCACCCGACTCGACCGAAGGCTACGACTGCGCATGGCGACGACCAACGACCTCAAGAACGGCATGGTGCTCAACCTCGACGGCCAGCTCTGGTCGGTCATCTGGTTCCAGCACCACAAGCCCGGCAAGGGCGGCGCGGTCGTGCGCACCAAGCTGAAGAACATCGAGTCGGGCAAGACCGTCGACAAGACGTTCAACGCCGACGTGAAGGTCGACATCGCCAACGTCGACAAGCGCACGATGCAGTACCTCTACAACGACGGCACCAGCTATGTCTTCATGGATGTCTCGACCTTCGAGCAGACCGAGGTCGCGCCGGAGATCGTCGGTGACGCCACCAACTTCCTGCTCGAGAACCAGGACGCCATCGTGGCGACCAACGACGGACGCGTGCTCTACATCGAGCTGCCCGCCTCGGTGGAGCTGCTCGTCGACTACACCGAGCCCGGTCTCCAGGGTGACCGTTCCACCGGCGGCACCAAGCCCGCCCGGCTCGAGACCGGCCACGAGATCTCGGTGCCGCTCTTCATCACCACCGGCGAGAAGATCAAGGTCGACACCCGGGACAGCAGCTACCTGGGCCGCGTCTCCCAGTGACCGACCCCGTGACGAGCGACCCGGTCCTCCGCCGGGCGACCGACCCCGTCGCCGGATCGGTGGTCTGATGGCCGCGCGTTCGAAGGCCCGCAAGCGGGCTCTGGACATCCTCTTCGAGTGCGAGGTGCGTGGTCTCCCGCTGGGGGACACCCTCGACGACAGGGTGATCGCGGCCGAGCCGCCGGTGAACGAGTACACCGTGAGGCTGATCCGGGCGGTCTCCGAGCACCAGGCGCGCATCGACGAGCTGATCGCGACCTATGCGCAGGGCTGGAGCCTGGAGCGGATGCCGGCGGTGGACCGCAACGTGCTGCGCCTCGGCGTGCTCGAGCTGCTCTTCGTCGACGACGTCCCCGACGCCGTCGCCGTGAGCGAGGCGATGAGCCTCGTGCGCGACCTGTCCACCGACGACTCGCCCGCCTTCGTCAACGGGGTGCTCGGGAGCATCCTCCGGGACAAGCCTGCCTTGACGGCGTGAGGGTGAGTGATCACCACGGTCCCGTGGTGATCACACACTCCCCGTGGCACGTTCTCTCCGGGAACCGTCAGGCTGCTGCGGGAAGCGGCCGCGATGGACGGGTCAGCTGCCGGGGATGACGATCTGCTGCAGCGCCCAGCGGTTGCCGTCGGGGTCGTCGAAGCGCACGAACCGCCCCCAGGGCTGCTCGTCGACGCCCTCGCAGTCGACGTTGCGTTCGCGCAGGTAGGCCAGCGCTGCGTCGGCATCCTCGACGACGACCTGGATGAACTGCGAGGACCCCGCGGGCATCATCTCCAGCCCGACGCCGAAGCAGATCGAGCACGCCGACCCGGGGGGCGTGACCTGCACGAAGCGCAGGTCGGGGGAGACCACCTGGTCGTGGTCGATGTGCCAGCCGACCTGGTCGCCGTAGAAGGCGACCGAGCGGTCGACGTCGGCGACGGCGAGCGGGACGAGCTCGATCCTGAAGTCCATGGGTCTCTCCTGCCTGGATGGGTAGCTCCAGGCTAGGAGGCACAGCCGACAGTTCTCGTGCTAGACGGGACGTAGCTGCAGGCGCCGCTCGTGCAGCCCGTCGTACGCCGGCCGACACGTCTCGGCGACGGCTGCGTCGTGCTCGTCGAGGTCGATCCGGCGTGGTCGCCACGGCTCGAAGCCGGTCGACGCCTGGACGGCGGCATACCAGTGCTTCGCCCACACGCCGTCCGTCTCGCGCGGGCCTGCCGGCCAGGACAGCATCGTCTCGGTGAAGTCGATCCCGAGCCAGTCGCACAGCCAGCGCAGGTGCTCCTCGGGGGCGCGCAGGAAGTCGCCCGCGTCGATGATCGGGGGGGTGGCGTCATGGGCGTCCCAGAAGTCGACCATGCGCACCTGCTGGAGCAGCCCGATGTCGTCGGGCTCGCACGCCTCGCGGGACCTGATGTAGGAGGCAACCACCTCGGCGGGGTCGCGGATGAGCAGCACGTTGTGGAAGCGCAGGGTCCAGGCGAGATCGGCGTCCGGGGCGAGGTGATGGGTCATCTGCTTGGCGTAGTGCACCGACCGGTCCGCCGGCAGCCGTCCCTCGAGCGACGCCAGGACGTCGGCCTCGACGGTGGGCTGCGAGGTCAGCACGTCCTCGCGGCCGGGGTGGTCGATTCCGGTGCGCGCCAGGAAGGCGGCATAGAACGGCTCGTCGACCACGACCGTGTCGGGCCGGTTCTCCCACGACCGCATCATCGCCGTGCTCAGGTTGCGCGGCCCGCTCCACATGTGGAGCCGGATCGGCGAGCCCGTCATGGCCCCACCCTAGGAGATGTCGACGACACCGGCGGCGACAAGGCAGGGCCTCACGCGGCACGGCAGGCGATCGACGTACCGCAGCGGGGGCAGTGTCGACCGGAGCAGGTGTCCAGGTCCTGGCCGCAGCCGCAGGTGGCCTCGGGCGGTCGGGGGGCGGCCTGGAGCGATGTCCAGGCATGACGTTCGGTCGTCATCGTCGTCACCTCCTTCACGATGTGAGGCATCTCTTCAAGGGAAGAGACAGCCGACCGCCTCCTGATGCATGGCGGCTCCACTCACACCGTGTTCGTGCTGGGCGACGTCTCGGACAGGTCAGCCGCCGAGGCCGTCCAGCGCGGCCATGTCCTCGTCGCTCAGCTCGAATTCGTCGACCTCTGCGTTGGCACGGATGCGTTCGGGCTGGGCCGACTTGGGGATGACGATGGTGCCGTGCTGGAGGTGCCAGCGGATGATCACCTGGGCCGGGGTGCGGCCGAGGCGCTCAGCGATCCCGGTGATGACGGGATCCGTCAGGGTCCCGCCGCGCAGGGCGCTGTAGCCCTCCAGGGCAATCCCGCGCTCGTGGTGAGCGGACACTGTCGAGGGGTCGTAGAGCAGCGGGCTCCACTTGATCTGGTTGACCGCCGGGAGCACACCGGTGGCGGTGACGAGCGCGTCGATCTGGGAGGGGGAGTAGTTGCTGACCCCGATGTCGCGCACCAGTCCTTCCTGGCGCGCGGCCACGAACGCCTCCCACATCGTCGCTCGCTCGCCGGCCGAATCGGCCGTCCAGTGCACGAGCCACAGGTCGACGTGGTCGGTCCCCAGGCTCTCCAGGCTCTGCTCGAGGGTCTCGCGTTCCCGGCCGCCCCGGTCAGGGGGACACTTGGTGGTGACGAAGAGCTCCTCACGCGCCACCCCGTTCTCGGAGAGGGCGCGCCCGACCTCGGCCTCGTTGCCGTAGACCGTGGCGGTGTCGAGGTGGCGGTATCCCGCCTCCAGGGCAGCTGTGGTCGCGGTGACAGCGTCGTCGCCCTCGATCTGCCAGGTCCCGAAGCCGAGGAGCGGCATCGCCGCTCCGCTGGGCAGGGTCACCGAGTGCTGGGGGAAGGAAGTCATGTCATGAATCTAGGACGCGGGCCAAACGCTTCGGTCCCGTGGCCCGGCGTGACAGGCTGGCGGGCATGAGTGCCCATGAGGTCGATGTCGTTGTGGTTGGTTTGGGTCCAGGAGGGGAGTCGGCGGCCGCCGACCTCGCGAGGGCCGGGCTCGAGGTGGTCGCCGTCGACCGTCACCTGGTCGGTGGCGAGTGCCCCTACTACGGCTGCATCCCGAGCAAGATGATGGTGCGTGCGTCCGACGTGCTGGCTGAGGCGCGACGGGTCGACGGGCGAGCCGGCGCGGCGACGGTGACGCCCGACTGGGGCCCGGTGGCCACCCGGATCCGCGACGAGGCCACCAGCGACTGGGACGACCAGGTCGCGGTCGACCGCCTCGTGGAGGCCGGTGTCTCCTTCGTCCGCGGCGAGGGGCGCCTGACCGGTGCGCGCACGGTCGAGGTGGACGGCGCGACCTACACAGCGCGGCGCGGTGTGTTGCTCAACACCGGCACCGATCCGTCGGCGCCACCGATCGACGGGCTGGACAAGACGCCGTTCTGGACCAACCGTGAGGCCGTCAAGGTGGAGGCGGCTCCTGCTTCGCTCATCGTGCTCGGCGGCGGTGCGATCGGGGCGGAGATGGCCCAGGCCTTCGCGCGCTTCGGCACCCAGGTGACGGTGCTCGAGGTGGCACCGCGGATCCTCGCCCCCGAGGAGCCCGAGGCCAGCAGAGCGGTCACCGATGTGTTCGCGCGCGAGGGCATCCAGGTGCTCAGCGACATCACCGTCGAACGCGTGGAGTACGCCGACGGCACCTTCGCGGTCACCGCGGGGGACCAGACCTTGCACGCGGAGCGGCTCCTGGTCGCGGCCGGGAGGCGTCCCAACCTCACCGGCATCGGCCTCGGGGACGTCGGCGTCGACGAGTCGGCCCGCTCCCTCGCCGTCGACGGCAGGATGCGCGTCACCGACGCGACCGACGGCGGCCTCTGGGCCATCGGCGACATCACCGGCAAGGGCGCGTTCACGCACGTCGCGATGTATCAGGCGGCGATCGCCGTCCGCGACATCCTCGACCAGGAGGGACCGGAGGCCGCCTACCACGCGGTGCCCCGGGTGACCTTCACCGATCCCGAGGTCGGTTCGGTCGGGATGACCGAGGAGCAGGCACGAGAGGCCGGGCTGTCCGTGCAGACGGGCACCACCGATCTCAGCGCCTCCACCCGCGGGTGGATCCATGGCGCCGAGGGTCTGATCAAGCTCGTCGCCGACGCCGACCGGGGTGTGCTCGTCGGGGCCACGGTGGTCGGCCCCTACGGCGGCGAGGTGCTCTCGATGCTGGTCACCGCGGTCCACGCCCGAGTGCCGGTGGAGACGCTCCGCACGATGATCTACGCCTACCCGACCTTCCACCGGGCGGTCGAGGAGGCGGTCAAGGACCTGTCCTGACCGCGTGATCGACGGGGTTGTCCGGGGGGCGGGACACGGCGTGCTCGGAGGTGCTGGGCGCAGGGGCGCCTGCTAGAGTCGCGCTCGATCGACATCCTTTAACGAGCCGTCCTGTGAGGCGGAGAAGGAGGTCACGCGAGTTCGTGTGCGCCCAACAGAATGCACAACAGCCCCGTCCCTCGGCACAGTCCACGGTGATGGATGCGCGTGACGTCTCCCGCGCTCTCACCCGCATCGCGCACGAGATCCTCGAGCGCAACAAGGGCGCCGCTGGGCTCCTGCTGCTCGGCATACCGTCCCGCGGCGTACCGCTGGCCCAGCGCGTCGCCGACAAGATCAGCGCGGTCGAGGGCATCGAGGTGCCGGTCGGCTCACTCGACGTCACGATGTATCGCGACGACCTCCGGCTGCGTCCGGCGCGGACGTTGATGCGCACCGAGGTCCCGACCGACGGGATCGACGGCAAGGTCGTCGTGCTCGTCGACGACGTGCTCTTCTCCGGGCGCACCATCCGGGCTGCGCTCGATGCCATGAACGACCTCGGTCGGCCGCGGGCCGTCCGGCTCGCCGTGCTCGTCGACCGCGGCCACCGCGAGCTGCCGATCCGGGCCGACTTCGTCGGCAAGAACCTCCCGACCTCACTGGTCGAGAAGGTCTCGGTCCACCTCGCCGAGTTCGACGACGAGGACGCCGTGGTCATCTCGACCCATGGCCCCGACGCCGGACACGTGGCCGAAGGAGAAGCCCTGTGAAGAAGCACCTGCTCAGCGCGGGCGACCTGTCCCGCGACGATGCCGAGCTGATCCTGGCCACCGCCGAGGAGCTCCGCTCGCTGGCCGACCGGCCGATCAAGAAGCTGCCGGCACTGCGCGGACGCACCATCGTCAACCTGTTCTTCGAGGACTCCACGCGCACCCGGATCTCCTTCGAGGCCGCGGCCAAGCGGCTCTCCGCCGACGTCATCAACTTCTCCGCCAAGGGCTCGTCGCTGAGCAAGGGTGAGTCGCTCAAGGACACCGCGCTCACCCTCGAGGCCATGGGCGCCGATGCCGTCGTCGTCCGGCACTGGGCCTCCGGCGCACCCCACCTGCTGGCCAACGCCGGCTGGTCGCGCTCGAGCGTCGTCAACGCTGGCGACGGCACCCACGAGCACCCGACCCAGGCCCTGCTGGACGCGTTCACGATGTGGCGCCACCTCGGCGACCTCGACGGGCGCAGGGTCGCGATCGTCGGGGACGTGCTGCACAGCCGGGTGGCCCGCTCCAACGCACTGCTGCTGCGCACCCTCGGCGCCGAGGTGACCCTGGTCGGCCCGCCCACCCTGCTGCCCTACGGCGTCGACGGCTGGGGTGTCGAGACCTCCTACGACCTCGACTCCGTCCTGCCCAAGGCCGACGTGGTGATGATGCTGCGCGTGCAGAAGGAGCGGATGAACGCGGCCTTCTTCCCGACGGTCCGCGAGTACAGCCGGCGCTACGGCCTCGACGGGCGGCGGATGGGCATCCTCCAGGACCACACGATCGTGATGCACCCCGGCCCGATGATCCGCGGCATGGAGATCACCGCCGACGTCGCCGACTCCGACCGCTCGGTGATCGTGGAGCAGGTCACCAACGGCGTCGCGGTCCGGATGGCCGTCCTGTACCTGCTGCTCGGCGGCTCCCAGCCGGCCATCGGCGGACCCGACAGCACCCCCAGCGGAGGAGAAGAGTGACCGACTACCTGATCACCGACGTCGAGATCCTCGGCGGCGAGCCGACCGACGTGCTCATCGAGGACGGCACCATCGCGGCGATCGGATCCGGTCTCGCCAAGGACGGCGCCGAGGTCGTCGACGGCGCGGGACTGGTGGCGTTGCCCGGGCTGGTCGACCTGCACACGCACCTGCGGGAGCCCGGACGAGAGGACGCCGAGACCGTCGACACCGGCACCCTGGCCGCGGCGATGGGCGGCTTCACCGCCGTGCACGCGATGGCCAACACCGAGCCGGTCGCAGACACTGCAGGAGTCGTCGAGCAGGTGTGGAGGCTCGGCCGCGAGGCAGGGCACTGCGACGTCTTCCCGGTCGGCGCCGTGACGGTGGGGCTCGGCGGCGAGCGCCTCGCCGAGCTCGGCGCGATGGCCGACTCGGCGGCGCGCGTCCGGGTCTTCTCCGACGACGGCAAGTGCGTCTCCGACGCTGTGCTGATGCGCCGCGCGCTGGAGTACGTCAAGGCGTTCGACGGGGTGATCGCGCAGCACGCCCAGGAGCCGCGCCTCACCGAGGACTCGCAGATGAACGAGGGCGAGCTGTCCGGTCGGCTCGGCCTGCGCGGCTGGCCGGCCGTCGCGGAAGAGGCGATCATCGCGCGCGACTGCCTGCTCGCCGCCCACGTCGACTCACGCCTGCACGTCTGCCACGTCTCCACCGCCGGCTCGGTCGAGATCGTCCGGTGGGCCAAGAGCAAGGGCTGGAACGTCACCGCGGAGGCGTGTCCGCACCATCTGCTGCTGACCGACGAGCTCGCAGCGACGTACGACCCGATCTACAAGGTCAACCCGCCGCTGCGCTCGGCCTCCGACGTGGAGGCGCTGCGGGCCGGCCTCGCAGACGGCACCATCGACGTCGTCGCCACCGACCATGCTCCCCACCCGCACGAGGACAAGGACTGCGAGTGGCAGGCCGCGGCGTTCGGGATGATCGGCCTCGAGACCGCGCTGTCGATCGTGCAGGCAGCCATGGTCGACACCGGACTCCTGGACTGGGCCGGCGTGGCCGAGCGGATGTCAAGCAAGCCCGCCGAGATCGGCCGACTGTCCGGCCACGGCCGTCCGATCGCCGTCGGCGAGCCGGCCAACATCGTGCTCTACGACCCCACCGTGACGCGGGTGGTCGACTCCACCGAGACCGTCTCGCTCTCACGCAACACCCCCTACGCCGGGATGGAGCTGCCCGGAAGAGTGGTGGCGACGTTCCTGCGTGGCACCCCGACCGTGCTCGACGGGAAGCCTGCCTAGTGGAGACCTGGCAGGCCGTCGGGCTCCTGGGCGTCGTGCTCGTGCTCGCCTATCTCGGCATGTGGCGAGGGTGGCGAGGCCGAGCGACCAGGCACGACCTGCCGCCCCTGGTCGACATTCCGGCGATCGACGATCTGCCGACGCCGAAGCTTCAAGGTGGTGGCCGCTACTTCGGCACGACGATCGCCGGCGACTGGCTCGACCGGGTCGTCGCCCGCGGCCTCGGCGCCCGCAGCACCTGCCGGATCAGCCTGTCGGGCGATGGCCTCGACGTGGTGCGCCTCGCAGGGTCGTTCCGGATCACTGCCGCCGCGCTGCGCGGGGCCAGGCACGACCAGGGCATCGCGGGCAAGGTCGTTCCGCCGCACGGCCTGCTCGTGGTGACGTGGCAGCACGGTGACCTCACCCTCGACACCGGCTTCCGGATGACCGAGTTCGATGCCAAGGGCTCAGCGAAGGTGAGCGATGAGCACACCGCCTGGGTCCGGGCGATCAGCAAGATGGCCAAGGAGAACGCATGAGCAGCCCCGCGATCCTCGTCCTCGAGGACGGCCGGACCTTCCACGGCGAGGCCTACGGCGCCGCCGGCGAGACGTTCGGCGAGGCGGTGTTCTCCACGGGGATGACCGGCTACCAGGAGACGCTGACCGACCCGTCGTACCACCGCCAGGTCGTGGTGATGACCGCCCCGCACATCGGCAACACCGGGATGAACGACGAGGACCCGGAGTCCCAGAGGATCTGGGTGAGCGGCTACGTCGTGCGCGACCCGTCCCGGGTGCCCTCCAGCTGGCGCTCGCGCCGCTCACTCGGCGACGCGCTGCGCGAGCAGGGGGTGGTCGGCATCAGCGGGGTGGACACCCGCGCCCTCACCCGCCACCTGCGCGAGCGTGGGGCGATGCGGGTCGGCATCTCCACCACCGAGCGGGACCCGGAGGCGCTCCTTCAGCGGGTGTTGGCCGTCGACGAGATGGCCGGCACCGAGCTCGCGGGTGAGGTGTCCACCGACGAGACCTACGTGGTGCCCCCGGTGGGGGAGAAGCGGTTCACGGTGGCCGCGATCGACCTCGGCATCAAGGCGAACACGCCACGGATGATGGCCGAGCGGGGCATCGAGGTGCACGTGATGCCGTCGACCACGAGCCTCGAGGAGGTGCTGGCGCTGAGCCCCGACGGGGTCTTCTACTCCAACGGGCCCGGTGACCCGGCGGCCACCACGCATCAGGTCGAGCTGCTGAGGTCCCTGCTGGGACAGGGCGTCCCCTACTTCGGCATCTGCTTCGGCAACCAACTCTTCGGCCGGGCGCTCGGCTTCGGCACCTACAAGCTGAAGTACGGCCATCGCGGCATCAACCAGCCCGTGATGGACCGCACCACGGGCAAGGTCGAGGTGACCGCGCACAACCACGGCTTCGCCGTCGACGCGCCGCTCACCGGCGCGACGTCGACCGAGTACGGCGAGGCGAGCGTCAGTCACGTGTGCCTCAACGACGACGTGGTCGAGGGGCTCGAGCTTCGCCACCCCGACTCGCAGGGCGGCGGGCTCAAGGCGTTCAGCGTCCAGTACCACCCCGAGGCCGCGGCCGGCCCGCACGACGCGGCGTACCTCTTCGACCGCTTCTGCCAGCTCATGGAGAGCGAGAGGCCACTTCAAGCACGACACGCCGACAGACCTGGTGGGGAATTGGCCTCTCGCCAGGGAGAGGGGGTCTGACTCATGCCGAAGCGCACGGACATCGAGAGCATCCTGGTCATCGGATCGGGACCGATCATCATCGGCCAGGCCTGTGAGTTCGACTACTCGGGGACCCAGGCCTGCCGGGTGCTCAAGGAGGAGGGGATCAGGGTCATCCTGGTCAACTCCAACCCGGCCACGATCATGACCGACCCCGAGTTCGCCGACGCCACCTACGTCGAGCCGATCACGCCCGAGTTCGTCGAGAAGGTGATCGCCAAGGAGCGGCCGGACGCGCTGCTGGCGACCCTCGGCGGGCAGACGGCGCTCAACGCAGCCATCGCGCTGGACGAGGCGGGCGTGCTGGAGAAGTACGGCGTCGAGCTGATCGGCGCCAGCATCGAGGCGATCAACCGGGGCGAGAACCGCGAGTCGTTCAAGCACATCGTCGAGGACCTGGGTGGCGAGGTGGCCACGTCGGTCATCTGCCACTCGATGGACGACTGCCTGGGGGCCGCCGACCAGCTCGGCTACCCGATCGTGGTGCGGCCGTCGTTCACGATGGGCGGCACGGGCTCTGGGATGGCCTACGACGAGCACGACCTGCGTCGCATCGCGGGCTCCGGGCTCGCCGCCAGCCCGACCACGGAGGTGCTCCTCGAGGAGTCGATCCTCGGCTGGAAGGAGTACGAGCTGGAGGTGATGCGCGACCAGGCCGACAACGTCGTGATCATCTGCAGCATCGAGAACCTCGACCCCATGGGCGTGCACACCGGGGACTCGATCACGGTCGCTCCGGCGATGACCCTGACCGACCGGGAGTACCAGCACCTGCGCGACCTCTCCATCGGGATCATCCGCTCGGTGGGCGTCGACACCGGCGGCTGCAACATCCAGTTCGCGGTCAACCCGGCCGACGGCCGCGTCGTGGTCATCGAGATGAACCCACGGGTCTCGCGCTCCAGCGCTCTGGCGTCGAAGGCGACCGGATTCCCGATCGCCAAGATCGCGGCCAAGGTCGCCATCGGCTACACGCTCGACGAGATCCCCAACGACATCACCACTGCGCACGGTCTGGGAACGCCGGCCTCCTTCGAGCCGAGCCTCGACTACGTGGTCGTGAAGGTGCCTCGGTTCGCCTTCGAGAAGTTCCCCTCCGCCGATCCGGTCCTGACCACCCACATGAAGTCGGTGGGCGAGGCGATGTCGTTCGGTCGCAACTTCACCGAAGCGCTGCAGAAGGCACTGCGGAGCCTGGAGAGCAAGGGCGCCTCCTTCGACTGGGCGACCCCGGTCGGCCGGCTCGACAAGGCCGAGCTCCTCCAGAGCATCCGGACTCCCCACGACGGGCGGCTGCGTGAGGTGATGGACGCCCTGCGTGCCGGGGCGACGCAGGAGGAGCTCTACGACGCCACCGCGATCGACCCGTGGTTCCTCGACCAGCTCCTGCTGATCCACGAGGTCGCCACCGCCGTCGCCGAGGCTCCCGAGCTCGACGTGGCCACCCTCCGGCTGGCCAAGCGGCACGGGTTCTCCGACGCCCAGCTTGCCGCGATGCGCGGGATGCGCGAGGACATCGTCCGCGGCGTCCGGCATGCACTCGGCATCCGCCCGGTCTACAAGACGGTCGACACCTGTGCCGCGGAGTTCGCGGCACAGACGCCCTACCACTACTCCTCCTACGACGAGGAGACCGAGGTGCAGCCCCGCGAACGTGAGGCGGTGATCATCCTCGGCTCCGGACCCAACCGGATCGGCCAGGGCATCGAGTTCGACTACTCGTGCGTCCATGCGAGCCTCGCGCTCTCGGCCGCCGGCTACGAGACGATCATGGTCAACTGCAACCCCGAGACGGTCTCGACCGACTACGACACCTCCGACCGGCTCTACTTCGAGCCGCTCACGTTGGAGGACGTGCTCGAGATCGTGCACGCCGAGCAGCAGGCCGGTCCGATCGCGGGAGTCATCTGCCAGCTCGGCGGACAGACGCCTCTGGGACTGGCCCAGGGCCTCGAGGACGCAGGGGTCCGCATCGTCGGCACCTCGCCCGCAGCCATCCACCTCGCCGAGGAGCGGGGCGCCTTCGGAGCGGTGCTCGCGAAGGCCGGGCTGCCCGCTCCCAAGCACGGCCTGGCGACGTCGTACGACGAGGCGCAGGCGATCGCCGACGAGATCGGCTACCCCGTCCTGGTCCGCCCGTCCTACGTGCTGGGTGGGCGGGGCATGGAGATCGTCTACGACGACGGCGCACTGGAGTCCTACATAGCCCGGGCCACGCTGGTGAGCCCCGAGCACCCGGTGCTGGTGGACCGGTTCATCGACGACGCCGTCGAGATCGACGTCGACGCCCTCTTCGACGGTGAGGAGCTGTTCCTCGGCGGCGTGATGGAGCACATCGAGGAGGCCGGCATCCACTCCGGTGACTCCTCGTGCGCGCTGCCGCCGATCACCCTCGGTGCCCAGGAGATCGCCCGGATCCGCGAGGCCACCGAGGCGATCGCCGTCGGTATCGGTGTGCTGGGGCTGCTCAACATCCAGTACGCGCTCGGCTCCGACGTCCTCTACGTGCTCGAGGCCAACCCGCGGGCCAGCCGCACGGTGCCCTTCGTCTCGAAGGCGACGGCGACGCCGCTGGCGAGCGCCGCCGCCAGGGTGATGCTCGGCGAGTCGATCGCCGACCTGCGACGGGCCGGGGTGCTCCCGGCCGTGGGCGACGGTGGCAACCTGCCCGCCGACGCGCCGATCGCCGTCAAGGAGGCGGTGATGCCGTTCAACCGGTTCCGCACGCCCGACGGAGCCCAGGTCGACACCGTGCTCGGTCCGGAGATGAAGTCGACCGGCGAGGTGATGGGCTTCGACGCCGACTTCGGCACCGCCTTCGCCAAGGCTCAGACCGCTGCCTTCGGGTCCCTGCCCACCAGCGGCCGGGTCTTCGTCTCGATGGCCAACCGGGACAAGCGCACGATGATCTTCCCGATCAAGGTGCTCGCCGACCGGGGCTTCGAGATCCTCGCCACCCAGGGCACCGCCGAGGTGCTGCGGCGCAACGGGGTCAAGGTCTCCGTGGTCCGCAAGCACTTCGAAGGTCCCGGGCCGCAGGGCGAGCCGACGACGGTGCAGATGATCCAGGCGGGCGAGATCGACCTGGTGATCAACACCCCGCACGGGTCCTCCGGCGGTGGCTCGGCCCGTATCGACGGCTACGAGATCCGCACGGCGGCGGTGATGGCCAACATCCCGTGCATCACCACCGTGCAGGGTCTCGGCGCCGCGGTGCAGGGCATCGAGGCGATGCGCAGCGGTGACATCGGGGTGCGGTCGCTCCAGGACTGGGCACTGCGAGACGGTCGGTCCGCTCTCTCCTCGGGAACCGCACCCCGGTGAGGTTCTACCGCGGCGCGTTCGACACCGTGCTGGTCCGCGTCGATGCGGAGCGGGCCCACCGGGCCGGCTTCCGTGCGCTCCGCGCGGCCCGCCCGTTGCTTCGCCGTCTCGGCAGGTTCGACCGGCCGGGGGTGCCGGTCCACGCGATGGGTCTGGAGTTCCCCGGCCCGCTGGGCCTGGCCGCGGGGTTCGACAAGAACGCCGAGGGCATCGACGCCCTGGCCGCGCTGGGCTTCGCCTTCGTCGAGATCGGCACGGTCACGGGAGAGTCCCAGCCTGGCAACGACCGGCCGCGGTTGTTCCGGCTGCCGCGGGACCGCGCCGTGGTCAACCGGATGGGGTTCAACAACGACGGCTCCGAAGCGGTGGCCGAGCGGCTGGCCCGGCGACGACTCAGGCGGCGTCGTGCCGACGTCATCGTGGGGGTCAACATCGGCAAGACCAAGTCGGTGCCCGAGTCCGACCTCGACGCCGTCGTGGCGGACTACGAGAAGTCCGCACGCCTGCTCGCGCCCTACGCCGACTACCTGGTCGTCAACGTCTCCTCACCCAACACTCCCGGGTTGAGGGACCTGCAGTCGGTGCAGCGGCTGCGGCCCCTGCTCCAGGCGGTACGTCGTCAGGCGGACGCCGTCACCGTGACGTCCGCCGATGCTGGCCGGGTGCCGCTGCTGGTGAAGATCGCGCCCGACCTCTCCGATGACGACGTCCTCGCCGTGGCCGACCTGGCGCTCGAGCTCGGGCTCGACGGCATCGTGGCGACCAACACCACGATCAGTCGCGAAGGGCTGGAGTCGTCGCACACCGAGGTCTCCAAGGCCGGCGCCGGTGGCCTCTCGGGGCGACCGCTGCGTGAGCGGGCGCTCCAGGTGCTGACCCTGCTCCGGGACCGGGTAGGTCCCGACCTCACCATCATCGCCGTGGGCGGCATCGGCGACGGGCGGGACGCCGCAGCCCGGCTGCAGGCAGGTGCCACCTTGCTCCAGGCCTACACGGCATTCGTCTACGAAGGCGTCGGCTGGCCGGCCCGGGTCCAGCGGGAGCTGGCCGGATGAGCGTTGCCGGGGTGGGGCGCGTCGGGCGCGAGAGCAGCGGGCCGGTGCAGGTCGTCGGCGAGGTGCTGAGCACCAAGCGCGTCGGCGCCCACCAGGTCGTGACCGTTCTGGCGCCGGGCGTGCCGGAGCGGTTCCGCCCCGGCACCCTCGTCGCCCTCGGCGTCGGGGGCGCGCTCTCGGAGCGGGTCGTCCCCGCGACGTACCCGATCCACCAGGCTCGACCGACGGGCGCCTACGGCGGCACCGTCGAGGTGGTGCTGAGTCCCACCGGGCCCGAGGACCCCGCCTCCTGGTTGGCCGCGTCCCCTCCGGGCACCCCGGTGCCTGTGACCGGGCCGCTGGGGCGACCCTTCGCGCTGCCCAAGGAGCCGGTGACCTGTCTGCTGGTCGGTGAGGCAGCGGCAGCGGCGCCGTTGTTCCCGCTCGCCGAGCGGCTGCGGGAGCGCGGCTGCGCCGTGCACATGCTGCTCGGGGCCGGAGGTGAGTCGCAGCTCTTCGGCGCCCTCGAGGCCCGCCGCGCCACCCGTGGGGTCACCGTGGTGACGCGCGACGGCTCCGTCGGGATCGCCGGCACGGTGCCCTCGGCGCTGCCCGAGGTGCTGACCCGGACGGCAGCCGACGTCGTCTATGCCGCGGCACCGACGTCGACGCTGCACCGGGTGGCGGCCGAGGCCGAGGCCCACGGTGCGTGGAGCCAGGTGCTGTTCGTCGACGTGTCGATGCCGTGTGGCACCGGCCTGTGCGGCGGCTGTGTGCTGCCCATGGTGGGGGAGGACGGGCTCACCCGGATGGCACGCGTGTGCACCGAGGGGCCCGTCGTCCGCGGCGACCGGGTGCGCTGGGCCGACCTCGGCACCGTCCCGGACGGCGCCCGATGACCACGCCCGTGGTCGACCTGACCACCGACCTCGCCGGCCTGCGGTTGCAGACCCCGGTGCTGACCGGCTCGGGCTGCGCAGGCACCGGTCGCGAGCTGGAGCCCTACGTCGACCTCGCCCGGCTCGGGGCCTTCACCACCCGGACGCTCACCCTGGGCCGGCAGCCCGGCACCCCCACACCTCGGCGTGTTCGCCACCACGGGCGGCGTGCTGGCCGACACGGGCGGCCACAACCCGGGGCTCCAGGGCTTCCTCGCCACCGAGCTGCCCTGGCTGGCACAACGTGGCGTGCGCACGGTCGTCTCCCTGGCCGGCCGCACGCTCGCTGACTACGCCGAGCTGGCCCGGCACGTCGCCGTGGCCCCGGGGGTCTCGGCCGTGGAGGTCGAGCTCTCCGGCCGGTACGCCGGGGGAGCGGCCCTGGATCTCGACCCCTTCGCGGCCGGCAAGGCTGTGCGCGTGGTCCGCCGCGACACGCCACGCGGGCTGCCGGTGCTGGTCAAGCTCACCCCCGGCAGCCATCTCGTCGACGTCGCGCGACAGGTCGTCCACGAGGGTGCCGACGTGCTGGTCGTCGGACACGGTCTGCCCGGCCTGGCCTTCGACCCCACGACCCGGCGTCCGGTGCTCAGCGGTGCTCAGGGGGCCCTCAGCGGGCCGGCCGTGCTGCCGCTGGCGGTCCGGGCCGTCGCAGACGTGCACCTCGCACTCCCCGAGACCCCCGTCGTGGGGGCGGGCGGGGTGCGCTCAGGCGGCGACGCACTCCAGATGCTCCTCGCCGGTGCCACGGCGGTAGCCCTCGGGACCGCACTGTTCGCCGACCCGGCCGCACCGGGACGCGTCGCCGACGAGCTGGCCGCGCTGCTCGCCCGACAGGATCTGACCTCCCCCTCCGAGATCGTCGGAAGGGGCCTCCTCACCGAGCACCCAGGAGTGACCCGATGACCACCTTCGGCAGCCGTCTCGCCGACGCGATCGACAACCGCGGTCGACTCTGCGTCGGGATCGACCCGCATCCCGCCCTGCTCGAGTCCTGGGGGCTCACCGACTCACCCTTCGGCCTGGAGAAGTTCGCACTCGGGGCGGTGGAGGCGGTCGCGGGCACCGTCTCGGTGGTGAAGCCGCAGTCGGCGTTCTTCGAGCGTCACGGCTCGGCCGGAATCGCAGTTCTCGAGTCGGTGATCGCAGCCTGCCACGAGGTGGGCGCCCTGGTGCTGCTCGACGTCAAACGTGGCGACATCGGCACCACGGCGCAGGCCTACGCCGATGCCTACCTGCACCCAGCCAGCCCCCTGGCCGTCGACGCCATCACCGTCTCGCCGTACCTCGGCATGGGGTCGCTCGACCCGATCATCGACACCGCACTCACCCACGAGCGCGGTGTCTTCGTGCTGGCGATGACCTCCAACCCCGAGGGGTCGCAGTTCCAGCAGGCCACGACCTCGGACGGCAGGACGGTGGCCGGCACGGTCCTCGACGCGGTCGCCAGCCGGAACGCCGGTCAGGACCCGCTGGGCTCGATCGGCGTGGTGGTCGGGGCCACGGTGGCCCTCGGGTCGGCACCCCCGGGCGGCGAGGCAAGCGGCCGGTTCGAGGTCAACGGCCCGGTGCTGGTGCCGGGGTACGGCGCCCAGGGCGGCAGCATCGACGACATCGCCGCGATCTTCGCGGGGGCTACCCGGAACGTGCTGCCGAGCAGCTCCCGAGCGATCCTCGAGGCCGGCCCGGACCGTCATGCGCTGCACGACGCCGCTCAGCGGGCCGCCGACGAGGTGGCCGCGCTCGCCTGAGCGGCACGCGGCACCCGTTTCGACAACAGGCCCCCGGCTGGGTAGAACTGAGCCCATGTCTCTCGATCCCGGCAACCCCTTCGCCGCGCCCAGCGACCTCCCGTTCGAGTTCCCGCCGTTCGATGCGATCCGGCCCGAGCACTACCGGCCGGCCTTCGAGGCAGGGGTGGCCGAGCACCGTGCGGAGATCGCGGCGATCGGCGGCTCGGAGGTGCCCGCGACCTTCGAGAACACGGTCGAGGCCCTGGAACGCTCCGGTCGGCTGCTTGAGCGGACGATGCGCGTGTTCTACGAGATGGCCAACTCGATGGCCACCGCGCAGCTGCAGGAGCTCGAAGCCGAGCTGATGCCGGCCTGGTCGGCGCACCGCGACGCGATCCTGCTCGACGCCCCCCTCTTCGCCCGGGTCGACGCCGTCCACGGGGCGCGGCTGGAGAGTGGACTCGACGAGGAGCAGATCCGGGTCGTCGAGCGGCACCACACCGACTTCGTCCGCGCCGGGGCGGGGCTCCCCCCCGAGCAGCAGCAACGGCTGCGTGAGCTCAACGACGAGATCAGCAAGGCGACCACCACGTTCGGCTCGACGCTGCTGGCGGAGACGAACTCGCTGGCGGTGCACGTGCGGGACGCCGACGACCTCGACGGGCTCTCGGAGGACGCGGTGGCTGCTGCCGCCCTGGCCGCCAAGGAGCGCGACCTCGACGGCTACGTCCTGACGTTGCTGTCGCCGACCATCCAGCCTGCCCTGTCGTCCCTGCGCAATCGCGACGTACGTCGTCGCCTGCACGAGGCGGCCACCACCCGCGGCCTGCGCGGGGGCGACCACGACACCCGGCCGCTGATCACCAGGATCGCCGCGCTGCGGGCCGAGCGGGCTCGACTGCTCGGCCACCCCGACCACGCGGCCTACGTCGTGGAGGACCAGACGGCGGGCACCACCACGGCCGTCACCGAGATGCTCGACGCGATGGCCGCCCCCGCGATGGCCAACCTCGCGGGGGAGCGGGAGGCGATCGAGGCGGCCATGCGGGAGGACGGGGTGGAGGGGCCGGTCGAGCAGTGGGACTGGTCCTACTACGCAGCCCGGGTCAAGGCCGCCACCTACGACGTCGACACGGCTGCCCTGCGGCCCTACTTCTCGCTCGAGCGGGTCCTGCACGACGGCGTCTTCTTCGCCGCCGAGCGGCTCTACGGGCTGTCGTTCGCCGAGCGTCCGGACCTGCCGGCGTACGGCCCGGGGGTGCGCAACTACGAGGTGCGCGACCACGACGGAACCGTGCTCGGCATCTTCGTCTGCGACTGGTTCGCCCGCCCCACCAAGCGCGGCGGTGCGTGGATGGACGAGTTCGTCACCCAGTCGCACCTGCTTGCGCAGCGTCCCGTGGTCGTGGTCTGCCTCAACGTGCCACGGCCGGCCGAGGGACAGCCTGCGCTCATGACGGTCGACGAGGTGCGCACGGCGTTCCACGAGTTCGGGCACGCCTTGCACGGGCTCTTCTCCGACGTGACCTACCCACGGCTCGCGGGCACCGAGGTGCCGCGTGACTTCGTGGAGTTCCCCTCCCAGGTGAACGAGATGTGGGCGTGGGACCCGGAGGTGCTCGCGAACTACGCGCGACACCACGCCACCGGAGAGGCGCTGCCCCAGGACGTCGCGGACCGGCTGATCGCCTCGGGCGGGGCCGGGATGGGCTTCGACACCGTCTCGATGCTCGGTGCCGCGCTGCTCGACCACGAGTGGCACCGCGTCACCCCGGACACCGCGCCCCGCGACCCCGAGGCTGTCGAGGAGTTCGAGGTCGACGCTCTCGAGAGGCACGGCGTGCGCTCGGACATCGTGCCGCCGCGCTACCGCAGTGGCTACTTCGCGCACGCCTTCACCAACGGCTACGACGCCGGCTACTACTCCTACCTGTGGAGCGAGGTGCTCGACGCCGACATGGTCGACTGGTTCGCCGAGAACGGTGGTCTCACCCGCGCCAACGGGGACGCCTTCCGGGACGGGCTGCTCTCGCGTGGTGGTTCCGTCGACCCGCTCGAGGCGTTCGCCACCCTCAGAGGTCGCGCCCCGAGCACGGAGCCGCTGCTGCGTCGGCGTGGCCTGGTCGCTTGAGCCCGGCCGGTCGCCGAGCGTCGGCGGGTGTCGCAGCCGTCATGACCCTGGTGTCGCTGTCCGCCTGCTCCGACGCGACCGCCGACTACTGCGCGAGCCTGGGCGAGGAGCAGCCGACCCTGCGACAGCTCTCGGCCGGCGAGGTCGAGGAGGACTCCGTCACCGAGGCGGCGGCCGTCTTCGAACGGCTCAGCGACGCTGCGCCAGAGGACCTGCGCGACGAGTGGACGACCTTCGTCAACGCCTGGCAGGGGTTGGCCGACGCCCTGAAGTCCGGGGGCGACACCAATGAGGCAGCAGAACGCGCGGTGCGAGGTGCCGGTGACAAGCTTCGGTCGCAGCCGGTCCTCGACGCCGCCGCCGGCATCGAGCAGCACGCCGACGACGTGTGTGGCGTCGATCTCGGTGGGGCGGCACCCTGAGCCTCCCGGCGGCATCCGGACGGCGGCGCCGACCGGACCGCGTTGCAGCACCTTGCCCCAGTCACTAGATTGCGACCTGTCCACCTCCCGCTCGTCGACCCACCCGAGGACTCCACCGTGGCTTTGCCGGAACTCACCCCGGAACAGCGCCAGGCAAACCTGGAGAAGGCCGCGGCGTCGCGGCGGGAGCGGGCCGAGGTGAAGAACCGCCTCAAGCACTCCGGGGCCTCGGTCGTCGAGGTCTTGCGGCAAGGCCAGGAGAACGAGGTCATCGGCAAGATGCGTGTCCTGGACCTGCTCACCTCCATGCCTGGTCTGGGCAAGGTGCGGGCGCGTCAGATGATGGAGCGACTGAGCATCTCCGAGAGCCGTCGCGTGCGCGGCCTCGGCGCCAACCAGATCGCCGCGCTCGAGCGCGAGTTCGGCGCGCGTGACTGATCCACGTCTGACGGTGCTCGCGGGGCCGACGGCTGTCGGCAAGGGCACCGTCGCCGCCGCCGTACGCGCCGGGCACCCGGAGGTCTGGATCTCGGTCTCCGTGACCACCCGCAAGCCACGCCCCGGCGAGGTGCACGGCCGGCACTACTACTTCGTCGGTGACCAGGAGTTCGACGCGCTGGTGGCCGACGGCAGACTCCTGGAGTGGGCCGTGGTGCACAAGGCCGCCCGCTACGGCACTCCGCGGGGCCCGGTGGAGCAGGCGCTCGCGGAGGGGCGACCCGCCCTCCTGGAGATCGACCTGCAGGGTGCGCGGCAGGTGCGCGAGACGATGCCCGAGGCGTTGTTCGTCTTCCTCAAGCCCCCGTCCTGGGAGGAACTGGTCCGCCGGCTCGTCGGCCGCGGCACCGAGGACGCCGACGAACGGGCCCGCCGTCTGGACACCGCGCGGGAGGAGCTGGCCGCCGAGGCGGAGTTCGACGTGACCGTCGTGAACACCGAAGTTCACGCTGCGGCCGAGGAATTGGTAGCCTTGATGGTTGAACCCCCGCGACCGCAGCCGGTCCGGGACCCCAACCCCCATTCGTGAGGTAGTCACCGCGTGTCCGGAACCGCACCCGTCGCCGAGGGCATCACCAACCCCCCGATCGATGACCTTCTGACGAAGACAGACTCGAAGTACAAGCTGGTCCTCTACAGCGCCAAGCGCGCGCGTCAGATCAACGCCTACTACTCCCAGCTCGGCGAAGGCCTCCTGGAGTACGTCGGTCCGCTCGTCGACACCCACGTGCAGGAGAAGCCGCTCTCGATCGCCATGCGAGAGATCGCCGGCGACCTGCTCACCTGCGAGGACATCGACCCCGAGGCCGAGGCCGCCGCCGCGGCTGCCGCCGAGTCGTCGGAGAGCTGATCCCCCGGCGACCATGACGCACGTCGTCCTCGGTGTCAGTGGCGGGATCGCGGCCTACAAGGCCTGTGAGCTGCTCCGCCGCTTCACCGAGTCCGGGCACGACGTCACGGTCGTGCCGACCCGGGCCGCCCTCGAGTTCGTGGGGGCGGCCACCTGGGCTGCCCTCTCGGGCAAGCCCGTCTCGGCCGACGTCTGGGAGTCGGTGCACGAGGTCCCGCACGTCCGCATCGGGCAGAGCGCGGACCTCGTCGTGGTCGCGCCCGCGACCGCCGACCTGATGGCCAAGGCCGCTCACGGGATCGCCGACGACCTGCTCACCAACACCCTGCTCACCGCGCGCTGCCCGGTCCTGTTCGCCCCGGCGATGCACACCGAGATGTGGGAGCACGCCGCCACCCAGGACAACGTCGCGACCCTCCGACGCCGCGGCGCCCTGGTCATCGAGCCCGCGGAGGGGCGCCTCACGGGCGCCGACACCGGCAAGGGCAGGTTCCCCGACCCGGCCGAGATCTTCGAGCTGGCCCGCGACGTGCTGACCCGTGCAGACGGCGGTCCGGCGGGCCTGGACCTGGCGGGTCGCCATGTCGTGATCTCCGCCGGTGGTACCCGGGAGTACCTCGACCCCGTGCGCTTCCTCGGCAACCGTTCCTCCGGCCTCCAGGGCTACGCCCTCGCCCGTGCGGCCGCCGCCCGGGGTGCCGAGGTCACCCTGGTCGCCGCCAACGTCTCGCTGCCCGACCCGGCAGGCATCAAGGTGGTCGCGGTCGAGACGACCGGTGAGCTGCGCGACGCCGTGGTCGCAGCAGCAGCGTCCGCCGACGCCGTGGTGATGGCCGCAGCCCCCGCCGACTACCGACCCGCCACCCTCGAGACGTCGAAGATGAAGAAGCCCCACGACGGCTCGGCCCCGGTCCTCCGCCTCGAGCAGACCGCTGACGTGCTCGCGGAGATCTCCCACGAGCGCGCCAACCCCGGGGCGGTGATCGTGGGCTTTGCGGCAGAGACCGGGGACGACGAGGGGTCCGTGCTCGACCATGCCCGGGCCAAGCTGGCGCGCAAGGGCTGCGACCTGCTCGTGGTCAACGACGTCAGCGGTGGGCAGGTCTTCGGGCAGAGCGACAACGAGGCGGTCATCCTCGACCGCGAGGGCGGCTCACAGGAGGTCCCCAGGGCGAGCAAGTCGACGCTGGCCCACGTGATCTGGGACCGGGTCGTCGCACGCTTCGAGACCTCGTGAGCGTGGTTTCGCCCAGGCAGTAGTGTTCTTGCGAGTTTGACTCCGCAACCGATGAATGGGGCAGCAGCACCGTGTCAGGACGTCTCTTCACCTCCGAGTCCGTGACCGAGGGTCACCCGGACAAGATCGCCGACCAGATCAGCGACTCCGTGCTCGACGCGATGCTCGAGCAGGACCCCTCCAGCCGGGTTGCCGTCGAGACCCTCCTCACGACCGGGCTCGTGGTGGTCGCCGGCGAGGTCACCACCCGCGGCTACGTCGACATCAAGGAGAAGGTCCGCGACCGGATCCTCGCCATCGGCTACGACTCCTCGCAGAAGGGCTTCGACGGCCGCTCCTGCGGCGTCATGGTCGCGATCGGCGGCCAGTCCGGCGACATCGCCCAGGGCGTCGACACCGGCCACGAGTCCCGCACCGGCGCCTCGGAGGACCCGCTGGACAAGCAGGGTGCCGGTGACCAGGGCCTGATGTTCGGCTACGCCTGCGACGACACGCCCGAGCTGATGCCGCTGCCGATCACGATCGCGCACCGCCTCGCCGAGCGGCTCACCGCCGTACGCAAGGACGGGACGCTGTCCTACCTGCGTCCCGACGGCAAGACCCAGGTGACCATCGAGTACGACGACGAGGACCGACCCGTACGCGTCGACACCGTCGTGGTCTCCACCCAGCACGCGCCGAGCATCGACCTCGACGCCATGCTCACCCCCGACATCCGCGAGCAGGTCGTGGGACCCGTCCTCGACGCTTTCGACCTGCCGAGCGAGGACTACACGCTGCTGGTCAACCCGACCGGCCGCTTCGAGGTCGGCGGCCCGATGGGCGACGCCGGCCTGACCGGTCGCAAGATCATCATCGACACCTACGGCGGCATGGCCCGCCACGGTGGCGGCGCCTTCTCGGGCAAGGACCCCTCCAAGGTCGACCGGTCGGCGGCCTACGCCATGCGGTGGGTGGCCAAGAACGTCGTCGCAGCGGGCCTGGCCCGTCGCTGCGAGGTGCAGGTCGCCTACGCCATCGGCAAGGCCCAGCCGGTCGGCTTCTACGTCGACTGCTTCGGCACCGAGGTGGTGTCCGTGGCGACGATCCAGAAGGCCGTCCTGGAGGTCTTCGACCTGCGCCCGGCCGCGATCATCCGCGACCTGGACCTGCTCCGGCCGATCTACGCCCAGACCGCCGCCTACGGCCACTTCGGGCGCGAGCTGCCGGACTTCACCTGGGAGCGGACGGACCGGGTGGACGCGTTGAAGGCCGCTGCGGGGGTCTGAGTCGCGAGGATCCGCCCGATGATTACCACGGTCCCGTGGTAATCATCACCTCCCCGGAGCGAACTCTCCACGGGAAGCGCCTGATCCCTGCGGGAAGCCGGGCGAGACAACCACGGGGGGTCGCCGCGGCGTCGGTCCACCCTGCAAGGATCGATCCGTGACCGGGCACGACGACGACGCACCGCAGCTGGAGCTGCCGGGGATCGAGTCTGCACGGGCGAGCGTGCGTACGGCGAAGCAACGGGCGGCCACCACCAAGCCGGCGACCCCGTCGACCGAGCCCGCCGAGACCCTGCCGGTCGCGCGGGTGCTCGTCGACGTGCCCCTGGCCCATCTCGACAAGCCCTTCGACTACCTCGTGCCCCGCAAGCTCGACGGGGCGGTCGTGCCGGGGTCGCGGGTCAAGGTCCGGTTCGCGGGCCAGGACGTCGACGGGTTCGTCGTGGAGAGGACTGCTGAGTCCGACCATCCCGGCCGGCTGATGCCCCTGCGGCGAGCCGTGAGCGCCGAGCCGGTGCTGTCCCCGGCGGTCGCCCGTCTCTCCGAGCTGGTCGCGGCCCGCTATGCCGGCACCCGCTCCGACGTGCTGCGGCTCGCCGTGCCGCCGCGCCACGCGACGGTGGAGAAGCAGCCCAGCCAGGCCGCCCCGGCGGGCCGGCCCGACCCGGCCGCCGCCGGCGAGGCCTGGGCGCCCTACGACCCGAACCTGGCCGACGACCTGGCAGCGGGTGGCACGCCCCGTCGGGTCTGGTCGGCACTGCCGGGGGCCGACTGGCCGAGGTTGCTGGCCCACGCCGCCGCCGCCACGCTGGCGTCGGGTCGCGGCTCGCTGCTGTGCGTCCCCGACCACCGAGACGTCGCCCGTGTCGACGCCGCCCTGGCTGCCGTCCTCGGCGCAGGGCGCCACGTCGTGCTGACCGCCGACGCCGGTCCCTCTGCTCGCTACAGGGCCTTCCTCGCCGTCTCGCGCGGCGCAGCCCGGGTCGTCGTCGGCACCCGGGCCGCCGCCTTCGCACCCGTCCACGAGCTCGGGCTGGTGGCGCTGTGGGACGACGGCGACGACCTCTACGCCGAGCCACGAGCGCCGTATCCACACACCCGCGAGGTGCTGCTCACCCGCGCTCACGAGGAGGACTGCGCCGCGCTCATCGGCGGCTTCGCCCGCACCGTCGAGGGGGAGTACCTCGTCCGCACCGGCTGGGCCACCGACCTGTCCGCGACCCGCACCGTCATCCGCGCTGCGGCTCCGCAGGTCAGCGTCACCGGTGCCACCGACCGGGAGCTGGAGAGGGACCCCGGCGCCCGCACCGCCCGGCTGCCGCGCACCGCCTACGACGCCATCCGTGACGGTCTCGAGCACGGTCCGGTGCTGCTGCAGGTGCCGCGACAGGGGTACGCCGCCACCCTGGCGTGCGACCGCTGCCGCGCCCCGGCGCGTTGCCGACGGTGCAGCGGTCCCCTCCACCAACCCCGTGCCGCCGAACCACCGGCCTGCCGCTGGTGTGGCGCACAGGAGCCGCAGTGGGCCTGCGCGGAGTGCGGCAACCGCGGCCTGCGCGCCCCGGTGGTCGGGGAGCGGCGCACCGCCGAGGAGCTCGGGCGGGCGTTCCCCAACGTGCCCGTGCGCAGCTCGGGCGGCGAGCACGTGATCGCGGACGTGGACGCCCGACCTTCGCTCGTCGTGTCGACCCCGGGAGCGGAGCCGGTGGCTGAGGGCGGCTACGCCGCCGTCGTGCTTCTCGACACCTGGCTGATGCTCGGCCGTCCCGACCTGCGCACGGCCGAGGAGTCGCTGCGCCGCTGGCTCAACGCCGCCGCCCTGGCCCGCGCCGGGCACGCCCGAGGGCGCGTGGTGGCCGTGGGGGACCCGGCCGAACCGGCCCTGCAGGCGCTGGTTCGCTGGGACCCGGCCGGCTTCGCCCAGCGCGAGATGGCCGAGCGGCAATCTGCCCACCTTCCCCCCGCGTCCCGGCTCGCCACCCTGGTCGGGGCGGAGGCCGACCTCGACGCGGCCGTCGAGGCACTGTCGCTACCCGATGGCGCCGAGGTGCTCGGCCCGACGCCCGCCGGAGACGACGTCCGCCTCGTCGTCCGAGTGCCGCGTGCCGCCGGCTCGGCGCTCTCCCGCGCGCTCGTGGAGCTCCAAGGCGTCCGCGATGCCAAGAAGCTCCCCGCCCTGCGGGTGCAGGTCGACCCGCTGGCCCTCGACTAAGCGCGGTCGGAGCGCCACGATGTGCCCGTGAGCGGATTCCGCGACGACTTCGACGGCGACCACCTCGATCGGGCCGTCTGGGTGCCGCACTACCTCCCGGCCTGGAGCTCGAGAGCGGCGACCGCCGCCGCCTACTCCGTCTCAGACTCCCGCCTCACCTTGAGCATCCCCGTCGACCACGGCATCTGGTGCGCGGACGACCACACCCCCTCGATCCGGGTCAGTGCCCTCCAGTCGGGCAGCTTCTCGGGCCCGGTGGGCAGCACCCGCGGACAGCAGCCGTACCGCGTGGGCCAGCTGGTGCAGGAGGAGCAGCCCGAGTTCTGGGGCTGGACACCCTCCGGTGGACGCATCCGGCTGCGCGCCCGGATGACGCTCTCACCGCGGTCCATGGCGGCCTTCTGGATGGTCGGGCGGGAGGTCGACCCCACGGAGTGCGCCGAGATCTGCGTGATGGAGGTCTTCGGCAAGGCGGTGGATCCCGGCAGGTCGGCCGAGGTGGGCATGGGTGTGCACGCCTTCCGTGACCCGCGGGCCGTGGAGGACTGGGCGGCGCCCCGGCTCGACGTCGACGTCTCCGCCTGGCACGACTATGCAGTCGACTGGACGACCGAGCGAGCAGACTTCCTGGTCGACGGACAGGTCGTCCGGACCACTGCGACGCCCCCGACGTACCCGATGCAGATGATGCTCGCGGTCTTCGACTTCCCCGACGAGTCGTCCGGGAACGACGCTCACCTGGTGCCCGAGCTCGTCGTCGACCACCTCACGGGCAGTCAGGGCTCGACGGCTCCGTAGACTGCACGACGTCCTATCCGCCAGCTCGAGGAGCGTTGCGTTCGCATGGCCATCCAGCCGATCCGTCTGTTCGGCGACCCGGTGCTGCGCACACCGGCAACCCCGGTCGCGGACTTCGACAAGGAGCTGCAGCGTCTGGTCGGGGACCTCACCGACACGATGCTCGATGCCCCCGGGGCCGGACTGGCCGCGCCACAGATCGGAGTCGGTCTGCGGGTGTTCACCTGGCACGTCGACGGTGAGCCGGGCCACCTGGTCAACCCGACCCTGTCGTTGTCGGAGGAGATCCAGGACGGTGACGAGGGGTGCCTGTCCATCCCCGGCCTGACCTTCGACTGCAAGCGCGCGCTGTCCGTGGTCGCGCACGGCTTCAACATGTACGGCGACCCGGTCGTCATCGAGGGCAGCGACGTTCTCGCCCGGGCGATCCAGCACGAGACCGACCACCTCGACGGCGTGCTGTTCGTCGACAGACTCGACCGCGAGGCCCGCAAGGCCGCCATGAAGGCGATCCGGGAGGCCGACTGGTTCGGTGAGGCGCCCCGGGTCAAGGTGTCCCCGCACGCCACCAACGGGCTCGGTCTGTGAGGCTCGTCTTCGCCGGCACGCCGGAGGTGGCGGTGCCGTCGCTCGACGCGATCGCGGCCAGCGACCACGAGCTCGTCGGCGTGGTCACCCGACCCGACGCGCCGGCCGGCCGGGGCCGCAAGCTGGTCGCCTCACCCGTGGCCGAGCGGGCCGAGGAGCTGGGCCTACCCGTCCTCAAGCCCGACCACCCACGCGATCCCGACTTCCAAGAAGCGCTGCGCGAGCTCGCACCCGACTGCTGCCCCGTCGTTGCCTACGGTGCGATGCTGCCGCAGACGGCCCTGGACATCCCCCCGCACGGCTGGGTCAACCTGCACTTCTCGCTGCTTCCGGCATGGCGTGGAGCCGCCCCCGTGCAGCACGCGATCTGGGCCGGCGACGAGGTCACCGGCGCGACCACGTTCCGCATCGTCAAGGCGATGGACGCCGGGCCGACCTTCGGCATGATGACCGAGTCCGTTCGTCCGACCGACACCGCGGGCGACCTGCTCGGACGGCTGGCCACTGGTGGTGCGCAACTCCTGGTGGCCACCCTCGACGGCATCGGGAGCGGCGACCTCGAGGCGCGCGAGCAGCCCGAGGACGGAGTGAGCCTGGCTCCGAAGATCCTGGTCGAGGACGCACAGGTCGCCTGGACCCAGCCGGCCGCCGCCGTCGACCGTCGGATCCGCGCCTGCACGCCAGGCCCGGGCGCCTGGACGACCTTCGGAGGGGAGCGGTTCAAGGTCGGTCCGGTGCAGATCGAGGCCAACAGCGAGTCGCTCCCGGCCGGGGAGCTGCGCGTGGAGAAGAGCTCGGTGCTCGTCGGCACCGGTTCGATGCCGGTGCGTCTGGGCCAGGTGAAGCCGAACGGCCGCAAGGAGATGGGCGCCGCAGACTGGGCCCGCGGCGTGCGGGTCGCCTCGGGAGCACGGTTCGGCCGGGATGGCTGACCGTCCGGACCGGCAACAGCGGCCCCGCGTCGACCCGGTCCGTGGGGCGGCGTACGACGTGCTGGTGACCGTGCGCGAGCAGCAGGCCTACACCAACCTGGTCCTGCCCCCGCTCCTGCGGGCACGGGGGCTCCGCGACCGGGACGCCGCGTTCGCCACCGAGCTGGTCTCCGGGACCATCCGTCGGCAGGGCCTCTACGACGCCGTGATCGCGGCGAACGTCGACCGGCCGCTCTCCAAGGTGGACGCCGGGGTGCTCGACGCGCTCCGACTCGGAACCCACCAGCTGCTGTCGATGCGGGTGCCGACCCATGCCGCCGTGGGTACCTCGGTCGACCTGGTGCGGGCCAAGGTGGGGCACCGCCCGGCCGGGTTCGCCAACGCGGTGCTGCGCAAGATCTCCCGTTTCGACCTCGACGGGTGGATCCGTCGGGTGGCACCCGACCCGGGGACGGACCCGGTCGGGTTCGCCTCCCTCGCCCACGCGCACCCGCGCTGGGTGGTCGAGGCGTTCACCGAAGCCCTCGGGGCCCGCAGCGGGGAGCTGGACGAACTGCTCGTCGCCGACAACGACGCGCCGCGCGTCACGCTGGTCGCCCGGCCCGGTCGGGCGAGCGTCGCGGAGCTGGTCGAGGCAGGGGGAGAGGCCTCGGTCCGCTCGCCGTACGCCGTCACGCTTGCCGGCGGCGACCCCGCGGCGATCCCCGCCGTGGCCGAGGGCCGTGCCGGGGTCCAGGACGAGGGTTCCCAGCTGGTGGCCCTCGCCCTCGCGGCGGCACCGTTGGAGGGAGGCGACCGCCGCTGGCTCGACGTCTGCTCCGGCCCCGGTGGCAAGGCCGCGCTGCTGGCCGCGCTGGCCGGCGAGGGTGGCGCCCGCCTGCTCGCGGCCGAGCGACAGCCACACCGGTCCGCGTTGGTCGCCGCGGCCACCGCCTCGTCGTCGAACGGCCTGCTCGGCGTCGTCACCGCCGACGGCACCCGCCCCGCCTGGGCACCCGCGACCTTCGACCGGGTGCTCGTCGACGCTCCCTGCTCGGGGCTGGGGGCGCTGCGTCGTCGACCGGAGGCCCGCTGGCGCAAGGCGGCCACCGACCTCGACGGCCTGGTGCCACTGCAGATGTCGTTGCTCGACGCGGCGCTGGACGCCACCCGACCGGGCGGGGTCGTGGCCTATGCGACCTGCTCCCCGGTCCTCGCGGAGACCGCGGGTGTCGTGAGCGCCGTGCTCGCCGACCGCGACGACGTCGCCATCGAGGACGCGGCTCCGCTCCTGCCGGGCATCGAGGACGCGGCCGGGCCGCTCCCGGGGACGGTGCAGCTGTGGCCGCACCGCCACGGCACCGACGCCATGTTCCTGGCTGTGCTGCGCCGCCACTAGGCTCGTGCTCACCATGGGTATCCAGATCTCTCCGAGCCTTCTCGCTGCCGACTTCGCCCACCTCGCGGACGAGGCGGCGCGCATCCCGGGTGCCGACTGGCTCCACGTCGACGTGATGGACAACCACTTCGTCCCCAACCTCACGGTGGGACTGCCCGTCGTCGAGGCGCTCGGTCGCGCCTCCGGGACGCCGATGGACTGCCACCTCATGATCGAGGACCCCGACCGCTGGGCGCCGGCATACGTCGAGGCCGGCGCCGCGTCGGTCACGTTCCACGTGGAGGCGGCATCCGCGCCGATCCGGCTGGCGCGCGAGCTGCGCGCCAAGGGTGCTCGGGCAGGGATGGCGCTCCGTCCGGCGACGCCGATCGAGCCCTATGAGGACCTCCTGCCCGAGCTCGACATGCTGCTGGTGATGACGGTCGAGCCCGGATTCGGAGGTCAGGCCTTCCTCGAGGTCTGCGTGCCCAAGATCCGGCGAACCCGGGCGCTGCTGGACAAGCACGGCCTCGACCTGTGGCTGCAGGTCGACGGTGGCGTCTCGCCGGAGACGATCGAGCAGTGCGCCGAGGCGGGCGCCGACGTGTTCGTGGCCGGCTCCGCGGTGTTCAAGGCCGACGACCCCGACGCGATGATCGAGAGCCTCCGCGCGGCTGCCACCACCGCCTCCCCTCTCTAGGACGCCCCTCCCGAAACGTCGAGACGCCCCTCCCGGACGTCGAGACGAGCCTCCCGGCAGCCGAAGCGCACGCATCCGCTGCCGCCATCCACCTTTGAACTCCCGGGAGGCGCGTCCGAACTCCCGGGAGGCGCGTTTCGACGGAGATGTGGCAGGCTTGTCGTGACGAGTGAACAGCTCGCGTGCTCTGGGGTCGGTGCAATTCCGAGCCGGCGGTGATAATCCGCGACCCGGCTGCAGCCAGCAGCCGGTTGATCAGGTGGAACTCCTGGATCGACGGTCAAAGTCCGGATGGGAAGTGCACGCAGCCGGCTCCGCGACCCCAGGTCGTGCTGTCGGCTCTGCCTCTCCCGAAGCATCCCCCGGTCCGCGCGTGGCGCGAGACGAGGGGCCCGATGGCAGACCGACCGGCCGAAGCCGCCGCGATGACGCGCGCGCTGGCCCTGGCCGCGACGCCCGGTGTGCCGCTCGGACCCAACCCGCGGGTCGGCTGCGTGATCCTGAGTCCCGAGGGGGAGGTCCTGGCCGAGGGCCTCCACCGCGGCGCCGGTACGCCGCACGCCGAGGTCGACGCGCTGGCCCGTGCCGGCGGCCGGGCACGGGGGGCCACCGCCGTGGTCACGCTGGAGCCCTGCAACCACACCGGACGCACCGGACCCTGCGCGCAGGCCCTGGCCGCCGCCGGCGTGTCCCGGGTGGTCTTCGCCCAGGCCGACACCAGCCCGGTCGCTGTGGGCGGCGCCGCCGCCCTGCGCGCGGCAGGCGTCGACGTGGCCGGCGGCCTGATGTCCGACGAGGCTCGCGAGCTCAACCGCGTGTGGACCTTCGCAGTCGAGCACCGCCGCCCCTTCGTGACCTGGAAGTTCGCCACCACCCTCGACGGCCGCAGCGCCGCGGCGGACGGCACCTCGCGCTGGGTGTCCTCGCGGCCCGCTCGGCTGGACACGCACCGGCTCCGCAGCCTGTGCGACACGATCCTGGTCGGCACCGAGACCGTGCTCGTCGACGACCCGCGGCTGACTGTGCGCGACGAGCACGACCAGGACCTGCCGCGCGCCGAGCAGCTGCTGCGAGCGGTGATGGGCCTGCGTGACCTGCCCACCGGTCTTCGCGTGCTCGACGGCGCCGCCGAGACCGTGCACCTGCGCACCCGCGACCCTCACGAGGCCCTCACGACGTTGTTCGCGCGGAACCGGCAGCACGTCTTCCTCGAAGGTGGCGCCACGCTCGCCGCCGCCTTCCTCCGGGCCGACCTGATCGACGAGGTGGTCACCTACGTGGCTCCGATGCTGTTGGGCTCCGGACGCTCGGCCGTGGCCGACCTGGGGATCGGGACCATCGCGGAGGCGGTGCACCTGGAGGTCTCCGACGTGACCGTGCTCGGCGAGGGCGCCGAGACCAACGTCCGGCTCACGATGAGCCGGCACCCGAGAAGAGATGAGGGCTGATGTTCACCGGGATAGTCGAGGAGCTCGGAGTCGTCGAGGGGATCGAGGAGCAGTCCGACGCGATCCGGCTCACCGTCCGTGGGCCGCACGTCACCTCCGACGCGTCCCTGGGTGACTCGATCGCCGTCAACGGCTGCTGCCTGACCGTGGCCGTGCGCGAGAACGAGTCGTTCACCGCCGACGTCATGCGCGAGACCCTCGAGAAGACCTCCCTGGGCATCCTCGAGGTCGGCTCGCGCGTCAACCTCGAGCGCGCGGTCACCCCGCAGAGCCGCCTCGGTGGCCACATCGTGCAGGGTCACGTCGACGGCACCGGCAGCGTCATGCGCCGTGAGCCGAGCGAGCACTGGGAGCTGGTGGAGATCGGCCTGCCCGGCGACCTCGCGCGCTACCTCGTGCCCAAGGGGTCGATCACCGTCGACGGCATCTCGCTCACCGTCGTCGAGATCTCCCGGGGCACGGCTGACAAGGACGCCAGCTTCACGGTGAGTCTCATCCCCGAGACCCTCGCGCGCACCAGTCTCGGCTTCAAGCAACCCGGCGACCCCGTGAACCTCGAGGTCGACGTCATCGCCAAGTACGTCGAGCGACTGCTCGACCATCGCAAGGAGACCCCATGAACGCCCTCGAGTGGCTGGTGCACGGCACCTTCGCCGTCCCCGGCGGACAGCTGAGCGTGCCGGAGGTCGTCGGCAACCTCTTCGGCCTCGCCAGCGCCATCCTCGGCATGAAGCGGGTCGTGTGGGCCTGGCCCGTGGGACTCGTCGGAAACACGCTGCTCTTCACGGTCTTCGCGACCGGCGAGCTCAGCGGTGTGGTCTCCGAGCCGTTGTGGGGCCAGGCGGGCCGGCAGGTCTTCTTCGCGGCCGTCGCCGTCTACGGCTGGTCACGCTGGTCGCGGGCGCGCCGTGCGGGGGGTGCCGCCGACGGTGGCGCGATCACCCCGCGCTGGGCGACCCCACGGGAGCGGCTGCTCCTGGTGGTGCTCGGCGTGGTCGGCTACGGCATCGCCTACGTCGTGCTCACCCAGATCGGTTCCTGGGGTCCCACCACCGAGGCCTGGATCCTGGCCGGCTCGATGCTGGCGACCTACGGCATGGCCCGCGGCTGGGTCGAGTTCTGGCTGGTGTGGCTGCTGGTCGACATCGTCGGCGTGACCACGCTCGTGCAGGCGGGCTACTACCCGACGGCGGCGATGTACCTCATCTACGGCGGCTTCGTCATCGTCGGCTTCGTCGTGTGGCGCCGGGCCTCGCAGCCCGCGCGCGAGCGGGAGCTGGTCCGATGAGCACGCAGAGTGTCCGGCTCGACACCGTCGAGCGTGCGGTGGCCGACATCGCGGCAGGCAAGGCCGTCGTCGTCGTCGACGACGAGAACCGCGAGAACGAGGGTGACCTGATCTTCGCGGCCAGCCGCTCCACTCCCGCGCTGATGGCCTTCACGATCCGCTACAGCTCGGGGGTGATCTGCGCCCCGATGGAGGCCGAGACGCTCGACCGGCTGGGGATCCCGTTGATGACCCCGCACAACCGCGACCGGCACCGTACGGCGTACACCATCTCGGTCGACGCACGCGACGGCGTCACGACCGGGATCTCCGCGGCCGACCGGTCGCACACGGTGCGAGTCCTCAACGACTCCGCGACCGAACCGTTCGAGATCACCCAGCCCGGCCACGTGTTCCCCCTGCGCTACGCCGAGGGCGGCGTGCTGGCCCGCCCCGGCCACACCGAGGCGGCGGTCGACCTGGCGCGGATGGCCGGCCTCACCCCCGCCGGGGTGATCTCGGAGGTGGTCAACGACGACGGCACGATGAAGCGTGGGCAGCAGCTGCGCGACTTCGCCGACGAGCACGACCTCGCCCTCATCTCCATCGAGGACCTGATCCACTACCGCCGCCGCCACGAGAGCCACATCCAGCGAGTGGCGCAGACCCGGCTGCCCGCGGCAGCGGGGGAGTTCACCGCCTTCGGCTACCGGATGACCATCGACGGCACCGAGCACGTCGCGCTGGTGCACGGCGAGCTCGGCGACGGCACGGAGGTGCTGACCCGGGTGCACTCGGAGTGCCTGACCGGTGACGTGTTCGGCTCCCGGCGCTGTGACTGCGGACCTCAGCTCGAGGAGGCGATGACGAGAATCGTCGACGAGGGCCGCGGCGTGGTCGTCTATCTGCGCGGCCACGAGGGACGCGGGATCGGCCTGGTCGCCAAGCTGCAGGCCTACCAGCTCCAGGACGGAGGCCGGGACACCGTCGACGCCAACCTCGACCTCGGCCTGCCGGCCGACGCCCGGCACTACGGCACGGCGACGCAGATCCTGCGCGACCTGGGGGTGCGCTCCGCGCGGCTGCTGACCAACAACCCCGACAAGGTCACCAACCTGGAGGACTACGGTGTGCCGGTGACCGAGCGGGTGCCGCTGACGCCGCACCCCAACGACCACAACATCGGCTACCTGCTGACCAAGCGGGACCGGATGGGTCACCAGCTCCCCGACCTCGACGACAACCCAGGAGACCCTGCATGAGCGGACACGGCAGCCCCGACGTCATCCCGGTCGACGCCAGCGACCTCCGGGTCGCCGTCGTCGCGTCGAGCTGGCACACCACGGTGATGGACGGATTGATCGCCGGCTCCCGGCGTGCCTTCGACGACTTCCAGGTCGACGCGCCCGAGCTGGTGCGGGTGCCCGGCTCCTTCGAGCTCCCCGTGGTGGCCAAGGCGCTGGCCGAGCGCGGCTACGACGCGGTCGTCGCCCTCGGTGTGGTGATCCGCGGGGGCACCCCCCACTTCGACTACGTCTGTGCCGCAGCCACCGACGGGCTGACCCGGGTCACGTTGGACACCGGCATCCCGGTGGGCTTCGGCCTGCTCACGTGCGACGACGAGCAGCAGGCGCTCGACCGGGCCGGCCTCGACGGCTCGTCGGAGGACAAGGGGTACGAAGCAGCATCCGCTGCGCTCCTGACCGCGAGCACGCTGCGCGACATCCGGTCGTGACCCCCGGGTGAGGCACGTCTCGCACGCCGCAGGCGGGGCAGGTCGCCGGCGTCGTACGCCGTAGTCTGATCCGCGTGAAGACGTTCGAGGAGCTCTGGACCGAGCTGTCGCAGAAGGCTCAGTCGCGCCCCGAGGGCAGCGGCACCGTCGCCGCGCTCGACAGCGGCGTCCATGCCATCGGCAAGAAGCTGGTCGAGGAGGCCGCCGAGTCCTGGATGGCGGCCGAGCACGAGGGCAAGGAGCGCACGGCTGAGGAGATCAGCCAGCTGCTCTACCACGCCCAGGTGCTGATGATCGCCAGCGGCTTGTCGCTCGACGACGTCTACGCCCACCTCTGAACCCACGCGAGGCCCCACTCATGAGCAGCACCGCCAACGGCACCACCGACGTCCTGCGGATCGCGATCCCCAACAAGGGCTCGTTGTCCCAGTCCGCCTCCGACATCCTGCGTGAGGCCGGCTACAAGCAGCGATCGGACTCCAAGCAGCTCACCCTCACCGACGCCGACAACGGAGTGGAGTTCTTCTACCTCCGCCCGCGCGACATCGCCCTCTACGTCGGTGAAGGAACCCTCGACGTCGGCGTGACCGGCCGAGACCTGCTCCTCGACTCGGGCGCGAAGGCCGAGGAGGTGCTGCCTCTCGGCTTCGGAAGGTCACGCTTCCGGTTCGCCGCCCGCCCCGGCACCGTCGCTGACGTCGCCGGTCTGGCCGGCACCCGGATCGCCACGTCGTACGACGGGGTGGTGCGCCGATACCTCGAGGAGCGCGGGATCGAGGCGAGCGTGATCCGGCTCGACGGCGCGGTGGAGACCTCGGTGCAGCTCGGCGTCGCCGACGTGATCGCTGATGTCGTGGAGACCGGCAGCACCCTGCGTCAGGCCGGACTCGAGGTCTTCGGTGAGCCGATCCTGGAGTCCGAGGCGGTGCTGGTCACACGCGCCGCCGACTCGCTCCCGTCCGGCTTCGAGGTGTTCCGTCGCCGGCTCGAGGGCGTCCTCGTGGCGCGGTCCTACGTGATGATGGACTACGACATCCGCACCGAGCGGGTCGAGGAGGCCGTGGCCCTGACCCCGGGCATCGAGAGCCCCACCGTGTCCCCGCTTCATCGGGAGGGGTGGGTGGCGGTGCGCTCGATGGTGCGCCGCGACACCGCCCAGCGCGTCATGGACGAGCTCTACGACCTCGGCGCGCGCGGCATCCTGTCCACGGACATCCATGCCTGCCGGCTCTGACCGGCAGCAGCCCGTCGCCTTGCCGCACACCTTCCGACCGTTCGGCGTGCGGCTGGCCGTCTACGTCTTCGGCGCGCTGCTGGTGCTCGTCGCAGCGGTCATCTGGTTCACCTTCCCCCCGGAGATTCGTGCCAAGTTCACGATCTTCCAGCGCGGCACGATCATCGCTCTGGGGCTCGGCTTCCTGGCGATCGGCTGGGGCCTGGCCCGGAGCAGGGTCGAGGCGCGCCGTGACGGGTTGCGCGTCGTCAACGGCTATCGCGTCCGCGACCTCGAGTGGTCCGAGGTGGTCGCGGTGACGATGCGCCCGGGCAGCCCGTGGGCGGTGCTCGACCTCAGCGACGGCACCACCTCGCAGGCACTGGGCATCCAGGCCTCCGACGGCGCCCGGGCGACCCGGCAGGTGCGCGAGCTGCGTGCCCTGGTCGAGGTGCTGACCCGCCCGGACCGCGACGACTGACCGCGACGACTGACCGCGACGACTGACCCTCACAGCCGGCCCGGACGAGCGCCCGGTCCCCTCAGAGTCCCGGGGCGCGGGCGGCCAACGCGTCCAGTGCCTGGGTGAAGCAGGCCATCGGCGGAGTCACCAGGCCGGCGCCGACCTGTCCCGTGCCCGCCACCCGACCGGCCATCCCGGTGTTGATCTGGGGGAGCACGCCGGACCGGACGACCGAGGTCACGTCGATGCCGGTCGGCGCCCCGCGGAACTCCAGGATGGGGATGGCGAAGGCCGGGTTCTCCCCGACCGTGATGTCGTACATCCGCTGGGTGGTCGCGAGCGCGTCGGGCACCGAGCCACCGACGAAGCGGACGATGGCGGGCGCCGTCGCCATCGACATGCCACCGATTCCGGCGGCCTCGGCGATCGCCGAGTCGCCGATGTCGGGGTTGGCGTCCTCCGGGCCGTAGCTGCCGAGGTAGAGCCCGTCGGGCGTGTTGGCCGGGGCGGTGAACCACGCGTCCCCGGTGCCGGAGGTCTGGATGCCGAAGTCGGTGCCGTTGCGCGAGAGCACGGTCACCACCGACGAACCGTCGATGGCCGAGGCCGCCCGGGTCTGCAGCTTGCAGGCCGGCATCACGAGGTTGAGGAAGAAGTGGTCGTTGCCCGAGACGAACCGGACGGCCTCGGCGACGTCGCCGGACGGCGCTCCGGACTCGATCATGGCCGGCAGCACGTCGCGCAGGAACATGAGTGTTCCCGCACGGTTGCGGTTGTGGCCCTCGTCCCCCATCTGCACCATCTGGGCGATGATCGCCTTGACGTCGACCGGCCGGACGGCGGCGATCGTGCGTACGGCGGTCTGCAGCAGCGGGCCGAGCACACGGCTCATCCACCGCAGCCGCTCGATCACCTCGGGGCCATAGGCCCCGTAGCGCAGCACCTTGCCGAGGCCCTCGTTGAGCGAGCACCACGACGTGGTCCCGTGCACGTCGTCCCGCAGCTCGAACATCCACATCGACGGCGTCACCACCCCGGCCATCGGACCGACCGCGCCGAGCGAGTGACATGGGTCCCAGGAGACGTCCCCGGCCGCCAGGGCGGCCTCGGCGGCCTCCGCGTCGTCGGCCATCCCCTCCAGGAGCATCGCGCCGATCAACGCGCCGCGCATCGGGCCTGAGGCGCGCTCCCAGGAGACCGGGGGACCGGCGTGCAGGAACTGTCCACGCTCGAGTCCGAGGGCCTCCGACGCAGGGCGTACGTCGACCAGGGTCGCCTCGGCCGCAAGCATGCGAGCGAGGGCGAGAGCGTTGGCATCCCGGCGGCGGCGATCGGCCATCACGGTGGCAAGCGCGTCGGGGTCGCCGACGGGCGGCTGCCAGGCGACGCGACGGGTCTCGACGGACTGCCGGGCGACCGCGTCGGCCAGCAGGCCTGCTCCAGCCGTGACGACCGTGGTCGGTGTGGTGAGGCTCATGCGGACCCCTTCACGAGCAGGGCTGCGGCGCGGGCCGCAGCGGCGTTGGAGAGGTGGACGGTGGCGCCGGCGTCATGGAGGGCGGCACAGGTCCTGACGACGTCCTGCGGGTCGTCGCGGGTGCCGATGACGCTGATGAGGACCGGCAGGCCTGCGCGGGACGCGGCCCGCACCGGGTCCACCAGCGACGCCGACGGATCGGGGTCGGCACCGAGGCCGAGCACCAGGTCGAGCAGCAGGACCCCACACGTCGGGTCGTCGACCACCTGGAGGATCCGGTCGATGCGCAGGGAGCCGTCGATCATCGGGTGCGGGCGGCCGCGGGTCAGGTCGTCGTCGCCGAAGTCGACCATCTCCAGCCCGGGTCCGAGGATGGACTCCGCGATGATCCTCGCCTCGTCACGCAGGGTCCCACCCACGAAGAGCCCGACCAACGCGCCGCCGTTCCTGGCCTCCGACAGGCTCCCGGGCCAGTGCCGGGGTGCCACCCAGGAGCCACCGATCGCGTCCACGACGGCGGCCGCCGTCTCGGTGAGGTCGGGCTGCCCTGCTCCGAGGAGCCCGAAGTGCACCGGGGTCGCCAACGACTCCGCATGAGTGCGGACAGTGGCCGCCACCTGGTCGTCGGGGGGCTTGGAGACGACCACGATCAGCTGCGTGTCCGGGTCGTCGTCGAGCAGGTCGAGCGCCCGCCGCGTCGACAGGCCGGCCACGGCAGCCGAGAGGTCGCGGCCACCCACCCCGAGGCAGTGCGCGACGCCCACCCCGGCGCCGTCGAGGAGCGCGAGCAGGTGCTGGGCGCCGGTCCCGGACGCGGCCACGATGCCGACCGGACCCGGGCGCACGACGTTGGCGAAGCCGAGACCGACTCCGCCCACGACCGCCGTACCGCAGTCGGGGCCCATCACCAGCGCGCCGGTCTCCGCAGCGCGCTCCTTCAGGGCCACCTCCTGGGCGAGCGGCACGTTGTCGCTGAACACCATGGTCATCAGGCCGGCCTCGACGGCGTCGATGGCGTCGGCGAAGGCGTAGGTGCCCGGGGTCGAGATGAGCGCCACCGACGTCGCCGGCTCGAGGTCCCTCGTGGCGGCGCGCACCGTCAAGGGGGCCTGGGGCTCCCCGAAGCCGGACGCCGTCGGGCGCGAGGCAGCCGCCAGAGCGGCGTCGACCTCGTTGCGCGCGGCCGCGAGCGTGTCGTCGGAGGCTGCCTCGATGCCGACGATCATCTCGTTGGCGGTGGTGCCGGAGGGGACCTCGAAACCCATCCCGACCGCCAGCTCGAGATTGAGGTCGGTCCCCATGGCCACCAGGGCCCCGGCGACGCCGTCGAGGGCGGCGACACGCCGGCTGACCTGCATCAGTGAGACCGAGTCGACGTAGGCACCCTTGCGGACCTCGACGTGCTTCATGCGGCGACTCCTCGCGCGTGAGTGGTGGCGGAACCCGTGGTGGTGAGCGCGTGGAGGACGCCGTCGAGCAGATGTCGCCCCGAGGAGTGCCCGACCCCGAGCAGTCTCTCGACGGCCGCCCCGGGGTCGTCCGGGCCGCAGAGCGCGGTGATCGCGTCGGCGAGCTCTGGCCCCGACCAGCCCTCCAGGGCAGCCTGCAGCATCCCGGCCGACACCGCCGTCGTACGACGCTGCGACAGCGCCGCGCGCGTCGAGCTCCGCCAGCCGTCGAGGGATCGGTGTCCGACCGCGTGGGCAGTGACCAGGGCGCCGGCGAGGACATCGTCGCCGGCCGGGGTCAGACCCTCGCCGCGCCCGACGAGGTCCTGCGGGCACAGGGCGTCCAGCGCCTGCCCCCGTGACCAGCGCGACCACCGCGACCTCGCAGGAGCCACGAGGCCGCTGGGTCGCGGCGGCGTCCACCACCGGGTCACCCGCAGGGAGACGCGACCGCGCGGAAGCGACGCGACGACGACGCCGTGGGGCAGCCGCACGGCGGCCGGCGTACCGACGCTGACCACCGGGACGAGCGCGTCACCGGTCTCGTAGTGCACGCTGAGCGACGTCCTCACGGCCTCGATCCAGGTGCCCTGCCCCTCGAGCACGTCCGAGACCAGGGTCGAGGCAGCACAGTCGAGTCCGGCGGGCACGTGCCCAGGCTACGCAGACGTGTGGGCCGCGTGTCGACCCTCAGCCTCCTTGGTGGTCGGACCCCGAAGGTGCACAGTGACCGTGAGCGCGGACCGTTCGGTCCGGGCGCTGGGTGCCTCGGCCGTCGGGAGCCGGAGCCAGAGCATGGAGGTCCGCCATGGCTTTTGGTTGGAAGGTCGTCTTCGACGGCAAGACCCCACCGCCCGGAGCGGCGGTCGCCCCGGACGAGCGGTTGTCGTGGGGCAGGACGGCGGGTCTCGGGGCCCAGCACGTGGTCGCGATGTTCGGCGCCACCTTCGTGTTCCCGCTGATCATGGGGCTCAACCCGCAGCTGGCCATCATGATGAGCGGCATCGCCACGATCTGCTTCCTGCTGATCGTGCAGGGCAAGGTGCCGAGCTATCTCGGCACGTCTGCGTCCTTCGTCGGCGGTGCCACCGCCATCTACGGCCAGGGCGGTGACCCGGCCGACGTGACCGGCGCGGTGCTCATCGCCGGCGTGGTGCTGGGCCTGGTCGGCGTGCTGATCCACTTCCTCGGCACCGGCGTCCTGCACGCCGTGCTGCCACCGGTGGTGACCGGCGCCGTGGTCATGCTGATCGGCTTCAACCTCGCCCCCGTGGTGGCCGACATCTACTGGCCGCAGGACCAGTGGGTCGCGCTGTTGACGATGACCGCGGTGATCCTGATGGCGGTCGGCCTGCGCGGCTTCCTCGGCCGCGTCGCGGTGTTCCTCGGCCTGATCTTCGGCTACGTGCTCTCGTGGATCTTCGACCGGGTCGCCGGTCAGATCACCTCCCTCGACCCGGGTGCGGGCGAGGTCACCACGCACTTCCGGGTCAACTGGGAGGGCGTCAAGGGCGCCGACTGGGTCGGCTTCCCGCCGGTCAGCGACTTCGCGAACGGCATCGTCGGCATCCACGCCCCGACGTTCTCCTTCGCGTTCGTGCTGCTCATGCTGCCCGCCGTCATCGCGCTCGTCGCCGAGAACACCGGCCACGTCAAGGCGGTCGCCGAGATGACCGAACGGGACCTCGACCCGGTCATGGGCCGTGCGATCGCGGCGGACGGCTTCGCCACCGTGCTGACCTCGTCGGTCGGTGGCTCGCCCACCACGACCTACGCCGAGAACATCGGCGTCATGGCGGCCACCCGCATCTACTCCACGGCCGCCTACTACGTGGCGGCGCTCGTGGCGATCGTGTTCGGCCTGAGCCCGAAGTTCGGCGCGATCATCTCGGCCACCCCCGGTGGCGTGCTCGGCGGGATCACCGTCGTCCTCTACGGCATGATCGGCCTGCTCGGCGCCAAGATCTGGAAGGAGAACGGCGTCGACTTCGCCAACCCGGTCAACCTCGTGCCGGTGGCGGCCGGCATCGTCATCGCGATCGGCGACACCACCCTCCAGATCACCGACGACTTCTCGCTCGCCGGCATCGCGTTGGGCACGATCGTGTGCCTGGTGGCCTACCACCTCGCCCGCGCCGTTGCCCCGGCCGACCTCAGGGACGACGGCACCATGCTCGCGGTCGGCAGATCGGGTCTGCACCACGAGGAGGAGGTCCACGTGGACGACCCGGACGAGGGTGGGTCGCACCGCACCCACTGACCCTGTCGCGCCGGACCGTGTTAACTGAAGGGTCAGCGGACCAGAGGAGCCATGTGAAGCCACCCGCGTTCACCTACCACCGGCCCACCACCGTCGAGGAGGCGGTGCAGCTGCTCGTCGCGCACGCCGACGAGGGTCCCAAGGTGCTCGCGGGCGGTCAGAGCCTGATTCCCCTGATGTCGATGCGACTCTCCGCGCCGGGCCACCTGGTGGACATCAACCACCTGCCCGACCTGGACGCCGTCGAGGTGACCCCCGACGGCGTCCGGGTCGGCGCACTGGCCCGGCACAGCCGGGTCGAGCACGACCCGGCCGCTCGGGAGGCGATCCCGCTGTTGTCCCAGGCGCTGGCCCAGGTCGCCCACCCGACGATCCGCAACCGTGGCACGACGGTCGGGAGTCTCGTCCACGGCGACCCCGCCTCCGAGATGACGGCTGTGCTCGCGCTCCTCGACGGCGACGTGGAGCTCGTCGGTCCTTCCGGGAGTCGCAGGGTCGGCGCCGCGGACTTCTTCCTCGGACCGATGGAGACCGCCCACGCCGACGACGAGGTCGCCGTCGCCGCCACCTTCCGGCGACCGGCTGCGGGGAGCGGTAGCGCCTTCGTCGAGCTCGCCCGGAGGCACGGCGACTACGCCATGTGCGGAGTCGCTGCCGTGGTCACCCTGGACCCGGAGCTGGCTCTCACCGCAGTCCGAGTCGCCCTGATCTCCGTCGGCCCGGGACCCGTCGTGGTGGACCTCGGACCTGCTGTGGCGGGATCGGGGGGCGGCATCGACGCGGCCCGCACAGCAGAGCTGCTGGATGCCGTGATCGACCCGGAGGACGACATCCATGCGTCAGCCGCCTACCGCCGGAGGCTTGCGCACGTGCTCACCGACCGGGCCGTCCGCCAGGCCCAGGACGCCGCCACGTCGGCCCGAGGGAGCGCCGCATGAGTGAGCCGGCCACCGTGGCGGTGTCCCTGACGGTCAACGGCGTCCGTCACGTCCTCGACCTGCCGGGTCGCCGGCTGCTCTCCGACGCGCTGCGCCACGACCTGCGGCTCACCGGCACGCACGTCGGCTGCGAGCACGGCGTCTGCGGGGCGTGCACCGTGCTGGTCGATGGTCGACCGATGCGTTCGTGCCTGCTGTTCGCGGTGAGCCTCGAAGGGGCTGCCATCACGACCGTCGAAGGCTGCCGCTCGCCGGACGGCGGCATGGGGCCTGTCCAGCGCGCCTTCCACGAGTGCCACGCGCTGCAGTGCGGCTTCTGCACACCGGGCTTCGTGACCACGGTGACAGCCTTCCTCGAGGACAAACCGCGGCCGAGTCGCGATGAGGCGCGGGAGGCGATCAGCGGCAACCTGTGCCGTTGCACCGGCTACGTCAACATCGTCTCGGCGGTCGAGAGGGCGGCCGAGCTGCTCGCCTCGAGCGACGAGGAGCACGAGTGACCACGCGGATGGTGGGGGAGAAGGTGCCCCGCGTCGAGGACCCGCGCCTGGTGACCGGCAACGGCCGCTACCTCGACGACCTGGGCCACGATGCGCTCGAGGTGGCCTTCGTCCGGAGCCCGCACGCACATGCCCGCGTCGTCGAGGTGGACGTCACTGACGCGCTCGACGTCGAGGGGCTGGTCGCCATCTACACCCACGAGGACCTCGTGGCCGACGAGGAGCAGCACGGCACCAGCGTCGCCGAGCCGCTGCCTCTGCTGATCCCGCACCCGACGCTCACGCACGGCCGCACGCAGTACGCCCTGGCCAAGGACGAGGTCAACCACGTCGGCGAGGCCATCGTGATGGTGGTGGCCCGGGACAGGTACGTCGCCGAGGACGTCGTGGACCGGATCCGGGTGGACTACGAGTTCCTCCCTGCCGTCGTGGGGGTCGAGGCCGCGCGCGCCGCGGTCCACCTCGTGCACCCCGACGTACCCGGCAACGTCGCCGCCCGCATGGTCCAGGAGACAGGCGACGCCGACGCGGCCATCGACGGCGCGCCACACGTCCTCGAGCTCGACCTGTCCATCGAGCGCAGCGCCTCGATGCCGCTGGAGGGCAAGGGTGTGCTGGCCCGGTGGGACGCCGACGACGAGTCGTTGACCGTGCACACCTCGACCCAGACCTCGACCAGCGTCCGGCAGGCGGTCGCGGCCAAGCTGGCCCTGCCTGTCGACCGGGTCGAGGTCGTCACGCCGGACGTCGGTGGTGGCTTCGGGGTCAAGATCGTGCATCCCTGGCCAGAAGAGGTCCTCGTCCCGTGGGCGGCCTGCCGGCTGGGCCAGCCGGTCAAGTGGACCGAGGACCGGCGCGAGCACTTCGTCTCCTCCGCCCACGAGCGGGGCCAGCTGCACAAGGTGCGCGTCGGGTTCGACGACGACGGGCGCCTGCTCGGGCTGTCGGTGAGGTTCTGGCACGACCACGGCGCCTACATCCCCTACGGCCTGATCGTCCCGATCATCACCTCGACCCAGCTTCTCGGGCCCTACAAGCCCGGCGCCTACCGCGTCGAGTTCGAGAGTCTCTACACCAACACCGTGATCGTCACTCCCTACCGGGGCGCCGGCCGGCCGCAAGGCTGCTTCGTGATGGAGCGGACGATGGACGCGATCGCGGCCGAGCTCGGACTCGACCGCACCGTCGTGCGCGAGCGCAACTTCATCCGTCCCGACGAGATGCCCTTCGACCAGGGACTGATCTTCCAGGACGGTCGCCAGCTGCTCTACGACTCCGGGGACTTCCCGGCGTCACTGGCCAAGCTCAAGGAGCTCGTCGGCTGGGACGACTTCGAGGAGGTGCGCGCCCAGGCTCGCGCCGAGGGCCGGCGGGTCGGCATCGGACTCGCGTGCTACGTCGAGGGCACCGGCGTCGGACCCTACGAGGGCGGACACATCCGAGTCGAGACCGACGGCACCGTCGTGGTGTCGACCGGCCTGACCACGCAGGGCCAGGGCCACCAGACCATGCTCGCGCAGATCGTCGCCGACGAGCTCGGTGTCCCGATGTCCCGGATCCGGGTGACCACCGGTGACACCCGACGCTTCAAGTACGCCGTCGGCACGTTCGCCTCACGCACCGCCGTCATGTCGGGGAGCGCGGTCGCGCTGACCGCCCGCGTCGTGCGCCAGAAGGCCCTGCACATCGCCGCGTCGGCCCTGGAGGCCTCCGTCGAGGACCTCGAGATCGTGGACGGCCAGGTGCGGGTCAAGGGCACCGGCGACGGTGGCACCGGAGAGATCGACCTCGGCGCGGTCGCCGTGCTGTCCAACCCGCTGCGGTACGCCTTCGACGAGGCCGCCAAGCGGGCCACCCAGTTCGCCGCACCGGCTGACCCCGACACCGCGCCGGTCGCCGAGGGCGAGTCGCCCGGCCTGGAGGCATCGCAGTTCTACTCACCCCCTCGCTCCACCTTCGCCAACGGGATGCACGCAGTCGTCGTGGAGACCGACCCCGAGACCGCCGACATCCGGGTGCTGCGCTACTGCGTGGTGCACGACTGCGGCACGTTGATCAACCCGATGATCGTCGAGGGGCAGATCCACGGAGGCGTGGCCCAGGGCGTGGGTGGGGCGCTCTACGAGCGGATGGAGTACGCCGCCGACGGTCAGCTCCTCAACGCCTCCTTCATGGACTTCCTGATGCCCTACGCCTCGGAGGTCCCTGAGATCGAGATCGATCACCTGGTCACCCCGTCGCCACTGAACCCGCTCGGCGTGAAGGGAGCCGGTGAGGCGGGCGTCATCCCCGGATCGGCCGCCATCGCCGCCGCGATCGAGGACGCCGAGGGGATCGTGATCCGGCGGATGCCGATCTCCCCGAGCGAGCTGTTCCACCTGAGGGAGACCCACCGTGGGCGAGGGGCGGACGACATGAGCCTCTCGGAACCACCTGCACTCGAGGAGAAGTCATGAAGGTGTCCGGCACCTCCACCCTCACCGCTGACCGCGCGACGGTCTGGGCGGCGCTCAACGACCCTGCCGTGCTGGTCGCGACCATTCCCGGCTGCCAACGGCTCGAGGCACTCGGCAGTGACGCCTACGCGATGACGGTCGCTGCGGGGGTCGGCTCGATCAAGGGGGTCTACGACGGCGAGGTCCGGCTCTCCGAGCAGCAGCAGCCCGGATCGTTCATGATGCACGCGCAGGGCGCCGGGGCCGCGGGCACGATCGGGGCCGACGTCTCGGTCACGCTCGAGGAGGCCGCCGGCGGCGGCACCACGCTCACCTACGACGCCGACGCGGTCGTCGGCGGGATGATCGGTGGGGTCGGGCAGCGGATGCTGACCGGGGTCTCCAAGAGGATGGCCGCGGAGTTCTTCGGCAACGTCGACCGCCACCTCGCAGGCGGTGTGCTCGAGCCGGCCGGGACCACGACGTCCGCATCGGGAGTGACCCAGACGACCTCGACCACCCGGGACGCCGCTGGAGCGGTCTTCGTGGCGCCCCAGGGGAGCGCCCAGGGCGGCAGCGACTTCGTGCGGGGGATCGTCGTGGGGGCGGCCGCTGCCCTCGTCGGGGCGGTCGTCGGCGGATGGATCGCGGGGAGGAGGCGTTGACCGACCTCACCTGCTACTCCTCCGCGCGCGAGATGGCGGCCGCCGTCGCCCGCAAGGAGATCTCGGCGCGCGAGCTGCTCGACCTGCACCTCGACCGGATCGCCGAGGTCAACCCGGCCGTCAATGCCGTGGTCAGCCTCGACGAGGAGCGTGCCCGCGAGGGTGCGAACCACGCGGACCAAGCGCTCGCCCGCGGCGACCAGACCGGACCGCTGCACGGGCTGCCGCACGCCTTCAAGGACACCCACGAGGTGGCCGGCTGGCGCACGACGTTCGGCTCGCCGCTGCGCGAGCACCACGTCTCCCGGCGCGACGATCTGATCGTCGAGCGGGTGCGCCGGGCAGGGGCAGTGGTCATCGGCAAGACCAACGTGCCCGAGTGGGCCGCCGGGTCGCACACCTTCAACCCGATCTTCGGCACCACCCGCAACCCGCACGACCTGGGCCGCTCCGCGGGCGGGTCGAGTGGCGGCGCAGCGGCGGCACTCGCCTGCGGCATGGTGCCGCTGGCCGACGGCTCCGACATGGGTGGCTCGTTGCGCAACCCGGCGTCCTTCTGCAACGTCGTCGGGCTGCGACCCAGCGTCGGACGGGTGCCCACCTGGCCCACCCCGAACCTGTGGGAGGTCACCTCGGTCGGTGGCCCGATGGCGCGGTCCGTGGAGGACCTCGCACTCCTGCTCTCGGTGATGGCTGGGCCCACCCGTCGCAACCGCACGTCCCTGGAGACACCCGGCACTGCCTTCGCCCCACCGCTCGAGGGCACGCTCGCAGGTCTCAGGGTGGCACTGTCGACCGACCTGGGTGGCGCCTTCGAGGTCGACGACCAGGTCGCCGGCATCGTCGAGGCGCAGGGCAGCATCCTCGAGTCCGCGGGCTGCCACGTCGAGCGTGACCACCTCGACGTCTCCGGCGCCGACCAGGCCTTCCGCACGCTGCGCGCGTGGATGATGCAGGCCCGCTACGGCTCCATGCTCGCCAAGCGGCCCGACGGCTTCAAGGCGTCGTTGGCCGACAACATCAGGGCGGGGGAGTCGCTGAGCGGTGCGGACATCGCGGCGGCGTACCAGCGGATGACGAGTCTGGGTGAGAAGGTCCGCCGGTTCTTCGAGACCTACGACGTGCTCGTGCTGCCGGTCAGCCAGGTGCCGCCCTTCGACGCCGACGAGGAGTATCCGGCGACCATCAACGGCCGCGCTCAGGAGACCTACCTCGACTGGATGCGCTCGGCGTTCCTGATCACCGTGACCGGGTGCCCGGCGATCAGCCTGCCGGCGGGCTTCACCCGGGAGGGGTGGCCGGTCGGGATCCAGGTGGTGGCCGCTCCCAGGGCCGAGCGACAGCTGCTCGAGGTGGCGCACGCCTTCGAGCAGCTGACCCGTGTGGGTGAGCGACGCCCGCAGCTCGCAGGAGCGACGGGATGAGCCGGATCCGGATCGGGATCGACACCGGGGGCACCTTCACCGACGTGGTGGCGGTCGACGAGGTGACCGGCGAGCTGGCCGCGACCAAGACCCCGTCGACACCGCAGGACCCCGCGGAGGGCTTCATGACCGGGGTGCACAAGGTGCTCGGCCAGCTGGGGCTCGGCGGCGACGCGGTCACGGCGGTCAGCCACGGCACCACGGTGGCGACCAACAAGCTTCTCGAGGGCAAGGTGGAGAACCTGGGGTTCATCACCACCGAGGGCTACGAGTTCATGCTCGAGATCGCCCGACAGTCCGTGCCCGACGGCTACGGCAACTCCTACTTCTGGGTGAAGCCCGACCGGATCGTGCCGGCCCACCGGGTCAAGAGCGTCGGAGGCCGGCTGTCCGTCGACGGCTCCGAGATCCGGCCGTTCGACGCCGAGCGCGCCACCGAGGTGGCCCGCTGGTACCGCGACCAGGGCATCAACACGATCGGCGTCTGCTTCTTGCACTCCTACGCCGACGACACCCATGAGCGGGCGATGCGCGACGTCCTCGCGGCCGAGCATCCCGAGGCCGTCGTCTCGATCAGCAGCGAGGTGCTGCGGGAGTACCGGGAGTACGAACGCTCCGTCACCACGCTGGTGGACGCTGCCGTGAAGCCCAACATCCGCCGCTACGTGGAGAACATCGGCCGCCACCTCGACGAGCTCGACGCCCGACCCATCCCGTTCTACGTGATGAAGTCCAACGGTGGCGTGCTCTCCGCCGAGGAGGTCGTGCACCAGCCGATCACCACCGTGCTGTCCGGCCCCGCAGCCGGCGCCCTCGGGGCGGCGGTCGTGGCCGAGAAGGCGGGCTTCGACCAGGTGGTGACATGTGACGGAGGGGGTACGTCGACCGACGTGACCGTCGTGATCGACGGTCGGCCGGCCCTGACGACCGAGGGCCACGTCGGTGCCTACCCCAGCAAGATCCCGATGATCGACGTGGTGACCGTCGGCGCCGGTGGTGGGTCGATCGCCTGGATCTCGCCCGAGGGGACGTTGAAGGTGGGACCGCAGTCGGCAGGCGCCGATCCGGGGCCGCTCTGCTACGGCCGGGGTGGCGAGGCGCCGACCATCACCGACGCTCACGCGGTGCTCGGCCGGATCCCGCCGCACCTGCTCGGCGGCGAGGTGCCGCTCGACGTCGAGCTGGCTGACCGGGGGATCAGGATCCTGGCGGAGCGGCTCGGGCTCGGCTTCGAGGCCTGCGCGACGGGGGTGCTGGAGATCTCCGCGTGGAACCAGGCCAACGCGCTGCGCCAGGTCACCGTCAACCGCGGCCTCGACGTGCGCGACTTCGCGATGGTCACCTTCGGCGGGTCCGGCTCGCTGCTGGCCTGCCGCCTGGTCGACATCCTCGGCCTGCGGGCGGTGCTGGTGCCGCTCAACCCCGGCAACCTCTCGGCCTACGGCCTGCTCACCGTCGACGTACGCAACGACTACGTGCAGACCGCAGTCGCGCGCCAGTCGGCACTGGACCTCGGCGAGGTGCAGGGCGTCCTCGACTCGCTCACCGCCAAGGCCGACGCCGCCCTGGGTCGCGAGGGGTTCGCCGAGGCCGACCGTGTCTTCGCCGCGACCGCCGACCTGCGCTACTACGGCCAGGCCTACGAAGTGCGCGTCGACCTGCCGGACGGCCCGGTGACGGACGACCTGGTCGCCGAGGTGGCCGCGCGCTTCCACCGCGAGCACAAGGCCCTGTACTCCTACGACAACCGCAACGACCCCCGTCAGGAGGTCGAGTGGGTCAACCTGCGGGTCACCGGCATCGGCCCGATCCGCAAGCCTGAGCTTCGCGAGGTGGAGCCGGGCTCGGGTGCGCAGACGGCCCACACCGGGAGCCGCCAGGTCTTCTTCGACGACTGGGTCCGGACACCGATCTACGACCGGGCCCTCCTGGGTGCCGGCGACACGGTCACGGGACCTGCGGTCTTCGAGGAGTTCAGCTCGACGGTCCCGTTGCACCCCGGCTTCGCGGCCCGCGTCGACGACTACGGAAACCTCGTGATCAGGCGCGACGAGGTGGTCGAGGGGTCCGCCCCTCCGGTGGTCCCTCCGGTGGTCGAGGAGCCGGCGCCCTCCGGTGGTCGAGGAGCGAACGAAGTGAGCGTCTCGAGACCAGGTGGGTGTGATCTCGACAAGCTCCATCACCCGGGGTGTTCTGGTGGTCGAGGAGCGAACGAAGTGAGCGTCTCGAGACCTGGAGGGTGTGATGAGTGATCTCGACAAGCTCGATCACCCGGGGTGTTCCGGTGGTCGAGGAGCCGGGCCCTCCGGTGGTCGAGGAGCCGGGCCCTCCGGTGGTCGAGGAGCGAACGAAGTGAGCGTCTCGAGACCAGGTGGGTGGGATCTCGACAAGCTCGATCACCCGGGAGACAAGCTCGATCACCCGGGATGTTCCGGTGGTCGAGGAGCCGGGCCCTCCGGTGGTCGAGGTGCGAACGAAGTGAGCGTCTCGAGACCTGGAGGGTGTGATGAGTGATCTCGACAAGCTCGATCACCCGGGAGACGAGCTCGATCACCCGGAGACAGCTCGATCACCCGGGAGCGGTCGATCACCCGGGGTGTTCCGGTGGTCGAGGAGCGAACGAAGTGAGCGTCTCGAGACCTGGAGGGTGTGATCTCGACAAGCTCGATCACCCGGGAGACAAGCTCGATCACCCGGGAGACGAGCTCGATCAGCCGGAAGACAAGCGCGATCACCCGGGGTGTCCCGGTGGTCGAGGAGCGAACGAAGTGAGCGTCTCGAGACCTGGAGGGTGTGATGAGTGATCTCGACAAGCTCGATCACCCGGGAGACAAGCTCGATCACCCGGGAGACAAGCTCGATCACCCGGGAGACGAGTTCGATCACCCGGGAGACGAGCTCGATCATCCGGGGCACGACGTGAGCGGCGCGCGACCCGACCCCGTCCTCGTCGAGATCGTCGAGGGCTACCTCGCCTCCGTGGAGCAGGAGGTCGAGACCGCCATCGGCCGCACGTCGCGCTCGCCGATGATCCGCGACGCCCACGACTACCGAGCCGGCATCCACGACCGGCGCCTGCGCAAGCTGACCGGCCGCTCCTACTCGGCCCTGGTGCATCCCGTCGTCCGGGACTACCCGATCGAGACGATGAGGCCGGGAGACGTCTTCTTCCACAACGACGTCTATCTCTCCGAGGGCGGCATCGGTCACCTGCCAGACCTCTGCGTGACAGCGCCGGTCTTCCACGACGCCGGCAACGGTCCCGAGGTGGTCGCGTTCGTCCAGGCCTTCGGCCACCACGACGACATCGGCGGCGCCGTGCCGGGATCGATGCCCAGCAAGGCCACCAGCGTGTTCGAGGAAGGCCTGATGGTGCCGCCGATCCGGCTGTGGGACCAGGGGGTGCCCAACGAGGCCGCGCTGAAGATCATGACTCGCAACTCGCGGATGCCCGAGTCGCTGGCCGCCGACCTCGACGCCGAGTGCTCGGCCTGCCTGATGGGGGCGCGTCGGATGGCCGAGCTGTTCGACCGATACGGCCGCGACACCGTCGAGGCCTGCTTCGACGCCGTGCTGGACAAGACCACGGCGACGTTCCGGCGCGAGATCCTGGCCAAGATCCCGGTGGGGGAGTACGTCTGGGAGGACTACGCCGAGCACGACGGCGTCGACGAGCCCCGGTTGCACACGCAGCGGATCACCCTGACCAAGACGACCGACGACGACCCCGGTGGGGAGCGGCTGATCTTCGACTTCCACGGCACCGGCCCGCAGGCCCGGGGACCGATCAACCACTGCGGTGACTACGCGGACGGCAACTTCTTGAAGAAGTGGCTGGCCCCGATCCTGCGCAACCTCGCCGACAGCCCGGAACGGATGGCCGAGCTCGACGTCAACGAGGGCGTCGTACCCCTGATCGAGATGCGCTTCCCACCCAAGGGCACGCTGCTCACCCCGGTGTTCCCGGCGCCGACCAACGCACGGACCTTCGTGATCCTGCGTCTGCTCGGCGTCCTCGCCGGCGTGCTGGCGAAGGCGGTCGACGGCCGGATGCCGGCCGACCAGGAGACGATCCGCTACACCGGCGTCTACGGCGACGACCTCGACGGCGCTCCGTACCTGATGCGCGAGGTGCTCGGTGGTGGCTCGGGCGGTCGCTACTACGCCGACGGCGAGGACACCATCCACGTCGTCCCCGACTCGCGCAACCTGCCCAGCGAGTTCTCCGAGGCGCGCTTCCCGTTCGTCGTCGAGCGGCTCGGGCTCAGCGTCGACAGCGGCGGCGCTGGTCGCTACCGCGGCGGCCTGGGCTACGAGAAGCACATCCGGATGCTCAAGGAGGCTCACTTCATGTCCATCGCGGACCGGTCGATCCTGGCCTGCTGGGGAGTCAAGGGCGGCAAGGCCGGGCTGCCGTTCAGTGTCACGATCGACCCCGGCGGCCCGAGGGAGCGCATCGTGGACGCCCTCGCCGATGCCGAACCGGTCGCGGCCGGTGAGGTCATCCGGATCCGCACGACGGGCGGCGGGGGCTGGGGAGACCCCCTGGAGCGTCCGTACGACGAGGTCGTCCGCGACGTGCTCTGGGGGAAGGTGTCCGTCGAGGGCGCTCACGCCGACTACGGCGTGGTGGTCACCGGTCCTCCCGACGCTCCCCAGGTCGACGCCACGGCGAGCGATGCGCTGCGCGACCAGCGACGAGAGGCACGCGGCGAGCTGCCGTTCTTCGACCGCGGCCCCGGCTACGCCACGCTCTCCGGTGGCGCCACGTCGGCCGAGGTGGACTGGCTGCGATGAGGATCCTGCTCGCGCTCGGTGGCAACGCCATGACCGGCCCTGACGGGCGGGCACGCGTCGAGGACCAGATCGCCGCGGCGACGGTCGCGATGGAGAGTGTCGCCGATCTCGTCGCCGAGGGAGTCGAGGTGGTCCTGACCCACGGCAACGGACCCCAGGTCGGCAACCTCCTGGTCAAGAACGAGCTCGCCGCGGCGGTGGTGCCGCCGGTGCCGCTGGACTGGTGCGGGGCGCAGACACAGGCGACGCTCGGCCTGGTGCTGATGAACGCCCTCGACGCAGCCCTGCGGGCGCGCGGCATCGACCGCTCCACGGCGACGGTGGTGACCCGCACACTGGTCGACCGCGACGACCCGGGCTTCACGCGCTCGACCAAGCCCATCGGCCGGTTCCTCCCGGCCGAGGAGGCGGCCCTGCTCATCGACCACGGTGAGACCTGGGAGGACCGAGGAGACAAGGGCTGGCGCCGCGTGGTCGCCTCTCCCGAGCCGCGCGAGATCCTCGACGCCGCCGCGGTCACGGCACTCGTCGACGCGGGCTTCGTCGTCGTCGCCAACGGCGGTGGCGGTATCCCCGTCGTGCGTGAGCAAGGTCCGAGCGGGCCGGCGTTGCGTGGGATCGAGGCAGTCATCGACAAGGACCTCGGCGCGGCGTTGCTCGCCCGGACGGTGGCTGCGGACGTCCTCGTCGTGGTCACCGACGTACCCCAGGCCGTCGTGCGCTTCGGCAGCCCGGACGCCGAGCCGGTCGGCACCGTCACCGTGAGCCGGCTGCGTGCGCTGGCCGACGAAGGGCACTTCGGCAGCGGGTCCATGGGTCCGAAGGTCGATGCCGTGTGCCGGTTCGTCGAGCAGGGCGGCCGCTACGCCGCCATCACCGACCTCACCCACATCCTCGACGTCGTCCGTGCCCCGGCCGACGCGACCGCCACCGTCGTCCAGCCCGGGTGATCGAGCTTGTCGAGATCACCGTCCATCCACGAAAGGGATCCCCATGCCTGAGCCCATCGACGTACGCAAGGTTCCGCTCCTGAACGTCTCGGACGCCAGCGGACTCGCCGATCTGATCGACGACGGCACGCTCGAGGCCGACCGGGTGATCGCGGTGATCGGCAAGACGGAGGGCAACGGGGGCGTCAACGACTACACCCGGATCATCGCGGACCGCGCCTTCCGTGAGGTGCTGCTCGAGAAGGGCAGCCGGAGCGCCGACGAGGTGAGCCAGGTCCCGATCGTCTGGTCCGGCGGCACCGACGGCATCATCAGTCCGCACGCGACGATCTTCGCCACGATGCCGCCCGATCGAGCCACAGAGACCGATGAGCCGCGGCTGACCGTCGGCTTCGCGATGAGCGACGTGCTGATGCCCGAGGACATCGGACGAGTCGCGATGATCGAGAAGGTCGCAGCGGCGGTCAAGATCGCGATGCAGCGGGCCGGCATCGAGGACACTGCCGACGTGCACTACGTGCAGACCAAGACTCCGCTGCTGACGATCCACACGATCCGTGACGCCAAGAGTCGCGGCAAGACCGTGTGGACCGAGCACACGCACGAGTCGATGGATCTCTCCAACGGGTGCACGGCCCTCGGGATCGCGGTCGCGCTCGGTGAGATCGAGATGCCCACCGACGCCGAGGTGATGCACGACCGTTCGCTGTTCTCTGCCGTCGCTTCCTGCTCCAGCGGGGTCGAGCTCGACCAGGCACAGGTCGTCGTCGTCGGCAACGCTCGAGGTGTCGGGGGTCGCTTCCGGATCGGCCACGGCGTGATGCGCGACGCGCTCGACGCGGACGGCATCTGGCATGCCATCCGCGACGCCGGTCTCGACCTGCCCGAGCGACCGCACCGAGACGACCTCGCGGGACGCCTGGTCAACGTGTTCCTCAAGTGTGAGGTCAGCCAGGACGGCCAGGTCGCCGGGCGTCGCAACGCGATGCTCGACGACTCCGACGTGCACTGGCACCGGCAGATCAAGTCTGCGGTGGGAGGGGTCACCGCGGCAGTGACCGGGGACCCGGCGGTCTTCGTGTCGGTGTCTGCGGCCCACCAGGGACCCGACGGCGGTGGCCCGGTCGCGGCGATCGTCGACCTCGGCGACGAGCCGACGGGCTATGTCGCGCCGACAGGCTGAGATTCCAGGCCGAGTGTCCAGCGCACCGTCAACGGCTCCTCGGGGGCGAGCACGATCAGGTCCTCGCCCGTGGCGAACGCGTTGGGCGGTGCGGTCATGGGCTCGACCGCGAGCCCGTCACGGCGACCGGGTGGGCCGGTGAACACCTGCAGCCAGCGGTGGTGCTCGTCCATGCGGAGCACGACGTCTCCGTGCGGGCCGCGGACGCGAACCTCTGCCCAGCCGTCGTCGCGCCGCTCTCCCGCACGCATGGCGGTGTCGAGCACGTGCTCGCCGATCTGTCTGGACGTGCGGAAGTCGTTCGGCGTGCCGGCCACCTCCACCTCCGCGGTCGGGATCAGCCGGTCGTCGGTCTCCAGCATCGTCGTCGCCGGCAGCCTCAACTCCCACGCGTCGAGGTCGCCTGGCCCCGCGGTGAGGTAGGGGTGCGCCCCGGCGGCGTACGGGGCCGGAGCTTCGGACCTGTTGGTGGCGGTCACCTCGACAGCGAGGCCACGCTCGGACAGGGCGTACGTCACGGCCAGATCCACCGTCCAGGGGTAGCCCGGCCGGCCCATCAACCGGTAGCCGAGGGTGACCTCGTCGAGTCGTCGGTCCTGCACCCTCCAGCTCTCCCACCGGGTCAGTCCGTGGCTCGCGTGCCCGCGCGCCACCTCGGTGACCGGGAGCTGGTGCTCGACCCCCGCGAAGCGGTAGCGGCCGTCGCGGATCCGGTTGGGCCAGGGCAGCAGCAGCTGGCCGCGTCCCGATGCGCAGCGGGCATCCTCGGCGTAACCGGCCAGCAGAGGTCGCCCGGCGTGATCGAGAGTCCGGAGTCCGCCTCCGCACTCGGTGACCATCGCCCGGTAGCCTCCGGCCGCGATCTCGAACTGCTCCCCGCTCGGTGGCACCATGAGCCACACCTTAGAGGCCACTGCCCGGTGCCGCGCGGCCGGCGAGCGCGCCGAGAAATCCGGGTGCACGAGGCCGCCGCGGACCCTAGCCTCTGTGGGTGGACATCATCCTGCGACCGCTGCTCGCCGACGACATCCCGGCCCTCGCCCGACACCTCGCGGTGGTCGAGGAGGTCGACAAGACCGGGGAGCACTACAGCGAGGCCGACCTCGCCGAGGAGTTCGCCAACCCCGACATCGAGCTCGGCAAGGACATCGTCGGCGCCTTCGACGGTGAGGACCTGGTCGGCTACTTCGCGGTCTACCCGCGCACCGGCGACGAGACATCCATGAAGATCCACGTCGAGGGCTCGGTGGCGCCCGCCCGACGGGGCGAGGGCATCGGCACCCGGCTCGTCGCCGCGATGATCACCCGGGCCGACCAGGCGCATGCCGAGAAGCACCCGGAACGAGCGGCTGCGATCAACCTGTCCGGACTGAGCGCCAACACCGAGCAGGCCGACGTCCTGGCGGCCGCGGGGCTGGTGGCAGAGCGGTGGAAGTTCGTCATGCGGGCGCAGCTCGCCGACCTCGACCTCGAGGCCGAGCTGCCCCAGGCTCCTGAGGGGCTGCGCCTGGTCACCTACGACGCCGCCCTCGACCAGCCGATGCGCGAGGCACACAACCAGGCGTTCCTCGACCACCCCAACTTCACACCGTGGACCGAGGTCGCGTGGAAGCAGTGGGTCACTGAGAGCCGCAACTTCCGACCGAGCCTGAGCTTGCTGGTGGTCGAGGAAGAGCGTCCGTCCCACGTCGTCGCCTACGTGCAGTCCAACGAGTTCGACGCCTACTTCGAGGCGACCGGTCGTCGAGAGGCATTCGTCGCCAAGGTGGGCACCCGGCGCGAGCACCGCGGTCGCGGTCTGGCTGGGATGCTGCTGGCTCAGTCCCTGGTGCGCTACCGCGAGGCAGGCTTCGACGAGGCAGCGCTCGACGTCGACTCGGAGAACCCGACCGGGGCACTGGGCCTCTACCTGCGGGCCGGGTTCGAGATCGAGAGCCGCTGGACCGACTACGCCCTGGTCCGGCAGCCCGTGCGGCCCTGACCTGGCGCCTCCCCGACCGGGGCACGGCCCGTGCTTGGATAGCCGGGTGCCGCCCACCCCTCGGACCTTCGTGCACATCGGTCTGCAGAAGACCGGCACGTCCTACCTGCAGTCGGTCTTCTGGCAGTCCCAGGCCGCGCTCACCGAGCAGGGCCTTGCCATGCTGCCGGGGACCAAGAAGCAGACCTTCCGGGTCATGCTCGCCGCCCGCGACCGGATCCGCCCCGGGGTCGACGGTGCGGAGGTCGGCGGAGCGCTCGACCGGCTGCGCGCCCGGCTCGGGGACGCCGCAGGCGTCCCCGGAGCCCCCACGCGCTACCTGCTCACCGAGGAGTCGCTGGCCCCGATGACCACCGAGCAGGTGAGACGGCTTCTCGACGTACTCGCAGGCACGGAGGTGCACCTCGTGCTCACCGTGCGCGACCTGGCCCGCCAGGTGCCCTCGGTGTGGCAGCAGAAGGTGACCTCCAGACGCCGCTACACCTTCGACGACTACCTGAGCGCGGTCGTCGACCGTCGGCGCCGCTCCCGCGACTTCTGGGCCAACCAGGACGTTCCCGCGGTGCTGCAGCGCTGGGCGGGCGAGGTCCCGCCGCACCGGACCCACCTCGTCACCGTCCCGCCGTCCGGAGGCGATCCGGAGGAGCTGTTGGCCCGCTTCTGTCGGGTGCTCGAAATCGATCCCGGCGGCCTCGACACGGCGGTACCGCGCCGCAACGTCTCGCTCGGGCTGGTCCAGACCGAGCTTCTTCGTCGGGTCAACGTCGAGCTCGGGCCGCGGCTGCGGCGCAGGGAGGCCTATCGGGCCGCCGGGAAGATGTATCTCGGCAAGCGCATCCTCTCCGCCCAGGGAGGCGTGCCGGCCCGTCTCCCGGCGCGGCTCGAGGAGTGGTGCCGGGAGGTCTCCGCGCAGCACATCGAGGCGATCCGGCGCTCCGGCGTGCACGTGGTGGGGTCACTCGAGGACCTGGTCCCGGTCGCCGAGAGCTTCGCAGCCACCCCGCAGCAGGTCAGCGACGCGGAGGTGGCCCAGGCCGCAGCCGCCGCGATCGCCACCATGCTCGCCGAGCCTCGCCGTACCCCACCCCCACGTTGAGGCGTGTCAGGTGGTGAGGATGAGGTCTGCCCGGGAGCGGGTGCCCTGCTCGAGGAGGTACGGCGTCTCGGCGGCCATCCAGCGCACGAACTCCTCGCGCGTGGCGTGGCCGTCGCGGGCCAGGCCACGGGCGAGCCGGTCGGCCTCGTCCGCCTCGACCCAGACCAGGGTCGTGATCGCCTCGGCGTAGGCCGAGGAGCCGGCGCCGACCCCTTCGAGGACCAGCACGTCGACCAGCGGCACGTCCACCCACCGGCCGTGCCGCTGAGCCACCCAGTCGTAGCGCCGGTAACGGCCCGGCCGCCCGGCCGCGAAGGGCTCGACGACCGCGGTGCCGACGTGCTCGACCCCGGCGCGCAGGCCGTCCCAGCCGGGATAGAGATCGTCCAGGTGCACCACCCGGCAGCTGACCTCGCGTGGCACTGCGCGCCGGATGGCGGCGGCCAACGTGGTCTTGCCGGAGCCGGCTGGGCCGTCGACGCAGACGAGCCGGGAGCCGCCGAGAGTCGCGGGCGCTGCGAGCGTGCGCGCCACGACCTCCTCGACGGAGGCGCTCACCACGCCTCGCCGAGGCCGCGGTAGGTCGGCACGACGTCGACGATCTCCGCGCCCGCGAGCAGGTGCACCTCGCGGACGTGCTCTGCGGGCTCTCCCGACTTGGCGTGCCGGAACCACACGAGGTCGCCGAGCCGCAGCGCCGCGGCGCCGGGTCCGACCAGCGGGGTCTGCACCTCGCCGGCACCCTCCAGCCGGGTCAGCCGGAGCCCGGGGGGTGACCACGGCACCGGCGAGCGGTCGCCGCCCGGCGGCCCGGAGGCGATCAGTCCGCCGCCGTGCACGGTGACGCAGTCGCTCGAGGGGCGTCGCACGACCGGGAGGCCGAGGTAGGCCGCCGGGCGCGGATCGAAGGAGCGGTAGTGGTCGAACAGCGCCGGGACCAGGAGCCCGGAGCCGGCGCTGACCTCGGTGACGGTGGGGTCGGCCGCCGACGTCTCGAGGCTGCCGGATCCGCCGGCGTTCCAGAGCTCGAGGTCGGTGAGCTCGCGCAGCGCCGCGGCGATCTCTGCCCGGCGGCGGGTGAGCTGGCTGACCGAGGCGGCCTTGACCCCGCGCACCATCGCCGAGCGGGCGCGCCGACCAGGCACGTCGTCGGGGACTCCGGCGACCTGGCCCTCGTAGGTCATCGCGCCGACCAGGGCGAAGCCGGGGCGGTCGATCACGGCACGCGCCAGGTCGACCACCTGCGCCGCGTCGCGCAGCGGTGAGCGCCTGGGGCCGACGTGGGAGCGGCCGAGCCGGAGCCCCGCGTCGGCGTCGAGGGCCACTCGCACGACGGTCCCACCGGTCCGGGCGGCGTCGATCAGGTCGAGCTGGGTGACCTCGTCGACCATCAGGGTGATCACCGCGGCCGCGTCCGCGTCGCCGGTGAGCAGCGCGAGGGCGCCGGCGTCGACCGTGGGGTAGCCAAGCAGGACGTCGTCGGTGAGCCCCCGTGCGTGCAGCCAGAGGGCTTCGCGCAACGTGTAGCCCAGCACCCCTCGGAAGCCGGGAGCGCTCAGCGCCCGCTCGAGCAGGGCAGGCACGCGCAACGACTTGGACGCGACGCGGATCGGTGTGCCCGCGGCGCGGCGCACGAGATCGGCGGCGTTGGCGTCGAAGGCGTCGAGGTCGACGACGTACGTCGGGGTCGAGGGTGGAGAGGGGAGAGCCCCCATCGCTGCGGTGAGCCGGGCCGCGAGCCGGTGGCGGGCCACCAGCTCGTCGAGCTCTCGGGTCACGAGATGCCGTGCTTCCTCAGGATCGCCTCGATGTCGTCCATGTCCTCGTCGCCGACCGCAGGCTTGCCACTGTGCTGGGTGGTGGCGGGAGGCCGACCGCTTGCTGTCACGGCGGGCGTCGTAGCAGCGGCGGCCGCGGCCTTGCGCTCCTTGCGGCTGACCCGCGGGCTCCGGCGGCGCAGCAGTCCGGAGACGACGAAGGCCACCCCCGAGACCCCGGCCACGACCACCCCTGCCCAGACGACGGGGCTGAACACCAGGCGGACAGCCCACGAGCTGACCGAGTCCGCGACCTCGAAGGCCACCCTCAGCAGCCCCGTCAGGGCCGCAGCCAGCGGCAGCAGCGACCAACCGACGCCGCGCAGCCCGGACGCGGCCCCGCGGGCCCGCCAGATCAGCGCGCTGGCCGCCAGGCCGACCACGGTCAAGGTGATGCCGATGGCCTGCCACGTCGTTGCGTCGTACTCGCCCACGCCCCAAGCCTACGGGGGCGACGCCCGCCGGTCCCGGGCCCGGCTGAGAGAATCGGGTCATGCCCACCCTGCCCGACCCCGGCTTCGCCGGCGACGACGGTGCAGCGGACCCGGCGCTGGTCGCGGCACTCGGGGCCTACCGCGTCGATCCCGACGCCCGCCATCTCGACACCCTGGCCGTGCTCCAGGCCGTCCGACTGCTCGTGCCCGTCGTCGCCGTGCTCGGAGAGGTCGAGGTCGATGACCGCGGCCTGGCCCACGACAAGACCTCGGACATGGCCTCCGTGCTGATGCGGGGGCGTGACGGCCGTACGGCGCTGCTCGCGTTCAGCGGCACGGAGTCGCTCGCAGCCTGGGACCCTGCGGCCCGGCCCGTGCCGGTCTCGACTGCCGACGCCGCCCGCGCCGCGCGGCAGGACGGAGCCGAGGCACTCCTGCTCGACGTGGCCGGTCCGGTGATGTTCGTCGTCGAGGGGGAGGACCTGGTCGCCCTCGCCGACGGCTGGACGTTGGCCGGGGTCAGTGGCGGGCGCGCGTGGGTGAGACCGGCCCGGTGAGCTTCTCCCCGGGGCCCTCCCCGGGCGGGTCGGGGATCTCTGAGACTTCGCGGAAGGCCAGCTGGAGGCTGCGCAGGCCGTCGCGCAACGGAGCCGCGTGGTGGTGCCCCAGCCGGGGAGCGCCGGCGGTGACCAACCCGGCCAGGGCCTCGATCAGGGTGCGGGCCTCGTCGAGGTCCTGGTGCTCGGGAAGGTCCTCGGCCAGGCCGAGGTTCACCGCCGCGGCACTCATCAGGTGCAGGGCGGCCGTCGAGACGATCTCCAGCGCCGGCACCTCGGCGATGTCACGGCTCGGGGCGGCACCCAGCGCCGACTCGTGGACCAGGGCCTCGGCAGACTCGGGGGCGGGCTCGGCAGCGGCATGACTCATGGGGCAAGCGTGGCACGTCCCAGGCGATGTGCATCCGGAGGGTGTCTCGGGCTATCCTTGCGCTGACCGATCCTGCTGGGTCGGCCGTCTGTGCGCCCGGGGTGGAAATATCCCGAGCGTGCCGGAGGTTGAAACCAGCAACGATCAGACAAGCGGGACCTACCCAGGCCCCCACCCGCACCGACCGTCGCTCCATCAGGTCGTCGGGTCCGGTCACGAGGAGAGAGCCCGGCGCACGCACCGCGCACGTCGGACACCCACCTCGTCGAGAGCTCGCACCGTGAGCGCTCACCGGCCTCCGCTTGTCACGTCATGCGGAGGCCTTCGTTGTTTCTCGAGGTCCCTGGCATGGCTGGTCACCACCACAGCACTCGACCCAGGAGGACCCATCAGCACTGAGCTGAGAATCAACGACCGGATCCGGGTACCCGAGGTCCGTCTCGTTGGCCCCAACGGCGAAACCGTCGGCATCGTCCGCATCGACGACGCCCTGCGGCTCGCGCAGGAAGCCGACCTCGACCTCGTCGAGGTCGCGCCGACGGCGCGACCGCCCGTCTGCAAGCTCATGGACTACGGCAAGTTCAAGTACGAAGCCGCGCAGAAGGCTCGCGAGGCCCGTCGGAACCAGACCAACGTCATCATCAAGGAGATGAAGCTCCGCCCCAAGATCGACGCGCACGACTACGAGACCAAGAAGGGTCACGTCGTGCGGTTCCTGAAGGCGGGCGACAAGGTGAAGATCACGATCATGTTCCGTGGTCGCGAGCAGCACCGCCCCGAGCTGGGTTTCCGTCTCCTGCAGCGCCTGGCCGAGGACGTCGACGAGCTGGGCTTCGTCGAGTCCTCGCCCAAGCAGGACGGCCGCAACATGATCATGGTGCTCGGGCCGCACAAGAAGAAGGCCGAGGCCAAGATCGAGGTGCAGGCCGCGAAGGCCGAGCGAGCCGCCGAGCGGGCTGCCGAGAAGGAAGCCGAGCACGCCGAGCGCACTGCCACGGCGCCGACCGACCCGTCGATGAAGAAGCCGCGCCGACGCTCGGAGAGTCTCGACCCCGAGATCGACGCCTGACCCCCCGACCGTCGCCTGCACGGGCGCACGCAAGTAAGGACACGAAGAGATGCCGAAGAACAAGACGCACTCCGGTGCGAGCAAGCGCTTCCGCGTGACTGGCTCGGGCAAGATCCGCCGCCAGAAGGCGGGCCTGCGCCACAACCTGGAGCACAAGGCGTCCAAGGTGACCCGCCGGATGTCCGGCACCACCGAGGTCTCCAAGGCCGACACCGCCAAGGTCCGCAAGCTCCTCGGCCGCTGACCAGCTCGCACCGTCCCCGGGGTGGTCGTCTCCGACAGGCTCAGCGCAACGAGCCAGGGCGAGCACCCACCGAAAGCATCAAGGAGTAAGAAGTGGCACGCGTCAAGCGGGCGGTCAACGCCCACAAGAAGCGCCGGGTAACCCTCGAGCGGGCCTCCGGCTACCGCGGTCAGCGCTCGCGCCTGTACCGCAAGGCCAAGGAGCAGGTCACCCACTCGCTGGTCTACAGCTACCGGGACCGCAAGGCCAAGAAGGGCGACTTCCGCAAGCTGTGGATCCAGCGGATCAACGCGGCAGCCCGCGCCAACGGGATGACCTACAACCGCTTCATCCAGGGTCTCAAGGCCGCGGGTGTCCAGGTCGACCGGAAGATCCTGGCTGACATGGCCGTCCACGACCTGCCCACCTTCGTGGCGCTGGTCGAGACCGCCAAGGCCGCACTTCCCGAGGACGTCAACGCTCCTCGTGAGGCCGCGGAGACGGCCTCGGCCTGACCCACGGTCCAGCACGCACCTCCGACGTGGCGAGTCCCGAGCATTCCTCGACCGAGCCCCTTCTCACCAAGGGGAGCGGCCGGGTGAAGACGGCTCGGCGGCTCGCCCGTCGTGCGTATCGGGCCGAGCACAGACTCTTCCTCGCCGAGGGGCCACAAGCCGTCCGCGAGGCACTGGCGCTGCCCGGGTGCGTCCGCGAGGTCTTCGCCGTTCCCGGTGCCGCGGACCAGCACCCCGACCTGCGCGCTGCTGCCGCCGAGGTGCCGTGGCTGCTGGTCGACGAGGCGGGTCTGGGTTCGCTGAGCGACACCGTGCACCCTCAGGGTGTGATCGCGGTCTGCCGCTTCGTGGACCGGCCGCTCGACGACGTGCTCGCCACGTCCGCCCGGACGCACCGCCTGCTCGCCGTGTGCGCCGACGTACGCGACCCGGGCAACGCGGGCACGGTCGTGCGCTGCGCCGATGCTGCGGGAGCGGGGGCCGTCGTCCTGGCCGGCAGCTCGGTCGACCCCTACAACGGCAAAGCCGTGCGCGCCAGCGCCGGCTCGCTGTTCCACGTGGCGATGGCACTCGAGCCGGATCCCGCTGACGTCGTACGGCGGCTGCAGGCCGCTGGTCTCCGGGTGCTCGCCGCCGACGGGGCGGGGGAGAGCGACCTTGACGAGGCCGAGGACGCCGGCCTGCTCTCGGGGCCGACAGCGTGGCTCTTCGGCAACGAGGCCTGGGGCCTGCCCGACGACCTGGCGCGGCTGGCAGACCACCGGGTCGCGATCCCGATCCACGGTCGGGCCGAGAGCCTCAACCTCGCCACCGCGGCCGCCGTCTGCCTCTACGCCTCGGCCCGCAGCCAACGGCGCTCCCCACGCGGCACGCGCAGGGACTAGCCTGTCGATCATGTCGACCGCAGGGGATGCCGGACAGGTGGTCCTCGACGCACTCCCCGACGGTGTGATCGTCGCCGACGAGACCGGTGTCGTCGTGGTGATGAACGCCGCGGCCACTGCCCTGCTCGGCTCTCCCGACGGGGTCGGCAAGCACCTGGGCGACGTCGTCGCCCTCCAGGACCAGGCCGGGAACGACTGGTGGGCCGACGCCGCGCCCTACGACGGGCTGTGCACCCGCAGGACCCTCTCCGAGCAGTCCTGGTTCCTCGCCGACGGCACCGAGCTGCTGGTGACGGTGCGGATCCAACGAGCCTCGGCACGCGAACCCGTGCAGCGGGTCGCGCTGTCACTGCGCTCTGCCAAGGCCCGCGCCCGGCTCGACCGGGAGCGCTCCGACCTCGTCGCCACCGTCGCCCACGAGCTGCGCTCGCCCCTGACCGGTGTCAAGGGATTCGTCGCGACGTTGCTCTCCAAGTGGGACAAGCTCAACGACGCCCAGAAGAAGATGATGCTGGAGACCGTCAACGTCGACGCCGACCGGTTGACCCGGCTGATCGCCGAGCTCCTCGACGTGGCCAGGATCGACACCGGACGGCTCTCGCTCTACGCCCGTCCGCTGGACTTCGCCGAGGGGGTCGAGCGGATCCTCGCCTCGGTGCGCGCGGGCACCAGCCGCGAGATCACCCTGCACGTCGTCGGCGAGCTGCCGCAGGTGCAGGCGGACCCCGACAAGCTCGCCCAGGTCGTGCACAACCTCGTCGACAACGGCATCCGTCACGGCGAGGGACGGGTGTCCCTCTCGATCGCGGCCCTCGCAGACGACACGCCGTTCGCCGGCGTGGTGCTGCACGTCGACGACGAGGGTGAGGGGATCAGCCCCGAGATCCGCAGCCGCGTGTTCACGAAGTTCTGGAAGCACGGCACCCGCGGAGGCTCCGGGCTGGGGATGTACATCATCCACGGGCTCGTCCGTGCCCACGGCGGCCTCGTCGAGATCGACGACGCCCCCTCCGGCGGTGCCCGGATCACGATCCTCTGGCCCGCCGCCGACCTGGACTGACCCCCCCGGCGAGAGGCCAATCTCCCACCAGGTTCTCCGGCGTGTCGTGCCCGAAGTGGCCTCTCGGTCCTCCCGGTTCGGTCGTCGTACGACGTCCAGGGGGAAACCAGTTCGTCGGGCCGAGGCGGCAGTTCCTAGACTGCACCTCATGTCTGGCCCCAACACCGATTACGACCCCGTCGAGGTCACCCCGCTCAAGGCGGCCGAGATCGACGCCATGCGTGCTGCTGCGCTGAGCGCGATCGCCGGGGCCGACGACCTCGAGGCGCTCAAGCAGGTGCGTGCCGACCACGCCGGCGACAGGTCACCGATCGCGTTGGCCAACCGGGAGATCGGCGCACTGCCCCCGCAGGCGCGCAAGGAGGCCGGCCAGCGCGTCGGCAAGGCGCGCGGCGCGATCAACCAGGCGCTCGCGACCCGCCAGGAGGTCCTCGAGGCCGAGCAGGAGGAGCGGATGCTGGTCGAGGAGACCGTCGACGTCACGCTGCCTTGGGGGCGCACGCCCGCCGGTGCGCGGCACCCGCTCACCACGCTGTCGGAGCGCATCGGCGACGTGTTCGTCGCGATGGGCTGGGAGATCGCCGAGGGGCCGGTCGTCGAGGCCGAGTGGCTCAACTTCGACGCGCTCAACCTCGGCCCCGACCACCCGGCGCGCACGATGCAGGACACGTTCTGGATGGAGCCGGCCTCCAACGCCATCGTGCTGCGCACCCACACCTCGCCGGTCCAGGCCCGCACGATGCTCACGCGTGAGCCACCCATCTACGTCGTCTGCCCCGGGCGGGTCTTCCGCACCGACGAGTACGACGCCACGCACAGCCCGGTCTTCCACCAGGTCGAGGGGCTGGTGATCGACGAGGGCATCACGATGGCGCACCTGAAGGGCACGCTCGACCACTTCGCCGCATCGATGTTCGGCGACGGGATCACCACCCGCTTCCGGCCGTCGTACTTCCCGTTCACCGAGCCCAGTGCCGAGGTCGACCTGCGCTGCTTCGTCTGCCGCGGCGCCGAGCCTGCCGTGCAGACCTGCCGCACCTGTCGCGGGGAGGGCTGGATCGAGTGGGGTGGCTGTGGCGTGGTCAACCCGCGCGTGCTCGTCAGCTGCGGCGTTGACAGCGAGCGCTACACCGGCTTTGCCTTCGGCATGGGCATCGACCGCACCCTGATGTTCCGCCACGGAGCCGAGGACATGCGCGACATGTTCGAGGGCGATGTCCGGTTCACCACCGCTTTCGGAAGCGAGATCTGATCACATGTTGGCCCCCGTCTCCTGGATCAAGGAGTACGTCGACCTGCCCGAGGACCTCAGCGTGGAGGAGCTCGCGGCCCGGCTCACCGCGCTCGGCCTCAAGCTGGAGTCGCTCGAGAAGCCCGGCCACGACCTCGTCGGACCGCTGGTGCTCGGTCGAGTGCTCACCATGGAGGCCGAGCCGCAGAAGAACGGCAAGACCATCAACTGGTGCACCGTCGACGTCGCGGACGCCAACGGCACGGGCGAGCCGCAGGGCATCGTGTGCGGTGCCCACAACTTCGCTCCCGGCGACCTCGTGGTCGTGGTGCTGCCCGGCGGCGTGCTGCCAGGAGGCTTCGAGATCAGCGCCAGGAAGACCTACGGCCACGTCTCCGCCGGCATGATCTGCTCGGCGACCGAGCTCGGCCTGGAGGACCCGGCCTCGCAGGACGGCATCGTGGTGCTGCCCGCTGACGCCGGGCAGCCGGGGGACGACGCCTTCGACGTGCTGCCGCTGCGGGACGAGGTCCTCGAGTTCGAGATCAACCCCGACCGCGCCTACGCCCTGTCGATGCGCGGCGTCGCCCGTGAGGCCGCGCTCGGCTTCGGCGTCGCGTTCCACGACCCGGCCGACCGTGAGACGCCCACGCCCGACGGCGGGGCCTACCCGGTGGAGATCGACGACCCCGTCGGTTGTCCGGTCTTCGTCGCCCGCACCGTGACCGGCTTCGACCCGACCGCGCCCACGCCCAGGTGGCTCGCACGCCGGCTCCAGCTGGCCGGGATGCGGCCGATCTCGTTGGCCGTCGACATCACCAACTACGTGATGCTCGAGCTGGGCCGACCGATCCATGGCTACGACGCCGACAAGCTGTCCGGCCCGATCCGGGTGCGCCGGGCCGCGGAGGGTGAGCGGCTCACCACCCTCGACGGCACCGACCGGGCCCTGGAGGCCGGTCCGTCGGGAGACCTCGTCGTCACCGACGACTCCGGGATCATCGGCCTCGGCGGCGTCATGGGGGGCCAGACCGACCGAGCTGTCCTCGACGACCAGCCACGTGCTCATCGAGTCGGCGCACTGGGACGCGGTCGCCATGTTCCGCACCGGCAAGCGCCACAAGATCTCCTCCGAGGCCGGCAAGCGCAACGAGCGTGGCGTCGACCCGGAGATCTGCGAGGCGGCCGCAGACCGGGTCGCCGAGCTGCTCGTGCGCTACGGCGGCGGCACCGCGTCGACGTCGGTGACCAGGGTCGGCGACGCACCGGCGCGCGCGCACCGTGACGATCCGGTCCGACCTCCCGGCCCGGATCACCGGCATGGAGATCAGCGCCGAGACGTCGATCGACCACCTCCGTGCGGTCGGCTGCGACGTCACCGTCGAGGGCGACGCCCTGATGGCCGTCGTACCTCCGTGGCGGCCTGACCTCGACTGACCCCTTCGACCTGGTCGAGGAGGTCGCCCGGGTGGTCGGCTACGACGACATCCCCTCGGTGCTGCCCGATGCGCCTCCCGGGCGGGGGCTCACCCCTGCCCAGTCGCTGCGCCGCCGGGTCGGCCGGACGCTGGCGGGGGCCGGCTACGTCGAGGTCGTCAACTTCCCGTTCGTCGGAGCCACCGACCTCGATCGCCTCGGTCTCGACCCGGACGACGACCGGCGTGCCGCGATGCGGATCGCCAACCCGATCAGCTCCGAAGAGCCGCTGATGACGACCACGCTGCTGCCCGGCCTGCTCAAGGCTCTGGCTCGCAACGCGGGTCGGGGGCTCTCGGACGTGGCGCTGTTCGAGACCGCCACCGTCACCTTGCCCCGGGGGACGGTCTCCGCGCCGATCCTGCCCGTCGACCGCCGCCCCACGGAGGGGGAGTGGGACGACCTGCAGAAGGCGCTGCCCGACCAGCCGCTGCACCTCGCCCTCGGACTGTCCGGCATGCGTGAGCGCTCCGGCTGGTGGGGCCCGGGCCGTGCGGCCACCTGGGCCGATGCCATCGAGGCGGTCCGCGGCGTCGCGAGCGCGCTCGGGGTGGAGCTGAGCGTCCGGGCGGCCACGCGGGCGCCGTGGCATCCCGGCCGTTGCGCCGAGCTGCTCGTGGGCGAGGCCTCCCTCGGCTTCGCCGGCGAGCTGCACCCGCGGGTGTGTGCGTCGTACGGCGTGCCCGCCCGCACCGTCGTCGCGGAGGTCGACCTCGACCAGCTCCTGGAGCGGGCGGCCCTGATCGTCCCGGCCCCGGACTTCTCCAGCTACCCGGTCGCCAAGGAGGACGTCGCCCTCGTCGTCGACGCCGCGATCCCGGCCGAGCACGTCGCGCAGACCCTGCGCGAGGGTGCCGGCCCGTTGTGCGAGTCCGTCCGGCTCTTCGACGTCTACACCGGCGCCCAGGTCGGCGACGGCAAGCGGTCGCTGGCGTTCGCGCTGCGCTTCCGCGCGCCGGACCGCACGCTCACCGAGGCGGACATCGCCGCCGCCCGCGACGCGGCGGTCGCACTGGCGGTGCAGCGGCACGGAGTCGTGCACCGCGCCTGACCACCACCACGCTCGCGACCGCTGTGGTCGAGAGGCCACTTCGCACGCGACACGCCGCAGATCCTGGTGGTTGAGTGGCCTCTCGGCGGGCGATTGGCACCGAGTATGCATTGGACTGTATGGTCATGCACATGTCGAAGCGGAGCGTGGCCGTCGCCGGAGCGAGTGGATATGCCGGGGGAGAGGTGCTGCGGCTGCTGCTGTCGCACCCCGACGTCGAGATCGGGGCGGTGACCGCGGGGTCCAACGCCGGGGAGATGCTCGGTGCGCTCCAGCCGCACCTGGTGCCCCTCGCCGGACCGGGTGCTGGAGCCGACCACGGTCGAGGTGCTGGCCGGGCACGACGTGGTCTTCCTGGGGCTGCCGCACGGCCAGTCGGCCGTGATCGCCAAGGCTCTTCCGGACGAGACCGTCGTGATCGACTGCGGTGCCGACTTCCGGCTGACCGACGCCGAGGCGTGGGAGACGTTCTACGGGGGCGAGCACGCCGGTTCGTGGCCCTACGGCCTGCCGGAGCTCGGCGACCAGCGCGAACAGCTGCGCCGCGCCACCCGGATCGCCGTCCCCGGGCTGCTACCCGACGGTCTCCACGCTGGCGATGGTCCCTGCGGTCGCCGCCGGGCTGGTCGACGCGAGCGGCATCGTGGTGGTCGCCGCCAGCGGTACGTCGGGGGCCGGCAAGGCGCCGAAGCCGCACCTGCTCGGCTCCGAGGTGATGGGTTCTGCCAGCGCCTACGGCGTCGGCGGCAGCCACCGGCACACCCCGGAGATCGTGCAGAACCTCAGCCGGCCTCACCGACGCCGAGGTCCGGGTCTCGTTCACCCCGATGCTCGTGCCGATGTCGCGCGGGATCCTGGCCACCTGCTCGGCGCCGACCACGGTCAGCGCCGAGGAGGCCTACGACGCCTATCTCAAGGCGTTCGCCGACGAACCGTTCATCCACCTGCTCCCACCCGGCCTGTGGCCCCAGACCAAGTCGGTGATCGGCTCCAACGCCGTCCACGTCCAGGTCACCGTCGACGAGGCAGCCGGCCGGCTGGTGGCCGTGGCCGCGGTCGACAACCTCGCCAAGGGCACCGGCGGTGCGGCAGTGCAGTGCATGAACCTCGCGCTCGGCCTCGACGAGAGCGCCGGTCTCACCACGGTCGGGCTCGCCCCATGAGCGCCGCGAACGAAGGAGAAACCGTGACCACGGACCCCAGGCGGACACCCGCAGCTTCGACCTCACCCGGCACCGCGACGCGCTCGCGATCGTCCGGCTGGGTCGCGGTGCCAAGATCCCCGCGTGGGCGTCGGCGTCCACCTTGTTCTCGGTGACCGCCACCGCCGATGAGACCTCGATCGTCTGCCATGCCGCCAACGTGCCGGCGAAGGCCAAGCGGCAGGGGCCCTTCGTCGCCTTCGAGGTCAGCGGTCCGCTCGACTTCAAGCTCACCGGCGTCCTCCACTCCCTCCTCGGCCCGCTGGCCGAGGCCGGGATCAGCGTCTTCTCGATCTCGACCTACGACACCGACTGGATCCTGATCCGCGCCACCAAGGCCGACGCGGCCGAGGAGGCCTGGACCGCCGCCGGGCACACCGTCCACCCGCCGGTGGCACCGCGGGAGGACCACGCATGAGCATCACCGCGCCCCGGGGGTTCCGCGCTGCCGGCGTCACGGCCGGGCTCAAGTCATCCGGCGGCAAGGACGTCGCGCTCGTTGCCAGTGATGGTCCCGGCTACGCCTCGGCCACCGTGTTCACCGCCAACCGCTGCAAGGCGAACCCCGTGCTCTGGAGCCAGGAGGCGGTCAAGGACGGCGTCGTGCGGGCGGTCGTGCTCAACTCCGGCGGCGCCAACTGCTACACCGGCGCCGAGGGCTTCCAGACCACGCACGCGGTGGCCGAGAGGGTGGCTGCGGGGCTGGGGATCGGTGCGCTCGACGTCGTGGTCTGCTCCACCGGCCTGATCGGCCTGATGAACGACCGGGACGACGTCCTGCGTGGCGTCGACGTCGCGCTGTCGCGTCTCTCCGAGGAGGGCGGCACCGACGCGGCGGAGGCGATCATGACCACCGACTCGGTCAGCAAGCAGGTGGTGGTGGAGGGGAGCGGCTGGACGGTCGGCGGCATGGCCAAGGGCGCCGGCATGCTGGCGCCCCAGCTCGCGACCATGCTGGTCGTGCTGACCACCGACGCCATGGTCGACGCCGAGACGGCCGACAGGGCGTTGCGGGCTGCCACCCGGGTCAGCTTCGACCGGCTCGACTCGGACGGGTGCATGTCGACCAACGACACCGTCACGCTGATGGCCAACGGTGCGTCCGGGATCACGCCCACCGAGGAGGACTTCACCGAGGCCCTGACCCGGGCCTGCACGGACCTGGCCATGCAGCTGCTCGCCGACGCTGAAGGCGCCGACCACGAGATCGCGATCACGGTCCTCAACGCGGCCACCGAGGACGACGCGGTGAGCGTGGGCCGTTCGGTGGCCAGGAGCAACCTCTTCAAGGCAGCGGTCTTCGGAAGAGACCCCAACTGGGGCCGTGTGCTGGCCTCGATCGGCACCACCGACGCCGCGTTCGACCCCGCCGACCTGGATGTCGCCATGAACGGTGTCTGGGTGTGTCGCGGCTCGGAGCCCGACGAGGACCCGGCCGGCGTCGACCTGGCGGCGCGCGACGTCACCGTGACCATCGACCTCAAGGCGGGCCGCGAGCGCGCGACCGTCTGGACCAACGACCTCACGCACGCCTACGTGCACGAGAACTCCGCCTACTCGAGCTGAGAGCAGCTGACCCGACGTGACGATCGACGACTCCGACAGCACCGGCAGCACCGACGCCGCCTCCGGTGGGCTCCCGACGGAGAGCCCCGAGAACTGGAAGCGCGCCACCGCCAAGGCTGCCACCCTGGCCGAGGCCCTGCCGTGGCTGAAGACCTACCACGGCAAGACGATCGTGGTGAAGTACGGCGGCAACGCGATGACCGACGACACCCTCAAGCGGGCCTTCGCGGAGGACATCGTGTTCCTGCGCTACGCCGGCTTCCATCCGGTGGTGGTGCACGGGGGCGGCCCGCAGATCAGCAACATGCTCGACCGGCTCGACATCAAGTCCGAGTTCCGCGGCGGCCTTCGGGTGACCACCCCCGAGGCGATGGACGTCGTCCGGATGGTCCTCGTCGGCCAGGTCGGCCGGGAGCTGGTCGGCCTGATCAACTCGCACGGTCCGCTGGCCGTCGGTCTCAGCGGCGAGGACGCCGGACTGTTCACCGCCGAGGCGACCAACACGATCGTGGACGGCGAGGAGGTAGACCTCGGCCTGGTCGGTGAGGTCGCCAAGGTCCGTCCCGAGGCGGTCAAGGACCTCGTCGATGCCGGGCGCATCCCGGTGATCTCCTCGGTGGCTCCCGACGAGATGGGTCTGGTCCACAACGTCAACGCCGACACCGCCGCGGCGGCCCTGGCGGTCGCTCTCGGAGCCGAGAAGCTCCTGGTCCTGACCGACGTCGAGGGGCTCTACCGCGACTGGCCCGACAGCGACGACGTGATCGGCCACATCGGGCCCGAGGCGCTCGAGGAGCTGATGCCGTCCCTGGCGAGCGGCATGGTGCCCAAGATGCGCGCCTGCCTCAACGCGGTGCGCAGCGGCGTACCCCGCGCCACCGTCGTCGACGGGCGTGAGCCGCACGCCGTGCTCCTGGAGATCTTCACCGACGACGGCATCGGCACCCAGGTGCTGCCCGACACGGAGACGAAGATCCGCCAGGCGCGGCAGACGGGAGAGGAGTCGTGACCGAGCATGCTCAAGAAGCGCTACGCCGACTCGATGATGAACACCTTCGGTCCGCCCAAGCTCGTGCTCGTGCGTGGCGAGGGGTCGGTCGTCTGGGATGCCGACGGCAACCGCTACCTCGACTTCCTCGGCGGCATCGCCGTCAACGCCCTCGGTCACGCCCACCCCGCCCTCGTGGCTGCGGTCACCCAGCAGCTCGGCACCCTGGGGCACGTCTCCAACTTCTTCGCCACCGAGCCCCAGGTCACGCTGGCCGAGCGGCTCCTCGACCTCGTCGGCGCGGGTCCCGGGGGCGGCAAGGTCTTCTTCGCCAACTCCGGCTCGGAGGCCAACGAGGCGGCGTTCAAGCTCACCCGTCGCACCGGGCGCACCCACGTCGTCGCAGCCGAAGGCGGTTTCCACGGCCGCACCATGGGCTCGCTGGCGCTCACGTCGAAGGCCGCCTACCGCGAGCCGTTCGAGCCGCTCCCCGGTGGAGTCACCTTCGTGCCGTACGGCGACCAGGACGCGCTCGACGCGGCGGTGACCGAGCAGACCGCCGCCGTCGTGCTCGAGCCGATCCAGGGTGAGGCCGGCGTGGTCATCCCGCCGGAGGGATATCTCGCCTCGGCGCGCAGGATCACCCGTGACCGCGGCGCACTGCTGTGGATCGACGAGGTGCAGTCGGGCATGGGCCGCACCGGTGCCTGGATGGCGCACACCGCCTCCGGGATCACCCCGACGTGATCACCCTCGCCAAGGGGCTCGGCGGTGGACTGCCCGATCGGCGCCTGCGTCGCGCTCGGCGATGCCGGGACGCTGCTCCAGCCCGGCAACCACGGCACCACGTTCGGGGGCAACCCGGTCGCGACCGCCGCCGCCCTCGCCGTGATCGAGACCATCGAGAAGGACGACCTGCTCGGGAACGCCCTCCGGGTCGGTGAACAGCTCCGCACCGGCCTGGCCGATGCTCGCGTCGACCGAGATCCGAGCCGCCGGATTGTGGCTGGGGCTCGACCTGGACGCCGAGGTCGGTGCCCAGGTCGTCGAGGCCGCCCAGGAAGCGGGATTCATCCTCAACAGCACCGGGCCGCGCTCGCTCCGGCTCGCACCCGCCGCTGGTGATCACCTTGGAGCAGGCCGACGAGCTGGTGGCCGCCTGGCCCGGGATCCTCGATGCGGCCTACCGTGACCGCCGACGGAGTCGACTCATGACCAGGCACTTCCTCACGCGACGACGACCTGAGCCCGGCCGAGCAGGCCGAGGTGCTGGCTCTGGCGGCCCGGCTCAAGACCGACCGTTTCGCCGAGCGGCCGCTCGCCGGCCCGCGCACGGTCGCGGTGATCTTCGACAAGCCGACCCTGCGCACACAGGTGTCGTTCACGGCCGGGATCGCCGAGCTCGGTGGCTTCCCGATGGTCGTGGACGGCAACCTCGCCCAGATCGGCACCCGGGAGTCCGTCGCCGACGTGGCCCGCGTGATCGGCCCGCAGTCTGCAGCCGTCGTGTGGCGGACCTTCGACCAGGCGCGGATCGAGGAGATGGCGGCGTACGCCGACGTCCCCACGATCAACGCCCTGACCGACCAGTTCCACCCGTGCCAGCTGCTGGCCGACCTGCAGACCGATCTCCGAGCACAAGGGCGAGCTCGCGGGTCTGACCCTGACCTTCCTCGGAGACGCGGCGAGCAACATGAGCCACTCCTACCTGCTCGGCCGGCGCCACCGCAGGGCTGCACGTCCGCGTCAGCGGTCCCGACGGCTTACGGCCCCGACCCCGCCGTCGTCGAGAAGGCGCAGCAGATCGGTGCGGAGACCGGCGGTTCCGCGTCCTACGTCATCGACCCGATCGAGGCGGTGACGGGCGCCGACGTCGTCGCCACCGACACGTGGGTGTCGATGGGCAAGGAGGCCGAGGCCGACGAGCGCTCGGCATCCCTTCCTGCCCTACGCCGTCACCACCGACCTGCTCGCGGCTGCGGCCGCCGACGCGATCGTGCTGCACTGCCTGCCGGCCTACCGCGGCAAGGAGATCGCCGCTGCGGTCATCGACGGGCCGCAGAGCGTCGTGTGGGACGAGGCCGAAAACCGGCTGCACGCCCAGAAGGCCCTGCTCACCTGGCTCCTCGCCCATCAGGAGGTCACTCCATGACCGCCACCATCCCGCTGACCAAGAGCGCGCGCCAGCAGAAGATCGTCGACCTGCTCAGCCGCCAGCCGGTGCGTTCGCAGACGGAGCTCTCCCAGCTGCTGCAAGAGGCCGGAGTGCAGGTCACCCAGGCCACCTTGTCGCGCGACCTCGTCGAGCTCGATGCCGTCAAGGTCCGGATCCCCACCGGCCAGCTCGTCTACGCGGTGCCGGCCGAAGGGGGCGACCGCACACCGGTCGTGCAGGAGACCGCAGCCGGCGAGGCCCGGCTCACCCGACTGCTGGGCGAGCTGCTGGTCTCGGCGGACGCGTCGGCCAACCTCGCCCTCCTTCGCACCCCGCCGGGCGCAGCGCAGTTCCTGGCCTCGGCCTTCGACAAGGCCGAGCAGGAGGACGTGCTCGGCACGGTCGCCGGTGACGACACCGTGCTGGTGATCAGCCGACGACCCGACGGCGGTCACGCGCTGGCCGCCCGGTTCCTCGCGCTCGCCAACGGCGCCCACTGAGCCAGACGCGACACGACGGCACAGCACCACCCCGACTTCGAGACACCCGAAGGAACACTCATGAGCAAGGTCCTGACCAGCCTCCCCCTCGGCGAACGCGTCGGCATCGCGTTCTCCGGCGGCCTCGACACCTCGGTGGCCGTGGCCTGGATGCGGGAGAAGGGCGCGGTGCCCTGCACCTACACCGCCGACATCGGCCAGTACGACGAACCGGACATCACCGGCGTACCCGAACGGGCGCTGCAGTACGGCGCCGAGCTGTCCCGCGCCGTCGACTGCCGGCGCCAGCTCGTCGAGGAGGGCCTGGCCGCGATGGCCTGCGGCGCCTTCCACATCCGCTCCGCCGGCCGCGCCTACTTCAACACCACGCCGCTCGGGCGCGCGGTGACCGGCATGATGCTGGTGCGCGCGATGCACGAGGACGGCGTCGACATCTGGGGTGACGGCTCGACGTTCAAGGGCAACGACATCGAGCGCTTCTACCGCTACGGCCTCCTGGCCAACCCCGAGCTGCGCATCTACAAGCCCTGGCTGGACGCCGACTTCGTGCGCGAGCTCGGCGGCCGCACCGAGATGAGCCAGTGGCTGACCGAGCGCGACCTGCCCTACAGGGACAGCCAGGAGAAGGCCTACTCGACCGACGCGAACATCTGGGGCGCCACCCACGAGGCCAAGACCCTCGAGCACCTCGACGTGTCCTTGGAGACCGTCGAGCCGATCATGGGCGTGAAGTTCTGGGACCCCTCGGTCGCCATCGAGACCGAGGACGTCACGGTCCGCTACGAACAGGGCCGCCCCGTCGCCCTGAATGGCGTGTCCTACGACGACCCCGTCGCGCTGGTCCACGAGGCCAACACGATCGGCGGCCGGCACGGGCTGGGGATGTCGGACCAGATCGAGAACCGGATCATCGAGGCGAAGTCGCGCGGCATCTACGAGGCGCCCGGCATGGCGCTGCTGTGGATCGGCTACGAGCGTCTGCTCAACGCTGTGCACAACGAGGACACCATCGCCAACTACCACGCGGAGGGTCGCCGTCTCGGGCGGCTGCTCTACGAGGGCCGCTGGCTCGACCCGCAGGCGCTGATGCTCCGCGAGGCCATCCAGCGTTGGATCGCCTCCCTGGTGACGGGCGAGGTCACGGTGCGGCTGCGGCGCGGTGAGGACTACACCGTGCTCGACACCTCCGGCTCCCACTTCTCCTACCACCCCGACAAGCTCTCGATGGAGCGCACCGACAACGCCGTCTTCGGCCCGACGGACCGGATCGGGCAGCTGACGATGCGCAACCTCGACATCGCCGACTCGCGCGCGAAGCTGGAGATGTACGCCGGCCAGCCGCAGGACCAGGGACACGTCCTGGTCGAGAACGGCAACCTGTTCGGTGAGATCGAGCCCGGTGGCGCCGACCGGATCGCCCGGCGCAACGGCGCCGACACCCTGGACGACGAGGCGTTGGACCACGCGGCGATGGAGGCGGGGACGGACTGATGACCACCAACACGGGGTCGCTCTGGGGTGGCCGGTTCGCCGACGGGCCGAGCCCGGCCCTGGCGGCGTTGTCGAAGTCGACCCACTTCGACTGGCGGCTGGCGCTCTACGACATCGCCGGCTCACATGCCCACGCCAAGGCGCTCGGTGCGGCCGGCTTCCTCACCGGGGAGCAGGAGGCCGAGCTGCACCGTGGCCTCGAGGTGCTCGCCCAGCGCTGGCGCGCCGGTGAGCTGCTGCCCGAGGAGTCCGACGAGGACGTGCACGGCGCCCTCGAGCGCCTGCTGCTCTTGGAGGTCGGTCCAGAGATCGGCGGCCGACTCCGGGCGGGACGGAGCCGCAACGACCAGATCGCGGCCTTGTTCCGGTCGTTCCTCCTCGACCACTCGCTCTCGGTGGCCGGTAGGCTGCTCGACCTCGTCGACGCACTCACCGAGCAGGCTCAGCACCACCACGGAGCCGTCATGCCCGGGCGCACGCACCTGCAGCACGCCCAGCCGGTCCTGCTCAGCCACCATCTGATGGCCCATGCCTGGCCCCTGGTCCGCGACGTCGAGCGACTGGCCGACTGGCGGCGCCGCACCGCGGCCGAGTCGCCGTACGGCTCCGGAGCCCTGGCCGGCTCGAGCCTCGGCCTCGATCCCGAGGCGGTGGCCCAGGACCTGGGGTTCACCGGGTCGAGCGCCAACTCCATCGACGGCACCGCGTCACGCGACTTCGTGGCGGAGTTCGCCTTCGTGACCGCGATGATCGGTGTCGACGTCTCGCGGCTGGCCGAGGAGGTCATCCTCTGGGCGACCAAGGAGTTCGGGTTCGTGCGGCTGCACGACGGCTACTCCACCGGGTCGAGCATCATGCCGCAGAAGAAGAACCCCGACATCGCCGAGCTCGCCCGCGGCAAGGCGGGTCGCCTCATCGGCAACCTCACCGGTCTGCTGGCCACCCTCAAGGCGCTGCCCCTGGCCTACAACCGTGACCTGCAGGAGGACAAGGAGCCTGTCTTCGACTCCGTGGACACTCTCGAGGTGCTGCTGCCCGCGGTCACGGGCATGATGGCAACGCTTGCCTTCGACACCGAGCGGATGGCCGAGCTGGCTCCCCAGGGCTTCTCGCTCGCCACCGACGTCGCGGAGTGGCTCGTCCGGGAGGGCGTCGCCTTCCGGATCGCCCACGAGGTGGCGGGGGAGTGCGTGCAGCGCTGCGAGGCTCTCGGGATCGAGCTCGACGAGCTCAGCGACGAGCAGCTCGCCGAGATCTCGCCGCACCTGACGCCCGAGGTCCGATCGGTCCTGACGGTGGCCGGCTCGGTCGCCTCCCGCGACGGGCGAGGGGGGACTGCCCCGGATCGGGTGGCCGAGCAGCTCGTCGAGCTGCGCGCCGCTGTCGCGGGACATCGTGCCCGGCTGGGCTGAGGCGCTGGCCGGACCGGTCACCTCGGTGGCACCGCGGCTGCTCGGCGCCACTCTCACCCACGGCGGGGTCACGGTGAGGCTCACCGAGGTCGAGGCGTACGACGGACCCGATGACCCGGCCTCGCACGCCTACCGGGGCATCACCGCACGCAACGCGGTGATGTTCGGCCCGCCGGGTCGGCTCTATGTCTACTTCGCCTATGGCATGCACTGGTGCTGCAACGTCGTCTGCGGTCCCGACGGTCGCGCGGCCGCGGTGCTGCTCCGGGCCGGTGAGGTCGTCGAGGGACACCGCACGGCGACGGACCGGAGAGGTGGCCGACGCCACGTCGAGCTCGCGCGTGGCCCGGCGAACCTCGCCCAGGCACTCGGCATCCAGCGTCACCAGGACGGCCTCGACCTCGCCGGGCGCCTGGACCTGCCCTCGTCGCCGGTCCCGGCCGACGACGTCGAGTCCGGTCCGCGCGTGGGTGTCACCCTCGGTGCCGACGTGCCCTGGCGCTTCTGGCTGCGCGGTGACCCGACTGTCTCGACGTACCGCCGCAGCCCGCGGGCGCCACGCGAATAACCCCCGCGGGCCTCGAAGCCCTACCGTTGACTCATGCCCGACGAGCCTTCCCCCGAGTCCGACCCGATCACCTTCGCCGACCTCGGGCTCGACCCGCGCGTGCTGAAGGCAGTCAACGCGGTCGGGTACGAGACGCCCTCGCCGATCCAGGCGGCCACCATCCCCACGCTCCTGGAGGGGCGGGACGTCGTCGGCCTCGCGCAGACCGGCACCGGGAAGACGGCCGCCTTCGCGCTGCCGATCCTGTCCCGGCTCGACCTCAAGCAGAAGACGCCGCAGGCCCTGGTGCTGGCCCCGACCCGCGAGCTGGCCCTGCAGGTCTGCGAGGCGTTCGAACGCTATGCCGCCCACCTGCCGGGCATCCACGTGCTGCCCGTCTACGGTGGTCAGGGCTACGGCGTGCAGCTGAGCGCCCTGCGTCGCGGCGTACACATCGTGGTCGGCACCCCCGGCCGGATCATGGACCACCTCGACAAGGGCACGCTCGACCTGACCGAGCTCCGCTTCCTGGTGCTCGACGAGGCCGACGAGATGCTCAACATGGGCTTCGCCGAGGACGTCGAGACGATCCTGGCCGACACCCCGGTCGAGAAGAACGTGGCTCTCTTCTCCGCCACGATGCCTGCGCAGATCCGCCGGATCTCCAAGAAGTACCTGAAGAACCCGGCCGAGATCACGGTGAAGAACAAGACCGCGACAGCCACCAACATCACCCAGCGCTACCTGATGGTGTCCTACCCGCAGAAGGTCGACGCACTGACCAGGCTCCTGGAGGTGGAGAACTTCGAGGGGATGATCGTCTTCGTCCGCACCAAGAACGAGACCGAGACCCTGGCCGAGAAGCTCCGGGCGCGCGGCTTCTCGGCGGCGGCGATCAACGGTGACGTGGTGCAGGCCCAGCGCGAGCGCACCATCGACCAGCTCAAGAAGGCCAAGCTCGACATCCTGGTCGCCACCGACGTCGCGGCCCGCGGGCTCGACGTGGAGCGGATCAGTCACGTCGTGAACTACGACATCCCCACGGACCCGGAGTCCTACGTGCACCGGATCGGCCGCACCGGTCGGGCGGGCCGCTCCGGCGACGCGATCTCCTTCGTCACCCCACGCGAGCGCTACCTGCTCAAGTCGATCGAGAAGACCACCAGGCAGCCACTGACACAGGTCCCTCTCCCCAGCGACGACGACGTCAACAGCACCCGGCTGGCCCGCTTCGACGACGCCATCACCGGCGCGCTGGCCCAGACCGAGGGCGTGTCGTTCTTCCGCGACGTCGTCTCCCACTATGTCCGCGAGCACGACGTGCCCGAGGTCGACGTGGCCGCCGCGCTCGCTGTGGTGCTTCAGGGCGACACACCGCTGCTGGTCGAGACGCAGCCCGAACGTCCTCCACGCCGCGAGGACCGTGGCTCCGCAGGGGGTCGTCCCGGACGTGACACCGGGGGATCCGCCCGACCCGAGCGGGCACCGCGACGTACCGACGGCCCACCGATGGCGACCTACCGCATCGCCGTCGGGAAGCGCCACAAGGTCGAGCCCCGGCAGATCGTGGGCGCCCTGGCCAACGAGGGCGGTCTGAGCCGACGCGACTTCGGCCACATCTCGATCCGTCCGGACTTCTCGCTGGTCGAGCTTCCCGCGGAGCTGCCTGCCGGCACCGAGGCGGCGCTGGCCACGACCCGCATCTCCGGCAAGCTCATCGGCCTGCGCAAGGACGTCGGCCCCCCCGGCGCACGGCCGGCGGACAAGCCGGAGCGGAAGCCGCGCCACAAGAAGTAGCCGCGCCGTCCAGCGGCGGGTGGCTCAGGAGCCGAGCCCGCCCCGGTGGTTGAGGAGCGAACGAAGTGAGCGTCTCGAAACCACCGCACCGAGGCGCTCGGGTGGGGGTGGTTTCGAGACGGGCTCCGCTGGCGCTCCGCCCTCCTCAACCACCGTGGAGAGTCCGGTGGTTGAGGAGCCGAGCCGTGGGGAGTCCGGTGGTTGAGGAGCGAACGAAGTGAGCGTCTCGAAACCACCGCACCGAGGCGCTCGGGTGGGGGTGGTTTCGAGACGGGCTCCGCTGGCGCTCCGCCCTCCTCAACCACCGGGGGAGTCCGGTGGTTGAGCAGCCGAGCCGTGGGGAGTCCGGTGGTTGAGGAGCGAACGAAGTGAGCGTCTCGAAACCACCGCATCGAGGCGCTCGGGTGGGGGTGGTTTCGAGACGGGCTCCGCTAGCGCTCCGCCCTCCTCAACCACCGTGGAGAGTCCGGTGGTTGAGGAGCCGAGCCGCTAGGCGAGGCGTCTCGAAGCCACCGCACCGACGCGCTCGGGTGAGGGTGGTTAGACGGGCTCCGCTGGCGCTCCGCGTCTCGAATCCACCGCACCGTCGCGCTCAGCCGCAGCCGGACGAGGTAGTCCACGACGAACACCACCCAGGTGACGAGCGTGACCACCTGGCACGCTCGCAGGAGACCGGGGGACAGGCCCGGGTCGAGCACCGGCCACGCGTAGGCAGCGAGGAACGCCAACGCCCCGACGGTCAGTGGCCACTCACTCGCGTGCTCCCAGCGTTCGCGGGGCGATCTCATGCCGCGATGCTGCCATCCGCGACGGCGAGGAGCAGGTGCGACATGCCACCGGCTGGTGCCGCCTGCCACGCTGTGAGATGGGCCGCTTCAACCCGCCTGCGAATGTCCCGGGCTGGGTTGGCCTTGCGTGAGAGCATGACGGCGCCATGAAGTTCCCGTCTCGCCATCAGCCCGTCGACGGTCTCCCCGGAATCTCGGGAACGGCCAGGGTCGACCGCCGTACGACGGGACTCGTGCGCCGTCTTCGCCGCGGTGACATCGCGGTGATCGACCACCTCGACCTGGACCGCGCCCACGCCGAGCAGCTCGTCGAGGCGGGGGTCGTCGCCGTGGTCAACGCGGCCCCGTTCATCTCCGGGCGTTACCCCAACCTCGGGCCCGAGCTCCTCGTCAAGGCCGGAGTCATCCTGCTCGACGACGTCGGTCTCGAGGTCTTCAAGCGAGTCCAGGACGGAGCGGGAGTCCGGGTGGACGGGCATCGGCTGTTGCGGGGCGAGGACGTGGTCGCCGAGGGCACCCGTCTCGGTCCCGACGAGGTGGCAGCCAAGATGACCGACGCCCGCGGCGGCCTCGCCACCCAGCTGCAGAGCTTCACCCACAACACCACCGAGTTCCTGCGCCGCGAGCAGGACCTGCTGCTCCACGGCCAAGGCGTGCCCCCGCTGCACACCAAGGTGGCCGGCCGCCCCGTCGTCGTCGTGGTGCGCGCCTATGACCACCGCGCAGACCTACGCAAGCTCCGGCGCTTCATCCGCGAGCAGAGGCCTGTCCTGATCGGGGTCGACGCCGGCGCCGACGCCCTCCAGATGGCCGGCCATCGCGCCGACATCGTCGTGGTCGGCGTCGAAGGGCTGGGTCAGGGGACGACCGCCCACGAGCAGGGGCAGACCGTCACCGACAAGGCCCTCCGCTCGTCGCGCGAGGTGGTGCTGCACACCGACCGCGGCGGCCGCACCATCGGCAGCGACCGGCTCGAGCGGCTCGGGGTGCGCACCGAGGAGCTCGCTGCGTCCGGTACGACGGAGGACGTCGCCCTGCTGCTCGCCGACACCGCCGGCGCCTCCCTGGTCATCACCGTCGGGATGCACGCCACGCTCGATGAGTTCCTCGACCGGCAACGCGCCGGCCTGGCCAGCACCTTCCTGACCCGGCTGCGGGTCGGGCCCAAGCTGATCGACGCCAAGGGAGTCCCACAGCTCTACGCCGGACGGGTCCGGATGTGGCACCTCGCGCTCGTGCTGCTGGCCGGCCTGACCGCACTCGCCGTGGCCCTCTCCGCGACGCCCGTCGGCGCCGAGTGGTGGGACAGCCTGCAGGGTGCCCTGACCGACCTGCCCGACCAGATCCAAGGACTGTTCTCGTGATCTCGTTCCGCTACCACATCGTCTCGATCGTCTCGGTCTTCTTGGCCCTGGCGGTCGGCGTCGCCCTCGGCGGCGGTCCCTTGAAGGGCGAGGTGGACAACACCCTGGTCGACCAGGTGCAGGCAGACCGAGCCATCAAGGGTGAGCTGCGCGCCGAGATCTCGGGACTGCGCAGCACCAACACCTTCAGCGACGGGTTCGCCGACACCGTGGCACCGGGGCTCCTCAACGGCTCCCTGCAGGGCCGGGTGGTGACCCTCGTGGCCCTGCCCACCTCCTCGCAGGCCGAGGTGGGCGCCCTCGGCGACATGGTGAGCGTCGCCGGCGGCACCGTCGGTGGCACCGTGCGCATCGGTGACGGCCTGCTGTCGGTCGACAACCGCCAGCTCGTCGACGAGCTGAGCAGCCAGCTGCTCGACGGTGCCACGGACGTCAACGTCCCGGCGGACGCAAGCGGGTACGAGTCGGTCGGAGCGTTGATCGCCCGTGCGATCGGCACCGACAAGCAGCCGAGCGGCGCCGGTGTCGACGGCACCGCCGAGAGCATCCTGGCCGGGCTGAGCACCGCGGGGTTGATGTCCGCCGACGGCGCCCTCGACCGGCGCGGCAGCCTGGTGCTCATCGTCGCCGGTGCAGGCAACGGCTCCCAGGAGGAGAAGACCGGGGCCAGCAGCATCCTGACCACCATCGCCACCGCCATCGATGCCGACACCGACGGCGTGGTGGTCGCCGGCCCGGTCGCCTCTGCCCGCGAGCGCGGCGTCGTTCGCGGCATCCGCGACGACGTGGTCGCCGCGCGCGACGTCTCCACCGTCGACACCCTCGGCCGCAGCGCGGCCCGCATCGTGGTGGTGATGGCCCTCGCGGGCCAGGCGGAGGGGCAGACCGGTCACTTCGGCGCCATCGACGCCGCTGACGGACCGATGCCGGGAGCAACGTCGGGGGAGTAGTCCGCCGCAGTGGTGTCGGTGCAGTACGGACGGCAGTTCGTTGGTAGGGTGGAACCCCGTGGAGGACTGCACGACCAGGGTCCGCACACCATCGCGCCACCCACGACGCCACGGGAGTTCACTTGGCCGCATCACAGCCGACCAAGCACGTTTTCGTCACCGGAGGCGTCGCCTCCTCTCTCGGCAAGGGACTCACGGCGTCCTCGCTGGGCAGCCTGCTGAAGTCTCGCGGGCTTCGGGTCACCATGCAGAAGCTCGACCCCTACCTCAACGTCGACCCCGGCACGATGAATCCGTTCCAGCACGGCGAGGTCTTCGTGACCAACGACGGCGCCGAGACCGACCTCGACATCGGGCATTACGAGCGCTTCCTCGACACCGACCTGCGCGGCATCGCCAACGTCACGACCGGTCAGGTCTACTCCGAGGTGATCGCCAAGGAACGGCGAGGTGACTACCTGGGCGAGACCGTGCAGGTCATCCCGCACATCACCAACGAGATCAAGGAGCGGGTCCGCGCGATGGCCGGCCCCGACGTCGACGTGGTGATCACCGAGATCGGTGGCACGGTGGGCGACATCGAGAGCCTCCCGTTCCTCGAGGCGGCCCGCCAGGTGCGTCACGACGTCGGCCGGGACAACTGCTTCTTCCTGCACGTCTCGCTGGTGCCCTACATCGGGCCGTCGGGCGAGCTGAAGACCAAGCCGACCCAGCACTCCGTCGCCGCACTGCGCTCCATCGGCATCCAGCCCGACGCGATCGTGTGCCGCTCGGACCGCGAGATCCCCGACTCGATGAAGCGCAAGATCTCGCTGATGTGCGACGTCGACGACGAGGCCGTCGTCAACGCGGCCGATGCGCCCTCGATCTACGACATCCCCAGGGTCCTGCACTCCGAGGGCCTCGACGCCTACGTCGTACGCCGCCTCAACCTGCCCTTCCGCGACGTCGACTGGACCGAGTGGGACGACCTGCTGCGCCGCGTGCACCACCCGGCCGAGGAGGTCACCGTCGCCCTGGTCGGCAAGTACATCGACCTCCCCGACGCCTACCTGTCCGTCGCCGAGGCGCTGCGCGCCGGTGGCTTCGCGCACGAGTCCAAGGTCAAGCTGGCCTGGGTGCCCTCCGACGAGTGCCAGACCCGCGAGGGCGCCGCCCGCCACCTCTCCGACGTGGACGCGATCTGTGTCCCCGGCGGCTTCGGCATCCGGGGCATCGAGGGCAAGGTCGGAGCCCTGGAGTATGCCCGCACCCAGGGCATCCCCACACTCGGCCTCTGCCTGGGCCTGCAGTGCATGGTGATCGAGTACGCCCGCCACAAGGCGGGCGTCGAGCACGCCGACTCCACCGAGTTCAACCCCGGCTGCGACGAGCCGGTCATCGCCACGATGGCCGAGCAGATGGACATCGTCTCCGGTGAGGGCGACATGGGCGGCACCATGCGGCTGGGCCTCTACCCGGCCGAGCTCAAGGAAGGGTCGGTCGTGCGCGAGGTCTACGGCGAGGCAAAGATCGAGGAACGCCACCGGCACCGCTACGAGGTCAACAACACCTACCGCGAGCGCCTCGAGGAAGCCGGTCTGGTCTTCTCGGGCACCTCGCCGGACAACAACCTCGTCGAGTTCGTCGAGCTGCCTCGCGAGGTCCACCCCTACTACGTCGCCACCCAGGCGCACCCGGAGCTGCGCTCACGGCCGACCCGGCCGCATCCGCTGTTCGCGGGGCTGGTCGGCGCGGCGATCGAGCGCCAGCGCGAGCTGCGCTTCCCGATCGACGAAGCGATCCTGCGACGCAAGGCAGACGCCGAGGGCGTCCCGGCCGTCGAGGCGACGCGCACCCCGCCGGTCGAGGAGCCCTTCGTGACGACTCGTACCTCGTCTCCTCAGGGACCGCCTCGCCGCTAGGCGAAGCGTCTCGAGACCCCGCGATGAAGATCCTCAGCGACCCCGAGGAGCACTGGCCCGTCCACGACGTGGAGCGGATCTGGTCCAGCAAGGCCCCCTTCGCCGTACGTCGTGACCTGGTCTCGGCGCCGGGCCGACCCGAGGAGACGTTCGGTCGGCTGGTGGTCGAGCACCCCGGCGCCGTGGTCATCCTCGCCGTGGACGACCAGGAGCGAGCGTTGGTCCTGCACCAGTACCGGCACCCGATCGGTCGCCGGATGCTCGAGCTGCCCGCCGGCCTGCTGGACGTGCCGGGGGAGGAGCGCGTGGTCGCGGCCCGCCGCGAGCTGCGCGAGGAGGCGCTGCTGGAGGCGGCGACCTGGGAGCACCTGCTCTCGACCTACCCCTCGCCCGGCTTGAGCAGCGAGCGGATCGACATCTTCTTGGCCACCGACCTCTCGCCGGCTGCCGACCGTGGTGACTTCACCCCCGCCCACGAGGAGGCTGACATGACCTCCGCCTGGGTGCCGGTGGCCGACCTCGTGAAGGCCTTCCTCGCCCGCGAGATCACCAATGGACCCACCGGGCAGGCAGTGCTCGCCTACACGCTGCGCTCACGCGTGCCCGCGACCCACGACTAGGTCGTCCCGGAGCGTCCCTCGCCGGAGCCGGGCTGGTCGATCACTATGCTCGGGCCGACGCCGGCGACGACGCGGCGGCTCCCAACCCGGAGAGGAACGTAGAAGTTCGATGAAGGTCGGCGTCCCGAAGGAAGTCAAGAATCATGAGTACCGGGTGGCTCTCACCCCGGTCGGTGTGCACGAGCTGACTCAGCATGGCCATGAGGTCGTGGTGGAGGTGGGTGCCGGTGCGGGGTCGTTGATCCCGGATGAGGAGTATGTCGCTGCGGGGGCGCGGATGATCGGGTCCGCGGAGGAGGTGTGGGGGTCGGCGGAGCTGGTGTTGAAGGTCAAGGAGCCGGTCTCGGAGGAGTATGGCCGGATGCGGGAGGGGCAGACGCTGTTCACCTATCTGCACCTGGCTGCGGACAGGGCGTTGACCGAGGAGCTGGTGACGCGGAAGGTGACCGCGATCGCCTATGAGACGGTGCAGCTGGCCTCGGGGTCGTTGCCGTTGCTGTATCCGATGTCGGAGGTGGCGGGGTGTCTGGCGCCGCAGGTGGGGGCGCACTCGTTGATGCGCGCCCAGGGTGGGCGTGGTGTGCTGATGGGTGGTGTCGGTGGGGTGGCCAACGCCAAGGTGGTGATCATCGGGGCCGGTGTGAGTGGTCAGAACGCGGCGAACATCGCGTTGGGGATGGGTGCTGATGTGACGTTGTTGGACACCGATCTGGACAAGCTGCGGATGTCGTTTTGGCGCTACTCCAACCGGGTGCACGGGTTGGCTTCGTCGAAGCTGGCGATCGAGCAGCAGGTGATGGAGGCCGACATGGTGATCGGTGCGGTGTTGATCCCGGGGGCGAAGGCGCCGACGTTGGTCTCCAACGAGCTGGTCTCGCGGATGAAGCCGGGCTCGGTGCTGGTCGACATCGCGGTGGACCAGGGTGGCTGTTTCGAGGACACCCATGCGACCACGCATGCGGATCCGACCTACATGGTCCATGACTCGGTGTTCTACTGCGTGGCCAACATGCCCGGTGCGGTGCCGAACACCTCCACGTATGCGTTGACCAATGCGACCCTGCCCTACACGGTCGCGTTGGCCGACAAGGGCTGGGAGCAGGCGCTGGGTGAGGACAAGTCCCTCGCGCTGGGGTTGAACACCCACGCCGGCCGGGTCACCAACGCCCCCGTCGCCCAGGCCCACGACATGGCCAGCACCACCCTGGACGAGGTCCTCGGCTGACGGTGACGGCGACCACCGGGACGGGCACCGGACCCACGGGGCTCCAGCGCGCGGTCCGCACCTACCTCGACCACCTGGTGGTGGAGCGTGGGCTCGCGGACAACACGCTGAAGTCCTACCGGCGCGACCTCCGGCGCTACGTCGCCTTCCTCGCTGACCGCGACCTGGACGACCCGGGCGCCGTCAGCGAGGAGGTGGTGACGGCGTTCCTGCGCGCGCTGCGCGAGGGCGACAGCGAGCACCCGCCGCTGAGCGCCGCCTCCGCCGCCCGGACGGTGGTGGCGGTGCGCGGCTTCCACAAGTTCACGGTGCGGGAGGGGCTCGCCACCGCCGACCCCTCGGCCGGCGTCCGACCTCCGGCACCGGCCAAGCGGCTGCCGAAGGCGCTGCCGCTCGCGGACATCGAGCGGATCCTCGAAGCCGCCGGCGCTCCTGGTACGTCGTTGGCGCTGCGCGACCGGGCCCTGCTGGAGATGCTCTACGGGACCGGTGCCCGGATCTCGGAGGCCGTCGGCCTCGACGTCGACGACGTGGAGCTGCCGGAGGTCGGTCGATCAGGTTCCCCGGGCTCCGCGCAGGGCGCCGTGCGACTGCGGGGCAAGGGCGGCAAGGAGCGCATCGTGCCGGTCGGGTCCTATGCCGCCGAAGCCGTGGCCACCTACCTGGTGCGGGCTCGCCCCGAGCTGGCCGGCCTCGACACCGGCCGCGGGAACGGCGGCGCACTGTTCCTCAACGCCCGGGGCGGTCGGCTCTCCCGTCAGAGCGCCTGGGCCGTGCTGGCCAAGGCCGCGGAGCGAGCGGGGGTCACCACCGACGTCTCCCCGCACACGCTGCGGCACTCGTTCGCCACCCACCTGATCGACGGCGGAGCCGACGTCCGCGTCGTCCAGGAGCTGCTCGGGCACGCCTCGGTGACCACCACCCAGGTCTACACGCTGGTCACCGTCGACTCGCTGCGTGAGGTGTACGCCACCGCGCACCCGAGGGCGCGCGACTGACCCCGATATCGGTAGGTGACGCGCGGCAGATACCCGGCGCGATGCCTACCGATACCGGTGCGTCTCTCCGCCTCATTTGTCGACAAGTGGACCGGCGCGCCTCCCCAGGAGACCCTGACCCGGGCGCGAGACTCGGCCTCGTGACCCCATAGAGTCGCCGCGGCGCGTACCCCCACCGACCGGCCAGCCGGCCGGCCTCGGACGTGCCACCGGCCCACGAGGAGAGGCAGAGCTGTGAACGACTACAACGGCACCGGCGCACCCCACATGCCTCCTCTCGTCGACCCGGCCCGGATGTCGAGCTGGCCGCCTCCCTCCCCGGAGCAGGCGACCGACCCGTCAACGGGAACTTCCCCCCGTATCGACGCAGGAGACCCCCAGCGCGTGTCCGACCCCATCCCGTTCCCCCGACCCGAGGCCGCCGTCGCGGCAGCACCCACGCTCACCGAGGCGCCGCCCGAGGTGAAGCTCGGTCCAACCGGCCGTCCCATGCCCGACTTGCCGGAGCCGACGCCGATCAGCATCCACGGCAACGCCCGCGTGGTCTCGATGTGCAACCAGAAGGGCGGCGTCGGCAAGACCACCACGACGATCAACCTCGGTGCGGCACTCGCGGAGTACGGCCGCAAGGTCCTGCTCGTCGACTTCGACCCGCAGGGCTCGCTCTCGGTGGGCCTGGGCCTGAACCCCCACGAGATGGACATGTCCATCTACAACCTGTTGTTGCAGCGGGACGTCACGATCAACGACGTCATCGTTCCCACCAACGTGCCCGGCATGGACCTGCTGCCCAGCAACATCGACCTCTCGGCCGCCGAGGTGCAGCTGGTCGGGGAGGTCGCCCGCGAGCAGACGCTGCAGCGCGTTCTGGCGCCGGCACTGGCCGACTACGACGTGATCCTGATCGACTGTCAGCCCTCGCTGGGCCTGCTCACCGTCAACGCGCTCACCGCCTCCGACGGCGTGATCGTGCCCCTGGAGTGCGAGTACTTCGCACTGCGCGGCGTCGCCCTGCTCAAGACCACGATCGACAAGGTCACCGAGCGGCTCAACCCCAAGCTCAAGATCGACGGCGTCCTGGGCACGATGTACGACGGGCGCACCCTCCACGGACGTGAGGTCATGGAGCGCCTGGTGCAGGCCTGGGGCGACACGGTGTTCCACACCGTCATCCGGCGCACCGTGAAGTTCTCGGACTCGACGGTGGCCGGCGAGCCGATCACGACCTATGCCGGCACCTCACCGGGCGCTGAGTCCTACCGCCAGCTGGCCCGGGAGGTGTTGGCGCGGTGCCTCGACGAGTGAGCCTGCCGACCGCCGACGACCTCTTCCGCCCCACCGTCGTCCCCGACCCGGTCGAAGACGACGGCACTGAGGCCGCGACCGGGTCCGTGACCTCGCGCGTCGAGGCCGAAGGACGACCGGCGCCCACGCTGGACACTGAGCCGGAGAAGGCCCCGGGCGCGGGCAGCGGACGGGTCCGTCACGACGAGAAGATGACGGTCTACATCACCTCCGACGAGCTCCTCGACATCGAGCACGCCCGGTTGACGCTGCGCCGCCACCACGCGCTCGGAGTCGATCGAGGCCGTCTGGTGCGAGCAGCGGTCGCTTTCGCGCTCGCAGACCTGGAGGTCAACGGTGCCGACAGCGTGCTGGTGCAGCGTCTCAGCGACAACGGTGACGGCTCCACGAGTCCGAGCAGTTGAGCCTGGACGTCGCCAGCGTGGATGCTGGCCTGGTGGACGACGCTGAGCAGGAGCCGGTGGCAGCGGCCTTTGCGGTGCGCCTGGAGAACTTCGAGGGTCCCTTCGACCTGCTCCTCAGCCTGATCGCCAAGCACAAGCTCGACATCACCGAGGTGTCGCTGTCCCAGGTCACGGACGAGTTCATCGCCTTCATCAAGGGTGCCTCGGAGAAGGGCTGGGACCTCGAGCAGACCTCGTCGTTCCTGCTGGTCGCCTCGACCCTGCTCGACCTCAAGGCGGCGCGGCTGCTGCCCCAGGGGGACGTCGAGGACGAGGAGGATCTGGCCCTTCTCGAGGCCCGCGACCTGCTCTTCGCCCGGCTGCTGCAGTATCGCGCCTTCAAGCAGGTCGCCGCCGTCCTCGAGACCAGGATGTCGGGTGAGGCCCGGCGGCACCCGCGTGCGGTCGGGTTGGAGGAGCGGTTCGCCACGCTGCTTCCCGATGTGTTGATCGGCCTCGGGCTCGAGGAGTTCGCGGCGCTGGCTGCCAAGGCCATGGAGCCGAAGCCGGTGCCGGAGTTCTCCTTCGCCCACATCCATGCCCCGACCGTGAGCGTCAAGGAGCAGGCCGTCGTCGTGGTCGAGCGGCTGCGGCGGCAGGGCACGATGACCTTCCGCGCGATCGCGCGGGACGCCCCCGACACGCTGACCCGGGTGGCCCGCTTCCTGGCGCTGCTCGAGCTCTTCCGCGAGGGCGCGGTGGCCTTCGACCAGATGACGCCGCTGGGCGAGCTGACCGTGCGGTGGACGGGGGCCGAGGAGGGCGAGGTGGAGATCACCGACGAGTTCGACGGTGAGCCACCCGAGGAGACGCCGGGTGAGGACCCGCCGGGCGCCGACCCGACGTCCGGGGATGCCCCCACGTCCACGTCCGCGACCGTGGACGACCCAGACCAGACGACCGAGGAGCAGGACCGATGACCGAGCGCGACGCAGAGCCGGTGCTGGAGGACGTGGTCTCGACAAGCTCGACCACCCGGGAGGAGGACTCGACCACCCGGGAGGAGGACTCGACCACCCGGGAGGAGGAGCTCGACCACCCGGGAGGAGAGCTCGACCACCCGGGAGGAGGACTCGACCACCGAGGACCAGGGGTCGGAGACCCTCGACGTCCCGGTCGCGGCGCTGCGGCCCGCCCTGGAAGCGGTGCTGATGGTGGCCGACCAGCCGCTGGACCACCTCACCCTTGCCGGCGCTGTGGGCTACCCGCCGGAGGAGGTCCGCGAGGCTCTCGGCGCGCTGGCGGAGGAGTACGCCGAGCAGGGCCGCGGCTTCGACCTGCGCAACGTCGCCGGTGGGTGGCGGTTCTACACCCGCGAGGACTACGCCGCCGTCGTGGAGCGGTTCGTGCTCGAGGGACAACAGGCCCGGCTGACCCAGGCCGCCCTGGAGACCCTCGCCGTCGTCGCCTACAAGCAGCCGGTCAGTCGCGCCCGGGTGTCCGCGGTGCGTGGGGTCAACGTGGACGGCGTGATGCGCACGCTGATGTCGCGAGGACTGGTCGAGGAGGCCGGCCACGACAGCGAGACGACCGCCACGCTCTACCGGACCACGTCCTACTTCCTCGAACGCATCGGCGTGACCTCCTTGGAGGACCTGCCCGAGCTCGCGCCGTACCTCCCCGACATGGGCGACCTCGACGACCTCGAGGACCTCGACTCCGCCGACTCGGCATGAGTGAGGAGGTCCCGCCGGGAGGCGTGCCCGACCCCGACGGCCTGGTCCGCCTGCAGAAGCTGTTGGCGCAGTCCGGAGTGGCCAGTCGTCGGCGTTGTGAGGAGCTGATGCTCGAAGGGCTGGTCGAGGTCGACGGCGAGATCGTCACCCGGCTCGGCACCAAGGTCGACCCCACGACCGCGGTGATCCGGGTCCAGGGCAAGCGGCTGCCACCGCAGAGCGCCCACGTCTACCTGGTGCTCAACAAGCCCCGCGGCGTCGTTTCCACGATGTCGGACCCTGAGGGGCGTCGCACCTTGTCCGACTTCGTCGGCGACCGGCCGGAGCGACTCTTCCACGTGGGCCGGCTCGACACGGACACAGAGGGCCTGATCCTGCTGACCAACGACGGTGACTTCGCCCAGAAGGTCGCGCACCCCTCTTACGAGCTCGACAAGACCTACGTCGCCGAGGTCGACGGGCACGTGACCGGGGGCACCATCCGGCGGCTGCGCGACGGGGTGACCTTGGACGACGGGCCGGTCGAGGTGTCCACGGCCAAGGTGATCTCCGCCCAGCCGGACCGATCGATCATCGAGCTGTCCATCCACGAGGGCCGCAACAGGATCGTCCGCCGGCTGCTGGACCAGGTCGGCCACCCGGTTCGCAAGCTGACGCGCACCGCCATCGGGCCGGTCGTCCTGCGCGGTCTCCGTGCCGGAGACCTCCGCGATCTCACCCGCGAGGAGCTCGGCACCCTGCTCGACGTCGCCAAGCTCTGAGACGTCGATCGCCTTGGTGACCTGGCGTTCCACGACCGGGCGGGGCAGCCGGGGCGTCTCCGGGCGGGCACTAGGGTGATCGCGACGACGAGGAGGCGATGACGTGGCAGTGCGAGCCGTGCGCGGGGCGACGCAGCTCGAGGACGACGTGCGCGAGCACCTGCTCGAGCGGGTCGCCGAGATGGTGCTCGACGTGATGACGGCCAACGGCCTCGACGTCGACGACTTCATCAGCGTGATCTTCACCTCCACCTCCGACCTGGTCTCGGAGTTCCCCGCCTACGCCGCCCGTCGCCTCGGGTTCGGCGACGTACCGCTGATCTGCGCCAGGGAGCTGGAGATCGAGGGTTCCATGCCACGCGTCGTGCGGATGCTGGCCCACGTCGAGACCGACCTGCCCAAGTCCGACATCACCCACGTCTACCTGCACGGAGCGGCCTCGCTGCGGCGCGACCTCACCCGGGTCCGCGAGGTGCCCGATGAGCAGGCCTGAGGGCCCCGTCCTCGTCGTCGGCGCCGGGCTGCTGGGCACCTCGATCGGACTGGCGCTTCGACGCCGCGACGTCGACGTCGCCCTCACCGACCAGCACCCCGAGACCGTCCGGATCGCCACCGGGCTCGGTGCCGCGAACCTCGTCGCCGACGAGGTGCGGCGCCCCGCACTGGTCGTGGTGGCGGTGCCGCCCGACGCGCTGGCAGCGGTGGCGTCCCAGGCACTCCGCGACTGGGACGCCGTGGTCACCGACGTCGGCAGCGTGAAGGCGGCACCGCTCGCCGCTGTGCGCGACGCGGTCAGCGCCGAACAGCTCGCGCGCTACGTCGGCAGCCACCCGATGGCGGGCAGCGAGCGATCCGGCCCGCTGGCAGCGAGCGCTTCCCTCTTCGACGGGCGCCCGTGGGCGGTGACCCCCCACGAGCTCGCGGATCCGCTGGCCGTCGAGGCGGTGACCGGGTTGGCCGGTCTCTGCGGCGCCACGCCGGTCAGGTTCACCCCCGAGGAGCACGACGCGGCCGTGGCCCGGACCAGCCACCTGCCGCACCTGCTGGCCGCGCTCGTGGCGGGGCGGCTCACTGACGCGCCGCGCAGTCACCTCGCGCTCGCCGGTCAGGGCGTTCGCGACGTCACCCGGATCGCGGCCGGCGACCCGGCCCTCTGGCAGCAGATCGTTGCCGGCAACACCCTGGCCCTGTCCGCGCTGCTCCGCGAGGTGCGCGACGACGTCGACACGCTGCTGCTCGCGCTCGGAGCCGGCGACCGGGACGCCGTCGGTGCCCTGCTCGAGAGAGGTGTCTCCGGGACTGCGGTCATCCCGGGCAAGCACGGAGGCCCCTCGCTCGCGGAGACCTCGGTGTTCGTCGCCGTACCCGACCATCCGGGCGAGCTCGCCCGGCTGCTGGCCGACGCAGGCGAGATCGGGGTCAACATCGAGGACCTCCGCATCGACCACGACCCCGGTCGCCCGGTGGGCCTGGTCGAGCTCTACGTCGCCGCAGGCAGTGTGGACCACCTGGTGGCGTCGCTTGAGGACCGAGGCTGGACCACCCACCGCTAGCCCTCGCGGGTAGAGTTCGCGCGTCCGCACAGGCAAGGGGCAGGAGCATTCAGTGGGTGTCGTGGTCGCGATGGACGGGCCGTCCGGCTCCGGGAAGTCGAGCACGTCGCGCGGCGTGGCCAGGCGCCTCGGACTGCGCTACCTCGACACCGGCGCGATGTTCCGCGCGATGACCTGGTGGATGCTGGAGCAGGGGATCGACGTCAACGACGCCGCCGCGGTCGCTGAGCGTGTCGACGCGCCGCTGCTCGTGTCCGGGACCGACCCGGCCGCACCCACGATCACCGTCGACGGCACCGACGTCGCCGGACCGATCCGCAGCCAGGAGGTCACGTCCGCGGTCAGCGCGGTCAGCGCGGTGCCGGAGGTGCGGACCCGGCTGCTGCGCGAGCAGCGTGACGTCATCGGCCGCGGAGGCATCGTCGTGGAGGGCCGCGACATCGGCACCGTGGTCGCGCCCGACGCGGACGTGAAGGTCTACCTGACCGCCGACCCGGAGGCGCGCGCCGCCCGTCGCACCGCCGAGCTGGCCGGTGGCACGGTGCAGGCCACCCAGGCCGATCTGCTGCGGCGCGACAAGATCGACTCCGGCCGGGCGACGGCGCCCCTCGCGATGGCCGACGACGCCCGCCACCTCGACACCACCTTCCACACCCTGGACGAGGTCATCGAGCAGGTGGTGGCCCTGGTCGAGAGGGCACTCGGCTCCGAGCGTCCTGCCGACGGGCCGTGACCGCGGAGCCACGGCGCACCGGTGGTGCCGCTGGTGATGTTCGGCACGCGTGAGGCAGGCGGGCACAGTGAGTCGGTGCCCGCCAGGGGAGCCCGATTCGACTTCGTGTATGGCGCTCCGGGACACTGGGAGGCAGTGCCGTGGCCCCGGACCCAGGCGGTGGTACCCCGTACCACCGCAGAGCTGCGGAACAGATTCGTCGAGCATCTCGTTGAGGCCAAGGCCCCGACCGGCCGAGAGCTGCCCGGCCCGCTGCCGATGATCACCGACCAGGACCTCCGCGAAGCGCGTGGAGTGTCCCGAAGGAACCAAGACGCATGAACACCGAGCCACACCCGTCCGACCTCGTCGAGGCCGCCGGACCGATCCCGGTGCTCGCTGTCGTCGGGCGGCCGAACGTCGGCAAGTCGACCCTGGTCAACCGCATCATCGGGCGCCGCGAGGCAGTCGTCCAGGACATCCCCGGGGTCACGCGTGACCGGATCTCCTACGACGCCCACTGGAACGGGCGCGCCTTCACCGTCGTCGACACCGGTGGCTGGGACCCCGATGCCCGCGGCCTGGCCGAGGCCATCCGCGCCCAGGCCGAGATCGCCGTGACCGTCGCGGACGCCGTCCTCTTCGTGGTCGACGCGGTCGTCGGCATCACCGACGCCGACGAGGCCGTCGTCAAGGTTCTCCGACGAGCCGGCAAGCCGGTCATCCTGGCCGCCAACAAGGTCGACGACCAACGCAGCGAGGCGCAGGCCTACGGGCTGTGGAACCTCGGGCTCGGTGAGCCGTTCCCGGTCTCGGCGCTGCACGGTCGTGGATCCGGCGACATGCTCGACGCCATCCTCGCGGCGCTGCCCGAGCCGCCGCCGGAGTCCTTCGGTCCCGCCGGAGGCCCGCGACGGGTCGCCATCGTCGGCAAGCCCAACGTCGGCAAGTCCTCCCTGCTCAACCGACTGGCCAAGGAGGACCGTGCGGTCGTCGACGACGCCGCCGGCACCACGGTCGACCCGGTCGACGAGCTGGTCCAGCTCGGGGGTCGGACCTGGCGCTTCATCGACACCGCCGGCATCCGCAAGCGGGTCAAGGAGGCATCGGGCCACGAGTACTACGCCAGCCTGCGCACCAACGGCGCCATCGAGCGCGCCGAGGTGTGCGTGATGGTCGTGGACGGTTCCGCGCCCATCTCCGAGCAGGACCTGCGGATCATCACCAACGTGGCGGAGGCCGGTCGCGCGCTGGTCATCGCCTTCAACAAGTGGGACCTCGTCGACGAGGAGCGTCGCTACTACCTCGACCGTGAGGTCGAGCGCGACCTCGTCCGCGTCCCCTGGGCGCCGCGGGTCAACATCACCGCGCGCACCGGCTGGCACGTGGACAAGCTCGTGCCTGCGCTCGACGCCGCCCTCACCGGGTGGGGCACCCGCATCGGCACCGGTGCCCTCAACTCCTTCCTCGGCCGCCTCGTCGCCGAGCACCCGCACCCGGTGCGCGGCGGCAAGCAGCCCAAGGTGCTCTTCGGCACCCAGGCGTCCACTGAGCCGCCGACCTTCGTGCTGTTCACCTCCGGCCAGCTCGAGGCCGGCTACCTGCGCTACATCGAGCGTCGCCTGCGTGAGCAGTTCGGCTTCGTCGGCTCGCCGATCCACCTCGAGCAGCGTCCCCGCAAGAAGCGCCAGCGCTGATGCCTTCCGGTGGTCGAGTCGGGCCGGGTGGTCGAGCTTGTCGAGACCACTCCTGATCGGGCTGCCCCTCGCCCTCGCCGCCCTCACGTCGGCGCACCTCGCCCCTGCCGGCGCGGCTCCCAACGCCGGCTCCGCCTGCCCGGCGTTCCCCAGCGACAACTACTGGCGTGCCGACATCTCCGACCTGCCGGTCCACCGGCGCAGCAGCAGCTGGCTCTCGCACATGTCGACCGAGCGCGACCTGCACCCCGACTTCGGTCCGTCATACGGCGACGGGCCTGACTACGGGATCCCGGTCACTGTCGTCGCCGGGCGGCATCCCACGGTCAGGGTGCGATTCGACTACGCCGACGAGAGTGACCGGGTCCGCTACCCGCTGGGAGACGACACCCGTATCGAGGGCGGGCGCGGATCCACCGGCGACAAGCACGCGATCGTGGTCGACAAGCGCAGCTGCCGGCTCTACGAGACCTGGAACACCCGCCTGGTGGGCGACCGATGGCGTGCCGGCTCGGGAGCGACCTGGAGCCTGACCAGCAACCGGCTGCGCCCTGACTCCTGGACCTCGGCGGACGCCGCGGGTCTGCCGATCCTGCCCGGACTGCTTCGCTACGACGAGGTCAAGGCCCGCAAGGTCGACCACGCGATCCGGTTCACCACCGACGTCACCTCGCGGCACCACCTGTGGCCAGCACGCCACGACGCCGGTGCGAAAGACAGTCGCGCCTACCCGCCGATGGGCGCTCGGTTCCGACTCGACCGGTCCTGGCAGCCACAGGGCTTCGGAGCAGGGTCCCTGGCCGTCGTACGCGCCATGAAGACCTACGGGCTGGTCCTCGCCGACAACGGGTCGCCGTGGTTCTTCCAGGGCGAGCGGCACGAGCGCTGGCCCGACCGGCTGATCGCCGACCTGAAGCAGATCCCCGCCTCGGCCTTCGTCGCGGTCGACACGTCCTCGCTGCGCGCCTCGCGCGACAGCGCGCAGGTGCGCTGAGGGGACTCCCCGATTCGGGGCCGGGGGAGGCGTTGCGGTAGGGTTCACACGCCTTCGAGCGCCCGGCGACGCCGGTCGATTCGAGGGCATCGGGCTGTGGCGCAGCTTGGTAGCGCACTTGACTGGGGGTCAAGGGGTCGCAGGTTCAAATCCTGTCAGCCCGACCGAAGAACCGGCTCTGACCTGCGGAAACGCGAGTCAGAGCCGGTTCTGGTTTTGACGTGGAACGTCAGAATGGTCGTCTACTAGTCGTCAACGCCTTCGTGGACCTACGAATTCGCGCTCGTATCGTCGCTCTCGGCGAGCCGCCCGAGGAGTGGCCGAGGTGGCGCGAGGCGAACTCGCCGGCTGCGTGTCGCTTCCCGGTTGTCAAGCCTCTCGCCAGGCGTCCGCGACCCCCTCGCGAACCTGCGCGATCCCGGATCCTGCCCCCAGCGATGTCGGTCGACGTCCGTGTCCCTCGCATCACCTTCAGCGCGGCCGGCTGGCACGAGACGACGAGATACCGTCGACGGCTCGCTGCTCGGGGACGGCTGCGGTGTCGTCGAAGCTCTCGAGGTGCTCGGCGACCCGGGCATCCAGGTCGGGGCGGCGGTAGGGCAGGCAGCCGCCGAGCTTCAGGGCTCGCGGCCCGAAGCCTGGGATTGACGGTAGCCCGGTTGGGTACAAGCGACCCATGACAACACACGACACAGCAGGCACTCCTGTTCATGGCGAGAGCAAGACCGTCCGCACCCTGGCCACCGTGGTCGCGGCGGTGTTTCTCCTGGTCGGCGTGCTCGGCTTCGTCCCGGGCATTACAACCGGCTACGACACGATGTCCTTCGCCGGTCACACGAGCGAGGCCAAGCTGCTGGGCATCTTCCAGGTGTCGATCCTGCACAACATCGTGCACCTGCTCTTCGGCCTCGCCGGGCTCGCTATGGCCCGGTCGACGTCCGGCGCGATCAATTACCTGATCGGCGGCGGAGCGGTATATCTGGTGCTGTTCCTCTACGGACTGCTGATCGACCACGACAGCTCGGCGAACTTCGTACCGATCAACAGTGCCGACAACGTTCTGCACCTGGTGCTCGGGCTCGGAATGATCGGTCTCGGCATGTGGGGCCGTAACGCCGTCAAGAAGAACCAGCACGGCTCTACCCGTTCCGTCGTCTGATCGCGGAGTGGTCGTCCGGTCGACTGTCCGGCGGCGGTGTCCTGTGACCTGGACGGGTCATCTCGACTCCTCGCAGACGAAGTCGGTCCGCGCCTATTCCTTTCGGGTAGGTCAAACGCCGTCCCACGGGCGCAAGAGCAGAGGCATTCTGACGCGATAAACGTGCAGGTCGCAGCTCCATTGCGCAAATTTCGTCGAATCCACCCCGAGGTGCGTCCTGGTCGGGGTCGTGGGTTCAAGTCCTGTCTGCACGACCGAGAAACTGCCTCTGACCTGCGGACACGCAGATCAGAGGCAGTTCCGGTCTTGCGTCGAACCACGGAATGGTCGCTTCCTGGTCGGACGACTTCGCGCCCTACGAATTCAGCTCGCATCGCCGCTCTCCGCGAGCCGCTCTAGAACCACGAAGAGGTCGGCCGAGCCGGCGAGACTCGAGGAGCCCTCTGCTGCTACGTGACGTCGGTGGTCGGCTTGCAATCGAATGAACTCGTCGGTTCTTCACAACGGCACCCGCACGTTGCACGACAGGGAGGGCTTCACCTACGACCGGGCCCAGGGCCTGGGCAACTGCGTGATGGCGCGCGAGGTAGCCGCGTCCACGCGCAGCTGATCCGACCCAGCGCGACCGATGCTCGAGCCGTGGGGGACGTCGCACGGTGCGGCCGGCTGCGAATCGTCGCCCGTCCCTCCCCGGCATCAGGTGACGGTTAGGAGGGGGCTCCGGCGGGTACGGAACCCGGAGCAATCACGGACAGAAGGAGCCAACGTGTCTGACGACAAGCAGGTCGCCAAGGAGCTGGTAGAAACTCTGAAGGACGGTGAGCGAGGCTTCGCCAGCGCCGCCGAGCAGTTGAGGGACGATGACCGTGCCGAGTGGGCGACCACCCTGGAGCGCCTGTCCGAGCAGCGCGCGGGCTTTCACCGTGAGATCGTCGCCCTGGGTCACGAGTACGGCGACGACGTCGACGAGAGCGGGACAGTGGCCGCTGCCCTCCACCGCGGGTGGATGTCGCTCAAGGATGCCCTGAGCGGTGACGACGCCGGCCGCGTCCTTGCCGCCGCCGTCACCGGCGAGAACCACGCGGTGTCCGAGTACGAGAAGGCGCTCCAGCAGGACCTCAGTCCCGGCTTCCGAGAGGTGGTCAGCCGTCAGCACGCCGAGGTCCTCACCGCACGCGACGAGGTCAAGTCTCTCCAGATCGCCGACTGACCTGCTACCACGTGGCCCGGTACGCGAGACCTCGAGGTCGCGGACCCTGAGCGCCGCACCCTCGACGCGGCGGCCCGGGCGCGATGCGTCTCGACAAGACCCGGCCGGCCCTGGTCTTGACCCGCGAGCCGCCGCGGGCCGCGATGACCAAGGTGACCGTCGCTGGCCTACGACCTCGAGCTGCCCCTGCTGGATTGATCCGCAGGCGCGCCGACAGCGGCAGATCCGGACAGTCAGCCCTCGCGAGTGGCGAGTACCTGTTCGCGAAGAATGTCGGCGTGTCCGCAGTGCTGAGCATGCTCTCGCAACACGTGCATGTAGACCCACCGCAGAGGCAGAGGACCTCGCCGATTTCCATGAACGAGGTCATCTGCGCCCAAGTGCGCGACAGCCTGCCGCGACCTGTCACACGCTTCCAGGTAGGTCTCCCGCACAGAAGCGATGGTGTCGGCCCCACTGACATCGAACGATTCGTCCGGTCCGTCCTCGATCCCCGTCTCAGCACGGGGTTGGCAAGTGATGGCCTCCTCGAACCAGACACGCTCGACAAAGGTCGCGTGCTTCAACAAGCCCAGCAGCGTCGTCTTGGACGGAACGAGCCGCTGACGGACTTCTGCTTCATTGAGCCCATCGAGACAAGTCGCCAGCATCTGACGATGTTCGTCGATGAACCCGGACAACTGCTCCCCGTAAGCGGCGCTGAAACCCGAGGGATCGTTGATGTTCACGCCGGGACCTTACCTGTCCCACCAGTGCCTCAAACAGCACATGTGCGCATGCCTCAGCCCGGCCGCTCATCGGCACGACCGCGCACTATGCGGCATGACAGTGCGCCACTCGAACGCCTCTGAGCGTCCCGGATGCCGATCGTCCCGTGCCAAGCAGGCCAGAACGCAGCGGCCGGTGGCATGCGGCAGCAGGTCCGCTGGCCTGGGCGGTGCTCATCCCCGCCACTCCTCGGCAAGGACCGCATAGGTGTAACCGTCCAGCCAGCCGAGCTCGGCGTGGAAAGAGTCCTTCACGCCGTGCTGCTCGCGCCGCATCCGCAACTTCTCCAGCACCCGCCACGACGCGACGTTGTCGGCAAAGCAGCCAGCTTGGACTCGACGCAGCGCCAGCCGACCGAAAGCGCTCGCGAGCGCCTCGCGCGCCAGCGCAGTTGCGATGCCCCGGCCCGCGTAGTCAGGGTGAACCAAGTACGAGAGCCGCCCCTCACGGCCGAAGAACTCCGCCTCGCTGCCCGACTGGCCCATCCCGTCGACTACTCCCAGTGTTGCCTGGCCGACCATCACGCCGTCGAGCACCGCCACGACCCGGTGGTGGTCGTGGTCGTCGTAGGCCGCCCAGTCGGCGACGTACTCCTCGATGTCCTCGATGCGCTGCTGCAGGAACCAGCGGGTCACGTCGGGCCGGTGGCGCCAAGTCAGGAACTGCTCTGCGAGCTCGGCCGTGGGGGAGGTGAGACGTAGCCCAGGGATCGTCATGCCGGGCGATGCTAGTCCAGCGAGTCGAAGGGACTCGCCCAGGTCGCGATGTCGATGACTCGACCCGCGACGTGCGGGTGGTTGCGCCTGCAGTCGGTGCATCGCGTTTGCCAACGTCGTGGCCGGTAGCGGATCGTCATGCGGAGCGTGACCCGTCAGCGACTATGGCCGGCGCGGAAAAGCTGACTGAACCGTCCGGTTCGCAGAATCGGGCGAGATCGTGGGGTGCCCTCTCACGCAATTCGGTGAGGGCATCCTCGGAGATGAGAGGGCGAAGCGTCCAGGCCTGGATGTCGGTCTCCAGCCAATGCAGGACAGAGGGGAATCGCGCCGTGCCGTCCCACCGGCGGAGCTGAACGTCGGGCAACGTCTGCGCCATCACGTCGTGCAGAACTAACTCGGTTCCGACCGAGAATGGCGCCAAGAGCGCGTCTGCCGGTTCATCGCCGGCCACGCTTCGGAGCAGATCGACCATCGCCACGTAGCCCGGGCTGGCGGCCAGTTCCGCCCAGGTCGCGACCACGACGCTGCCGCCCGGGCGCGCGACCCGCGCCATCTCTGCGACGGCCCTGTTCCGGTCGGCGAAGAACATCAGCGCGAACTGACACAAGACCCGGTCCATCGTTGAGGTAGCAATCGGCAGGTCCTCGGCCACGCCCTTCAACCAGACCACCTCACGATCCGTCCGCGCAGCAACAGAGAGCATCGCGTCATTGGGGTCCACCCCAGTGACAGAGCCGAACGAGCCCACGACCGGGCGAGCCGCCCGGGCGAGGACACCAGTGCCACACCCGACGTCGAGGACCCTGTCCCCGCCCTCTACCCCGGCAAGAGTCAGCAGCCTCGTGGGCCATTGGGCGAAGAGCGCCGGCACGAAGAACTCCTCGTAGAGCGCCGCAGCCGCGGTATCCACCTGTCCAGTCGTCGCTTCCGTCATGGATACATCGTCGGCAGTGTCACGCGCACACCTCAATACCTGATTCAGCACTTCACCTCAGCCCGGGTCGGGGGCAGCATGGAGTGATGCGGACCTATGGGCAGTACTGTCCGATCGCGCGGGCCTCGGAGATCCTCGCCGAACGCTGGACCCCGCTCGTGATCCGCAACCTGATGTTCGGAGCTGACACCTTCTCCGACATCTCCAAGGGTGTCCCATCGATGTCAAGGTCGATGCTCGTGACCCGCCTCAAAGGGCTGGAGCACGCGGGCATCGTGACCCGGGGGCCGAAATCAGCAGGCGCCGGGAGCCGCTACCGCCTCACCGAGGCCGGATGTGACCTGGCTGGTGTGCTGGAGTCGATGGCGGCGTGGGGCGAACGCTGGGCCGAGGTCGGGACGGACCACACGGACCCGGGATTCGCACTCTGGGCCTGGTGCACAGCCCAGCTCAACCGTGACGCGCTACCGGTCGAGCGCGTGGTCGTCGCATTCAGGTTCGTCGACCAGCCGCCCGGACGCCGAAGCTACTGGCTGCTGGTCGAGAACCGTGACGCGCAGGTCTGCTACACCGATCCTGGAGGCGAGCCAGCGGTGTACGTCGAAGCCCAGACCCGCTGCTTTCTAGACTGGCACCGCGGTCAGCTGACCTGGCCACGCGCCCTCCGGACCCACGGGATCACCGTCAGCGGGGATCCCGCACTGGTGGCCGACCTACCGAACTGGAACGCGCTGGCGCCGCGCTGGGCCGCGCCACCCATGCACTCCTGACGCAACCCATCGAACCGCTGGCTAACGGTTGCCCTTGGTAGCCGCCGGTCCCACTCGCACCGTCCCGAAACCCGAACCTCTTGCGAAAGCGGAGCTGACCCCGACAAGGGCAACCGCGACGAACGCCGTCGTCACCGATTGAGGATCCCTTGCGGGCCGGGGTGCCGCCCTTGCAGCTGCATGCCACTGTCGACGTACCCGAGCCGTCTGAGCGGCGCGGCGTCGGTGTTGCCTGACCTCAGCGACGCGGAGTCGGTGGTCGCCTGACCTCGGCGCCGACGTGGCCTACCCTCTATCAGAGCCTGGACACTCCGGGCGTCAAGGGGGACTCTCGTGTCGTTGCTCGTCCGCGCCGTCGTCGTGATGCTGGTGGCCACGCTCACGGCTCTCATCCCCGGTGCTGCCCAGGCGGCTCCGACCAAGACCACCTGCCAGAAGTTCGACAGCGGCAACATCGAGATGTGCGTCTCGGTGCGCAAGGTGCGCGGCAAAGTGGTGGCCTCGGGATTCGTGCGCAAGCTCGACGGTCGGTCCAACCGCCGCGACGCCATCGTGTTTCTCAAGCGGGAGCGTTGCCCGGGCGGCCAGGAGCAGACGGTGCGCAAGCGGGAGGACATCGCTCGCGGTGACGCCACGGCGCGCGCCCGCACCGGCAAAGCCGACTACTCCCGCCACTTCTTCTACCGCGGTGTTCTGGTGGGCTACTACGCGCGCGAGATCGACCGGGGTGACCACACCTCGATCCATAACTCCGGGCAAGAAGCGATCCGCACCAGCTCGTTGGGCGGCACCGCCTGCCAGTGAGGCAGGGGTCCGCTCAGCCCTGACCGAGAGACACTGCTTCGTCTGGTAGACGATCACCTGTCACTCTCGCTGCTACCTCTACGACGTACCTTCGAAGAGACTGTGCGAAGACAGGCCAGCAAGCCCGTCGCCGACTCCTTCGGCGACTCGGAGATGCGGAAGTGGTGGCGTGGTTGCCAGCTTGTCGACGGTCTTGATGAGGCGGTTGAGACTGAAACCCTGGATTCAAAGGTGAGGCTGTTCCCGCGACTGCTGGCCATCCTCATGACCGCCCTCTTATGCTTGCATTCCACGCGGTCTGGCGGGCGTCCCGTAGATGGAACCGCATGCGGCGCACTGCACGGGGGACGGCCTGTCGAAGTGGGCCCGTCCCGGAAGACCCGTCTGAACAGCTTCTCGGGACAGGGACGTCATCCGGCGCGCGGCTACCACCCCAAGGGTCGTGATTGCTCGCAGCGCCCCGACCGCTCATCGGCATGAGCGGACGCTAGGACTCGACGACGGGGCCCCCTGTGAGGTCAGCGTGGGATCTGATCTGGGACCACGGCCGCCTGAGACAGGCGTGACTGAGCGGGAAACCGGTAACGAACTGACGCAGCACCACATCTGTTCGCTCGTCGCGTCGACTCGCCCACCTGGGGGGGCAAGGGGTCGCAGGTTCAAATCCTGTCAGCCCGACCGAAGAACCGGCTCTGACCTGCGGAAACGCGAGTCAGAGCCGGTTCTGGTGTTGACGTGGAACGTCAGAATGGTCGTCTACTAGTCGTAAACGCCTTCGTGGACCTACGAATCCGCGCTCGTATCGCCGCTCTCGGCGAGCCGCTCGAGGAGCTCGGAGAGGTCCCGAGACCGGTGGTTTTGCGATGTAGTGGTCCCGGGTGACCTGGCTCGAGGAGTGCCGAGTCGCCGCGAGGCGAGCTCGGACGTCGCTGCCTCGGAGATCAGCGCCGCCACCGTCTTGCGGAACGTGTGTGGGGTGACCCATTCGTGACCGGTGTCCTTGCGGATCTGCTGCCACCGCCGCTCGATGTCGACGACCTGATGCCACGTGCCGTTGCGGGTCGCGAAGACGGCGTCGTTCTCGTTGGGAGTCGCGAACTCCCGTCGGACTCGGAGGAGCTCGGCCGCGAACCGGGGGAGGACCACGGTTCGCCGGCTGGTGTCCGTCTTCGGTGTGGCCTTCCGGTAGGTGCCTTTCCCCGTCTCGCTCTTGACCGTGCCTGACAGCGTGAGGGTGGGCAGGCCCTCGTCGAGATTCAGGTCGCTCCAGCGCAAGGTGAGAATCTCGCCGATGCGGCAACCGGTGGCGAGCATCAGGTCGATGATGTCGGCCATGTCGCCAGTGGCCCGGGGTCCGGGCCGATCCGCATCGACCCACCGGCGTACGGCTGCGCGGATCTCGATCAGGTCCTCGATCCGCAGGGCCTGGGTCTCCTGCTTGGGTCGGTGGACCCGGGTTGTCCCGCGGGCCGGGTTCGTCGGGATCGCGTCGTGTCTGACCGCGAGGTCGAGCATGGCTCCGAGGACGACCTTGGCCCTTCGCTGCCTGTTCACGCTCTGATCGCGCAACCGCAGCAGGAGCCGGTCCAGGCGGCCCGTGGTGGCCTCGCGGAGCTTCAGCCCACCAACACTAGGCAGCACCAGGGTGTCCAGCACCCGGCGGTACTCGTTGATGGTGGTCTGCTCGATCCGTCCTTCGGACTCGAGTCCACTGATCCACTGGTTGGCGAGGTCGAGCAGCCGGGTCTCTGCTGCAAGGAGTTCTCCTGCTGGCACGGTGCGGTGCTCAGGACGTCTCGAAGCGCTCGCTCCGCAGCCGCCTTGCTCGGACCCGTCGCAGTGACACGACGAGTGTTGCCGTCGGTGTCGCGGAACCGGGTCAGTGCTCGGTAGCTTCCGTCGCGGATCTTCTCGGTGGTGATGGTTCCCCAGGTGCCGTGGGGGAGTGGCGGCCCGGCCATGGCTCTATTCGCCTGAGGCCGCCCCGCGCTAGCCCGTCAGCAGGCCCGCCAGGGTCACGCCCCAGGCGTGCGCGCGCTCAGGTTCGCCGGGCTCCAGCGGACCCTTCATGCCCGCCACGCGGAAGTGCTCGGAGGGCACCAGGCGCGTCCCTCCGAGTTTCGCCAGGCCCTTCTCGACGCTCTTCGAAGCATGGTCGATCGCCACGACGGCCTTGGGATGCGAGCCGCGGGTGTCATAGGCGACCGTCCGCAGCCCCGGGACGAGGGAGGCGCTCCCGAGCCACTCGCGCACCCCAATCCCCTGGCTGACCAGCGGAACGTCTGCTTTGGCCTCGGCGCTCTCACGAGTGTTGGGTCTCGGCATGCTCCAGGCGTGGTTGGGCGACCCCACGACGAGGAGGTCGACGTCCGAGCCGATCGCAGTCGGGGCGGTCCCCACCTCGATCGCCTCGGCTGCAACCCCCGCCTCGACCAACCCAGCCGCGATGGCCCCCGCCACCTGCTGGTTGTCACCGAACATTGACTCATAGATCACGACTGCCCGCATGCGTCAAATCTATGCCCGCAAGGTCGCGAGGGATCCTGGGGTTCTCGCGGTAGTCGCAGCACTTGATCGAGGCCGTGAGGGTGTTGATGAGTTGGGCTCGCGCTCACGAGCGCCTCATCTCTGTCAATCTCCTCGAAGGTCACCTAGCATCGAGGCACGGCGTCATGCCCACCGGAAATGCAGGAGGAGACCGCGATGTCCACCCGCGCCCTCGAAGTACACCTGGAGGAACGGGGCGGGGAATCCTGGTTCGCGGCAGCCCTCAACGCCGCCCTGGGGGGCGGCGCTGGTTTCGGGGAATACCGATTCGTCGCCCGCTCGGCCGATGACGACTCGGGCGCTGCGACGACCGTGCTTGAAGGCGCCACCTTCCCCATGCTGCGCTTTCTAGACCTCGACGCCCTGCAGGAACCCAACCCATCTACGGACATCGCACAACGGTTGGCGGACATGGACCGCGACTTGGTGGCGGACGGGTGGCGTCGACAAGAGACGTCCGGGCGGCATTGGTGGTCACGGACCTATGAGAAAGCCTGTTGACTTTCCTGGGTGTTGGCCCGCAGTGCCGGAGCAATTGCTGGGAGGCGGTCTCGGTGTTGACCGTGCCGGCGGGGAACGTCACGTGCTCGCGTCTGCCTCCATTGGAACCCGGACGGGGTTCTGGCGAACTCCTTCTCTATCGCCCTGCTCATCTTGCGGATCGCCTGCTTGTTGACCTCGAAGCCCTTGCCCAATGAGGTGCTCTCCCTTGGTCGATTGCGATCAATGATCTCTCGCGGAGCCGACAGCCCTGGTTCCCGCCGCAGCAGCGCTGGCGGTGCTCCGGTCGGTGGCCTCGGCGTGGCCGCATCGGGACGAGAACAGCCGGCCATTGAGGGTCGGCTACACCCGGTGATGGATCGGCATGCGGCGCAGATGGGGACCCCGGCCGGCAGAGCGCTCCAGCCCAAGGTTCTTTCCGTAGGCTCGCGCAGTATGACGAACATCGACTGGTCTGAGTGGCATGACGCGTATGCACGAGAGAACTCCGGGCTGCCCGACCGCCTGGACGCCGTGCGTGCCGAGATCAACCGACGCCTCGACCAGACCGCTCCAGATCCGGTGCATGTGATCTCTGCATGTGCCGGTGACGGTCGCGACCTGCTCGGCGCCCTCGCTGGCCGTACGGATGCGGTCCGGTTCAGCGCTCTCCTGGTCGAGTACGACGCGGCACTGGCCGCCCGTGCCCGCGCTGCGGCTGACGTGCTTGATGCACGGGTCGAGGTGCGCCAAGCCGACGCTGCGCAGAGCAGCATCTACAGGGACTCCGCGCCAGCCGACCTGGTTCTGCTGTGCGGCATCTTCGGCAATATCAGCGACAGCGACGTCCGGGCCACCATCGAGGCGGCGCCCCAGCTCTGTGCTCCGCGGGCCGAGGTGATCTGGACCCGGCACCGCCGTGATCCCGACCTCACCCCCTCCATCCGGAAGTGGTTCGCCGCAGCTGGCTTCGAGGAGGTTGCCTTCATCGCACCGGAGGGCGAAGAGCGGTCCGCACAGTGGTCGGTGGGCGTGCACCGGCTCGCCAAGGAGCCACAAGCTCTCAAGACCGGTCGTCACTGGTTCACATTCCTTCGCTGATCAGCCTGTACAAGCAACGAGGTCGAACCGAACGCCCAGCCCGAAAGTCGACTCGATCCGACATCCATTGCGCTCTCACGACTGGCTCGCGCGAAGTTCGTGAGTGCTTGATGGATGTCGTGCTCCTGCCGGGTGGTCCCCGGTAGCGTGCGCTCATGTTGTCGCACGAGGAGTCCGGGCGGCCTTACGGACCCTGGCCGGCACGGGATCCCGAACCTGAGCGCTCGCAGGTGAGCTCACAGCGGCAGAACCGGATGGCAGCGGGCGCAGGCCACGCGGCACGAGCGTGCGCTTGGAGTGAACCTTGTGCGGCATGCGCGGGCGCTTGGGTCGTCTCCCAGAGCCGCAACAGGAAGGCCATCAACCCTGCTGTCAGACAGCGATGCCTAGATCCCCGCGGTTTGAACATCCGAGCCGGATGCCTTCGACCGCGCACGCCGTTCCCGGCTCCGTTTCCCCTCGGAATACGCCGACGCGTTCATCGTGGGCAGCAGCGGCTGCTTGGACCTCGCCATCATCGACGCGGATGACTCGCCCTTCGGCCTGGTTTCTCTGATTCGATCTACTCAGAGCGCAAGTTGTGTCGTGGGCGCCCCAAGCGCGGGTCGCGGCTTCGCGACACGCGCATTGACCGACTTGTGGGCATGGCAAACGCCGACCTCAGGTTCGCCAGGGTGGTCCTCGAGATTGAGCCCGGACAGCGCGCCTCAGAGTCTGTGGCGGAACGCTGCGGCTTCGAGTCCGCTGGTTCTTTCGAGTGGGTCGAGGACACGGGGCGGGAGTACGAACTCGCCGTATGGGAGCGATGCACGTAATGGGTTGGGCCGCTGCGCACCCGAACGTGGTGGACTTGCCCGGTGGCCTCATCGAGGCTGGCGAGTCCGAGTTGGGCTCGCTCGCCCTCGAAATGCAAGAGGAACTCGGGGTTCAGAATGCGACGGATTCGACAACACGTTTGTGTCGGCTGACCGCAGGACCTGCGGACAAGCCGCCTTGCTTAGTGCCTGGGTCGTGCGGGGCTGGCTGGGAAAACCCGCCAACATCGCTCCCGAGGAACACGAGGGCATGAGGCGGTTCAGCCCGGACGAGTTGCCTCCTCCTCACGTTCTCGGGTGCACTGCTCTGGTGGACGCCATCCGCAGCCACCGAAAGCGCGGTCATCGGCATGACGGCGGCAGATGAGAGCGCTGAGCCACTCCGCCGGGCGCCGGCTAGTCGACGATCGTGTCGGTTGCTTGGGACCACTTGCAGGCCCAGTTGTTCCCGTCGCGCACGTAGACATCGAGGTGCCAACACTCCAGGTGACCGCCGCCCCCTGCGATCGCGATGTCGATAATGGAGCGGTACCGGAGCACGGCCAGGTCTGCTGATGCCGTGACTTCGATGTCGCTCACCGGCTCGAACGTCGTGTAGGAGATGCCCCCGCTGATCAAGCTGCCCAGGTAGAACTCCCTGTCCCACACGGCACCACTTGGTGTGCACAGGACGAAGTCGTCGTGGTGAAGGGCAACCAGCACACTCGCGTCGGCCTCGATGATCGCCGCCAGCCGTCGACGCTCCAGCGCTGCAAAGTCCATCCGGTGAGCCTATGCGGGCGATGGCGACGTCGAGTCGTGCGCGTCGCCCGCATCTGGGCCATGACCGCGCGCCAACAGCGGCAGAGCCGGACGCGTTCAGCGGCGCGCCGTGACAAGAAGTCGGTCCTGAGTGCGCCGTCCCACACCGGCGTGCATCTCGATGCGTCCGTAGCCCACGCTGGTCAGGCGGCGCTGTATCTCGTCTCGAGACCACGGGCGCATCTCGAACACGAACTCGCCTACTTCAGATGCCTCGCTGCGGCCGCGGTCTCGTTCATAGCGTTCCTCGACAACGATGCGCCCGCCGTTCCACGTGGGTCGACTGACGAAGCGCAGGTGCGAGCCGTCCGGCAGATCGGCACACGTGGTACGCCACGCTCCGTCTGCACGTTGCCGGGACATCACGGTCTCCCGAACGTCAAGCACCAGAACACCACCGGCGCGCGTCAAGTCTGCGAAGGCCCTAAGGGCGCCGGCTCGCTCGCGATCCGTCACCAGATCGTTGAGCACGCCCCGAGCAACTACGGCGTCGAACGGTCCGGTTAAGGCTGGCGTACACAGGTCTGACACCAGGGCGGGTGCGTCGGGGCAGCGCTTCCGGGCGATCCGCAGCAGAGCCGCCGAGGCGTCGAGCAAGGTGACATCGTGCCCACGCTCGATGAGTGCAGCCGCGTGGCGTCCCGTTCCACAACCAGCATCCAGCACCTGCGCATTCTTGAATCCAGCGCCCTGCAATGCATCCTCCACGGCCGCCACCCACGGCTCCACTGGGTCCGTGATCAGCGCGTCGTAAGCGTCGGCGTGACGGTCGTAGAACGGCCGCTCGGCCGCCACGTCAGCGGAAGGGGATGCCACCACCACAGCGTGCCAGACGTGGGCAGCCGCTCGCAGTCCCAGTGCCTGTCATCAGACACGGGCAGTTTTGCAGATCAAAGACGGTCGTGGTCTTGGCCTCCACAGCCAGAATGGTTGTTCACCACTCGTCAGCGATTGCTGCCTCAGCTCCGCGCTCGTGTCGGACCCGCGCGACCTGGTCGACGAGGCGCACCCGATGGCGATCGTCCGTCGACCACGGTTAGCCTGCGGTCCATGGGACCCAAGGCCACCGACCTGCTCGACGCCCTCACCGACGCGGTCCCCAGGCTGCTGATCGCCCTCGCCGTCGTCGCCATCGGGTACGTGCTGTCGCGGGGCGTCAGGTGGTTGCTGCGCCACCTGCTCACGACCCGCCGAACCCCGAGCTTCGCGACAGTCATGAGCAAGTTGGCTGGGTGGATCCTGTTGTCGTTCTCCGTCATCGTCGCGATCGTGGTGGTCTTCCCGTCGGTCAAACCAGTGGACATGCTCGCCGGGCTCGGCTTCTTCTCCGTGGCGGCCGGCTTCGCCTTCAAAGACATCTTGGAGAACCTGCTCGCCGGACTGCTGCTGATCCTTCGCCAGCCCTTTCGCTCCGGAGACCAGATCGCCGTCGGCGAGATCTCTGGCACCGTGCTGGCGATCACCATTCGCGAGACCCGCCTCAAGACCTTCGACGGGCAACTGGTGCTGATCCCCAACCGCGACGTCTACAAGGCGGTCATCACGGTGCGCACGCACTTCGCGAGCCGGAGGGTGGACTTCGTCGTCGGCGTCGCCTATGAGAATGATGCCAGCGAGGCGTGCCGGATCATCCAGACCGCACTCGCCGCGGACATGCCCCGCCTCGACGCCACCCCGCCACCGGAAGCCGTCGTCACCCAGCTGGGGGTCTCCACCGTCGACATCGAAGCGCGCTTCTGGTGCGGTCCTGAGCAGCACGACGTGGTCCTTGCCACGGACTCCGCGATCCGGGCGGTGAAGACAGCCTTGGACGAAGCAGACATCGAGATGCCCGCCGACATCGTCGTCCTGCAGGCCACCCCGAGCCTGAGAGCGGCGATCTCGGGCGAGGCCGAGGTGACTCCGGGGGGCGGCGTGCGAGCCAGACTCGCGTCGGACGGGTGAGGACACGACCGCCAGTCGGGGTCGCGCAGGAGCGGGTACGGCACCGAGGCGACCGCGGGAGCCAAGGGCCCGAGCCTGCGCTGCCCGATCCTGCGAAAGTCCCCCTTCGGTCGAGGGCCGATCCGGCCACCGCACCACGCATCCGGGCCGGCCGCACTCGCTGCGTAGGCCGGGTGCTCATCACTGCGTCGAGCCGGCACGCCATCCCGGGACGTCGTCCAATGCAGATCCAGTTCCCAGCTGGCCCGTCGTGACCACGTTCAGACCTCCGTTGGTCTCGAGCACGACCGCGGCGACCAGTTCGAGCCCGCCGGCACCGGAGCTGCGGACCGCCTGGCGGAGGCTGTGGGGCGAGATTCGCTCGCGGTGCAGGGCGGCCAGGTCCAACTGACCGTCGCGGACCAGCAGGGCGGGCTCTGACGTGAGTCCACGTCGCACCCAGGAGAATCGCACGGCCAGCCAGGCCGCGACGAACTGCAGGGCTGCGAGCAACCCCAAGGCGAGGGCGCCCTCCGTCCAGGCAACGGTGCTGCTGAGCGCCACCGTCGCCAGCGTCGATCCCAGGGCGACCGTGACGATGAAGTCGAAGGCATTCAGCTGCGCGAGCGTGCGCTTCCCGCTGACCCGCAGGACGGCGACCAGCCACACGTAGGCCAGAGAGCCGACGACGAGGACCCTGACCAGACCGGAGATGTTGTCGAAGAACATGTGGTGATCCTCCTAGTGAAAGCTCCATTGCATTCCATGCCATAGGTCCGAGCGTCGTCCTCACCGCATGGAGCCCGGGTCGGAACCGACGGTGGGGCAGGCGTCGTCTCGACGAAGCCATCTCGGGTCAGTTGGTGTCCCCGCGCGGTCACTGCTTGAGCGTTGAACTGAACGTGCGGCCACCGTCCGAGGAGACCAGCACTGCGCCGTTCGCACAAGCCGCGAACTGCCGTCGTACTCGAACAAGGGGTCGCAGGTTCACATCCCGTCAGCCCGACACAGGAGCCGCAGGTCAGAGGATGCAACGTGGCTCTGGCCTGCTGGTCCATGAGGTCCGGTTGCCGCGCATCTGCTAACGAGCCGGCTTCGGTCGGCCAGACCTGGTCGTTGCCGGCGGGCGCGTCGAATCGAGCCACTCCTCGTGGATGTCGGCGAGCACCTCGTCGTGCGGCTCGCGGTCGTCCGGGATCGCAAACACCACGGAGTACAGCGGCGGGTACGCGCTCCGATGATCCAGCGGGTTGTCCACGATGCCGTGGCAGGCCACGATCGTGCCCGTCCGGCCGCGGAGATAGCGGGGAGTGCGGGGATTGCCCTCGAGCACTCCCGTGAGGACCTGCACGCGGTCACCTTCACGAAACCGCTCCACCTCCGCCCGGGACTCAGTCACCTGCGCCACCTACTGACCACTGGGCGAGGGCACGACCGCCGCGCCCACGAGGCTCTCGGCAGTCACGAGTGCGGCAAGGGCGTCCTCGTCGAGGCCTTCGGTGCCCGGTGGTCGCTGGGGGAGCACCATCCATCGGACGTCCGAGGTGGAATCGTGCACCCTCACCTTCACGTGGTCCGGGACCTCGAGAGAGAACATGTCCTGGATCGTCGCTCTGGGCTCCGCCACGATCCGTTGCTTGTACTCGTCTGTGCGGTACCACCAGGGCGGGTTTCCGAGCAGGTCGTGCGGGTAACACGAGCACAACGTGCAGACGACGATGTTGTGCACCTCATCGGTGTTCTCCGCCACCCCGAGACGACCCAGCTTGCCCGGGGGGATGTCGAGCTCGCGGACGGCCGCCCGGCCGGTCTCGAGGAGTCGGTGCTTGAACTCGGGGTCGAGCCAGGCCCGAGCGACGATGCGGGCGCCGTTGTGGTGATTGACCGTCTCGAGCTGTTCGCGCCGCGCGGCGATCTGGTCGCGGGTGACCCGGTCGCGCGCCAGCAGCGCGTCGGTGAAGGCCCGCAGCAGGCGGTGCGAGTCGGTGAGCTCGGCGTCGAGCGCCGCCAGTCGCTCCTCCAGCGTGCCGTGGCCGAGGCCGCGCGTGGCGATGCGAAAGAACTCGTCATAGTCGCCGCGCTCCTTGCGGGTCTCGTCGATGGCGACCGGCGGGGCGCCGGTGTGCGGGATGGTGATGGCCGCGATCCCCCGGACCAGGTCGTCGAGCTGGTCCTCCACGTGCCGGATGGGTCCGTCTGAGTCGAGCCAGACGCGGTCTTCCCATGCGGGCTGCTCCACCGGGCTGTCGGCACGAAGCAGGTCGGCGAAGGTGATGATGCCGCGCCTCAGGAAGTGCAGCACTCTGGACTCGAGGCGCTTCCGACGGAAGTACTCGAGATCCGTCTCGACCGCGGTGACGTGGCCCTCGGGATCATGGATGTGCGTGTGGCCGCCACCACCGGGGGGCTCATCGTGGGGGTGGGTGCCTGCGCCAGCTGTCTGCTCGTCCAATGCGGTCCTCCGGTAGCGCCACGCGTTCGAGTCCGGTCAACGTCTCGCACGCTACAGCAATCGATTGCGGCATGCTCTCCGGAGGACTGCACCTGCACACGCGCCGGAGGGTCAGGACCGGCGCGACCGCCGGGCGGTCACGTAGGCAGGCTCCCGTAGCCTGCGGACCCAGTCGTAGGTTTCCAAGCCGGGTGGAACGTTCATGACCGGTTCGAATGACACCGACAGATCGTCAGTCTCGTCGACCGTCGACCTGTCGAGAACAAGCTCGGCGAAGGGATGCCACACCCCTGAGCGGATGGCCCACGCCAGCTCGACGTCGACCTCACTGCGAAACACCGCGGACAGGAGCACCGCACCGGCCGGTGTTCGATAGGGCAGCAGCGTCGTCATCGGTCTCCGGTGCGGCGACTGGGCGGAGGTCAGCGTGAAGCGGGTGAGCCGTCCGAGCCCGGTCGATGCGAACAACAGGTCGCCGTGACGGTCACCGCCGACCGGCACCCTGATCGCGAGGCCGAAGATGTCCGGCAAGGGAGCCGGAAAACCGACGGCTCGCGACTCCCGGACCAGCACTGTGTCCTCACCGGCTTGGTCCAGCCATACGGCGCCCGTCCTGTGCCCGTCACCGAATCGGCGGAGCGTGCCCCGTACGACAGTGCCCCGAGGGTGCAGCGGCTTGGCGGCCGGCCGGGCAGTGATCGCGCCGGTCGCGACGCGCAGGATCTGCCCACCGGCGGACGAGGCGGCGAGAGCCGCGGACGCGAGAACGCTCATGTGTCATCCGTACCCGGCCCGGGCGCCCCTATGCGACGACTTGCGCCCCGCGTGTCTGCTCGCTCCTGCTCACCGGGCGCCCCCACCTGTGCCTCCCGGGCGGAGTTCTGTCGTCTCGTCTGCCAGGCCTTCTTCGCGGCACGGCTGCGGCGGCGGCGGAGCTGCTCGGACTCCAGGAGAGCCCGTTCGTGTGCCCGACGCTGTCGTCGCGCTTCGTTGTCGGCTTTGCGCTGGTCGGCCGCCAGGGCAGCCGGGGACCTGACCGGCCACACGTACGACAGGTCGTCGGCAACGTCTGGGAACAGCGGCCGGTAGTGCTCCGGATCCTTGCGGACCAGCGCTGACTGGTGGCTGCAATGCACCGCCGGGTCGCCGAGCCAGGGGGGCAGATCTTCCTGGGCGGCGAGCTCGGACTGCGTGCGCACGCTGTCGATGCCGGCCGCGCGCAGGTCCGTCGCGATCGTGAGCGCGCACGTGTCGCCGAAGCCCAGCTCGGTCCACGCCTCGCAGCAAGCGAACCCGTATCGACCGAGTGCCTCCTCGAATCCCTTCCACATGAGGACAGCGGGGTGGTTCTTCCACCCGTACTCCGGCCATGTCAGTGCGCGCACGACTTGGATGGTCTCCACGCGCTGCTTGCCGAGCCGCTTCTGGTCCAGAGCACGCGCCGAGCGGTCGAAGTCCGCGTAGGGCAGGAAGGTCTGCATCGCTCCAGTGTTCCCGCGCGCCGGGAATCCAAGCCGTGGCGACCGGAGAGGCTGCGGCTCTCAGGGGTCCGGCAAGACATCCTTGACAGCGTCGACCAGCTTGGCCAGTGGGGGCCGGTCGTCACCGCCGCTGGCCCAGACCGGGTCCTGCGGAAGGGGACCCATCGGGTCGGCGTCCTCCGGCGCGGCCGCTCGCGGGACGAGCGAGCGACGGAAGGCCTCCTCGAGTCCCACGAGGCGGTGTCCCTCTGGCAGCAGCATGGCCCGAAAGTCGTCATCCGCGACGACCATGTCGTGGTGGAGGCTCTCGACCAACGCTTCAACCGTTCGCCGAGGCACGTCGGTGAGGCTGCCGACCAGGGTGCCGATGAGCGCTGTCGGCATCAGCGGCACGTGGACTTGCGGGCGATCGAGCCCTGCGTGCGCTGAATATGCCTCGAGAAGGGCACCGTAACGCAGCCGGTCGGGACCCCCCACATCGAAGTGGCGCGAGGGGCCGCTGTACTCGAGCGCGCCGACCAGCGCCTCGAGGACGTCGAGGACAGCGATCGGCTGCACCATGGAGTCCATCCACGACGGCACGGTGTGCACGGGCATCCGTTCGCTGACCTGCCGGATGATCTCGAACGAGGTCGACCCGCTGCCCAGGAGGACGGCTGCGCGCAGGACCACCACGGTGGCAGGTGCATCGCCGAGGATCCGCTCGACCTCGCGTCGGGATCTGATGTGCTCGGAGAGCTCGGACTCGGCGGCGTCGGGGACGAGCCCGGAGAGATACACGATCCGTTCGACGTGGTGGGTTCGTGCCGCCTCGGCGAAGTTCGTGGCCGCCTTGCGGTCGGTCTCGGCGAAGTCGTCACCGCCCATGCCATGGATCAGGTAGTACACCGCGTCCAAGCCCTCGCAGGCGCTGGTGACCTGATCGGAGTCGAGGGCGTCCATCACGACGGTCTCTACTCGGTCGCCCCACCATGGTTGCTCGCGGTCGGGTCTGGACGTGGTGGTGCGCACATCGTGGCCGCGCTCGAGAAGCAAGGGCACCAGTCGACCGCCGACGTAGCCGGTCGCGCCCGTCACCAAGATCTTCAACTCGTCCTCAGCTCTCCACTGCGTGTCGGCCTGCGGCCTCGTTGCGGCACCGTCAGTGAGGCTCGTCGGCTCCGCAGGATGTCACGAGAGACTACTGCTGCTTCTCGCGCCCTGAGCGGGACCTAGAAGTCATCCGTGCGTCGTAGATGACGCGGCCGTCCGTCAGGGTCGTGCAGAAGGGCGTACGGCACCGAGGCGACCGCGCGAGCAAGCAGTCCGAGCTTGGGAGGCTCGATCCTGCGAAGGCGTCCCGCCGGTCGAGGACCGATCCGGCCACCATCGCACCACGCATCGAGCCGGGCCGCACTCGCGGCGTAGGTCGTGAACATGTCCGACGGTTCCAGGCAGTCGGACAGCGCGGCCCTCAGATCGCCTGACTCACGCTCCAGATGCTCGGCGGCCAAGGTGAGTCGGAGTCGGCTGGCGTACTCGCCCTCCCGGTCGATGACCACCGCGGAGAGCTCGGAATCGTGGGTCCACGAGCGCAGGTTGAAGTTGTCGGAGCCGATCGTGGTCCAGGTGTCGTCGATGACGCAGGCCTTGGCGTGCACGTAGACAGGGGTGCCCGCATGATTCTCCAGGCCAAAGATCGCAACTCGGTCGGGAGCCTTCCGCACCAGATCCTGCATCGCTCTGCGCCGGCCCTCCAACTGCGGCAGCCGACCCAGCAGCCCTTCCAGATTGGGGTGCAGGGGCACCACCCCGATGATGAACAGGTCGGGATGTCGCTCCAAGGCCGTGCTGAACATCTGGGCGACGTGACGCCCCCACAGGTACTGGTCTTCCACGTAGACCAGCCGACGAGCGCGCTCGATCGCCTTGGTGTAGCCGCGCGCGACACTTCTTTCCCCGCCCCTGGCGAAGGGGTAGTCCCTGCTGGACGGCAGGTTGGGGTAGGTCCGCAGCAGCTGCACCACGTGCGTACCACCGGGGACGGGAGGTGGCGGGGATAGCTGTGCCGGCAGCAGGCTCGGCGTCGGACTCGGGACCGCCGGTGTGCTGCGCCGCAGTCGCCGTCGGCGACGGGGACTGCCATTGAGTGGAGCCGGGTCCTCCCAGCGCTCCCGGAAGACCGTCTCGACATCGTGCACAGCCGGCCCGGAGATCTCGGCCTGTATGTCGTGCCACGGTGGGGTAGCGCCGTACTCCGCGGCCATCTCGAAGGGCTGCGGGTCACCACCGTGGGTCCCGTCGTCGCGACGGGAGTGGCACAGGTCGATGCCACCCACGAACGCCACGTCACGCGTCGCGTCGTCACGATGACGCAGCACGACCAACTTCTGGTGGTGTGAGCCACGCTTCCGCACCCGCATGTCGAGCCACGCCTCGACGCCGCGTGCCCGCAACCGCGCACCGAACTCCGCGTTGTCGCCCTCGGCGTCGGCCGCCGCTGCGGCGCGGGAGTGCCATACGAGACCCCGCACCTCGACGCCGCGGGCAGCGGCCCGACCCAGCACGGTCAGGACTTCGCTGCCCGGCTCGCCGGTGAGTCGCTCGTCTGCGTCGCCCTGCCAGTCGGTGAACATGATGGCGTCACCGGCCCCAGTGGCTTCGATCCGCTCGTACAGTTCGGCGAAGTAGGTCGCACCGTGGATCAGCGGCCGCACCAGGTTTCCCTCTGACCACGCCCGACCCGCGTGGGCATGATCGAGCCGAGTCTGCGCGTTGCCGCGCTCAGCCGAATCGAGCAGCCACTCGACGTCGCCATCCGGATCGCGCACGCGCCCACCATGGCACAAGAGGGTTTCGGGCGAGCGGCCCCGCGGGTCCGAACGCTTTCCCGTCCTACCGGCCAGCCGGGTCTTGTTGACCACGTCTTCGCCGGGGTCTATGCCTGACGGCGAGCTGCACCCTATGCTCACTCAGCACCACACGATGTGACCTGGGTCACGTTCGTGAGAGCGTACGTCGCCAATCGAAAAGGGGTAACGCCGTGGGAATCATTGGGGTCATCATCGCGGGAATCATCATCGGACTCCTCGGGAAGTTCCTCGCCCCTGGCGACAAGGACAACATTCCGATCTGGCTGACGCTGCTGTGCGGCATCGGTGGCGTCATCCTCGGTTGGTACATCTACAGCGCGTTCGGGGGCAGCGGTGACACCTCTGGCATCGACTGGGTTCGCTGGATCGTGGCCATCATCACGGCTGCCGTCCTCGTGGTCATCGCCTCCACCGTCACGGGCCGAAACACTGCAGGACGTCGCTGAGGACAAGGTGCGTCGCTGACATGTCTGATCTAGCTCGCAAGGCAGCGTCGGAACTCATCGGCACGTTCACCCTGGTGTTCTTCGCCGTCGGTTCTGCCGTCTTCGGGATCGAGGTGATCGGGGCGATCGGGGTCGCGTTCGCGTTCGGATTCACCCTGCTGGCTCTTGCCTATGCGATCGGCCCCACGTCTGGGTGCCATGTGAACCCGGCGGTCACCCTCGGGGTGTTGCTGCGCAGGGGCATGTCCCTGCCGGAGGCTGGCGCCTATTGGGTTGCACAGTTCGTCGGAGGCGCGTTGGCGGCTGGCCTGCTGAAGCTGATGACCTCGGAGTTCGGCGGCGTGAAGGACCAAACGGGGGCGCTAGGGGCGAACGCGTGGGGAGCCACGGTCAGCGGTGGCGGTGCCTTCGTCTTCGAGGTCCTCGGGACCTGCCTGCTCGTCCTCGTGGTCATTCTCGTGACAGGGCGTGCGGCGGCTCCAGGCTTCGCTGGCATCGCCATCGGGCTGGTTCTGATCGTCATCCACCTGGTGGGGATCCCGCTGGACGGGACCTCGGTGAACCCGGCGCGGTCGCTGGGGCCGGCCTTGTTCGCAGGAGGTGATGCGCTGGCACAGGTCTGGCTCTTTGTGGTCGCCCCGCTGCTCGGTGCCGCGCTCGCCGCACTGATAGCACCGATCTTCGACCTGCCAAGCGACGAACAGGCACCGCAGGCGCCTCGGATCGACCCCACAGGCGCGCGCGTGACCCCTTGACGGCGCGTTCATATCCAGACCCGATTCTTCCGCGGCTTCCGTCGCCCCGGATCCATCCGAAGTGAGGCTGTCACATGCGCAAGGCACTCCTCGTCATCCTGTGCTTCTTCTTGCCCTTCCTGGCGGTGCTGCTCAAGGACGGACCGAGCATCAAGGTGCTCTGGGCCTTCTTGCTGCAGCTGCTCGGTCATGTTCCAGGTGTGATCTACGGGCTCTACCAAGTCTTGAAGAACTAGCGATCCAGAGGGGCCAGCGCATCCGGTGGGACGGTGCCGGCATCCACCCGCCTCTGACCAGGTAACCTCCGCCGAGGCGCGGCACGCGCTAAGTTGAGGGCCGCGGCGTCACGACCTCGTCTGGTGGCCAGCACGAACACGTCAGCGACAGAGGAGAGCGCGAGCATGCTGTCTCAACTCACGGCTTGGGGCGACCGGCTGCGTAGCAGCCTCTTCTTCATCCCCATGCTCTGCGTGTTCGGGGGTGTCCTCCTCGGGGAAGCGATGCTCGTGGTCGACGCCCTCGTCACCGGCATCGATCCTCGCCTCACCGCCACGGTGGACAGTGCCCGCACGGTGCTCACCACCGTGGCTGGGGCAACACTCACCTTCGCCGGCATCGCATTCTCCGTCAGTCTGCTGCTCATCTCGCTCGCGTCGAGCCAGTACTCGCCACGTGTCGTGCATGGCATGTTCCGGGACCCGTTCAACAAGCGAGTGATGGGCCTGGTGATCGGGACCTTCACCTACTGCCTGGTCGTGCTGCGCGCCGTTCGCGGCCCGCTGGAGGAAGCCAGCGAAGCGATCGTCCCGAGCGTCTCGATCTTGCTCGCAGTCGCACTCGGTATCGCCTCGATCCTGTCGATCGTCGCCTTCATCAACCATGGGGCTCACTCCATGGACGTCTCGAAGATCCTTCGCCGCGTCACCGAGGAGGTGCTGAGCCAGGCCAGCACGGCCTGGCCGGAGCCCGCGTCGGAGCACCTTGCCGAGGCAGAGATGAGCCGATCGCTGACCCTGCCGGACGGCGCCGCTGCAGTGCGCTTCTCCCGGTACGGCTGGGTGCAGAACGTGGACTATGACCGGCTCCTGACCGTGTTGCCCCCAGGAGCGACAGTGCGGATGGAGACCTTCGCCGGTCATTACGCCATTCAGAACACGCCCATCTGCCACATCTTTCCGCCACCCGACGACCCGGCGGACATCGGTGATGCGGTCCGAGCGGCCGTGATGGTGGGGGAGACCCGCACGTTGCAGCAGGACATGGCCTACGGCGTACGCCAGCTCTCGGACGTGGCACTGAAGGCCATGTCGCCTGGCATCAATGACCCGACAACTGCTCACGACGCGATCTCCCACTTCGGAACGGTCCTGGCCGACCTGCTCGGACGCCAGTCACCGGCACGTCGGCTCTCCGGTCAGGAGGGCCAGGTTCTCCTGGTTCCTGATGCCACCACCCACGAGCAGCTCGTCGGGCTCGCATTCGACGAGGTGCGGATCGCGTCCGCGGATCAGCCCACGGTGCTGATCTACCTGCTCGACGTGTTGCACCAGGTCGAGCAGTCGCTCGCCGAGCTCCATCGCCCCAGTGCGGTGCGGGCCCTTCGCAGTCAGGCAGACCTGATCCGGGCTATGAACGAGGAGGCCGATGTGCCGGAGCCGGACCGTGAGCGGGTTCGAGTCGCCTACGCGTCCCGTTACCGGGGTTGAGCCCCGCATCTCGTGCCCCCCGTTCCGAGGGCGCAGGTGGGGAACTTGAGGCGTCCCGCGCGACATCGACGGCTTCCCGATGTGGAATGCACTGGTGATGGCGGGGGGAATGGCTGACCTGAGGGGACGCGGTGTCGGCGCCCTGATGTGTCTGCGCATCGTTGTCTCGGCCCGGCCGGGCGTCAGCCGAGGAACCCGCGCAGCAGGGCAGCCGTCCCATCGAGGTGGTCGAGCATCGCCGACCGCGCCGCGCCCGGGTCCCGATCGAGGATCGCTCGTACGACGTCCTCGTGCTGCTGGTTCGCGTGGTCCAGGTTGGTGGGGAGCAGCGGGATCCGCTCGAGCAGGGCGTTGACGCGGGCGCGGGTGTCGGCCACCACCGCCAACAGGCTCGGGCTGCCGCTGAGCTCGGCGACCAGCAGGTGCAGCCGGGAGTCCAGGGGGCGGTAGTTCTCGACCGTGCAGCGCGTCAGGTCCTCGTGCAGGGACCAGAGCTGCTCGCGCTGCGGTCGGGCGGGACCCCGTTCCGCGGCCAGCTCCGCGGCCGCGGGCTCCAGGATGCGGCGCAGCGTCAGCAGGTCCCAGACCTCGTCGGCGTCCAGCGGCGCGGCGGGGTGGCGGGGCAGTGACTCCGCGACGTAGGACCCGCCGTAGCGGCCCCGCAGCACGGTCACGTAGCCGCTCTCCTTGAGCTCCGCGAGTGCCTCGCGCAGGGTGGTCCGGGAGACGCGCAGCACCTCGGCGAGGTCTCGCTCCGGGGGCAACCGGGAGCCCGGCGGGAACTGTCCGAGCCGGATCGCCCGCATCAGCCGCTCCATCGTCTCCTCGAAGACGTTGCCGACCCGGACCGGCGGGACCGGTGGGCCGATCTGCTGTGTCACGGCGTCAGGGTACGCCCGCCGGGGGAGCGTGGGCGTCGTCACCACGACCCTTGACGCCTCGGTCGGGGAGGAGCAGACTCCGAGACGTTCTTTCAATGGTCTACAACTGATCCAATGAGCCGAGGCTGTGTGACATGAGGGACGGCATGAAGAAATCGCGCGTGGACTACACGGCCGCACAGTCCGACTACATGGAGCACCGCCAGCTCCAAGCGGGCGCCGCGGGCTGGATCCTCCTGGCCGGGCTCGGGGTCAGCTACGTCATCTCCGGAGACTTCGCCGGCTGGAACTTCGGCATCGCCGAAGGCGGCTGGGGCGGCCTGATGGTCGCCACCATCCTCATGGGCGTGATGTACACCTGCATGGTCTTCGGCCTTGCCGAGATGTCCTCGACCCTGCCGACGGCCGGCGCCGGCTACGGCTTCGCCCGGCGCGCGCTCGGCCCGCTGGGCGGCTTCGCGACCGGGGTGGCGGTCCTCATCGAGTACGCCGTCGCGCCGGCTGCCATCTCGGTGTTCATCGGCGGCTACATCGAGGCGCTCGACCTGTTCGGGATCACCGACGGCTGGTGGATCTACTTCGTCGCCTACGTGATCTTCATCGGCGTGCACCTGTGGGGCGTCGGCGAGGCGCTCAAGCTGATGTTCGGCATCACGATGATCGCCGTGGTCGCCCTGGCAGCCACCGTGGTCGGCCTGATCCCCAAGTTCGACGCCTCCAACCTGTTCAACATCGACCCCGACGGGTCGGCCCTCTCGAGCAGCTTCCTTCCGCTGGGCATCTCGGGGCTGCTCGCCGCGTTCGTCTACGGCATCTGGTTCTTCCTGGCGGTGGAGGGGGTGCCCTTGGCGGCGGAGGAGACCGCGGACCCCAAGCGCGACATGCCGCGCGGGATCATCGTCGCGATGCTCGCGCTGCTCGTCTTCGCGGCACTGATCCTCACCCTGGTGCCCGGCGCCGCCGGTGCAGACGTGATGGGCGAGTCGACGAACCCGTTGCCCGAGGCGATCCGCATCGCCTACGGCAACAACTCGCTGCTGGCCGACTTCGTGAACTATGCGGGCCTGGCCGGACTGGTCGCCAGCTTCTTCTCGATCATCTATGCCTACTCCCGGCAGCTGTTCGCGCTCTCGCGCGCCGGCTACCTGCCACGGTGGCTCTCGCTGACCGGTGGCCGCAAGACGCCGTACGTCGCCCTGATCGTCCCCGGCACGGTCGGCTTCCTGCTCGCCGCGATCGTGCGCGACGGCGACATTCTCATCAACATCGCGGTCTTCGGCGCCACCGTCTCCTACGTGCTGCTGAACCTGTCCCACATCATGCTGCGTCGACGCGAACCCGACCTCGAGCGCGGTTACCGGACTCCGGGTGGCGTGGCCACGACCGGTGTCGCCCTGGTCCTCAGCGTGGTCGCCGTGATGGCGACCTTCGTGGTCGACGTGAAGGCAGCAGGGATCACTGCCGCCGTGTTCTTCGCGTTCGTGGCGTACTTCTGGTTCTACAGCCGGCACCACCTGGTCGGGTCCGCCCCCGAGGAGGAGTTCGCCCAGATCACCCAGGCCGAGGCCGACCTGCGCTGAGTCCGACCCGCGCCGACTCCGACCCGCGCCGGGTCGCCCACCCTGCAAGGAGCTCCCACATGCCCGACACCGCCCACCCGCGCAGCCCCCGCATGCTCACCGTCGACCAGGTGCGGGCTGCGATCACCGGTGGCGACGTCGACACCGTCGTGGTCGCGTTCACCGACATGCAGGGCCGGTTGCAGGGCAAGTTCCTGCACGCCGCGTACTTCCTGGACCATGCGCTGGTGCACGGCATCGAGGGGTGCAACTACCTGCTCGCGGTCGACACCGAGATGAACACCGTCGAGGGCTACGAGATCTCCTCGTGGGAGTCGGGTTACGGGGACATGGAGTTCGTGCTCGACCTCGACACGATCCGCTGGGTGCCGTGGCTCGACCGCACCGTGATGGTGCAGTGCGACCTGGCCACGACCGAGGGCCAGCCGGTGCCGATGTCGCCGCGCTCGATGCTGCGGGCCCAGGTGGACAAGGCCGCCGAGCGCGGGTGGAAGGCGGTGTCCGGCACGGAGCTGGAGTTCGTGGTCTACCGCGACAGCTTCGAGGAGGCGTGGAGCAAGGGGTACAAGGACCTGACCCCGGCCAACCAGTACAACGTCGACTACTCGGTGATGGGGTCAGGCCGTGTCGAGCCGCTGCTGCGCCGGATCCGTGGGGACATGTACACGGCCGGCATGGTGGTGGAGTCGGCCAAGGGGGAGTGCAACTTCGGGCAGCACGAGATCGGCTTCCTCTTCGACGAGGTGATGACCACGGCCGACAACCACAGCGTCTACAAGACCGGCGCGAAGATGATCGCCGCCGACATGGGCCAGTCGTTGACCTTCATGGCCAAGCCCAACGACCGCGAGGGCAGCTCCTGCCACATCCACCTCTCGTTGCGTGGCCTGGACGACAGCACCATCTTCTGGGACGAGAAGACCGGCGAGCGCACACCGCTCTACGAGCACTTCATTGCGGGTGTCCTGGCCACCATGTCCGAGTTCACGCTCTTCTACGCCCCCAACATCAACTCCTACAAGCGCTTCGCCCAGGGCTCCTTCGCCCCCACAGCGGTCGCGTGGGGAATGGACAACCGGAGCTGCTCGGTGCGGCTGGTCGGCAGTGGCGCCGCGGCCCGGCTGGAGAACAGGCTGCCCGGCGGTGACGCCAATCCCTACCTCGCGCTCGCCGCGATGATGGCCGGTGGCCTCTACGGCATCGAGCACGAGCTGAAGCTGGAGCCGATGATGGTCGGCAGCGCCTACGAGTCCGAGGCCCCGCACGTGCCGCACACGCTGCACGAGGCGCGTGACCTGTTCCGTGACTCCAAGATCGCGCGGACGGTCTTCGGGGACGAGGTCGTCGACCACTACGTCCACTTCGCCGACGTGGAGATCCAGGCCTTCGACGCCGCAGTGACCGACTGGGAGCTGCGCCGAGGGTTCGAGCGCCTGTGAGCGGGCGGGTCCCCCGGGTCGGCCTCACCACGTACTTCAAGGAGGCCGCCTGGGGCGACTGGCGACGCGTGGCTGCGCTGACCCCTGCGACGTACGTCGGGGCGGTGGTCCGCTCCGGCGGCACGCCGCTGCTGCTGCCACCGCTGGGCACGGACCCCTCGGTGCTCGAGGTCCTCGATGCGCTCGTGGTGATCGGCGGCAGCGACATGGAACCGACCCGGTACGGGCAGGACCCGCACCCCAGGACCCGGCCCGAGCCCTATCGCGACGACCACGACCTGGCCCTGGTCCACGCCGCGCTGGAGCGTGGCACGCCGCTGCTCGCCATCTGTCGCGGCGTGCAGGTGCTCAACGTCGCGCTCGGTGGCACGCTGCACCAGCACGTGCCCGACGTCGTGCCCGGGGCGGCCTGCGGGCCGGACGGCGGAAACGCCTACCAGCCTGCTCCCGGCCGGTACGGCGAGGTCCGGGTGCGGACCGAGCCGGGCTCCCGGATCGCGGCCGCGCTCGGGGAGGTGACCACGGTCCCGTGCTACCACCATCAGGCCGTCGACCGGGTGGCGGACGGGTTGCGGGTGACCGCGCGATCCGACGACGGACTGGTGCAGGCGCTGGAGCCCGACGGCCCTGCCTGGACGCTCGGGGTGCAGTTCCACCCCGAGGAGGACCCCACCGACGACCGGCTCTTCGCCGCCCTGATCCAGCACGCCCACAGCCTGGAGGACACCCACCGATGACCACGTCCGTGCTCAACCCGGCCACTGCGGAGCCGATCGCCGAGGTCGAGAGCCTCGACGTCACCGCCACCGACGAGGCGATCGCGCGCTCGACACGCGCGCTGGCCTCCTGGCGGCGTACCTCCGCCGCGGACCGCGCCCGGCTGCTGCGCAGGTTCGCTGACGTGGTCGACGACCACGTCGAGGAGCTGGCACAGCTGGAGGTGCGCAACGCCGGTCACGCGATCGGGAACGCCCGCTGGGAGGCCGGGAACGTCCGCGACGTGCTGGCCTACTACGCCGGTGCGCCGGAGCGGCACCTCGGGCAGCAGATCCCGGTCGCGGGCGGGGTGGCGACGACCTTCCATGAGCCGTTGGGCGTGGTGGGCGTGATCGTGCCGTGGAACTTCCCGATGCCGATCGCGGGCTGGGCGATCGGTCCCGCGCTCGCCGCCGGCAACACCGTGGTGCTCAAGCCTGCCGAGCTCACTCCGCTGACCGCCCTGCGCCTCGGGGAGCTGGCGCTCGAGGCGGGGCTCCCGGAGGGGGTGCTGCAGATCCTGCCCGGCAAGGGCTCCGTCGTCGGGGAGCGGTTCGTGACACACCCGGACGTGCGCAAGGTCGTCTTCACCGGCTCGACGGAGGTCGGACGCTCGATCATGCGCGGCTGTGCGGAGCAGGTGAAGCGCGTGACCCTGGAGCTGGGCGGCAAGAACGCCAGCATCGTCTTCGCCGACGCCGACCTGGCGGCTGCCGCGGCCGCGGCCCCGGGGGGTGCCTTCGACAACGCAGGGCAGGACTGCTGCGCCCGGTCCCGGCTGCTGGTGCAGCGGCCGGTCCTGGAGGAGTTCCTCGCGGCGCTCGTCCCGGCCGTGCAGGGCTTCGTCTGCGACGACCCCGGGGCTGAGACCACCGACATGGGGCCGCTGATCTCAGCCGCCCACCACGAGCAGGTCTCCTCCTACGTCACGGGGCGCGAGGTGCTGGTGCAGGGATCCTGCCCGACCGGGAGTGACGGCTTCTGGTTCCCTCCCACGGTGCTCGGCGCGGAGGGCCCGGAGGACAAGACCTTCACGGACGAGATCTTCGGGCCGGTGATCAGCGTGCTCCCCTTCGACGACGAGGAGGAGGCGGTCCGGTTGGCCAACGACACGGCGTACGGCTTGGCCGGATCCATCTGGACGCGGGACGTGGGCCGCGCGATGCGCGTGGTCCGCGGCGTGGAGGCCGGGAACCTCTCGGTCAACTCGCACTCCTCGGTCCGCTACAACACGCCCTTCGGCGGGTTCAAGCAGTCCGGGCTCGGGCGGGAGCTGGGCCCGGACGCGCTCGACGCGTTCTCCGAGGTCAAGACCGTCTACATCGCCGACAACTAGAGATCCCCGAGCCGAGGAGACGACCATGATCGATCAGCACGACCTCACGCAGCGACTGGCCGGCCGGGTCGCGGTGGTCACCGGCGGCGCCGGCGGGATCGGCCTGGCCAGCGTGCGCCGGTTGGCGGCCGAGGGCGCCCGCGTGGTGGTGGCGGACATCTGCGAGGACCAGCTCGGCAAGGAGGTGGCCGACGAGGTCGGCGGGATGTTCGTGCGCACCGACGTCGCCGACGAGCACGACGTCGAGCGGCTCTACGCCCGGACGCAGGAGGCCTACGGCTCGATCGACATCGCCTTCCACAACGCTGGGATCGCGCCCCCCGACGACGCCTCCATCCTCACGACGGGCATCGACGCGTGGCGACGGGTGCAGGAGGTGAACCTGACCAGCGTCTTCTACGGCTGCAAGCACGTGCTGCCCTACATGCTCGAGCAGGGCAAGGGCTCGATCATCAACACCGCTTCCTTCGTCGCTCGGATGGGCGCGGCCACGTCCCAGATCGCCTACAGCGCCTCGAAGGGCGGCGTCCTGTCGATGTCCCGCGAGCTGGGGGTCGAGTTCGCCCGCAAGGGGGTGCGGGTCAACGCACTCTGCCCGGGTCCCGTCAACACCCCGCTGCTCCGCGAGCTCTTCGCCTCGGACCCCGAGCGAGCGCAGCGGCGACTGGTGCACGTGCCGATGGGCCGGTTCGCCGAGGCCACCGAGCTGGCGGCAGCGGTTGCCTTCCTGGCCAGCGACGACTCGTCGTTCATCACGGCGAGCGAGTTCCTCGTCGACGGTGGCATCAGCTCGGCGTACGTCACCCCGCTCGACGACTGAATCGCCTCCGGGGAGGTCACGACAACGTCGCCCTCGTCGTCCTGGCAGCGACCGGGACAACGAGGCTGGCGGGATCTGTGACGCTCGGCAGCCGGCGAACAGCAACATCGCGGTGGAGGGGGACCACGCAAGATCTCATGGGTCGACCTTCTCGAAGTCAATGACCGGTGTCTCCGGCGTCTCCGGCCCGATGCCACGCCTGAACGCCCGCCACCAACGCTTCCGTTCTGGGCGTCCCGCTACGACAAGGAAGCGGCTCACGTCCGTGACGCTCTGGGCCGGGAGTCGGATGGTGTTGCCAGCGGTGGGGCGGGCGTAGGAAATCTCGGTGAGCCCGCCTGGCAGGAGGCGGTGCAACGGACTCTCGATCAGCCTCAGGACCAGTCCGTTCAAGCGCATGTCCACCGCTCCTTCAGAAGCTCTGTAGCTCCAGACCGCAGGCCCCGAGAGGATCCTGACCTTGCCGGGTCCCGGCTCAGGGGTGTCGCGTTCGACGATCTCGAGCCACCATCGTCTGGCCGCACGGAGGTCGCGAGACTGGGCCGCGGTCTCGTCCAGGGGGACGTTCGGCACTGTCCGACCCGACCGATCTCAGGAGATCGTGACGAGTCGGACCCGACCGAGGAGTGACTACGCATGACCCTTGGCACAATGTTGAGTGACAGTCCGTCTGCACCTCGTTCCAGGCCAGCACCGAGCCGGGCCTTCGCGGGCACCCTGTTCGCTCTCGCCACCGTGCTCCTGGCGAACACCGTGCTGGGCCCCCTCGGCTCGGGGGCGATCGAGTACCCGATCTCGGGAAGCCTGCTCAATCAAGTGATCGGCCTCGAAGTAGTGACGGTCGGTCTCGTCGTGCCCCTCGCTGCGGTGGCTGGAGTGCTTGCACTACGAGGACATCGTGCCGCACCCCTACTCGGCTTCGGACCCGCTTCCTACGCCGGGTACATGTTCCTGCAATATGTCGTCGGTCCCGAGTACTCCACGTACACGGCTGTGGCCTTCTTCCACACGGCGATCTTCACATTCTCGTGCGGGACGGCCGTCTGGGCTTGGGTCCTGGGTTCGCGCCAGGCTCTTCCGCGCCTCACCGCCCGCAGGCGGCGGTTGTCGGGCGCGATACTCGTCCTTCTCGCGGCGTTCGTCCTGACGCGCTACCTCAGTGCCATCACAGGCTCCATCACGGGGAGCGCCCTTCCTCCTGAGTTCCTCGAAGCACGCACGTTCTACTGGTCCATCTTCCTTCTTGACCTGGGCATGGTTGTCCCAGCAACCGTCGCTGTCGGCTACGGCCTGATTCGTGGCGCACAGGCCGCGCACGAAGGTCTTTATGCGTTGGTGCCTTGGTACGCGTTGGTCCCGCCTTCAGTCGCGGCCATGAGCGCCACCATGGTTGTCAACGGCGATCCCAATGCCTCTTCCGGTCAGACCGTCCTGCTCGTCGTGGTGTCGTTCGTCTTCGCCGCCATCGCCGCTTGGATCTACCTGCCGTTGATGCGGGCGGAGGACTAGGGGAGGTGCGGCACGGCCCAGCGCCCCGGTCTCGTGTCGCGTGCGCGTCACGTCCCTCGAAGACCGCTCGGCCGTCGACTGGTCGTTCAGGCGGGGCTGACGTCCTCGAGCGGTTCCTGCACCAGGCTGAGCAGTTGCCGCGCGTGGGCGATCGCGGACGGTGTGTCGGGCAGGATGCGGCCCTTGCTGTGGAGGGCGCCCGCGATCCCGAGCGAGGCCAGCACTTCCTCGTGTCCGGGCGCGATGCCCGAGAGGAGCACGACGATGCCGCGGCGCTCGAGCCTCGTGATGGCGTCGCGGAGCACATGCGCGCCGGTGGCATCCATCGTCGTGACGCGCGACATCCGGAGGATGACCACGCGGACGTCGACGATGTCGGGTAGCTCCAGCAGGAGGCGATGGGCAGCGCCGAAGAAGAGGGGCCCATCGATGCGGTAGGCAACGATGTGTTGGCTGAGGAGTGCGTGCTCCTCCTCGGTGTGATCGCCGGACTCCAGGGAGACCTGATCGATCCGTGCGCTGCGAGCCACGGATCGCAGGGCCAGGATGACGGCAACGCCGACTCCGACGCCGACCGCCGTGACGAGGTCGACGACTACGGTCACCGTGAAGGTCAGGGCGACGATCACGGCATCGGAGCGGGTCGAGCGGACGAGGGCGAGCAACGAGCCGGCCTCGACCATTCGCACGCAGGTGGCGAACAGCACACCCGCCAGTGCGGCGAGCGGGATGTGCGCGACAAGGGGAGCGGCTGCGAGCACCAGGAGAAGCAGGACCAGTGCGTGGGTCACGGCGGCAAGTCGCGAGCTCGCTCCAGCACGCACGTTGACGGCGGTCCGCGCGATGGCGGCGGTCGCGGGGATACCCCCGAACATCGGCACGACCACGTTGGCCAGGCCCTGTCCGAACAGCTCCCGATCAGGGTCGTGCCGCTCGTTGACAGTCATGCCGTCGGCGACGGTGGCACACAGCAGGCTCTCGAGGGCGGCGAGTGCCGCGACAGCGAGGGCAGCGGAGGCCAGCGAGCCGATGGCACCAAGGTCGACGAAGCCCAGCGACGGAGCCGGCAACCCGGGCGGCAGATGACCCAGTGAGGTCACCTGGAGGTCAAGGACCCGCGCGAGCAGGGTGACCAGGACGACGCCGATGAGCGAGAAGGGCACCCGGGGCCGCCACCGAGCGCCGGCGAGCATCAGCGTGGTCACCGACAAGGCGATCAGCAACGGAGCGATCTCCGGGTGCGCGGCGAAGCGGCGTACGGCGTCGGCGGCGATCGCCCACACCTTGTCTCCGGACGCGTCTGTCACTCCGAGAGCTGAGGGAACCTGTTGCAGCGCGATGACCACAGCGATCCCCGCGGTGAAGCCTTCGATGACCGGCACTGGCAGAAAGCGGACGTAGCGACCGAGCCGGGCCACAGCCATGGCGATCAGGACGATGCCGGCGAGCAGGCCGACCATCAGGACACCGCGAACACCGTGTTGGTGCACCACCGGCACCAGCACGACGGTCATCGCGCCGGTGGGCCCCGACACCTGGAGGTTCGAGCCGCCGAAGACCGCGGCGACGATCCCGGCAACGACAGCAGTGGCCAGACCAGCCTGTGCACCGAGCCCCGAGGCGACACCGAACGCCAGGGCCAGGGGCAGCGCCACGACGGCCACGGTCAGTCCTGCTAGCAGATCCTGCTTGGGATTTCCGCGCACGGCCACCACATCCGCCTTGCGCGGCAGGAGGCAAGTGAGACGTTGGCTGACGATCGCCAGAGCTTCGCGGGCGGGCTTGGTGGCACGGGCGAGGCTCACACAGATGTCGCTGAGTCACGGAGGTCGGCGAGAACGCTGTGCTGTTCGGCCGACACAGCGAGAAGGATCCGACGTCCATGAAGCAGGAGCTGGGCTACGTCAGGTGTGGCCAGTCGGTAGAGGACGGTGGCGCCCTCTCGTGAGGACCGGACGAGTCCGGCACGTCGCAGCACCGACAGCTGGTGGGACAGGTTGGACGCCTCGATGACGATCTCCGAGAGCAGCTCGCGCACCGGCCTCGGGCCGTCCTGGAGCAGCTCCAGGACCCGGATGCGGACGGGGTGTCCGAGCGTGCGGAACAGGTCGGCCTTCGCTTCGTACAACGGAACGTTGTCCATGGGCACACCTCTCGTCACCGACCTGACGTGCACACTTTATCACTTGAAGAATGCTTCACTCCGGGGGGTGCTGGGTCGCGTGGCCACGACGGAGTCTTGGTCCGGGCCCTTCGACCCTTCTGGTCGGGCTTGTCAGACGACAGGATGAAGACCGCGGCCATCGCCGGGGGACCGCTGGCGAACGCGCGTCACCGCTTCCTACCGAAGGGACAACCGCCCGATGAGTCGCTCCGCACCGACGAAGAGCACGATCCAGGGACGACCGCTGAGAAAGGCCGAGCTGGGCCGGATCGATGCATGGTGGCGCGCAGCGAACTACCTCTCGGTGGGTCAGATCTACCTGATGGCCAACCCGCTGTTGCGAGAGAAGCTGCTGGCCGAGCACGTCAAGCCACGGTTGCTCGGGCACTGGGGGACGACGCCCGGGCTGAACTTCGTCTACGCGCACCTCAATCGGGCCATCTCCGCACGCGAGCTGAACATGATGTACATCATCGGTCCAGGTCATGGAGGTCCCGGCCTCGTCGCGTCCGCATGGCTCGAGGGCACCTACACAGAGGTGTATCCGGGCATCGGTCAGGACGCAGACGGCATGCGACGACTGTTCAACCAGTTCTCGTTCCCCGGCGGCATCCCCAGCCACGTGGCCCCCGAGACGCCTGGCTCGATCCACGAGGGTGGCGAGCTGGGATACTCCCTGTCCCACGCCTACGGTGCCGCGTTCGACAACCCGGACCTGGTCGTCGCCGCCATCGTCGGTGACGGCGAGGCCGAGACCGGGCCCCTGGCCACGAGCTGGCACTCCAACAAGTTCATCGACCCGAGCCGAGACGGCGCCGTGCTGCCGATCCTGCACCTGAACGGCTACAAGATCGCCAACCCGACCGTGCTGGCCCGTATCGGCGAGGACGAGCTGACCTCGCTCATGCGCGGCTACGGTCACACGCCGTACATCGTCGAAGGCTCCGACCCGGCCGAGATGCACCAGGCGTTCGCCGCGACTCTCGATCACTGCCTCGACGAGATCCGCGAGATCCAGACCGAGGCCCGCGCGACACGTCGCAGGACGGCTCCGGTCCCACGGCGCCCGTGGCCGATGATCGTGCTGCGTTCCCCCAAGGGCTGGACCGGGCCCAAGGAGCTCGACGGCAAGAAGATCGAGGGGTACTGGCGCTCCCACCAGGTGCCGTTCGCCGATGCGCGCGGCAGTGACTCGCACCGAGAGGTGCTCGAGAAGTGGATGCGCAGCTACAAGCCCGAGGAGCTCTTCGACGCGGACGGCGCCCCGGTGCCGGAGATCGCGACACTGCACCCGACTGGAGAGCGTCGGATGAGCGCGAACCCGCACGCCAACGGCGGCTTGCTCCTGCGCGACCTGAAGATGCCTGACTTCCGCGACTACGCCGTCGAGGTCGATGCGCCCGGCACCGGGGCCGTCGAGTCGACACGGGTGCTGGGCACCTTCCTGCGCGACGTGATGGCACGCAACATGGACAGCTTCCGGCTCTTCTCCCCGGATGAGAACAACTCCAACCGCCTCCAGGACGTCCTCGAGGTCACCAACCGGACCTGGAACGCCGAGACCCGCGGCTACGACGACCACCTCGCCGTCGATGGGAGGGTGATGGAGATCCTCTCCGAGCACACCTGCGAAGGCTGGCTGGAGGGTTACCTGCTCACCGGCCGGCACGGCTTCTTCTCGTGCTACGAGGCGTTCATCCATCTGGTCGACTCGATGTTCAACCAGCACGCCAAGTGGCTCAAGGTGACCAATGACATCCCCTGGCGCCGCCCCATCGCCTCACTGAACTACCTGCTCACCTCGCACGTGTGGCGCCAGGACCACAACGGCTTCTCCCACCAGGACCCGGGCTTCATCGACCATGTGATGAACAAGAAAGCATCGGTCGTTCGCGTCTATCTCCCAGCCGATGCGAACACGCTGCTCTCGGTTGCCGACCACTGCCTGCGGTCCAAGCAGTACGTCAACGTCATCGTGGCCGGGAAGCAGCCCGCCCCCCAGTACCTGAGCATGGCCGAGGCCATCGTGCACGCCACCAAAGGCATCGGGATCTGGGACTGGGCCAGCACCGACCAGGGGGAGGAACCGGATGTCGTCATGGGGTGCGCCGGCGACGTGCCGACCATGGAGGCGCTCGCCGCGGTCGAGCTCCTGCGCGGCTTCTTCCCCGACCTGAGGATCAGGTTCGTCAATGTCGTGGACCTGATGCGCCTCCAGGACGAGCGCGAGCACCCCCACGGCCTGTCCGAGGCGGAGTTCGACGCCCTGTTCACGCGCGACAAGCCGGTCATCTTTGCCTACCACGGCTATCCGTGGCTGATCCATCGACTGACCTACAAGCGCACCAACCACGCCAACCTCCACGTTCGTGGATACAAGGAGGAGGGCACCACCACCACCCCGTTCGACATGGCGGTGATGAACCAGCTCGACCGCTTCAACCTCGCCATGGACGTCATCGACCGGGTGCCGCGACTCCAAGCCACCTCCGGAGCGGCGCGCGAGCAGCTGAAGAACAAGCTGATCGAGCACAAGATCCATGTCCGCTCCCACGGTGAGGACCTGGAGGAGATCCAGAACTGGAGATGGTCCGGCGACCGCGGCGCGGACGTCACGACCGACGACGCCGCACTCGACACCCCCGAAGGCTGAGCGATGCGAGTGCTGGTGGTCAACGCCGGCTCCAGCAGCCTGAAGCTGACCGTGATCGACGGCGGACATCAGGTGGCAGCCACCACGGTGGAGCGCTGGGAAGGCGAGTCCGACCTCGAGCCCATCAGCACGTTCATCGAGGAGGTCGACGACCTCGAGGCGATCGGGCACCGCATCGTCCACGGAGGGCCGCGGCTGACCGAGTCCGTGCGCATCGGAGACGAGGTGCTCGACTACCTGGACTCCATCGAGCACCTCGCACCACTCCACAACCCGCGAGCGGTCGCGGGCATCCGCGCGCTGCGCCAGTCGCTGCCCTCGCTCCCGGAGGTCGCCTGCTTCGACACGACGTTCCACACCCACCTGCCGGCTGCGGCTCGCACCTACGCACTCCCCAAGGCCTGGAACAGGCGGTGGAACCTTCGCCGATACGGGTTCCACGGCCTCAGCCACGCCTACGCCGCACGCCGAGGTGCAGAACTCATCGACCGCGATCTCTCAGACCTGCGCGTGGTCTCGTGTCACCTCGGCGCGGGTGCGTCCCTCGCGGCAGTGCGCGAGGGTCGTTGCGTCGACACCACCATGGGGTTCACGCCGACCGAGGGCCTGGTGATGGCGACCAGGTCCGGGTCGGTCGACCCCGGGCTCCTGCTGTGGCTGTTGATCCACGGCGACCAGAGCCCCCACAGCCTCGCTGATGTGCTCGAGAACCAATCGGGCCTGAAGGGGCTCTCGGGCACCTCGGGCGATCTGCGCGATGTGCTGGCCGCCCGGGCGGGTGGCGACGAGGACGCGGCTCTCGCGTTCGAGGTGTTCATCCACCGACTCCGACAGGAGATCGGTGCGATGACGGTGAGCGCCGGCGGACTCGACCTGCTCGTCCTGACCGGCGGGATCGGGGAGCACCAACCCGAGGTGCGGACCCTCGCCGCGCAAGGTGTCGGCCATCTCGGCGTGTCGCTCGACGAGTCCACCAATGCGGACGCCGCCTCCGACCGCGACATCAGCGCACCCGATGCCCGTGTGCGCACGGTGGTGGTGTCCGCGTCCGAAGCGACGGAGATCGCGCGTGAGACTGTCCGTGTCCTCGCCGTGCCACCACACTCATCGATCTGACGTAGTCCGGACGAGACGTCGAGTGCGACTACCGCACAGGGTGACGTCAGGCGGAGCGTGGTCAGGCATGCACGTGACTCCGGGTCCTGCCCGGTGGGGTCGAGGACCCTGTCGAGCCCGAACGAGCTCAGCGAGGATGAGAGGACCGGCAACGTCCATGGTGTCGACAGGCGAGAAGAGGAAGACGGCGATGATGTACTGGAACGACGACGACAGCTGGGGCGAACAGCGGGGGCCGCTTCGTGCTGATGGTCCTCGAGATGCTGATGTGCTGGGGCCTGATCATCGCCGCCGTTGCCTTCGTGCTGCGACAACCCAGCCGGCAGGACCGTGCCGCCGGTGGGATGGTGCCCGCGCATCGCACGGCCGGGACCGGGCCGAACCCTGAGTCCTCGGCCAACACGGCGGGCCCCGGACTAGAAGATCGACCACCCGGTCCTGGTGGTGAAGAGGTCCAGCGCCGCCAGCCCGGCCGCAGAGTTGCCCGAGGCGCTCAGCCCGGGGCTCCAGACGCAGATCGTGCAGACGTTCGGGATCACCGCGAGGATCCCGCCGCCGACCCCGCTCTTGCCGGGGAGCCCGACGCGGTAGGCGAACTCTCCCGCCGCGTCGTAGGTGCCGCAGGTGAGCATCACTGCGTTGATCCGCTTGGTCTGGCTCGAGGAGAGGATCCGACTCCCGTCCGAGAGGACTCCGTGACGGGCCAGCAGGCCTGCCGCGAGCGCAACCTCGCGGCAGCTCATCGACAACGAGCACTGCCAGAAGTACTGGTCGAGGACCTCGCCCACGGTGCCCTCGAGGTTGTCATAGCTGGCGAGCAGGTGGGCCATGGCCGCGATGCGGTGACCCCGCTCGCTCTCTGAGCGGGCGATCAGAGGGTCCCCGTCGACGTCCGGATTGCCGCTCTCGCGCCGCATCAGGTCGCGCATCACGGCGGCAGCGTCACCGGTCACCCGATGCAGCCGATCGGTCACGACCAGGGCGCCCGCGTTGATGAAGGGGTTGCGCGGCCGGCCGTGCTCCTGGTCGAGCTGCAGCAGCGAGTTGAACGGGCTGCCCGAGGGCTCGCGGGAGACCCTCCGCCAGATCCGGTCACTGTCGTGCGCCATCACGAGAGCAAGACTGAAGACCTTCGAGATGCTCTGCACAGAGAACCGCGTGTCGCTGTCGCCGACCGCGTGGACCTGGCCGTCGTTCATGGCGACAACCATCCCGAACTGATCGGGGTCGACGAGAGCGAGCCCGGGGATGTAGTCGGCGACCTGTCCCGCACCGACGTACGGCGTCACCTCCGCAGCGATCTCCTCGAGCACCGCGTCCAGATCCATGTCGCCGATTCTGACCCGGTGGGCGCGCGATGCCGACGGCACCCCCGTCTCCGCCCGGGGAATCTCACTCCTGCATCAGGTGGTCGGGGCCGGAGAGATGTGCGGCGAGTCCATCAGCGCGGACGACGCAGCCGGCGCGGGATGCCCGCGTCCAGCGGCGAAGCCGTCTCGAGCCGGACCTTCACGTCGACCAGCGAACAGCCGTCCGGGGCGACGAGCACGGGGTTGAGATCCAGCTCGGCCACCTCGGGCACGTCGGTGGCGAGGGCACCGAGGGACACGATCACCTGCTCGAGCGCGCCGACGTCCACCCGGGGGGTGCCCCGGAAGCCGTCGAGCAGCGGCCAGCTGCGCAGCGACCGCAGCGCCCGGCCCGCATCGCCGCGGGTCAGGGGCGGGAGCAGGAAGACGCGGTCGGCCAGGAGATCGATCGTCACACCGCCGGCAGCCACCATCACGAGCGGGCCGAAGCCCGGGTCCCGGACCACGCCGAGCGCGAGCTCGACGCCGGAGACGAGCTGGCTGCACCAGCACGGGCACGGCGCCTCCCGCCCGAGCTCGACACCGAACTCGCAGACCGCGCTCACCACCTCGTCGTACGACGTCAGCCCGATCCGGACCAGCCCACGATCGGTCTTGTGCACGATGTCCGGCTCGGCGACCTTGACCACGACCGGGAAGCCGACGTCCCTCGCCGCGCGACCGGCGGCCTCCGCGCCGTGGACGGTGCGGCCGACCGGAGTCAGCCCGTAGGCGCTGAGCAGCTCGACCCGCAGCTCGCGAGGTCGAGCCAGCCGTCGGCCCCGCCGTTCCGTCGACCGACGAGCCGGGAGCCGACCTGCACGTGCCGCGGCAGCGCGATCCTCGTCCGGCGGCTCGGGCAACTCGCGCGGCACGCGCAACCAGGCGGCGTACCACGTCACGCGGGCGAGCGCGTGGATGGCGGTGGTCACCGAGCGGTAGCGGGTGATCCCCGCGAGCTCGTCCGGGTGCGGGTCCAGGCCGCCCATGGGCACGAGGAGCAGCGGCTTGTCGGGGTGGGTCGCCCGGCAGGCGGTCAGGGCCGTGACGAGTGGTGCGGGGTCGGCGACGCTGGTGCGTGACGAGCACCACCGCGACGGCGTCGACCTCGTCGGAGTCGAGCAGGGCCGCGACGATGGCGCCCAGATCGTCGGGGGACGCGCCGGCCCCGGCGTCCACCGGGTTGCTGGTGCCGGTGGTGCCCAGGACGTGGGCGCCAGGGTGGTGCGGAGCGCGGCCGAGAGCTCGGGGACGACCAGACCGACCGGTCCGCCTCGTCGGCCGCCGAGCACCCCGAGACCGCCGGCGTTGCTGACCACGGCGAGGCGGGGACCCTGGGGGAGTGGCTGGCCGGCCAGGAGGAGCGCGGTCTCGGCGATCTCCTCGGCGCTGCGGCAGCCGATCACGCCGGCCTGGGCGAAGAGCGCGTCGATGCCGACGCCCGACGCGGCGGCAGCGGCCGTGTGCGACGCGCCGGCCCGCTGCCCGCCCGAGGAGCGACCGCCGACGACGGCGAGCAGGGGCTTGCGCTCGGCGAAGCGCCGCGCCACGCGGGCGAACTTGGGGGCGTTGCCGAAGGACTCCAGGTAGAGCGCGGCGGCCGTCACGCGCGGGTCCTCGAGCCAGGCGGCGAGCAGGTCGTTGCCGGACACGTCGGCCTTGTTGCCCAAGGAGACGAACGAGCCGACGCCGAGGCCGAGGTCGCGGGCGATGTCGATGAGCGCGATGCCCACACCGCCGGACTGCGAGGCGATCGCGAGGCCACCGGGGGGCGGCACCGCCTGGCTGAACGTGGCGTTGAGCCGGATCTCGGGGTCGTTGCTCATCACGCCGAGACAGTTGGGGCCGACCAGCCGCATGCTGTGGGAGCGTGCGAGGTCGAGCATCTCGCGCTGGAGGTCGGCGCCCTCGGCGCCCATCTCCTCGAAGCCCGACGAGATCACGACCGCGGTGCGGACACCGGCGGCAGCCGCGTCGCGCAGCGCGTCGAGCACCCGCGCGGCGGGCACCGCGACGATGGCGAGGTCGACCTGGTCGGGCAGGTCCGTGAAGTGCGCGGACGACGCCACCCCGGCCACGACGGCACCGCTCGGGTGGACCACGTGCAGCGTGCCGGTGTAGCCACCGGCCAGGATCGAGCCCAGGACGGCGGCCCCGATGCCGGTCCCGTCCCGGCGCACGCCGGTCACCGCGACGCTGCGGGGGTAGAGCAGGGGCGCGAGCGACCGGGTCTCGGCGTGGCCCTCGCGGACGTCGGCCGCGGCGACGGCGCGCGTCGGAGGCGGCGATGCCCAGCTCGACGTGGACGGTCCCGGCGTCGTTCTCGCGGGTGACCTCGAAGCCGGCGTCGAGGAAGACCCCGAGCATCGCGCGGTTCTCGGCGAGCACCTCGGCGACGAAGCGGCGGATGCCGCGGTCGCGGCAGGCGGCGGCGAGGTGCTCCAGCAGGAGGCTGCCGAGCCCGTGCCCGTGCCGCTCCTCGTCGACCAGGAACGCGACCTCGGCCACGTCGGCCGAGACCGGCTCGGCCGTGCCGAGCGCGACGATCCGGTCGCGGACCGTCACCACCAGGCTCGCGACCGTGGGCTGCTCGGGCGTCGAAGAGGTGCTCGACGTAGTCGTGGCCGACCTGGCGGCCGACGGCGAAGAACCTCATCCGCTGGCTGGTCTCAGAGGCGCCGTCGTGCAGCGCCAGCAGTGCCTCGCGGTCGTCCGGACGGACGGCGCGGACGACGGCGACCGTCCCGTCGACGAGCAGGACGTCGGCGTCCAGGGGGTCGGCCTCACTCCAGGGCGCGCCGGACGTGGGGCTCGTCCACCCGGTCACGCTGGACGCCGAGTGAGCACGCACCGCCTGGCCGAGATCAACTGCTCCGTGCACGGTGCGCCTCCGGTCGTGGATCTGTCCGTCGATCCTCCGCCCACCGGGCCGGTCCGCAGCAGGGTCGTTGGTCCCGAGGGTCCGGTCCAACGCGGCCCGTCCGACAGGGCCGTCAGCAGCGGGACGTTTGGCCCTCTCGCGTCGCCGCGATCCCGGTGGACTGGTCTCCGCACGGCACCAGCACACTGCCGGTGGACAGCGAGGAGACCGGACATGCTCGACGAGGCCAACGCGCGCCTTCGACGGGGCGCCCGACATGGACAGGGGCACCGGAGAGGGTCATCGTGGGGGAGGCGATGCCCCTGCAACGGGCACGTCAGTGACGGCCCGAGCGAACGTCGCGCCTCCGGACCGCGAGCCACGACGACCGTGGCTGATGCTGGGTCTGGCGACCATCGGATTCGCGATCAACTTCTGGGCGTGGGCGCTGCTCAGCCCGCTCGGACCGGTGTTCCGCGACAACGGCACGCTCGGCGTCCTCGAGCGAGTCGCAGGTCGCGCTGATCGTGGCCGTCCCGGTGATCGTCGGCTCGCTCGGCCGGATCCCGGTGGGTGCGCTGACCGACAAGTTCGGCGGCCGCGAGATGTTCGTGATCGTCTCCGCTCGCCACCATCGTCCCGGTCCTGTTCATCGGCTTCTACGGGCAGACCAACTACACCGCCCTGCTGATCGGCGGATTCTTCCTCGGCATCTCCGGCACGTCGTTCGCGGTCGGCGTCCCGTTCGTCAACGCCTGGTTCCCGCCGGAACGTCGTGGTCTGGCCGTCGGCATCTTCGGGGCCGGCATGGGCGGCACCGCGATCAGCGCGCTCACGACCGTCAAGCTCTACACCGACGTCGGCGACAAGGCCCCGTTCCTCTTCGCCGCCGCAGCGCTGGCGATCTTCGCGGTCGTGGCCTGGCTGCTGCTGCAGGACGCCCCCGGCCGGACGGCCCCGACGACGTCCCTGGCTCGCCGCCTGAACGGCCAACGCGCGGCTCCCGATCGCCTGGCAGGCCAGCATCCTCTACGCCGTCGCCTTCGGCGGGTACGTCGCGTTCTCGGTCTACCTGCCGTCCTACCTCAAGACCGCCTACGACCTCACCCCCGCCGACGCCGCCAACCGGATGGCCGGCTTCGTGGTGGTGGCGGTGATCATGCGACCCGTCGGGGGCTGGCTGGCCGACCGAGCTCGGTCCGATCTCGGTCCTGGCCGGCGGCTACGGCGTGGTCGTGGTGGGCGCCGGCGGCCGCGTCCACGACACCGGTCCTGGAACCGGTGGGAGCCGTGGCCTTCCTGGCCATGGCGATGGCTCTCGGGTCCGGCACCGGCGCCACCTTCGCGCTGATCGCCAAGGTGACCGACCCGTCCCGGGTCGGCGGCGTGACCGGTCTGGTGGGTGCCGCGGGTGGCCTCGGCGGCTTCGTGCCACCCCTGATCATGGGCTACGTCTACGGCCGCACCGACTCCTACGCCATCGGGCTGTGGCTGTTGTCGGTGACCGCGGCCCTGACCCTGCTGCTGACCGTGACCGTCGTGCGCGGGACCGCGCGGCGACACGACGAGGAGATGGCCGTCAGATGCACGGACAGCCGGGCATGGACGGGCCACTGAGCGACGCGCTGGTTCGCACTCGTCGCTACTTCACCAAGGGGAAGGTCTCGGACGACCTCCGCACCCTGACCGAAGCGGGGTGGCCGCGAGGCCGACGACTTCTACCGGGACCGCTGGAGTCATGACAAGGTCGTGCGCTCGACGCACGGCGTGAACTGCACCGGCTCGTGCTCGTGGAAGGTCTACGTCAAGGACGGGATCATCACCTGGGAGACCCAGCAGACCGACTACCCGTCGGTCGGGCCCGGACTCCCCGGAGTACGAGCCTCGCGGCTGCCCGCGCGGCGCGGCGTTCTCCTGGTACACCTACTCGCCGACCCGGGTCCGCTACCCCTACGTGCGCGGCGTGCTGCTGCAGATGTTCCGCGAGGCCAAGACCCAGCACGGCGGCGACCCGGTCAAGGCGTGGGAGCACATCGTCGAGAACCCGGCACGCGCGAAGGCCTACAAGTCCGCCCGCGGCAAGGGCGGGCTCGTCCGCGCCACCTGGGACGAGGCAGCCGAGATCGTCGCGGCCGCTCACGTGCACACCATCAAGAAGTACGGCCCCGACCGGGTCGCCGGCTTCTCGCCGATCCCGGCGATGTCGATGGTCTCCCACGCGTCCGGTGCCCGCTTCGTCAACCTCATCGGCGGCTCGATGCTGAGCTTCTACGACTGGTACGCCGACCTGCCGGTGGCCTCGCCGCAGGTCTTCGGCGACCAGACCGACGTCCCCGAGTCGGGCGACTGGTGGAACGCCGGCTACCTGATCATGTGGGGCTCCAACCTGCCGGTCACCCGCACGCCCGACGCGCACTGGATGACCGAGGCGCGCTACCGCGGGCAGAAGGTGGTCGCGGTCGCCCCCGACTACGCCGACAACGTGAAGTTCGCCGACGAGTGGCTGGCCGCGAAGCCGGGCACCGACGCCGCCCTGGCGATGGCGATGGGTCACGTCGTGCTCAAGGAGTTCTTCGTCGACCGCTCGACGCCGTACTTCACCGCACTACGTGAAGGCCTACACCGACCTGCCGCACCTGGTGCGGCTCGAGGAGACAGGCGACGGCGACTACACCGCCGGCAAGTTCCTCACCGCCGCCGACCTCGCCGAGCATGCCGCGGACGAGAACGCCGCCTTCAAGACCGTGCTCATGGACTCCGTCACCGGTGAGGCCGTGGTCCCCAACGGCTCGCTCGGCCACCGCTACGGCGAGGCGGGCGTCGGCAAGTGGAACCTCGAGCTGGGTGACGTCGACCCGATGCTCACGCTGCTGGACGAGACGGCCGAGACGGTGACGGTGCGGATGCCGCGTTTCGACACCGCAGACGGCTCCGCGGCCGACCTGCCCCGTGGCGTCCCCGCGCGCCGCGTCGACGGCCACCTGGTGACGACCGTCTTCGACCTGCTGCTCGCGCAGTACGGCGTCGGTCGGCCCGGGCTTCCCGGCGCGTGGGCCACGGGCTACGACGACGCGGAGTCGCCGTACACCCCAGCCTGGCAGGAGGCGATCACCGGCGTGCCGGCCGCGACCGCCGCACGGATCGGGCGCGAGTTCGCCGCCAACGCCGAGGAGTCGCAAGGGTCGCTCGATGATCGTGATGGGCGCCGGCACCAACCACTGGTTCCACTCCGACACGATCTACCGCGCCTTCCTGACCCTGACCAACCTCACCGGCTGCCAGGGCGTCAACGGCGGCGGCTGGGCGCACTACGTGGGGCAGGAGAAGGTACGCCCGATCACCGGCTACACCCAGATCGCCAACGCACTCGACTGGAACCGCCCGCCGCGCAACATGATCCAGACGGCCTTCTGGTACCTCCACACCGACCAGTTCCGCTACGACCAGTTCGGCGCCGACACACTCTCCGCCACCACCGGCAAGGGCCAGCTGGCGGGCAAGTCCACGGCCGACGTCATCGCCCAGAGCGCGCGGATGGGGTGGATGCCGTCGTACCCCACGTTCGACCGCAACCCGCTCGACCTCAGCGACGATGCGGCATCCGCAGGCAAGCCGGTGGGGGAGTACGTCGTCGAGCAGCTCACGTCGGGTGAGCTGGGCTTCGCCGGGGAGGACCCCGACGCGCCGCAGAACCATCCACGCATCCTCTCGATCTGGCGGGCCAACCTGCTCGGCTCGTCGGGCAAGGGCAACGAGTACTTCCTCAAGCACCTGCTCGGCACCGACTCCTCGCTCCGGGCCACCGAGACGCCGGTCGAGCAGCGCCCGGTCGATGTGACCTGGCGGGACAAGGCGCCCGAGGGCAAGCTCGACCTCTTGATGACGATCGACTTCCGACAGACCAGCACGACGATCTTCTCCGACGTCGTCCTGCCGGCGGCGACCTGGTACGAGAAGCACGACCTCAGCACCACCGACATGCATCCGTTCGTGCACTCGTTCAACCCGGCGATCGCGCCGCCCTGGCAGACCCGCACCGACTGGGACGCCTGGCAGACGATCGCGGTGAAGTTCAGCGAGCTGGCCGCCACCCACCTGGGCATCCGCAAGGATGTCGTCGCGGTCCCGCTCACGCACGACACCCCCGACGCGATGGCCAACCCGCACGGCGTCGTCCGCGACTGGAAGAAGGGGGAGTGCGAGCCGATCCCCGGGGTCACGATGCCCAAGCTCGTCGAGGTGGAGCGTGACTTCGGCGCGGTCGCCGAGAAGATGAACGCCCTGGGTCCGCTGGTCGACACGCTCGGGGCGACCACCAAGGGCGTCACCTTCGAGCTCGGCGCCCAGGTCGACTACCTGCGGGCGAAGAACGGCGCCGTACGAGGTGGTGTCGCCGATGGTCGCCCGTCACTCGAGAAGGACGTCAACGTCTGCGAGGCGATCCTGGCGATGTCCGGAACCACCAACGGACACCTCGCGACACAGGGATTCAAGACTCTCGAGAGGCGCACCGGGGTGAGACTCGCCGACCTGGCTGCCGAGCACGAGGGCAAGCAGATCACCTTCGTCGACACCCAGGGCCCACCGGTGCCGGTGATCACCTCACCCGAGTGGTCGGGCTCCGAGACCGGGGGGCGGCGCTACTCACCCTTCACCATCAACGTGGAGCGCAGGAAGCCGTGGCACACGCTGACCGGTCGGATGCACTTCTACCTCGACCACGACTGGATGACAGAGCTCGGCGAAGGGCTACCGGTCTATCGACCACCGCTCAACATGGCGGCACTGTTTGCGGAGCCGGTGCTCGGCAACCTCTCCGATGGCGTGCATGGGGCCGACGGAGGGGCTCCCGAGGTCGAAGGCCTGACGGTGCGCTACTTGACCCCGCACAACAAGTGGTCGATCCACTCGGAGTACCAGGACAACCTCTTCATGTTGTCGCTCTCGCGCGGGGGCCAGAACATCTGGATGAGCGACCGCGACGCGGCCAAGGTGGGCATCAAGGACAACGACTGGATCGAGGCGGTCAACCGCAACGGCGTCGTTGTCGCCCGGGCGATCGTGTCGCACCGCATGCCCGAGGGGACCGTGTACATGTACCACGCCCAGGACCGGCTCATCGACGTACCGCTTGCGGAGACCTCGGGGAAGCGCGGTGGCATCCACAACTCGCTGACCCGCCTCCTCGTGAAGCCTTCGCACCTGATCGGCGGCTATGCCCAGCTGACGTTCGCGTTCAACTACCTCGGGCCCACGGGCAACCAGCGTGACGAGGTCACCATCATCCGCAAGCGCAGCCAGGAGGTGACGTACTGATGTGTCGGTCGGTTGAGGTGCGAGCGGAGCGAGCCTCGAAACCCGCTGAGGGAGCGGGCTATGAAGGTGATGGCACAGATGGCGATGGTGATGAACCTCGACAAGTGCATCGGGTGCCACACCTGCTCGGTGACCTGCAAGCAGGCGTGGACCAACCGATCGGGCACCGAGTACATCTGGTTCAACAACGTCGAGACGCGACCCGGGCTCGGTTACCCCCGCACCTACGAGGACCAGGACAAGTGGAAGGGCGGCTGGGAGCTCAACAGCCGCGGCCGGGTGAAGCTCAAGGGCGGTGGACGGCTGAAGAACCTGATGACGATCTTCTCCAACCCCAAGCTGCCTTCGATCGGCGAGTACTACGAGCCGTGGACCTACGACTACTCCACGCTCACCGACGCGCCCGCCCAGGAGCACACACCGGTCGCACGGCCGAAGTCACTGATCTCGGGCGAGAACATGAAGATCGAGTGGTCGGCCAACTGGGACGACGACCTCGGCGGTTCCACCGAGACCGCACATCGCGACCCGATGCTCAAGAAGATCGCCGACAAGGTGAAGTTCGAGTTCGAGCAGACCTTCATGTTCTACCTGCCCCGGATCTGCGAGCACTGCCTCAACCCGTCGTGCGCCGCATCGTGCCCCAGCGGCGCGATCTACAAGCGCGAGGAGGACGGCATCGTCCTGGTGGACCAGGACAAGTGCCGCGGATGGCGCAAGTGCGTCTCCGGCTGCCCCTACAAGAAGATCTACTTCAACCACCGCACGGGCAAGGCCGAGAAGTGCACCTTCTGCTTCCCGCGCATCGAGGTCGGCCTCCCCACCGTCTGCGCGGAGACGTGTGTGGGTCGGCTGCGCTACATCGGTCTGATGCTCTACGACGCCGACAAGGTCCTCGCCGCCGCCTCGACCACCGAGGACGAGGGGCTCTACGAGGCCCAGCGCGAGGTGTTCCTCGATCCCTTCGATCCGGACGTGATCCGCGAGGCGGAGCGGGCGGGGATCGCCCGTGACTGGATCGATGCCGCCCAGCGCTCCCCGATCCATGCCCTGATCACCACCTTCAAGGTGGCCCTCCCGCTGCATCCCGAGTACCGCACCATGCCGATGGTCTGGTACATCCCGCCGCTCTCGCCGGTGGTGGACGTGGTGCAGGAGACAGGGGAGGACGCGGAGGACAGGGGCAACCTCTTCGCAGCCATCGATGCCCTTCGCATCCCCGTCGAGTACCTCGCGGAGCTCTTCACCGCCGGTGACGTCGTCCCTGTCGACGCCGTGCTCAAGAAGCTCGCAGCGATGCGCTGCTACATGCGCGACATCAACATGGGCCGCGAGCCGGATGCCTCCATCCCGGCCGCCGTCGGGATGAGCGAGGAGGAGATGTACGACATGTACCGCCTGCTCGCGATCGCGAAGTACGACGAGCGCTACGTGATCCCGCCGGCGCACGCCGAGCAGGCGCACTCCTTGGAGGAGCTGTCCACCGAGTGCTCGGTCTCGGAGTACGGAGGTGGGCAGCAGGACCTCTTCGGCGAGGGCTCCGGTGTGCCGACGCCGATCGCGGTCGAGAACTTCCAGATGCTGCAGGACCGGCAGACCGCCGACTCCCTCGCCGGCCCCGATCAGAAGGGAGCCCGGGTCAACCTGCTGAACTGGGACGGCAAAGGATCGCCGCCCGGGATCTTCCCACCGAAGAGGACCGACTCGTGAGCGGCCGTCGACCGAAGCCGGCTCTGCCGCCGGACGTGCTCACGATCGTGTGGCAGTCGGTGTCCCTGCTCCTCGACTACCCCGACGAGGACCTGCTCGCCCGGACTGATCTCATCCGGTCGGCCTCGAAGGGTCTGCCGGCGACGATCGGCGCGTCCATCCGGGGCTTCCTGGACCACCTCGAGTCGACGCCGCTGCCGGAGCTCCAGTCCGAGTACGTCGAGACCTTCGACACGCGCCGACGCTGCAACCTGTTTCTGACCTACTTCGCCCACGGCGACACCCGCAAGCGGGGGATGGCGCTGCTGCGCTTCAAGCAGACCTATCTGGGTGCGGGGTTCGAGCTGGACGACGCCGAGCTGCCGGACCATCTCTGCGTCGTCCTCGAGTTCGCAGCCACCGTCGACCGCGTCCTCGGGCGCGACCTGATGCTCGACCACCGTGCCGGGCTGGAGCTGCTGCGGCTCGGGTTGCGCGACCTGTGCTCGCCGTGGGCCGCCCTGCTGGACGCCGTCACCGCGACCCTGCCGCCCCTGCGCGGTGACGAGCGCGACGCCGTACGCCGTCTCGCCGCCGAAGGTCCTCCGGAGGAGGAGGTGGGACTGGCGCCGTTCGCCGCCCCGTCCTTCAGCCCCGGAGCCGCCCCGGAGTCGACCCTGCTGCCGATGCCGTCCTTCCCAGGAGCCCGCTGATGAACGACTTCCTGTTCGTGGTCGTGCCCTACGTCTGCTTGACGGTCTTCGTCGTCGGGCACCTGTGGCGCTACCGCTATGACAAGTTCGGGTGGACCACGCGGTCGAGCCAGCTCTACGAGAACCGGCTGCTGCGCATCGGGAGTCCGCTGTTCCACTTCGGGATGCTCGGCGTCGTCGGCGGCCACGTCATCGGCCTCCTGGTGCCGCAGTCGTGGACCGACGCGGTCGGCATCAGCGAGCGCACCTACCACGTGGCGGCCGTGGGGGGCGGTCTGCTGGCGGGAGCGATGACGGTGGTGGGGATGGCGATCCTGATCTACCGCCGCCGCACCGTCGGTCCCGTCTTCTCCGCGACGACCGTCATGGACAAGGTGATGTATGCCTTCCTGGCGGTGGTGATCGTGCTGGGCATGTGGAACACCATCGCCGGCTCGATCCTCACCATCGGGGGTGAGTACAACTACCGCGAGGGCGTCTCGGTCTGGTACCGCTCGTTCCTCGCCTTCCAGCCTGACGCCTCCCTGATGGCGGACGCACCGCTGGGCTTCCAGCTGCACGCGTTGGTCGCCTTCGGACTCTTCGCGCTGTGGCCCTTCACCCGCCTGGTGCACGTCTTCAGCGCGCCGGTGGGCTACCTGACGCGGCCCTACATCGTCTATCGGAGCCGTGACGACGCTCAGCTCGGCAGCCACCGGCCACGTCGTGGCTGGGACCGGGTCGGCTGAGGTGTGTGAGCCGCGGCGACCCCACGAAAAGGAGTGCACATGCAGAAGGAGTCACTGACCGCGCTGGTCCGCCACCACCTGGAGACGGCGAGGACGGCGTCGAGTGGGCGCAGCGCCCACACGGTCTTCGGAGGTCACGAGCAGGTCCTGCGCCAGACCCTGATCGCCCTGCGAGCGGGCAGCAGTCTCGACGAGCACGAGAACCCCGGCGAGGCCACGCTGCAGGTGCTGCACGGCCGCGTCACCCTGGTCGCCGGCGACGTCAGCTGGAACGGCTCGCCAGGCGACCTCATGACGATCCCCGACTCCCGTCACTCGCTCGAGGCGGTCGAGGACTCCGCGGTCCTGCTGACGGTGGGCAAGGCGACAGGCTGAGGTGTGGTCAGGGACCCGGTCACGCATCGGCCAGGACCGCACGAAGCTGGTCGAGTGTCGGTGCGCCCTCGTATCCGTCCGGCGTGAGATATCTGCGACAGGAGAGTCCCACCTCCGAGCCGGGCTCGGCGAAGACGTCCTCGCCGTCGACCAGGATGCTCGGTGAGCCGTGGAAGTGGGTGCGCTCGGCCTCCGCCGGCGTCTCGACGAGGTGGCGGGTCAGTCGGATGTCGTCGCGCTCAGCCGCGATGGCGCTGAGCCGCCGGTCCGCGACCTTCCAGTTCGGGCAGTCCTCGAAGTAGAGCAGGGTGATGTCCATGCCCGCACGCTAGACCTTGATCTGCGGTGCAAGGTCAAGTCGTAGAGTGGAGTCATGCGCATCGGAGAAGCCGCAGCCGCGGCGGGCGTGCCGACCCAGACCATCCGCTTCTACGAACGCAGGGGCCTGCTGCCCCAACCGCGGCGGGGGACCAACGGCTACCGCGAGTACGACACCTCGGTCCTCACCCGGCTCGCCTTCATCCGGAGCGGACAGGCAGCCGGCCTCACCCTGGTCGAGGTCGCCAGCATCCTGGATCTGCGTCGCGAAGGCGCCGTCCCGTGCGCCCACGTCCACTCCTTGCTCGAGACGAAGCTGGACGACATCAGGTCACGACGACGCGAGCTCGCCGCGCTCGAGGAGGAGCTCGAGGGCCTCATCAGCCGGAGTGACCGCCTCGACCCGGCAGACTGCACCGACGTGCAGATCTGTCACATCATCGCGCCGGGCTCCTAGCCCCGACCCTGCTGGTGGTCCCTCGCGAAGGCCTCCAACGTCGCGCCGTCGTCGCCGACGTCACCGAGGAACTCCCCGCGCAGCACCTCCAGGAGATCCGCAAGACCGGCGCTCAACATCGTCGCGGCGTTGCGCACCTCGACCGACGACGAGCGCTCCCCGGCCGCAGCGAGCGCGACCACGTGCGGCAGCGTCGCGGCAAGGGACAGGTCCGACTCGCTCTCCCGGAAGTAGTAGGACTCGCCGTACTGGCGCAGATCCATCTCGACGCCGGCCAGCTCGCTCCGGACCGTCTCCAGGTGCTGCGTCGCGACACTGACCTCCCCGGACTCGACGACGTCGCTCACACGATGCCCGGCCATCGTGCCCAACCGGCGTGACAGGGCCCGGCGCCTGTTGAGGGCGGGATAGAGCTGCAGGATCCAGGAGATCCCCGCCGTCAGCAGCAAGAAGCCCACCAGCGCCTCCGACGGGACGAGCAGCCGGAGCAGCGGCGTCGCCGGCTGGATGTCACCGAGCCCCAGGGTGGCCAGGGCGACCAGGGACAGGTAGAGCGACGCCACCAGGTCCGAGGACCTCGCCGACTCCAAGGAGGATCCGAAGTAGAAGTCGTGCGGCATGTGGGGCAGGTACAGCAAGGCGAAACCGACCGTCAGCAGGAGGGTCCACACGCCGAGGGTGAGAAGCAGCCCCAACGGTCCCGCGACCTCGGTCGAGCGAGTCCCTCGGTTGCGGAACTTCGTCAACCGCCACACCAGGCCGAAGAGGGTCCTTGAAAGCGTCCCGAACCCGCCCGGGTGCCAGAGCGTGTGGAAGATGTCGCGCACCGCGACCAGGATCAGCAGCACGCCGGTCATCGTCAGGATCCAGGCCATCGGGCGACGGTAACCCGCACAGGCGGCCAGACGAGGGGCGCCCCGTCAGCCAGGCTAACCCCCTGGGGGTATGGTCGAAGAAGGACGGGCTGAACCGCGATCGACGACACGGACGGGAGCGGGCACGTGGCCACCCTGCTCTACGGAGTTCTGATGCTGATCGGCGTCGCCCTGCTGGCGATCACCGCGGCGCGGATCCTGGTCGGAGGTCTCGACGCCGACGCCGATCGGACGGGACGTCCCACGGGCGCGAGGGGTGTCGGTGCCCGACAGATCCTCGACGAGCGGTACGCCGCCGGCCAGCTGACCACGGAGGAGTACCAGCAGCGGTCCCGCGTCCTGAGGGAAGGAGGCTCGTGAGACCGATCAGCCGCAGGACGGCCTTGACGATGGGCGGGGTCGGGCTGGCGAGCACCGCTGTGGGCGGGGCGGGCTTGTGGTGGGAGCTCTCGACCTCCTCGCTGGACCCGGTCGCAGGAGCGACTTTCACCGAGCCCGATGTCCTCCGCAGCGACGGGGGGCTGCTGGACGTCCGTCTCGAGGCAGCGCTGGGCACCCATGAGATTGCAGGGCGGGCCGCGACGACCATGGGATTCAACGGGGGTGTTCCAGGTCCCACGCTGCGGCTACGACCTGGCGACACCCTGCGCGTGGAGCTGGTCAACCGGCTGGAGCAGAACACGAACCTCCACGTGCACGGCCTTCACGTCTCACCCGAGGGCAACGGCGACAACGTGTTCCTCGCCATCGAGCCCGGTCGGTCCCAGCACTACGAGTACCGGCTGCCGGAGGACCATCCGCCGGGCGTCTACTGGTACCACCCGCACCACCACGGCACGGTTGCCGATCAGCTGTTCGGCGGGTTGTACGGCGCCATCATCGTCGACGACGTCGGGGCGGTTCCCGTCGACCGCGAGCGGGTGATGGTCGTCTCCGACATCACCCTGGCTGCCGATGGGTCACTGGTCACGCCCTCCACCATGGACAAGATGAGGGGCCGCGAGGGCGAGCTGGTCCTGGTCAACGGTCGTAGGGAGCCGGAGCTCCGTGGTCGAGCCGGCGAACGAGAACGCTGGCGAGTCGTGAACGCCTGCACCTCGCGCTACCTCGCCCTGGGGCTCACCGGCCAGGCGTCCCGTGTCATCGGGCGTGATCTCGGGAGGCTGGCGAACCCAGCTGGACTCGAGGATGTGGTGCTGGCCCCTGGGAATCGGCTGGACCTGGTGGTCGACCTCACGGAGGGAAGCAGCGCGCTCACCGCAGATCCGGTCGACCGCGGCGACGTGATGGGCCAGATGATGGGGGGCGGGCGCATCGCCGGCGCAGGCGGACAGGTCACTCTGGCTCGACTGACGGTGTCCCGTGGCGGTGCCCGATCCCATGAGGATGTACCGGCGCCACCGGCCCGGCCGGACCTGCGCGACGCCGACATCGTCGGGCGCCGAGCACTGACCTTCCAGATGGGCATGGGCGCGATGATGGGCGGCGCAGACGGCCCGATGAGCTTCACCATCGACGGCCGGGAGTTCGACGCCGATCGGATCGACCAGCAGGTCCGGTTGGGGACGGTGGAGGAGTGGACGATCGGCAACGACAGCGAGATGGACCATCCCTTCCACCTGCACGTGTGGCCCATGCAGCTGCTGGAGATCGACGGGGAGCAGCTCCCGGAGCCCGTCTGGCTCGATGTGGTGAACGTCCCTGCTCGCAGCCAGGTCACGGTCCGCGTCGCGTTCGAGGACTTCGGCGGTCGGACCGTCTATCACTGCCACATCCTCGACCACGAGGACCGCGGAATGATGGGCACCATCGTCGCGACATGAGACCGGCAGCGGCCAAGGCATGGACCATCACCCCTCGACCTCGGCTGCCAGAGTCCACAGCGGACCTGGGTTTCACCAGAGGCGCTGCGGGTAGGCGCACACCCGACGAAGGCAAACGACTCGGCCGGACACCAGCCCGACATCACGTGCGGGGGAGAGGGGTACTGAAACCGCATGACGTTGATGACGAACCTCTCGTCGGCAGCCCCGTCGATCGGGGGCCTGCGTGGCGCCGGCCCCGGGATCGCCGGCTACACGGCCTGGATCATCGCCGCCGTGATCATCCTCGTGCTGGTCACCCTGGCCTGGTGGACGATGCGTCCGGCCAGGCGGGCGTCCCGGTCCGAGATCAGGTCCGCTCGACGTACGACCCAGCCGGAATCGCAGCATTCGACCGAGATCAGCAACACGACGAAGAGGAGCTCCTGATGAGTAGCTACACGATGACGACCACGATGGACCGGCCGTACGCCGAGGCGGTCGACGCGGTGCGCGCCGCTCTCGAAGCGCAAGGGTTCGGCATCCTGACCGAGATCGACCTGACAGCGACACTCAAGGACAAGCTCGGTGTCGACGTGGCGCAGCAGGTCATCCTCGGCGCGTGCCGCCCGCCGCTCGCCTACGAGGCGATCCAGGCCGATCCCTCGATCGCGGCCATGCTGCCCTGCAACGTCGTGGTGCGTTCCGCGGACGAGGCAACAACGCTGGTCGAGGCCTTCGACCCCGAGGCGATGATGGGTATCGCGGAGAGCGGGGCGCTCGACAAGGTCGCCGACGACGCCAAGCGTCGCCTGGAGGCGGCCTTCGCTGCCCTGCGCGACGACAGCTGAGACCCCTCTCGGGGGACGGCCCGGATCCGGTCGTCCCCCGACCAGGCTCTCGCTTCAGCGCCTGCGCTCGGCGCGCACGCCGCGACTGCGAAGCGCTATCCGCGCAAGCATCGCGAGCGACACCACCACGGCCACCACGAAGACCACCAGAGCGATGTGGTTCTCCACCGACGCCCCACCGCTCGACGGCTTAGCCAGCAGCGCCGAGGCCAGGATCATGGCAGCCAGGATCACGGCCGCCGCCAGCGCATTGGCCAGCTTGTGCAGACCCATGAGGAACTCGTCCTCGTCGAAGGCCTTGATGCGCAGCTCGAAGTTCCCTTGCCCGACCGCGTCGAAGGCACGGTTGACCCGCCCCGGCAGCTCCTCCACGAACTCCTTCGCCTCCAGGAGGGACGCCATCATCGACGCCGGCGTCGTGCGCATCGAAGACTTCATGAGGTCGGACATGTGCCGCTGCAGTGCCTCGCGGGGCTCGAAGCCCGGATCGAGGGTGACCGCGACCTGGTCGAGGTTGAGCAGAGTCTTGCCCAGCATCACCAGGGCCGGCTCCATCCTCAGTCCTGACTCGCCCGCCTTGCGGGTCAGCTGGAGGACGAGGGCCCCGATGTCGAGGTCGGACAGGGACGCATCAGCGGACCGGCCGACGAGATCGGCGACCGCCCGGGCGAAGACGCGATCGTCGAACTCCGGCAGCTCCTCGCCCAGAGCGATGACGATCCGGGTCACCTCCTCGGGGCGGGCGTCCGCCAACGCCAAGAAGAGCTTGACCAGCTTGTCCCGCACGGCCGGTGTCAGCCGAGCGATCATCCCGATGTCGAGGAGAACCAGTCGGCCGTCAGGCGTGACGAGCACGTTGCCCGGGTGCGGGTCGGCATGGAAGACGCCTTCGACGAGCACCTGGTCCAAATAGGTCTTGAAGAGCCGGTCCGCCAGCGGGGCGCCGTCGAGCTCCAGCCGACCCAGGGGGCCGAGGTCGGTGACCTTCTTCCCCGCGATGAACTCCATCGTCAGCACTTTGCCGGTGGTCAGGTCGCCGTACGGCTCGGGAACGACGATCAGGGGCTCGTCGGCGACGAGGTCGCGCATCCGGGAGAGATTGTCCGCTTCTCGGCGGTAGTCCAGCTCGTCGACCAGCGCCTTGCGGAACTCCTCGACCAACTGCGCCAACCCGTAGCGACGGCCGATCTCGGTGTGCTTGTCGAGGAAGGCGGCAAGGTCGGCCACGACCTCCATGTCGTCACGGATCTGCTGGCGGATACCGGGTCGCTGCACCTTGACGACGACCTCGCGACCGTCCCGGAGGGTGGCCCGGTGGACCTGTCCGAGCGAGGCCGCGGCGAGTGGCGTCGCCTCGAACGAGGAGAACACGTTCGACAGGCGTACCTCCAGCTCGCTGCCGATGATCTCCTCGACCTCCTCGAGAGGGAAGGGCGCCACGTCGTCCTGAAGCCTGGAGAGCGCCTCGATGTAGGCGGGGCTGAGCAGATCCACGCGTGAGGACAGGAGCTGACCGAGCTTGATGAAGGTCGGGCCCATCGCCTCCAGGTCGTCGGCGAGGCTCGCGGCGGCTTCAGGATCACCCTCGGCGGTGTCCCCGTCGAGGATGGAGTCCATCCCGGAGGAGCGCACCAGATCGCCACGCCCATGACGCATCAGCAGGACAGCGATCTGACGATAGCGAGTGACGTGTGCGGGTGCGATCTTCAGGTTCATGGTGGCAAGAGACTACGGCGGGGCCCCCCATCGCTCGACCGGACCCGGGCGCGGGGACAAGATGGTCCCGTGGACGTCAACGAGATGCTGCTACCCGGGGTAGGCGTGCGCTACGACTTCATCACCTCCGAGGGGGACCACCTCGGGGTCGTGGCGCACCGCAAGGGCGACTTCGAGCTGGTGGTCTACGACCGCCACGACCCTGATCGAGTGCGCCAGTCCCTCCAGCTCGACGAGGAGGCGTCAGAGGCCCTCGTGCAGATCCTCGGGGCCGCCCGGATCACCCAGCGCTTCGCAGACCTGTCCAAGGAGATCCCGGGCCTGGAGTCCGCGCGGATCGAGATCCCGCCGGGCAGTCCGTTCGTCGACCGGGCGCTCGGCGACACGCGGGCCCGGACACTGACCGGCGCGTCGATCGTGGCGGTGGTGAGCGCGGACAAGATCGAGACGTCGCCGGCCCCGGATCATCTGCTCCGCTCCCACGACGTGCTGGTCGCGATCGGTACGGCGGACGGTCTCGCTGACCTGGTAGAGCTCCTCCAGCGGGGCTGAGGGGTGGAAGAGAGCGTTCAGCTCTTCCTGGAGCTCGGTCTGCTGCTGGCCGCGCTGTCCGTGCTCGGGGGTGTCGCGCGCCGTTACGGCTTCTCCCCGGTCCCCTTGTATCTCCTCGCGGGACTGGCCCTCGGCGAGGGCGGACTGATTCCCCTCCCGGGCGCGGATCCCTTCATCGGCGCGGCCGCGAGCATCGGCGTGGTGCTCCTCCTGCTCAGCCTGGGCCTCCAGTTCTCGGTCGCAGAGTTCGCCCACAGCCTGCGGCGCCACATCCCCTCCGGCCTGGTCGACCTCGTTCTCAACGCACCCCCGGGCGCCATCGCCGGCTGGCTGCTCGGCCTGGACCTGACGGGCGTGGTCGCCCTCGCCGGAGCCACCTACATCTCGTCCTCGGGCATCATCGCCCGGCTGCTCGGCGACCTCGGCCGGTTGGGCAACCGGGAGAGTCCGGCGGTGCTGTCCCTCCTCGTGATCGAGGACTTCGCGATGGCCGCGTATCTGCCGCTGCTGGCGGTTCTGGCCTCGGGTGGGACCTGGTGGCAGGCGCTGACGGGGGTGGCCGTTGCCGTGGCGGCGCTGGTGTCCGCCTTCACGGTGTCGCTGCGCTGGGGGCATCGGGTGGGCCGCATGCTGAGTCACTCCGATCCCGAGCAGCTGCTCCTCCGGGTGCTCGCCCTGACGCTCGTGGTGGCTGCTCTGGCAGAGCTCATCCATGCCAGCGCGGCGGTGGGCGCGTTCCTCGTCGGACTGACCATGACCGGCGAGTCGGCCGTCCGGGCCAGTGAGCTGCTGGCGCCGCTGCGGGACTTCTTCGCCGCGATCTTCTTCGTCGCCCTCGGGCTGGCGATCGACCCACGCGACCTGCTGCCCGTGCTGCCTGCCGCCGTGCTGCTCGCCATCGTCACCGGCGCCACGAAGGTCGTGACCGGCGCCTACGCCGCCGGGCGTGACGGCGTGCAGCGGCCAGGACGCCGCCGCGCCGGCGCGGTGCTGGTGATCCGTGGGGAGTTCTCGCTGGTGATCATCGGCCTGGTCGGCACGGCCCAGGGGGTGCTCGGCAGCACCGTGGCGGCGTACGTCATCGTGTTGGCCGTCACGGGGCCGGTCCTCGCGAAGCTCGCTGACTTCGGACCGAGTCCCGGCCCCGTGACGTGACGGGTCTCTCTCGAGATCGTCAGCTGTGCGAGAACCGGATGTTCGGAAGGACGCGGGTCAGCCAGCGCGGCACCCACCACGCCGCCCTGCCCGTCAGCCGCAGGAGCACGGGGAGCAGGACCAGCCGCACCAGGAAGGCGTCGAGCAGGACCGCGACCCCCAAGACGATGCCCATCTCCTTGGGGGGCAGCGGGCCGGACAACGCGAAGGTGAAGAACACCGCGACCATCACCGCCCCGGCGGCGAAGATCACCCGACCCGAGTGCGCGAGCGAACCGATCATGGCCTCCTTCGGGTCACCGCTGCGTTCGAAGTGCTCCTTGGCGGAGGCCAGGAGGAAGACGGTGTAGTCCATGGCGATGGCGAAGATCATCGCGAAGAAGAACACCGGCGCCCAGGCATCGAGGAACCCCTGGCTCTCGAAGCCCAGCAGGTCCGCCCCGAACCCCTCCTGGAAGACCAGTCTGGCAACGCCGAAGGCTGCGGCCGTGGAGAGCAGGCTGGCCAGGGTGCCGAGCAGCGCGATCAGCGGAGCCTGCAGGGCCACCAGGAGCAGCAGGAACCCCAGGACCAAGATGACGCCCACCACCAGGGGGGTCGACTCGTCGAGCTGTGTCTTCAGGTCGAGGTTCTCCACCGCTGCACCGCCCACGACCGCCGAGGCCGGAAGGTCGGCGCGGAGCCGGTCGACGGTGTCAGCCAAGGCCGGATCCGAGGCGTCGACCCCGGGGACCGCCTGGATCAGCGCGTGGTCGGTGCCGTCGGTCGCCGGCGCAGCAGGCATCGCGGCCGTGATGCCGGAGTCGTCCGAGACGACCTCGGACGCCGCCGTGGCGTCGTCCCGGTCGACCACGATCGTCAAGGTTCCCGGCGCCCCGTCTCCGAAGCTCTCCTTGACCAGGTCATAGCCGATTCGGGCCGAGGCCTCCTCCGGCAGCACCTTGATCGAGGGCATCGCGGTCTTCAGGCCGAAGATGGGCGCGGCCAGGGCGATGAGCACGACCAGCGAGACCGTCCCCCATGCCAACGGCCGCTTCCACAGCCTCTCGCCCCACGCCTGGAACTTCGGCGAGCGGTGCTCGCCGGAGTGCGACCACGGCAGCGAGAACTTGTTGATCCGATGGTCCAGCTTGGTCAGGACGAGCGGCAGCAGGCTCAGCGTCGCACCGAGGACGAAGAGCACAGAGAGCATGATCCCCCCGGCCATCGAGCGGAACGACGGTGACGGCACGAGCATCACCGCGGACAGCGAGATCAGCACGGTCACGCCGGAGAGCAGGACCGCCTTGCCTGCGGTGTCCATGGTCTCGGCGATCGCCTGGTTCGCCGTACTGCCCTGGCGAGCGCGGGCGGCGCGATAGCGCACGACGATGAAGAGCGCGTAGTCGATGCCGAGAGCGAGGGCGAACATCATGGCGAAGTTCATCGCCCAGATCGAGACGGGGACGAGCTGGTTGATGAGCACCAGCGAGCCGGCCGAGGCCACCAGACCGGCCAGGGTGAGGATCAGCGGCAGCCCGGCTGCGACGAGGGCACCGAAGGCGAGCACGAGGATCGCGAGCGTGACCGGCCAGGAGAACATCTCCGACTTGAGCATCGCGTCGAGGTTGGCCTCGTTGAAGTCGGACCACAGCAGCGAGGCGCCCGTGGGGTTGACCTGGATGACCTCGGTCGAGAGACCCTGGAGGGGTGCCTTGAGGTCGTCGGCCACGCGCACCATCTCGTTGGGATCTGCGTTCGCGCCACCGAGCAGTACGGCGGTGGTGCCGTCCTGGCTCAGGGTCGCGCCGGGCTGCGGTTGCACCACGTCGGCGATGCGGCCGTCCCGCTCGAGCAGGTCCGTGGCCGCGGCGAGCACATCCTTGCCGGGACCCTTCATCACCGGGCCGTCGGTCGAGTGCACGACGACCTGGATCGCGGTGCTGGCGTTGCCGCCGAAGTGCTCCCGCGCGAGCTCCCGAGCGGACACCGACTCAGAGCCGTCGGCCTGCCATCCGGCGCCGGAGAGCTCCGACTCCACCCTGGGGGCGAACGCCCCCAGGCCGACGATCACCAGGAGCCACACCACCGACGTGAAGCGCGCGTGCCTGCTGACCCAGACCCCCAGACGGCCCAGCGGACCCGGTCGGAACGGGATGGATGGATCGATTGACGGTGCAGCGTGGCGGCGAGTGGCCGTCGACGTCATGAAGTTCTCCTGGGCAGGGTGCGTTGGCGTGGACAGGATCAGGTGGGCTCGGACTCCGCCGTCGGAACGACTCGCTGGACTAAGGCCGGGAACCGCGTCCGGGGAGACCCGGGGGTTCCTTGCCTCCCTGCGAGGTCTCCCAGGGGTCGAGCATGTCCTTGGACCAATACGGGCGGGGGTATGTGCGTCGAAGACCGTAACACCCCCTGGGGTATCCGCATATTCGTGGGGAGGGCAGCTGCGTGCGGCCAGGTAGTCTGGCGTGACGATGCTCACCGCGCTGAAGCGACTGGAATGGGCCACCCGACCGGTGCACCCGGTCACAGAGCGCGTCCTCGCCGATCGCTGGGCGGCCCTTCCACCTGGTGTGCAGACGCCTGCGCAGATCATCGGGCGCCACGCGGTCGGGTGCGAGGGCACCCAAGGCGTGTTTCCCAAGTGCAACCTCACCTGCTCGCCGTGCTACCACTCCAAGGATGCCAACAAGGTGCGGGTCGACGGAGCTCACACCGTCGCGCAGGTGACCGCCCAGATGGGTCTGCTCGAGGCGTTGCGCGGGCCGCGGGCGCATGCCCAGCTGATCGGGGGAGAGGTCTCCCTCCTGGACCCCGAGGACCACGCGGCGGCGCTGGCCGCGATGCGCTCCCACGGTCGTGAGCCGATGTCCATGACCCACGGAGACTTCGATGCCGACTACCTGCGCGCCGTGGCTCTCGACAGCAACGGGAGGCGGCGCTTCCGCCGACTGTCCTTCGCCGCCCACTTCGACTCTCTGATGCGGGGCCGGACCGGCATCCCGCGGCCCCGCAGCGAGGTGGAGCTCAACCCCTACCGGGCGAGGTTCGTCGAGATGTTCCGGCAGCTGCGTCGCGACCACGGCGTGCGCTTCTACCTCGCCCACAACATGACCGTCACCCCGGCGAATCTCGCCCAGGTGGCGGATGTCGTGGACGACGTGAGCACGATGGGCTTCTCCATGCTGTCCTTCCAACCCGCCGCCCACGTCGGCGACGAGCGCCGCTGGAGGGACGACGACGGCACTGTCGGCATCGACGACGTGTGGGAGCGGCTCGAGGCGGGCCTCGGCCAGCGGATCGCCTGGGAGGCGTTGCAGTTCGGTGACCCACGATGCAACAGGAGCGCCTTCGGGGTCCGTGTCGACGACCGATGGGTGCCGATGTTCGACCCCGAGGACGATCGCGACCTCGCCGCACGCGACCGGGCTCTCGCCCACCTCGGCGGTGTGAACTTCGGCGGGACACCGCCCGCACGGCTGGCGGCCAAGCTGGTGCGCGTGCTGGCCCGGCACCCCTCAGATGCGGCGACGGGGCTCGGCTGGGCCCGTCGCCTCGTGACGCGCTCCGGCGGCGTGCGCAGGCTCGCATCCGCCGCACGCCGTAGCCGGGTGATCCCGATGACCTACGTGGTGCACAACTTCATGGATGCCGCCGATGTGGCGCCGGCGTGGGAGCTGATGCAACAGGGACGGGCGGCTGAGGACCCGAAGGTGCGGGCCACCCAGGAGCGGCTGGCTGCTTGCACCTATGCGATGGCGCACCCCGAGACCGGTGAGCTCGTCCCCGCCTGCGTCCAGCACTCAGTCCTCGATGCCGACGGGAACGCTCAGCTGCGCGAGCTCCTGCCCCTCACAGTGCTCGGCTGAGGCCGACTGCCGCCCCTGGTGCTCAGACGGGACGAGTCTGGACGTCCAACAGCTCCAGCCCACGCAGTACGCCGGCCGTGACCGCCACCACGGTGGCGATGACGAGGACGGAGCTGATCGCGAAGGCCAGGAGGGAGCCGATGAGGGTTTCGCGCAGACCACCGGCAGCCGAGAGCGCGACGATCGAGGCGGTCCCGAGGACGAAGGCGCCGACGACGACCGCGGCGGGCCAGCGTGATCGCCGGGTCACGAGGGGGACGCGCCTCACCTCAGAGGCGTCGACCCCGCGCTCGCGCGAGTGCAGCCAGATCACACCGGCGATCATCAACATCGCCCAGACACCGACGACGAGGTAGGCGGCCACTGAGTCGGCCGCCCGGTGCCACCCCGCCCACATCGTCGCCAGCCCGGTCACAGCGGCGAACAGCGCACCCACGAACGAGAGCGGCCCGCGGGAGAGCGGGGGCATCACGATCAGAAGGGCGACCACAGCCGAGAAGGCAGCGGTCGTGTGTCCGCTGGGCAGGCTGTTGAGGGTGGCTGGGGCGACCTCGTCCAGGCCCAGGTCGGGGCGAACGAGGAGCACGTTCTTCAGCAGCCAGGTCGACACGTTGGCGCCGACGAGCAGACCGATCGCAGCCAGGCCCAACAATCGTGCGAGGCGCAGCAGCGCGATGAACGCCACCACGGCCATGGCCCCGAGCAGTGACCCGGTCGACACCACGTTGAGGACGGCGTCCACCGACTCCTGCAGGGCCGGGCTGATGGACAGTGCGCCTCGTAGCGACGCATCGCTGATCTCCCGCCCACGGACCGTGAACACGGTGAGGTAGTAGACCAGGCCCAGGCCGATCACCCCACCGGAGGCGGTAGCGATCAGTACGCCGACGGCTCGGCTGCTTCCTGTGCTCGTCACGGGTTCATCGTGCCTGATGCCCGGGCACGGCGGGCGCCCGGCGAAAGGCGGTGCGCCGAACCGGTGCCTCCCGTCGGGTCAGTTGCGATGATGCCCTCATGTCGCGCCCCGTCCCTGCCCTCGCCGTCGGGCTGCTCGCCGCCGCCGTGGTGACGGGGTGCTCGCTGCTCGACGGGGGTGCCGACCGAGCCGCCGAACCGCGCTGGGACGCCGACGTCTCGATGACGGCGGGAGGGGTGGAGCTCGCGGAGGCCGCAAGATTGGCCGAGAAGGCGCCGACCTACGACATCACCGCGAGCATCGATCCCGACTCCGGTGAGGTCCAGGGCAGCGTCCGCACCAGCCTGGCGCCCGGCGCGGAGGAGGAGCTGCGCTACCGCTTCCTGCCGGGTCTGCCCGACCTGGACGTCGACGTCTCACTGGGCCAGGTGAGCGTCGATGGTGAGCAGGTAGGGGCCACCCTGGACGCGGCGCTCGTGACAGTTCCACTCACCGCTGACCACGACGAGCGCGTGCACGTGGTGGTGCCCTTCCGCTACACCGTGCCGACGACCGAGGCCGGGGGAGGACTCCTCGACGCCCTGGCGTCCCTCAGCGGCGCGGGGGGTCAGGCCGCGGTGGGCCTGCTCTCGCGTCACGAGGACACCTGGAACCTCGGCCACTGGTTCCCCCTGTGGATCCCGGCCGGGGGCAGCGCCGACCCGGTCCCCACTGGCTACGGCGACATCGGGAACTCCCCGGCGGCCCTGATCCGGCTCGAGCTGAGCGTCCCCGCGCAGTGGGACGTGATCGACGGCGGGATCCGCACCCACGACGAGGTGACGGACGGGCGCCGCACGATCAGGTCGGAGGGCTACGGCATGAACGACCTGGCCGTCACCCTGGCCCGGGGCTACGTCAGCGAGCAGCGCGCTCTCGAGGGTGATCTCGCGGGCGTGGTTGTCCGGGCCCACGCCCCACAGGGGAGCCACGACGAGCTCGCGGGCGTGCTCGACGAGGCCGCGACCTCTCTCGAGGTGCTCTCCGACCACTTCACTGCCTATCCGTGGCGCGAGCTCGACGTGGTCGCGACGCACCTCGGCTCCGGCGTGGCCGGGATGGAGTGGCCCGGGGCCGTCTGGATCGAGTCGGACCTGTTCGACGGCGGTGTTCCCGGCTTGGGGGGACTCGAGGAGATGCTCGGCGACCTGCAGGGGCCGGACGGCCTGCTCGGAGGTGCCGGAGAGGGGGACACCCAACGCATCCTGGAGACGCTGCGCCCCTGGACCATCGCGCACGAGGTGGGCCACGAGTGGTGGCACGTCCTCGTCGGCAACGACTCCGTCCGTGCCCCCGTCGTCGACGAACCGTTGGCGCAGTACTCCGCCTGCCTGGTCATGCGTGAGCTCGGTCAGGGCACCCTGCCCGAGCGCGACGACCTCTGCCGGGTCCACCTGGACGTCGGCTACGAGCAGATGCGGATGCTGGGCGTCACCGATGCGCGGGCCGACCAGGCCAGCGACGACTTCGACTCCGCCCTGCAGTACTCCGGCGTGGTCTACGGCAAGGCGGCGGCCTTCTATCTCGCGCTGGAGCAGCAGTTCGGGCGCGACGAGCTCACGGCGGCGCTCAGCGCGCTCACCGAGGAGCACGCCTTCGAGATGATCACCGCCACTGAGCTCCGCGAGGCCCTCGCCGGGGGCCTGGGGACAGGGCTCACCGAAGCCTGGATCCGCTGGATCGAGGGAACGCACGGCGACGCGGACCTCTCCTGACCCGTATGTCCGGCTCCCGGGGCGCGCTTGTGTCCCGCCAACGCCGATCAGGCTGATTCAGGTGACCCATTCGGGCCATTCGGCGTTTTCCTCCGTCATGGTCGCCGATCTCCTCTGTCTCATGGATGAGCCGAGGGAATCTGGGAGAACACCGACATGAGCACAATGCAAAGCGCCACCGACGACAGGCCCGTCCTGACACGGGTCGCTGGACCGAAGAACCGCAGCTGTCGCTGCGGTCAGCAGCTCGACGTGTGTGCCCGGGCGCACTGCCCGCGCTGCGGCCGGACCCTGCACCGCGACTGAGGTTCGTCTCGCGAGCGCCGGCACACGCCTCGGGCAAGGTGTCGCCCGGACCGGGCGGACCCACCGGATAGGCTACCGACGACGAGCGGGGTGGGCGTGAGCAAAGGTGGGTTCGGTGGACAGCCAGGGCGCGACGGCGACGGGTAGTCGCCGGGTCCTCACCATCCCCAACGTCATCAGCATCGTCCGTCTGGGTGGCGTCCCGCTGTTCCTCTGGCTGATCCTGGTCCCCGAGGCGGACCTCTGGGCCCTCCTGGTCCTGCTGCTCTCAGGGATCAGCGACTACCTGGACGGATACCTGGCCCGCAAGCTCGACCAGACCTCCAAGCTCGGCGAGATCCTCGACCCGGTCGCCGATCGGCTCTACATCTTGTCCACGGTGATCGGCCTGGCGGTCCGCGACATCATCCCGTGGTGGTTGGCGATCCTGCTGCCGGCCCGCGACCTCTTCCTCTGGGGGCTGGTGCCCTTCCTGCGCACGCGCGGCTACAGCGCACTGCCCGTCCACTTCCTCGGCAAGGCGGCCACCGCCAACCTGCTCTACGCGTTCCCGTTGCTGCTCCTGGGCGACGGCTCCGGGCTCATGGCGATGCTGGCACGCGTCTTCGGCTGGGCATTCGCCGTCTGGGGGACTGCCCTGTACTGGTGGGCAGGACTGCTCTATGCCTGGCAGGTCCGCAAGCTCTTGGCGGACCACGACAGACGGGCCCCGAGCCTCCATGGCCCCTGACCGCACGCCCCCGGTCGGCACCACGAAGCGTCGGGCGGACTCGGGTCGGCCGGTGCACGACCCACCCCCGCACGCCGTCATGGGGCTGCTCAACTACCTCACCGCCACCTCCCTCGACGAGGACTACGCGGCCGCGTCGGAGCGACGCGCGGAGGCCGGGGTCGACCCGTCCGAAGCCGCGGGCACGCCGCCGCGATCGAGCCGTCCGGGCACGGCGGCGCTCGTCGTGCTCGCCCTGTTCGGTGTCCTGGTCGCGACCGCCGCGGTCCAGACCTCGCGCACCGCCGACGACACCGCGACCAGTCACGCGCAGCTGGTCGACCAGGTCAATGCACGCAAGTCGCAGCTGGCAGCACGCCGTGACCGGGTGAAGGCGCTCACCAGCGAGACCGACACCCTGCAGACGCAGTTCCTCGAGGCAACGGCGCAGGGTCGGTCGGTGCAGTCCCGGCTGACCTCGCTGGGCGTCGCCACCGGCGCAGACCCCGCCCGCGGGCCAGGGGTCCGTGTCACGGCCGACGACGGACCGCCGGTCGCCGACGCGTCCAACGAGCTCATCGACCTCGACCTGCAGAAGCTGGTCAACGGGCTGTGGCTCGCCGGGGCGGAGGCGATCTCGATCAACGGCGAACGCCTCACCGCCCTGACCGCCGTACGGCAGGGGGGAGCGGTCATCACGGTCAACTTCCGGCCGATCTCACCCCCCTACGAGCTGCGGGTCATCGGTGACCCGGACACGCTCGCGGCCCGCTTCATCGACACACCCGGTGGCCAATGGTGGCTCGACCTCCAGGCGCTCTATGGTGTGGATTTCAAGATCACCAACAGCGAGGATCCACTGACCGTGCCAGCCGCCCGACGTAGCGGACTGCGCTATGCCCACACGCCGGAGCAGATCCCGTGATCGCCGCCCTCGGTCTGATCCTCGGAGTGTTTCTCGGGCTGCTCCTGCAGCCCGAGGTCCCCATCTGGCTGCAGCCCTACCTGCCGATCGCGGTCGTCGCGGCCCTCGACGCGGTCTTCGGCGCCCTGCGCGCGTTCCTCGACGGCATCTTCGACGACAAGGTGTTCGTCATCTCGTTCATCAGCAACGTGCTGATCGCGGCGCTCATCGTCTACCTGGGCGACCAGCTGGGGGTCGGCGGACAGCTCTCCACCGGGGTCATCGTGGTGCTGGGCATCCGCATCTTCTCCAACGTCGCCGCGATCCGGAGGCATCTCTTCCATGCCTGAGGACGACCCGACCCCGACCCCGGCGCCGCCTCTCACCGGTCGCGACCGGCTCCTGGCCTCCCTGCGCCGACCGGGCAGTCGAGGTCAGATCACCGTCGGCGTGCTGATGCTCGTCGTCGGCTTCGCCGCGGTCGTGCAGGTGCGCTCCAACAGCACCGACGCGGAGTACGTCGGGGCGCGGCAGGACGAGCTGATCAGCCTGATCAACTCGCTCTCGCTGGCCTCGCAACGGGCCGAGAACGAGATCGCCCAGCTCGAGCAGACCCGCAACTCCCTCCTCAACGACACGCAGGCCCGCCGGACCGCACTGGAACGGGCTCGGCAACGCGTCGACGAGCTCGGCATCCTCGCGGGCACGCTGCCGACTGTCGGGCCCGGGGTGCAGGTCACCGTGCGCGACCCGGACGGTGCCGTCGGCGCCAACAACATCATCAACGGAATCCAGGAGCTGCGCGATGCGGGGGCCGAGGCGATCGAGCTCAACAACACGATCCGCGTCGTCGCCCAGACCTCCCTGCGCGACGTACCGGACGGCGGCGTCGTCATCGACGGTGAGGTGATCACGGCGCCGTACACGATCGAGGCCATCGGGGGACCGCACAACCTCTCCAGCGCCCTGGACCTGCGTCGCGGCTTCACCTACGAGGTCGAGCGGGTCGGTGGCACCGTGGCCGTGGTGCGCTCGGAGAGCGTGGAGATCGCCTCGGTGCACGAAGTGCCCCAGTCCCTCTACGCAGACCCCGTTCCCACCGAGTAGCCTGCCCACCGGTCGACTGATTCCCGAGCACCACCGCCTGGGCACCTGATGAAGGAGATTGACGTGTACCCCGAGGACCTGAAGTACACCGTCGAGCACGAATGGGTGCGTAGCCCCGGAGACACCGAAGGCTCGGTGCGCGTGGGCATCACCCACTTCGCCCAGGACGCCCTCGGGGACATCGTCTACGTCCAGCTCCCCGACGTCGGCACGGACGTCGAGGCCGGCAGTGCTGTCGGTGAGCTCGAGTCGACCAAGTCGGTCAGCGACATCTACGCCCCGGTCAGCGGCTCGGTCGTTGCGCGCAACGAGGCCCTCGACGGCACCCCCGAGCTGGTCAACACGGACCCCTACGGCGACGGTTGGCTCTTCGAGATCACACCGGCCGACGCGACCGTGGTGGACGGGCTCCTCGACGCCGAGGCCTATCAGCAGCAGCTCTGAGCCGCCCTCTGGTCCATGGCCGTCCCTCGTCGCCCGGCAAACGGTGTTGCCCCGGACCACACCCCTGATAGGTTTTGGGAACCGTCAACCTCGATCGCTGGTTGAGGGTCGCTGCAGTCTTCCTCGGGTTCTCTCGAGGTCCACCCCACGCTTCTTGGGAGGCAATCGATGCCCTTCTGCACCGAGTGCGGACATCAGAATCCGGACGACGCGCGCTTCTGCCCGCAGTGCGGCCACCGCATCATGCAGGAGTCGTCCGCGCCCGCCGGCGAGTCGGCCGCGGAGACGACCGCCACGATCACGTTCGGGGCACCCGCCAAGGAGTCCGAGCACCGCGAGGAGGGGTCGCTCAACGACTCCGATGCCGCGGCAGTCGACGCCCTCCCCGCCGGCAGCGCCCTCCTGGTCGTCCAACGTGGCCCTTCCGCGGGGAGTCGCTTCCTGCTCGACACCGACGTGGTGGCGGCAGGGCGCCATCCCGACAGCGAGATCTTCCTCGACGACGTGACGGTCTCGCGCAGGCATGCCGAGTTCCGTCGCGGGTCGCAGGGCTTCACGGTGGCGGACGTCGGGCAGCCTCAACGGCACCTACGTCAACCGTGACCGGATCGACGAGGTCGCACTGCAGGGGGGCGACGAGGTGCAGATCGGCAAGTACCGGCTGGTCTACTTCGCCAGCCACGCTGGAGCGGGCAGCGGGCGGTGACCGCAGCGGCCAGCGCGGGCTCCTCGGGCGCGCCGGCGCGTGCGACCGGATCGAGTCAGCCACGCATCAGCATCGGTGAGGTCCTCGAGCAGCTGCGTCCGGACTTCCCGGGTCTGCACATCTCGAAGATCCGCTACCTCGAGACCGAAGGACTCGTGGCGCCGGAGCGCACGGCCGCCGGCTACCGGAAGTTCTCCGGGGACGACGTGGCCCGACTGCGCTACGTGCTGACCGCTCAGCGCGAGCACTACCTGCCCCTCAAGGTCATCCGAGAGCACCTCGAGGCGATGGACCGGGGCCTCGAACCCCCGGCGCTCCCGGCCACCGGCCCGCAGGTCCCTCGAGTCGTCCTCTCCGGCGACGGGATGCCCTCACCGGAGGCCTTCGCCGCAGGTGGCCCCACCTTGCGGCTCTCGCGTCACGAGCTCGTGGAGACCGCCGAGATCGACGACGAGCTGCTCGACCAGCTGTTGGCCTTCGGCATGGTGCGGCTGCGACCCGGCACCAAGCACTTCGACGGCGACGCCCTGGTGATCGCGAAAGCCGCGGGGGAGCTGGCGGCGTACGGTCTCGAACCCCGGCACCTGCGCGCGTTCAAGACCGCTGCGGACCGCGAGGTCGGGCTCGTCGACCAGGTCGCCGAGCCGCTCAGGCGGCAGCGGGACGCCGGCGCGCAGGCACGTGCCGAGGAGGCGGTCCGCAACATCGCCGCCCTGTCGGTCAAGCTGCACGCGACCTTGGTGAAGTCCGGCCTCCATGGCGGGCGCTGACACGCGACCGGCCCGTGTTCGGCTCTTCGCCCGCGGAGTAAGGTGACGGCGTGCGTGAAGTCGATGTGATCGGTGTCCGAGTCGAGATGCCGTCCAACCAGCCCATCGTGCTGCTGCGCGAGGTGGCGGGGGACCGGTACCTCCCGATCTGGATCGGTGCCGTCGAGGCGACCGCGATCGCCTTCGCCCAGCAGGGCGTGGTGCCACCGCGCCCCCTGACGCACGACCTGATGAAGGACCTGCTCAGTGCCACCGGGAACGACCTCTCCGAGGTTCGGATCACCGAGATGAAGGACGGCGTCTTCTACGCCGTCCTGGTCTTCGACACCGGTGTCGAGGTGAGCGCCCGCCCCTCTGACTCCATCGCGCTGGCCCTGCGCACCGGCAGCAAGATCGTGTGCGCGGAGGACGTCCTCGACGAGGCCGGCCTCGAGGTCCCCGACGAGCAGGAGGACGAGGTGGAGAAGTTCCGCGAGTTCCTCGACCACGTCACGCCGGAGGACTTCGAGTCCCACTGACGGCGGCCGCCTCCGCCCCGAGACGTGCGACTCGGCGCCCGGGAGGCGCTTCTCAACGCCCGGGAGGCGCATCTCGACGCCTGGGAGGCACCTCGCAACAGTAACCGTGAAGTTGAGGTTGAGGGTTAGCATCGGCGGAAGAAGTGTCGCGACACGCCGGGGCCGAAAAGGGCGTAGTTCGTTGACCACCCTCAAGGGGAGGTTTACCTTGGGGATGTCTTCGCTGTAACTCCACCGTTGTGCTCCTCCCCGGGGCCTGGCGGCTTCCCCCTCGGAGCGACAGGCTGAGCGAAGGGATGACGGAGGTCCACCGTGACAGGCAACGGCGACAAGGCCGCGCAGGAGCGCGAGGCTGAGACCGCGGCGATCGAGGCCGCCCAGGCTGCCAACAGCCAGGGGCTGCTCTTCGACGACGACGTCTCGTCGATGCCCAGTGACGCCGGCTACCGCGGCCCGACTGCGTGCAACGCGGCCGGGATCACCTACCGCCAGCTCGACTACTGGGCCCGCACCGGTCTGGTGGAGCCGACCGTCCGGAGCGCCAGCGGTTCAGGCACCCAGCGGCTCTACTCCTTCCGCGACATCTTGCTGCTCAAGGTCATCAAGCGCCTGCTCGACGCCGGCATCTCGCTGCAACAGATTCGCACCGCGGTGCAGCACCTGCGCAAGCGTGGCACCGACGACCTGACCCGTGTCACCTTGATGAGCGACGGCGCCAGCGTCTACGAGTGCACCAGCAACGACGAGGTCATCGACCTGCTCCAGGGCGGCCAGGGTGTCTTCGGGATCGCCATCGGCGGTGTCTGGCGCGAGATCGAGGGCTCTCTCGCCGAGCTGCCGAGCGAGCGCGCCACCGAGGACCCGAGCGACCACGCCGCCGACGAGCTGGCGGCCCGTCGTCGCGCCCGCGCCACCGGCTGAGCCGCACTCCTCCCGTCTCGTCCGGAGCCGCCGTGACCCTCGTGGTCACGGCGGCTCCTGCGCGTGTGGCTGGTGTAGCGTGGTGGGCGCTGATCACACCGTGCGGGAGAGACTCCGCCGGCGGCTCGCTCCGGGACTCGCGTCCCGGGTGCGTGGACGTCGTGGTGGAGCGCCGAAGGGGCAAATCCTCCCCGGAACCTCTCAGGCGCCCGGACCGCGCGGGACAGGCAACTCTGGAGAACGACCGCTGCACGGGTCGTGGCGACAGAGGGGGAGGCGACCTGCCGCAAGCACCATCTGTCGTCCAGGAGCCTCAGGAGCCCCCCGTGTCTGACCACCCCACGTTGTCCGAGCTCGATGCGGCGCAACCCTTCAGCCGCCGCCACATCGGCCCCGACGACAGCGCCCGAGCCACGATGCTGGCCGCCCTGGGCTTCGGCTCGCTCGAGGAGCTGATGCACGCCGCCGTACCCGGCGGCATCCGGGCCGGTGCCGCCCTCGACCTGCCCGTCGCCGCTTCGGAGGAGCAGACCGCTCGCGAGCTGCGCGCCCTTGCCTCGAGCAACGCGCCACGCGAACCGATGATCGGCCTGGGCTACCACGGCACCACGACTCCCGCGGTGGTACGCCGCAACGTGCTGGAGGACCCGAGCTGGTACACCGCCTACACCCCCTACCAGCCGGAGATCTCCCAGGGCCGGCTCGAGGCGCTGCTGAACTTCCAGACCATGGTCGGTGACCTCACCGGGCTGCCGACCGCCAACGCCTCGTTGCTCGACGAGGGCACCGCCGCCGCCGAGGCGATGACGCTCGTGCGGCGAGGCAACAAGGCAGGGGAGGGGCCGTTCGTCCTCGACGCCAACGCCCTCCCGCAGACGGTCGCGGTGGTGCAGACGCGCGCCAAGGCCCTCGGGATCGACGTCGTCGTGGCCGATCTCGCGCACGGCCTCCCCGAGGGGCCGCTCAGCGGCGTTCTCGTGCAGTACCCCGGCGCGGACGGTGCCGTGCTCGACCCGCGCCCCTTGATCGAGGCGGCCCACGAGCGCAACGCTCTCGCGGTCGTGGCCGCGGACCTGCTGGCGCTCACCCTGCTGGAGTCTCCCGGCGCACTCGGTGCCGACATCGTGGTGGGGACGACCCAGCGCTTCGGCGTCCCCCTCTTCTACGGAGGCCCGCACGCCGGCTACATGGCCGTGCGGTCCGGTCTCGAGCGTCACCTTCCCGGTCGCCTCGTCGGCGTCTCGGTCGACGCGGAGGGCCGGCCGGCCTACCGGCTCGCCCTGCAGACGCGGGAGCAGCACATCCGCCGTGACAAGGCGACCTCCAACATCTGCACCGCGCAGGTGCTGCTGGCCGTCGTCGCCTCGATGTATGCGGTCTACCACGGCCCCGAGGGGCTCCGCTCGATCGCCCGGCGCACCCACCGCTACGCCGCGGTGCTGGCGACGGCATTGCGTGACGGCGGCGTGGCGGTGCGGCACGGGGAGTTCTTCGACACCGTGACCGCCACAGCGGACGGAGCCGCCACCGACGTGATCGCCTCCGCCCGGGACCAGGGCATCCACCTGCGCCTCGTCGACGAGGACACGGTCGGGATCACCACCTCCGAGACGACGCAGCGGTGGCACATCGAGGCCGTGCTGCGCGCCTTCGGGCTGGTCGACGTCGACCTCGAGGCCGTCGAGGCCCGGGTCGGCGAGGAGCTTCCGGCCGGGCTCGCGCGGGAGACGCCGTACCTCACCCACGCGGTGTTCAGCAGCCACCACTCGGAGACGGCGATGCTGCGCTACCTGCGCCGCCTCTCCGCACGCGACTACGCGCTCGACCGAGGCATGATCCCGCTCGGCTCGTGCACCATGAAGCTGAACGCGACCACGGAGATGGAACCGGTGAGCCTGCCCGGGTTCGCCGACCTGCACCCGTTCGCGCCGGCGGAGGACGCGGCCGGCTACACCGCGCTGATCGAGCAGCTCGAAGGGTGGCTCGCCGAGGTCACCGGCTACGACCGGGTCAGTGTGCAGCCCAACGCCGGGTCCCAGGGCGAGCTGGCGGGGCTGCTCGCGATCCGCGCGTTCCACGTCGCCAACGGCGACCACGCACGCGACATCTGCCTGATCCCCTCCTCGGCCCACGGCACCAACGCGGCCTCGGCCGTGATGGCCGGGATGCGGGTCGTGGTGGTCAAGGCCGCCGCCGACGGCGCGGTCGACCTCGACGACCTGCGCACCCAGTGCGAGAAGCACGCCGACGACCTGGCCGCGATCATGGTGACCTACCCCTCCACCCACGGCGCCTACGAGGACGGCATCACCGAGCTGTGCCGGATCGTCCACGACCACGGTGGCCAGGTCTACGTCGACGGCGCGAATCTCAATGCCCTCCTCGGGCACGCGAAGCCGGGCGAGTTCGGGGGCGACGTGTCCCACCTCAACCTGCACAAGACGTTCTGCATCCCGCACGGTGGTGGTGGTCCGGGGGTGGGGCCGGTGGCGGTGCGCGCACACCTGGCGCCGTACCTGCCCAGCCACCCGATGCACCCCGACCAGGCCAGACGCGAGGGCATCGGCCCGATCTCGGCCGCCCCGCACGGCTCGGCCGGGATCCTGCCGATCTCCTGGGCCTACGTGCGGATGATGGGCGGCGACGGGCTCACCGACGCGACCTCTGTGGCGGTGCTCAGCGCGAACTACGTTGCCCACCGACTCCAGGAGCACTACCCGGTGCTCTACAGGGGTCACAACGGACTCGTCGCCCACGAGACGATCCTCGATCTCCGCGGTCTCACGAAGACCTCCGGGGTGAGTGTGGACGACGTTGCGAAGCGACTGGTCGACTACGGCTTCCACGCGCCGACGATGAGCTTCCCGGTGGCCGGCACGTTGATGGTCGAGCCGACCGAGTCCGAGGACCTCGCCGAGCTGGACCGGTTCTGCGAGGCGATGATCGCGATCCGCGGTGAGATCGCCCGGGTCGAGGCGGGGGAGTGGGCCCCCGAGACCTCGCCGCTGCGGGGGGCGCCGCACACCTCGCGCGCACTGCTCGGAGAGTGGGATCGCGACTACAGCCGTGAGCTGGCCGTCTTCCCGGCCGGCTACGACCCGGACAAGTACTGGCCGCCGGTCGCCCGGGTCGACCAGGCCTACGGCGATCGCAACCTGGTCTGCGCGTGCCCGTCGCCTGAGGCCTTCGCCGAGGAGGCGCCCGCGTGAGCGTGACCGAGCTGACGGCGCGACGGCTGCGGGTGCTCCTGGCCCGTGACCAGGTCGAGGGGCGGCTGCCGTCGATCGTGGGCGGCGTGGTGCGTGACTCGGAGCTGGTGTGGACGTCGTCGTACGGTGCCGCGACGGGGCCTCACGTGCAGTACCGCATCGGCTCGATCACCAAGACGCTCGTCGCGGTCGTGGTGATGCAGCTGCGCGACGAAGGTCTGCTCGACCTGAACGACCGGCTCGACAGCCACGTGCCTGAGGTGGGCCACTACGGCGACCGCACCCTGCGCTCGCTGCTCGCCCACTCCTCGGGCATGCATTCGGAGCCGGCCGGGGAGTGGTGGGAGCGTACGCCCGGCGGCGCGTTCGACGAGCTCGTCGCCCGTCTGGGCGAGGTCCCCCCCACCTTCGATGCCGGGACCACGTTCCACTACACCAACATCGCCTTCGGTCTGCTCGGCGAGCTCGTCGCGCGCCACACGGGGCTCACCTGGTTCGAGGCGGTGCGGGAGCGCCTGCTCCTGCCCCTGGGCATGACCCGGACGTCGTACCTGCCCGAGCAGCCCGCCGCCCAGGGGTTCAGCGTCCACCACTTCGCCAACACCCTCGATGAGGAGCCGGCTCACGACGCCGGGGCGATGGCACCGGCCGGACAGGTCTGGAGCACGGTCGAGGACCTGGCGCGCTATGCGGCCTTCCTGGCCGGTGGCGCGAGCGAGGTGCTCGCCGAGGCGTCCCTGGACGAGATGTCCACGCCGCAGTCAGGGAGCCTCAGCGGCGGTGTGGGCGGCGGCTACGGCCTCGGCTTCCGGCTCGCCGCCGGAGGCAGTGGGATGGTCTTCGGCCACACGGGCTCGATGCCGGGCTTCCTGGCCGGGCTGTTCGTCGACCGCAGGCGGAGAACCGGTGCGGTCGTGCTCGCCAACGGCACCAGCGGGCTGCGGGCCGAGGGGCTTCCGCTCGATCTCCTGAGCACCCTCGAGGAGCTCGAGCCGACGCTGCCGCCCGCGTGGGAGCCGGTCACGACCGTCCCCGACGAGGTGCGCGACGTGCTCGGGGTGTGGCACTGGGGCAACACCGGCTTCGCGTTCGCCTGGTCCGGCACCCACGTCGTGGCCTCGCTGCTCGGCAGCGGCACGGAGGCGCACCGCTTCGCGCTGCGAGGCGGCGACCTCGTGGGCACGAGCGGCTACCACCACGGCGAGACCCTGCGGGTCGGGCGCCATGAGGACGGCTCGGTGTCGCACCTGGTGTGCGCGACGTTCGTCTACACGCGCGTCCCCTATGACAGCCGTGCCCCGATACCTGGTGGTACGCCGAGGCGGTAGATCCACCCCTACTGCGCCTGGGACACGGTGCTCATGTTGAAGTCCGGGACGCGGAGCGCGGGCGTGGCGGTGCGAGGGAAGTGGTCGCCCCACTCGCGCGAGAAGCTGAGCTCGGTTGCCGAGGCGTGCGAGAACCGGTCGAGCAGACCGACAGGGCTCTCGTTGAAGCGGAAGTTGTTGACCGCGCCGGTGACCTCGCCGTTCTCCACCAGATAGACCCCGTCGCGGGTCAGGCCGGTGAGCAGCAGGCTCTGCGGGTCGACCATCCGGATGTACCAGAGGCAGGTCAGCAGGAGTCCGCGCTCGACCCCGGCCACCAGGTCGCCGGTGTCGCCGGTGCCCCCGTCCACCGAGACGATCAGGTTGTCGATGTAGGGCGTGACCGGCTGCTCGGTGATGCCGGCGGAGTGTCGGGTCTGGAGCAGCGAGGTCAACGTGCCGTCCTTGACCCAGTCGGTCCGTCCGAGGGGCAAGCCGTTGTCGAAGACACTCTCCAGGTTGTTGCTCTGGCTCGCGGTGACGAACGGGCTGGCACCGATACCCGGGTACATCGGGTCGGAGTAGACCTGCACCGGCTGCGCGGACAGCGCTTCTCCGATGCGGGTGCCGCCGCCGCGCCGGGAGAAGACGGTCTGCCCGTCGTGCGCCTCGCGGGCGCCTGCGGTCCAGTAGGCGTAGATCATCAGGTCGGAGACCGCGGTGGGCGGCAGCACGGTGTCGTAGCGCCCGGCGGGGAGGTCCACCCGGCGCTCGGCCCAGCCGAGCCGGCGGAGCAGGTCTGCCTCCATGTCGTGGGCGTCGACGTCGGTGAAGTCGCGGGTCGCCCCACCGACCCAGGCCGAGGTGCTCAGGTCAGCGCTCTTTCCGGTGCAGCCGTAGTGGCCGGTCGGCTGCACGTGCCGCAGCCGCAGACCCGTGGATGACCCGAGATAGGTCGTGGTGACGTCATGGTCGACGAAGCCGTAGAGCACCCGGCCGTCAGCGTTGGCGCGACCGAAGGCGTCCCCGAGCGCGGGCGCGAAGTCGGAGTAGACCTCGATGGAGGTGCGACCGGGAAGCTCCTCCCAGTCGGGGGCGGCCTCGCCGGGAACGAGCTCGTCGGCGTCGTCGGCGGGACTGCCCGCCGCGGCGGCCGCGTCTGCCGCCTCGACGATCCGTTGCACCTGCTCCACCGAGGCGGCGCTGGCGGAGACGGAGCCGGTCGCGGTGCCGTCGGCGCCGGCCTTGAAGGCCACCACGGTCACCCGCACGTCGTGCATGACGCCGTTGGTGGTCAGCGTGTTGTTGGCCCAGCGCAGGTTGGCCCGGGTCGAGTCCTGCAGCAGCACCACGGCCTGGTCGGAGCGGGAGGCCTTCAGCGCGTGCTCGACGAGCTCCTGGGGAGTGGGGGCGCTCATGCTGCTCCTTCGCTGGTGGTGTTGAGGACGTTGACGTCGCGGAAGAGCGAGGTGGGGCAGCCGTGCGAGACCGCCGCGACCTGCCCCGGCTGGGCCTTGCCACAGTTGATGGCTCCGCCGAGCTCCCAGGTGCTGGGCCCGCCGACCTGCTCCATGGAGTTCCAGAACTCCGTCGTGGTGGCCTGGTAGGCGACGTCGCGCAGCTGACCGGCCAGCCGGCCGTCCTGGATCTTGTAGAAGCGCTGAGCGGTGAACTGGAAGTTGTAGCGCTGCATGTCGATCGACCAGGACTTGTCACCGACGACGTAGATCCCACGCTCGACCTGGCCGATCAGACCCTCCGTGTCCGGACCATCGGCGGCCGGCTGCAAGGAGACGTTGGCCATCCGCTGGATCGGGATGTGGCCGGGGGAGTCGGCGTAGGCGCAGCCGTTGGATCGTCCTCCGTTGAGCGCCGCGCCGTGCTCGTGAGCCATCGATCGGTCGAGCTGGTAGCCGACCAGGACGCCGTCCCGGACGATGTCCCAGCTCTGGGTCTGCACGCCCTCGTCGTCGTAGCCCACCGTGGACAGTCCGTGCTCGACGGTGCGGTCACCGGTGACGTGCATGACCGGTGAGCCGTACTGCAGAGTGTTGAGCTGGTCGAGCGTGGCGAACGACGTGCCGGCGTAGTTGGCCTCGTAGCCGAGCGCGCGGTCCAGCTCGGTGGCGTGGCCGATCGACTCGTGGATGGTGAGCCACAGGTTGGACGGGTGGATCACGAGGTCGTAGCGTCCTGCCTCTACCGGTGGCGACTTCAGCTTCTCGGCGAGCAGGTCCGGGATCTCTGCGATCGCGGCGTCCCAGTCGTAGGAGCCGTCGACGAGGTACTCCCAGCCGCGGCCGACCGGGGGAGCGATGGTGCGCATCGAGTCGAACGTCCCCGTCGTCTCGTCGGAGCCGTAGGCCTCGAACTCGGGCAAGATCCGGACCCGTTGCTGGGTGGTGAGGGTGCCGGCGAGATCGGCGTAGAACTTGTTCTCCACGACCTGCTTCAGCAGGCCACTGGAGTGGGCGACCCCGGGCGCGTCGTAGAGACGACGGGAGAGATCGCCGAGGAGGTCGACCTTGTCGGCGAGAGGTACGGCGAGCGGGTCGATCTGGTAGGCGCTCACCCACTCGACGTCACCGTGGACCGGCTCCGGTGCCAGCGCCACCGGGCGGGACGTCATCGCCGCCGCGACCTGGGCGGTCTGGATCGCGGTCTCGGTGACCTGCACGGCGGAGTCGGGGGTGAGCACCACCCCGGAGGCGAAGCCCCACGCTCCGTTGAGGACCACCCGCACGGCAAAGCCGAGATCCTCGGTGTCCGAGGCACCCTGGAGCCGGCCGTCGCGGACGCGGACGTCCTGGGATCGGATCCGCTCGAAACGGAAGTCGGCATGGGTGACGTGGAAGTCCTGGGCCCGCATCAGGGCGGCGTCCGCCATCCGTCGATAGGGCAGGGCGGAGAACGTCGGATCGATCTGCGACGAGGTCATGCTCAGAATCTATCCGGCGCAGGACGTGCTCAGACACGGCAGGGTGGTCGGGTCCTGTGGAGGATGCGTCAGGTCTCCCCGTCGACTTCCTGGGCCTCGATCAGGCTCGGGGCGTCCCCCATCCAGGTCGCGGGAAGGACGTCGAAGCCGGCCGCGCGCGCAGCCTCACACACCAGTGCGTCGTCGTCGACGAGGACAGCGATGTCGCGTTCGCGAGCGAGCTCGCGAAGTGTGGCGACCTTGAGCTCGCGGGCCGGCCGGTGGTCTCCCCAGGGGCGCAGGTGCACCGGTGCGGCCGGCAGGTGGTGCCGCGCCAGCCAGTCGAGCGTGTCGCCGCGGCAGTACTCGGGACGGCCCGACAGGTAGACCACCTCGTGCACCTCGGCCAACGCCTCGACCACCCGTCGACCCTCCTCGAGCACCGGATCGGCCGGCGCGGCGCGAAAGAAGGCTCCCCAGTCCTTGGGACGCGACTCCACGAAGCGGAGGCGGTGGCGGACGTCGGCCAGCACACCGTCGAGGTCGATCACGGCGAGCATGCGGACCGGTGAGACAGGCACGCTCAGCCGACCGGCACCGGGTCGGTGCGACGTGAGTCCAGGCTGCGGATCGACGACCCGGCCGGCGTCTTGTCCACGTGCACCTGCATCGGGATCCTGCTGCGCAGCTCGGTCACGTGACTGACCACCCCGACCGTGCGTCCGCCGGCCCGCAAGCCATCGAGGCGGTCCATCACGTCGTCCAGCGTGTCGGGGTCGAGGGTGCCGAATCCCTCGTCGACGAAGAGCGTCTCGATCTCGGTGCCGCCTGCCTCATGGGTGACCACGTCGGCGAGTCCCAGCGCGAGCGAGAGCGACACGACGAACGTCTCCCCACCGGACAGGGTCGCGGGGTCGCGCGTGTCACCGGTCCACTGGTCGAGCACGTCGAGGCCGAGGCCCGCCTGACTCCCACGGCGGGTTGCCCGGCCGGTGCGTTGGAGCAGGTAGCGCTGGTCGCGCAGCTGGGACAAGCGCTCGTTGGCGGCCTCGAGCACCTGGTCGAGGCGAGTCGCGAGGACATAGGCCGAGAGCCGCATCTGTAGCTGGTTGTCGCCCCCCATCCCGCGAACGAGCCGGGAGATGGACTCGGCCACGACATGGGCCTCGCGAGCAGGCGCCCAGGCGACGAGGGCATCGTCGAGACGCCCGAGGAGGGTCCGCAGCGCCCTGAGACGATCCTCCGTCTGGTGGAAGGTCCGCGCGGCCTCGTCGGCTGTGGCCGCGGCTGCCCGGGCCCTCTCGTCGAGGACGTCCAGATCGGGGGGCGGGCCATCGCCCAGGGCGGCGACCGCAGGGTCCTCGAGGACGGCCGTGGCTGCGGCCTCGTCTCGACCCCGCCTCAACAGGTCGGACTCGAGCTCGTCTCGACGACCTTCGGGAAGGACGGCCGCCCGCAGCACGTCGAGGTCGGCGAATCCGTGGTCGGCAGCGGCGCGGATCGCCTTCGCGTGCAGCTCGTCGAGTCGGGTGTCCGCCAGGATCCGTGCCCGGCTTGCCTCGAGCGCCCGCACGGCCGCCTCGAGATCCTCTGTGGCGGCTTCCACGATCGCGGGCAGCTCCTCGGGAGCGACCTCTCGCTCACCCCAGGCGTCCGCGACGGCCTGCGTCGCCCGCGCAGCACGCTCGGTCAGGCCGCGCAGGGATTCGCTGAGCTCGGCGACCGAGACGTCCTGCTCGCGCAACGTGCGGTCCGCCTCGGCGATCTGCAGCTCCAGCTCGCGCAGGGTCTGCTCGAGCGCCGTCGCTCGCTCGCCGGCGGTGTGGCTCGCCGCCAGGGCGGCCTCGGCATCGGCCAGCTCGGAGTGCCACACCTCGGCGGAGCGGCCGGCCGACAGCTCTCGCAGCGAAGCCGTCTGGCGTTCGGCCAGCACCCGGCGGTCCACGAGCTCGGCCAGGCTGTGCTGGGCCCGGTCGAGAGCGCCGCCGGCCGCGTCCTGCTCCTGGGCCGTCACGGCATCGCTGGAGGGTGCCGCGAGGGAGGGATGGTCGGTGCCGCCGCACACCAGGCACGGGGCTCCCTCGACCAGACGACCTGCCAGCTCGGCTGCCATCCCGTCGAGTCGGCGCTGCACGAGGTCCTGGAGGTGCTCGCGCGCGTCGCCGACCCGGTCTCGTGCATCGCGCACTCCGTCGGCGATGCTGCTCAGGGCCAGCTCGGCGGCCGGCAGCTCGCTCGCCGCTCTGGCCCGCTGGCGGAGCGAGGTGATCTGCAAGGTGAGCATCTCTGCACGTGCCGCGACCTGGGCTGCTCCGTCGAGAGCCGCCCGGATCGCCCCGCGACGTGCGGGAAGGTCGTGATGACGCTCGGCTGCGTCCGTGCGCGCACTCGTCGCGGCATCGAGGAGCTGCCGGGTCTCCTCGAGGCGCTGGTGGGCCGTTGCGGCTTCGTCGAGGAGGGGGCGAAGGGCGATGGCCCGGCGGTGGCGCTCACGGAGGTGGTCCACCGTCCCCGCCCAAGGGTCGTCGGCGTCAGCCTCGGCCACCACGTCGCGGGCTGCGGCCGCGGCGGTCCTGCGCTGATCCTCACGGTGAGCCAGGTCGACGTCGGCGCGTGCCTGGTCGAGCACCGCCAGGAGGGGAAGGCATCCTGCGGCCCGACGATGGTCACCCAGGGCCGCACTCGCCGCGTCTGCCGCCGCGAGGTCGTCGTGGAGGAGATCGAGCTGACGCTGGGCGGCAGCGCGTCGCAGGCGCAGGTCGTGGACGTGATGGGCGTCCTCGAGGGCCGCGCGGGACCCGTCGGCGGCGATCCGGGCGGCCTCCAGTGCCACACGAGCCGCGGACTCGGCAGCGGACGCCCGGGCGACCAGCTCGGAGCCCCACGGCAGCACCAGGTCGTCGCCTGCACCGGCCACCAGGGCGTCGGGGGAGAGCTGCTCGGGCACTTCCACACCGGCTCGTTCGGCAAGGCTGTCGACCAAACGCTGCACGGTGGCCTGACCTGAGGAGGCAGCCTCACGACGAGACTTGCTCTGATCGGCGACCCAGTCCTCGATCCGGGCGAAGCGGTCGGTGTGGAAGAGCCGTTGGAGGACGTCATGACGCTCCTGGCTGCTCGCCTGGAGGAACCGCTGGAACTCGCCCTGGGGAAGCATCGCGACCTGCTGGAACTGCGCGGCCTGCATCCCGACGAGGTCGGAGACGAGCTGTCCCACCTCCGCAGCCCGCGAGCTCAGCAGGTGCTCACCATCGGCGCGGAGCTCCCGCAGGGTCGCCCGTGCCTTTTCCGTGGCCATGCCCTCGCCCCGCCGCTTGGGTCGGGTCCACTCCGGGGAACGGCGGATCACGAACCGACGATCGCGGACGCTGAAGTCGAGCATCACCTCGGGATGTGCGTCCTCGGGTGCGTGCTGGGACTTCAACGTCTTCACGCCACGCACCCCCGGCACCTGGCCGTAGAGGGCGAAGCAGACCGCGTCGAGGATGCTCGTCTTGCCGGCCCCGGTCGCTCCCGAGAGCAAGAACAGCCCGGCGTCGTTGAGCGCGTCGAAGTCGACGCGCTGGAGCCCGGCGAAGGGCCCGAAGGCGGCGACGGTGAGCTCGTGCAACCTCATCCGGTGTGCTCCACGTCGATGAAGCTGTCGGCGTCACGGTCGTCGTTGATGCGGCACGAGTCGCAGGCCAGCTGCAGCAGCAGCGCTTCCTCCGTCGTGGCCTCGAGCTCACGGACCTCGGCGACGAAGCCGAGCGCGACGTCGAGGTCGGAGCGGCCGTCCACGCGGGGCAGCACCGGGCCCCGCGCCCTGGCAACCCCTTCGGGCTCGAAGGCGAGCAGCAGCGCGTGCGGGAACCGAGCACGCAGACGCTCCATGGCGTGCAGCGGGCGGCGGGGATCTGTGAGGGTCACCTGGAGCCAGCAGTCCTCTGCCTCGGTGAGCTTCGGATCGGCCAGCAGGTCGCTGAGCCGGCCCCGCAGGCTGCGCAGGCGACGAGGGACCGGAGACGGCACGAACTCGACCTCCGCGAGTCCGTTGGGACCCAGCTCCACCAGCCAGGAGCCCTTGGTGTGCCCGGCCTCGGAGAAGGAGTAGGCCAAGGGGGAGCCGCTGTAGCGGATGGAGTCGGTCAGCGTGGCGCGGCCGTGGAGGTGCCCGAGAGCGGCGTAGTCCACGCCGCCGAACAGGCTCGTCGGGGCGATCTGGACCCCGCCGACGGAGATGTCACGTTCGCTGTCGCTCGCCAGTGAAGGGGCGGCCTCCGGCGATCCGGCGACGAAGGCGTGTGCCATCACGACCGAGCGCGTGCCGGGGCGGCGGTCGAGGTCGGCGTGCACGCGTGCCATCGCCTCCTGGAGAGCGGCCGCATGGCTGCGGCTCTCCAGCTGCCACGGGCCGCGCACAGCGTCGGGCTCGAGGTAGGGCAGCCCGTAGACGGCGACGGGGCCGTGCGCGTCGTCGACCAGGACGGGAGTGCCGATCTCCTGCCAGCGGGTGCGCAGGTGCACGCCGGCCGCGTCTGCCAGGCGTGAGTTGAAGCCGAGCCGGATGTGGGAGTCATGGTTGCCGCTGGTCACGACGACCTGTGCCCGCGAGGCGGCCAGCCGGGCGAAGGTCTCATCTGCCAGCTCGACGGCGTCGACGGGGGGCAGCGCCCGGTCGTAGATGTCACCGGACACGACCACGAGGTCGACCTCGGCGGCTTCGACGGTGGACAGCAGGTGGTCGATGAACGCTGCCTGGGCATCGAGGAGCCCCACCTGGTGGAAGGTCCGCCCCAGGTGCCAGTCAGAGGTGTGGAGGATGCGCATCGGAGCCCACGCTAATCGCGCGCGCCGACACTGCCCGGCTCACACGCCGAGACGCTCGGGTGCGGTGTAGACGACGAACCGCTCCGGGGCGGCGAAACCCACCGCGCACAGCCCCGCGCGACGGGCCAGGTCCACCGCCAGGCTGGACGGTGCTCCGACCGCCACCAGCACACCGACGCCCGCGGCCACGGCCTTCTGCACGATCTCGAAGCCGATCCGTCCGCTGACGACGAGCAGTGGCGCGTCCGGACTCTCGCCGGCCAGGACGCGCGCACCGACCACCTTGTCGACGGCGTTGTGCCGGCCGATGTCCTCCCGCACCACGATCGGGTCACCATCGACGGTGAACAGCCCCGCAGCGTGCAGCCCCCCGGTCGAGTCGAAGACCCGCTGGGCCGTGCGCAACCGCTCCGGCAGGACGTGCACGACCCCCGCGTCGACCACGAGGTCGGGGTGCGACGTGCCCGCGTCGGAACGCGCGAGCGCGAGCACGTCCTCGATGCTCTCGGTGCCACAGACCCCGCAGGCGGAGGACGCCGCCGAGAGGCCTGCGTAGCGGGCCGGTGGCTCGCGGAGGGGGGTGCCGGCGAGCTCGACCGTCACGACGTTGAACTCCTGCTCACCGGTGAGCTCGACATCGGTGCAGTAGGCGACCCGGTGGAGGTGGTCGGAGCGTGCGAGGACACCCTCGGCACGCAGGAATCCGGTCGCGAGCTCGAAGTCGTGGCCGGGCGTGCGCATCGTCACCGCGATCCGGCGTGCCGGCGACCCGGGCCAGGCGAGCCGGATCTCCAGAGGCTCCTCGGTGGCCAACCGGTCCTCGCGCGCCTGGCTCCCGGTGGATCCGACCTCGTGGACGCGGGTCCGCACGGACGGTCCGGGTCGACGATCTCTGGTCACACGGTGAAGCCTATATTTGGCGGACAACGGTGCGGCTGGATCGTCGGCTGGCCGGGAGCGAGCGGAGGCTGGGTGAACGAGCGAGGAGCCGCGCCCGGCGACCTGCCCGGGCGCCACGAGGGTTGGACGAGCGAGACGTCGTCGGCGCTCGCCCTGGCCGGCTTCCTGTTCCTCGCATTCTGGGCCTTCACGTGGTTGGCGATGGGTCGGCTCGTGGCCTTCGACGCCTACTTCAACCTCGCCCGGCCCCCGGCCGGCTGGGTCCCGGTGCTGCAGGTCCTGGACCGCGTGGGCCAACGGGCGGTCTCCCTGCCCGTGCTGGCCGTGGTGGTGTGGGCGTGCTGCCGCCGCCACCGGAGCTGGCGCCCTGCGGTGGTCGCTGCCGGCTCGGTCTTCACCTTGAACCTGCTGGTGCTGATCCTCAAGCTGGCGCTCGGTCGTGGTCAGCCGGCGCTCGCGGACCCGTCGTTCTTCATCGGGGGGATGGCCTACCCGTCGGGTCACACGGCGAACATCGTGCTCGTCTACGGCCTCGCGGTGTTCCTCCTCGGCCGCTACTACGGCGTCAGCGGGCGGGCGTATGCCTTGCTCTGGTCAGCGGTCGCCGTGCTCTCCGTGCTCATGGTCGTGGTGTCCCTGTCGTTGAACTGGCACTGGTTCGCCGACCTGATCGCGGGCCTGATGGTCGGCGGTGTCGTGCTCGAGCTCACTGCTGCCGCCGAGGCGGCGATCCCACGGTCCGCCTTCGACAGTGGCCTGCGCGGGCTCCTCGCGGGGACCCTGGACAGCCTGCGCCGGGTGACCCGGATCAGCACGCGAGGGAACCCCTCGGCGTGAGCCTGCGTCCGACCTCCATGCGCACCAGGACCCGCAGCACGCCTGCTCGACCGAACGACCGCTGGATCGGCCCCTCGGTCGCACTGGCGATCGTGCCCCTCGCGCTCGTCCTGACCGGGTGCGGCCAGGACGCCTCGACCGGCCGGGACGGTCGCGCTGACGTCGCCGACCCGGCAGCATCCGAGTCCGGACCCTCCCCGAGTCGGTGGAAGGACTGCACCGTCGCGGCGTTCGAGGACGCCGATGCCCCCGTGACGAGAGTCGGGACGGTCTCGTCGGGGTCCACGGGGCCCACGGAGATCAAGCTGCCCACCTCGGGTCCCTGCGGCGGAGGCCTGGTTGCCCGCACCGGCTCCGGGGTGAGCGGCGCGGACGTGTCGGGTCTGGACCTCGACCCGTCGACGATCCAGGTCGTGAGCCTGCGTGGGGCCGAGAGCGCTGCCCTGATCCGGGTCGACAGCTCTCAGCACCCACGTGGCGGCTTCCAGCCCCACCTCTTCCGGGTGCCTGACGGCCAGGAGATCACGGTGGACGACCGGCCCCTGATCCCGTTCGTCGCCACCGACGGCGGGATGGCCCCGATGACGGTGCGCTGCGGCCCCGACGGGACCATCGAGGTGCTCCAGGCGTCGACCAGCGAGCCACCCGGGGTGGTCCTGGCCTGGGACGTCGAGCAGACGACGTACGCCCTGGGCGATCCCGTCCGCGAGGTCGGCACCGAGCAGGTCCGCGACCATGTCGCCGACCCGGTGCTGCGGGCGGATCTGCCCGACCTGTTCGACCCGGCGGCGTTGCTGGGCAACTGCTAGGACGAGGCGATGTCGCGGGGACGGCGCGGGCGGTCGATCGAGACGACCTCGGCGTGCAGGCCCCACTCGTTCCTGCCCAGCCGCGACAGCGGGTCCAGCCTGTCGTAGTCCGGGTGCCCGCCGACCAGCGTGGCCGGATCGACCGTCGCCCGGATCACCTCTCCGAGGACCAGCGTGGACTCACCGAGGGGGATCGTGCTGTGCAGGCGACACTCCAGCGAAGCCGGGGAGGCCGCCACGCGCGGGGCCGCGACCACCTCGCTGGGCTCGAGCGCGATGTCGAGCTGCGTGGCCTCGCTGACGTCCGGGTCGAAGCGCGCCGAGGAGTTGTTGACCTGGTCGATCAGCCGCGCCGGCGCGAGGTTGATCACGAACTCGCCGGTCTCCACCACGTTGCGCAACGTGTCCTTGGTGCCGACGGAGGTGAACGAGACGATCGGGGGGCGCGCGGAGGCGACCGAGAAGAAGGAGTGCGGCGCCAGGTTGGGGGTGCCGTCAGCCGCGATGGTGCTGATCCAGGCGATCGGACGCGGCACCACCAGGGCGGTGAGCAGTGAGTAGAAGTTGAGGTCGGGATCGGCCGGGTCGAAGACGGTGCGCACGCCTCGATCGTAGGAGCCACCGGTGTAGAAGATTCCCACGGGACCGTGGGAATCTCCTGGGACCCCCGCCTGTGGCAGAGTGCCCGGGTGGACTTCTCCGGCTACCGCGGCGAGACGGCGCGGCTGCGCCTGCGGCCCTACCGGCTCGACGACGTGGAGGCCTTCCACGACCTGCACAGTCGCGACGACGTCTCGCGGTACCTGCCCTGGGAGACGCGCGACCTGCCCGCCTCGACCGCAGCGCTGGTGAAGCACCAGACCGTGCGGCTCGACCAGGATGACGAGTGGCCTGACGCTCGCCGCGTTCGACGCGGACAGCGGTCGGCTGGTGGGGGAGCTCGTGTTGTTCCTGCGCAGCCGGGAGCACCGTCGTGGCGAGGTGGGCTACGTGCTGCACCCCGACTTCTGGGGGAGGGGGCTGGCCACCGAGGGGGCCAACGCGCTGCTGGAGATCGCCTTCGACACCCTCGACCTGCACCGGGTCATCGCCCGCCTCGACGCCCGCAACGCCGCCTCGGCAGCCGTGCTCGAGCGGCTCGGCATGCGCCGCGAGGCGGTGCTCGTCGAGCACACGTGGTTCAAGGGGGAGTGGAGCACCGAGGCCGACTACGCGATCCTTCAGGACGAGTGGGTCAGCAGGGGCACCAGGTCGCTCATCTCCTCGAAGACGATGGCGCCCGCCTCCTCGAGTGCGTCTGTCGAGGACAGCCCGCCGCCGAAACCGTAGACGGTCATCCCGGCGGCCACACCCGCCCGTACGCCGAGGACGCTGTCCTCGACCACCGTGCAACGCGACGGATCGACGCCCATCCGGCCCGCCGCGTGCACGAACAGGTCGGGCGCGGGCTTGCCGCGGGCGACCTCGGTGCCGCTGTGGATCCGGCCCGCGAACCGTTCGGCCAGCCCGGTGACCCCGAGGGTCAGACCCATCTTGGCGTGGGTCCCGCTGGAGGCGACACAGGTCGCGACGCCAGTTGCGTCGAGGTGGTCGAGCAGGCCCACGACGCCCTCCACCGCGGTCAGCTCGGTCTCGAAGGCCGTGCGGAGCTCGCGGGAGGTCTGTTCGTCGAACGCCGTCGCCGCCTCGGCACCGAGGCGGTCGGCGACGTCGCGCAGCTGCGCGTGCGACGTACCCCCCATCCAGCGGGCGACCACCTCCTCGACCGACACCGGCCAACCCAGCTCGGTCAGCACCCGCGCCTCGATGCGGGTGGTCAGTCGCTCGCTGTCGACGAGGACGCCGTCGCAGTCGAAGATCACCAGGTCGGTCACGTGTTGGCCCCGCGCGCGGCGACCGGCCACACGCCCACCAGGGCACCGTCGCTGACGGCAAGGAGCTCGTCGACCAGGTTGACCGCGTTGCAGACGTGGTTCGGTACGACGCGCAGACGGCTGCCCAGCGGCGGGATCGGGCCCTGGTCCCAGTCGATCACCGCATGATGCTCCGAGAGCAGCCCGATCCGGGCGCCGGGATGGTCCAGCAGCCGCCCGTGGCCGGTCGCCCAGGTCGGCCGGTCGGCCCCGAGGATCTTGCTGCCCGCGTCGAGGACCACTCGGCCGCCTGAGTGGCTGACGACCGTCGTCAAGCAGGTCAGGGCGATCCTGTCGGGCCCGATGGTGCCGAGCTCCCACTGCTGGGCGTCGCCGAAGACGTAGACGCCGGGCCGCAGCTCGGTCAAAGCTCCCGGGGTGCGGGTCGTCGCCGTGGCCGTGGGGGTGGACCCCCCGCTGACGACGGACACCTCGATGCCCTGTCGGCGCAGTCCGGCTGCCGCGCGGGTCAGGGCGGCGCCCTCCTGAGCCGCCACGTCGTCTCGCGCGCCGGGGGAGTAGGAGTGTCCCGGGAAGGTGAAGACACCGTGGACCCGCAGGCCGACCTGGCGGGCGGCATCGGCCACTGAGCCCGCGTCCTCTGGTGGCGCACCGCTGCGGTGGTGGCCGCAGTCGACCTCGACCATCACGCGCAGGCGTCCGGCGTCCTCGCCGAGCTGGGCGGCGATCCGTCGGGCAGCGTCAGGGGAGTCGACCCCGACGGTCAGCCGTGCGCGGTCGAGGAGCGCACGCACCCGCGAGGTGCGGGCCGCGTCGAGCCACAACGGATAGGCGATGAAGAGGTCGCTGTGGCCGGCGTCGGCGAAGACCTCCGCCTCCCCGACGGTGGCGACGGTGAGGCCGGTGGCACCGGCTGCGCGTTGGCGATCGGCGATCTGGGGGGCCTTGTGGGTCTTGGCGTGCGGCCGCAGCGCGATCCCGGCCGCTGCGGCGTACGACGCCATTTCCTCGATGTTGCGCTGCAGGATGTCGGTGTCGACGACCAACGCCGGTGTCGCGAGGTCGTCGAGCGGACTCATCGCTCATCCTCCGATGCAGTTCCGAGGGCGTGTCGCAGCAGGAGGCCGGTCACGAGGCCGGCCAGGATGCCCAGGCCGCCCAGACCAACCGGGCCGCCTTGGACACCGGCGAATCCTCCCAGGATGCCGACGACCGCACCCAGCAGCATCCCCGCGGCGGGGAGGCTGGAGACGAGGTCGCTTCGGAGGCTGCGGGAGGAGAAGGGACCGTGGCTGCTCACCGGAAGAAACTACTCCGTGCGCCCCACGGTCCGGCCGAACGCTGTCTCGAGAGAGTCCGTGAGCAGGTCGAGCGTTCCCCGAGACTGCGCCCGAGGTCCGTCGAGGAAGTAGTGGTCGCGCTCCGGCACGACGTGGTGCGTGACGGGTACGCCGGCCTCGGCCAGGCGCAGCGCGTAACGGTCTCCGGTCCCGCGCAGGGCGTCCCGGGCAGCCGTGAGCACCACGGCGGGAGCAACCCCCGCGAGGTCGGGCGCGAGCAGCGGAGAGGCATAGGGCTCGGCGCGGCGGGCACTGTCGCGGAAGTAGGTCTTGCGCACGAGCCTCTGGACCCGCGGGGTGATCATCGAGCCCGCGGTGCGGGCGCCCCGGGCCAGCGGAGTGGCGACGTCGAGGACGGGCACCGCCAGGAGCTGCAGCGCCGGGGTGAAGGTGCCCAGGTCGCGGGCCTCCAGCGCCGCAGCCGCAGCCAGGTTGCCACCGGCGCTGAAGCCGCCGAGGGCGACCCGCGACCCGTCCGCGCGGAGCTCGGAGCCGTGCCCGGTGGCCCAGGAGGCCACGTCATGCAGCTGCTGGTGGGCCACCGGGTAGCGGACCTGCGGAGCCACGTCGTAGTCGACGTTGAGCACGAGGGCCCCGCAGACGGCGGCCACGTGGCGGCAGAAGAAGTCGTCCATCTCCGGGAAGCGCATCATGAAGGCGCCCCCGTGGGCGTGCACATAGACCGGCGGACGCTCCACCCCGGAGGGGCGGTAGACGTGAACCGTCACCCAGCCGCGCCGCGTGGGCACCCGGATGGGCTCCGGCCCGGGCAGGTCTCGACCCTCGAAGGAGAGGCTGTCGCCGTACCGGACCGACGCGGACGCCGACCGCTGGATCAGGAAGGCCGAGGCGTCAGCGAGGAGTCCCATGTGTCCGGTTCGTCCGTGAACACCCCGAGGATGGGTGTCCCGGGACGAGAAGCGGCGTGATCAGCTCGCCGCGGCTGCGGAGCCGTGCTGGAGCGCCTCGAGGAGGGCGGAGACGAACGCCGGGAGGTCACCGGGGTTGCGGCTGGTGATCAGGTTGCCGTCCACGACGACCTTCTCGTCGGTCCACTGACCGCCCGCGTTGGTGATGTCGGTGCGCAGGCTCGGCCAGCTCGTCAGGGAGCGGCCGCGGAGCACGTCACCCTCGACGAGGGTCCACGCTGCGTGGCAGATGGCCGCCAGCGGCCTTCCGGACGCCAGGAAGTCCCGGGCGAAGGCGACGGCCTCCTCATCCATCCGCAACGCGTCGGGGTTCGCCACCCCGCCAGGCAGGACGAGTGCTGCGTAGTCCTCGACCGAGGCATCGGTGACGCGCACGTCCACTGCCTGGGTCGACGCCTTGTCGAGGTGGTCGAAGGTCTGCACCTCGCCGGCCTCGGGGGAGAGGAGCACCGGCTCGAAGCCCGCGTCGGCGACGGCCTGCCACGGCTCGGTCAGCTCGACACGTTCGATGCCCTCGGCGGCGACGAGGAAGGCGACCTTGCGGGTGTCGTTCTGCGCGGTGGTCACGGGTGTCACACCTTTCGTAGGACGATCGGGGGTTCGCCCTCGTCGTACCCACGGTCACCGCCGGCATGCGGGGAGTGAGGTCTCTCACCCCCGGCCCTCGGCCTCCTGCTGCTCGTCGACCCGACGCTTCACACGGCCCATCCCGGGGATCTGGCCGAGCATGTCGTTGAGCTCGCGAGAGATGTCGAGCAGGTCGTGCAGGTCGGGTGCGACACTGCCGAGACTGTCGAGGACGGGGACGATGTCGGTCTCCATCTTCACGGCCAGGGCCGGCAGGTGGTCGACGAGCGTCACCATCGCGTCGACCTCGCTCGGGGCGGTCGTCTCCGCGAGACGCTCCAGCGTGGGCTGCAGGGCGGTCAGGGGTGGCTCGAGCCGGTCCAGCAGGGCTCCGAGCCGATCCGTGAGCGGGGTCAGCCTCGAGATGATCGCGTCGGCGTGACTGACCGTCGCGTCCGTGCGCTCGACCACCGCATCGGCGGCGGAGCGGGTCGCGTCGATGTCGCTGACCAGGGCATCGACCCGGCCGAGGAGGGCCTCGGCGTCGTCGAGCAGCCGGCCGAGGCGGGGTACGGCGCCGAGCAGCTGTTCGAGCGCGTCGCCGCCCCGCTCGACCAGCTGCTTGACGTCACGGGGACCGGGGACGGGCAGGCGCATGCGGCTCACGGTAACGCGTGGTCGGTGGCGTCCGGCTCGGAGACGGCGGGAAGGGTTGCCCGCGCGAGAAGGGCACCGGCGAGACCGGCCAGGACAGCCACGACGATCGCCTGCCGAACGCCGAGCGAGTCGGCGAGCAGCCCGACGAGCGGCGGGCCACCGAGGAAGGCCGTGTAACCGATGGAGCTCACCACCGAGACGCGATGGGCCGAGCGATGCTCATCGTCGGCGGCCGCACTCATCCCGAGTGGGAAACCGAGCGAGGCGCCGACGCCCCACAGGCCGGCGCCGACGAGCGCACCGGGGAGCCCCGGCGACCACACGACCACGGCCACGCCCACGGCGACCAGGAGTCCGGTGATCCGGAGGGTCGCGACCCGGCCGATCCGCTCCACGACGGACCCACCCACCAGCCGCCCGAGCGTCATCGCGGTGACGAAGACGGCGTATCCCGCCGCGGCCACCGACTCTGCGGCGCCGTAGCCGTCCACGAGGGCGAGAGCGACCCAGTCGTTGGCCACACCCTCGGAGAGCGCGAAGGAGAGCACGACGAGCCCGATCATCAGCGTGCGGGGCTCGCGCCACGCGTCGAGCACCCCGGGGCCGGGGGCAGCGTCGGGGTCGACGACCGCGACCGGTGTGAACCAGCGCGTCGTCCACGGGCCGAGGAGCACCACGACGAGCGCGATCCCGATCAGCTGCAGGGGGAGTGCGACCCCCAGCAGGGCGGAGCCGGCTCCCACGAGCGCCCCCGCCACCGTCCCGGCGCTGAAGCCCGCGTGGAACCGTGGCATCAGCGTGCGCCCGACCCTCCGCTCGACATCGGCCGCCTCGACATTCATCGCGACGTCCCAACCAGAGGTTCCGATGCCGTAGACGAACATCGCGCCACCGACCATCGGGACGGCGCTCACGGCGAGCCCCGCAGCCATCACGAGCAGTCCCAGCGTGACGAAGGCGGCCATGGCGGCGACGCTGCGTGCCGGGCCGAGCCGGGAGACGACGGCGCCCGACAGGGGGAGTGCGAGCGCCGTACCGGCGGAGAGGCACAGCAGCAGCAGCCCGACCTTGCCCGGCGTGAGATCGAGACTGTCGCGGATGGCCGGCACGCGCGACACCCAGGAGGCGAAGGCGAGACCGTTGAGCACGAACACGACGCTGACGGCATGCTTGGCGCGCAGGGTCTCCACGCCGCCGGTCATGGGGCACAGATTACGGCCGGCTCTGCCACGCCATCGCCGCGATCCCCTTCAGGCGCGGCAGAGGAACCACCGGACCCCACGGTGGTTGAGGAGGGCGGAGCGCCAGCGGAGCCCGTCTCGAAACCGCCCCTCAACCGAGCGCGTCCGTGCGGTGGTTTCGAGACGCTCACTTCGTTCGCTCCTCAACCACCGGACCCCCACGGTGGTTGAGGAGGGCGGAGCGCCAGCGGAGCCCGTCTCGAAACCACCCTCACCCGAGCGCGTCCGTGCGGTGGTTTCGAGACGCTCACTTCGTTCGCTCCTCAACCACCGGACCCCCACGGTGGTTGAGGAGGGCGGAGCGCCAGCGGAGCCCGTCTCGAAACCACCCTCACCCGAGCGCGTCCGTGCGGTGGTTTCGAGATGCCTCGCCTAGCGGCTCGGCTCCTCAACCACCGGACGCTCACCGCCGACGGGTTGTCGCAGGTTCGTCCTGAGCCGTTCGAGTGCAGGGAGCCGCTCCCGCGTCTGCGCGAGAGTCAACGCCTCCCTCTCCGTGGATGTTGACATAATGTCGCTTATCGGCGATCTCGCCTGAGAGGGCGATCAGCTACCGGGCCACCCAACCGCTGCTCCCACACGGCCACGTCACGCTCGGTGTCGTGGAACCACCACTCCCTCGAACACGAGGCACTCCACACCCTCCACGCCACGCAGTTGCGCGTCACGCAAGGTCGACGTAGCAGGGCCGACAGGATGGCACTCGATATCGACAGCGGTCAGGTACCTGACATAACGCGTCACTCCCCGGTGGTCATGGGCCCGAACTCGGCGTCCCAGGCCCGCACCGCTCGCTTGGGCGCGGCGCGCAACCACGCATCGAGCAGGAGCTCGCGAAGGACGTCGTCATCCACCCGCGTGAGGCGGACCAGGACGCTGGGGTGGCCGTCGTAGTGCGGCACGGTGAGGAACACGCCGGGATCGTCGGCGAGGAGCGCTTCCTTCTCGCCCAGGTCGGCCACGCCGACCATGAGGATCTCGCCGTACGGCTCTCCGGTGAGGTCGTCGAGCTCGTCTGCCATCTGGCCACGCAGCCAGGCGAACAGCTTCTTGTTGACCCGCAGGGCGGGGAAGCCGCCGTACGACGGCGTCACCGTGGTCTCCGGCCAGGCGAGCACCTGTGCTTCCACCTCCGCGAACGTCGTCACGGGGCCAGCCCCCGCTTCGCCAGCAGCTCCTCCCGCTTCCAGGCGTAGCCGACCATCCAGTGCGGACGGTAGCGGTAGAGCACGATCGACTCGCCCCAGGTGAGCGGTGAGCTGCCGTAGTGGCCGGTCCAGTGCGCGAGCGTCTCGTCCCACTCGGGGTCGCCCTCGGCCAGCGGCTCCACCCGTCCGTGACTGAAGACCGCCAGCTCCTCGTTGTCCACGTGAGCCACGCTCACGTCGGGGCGCGCGCTCATGTGACGAGCCTTGGCGGCGGTGCCACTGGTGCTGAACGACCAGGTGGCGTGCAGGAAGTGGCCGTCCACCGCGCTGATCCTGGGATGACCCTGGGCGGTCACCGTGGCCAGCGACAGCACCCGCATCCCGGTCAGAAGGGCCACCAGGTCTTCCGCGCTGAGTCGGCGGTCGCCCTGGATGATGTCGCGCAGGTGGTCGGTCGCGGCGGCATGGGACCGGTCGAGCAGGTCCTGCAACGCGGCGATCTCAGCTGGCGTCTCGTCCATGCCCCGACGTTAGGACATGGACGAGCCCAACGGCTTGACCGTGCTTGCGCTCAGGGCTGCAGCAGCACCTTGATCGCGCGACGCTCGTCCATCGCGCGGTAGCCCTCGGCCACGTCCTCCAGCGGCAGGGTGAGGTCGAACACCAGCCCCGGGTCGATCTGGCCCTCCAGCACCCGGTGGAGCAGGTCGGGAAGGTAGGTCCTCACCGGCGCCATCCCTCCGGCCAGGCCGATGTTCTTGCCGAACATCCGCCGGATCGGCAGCTCGACGCCGTGCGGTGCTCCGACGAAACCGACCGTCGATCCCGGGCGAGCGACATTGAAGGCGGTCTTGATGGCGCCGTCGTTGCCCACGCACTCGAGCACCGCGTCGGCGCCCACTCCGTCCGTGAGGTCGAGCACCTGCTGCTCACCGTCGTCGCCCCGCTCGGCGATCACGTGGGTCGCACCGAACTGCTCGGCGATCTTCTGCCGGGACTCGTGGCGTGACATCGCCACCACGCGCTCGGCACCGAGCTGCGAGGCGGCAAGGACGCCGCACAGGCCCACGGCGCCGTCACCGACGACGACCGCGGTCGACCCCGGCTTCACCCCGGCGGCGACGGCGGCGTGCCAGCCGGTCGCCATCACGTCGGAAAGGGTGAGCAGCGAGGGGATCAGGGAGTCGTCGGGCATCCCGTCCGTCTTGACCAGGGAGCCATCGGCCTGATGGACCAAGGAGTACTCCGCCTGCCCGCTCGCGGTGAAGCCTTGATGCCGGCACGCCGAGGTCATGCCCGCGACGCAGTGGGGGCAGGTGTTGTCAGCATGCACGAACGGCACGATCACGAAGTCGCCCGGCTTGAACGCGCGGACTTCCTTGCCGACCTCCTCGATCACGCCGACGCACTCGTGACCGATCGTGGAGCCGGCGTCGATCGGGTTCTCCCCGCGGTAGGGCCACAGGTCGGAGCCGCACACGCAGCCGGCAACCACCTTGACGATCGCCTGGTGAGGCTCGTCGATGGTGGGGGCCGGGCGCTCCTCGAGGCGGATGTCGCCGGGAGCATGGATCGTCGTTGCACGCATGACGTCGATCCTGCCCCCACCCGTGCACTCGAAACGGCGTCGCTGCCGAAGAGACGAACGACACGCCCCCTGGTGCGGCGGACCCCAGGACGCGCTCGGACAGAATGCCTCGGTGGCCGAGGACTGGAGGAAGGACCGGGTCGGCGCTGCCCTGCGCGGCGAGAACCCGACCGTGCTGGCACGGCTCGACGACGGCTTCGCGGTGATCGGCGACATCCAGTTCCTGCCCGGCTACTGCGTCTTCATCACCGACACCCCCGGCGCGGACCGGCTCACCGACCTGCCACGCGAGCGTCGCCTCGGTTTCCTGGCCGGCGCCGAACGCCTGGCCGAGGCGGTGCAGAACGTCTGCGCGCGACGTGACCCGGCTTTCCGCCGGATCAACCTGGAGATCCAGGGCAACCACGACGCCTTCCTGCACGCGCACGTCTGGCCGCGCTACGACTGGGAGGGCGCCGACCACACCTGGAGACCCGTCGCCCTGCATCCCCTGGACCGCTGGCACGACCCGCTCCCCCAGACCGTGCTGGGGCCCCAGCACGACGGCCTGCGGGCCGACCTGGTCGCCGAGCTCGCCCGCCTGTCTTGATCTATCTCATATCTGAGATATCGTCTCGGCCTATGACCGACTATCCCTCCCGGATCGGGAACCTCATCCGCGACGCGCGCAAGCACCGTGGCTGGACCCAGACGCAGCTCGCCGACGTGCTGAGCACCAGCCAGAGCGCCGTCAACCGGATCGAGCGGGGCCATCAGAACCTCTCCCTGGAGATGATCGCCCGGATCGGTGAGGCCCTCGACTCGGAGTTGGTCTCGGTCGGCACCGTCGGTCCGACCCACCTGCGGGTCACCGGACCCACGACGCTCTCGGGCTCGATCGACGTCAAGTCCTCCAAGAACGCCGGCGTCGCCCTGCTGTGCGCGTCCCTGCTCAACAAGGGCCGGACGACGCTGCGCCGGGTCGCCCGGATCGAGGAGGTCAACCGGCTGCTCGAGGTGCTCCACAGCATCGGCGTCGAGACCACCTGGCTCAACGAGGACAACGACCTGGAGATCGTGCCGCCCGCCACGCTCGACCTGGCTGCCATCGACGAGGCGGCTGCCCGCCGTACCCGCTCGATCATCATGTTCCTCGGCCCCCTCCTGCACCGCGAGGAGACCTTCGAGCTGCCCTACGCCGGCGGCTGCGACCTCGGCACCCGCACGGTGGAGCCGCACATGGCGGCGCTGCGCCCGTTCGGCCTGGAGGTCAAGGCGACCGAGGGCAGCTACCACGCCACCGTCAGCAGCGGCGTCTCACCGACCCGCCCGATCGTGCTCACCGAGCGCGGCGACACCGTGACGGAGAACGCGCTGCTCGGCGCTGCACTCGAGCCCGGCGTGACGGTGATCCGCAACGCCAGCCCCAACTACATGGTCCAGGACCTGTGCTTCTACCTCGAGAAGCTCGGGGTGCGCATCGACGGCATCGGCACGACGACGCTGACCGTGCACGGCCGCGCGGAGATCGACGTGGACGTGGACTACTCCCCCTCGGAGGACCCGATCGAGGCGATGTCCCTGCTCGCGGCAGCGATCGTGACCAGCTCGGAGATCACCATCCGCCGCGCCCCGATCGAGTTCCTGGAGATCGAGCTCGCGCTGCTGGAGGAGATGGGCTTCGTCTACGAGCGCTCCGAGGAGTACGTCGCCGACAACGGCCAGACGCGCCTGGTCGACCTGACCACCAAGGTCTCCTCGCTGCACTCCCCCATCGACAAGATCCACCCGATGCCCTTCCCCGGGCTCAACATCGACAACCTGCCGTTCTTCGCGGTGATCGCCGCCGCCGCCGAGGGGCAGACGCTGCTCCACGACTGGGTCTACGAGAACCGCGCCATCTACCTCACCGAGCTCACCAAGCTCGGCGCCGCGGTCAAGCTGCTCGACCCGCACCGGGTGATGATCGAGGGGCCCACCCACTGGTCGGGCGCCGAGGTCGTCTGTCCCCCGGCGTTGCGGCCGGCTGTGGTGATCCTGCTCGCGATGATGGCGTCCAAGGGGACGTCGGTGCTGCGTTCGGTCTACGTCATCAACCGTGGCTACCAGGACCTCGCGGAGCGCCTGAACGGCCTCGGCGCCAGCATCGAGACCTTCCGCGACATCTGAGGAGTGAGCTGGAGGTACGCCGCGAGCGCAGCGAGTGGTGTGCCGCAGGCGAGCCCCGCAGGATGTCGCCTTCAATTCAGCCATCTGAGGAGCTCGGCTGATCGAGCAGCTCGGCTGATCGAGCTTGTCGAGATCATGCAGCTCGGCTGATCGAGCTTGTCGAGATCAAGAGCGTGGTCTCGACAGGCTCGACCACCCGACCGGCTGATCGGGCTTGTCGAGATCAAGGAGCGTGGTCTCGACAGGCTCGACCACCCGACCGGCTGATCGAGCTTGTCGAGATCAATGAGCGTGGTCGCGGCTCGACCACCGGTGCGGCTCGACCACCCGGTGCGGCTCGACCACCCGATGCGGGTCTAGCCGAAGAGCGCCTCGATGTAGGCCCGGGACGCCTTCGGCGACGACGGCGGTGGCGCGGTCATGTCGGCGGTGATCCGGGGCAGCGGCTGGGTGACCGGGCCGGAGTCGCGACCGGCGTGCCAGTCGTTCTCGGCGTCCACGAGGTTCCACAGCTCCGCACGCTTCAAGAAGATGCCGGAGCAGGACCCGCACTGGTGGACGGTCACGTCCCCGACGTTGCGCTCAGCGAGCGTCGACTGACACTGGGGGCAGGACATCTCATCGGACGCGGTACGTCGGTTCTGGTCGGTGGAATCCATGGGGCCGACGATACTCGCGGGGCAACCCGGCCTGCTGAGTAGCAACGCCCATGTGCGTGCCGCGATTCTGCGCCACGATCATTCTGTGAACCTTGATACTTCACGGGTGACGCGTCCCAGGACCGGCTTCGCCTACCTCGACGACGGGCTCGACCAGCCCTGCGCGGTCCAGGCGTTCGCGCACCGCGGCGGGGCAACCCATCCCGACCTGATCGGCCTGGAGAACACCTTCGCTGCCTTCGAGCACGCGGTGTCCCTGGGTTTCCGCTACCTCGAGACCGATGTGCACGCGACGCGCGACGGCGTGCTCATGGCCTTCCACGACGACGTCCTGGACCGGGTCACCGACACGAGGGGCAGGATCGCCGACCTGGCCCACGCCGACCTGCGGCATGCGCGGATCGGCGGCCGCGAGGAGATCCCCACGCTCGTCTCGTTGATGGAGGCGTTCCCTGGAGCCCGCTTCAACATCGACCTCAAGTCGGGCGCCGCCGTGGCACCGTTGGCCGATCTCATCCGTCGCACGGCCTCCCACGACCGGGTCTGCGTCGGCGCGTTCTCGGAAGCACGCATCGCGGCCTTCCGTCGGACCACCGACCGCCCGGTCGCCACCGCCTGCGCGCCGGCGGCGGTCGCCGGGCTGCGCTTCGCACCCACCCGGGCGCTCTCCAGGCGGCTGCGCGGCCACGGCGAGGTGCTGCAGGTGCCGCACCGCCGCGGCCCGGTGCGGGTCGTCACCGCCGAGCTGGTCGCCCGCGCCCACGCAGCGCGGCGACCTGTGCACGTGTGGACGGTGGACGAGCCCGAGGAGATGCACGAGCTGCTCGACCTCGGCGTCGACGGACTGATGACCGACCGCACCGACGTGCTCAAGGAAGTCCTCGTCGCACGAGGACAATGGAGGGACTGACCGACATGAGCACAGCAGACACCCCGGCAGGTTCGCCGCGCGGAATCGCGGACCTCAGGCCGATCGCCAAGCGCAAGGAGCAGCGCGCCTGGTACTTCTACGACTGGGCCAACTCCGCCTTCAGCACCACGATCGCCGGCGTCCTGTTCGCGCCCTACCTCATCTCCGTGGCCGAGAACGCTGCTGTGGACAATCGGGTCGACGTGCTCGGGCTGGCGATCGCTCCCGGCGCGCTGCCGTCCTTCACGATCACCGCCTCGACGCTGATCTCGGCGTTCCTGCTGCCGCTCCTGGGCGCGGTGGCCGACCGTACGGCGCGCAAGAAGGACCTGCTCGCCGGCTTCGCCTGGACCGGCGCCTTCTTCGCCGCGCTGCTCTTCTTCGTCGAGGGCGACAACTGGCAGCTCGGCGTGCTCGCGTTCATCTTCGCGAACCTCTGCTTCGGCGCTTCGGCGGTCTTCAACGACGCCCTGCTGTGCCTGATCTCCGACGAGGACGAGCGCGACCGGGTCTCCTCGCGGGGGTGGGCCTACGGCTACGCCGGCGGCGGCCTGCTGCTGGCGCTGAACTTCCTGCTGGTGACCTTCCACTCCAGCGTGGGCCTCTCCACCGAGCTCGCGGTGCGCATCAGCATGCTGTCGGCCGCGATCTGGTGGGCCGCGTTCACCTTCATCCCGTTCCTGGGGATCAAGAACCGCGCACCCGAGCACGTCGTCGAGGCGGAGGGCAACCTCGTCGCCCGAAGCTTCGGCCAGCTCTGGACCACGCTGCGCGGGATGAGGCAGTACCCGGTCGCCCTCACCTTCTTGATCGCCTACCTCTTCTTCAACGACGGCATCCAGACCGTGATCGCCTCCGCCTCCACCTACGGGGTGCAGGAGCTCGGCTTCGAGACCGGGACCGTGCTCGCGGTCTACCTCGTCGTCCAGTTCGTGGCCGTGTTCGGGGCGCTGGGCTTCGGACGGCTGGCCGGGCGCTACGGAGCCAAGGCCGTCATCCTGGGCGGTCTGGCGATCTGGATGATGATCGTGACGGCCGCACTGTTCGTGCCGGAGCGGCAGCTGGTGCCGTTCCTGCTCCTGGCGGTGGCCATCGGGATCGTGCTGGGCGGCACCCAGGCGCTCTCCCGGTCGTACTTCAGCCTGCTGATCCCGCGCGGCAAGGAGGCGGAGTACTTCAGCTTCTACCACGCCATGGAGCGGGGTACGTCGTGGTTCGGCACCCTCGTCTTCGGCCTGGTCTTCCAGCTGACGGACTCCTACCGGCCCGCCATCTTCGCGCTGATCATCTTCTTCGTCATCGGCGGCGCGCTGCTGCTCAAGGTCGACACCGCACGCGGCATCCGGGAGGCCGGCAACGAGCTGCCGGCGGTGCTCTGAGTCACGACCGCACGCTTTTCAGCGTCGCCAGTAGACACCGTCCTGCCGGGCCATCAGGCCGTGGTCGATGAGATAGCGACGGACCGACACGTGGTCGGTCTCTCCGCCCTCCTCACGCGACACGAGTGCCTCCCTCAGGGCCGCGTCCACCTGCCTCTCGGCGTACCGCTCCCCCGGCTCGAACCGCTGGGCGAGGTGCTCGAGCACGACGAACCGCTTGGCCGCCTTGCTGGGCATCCGACGCAGCCGACCCCCGGACATGAAGCGCTCCAGCAGGTGTGTGGTCTCGGTCTCCATGACCGCACGCTAGGTGGCCGTCCGCCGCGGGTCCAGCGGTTTCCGGCCGGGCTGCGTCGCAGTTGTAGGGACAACCTGAAGTGTGGATCGGTCCGGATCCGGGTACCTTGATCAGTGCACAAGGACGCGTCCCCACACGCAGCCGGGAATCTCTGACCCGGAGCGTTCGTTGGGACACATGAGGACGCCGAGAGCGTCATGTGACGCCTCGTCACCCGTCCGGTAGATCTACACGGGGAACCAATCAAGAGTGGAGGACGCTCATGGGAGAGCGGACACTGCGTGGCGCCCGTCTCGGGGGCCAGAGCTTCGAGGACGAGCGCGGAATCGAGTTCGCAGCACGTCAGAGCATCGGCTATGCCTGCCCGCAGGGACACAACTTCGAGATCCCGATGTCGGTCGAGGCCGACATCCCGGCGGTCTGGGAGTGCCCGCGCTGTGGCGCCGAGGCGCTCAGCAAGCATGGCCAGCTCAAGGAGGAGAAGGCCGAGAAGCCGGTCCGGACCCACTGGGACATGCTGCTGGAGCGGCGATCGGTCGCCGAGCTGGAGGAGATCCTCACCGAGCGGCTCGAGCTGCTGCGAGGCGGCGAGATCGGTCCGGCCCACCTGCACCGGCCCAGCAAGAAGAAGGCCAAGACGGCCTGAGCCCGACCCACCCCGAGTGAGCCTGCGGCTCAGTCGTTGATGACCTCGCCCCGGACCACCGACTCGTCGGTGCCGGGGCGTCGTCCTGTCTGAGGCCCGGTGCCGGCGCCGAATCCGCCTGCACCGCCCCCCGCTCCCGCCACGAACTTCCGGGTGATCACCCTGGTCAGCACGCCCCTGGCGATCGGCCGGGTGAACGGCAGCACGGCGATGGCTCCGACGAGGTCGGTCAGGAAGCCGGGCGTGAGGAGCAGCGTGCCACCGATGAGGATGAGGGCCCCGTCGGCCAGTTCCTTGGCGGGCATCCGGCGCTGTAGGAGCGCGTCCTGGAGGGCGCGCCAGGCCCGGGAACCCTCGTGCTTGACCAGCCAGGCACCGGCGACTCCGGAGGCGAGCAGCAACATCACCGTCCACAGGCCACCGATGGCCTGCCCGACCTGGATCAGCAAGTAGATCTCGGCGATGGGCACGGCCACGAACATCAGGGCCAGCACCCACCACGGCACCAGCCGTCTCACCGGATTGGTCATCGGGTCCGACCTCCTGGATCAGGATCGTGCGGGTGCGCGGGTCACCTTCGAGAGTACGTCGCCGACCTGACGTCGACGCCTGGCCAGCCCCCACCTGGTGATCCGGCGCAGCGACTCCACGGCCACCGCCCGATCCATCTTCGACTCGCCGCGCACCCGCTCGACGAACTCGATCGGCACCTCCGCGATCCGGAGTCCTGCGCGGCTGGTCCGCCAGGCGAGGTCGGTCTGGAAGCAGTAGCCGGTGGACTCCACGGTGCCCAGGTCGATCGCCTCCAGCGTCGCACGTCGGAAGACCCGGAAGCCGGCCGTCACGTCGCGCACCGGGATGCCGAGCGCCAGCCGGGCATAGAGGTTGCCGCCGACCGAGAGCGCCTGGCGGGCGAGGGGCCAGTTCACGACCGAGCCACCGGGCACCCAGCGTGAGCCGATCACCAGGTCGGCATCGACGAGCGCGTCGAGAAGGCGATGCAGCTGCTCGGGCTGGTGCGACCCGTCGGCGTCCATCTCGCCGATGACGTCGTAACCACGAGACAGAGCCAGCTCGAACCCGGCCAGGTAGGCCGCGCCCAGTCCGGTCTTCGCGGTGCGGTGGAGCACCGACACCTGCGAGTCCCCCGCCGCGAGCCGGTCGGCGATGTCACCGGTCCCGTCCGGTGAGCCGTCGTCCACGACGAGCACGTCGAGGGCAGGCAGGGCTTCGCGGAGCCGTGCCACGATCCAGCCGAGGTTGTCGGCCTCGTTGTAGGTGGGCACGACCATGACCACCCGGCCCAGCTGCTGGCTCATGCTTCCCTCTCGACGCGCGAGCGCCGACGATAGCCGAGCACGACTCCTGCGAGCAGCGAAACCAAGGCAATGCCCGCCAGCCCGAGCTCCAGGATGCCGCCTAGGCGCATCGCCGGCGTCACCGCGGACCGCAGCTGGACGGACTCGTCGAGCACGACAGTCTCCTGCTCGGCGGCTCGGGCCTGCACGGACCCGTCGGCGCGAATGATGCCCGAGACGCCGTTGGTGGACGCCACCACCACGAAGCGGCCGGTCTCGACCGCGCGCACCCGCGACATCGCGAACTGCTGCTCGACCTGGCCCGTCCCGGTGTAGGTCGCGTTGTTGGTCGGTACGACGACCAGGTTGGCGCCGCCGTCCACGAGGTCGCGGAACATCGCGTCGTAGGCGACCTCGAAGCACATCACCACGCCGGCGATCACCGGACCCGCCTCGAGGATGCCCGGCCGCTCACCCGGGATCATGTCCGTGGGGATCTGGTCCAGGGCAGGGATGAGGGGGGCGAGAAGGCCGCGCAGCGGGATGTACTCGCCGAAGGGCACGGGCCGCCGCTTGTCGTAGTAGTCCTCCGGCTCGCCTTGCGGCGACCACAGGATCGCGCGGTTGTTCCAACCGGTCACCTCGCGGTCACCGACCGCGGCCCCCATCAGCAGCGGCACCCCCACGGCCCGCGCGGCTCGGGACACGTCGGCCTCGACTGTGGCATCACGCGTCGGGTCGATGTCGGAGGAGTTCTCCGGCCAGATCACCAGGTCGGGCTGCGCCGCCTCGCCGTCGGCGATCTCGTCGGCGAGGTCGAGCGTGGCCCGGACGTGGTTGTCGAGCACCGCCCGACGCTCCGAGAACGCATCGAGCCCGACGCCCGGCACGTTGCCCTGCACGGCCGCCACCTGGGCCATGGCGGGGTCGGCCGTGGGACCGGGCGCCCCGGGCAGCGGCACGCCACCCGCGACGACGGTGAGGGCGACGACGAGCGTCAGGACGGCTGCGCCCCGGACCGGACGACGACGACCCTCCAGGAGCAGCCAGGCAACGGTCGCGCCGATGAGCGCGACCAGGAACGTGGCACCGGGGACGCCGACGTAGGCCACGCTCGACAACGCGGGCGTGTCGACCACGGCGAAGCCGAGGCGACCCCAGGGGAAGCCACCGAACGGGACGCTCCCCCGCAGCAGCTCGACACCGACCCAGATCGCGGCGACCCACACCGGCCAGCCCCGCAGCCGGGTCGCGGCGGCCGCGGCCAGGCCCCCGACGCCGTAGAACGCCGCCTCCAGGGCGCTCAACGCGGGCCAGGCGAGCGGATGGATCACCTGGAGCCACGGCAGCAGCAGGCCCATGAACGCGAGCCCGAAGACGAGACCCACGAGGAAGCCGCGACGCAGGGACAGCCCCACCACGGCAAGCGTCACACCGGTCACGGCCAGCGGCGCGAGGTAGCTCCACCCGAACGGTTCGAAGACCGCCCCCGCCGCCAAGCCCGACACCAGCGCAAGGAGGAGGCGGACGGGCAGGCTGGTCACGCGGATCCTCTGGGTGTCTCGGGCGTACGGCGGGGCCTCGACAACCTACCGGGTCGGGTCCGCGGGTTTCGTGACGCCTCACCCGTTCCCGCGGGTTTCGTGACGCGTCACCCGTTCCCGCGGGTTTCGTGACGCGTCGCCCGTTCCTCGCAGGCTCGGCCCGGGCCGACGCTCCTCAACCTCGCGCGCTGTTCGCACGCTCGCACGCTCGCGTGCGAGCGCGCGAAAAGAGCCCGAGACCCTTCGGACCGACCACGCGTCCGCCGGCTGCGGACGTCGGGGCCGTTGTCTACTGGGCGCCGGGCTCTCTTCGTGTACCACCCCGCGGACGTGACACCGACTTCCGGGAACCGCGACCCCCGGGTTCGTGGTACCCGACCCGGTGTCGCGGCCACCTGGACGTCAGCTCACGGCCTCGGCCTGCTTGGTGGACGACGGAGAGATTGCAGAATCCGGGCCCCCGCTGTCAACTCCCCGCTGACCTGCACGAATCGACGTTTCCGCAGGTCAGTCGGGGGTGGTCGGCGGCGGGATTTCACGTTGCATTTTTGACGATCCGGCGTGTCGCGTGCCGACACGCCGATGAGGCCTCAGGACCGGTCGGTGGTCGGTGGTACGACCACCACGCCCGTGGCCGTCGTCGCGACGATCGGCTCGTCCAGCATCGCGGCCGCCGATTCCGAGTGATCGGGCCGACCACGCCCCACGACGACCGCCCGGAGGCTCAGCGTGCGTGAGCGGGTGCCGACCTTGACCACCTCGGCGGTGATCTCCAGGACGTCGCCGGCTCGCACCGGTGCGAGGAACTGGACGTCGCTGTAGGACGCGAACAACCCCTCGTCACCGTCGGTGCGGATGCACACCTCGGTCGCCACGTCGCCGAAGAGGCCCAGCGAGTATGCGCCGTCGACCAGGTTGCCGGCGTAGTGGGCGTGGGAGTACGGCACGTAGCGGCGGTGGCTCACCACCAGGCCCAGGCGCGGATCGGCCGGCTGGTCGACCGGGTCGGGCCGGCCGCCAGCCTCGAGTCCACTCATGACGCCACCCTTGTCGTCGCCGAACCACGGCCCGGCCGTCTGGTGACGAGCTGGTCGACCATGTAGGAGGCGACCTCGCCGGGAGTGGTGCCGCGGGCGAAGACCCGGTCCACGCCGAGCTCGCCGGCCATCGTCTCGTCGAAGCGTGGTCCGCCCACGACGAGGAGCGGCTGCTTGTCGCGAGGGTAGGACTCGCGGAACGCGGCCGACATCTCCTTGGTGTTGAGGATGTGGGCATCGCGCTGGCTGACCACCTGGGAGACCAGGATCGCGTCGGCCTTCTCGGCCCGGGCGCGCTCGACGAGGTGCGGCACGGAGACCTGGGCGCCGAGGTTCACCACCTTGAGCTCGCGGTAGTACTCCAGGCCCTTCTCCCCCGCGAACCCCTTGATGTTGAGGATCGCGTCGATGCCCACGGTGTGTGCGTCGGTGCCGATGCAGCCCCCGACCACCACCAGCCGACGCCGGAGGCCCTTGCGGATGGCCAGGTTGACCTCCTTGGGCGCGAGCAGCGGATAGTCACGCTCGATGATCTCGACCTTGCTGGTGTCGACGAGGTGGTTGACCCGGCCGTAGACGACGAAGAAGGTGAAGCCGGGCCCCATGGCCTTGGCGTGCACCACCAGGGCCGGGTCCATCCCCATCTTGTTGGCGAGCTGGGCAGCGGCACCCTCGGCGATCTTGGAGTGAGGCATCGGCAAGGTGAACGAGAGCTGCACCATCCCGTCGCCGGTGGTGTCGCCGTACGGCCTCAGGATCTGTCCGTCGCCGGTGGTCGAGCCTCCAGCCCGGGTGGTCGAGCCTCCAGCCCGGGTGGTCGAGCCTCCAGCCCGGGTGGTCGAGCCTCCAGCCCGGGTGGTCGAGCCTCCAGCCCGGGTGGTCGAGCTTGTCGAGACCACGTCCTCGTTCACGGCTGCTCCTCTCGCAGATGGCTTCGCGTCGCGTCACTTCTTCGTCTCCTGACCCACCGGGGCGTCCAGGATCTCGCTGGCCGGGTTGTAGTAGCCCGAGGCCTTCTTCGCGACCCCGTCGAGCCCGCGGCCGGCGTCGGCCGGTCGCTTCATCAGCCCGAAGGTGCCGTCCGCGATGGCGTCGAGCAGGCCTGTCCTCGACTCGTGGGCAAGGATCTTCTCGAGCAGGTCGATGCTCTCGCCGAGCACCTGCCGCGCGCGCTGGTTGATGAACCCGTCGGGTGCGGGGTGGAAGTCCTCGTGCAGGTTGCCGGCCGCGTTCATCACGTAGCGGACGTTCTGCAGCGCCAGGTCACGGTCGGAGATCCACGGGGTCACCACGGCCTCGGTCATCATCCCGACCAGCAGGATGCCCTGATCGGTGAGTGAGCCGATGAGGTTGAAGAACGCGTCGAGCATGTAGCCGCGGAAGACGTCGCCGGTCATGTGCCGGGTGGGCGGCATCCACTTCAGGGGCGCGTTCGGGAAGAGCTGGCGCGCCAGCAGGGCGTGTGCGAGCTCCATCCGGAAGCTGTCGGGCAGGTCGGGGTTGATCTCGAAGGCGTGCCCCAGACCGAGCTGCCAGTCGGCGAGGCCGGCCTCCTTGGCGAAGTACTCGTTGAGGAGCTGGCTCACCGTGACCGTGTGGGCAGCCTCGACGGCGTCGTCGGTGGTGAGGTAGTTGTCCTCGCCGGTGTTGATGATGATGCCGGCTCGCGCGTGCACCTGGCGGCTGAACCGCTGGTCGACGAAGGTGCGGACGGGGTTGATGTCGCGGAAGAGGATCCCGTACATCGAGTCGTTGAGCATCATGTCGAGCCGCTCGAGCCCGGCCAGCGCCGCGATCTCGGGCATGCAGAGCCCCGAGGCGTAGTTGGTCAACCGCACGTATCGCCCGAGCTCCTTGCTCGACTCGTCGAGCGCCGCCCGCATCAGCCGGAAGTTCTCCTGGGTCGCGTAGGTGCCGGCGAAGCCCTCGCGGGTCGGGCCCTCCGGGACGTAGTCGAGCAGGGACTGTCCGGTGGAGCGGATCACCGCGATCACGTCGGCGCCCTCGCGGGCGGCCTGCTGGGCCTGGGGCATGTCCTCGTAGATGTCACCGGTGGCGACGATGAGGTAGATCCACGGCTTGTGGTCGGGGTCGCCCCAGCGCTTCACGAGTCGCTCGCGCTCGCGGCGGCGTCCGTCGATGCGTCCCACCCCCGCGCCGACCTGCTTGCGCGCCGCGGCCCGGGCCCGGGTCAGGTCACGACCTTCGGGGAGACGGAAGCGCACCGAGCCGGCGGAGGCCTTCTGGGCGAGCACCGCGAGGTCGTCGGCCTCGCCGCGGACCAGGGCGTCCCAGACCGGCAGCGCGACCCCGTGCTCGATGCCCACGTCGCCGCGGACCGCGTCGAGCAACCGGTTCACCCAGGGGGTGCCGTCGGCGTCGGCGCCCTGGAGTCCGGCCAGGCGCAAGGTGGCCCGTTCGACCGAGACCGTCGTGTGCTTCTTGGCCAGGTCGACGATCGGCCGGCCGGCCCGACGCGCGAGGGTGCGCGCCTTGCGGACGGTCACCGGGTCGAGATCCAGCTTCTTGGTCGAGCCTGTGCTCCGGTTGGTCGAGCCTGTCGCTCCGGTTGGTCGAGCCTGTGCTCCGGTCGGTCGAGCCTGTCGAGACCACTACAACGCTCCTTCGCGTTCGTAGGCGACCTGCCCGTTGACCAGCGTCAGCACGCAGGTCGGCAGGTCGGCGTCGGGGTGGAGATCGGGGAGCTGGGGTACGCCGGCGCGCGGGTCGGTCGACCAGGCGGACACCCGGGCGTCGGGGGTCTGCACGACGAGGTCGCCGGGCACGTCCCAGACCGCGATGCTGGCGGGGGCGCCGACGGCGATGACGCCGCCCTCGTCGCGGGCGGCGGCGCGCCAGCCACCGCGGGTGTGGGCGTTGAAGGCGGCGCGGACCGTGACCCGCTCGGTCTCGGTCTGGTGCCAGGCCGCGGCACGGAGGGCCGCCCAGGGACCGAACGCGGTGACCGGGCTGTCGGAGCCGAAGGCCAGCGCCACCCCAGCACGATTGAGGGAGGCGAAGGCGTTCATCCCCAGCGCCCGCTCACGTCCGAGCCGCTGGGCATACATCCCGCTCCCCCCGCCCCACACGGCGTCGAAGACGGGCTGCTGGCTCGCGGTGATGCCGAGCCGCCCGAGGGTCTCCATCTGCTCGGGCGCGACCATCTCGAGGTGCTCGAGCCGATGCCGCCCGCGCACGATCCCCGCGTCGCCGACGACTTCCGCAGCACCGACGAACCCGGCGATCACCGCATCGACGGCCCGGTCACCGATGACGTGGAAGCCCGCCTGGAGACCGGCCTCGGTGCAGGCGAGGACGTGGTCGGTGACCTGCTCGGCCTCCACGTAGAGATGACCGGCGTGCTCGGGGTCGTGCGGGTGGTCGGCGTACGGCGCGCGCAGCGCCGAGGTCCAGGAGCCGAGCGAGCCGTCCATGCAGAGGTCCCCCGCCAGCCCGACGGCGCCGAGCTCGCGGGCCGTGTCGACGGCGCCGAGCTCGCCCCAGTAGCCGATGACCTCGGGCAGCAGCCCGGTGCGGCTCAGCGCGCCGGCGACCAGCAGGTCCTCGGGCGGACAGATGTGCGGTGCGCCGAGCTCGTGGACCATGCCGATCCCCTGGGCCGCGGCGATCCGGAGTGCCCGCACGATCGCGTCCTCGCGGGCCGAGGGCGGCAGCAGCCGGAAGAGTCCCTCGCGGGCGACGTGGTGGGCGTCGCGCTCGACGCGTCCGCTCGCGTCGTACCCCTCGGCGTGCACCACGTCGGGGCAGGCATCGAGGAAGGCCGAGGAGACGACCGCGGAGTGCTCGTCGACCCGGGCCAGGTAGGTCGGTCGTCCCTCGGTGGCACGGTCGAGCTCCTCGCGTGTGAAGGCGCGCTGCTCGGGCCAGGTGGTGTCGTCCCAGCCATGTCCCATCACGACGGGGTCGGTGCTGTTGCGGGCGTAGGCGGCGAGCGCGTCGAGCGCCTCGTGCAGCGAGACCGGTGTGGCCAGGTCGACACCGGCGGCAGCGAAGCCGGTCTGGGCGAGGTGGGCGTGGGCATCGACGAACGCGGGCGTGACCAGGCGGCCCTCGAGGTCGATGACCCGGTCGGCGCCGTCCTGGAAGTGGGCGGAGGCGTCATCGTCACCGGTCCACACGATGTCGCCGTCCTCGAGGCACAGGGCGGTCGCGTGCGGGTCGGCCGGGGTGTGCACGTAGCCACCGCGCAGGAGAGTCCTCATGGCGCCATTGTCATAGCCGACGCTCGAACAGCGAGCGGACCCCCTCGTGTCCGCGCAGGAGGGAGAGCGCGTAGTCGGCGTGACCGGGCACGAAGCCGTTGCCGATCAGCATCGTCACATCGGCGGCGAGACCTTCGGCGCCGAGAGCCGCCGCACTGAAGGAGGTGGCCATCGAGAAGAAGATGACGGTCCCGCCGTCCCGGGTGGAGAGGATCGCACCGCCCTCGCAGCCGGCCACGTCGACGCACACCACGGTCACGTCGGCGGGTCCGCCGGCGGCGGTCACCGCCTCGGACAGGGCCACGGGGTCACGCGCGTCGGCGAGGGCAACTGCGTCGGCCAGGTCTGCGCCCACGAGGAGGTCGGCCTCGGCCTGGACCGGCACCACGCCGATCGTCCTGGCCGCCCCGGCGTCCCGGGCCGCCGCGAGCGCGAGCGATCCGGACTTCCCGGCACCGCCGATGACCGCGACGGTCGGCCCCACGACCCCACCCGGAGGTCGAGGAGCCGAAACCACCGCTGGTTGAGGAGCCGAGACCACCGCTGGTTGAGGAGCCGAGGCCACCGCTGGTTGAGGAGCCGAGGAACGAGGCGTCTCGAAACCCTCCTCAACCACCGAGGCCACCGCTGGTTGAGGAGCCGAGGAACGAGGCGTCTCGAAACCACCCGTGCTCGCCCGCGCGACGTACTCCCGCACCACTCGGGCGGTCAGCGCCGGCGCCCCACACACGTCCATCACCGACAGCGAGAGCTCCGGGGCGAGGTCGTCGGGGATCCGTGCCGCGATCGAGCGGCCGAAGAGGATCGCGTAGCCGTCGACGGGCACCTGCTCGCTGCGGCCGTCCCACGAGGCGAGGTCGTCCTCGATCACCAGGGGCGTGAGCGTCAGGGAGACCAGCGTCGCCACGGCGTCCCCGACGGAGAGCCCGAGCGGCGAGGCCGGCCCGACCTCCTCGACGGTGCCCACCAGCATGCCCCCCGAGCCCGTCTGCGGGTTCTGCATCTTGCCGCGGCTGCGGACGATGTCGAGCACCTCGGCCCTCACGGCGTCGCCGTCGCCGCCGTGCTTGCCCTCGAGCTGACGGAAGGACGCGGCGTCGAGGTTGAGCCGTCGTACCCGGATGCGGACCTCGTCGTCGGTCAGCTCTCGGCTGGTGTCGAGCCGCTCGGCGGCCTGGGGCAGCACCCCGGCCGGCGCGAGCACGCGGTGCAGCCCGACCGGGCTGCTTGTCACGTCATTCACGGGTCGTCCTCGTTGCGTTCGCGGCTTTCACGGGAAATCTTGCGGCGCGTTATTGGACGGACCGAAGATTCTTTGCGTACTCTGGCATGACTGGCGTCGCCGCCACAAACGACACGCACGACGCGCCACACACTGGCACGTCGTGACACGCACGAGGAGTGCCATGAGCATCGAGACCGCCATCGACCTCGAGTCGGGCCAGCCCTACCCCTACCAGCGGGCAGAGCTCGTCGAGCCCGACTGGACCCGCTTCCCTGCCTGGAAGGACGTCACCGCCGAGGACTGGGCCTCGGTCCAGTGGCAGCGGGCCAACTGCGTGAAGAACCTGCGCCAGCTGCGGGCGCTGTGGGGCGACCTCGTCGACGAGCGCTTCTACGCCGACCTCGAGCGCGACCAGGCCGAGCGGGCCACCATGTCGATGCTGATGCCGCCCCAGATGATGAACACCATCGCCCCGCACCAGGTGCCGGCCGGGCCGGGCTCGTTGACCGAGGCGGTCTACGCCGACCCGATCCGCCGCTACATGCTGCCGGTGTTCTCCGACCGCCGCACCGACTGGCCCTCCCACCCGCACTCCACCCGCGACTCGCTCCACGAGCACGACATGTGGGTCGCCGAGGGCCTCACCCACCGCTACCCCACCAAGGTGCTCGCCGAGCTGCTGCCGACCTGTCCCCAGTACTGCGGCCACTGCACCCGGATGGACCTCGTCGGCAACTCCACGCCCACGATCGACAAGCTCAAGTTCGTCGGCAAGCCGGTCGACCGGCACGCCGAGATGCTCGACTACCTGCGTCGTACGCCGTCGGTGCGCGACGTCGTCGTCTCCGGAGGCGACGTCGCCAACATGCCGTGGCCGCGGCTCGAGGAGTTCCTCACCAAGGTGCTCGAGGTCGACAACATCCGCGACATCCGGCTCGCCACCAAGGCGCTGATCGGCCTGCCGCAGCACTGGCTGCAGGACGACGTCCGCGCGGGCGTCGAGCGGGTCGCCACGATCGCTCGGGACCGCGGGGTCTCGCTGGCGATGCACACCCACGCCAACCACGCCGCCTCGATCACGCCGATCGTGGCCGACGCGACCCGGGCCATGCTCGATGCCGGCCTGCGCGACGTACGCAACCAGGGCGTGCTGCTCAACGGCGTCAATGCCGACCCGAACGAGCTGCTCGACCTCTGCTTCGCCCTGCTCGACGGCGCGCAGATCATGCCCTACTACTTCTACATGTGCGACATGATCCCGTTCAGCGAGCACTGGCGGGTCTCGCTCGCCGACGCGCAGCGGCTGCAGCACCACATCATGGGCTACCTGCCGGGCTTCGCGACGCCGCGCATCGTGTGCGACGTGCCGTTCGTCGGCAAGCGCTGGGTGCACCAGAACGCCGACTACGACACCGAGCTCGGTATCTCCTACTGGACCAAGAACTACCGCACCTCGATCGAGGCCAGCGACCCCGAGGCGATGTCACGCCACTACGAGTACTACGACCCGATCCACACCCTGCCCGAGGCCGGCCAGGCCTGGTGGCGCGAGCACGCCGGGGACGCCGGCGAGGCGCTGGTCGCTGCCGAGCGTGCCGCGTCCGCCTCGCGTGACGCCGCTGAGGCCCAGAAGTCGCTGACGATCGTCTGAGGCGGCGATGATTACCACGGTCCCGTGGTAATCATCACCTCCCCGCAGCGAGTTCCCCACGGGATGCGCAAGATCGCTGCGGGAAGCAGGACGGTACGCGGCACGCCTCGGCCGCACGCGTCCCCGATCAGCGAAGCGACGTCAACGTCTCGACGAGCCGCGCCGCCGGGCTGTCCAAGCCCCACTGGTGGGAGAGCCGGGTGAGCCCCTCGGGGTCGACCGGGGTCAACGGCAGGGTCAGGTCAGGCGAGCCGAGGTCGAGGTGCCGGGCCACGGCCACCACCTCGGGGGCGACGGCGAGGTAGTCCGCGGCGTCCTTGATCTTGCGTCGCGGGCTCGGCGCGAGGTTCGCGGCCGGGTCGTCTGCCGCCGCGAGGATGCCGTCGATGTCGCCGAAGCGTTCCAGCAAGGTGGTCGCCGTCTTCTCACCGACCCCGGCAACGCCAGGGAGGCCGTCCGAGGCGTCCCCGCGCAGGGTGGCGAAATCGGCGTACTGCACCGCATCCACGCCGTACTTCTCCCGCACGACGGCATTGGTGATCCGCTCGTGCCGGCCGACCCCTCGGGCGACATAGAGCACCCGCACCTCAGCCTCGTCGTCGACGAGCTGGAAGAGATCGCGGTCCCCGGTGACGATGTCCACGGGCATCCCGGCGTCGGTGGCCAGCGTCCCGATCACGTCGTCGGCCTCATAGCCGTCGGCCCCGACCACGGTGATGCCGAAGGCTGCGAGCACGTCCCGGATCACCGGGATCTGCACCTCGAGCGGGTCGGGCACCTCCTCCAGCCAGTGCTTGCCGCCCTCCCCCTCCCTGCGTAGCGGCGCCACCACTCGATGCGACTTGTAGGACGGGACCAGGTCGACGCGCCACTGCGGGCGCCAGTCGTTGTCCCAGCAGCAGGCCAGGTGGGTGGGCTGGTAGTCCCCCACCAGCCGCGAGATGAAGTCCAGCAGCCCGCGTACGGCGTTGACCGGCGTCCCGTCCGGCGCGGTCACCGAGTCGGGGACACCGAAGAAGGCGCGGAAGTAGAGCGAGGCGGTGTCCAGCAGCATCAGTCGGCTCTCGTTGCTCGTCACGGCGGCGAGTCTCCCATGTCCGCCGTGGGACGAACGCCGAAGACATAGTCCTTTCGGGCTACGTCGGCCTAGTCACCCCGTTCGCGGCGGATTACAACCGACTGCGTATGTGACTCGCGTCCCTGCACGCCTAGCGTGAGAGCACACGAGGGAACTCGTGAGAAGGACAAGGGGGGACACGGATGAGTGCCGAGGAGACACCGGGGGGCTTCGACCGCCGGGGCTTCATCAAGCGGGCAGCTGTCGTCGGAGGTGCTACCGCCTGGGCGACGCCCACGGTCCAGTCCCTCGTCACGCCGGCCTTCGCACTCGGGACACAACCGGGCGGCTGCACGGCGTGCCTGACCGGCGGCGGGCAGATCGTCGAAGCCGTTGGAAGGCCCATCATCTTCATGGGCAAGAACATCGGCTCGCTCAGCTTCGGCGTCGGGCAGCTCTGCTGCGAGGGACAGGGCCCGATCACCATCGAGGTCAATGCCCACCCGACCGGGAGGAAGTCGGACGACGTCAGCTATCACTTCGACCGCAACCTGGTGCTGACCTGTTCCAAGACCGGCAACCCCGCGCCGCCGCCTCAGACCGAGGAGTGTGCCAACCGGTTCAGCGGGACGGTGCAAGACAAGTCCGGCAACGTGCTCACCTTCGTCTTCGAGGACTTCGGGGAGCCGGGCCGGATGGTCGACCAGGTCTCGATCGACATCAAGGGCCCCGGCGGCACCCCGATCCTTTCCGGAGCGGGCCTGCTGGACCGGGGCAACCTGCAGGCCCACGAGTCCCTCGGACCGATCAAGCGGGACTGCAGCGGCTGCTAGGCCGCACCACGATTTCCAAGCCATCAATCGCCACTTTGAGGGGGCAGAACATGGAAAACACACCCATCCCGGGTGAGGGCCAGGGAGGCCTGGACCGTCGCACCGTGCTACGCCGGGGAGCAATCCTCGGTGGGGCGCTCGTCTGGACCGTACCCGCGGTGCAGACGCTCGCAGCACCAGCGTTCGCCGCTGGCACCGAGTGCGTGCCGTTCACCGACCGTCGGTATCCAAGGTCAGCGAATTGCACGCGGACCACCTACGGCGATGCCGCCTGGCCCAGCCAGCTGCTGCACCTGCTACACGACCACGCTCAGCACCGTCCCGCCAATTTTCGGCGCCGCCGCGCCGGTCGTCGCCATCGCCGCGTGCGTTGTTGCCGGCCAGTGCACCCCGTCGGCTCCCAAGCCCTGCTGACAGGAAGGATTGCTCGATGAATAAGTCAACAATGAGCCAGGCCGAGGTCGACGCAGCCGATGGTGCTGGTCAGCGCTGGCCAGGTCGGCCGGTTACGCGACCGGAAGACGGTCAGCTTTGCCGCTGACGTGAAGCTACCGACCCGCACCCTACCGTCGAGGTCAAGGCGATGTAGTCGCACGAATCAACCGAGCCACGGGCCACCCCCACGGCCCGGTACACCAAGAGGGCCCGCCGAATCCACCGGCGGGCCCTCTTGCGTCGCGATCAGCTGTCAGAGCGAAGCGCGCTCGATCACCGTTCGTGCGAGCCTCCCGACGGCATGGAGGGCAGCCCAAGAACCCGGACCCGCTCGACCAAGGTCGCCAGAGCACGCAGAGTCTGACCCATCCCGATCGAGTAACGGTTCAGGGTGTGCGAACACCCGTGGAAGACGGCATCGGCTGCCGCGAGCTCGAACGAATCGTCGGCCTGCTGGGCGGGTAGGCACCATGCGGCCAGCGTGTAGCGGCCGCCGACGTATCCGTCCGCGTCCGCCAGGCTTGAAAGAGTCGGGTCGAGTACGCCGAGATCGACCTGCCCGGAGTGCGGGTCGACGACCGCCGTGCGAGCTTCGCAGCACCGTGAGTCGCCTGCCGCCTCGAGCCGCAGCCACGACGGGTGAGTAGGTCAGCGTGCATTCGCCGCCGGGACCAGGACGACGCGATCGTCCTGTGTCAGGACGCCACCCGCGTTCAACGCCAGTTTGCCGTGGCTTTGCAGCCGTGGTCCGTCATCGAGAAGCACGGTCAGGTCGAGCAGAATCTCCCCCACGTCGCGCTGGCGACCGACGATCTCGCTGTCGCGGTAGATGATCTGCAACCGGCGCGCGGCCGGGCCGTGGTGCAGCTCCACCGAGAAGTTCGGCAGACCTCGCTCGTCCAGCTCGCGGCTCGCGCAGCGCGCGCGAACTGAGCCTCGACAAGATCTGCTGTCTCCGGGCAGTTGACCCGCACCCCCACCGCCCAGGCGCCGGTGCGGAGTGCGACGGTGCGGTGCCAGCTGCGCTCGGCGAGCCTGCCCATGCAGGGGGTGTCGGCCTGGGGCAGGACGAGGCCGGAGGCTCGAGGTCGGCGAAGGCGCTCATGCCGACACGCTCCACGGCGCCCGAGACCTCCAGGAGATCCACGCAAGTCGAGCACGTCCTGCCGCAGCGTCGCCTCGTCGGTGGCGAAGCACCTCACGCAGGTCGGTGACGGTCTGATCCAGCGTCGCCGACCCGTCCATGAGCTGGAAGACCAGAGAGCTGATCGAGTCGAACAGGTGCAGCGACTCGTTGGGCTGCGGTCCACGCGACGATCTCGCCGCCGACCTCGACCCACTCGAGCTGGGGGCTCGGGCAGCGACGGAAGCACGGACGTCCCGTCGAGGTCGACCGCAGGGGGCACTGTGCTGGAGTGTGGTTGTCATAGCTCTCTCCAGAATCTTGTCGCTGACGAGCTGGTCGATCGCATCTACGGCTCCCGTCGAGCGTCCCGATGGTGAGGCGCGCGACAGTGGCGCGCGCTGACGAGGCGCGCGAGCACCCGAAGGTTCCGGGCGACGTCGTCGGTGAAGCTGAACGTGAGCAGCGAGAGGGCATGCAGTCGCACTCGCCCGGTGAGAGTGGGTGTAGCTGCGGTGGTGGCACCCGCCTGGTACGTCGGGACGACCACGATCGGAGGGGGGCGCAACCGGCGACGCGTGAACTCGTGGGATCCGAGGTGTTCGGGCGGCACGTGCCACTGGCGGACCCACGGCTTGTCCTGCGGGGACGTGCAGCTCGGGGAAGAGCGGCCAGGAGCCGGGGTCGAGGCTGAGCGTCTTGGGGAACGGCGTGACCGTCCCGTCGACCGGGGTCGATCGCCACGGCTTCGTCGGTGACGTAGGTGTAGCCGCGCCGCAGCAGCCCAGCGGTGGTCGTGGTCTTTCCGCTCTCCTGGTCTGCGGGCAGGATCACCGTGATTCCCGCCCGCACGACGCATGCCCCGTGCATGAGGCACGTAGTGAGGCGTCGACGATCTCGATCACGGAGCGGTTGATGTGCCAGGCAAGCATCGTCCGCGAAGTCGCGCGCACACCGGCCGCTGCGCCAGCCGATCACCGTTGTAGAGCAGGTCCCAGGGCAGCGTCCAGCCGCGGAGGGAACCACCTCGTAATGGCACGCGCCGTCCCGCCGCGCACCTCACCCCGCTGCGAACGGCGGACGACGGTGCCGAGATCGTGCACGAACTCCGGTCGCCGGGAGCTGCAGCTCGAAGTGGTGCTGGAGTGCTCGGCAGGGGCCGCTCGACCAGACGGTCGTCCTGCCGCACGGCCGCACCGCTCGCGGCGCGCGTGCTCAGGGCCGTTCGGCTCGCGACAAGCGGCGCGTCGTCGAGCGTGGTCACCGGATGACCCCGAGCTCGGCCAGCTCAGCAAGTGCGTGGCGGACGTCGCTCCGGGCACGCTCGCGGTCGACGGCGAAGAGCTCGCAGACGGCCGAGAGCATCTCCTCGACGTCGGTCTCGGCCGTCGCAGAGCTCCCACAGGGCGAGCGCCGTGGGGTTGAGGACCATGTCTCGCCCGACCTCGGCGACGACCGCGCCGTGAGGATGCCTGACAGGTCACGACGTCGTCCGCTGCGTCGCGCGGGCGGCAGAAGGTCGAGTGGGTCATGAGGCAACCTCCGTCGTCGAAGGAGGATGATGCCGTGGGCTGCGGCGAGGGACGCCGCCTCGACCCGGGAGCGCAGGTCGAGCTTCGTCAGCAAGCGGTTGATGTGGGTCTTCGCGGTGTTGGGCGAGATGGTCAGACGGGACGCGATCTCGACATGGTCGGCACCCTCGCCGAGCAGGCCGAGCACCTGACGTTCGCGCGGACTGAGCCGGTCAACCTGCGTGGTGCGCACGTCGTCGGCCCGCTGGAGCGCGATGACCTCGGCGAGGACCGCGCCGAGCAGATGGCTGGGGACATACATGTTGCCGCTCAGCACAGTCTCGAGTGCGCGGACAGCCCCGTCGACCCCGTCCTCCGCCGGGGTCACGCCGCGTGCCCCTGCGGTCAGGCACCCGAGGTAGCCTCCTTCGCCCTGAGTCATCAGCACCGTCGCAACACCGTGCCCAGCGAGACCTTCGCACAGCGAAGCCTCCTCCCCGGGAGCCAGCAGCGCGTGGACCAGGGCCGCCTCCACCCCACCGGAGGCGGCCCGCCGGAATACCTCGGCACGGCTGGTCGCGCCCTCGACCGATCGGCAGTCGAGCCGGGTGCGGAGGACGCCGACGAGACCGTCGACCACCGGAGGTAGCGGATGGGCGACAAGGACGGTCATGGTGTCGCTCCACTCGGTGCAGTCGCCACGTTGGGCGTCCGTTGCGCGGGACGCCGCGGACGTGGGACGTTGTGCAGTCCAGGCAGCTTGGCGGCGAGAGCCAGCCGGTGCTGGACGTCGAGCTTGAGGCGCAGTCGCTGCGTGTGCGTGCGGACGGTGTGTGGACTGATACCGAGCCTCTGCGCGATCTCGTCGTTGCGCCAGCCGCTGACGATGAGCTGCGCGATCTCTGACTCACGCCGGGTGAGCAGAGGGCGCTCCGCCGCAACGTCCGAGCAGGCCCGTTCAACACCGCCCAGCATGCTTGCGACCGCCGCCACGAGGACCTCGGTGCCATCGCTGGCCGACACCGAGGACGCGCCGACCCACGGGATGATCCGTCCGGCGCCACGGTCTCCGTCGCCGCCGGTCACGAGCAGCACCGGGACCTGGCCCAGGAACGACCGCGCGGTCGCCAGGTCCTCCGAGGCGTCGCCGTCCACCGTGCACAGGGCCACCACTCCAGCGCAGCGGGAAGCGTCATCGTGCGCGGGGCCCAGGCGTGTGGGCAACCCCGCCTGGACGAGGAGGTGGTGCACCCCCTGGGCCTCGATACGCCGCTCGGGCAGGACGTGGACATGGCTCTCGACGGTCACGACCGGTCCCTTCGATACTCGAGCACGGCGAGCACCGGCTCCGGGTTGGCCAGGTAGAAGCCGATCACCTCGGCGATCCCGACCACCTGCTCGTCGGTCATGTGGGACCACAACGCCGGCGAGAGGACGCTGGTCGACAGCAGGTCGGTCAGTGGGAGGTCGCGCGAGGGCAGTTCTCGGTAGGCCTTCTGACGGTGGATCGGCGGGTAGTAGTAGCGCCGCGAGTCGACGCCGTCGAGGGCGAGAGCCCGACCGATCTCTTCCGCACTGATCCCGGTCACCTCCGCGTCGATGATCAGGGTGAGGTCCTTGTAGGTCGACACGTCTCCCCGCGCGAGGACCGGCCCACGCACACCCGGCACAGAGCCCAGCGTGTGCCAGAAGAGGCTGACGAGCTCCTTGCGACGCACGAGATGGGCATCGAGCAGTGCCAGCGAGTGCAGGGCCGTGGCGGCGTGCAGCTCGGACATCCGCGCGTTGAGACCGGGAAAGAGGCAGTCGTAGTCCCCGGGGTTGCCGTAGTCACGGGCCTGCCGGATCGTCTGCGCCAGTCCCTCGTCGTGGGTGGCGACCAGGCCGCCCTCGCCTGCGACGACCACCTTGGTCGGGCTGAGGCTGAACACTTCGGCGACCCCGAAGTTGCCCACCGGCACGCCCTGTCGGACAGACCCGAGCCCGTGCGCCGCGTCGTAGAGCAGGGGGATCCCTGCCTCGTCTGCGACCGCCTGGAGCTCCTCGGTGCGACACGGCGTGCCGTAGAGGTGGGTGGCCGTCATGGCGACCGCACCGCCGTCCAGCTCCTCGATCGCCCGGCGCGCGGCCGTCGGGTCGAGGGTGAGCGCGTCGGGCTCGACCTCGGTGAAGTAGGGCCTGCCGCCGGACCAGTGCACCGCATGTGCACTCGCCGAGAAGGTGAAGCTCGGCATCACGACCGGCCCTTGGGCGCCGATGGCCTGGAGGGTCAAGGCGAGGCCGCTCGTGCAGCTGGCGACCGCCACCACGTGTGGCACGCCTAGCCGCTCGGCGACGACCTCCTCGAGTCGTCGCACCGTGGGACCGTTGGTCAGCATCCCCGAGGCATGGATCCGGGCAAGCGCGGCGGCCAGCGGCGTCGTGTCGCCCAGGGCAGGCCGGACCAGGGGCAGCCCGTCGGGGAACCTTGCCGCTCCTCCCAGCGCACCGGGAAAACCTAGCGTGGTGCTGACATCGCGGAGGTCGTTGATCAGGGTCATCGGGAGGCTTCCTCGTGTTCGCGGAGAGATGTGGACGTGCTCGGCTGGGCTCCTACCGGCTTGGGAAGCGCGAAGAGGACCAGGACGAAGGGCAGGACCATCACGCGCTCGCGCGTGAGGATCCCGAAGTTGGCGAAGGTCGAGAAGGCGTAGACGAAGACGAGCGTGTAGATGAGGCAGAGCATCGGTGAAGGGCTGTCGACGGAGCCGCGCCGGCAGCGCCGCGGAGCCGCGCGGCTCGAGAGAGCAGCAGCAGCAGCAAGCCAGTGCCCTCGAGCGCGGCGAGCATCATCTGCGCGTTGTCGGCCTCGAGGACGAACGGTCGGAACAGCACGGTCACCGCCGCCATCGGGAAGTCCGAGCGGTGACTCGCACCCGCCTGGCCTCGAACGAGAGCCGCCCTCGTCGGTCCGTCGGCCGTGTCCTCGATCGCCGCGTCGACACTGGAGATCGACAGGTCGCCCACGCCGAGGAACGCCGGCCGCTGGCTGCGAGACAGATAGCAGCCCGCCGAGCAGTCACGCAATGGCAGCGAAGTCGGACCACCGGCGTGAGTCTCGTTGGCCGGGCGAGGCGGGCCGGGCGAACAAGATAGGCGATGGCCAGAGGCGACGCCCAGAGCGCCGCGGTGATGTGCGGTCGGACCATCGCCGGTCGCGGCGAGCCCGAGGAGCAGCGGCGTCAGGCATCGCCGGTCACCCGCCGAGCAGCAGGGCGCACCCATAGGCGGCGATGCCCGAGGCCCAGGGTCATCCAGGCCTCCTTGCCGAGGCTCGACGGCCAGAAGAGCATCGACGGCAGCAGGAAGCACGAGGAGCGCATAGCGACGCGTGTCGCCGTCGGGGACGCCGACGCGGAACGCGCGGTAGAAGAAGTACAGTCCCCAGAAGCCTAGGATCGAGAACACCGCGAAGGCGACGAAGACGCTCGGCCCGGTGACCGTGTAGAGCACGCCCCGTGAACACACGGATGAAGCCGGTGCCGACGAGCTCGCGGCCGATCTCGATCCCGAAGACCCCCTGTCGGTAGGCCTCCGCGAGCCGAATTCCGTTGCCGTGGTAGCCGGTCGCGTCCGAGACTCCGTCATAGAGCACGAAGGCCATCAGGTAGCGCGCCACGGTCGCCAGCAGCTTGAGGACGAAGGCCCACACCAGGAGCCTCGACGAAGCGCGGGTCCGGGTCTCGGCGACCAGCGCGGAAGCACAGCGACGAGATTGAGCAGCACGAAGCGGCGGCAGCAGCACGAGGGCGATCCAGGCGTCGTAGACCAACCAGTTTGCGCTCCACGCGATGAGGGCGGCGTACGTCGTCGCCGCCACGAGACCGAGACCCGTCACAGTCGAGGTGCGCACGCGGGCTCAAGAGGTGCGTCACTAGAACACCTCCAGGTCGCCGAGCGCGAGCTGCCACGCGGAGCTCTCAAGCGCTGGGGTGGCCGCCGCACTGCGTGGGTTGGCGACCAGGCGGATGCCGTTGCCGGGCACGGGCAGGAAGCCCTTGCGCCGTGCCACCGCCCGAACCTCCGTGCCCGGGCTGGCATGCACGACGACGTGGTCGGCCCCGCTACTCCGGGCCCCGCTCAACACGGCGGCCGCGGATCGGGTGTCTCCGTCCGCCACCAGCACGTCACTGAGGGTCAGCTCCCACAGCGAGGCGCGTGGCCGCAGCCGTGCGAAGCCGAGACCAGTGAGCCGGCCACCGTCCCGCACCGGGATGCAGAGGTAGTCGAGCCCCGGTGCGTCGGCGTAGCGCCACCGGAGATAGTCAAGGGTTCGTCGTGTGTGCAGCCGGTCGGGCGTGGCCAGGCTCTCCAGGAGATTCGCAAGCTGCTGCTCGTCCTTCCAGGCGTCCCGGGCGGGGCCGAGGGGGGTCTCGGGACGCGCGGCTGGGCCCTTGAAGGAACTGGCCACCGCGTCCGCGGTGCCCGAGGCGTTGGCATGGCTGGCGCCACGGACGCCGCGCAGGAACCGGAGGGGGCGCAGCGGGGCCACCTGGAGGGGAACGGTGCCGACCTCCTGCCAGCCCATGCGCAGGTAGCCGGGGCGGCTCGCTGCGTTGGGGGTGTTGAAGATCAGGTCGACCTGTTCGTCCTGCTCGAGCTGGCGCAGGAGCTCGAGGGTCAGCGTCTTGAAGATCCCGCGACGCAGATAGTCGGGGTGAGTCGCGGTGTCGACCGCGCGGAGGCAGTGCAACGTCCGTCCACCGTGTGCGAGGCGCCAGCGGAGAAACATCCGGACACCGACGATCCGGTCCCCGTCCGTCGCCACCAACCCCGGTGACACCCCGAACGGGTTGTCACGGTGCTTCCAGCGGAAGAAGTCTCGGGAGCGTGTCCCGGTCGGTCCACCTGCCATCGAGGCCGTCAGCAGGTCCAGCACCGCCGTCTCGTCACTGAGCTCGAGAGGCCGGTGGTCGACAGCCGGGATGACCTCGGTCATGACGAGACCTCCAGGGGATTCCGGGCTCGTCCGAGCTCGCGGTAGGCCGCGGCGAGACGGTCGGCCGCCGTCTGGATGTCGAAGTCAACCGCGCGCCGCCGAGCAGCTGCTGCGCACCGATCACGCAGCTCCTCGTCCTGGGCCAGCACCAACCAGGCCCGGGACATCGCGAGTGGATGCCTTGGCTTGACCAGCAATCCCTCGCGACCATCGGTGACCAGCTCCGGCAAGCCGCCGACGGAGGTGACGACCGTCGGAAGCCCGGCGGCCATGGCCTCGATCACGGCGATGGACAGGCCTTCGTGGAGGCTCGACATCACGAACTGGTCGAACGCGGGCAGCAGCAGCGGGACGTCGTCACGGATCCCGGTCAGGGTGAGCGCCCTCGTGACTCCGAGATCGTCGGCCAGGCTCCGAAGGTGGGCCTCGCGCGGGCCGCTACCGACGATCACGAGGTGCGCGTCGGGCCGACGGTGACGGAACTCACGGAACGCGTGGAGCAGGGTGTCGTGGTCCTTCTTCGGGGTGAGGTTGCCGACCGTGCCGATCACGTACGCCGAGGGGTCGAGGCCGAGGCGACGACGCCCCTCGGCGCGCGCTCGGTCTCCTGACGGGATGGAGTCGGGGCGGATCCCGTGCAGCATCACCTCGACCTTTGGCCGGCCACGACGAGGCCCCCAGGGCCGGATCGAGCGGGCGACGCCCTCGGACACCGCCCACACGACCCGGTTGCGTCGGATGGTCGCGGCGTTGAGCCACCGGGTGGCCAGCCGGTACCGGCCCCAGACGTTGTGCTCGGTGTGCAGCACGACGGCGTCGCCCCGCGCGAGCAGGCGGGCGGCGGCCCCGACCACCGGCGAGTGCGAGTGGACACGTCGTAGGACTCGTCGCGGAGCAGGCGACGCAGGGAGAGCACCCAGCGGATCACGCCGCCACCGAGGCAGCACACCTGAACGCCGGCGGCCGTGAGGTCGCCGACGAGCGCGTCCTTGTGCGGCAGCACGTAGGCCACCTGCACGCTGCACCTCGCCGTCCCGCCACGACCTCGCCAGGTCGACCAGCAGCATCTCGGCGCCCCCACGCCCCAGCCCCTTGGCGAGCCACAGCACGCGCGGAGATCGAGCTGGTCATGGCCGGCTCCGCTTCGCGCGAGCCTGCCCGGTGGCTCGGCGCAGCCGGACCGAGTCGGCTGCCGTGCCGGCCGGCGAGGTAGGAGTGCTGCGGGAACCAGCAGCGCGAACAGGTAGGCGCTCTTGTCCCGCAGTGTGGGCAGTGAGCGCACGGCGGCCAGCGACTTGGTGACATAGCTGGAGTCCGAGCCATAGGCGGCAAGATCCGCCGCATCCCGAGGGTTGGTGCGATAGGCGCCCGCCCAGGCGGACAAGCGCGGTGACATCGGCGATGTGGAACTCGCTCCACGCGCTCTGCACGGCGCGCGCCACCACGGCCTCACCGCGGCTCGCGCGGATCAGCGCGTGCAGCCGAGGAAGGTCGAGGTCGGGGCGGCAGCGCGAGCTGCAGCAGGTCACGCATCGGGGTCAGACGAGGTGTGGTCTCCCCCAGCGCCGCGTGGTAGCAGGCGTGCAGCAGACGCTCCTCGGCACCGAGGGCGTGGATCGTGCGTCCGCCGAGCTCGAACGTGTCCGACCGCTCCCAGAGACGTCCGAGTGCCGAGGCGGATTCCGAAGGGCCCCATCGTGAAGGTGCGGTGCAGGTCGATCTCGAGCGCCATCGGCAGTCCTGAAGCTGGCCCCCTTGCTGAAGCGACGGTCGAAGCCCGGTCGCGGCTGGGGGTAGGTCCGCCGGTGACCGCACCGGCCCGAGCGCACGCGACGGCGTCGTCGAAGCGGTCGGCGGGGACGAGCAGGTCGATGTCACCGAAAGTGCGCAGCGACGGGTCCGGGTAGTCGAGGTGTGCGGACGCGGTGCCCTTGAGCACACGCACCGGGACCTCGATCGCAGTCCAGGGTGTCGAGGGTTTCCAGCAGCAGCCGCTCGAGCGACGACAGCGCCGGCAAGGGCCTGGACGTGCAGGTCTTCGACCTCGTCGGCCTGCTCTTCCGTCACGGGCAGCGGCACCGCTGACGACGGCCTGCCACAGCAGTCCGCTGATCCGCCAGGTGCGCACAGCCATGACCAGGCCGATCCACTCCCCCGGCGAGGGTGGTTCGGGGGAAGGTCCAGCATGCTGCCCGCCGAGCCCGGTGGCTGCCACGGCGCGGGTGAGCGAGGGTGTTGTTGCCTACGGACGGGGGCGCCTGGACCATCACGACGGCATCTCCGCCTCGTCGTCGACGAGCAGAAGTCCGCACGCGACGAGGGCGTCGCAGGCAGCCGGCGACCTCGTCGGTCGGAGGCACCGAGCCACCGGCCGCGGTGAGGGCGTCGAGAATCTCTGCGAGCGTGGCGGACTGCTCGAGCATCCGCCACAGCAGCGCCCCTCCTCCGCCGAGCACGTGCACCCGTCCGCCCGGAAGCCCGCCATGGGCCACCACGTGGCGCCCGGTGTCTCGCCAGAGGGCGGACGACGCCCGGCCGTAGCGCGGGGTGTGGTTGGTCTCGATCGCCACACTCACAGGGTCACCACCGCGTCGTCACCGCGCAACGCCGAGGGCGTTGCGAGCGTCGAAGACCAGCCTGGACCTGGAACGGCACACCCTCGAGGTCGTAGGTGCTGTGCGGCGTCAGCACGACCACCAGGTCGGCCGCTGCGAGGTTGGCCGCGGTCAGCGCGGACCGGCGGAGCGACAGCTGGTGCGAGGTGAGCCGGGGCACGAACGGGTCGTGGTAGGACACCTGCACGCCCCGCCGAGCGAGCTGGGCCAAGGTCTCCACCGCAGCGGACTCCCGGAGGTCGCCGACGTCGGGCTTGTAGGTGACACCCAGGGCCAGGACCTCGCGCGTCGCGCAGGGCGACGCCCCGCTCCCCCAGAGCGTCGATGATGCGCCGGGTGACATAGCTCGGCATCTCCGCATTGATGTCCTGTGCCAGCTCGACCAATCGGAACGGCCGACCGGTGTCGCGACGCGACTGCCAGGCGAGGTAGGTCGGGTCGAGAGGGATGCAGTGGCCTCCCACCCCGGGACCCGGGTAGAACGGCATGAAGCCGAACGGCTTGGTGGCCGCGGCCGCGATCGCCTCCCAGGTGTCGATCCCCTGGTCCGCGCAGATCACCGCCAGCTCGTTGACCAGCGCGATGTTGACCATGCGGAAGGTGTTCTCGAGCAGCTTGGCCATCTCGGCCGTCCGTGGGCTGGAGAGCTCGGTGACGTCGTCGACGACGCTGCGATAGAACGACGCCGCGAGCGACGTGGCGGTCGTCGTCGACCCCGCCCACCACGCGCGGCGTGTTGCGCAGGCCGTACTTCACGTTGCCCGGGTCGATGCGCTCGGGGGAGAAGGCGACCCACGTGTCGCGCCCGACCTTGGCGCCGCTGGCCTCGAGGAGCGGGACGCAGCACCTGCTCGGTGGTCCCGGGGTAGGTCGTCGACTCCAGGATCACCAGCGCCCCGCTTGCGGAGCTGCTCCCCGACCTCGCTGGCCGGCGCTCTCGACCATCGAGAGGTCGGGCCGGTGCTCGACAACTGGAGTCGGCACGCAGATGACGACCACGTCGGCGACCTCGCACGGGGTGGTAGTCCGTGGCGAAGCCGAGCCGACCGCTCTCGTGGGCGGTGACGAAGAGGGTGTCGTCGACCCCGGGCACCACCTGCCGACCGGACCGCAGGGACTCCACGCGGTCCGCGTCGACGTCGATTCCCGTGACCTCGAAGCCCTCCACCGCGGCCGCGGCGGCGAGGGTGAGCCCGACGTACCCCTGGCCGATGACCACGACGTGGGCGCGACGGGACTCGATGAGCTGCAGGAGGCGGGTCGCGCGTCTGGTTCATGAGTCACTCCGGTGGGTCGTTGGACGGGAGAGACGGAGTCGTCGTCAGCCGGGGTCCGATCGAAGTGCTCCCGGCCGGACGGAGGCCGGCCCGCGCGACAGCCGGTAGACGCCGTCCTGCACACCGGTCGAGCGGGAGCCGACCAGCACCGTGCCGAGGGCCGGCACACCCAGCCGCGACAGCAGCCGCTGCGTCGCGGCGGCATGGCTCGTGGTCGTCTTGTTCAGGCGCGACACGACGAGGGCCACGTCGATGTGCTGGGCGAGGTCGACGGCGTCCGAGGTCGATGAGCATCGGCGCCGAGTCGATCAGGACGATGTCGGCGCGGCGCGCGGGCCAGCCTCGATGCAGTGGACCGGCCGCCGGCCAGGAGCGCGCCCGGCTGGTCGAGGCGGTGGCCGCTCGTGACGATCTCGACGCCCTGTGAGCTCGGGTGGGACGGATCGCGTCGTCGAGGCTCACCAGCGCGTCCGTGTCCGAGCCCAGGACGTCGGAGACGCCGACCCCGTTCGGGACCTGGAAGTACTCGTGGACCCGGGGGTTGCGCAGGTCGCAGGACAGCACCAGCACCCGCCGACCGGCCTCCGCCATCACCGCGGCCAGGTTGGCCACCGTGGTCGTCTTGCCCTCCCCCGGCAGGGCGCTGGTGACCAGGACGACGAGGGCTCGCACCGCACGCTCGTCGGCCTCGTCGAGTCTCTGGATGGCCCTCGGGCCCGAGCAAGAGCACCGCCGAGCGCAACGACCGGTGAGCCTCCGCGGTCGCGCTCGCCTGGCAGGTCGGCGCTGACGATGGTGCGCCGCCGCGCTGTCCCTGCGGCAGCGACGGGATCTCGGCCAGACCGGCAGCCCGAAGCTCTCCTCGACCTGCTGCCGGCGTGCGGAGCCGGGAGTCGACCCGCTCGATCAGCAGCGCGAGGGCGCGCGCCGAGGAGCAGCCCGAGCAAGGCCGAGATGCCGAGCCGCGCGAGCGGGCTGCTGGGAGCAGTGAACGTGGTCGCTGTCGCCTGCGGGATCGCGACACCGGCTGCAGCACCTCGAGCGGGCCGGCGCCCCCGAGCAGCCGGTTGAGGTCGATGATCTCGCCGTACTGCGTGGAGTACTGCGTCTTGCAGGGCGATCACGCGAGCCTGCAGAGATCGGGTCGCTCGGCGTCGAGGCGAGCCCTGCCTGCGCCGCCCGGAGGTCGCGCGGTCGAGCGTCGTCCAGCCGACGCTCGGCGGCACGGATGCGCGACCGCGCGTCGGCTGACTCGCTGGTCGCGGAAGTAGCCGACGGTCGCCGCGGCGAAGGCGTCGACGACATCGACCACCGTCGTCCGGGTCGGCTACCGGTGGAACCGATCGTGAGCGTGCCCGTGTCGGGCTGCGGGGTGCACCACCATCTGACTGGCCAGGATCTGCGGCTCGCCGTCGTAGCCGAGCTCCTTGGCAGCCCGGCTGCGGCACCTCGCCGAGCCCGGCGAAGAGCGCCACGGTCGCGAGGTTGACCGCGAGCGCCCTGGCTCGCTGTTCGGCGAGACGATCAGCGTCGCGGTGGCGTTGTACTGCGTCGCGAGCGGGTGGTCGTCTGGTCTCCGTCGCGGCAGCGTCACGGCGATGGCCAGGGCACCGCGCCAACGGCGGCACCACGAGGAGCAGCCAGCGCCGCTGGAGGATGCGGAGGTAGGAGATCAGATCCATGCTTCGTCCTTCGACGGTGGTGTCGGTCGGCGAGGCCTGCGCGCTGCGCGGAAGGCCGCTCGCGCCCTGCTCCCGGCGCGGCAGAGCAAGCGCGGCGATCGCCGCATGCACGGCCTCGGTCGTCCTGCGAGGCTCGGCCGCCGCCATCCATCGAGCGACCATCGACCGAGCTCCGTCGGCGCGAGAGCGCACGGGTCGAGCCGGAAGATGGACGGGTGTGAGGTGCCGTGGGTCGGCCTCCTCGGGGTCGTGCAGCTGCTCGTCGAGCTTCTCCCCCGGCCGCACCGAGGTGACCCGGACCTCGACGTCCGCTCCGGGCCGCTGCCCGGACAGCCGGATCATCCGGGTGGCGAGGTCGTGGATGCGCACCGGCTCACCCATGTCGAGCATGAAGATCTCCCCACCGCCGAGACAGCGCCGCCGCGTGCAGCACCAGACGCACCGCCTCGGGGATGCTCATGAAGTAGCGGGTCATCCGGCCGTCGGTGATCGTGACCGGCCCGCCCGCGCGGATCTGCCGGACGAAGGTCGGCACGACGCTGCCGCGACTGCCCAGCACGTTGCCGAACCGCACCGCGCACGTGGTCAGCCCGCCTTCGGCGAGCACCAGGTGCTCGCAGGCGAGCTTGGTCGAGCCCATCACGCTGCGAGGGGCGGACCGCCTTGTCGGTCGAGATCTGCACGAAGCGCTGCACGCCCGCCTGCCGCGCGCAAGAGAGCACGTTGCGGGTGCCGAGGACGTTGGTCGCCGCGGCCTGCACCGGGTGCGACTCGAGGATCGGCACGTGCTTGAGCGCCGCCGCGTGGAAGACGACCTCGGGCCGCTCCTCGTCGAAGACGAGGGCCAGGCCCTGCCGCGTCGCGGATGTCGGCCAGTCGCTGGACCACCGAGCCGGGCAGTGCCGCGGCTGCGTCGAAGAGGTGCGTCTCGTCGTGGTCGAGGATGACCAGGTGCGGCCGGCTCGAACAGCGCCACCTGCCGAGCGAGCTCGGAGCCGATCGAACCGCCACCGCCGGTGATCAGCACCCGGCGACCGCGGAGGAGCTGGCCGATCTCGTCGAGGTCGGTGTCGATCTGGGCCCGGCCGAGCAGGTCGGTGATCTCGAGGTCACGCACGTCCTGCAGGGAGACCTGAGACCCGATCAGCTCCGCGGCCGGCGGAATCACGCTGAGCGCGAGACCGAGGTCGCCACACTCGCTCGCGAGCCGGCGCACGAGCCGCGGGTCCGCGGCAGCGATTGCCAGCACGACCCGAGACGCCTCGCTCCGGGTGGCCGACCTCGGCGAGGTCCTCGAGACTGCCGAGCACTCGAGCGCCGTGGACCGACCGGCCCGTGCAGCCGCGCGTCGTCGTCGAGCAGGCCGACGACCCGCACCGTCGGCTGCGTCGAGAAGGCCTGCACCAGCGCGCCGCCTGCCTCGCCGGCGCCGAGCACCAGCAACCGCTCGGTCTCACCGCCGGTGAGGCGCTGCCAGCGCACCAGGCGCGACCAGAACCGCAAGGCACCCGCCGCGCCGCAACAAAGAACCGTCGCGATGACCGGCACCGACAGCGGGACCGGGCGTCCCGCCAGCCATACGAGCGGCGACGAGCACCGCGAAGACCGCGCCTTGGGCGACGATGATCTGCCGGGCCTCGCAGGACGCTGGCGAAGCGGAGGACGCCGGAGTAGAGCCCGACCACGCCGTGCAGGAGAAAGGTCAGCGCCAGAACGAAGGGCAGGAAGCCGATCAACCGGCCCACCGCCTCCGCCGGCGGCTCGCCGTCGTAGCGCAGCATCAGGGCAATGAGCCACGCAGGCACACCAGGGCGGCGTCGGCCAGCATCAGCGGCGCGCTTCGTCGCAACAGCCGCCGCCACGTGATGGCTCGCCCCCGAAGCAGGGTCCGCGGGTTCCCGCGCATTGGACCTCCCCCCACCTGTCAGCGCCGGCATCCCCCACAGACACCGAACCGCCGCGGCCAAGTGGACCACGCATCCCAGCCGCTCAAACCGGGGAGAGATTCAAATCAACAATCTTGATGAACGAGCCGAGCATGGCGGGAATCACGCCTGTTCATCAGGCGCGGCGCCAGCTCGGAGTGCGACGCCAAAGTCGTGCGAGGGCCTCGTCATCGGCGGCGAAACGGTCCCGCAGGTCGCGCCGCAGACCTTCGTCCATTGGTGCCATCGCCGGGGGCTTCCCGACGTAGCTGTAGTTGCGGAACTGCCCGGGCACCCATCGCTGCACACCGAGAAAGTCGCAGATCTCTTGGAGGCACTCGACCGGTCGCTGATACAGCTCCTCGCTCTCCAGCAGCAACACCTGATCACGGCGGTAATGCGCGAGCCAGCGCTCGATCTGCACGGCGTACCGACCGCGTTCGACGTACGAGAAGTGGTGGTGGTCCTTTGAGAAGTACGAGGGGTCCTCGAGCATCCTGGCCAGCTCGGCCTCGGTGCGACCTGACTCCGCCTCAACGGCCTCGGCGAAGCTCAACGACTCGAAGCCGTGCCGGCACATGTGCTGGTAGTCGGAGTGGGCGCGCTCAACGGGGTCTCGCAGGATCGCAACGATCTTCGCGTCGGGCATCAGCGCCTGGGCTCGTCCGGGGCATCGGGGCTCGTAGAGGTAGTACGGCGACGCCTCGAACGCGAGCAGGCGTTTCCCCCGTGCCCGACGGACCCGCTTGCGTGCCTCCAGCGCGAAGTGCTGCCGGTACCAGCTCTCGGACCGGTCGTAGTAGCGGGTGAAGTATTCAACCTCCTTGCGCAAGGATGGTGCGAGGTCTGGATGCTGGGACAGGTACTTGAACAACGAGCTCGTGCCGCTCCGCATCGCGCCCACGATCAGCAGGTCCGGGAGCGTCCGCAGGTGAGCCGTCGGACGGCGTGCAGCGAACCGGGCTCGGGAGATCCGCGTCCGCGTGCCTAACCCGAGATGCGGCTTGAGCGCGTCCACGACGCCTTGAGTGAGTGACACGTCTGGTTCCCCCCGGGGTTGGCACGACTGGTGTTCCCAACCGGCCCGCAAACGGCCGGCGCCATGAGAGATTAGCGCTCGGCACATCACGTAGCTGCAGGATCGCAAGGGGGGCCGAGTGCCGAGGACACCTGACTTTCTCGTCGCAGGAGCCATGCGCTCCGGGACGACGTCGCTGCACCACTGGCTCAGGGGACACCCACACGTCGCAATGTCGCGACCGAAGGAGGTGCACTATTTCGACCAGAACTACGAGCTTGGCCCGGAGTGGTACTCGCGCCATTTCGACCACGCGGAGGCCGGGCAGCTGCTCGGTGAGTCGACTCCCGAGTACCTCTTCCTCCCTTGGGCTCGCGAGCGCATCAGCACCGATCTGCCAGGCGTACGAGTGATCCTGTCCCTCCGCGACCCGGTCGAGAGAGCCTGGTCGCACTGGTCCATGCTGAGCGAGCGTGGTCGGGAGACCCTCCCTTTTGACGAAGCTCTGCAGGCGGAGCCCCGACGTCTGGAGGACCGCCGGCTGTGGTCGCGCTACGGCTACACCGCCAAGGGACACTACGTCGACCAGGTGCGTGACCTCTTCCAGCGGGTGGGCCGGGACAGTGTGCTTGTGCTGATCTTCGAGCAGGATGTGCGGGCCCGCCCGGCGGAGAGCTTCCGACGAGTCTGTCAGTTCCTGGAGATTGACCCCGATGTCGAGGTGCCCGTCGTCGGCGAGACTGTCAACGCAGCCGTGCATGTGCGCTCGCCGCGGATGCGCCGCTGGGCGCAGCCCCTACCGAAGAGGCTGCGCGACGGGATCGGTCGGCTCAACGCCACGGCGCCGGCTGACCGTGAGGAGCTCGACTCGCACGTGCGGCAGCGGCTCCGCGTGGAGTACGACGCGTCCAACCGCGCCCTCGAGCAACTTCTGCAACGCGAGATCCCCGAGTGGCAGCGTCCAGGCGCATGATCTCCTCGCTCGGCCTGGCCGACTCACTTTCGTCGCCCGCGCCCCGCTCCGTCAGCGGTGCGGCGGCCCGCGGAGTCATCTGGACGACAACCCAGAGCCTGGTGAACCGGCTCAGCGGAGCGGTTGTGTTCCTGCTGCTCGCCCGGTTGCTGGCACCCGCCGAGTTCGGGGTCATGGCGACCGCCCTCGTCTTCGTGTCCCTCAGCACCACTCTGGCCGAGGCAGGCCTCACACGGACGCTCGTGCAGCGCACCACTCTTCGGGCCGCGCATCTCGACTCAGCGCTGCTCGTCTCAGGCGCGGTCGGCGCGGCGCTCAGCACCGCGATGCTCGCAACTGCGCCATTCGTCGCTGACCTCTACGACCTGCCCCGACTCACCCCTGTGCTGATGGCCTTGGCCGTCATCCCTCTGATCACCGGCGTCTCGAGCGTTCCCGAGAGCATCCTGCGCCGCCAGCTGAGGTTCCGTTCCCTCGCGCTGCGCGGCACCACCTCGGTGGTCCTCTCCGGTGCCGCTGGCGTTGCACTGGCGCTGTCAGGTGCGGGCACGTGGGCCCTGGTAGGACAGACCCTCAGTCAGTCCCTGATCGCACTCGTCATCTTGTGGGCCTCCGTCCGTTGGCGCCCGGGCAGACGGTGGGAGCGATCGGCAATGCGCGAGCTGCTGGGGTTCGGCAGCAACGTGCTCGGCATCTCGTTGCTGAACTTCCTCACGCGTCGCTCTGGGGAACTGCTGATCGGGCTGGTGCTCGGCCCCACGGCGCTCGGTCTATACGCAGTCTCGGTCAAGCTGCTCAACCTCGGCCTCGATCTAATGGTCGCCAACGTCCAGAAGGTCGCCTTCCCGGTCTTCTCGCGTATGGCCAACGACCCCGAGCGGCTGCGTGCCGGCTACACGCGGGCCATCGGACTGACGACGATGGTCGCGTTTCCCGGCTTCCTCCTCGTCTCGCTTCTCGGGGAGCAACTCGCGCCAATTGTGTTCGGCAAGCAGTGGATCGACGCTGGGCCGCTCATCGCGGTGCTGGCCCTCTTCGGACCGGCGCAGAGCATCGCATTCTTCAACAACAGCGTGATGCTCGCGCGGGGCCGGTCAGGCCTCGCGCTCGGCTGGACGGCGCTCAACGCGACCACCAGCCTCGTGACCTTCAGCGTCACGGTTCAGTACGGGCTGCTCGCAGCCGCCGTCGGCCACGTGGCCCGAGGATGGCTGATGCTCCCGGTGGGGTTGTACCTGGTCCGTCGCGTGAGCGGGATCAGGCTGATCGACCAGATTCGCGCTCCGCTCGCGCCGCTGCTGGGCTGCGCCGTCATGGCCTCGGTCGTCATCCTCATCGAGAAGGCGACGTCGCTGCCGCAAGCAGCGGACCTCGCAACTGCGGGCGCAGCCGGCATCGTGACATACGTGCTGGTGATGGGTGTGCTCTGCCGGCAAAGGGTCCGGGCGTTGACCCGTCGTCTGCGTCAGCGGCGCACAGCGCCGGCATGACGTCAGGCAGTTGCACCCCTCACGAAAGCCATCGAGGTGAGCCGCGCCAGACTCCGGCTCGACGGACGAGCGCGGAAGGACCTCACATAGGCCTGTCGCGCGCACTGTCGGTCCCCGACCGCCGCTGCCAGCCCCCCTGCGCGCAGCCACTGGTAGGCGGCGGCACGCGGATGGCGTGCGAAATAGTCCGCGTATGTCTCCAGCAGCCACAGTCGGGTCTCGAGTCTCTCCGCGGTCCGGTCGCGCAGCCGCTCACCCTCGTGGTCGCGGATGAGGTAGCCGACCTCCCGCACCGTCGACGCGGGAGCGAGCAGGCTCATCCGCAGCCAAAACTCGACGTCCTCGCTCACACGCAGCGACTCTTGGAACGGTGGCACGATCGACCTGTCGAATGCACCTGAGCCGAGCTGGGGCACCGCCGCCTCCAGGATGACGCCCTCGAAGCGGCCCGTGAGATCGCGCGCCCACCGCAGGTCTCCGCGGGCGAGCCCGGCCTTCCAGCACAGAGCGACCGGTGCGCGCGTCAGGCCCGCGCGAGCCAGCTCTAGACGTCGGGGAGTGAACTCGTCGTCGTCGTCGAGGAAGGTGAGGTAGCGACCGCGCGCCGCTGCGATGCCGGTGTTGCGCGCAGCAGCGGCGCCACCCTGCTCCCGTCGCGCCACAACGCGGAAGCGCGAGTCATGCGGGAGCTCCACCGAGCCCGTGCCACCGTCGTCGACGACGACGACCTCGAAGTCCGTGATGGTCTGGTGCCGAAGGCTCTCCAGGGCGAGAGGCAGGAGGTGGGCTCGCCCGTGGGTCGGAACGACGACAGAGAACTCAGGTGGTTCAGTCATCGACATACCCGAACATCGCCATGGCGTCGGCAATTCTCTCCCGGTAGGGATCGAGGTCGTCCTCGACGGCCCGCCACTTGTCAGGGTGGGGCGGCGAGATGGAGCCGCGCGGCTGCTGCGGGGAGAGCCGAGCCGCGCGGGTGACGCCATCGTTGGGTGCCAGATCGAGGCTCGTGAGCAGGTCGCACATCACCTTGACGGGATTACTCACCAACTCTTCGTAGCGCACGATCGCGTCCATCTCGTCGAGGTGCGCGCTGGCGGCCGCGGTCGAAGCCTCGAATTGCGCCGTGGCGACGTGGGCCAGCTCACTCCCCTGGAGTCGTCGCCACTCGGGTGGGAGCACGTAGCGCCAGATGCGACTGTCGTAGTCGCGCAGTCGCAGCCGCTGCGGCAGAAGATACGAGGCGCCCTTGCCGCGTCGCCACCCCTCCAACAAGCTGGCCACGGTTGACCGTCCCTCGCGCACGACCAGCACCAACCGCGCATCGGGGTAGTGCGCACGCAGGTACGGCACGCGCAGCACGTTCTTGGGTGTCTTGTCGAGGGGATGGCCGTCGCCGAGTCGCGCAAGTGTCGTGTCGAGATACCGGTGCTCGGCGGCTGTCGCGTCCCCGGCCTCCAGCACGTCCGAGCGCCACTGGTGACGCCGCGGGTGGTTGTAGGCCGACCAATAGATGTGCCCCTCGTCGGGGAGCGCAACTACCTCGGGGTGCGCCTGAAGTAGGTCGAACAGCAAGGTGGTCCCTGAACGCGGGCAGCCGACCAGGAAGATCGGCGGATACCCGGGCCTAGTCGGTCGCACTCGAGCGTGGAGACGCCCGGCGGCCACCTGCAGCTCGCGCTTGGCCTCGGCGCGCAGCAGTGCGATTATCTGGTGCTCCATGACGGGTCTCACGAGACACCTCCGTGGTCGACGATGGCGAGCAGACCGGCGGCCAGAGCTTCCCCACGACCCCCGCCGTTCTGCGGTTCGGCGCGCCTCGACGCCCAGCCGCTCCCTGAGAGCCGTGTCGGCGTGCAGCCGGCTGACCCCATCCACCAGGTCGACGGCATCGCCGGGGCGGTAGAGGACGGCATCGCGACCGTCGGTCAGGTAGTGCGACGTGACGAAGTCCGGAGCGACCACGGGGCGTCCGCAGGCGAGGTACTCAAGAACCTTGAGCGGTGAGTAGTGCTCTCCCGCGGACGGATCCGCGAGCTGGAGACAGACATCGAACGACGAGAGCCATGCCGGCACGTCCGCCTGGGCAACGGGAGGCAGCAGGCGCAGGGCGCGCGGATGTCGCCGCGCCACGTCCTCCAGGGACGGCCGCAGTGGTCCGGTGCCCACCAGACACAGCGTGGCGTCTGGCAGAACCTCCTGCATCCGTCGCACCACTTCCTCCACCTGGGTGAGGCCGTGGTGGGCGCGGTAGCCACCGACCCAGCCAACCAGGAACCGTCCCCGCAGGCCTTGGACCGCGAGCTCGGCGTCAGGCAGCGGCGGCCCCGGACAAAACATGTCGAGGTCGATGCCGTTGGGCTGCGCGTGCACGCGGTCAGGCGGGATCCCGCTGCGGACCACGGAGCGTGCCAGCGCGTCCGAGACTGTCGAGACGGCGTCGGCCTGACGGATGAGACGCCGCTCGCCCAGCTCCGAGACCAGCCGCCCCCCTCGAGGGCCGCGCACCTGCCAGGCCCGCTGCTCCTCGACCTCAAGCGCCTCTACGCGCAAGATCAGCGGGCAGCCATGCTTCCGGGCCAGTCGCAACCCCACGTCCTGAAACCGGTGGTGGTACTGGACCACGAGACCCAGGGGGCGCATCACATCGAGGTGACGAAGACGCCAGCCTCCGTCGGATCGCCTGCACGTCCCCCGCCGCGACTCGCAGGGGCAGCGGCAGGCTAGCGACCCGGCCCTGCGGGACAGGCCCGCTGGCGCGCACGGACGTTGCGACCAGGTCCGAGGGCAGCACCTCGCCCTCCTCGGTCAGCAGCACCAAACGGTCCTCGCCGACGTGGTGGGCGATGCCCCGGGCCAAGTGCGCCGCGGCCATCAGCTGACTGTCGACTGACCCCACCCGGGCCGGGCGTCGGGGCACCACGACGGCCACGCACTGCTCGGAGGTGAGCACGACTCAGACCTCGGTGGTCTCGATACGGCGGCGCTGGCGTCGCCTGCTGCGCTGGTGCCTGGCCAGGCTCACCCACTCACGCGGGGACAGGGATCGAGCGAATAGGGCGGCACCGGGACGCTCGTCAGGCTGGTAGCAGGCTCCTCGCATCGCAGGGGCAGTGATGGCCTCGATCTGGCGGCGTTCGCGCGTGGTGAGCTCGTCGCGCCACGCCGTCGTGCGTGCCACCTCGATCGGGCCTCGGGCCTGCTGCTTCCACGACGACTCCCAGGCTGGGAACAGCTCGATCCCCTTCTCGTGGATCGGAGTCGGGAGGTCGGCCACACCGAGAAATGACGCCAGTTCCGACTGCGCGGCTCGCGGGTTGACCACCACGTCTTCGTAGCGCAGGGTCAGCATCCGCCCCGGGCCGAGGGTCCTGGCTGCCGTCACCAGGTCCCAGTAGTCCTCTCGCCAGCGGGCTCCGAGCAGCAGCGCAGAGTCCATCCCGAAGGGGGCCTCCTTCGCTGAGGCGGTGACGGCGCGCGGATCCCGCAGGACCCCGACCAGCTTGAGGTCCGGTTGCGACGATGTCAGCGGTCGCCACCAGCGCAGATGGTTGGGCGTCTTCTCACCGATCACCTCGGCATCCGGAGCGAGGTCCGTGACCACCGCGCTGAAGAATTGCCACGCATCGCGGCAGGAGCCCCTCAGTCGAGTCATGACACGCTCGACACTGAGCTGGATGTCGTCAACAGCCGGAGTAGCGAGATATTCGTGCAGGACCTCTTCCAGGTCCCGCCCTTCGATGGGGAATGACCGATGCCGGAGGGCACGGTCATAGAAGACGGCGAAGACGTGGGTCTCCGGAGTGACCTGGACACCGGGCAACTCGGTGGCGAGACGCTGCACGAGCGTGGTGCCGGATCGGGGGCTTCCGACGATCAGAAAGTGCGGTGCGGTCAGGATCATGGGGCCTCCGCCCTGGCGACGTGGGCACTGACGTCGTCGAGAATCGCGGCCCACTGGGCTGTCACAACGGGCAAGTCGTAGTGGGCGGAGCAGCGCTGTCGGGCGGACTCCCCCATGGACTCACGAGCGTCGACGACCTCGCGCACGGCCCCCGCCAAGGCGGCCTCGTCGGCCGGGGGCACGATCCGGCCGCTCTTGTGATCGATCACGATGTCCTCGCACCCGCCACTGGTCGAGGCCACAGCTGGAAGCCCAGTCAGACCGGCCTCGATCAGTACGGCGGGCAACCCCTCACCCTCACTCGGGAGCACGAAGACGTCCGCTGCCCAGTAGATGCGGGCCATGTCGGCGACCTGACCTGTCAGCACAACCCGCCCAGGAGCGAGCCGGAGTGCGACTGTCTCGACCTCCGTGCGCTGCGGGCCGTCACCGACCATCAGCAGCCAGGTCGAGTCAGGCAGGTAAGACAAGGCCCGCACCGCTGTGACAGGGTGCTTCTCGGGCTGCAGGGCCGCTACGTAGAGCAAGACGGTGACCCCCTCCGGCACCCGAGGGAACGACGGGCGTGCGCCCGCTCAGTGGCGGTAGGCGGGCGGAAGAGCGCGGAGCGGACGGCGTTGGGCACCACCTCGATCTTGCCGTCGGGCACGCCGAGGGTCTCCCTCAGATACGTCGCGCCACCTGGCCAGAGGGCGACCACCCGCGACACCCGGGTGAGCAACGCCCGCACCCGGATACGACGGGAAGTGCTCGAGAGCCAGTAGGCGGGGTCGCTGATGTTGCGGTAGACGATCGGGACGCCGAGGCCCGCTCCTGCGACGACGCAGGCGAAGAGCGTGTTGGACCCGTGCGCGACGACCACCGGTCGCGACCGCATGGACCGGCGCAGGTCCCGCAAGGTCCGCCACGAGCGTGGTCCGGTGCCCACGACGGGCACGTCGAGCTGCGCTCCGCGATCGCCGGGGCGCAGCGCAATCAACGCTCCGGCGCGCCCCTGACAGGCCAGCTCTGTCGTGAGGTCGACGGCGAAAACCTGCGCGCCCCGGCGGTTGGTGTCGGTGATGACGTGCAGTGCGCACAGGTCGCTGCGGGCTCCCCCTGTCATGCGTCCCCCCGCCGTTTCCCAGCTCCGCAACAAGATCGCGGTCCCGCGCGCTGATCCAGATCTCGCCACCCCGAGATTCTGGGCGGACCCTCTCGTAGCGCGCGGCCAAAGGTAATAGTCCCTTCGGGCCATATTCGGGGCTGGGCATTGAGTGCCGCCCCATCCCGGACGACATTGCTGCTGTGAACCTCTCCGAGATCCTCGCTGCCCTGATGGCTATGGCCACCGTCATCGCGCCCATTCCGGCCTGGCAGGGCAACGACGTGACTCCTCCCGCGGCGACGCCCCCCACCGCTGTGGGCACGCCGTGGGCCACGACGAACACGGCGGATCCCCGTCGGGTGATCGTTGTCCCGACCAGCATCGATGCCACGGGTGCTCGTGACGTCACCGCGGAGCTGCAACGCCTTCCTCGCCTCCGTGCCTGACCAGTCGACTGTCGCCTTTCCCGTCGGAGGACGGTTCCGGGTGGAGGACGTCGTCTCTCTGGTCGACAAGCGCAATGTCGTCCTTGACGGCAACGGCGCAATGCTCTTCGCTACCACGTCTGGCTATCGAGAGCGGGCGCTGCTGTCCCTGGTCGGCGGCTTCGATCTCACCGTGCGTGAACTCAGCCTCCGTGGCGCCAACCCGAACGGAGGCGAAAACGGGATCTACAACCCGAATCTGGAGGGCCAGCACGGAATTCGTCTCTGGGGACCCGAGCGCGTGCTGATCGAGGGCAACACCATCACCGACGTCTGGGGCGACTTCCTCTACCTCGGCCGCGACCTCCGCAAGAGCTTCCCCACCTGGCTGAAGTCGTCGACAGACGTGACGGTGCGGGGGAACAAGATGGCCCGTAACGGGCGCCAGGGCATCGCGATCACCCAGGCGAGCCGAGTCTTGGTCACGGGCAACGACATCAGCGACGTCCGTCGCACCATGTTCGACTTGGAGCCGAACGGTCCGTCCTGGCTCGTCGAGGATGTGACGATTGCTGACAACGTCGTAGGAAGCCCACATCTGAACTTCCTCTCGGCTGCCGGCCGTGGCCCCGTCAATGACGTTGCCGTGCTGCGCAACCAGCTGCACGGGACACCTATGAACTCCATGATCAAGAATCGTCTGGGCAACTCCCGTCGCAACTGGACCTTCGCAGGCAACGTGAGTGACCGTGCATTCGGAAGTCCGCTGCGCGGCGTGATAGTCGCCTACGGTGTCGAGGGTCTCAACTTCGTCGACAACGTGCAGCCGATGAAGCCACGCCGCAACATGGTGGGTGTCCAGGTGTACGGAGGCTGTGGCGCCGTCGCCACCGGAAACACGATGGTGAACTCGCTCGCTCAACTCGGTGGAACCACGTCGCCGTGCCTTTCCGCGCTCATGGGGAGCGGCGTCGACCTCCCGGCCTCCGTGTCCCCCGCGCCGTAACGCCAGCTTCGATTACGCACCAGCACATCCGACCTCTGCCGACACCTCCGTGTCAGCGGAGGTCGTGCGTTTCCCCAGAATTGTTGAAATCTTGCGGGCTCCCCGCCTGAGACTGCCGGCTAGGTTCCCGGTAGCGCTGCGGCTCCGTTCCCACCGTCCTAGTTTGTGCAGATGCGCGAGGGGGTCAAGCGGCTGCTGGCGGGGGTGCCGAGCGGCCGCGCAGGGGGGACCACGTTCCTGATCTACCACCGGGTCGGTGGTGGCAGTCGGGACGAGCTCGACCTGCCCACGGAGCGGTTCCGCGAGCAGGTCGACGTGCTGGCCGGGGCGAACGTCGTCTCGATCGACGAAGCGCGTCCGGGACGGCACGGATGAGCACCGGCTGGTGCTGACCTTCGACGACGGCTTCGCCGACGTCTACGACAACGCCTGGCCGCTGCTGCGCGAGCGTCGGCTGCCGTTCACGATCTACCTGACCACGGCGTACGTCGGCGGCCGGATGCAGTGGGAGCGGCTCGACCGCGCGCGAGCAGGGTGCGCCCGGCGCTCACCTGGGACCAGCTGCGGGAGATGCGCGACTCGGGCCTGTGCACGATCGGCAACCACACCCACACCCACGTCCGGCCGGAGCGCGCTGACCACCGACGAGCTGGACCGCTGCACCGAGATCGTGGAGCGCGCAGCTCGGCGTCCTGCCGCGGCACTTCGCCTACACCTGGGGCGTGCCGGTGCCGCGGATGGACCAGGCGCTGCGCGAGCGGTTCGCGACCGCGGCCACCGGCGAGCTCGGGCGCAACGTCCCCGGGCTCGACCCGATGCTGCTCCCCCGCGTCCCCGTGCGGCGCACGCGACCCGTTGGAGTTCTTCCGGGCCAAGCTGCACGGCGGCCTCGCTGCCAGAGCGGATGTACGCCGGGATCGTCGGCGTCGGCGAAGCAGGCTGGTGCTCGTGGCTGACGACCTGAGGGCCCCGGCCCCGCTCCACGGCGAGCTCCGCACCGGTCCCGCGATCCGCACGGCGGACGGCCGCCCGCTGCGCGTCGCCCACCTGACGACCGTCGACATGAGCCTGGCGCTGCTGCTCGGCAAGCGAGCTGAGCGTCGACGTCGAGGCGGGCCTCGAGACGTTCGGCATCTCGGCGCCCGGGCCGTACGTGCGAGCAGGTCGAGCAGCTCGGCGTCACGCACGTCCCGCTCCCCTCCCTGACCCGGGCCTGGGACCCGCGCCACGACGCCGCGCGCCGCGCGTGAGCTCGCCGCGACCCTGCGCCGGCTGCGTCCCGACGTGCTGCACACCCACAACCCCAAGACCGGCGTGCTCGGTCGGGTGCTCGGCCGCGCTCGCCGGCGTACCCGTCGTCGTCAACACCTGCCACGGGCTGTGGGCGTCGCCCGCCGACCGGCTGCGTCGGCGTCTCCCTGTCTACGGCGCCGAGGTGGTCGCGTCCGCGTTCGGCCACGCCGAGCTGTTCCAGAACGAGCACCGACCGCGCACCCTGCGCCGTGGCTGCGCTCCCGCTCCACCGAGGTCGTCGGCAACGGCATCGACCTCGACCGCTTCGTGCCCGCCGCCGAGGACCGTCGACTCGTCCGCGCCGAGCTCGGGGTCGACGACGCGACCGTGCTCGTCGGCGGGCGTCGGCCGGCTGGTCGCCGAGAAGGGCATCGCCGAGTTCGCGGCGGCCGCGCGGCCGTGGCCTCGCGCCTGCCCGGCCGCGCGGGTTCGTCTGGGTCGGCCCCGACGACCCCGACAAGACCGACGCGCTCGCAGGCACGCCTCGAGGGCGTCCGCTTCCTCGGCGAGCGCAGCGACATGCCGGCGCTCTACAACGCGCTCGACGTCTTCGTGCTGCCCTCCTACCGCGAGGGCTTCTCCCGCTCGGCGATGGAGGCGGCGGCCTGCGCGCACAGCGATGGTGCTCACCGACATCCGCGGCTGCCGCGAGATCGGCACCGACGAGCGTGCACCTGCTGCTCGTCCCGCCGCGCGACTGGCGACCCTGGCCCGCGACCTGGAGCGCCTCGTGCTCGACGACGACCCTGCGACTCCGGCTCGGCCGCAGCGCCGGCGCGGGCGCTGCGAGGCCTTCGACCAGCGCGCGATCGCGGCCGCGTCGCTCCGCACCTACGCCGAGGTGGCCCGGCGCCGCGGGCTCGGCTGGGTGGTCGAGGAGCCGGATGAGGCGGGTCGTCGACCTGGTCGTCGCCGGCGTCGCCGCGGTGGTGCTGGCGCCCGTCGTGGTGGTCGTCGCGGTGCTGGTGCGCTCGCGCTCGGGCGCCCGGTGCTGTTCCGGCAGCGCCGGGTCGGGCTGGACGGCCGCGAGTTCGAGATCGTGAAGTTCCGCACGATGCGGCCCGAGGCCTGGCCGGGCGAGCCCGACGCCGACCGGGACACCCCGACGCGGCCGGCTGCTGCGCGCGACCAGCCTCGACGAGCTGCCCGCAGCTGTGGAACGTGCTGCGCGGCGACATGAGCCTGATCGGTCCGCGGCCGACGCTGCCCGAGCAGGTGCTGCACTACGCGCCGCGGCAGCACGGCCGGCACGCCGTCCGCCCCGGGCTCACCGGCTGGGCCCAGGTCAACGGCCGCAACTCGATCTCGTGGCCGGAGCGGATCGAGCTCGACCTCTGGTACATCGAGCACCGGTCGCTGGCCCTCGACCTCCGCATCGTGGCGCGCACCGTGCTGCGACTGGTGCGCCCCACCGGCATCTACGGCGAGGGCGGCGTCAACCAGGGCTTCGTCGCTCCCACGGACGCGGCCAACCCGATGCCCCCCAGCGCGACGCCGTAGGCCACCAGCACCCACGGGAACTGCAGCACGTAGTCCACGCTCGTCGGCAGCGGCAACGCCGCCAGCACCATCGAGTCGCGGCCGAGCATCAGCAGCGCAGCCACCAGGATCCCCACGAAGAGGACGAGCCCCACCACGCCGAGCTCCGCACCGATCTGAAGCGCCGCGGAGTGCGCCCACTGGAGGTCGGGGTCCGCGGCTGTCGGGCTCACCTCCGCGAAGCGGCCCGCACCCACACCGCGCAACGGGTCCGAGGACATCATGTCCACCGCATCTCGCCAGAGCTCGAAGCGCTCTTGTGACAGCGCCTCCGCTGGTGGCCTGGGAGGGCGCACTCACGCCGGCGCCGAACCACAGCGTCGCTGCCACGGGGCCGAGCAGCAGGACCGCGGCCCAGACCTGCCAGGCGCGGGTCGAGCCGCGGTCACGCAGGAACGCCCAGACCAGGAGCACCGCGCACGCGACGAACGCTGCCTGCGCCGAGGACGCCAGGCAGGCCAGGGCGAAGATGCCGGCTCCGACCAGCCCCGCTGTGCGGAGGGCCGAGGACCCGCGCAGGGTGGCGACCAGGCAGCCCGCTGCGCCCGCCGTCATCAGGGCGCCGTTGGCGTTGGCATAGCCCAGCGGTGGCGAGAGTGGAGCGCCTGACAGTGACTCCGGCGCGGTGACCAGCACCGCCGCGGCGATGCCGACCGCCAGTGCAGCCCCCGGGCAGTGCCGGGTGCACCCGGCGCAGCAGGACAGCCACGACAGCAGCGGCCGGAAGCAGCAGGACCGCCCCGGCCATCGTCGTCGCGCCCGGCACGGACGGCCGCGAGTACACGCCCAGAGGGCGAGCGAGGCCATCAGGAAGAGCCCTGCAGCCGGACGCACCAGCATCAGGGTTCCACGCCGTCGACGGCCTGGGGCAGAATGCGCGGATGATCATCGCCGGAGCCGGCGGCGTCGGCCGCGAGACCCTCGACGCCTGCCTCGCCGCCGGCATCGCCGTCACCGCGTTCGTCGACGACACGCTGGCGGGGGCGACAGTGCGAGGGCTGCCCGTGCTGCGGTCCCTCCGGCGTGTCGGGCGACGAGCAGTTCCTGGTGGGCATCGCCTCCCCCGCCGTACGGCGCACGTTGGTCGACGTCCTGAGTGGACGCGGCCTGACCCCGGCGACGGTGCTGCACCCGCGCGCGATCGTCGGCCCCGAGACCACCCTGGACGACGGGCTGCCTCGTGCTCGGGGGCGCCCACGTGAGCAGCTCGATCACGATCGGTGCGCACAGCCAGGTGCACTACAACGCCACCGTCGGGCACGACACCGTCCTGCACGACTACGTCACCGTCTATCCCGGCGCCAACGTGTCGGGCTCGGTGGTGCTCGAGGCCGACGTGACCGTCGGCAGCGCCGCGGTGGTGCTGCAGGGCCGCACGGTCGGCCGTGGCGCCTTCGTCGGAGCCGGTGCCGTGGTCACCCGCGACGTCGCGCCGGGCGAGGTCGTCGTCGGGTCGCCGGCGCGTCCTCACCGACCCTCGACCTGACGGAACCATCGCACCGTGTCGGCCAGCCCCTCGACGAGGTCCACCGGCTCCACGTCGGGGAACAGCTCCAGGAGACGCGACGAGTCGGCCTGCGAGTGCGGGACGTCACCCGCGCGGACCGGCGCGGGTCTCGATCGCCACGTCGGAGCCGAGCTCCTCCTCCAGCAGCGCGATCAGCTCCCGCAGCGACGTGCGACCACCGAAGGCGAGGTTGACCGGCTGCACCGAGGTGACCCGGCGACGGGCGGCGTCGGCGAGGACCCGTGACGACGGTCCCGACGTAGGTGAAGTCGCGGGTCTGCGAGCCGTCCCCGTCGAGCGGCAGCGGGCGTCCGGCCATCGCGGCGTCGACGAAGGCGGGGATGACCGCGGCGTAGGCGTGCCCGGCGGCCTGCAGCGGTCCGAACACGTTGAAGAACCGGAACGCCAGCGTCGGCAGCGCGTAGCACTGCGCGAAGGCCACCGTGTAGGACTCGGCCGCCAGCTTGCTGACGGCGTACGGCGACATCGGAGCGCACCGCATGCCCTCGTGCTTGGGCAGCTCGGGGTTGGAGCCGTAGACCGACGACGACGACGCGACCGTCACGTGAGGCGACCGGCCCTGCGGGCGGCCTCGAGCACCATCAGGGTGCCGGTCGCGTTGGCGTGGTGGCTGGCGGCCGGGTCCTTGACCGAGCGCGGCACCGACGGGATCGCGGCCAGGTGGACCACGGCGTCGGCACCCGCGAGGGCGGCGTCGAGCAGCTCGCCGTCGAGGATGCGTGCCGACGCGCAGGTCGACGTCGATCCCGGCGAGGTTGGCACGGTTCCCGGTCGACAGGTCGTCCACGACGACCACCTCGTCCCCCGCCCCCACGAGATGTCGAGCGAGGTTGGCTCCGATGAAGCCCGCTCCCCCGGTGATGACAGCTCTCACGACGTAACCCCCTACCCCGCGCCCTCCTGGGCATGTGTGGCGCGACCTTACCGGGAGCCGCGCCCGCCCGCCGACTGTTTCGCCCCTTCGGACCGCGACCAGCCGCACCCGTCGCCCGCTATGGTGTCGCCCGTGGAAGACATGGACCTGGACACGCAGATCCTGCGGCTGTTGGCGACCGACGGCCGGATGTCCTTCACCGACCTCGGCAAGGCGACCGGATTGTCGACGTCCGCGGTGCATCAGCGCGTCAAGCGACTCGAGCAGCGCGGCGTGATCAAGGGGTACGGCGCGGCCATCGACTACGCCCAGGTCGGCCAGCCGCTGACCGCGTTCATCTCCATCAGGCCGATCGACCCCTCGCAACCCGACGACTCACCCGAGCGGCTGCGTGGGATCAGCGAGATCGAGAGCTGCTGGTCGGTGGCCGGCGACGAGTCCTACATCTTGAAGGTCCGGGTGTCGACGCCGACCGACCTGGAGGACCTGCTGGCGCGCGTCCGCGCCGCCGCCAACGTCTCGACCAGGACCACGATCGTGCTCTCGACACCGTACGAGCACCGGCCGACGACCTGACCCCTGCGGGGTGCCGGGGTCAGCGCAGCTGGACGGCGCGCTGGACGGGTGGCCCGGGGAAGCCCAGCCGGACCTCGCTGCGGAGCACCGCGGCCACCCGGTTCGCACGGGCCAGGGTGACGTCGAAGCTGTCCACGCCACCGGCGAGCTCGTCGTAGAGCGCGACGTCGATGATCCGCGGGAGGTTCACCAGCACGGTCAGGTGGGCGATGCTTGCCGCCGACCGGGTCGACTCGACCGCCGCCATCAGGGTCAGCCTGCTGGCCGGGCGACGGATCACCAGGAGCTTCTCGCACAGTCCCAGCAGGGTGTGGCAGGCGTCGACCAGCATCGCGCTGGCGCGGACGGCGCCGGTGAGGGAGCCGGTCAGCACCCGGCCGCGGACGACGGGGTCCGCCTCCGACGCCAGCGCCTCGTCGGCCCGGTTGCCGTGAGCCACGACGTCCTCGTCGAGCATCCTGGCCAGGTCCTCGAGCACGCGCGCCTGGTAGCGCGCGGCGGCGACGTCGTCGTACTCGGCGCGGCTGAGACCGACCCGGTCCTCAGCGACGCGCGCAACCGACTGCGCGGCCGTGATCACCTGCGCGAAGGGGTTGTTGACATCCTCGCGCAGCACGAACTGATCGATCCACGACGTTCGACGACGATGTGACACCCATGCTCCAGGAATGCTCGAAATCGGGCACGGCGCGGCCACGTCCGTGCAGCAGGGAAGGTCACCGCAGAGACTACCCAACCCGCTCCGGAGGCGCCGCCCCGGTCCGGCAAGACTCAGTCCGCCACCGAGGAGTAGGCGACCACGCCCCGGCGCAGCGCCCGAGCCGTCCCCCGAGCCGTCTCGCGCAGGGGGTTGTCGCCCGCGGCGTCGGCGACCTGGTCGGTGAGGTCGAGCAGCTGCTTCATCCACCGCACGAAGTCACCGGCAGCCAGGTCCGTCTCGTCGAGCACCTCGTCGAGCGGCGCACCCTCGGCCCAGCGGTAGGCGGCCCAGGCAAAGCCGAGGTCGGGCTCACGGAGGAAGTCGAGCTTGTGCTCACGCTCGAGGGCGTCGAGATCGGCCCACACCGAGACCGTGTCGGCCAGCACCTGCTTGACCGCACCCCCCGGCAGGCGTGGACTCTGGGAGTCGTCGGGCCGGCGGGCCTCGAACACGAGGGCAGAGAGTGCTGCCGCCAGACCGCTGGGTGAGAGGTCGTCCCAGAGGCCGTTGCGCAAGCACTCCGCGGCCACCAGGTCCATGTCGGTGTAGATGCGCCGCAGCCGTGCCCCCGCCTCGGTGACCTGGTCGTCCTCGAGATAGCCGAGGTCGGAGAGTACGTCGCAGACGCGGTCGAACTGGCGCGCGATGGTGTTGGTGCGTTGCTCGATCCGACGCCGCAGCGTCCGGGTGTCGCGATCGAGCTTCTGGTGGCGTTCGGCCCAGCGGGCGTGGTCCTCGCGGTCGGGGCAGCCATGGCAGGGGTGGTCGCGCAGGGCGGCGCGGAGGCGGCCGACCTCGTCCTCCTTGCCGGGGCGGACGGGTCCGCGACCGCCACCGCGCGGTCCGGCACTGACCCCACCCGGCGGCGGGGTCAGGCCGTGGGTCCGCTGCCGCAAGGTCGAGGCGAGGTCCCGCCGGGCCTGGGGGTTGCGCCCGTTGAAGCTCTTCGGGATGCGCATCCGGGTGAACGCGGCGACCGGCACAGGGAAGTCCGCCATCGACAGCCGGCGCGCGTGCCGGTCGGCGGTCAGCACGTAGGGCCGAGGACCGTCGCGGTCCGAGCGCACGCCCGGGTCGATCACGACGGCCATCCCGGAGAAGCGTCCGGCAGGGACCTCGATGACGTCGCCGGGACGCAGCGTCTCCAGCGACGTGACGACCTCGTCGCGACGGTCCGCACGGCGCGCCTTGGCCAGCTCCGACTCGATCTCGGAGAGCCGACGCCGCAACCCGGCGTACTCCATGAAGTCGCCGCGGTCGCAGGTCGCAGCCTCGGCATAGCCGGCGAGGGCGTCCTCGGCCTTGCGCTGCTGCCGGGCGAGCCCGACCACGGCCTTGTCCGCCTGGAACTGCGCGAAGGACGACTCCAGCAGCTCACGCGCGGTGGACCGGCCGACCTGCTGGACCAGGTTGACCGCCATGTTGTAGGACGGCCGGAAGGACGACTTGAGCGGGTAGGTGCGCGTCGAGGCGAGCCCGGCCACCGACTTGGGCTCGAGGCCGGGCTGCCACAGCACCACGCCGTGGCCCTCGACGTCGATGCCTCGGCGGCCGGCACGACCGGTCAGCTGGGTGTACTCCCCCGGCGTGATGTCGGCGTGCGTCTCGCCGTTCCACTTCGAGAGCTTCTCCAGCACGACGCTCCTGGCCGGCATGTTGATGCCCAACGCCAGGGTCTCGGTGGCGAAGACCACCTTGCAGCGGCCCGTCGCGAAGAGCTGCTCGACGCACTCCTTGAAGCGCGGCAGCATCCCGGCGTGGTGGGCGGCGATGCCGCGGGAGAGGCCGTCGAGGAACTCGTGGTAGCCCAGGACGTGCAGGTCCTCCTTGGGGATGTCCTGGCAGCGCTTCTCCACGAAGGCCACGATGTCGTCCCGCTCGGCCGCGGAGGTGAGCTTGAGGTTGGCGTTCAGGCACTGCTGGACCGCGGCGTCGCACCCGACCCGGCTGAAGATGAACACGATGGCCGGCAGCAGCCCGGCGGAGTCGAGCCGGTCGACCACGTCGAAGCGACTGGGCAGCGACGGCCGGCGCCCGCTCGCCGCACCCCGGGCGCCACCCCGGCGCTGGGGTGCGTTGCGTCCACGGCGGCGGTCCCCGGCCCGGCCGACGCGTCCGTCGTCACGGGCGACCCGGAGCAGCTCGGGGTTGACCTTGGCGTCCGGGCCGCCCGTCGCACCGCCGTCCTCGGCGAAGAGGTCATACATCTTGCGGCCCACCATGACGTGCTGGTAGAGCGGCACCGGGCGGCGCTCCTCGACGATGGTCGTCGTGGTGCCGCGCACGGTCTCCAGCCACTCGCCGAACTCCTCCGCGTTGGAGACGGTGGCCGAGAGCGACACCAGCGCCACCGACTCCGGGAGGTGGATGATGACCTCCTCCCAGACCGCACCGCGGAACCGGTCGGCGAGGTAGTGCACCTCGTCCATCACCACGAAGCCGAGACCGTCGAGGGTGCGCGACCCGGCGTACAGCATGTTGCGCAGCACCTCGGTGGTCATGACCACGATCGGCGCCTCGCCGTTGACCGTGTTGTCACCGGTGAGCAGACCCACCTTGTCGGCGCCGTAACGCCTGACCAGGTCGCCGAACTTCTGGTTCGAGAGCGCCTTGATCGGGGTGGTGTAGAAGCACTTGCGACCCTGGGAGAGCGCGAGGTGCACGGCGAACTCGCCGACGATCGTCTTGCCCGAACCGGTCGGGGCGGCCACAAGGACTCCGTTGCCTGCCTCGAGCTCGTGGCACGCCCGCAGCTGGAAGTCGTCGAGGGCGAAGTCGTAGAGACCGGCGAACTCTGTGAGCTCCGGGCTCTTCTGGCCGCGCTTGAAGGCGGCGTAGCGGTCCGAGGGGCTCGACATCACGGCACCAGCACCCGGAGTGCGTCGGGGACGGCCTCGACCGTCAACGGCAACGGGCCGATGCGCTCGCCGTCGGCGTAGGCGACGATGCCGGGAGCGGCGACCGTCACGCGGCGGACACGGTGGTGCTCATACTCTGCGATCCCCACGTGCTTGCCGCTGAAGAGCATCGGGTAGACGCGCAACAGCCTCGCCTTCGACATCGGCTTGACGATCACGACGTCGAGCAGCCCGTCCTCGAGGCTGGCGCCGTGGGTGATCCGCAGGCCGCCCCCGAACGACTCGCCGTTGCCGACCGCGACGAGTGTCGCGTCGACCTGGCGGGCCTCCCCGTCGAGGTCGAGGGTGTACCGCAACGGAGCGAGCACCCGGAGCTCGGCGAGGGTGGCCAGGCTGTAGCGAAGCTGCCCACGCGGCCACCGCATCTGGTTGGCCCGCTCGTTGACCAGGGAGTCGAAGCCGGTGGCCAGCACCGTCACGAAGTAGGTGGACCCGGTCCTGGCCAGGTCGATCGTGCGCGCCCGCGAACCGACCACGACGTCGGCGGCCAGCTGGGGGTCGGCGCGCGGGATCCCCAGGTAGCGGGCCACGTCGTTGCCGGTGCCGCTCGGGATGATCCCGAGGCTGGTCGTGCTCCCGACCACCTCCTGGGTGGCGAGGTGGACCATCCCGTCCCCGCCGACCACGACCAGGCTCTCCACGCCGCGGCCGACAGCGGCACGGGCCAGCTCCTGGGCGTGCTCGACGCTCTCGCCGGTCATCTCCTCGACGTCGAACCCCGCCTCGAGCAGCCGGGGCAGCACGATGGCAGCCGTGCGACGCCCGCGGCCCTTGCCGGACGTCGGGTTCACCAGGAGGGCGATCGATCGGGCCACGCCTCGGAGGATACGCGGGCGGCCGGGTATGTTCGGCTCCGGCACAGCATCGAGCGAGGGGTATTGCATGACGGACACGACGCACGAGCAGGTCACGCTTCCCGACGGCCGCGTCCTGGAGTACCTCGTCGAGGGCGACCCGTCCGGCTATCCCCTGGTGCACCACCACGGCACTCCGGGCGCGGCGGTGCCGTTCCCGACGTACGCCGCTGCGGCGGCCGAGCGGGGCGTGGCCCTGATCCAGTACACGCGAGCCGGCTACGGCAACTCCTCGGCACGACCCGGCCGTTCGGTGGCAGACGTCGCCGAGGACGTCGCTGCGCTGCTCGACCACCTCGGCCACACCGACTTCATCACCCTCGGCTGGTCCGGCGGCGGCCCGCACTCGCTGGCGTGTGCTGCGCGGTTGCCGCAGCGGTGCCGGGCAGCAGCCACCGGCGCAGGGGTGGCGCCGTACCTGGCGGAGGACCTCGACTTCCTCGAGGGAATGGGACCGGAGAACCACGAGGAGTTCGGAGCAGCCGTTGCCGGGCGCGAGCCGCTGGAGGCCTATCTACGTCCGCAGGCGAAGGCGCTGACCGAGATCACCGCCGAGCAGATCGCCGAGGCGCTGGGTGGCCTGCTCTCCCCCGTCGACCAGGCCTATGCCACCGGCGACCACGCGGCCCGGACGCTCGCCGTCTTCCAGCGTGCCACCGTGAACGGGATCGCCGGTTGGGCCGACGACGACCTCGCCTTCACCCGCGACTGGGGCTTCTCCCTCGACGAGATCTGCGTGCCCGTCTCGATCTGGCAGGGAGCCGAGGATCGGATGGTGCCGTTCTCCCACGGGAAGTGGCTGGCCGGCAACGTGCCAGGAGCCGCCGTGCACCTCGACGACGACCAGGGTCATCTGTCGCTGTGGGCAAGGATCGGTGAGATCGTCGACGACCTGCTCGAGCGTCGCGGCTGAACGCCTCAGAGCCGCAAAGAGACCACGAAGCGGCCGGGCTTGACGCCGACCGACTTCGCGAGCCGACCGACGGCCTCGAGCGCGAGGTCGGCGGTGAACGAGGTCCCGGGCACCGCCAGCGTGAGTCGCCCGTCGTCGTCGACGAGGAGGACCTGCCCGTGGGTCCAGGCCTGGTGGGCCTGCCGCCGCCAGTCGTCGTCGAGGACCGGCACCGGGAAGGCCTGGTCGGCGCCGAGAAGGTCGCAGACCAGGGGCTCACCCCCGCCGGTGAGCTCCCCCGGCACCCGGTGCCCGCCGTGGACGCTGCCTGTCGCCGTCCAGGTGACATCGCCCTCGCCGAGCCACTCGGGGAGGTCGAAGGGGTCCACCTCTCCTACGACGCGTGGTGTGCCCACCGCTCAGTCGTCCTCGTCCAGGTCGGAGCGGGTCACGGTCTCGGAGTCGAGGTCGAGCTCGGAGCGCTCGTCGTCGTCGATTCCGTCGAGGTGGCCCCCGGCCTTGGCCCGACGCCTGTCGACCGAGCGGGCGACGAGCTCGGAGGCGAGGAAGAGAAGCGACATGGGGATCGCGAGCATCACCATCGAGAACGGGTCGGTCGAGGGGGTGGCGACGGCGGCGAAGACGAACGTCCCGACCACGATCCAAGGTCGGTAGGACCTCAGCGTTGCACCGGAGATGACACCGGCGAGGTTCAGCATCACCACGAAGAGCGGGATCTCGAACGCGACTCCGAAGACGAGCATCATCCGGATGATGAAGCTCAGGTAGGAGGTCAGGTCGACGAAGCTCTGCACACCGTTGGGGGTGAAGCCGATGAGGACTTCCATGCCCTTGGGCAGGACGTAGTAGGCCATTGCCACCCCGGCCACGAAGAGCGGGCCGGCCACGACTGCGAAGAGCTTGGTGGATCGCCGCTCGGTCGGGTGCAACCCGGGCACGATGAAGGCCCAGATCTGGTAGAGCCAGATCGGGCACGTGACCACGACGGAGGCGAGCGCGCTGACCTTGAGCTGGAGCAGCAACGACGTCGCGACGCCGGAGATCACCGGCTCCGTCTCGACCCCCTTGGCCTCGAGGATCGCCTGCGCGTTGCGGTAGGGGTGCAGCAGGATCTCGTTGATCGGGTCGTAGAAGAACCACGCGACCACGATGCCGACGACGAGCACGACGCTCACGGTCATCACTCGCGCGCGCAACTCACGAAGGTGGTCGGCGAGCGCCATCTGGCCCCCGGGGCCCACGGAGTGCTTGGGTTGGACGCGGAACAGCCTCAGCACACCGGCAGCAGAGATCACGAGTCTGGCAGGGAGCTAGCTCAGCGACCGGAGTCCGGGCGCTGCTCTTCGACGACCTCCGCGGTCTCGACGTGGGCTGCGGGCTCGGACGAGCGCTGCGCGTCGATCTGGCGCTGCTCGGTCGTGGTCTGGGCGTCCGGCCGGGCCTTGTCGGCCTCGTCGTCATCGTCGTCCATCAGACCCTTGGTCTCCGCCTTGAAGATGCGCAGGGCACGGCCACTGCCGCGGGCGAGCTCAGGGAGCTTCTTCGCTCCGAAGAGCAGCACCACGACAAGCAGGATGAGAATGATCTCCGGGGGGCCGATACTCATGACGTCCTCTCAAGGGTTTCGCTCTGCGTCGGTTCCATACTACGCGCGCCGTCAGGAGTAGTTCGCCAGCGCCGCGGTGGCGGATCGGTGAACTGCCCGAGCAACATCCTGGGGCTCCTCGACCAGGGCATCCGGGCCCAGCCGCAACAGCAGCCGCACCAGCCACGCCGGGTCGCCCGCGCGCAGCCGCACGCGGAGCCGGCCGCCGTCGGCCTCCTCGGCGAGCTCCGTCGGGTAGTACTCGGCCACCCAGCGGGCATGAGGCTCCAGGAGCAACGTCACCGCTGCGTCGTCGGGCGAGGGCTGGAAGATGCCGTCGGCGAGGTCTCGCGGGCGCACGTCGGTGTTCTCCGGGATCGAGGTGTCGAGCACCTCGGCCGTGGAGATCCGGTCGAGTCGGAACAGTCGCTGGTCCTCGGCGAGGTGGCACCACGCGTCGAGGTAGTCGTTGCCCTGCGCGGTGACCAGGCCGAGCGGGTCGACCACCCGTGCGGTCGACTCGTCCCGGGAGGGGACGTAGTAGTCGATGCGCACCTGCCGGCGGGCGGTGACGGCGCCGTTGAGTCGGCTGCGGAGCTCGGCGGTCCGCACGCTGGAGCCGCTCGTGCGCAGGTCGACCTGAGCAGCGAGCGCCGCGCCGTCGCCGGCCGCCGCCTCGAGCTTGCCCAGCGTGCGGTCCACGATGGGGCGGACGTCCTCCGGGCTGCCGTCTCGTAGCGCCCGCAGCGCGACGATCAGGGCCGACGCCTCGGAGCTGTCGAGTCGCAGCGGCCGCCGCAGGTAGTCGGCGTTGGAGAGGCGGATGACGCCTTCACCCTCGACGGCGTCCATGTCGACGTCGATGAGGTCGCCCATCCCGAGTCCGGGCAACCCGCAGAACCACAAGACGTTGAGGTCCTTGACGATCTGGGCGGGAGTGACCGCGAACTCTGCCGCCGCCTCCTCGACCGAGACCTCGGTCCGTGCCTGGATGTAGGGCACCAGGGCGAGCAGCCGGGCAACCTGGTCGCGTGCGCCGCTCACGTGGTGACCTGCCGCTCCACGATCCCGCGAAGCCGTTCGACGACCTCGCTGCGCAACTCCTCCGGCTCCACCACGACCACATCGGCGCCCGATCCGAGGACCTCGTCGAGGAACCCGCCACCGCCCGAGTAGCGCACGGACAGTCGGTCCCAGCCGTCCGGGGCGTCGCCGTCGACCGGGCTGCTGTGCCGTCGGAGACCGTGTCCTGCGCCTTGGCGCACCAACACCTCCGCGTTGCGATCCGCCGGTGCCGGCGCCAGGACGGAGGTCACCTGCCTGAGGTCGGTGCCCTCCGGGACGACGAAGGTGCCGGCACGCCTGGCCGGGACCGGGGCGCCCACCACCCGGGAGAGCCGGAACATCCGGGGGGCGTCGCGGTCGATGTCGTGTCCCGCGACGTACCACCGACCGCGGTAGGACACGACCCCCCACGGCTGCAGGTGCCGGGTGGCGACCTCGGGCCCGTTGGAGCGTCGGTAGTCGAAGGTGATCTCGGTGCGGGTCCGGGTGGCGTTCCAGAACGGCTCGAAGGCTGGTTCCTCGGCGGTGATCTGCGGTTGCACCAGGTCCAGGGCGGCCCGGTCCACGCTGATGCCGGCCGCCTTGAGCTTGACCAGAGCGTCCGAGGTGGCCGCGGCCAGTCCGGCGTGCTGCCAGACCCGCGCGGCGAGCCCGACGACGGCAGCCTCCTCCGGCTCGAGGTCGATGTCGGGCAGCTCGAAGGCAGATCGTTCGATCCGATAGCCAGGCTCGTCGTCGAAGCCCTTGTCGTCCGAGCCGACCTCGAGGGGGATGCCGAGGGAGCGGAGCTCTTCCTTGTCGCGCTCGAACATCTTCTCGAAGGCTTCCTCGCCCGCGGTCCGGTAGTCCTCGATGACCTCGCGGATGCGTGCCTTGCTGACATAGCTGCGCGCCACGAGCAGGGTGATCAGCAGGTTGAGCAGCCGCTCACTCTTGCGCGCGGTCACGGGCACCCCTCGGTCGGTTCGGCGGTCTGTCCGACGCGAACCTACCTCAGCCGCTCGGAGCTGCTACTCATCCACTCCGAGGACGTCCACGACGAAGGCCAGGGTCGAGCCGGCCGGGATCTCGGGCTGCTCGCGGTCGCCGTAGGCCTCGTCGGCCGGAGCGATGATCAGCACCCGACTCCCGCGCTTGAGGCCGGGGATCGCCTTGTCCCACGCACCGATGAGGCCGTTGACCCCGACGCCGAACGGCGCGGGCTCCCGGCTGTAGGACTCGTCGAAGGGCTTGTCCTCACCCCAGACGGCGCCGAAGTAGTTGAAGGTGACCATCGACTCGGTCTCCGCGACCGGACCGTCGCCCTCCACCAGCGGGATCACGGTGAGCTTCTTCGGTGCCTTCTTCGGGGCACTCGCCCAGTCGAGGCCGGTCACCTTGCCGTCTTCCTCGATGACGGTGGGCGCGTCGGCGGGCGGGGCGACGTCGGTGCCCTCGGGCCCGTCGACGACCTCCGCCGGCTGCACGGAGACGATGTCGGCGACGAAGAGCGCCTCGTCGGAGGCCTTCAGATCGAGCTGTGGCGCTCCCTCAGGTCCCCAGACGTTCTTGACCGGCGCCGTGACGGCGATCCGGGTGCCGCGGGGCTGGCCGACGATCTGGTCGAGGACAGCCTTGAAGAGCTGGTCCTCGGAAGCCTTGACCTGGATCGGGACGTCCTGGTCGTAGGTGCTGATGGCGTCCTTGCCCGACGTCGCATTGCCGATGTAGAGGTGGAGCAGGAACGACTCGTTGAGCTTGAGCGGGTTGCCCTCCCCCTCGGTGATGACCTGGGCGGAGGTGCCCTTGGCCAGCGGTGCCTCCATGGACACCTCGACGGCCTCGCCGACCTCGCCCTCCACGCTCAGCCCCTCGATGCTCTCCCCGGCCGCGGACTCCGAGGTGCTCTCACCGCTCTCCTCGGCGGAATCGCCCCCGCAGGCTGCGGTCCCGAAGAACAACAAGGACACGACGGACACGGCGATGAGACGACGACGCACGGAGATGACACCTCGAGGGGGTGGGAGACAAGGGAAGGCGTGGTGCGTTGTCACGATAACGGGGCCTACCCAAAGAGCCCTTGTCCGGAGCGCGTGATCAGGCTTACATGCCCTCGATCAGCTTCTGCACGCGCTCGTCGTGAGCGCGGAACGGGTCCTTGCAGAGCACGGTGCGCTGTGCCTGGTCGTTGAGCTTGAGGTGCACCCAGTCGACGGTGAAGTCCCGACGCCGTTCCTGAGCGCGCTTGATGAACTCCCCACGCAGCCGGGCCCGGGTGGTCTGGGGCGGCACCGACTTGGCCTCGAACACCCGGAGGTCGTCGGTCACCCGGGTGACGGCGCCGCGCTTCTCCAGCAGGTAGTAGAGGCCACGGCCGCGATGGATGTCGTGGTAGGCCAGGTCGAGCTGGGCCACCCGGGGGTGGCTCAGCGGGAGGCCGTGCTGGGCACGGTAACGCTCGATCAGCTTCCACTTGATGACCCAGTCGATCTCACGCTCGACGAGCCCGAAGTCGCCGGACTCGACGGCCTTGAGGCAGCGCTCCCACAGGTCAAGGGTCCGGCTGATGACGGGGTCGTCGAGCTCGCGGCGGTCGACGAAGTCACGGGCGCGGGTGAGGTACTCCTCCTGGATCTCCAAGGCGCTCGCCTCGCGACCGTTGGCCAGGCGGACCTTGCGTCGACCGGTCATGTCGTGGGAGATCTCGCGGATCGCGCGGATCGGGTTCTCCATCGTGAGGTCGCGCATCACCACGCCCTCCTCGATCATCCGCAGCACCAGGTCGCAGCTGGCCACCTTGAGGAGGGTGGTCGTCTCGCTCATGTTGGAGTCCCCGACGATGACGTGCAGCCTGCGGTAGCGCTCGGCGTCGGCGTGCGGCTCGTCGCGGGTGTTGATGATCGGCCGGCTGCGCGTGGTGGCGCTGCTGACGCCTTCCCAGATGTGCTCCGCGCGCTGGCTGACCGAGTACATCGCACCCCGTGGGGTCTGGATCACCTTGCCGGCACCGCAGATGATCTGCCGGGTCACCAGGAACGGGATGAGGACATCGGCGAGCTTGGAGAACTCGCCCTGGCGTCCGACGAGGTAGTTCTCGTGACAGCCGTAGGAGTTGCCGGCCGAGTCGGTGTTGTTCTTGAACAGGTAGACGTCTCCCGCGATGCCCTCGTCGTGCAGGCGACGCTCGGCGTCGACGAGGAGCCCTTCGAGGACCCGCTCCCCCGCCTTGTCGTGGGTGACGAGGTCCACGAGGTCGTCGCACTCGGGGGTGGCGTACTCGGGGTGGCTCCCCACGTCGAGGTAGAGCCGGGCGCCGTTGCGCAGGAAGACGTTGCTGCTGCGGCCCCAGGAGACCACCTTGCGGAACAGGTAGCGGGCAACCTCGTCCGGCGAGAGGCGTCGCTGCCCGCGGAACGTGCAGGTGACGCCGTACTCGTTCTCGATCCCGAAGATCCGGCGGTCCACATCCCCACCCTAGGCGGAGGAACCAATCCCCGTCGCCGACTCGCTCAACCTTCCGTCTTGCGGATCGACGTGCCTTCCTCCGTCGTGGTTGGTTCGACCAGGATCACCTCGTCGACCTGCTCCTCGAGCGACTGGTGCGCGTGCGCACTCAGCCCCCGATCGCTGACCACGATCGATGCCTCCCTGAGGGCGGCCATGGAGCTGAGACCGACGACGCCCCACTTGCTGTGGTCGGCGAGCACGACGAGCCGACGCCCGCTTGCCACCATGGCCCGGTTGGTCTCGGCCTCGAGCAGGTTGGGGGTGCTGAAGCCCGCTCGAGCGTCCATCCCGTGCACTCCCATGAAGACCGCGTCCAGGTGGAGGGATCGAAGCGCGGCGATCGCCAACGGACCTACGAGCGCATCGGACGGCGTCCGGAGTCCTCCGGTGAGCAACACGGACAGAGAGCTGTTGTCCGACCGGTGCAGCACGTCGGCGACCCAGACCGAGTTGGTCACCACGGTCAGACCGGGAATCCTGGTCAGGTGCCGAGCCAACGCATAGGTCGTGGTCCCGGCGGAGACGGCGATCGCCGATCCCGGACTGATGAGCTCGGCGGCGCGGGCCGCGATCGCCTCCTTCTGAGCGAGCTGGCGCACGGACTTCGCCTCGAACCCGGGCTCGGACGTGCTCGGCTCGGCCCGGACGACGGCGCCCCCATGCACCTTCTCGAGCATCCCGCGGGCCTGGAGCACGCCGAGGTCCCGGCGGACTGTCATGTCGGAGACTTCCAGGAGGGGAACGAGGTCGCTGACCCGAACGATGCTCTTGCGTTCGAGCTCGGCCAGGATCAGGGCCTGTCGCTCTGCCGCGAGCATCAAGCCTCCCTCACCACCGCGACGTCACCGGCGTCGAGCGTGAGAACGTCGACGACAGGGACATCGTGGACCAGCTCGTGCCCGTTCAGAGCCAGGGTCGCAGGCGTGTCGGTGTGGTTGACCACGACCACCCAGGACCCGTTCGCTCCCACACGCCGGGTCGCCTCGACACCGGGTCGAGTCTCGATGACGGGCTCGATGGCCGCCTCCGAGAGAAGTCGTCCCACCAGGTCGTCGGTCCCCTGGCTGTCGAGTCGGCAGGCGAGGTACCAGGCGGACCCTGCCCCGACGACGTTCCGCGTGAGGGCCGGCACGCCGGGCGCCGGACCGTCGACGTACTCCAGCACGGACTCGGCGCCCTCGAGGTGAAGCTGCTCGGTCCACACGTCCGCCGTCCGACCGTCAGACAGGCGGACAACGTGACCCTCGCGCAGGGGCAGGAACTCTTCCACGCGGATCCCCAGCAGCTCCCGGAACGCGCCGGGGTATCCCCCAAGGCGGATCTGGTCCTGGAGGTCGACGATTCCACTGAAGTAGGTGACCAGGACGGTGGCTCCAGCGCGAGTGGCTGACTCGATGCGCTCCACCGCTGCGTCGGAGACGGCATAGAGGGTCGGCACCAGCACCAAGGCGTATCCGTCGAGGTCACTCTCCGGGTGCGCGAAGTCGACGCCGACACCACGATCGGTGAGAGCCCGGTGCAGCTCACGGGCCCGATCGAGGTAGGTCACGTCGATGCTCGGGTGCGCATCCAGCTCGCTGGCCCACCAAGCCTCCCAATCGAACAGGATGACGACAGAACTGGTGCCGCGGCTCCCCACGAGCTCGTCGAGGGCGTCCAAAGTCTGACTGAGCTGCATCACCTCGCGCCAGATCCTGGAGTCCGTACCGGCATGCGGGACGAGACCGGAGTGGAACTTCTCCGCCCCCGACCGTGAAGCACGCCACTGGAAGAACAAGACCGCGTCGGCACCGCGCGCCACGTGCTGCAGGCTCGCTCGCCGAAGCTCCCCGGGGAGCTTGGCGACGTTGCGTGGCTGCCAGTTGACCGCGCTGGTCGACTGCTCCATGAGCATCCACGGGCCTCCGCCGGCCAGGCCTCGCACCAGGTCGGAGCAGAAGGCGAGCTCGCGGTATGACTCAGGATCCTGGGCCTGCAGGTAATGGTCGTTGGAGACGACGTCGACCTCGCGGGCCCACGACCAGTAGTCCATGTCGCGAACGTGGGACATGACCATGAAGTTCGTCGTCACCGGGACCCCGGGCGACAGCGTGTGGAGGATGTCGCGCTCGGCGACGAAGTTCTCGAGGAGCTCGTCAGAGCTGAAGCGCCGGAAGTCCAGCTGCTGCCCCGGGTTGCGGAAGGCGGGGGCTGACCGCGGCGGCAGCACCTCGTCGAAGGACGTGTACCGCTGCGACCAGAAGGAGGTGCCCCACGCGTCGTTGAGGGCATCGATGCCGTCGTAGCGCCGGTACAACCAGTCCCGGAACGCCGAGGCGGTCACGTCGCAGTAGCACAGTGCATTGTGACCACCCAGCTCGTTCCCTACGTGCCACAACCGCAGGTTGTCGTGGGTGCCGTAGCGCTCGGCCAGCACCCGGCAGAGCTCCTGAGACCTCTCCCGGTAGACCGGCGAGCTCGGGCAGAAGGCCTGGCGACTCCCCGGCCAGAGACGCAGCCCGTCCTCGGTCACGGGAAGCATCTCGGGATGCTCGTGGGTCAGCCAGGGAGGTGGCGACGCGGTCGCGGTGGCGAGGTCGACGCCGACACCGGCCGCGGCGAGCCGCTCCATCACGTCGTCGAGCCAGTCGAACTCGTAGCGACCGGCCGCCGTCTCGAGATGAGCCCACGAGAAGACGCCCACGGTGACGAGGTCGACGCCCGCCTCCACCATGAGCCGGACGTCCTCGTCGTGCACTTCTGCCGGCCACTGCTCGGGGTTGTAGTCGCCGCCGAACGCCAGCGCCGACGCACGTGTGCTCACGCGAGCCATGGTGGCCCCCTTGAGCGAAGGAGTCAACAAAATGACCCAGACCTTTTGGTTATTTGTGTCGGAATCATGGAAAATCCGTCATCCGGCCGGTTGACAGTGACACAAATCACGCGGATGCTCATTGAAGCCTGTTCGAATCTGTTTGCTCCTGGAGGTTGTATCCATGCCCGGTCGTCGTCCTCACCCCGCCCCCCTGCTCCCCCCCTCGGTTCTCGGGATGGCCGCGTCCCGCCGGTCGGTCCTTCGGGGGGCACTGGCCACGGGGGCGGTGCTGGGTTCATCGGGTCTGCTGGCTGCCTGCGGTGGCGACGACGGGGGCGGCGGCGGCGATGCTGGAGGAACGGTCAAGTTCGGGATGAACGAGGCCAAGGGCGCCGGACCGGCGTACGAGCGGCTCGCGGCGATGGCGAAGGCCTACGCCGAGAAGACCGGCATCACGGTGGAGCGCAACGAGGTCGACCACAACACCTTCCAGGAGAACATCAACACCTATCTGCAGGGCAACCCCGACGACGTCTTCACCTGGTTCGCCGGCTTCCGGATGAACCAGTTCGCCGAGCAGGGGCTGATCACCGACATCAGCGATGTGTGGCCGATCGACGGGATGCCGGACAGCTTCAAGGAGGCGGCCACCGCCAGTGACGGCAAGCAGTACTTCGTGCCCAAGGACTACTACCCCTGGGCGGTCTTCTACAAGAAGTCGGTCTTCGAGAAGTTCGGCTACGAGCCGCCGACGACCCTCGAGGACCTGACCGCCCTGATGAAGAAGATGCAGGGCGACGACCTGGTGCCGTTCGCCTTCGCCGACAAGGACGGCTGGCCCGCGATGGGCACCTTCGACATCTTGAACATGCGGATCAACGGATTCGACTTCCACATGAGTCTCATGGCCGGCGAGGAGGCCTGGGACTCCGCCGAGGTCAAGCAGGTCTTCGACACCTGGCGGGGCCTGCTCCCCTACCACCAGGCCGACCCCCTGGGACGCACGTGGCAGGAGGCGGCCACCTCGCTGAGCAAGGGTCAGACCGGGATGTACCTGCTCGGCACCTTCGTCGTCGACGCCATCCCCGACGACGAGGACGACCTCGACTTCTTCACCTTCCCCGAGCTCGACTCCTCGATCGGTGCCGGTGCGCTGGACGCTCCCATCGACGGATTCTGCCTCGCCGCCGGCGCCGGCAACGAGGCGGGTGGGAAGGAGCTGCTCAGGTTCCTGGGCACCGCCGAGGCGGCTGATGCGGCGAACGCCGACACGACCCCGTTCATCGCGGCGAACTCCAACGCCGACACCAGCGGATACTCGGCGCTGCAGACCAAGTCCGCGGAGGTCGTCGGGGCGGCGGACAACATCGCCCAGTTCCTCGATCGTGACACCCGGGCCGACTTCGCCTCCACCGTGATGATCCCGTCCCTCCAGGCGTTCCTCAAGGACCCGGCCGACGTCGACGGTGTCACCTCGAGCATCCAGGAACAGAAGGTCTCCATCTTCGGCGGCTGACACGAACCCTGATCAGTCCCCACTCCCGAGGAGGCACATCCGGTGGCCACAACGTCCCAGACGACTGCGCGCAAGCGTCGCCGAGCAACAAATGCGCCTCCTCGCGAGAAGCGGCTGGCGCCCCGCGACCGCCTGGTCGTCATCCTCATGGTCCTGGTGCCCAGCCTGTTCGTCATCGGACTGGTGTGGATCCCTGCGATGCTGTCGATCACCCTCTCCTTCGGCAGCTGGAACGGGATCGGGGACATCGACACGATCGAGTGGGTCGGAGCGAAGAACTTCCAAGACATCACCACGATCTACCCGCCGTTCTGGCCGGCCATCCGGCACAACGTGATCTGGCTGGCGTTCCTGTTCTTCGTCCCCACGATCCTGGGGATGTTCCTCGCCGTCGTCCTGGATCGCAACATGCGCGGCAGCCGGTTCTACCAGACCGCGTTCTACATGCCCGTGGTCCTGTCGCTCGCCCTGGTCGGCTTCATCTGGCAGCTCTTCTACTCGCGCGACCAAGGCCTCATCAACGGGATCTTCGGCTCGGAGGTGGACTGGTACGGCGACTCCGACGTCAACCTCTGGGCCGTCCTGGTGGCCACCGCCTGGCGCCACACCGGCTACATCATGCTCATCTACCTGGCCGGCTTGAAGGGGGTCGACGCCAGCCTGAGAGAGGCTGCCGCCGTCGACGGCGCCAACGAGCGCCAGACCTTCTTCCGGATCGTGTTCCCGGTGATGAGACCCATCAACATGATCGTCCTGGTCATCGTCGTGATCGAGTCACTGCGCGCCTTCGACCTGGTCTGGGTCATCAACCGCGGGACCAACGGCCTCGAGCTGATCGGCGCACTGGTGGCGCAGAACGTCGTCGGGGAGGCCAGCCGCTACGGGTTCGGCTCCGCCCTAGCCGTGATCATGATGCTGATCTCGACCGTGTTCATCACCATCTACCTGCGCATCGTCTTCAAGGAGGAGCGCCGATGACGACCACGGTCGCACCCATCAAACCCAAGGTCGCCGAGCGCGCCGAGAGTGGTGCGCTCAACAAGCCACGAGGACGGGTGGCCACGGTCGCCATGCTGCTCCTCGCGCTCGCTTGGCTCTTTCCGCTGGTCTGGGCGGTGCTGAACTCCTTTCGTGACTACGGCTACACCCAGCGCAACGGCTATCTCTCCTTCGGGGGATGGACGCTCGACAACTACCAGCGGGTGTGGGAGACGGGCGGGCTGGGGAAGTACTTCCTGAACTCGCTCATCATCACCGTGCCCGCCGTCGTGCTGACGATCCTCTTGGCGTCACTGGTCGCGTTCGTGCTGGCGCGCTTCAGCTATCGCTTCAACATCACCCTGCTCGCGATGTTCCTCGCCGCCAACCTGTTGCCGCCCCAGGCACTCCTGGTGCCGGTCTTCCGGATCTATCGCGAGATTCCGCTCCCCACCTTCATGAGCGACACCGGCCAGGTGCTCGGCAGCTACTGGGGCCTCATCGCAATCAACGTCGCGTTCCAGCTCGGCTTCTGCGTCTTCGTCCTCAGCAACTACATGAAGACGCTGCCCCATGAGATCTACGAGTCCGCGATGGTTGACGGTGCCAGCGTGTGGCGTCAGTACTGGCAACTGACGATGCCCCTGGTCAGGCCCGCCCTTGCTGCGCTGGCCACGCTCCAGACCACGTGGATCTACAACGAGTTCTTCTGGGCAACCGTGCTGCTGGGCGGGCAGGGTGACAAGTTCCCGATCACCAGCGCCATGAACAACCTCAAGGGACAGTTCTTCACCGACTACAACCTGCTGTCCGCGGGTTCCGTGCTGATCGCCCTGCCGGTCCTGATCGTCTTCTTCGTCCTGCAGAAGCAGTTCGTCGCCGGACTCACCCTCGGCTCCACCAAGGGCTGAGGCCGCTCAGCTGACGGGAGGCGCGACAGGAGGGTCGGGCTCTCCTGTGGCGGGCTCCCCCGTGGTCGGGCTCTCCAGCGGCGGCTGGCTGCTGACGGTGTCCGTGGGGTCGGCCGGGTCGTCGGGGCCTGAGGGGTCGGTCGAGGGGTGACCGGGCCCGGTCGGGCCGTCACCTCCGTCCTCGGGACCCTCGTCCGCGCCCACGGCCGGCAGGATCCGACCGAGGTGGGTCTCGTCGAGCCGGCGGAACTTGCGCTGCTGGGTGCGGGTGCGGTCGAGCACCGCGACCTCGAGGGCCGACGCCGGTATGGCTCGACCTTCGGACTCGTCCCGTCCCAGCGCGACGACGGCGAGGCGGATGGTGTCGTGCAACCCCAGCTCGGCGTCGTAGTGCTCCTTGAGGTACGTCGCCGCCAGCTCGGCGTTGCCGCCCATCACCGCGAAACCGTGCTCGTCGGCCACCTGGCCGTCGTAGGTCAACCGGTAGATCTGGTCGTCGGCGGCGACATCGCCCACTTCGGCGACGAAGATCTCCACCTCGTAGGGCTTCTCGCCACCACTGGAGAAGATCGTGCCGAGGGTCTGGGCATAGGCGTTGGCGAGGCCACGACCGGTGACGTCGCGACGGTCGTAGGCATAGCCCCGCATGTCCGCGAGCCGCACACCCGCGATCCGGAGGTTCTCGAACTCGTTGTAGCGCCCGACCGCGGCGAAGGCGATCCGGTCGTAGATCTCACTGACCTTGTGCAACGCCTGGGAGGGGTTCTCGGAGACGAACACGATCCCCTCGGCGCACTGCACCACGGCCACCGAGCGGCCCCGGGCGATGCCCTTGCGGGCGAAGTCGGCCCGGTCCTTCATCAGCTGCTCGGGCGAGACGTAGAACGGCATGCTCATCGGTGCGGCACCTCACTGAAGTATTTCACTGGTCGCGTCACGCTCGACCACCCGGAAGACGACACATTTCCTCACCCGCTACGTCAGCGGAGCGGCGGGACCGTCGGGACGGCTCATCCGCGCCTGGATGACCCCGTCGGCGATCGCCGCCACCTCGGTGTCCGGCAGTCGGCGATAGCCGTCGGCGGTGACCACCCCGACGACCGGGAAGATCCGGCGGGCGATGTCGGGTCCACCCGTGGCGGAGTCGTCATCGGCGGCGTCGTAGAGCGCCTGGAGCACGGCGATGACACAGCCCTCGGCGTCGAGGTCCTCCCGGTAGAGCTTCTTGAGCGAGCCACGGGCGAAGAGGGAGCCAGAGCCGACCGAGTGGAACGCGGTCTCCTCGTAGCGACCTCCGGTGACGTCGTAGGAGAAGATCCGGCCGTGCTCGGCGGCGACGTCGTAGCCCGCGAACAGCGGGACGACGGCCAGCCCCTGCATCGCCATCCCCAGGTTGGCGCGGATCAGCGCGGCCAGCCGGTTGGCCTTGCCATCCATCGAGAGTGTGGTCCCCTCGATCTTCTCGTAGTGCTCGAGCTCGGTCTGGAAGAGCCGGACCATCTCGACCGCAAGGCCGGCGGTGCCGGCGATGCCCACGCAGGAGTACTCGTCGGCCGGGAAGACCTTCTCGATGTCGCGCTGGGCGATGATGTTGCCCATCGTCGCGCGCCGGTCACCTGCCATGACCACGCCCCCGGTGAAGGTGGCGGCCACGATGGTGGTGCCGTGTGGCGCCAGGTCTGCGGCGCTGCCCTCGGGCAGGGCGCGGCGGGAAGGCAGCAGCTCGGGTGCCTGGCCGGAGAGGAATTCGGCGAAGGACGACGTGCCGGGTGTCAGGAAGGCGGTGTTCAGACGAGCTCCCTGGGGAGCGCCATGGTGGGTGCCGGTCATGGTGTCGCTCACTCGCCGCCCTTCTGGATGAATGACTTCACGAAGTCCTCGGCGTTGGTCTCGAGCACGTCATCGATCTCGTCGAGGATCGCGTCGATGTCCTCGTCGAGCTGTTCCTTGCGCTCGGCGACGTCGCTGGTGGACGCGACCTCGGCTGCGTCCTCGTTCTCCGAGGACTTCTTGGACTGCTTGTGTTCCTGCGCCATGGTGCGCCTCCATGTCTCGACGAGCTCGACCACCGGTGAACGGCTCGACCACCGGTCAGGGCTCGACCGACGATCACCAGACCTGCGGTGGGGCACCGCCCGTCTGTGTGCTTCGACCCTACCGAGTCAGAGCCTCGAACAAGGCCTCCGCGGTCTTACAACGGTCGAGGAGTTCTCCGACGTGGGCCCGGCTGCCGCGCAGCGGGTCGACCGTGGGCACCCGCTGCAGCGACTCGCGGCCCGGCAGGTCGAAGATCACAGAGTCCCAGGAGGCGGCCGCGATCCGGTCGGCGTACTGCTCGAGGCAGCGACCACGGAAGTAGGCCCGGGTGTCCTCCGGTGGTCGATGCATCGCCCTGCTCACCTCGTCGTCGGAGAGGATCCTCTCGATCCGGCCGAGCCGGACCAGACGGTGGTAGAGGCCCTTGTCGGGGCGGATGTCGGCGTACTGCAAGTCGATCAGGTGCAGCTTGGCGTCGTCCCAGTCCAGTGAGTCGCGGTCACGGTACTGCTCCAGGAGCTGAAGCTTCGCGACCCAGTCGAGCTCACGGGCGCAGGACATCGGGTCCGTCTCGAGCCGGGTCAGCACCGACTCCCAGCGGGCCAGCACGTCGGCCGTCTGTTCGTCGACGTCGGCGCCGAGTCGGTCCTCGACGTACTTGCGGGCCAGGTCGAGGTATTCCAGCTGGAGCTGCACGGCGGTGAGCGTGCGGCCGTCGTTGAGCTTCACGAGCTCGCGCAGGGACGGGTCGTGGGAGACCGCCCGAAGCGCCCGCACCGGCTGCTCGACGGAGAGGTCCACGGAGATGAACTTGTCCTCGATCATCGCCAGCACCAGTGCGGTCGTGCCCACCTTGAGGTAGGTGGAGACCTCCGCCAGGTTGGCGTCACCGATGATGACGTGGAGCCGGCGGTACTTGTCGGGGTCGGCGTGCGGCTCGTCGCGAGTGTTGATGATGGGGCGCTTCAAGGTGGTCTCCAGCCCCACCTCCACCTCGAAGTAGTCAGCGCGCTGGCTGATCTGGAAGCCGTGGTCGCGCCCGTCCTGACCGATGCCGACGCGGCCGGCGCCCGTCACGACCTGGCGACTGACGAAGAACGGCGTCAGGTGCCGCACGATCTCTCCGAACGGGGTGCTTCGGCGCATCAGGTAGTTCTCGTGGGCGCCGTAGGAGGCGCCCTTGTTGTCGGTGTTGTTCTTGTAGAGCAGCAGCGGCGCCGACCCGGGGACGGCCGCGGCGAACCGGGTCGCGTCGAGCATCACCTGCTCCCCCGCCTTGTCCCAGAGCACGATGTCGCGCGGGTTGGTGCACTCCGGCGTGGAGTACTCCGGGTGGGCGTGGTCGACGTAGAGCCGGGCCCCGTTGGTGAGGATCACGTTGGCCAGGCCCAGGTCCTCATCGGTCAGCTGGGAGGCGTCGGCCACCTCGCGGGACATGTCGAAGCCGCGGGCGTCACGCAGCGGGGACTCCTCCTCGAAGTCCCAGCGTGCCCGCCGCGCCTTGAGCGTGGCGCCGGCGTAGGCGTTGACCACCTGGGAGGAGGCCACCATCGGGTTCGCGGTGGGCTGCCCCTGGACCGAGATCCCGAACTCGGTCTCGGTCCCCATCACCCGGCGCACGCTCATGTTCCAGAGCCTACGCGGGCCGGCCGTCACTCGTGACCGGCGCTCGCACCCTGGTGGTCAAGACCAGTCACAAAGGATGAGTATCAAGCCCTGTGCGGGCCACGCGAGGCCCCCCGACACAGTCACAGACAGCGTCACCGAGCAGCCCTAGCGTCGAAAGGACACCACCACCTATCGCAGGGGAGATCCCATGCGCACGTTCGTCAAGATGCCATCGCCCGCAGCCTTCATCGCCGTGATCGCACTGGTCGCCGCGACCAGCGGGGTCAGCTATGCCGCCGGCAAGGTCGACACCAGCGACCTCGCCAAGGGCGCGGTGACCAGCAAGAAGATCAAGAACGGCACCATCAAGGTCAAGGACATCAAGGGCACGGCGGTGGCCTCGCTCAAGGGCGCGACCGGGCCGGCAGGTGCCGCCGGGCCGGCCGGACCCGCGGGTTCGACAGGCCCCGCAGGAGCACCTGGCTCCGCTCGCGCCTACGCCGTCACCTTCCACGGTGGATCCGGTTCGCTCATCCTCGCGCGGACGTCCGGGTTCTCAGACCTGTCGAAGGCGGGCGTGGGGATCTGGTGCCTGACCCTCTCGGATGCCTCCATCGATCGCAGCACGCTCGCGCCGATCGTGGCCGTGGAATACGGGAACACCGTCAACTTGGATGCGTCCGCGCACGTTCGCGCAGCCGCCGCCAACTGTGCCCCGCCCGCCGACGTCGAGATCCGAACTGCCATCGGCGGTGCCGCTAGCGACTCGGTCTCGTTCTCGGTGATGGTCCCGTAGGCGACCGGGCCACCGAAGTCAGGACTTGTCGTCGTGGGAACGTCCGCCGGACTGATCGAGGTCAGCTCCGGCGGGCGTGTCGCGATGTCTGCTGGCGGTGCGGATCAATGGATCGGCGCCGTCGGTCTGCGTCGCCCCAAGACGCTCGTGCCGAGGCTTGCCTGTCCCGCCGCGCAACACGAGCACGGCGCCGATGATCAGCGCGAGGACGACGATGGTGATGATGATGCCGGTCATGAGTCCCCCTGAGGACTGGTCGACTGGACACCCCCACCGTAGGCAGCCTCACCGCCGAAAGACCAGGGCCGTCCCACCCAGGAGACAGTTTGACGCCGGCGGGGCCTGGACGGTCAGTGCCGACCGGGACGGAACTTGCCGAGCAGGAACAGCACGACGAGCACGACCACGACGAGGATGATGATGGTCTTCACGGGGGGTCCACCTTTCAGGGTTGGCCTTCTGCGCCCCTCGTACCCGACCTCGAGGCTCGACAGTCCCCGCCTGCCGGACGCCGCCGGTAGCCTCCGGTGATGAGCGAGGACCGCACCCGGGCCCAGGATGCCGCCGATCATCTCGGCCTGACCTACGAGCTCATCCGTCACGGACCGGTCCGTTCCCTCGACGAGGCTGCTTCCAGACGAGGAGTTGCTCCCGCCGCGGTCATCAAGACCCTGGTGGTGCGCCTGCGCGACGACGACTTCCGGTTCGTGCTCGTCCCCGGCGATCGGGAGATCTCCTGGCCCAAGCTGCGTGCTCTGCTCGGCGTCAACAGGATCTCGATGCCCAGCGCGGCGGTCGCCCTCGAGGTCACCGGCTACGAGCGCGGCACGATCACTCCGCTCGGCAGCACCCATGCGTGGCCAGTGGTGGCCGACGCGAGCATGACCGGTCAGATCTCCCTCGGAGGTGGCGAGCACGGCGTCGCGCTGACCGTCGCGGCGGAGGACGTCGTACGCCTGCTCGCCGCGACCGTCGCCGACGTCACCGAGGTCGTGGGTTCAGCTGCGGGACCTTGAGGCTGGCGGCATGGGCGGCATTGACCGCCGCGATCCCCAACCAGGCGACGACCACGCCGGACAGGCTGTCGGCCGCCACCAGAGGCACGATCGTCATCGGGATGCCGGCGACGAGAGAGGCGATTCCCAGGGAGAACTGGCGCACCTGTCCGCCCGTGAGGCTGCGGTGGTCGCGGCGCTGATGGGCCAGTCGCGCGTCGACCTGCTCCTCCACCGCCCGCTCGATGCGCTCGGCGAACGAGTCGACGATCTCCTTCTCGTACGTCGGACCGAGCTCGCGCCGGACCTCCAGGATCGCCTCGACGTCCTGACGCTCGATGCGCTCCGGGTCGGCCATGGCGGCGAGGCTACAGGTACTGACCGGTGTTGGAGACGGTGTCGATCGAGCGACCCGGCTCGGTGCCCTGCTTGCCGGTGATGAGCGTGCGGATGAAGACGATCCGCTCGCCCTTCTTGCCGGAGATCCGAGCCCAGTCGTCGGGGTTGGTGGTGTTGGGGAGGTCCTCGTTCTCCTTGAACTCGTCCACGCAGGCCTGCAGCAGGTGGGCGACCCGGATGCCCTTCTGGTTGTGGTCCAAGAGGTCCTTGATCGCCATCTTCTTGGCCCGGTCGACGATGTTCTGGATCATTGCTCCGGAGTTGAAGTCCTTGAAGTAGAGGACCTCCTTGTCACCGTTGGCGTAGGTCACCTCGAGGAAGCGGTTCTCCTCGGTCTCGGTGTACATCCGCTCGACGGTGCGCTGGATCATGCCGCCGACACAGGCCAGCTTGTCGCCACTGAACTCGGCGACGTCGTCGGCGTGCAGCGGCAGGTTCGAGGTGAGGTACTTGCTGAAGATGTCGCGGGCCGACTCCGCGTCGGGGCGCTCGATCTTGATCTTCACGTCGAGACGACCCGGTCGCAGGATCGCGGGGTCGATCATGTCCTCACGGTTGGAGGCGCCGATCACGATGACGTTCTCCAGTCCCTCGACGCCGTCGATCTCGCTGAGGAGCTGCGGCACGATGGTGTTCTCGACGTCGGAGGAGACACCCGATCCGCGCGTGCGGAACAGCGAGTCCATCTCGTCGAAGAACACGATGACCGGCGTGCCGCCGCTGGCCTTCTCGCGGGCCCTCTGGAAGACGAGCCTGATGTGGCGTTCGGTCTCGCCGACGTACTTGTTGAGCAGCTCGGGGCCCTTGATGTTGAGGAAGTAGCTCTTGCCCTCGGCACCGGTCTTGGCGGCGACCTTCTTGGCCAGCGAGTTGGCGACCGCCTTGGCGATCAGCGTCTTGCCGCAGCCGGGCGGCCCGTAGAGCAGCACTCCCTTGGGGGGCTTGAGCTCGTGCTCCTTGAACAGGTCGGGGTGGAGGTAGGGCAGCTCGACGGCGTCGCGGATCTGCTCGATCTGGCCGCGCAGGCCCCCGATGTTCTCGTAGTCGATGTCGGGGACCTCTTCGAGGACCAGCTCCTCGACCTCGGACTTGGGCACCCGCTCGTAGACATAGCCCGAGCGGCTGTCGAGCAGGAGTGAGTCACCCGCTCGCAGGGGCTGGTCGCGCAGCGGGTCGGCGAGCCGGACCACGCGCTCCTCGTCGGCGTTGGCGATCACGAGCACGCGCTCCTGGTCGGCCAGGACCTCCTTGAGCATCACGACCTCGCCGACCTGCTCGTAGTCGAGCGCGGCGACGACGTTGAGGGCCTCGTTGAGCATGACCTCCTGGCCCTTGCGCAGATCGTCGAGGTCGACCGACGGACTGACGTTGACCCGCAGCTTGCGGCCGCCGGTGAAGACGTCGATGGAGTCGTCGTCGTTGCGCGCGAGGAACGTGCCGAACCCGGCCGGTGGCTGCGCGAGCCGGTCGACCTCCTCCTTGAGCGTCATGATCTGGTCCCGGGCCTCGCGCAGCGTCTCGGCGAGTCGCTCGTTCTGTGCGGTCACGCCGGCCAGTGAGCGCTGGGTCTCGGCAAGCCGCTGCTCGAGGGCCCGCGAGTGCACGGGGCTCTCGGCGAGGCGACGTCGCAGGTCACCGACCTCGGCCTCGAGGTAGCCGACCTGACTCTCGAGCTCCTCGGGGTTGCGGGCGCGACCGCGCTCCGACCCGCTCTCCGTACCAGCCATGACCGTCACCTCCGCAAACGTGGTTTCGGGACGCTTTCGACCCTACTCGGGCGGCGAAGGTTTTGAAGTGGCTTGTCGCGAAGTGTCGGTTACGTTTTGGCGGCTGCCGTTTCCGGCGCGTGACATGAGGGGCGCGAACCCTCAGTCCGCGTAGGGCTCCTCCGCCACGGTGGGGGGCAGCCCGGACGGTCGGGGGCCGGTGTAGTCGACGCCGTACGCGCCGGGGGCCGGGCGTCGCTTCTTGGCCGGGGCCACCTGGCCTGCCGCCATCCGTCGTGCCGTGACCAGAAAGCCGGTGTGCCCGATCATCTTGTGCCCGGGGCGTACGGCGAGGCCCTCGACGTGCCAGTCGCGCACCAGGGTCTCCCACGGCTGCGGCTCGGTGAACCCGCCGTGCGCCCGGATGGTCTCGACGGTCTTGCCGAGCTGGGTCGTGGTCGCGACGTAGGCGCAGACGATCCCGCCGGGAGCCAGCGCCTCGCGCGACGCGGTCGACGCACTCCCACGGGGCGAGCATGTCGAGCACCACCCGGTCGACGGTGCCGTCCTCCTCGGCCATCGCCTCGACCAGGTCGCCGACCGTGAGCTCCCAGGCCGGGTGTCGGCCGTCGAAGAACTGGTCGACGTTGCGCTCGGCGACGTCGGCGAAGTCCTGGCGGCGCTCGTAGGACGAGACCCGCCCGTGTGGACCCACCGCGCGCAGCAGCGAGCAGGTCAGCGCGCCCGAACCCGACGCCGGCCTCGACCACCCGGGCCCCGGGGAAGACGTCGGCCATCGCCACGATCTGCGCGGCGTCCTTGGGATAGACGACCGCCGCGCCCCGCGGCATCGAGACGACGAACTCGCTGAGCAGCGGGCGGAAGACGAGGTACTCCCCACCGGCGGAGGACGTGACCGAGAAGCCCTCGTCGCGACCGATCAGCTCGTCGTGGTCGAGATGGCCCTTGTTGGAGAAGAACCGCTTGCCTGCCTCGAGGCAGATGTTGTGCCGGCGGCCCTTGGTGTCGGTGAGCCGCACCCACTCACCCTCGGTCAACGGTCCCCGGTGCACCCCTGACCACGCCGGGTCGACGGGCGTGCCGGAGGAGGTCGTGGAGGCGTCGGACATGGCCCGAACCCTAACCGTCGCGCCTCCACCGTCCGCACCCGAGGCCGGTGGCTACAGCGACGCGGCGAAGGCGCGGTCGACGTCCTCGGTCACCAGCACTCCGAAGAGGGAGCCGTCGGGCTCCAGGAGCAGGTACTCCGAGGCGGGCGTGCGCTGCATGGCCCGGATCAGCGGTTCGCCGGACAGGTCGGCCGGGCAGCTCGAGACCCTCGTCCACGGTCCGCGCGACCGTGCTCACCGCGAGCCAGGGTCGGCGCTCCTCGGGAGTCGCCAGCACTGCGGCCTCGTTGACGATCCCGGAGATCTCACCGTCGACGCCGAGCACCACGAGGCTGCCCGCCTGTGCCTCCTGCGCCTGCCGCACCGCCTCGGCCAGCGGGAGGTCGTGCGGCACTGCAAGCGAACGGCGAGCGAGGGTGCGCGCCCGGAGCACCGGCAGGCGGCGGCGGACCTTGGCCGAGACGATCGACTGGGTGGCGCCGGTCCACAAGAAGAGGGCGATGACGAAGGCCAGCACGTAGTCGGTCACCAGGGCGGGGCGTCCGGTGATCGGCTCCTGCACCAGCGGGAACGCCATCGCCAGCGCGGCAGCCACGCGTCCACCCCAGCCGGCGACGATCGTCGCGCGGTGCGGGTTGCCGGTCGCGCCGCCACACCGCGGCACGCAGCACCCGGCCACCGTCGAGAGGCAGTCCGGGCACCAGGTTGAGCACGCCCACGATCAGGTTGGCGCCGGCCAGTGCGTCCACCGCCAGCCGCAGCAGCCCCTCCGGGGCGACCGGGTGCAGCAGCAAGAAGGCGAGACCGACGACGATCGAGGTGATCGGGCCGACGACCGAGACGCCGAACTCGCGCGCCGGCGTGTCCGGCTCCCCCTCGATCTCGGTCACCCCGCCGAGGAAGTGCAAGGTGATCGAGCGCACCGGGAGTCCGAACCGTTTGGCCATCAACGCATGGGACATCTCGTGCAGCAGCACCGACAGGTAGAGGAGCACTGCGAAGGCGACCCCGGCGACGTACTTCCCGTTGCCGATGCCGGGCTCGACCTGCTCGATGGCCGGGGCGATCATCACCGAGATCAGCGCAGCCACGAGCAGCCACGAGGATCGCACCAGGACGTCGACCCCGCCGATCTCACCGATCTTCAGGGTCCCCCGCTCTCGGGGGCGCTCGGTCTGGGTCACCACTCCAAACTATCGCGGTGTGCGGGCAGGAACTGTCGGCGGCATCGCCTAGGGTCGATCGACATGGAGACCGACGTGGTGGGGCTGCCCGCCGACCGCATGGTGGTCGACGGCGTGGACGTGATCGGTTCGTTGTCACCGAGCCGAGCCGGCGACTTCATGAGCTGTCCGCTGCTCTACCGGTTCCGGACCATCGACAGGCTGCCCGAACCCTCCTCGCCCGACGCCGTGCGCGGCACGGTCGTGCACAAGGTGCTCGAGGACCTCTTCGACCTGCCCGCCGCCGACCGCACTCCCGACCGGGCCGCCGGGCTCCTCCAGCCCGCCTGGGAGAAGCTCCTCGAGGTCGAGCCCGAGGTGGCCGAGATGTTCGGCCCGGAGGGGCCCGAGATCGGTGCCTGGCTCGCCTCGTGCCACGAGTCCCTGGAGCGCTACTTCACCCTGGAGGATCCGACCCGTCTCGAGCCGGCCGAGCGAGAGCTCTACGTCGAGAGCCTGCTGGAGTCCAAGCTGCTGCTGCGCGGCTTCATCGACCGGCTCGACATCGCCCCGACCGGCGAGATCCGCGTCGTCGACTACAAGACCGGCCGGTCTCCGCACGAGGCGTTCGAGGCACGGGCGCTGTTCCAGATGAAGTTCTACGCCTTGGTGGTCTGGCGCACCCGTGGCGTGCTGCCTCGGATGCTCCAGCTGATCTACCTCGGCAACAGCGAGGTGCTCCGCTACACCCCCGACGAGCAGGACCTCCTCGCCACCGAGCGCAAGCTGGAGGCGATCTGGGCGGCGATCGCCCGCGCCCAGGAGAGCGGCGACTGGCGCCCGCGCAAGAGCGCGTTGTGTGGCTGGTGTGCCCATCAGGCTCTGTGCCCGGAGTGGGGTGGCACGCCGCCACCGCTACCGGAGCACTCAGCCGGTGGGGAGCTCGAGGGTGAGGGCGGTTCCTCGCCCGGGGCCGGAGCTCACCGACAGCCGACCCCCGGCCTCGCTCGCCAGGTCCTGCAGTCCCCGCAGGCCGAGCCTGTCGTGGGCCGCGAACGCCCCCGGGACGAAACCGACCCCGTTGTCGACGATCCTGAGCTCCAGCAGCGCGGGACTCCGGCGAACGCTGACGGCCAGCGTGGTGGCGCGGGCGTGTGACACGGCGTTGCGGATGCCCTCGCGTGCCACCCGCCACACCAGGGCGACAGCGTCCTGGGAGGCGCCGACCAGGTCACCGACCTCGACCTGCACGTCGAGACCGGCCTTCTCGGCAGGGGCGACCAGCTGGTCGAGTGCCTCACCGAGACAGCCTGCGTCCAGGTCGGGAGGGTAGATCTCCAGCACCATCGAGCGCAGAGCCTCGATGCTGGCGCGCAAGGCGTCGTCGACCTCCAGCAGCCGGCGTACGGTCGCCGGGGGTGTCGCCGGGTCGCGCGCGTCCCGTGCCAGCGCCTCGGTCACGTCGCGAAGGCGCCGACCGACTCCCTCGTGGAGGTCCCGCGCGATCCGACGTCGTTCGCCCTCCGAGGCGTCCACGGCGGCCCGCAGCAGGCGTTCCCGGGACGCGGAGGAGCTGGCGAGTCGGCGATTCAGGCCCCAGAGCAGGGGGACCGTCATCAGCCCGACCAGGAGGGCCCCGCCCACGGTGATCGGACGGAACGCGTCCAGCACGAGGGCGGTGGTGTCCTCGAGCTGGGCTGCTGAGTAGTAGACCTCGAAGAGCAGGGGCGCTCCGTCCGGGCTCTCGATCCGGGTGTAGACCTCGAGCAGGCCGTCCGCCTTGATCTCGTAACGGTGCTGCGAGCCCACCCGCGTGCGGGTCAGGTCGCCTCGTGCGTCGCCGGAGTTGAGCACGGCCAGCGGACCCTGACCCAGGTCGAACACCTGGCCGATCAGGCGGGGCTCGTCGGACCAGACGATCGTGCCGTCCGCGTTCCAGATCTTGATCCGCTGGATGTCCTCGAGGCCGAGCTTGTCGCCGATGGCGTCGCCGAACCGGTCCGCGGAGCGTGTGCCGCCGTCGTCCAGGCCGAGCGGGATCGCGGGCTCGGCCACGGCGTGGGCCAACACCTCGGTCATCGCCGTGGCATCCGCGATCGCCTCGTGCTCGGCGGCGCGACGGCTCAGCTGGTCCGAGCCGAGGGCGACGGCGACCACGATGACGAGCCCGGCGGCCAGGAACTGGGCCACCGGGTTCCGCAGCACGCGCATGACACCTCCTCCGACCAGACGAGTCCGAGTGTGACGCTGCCGAAGGGGAGCCGCAGGCGATTCGGTCAAGAACCGTGACATATCGTCACGTTCAGCGTCATACCGGCGCTATCGCCAGCCTGCTGCCACGAGCTCCGGTAGCGCCGCGGCCGTGAGGCCGGCGAGGGTGTCGACGAAGACCCTCCGCTCGCCCTCCAGCACCGGCACGTGGTTGGGCACCACCAGCACGGTGCACCCGGCTGCCACCGCTGAGCGGGTGCCGGTGTTGGAGTCCTCGATCGCGATCGTTCGGGCGGGATCCACGTCGAGAAGGGCTGCGGCCCGCAGGTAGGGCTCCGGGTGCGGCTTGCCCTGGGTGACCGCATCACCGGTGACGATCACCTCGAAGGTGCCCTCCGGGAGCTCGGCCAGGATCGGCGCGACGAAGCGGCGGTAGGACATGGTCACGAGGGCGCAACGCACTCCGGCGTCGCGGAGGTCGGTGAGGAGCTCGCGCGCACCCGGTCGCCACGGGACAGCGTCGGCCACCCGACGCACGACGCGGTCGAGCAGCTGCTCGACGATGTCGGCCGGCTCCACGTCGATGCCGCCGTGCTCGCGGATGAAGCGCCCGGCGTCGAGGAGGTCGAACCCCACGACCTGCATGGCCAGCTCGTGGCTCCAGGTGCCCCCGTGGAGCTCGACCACCTCGTGCTCCGACTCGACCCAGTAGGGCTCGGTGTCGACCAGGGTGCCGTCCATGTCCCACAGGACGGCATCGAGATGTTCCATCTGCGGGTCAGTCCTCCGGCTCGTAGCCGAGGTTGGGCCCGAGCCACCGCTCGGTCTCGCGCAGACCGAGACCCTTGCGCGCGGCGTACTCCTCGACCTGGTCCTTGCCCAGCCGCCCGACCACGAAGTACTGCGACTGCGGGTGGCTGAAGTAGAAGCCGCTCACGGAGGCGCCCGGCCACATCGCCATGCTCTCGGTGAGGCGGATGCCGGTGGCGGCCTCGGCGTCGAGCAGGTCCCACAGCTTCAGCTTCTCTGTGTGGTCGGGGCACGCGGGATAGCCCGGCGCCGGGCGGATGCCGTCGTAGGTCTCCTTGATGAGCTGCTGGTTGTCGAGCCGCTCATCAGGCGCGTAACCCCAGAACTCGCGCCGGACCCGCTCGTGCAGCCGCTCTGCGAACGCCTCGGCCAGCCGGTCCGCCAGCGACTCCAGCAGGATCGCCGAGTAGTCGTCGAGCTCGTCCTTGAACTCCTTGGCCTTGGCCTCCGACCCGACTCCCGCGGTGACCGCGAAGGCCCCCACGTAGTCCGGGAGACCGGTCTCCTTGGGGGCGACGTAGTCACCCATCGACCGGTTGGGCACGCCGTCACGGTGCTTGCCCTGCTGGCGCAGGTTGCACAGTGTGGTCAGGACCTCGTCCCGCGACTCATCGGTGTAGACCTCGATGTCGTCCCCGACGGCGTTGGCCGGGAACAGCCCCATCACCGCCCGCGCCTCGAGCCACTTCTCCTCGGTCAGCCGGTCGAGCATGGCCTGCGCGTCGTCGTACAGCTTGCGGGCGGCGTCGCCGGTCGAGGGGTTGTTGAGGATGTCGGGGAACCGCCCCTTCATCTCCCAGGCGTTGAAGAAGGGCTGCCAGTCGATGTAGGCGCGCAGCTCGGAGATGTCGTACGTCTCGAACCTCTGCACACCGGGCGAGACCGGCTCGGGCGGCGTGTAGCCCTCCCACTCCACGGGGGTCGCGTTGGCGCGGGCCTGCTCGAGCGAGACCAGCGGTCGCTCCTGGGTCTTGGCTGCGTGACGGGTGCGGATGGAGTCGAAGTCCGCCTTGACCTCCTCCATCAGTGCCGGGCGGCGCTCGTCGGAGAGCAGGGTCGAGGCGATGGGCACCGAGCGTGACGCGTCCTTCACCCAGACCACAGAGCCGTGGTACTTCGGGTCGACCTTCACGGCCGTGTGGGCGCGCGAGGTGGTCGCTCCCCCGATCAGCAGGGGGATCTCCAGCCCCTGCCGCTCCATCTCGGAGGCCAGGTTGACCATCTCGTCCAGCGAGGGCGTGATCAGGCCGGACAGGCCGATGATGTCGGCACCTACCTCCCGGGCGGTGTCGAGGATCTTCTGTGCCGGCACCATCACACCGAGGTCGACCACCTCGTAGTTGTTGCACTGGAGGACGACGCCCACGATGTTCTTGCCGATGTCGTGGACGTCACCCTTGACGGTGGCCATCACGATCGTGCCCTTGGTGCGACTGGCGGCGAGATCGGTCTTCTCGGACTCGATGAAGGGGATGAGGTAGGCGACCGCCTTCTTCATCACCCGAGCGCTCTTGACGACCTGGGGAAGGAACATCTTGCCATCGCCGAAGAGGTCCCCGACGACGTTCATCCCGTCCATCAGGGGGCCCTCGATGACCTCGATCGGCCGTCCGCCGCGGGCCTCGATCTCGGCGCGCAGCTCCTCGGTGTCGGACTCGGCGTGCGCGTCGATGCCCTTGATCAGCGCGTGCGTGATCCGCTCGGCCACGGGCAGGCTGCGCCACGCCTCGTCGGCGACCTCGCGCTGCGCACCGTCGCCGGCGAACTCGGCGGCGATCTCCAGCAGCCTCTCGGTCGAGTCGGGACGTCGGTTGAGGATGACGTCCTCGATCCGGTCGCGCAGGCGCGGGTCGATCTCGTCATAGCCGATCAGGGCGCCCGCGTTGACGATCCCCAGGTCCATGCCCGCCTTGATGGCGTGGAAGAGGAAGACCGCGTGGATGGCCTCGCGCACGGCGTTGTTGCCGCGGAAGGAGAAGGAGACGTTGGAGACCCCACCGGACACGAGAGCGCCCGGCAGGTTCTCCTTGATCCAGCGGGTGGCCTCGATGAAGTCGACGCCGTACTGGGCATGCTCCTCGATGCCTGTCGCCACAGCGAAGACGTTGGGGTCGAAGATGATGTCCTCGGCCGGGAAGCCGACCTGGTCGACGAGGATGTCGTAGGCGCGCCGGCAGATGGCCTTGCGCCGCTCCAGGTTGTCGGCCTGGCCGTCCTCGTCGAAGGCCATCACGACCACGGCTGCGCCGTACTTGCGGCACAGCCGTGCCTGCTCGATGAACTTCTCCTCGCCCTCCTTCATCGAGATCGAGTTGACGATGGCCTTGCCCTGCACGCAGCGCAGACCGGCCTCGATGACCTCCCACTTGGAGGAGTCGATCATCACCGGCACCCGGCTGATGTCGGGCTCGCTGGCGACCAGCTTGACGAAGCGGTCCATCGCGGCGACCCCGTCGATCATCCCCTCGTCCATGTTGATGTCGATGACCTGGGCGCCACTCTCGACCTGCTGGCGGGCCACGGCCAGGGCAGCGTCGTAGTCGCCGTCCTTGATCAGCCGCCGGAAGCGTGCCGATCCGGTGATGTTGGTGCGCTCGCCGACGTTGACGAACAGCGACTCCTCGGTGACCGTGAGCGGCTCGAGGCCGGAGAGACGCAGCGCCCTCTCGGCCTCGGACTCCACCCGCGGGCGCGGGTCGACGCCCTTGGCGGCGGTCGCGATGGCCGCGATGTGGTCGGGCGTGGTGCCGCAGCAGCCTCCCACGATGTTGACCAGACCGTCGGCGGCGAACTGTCCGAGGACGTCGGCCATCTGGTCGGGGGTCTCGTCGTACTCACCGAACGCGTTGGGCAGCCCCGCGTTGGGGTGGCAGGAGACGAACGTGTCCGCCAGTCGCGAGAGCTCCGCCACGTAGGGACGCATCTCGCTCGGCCCCAGCGCGCAGTTGAGCCCGATCGCGAGCGGCTGCACGTGGCGCACCGAGTGCCAGAAGGCCTCGGTCGTCTGGCCGGACAGGGTGCGGCCGCTGGCGTCGGTGATGGTGCCGGAGATGATCACCGGCCAGCGGCGCCCACGCTCCTCGAAGAGCGTCTCGAGGGCGAAGATCGCCGCCTTGGCGTTGAGGGTGTCGAAGATCGTCTCGACCAGCAGCAGGTCGGCGCCCCCGTCGACGAGGCCGTTGACCTCCTCGAGGTAGGAGGCGACGAGCTCCTCGAAGGAGACGTTGCGGGCGCCCGGGTCGTTGACGTCGGGCGAGATCGAGGCGGTCCGGTTGGTCGGGCCGACCGAGCCGGCAACGAAGCGCGGGCGGTCGGGGGTGCTGGCCTCGTCGGCCGCGAGCCTGGCCAGGGACGCAGCGGCGCGGTTCATCTCGTAGCAGGAGTCCTGCAGGCCGTAGTCCAGCTGAGAGATCGAGGAGGCCGTGAAGGTGTTGGTGCAGACGATGTCGGCACCGGCCGCGAGGTAGGTGCGGTGGATGTCGGTGATGATCTCCGGCCGGGTCATCGACAAGACGTCGGAGTCGCCCTTGAGGTCGTGCGTGTGCCCCGCGAAGGTCTCGCCGCGGAAGTCCTGCTCCTCGAGCCCGTGTCCCTGGATCAGGGTGCCCATGGCGCCGTCCATCACCAGGATCCGCTCGCGCAGGACCGAGGTGAGCGCCTCGGTCGCGTCGGGGCGGACGGTGGGGGCGTCGGGCACGGTGGTCCTCAGGGTCGGGGGTTGGGCGGGCGGGGCGTGGGACGGTCTGCTGACCGTTCGCCAGCGTAGGCACGGCAGTTGTTCGCGAGCCGCGCGATACCGGATGGTGATATCGCCGTCCCACATCCTGTCACCCGGTGTCGCTGCCGACGACGCACCGTCCCGGGTGGGAGGACCTACGTCACGGCGGCCACTGTGCCGACTACGCTGACGACGTGATCGAGATCGAACAGGTGCCGGAGCTGCGCTCCCCGATCCTCATCGCCGCGTTCGAGGGCTGGAACGACGCCGCAGACGCGGCCTCCTCGGTGGTGGACCACCTGATGAGCGTGTGGAACGCGCGGGTCGTCGCTGCGATCGACCCGGAGGAGTTCTACGACTTCCAGATGAACCGCCCGATCGTGAGCTCGAGCGAGGACGGCATGCGCCGGATCACCTGGCCCTCGACGCAGCTCGCCATCGCCTCCCCGCCGGGCGCACTCCGCGACGTCATCCTGCTCCGTGGCATCGAGCCCAACATGCGGTGGCGCCAGTTCTGTGCTGAGCTGCTCGCCGCCTCCGACGATCTCGGCGCCGAGATCGTGGTGACCTTGGGGGCCCTGCTCGCCGACACCCCGCACACCCGCCCGATCCCGGTCACCGGCACCGCGACCGAGCCCGAGCTGATCGACAAGCTGAAGCTCGAGCAGTCCAACTACGAGGGACCCACCGGCATCGTCGGTGTCTTCCAGGACGCCTGCGCCCGGCTGGACATCCCGGCGGTCTCCTACTGGGCGGCGGTCCCCCACTACGTCGCCCAGCCACCGTGCCCCAAGGCCACGCTGGCGCTGGTCGGTCAGCTCGAGGACCTGCTGGAGATCAGCATCCCCCTGGGCGACCTTCCCGAGGAGTCCCGAGCCTGGGAGCGGGGCGTCGACGAGCTCGCCGAGGAGGACGAGGAGATCGGCGACTACGTCCGCGCGCTCGAGGAGACCCGGGACACCGCGGAGCTGCCCGAGGCGAGTGGCGAGGCCATCGCCCGAGAGTTCGAGCGCTACCTGAAGCGGCGCGACACCGACGACGACTGAGGTCGCGACCTCACAGCGTGATGCCGAGGCTGGCGTCCACCAGCCGGCGGATCACCTCGCCGGCTCCGGGCTCCGAGGTGTCCGCCCCCTCGTTGGTGGCCACCGACCACCGTCGAATCGCGTCCGTGGCACGCGGGGCGTCGAGGTCGTCGGCGAGGGCGGCGCGCACCTCGCGCACCACCTCGGCGGTGGCTGCCCCCGACGGCTGGGCCACTGCCAGGCGCCAGTCGGGGAGCCACTCCTGGGCCAACGCCAGGTCCTTGGCGGTCCACTCCCAGTCGCTGCGGTAGTGGTGGCGGAGCAGGGCCAACCGGATCGCCATCGGGTCGACCCCGGCCTCGCGCAGTGTGGAGACCAGGACGAGGTTGCCCTTGGACTTCGACATCTTCTCGCCCTCGTAGCCGACCATGCCTGCGTGCACGTAGCACCGGGCGAAGGTCAGACCCGGGAACGCGGCCTGGGCCTCGGCAGCGCTCATCTCGTGATGCGGGAACACCAGGTCGCTGCCTCCGCCTTGGACGTCGAAGGCCTCGCCGAGGTTGTCCAGCGCGATCGCCGCGCACTCGATGTGCCACCCCGGGCGGCCCCGGCCCAGGTCGGTGTCCCACGCAGGCTCGCCGGGGCGCTCGGCCTGCCAGAGCAGACAGTCGAGGGGATGCTTCTTGCCCGCCCGATCGGGGTCGCCGCCGCGCTCGCCGAAGAGGGCGAGCATCCGCGACTCCTCCAGGCCGGAGACGCGCCCGAAGCGCGGGTCAGAGTGCACCGCGAAGTAGAGGTCGCCGTCCACGTCGTAGACGAAGCCGCGCTCGCTCAGCCGCTTGACGAGGTCCACGACGAGGGGAATCGACTCCACGGCCCCGATGAACGCATCGGGGGGGAGCACCCGCAGCGCGGTCATGTCGGCGCGGAAGAGCTCGGTCTCCCGCTCGGCGAGCTCCACCCAGTCGATCCCGGTGGCGGTCGCCCGCTCGAGCAGCGGGTCGTCGACGTCGGTGACGTTCTGCACGTAGCGGACGTCGTGGCCGGCGGCGTGCCACGCCCGGGCGAGCAGGTCGAAGGCGACGTAGGTGGCGGCATGGCCGAGGTGCGTGGCGTCGTACGGCGTGATGCCACAGACATACATGCGGGCGGCCCCGTCCGGCTTCGTGGCGACCACGCGACCCGTCGAGGAGTCGTGCAACCGGACCGCGGGCGCCGCGGGGTGCCCCTCGAGCCGGGACAGGTCAGGACGGCTCCACGCATGCATGCCGGGAAGCCTAACCAACCTCGGGCGGACGACTCCCGCTGGTGGGCCGGATCGCCGCCGGACGACGTCGACGGCGCGGCACGACGCTCAGAACGCGGGCCACGGGATCGCCGGCCAGTCCCCCGACGGCAGTGGCATCGTCCCGGCGGCGAGCAGCCACTCGCAGCGCTCGACGAGGGCGTCGAGCTCGTGACCGGCGAGCAGGTCGTCGAGCCGGGACCGGACGACGCCGCCGACGGTGCAGGTCTGGTCGAGCAGTCGGCGAACGCCCGCGCGCTCGTCCTCGGTGAGCGGCTGCTGGGCCCATCCCCACAACACGGTGCGGAGCTTGTCCTCGACGTGGAAGCTGACGCCGTGGTCCACGCCGTGCCGGTGTCCATCCGTCATCGCCAGCACGTGGCCGCCCTTGCGGTCGGCGTTGTTGATGAGCACGTCGAAGACCGCCATCCGGCGCAGGGGGTCGCTGTCCTCGTGGACGAGGGAGATCGGGCGGTCGCGCTGGTCGTAGGCATCGAGCACGTGGAGGTAGCCCTCCGGCTGCCGTCCCACCGGGACCAGGTCGACGGGCGACTGACTCCCGTCCGGCTCGCGCCACGCCTGCACCATGCCCGTCCCAGCCGGCCCGTCGCGGAGCACGGTCGGGGGCACGACGTCCCAGCCGAGCGCCTCGGAGACCACGAAGGCAGCCACCTCCCGCTGCGCGAGCGTCCCGTCGGGGAAGTCCCACAACGGCCGCTCGCCGGAGACCGGCTTGTAGACGCACGGCACCCGGACCCCACCGGCCACGACCGCTCCGAAGAAGGTCGCGTTGGACGCGGGCATGATGCGCCCCTCGATCTCGACCTCACCCTCGAGCAGCTCGGTTGCGGCGGCGGCGCGGGACACGTCCATGGACAGGTCAGTCCGGCGTCGGCGTCGTACGACGGAAGCCGTTGGCGCGCGGGCAGAGGTGCCCGTCGGGATCCATCGGCCCGCCGCAGAACTGGCACGAGGGTCGGCCTGCCCCGACCACGACGGACGCGCGCTTGCTGAAGGCCCGGGCCAGACCCGCCGGGAGCCGGACGACCAGGATCTCCTCGGGCTCCGGCTCCTCGATCTCCTCCTCGGGCGTCCCCGGCTCGACCACCGACTCCTCGGTGTAGGGGAACACCTCGACGACGATGCGCTCGTCGGTGGCGTCCCACGAGAGGGTCATGGTGCCGGCCCGGAACTCCTCGACGATCGGCTGCTCGAGCGGGCCGTTGTCCTCCAGGGCGACGGGCGGGACCGCCGGGATGGTGGCCGCCGCCTCCTCGTTGCGGATCAGCTCGTCGAGCAGCTCGTCGATGCGTTCGGCGAGGACGGCGACCTGTTGCTTCTCCAGGGCGACGCTCGTGACCCGGGTCCCGGTGCGCGCCTGGAGGAAGAACGTGCGCTGTCCGGGAGGGCCGACCGTACCGGCCACGAAGCGCTCGGGCGGGTCGAAGTTGTGGATCACCGTCGGCATGGCCCCGAGCCTAGGCGGTGCGTCCACGCGGCGTGGAGCCTGCTCCGCCGCCGAGCGCCGCATCGCTGCTGACTCGCTTGCGTCGCCTGGACTTGGCCGGGGGACGCAGGTGGCTCAGGTCACCGGCGGTCGAGTTCAGGGACAGCACGAAGGGCCGCATCGGCGTGTAGCGGACCACCGAGAACGAAGCCGGGTCGACGACCAGACGCTGGAAGGAGTCCAGATGCATCCCGAGCGCATCGGCCAGGATCGCCTTGATCACGTCGCCGTGGCTGATCGCGGCCCAGGTCGCCTCCGGCCCGTGCTCGTCCTGGATCCGCGCATCCCAGCGGCGTACGGCGGCGACCGACCGCGCGGCCATGTCCGCCATCGACTCCCCCTCCGGGAAGACCGCCGCCGAGGGGTGCGCCTGCACGGTGCGCCACATGTCCTCCTTGGCCAGTGTCTTCAGCTCACGACCCGTCCAGTCGCCGTAGTCACACTCGAGGAGCCCCTTCTCGGTCACCGGGCGCAGCGTGGCCTCCTGGGCCCGGGCGAGTGCACGGGCCGTCTCACGCGTCCGCTCGAGGGGGCTGGTGACGATGGCGGCGAGCGGCAACCCCGCCAGCCGCGCCGCCGCCGCGGCCGCCTGCTCGACTCCCACCTCGTCGAGGTGGACGCCCTTGCTGCGCCCGGCGAGCACGCCGGTCGCGTTGGCCGTGGTGCGGCCGTGTCGCACGAGGATCACTGTTGCCATGCCGCCGACACTAGTGTCGGGGGCATGATCGTCGACAGCGCGCTCTACCGCGATGGCGTCCGGGTGCCGATGGCGTGCACCAAGGACGACCTGACCCGGGTGCGTGCGGCCACGTCCGGTGCCGACGACTTCGTCTGGGTGGGCATGCACGAGCCGACCGTCGACGAGCTCGACGAGGTCGCGAAGGCGTTCGACCTGCACCCGCTGGCGGTCGAGGACGCGTTGCACGCCCATCAGCGACCCAAGCTGGAGCGGTACGACGACGGCATCTTCCTGGTGCTCAAGACGCTCTGGTACGTCGACGAGGACGACGCCGTGGAGACCGGCGAGATCAACCTGTTCGTGGGCCGCGACTTCGTGATCAGTGTCAGGCACGGACATGGCACCGAGCTGCACTCCGCGCGCCTGGACCTCGAGGGCCGCGCCTCCGTGCTCGGTCACGGACCGTCGGCCGTCGTCTATGCCATCTGCGACCGGATCGTCGACTCCTACGAGGAGGTGGTCGGCCAGCTTGAGGTCGACGTCGACGAGGTGGAGGAGTCGGTGTTCTCCCCGCAGCGCACCCACGACTCCCGACGGATCTACATCCTCAAGCGTGAGCTCGCCGAGGTGCGACGGGCGGTGAACCCCCTCCGCGAGCCGATGAAGCGGTTCGCCTCCGGCTCGGTGCCCGCCATCACCCAGGAGGCGGCGCCGTTCTTCCGCGACGTGGCCGACCACCTGATGCGGGTCTCCGAGACGGTCGAGACGCTCGACAGCCTGCTCTCCACCGCGTTCGACGCCCATCTCGCGCGGATCAGCGTCGAGCAGAACCAGGACATGCGCAAGATCTCGGCCTGGGTCGCGATCGCGGCCGTGGGCACCTTGGTGGCGGGCATCTACGGGATGAACTTCACCTACATGCCCGAGCTGCAGTGGCACTACGGCTACTTCTTCGCCCTCGCCGTGATGGTGGTGTCGTCGGTGGTCCTCTACCGGCTCTTCAAGAAGTCCGGCTGGCTCTAGCGCAGCGGTCAGGCCGCGAGGACGCCCGCGGCCACGAGCACGAGTGTCCCGCCGCCGAGCACGATGCGGTAGAGCACGAACGGCAGGTAGGAACGGGTCGTGACGTAGCGCAGCAACCACGCGATCGCGGCGTACCCGACGACGAAGGCGACGACCGTCGCGACCAGCGTCGGGAGGGGGCCGTAGGCGTTGTCGCCGCCCGGGATCTCCGGCAGCTCGAAGAGCCCCGCCCCGACCACGGCGGGGATCGCGAGCAGGAAGGCGAAGCGCGTCGCCGCCTCACGGTCGTAGCCGAGCATCCGGCCCATGCTGATCGTGGCGCCGGAGCGGGAGACGCCCGGCACCAGGGCGCAGGCCTGGGCCAGGCCGAGCAGGACCGCGTGCCGGAGGGTCATCTTGTCGATCGTGCGCTCGGTCGACCCGAACCGGTCGGCGAGGCCGAGGATCACCCCGAGCACCACCAGCGTCGTACCGATGATCCAGAGGTTGCGGAAGTCACGCTCGATGACATCCTTCAGGGTCACGCCCAGCAGCACGATCGGCAGCGAGCCGACGATGATGTACCACCCCATCCGGCTGTCCACGCTGCCGCGCAGCTCCGGCTTGACCAACGAGCGCACCCACGCCGACGCGATCCGCCAGATGTCCTTGCGGAAGAACAGCAGCACCGCGACCTCGGTGCCGATCTGGACCACGGCGGTGAACGCGGCGCCGGGGTCGCCCCAGCCGAACAGCTCGGGGAAGATCCGAAGGTGGGCCGAGCTGGAGATCGGAAGGAACTCGGTGAGTCCTTGCAGGAGACCCAGGACCACAGCCTTGAGGAAGTCGAGCACGGGCACACCCTACGGAAGGGGTACGGCGCGAGCGGCACCGGCGCGCGCCGTCAACCCGGGCCCTGACGGCGAGCCGAGCGACGGCGCCGCGGTCGGCCCGGATAGTTTTGTCCCCATGCAGCAGCGCTACCTGGGCCGGACCGGTCTGAAGGTCTCCCGGATGGGGCTCGGCACGCTCACCTGGGGGCGCGACACCGACGAGCACGAGGCCCGCGACCAGCTGGTGTCGTTCGTCGAGGCGGGCGGCACCCTGGTGGACACCGCCGCCGGCTACGGCGACGGGGCGGCCGAGGAGCTGATCGGCTCGCTGGTCGGCGACGTGGTCCGCCGCGACGACGTCGTGATCGCGACCAAGGCCGGGATCGGACGGGCCCGCGGCCAGCGCCGCACCGACACCTCGCGCGGCGCCCTCGTCGCGACGCTCGACGCCTCGCTCAAGCGACTCGGCGTCGATCACATCGACCTGTGGCAGGTGCATGCCTGGAGCGACGACACGCCGCTGGACGAGACCCTGTCGGCGCTCGACTACGCCGTCTCCTCCGGCCGCGCCTCCTACGTGGGGATCTCCAACTACAACGGCTGGCAGAGCGCCCAGGCCGCGACCTGGCAGCGAGCGGTCCCGGGGCGCGCGACCGTGGCCTCCCACCAGGTGGAGTACTCCCTGCTCAACCGCGCGGCCGAGGCCGAGGTGGTCCCCGCCGCCCAGGCCCTCGGGATCGGGCTGCTGCCCTGGTCCCCCCTCGGCCGCGGCGTCCTCACCGGCAAGTACCGCAGCGGCACTCCGGCCGACTCGCGGGCGGCCTCCCCGCACTTCCAGGCCTTCGTCTCCGGCTACCTCGGGGAGCGGAGCAGCCGCATCGTCGAGGCGGTCGCCCGCGCGGCCGACGGCCTGGAGTGGAGCCCGCTCGAGGTGGCGCTCGCCTGGGTCCGCGACCGCCCGGGCGTGGTGGCGCCGATCATCGGCGCCCGCACCGCCGCTCAGCTCAAGGGGTCCCTGACCGCCGAGCAGTGCACCCTCCCCGAGGAGCTGGTCGCCGCTCTCGACGACGTGTCCGCCGACTGACGTGCGGGAGCGCCCAATGCGCGGACACCTCGGGTCGGGCGTGCCACGATGAAGGCCATGTCGCACGCATCACTCCACACGACCGCCACGCGGGCCGGCCTGCGCTCGGGTGTGGAGTACGAGTTCGAGCGGGTGACCATCTCCCGCGACCACTCCCGCAACTTCGTGACCCGCCTGCTCGTCGACCGCGCCGAACGCGGCGGCTGGGAGCTCGACCGGCTCCGGCTCTCCCCCGACGGCACCCGCAGGGTGGTGCTGCGCCGCAAGATCATCCGACAGCGCCGACCCGAGCTCGTCAGCGGCTGACCGCGCTGCCGCCGGTCCACACCACCCGACCGGGCTGACCCAGGTGGGTCTGGTCCGGCTCTCGGTCGGCGTGCCACGATCACGACGTGCGTGTGCTGGTCTCCACCACTGCGGGCGCGGGCCACTTCGGGCCGCTCGTCCCGTTCGCGCGTGCGTGCGCGACCGCCGGCCACGACGTGCGGGTCGCGGCTCCCGCGTCGTTCGCCGACACGGTGACCTCGGCCGGCTTCGAGCACGCCCCCTTCGACGACGTCCCTGACGAGGTCATGGGTCCGGTGTTCGGAAGGTTGCCCTCACTGACGGAGGCCGAGGCCAACGCGGTGGTCATCGGGGAGGTCTTCGGTCGGCTGGACGCCCGAGCGGCACTCCCCCGGGTCATGGAGGTGGTCGACGCGTGGCGTCCCGACGTCGTGCTCCGCGAGCCGTGCGAGTTCGGCTCGCTGGCCGCGGCACTGTCGGCGGGGATCCCTCACGTGACGGTGGCGATCGGCGTCGCCGCGATGACGGACGTGATCGAGCCCCTCGTCGAGGCCCCACTGGCCGAGCTCGACGCCCTGGCCGGGCTGCCCGACGGGACGTCGCTGGGCGGGCTGCGGTCGGCGCCGACGTTCACCTGCGTCCCCGCATGCCTCGACGGCCCCATGGACGGGCCCGAGGCGACCCCCCTGCTGCACCGGTTCCGTGATGATCCGGCGCCGCGCACGGGCGGGCTGCCGGCCGCATGGGGCGACCCGGGCCGGCCCTTGGTCTACGTGAGCTTCGGTTCAGTCGCTGGGGGCCTCAGCCCGTTCGCCGGTCTCTACGGGGCGGTCCTCGACGTCCTCGCCGACCAGCCGTGGCGGGTGCTGCTGACGACCGGGAACGGCGTCGACCTTCCGGACCCGGTCCCCGACAACGCGCGGGTCGAGCGCTGGTGGCCGCAGGCGGACGTGATGCCGCACGCTGCTGCCGTGGTCGGACACGGTGGCTACGGCACCACGATGACGGCGCTCGCCGCCGGTGTACCCCAGGTCGTCGTACCGCTGTTCGCCCTCGACCAGCGCCTCAATGCACAGCGCGTCGAGGCAGTCGGAGCGGGAGTGTGCCTCGACGGCGGGCCCGCCGAGGTGGACGCCATTCCCGCTGCTCTTGCCACGCTGCTCACGGGCGGGCACAGTGCCGCCGCCCGCGCCGTGGCCGACGAGATGGCCACGCTGCCGCCTCTCCGCGAGGCGGTCGAGACCCTGGAGCTCCTGGCGTCCCGGTCTGCACCCGTGAGCTGACCTGACCTACTGCCGCGGACGGTGTCAGGCCTGGTCGAGGAACCGGTCGAACACCCGCGCGCCGAACTCCAGCGCGTCGGTCGGCACCCGCTCGTCGACCCCGTGGAACAGTGCGGTGAAGTCGAGATCGGAGGGCAGCCGCAGCGGGGCGAAGCCGAAGCAGCGGATGCCGAGCTTGTCCCAGTGCTTGGCGTCGGTCCCACCGGACATCAGGTACGGAGCGACCGTCGCGCCCGGGTCCTCGGCGAGCAGGGACGCGGTCATCGCGTCGACGAGGTCTCCGTCGAAGGTCGTCTCGAGGCCGGACTGCTTGCTGACGAAGTCGATCTCGACGCCCTCGCCCACGAGCTCGGCGAGTGTCGCGAAGAACTCGTCGTCGTAGCCGGGCAGGAATCGCCCGTCCACGTGCGCGGTGGCCTCACCGGGCACCACGTTGACCTTGTAGCCGGCCCCGAGCATGGTCGGGTTGGTGGTGTTGCGGATGACGGCACCGAGCATCCGGGCAGCGGAGCCGAACTCCTGCACCAGCTCCTCGGCGGTCTCCGGGGTCGCTTCCGTGCCGGCCACCTCGCCGACCGCTGCCAGCAGCACCTGCATCGTCGGGGTCAACCGCACCGGCCACTCGTGCCGGCCGATCCGGCCGACGGCCTCCGCGAGACGGGTGACGGCGTTGTCGGGATGCACCATCGAGCCGTGCCCGGCATTGCCGGTCGCGGTCAGCCGCATCCAGGCCATCCCCTTCTCGGCCGCCTCGATCAGGTAGAAGCGCCGGCCGCGGATGGTGGTGCTGAAGCCACCGACCTCCCCGATGCCCTCACGGCACCCCTCGAGCAGGTCCGGTCGGTCCAGGACGATCTTCTCGGCACCGTGGTGACCACCGGCCTCCTCGTCCGCGGTGAAGCACAGCACCATCGGCCGCTCGGGCTCCTGGCCGGCCCGGGCGCGTGCCCGCACGACGGAGAGCAGCATGGCGTCGAAGTCCTTCATGTCCACTGCGCCCCGGCCCCACAGGGAGCCATCCTGGACCTCGCCGGAGAACGGGTGCACGGTCCAGTCGTCCGCCTCGGCGGGGACGACGTCGAGGTGCCCGTGCAGCAGCAGCGGGTCCTGGCGACCCGACCCGGTGGTCGAGCCCGTCGAGGCCCCACCCCACCGTGCCACCACGTTCGTGCGCCCGGGTGTGCCCTCGAACAGCTCCGACTCGATGCCGACCTCGTCGAGCAGCGCGGCGACGTGCTCGGCCGCCTTGCGCTCGCCGGGCCCCGAGCCGTCACCGAAGTTGGTGGTGTCGATCCGGATCAGGTCACGGCAGATGTCGACGACCTCGGCGGCCGGGTCGTACCCTCGCTCGGTGCTCTTGTCGTGCGTGCTCATCTCTCCATCCTGACACCCCTGGTGATGACCTGCCCGATGCGAAGATCCGAGCCGTCCTTTGCTACAGTTGCCGCCGCACAACCGGGTGGTCATCCTCGTGGGACCACCCCGCATCAACACCTCGTCCGGGTGGCGGAATAGGCAGACGCGCTAGCTTGAGGTGCTAGTCCTCGTATAGAGGGTGGGGGTTCAAGTCCCCCCTCGGACACGCACGCTGACCCCCACACCGTTGCCGGTGTGGGGGTCAGCCATGTCCGGCACGAGCGCCCCGCGACCTGCGCATTCGCCGTCGATGGCGCCTGCGGAGGTTCGTTTCGTCGGAGGTCGCCGCTAGGGTCGACGGGTACTTTTGACACCCGACCTCGCGCGCCGGCGCCCGGTCCGGTGCCACCCGCCGAGGAGGACACAGATGTCCATCAGGTCCTGGAACGCCGACACGCTGGTCGAGCGCTACGACGCCGTCCGGCAGCACACCGAGGGCCTCGCCGCGCCGCTCTCCCCCGAGGACCAGACGGTCCAGTCGATGCCGGACACCTCCCCCACGAAGTGGCACCGGGCCCACGTCACCTGGTTCTTCGAGACGTTCGTGCTCGCCGACCACGAGCCGGAGTTCGCGCCCTACCAGGACACCTACTGGTTCCTCTTCAACAGCTACTACGAAGCCGTGGGGCCGCGCTACGCCCGGCCTCACCGCGGCCTGGTCAGTCGCCCCGGGGCTCACGACGTCGGCAGCTACCGCGCCGACGTGGACGACCGGATGCGTGACCTGATCACCCGTCTCGACGACGGCGCGCTGGACAAGCTGTCCTCGACGATCGAGCTCGGCTTCCACCACGAGCAGCAGCACCAGGAGCTGCTCCTGATGGACGTCAAGCACATGCTCTCGCTGAACCCCCTCCGGCCGGTGTACGCCGGCTCGCCGAGCGACGAGGCCGAGCCCGACACGCTCGGCTGGGTCGACGTCGAGGGCGGCCTCGTCGAGATCGGCCACGAAGGCGAAGGGTTCAGCTTCGACAACGAGCTGCCACGCCACCAGGTGTGGCTCGAGCCCTACCGCCTCGCTGACCGTCTGGTCACCAACGGCGAGTGGCTCGACTTCATGCGCGACGGCGGCTACCAACGCCACGACCTCTGGCTCTCCGACGGCTGGGGCGCGGTGACCGACCAGTGCTGGCGCGCTCCGCTCTACTGGGTCGAGGTCGACGGGGTGTGGTTCGAGCACACGCTCAACGGGACCTGGCCGGTCAATCCCGGGCTTCCGGTGAGCCACGTCAGCTATTTCGAGGCCGAGGCCTACGCCACCTGGGCCGGGAAGCGGCTGCCCAGCGAGGCCGAGTGGGAGCACGCCGTGGTCGCCGACGGGCACGACGTCGTCTCCCCCACCGCCAACCTCGCAGACCGAGACACGTTCCATCCGCGAGCGGCCGAGGCCTCCCACGGCAGGCTCCGCCAGGTCTTCGGCGACTGCTGGGAATGGACGTCCTCGGCCTACCACGCCTATCCCGGGTTCCACCCGGCCGAGGGCGCGATCGGTGAGTACAACGGCAAGTTCATGTCCAACCAGATGGTGCTGCGAGGGGGCTGCGCGTTGACGCCCTCCGGCCACGCCCGTGCCAGCTACCGCAACTTCTTCCCGCACGTCTCCCGGTGGGCGCTGAGCGGTGTCCGCCTCGCCGATGGCGGTGCCCCCCGGCACGGCACGAGCGGAGCGACGTCATGACCGACCCCATCGAGCCCGTCATCTCGGTCCTGCTCGACCGCGACTGGGCGAGCGCGGGGCTGGCGGCCGACGTACGCCGTGGGCTCGGCGCGCACCCACGGACGCTGCCTCCCAAGTGGCTCTACGACGACCGGGGCTCCGAGCTCTTCGACGAGATCACCAGGCTGCCCGACTACTACCCGACCGAGCGCGAGCGCTCGATCCTGGCTCGGCACGCCGCCGACATCGTGTCCATCACCGGCGCCACGACCCTGGTGGAGCTCGGCAGCGGCACCAGCGACAAGACCCGCCTGCTCCTCGACGCCTTCACCGCGCGCGGGCAGCTGTCCCGCTTCGTGCCCGTGGACGTCTCAGAGGCCACCCTCAGAGCTGCGGCAGACAATCTCGCCGGGCTCTATCCGGGAGTCCAGGTCGAGGCACTGGTCGGGGACTTCTCGCTGCACCTCTCCCACCTCCCCCGGGGAGGCCGGCGGATGGTGGCGTTCCTCGGCGGCACCATCGGCAACCTCTATGTCGAGGAGCGGGCCGCCTTCCTGGGCGCTCTCGCCGATTCGCTGGAGACCGACGACTGGCTGCTGCTGGGGACCGACCTGGTCAAGAGCGCCGACCGTCTGGTCGCTGCCTATGACGACGCGGGCGGCGTCACCGCGGACTTCGTCTCCAACTGTCTCCGGGTCCTCAACCGCGAGCTCGGGGCCGACTTCGATCTCGAGGCGTTCTCCTACGTCCCGCTGTGGGACGCCTCGATGCAGCGCATGGACCTGCGGCTTCGAGCCGAGATGCCTCAACACGTGAGCATCCCCGGCGCCGGGATCGACATCGACCTCGCGTGCGGTGAGGAGATCCGCGTGGAGATCTCGACGAAGTTCACCACCGAGGGCCTCACCGCCGACCTGCAGGACGCCGGCTTCGCCGTCGAGCAGATCTTCACCGACCCGGACGGCGACTTCGCACTGACGCTGGCCCGACGCTCCGCCTGAGGAGTCGAGCGCGACTAGGCAGGCCGAAAGGAGTCGTGCGACTCGCGCACGGCGTGCTTGACCATCACGTGCTGGGTGGAGGTGTACTCCAGCACCGCCTCGTGGCTCATGTCCTTGCCGAAGCCGCTGGCCTTGACCCCGCCGTGCGGCGCCTCGGAGGCGATCGGCAGGTGGTCGTTGACCCAGGTGACGCCGGCCTCGAGCCGGTGCACCACGCGCAGGGCGCGCCCGATGTCGGAGGTCCACACCGACGACGCCAGGCCGTAGGCGCTGTCGTTGGCCAGGGCGACAGCCTCGTCCTCACCGTCGAAGGAGCACAGCACGAGCACCGGGCCGAACACCTCGTCCTGGACGATCTCGGCGTCCTGCTTCACGCCGGTGACGAGCGTCGGCGGGTAGTAGGCGCCGGGACCGGGCGGCACCGTGCCTCCTGTCAGCACGGTCGCCCCGGCGGCCACCGCACGCTCGACGAAGCCGTGCACGCGGTCACGGTGGCGCACGGACACCAGCGGCCCGATGTCGGTCGCCGGATCGTGTGGGTCGCCGACCCGCACGCGCTGCAGCTGCCCGGCGAGCAGGTCGGCGAGCTCGTGCGCGATGGATGAGTCGGCGTACACCCGGGTGGCCGCGGTGCAGTCCTGGCCGGAGTTGTACGTCGCGGCGAGGGCGAGGGCGCCGGCGGTGCCCGCCAGGTCGGCATCGGCGAAGACGACGGCCGGCGCCTTGCCGCCGAGCTCCAGGTGGACGCGGGTGGTCGAGGCTGCTGCCGCCTCCATCACCGCCCGGCCGGCGCCGGGTGACCCGGTGACGGAGACCATCGCGACGTCGGGGTGACGGACCAGTGCCTGGCCGACGTCGGCGCCACCTGTGACCACGTTCAGCGTCCCGGGAGGCAGGCCGGCCTCGAGCGCGAGCTCGGCCAGCCGCAACGTCGTACCGGCCGTCTCCGGTGACGGCTTGAGCACCACCGTGTTGCCGGCCGCCAGGGCCGGCCCCAGCTTCCACACGGCCATGACCAGCGGGAAGTTCCACGGGGCGATGCCGGCAACCACACCGAGCGGGCGCCGGATCAGCATCGAGGTGTAGCCCCGGCTGAGCTCCCCGGCGCCAGAGCCCTCCAACGAGCGGCCCGCCCCGGCGAAGAAGCGCAGGTTGTCGACCGCGAACGGCAGCTCGCCGTCGCGGAAGACCGGCACCGGCTTTCCCGTCTCGGCGACCTCGAGGGCCGTCAGCGTCTCTGCATCGGCCTCGATCCGGTCGGCGAGCAGGAGCAGCATCCGGGCGCGCTCCCCCGGGGTGAGTCCGGACCAGCCGGGAAACGCGGCCCGGGCCGCGGCGACCGCGGGTGCCACGTCCTCGACGGAGCATTGGCGGTAGGTGGCCCCGTCCGCCCCGGTCGCGGGGTCGACCACGGTGATCTCCTCACCCGAGCCGTCCGCTCCCGTACCGCCGACGTGCATGCCGTGTCTCATCCGTTTCCTCTCAGCTGTTGAAGCCGACACCGAAGCGGTCCATGGTCCGCAGCAGCGGACCACGCCGCCCGCGTCGGTCCTCACGCGCCAGCGCGGCGCGCGTGGTCTGAACCGCGGCCCAGCGCAGCGGCTCCGGCGGGAACGGCACGGGGGCGTGCCGCACCAGCGAGAGCACGGTGCGCTCGGTCTCCCGTCCGGCCAGCAGGTCGAGTCCGACGCGCGCGCCGAAGCGCGAGGCAGCCACTCCGAGACCGGTGTAGCCGACGGCGTAGGCCACGCGTCCCCCCATCGCCGTGCCGAACACCGGCGTGAAGCGCGAGGTGGTGTCGATGACGCCGGCCCACCGGTGGCTGATCCGGAGGTCCTCGAGCTGCGGGAAGGTCGCGTAGAACTGGCGCGCGAGCAGGTCATGGGACGTGTCGCGCTGCTCGCGGCCCGCATCCGTGCGGTTGCCGAAGTAGTAGATCGCGTCGTACCCACCCCAGAGGATCCGGTCGTCCGGCGTGCGACGGTAGTAGTGGAACTGGTTGCCGGCGTCGGTCAGCCCTTGGTTGTCGGCCCAGCCGATCCGCGACAGCTGCTCGGCCGTCAGCGGCTCGGTCGCGAGGACGTGGTCCCAGACCGGCAGCACGTAGGAGCGGATCCGGCGCAGCAGGGGCGGGAACGCGTTGGTGGCGAGCAGCACCTGGGCGGCAAGCACTCGGCCGGCATCCGTGCGGCAGACGAGGTCGGCGCCGTCCCGGGACAGGTCGCGCACCGCACTGCGCTCGTGAAGCACGACACCGCGGCGGAGTGCAGCGTCGCGCAGCCCCAGGGTCAGCGCCACCGGGTCGACGAGCCCGCCCGCGGGGGTGACGAGTCCCGCGAGATAGGTCGGCGAGTTCACGTCGGCGCGGACCTGCTCCCCCGTCAGGTACGTCGAGGCCTCCCCGTGTCGCCCGTGCAGCGCATGCAGGCCCCGCAGGTGGTCGACCTCGTGCGGGCGCGTGGCGACCGTCGTCTTGCCACAGAGCCGGAGGTCGGCCTCGATCGTCTCCTTGGCGAGGAACTCCTCGATCTCGAGGAGGTTCTGCGTGCCGAGTCGCTGCAGGGCGGGCAGCTCGTCGGGCCAGGTGGCGACGCCGTGCGCGAGACCGTGGGTCAGCGACGCGGAGACGAAGCCTCCGTTGCGCCCGGAGGCGCCGCTGGCGACGTGGCCGGCGTCGAGCAGCACGACCCTGCGGCCGGGCTGCTCGTCCGCCGCGTGGATCGCAGCCCAGAGGCCGGTCAGGCCGGCGCCGACGACGACCAGGTCCGCGCGCAGCTCGTGGGTCAGCGGCTCGGTGACAGGACCCTGCTCACGCCCCTCCCACCAGACCGGCTGCGGACGCGCCTCGCCGAGGAGGTGACGGCGGCCGGTCATGCCAGCTCGTCGGCGACGACCACCGCGGTCGTCCACTCGAGCGCCACGGACTGCCCACGCTCGAGCGAGGTCGCACCCGGCACGGAGGCGAGGAACGGGCGGGACAGGCCGGCCACCGACACGGCCACCGCGCTGCTGCCGCCCTTGAACTGGACGTCGACCACCTCGCCGCGCACCGGCCCCTCGGCCTCGTGGCCCGGCGCGATCCGGACGTCCTCGGGGCGGACCACCAGGTGCGCGGGACCGGTCGGGCCGGTGGCTCCCGCGGCCGGCAGCGCGCCCAGCTCGTCGGAGACGAAGGTGTCGCCCTCGAGCCGGCCCGGGAACTGGTTGCTGGTGCCGATGAAGTCGGCGACGAACAGGTTGACCGGCCGGCGGTAGAGGTCGAGCGGGCCGGCGATCTGCTGCACCCGGCCCTCGGCCATCACCGCGATCCGGTCAGCCATCGACATGGCCTCCTCCTGGTCGTGGGTGACCACGACGAAGGTGATGCCGACCTCGTGCTGGAGCCGTTTGAGCTCGAGCTGCATCTCGCCGCGCACCTTGCGGTCGAGCGCGGACAGCGGCTCGTCGAGCAGCAGCAGCCGGGGCCGCTTCACGATCGCGCGGGCCAGGGCGACCCGTTGGCGTTGCCCTCCCGAGAGCTGCTTGGGACGGCGGCCGCCCATCGAGGTGAGACCTACCGTCTCCAGCACCTCGCCGACCCTTCGCCGGACCTCGTCGCGCGACAACCCCTCGCGCTCGAGCCCGTAGGCGACGTTCCGCTCGACCGTCATGTGCGGGAAGAGCGCATAGGACTGGAACATCAGGTTGACCGGACGACGGTTGGGCGGCAGGCCGAGCAGGTCCTCACCACCGAGCTGGATGGCGCCGCGGTCGGGCTGGTCGAAGCCGGCGATCGACCGGAGCAGCGTCGTCTTGCCGCAGCCGGACGGACCGAGCAGCGCGAAGAACTCGTTCTCGGCGATCGAGAGGGACACGCCGTCGAGAGCGGTGACGTCGCCGAAGCGCCGGCTGACCTCGACCACGTCGAGCAGGGTGCGTGCAGGAGCAGCCACCAGGTCGGTGTCGGCGGTGTGGATGGTCATGAGTCCTCCGAGGGGCGAACGGTGCGAGCGGCGAACACGACCACCGCGATGCTGACGACGACCAGGACGCTCGCGAGCGCGTTGATCTCGGGTGTGATGCCGGCGCGCACCATCGAGTAGACGGCGATCGGCAGGGTCTGGGTGGTGGGTCCGGCGGTGAAGAACGCGATCACGAACTCGTCGAGGGAGAGGGTGAACACCAGCAGCGCGCCGGCGACGATGGCGGGAGCGATCGCGGGCACCGTGATCCGCAGGAACGTCGCGACCGCCCCGGCGCCGAGGTCACGCGAGGCCTCCTCCTCCGAGAGGTCCAGTCCGGCAAGTCGCGCCCTCACCACGGCCACCATGAAGGCAGTGCCGAACGCCGCGTGCGACAGCATCACGGTCAGCGCGCTCTTGGGCACGCCGGCGGCGTAGAAGAAGGCCAGCAGCCCGATCGCGAGCAACAGGTCCGGAAGGATCGCCGGAGCCATCGCCCCGGCCTCCAGCAACCGGGACCGGGTGTGCCGGACCAGACCGACGGCGAGCAGCGTGCCGAGCACCGTTGCCACGAGCGTCGCACCGGCGGCGACCACGAGCGAGGTGACCAGCGCCGAGGTGAGACGTCGGTCGCCCGCGAGCTCGACGTACCAGCGGAAGGAGAAGCCGTCCCAGGTGTAGGCCGAGCCACCGTCGTTGAACGACATCGCGACCAGCACCACGATCGGCAGGTAGAGGAATGCACCGCAGCCCAGCAGCGCGAGCCAGAGCCAGCCCGGACCGGTGCGGATCGCGGGGCGGGTGGTGCCGGCTCGGCCGGTCCGGATCGTGCTAGCCACGGACGGCCTCCCCCTCGAGACGGCGGGTGACCAGCGCCTGCACGCCGAACAGCACGAGCAGGGCGAGCACCACGACGAACGCCAGCACGGAGCCGAACGGCCAGTCCTGCGCCTTGAGGAACTGGTCGCGGATCAGGTTGCCGACCATCACGGTCTTCCCGCCACCGAGCAGCTCGGGCACCACGAAGTTGCCGAGGCTCGGCACGAACACCAGGATCGATCCCGTCATGACACCCGGCAGCGTGAGCGGCAGCGTGACGCTCCAGAACGTGCGCAGCCGGCTCGCACCCAGGTTGGCCGAGGCCTCCAGCAGCTCGGTGTCGACCCGCTCGATCGCGGCGTACAGCGGCAGGATCATCAGCGGCAGGTAGACGTACACGAGCCCGACCACGACCGCGCCGGGCGTGTACAGCATGCTGCGTCGCTCGTCGGTGAGCCCGAGCCCGACCAGGGCGTCGTTGAGCAGCCCCTGGGTGTTGAGCAGCACGATCCAGGCGTAGATGCGGATCAGGAAGTTGGTCCAGAACGGCACCACGACGAGCACCAGCGCGGCGGTTCGCCAGCGCGCCGGCAGCTTGGTGATGGCGTACGCCGTCGGGAACCCGATCAGCAGGGAGATCACCGTCGCCGCGAGCGCGAGCCCCAAGGAGCCCCGCAGCACGTCGAGGTAGAGCGGGTCGACGGCGCGCGCGAAGTTGTCGAGCGTGAAGGTCCACTCGACACCACCGAACCGGCCGCGCTCGGCGAACATGTAGGCGAGCACCAGGAGCAGGGGTGCGGCCACGAGCACGGCGTAGAACAGCAGCCCCGGCCCGAGCAGCACCAAGGGCTCCGCCAGTCGCGACAACCATCGGCCGACGCGGCCGGGACGAGGACGCCCGGGGACGGGCGCACCGGCGCGAGGGGTGTCCTCGTCACCGGCGGCCCCCACCGGGGTCTCCATCCGGGCCCCGCTCATCAGGACGCGGTGACCTCGGTGATGATCCGGTTGTAGAGCGAGGACGCCTCACCGATGTCGGTCATGTTCTCGCCCTCGAGCATCTCCTCGCGGCGGGCGCCGAGCGTCTCGTACTGGTCGGTGAGCTCGGTCGGGAGCTGGTCCATCGCCGCATCGTTCGGGACGATGTAGAGGATGTTCTCAGCCGCCCACGCGTGGGTCTTGGCATCGAGGATGGCGTCGATGAACGCGTAGCCGGCCTCCTTGGCCTTCGACGACTTGAGGATCGCCATGCCGTCGATCCAGAGGTCCGAGCCCTCCTCGGGCACCGCGAACTTGATGTTGGGGTCCTCGGCCGTGCCGTAGTTGCACCAGCCGTCCCAGGCCTCGACCATCACCGCCTCGCCACTGATCAGCCGCTCGTAGAACGTGGTGTCGTCGTAGGCGAGCAGGTGCGACTTGGCCTGCACCATCAGGTCCTGCACCTCGGCCATCTCGGCCTCGTCGGTGGTGTTGACCGAGTAGCCCAGGGCCTTCTGCGCCGGCAGCACCGCCCAGCGCTCGGTGCCCATCATCGTGACCTTGTCCTGGTACTTCGGCGCCGGCTTGAGCAGGTCGTTCCAGCTCGTCGGCGCCTCGTCGACGAGGTCTTCGCGGTAGCAGATCCCCGTCGTGCCCCAGGTGTACGGCGCGAAGTAGGGCTGACCGTCGACCTGGGCCAGCTCCTGCGCCCTCGGGTCGAGGTTGTCCCAGTTGTCGAGGTACTGAGGGTCCAGCGGCTCGAGCAGCCCCTCCTCGGCGAAGGCCTGGAGGTAGGGCTGGGACCCGAAGATCACGTCGAGGCCCTCACCGCCCGAACCGGTCACCTTCGCGACGAGCTCCTCGTTGGTGGCGTGGTTGGTGACCTCGACGGTCGCACCGGTCTCGTCCTTGACGATCTGGGCGATGTCCTCGGGCATGTAGGCGTCCCAGTTGGACACCACGATGCTCTGCTGGCTCAGGTCGGCTTCCGGGTCGATCGCCGTGGGCTCGGTGGCGCCGCCGGTGTCGTCCCCACCGCAGGCCGCGAGGGCCAGCACGAGCGTCGAGGTGAGGGCGGCGACCGTGCTGCGGCGCCGCAGGTGGTTGGTCTTCATGTGTGCTCTCCGCAACTGTTCGATCGCGAGGTTGACCGAGACCTCGACAGCGATGACTTCGTGCCAACATTGCATCATCGTTCAGGATTCGCAAGACCCCTTCTGAGCGCGGTTCTAGGCCATTCGGGTCATTTTCTGAATTGGCCTTCAATTTCCGCGGACCTTCTGGGAGGGTGCACTCAAGGGCGTCCCCCCACGTGGTCGACGAGACGCCCGTGACCGCATCCCGACCCCGAGGAGCCCGATGCCGAACGCACGGCAGCAGCGCCGCGAGAAGCTCCTGCAGGCTGCGCAGCGCGCCGTGGTCGTGCACGGCGCCGACGTCCGGCTCAAGGACGTCGCCGACATGGCCGGCCTCACCTCGGGCGCGATCCTCTACCACTTCCCGGACGTGCAGTCGCTGCTCCTCGAGGCGAACCGAGCGGTGATGGAGCGGTTCTACGACTACCGCCTCAAGGCCATCCAAGGCATCGCCTCCCCGGGCGAGCGACTCGTCGTCACGATCGCCTCCGGGCTCCCCGTCGACTCCGACGACGAGGACGTCAAGCTCCTCTGTGCGCTCGGCGGAGCGGCCTCGCGGTACCCCGTGTACGCCGCCATGCTGACGATGCTCTTCGACCGGCAGGTCGCGATGTACCAGGTGATCCTCGAGTCGGGGGCCGCCGCCGGCGACTTCCGGCTGCGCAGCACCTCGGAGACCATCGGGCGCAACATCGTGGCCCTCGAAGACGCCTACGGCTACCGGATGGCCGCCCGGCACCCCACCATCGACCACGCCACGGCCACCGAGCTGATCCTCGACTACGCCCGCGCAGCGACCGCCCATCCCCTGCCGAACCCGACCCGTGCGAACGCCTAGGAGTCCGATGCCCGACAAGCTCACCGTCCTGTTCCTGCCCGAGTCCGCCTACGGCCCGACCAACCAGTGCATCGGCCTGGCCAACCTGCTGCTCGAGCGCGGTCACCGCGTGGTGTTCACCTCGGAGTCCTCGTGGGCGGGCAAGCTCGAGGCTCTCGGCATCGAGGAGCGGCTGGTCGACCTCGCGCCCGCCGACCCCGACGCGGGCGACGGCGACGCCGGGCAGTTCTGGACGGACTTCATCGCCGAGACCGCGCCCGAGTTCCGCAAGTCCACGACCGAGCAGCTCGAGACCTTCGTGAAGCCGACCTACCAGGCACTGATCGACGGCGCGGTGTATGCCGAGCCGGCCCTCAAGGCGATCATCGAGGCCGTGCGTCCCGACGTCCTGGTCGAGGACAACGTCGTGCTCTTCCCGGCCCTCGCCACCAGTGGGGCACCCTTCGTCCGGATCGTCTCGTGCAACCCGCTCGAGATCCCTGGTGACCGGGTCGCACCGGGGCTGTCGGGCCTGGCACAGGCCGACCCGTCGTCGTGGGCACCGTTCCGCGCCGAGTTCGAGCGCACCCACCGCGACCTGTGGGAGACCTTCAACGCCTGGGTCGTGCAGCAGGGTGCTGCTCCCCTGCCCGACCTGGAGTTCATGCCCCGAGACAACGCCGCCAACATCTACGTCTTCCCCGAGGAGGCCGACTACGTCGGCGACCGCCCCCTCGACGACTCCTGGCACCGCATCGACTCCAGCGTCCGCCGCACCGACGAGGAGTACGTCGTCCCCACGGCTGTCGCCGACCGGCCCGATGACTCCGCGCTGGTGTATCTCTCCCTCGGGTCGCTGGGTGGTGCCGACGTCGCCCTGATGCAGCGCCTCATCGACACGCTCGCCGACAGCCGGCACCGCTTCATCGTCAGCCTCGGTCCGCAGGCCGACAAGATCTCCCTGGCCGACAACATGGTCGGCGAGCAGACGCTCCCGCAGACGAAGGTGATCCCGCAGGTCGACCTGGTCATCACCCACGGCGGCAACAACACCACCACCGAGGCGCTGCACTTCGGCAAGCCGATGGTGCTGCTGCCCTTGTTCTGGGACCAGTACGACAACGCTCAGCGGATGCACGAGCTCGGTTTCGGCATCCGGCTGGCGACCTACGAGTTCACCGCCGACGAGCTCAACGGCGCGGTCGACCAGCTGCTCGCGGACACGGACCTCCGGCTCTGCCTCGACCGGATCGGCGATCAGATCCGCGCGCGTGACGGCCTGACGCGTGGTGCCGACATCATCGAGCGGGTCGGCCTGGACCACGCTCGCAGCAGAGCGTGACACCGCTCGCCCGAAGCGCCTCGAGCGGGCTCAGTGACGCGATCGGCCGGTCCGACTGGACCGCTCTCCTCCCGGCACACCGCCGCGAGGGCGACAGTCGACCGGTCGGGCGTCCGACCTGCCTCGACGTCCTCCCCCTCACCGACCGGGTCGCCGTCGCCGTCGTCGAGGACGAGGCCGGCCGGATCTTTCCCGTCCCGCTGGTCCTCCCCGGCGACGACGTGCGTCGGGCCCTGCCCGGTGACGGCGCGGCGGAGGCGCTCACCGCGGCCCTGGCCGGCGGCAGCCGCGCTGTCGGCGGCTTCCGGCTGACGTCCTGGCACTGCGCCACCACGGGCGACCGCGTCACGGACGAGCGCGCCATCACGGTCGACCAGACCCACGAGTCGGTGGTGGTCGGCGACGCCGCCGTCGTGAAGTGGAGTGTGCCGGCCGACGAGGGTCCCCATCCCGCACCGTCCATGCTCACCGAGCTGCAGCGGTCGGGCTTCGTCGGCATGCCGTTGCCCTGGGGCGCGTTGGAGTGGCACGGCGAGAGCGACGCGCCACCACGGTTGCTCGCGCTCGTCGTCGGCTACCTCCCGGGCGCCGTCGACGGCTGGACCTGGCTGGTCGACGACCTGCGTGAGGCGGCCGCGCGAGCAGACCTGTCGCACGTCGTCGCCGCAGGCCGGCGGGTCGGCGCCCTGGTCGCTGCCTTCCACCGTGCCCTGCAGACCACGGCTCGTCCGTCGACGCCCGAGGAGACGTCGGGGTGGCGCACCGGCGCGCTCGCCGACCTGGACCGCGCCCTCGAGGTCACCGGGGGTCGGACCCGCGAAGTGCTCCACGCCCACGCCGAGGACCTGCGCGAGGCCTTCGACAGCATTGCACTCGTCGCCGGGGGGCCGGTGCTGCGCGTCCACGGCGATCTGCACGTCGGGCAGGTGCTGCGTGTCGGCGAACCCGACAGACCGACATACGCCCTCACCGACTTCGACGGCAACCCGGTCGTCACCCCCACCGAACGGCTGGGTGAGCAGCCCACCGCGCTCGACGTCGCCCAGATGGCGCAGTCGATGATGCACGCCGGCCTCGTCGTGCGCCGCCACCACCCCGATCTCGACCCCACCGCCGTGACCCGGGCCGCCGACGCCGCTGCGGAGGCCTTCCTGGCCAGCTACCGCCACGGCCTCGGCGCCGACACGGCCCTGCTGGACGAGCGGCTGCTGACCCCGTTCGCCCTGCGGCAGGTGTGCCGGGAGTTCATCTACGCGGCCACGCACCTGCCGCGCTGGTCCTACGTCCCCGAGGCCGCACTGCCGATGCTGCTCGCGAAGGAGTCCGCATGAAGCCCGACCTCTTCCTGGCCGACCTGCACCGCAAGCCCGAGGCTCTGCGTGCCCTCGCAGGGCGGCTGCGGGAGGAGGACCCCTGGGCCGCCCTGGCAGAGCGTCCCGAGCGGGTCGTGCTGCTGGGGATGGGCTCGTCGGCGTACGCCGGCGGTGTGGCCGCAGCCAGGCTTCGAGCCCGCGGGATCGTCGCGGTCTCCGAGCTGGCCAGCAACGACCTGCTGCCCCAGTGGGGCGCCGGCACGCTCGTCGTGGCCATCTCGGCGACCGGCCGCTCCCGAGAGACCCTCGACGCGCTCGACCGACTGGCGTCCGGACCGTCCGTCGTGGCCCTGACCAACACCGACGGCTCCCCGCTTGCAGACCGGGCCGACCACACCGTCCGGCTCCACGGAGGGGTGGAGGAGGGCGGGGTCGCCTGCCGCACCTTCCAGCACACGACCGCGATGCTGCTGGCGCTGGAGGCGCACCTGAGCGGCGAACCCACAAGCGCCGTGGCAACGCTCCTCGACAAGGCCGCCGAGGCGTCCGAGCAGCTCCTCGCCGGCACCGACGACTGGCTCCCCGCTGTGACCGAGCACCTCATCGGCCCCGACGGCAGCCACCTGGCCGCGCCCGCCCGCCGACTCTCCTCGGCGCAGCAAGGTGCCCTGATGCTCCGCGAAGGTCCGCGTCTCGCGGCCGTCGGCTGCGAGGCAGGTGACTGGGCGCACGTCGACGTCTACCTGACCAAGACCACCGACTACCGACTCATGGTCTTCGCCGGCTCGTCGTGGGACGACGGCATCGCCGAGTGGACCGGCCCTCGACGCACCCGCATCGTCTCGGTCGGCGGTGACTTCCCCGGCGCCTCCACGACGGTCCGCTACCCGCACGACCACGTCGACGACGTCCGCCTGCTCGCCGAGACGCTGGTCCCCGAGCTGGTGGCGGCCCACCTCTGGACGGATGCGGCTTCTTCCTGAGGGACTGTCAGGTCCTGGAGCGGCGTGCCAGACTCAGCGGCATGACAACTGCCACGGACCTGCTGGTCGACGGGCTCAACCGGGTGCGCGACAACGTCCATGCGGTGGTCGAGGGGATGTCCCGCAGCCAGCTCGCGGAGAGGCTCGATCCCGAGGCGAACTCGATCGCCTGGCTGGTCTGGCACCTCACCCGGGTGCAGGACGACCACGTCGCCGACGTGGCCGACTCCGGCCAGGTCTGGGTCGATGACGGCTGGGCCGGCCGGTTCGCCCTTCCGCTGGAGGTCCACGACCACGGATTCGGGCACGACGCCACCCAGGTCGCGGCCGTCGTGGCGGACGCCGAGATGCTCTGCTGGTATCACGACGCCGTCCACCGACGCACGATCGACTACCTCGCGACGCTCACGGAGCAGGACCTCGACCGCGTCGTCGACGAGCGCTGGGACCCGCCGGTCACGATGGCGGTGCGCCTCGTCAGCGTCCTGGACGACTGCGTCCAGCACGTCGGCCAGGCTGCCCTGGTGCGCGGCATCCTCGAACGTCGATGACCCAGGAGCCCTTCCGGGTCACGTTCGTCGACGGGGTCACCCTCGACAAGTGGCGACGCCGCTGGGTCGAGCGTGAGCCGGCGACCCGTCTCGACCTGGCGCTCGTCGAGGACGGCGAGCAGCTCTCCGCGGTGCGTGCGGGTGAGGCGGCGATGGCGTTCGTGCGCGACCTTCCCGACGGCGAGCGCGAGGGCCTGCACCACATCCCGCTCTACGACGAGGTCACCGTGGTCGTGGTCGGCAACGAACACCCGGTCGCGGCGTACGACGAGATCCCGCTGGCCGACCTGCGCGACGAGATCGTGATCGCCGACCCGGCGCTCTCGACCCGGCTGAAGGTCGAGACGGTCGCCGCAGGCACGGGCATCGTGCTGGTGCCGATGTCGGTCGCCCGGGTCCATCACCGCAAGGACGTCGTCGCCGTTCCGGTCATCGGTGCGCAGGGGTCCTCGGTCGGGCTGGCCTGGCGCACCGACCTCGACGACCCCCTCGTCGACACGTTCGTGGGCATCGTGCGCGGCCGCACCCAGAACAGCTCCCGGGGCAGCGTTGCGCCGACGACAGCGCCCAAGAAGCGCACCCCGCCGAAGCCGAGGCAGAAGCCGGTGGGCCGTGGCGCCGGGGCCACCCGTGCCCGCCGCGGGCGGAGATGACGACGCACCTCCGCGTCAGCGTCACCAGCCGCTGGGCAGCGGGCGGCCTTCGTGGAAGCCGGCCGCGGACTGGATGCCGATCACGCCCTCGGCGTGGAGCTCCTCGAGGGTCCTCGCTCCGGTGTAGGTGCAGGCCGAGCGGACGCCCGCACAGATCTGGTCGATGAGGTCCTCGACCCCCGGACGGTCCTTCTCCACATACATCCGGCTCGAGGAGATGCCCTCCTCGTAGAGGCCCTTGCGGGCGCGGTCGAAGGGCGTGTCGGCGCTCGTGCGGTTGGCCACCGCGCGAGCGGATGCCATCCCGAAGCTCTCCTTGTAGGCACGCCCGTCCGCGTCGACGTGCAGGTCGCCCGGCGACTCGTGGGTGCCGGCGAACCAGGACCCGATCATCACCTGGGACGCGCCCGCAGCCAGGGCGAGCGCGACGTCGCGCGGATAGCGCACGCCCCCGTCCGCCCAGACGTGTGCACCGAGCTCGCGCGCCGCGGCGGCACACTCGAGCACCGCGGAGAACTGTGGTCGCCCGACGCCCGTCATCATCCGGGTCGTGCACATCGCGCCCGGCCCGACACCGACCTTGACGATGTCGGCCCCCGCGGCAACCAGCTCCCGGACGCCCTCGGCCGAGACGACGTTGCCGGCGACGACGGGGACGCCGGGATCGAGCGCCCGCACCGCCTTGAGCGCCTCGAGCATCCGGTCCTGATGGCCGTGCGCGGTGTCGACGACGAGGGTGTCCGCCCCGGCGTCGAGGAGCTCGGAGGCCTTGGCCCCGACGTCGCCGTTCACCCCGACTGCTGCTGCGACGCGCAGCCGGCCGGCGCCGTCGACGGCCGGGTCGTAGAGCGTCGAGCGCAACGCGGCGAGCTTGGTGAGGACGCCGACCAGCCGACCGTCTGCGGACACGACCGGGGCGACGCGTCGGCGGGCACGGTCGAGCTCGTCGAACGCGGCCCGAGGCTCGACCGTGTCGGGCAGCGTGAGCGGGTTGGCGCTCATCACCTGGCTCACCTGGGTGAACCGGTCCACTCCACGGCAGTCGTCCTCGGTCACCACACCGAGCGGCCGGCCGTCCTCGGTGACCACGAAGGCGGCCCGATGCGCGCGCTTCGGGAGCAGCGCCATCGCATCGCCCACCGTCATCGACGGATCGAGGGTGATCGCGGTGTCGAAGACGAGGTGCCGCTGCTTGACCCAGCCGATCACGTCGCGGACGACCGAGAGCGGGATGTCCTGCGGGATCACCGCGAGGCCACCTCGCCGGGCCACCGTCTCCGCCATCCGGCGGCCGGAGACCGCAGTCATGTTGGCGACCACCAGCGGGAGGGTCGTCCCGCTGCCGTCGCTGCTGGCCAGGTCGACGTCGTAGCGGGAACCGACGGACGAGCGCCGCGGGACCATGAAGACGTCGTTGTAGGTCAGGTCGTATCCAGGTGAGGACTCGTTGACGAAGCGCACGGGTCCAGGGTGCTACATGGGACCCACCAGGGCCAACCAGCCCGCGCCGGTCAGCGCAGCGCGGCGAGTGCCTCGTCGGCGTGGATCTCCATCTTCATCTCGCTGGAGATGACCTTCTGGACGGTCCGGTCCCGACCGATCACGAAGGTGGCCCGCTTCACCGGGGTGAGGTACTTCCGCTTCACGCCGTACGACGTCGCGACGGTGCGCGCCTCGTCGGAGAGCAGCGGGTAGTCGAAGCTGTTGACCTCCGAGAACTGCTTCTGCGTGGCGACCGCGTCGGCGCTGATGCCCAGCGGCTGCGCACCGGCTGCCGCGAACTCCGCAGAAAGGTCACGGAAGCGGCAGGCCTCCTCGGTGCAACCACCGGTCAGGGCACCGGGGTAGAAGAAGAGCACGACGGGGCCGTCCTCGAGCTTCTCGCTGAGCCGGATGGTGTTGCCGTCCTGGTCGGGCAGCTCGAAGTCGGGTGCGACCGAGCCCTTCTTGATGGTCTTCATGGTTTCCTCGTGGGTGCGGGACGGGTGTGGGCGGTCAAGCGCGCTTCGGCGGCAGCGGGAAGAAGCCGCTGGTGCGGCGCACGTAGTCGGTGTAGCCGGGTCGGCGCTCGGCCATCCCCTTCTCGAGCAGCGGCTTGCCGGTCCCCTTCGCCAGGAACCAGGTCATCACCACAGGAGAGAGGATGGTGAGGATGCCGGGCCAGGCACTGAACGCGACCAGCGAGATCCCCCACCACACACAGGCGTCGCCGAAGTAGTTGGGGTGTCTCGTGTAACGCCACAGACCGGTGTCGAGGACCTGACCCTTGGAGTCCGGGTCGTCGCGGAAGCGCTGCAGCTGGGCGTCGCCGATGGTCTCGAAGAACAGGCCGACAGCCCACACGGCCACGCCGAGCCAGACCAGCCAGCCGACTGCCGGGGTCTCGAACGAGCCGACCTGCACCGGCAGCGACACGAACCACATGATCGCCCCCTGGGTCAGGTAGACCCGTCGGAACGCGAACCAGGTGGGGTTGCCGGGGGCCTTGGCCATCATGGCCTCGTAGCGTGGATCCTCGCCGTGGCCACGCGAGCGTCGGCCGATGTGCACGGCCAGACGGAGGCCCCACAGTGCCGTCATGGCGAGCAGCAGCGACCGTCGCAGGCCGTCGCCCTCGCCGGCCGACGTCAGGAAGGCCGCGACGGCGACCGACACGAAGCCCAGCCCCCACGCCACGTCGACCACCGCGTGGCGACCCAGGCGAAGGGCCACGAGGAACGTGACCCCGAGGACGACCCCCACGGCCAGCAGCGTGAACGGGATCGAGGCGACGAAGGCCGCCCACGGGAAGTCAGCCATCAGAAGTCACGCACCGGCGGGAGGCTGCTGCGCCCGTCGCGCGTGGGCTTGACCATGAGGAGCTGGTCGACGCCCATCCGACCCTCCTCGAACGCCAGCGCACCACCGACGAGGTAGAGCCGCCACACGCGCGCGACCTCCTCACCGACCATCTCCACAGCACGGTCCCAGTTGGCCTCGAAGGTGGCGTACCACGCGTCGACGGTGCGCACGTAGTGCTCGCGCAGCGCGTGCACGTCCCGCACCTCGAGCCCGGCCCGCTCGAACTGGTCGACGGTCTCGCCGACCGGGCGCATGTGCATGTCGGGTGCGATGAAAGCCTCGATGAACGGGCCGCCGCCGGGTCGCGACGAGCGGGACATCTGCTGGACCAACGCTCGCCCGCCCTCGCGGAGCAGCCGGTGGATCCCGCTGGTGAAGACCGGGTAGTTCCTCTTGCCGACGTGCTCCCCCATCTCGATCGAGGTGATCGTGTCGAAGGGGCCGTCGACCACCTCGCGGTAGTCCTGGAGGCGGATCTCGACCCGGTCCTCCAGGCCGCGCTCCTTGATGCGCTGGTCGATGAAGGCCTTCTGCTCCGCAGCGATGGTCACCCCGACCACCCGGACGCCGTACTCCTGCGCCAGGTGCAGCGACATCGAGCCCCATCCGCACCCGATGTCGAGGTGACGGTGCCCGGCGGTCGCGTCGGGGAGGCCGAGCTTGCGGGCGACGAGGTCGAGCTTGTCCCGCTGGGCGTCCTCGAGGGTGTAGTCGGGCGCCTCACTGGTGAAGTAGGCACACGAGTAGGCCATGTGGGGGTCGAGGATCGTTGAGTAGAAGTCGTTGGAGAGGTCGTAGTGGTGCGAGATCGCGTCGCGGTCACGGCGTGCCGAGTGCAGCCGGCCGCGCAGGCGAGCCTGGGAGGCGGGCGGTGCCGGCGGGCGGCCGATGACACCGAGTCTGGCCGCGGCACGCAGACCCTGGCCCAGCGTGGCCGGGCTCAGACGCGGGGAGGCGCCGCCCTCGCGAACGGACCGCCACACCCGGCGGAAGGCGTCGAGGAGGTCGCCCTCGACGTCGATCTCGCCGGTGACGTAGGCCTGGGCCAGGCCGAGCTCCCCAGGTCGGAACAGCACCCGGCGCAGCGCGGCCGCGTCCCCGATCACGACGACAGGCGCTCCCTCGGGCCCGGCCTCGCTGCCGTCCCAGGCCCGCAACCGCACGGGCAACGCGCCACCGAACAGCGGCCGCACGACCTCGGCCACCTGCCCGGCGGCACCCCCGGCCTGTGCTCCCGGTGCCGTCGGGGCTTGGGGATCTGTGGTGAGCGTCATCGGGTCCCTCCCTGGTGCGGCGATCGAAGGATGGTTCGTGGCTCCTGCAGCTCCGGATGGGTCGTGGTCGGCGAGACCCCGGCAGCCGCCCTCCGTGGCACCAGTCAACCAGCCGGCACGCCGACGGGACCGGCCGCTACGCGACCGGTCCCGTCTTGCCAATCCCCCGGCGGGGTTCAGTGGGTCTTCGGGCCCTTGCCCTTCCCCTTGCGAGGTGACGTCGCGGTCGAGCTGCCGGTCAGCGCCTGCACGGCGGCCACCACGTCGACGAGGCCGTGGCCCTTGTCGAAGGAGGTGCCCTGCGCGTAGGGGGCACCGAAGGAGTACTTGTACGCCGTGGCGGTGATCGCGTCCTCGATCTGGGCGGGCGTCGCGGCCGGCGCGGCCTGGAACAGCTGGGCAACGATGCCCGCGACGTGCGGTGCTGCCATCGACGTACCGCTGATCGTGTTGAAGTCGCCACCCTCCTGCGGGTCGAGACCGGTGCTGCAGATCAGCAGGTAGGCGCGGCACGACGAGGTGATGTCCTCGCCGGGAGCCGAGACGTCCGGGTAGGTCGACGGGTCCCCGGCCAGGCCGCGTGAGGAGAAGTCGGAGAGCTCGCCGTCGCGCGTACCGGTGTCGAGGTCGTAGTAGGAGGCCACGGAGACGATGCCGCCGGTCGGGTCCTGCCCGGGCGGGTTCGTCATGCTCTCGGAGCCGTCACCGCCGTCGTTGCCTGCCGCCCACACGGTCATCACGCCCTCGGCCGCCAGCGCGCGCTGCAGCTTCACGGTCGCGGACCGGGGGTCGAACTCACCGCCGCCGACCGGGCCGTAGGAGTTGTTGGTCACCTTGATCGGCGGGCACTCGGCGGCGGAGACGCCGTCACCGCAGGGCGCGTCGTGGTTCTCGAGCACCCACTCGAGGGCGGCGTCCGCGCCGAGGATCACGAGGGCGGCGCCGGTCGAGAGCGAGACGAGCTTGGCGCCGGGCGCGGCGCCGTGGAGCTCAGCCCCGTCGGTGAGCGTGGTGTCACGTCCGGCGACGATGCCGGCGACGTGGGTGCCGTGGCCGCCCGCGGACAGCGTGTCCGTGTCGACGAAGTTGGGCACCTGGACGACCTGGCAGGCCGCCTCGAACGGGTCGCAGGCCACCTTCTGGTTGGACACCACGACCGACGATCCGTCGTCCTCGGTCAGGTAGGGGTGGGTGGGGTCGACGCCGGAGTCGATGACGCCGACCGAGACACCGGCACCGCTCAGCGCCGAGCCGTCTGCACCGGTCAGGGTGCGGTAGGCCTCGTCTCCGCGCGTCGCGGTGTTCGACGTGGTCTGGGAGAACTCGATGGGGGTGTTGCCCTCGAGGTAGGTGACGCCCGGCGAGACCCGGGCGGCGGCGACCTGTGCCTTCGTGCCGCGGGCAACCACGACGCCGATCCGCTCGAAGGTCATCGTCTTGGTCAGCCCGGAGACCCGCACGGCGTCGTCCGCGGCGGCGAGGTCCGTGCCGTGCACGAGCACGGTGGTCTGGTCAGCAGGGCCGAGATCTGCCAGCTCGCCCTGGAGGAAGCTCTGCACCGGTGCCGGTTCGGCCCCGTCCAGGAGTCCGGTCGGGGGCGTGGGGGCCGCTGCCGCGGGAAACGCAGCCACGGTGGCGAGGGCGGCGGCTGCGCCGACCCCGAGAGTTGTACGCAGTGTCCTGCGTGCAGAGCGACGCATACGAGCGGTTCCTCCCTGTCAGGCCGGCCTCCGAGGTCTGGCCGGCATGCCCTGTACAACGCAGCTCCCGACCAGAGGTCACGCCCTCCCCCAGGTTGAGACGCGCGTCGCGGGCCTCGAAGCGCGCGCTTCGGGCACCGGGAGGCACCACTCAACGCCCGGGAGGCAACTCTCAACCTGGGGGGGCGGACACATCTCTAGAGTGGGGGCATGCCGACCCGTCCTGACGTTGTCGATCCAGGTGTCCCCGACGAGATCACCGCCACGCTGGCCACCGCGTTCGAGGATCGCTCCGGGCGGGCTCCCGACGGCCTGTACGCCGCTCCCGGGCGGGTGAACCTGATCGGGGAGCACCTGGACTACAACGGGGGCCGGGTGCTGCCGATCGCCCTCCCCCACGCCTGCTACGTCGCGGCCGGGCGCCGCAGCGACGACCTGGTGACGGTGCACAGCCTTCAGGCCCAGGACACCTGGACGGGCCGCCTCGACGAGGTCGCGCCCGGCAGCGTGACGGGGTTCGCCGCCTATGCGGCGGGGGTCCTGTGGGCCCTGCGGGAGGACGGCATCGCCGTGCCCGGACTCGACCTGGTGATCGACGGTCGGGTGCCGCTCGGAGCGGGGCTCTCGAGCTCGGCGGCACTGGAGGTCTCTGTCGCGCTGGCCGGCATCGCCGCCTCTGGCGTCACCCTGGAGGACGCGGGTCGAGAGCGACTCGTGGCCGCCTGCATCCGGGCGGAGAACGACATCGTCGGCGCCCCCACGGGCGGCATGGACCAGGCGATCGCCGCCTTCGCTGAGGCCGAGCACGCGCTGCTCATCGACTTCGGGTCCGGCGTACGCCGCCAGGTTCCGTGGAATCCCGCAGCCGCGGACCTCACCCTCCTCGTCATCGACACCCGCGTGCAGCACGCCCTCTCCGACGGCTCGTACGGCGACCGGCGGGCGGAGTCGGAGCGGGCCGCCGCTGCGCTCGGCGTCGACTCGCTGGTCGGCCTGGGCGCCGACGACGTCGCAAAGATCGGCGACGAGGTGCTGCGGCGTCGCGCCCGGCACGTCAGCAGCGAGGACGCCCGCGTCGGGGCCACCGTGCAGGCCCTCGAAGCCGGTGACTACAACACAGTGGGACGGCTCCTCACCGCCTCACATGTCTCGATGCGGGACGACTACGAGATCTCCTGCGAGGAGCTCGACACCGTGGTCGAGACGAGCCTCGCAGCCGGCGCCATCGGCGCCCGGATGACCGGCGGCGGCTTCGGCGGCTCCGCGATCGTGCTCGTGCCGAGCGACCGGATCGACATCGTGGGCAAGGCCGTCGCCCGCGAGTTCGTCGACCGCGACTGGCACCTCCCCGGGCTTCTTCAGGCACCAGCCGCCGGCCCGGCGGCAGCCCTCGCGGCCACCTGATAACCCCGGGTCACTCGCCGAAGGCGACTGAGAAGCCGACGGCGACCCTGATCAGCCCGCCGAGACCGTCCATGATCCGCCTCCCGCGCGGCGCTCGAAGAGCCGGCTTGCGCCGTTGATCATGCAGACGCCGACCGCGTTCCACACCGCGGGTGCTCACGCAGTCCGGTGGCGTGCCGACTCACGTGGCGCGGACGCCACCGATCCGGCCCTCACGGAAGGCATCGACGAACAGCGCGTGATCCGAGCGGACCGTGTCGGCATAGCTGATCGCGAAGTCGGTGAGGTCCGCGACGAAAGCCTTGCGCCGTCCCTCGACCACGCCGCAGATGGCCTCCTCGGTCTGGAAGTCGACCAGGTTCTGCTCGCTGTCCTCGTCGGAGGCACAGTGCACCTTGGCGGTCGCCCTGCCGAGGTCCTTGACCACCAGCGCGATCTCGTCGGGCTCGGTCAGGGAGCCCCAGTCGAGGTCAGCCTCGTAGGGCGAGATCTCCGAGACGACGTAGCCGACGCCGTCGATGCTGGTGTAGCCGAGCAGCGGGTCGGTGTGCACCTGGAGCGCGCGCTGGCTGACCGCGGTGCGCTGACCCTCGTGCTCGAAGTACTTCTCGACGCGGGCGCTGTCGACGAAGCGGCTCACCGCAGGCACGTTCGCCTGCTTCATCGACAGCACGACGTCGTTGTCGAGCGACTGGGTGTAGCCCTCCACGAGGACGTTGTAGGCCGGGAGCCCGGCACTTCCGATGCCGAAGCCCGACTTGCCGACCACGTCTCGAACCTCGTAGAAGAGCTCTCGGTCCATCCGCTTGCCCTCGGGGATCGTCTCCAGGTACGCCGCGAAGGCCGCGTCGACCTTGCGTCGCTCCGACTTCCCGAGCCGTCGCACGCCGGCATCCTCGGCGAAGACCCGGTCGGCACCCTCCATCCGGGTCAGCTGGTCCAGAAGATCCACCCTGCTGGACAGTCTCGCCTCGATGAGGAGGTCCTGGACCGGCCCCGCTGTGTTGCCGAGGTGCAGCGCGAAGTCGTCATCGTCGTCGGTGTCCACGTAGTGGGTGACCTGGGCGAGGTAGGCGCGCAGGTAGGCCGACACGAGCTTGCGCACGGCGTCCTCGGGGAGGGCCTTCTGCCAACCGAGCAGGGCGAGGCTGGCCACGAACCGCCGCAGGTCCCAGGAGAAGTGCCCGATGTAGGCCTCGTCGAAGTCGTTGACGTCGAAGACCAGCCGGCCGTCGGAGTTCATGTAGGTGCCGAAGTTCTCCGCGTGCAGGTCGCCATGGATCCACACTGCCGCCGACCGGTCGTCGGCCCAGGCATCCTCGGTGGAGGTCATGTCCGCATAGAAGAGGCACGCCGCCCCCCGGTAGAACGCGAACGGGTCCGCCGCCATCTTGCGGTACTTGCCGCGGAACCCCTTCGGGTCCGCCGACATCAGATCAGTGAAGGCGTTCTCGAGCGTGTCGATGATGAGCTGCTGTCGCGCTCTGCGTGTGGTCCGAGACATGTCGCGAACCTACCCAGCCGCGAGGTTTCGAGCACCCATCAAGCGGGCGGAGGTGGCAGCCCCACCTCCCTGAGCTCCAGAGCAGCGAGCGCGCGCACCACCGCGGGATCCCCCTCGCGCCAGGCTCGGGCGGGGTCGTCGCTGATCCTCGCCAGGCGGTGCAGCGGCTGGTTGCTCATCGCGCGCAGGGCGAAGAGGTCGAGGTCCGCCGCGGAGTCCACGAAGCGCGCACCCGCTGTCGCGCGTCGGATGAAGCGCAGTCGCAGCGGGGCGTAGACGGCGAGCACGATGAGGATCGGTACTGCGGCGATGGTGATGCCGAGCCAGAACGCCAACGTGTGCACGGCCTCCACCTGCGCCGCCCCGGCCGCCGCGATCTTGTCTGCGGCGTCGCCGGCCCCGTCGAACGGTGCCCGGGCCTCGTCGCCCACCAACGGAAGCCCACCCACCGTCGACCCGGCGTCGCGCAGCCGATCGGCCAGGCCGGTGCCGGCTGCCTCGATCTGCTCGCCGGGCGCGGCCAACGCCAGGGTGGCCTCGCGCACGACGAGGGCGAGCTTGACCCAGACGGCGATCCAGACGACGAGCAAGAGGTCGCCGAGCACTTGTCGCGCCTGGTGACCGGGAGCGTTGGCGTAGAACTTCATGCGAGCATCGTCCCCCGCCGTGGGCCGGTCATGCTTCGCTCCCCCACGACCAGAGGGTCAGCGCGACGGCTGGGGTACGTCGCAGTCCTTGACCTTCGGGTTGACCCCGACGTAGTTGAGCGGCCCGGCCACGACGGTGACCGCGATGGTGCTCGCCTCGGCACAGTTGGTGTCGTCTCCGGAGAGGTAGCCCCGCTGGAACGCGGCCAGCAGCCCGATGACGAGCCAGATGAGGACGATGATTCCGCCTATGCGCATGGTGTGACCTCCGCAATGCGTGTTCCCCGGGGGATGGCGAGCCAAACCGACCAGGTGGGACGGTCGGTCGGCCTCCGGCCCCCTCGGTGCGTGCCGGTCACCTGCTGACGGCAACTGTCACTTGCACCGCCGCCGTGCGCGGACGGATGGTCCCGCTCGCCTCGTGGGCGACCTCCCTAGGATGGCCGCCATGCCCGACGTACCGGTCTCTCCCGACTCCCCCACGCTCCCTGCCGACGGCTCGGTGCGCCCGATCACCCGGTGGGGTGAGGACGTGATGCACCGGGTGCAGGAGCCGGTCACCGACTTCGATGACGACCTGAGGGCGCTGGTCGCCGACATGGTGGCGACGATGTACGCCGCGGACGGGGTCGGGCTCGCGGCCTGCCAGATCGGGACGGATCGCGCGGTCTTCGTCTTCGACTGCCCCGACGACGACGGCGTGCACCACCGCGGCGTCGTGTGCAACCCAGTGCTCTTCCTCCCCGAGGGCAAGAACCGCAAGCTCGACGACGGAGACGAAGGCTGCCTCTCGCTGCCGGGCGCCTTCGTGCCCCTGGCCCGCCCCGACTACGCGGCCGTGGAGGGGCAGGACGAGCACGGAGCCGCGGTGCGCTACGCGGGAGCGGGACTGCTGGCCCGCTGCCTGCAGCACGAGGCCGACCACTGCCAGGGCACCGTCTTCGGTGACCGTCTCAACCGACGTACACGGAAGAAGCTCCACAAGGAGCACGACGAGGCCGCCGAGGACTTCCCCGACGGCTGGCCCGTCGCCGGCGAGGGTTGGGGCGCCGGCGCGGAGTGACGCCTGCCGCGTCTCGAAACCTCAGGTGCCAGCGCGAGCCCGCGAGGGATGGGCGAGGCGTCTCGAAACCTTAGGTGCGAGGCGTCTCGAAACCTCAGGTGCGGAGCACCAGGAGCGCGACGTCGTCCTCGGTGTCGGAGACCGCCTCGAGCAGGAAGTCGCACAGGTCCTCCACCGGCATGTCCTGGCAGCCCTGGAGAATCCCGAGCAGCCAGTCGAGACCTTGCTGGATCGGCTCGGCGCGCCGTTCGACCAGTCCGTCGGTGTAGAACACGACCGTCGATCCTGCCGGCAGCGTCACCTGGTGACTCCCCCGCGGGGTGTCGGGGTCCAGACCGAGCAGCAGGTCCGGGACGGTGTCGAGCAGCCTGCTGCCGCCGTCGGGCTCCACCAGGACGGGCGGCGGATGGCCGGCGTTGGACCACGTCAGGGTCGGGGAACCCGACTCAGGGTGATCGACGCGGGCGACCACACCGGTGCACACGACGTCCTCGGCGGTGCCGCGCATGGCACGGTCGAGCGAGCTGAGGATGGCGGCGGGCTCGGTCGGGTTGATGGTGTAGGCGACTCCGCGGACCATGTTGCGCACCTGCGCCATGGCGGCCGCTGATCGCTGGTCGTGACCCGCGACGTCCCCGATCACGACGGCCAGGGAGCCGTCCGGCAGCCGGAACAGGTCGTACCAGTCTCCCCCGATCTGGGCCTCCTCGGCCGCCGGCCGGTAGCGCACGGCGACGTCGGGACGGGTCCCGGCCGGCGGGATCGGCAGCAGACTGCGCTGGAACTCGGCCGCGATGCCACGTTGGATCTCCGAGGTACGACGCTCGGCCAGACGTGCCCGCACCCGGTCCAGCGACTGGCGCAACGCGGCGACGAGCAGTCGGACGAAGCCCAGGTAGCTCTCGTCGGGCGCGAGGTTCTCGCTGAGCGCCAACACGAGCTGGGCGTGGGTCTCCCCGTCGGGGCTGGGCAGGTCGAAGCGGACGGCCGTGTGGCCCGTCGGCAGGTCGGGCAGCGGGGACTCGCCGTAGAGCTCGATGTCGACGTAGGCGAGGTCGCGGTCGGCCGCGCGCAGCAGCGGGAGGGCCAGGCGCCGCACGCCCTCGGGGTCCTCGGCGCCGCCGAGCTGCTCGTTGAGCTGCGTCAGCAGCAACAGGCGGCGCCGGGTGATCACCTGCTCCGTCGTCTCGATCGCGATGTCCATGACGCCCTCGACCTCACCGGCGCTGTTGCGGACAGGGGAGTAGGAGAAGGTGAAGTAGCACTCCTCCATGAAGCCGTGCCGGCTCAGCGGCACCAGCTCGTTCTCGACGTACGTCGCGGGTGCGCCCTCGCGTACTCCGTGCATCAACGGTCCGACCAGCTCCCACGCCTCGGGAAAGACCTCGATGGCGCGGCGGCCGAGCGCGGCTGGATGCTTGTCACCGATGAGCGGGGCGTAGGCCTCGTTGTAGAGCAGCACGAACTCCGGCCCCCAGAACAACGTGACCGGGAACCGGGTCGTCATCATCCGGTCGAACACGCCGCGCAGCGTCGGGCTCCACTCCTCGGCCGGGCCGACCGGACTCGCGGTCCAGTCGGTCTCGAGGTAGCTCCGGCTGAGGTCGCCGTACCCGTGGAGGAGGTGCACGCCGCACCGTAACCCCTGGTGGGTGACCCGCGGGGCTGATCGCGGCATCGAGCAGCGTGGAGCTCCCCACTAGCTCCAGGCCGCTAGCTCCGGGCGACCCGGAGGATCGCCTGGACCGAGCGGTCGACGTCCTCCTCGGTCGTCGACCAGTTCGACACCGAGATCCGCATCAGCCGACGACCGCGCCAGGTGGTGCCGCCGAGCCAGCAGGTGCCGTCCTCCTGGACAGCTGCCACCACCCGTTCGACGTCCGCGTCGTCGAACCCGACCAGCACCTGGTTGAGCACGACGTCGTTGACCACCTCCAGCCCGCCGGCGGTCAGCTGGTCAGCGAACCTGCGGGCCAGCGTGCAGGACCGGTCCACCAGCGCGGCGACCCCATCTCGGCCGAGCTCCTTGAGACCCGCCCAGGCCGCGAACCCGCGGGCGCGCCGCGACGACTCCAGGGTGAGGTCGGCCGCGCCCGGCACGGCACCCGACCCGACCAGGTAGGGCGCGGTGTAGGACACCGCGTCGGCGTGCACCCGCGGATGCGCGCAGAACGCGAATCCGCTGTCGTAGGGGAGGTTGAGCCACTTGTGCCCGTCACAGCCCCAGGAGTCGGCCTGCTCGAGTCCGTCGACGAGGTGCCGGAGGCCGGGGCTCGCTGCCGCCCAGAGCCCGAACGCGCCGTCCACGTGCACCCAGGCGCCGTGCCTCTTGGCGACCTCGCAGCCGGCGGCCAGGTCGTCGCAGGCACCGGTGTTGACGTTGCCGGACTGCAGGCAGACGATCACCGGCCCGTCCGCACCCGCGTCCAGCACCCGCTCCAGGTCGGCGACGTCCATGGCACCGTTCGGGTCGGGCTGCACGGACTCGACGCTGCCCGTCCCCAGTCCGAGCAGCTGCAGCGCACGGTCGATCGTGGCGTGCCGCTCCGCACCGGCGACCACCCGCACCCGCGGCGCACCGTTGAGACCGAGCTGCTCGACGTCCCAGCCGACCTGGGCGAGCACGTGGTGGCGTGCGGCCGCGAGACCGACGGTGTTGGCCTGCTGGGCTCCGGTGACGAAGCCGACCGAGGCGCCGGCCGGGATCCCGAGCAGCTCCTTCAACCAGCCCCCTGCCACCGCCTCGGCCGCCGCGGCGGCCGGAGCGAGCACGCCGTTGAAGGCACACTGGTCCCACCCGGCGGCGACCATGTCAGCAGCGGTCGCTGCCGGGAGGCTCCCGCCGATCACGAAGCCGAAGAAGCGCGGGCCGGCGGTCGCCATCAGCCCTGGCTCCGCGGCCCGCACCAGCTCCTCCAGGACCTCACCAGGCGGTGTCGGCGGTCCTTGCAGCGCGCCGCCGAGGAGCTCGGTCGCCCGCGCCAGGTCGGCCCCGGGTGTCACCCGCCGGTCGGCAAGGCCGACGCGATAGGTGGCCGCGTGCCCGGCGGCGTCGCGGAACAGCTCGCTGGTCTCGTCCACAGATCAGGACGTTACGCTCCCGCGCCCGTCGGGGGAACGATGTCGGCCCGACCACACGCGAACCGGTCAGCGTCGTCGCAGCGCGTAGCAGGCGACGGCGGCCGCCGCCGCGACGTTGAGGCTGTCGATCCCCTCCCGCATCTCGATCACCGCCCGTTTGTCCGCGGCCAGCTGCCAGCGCGGGGAGAGCCCCGGGCCCTCGCTGCCGAGCACCAGGGCGACCTTGTCGACCCCGGAGACCGCCGTCTCGAGCGTCTCCGCGTCGTCGGCGAGCGTCATCGCGACCGTGGTGAAGCCGCGTCCGCTCAACGAGGGCAGGGCGTCGTACCACTCCTCCATGCGCGTCCACGGCAGGGTGAACACCGCCCCCATGGCCACCTTGACCGAGCGGCGGTAGAGCGGGTCCGCGCAGCGCGGTGAGAGGAGGACGGCGTCGACCCCGAGCGCGGCGGCACTGCGCAGGATGGCACCGACGTTGGTGTGGTCGACGATGTCCTCGAGCACGAGCACCGTGCGGGCACCGTCGAGAACGGCGTCCACGCTCGGCAGCCTGCTGCGGTGCAGGGAGGCGAGCGCACCCCGGTGCACGTGGAAGCCGGTGACCTGCTCGGCGAGCGTCTCCGAGACGACGAAGCACGGGACCTCGGTGGTGTCGAGGACGTCGGCGAGACCATCGAGCCAGCGCGGCGCCATCAGGAACGAACGCGGGGCATACCCGGCCTCGACGGCCCGGCGGACCACCTTCTCACCCTCGGCCAGGAACAGACCGTGCTCGGCCTCCAGGTGCTTGCGCAGCTCCACGTCACGGAGGTCGCGGTAGTCCGCGAGCCGTGGGTCCTCGGGATCCCCGATCTCGATCAGCTCGGCCACGGGCCGCCATCCGGAAACGCCTCGGGGCGCGCCACCGCGACCACGTCGCCCACCACCACGATCGCCGGGGGGCGGACCTCCTCGTGGGTCACCGCCTCGCCCACCGCTTCGAGCGTCGAGAGCACCATGCGCTCCCCGGGCATCGTGCCCTCGGAGATGATCGCGACCGGCGTGCCTGGGTCACGGCCGCCCTCCAGGAGGGCCGCCGCGATGTGCGGGAGGTTGTGCACCGCCATCAGGAGTACGACGGTGCCGCGCAGCCGCGCCACTGCCGGCCACTCGACGAGGGACTCGGGGTGACCGGGTGGGAGGTGACCGGAGATGACGGTGAACTCGTGGGCGACGCCTCGATGGGTCACCGGGATACCGGCGGCGGCCGGCACGGCGATGGCGCTGGTGAGGCCGGGCACGACGACGCAGGCCACCCCGGCCTCGGCACAGGCGAGCGCCTCCTCGTAGCCCCGGCCGAAGACGAAGGAGTCGCCGCCCTTGAACCGGACCACGCGTTTGCCGGCGCGAGCCCGGTCGACGATGACCCGGTTGATCTCCTCCTGCGCGGCCGATCGTCCGCGCGGCAGCTTGGCGACATCGATGAGCTCCACGTCGGGCGACAGCTCGTCGAGCAGCTCTCGCGGCGCCAGCCGGTCGGCGACGACCACGTCGGCCTCGCTGAGGGCACGCCGCGCGGCGACAGTGACCAGCTCCGGGTCGCCCGGGCCGCCGCCCACCAGCACCACGCCCGGTCCACGCTCGCCGCCGTGGGGGGCGGCGATCGCGCCGTCCCGGAGCCCGGCGACCACCGCGTCGCGGATGCCGGCTGAACGGCGCGGCTCACGGTTGCCCAGCACCGCCACGGTGACGCCGGCATGGCGCCCGACCGCCGGCGTCCATGCGGTGGCCTTGGGAGCGTCGTCGCTGCGCACGCAGAAGATGCGCCGGTCCTCGGAGGCCGCGCTGATCTGCTCGTTCACAGCCGGGTCGTCGGTCGCGGCGATGACGTACCAGGCGTCCTCGAGATCGTCGTCGGAGAAGCCGCGCCGGTGCCAGGTGATCTCGCCGCCGGCCACCAGCCCCTCGACCGCCGGGGTGATCTCCGGGGAGACCACGACCACCTCGGCCCCGACCGCGATCAGCCCCGGCACGCGACGCTGCGCCACGTGGCCGCCGCCCGCGACCAGCACCCGCCGCCCGGCGAGCCGCAGCCCCGAGGGGTACGGCGGGAAGTCGGCCTGGTCGGCGCTCACCTCGACCTCACTTCCGGGCCACGCCAGCGGAGTCGAAGGTCGCCATCTCGCGCAGGATCGCTCCGGCTGCCTCCACCATCGGGAAGGCCAGCACCGCACCAGTGCCCTCGCCGAGCCGGAGCTCGAGGTCGACGAGCGGGCGGAGGCCGAGCTTCTCGAGCGCGATCCGGTGACCGGGCTCAGCGCTGCGGTGGCCGGCGAAGCAGTAGTCGATCGCGCCCGGCGCCATCGCCTGGACGACCAGCGCCGACGCCCCGGCGATCATTCCGTCGAGCACCACCGGCACGCCGGCACCCGCCGCGGCGAGCACGAAGCCGACCAGTCCGGCGTGCTCGAAGCCACCGAGCGAGGCAAGCACCGCCAGCGGGTCGTCGACGTCACGTGGTCGGTCGAGCCCTGCCTGCACCACGGAGGTCTTGTGGGCGAGGGTCTGGTCGTCGATGCCAGTGCCACGACCGGTCACGTCGCCCGCCTCTGCGCCGGTCAGCGCCGCGATCAGTGCCGCCGAGGCCGTGGTGTTGGCGATGCCCATGTCGCCGGTGAGCAGGCAGTCGTGTCCCGCGCCGATCAGCCTGCGGCCCACCTCGGCACCCCGGAGGACAGCCTCGGCGGCCTCCTCGCGCGTCATTGCCGGGCCTGCCGCGAGGTCCGACGTACCCCGCCGGATCTTGTGGTCGAGCACGTGCTCATCGGCGTCGACGGTGGCGTTGACGCCCATGTCGACGACGTACACCTCAGCACCGAACTGGCGGGCGAGAACGTTGACCGCAGCCCCTCCTGCACGGAAGTTCTCGATCATCGACGCGGTCACCTCCTGTGGCCAGGGGGTGACCCCCTGGGCGTGCACGCCGTGGTCCGCCGCGAAGACGGCCACCACCGGGCGCGCCAAGGGCCGCGGTGGGCAGGTGCGCTGGATGCCGCACATCGTGATGGACACGTCCTCGAGGGCACCCAGGGCCCCGGCCGGCTTGGTGAGCTGGGCCTGCCGGTCACGAGCATCCTGCATCGACTGTTCGTCGAGGGGCTCGACGGCGAGCAGTGTGGAGGGCAGCAGCGGGTCCGAGTACATGGCGCCATTCTCCCCGTCATCCGCCGCCGTCTGGAACCCGACCAGGGGCCGGACTAGTGTCGGGATCTGCTAGACCACCGAGACCTCAGGAGATGCATGTGAGCACGCTCGACCGTCCCGTCACTCCGAACCCGTACGACCTGCTGCCGGCCACCGAGTCGTTCACCGTGACCAGCGCCGACGTCACGGACGGACAGCCGCTCAAGGACGACCAGGTCGCCGCTGCGGGCAACACCTCGCCCCAGCTCTCGTGGTCCGGTGCCCCCGAGGGCACGAAGAGCTTCGTCGTGACCTGCTTCGACCCCGATGCCCCGACGCCTTCCGGCTTCTGGCACTGGGTGCTGGTCGACGTACCCGCCGACGTGACCTCGCTCGAGACCGGCGCCGCCTCAGGTGACCTGCCCGGCAAGGCCTTCCACGTCACCAACGACGGTGGCGAGGCCGGCTTCATGGGCGCGGCGCCGCCGGAGGGCGACCAGGTGCACCGCTACTACTTCGTCGTGCACGCGGTGGGCGAGGAGTCCCTCGGCGTCGACGCGTCGGCCTCCCCGGCCGTGGTGTCGTTCAACCTCGCGTTCAAGACGCTCGGTCGGGCCATCCTGCACGGCACCTACCAGCACTGAACGGCCCCGAGGCCGAGCCCGCGAGGGCGCGGTGGGGGCGCAGGTTGAGGAGCCGGATGCGGACCGAGCCCGCGAGGAACGCCTTCGGCGTCTCGAAACCACCCCGCCATCCGGTGGTTGAGGAGGGCGGAGCGCCAGCGGAGCCCCCCGGTGGTTGAGGAGCCGGATGCGGACCGAGCCCGCGAGGAACGCCTTCGGCGTCTCGAAACCACCCCCACCCGGACGCGTCCCTGCGGAGGTTTCGAGACGCTCACTTCGTTCGCTCCTCAACCAGCGGAGCCCCCCGGTGGTTGAGGAGGGCGGAGCGCCAGCGGAGCCCGTCTCGAAACCACCCCCACCCGGACGCGTCCCTGCGGAGGTTTCGAGACGCTCACTTCGTTCGCTCCTCAACCAGCGGGGGGCGAGCTCGGCTCCTCAACCAGCGGAGCCCCCCGGTGGTTGAGGAGGGCGGAGCGCCAGCGGAGCCCGTCTCGAAACCACCCCCACCCGGACGCGTCCCTGCGGAGGTTTCGAGACGCTCACTTCGTTCGCTCCTCAACCAGCGGGGGGCGGCTCGGCTCCTCAACCACCGGATCGCCACGGTGGTTGAGGAGGGCGGAGCGCCAGCGGAGCCCGTCTCGAAACCACCCACCCGGACGCGTCCCTGCGGAGGTTTCGAGACGCTCACTTCGTTCGCTCCTCAACCAGCGGGGGGCGAGCTCGGCTCCTCAACCACCGTGAGCAACCACCGTGCGTGGTCCGACGTCAGATCGTCAGGCGGGTGTAGCAGTCGGACTCCAGGAAGCGCGGGACGATGATGCCCGACGCGATCGCCAGGTCCAGGTCGTCGACCTCCGTGGGATCCACGAAGACGATCCGGCGACCCTCGCCCACGACGATGTCGTCGTCGGTGAGGTCGACCCTCCCGACGTAGATCCGCCAGTGGTCGGCCAGGTGCGAGGAGACCTTCGGTGAGTGCTGGACGACCTCGTCGAACCAGAGCTCGAGCCCGGAGACCATCAGCCCCGTCTCCTCGGCCACCTCACGCACCAGGGCGTCGTCCCATGACTCGCCCTCCTCGACGTGCCCGCCGACGAGGCCCCACTGCTCGGGAGCCACGGGCGCGTGCTCGTCGCGCTCCTGCAGCAGCACCCAGCCGCGGGCATCGACCAGGATCGCCGAGACGATCCGGCAGTTGCGCTCGGCGCAAGGCGTCGGGTCCTCGGTGACGGCGCCCACGGAGGCTCCGGGAATCGCAGCTGCCTCGCTCACGTGGAGTTCCTCCTGGGTCGATCACGATTGATCTGACGGGTCGGCGTACTGCACACTGACCTCCCCACATTCTCACAGCGGCACACTCCCCCTCCCCCGGTCGGCGCGACCTGGGGTCGTTGGCGTGTGCGCAACCCCAGGAGGTCCGGTGCTCTACGTCGCGGTAGCGGTGCGCGCGTTTCGCCGCTACTCGACCTACACGGCCGCCACGGTGGCGGGCATCTTCACCAACTGCGTCTTCGGGATCATCATCAGCTTCAGCTACATCGCGGTCTGGAGCCAGAACCCGACGGCCGGAGGCTACGACGTCACCGACGCCCTGACCTATGCCTGGCTCGGCCAGGCGATGATCATGACCGTTGCGGTGTGGTCCGGTGGCGCGACCGACGACCTGGCCGCCCGGATCCGCTCCGGCGACGTCGCCCTCGACCTCTACCGCCCGGTCGGCCTGCTGGGCTGGTGGCTCGCCACCGACCTGGGCCGCGCCGCCTATCACCTGAGCACCCGCGGGGTCGCCCCGACGCTGGTCGGAGCGGTGCTGTTCGACCTCCGCTACCCGGACGGCCTGCTCACCTGGCTGCTGTTCGCGGTGTCGGTGCTGCTCGCCGTCGTGGTGTCGTTCGGCATCCGGATGCTCGTCACCGCCAGCGCCTTCTGGCTGCTGGACGACACCGGCGTGCGCAACCTCCAAGTCGTTGCGGCGATGTTCCTCTCAGGTCTCGTCGTACCGCTCGTGCTCTTCCCCGGCTGGACCCGCGACGTCGCCATGGCCCTGCCGTGGTCGGCGTTCCTCCAGGTGCCGGCCGACATCTGGCTGGGCCAGCGCGCCGGCGCGGCTGCCTGGTCGGCGCTGCTGTTCCAGGCGGCCTGGGCCGCGGTGCTGCTCGGCCTGTGCTCCTGGGTGCTCGCGCGCGCCCGGCGCAAGGTGGTGGTCCAAGGTGGTTGAGCGGCTCACCTGGTCGGTCCGCGCCTACGTGCTGCTGTCCTGGACCTGGATCCGTGTGTCGATGGCCTACCGCACGTCGTTCACGATCATGACGATCGCCCAGTTCGTCATCACGGGTCTGGACTTCGTCGCGATCGTCATCATGTTCGGCAGCATCGACGCGCTCGGCGGGTTCTCGCTGGCGGAGGTCGGGTTCCTCTACGGCGGAGCCGGGCTGTGCCTGGGGCTGGCCGACCTGATGCTGGGCAACATCGAGCGCCTCGGCACCAAGATCCGGATGGGCTCCTTCGACGCCATGATGATCCGCCCGGTCCCGCTGTACGCGCAGATGTGTGCCGACGAGTTCGCGCTGCGCCGGATCGGGCGGATCGCCCAGGCCGCGGTGGTTCTCGCCTGGTCGGCGAGCGTCCTCGACCTCGACTGGACACCGGTCAAGGTGCTGATGCTCGGCTACCTCGTGCTGTTCGGGACCGCGATCTTCGTCGCCTTCTTCACCCTCGGCGCTGCACTGCAGTTCTGGACGACCGACGCCGCAGAGGTGGCCAACGCCTTCACCTACGGCGGGAACACGTTCGCCCAGTTCCCATTGACGATCTACCCCGCCGAGCTGGTGAAGGCGCTGACGTTCCTGATCCCGGTCGCCTTCGTCAACTGGTACCCGTCGCTGTTCATCCTCGACAGGCCCGACCCGTTCGGGCTGCCTGAAGCCTTCCAGTTCGCCGCCCCCGTAGCCGCGCTCGTGCTCGGTCTGCTCGCCGCCGCGGCCTGGCGCACCGGAGTCCGCCGCTACCGATCGACAGGGAGCTGACCGCCATGGCACTCATCGAGGTGGAGGACCTCACCCGCACGTTCGTCGTACGACGCCGCAGCGGGCGAGTCCGACGCACCGCCACCGAGGTCCGCGCCGTCGACGGCCTCTCCTTCGACGTCGAGCGCGGGGAGATGGTCGGCTATATCGGCCCGAACGGTGCCGGCAAGTCGACCACCATCAAGATGCTCACCGGCATCCTGGTCCCCACTTCCGGCCGGCTCAGCGTCGCCGGGGTCGACCCCTCCCGCAACCGGGTCGAGCTGACCCGCCGGATCGGCGTCGTCTTCGGCCAGCGCACCACGTTGTGGTGGGACCTGCCGCTGCGTGACTCCTTCGACCTGCTGCGCCGGATCTACCGCGTCGACGGCGAACGGTTCCGCCGCAACCTGGCGGAGTTCTGCGAGCTGCTCGACCTCGGCGACCTGCTCGACACCCCGGTCCGCCAGCTCTCGCTCGGGCAGCGGATGCGAGGCGACATCGCGGCGGCGCTGCTCCACGACCCCGAGATCCTCTACCTCGACGAGCCGACCATCGGCCTCGACGTGGTCAGCAAGGGTCGGTTGCGGGAGTTCCTCCGCCGGATCAACAGCGAGCGTCAGGTGACGCTGCTGCTCACCACCCATGACCTGCAGGACATCGAGCAGCTGTGCTCGCGGGTGATGGTGATCGACCACGGCTCGCTGGTCTACGACGGTTCGCTCGGTGGTCTGCACGCCCGGGCCGGCTCGACCCGCACTCTGGTCGTGGACCTCGTCGACGAGCTCTCAGGGGGTGCACGTATTCACGTCCCCGGCGCCGGCGTGCGCAAGGTCGACGGTCCGCGACAGTGGCTGAGCTTCCCGACCGATGCCTCGGCCGCTCCCATCGTCGCCGCCGTGGCCGCGTCGTACGACGTCGCCGACCTGTCCATCCTCGAGCCCGCCATCGAGGACGTCATCGCCGACCTCTACGCCCCACCCCACCCCCCTCGTCGTTGAGAGGTGCCTCCCGGACGTCGAGAGGCAGGGTGCGGCAGGATTGACCCCATGGCGACGCGTGCAGGCGACTGGGAGGTCGACGTCCTCGGTAGGCCGTACTACGCCGAGACGATCCCGCTGGACGACGACGACGAGGGCGAGGTCGTCGCGACCCTGGTGCGTCGCCGGGGCCGGTCCCGCACCCGCAGGGCCGTGCTGCACGTGCACGGCTTCGCCGACTACTTCTTCCAGACTGCCGCCGCCGACTACTGGCTCTCGCGGGGTTACGACTTCTACGCCCTCGACCTGCGCAAGTACGGACGCTCGCTCCGCCCCCACCAGACACCCAACTTCGTCACGGACCTCACTCACTACTACGAGGAGCTCGACGAGGCCCATCGACGGATCACCGAGCGCGACGGGCACGACCACGTGGTGATGACCGGGCACTCCACCGGCGGGCTCGTCCTGCCCCTGTGGCTGCACGACCAGGGAGCTCCCGCCGACGGGCTGGTCCTCAACGGACCGTGGCTCGACCTCCAGGGGAGCCTGCTGCTCCGCACGGCCGGCACGGCGGCGATCGACCAGATCGGCGCACGTCGTCCCTACCTGTCGATCCCGCGTGAGGTCTCCGGGTTCTACGCCCGCAGCCTGCACCGCGACCACGAGGGCGAGTGGCCCTTCGACCTCGCCTGGAAGCCGCTGGAGAGCTGGCCGGTGTACGCCGGGTGGCTCCGCGCCGTACGGCGCGGCCACGCCCGCCTGCACCGAGGGCTCGATCTCGACGTGCCCACCCTGGTGCTCACCTCGTCACGGTCGGGACATCCGCGCGACTGGGACGAGTCGTGCCACAGCAGCGACATCGTCCTGGACGTGCGCCAGATCAGGAAGTGGGCGCACAAGGTCGCCGAGCACGTCACGCTGGTGAGCATCGAGGGTGCCCTCCACGACGTCACCCTCTCGCGCAAGGAGGTCCGCGAGCAGGTCTTCGACGAGATCACCCGCTGGCACGACGCCTACGTCGAGGGCGGCTGATCCCGGCTACTTGGGCGGGAGCGAACGCGCGTAGTCGAACCCGATGTCGACCCACCGCTGCAACGCGGCCTCACCCACGAGCGCCTCGGGGCGGATGTCGAGCCAGCCGTTCATCTCGCGCCCGTGCATCTCGAAACGTCGCACGTGCTGCTCGCCGGTGAGCTCCTCGACGTCGGCCGGGTCGATCCGCAGCATCAGCCCACCGCTGCTGCTCACCCCGACCGCCATGTTGCCCTGCGCCATGAAGGCCAGACCGCCGAACATCTTCCGCTCCGTCAGTCCCGGCTCGCCCTCCGCCGCCGCGCGCACCCGGTCAGCCAGCACCTCGTCGTAGGTCATGCTCACGAGTATGCCGCGGGCCACCGACGAAACTCGGACGACGGACGTCGGCGGCGGCGGTTAGGTTCGCCTGGTGACTCTTTCCACCGATGACTGCACCCGCGCGATCAGCCACTACTCCGGCCGCTTCGCCGACGCCGCCCGCGACAACCTCGCTGCCGACGTCGAGCACTGCCCCGACTGGGACGTGGCCGACCTCGTCTGGCACCTGACGGAGGTGCACTGGTTCTGGGCGACCATCGCCGAGGGCACGCTCCCGGCTCCACCCGAGGAGTCCGCCCGTCCCGCACGCCCGGTCGACGAGGAGCTCGTCGCGACCTTCGAGGAGGGTGCCGCGCACCTGGTGAAGGTCCTCGCGGCGGCAGACCAGTCGGCCCCCTGCTGGACGTGGTACCCCGACCAGCAGGACGTCGCCTTCATCACGCGTCACCAGGTGCAGGAGGCGATCGTGCACACGTGGGATGCCGTCCACGCAGCCGGCGGCTCCCTGGACATCGATCCGAGCGCCGCCGCCGACTCGGTCGACGAGTTCCTCACCACGTCGCTGGTCGAGGACTCCGACGCACGCGAACGCGAGTTCGTCCCCCTCGCCGGCACCTTCGCCCTGCGCGCCACCGACACCGGCGACGCCTGGACGCTCAGCGACGGCGACGTCCCAGGAGCGGTCGTGATGAGCCGCGGCGCCGACGCGGACACCGCCGGCATCGCGGCGCCCGCCGCCGACCTGCTGCTGTGGATCTACCGGCGCCTGGACCTCGCCGGCGATGCCCCTGACGACCTGCTGGGCCGCTTCCGCGCCCTCAGCTCGACCGACTGAGCGGCGTGCTCCCCGTCCTGTGGGTGCTGCTCGCCGCCATCCTGTTCGGGACGACCGGTACCGCCCAGGCCCTGGGGCCGGAGTCCACCACGCCCCTCGGGGTGGGCGCCGCCCGTCTCGTCGTCGGTGGCACCGGACTGCTCGTGCTGCTCCCCCTGCTGGGCCATCGGACCGCCGCGGCGCTGAGGCTCTGGCGCACACCCGAGGGGCTCCTCGCCGGCGCCTGCACAGCCGCCTACCAGCTCTGCTTCTTCGCTGCCGTGACGGAGGCCGGGGTCGCGGTCGGCACCCTGGTCACGATCGGGAGTGGCCCGCTCTTCGCCGGGCTGCTGGCGTGGCTCCTGCTGCGCGAGAGGCCGAGGACGTCGTGGTTCCTCGCGACGGGCCTGTGTGCCCTGGGCCTCGCGCTGCTCTCCCTCGAAGGGCTCCGCGGGAGCGGGGCCAGCCCCACCGGCGTCCTGCTGGCGTTGGCGTCAGGTCTCGGGTACGCCGCCTACACCGTGCTGTCGCGCTCACTGATCCAGCAGGGCGCCCCCTCGGAGGTGGTGATGGCCGCGGCCTTCGGCCTCGGCGGCCTCGTGCTGGTCCCGGTCCTCGTGCTGCAGCCGTTGGCGTGGCTGGCGGAGCCGTCCGGCTGGGCGCTGGCCGCCTATCTCGGGCTGGCGACCACCACGCTGGCCTATGTCCTGTTCGGACGGGGGCTCGCGGTGCTCCCCGCTGCGCCGGTGACCACGCTGGTGCTGGCCGAGCCGTTGGTCGCCACCCTGCTCGGCGTGACCCTCCTCCACGAGCGGCTGCCCGCCTCCGGGATCGCAGGCGCGACGATGATCCTCGTGGGGCTGGTGCTCCAGGGTGTCGTCGCCTCCCGCCGACCCCGCGATCCGGTGCCCGTCCTGCCGGGCTGACCGCGCGCCGGTCAGCCCACGACGAACATCGTGATGGCGGTGAGGCCGACGGCCACGATCACCCCACGCAGCACCAGCGGGGGCAGCCTGCGCCCGACCGTGGCGCCGATCTGTCCACCGATGACCGAGCCGACGGCGATCAGGCCGGCGACCGCCCAGTCGACGTCGGCCACCGCGATGAACACCACCGCGGCCACCGTGTTGTTGAGCATCGCCAGCACGTTCTTGGCAGCGTTGTTGCGCTGCATGGACTGGGTGAGCCCGATCCCCAGCACCGACATCAGCAGCACCCCCTGGGCGGCACCGAAGTAGCCGCCGTAGACGCCGGTGAGGAGCACCAGCCCCCACACCCACGTGGCGCCGTGCTCGGGGCGCTCGATCCCGCGCGCGGCGGCACGTGCCGCGACGGCCCCGCTGATCCGCGGTTGCAGGATCACCAGCACACAGCCCAGCCCGATCAGCACCGGTACGACGGCGTCGAACGCCGCTTCGGGCAGGACCAGCAGCAGCACGGCGCCCACCACGCTGCCGAGGATCGAGGCGATGCCCAGCCGGATCAACAGCTGCTTCTGCCCCACGAGCTCGCGCCGGTAGCCGAAGGCTCCGGACATGGAGCCGGGCGCCAGTCCGATGTTGTTGGACACGTTGGCGGTGACCGGAGGGATGCCGAGCGCGAGAAGGGTCGGGAACGTGATCAACGTCCCCGACCCCACCACGGTGTTGATGGTGCCGGCCGCGAGCCCTGCGAGGAGGACCGCGACGATCTCGAGTGGGCTCACTGGGCGGGCGGCTCGCCGGGATCTCCACCCGTCTCCGGCTGGCCCTCGCCCGACGTGGCGGGCTTCGAGGTGCGTGTCGTCATCCGGGTGGACTCCTCGGCCGCGGCGATCGCGGCGGCCACCTCGTCATGGGCCTTGGAAAGCGACTTTGCCTGCTCCCCCTCGATCCGCCCGACGTCGGACACGTCGACACCCATGTCGACCCGCTTGGCGGGACCGTCGACCTCGTCGGGGATGCCGCGCAGGCTGTTCATCGTGGAGCCCAGACCCTCGAGCGCCTTGCCGATCTCACTGGGCACGATCCAGACCTTGTTGGCGTCGCCCTTCGCGATCTCGGGCATCATCTGGAGGTACTGGTAGGCCAGCAGCGACTGGTCGGGGCGCCCGTCGTGGATCGCCTGGAAGACCGTCTGGATGGCCTGTCCCTCGCCCTGCGCCTGCAGGATCTTCGACTCCCGGTCGGCCTGTGCGCGCAGGATCTGTGCCTCCCGGGCTCCCTCGGCCGTGAGGATGGCGGACTGCTTCGACCCCTCGGCGGTCAGGATCGCGGCCTGGCGCTGACCCTCGGCGGTGAGGATGACCGCACGCTTCTCGCGGTCGGCGCGCATCTGCTTCTCCATCGAGTCCTTGATCGACGGCGGCGGGTCGATGCCCTTCAACTCCACCCGGTTGACCCGGATGCCCCACTTGCCGGTGGCCTCGTCCAGCACGCCGCGCAGCCGGCTGTTGATCTCGTCACGGCTGGTCAGGGTCTCCTCGAGATCCATGCCGCCGACGATGTTGCGCAGCGTGGTCATGGTCAGCTGCTCGACCGCCTGGATGTAGTTGGCGATCTCGTAGGTCGCGGCGACGGGGTCGGTGACCTGGAAATAGATGACCGTGTCGATCGAGACGACCAGGTTGTCCTCGGTGATCACCGGCTGCGGCGGGAACGAGACCACCTGCTCACGCAGGTCGGTCATGTCGCGCACCTTGTCGACGTAGGGCACGACCACGTTGAGGCCCGCCGGCAGCGTCGACTTGTACTTCCCGAACCGTTCCACCACTCCGGCCCGTGCCTGAGGCACGATCCTGATCGTCTTGCCGAGGCTGGCGATGACGAACACCGCCAGCAGGGCGAAAAGCACCAGCCCGATGGGAAAGCCGTCCATGTTGTTCCCTTCGTTCAGTCGTCCGACTCGATCTCGGGCACCGGGTGCACGTAGGCGGTGACGCCCTTGATCTCGAAGACGTCCACACGGGCGCCCTCGTCGATGGTCATGGTCTCGTCGTAGGGCAGGGCCGACCACAGCTCCCCGCCGATCCTGATCTGGCCGCCGTCGATCGTGATTGCCGAGACGGCCACCCCCTGCCGCCCGACCAGGGCCTTGTGGCCGAGCCTGAGCTCGGGACCGGCGTGCAGTCGCTTGACCATGCTGGGTCGGACCAGCACGAGCATGGCTGCCGAGGCGGCGATCGCCGCCAGCAACTGCGCCGCGATCGGGAGGCCGAGAAGGGCGGTGAGGACGCCGACAGTGGCCCCGGCCGCGAGCATGAGCAGCACCAGATCGAGGCTGACCAGCTCGGCGACCCCGAGCAGGATCGCGACGGCAGTCCAGGTCTCCCACATGTGATCCCGGAACCAGTCCATGTCGCCAGCCTATCCAGGACTACCTGGGGTGCGGTGGCGAGGACGCCTTCTCGCTGACCACCGGTCGTCCTCGTGGGTGAGGCGCAGCGGCATCCCGAACGTGGCGGACACGGTCTCCTCGTTCATCACGTACTCGAGAGGTCCGGACGCGACCACACGCCCCGCTCGGAGCATCAGGGCGTGGGTGAACCCGGGCGGGATCTCCTCGACGTGGTGGGAGACGAGGATGGTCGCCGGGGACACCTCGTCCATCGCCAGCACAGAGAGGGTTGAGACCAGGTCCTCGCGCCCACCGAGGTCGAGCCCCGCCGCGGGCTCGTCGAGCAGGAGCAGCTCGGGATCGGTCATCAGCGACCGAGCGATCTGCACCCGCTTGCGCTCCCCCTCGCTGAGGGTGCCGAACGTGCGGTCCCCGAGATGACCGGCGCCCATCTCGGTGAGGAGCTCGGCGGCACGGGCGTGGTCGAGGTCGTCGTAGTGCTCGCGCCACCGGCCGATGACGGCGTACGACGCGGACACGACCACGTCGTGCACCCGCTCGCCGCGCGGGATCCGCTCGGCCAGCGCTGCGCTGGTGAGCCCGATGCGTGGACGCAGCTCGAAGACGTCGACCGTGCCGAGCACCTCGCCCAGGATCCCAGCGACCCCGGAGGTCGGATGGATCTGTGCCGAGACCACCTGGAGCAACGTCGTCTTGCCGGCCCCGTTGGGTCCCAGCACCACCCAACGCTCGTCTTCCTCGACGATCCAGTCGATGCCCTCGATCAAGGTGGCGGCACCACGCCGGACGGTCACGTCGGCGAGCTCGAGAACCGGGTCCATGTCTCCCTCGGCGGTAGGTCGGCAGCGAACCCCCAACCTACGGCACCCGCCACCTGCGACACGCGGCGAATCCCCGGCGTAGCCTGCCTCTTCGTGAGCCCGTCGCTGCCCGTGTCCGCACGCTTCGCGTTGTGGTTCTCGGCGTTCGCCGCAGGCCGCGTGAGCCTCGACGAGGCGCGGGACCGGATCGTCGAGGACGATGCCGCCCACGACGTGATCGGGCTTCCCGACCAGGATTCGCCGGTACCGCTGATCCTCGCCCTGGGGCTGCTCCGCGTGGAGGGCGCCACCGAGGCCGGCCTGGCGCTGCCCTCCGCCGGCGACCCGCTCGGGCTCGGTGGGCCGGCGTCCTTCAATGCCGAGGTGCTCGAGATCGGCGAGGGCGTGGTGCTCACCGGGGCCGAGCTCGGTCTCGTCCCCCACCAGATCGGCGCCGGCGTGCAGTGGCTGGCGATGCCGGCCACGTCACGGCGACAGCTGCCCGACCCCTCGGAGGCGGAGGCAGCCCTCCGGCACACCCTGCTCGGCGTCGCCGAGGCCCTGGCCGACCTCGACGTCGCACGATGGCGTCCGGAGGTGGCCGACGAGCTGATGGCGCTCCGGCGTGACGCCGACCTGGCGCTGCCCGCCTCGATGGCACCACGAGCGGTCCGGCTGGCCGGTCTCGCCTCCCGGTGCAAGCTCATCGTGGACCTGGCACTGGAGGACGACGGCGGCTCGATCACGGCGACCGAGGCCGACTCCCGACGGTCTGCTCTTCTGCCGCTCGACCACGCTGCGAGACGTGGCCTGGTCGCCGCGTGCGCCTACCCGTTCGCGCCATAGGGTGTCGCGCGTGTCCCTCGACAGCTCGGCCGACGAGCCTCCCAAGACACTCCTGATCACCTTGACCGGCAAGGACCGGCCGGGCGTGACCTCGACGCTCTTCGCCACGCTCGCGGCGTACGGCGGTGCCGTGCTCGACATCGAGCAGATCGTGCTGCGTCGCCGACTCGTGCTGGGCGTGTTGGTCACGGCGCCGCGCGACTGGAAGGTGCTGCGCGACGCCATGGAGCGCGTCGCCGGTGAGCTCGACATGCAGGTCGAGGTGGATCGCGGGATCGGTGACAACCGGACCCGGCCGGAGGGACGCAGCCACGTCACGGTGCTGGGGATGCCCCTGCAGGCCAAGGCGATGGCTGCCATCGCGGGACGGATCGCCGACGCCGGCGCCAACATCGACCGGATCGAGCGGATGGCCCGCTACCCCGTCACTGCGATCGAGATGCACGTCTCGGGCGTGGCCCCGGACCGGCTACGGCTGATCCTGGCGGAGGAGGCCGCCGTCCAGGGAGTCGACGTCGCGGTGCAGCCGGCCAGCCTGCTGCGCCACGGCATGCGACTGGTCGTGATGGACGTCGACTCGACCCTCGTGCAGGGCGAGGTGATCGAGATGCTCGCCGGGCGCGCCGGCTGCCTCGAGGACGTCGCCCGGGTGACCGAGTCCGCGATGCGCGGCGACCTCGACTTCGAGGAGTCGCTGCGCGAACGAGTCGCCCTGCTCGCCGGACTCGACGCGTCCGCGCTCGACGCGGTCTACGACGACATCGTGCTCGCACCCGGCGCCAGGACCATGGTCCGCACACTGAAGCGCCTGGGCTACCGCTTCGCCATCGTCTCCGGCGGCTTCAGCCAGGTCACCGACCGGATCGCGGCAGACCTCGGCATCGACTTCGCCGCCGCCAACGAGCTCGAGGTGGCCGACGGGCGGCTGACCGGGCGGATCATCGGGCCGATCGTGGACCGGGCGGGCAAGGCCGCCGCACTGCGCCGCTTCGCCGAGCAGGTCGGCGTGTCGCCGGCGGCGACCGTTGCCATCGGCGACGGAGCCAATGACCTCGACATGCTCGCCGCCGCCGGTCTCGGCATCGCCTTCAACGCCAAGCCCGTCGTTCAGAAGGCTGCGGACACCAGCGTCAACGTGCCCTACCTCGACGCGATCATGTATCTCCTCGGCATCAGCCGCGAGGAGGTCGAGGCCGCCGATGCGGAGGCAGGCGTGGTGACCCCGGCGCCGCCCCTCGACTGAGGCGGCTCAGTGCTGGGGGGCGTGGAAGGCGACGATCCGGCCCGACTCCGCCGTCAGCTCCGACCAGGCAGCCGCCACGTCGAAGACGACCACGGCACTCGTGGGGAAGCCCTGCAGCATTCCGCTGATCGCCTCCGGGTCGCCGTCGCCGTCGTCGAGCAGGTGGCACAGGTAGGCCGTGGCCGGGTTGTGCCCGACGAACATCACCGTGTCGGCACTCTCGGGCACACCGCGCAGCACCTCGAGCGCCTCGTCGACCCCGCCGTGGTAGACCGCGTCGTCGAACGACACCTCGGCGTCGGCACCCGACGTACCGGCCACGTCGGCCCAGGTCTCCCTGGTGCGTGCCGCGGTCGACACCAGGGCGTGGTCCGGGGCAGCGTCCATCTCGCGGAGCCACGCGCCCACGTCCGCGGCGTCTCCGTGACCGCGGTCGCTCAGGACCCGGGCATGATCGGTCGCCGCGAAGGGCTCAGCCTTCGCGTGCCGCATCACGATCAATCTGCGGCGACCCGTCACGGTGGCCACTCTGGCACCCCGTAGGCTGCCGTGCATGCCGAATGGGCCAGAACCGACCCAGCTCTCCGTCACGCCGACCCGGGCACGCGGGGCTCTGCTCGCCATCGGAGGGGCGGAGGACAAGCTCGGCAAGCGCACCGTCCTCTCGGAGTTCATCGAGCTCGCCGGCGGACCGGACGCGCGCATCGCGGTCGTCGCCACGGCGTCGTCGCTGGGCCCCGAGATCGTCGAGGTCTACGACGCGCTCTTCCGCAAGCTCGGTGCCGCCGAGGTCTTCGGGGTGAGGCCGGAGTCTCGGGAGGAGGCAGCCGACCCCGCCCTGGTGGCACGCCTCGAGGACGCCACCGGGATCTTCATGACCGGGGGCAACCAGCTCAAGCTCTCCGGCATCGTCAGCGGCACCGCCTTCGGCGACGCCATCAAGGCGGCCCACGAGCGTGGAGTGGTGGTGGGCGGCACCAGTGCCGGCGCCAGCATCCAGTCCTCCCACATGGTGGCCTTCGGCCCCGGCGGGTCGACGCCCAAACAGCGGATGACCCAGCTCGCAGGTGGACTCGGGCTGATCCGCGACGTCGTGGTCGACCAGCACTTCGGTCAGCGCAACCGCTACGGGAGGCTGCTGATGCTCGTCGCGCAGAGCCCGCATCTGCTCGGCATCGGGATCGACGAGGACACCGGTGCCCTGATCACCGAGGTCGACGGTCACGAGGTGCTGCGCGTCCTGGGTCGCGGCGTCGTCACCGTCTTCGACGGCCGCAACGTGGTCTCCAACGCTCACGAGGCACGTCGTACGGCGCCGCTCCTCGCCTCGGGCGTCGTGATGCACGTGCTGCCAGGCGGATCGATGTTCGACCTCACCACCAAGACACTCATCCGCGAGGCTCCCGTCGTGGATCCCACCGAGGCCGAGGAGCTCGCGACCGTCGGACGCGACCTGAAGCGACTCGCCCGCGACATCGCCGCCGGCGACGTCTCACCGACCGTGCTCAGACGACGCCTTGCGCGACAGCCCTCCGAAGGAGAAGCCTCCGAATGACCGAGCACCCTCGTGCCACCCGTCCCTCCCCCGACCTCGCGATCCTGGAGACCCGGGTCTATCGCGGTGCCAACGTGTGGTCCTACGAGAAGGCGATCCACCTCGTCGTCGACCTCGGCTCGCTCGAGGACTTCCCGACCAACACGCTGACAGGGTTCACCGACGAGCTCCTGCAGATGCTTCCCGGCCTCCGTGAGCACTCGTGCTCACGCGGGCGTCGCGGCGGGTTCGTCGAGCGGCTCAACGAAGGCACCTGGCTCGGTCACGTGGCCGAGCACTGTGCCCTGGCCCTGCAGCAGGTGGTCGGGCATGACATCAGACGCGGCAAGACCCGCCAGGTCAAGGGCACGCACGGGCACTACAACGTCATCTACGGCTACGTCGACGAGCAGGTGGGTCTCGCCGCCGCGAGGCTCGCCGTACGCCTGGTCAACCACCTCGTCGAGGGCGACCCCGACTTCGACTGGGACAAGGAGCTCGAGACCTTCATCCTGCGAGCCGAGCGCACCGCCTTCGGGCCCTCGACCCAGGCGATCCTCGACGAGGCGGTCTCGCGGGACATCCCGTGGATCCGGCTCAACCAGCACTCACTGGTGCAGCTCGGCCAGGGTGTCCACCAGAAGCGCATCCGAGCGACGATGACCTCAGCAACAAGCGCGATCGCCGTGGACGTCGCCTCGGACAAGGATCTGACCACCCGCCTGCTCGGCGCGGCCGGGCTGCCGGTGCCCAAGCAGGAGTCGATCCGCACCGCAGACCAGGCCGTGGCGGTGGCCCGCCGGATCGGCTTCCCCGTCGTGGTCAAGCCGCTCGACGGCAACCATGGTCGCGGTGTCTGTCTCGACCTGCAGGACGACGACGACGTGCGTGAGGCGTTCTCGATCGCCCAGGGCCAGTCGCGTCGCGGCGGGGTCATCGTCGAGTCCTACATCTCCGGCCGCGACTACCGCTGCCTGATCATCGACGGCCGGCTCGCCGCGGTGGCGGAAAGGGTCCCGGCTCACGTCATCGGCGACGGACAGACCAGCATCGAGCAGCTCGTGGAGGAGACGAACGCGGACCCACGCCGCGGCGTCGGGCACGAGAAGGTGCTCACCCGGATCAAGGTCGACGACGCGGCCGTGGCGCTGCTGTCCGACCAGGGCTACAAGATCGACGACGTCCCGGCCGCGGGCGAGATGGTCAAGCTCACGCTCACCGGCAACATGTCGACCGGCGGGATCTCGATCGACCGGACCTTCGAGGCACACCCGGAGAACGTCGAGATCGCCGAGGAGGCGGCCCGCATGGTCGGGCTCGACATCGCCGGCATCGACTTCATCTGCCCCGACATCACCGAGCCCGTGCGTGAGACCGGTGGGGCGATCTGCGAGGTCAACGCCGCTCCCGGCTTCCGGATGCACACGCACCCGACCATCGGTGACCCTCAGTTCATCGCGAAGCCGGTCGTGGACATGCTCTTCCCGCCCGGCGCCGCCAGCCGGATCCCGATCGTCGCGGTCACGGGCACCAACGGCAAGACGACCACCTCGCGGATGATCTCCCACATCTTCAAGGGCATGGGCCGCAAGGTGGGGATGACCTCGACCGACGGCGTCGTCATCGACGAGCGGCTCGTGATCCGCGCCGACGCCTCCGGTCCCAAGTCGGCCCGGATGGTGCTGCAGAACCCGCGCGTCGACTTCGCCGTCTTCGAGGTCGCCCGGGGCGGCATCCTGCGCGAGGGCCTCGGCTACGAGCGCAACGACGTGGCCGTCGTGCTCAACGTCCAGCCCGACCATCTCGGCCTGCGTGGCATCGACACCGTCGAGCAGCTCGCCGACGTCAAGGCCGTGCTCGTCGAGGCGGTGCCGCGCGACGGCTCGGCCGTGCTCAACGCCGACGACCCGCTGGTGCGCCAGATGCGCCGGCGTTGCTCGGGCCAGGTGGTGTGGTTCTCGATGGCCGAGCCCGGCTCCGAGGAGCGCGACATGATCGACACGCACTGTCGTCGTGGCGGCAGGGCGCTCGTCCTCGAGCCGAGCGAGCGCGGCGAGATGATCGTGGTCAAGCAGGGTCGTCGCGAGATGCAGCTCGCCTGGACCCACCTGCTGCCCTCGACCTTCGGCGGCAAGGCCCGGATGAACGTGCAGAACGCACTCGCAGCGGCTGCCGCAGCCTTCGCGGCGGGAGCGCCGCTGCACGACATCCGCCAGGGGCTGCGCACGTTCTCCACCAGCTACTACCTCTCCCCCGGCCGCCTCAACGAGCTCGAGGTCCAGGGTCGGCAGGTCATCGTCGACTACTGCCACAACGCGCCCGGCATGAAGATGCTCGGTGACTTCGTGGATCGCGTCGGAGACAGCCTGGCCAGCACCAGCGACCTCGGCAAGCCCTCGCGCATCGGCGTGATCGCGACCGCCGGCGACCGTCGTGACGACGACATGCGCGAGCTCGGCGCGATCGCCGCCCAGCACTTCGACGTCGTCGTGGTCCGCGAGGACGTCGCGCTGCGCGGCCGCACACGCGGCGAGACGGCCGAGCTGGTCGCCGAGGGCGTCCGTCAGGCGAGGACCGAGGGGGCCCGGTGCAAGCAGCTGGAGGTCATCGTCGACGAGATCGACGCGGTCCGGCACGCGATGGCCAGGTCCAACGCCGGTGACCTCGTCGTGGTCTGCGTCGACAAGCACCCGATGGTGATGACCGAGCTCGAGAACTGGTCCCACCAGGCGCAGGCCGGCTCCGGTGACTCCGACGGGGTCGGCGACCCCGACTTCACCCCCACCAGCTAGGCCGGTCAGGTAGGGCTTGCAGCCTTGACCTTGGCGCGCAGGGTCTCCGGGCTGTCGGCGGTGAATCCGGTGTCGGCCAGCCAGTCGTAGACGCCCTGCCGGTCCTCGTGGCACATCAGGCCGACGACGTCGCCCGCCTCGGCCAGGTCGACGAGGGCCGCGAGACCGGCGACCTCCGAGGGGTACGACGCGAGGTCCTCCACGCCCACGCGGGCCGCACCGGCCCGGAACAGCGCGTCGAGCTCGTCGGTGGTGCGCCCGCGCAGGTACTTCGCCTTGTGGGCGATCACCGTGACGTCCGCGCCGCGGGCGCCCATCTCACCCAGGCTGTCGACGAGGTCGTCCTGGCGGTCACCGACCGCTCCGAGACCCAGCAGCAGCCGGGCGCCGGGACGGCGGACGCCGTTCATGATCTCCAGCAGGGCCTCGAGCCCCGCCTCGTTGTGGGCAAGGTCGACGACCACCGAGCGGTCGTCGCACGAGAAGAAGTTCATCCGACCGGGGTTGTGCTCCGGGTCGGGGCGGAAAGACCTGAGCCCCTCGATCACCACCTCGCGAGGGAGTCCGACCGCCAGCGCGGCGGACGCGGCGCCGAGCGCGTTCTCGACATTGAAACGCGACAGCCCCGCGAGAGTCATCGGGATGTCGACCAGCTCGATCATCGGGTCCGGGTCGGCGTCGGACTCGAGCACGCACAGCCAGCCGTCGATCACGGTCGTGGCCCGGCCGCCGTCACTGAGCACCTCTCGCAGGGCCGGTGAGTCGACGTAGCGCGAGAAGACCCAGGGCTTCGCCTTGATCTGGGTGCGGGTGGCCAGCACCCGGGGGTCGTCGGCGTTCAGCACGGCCCAGCCCTCGGCCCGGGTGATCCGCGAGACGACCCCCTTCACTTCGGCCAGCTGGTCGACGGTGTCGATGCCGTGCAGCCCGAGGTGGTCGGCCGAGACGTTCGTGAAGACGGAGACGTGGTTGTAGGCGAGGCCGATCCCCTTGAGCAGGATGCCGCCGCGGGCGGTCTCGGTGACCGCGAGCTGGACCCCCTCGTGCGCGAGCACGCGACCCGCCCCGCTCGGTCCGGAGAAGTCGCCCGCCTCCACCAGCTCGCCGTCGACATAGATCCCGTCGGTGCTGGACCAGCCGACGTGCAGGCCGTGGGTCCGTGCGATGTGGGCGACCATCCGTGACGTCGTGGTCTTCCCGTTGGTGCCGGTCACGGCGACGACCGGGATCCTCGGCCGGATCGTGGTCGGCGCCGGACCCCGCTCGCTGGCGCGCACCGTGGCCGCCGCCTCGCTGACGATCTCCTCGACCTCGGTCCCGCGCTCCCCCACCGATCCCGCACCCGCCACCGCGTCGAGCACGTCGGCGACGGCATGGCCCAGCGCCTGGGCGCGGGTGCGGTTTCGCCACGGGTACGCCACGACGAGCTGGTGCACGTCGTTGGTCGGCCGCACCCGCACGGCGAGTCGGGTGGCACCGGACTCCGCGGCGATGTGCCGGACCAGCCGCCCGACCGCCCGGGCGGCGAACCGCTGCCGGAAGCCGCTGCCGGGCGCACCCGGCCGTGCCATCGTCAGCCCGATCCTGGTCGCGAACCTGAGCGCCCGCGACTCAGGGGCGTCGATGACGCCGGTGAGATCGAGGGTGAGCTTGATCGCCGCACGGGGGAAGTAGAGATTCGGCCCTTCGAGGACGCGGATCTCCACGAGGGAGGAAGTCACCCGCAGACGCTACCGAACGGCGCCGGGCGTGCTCACGCCCCCATGGCGTGGTAGCCGCCGTCGACGTGGACGATCTCCCCGGTGGTGGCCGGGAACCAGTCCGAGAGCAGAGCCACGACAGCGCGGGCAGTAGGTTCGGTGTCCTTCTCGTCCCAGCCCAGCGGTGACCGGTCGCTCCACATCGACTCGAGCTCCTCGAAGCCCGGGATCGCCTTGGCTGCCAGCGTCTTCAGCGGGCCGGCCGACACCAGGTTGACCCGGACACCCTTCGGGCCGAGGTCGCGGGCCAGGTAGCGCGAGCACGACTCGAGTGCAGCCTTCGCCACGCCCATCCAGTCGTAGGCCGGCCACGCGATGGTGGCGTCGAAGGTCATCCCGACGACCGAGGAGCCTTCACTCATCAGGGGCAGGCAGGCCGTCGACAGCGACTTCAGGGAGTACGCCGACACGTGCACCGCTTGCGCGACGTCGTCCCAGGGGCCGTCGAGGAACTTGCCGCCGAGCAACGTCTCGGGGTTGCCGTAGGCCACCGAGTGCACGACACCGTCGAGCCCGTCGACGTGCTCACGAAGCAGGTCCGGGAGCCGTTCGAGGTGCTCGGGATCGGTCACGTCGAGCTCGATCACCGGAGCAGGCTCCGGCAGCCGGTTCACGATGCGCTTGGTGATGCCCAGAGCGCGGCCGAAGTTGGAGACCACCACGGTCGCGCCCTCCTGCTGCGCCACCCGGGCCACCGCGAACCCGATGGAGGAGTCCATCGTCACGCCGGCGACCAGGATGCGCTTGCCCTCGAGAATGCCCATGTGCGTCGTACTCCTCTTCCTTGGTGTGAGCGAGGTCGTCAGTGGCCCATGCCCAGGCCGCCGTCGACGGGGATCACGGCGCCGGTGATGTAGCCGGCGGCGTCAGAGGCGATCCAGTGCACGACCCCGGCCACCTCGGCGGTGCTCGCGTAGCGCCCGAGCGGGATCTGGGCCTTGTACTCCTTCTGCTTCTCCTCGGGGAGAACGGCCGTCATCTCGGTCTCCACGAAGCCGGGTGCGACCACGTTGGTGGTGATCGATCGGCTGCCGAGCTCGCGGGCCATCGACCGGGCGACCCCGACGAGGCCGGCCTTGCTGGCGGCGTAGTTGACCTGGCCGGCCGAGCCCAGCAGGCCGACCACCGAGGAGATCAGCACGATCCTTCCGCGGCGGAGCCGGAGCATGCCCTTGGCGGCGCGCTTGGCGACGCGGTAGGAGCCGGTCAGGTTGGTCTCGATGACCGACGACCAGTCGTCCTCGCTCATCCGCAGCAGGAGGGTGTCGCGGGTGATGCCGGCATTGGCGACCAGCACCTCGACCGGACCGTGCGCGGCCTCGACCTCGGTGAAGGCAGCGTCGACGGAGGCCGGGTCGGTCACGTCGCAGTGCACCCCCAGCATCCCCTCGGGCGCGTCGCCGCTGCGCAGGGTGATGGCGACCTTGTCCCCCGAGGCGACGAAGGCCTCGGCGATGGCGCGGCCGATGCCGCGGTTGCCTCCAGTGACGAGAACTGATCTGCTCACGGCGGCGACGCTATCGGCTACCGGGGGGTAGCCATAAACCCACCGCTCAGTCGTCCTCCATCCGGAAGCCCAGCTTCAGGCCGACCTGGAAGTGCTCGACGGTCTCGTCCTTGACCTGCCCCCGGATCTGGGTGACCTCGAACCAGTCGAGGTGGCGCAACGTGCGTGACGCTCGCTCGATCCCGTTGCGGATCGCCTGGTCGATGCCGTCGGGCGAGGTACCGACGATCTCTGTGACACGGTATGTGCGATTGGACACGGGTCCTCCTGGAGTCGGTGGTGCCCGCTGCGGAAGCGGGTGAGGGGGCTCACGCTAGCGGCGCCGGCGGCTCCTGGGGTGGGAGGATCCCGCGGCGTACCGTGGGGGCATGCCCCGCCACGAGCCGGACCCGGTCCGGATCACCACCGCGACGCGCTCCCAGAGCGAGGACGTCGCCGGGCGGCAGCGGCGCTACCTCATCTCGATGACGATCAGGACGGCCTGCTTCCTGCTCGCCGTGGTGAGCATGGGGCACTGGTTCATGTGGATCTTCCTGGCCGCGTCATTCTTCCTGCCGACCATCGCGGTGGTGCTCGCGAACGCGGGTGCGAGCCCTGATCCGGGCGGCCCTGACGCGGTCGACCCCGACTTCGGTGTGACCGCGATCGAGGGTCCCGACTAGCGTCGAACTGCCCGTTCGGGAGGCACCCGCCCCCGCAGGCAGGCGACTGGTCCAGACACGTCCGCCGCGCCGAGAACGGCGGTCGTTGACTGTTGGATTTGATCGGGCCGCGTGCAAGACTCTCAACCGCGCGAGCTCAGCCTCCCCCGTCTGAGCTCGCGCTTGGCGGTGCCGGACGGCTTCCCCCGTGGTCGTCCGGCACCGCCTTCCACTCTCCAGGCCGTCCCCACGGCGTCCGCCCGGGAGGCGCTCACCGCCATGTCGGAGCAGCAGGACCCCCCTGAGACGCTGACGTGCTCTGCTCGCGGCTGCCGCAACGACGCCGCCTGGGAGCTGCGCTGGAACAACCCCAAGCTCCACGACGAGGAGCGCCGCAAGGTCTGGTTGGCCTGCGATGAGCACCGAGACTCCCTCGGTGACTTCCTGACCGCGCGATCCTTCCTCCGCGACGTCGTCCCGCTGCCACCCCGCCGTTGAGGCACTCGCGCGCGGAGAACTAGGGCAAAACGTCGCGGCTCGCAGTCACGGTGGCCGATACTGGTAAAGCCATGTCTGAGCCAGCCGTGACCCCGCCCGCAGCGCCGCCGACTCCGTCGACGCCGCTGCTGAGTCGCGTCTTCGACCTCAGCGTCGTCGGTGTGGCCGCCCTCACCGTGCTGGTGGCGATCCTCACCATGGGCCGTCCCGAGCTGCCCCGCGGCGGTCTCGAGCTGCTCACGGTGCCCCTGATCATGATCATCGCCCGATTCCCGCTCGTCCTCGACCGCGGGGACGGCGGCATCGAGGTCGGGTTCGACTCCTGCGTGCTGATGTTCCTGCTCTGCACGCTGGGGCCCCAGGAGTCCCTGATCCTGTGGACGCTCGGCGTGGTCGCGACCCAGCTCACCAACGACAAGCGGACGTCGATCAAGATCTTCAACCTCGGTGTCGGCACGGTCGGTGGAGCCGTCGCGGCCCTGATCGTCACGGTCGTGGGCAGTGGCGACCCGATCAGCCTCCAGCAGCTCTTCGCGGTCTCCGTGGCTGCGACCGCCTACTTCGGCATGGACTTCGTGATCTCCGCAGTCTCGGTGTCGCTGGAGGAGCGCTCCCCCGTCCGGAACCAGCTGATCCAGCGCGGCACGCTGATGGCGGTTGCCTGCTTCGTGCCGTTCGACTCCTTGGGCTACCTCGCCGCGGTGGTGGTGATCCTCACCCCGCCGTGGACGCTGCTCCTGCTCGCCGTCCCCCTGGTCACCCTGCTCGTCGCCACCCGCTCGGTCACCCGCGGCACCGAGAACGCCCGGCGTCTGGAGGTGCTCTTCGAGGCAGCCGTGCGTGCGCAGACGCTGTCCGACACCCGCCAGGTGGTCGACGCCCTGATGGTCGACGCCCGCAGCCTGCTGAGGCTCAACCAGTCGGAGGTCGAGGTCCGTTCCGCTCCGCCGGCCCCGCACGAGATCGGGGCCCAGCTGCAAGACGGCCAGCGCGACCGCTGGCTGGTGGCACCGGGCAGGCACCGGGCCCGCTCCACCCAGGGCGCGGACCAGCAGGCGCTGGAGGCGCTGGTCGCGGTCTCCTCCGATGCGTTCGCACGGCTGCGGCTGACCGAGGACATGACCCATCTCGCGCGCCACGACCTGCTCACGAACCTGCCCAACCGGGGATTGCTCCTCGACCGCGTGGAGCACGCACTCCAGCTCTCGCGACGCCGCGGCACCCGGGTGTCCCTGCTCTTCGTCGACCTCGACGGATTCAAGCCCGTCAACGACCGCTTCGGTCACGCGGCCGGTGACGCCGTGCTGATCGACTTCGCGCAGCGCCTCACCTCGTGCGTGCGGTCCAGCGACACCGTGGCCCGCCTCGGGGGTGACGAGTTCGCGATCCTCCTCGAGGACGTCCGACCGATCGAGGTCGACTCTGCCTGCGAGCGGATCCTGGCAGCCCTCTCCTCAGGCGCGCACGTCGCAGGTCACCGGTTGTCGCTCAGTGCCAGCGTCGGCGTGGCCTTCGGCGAGCCCGGGGACAACTCCGAGAGCCTGCTCCGCAACGCTGACCTGGCGATGTACGAGGCCAAGTCGCGTGGCAAGAACCAGTACGTCACCTACGAGGGGTCACTGGGCAAGAGCCGGCTGCAGCGCCTGGAGCTGGTCGAGGCGCTGCGAGCCTCGGTCGCCGCCGGCGAGCTCACCTTGGTCTACCAGCCGGTCGTACGTGCCTCCACGGGCCGGATCACCGGTGTCGAGGCGCTGGCCCGATGGAACTCCAACGGGGTCGACATCCCACCGGACGTCTTCATCAAGGTGGCCGAGGAGAGCGGGCTGATCGTGCCGCTCGGCGACGCGATCCTCGAACGCGCCGCGCGGGATGCGCCGGCGCTGCTGGAGGCCGCGGGGGGCGACCTGACCATCGCGGTCAACATCTCCGCCAAGCAGCTGCGCGAGGCCGACTTCGTCGACCGCGTCCGGAGCGCCCGCGACAAGATGCACGGTGCCGGTCTGGTGCTGGAGATCACCGAGCGCGACATGGTCGGGGACGACCCGGTCTCGATCGAGGCGATGGCCCAGATCACGGATCTCGGCGTGCACTTCGCCATCGACGACTTCGGCGTGGGCTTCTCCTCGATCGGCTACCTCCAGGACATGCCGGTGCGGATCATCAAGACCGACGCCTCCTTCTCCGAGGGCATCGACCGCGATGAGCGCTCGTGTGCGCTCCTGTGCTCGATCACCATGATGGGCCAGGCGCTCGGCCTCGACGTCGTCATCGAAGGCATCGAGCGCAGCACCCAGCTCGACCACCTGCGCGACCACGTGCACGCCCCCTTCGCCCAGGGCTACCTCATGCACCGGCCGATGCCGCCGGAGGCGGTCGCCCAGGTGCTCCGCTCCAACCACGGGTTGATCGACGTGGACGTGGAGTCCCAGCCCGCCTGACGCTCGGGCCGCGCCCGAGACCGAGGCGGTCGCTCCGTGAAGACAGGCTCAGCCCGTCCCGAGGCGGATCTCCTCGAGGACGACCTCCTCGACGTCACCGCAGTCGTCGAGTGGAACCTTGCGCATGATCGTCAAGGTGGGCAGCGTCCACATGGTGCCCTTGAACTCGTCGAGGGCGGTGACCAGCTTCTCAAGGTAGGGCGCCGTGGTGCTGTCGGTGATCGTGCCGACGCTCATCCACGGCCGGAAGGCCCGGCGGTCGACCAGGAAGCCCAGCCGCTTCACCGCCGGAGGAACCCCGCGGCCGATGGTCAGGGCACCGTCGACGTCGCCGTCGAGTCGGGTCCACACGGAGTCGTCTCCAGGCCACTCCAGCGCGGCACTTCCCGCGAACCGGAGCTCAGGCGCCGGCCAGCCGGCGGCCGCCCTGCCGAGCACCTGGACCAGCTGCACGGCGTCTCGCTGCGAGACGTTGCCGAACCCGGTCACCGGGATGCGCAGGTCATCGACCGAGATGGCGGCAAGCTCGGGGCTGTCAGGCCCGGCGGCACGCACCACCTCGGCGATCTCCTCGCGAGCGTGCACAGGCGGCACGATGGCGGCGAACAGGCGCATGGACCCATCATCGGCCACAATGGCCCAGGTATGCAGGAAGCTCGGCCGTTGATAGTCCGAGTCGTCGAGCTGACCGGCCGATCAGGCGCACAAAACCGCCCGATCCGGCTATCAAGTCAGCCGATCAACCGCCGATGGCCGACATCGGTCGACTGGGCTGGAGGAAGCTCACGTCATCGATGCCGTGGCCCGGACGCTTGCCCAGCATCGCTGTCCGCCATCGCTCCGCGATCTCCTCGTCACCAGCCCCACCTCGGAGCGCCGCGCGCAGGTCGGACTCCTCACGGGCGAACAGGCAGTTGCGCACCTGCCCGTCGGCAGTGAGCCGGACCCGGTCGCAGTCGCCACAGAAGGGCCGGGTCACCGAGGCGATCACGCCGACGGTGGCCGGTCCTCCTCCGACGAGGAACAGCTCTGCCGGGGCGCTGCCCCGCGGCTCCTCGGCCGGGCTGAGGTCGAAGACCGCCTCCAAGGAGGCCAGGATCTCGTCCGCGGTGATCATCGCCTCCCGACTCCAGCCGTGCTGGGCGTCCAGCGGCATCTGCTCGATGAAGCGCAGCGCATAGTCGTGATCGAGGCACCACTGAAGCAGCTCGGGCGCCTGGTCGTCGTTGATCCCTCGCAGCAGCACCGCGTTGACCTTGACCGGTCCGAGGCCCGCCGCCTTGGCGGCGGCGAGGCCGGCCACCACGTCATCGAGACGGTCACGACGGGTGATGGTGTTGAAGTCGTCGCGGCGGACCGTGTCGAGGCTGACGTTGACCCGGTCGAGACCGGCAGCAGCGAGCGCGGGCGCGGTGCGCTCGAGACCCAGCGCGTTGGTGGTGAGCGAGATCTCGGGGCGCGGCGCCAGCGCCGCCGTACGGCGCACGATGTCGGGCAGGCCTCGGCGGATCAAGGGCTCACCGCCGGTGAACCTCACCTCGCGCACGCCCAGATGCTCCACGGCGACACCGATCAGGCGCACCACCTCGTCGTCGGTGAGGACGTCGTCGTTGGGCAACCAGTCCAAGCCCTCGGCGGGCATGCAGTAGGAACACCGAAGGTTGCAGCGGTCGGTCAAGGAGACCCGGAGGTCCGTGGCGGTGCGGCCGAAGCGGTCGACCAACCCTGACGAGCTCATCCCCCCACTGTAGTGACTCCACCCACACGAGGGGCGCCGTCCCCCGGACCAGGCACGCTGCCGGGCTACTGTCGTCGCCGTGGGGTTCCTGCTCAGCCGACGATGGGCGCTGTTCGCCGTCACCGTGGCACTGCTCGCGTACGGCGGCTGGTGGCTGGGTGAGTGGCAGTTCCACCGTCTCGAGGACCGCCGGGAGCGCAACGCGATCACCGAGCGCAACCTCGTTGCCGACCCCCGCCCGGTCGAGGAGGTGCTCGCCGCCGGTGATCCGGTGGAGCGGGAGGAGGAATGGCTGCGGGTGCACGCAGAGGGCTCCTACGACGCAGCGGCGAGCGTGATCGTCCGCTACCGCACCCGGGACGGGATCGCCGGCGTCGACGTCGTCACGCCCCTTCGCCTCGACGGGTCCGGCGACCTCCTTCTCGTGGACCGCGGCTGGGTGGCCACCGACAACAGGGGCGACTCCTCCCCTGACGTGCCGACTCCCCCGTCCGGCCCGGTCAGCATCGTCGGCTGGGTGCGTGCCGACGCGACCGGCGCCTCCACGGCGGTCGACGACCGGTCGACCCGCGCCGTGTCCAGCGCCACCATCGGGCCGACCCTGGAGGGCGAGGTCCTCACCGGATTCGTCGACCTGGCCGAGGAGACCCCGGCCGCCGCAGAACCGCTGGCCCGGACCGAGACGCCGGCCCTGGACAACGGCCCGCACTTCTTCTACGGCCTGCAGTGGTGGTTCTTCGCCGCCCTTGCGGTCTTCGGCTTCGGCTACCTCGCCTTCGACGAGCGTCGCAAGCTGCTCCGCAGCCCTTCGGCCCGGAGCTCCGGGAGCCCGGACGAGGCCCCTACGGCGTGAATGTGGTCACTGCCACGATCGTCGGTGCCAGCGCACGGTCGTAGTCCAGGACGCCCAGATAGCGGGCGTCCGGCTCCAGACCGGACCACGTGGCCCGGAAGTCGGTGGCCCTGTTCTCGACGACCGGCACCGGGTTGGGTGAAGCCGTGAAGCCACCGGCCTGGTTGCCCGGGGAGACGTCGAAGAAGTCCAGCCGCCACGACAGGGCCGGCTCACCGGGTGCCGCCGAGAACGGATCGACCTCGACGAGGTAGTGGCCCGCAGCGGGCCGCCGCAGCGTCACCTGCTCGTCGGCGGAGCTGGTGGCCGACTCCCCGACCACGTCGGTCAGCGACTCGCAGGCAGCGTCGGCGGCGGAGTAGACGAACAGATCCATGTCCGCGGCGTCGTTGGCGGCGTCGAGGGCGAATCTGGCCACCTGGGAACCCGCCGCGACCTGCACGCAGAAGAACTGAGCGTCGTCGGTGCGGGCGGTGATGGCGGTGCTGGTGCCGGCGAAGCTCTGTGCCTTGGCCAACCCGGTCACCTCGACCCCGAGCTGCCCGGTGAAGCCCGCGGTGACGCGCACGTCGACCGCTCCGGTCGTCCCGGCGCCCTCGACCTCGGCCGGGGCCTTCACCGACACCGGCCGCACGGCGATCGGCAGGCGCAGCCGGGTGGGGCCGTCGAGCTCGAGGTGGCCCGTGGCCCAGCGCCCCAGTCGCGCGTGGGTGCGCCGCACGTCGAGACGCAGCTTGATCCGGTCGCCCTTGCCGCGGGAGGCGATCCACCCCGGGGCGCGGGTGGCGAAGCCGGGCAGCTTCACCTTGACCTTCCAGCGCCCGGCGCGGTCCGCGGTGAGCCGGCGGACGAACGACGTCTGGGAGGTCACCTGACCCTGGGCGAACGACGGGCCGTTGAAGTCCTTGGCGGCGACGGGTGCATAACCGGTCGGCAGCCCCTGGGCAGCCAGGAAGCCGCGCCAGTCGGCGGTCCCCGAGGTGACGAAGAGCCCCGGATCGAAAGCACGCGCGATGTCGACGTGGCCGGCCCCCTGGGAGAACGGGTCCTCGACCTTGCCTCCGTGGCCGCCTCGCAGCGGGGTGGCCGTGGTCATCATCGCCGACTTGACCTGCATGGGCGTCCAGTCGGTCCGCTCCCCCATCAGGAGGGCAGCGAGGCCGGCGATGTGCGGCGAGGCCATCGACGTGCCGGAGTAGAGGTCGTAGGACCGGCCCTCGTTGGACGGCGGCGCCACCGCGGCCAGCACGCTGGCACCGGGTGCGGTGATGTCGGGCTTGATCAGGTCGCCGTCATTGGCGATGGCCGGGCCGCGGGAGGAGAAGGCGGCGAGCTGGGGAATCGGTGTCGGGCGCTTGCCCGTGGTGTCGCCCCGCCGCAGGGCAGCGGTCGCCTCGCGTCGGTGTCTCTTGAGGTAGCGGAACACTGCCGGTGAGTCGGCGTCGGAGATGTGCACCGTGGGCACGGAGTGGAAGTCGGCGTCGAGACTGCCCGGCGTGAGGTTCGCCAGGATGACGCCGACGCCGCCGGCCCTCTTGACGGCCTTGCTCTTGTCGACGCGATCGTTGATCCCTCGTTGACACACCACGACCTTGCCCTCGACCTTGTCCGGGTCAAGCACGCCGCCGAGGAAGCACAGGGCGGCCGCCTTCTTGGACTCACCCTTGCCGGCAGCCTTGGCTGCGCTGATCAACCGGGTCTGCGGCAGCGACTCCTGGGCGAGCGAGGCACCCCTGAGCCTGCGGCCGTTGCCGAGCACGATCGTGTTCTCGAGGCTGGCGTGGGTGGCACCGGCGACGGTGGTCAGCCACGGGCTGTTGTGCGCAACCGTGGAAGCTACCGGTCCGCTGTTGCCGGCGGAGGTGGCGACGAAGATGCCCGCCTCGGCGGCCCCCTCGAACGCGATCTCGATCGGGTCGACGACGGTGTCGGTGACCCCGGAGATCGACATGTTGATGACGTCCACCCCGTCGCTCACGGCGTCGTCGATGGCTTCGAGGATCGCCGAGTTGAAGCAGTCGCCGCTGTCCTCGTCGCGGTCGCTGAAGCAGACCTTGTAGGACGCCACCCGCGCCCCGGGCGCCATCCCACTGATGTCCCCGAAGCGGACCCCCTCGGTGCGCACTCGCGAGACCCGGTTGCCGGCGGCCGTGCCGGCGGTGTGGCTGCCGTGACCGTCGCCGTCGCGCGAGGAGAGCGACTCGTGGGGCGACCGGGCGCGGCGAGGCACCTGGGCGAGGAAGCCATCGGGGTAGTAGCGCGCTCCGATCAGCTTGGTGGTGCAGTCGTTGCGGTTCCACTTCTTGGCGGAGCGGGTGCTGCCGGCAAAGCGATGGTTGAGCTGACAGCGGCCCAGGAAGACCCCGCCGTCGGCCTTCTCCATGCGGACGTGCTGGCCGACCCGCGAGATCCTCCACCGGGTCTTGGGCCGACGGGTGAGCCTGCTGCCCCGGAACGATGCCGACTCGGGCCAGATGCCGGAGTCGAGGACGCCCACGACGACACCCTCGCCGGCGTGACCCTGTCCCCCGGCCCGTCGTCGCCAGACGCCCCGCGGGCCGCTCAGGCCGAGGAAGTCCGGGGTGCTCCAGGTGTCGGTGTGCTGGGCGACGTCCTTGCTGACCATCAGCACGTCGCGATCGGTGCTCAGTGCCATGGCCTGCTTGCCGGTGAGGTCGGCCACGAACCCGTTGCTGGCGACCGTATAGCTCTTCAGCGGGGTGGCACCGACCGAGCGGGCGAGGTCCGCCTGCTCGGAGGCCAGGTGTCGGCGGTAGTCGACAACCTGGCGGGACCGACTGTCGAACGCCCCGCCGGGAGCCATCCGGGTCGCCGGGAAGCGCGGGTCGGCGCCGCCGTACTGGGTCGCGCCGGGATCCCGCAGCAGCACGATGTAGCGACCGGGCTCCATGGCGGCGTCACGCGGGCTGACCCGGGCGACGCCGTCGGATCCGCCCGTGCCGGAGGGTCCGTCGGCCGCTGTCGCGCCCGGGACCGAGGCCAGTCCGCCGATCACGAGCGAGCCTGCGATGGCGAGGCCGAGCATGCGGCGGTACGGGTGCGAAGCAGGCATCGGCTCTCCCAGGCGTCAGACAGGTCACCTCACCCAAGGTGATGAACCCTGGCTGGTCAAGCACTCTGACCAGATCGGTACCCGCGAGCCTGGCACACCACTGCGCGTCGCGTCAGGCGGAGCGGCTGAACTGGGTGCGGTAGAGGTCGGCGTAGAGACCACCCTCCGCCAGCAGGGCTGCGTGGCTGCCGGACTGGACGACCCTGCCCTCGTCGATCACCAGGATGAGGTCGGCACTGCGGATGGTGGAGAGCCGGTGCGCGATCACCAGTGACGTGCGGCCCTCGAGTGCCTGGTCGAGCGCACGTTGCACGGCGACCTCGGACTCGCTGTCGAGATGGGCGGTGGCCTCGTCGAGGACGACGATCCCCGGCGCCTTCAGCAGCAGCCGGGCGATCGCCAACCGTTGGCGCTCGCCGCCGGACAGTCGGTAGCCGCGGTCGCCGACGACGGTGTCGAGGCCGTCTGGCAGGCCGCGCACCAGGCGCGCGATCTGGGCTGCCTCGAGGGCGGCCCAGATCTCCTCGTCGCTCGCGCCCGGCCGGGCGTAGGCGAGGTTGGCCCGGATGCTGTCGTGGAACATGTGGGCGTCCTGGGTGACGTAGCCGACCGCGTCCTCCAGCGACTCCAGGGTCAGGTCGCGTACGTCGTGGCCACCGACGCGCACCGAGCCGCCGGTGACGTCGTAGAGACGTGCCACCAGGTGGGTGATCGTCGTCTTGCCGGCTCCGGACGGACCGACCAGAGCGATCATCTGGCCGGGCTCGGCGCTGAACGAGACGTCGTGGAGCACCTCGTCGTTGTCGCGCGACTCGGTGCGCGCCACCGACTCCAGGCTGGCCAGGGAGACCTCGTCGGCGCCCGGGTAGGTGAACGCGACGTGGTCGAACTCCACCCGGCCGGTCTCACGCGGCAGCACCACCGCGTCGGGACGCTCCTGGATCATCGAGGGCAGGTCGAGCACCTCGAAGACCCGTTCGAAGCTCACCAGCGCCGTCATCACGTCGATCCGCACGTTGGAGAGACCCTGGAGCGGGCCGAGCAGCCGCAGCAGCAGCGTCGCAAGCGCGAGCAGGGTGCCGACGGTCAGGGTCTCCTGGATCGCGAGATTCCCGCCGACGCCGTAGACCATCGCGGTCGCCAGCGCCGGGATGAGCATCAAGCTGGCTCCGAAGAGGCGAGTGATGAGGGAGATCCGGACACCGAGGTCGCGCACCACCGCTGCCTTGCGGGCGAAGACCTGATCCTCGTCGGCGCGTCGGCCGAAGAGCTTGAGGAGGAGGGCACCACCGACGTTGAAGCGCTCGGTCATCGTGTTTCCCAGGTCGGCGTTGCCCTCCATCTGCTGGCGGGTCAGACCGGCCAGGCTGCGGCCCACCCAGCGGGAGGCGAGCAGCAGGAACGGGAAGAGCAGCAGGCACAGCACCGTCACCTGCCAGCTCAGCGCCAGCATCGCGATGCCCACCACGACGACGCTGATCGTGTTGGACACCGTGCTGGACAGCGTCGAGGTGAACGCGCGCTGGGCGCCGATCACGTCGTTGTTGAGGCGGGAGACCAGGGCGCCGGTCTGGGCCCGGGTGAAGAAGGCGACCGACATCCGTTGCACGTGTGCGAAGACCGTCGTGCGCAGGTCGTAGATGAGGCTCTCGCCGATGCGCGAGGAGAGATAACCCTGCCCGACGGCGAGCACCGCGTTGACCAGCGCCACACCGGCGATGGCCAGCGCGATCGCCGTGACCAGGCCGGCGTCGCCCTTGAGGATCCCGTCGTCGACGAGTCGCTTGACCAGGAGGGGTACGACGACGACCATCGCGGCGTCGATGACGGTCAGCACCAGGAAGACCGAGATCAGCTGCTTGTGCGGCTTGGCGAACCCGACGACCCGGCGCACGGTGTCGCGCGCGAGCCGCTGTTGCGCGATCTCGCTGCGGTCGGTGCGCATGTGCCGCCAGACCGGGCCCATCCCTCCGTGCATCGACATGCGCGGTTCCTCCTGTCCTCGGCCGGGCTCTAGCTGCCCATCAGTGCGGCGAGCTCTCGGAACCGGCGCACCTGCGCCTCGCGCTCCAGCCGGCGCTGATCCACGAGGTCGAGCTTGGCGGCACTCTGCAGCAGTGCCTTGGTCTCGGTGACCGCGCCGTAGAGCGGCGCTGTGAGTGCCGCGACCAGGTCGGACACGGCGTCGGCGAGCTCCTCGACCGGGACGACCGCCGTGGCGAGCCCGATCGCCCGGGCCTCCTCGGCACCCACCCAGCGCGTGGTCGCGCAGATCTCCAGTGCTCTGGCATAGCCAACCAGCTCGACGAGTGGTTTTGTTCCCGTCAGGTCGGGGACCAGACCGAGGATCGGCTCCCGCATGGAGAACCGGGCGTCCTCCGAGAGCACGCGCAGGTCGCACGCCAGCGCGAGCTGGAAGCCCGCGCCGACCGCCGAGCCGCGCACGGCGGCGATGCTGATGATGTCGCTGCGCCGCAGCCAGGTGAACCCCTCCTGCCAGCCCGCGATCGACTCCGCCATCTCCCCGTCGGGCATGTCGAGCAGGCTCAGCACCGAGGCCTCCCCCTCGAACCCCTCCGGGCTGAGCATGCGGCGATCGAGACCGGAGGAGAAGGTGTCACCCTCGCCTTGGACGACCACGACGCGGACCGCCGGGTCGAGCGCCGCCCCGATGGCGCGCAGCGCCATCCAGGTCGCCGGGGTCTGGGAGTTCTTCGTCGCGGGGCGACTCAGCGTGATGGTGGCGACCAGTCCGTTCTCGTCGAGCCGGACGCCACCGCGTTCGAGGACGTCGGGGTCCAGGGTGCTGTTCATGTCTGAAGGGTAGGGGCCGGCCCCGACGACTCGTGCGCTCGCCGCGGAGCCCCTGGCGTTGCAATCGTGTGCAGCAACCCGCTAGCGTTCCCGCCCATGGTGAAGTCGTCGGGGTCGCACGAGCCGTTGTTCACCGAGGAGCTGGCCGGTGCCGCCCAGCCGGTCGACTTCTTGCTGGCCGAGACCCTGGACGGGCTGTACACGCCGTACGCGCTGCGACTGCCGGCCGGTCCCGGGCCCCATCCCTTCGTGTTCGTCGCCTACGGCAACGGCGGGGGCGGGATCGACTGGCTGCGGGACAGGGCGCATCGCTTCCGTCACGTCACCGACAGGCTGCTCGAGGCGGGCTACGCGTGCGCCTGGGCGCGCTACCGGACCGAGGTCGAGCTCGGCTACCAGGACGGCGGCCCGCTGCGGGTGGAGGGTCGCCAGGGGATGGACCTGATGAACCGGGCGCCTCTGGAGTTCGAGGACGAGGTGGCGATCCTGCGGCACGTCGGCCGGCACCCGAAGGTCGACCCCGACCGGCTCTTCCACCTCGGAGTCAGCCACGCCGGGGAGATGCTGTTCAAGCTCTGCTCGCAGTACGACGGGCTGCTGCGCGCCGGCGTCGCCGCCGAGCCCGCCTCCCACGAACTGCTCACGTTGAGCCTGGACGGCGAGCCGACCGTGGAGAGCCGTCAAGGAATGCGCGACATCGAGAGCCTCCAGATCCGCAGCGTCGAGCACGCCCGCTCGCGGATCACCGACCCCGACGAGGTCTCGGCCCGGCTCGACGGGGTGCGGATCCCGGTGCTGGTCCTCGGCCGTGACGAGGACGAGCTCCAGGGGATCTTCCGGCTCACCTACGAGCTGCTGGCCGAGAAGCGACCCGACGCCGAGTGGCGGACCTGGAGCCACGACGTGCACGGCTACATCTATCCCGAGTCCGACGAGACCGGCGCCGCCGTCGTCGACGACGTGCAGCGAGAGGCCCTCGACGTCATCGTGGAGTTCTTCGACAAGTACCGCTGACCCCTCAGGCCAGCGAGATCAGGTCGGCGTAGTCGGGGGTCCAGTGGTCCTCGACGCCATCGGGGAGGATCAGCACCCGGTCGGGCTCGAGCGCGTGCACGGCACCCTCGTCGTGGGTGACCAGGACGATCGCGCCCTGATAGCTGCGGATCGCGTTGAGCACCTCCTCCCGCGAGGCCGGGTCGAGGTTGTTGGTGGGCTCGTCGAGCAGCAGCACGTTGGCGCTGGAGACGACCAGGGTCGCCAGCGCGAGGCGGGTCTTCTCACCACCGGAGAGCACCGAGGCCTGCTTGGTCGCGTCGTCGCCCGAGAACAGGAACGACCCCAGCACGCTGCGGGCCTCGGTGTCGGTGAGGTCCGGAGCCGCCGTACGCATGTTCTCCAGGACGCTGCGGCTGGTGTCGAGGGTCTCGTGCTCCTGGGCGTAGTAGCCGAGCTTGAGGCCGTGCCCCGGGTGCACCTCACCGGTGTCGGGCTTGTCGAGCCCGGCCAGGATCCGCAGCAGCGTGGTCTTGCCGGCGCCGTTGAGGCCGAGGATGACCACCCGGCTGCCGCGGTCGATGGCGAGGTCGACGTCGGTGAAGACCTCGAGCGAACCGTAGGACTTGGAGAGGTCGCTCGCGGTGAGCGGCGTCTTTCCGCACGCCGCCGGCTTCGGGAAGGCGATCTTGGCCACCCGGTCGGCGCGGCGCTCACCCTCGAGCCCCGCCATCAGCTTCTCGGCGCGCTTGAGCATCGATTGCGCGGCCTGGGCCTTGGTCGCCTTGGCCCGCATCTTGTTGGCCTGGTCGGTGAGCGTCTTGGCCTTGTTCTCGGCGTTCATCCGCTCGCGCTTGCGTCGCTTCTCGTCGGTCTCGCGCTGGGTCAGGTAGGACTTCCAGCCCATGTTGTACATGTCGATCTCGGCCCGGTTGGCATCGAGGTGCAGCACCTTGGTCACGCAGGCCTCGAGCAGCGCCACGTCGTGGCTGATCACGATGAGCCCGCCCTTGTGGCTGCGCAGGAACTCGCGCAGCCACGCGATCGAGTCGGCGTCGAGGTGGTTCGTGGGCTCGTCGAGCAACAACGTCTCGGCTCCGGAGAAGAGGATCCTGGCGAGCTCCACGCGACGGCGCTGACCACCCGAGAGGGTGCGCAGGGGCTGGGTGAGGATGCGTTCCTCGATGCCGAGGCTGGAGGCGATCTGCTGGGCCTCGGCCTCGGCGGCATAGCCGCCCCCGGCATGCAGCTCGTTGTCGGCGCGGGTGTAGCGCTTCATGCCGCGCTCCCGGACGTCCTCGTCGCCGCTGGCCATCTCGCGCTCGGCCTCGCGCATCCGGCGTACGACGTCGTCGAGACCGCGGGCCGAGAGGATCCGGTCGAGCGCGGCCACCTCGGGGTCGCCGGTGCGTGGGTCCTGGGGGAGGTAGCCGACCTCACCGGCGGCCGTCACCTTGCCTGCAGCCGGCAGCGCCTCGCCGGCGAGGATCTTGGTGAGCGTGGTCTTGCCGGCACCGTTGCGGCCCACCAGCCCGACCTTGTCGCCCGGCGCGACCCGGAAGGAGACGTCCTCCATCAGCAGGCGCGCTCCGGCGCGCACTTCGAGCTGGTGTGCGGTGATCATGACGGGGTACCTCGTGGACGGTGGTGGGTGGTCTCGACGGCGCCCGACTTTCGGGTGATCGGGCGCGCGGCGGTCAGTGCGTCTCACGTGGCATGGGCCCTAGTGTACGTAACGACCAGGAGGCGGAAGCATGCGCTACAACCCCAAGGCGAAGCTCGACCGGAGCCAGGTGCAGGTGCGCCAGGGCGGCGGTCGCAGCCGTGGCATGAGCCTGCCCTCGGGCGGCGGCAACGGCCTCAAGGTCGGCGGCGGGGTCGGCGGGCTGATCATCGTGGTGCTGGTCCTCCTGCTGCAGAGCCAGCTCGGCGGTGGGTCACCGTCGGGCGGGTCGTCGGGAACGCAGTCGGAGACGTCGCTGGAGAGCTGTCGGACCGGTGCCGACGCCAACCAGGACCGACGCTGCGCCTACGTCGCCGACGTCAACGCGATCCAGGGCTACTGGTCGGAGACCCTGCCGGACCAGGCCGGGACGCCGTACCGCGAGGCCACCACGACGATCTTCACCGGCTCGACCAGCACCGGCTGCGGGGATGCCACCTCCGACGTGGGTCCCTTCTACTGCTCGGTGGACGAGCGGATCTTCCTCGACGCGACGTTCTTCGAGGACATGCTCGAGGGTCAGCTCGGCGCGGACGGCGGGCTGTTCGCGGAGGCCTACGTGCTCGCGCACGAGTACGGCCACCACGTCCAGAACCTGCTCGGCACCATGGGGCAGGTGCGCAGCCAGCAGGGTGCCGAGAGCGACGCGGTGCGGCTCGAGCTCCAGGCCGACTGCTACGCGGGAATGTGGACGAAGAACGCCACGGAGGTCCCCGACGAGAGCGGTGAGCCGTTCATCCTCGACCTCACCGACCAGGACATCGCCAACGCGATCGACGCGGCGGAGGCCGTCGGCGACGACCGGATCCAGAAGCGCTCCTCCGGCCGGATCGACCCCGACCGCTTCACCCACGGTTCGGCTGCGCAGCGCAAGCGCTGGTTCACCACCGGGCTCAGCCAGGGAACGCTCGAGGCCTGCGACACGTTCGCCGCGTCACGGCTGTGACCGACGGCCGCGGACTGGACCGACCGGTCAGGTCTCGTATGACGGTCCCTAGAATGCGGCCGTGACTCGTACCTCCCCCAGCCCCCACCCGCCGCGCGGCTCGGCCCGCGACCTCGCGCTGGTGGCCATGTTCACCGGCGTCGTCGCCGCCCTCGGCCTGGTCCCGGCCTTCGTCCCGCCCGGCTTCGCGGTCCCGATCACCGCGCAGTCGCTGGGTGTGATGCTCGCCGGCGCCATCCTCGGCGCCCGGCGCGGCGGCCTCTCGCTCGGGCTGTTCCTGGCGCTCGTCGCCGTCGGTCTCCCCCTGCTTGCCGGGGGACGTGGTGGGCTCGGGGTCTTCGCAGGCCCCTCCGTGGGCTTCCTGGTCGGCTACCCGGTCGCGGCGTACGTCGTCGGCTGGCTCAGCGAGCGGGGCGGCCCGACCTATCGGCTGCCCTGGGGCATCGCGGCCAACGTCATCGGCGGCGTCGTGGTCCTCTACGTGCTCGGCATCTCCGGCCTCGCCCTCGTCCTGGGCATCTCGCCCTGGGCCGCCACGGTGGCGACCTGGATCTACCTGCCCGGCGACCTGGTGAAGGTAGTGATCGCCGCGTTCGTCGCCCGGGGGGTCCATGCCGCCTATCCAGGACTGCTCGGGGAGCGGACTCCCGCGGCGCCCTCGGAGCAGCAGGCTGTCTGAGCCCCGCGACCTCACCACGGCCGCCGACCCGGTCGCGCGCTTCCGCGCCGCGCACCAGGCGGGGGACCTGGTCGCGCTGCACACTGCCGGCTCCACGCGCGCCCCTCGCCGCGTCGTACGCACGACCGGGTCGTGGATCTCGTCCTTCGCGGCCGTCACCGACCTGAGCGGTCTCGACGGCGACGCCAGGGTCTGGGTGCCCGGGCCGCCGTCGGGCTCGATGAACGTGTTCGCGCGCGTCCACGCCGACTGGGTGGGAGCCGAGGTCGTCCCTGACGTCGATGGCGCCACCCATGCCGTGCTCACCCCCGCGGCCCTGGCTGACCACGTGCCGGGCCTCCCGGCCGGGCTCACCGTGGTGGTGGCGGGCGACGCCCTGGCTCCCTCCGCGGGCTCACGTGCCCGCGCCGCCGGGCTGGTCGTGCACCACTACTACGGAGCGGCCGAGCTGTCCTTCGTCGCCTGGGGTCGCGACTCGAGCTCGTTGCGCCCCTTCCCCGGCGTGGCGGTCGAGATCCGCGACGGGGAGGTCTGGGCTCGCTCGCCCTACCTCGCCGCCGGGTTCGACGCGGGCTCCCCCGGACCGTTGCGACGCGACGCTGCCGGCTGGGCGACGGTCGGCGACCGCGGCAGCATGGAGGACGGGGTGCTGGTGCTCCACGGGCGGCCCGACGCGATCACGACCGGGGGCGCGACGGTGTGGATCGCCGAGGTCGAGACCGTCCTGCGGGCGCACGCCCGCGGTGACGTGGTGGTGCTGGGGGTGCCGCACACCCGGCTTGGGCGCGGTCGTCGCGGCAGTGCTGACCGACCCCGACGACCACGCGAGGCTGGTGGCGGCTGCTCGTGACGAGCTTCTCGCGGCTGCCCGGCCGCGTCACTGGTGGCTGACTGACGCGCTTCCCCTGACCGGCGCCGGGAAGGTCGACCGCGCCGGCCTCGCGGCGCAGGCGGCGACCCTGCCGCGGCTGACCGGCTCTACCGTGGTCCCGTGACAGACGCCGACCTCCCCGTGATCGTCGGCGCCCTGCGCACGCCGATCGGCACCGCCGGGATGGGACTGCGCGAGGTCACCGCCGCCGACCTCGCGGCCCCGGTGCTCACCAGGCTGGCCGCAGACGCCGACGGACTGGTCCCCCACGACGTGGTGCTCGGCAACTGCATGGGTCCCGGTGGTGACGTCGCGCGGGTCGCGTCGTTGACCGCCGGCCTCCCCCACGACGTACCTGCCCTGACCGTCGACCGCCAGTGCGGCAGCGGACTGACGGCTATCGACGTCGCGGCCGCTCTGGTCCGCACTCGCCCCGGCCTGGTCCTGGCCGGCGGCGTCGAGTCGGCCTCCACGGCACCCTGGCGCTTCTGGCCGCCCGCTGCCGGCGCGGAGCCGGTCCGCTACCAGCGGGCGCCGTTCGCCCCCGCCTCCCATGGCGACCCCGACATGGGCGTGGCGGCCGACGTGCTGGCCGAGCGGCGAGGAGTCTCCCGCGCGCGTCAGGACGCCTACGCCGCGCGGTCGCACGCCCGCGCGGCAGCGGCCGTGGCCGCCGGCTCCTTCGAGGCGGAGACGTTGCCGGTCGCGGGCCTGCGGAGTGATGAGCGGGTCCGTCCCGGGCTCTCGGTCGAGCGTCTCGCCCGCCTCCGGCCCAGCTTCGTGGAGCACGGCAGCGTCACCGCCGGCAACTCCTGTGGCGTCTCCGACGGTGCCGCCGCGGTGGCGATCGTCGACGCAGCGACCTACACACGGCTCGACGTACCCGGCATGCGCATCCTCGCCACGGCCACCGCCGGGGTGGATCCGCGGCTGCCGGGGCTCGGGCTGGTCCCGGCCGTCCGGGCTGCGCTCGACCACGCCGGTGTCCGCCTCGACGACCTCGACGCGATCGAGCTCAACGAGGCCTTCGCCGGGCAGGTGCTCGCGTGCTGCGACGAGCTCGGCCTCGACGACGCGCTGGTGTGCCCTGACGGCGGCGCCCTCGCACTCGGGCACCCCTGGGGTGCGTCGGGGGCCGTGCTCGCGGTGCGGCTGTTCAGCCGACTGGTGCGCGCCGGAGCCGGGGAGCTCGGGCTCGCCGCGATCGCCGTCGGCGGCGGTCAAGGCGTGGCGATGGTGGTGCAGCGGTGCCGCTGATCTCGGTGGCTGACGTGAGCCACACCTATGGCACGGGCACGGCGCTGCGCACCGTGCTCTCCTCGGTCACCGTGGAGCTGTCCGAGCAGCGGGTCGGCGTCATCGGTGCGAACGGCTCGGGCAAGTCGACCTTCGCCCGGCTGCTCAACGGCCTGGTCGTGCCCACCTCGGGGCGCGTGCACGTCGACGGCCTGGACACGCGCTCGCGGGCCAGGGAGGTGCGCCGCCGGGTCGGGTTCTGCTTCACCGACCCCGATGCGCAGATCGTGATGCCCACCGTGGCCGAGGACGTCGCCTTCGGGCTGAGACGACGTGGCCTGTCCAGGGCCGAGGCCGCGAGGCGGGTGGCCGCTGCCCTGGCCGACTACGGGCTCGACGGTCACGCCGACCACCCTGCTCACCTGCTCTCCGGTGGCCAGAAGCAGCTGCTGGCGCTGGCCTCGGTGCTGGTCACCGAGCCCGACGTGCTCGTCATGGACGAGCCGACCACGCTCCTGGACCTCCGCAACGCCTCGATGATCTCCGAGGTGGTCGCAGGCCTCTCCCAGCAGGTCCTGCTGGTCACCCACCACCTGGACCTGCTCGACCGCTTCGACCGGGTGCTGGTCTTCGACGACGGCCGGGTGGTGTGCGACGCGGAGCCGGGCGTCGCCGTGCCGCACTACCGCGCGTTGATGGGCGCGGCCCCGTGACCGCGGGCCACCTGGGGCTGTACCTCCCGGGCACGTCCGCCTTGCACCGCGCCCGAGCCGGACACAAGCTGACGCTGCTCGTCGTCGCAGGGGCCGGCTCGGTGTTCCTCGACGACGTGTGGCAGGTCGTTGTCGCGCTCGGGTTGGTCTCCCTCGGCTACGGCGTCGCCGGGATCCCGCTCCGGCTGGCGCTGGCGCAGCTGCGGCCCCTGGTCTGGATCGTCGGTGCGACGGCCGTCTTCCACGTCCTGGTCAGCGGGTGGTCGCGCGCCGCCGTGGTGGTCGGCGTGATCACGGTCCTGGTGCTCCTGGCGGCCCTGGTCACGCTCACCACACGCACCACCGACCTGGTCGACGCACTGGTGGTGGCGTGCGGCCCGCTTCGTCGGGTCGGGATCGACCCGGACCGGGTGGGCCTGATGCTGGCGCTCGGGATCCGCTGCGTACCGATCGTGGTCGGGCTCGCCGAGCAGGTCCGCGACGCGCAGCGGGCGCGTGGTCTCGGCGCGAGCCCGCGGGCGTTCGTCGTACCGCTGATCGTGCGGTCGCTCCGGCACGCGGACGCCCTCGGCGAGGCCCTGGTGGCGCGCGGGGTCGAGGACTAGCGCTGCGGTGACCCGGCCTCCTGCCCGGTCCGACGGTGGCTCAGCCGGTAGGCCAGGAAGCCGCCGGCGATCACCGTGCCCAGCAAGAAGAATCCCATCACGACCATCAGCAAGATGATCTCCACGGCTCCGATGCTCATGACGTTCCTTCCGTGGGTGAGGGGACCGGCGCCTCTTGGACCGGCCCGGGGTCGGAGTACTCGGTGCGGACGACCATCACGCTGGCCGCTCCCAGCACGAGTGCGATCACCGGGAGCAGGCTGAGCACCGTCGCGATCGTCTTCTCCCGTCGCGTCCACTGCGTGGAGACCCAGGCGAGGATCAGGCCGATCACCGGGCCGACCACCGGCAGCACGAAGGTGCCGACGGTGAGGCCCAGCACGGCCAGTACTTCCACCGGTCCCCAGGGGGAGCTCCTCTTCGGGCCTGGTCGGGCGGGGTCCGAGGCCGCGGACACGTCGCCCCCGGCTGCGGCGACGATGGCCTCGGGCGGGCCGACCTCGCGCAGCAGGTTGAGGACGTCGGCATCGGTGGCGTCCTCACGCAGCCCGGACTCGAGGTGGCTGCGGAGCTCGGTGAGGAGCTCCTCGCGGTCCTGACGCGGCAGGCCTGCCGCGGCCGCGTCGAGCCGTTCCAGGTAGTCCTCGGCGAGCGGATGCAGTCGAGTGGCTCTCATGTCTTCCCCTCCACGAGGATGCTGTCCACGGTGTCACGGAACCGGCCCCACTCGGCGGTGAAGTCGTCGAGAGCGCGTCGGCCCGTGGTGGTGATCGCGTAGTACTTGCGCGGCGGTCCGCCCGCGTCCGAGTCACGCCAGGTGCTGGCCACGCGGCCGTCCTTCTGCAACCGCGAGAGCAGGGGGTACAACGTGCCCTCCCCCGTCACCATGCCGTCCAGCGCACCGAGACGCCGGACCAGGTCGAAGCCGTAGTGCTCGTCGCGGGCCAGCAGTCCCAGCACGCAGTACTCCAGCGCTCCCCGCCGGAGCTGGCTGAGCACGTCCTGCGCCACTACCATGCGCCACAAGGTACCTCGGGCAGCCAGGTACTGACAAGCCCCGCAACCCGGTGGCTCCGGGTCAGCCGAGCGGCCGGGTCATGCACGTGCACGGCTGAGGGCGCGACAGGCCACTTCGCGCACGACACGCCGCGGAAAGGGGTGGGAATGTGGCCTCTCAGCGGAGGGTGATGGCCAGGGAGCCGGCGTCACGGATCGCCTGGTCGAGGACGGCGCGGCGCGGGTCGGGCACGCTCAGCCAGGGCTCCACCACCCGGTCGGCGAGCCTGACCGGCAGCCCGTCGGCCTCGTGGCCCGGGATCCTGCGGAAGCGAGGGTCCTCCAGCACCGCCTCGACCGCGGAGCGGTCGCCCCCGCAGACCAGCACCTCCGGCGCTCTGGCGGCCTCGACGAGAAGGATCCGGTCGGCGTGGTCGGCGGCCGCCTCGAAGGCCTGGCGGGCCTGGTTGTCGCGCCGGCGCGCGAACCGCTGCTGACTCTGACCGCCCGCCTTGGTGCGGCCCTGCACGTGGCGCCGGCCGACCTTGGAGGCGAGGACCGTGTCGCCGTCGAGGAGCGCGACCGCGAAGCCGCCCTTGCGCACCAGGAGGATCCCCCAGGACGACGGCGCCGTCGCCGCCGCGGCGAGCTGAGCCGGATCGGGTGCGCCGTCGTAGGACCGGGCGAAGGGCAGGGTCACCTCGGCCGTCTCACCGTCGTCCGCGCGGAGGACCAGGCACCCCCGCTCGGCGGTCACCGCCGTCGCACCGTGCCGGGTGGCGAAGTTGTCGCACCACCGCCCCAGCCGGGCGGGCGGCAGCAGGATCGTCCGCGACGGCGAGGGCATGGGAGCAGGCTCAGACGTTGAAGCCCAGGGCCCGCAGCATCTCCCGGCCGTCGTCGGTGATCTTGTCCGGGCCCCACGGGGGCATCCAGACCCAGTTGATCACGACGTCGTTGACGAGGCCCTCGAGGGCCTGGTTGGTCTGGTCCATGATCACGTCGGTCAGGGGGCACGCAGCCGAGGTGAGCGTCATGTCGAGCACGACGTTGGACCCCTCGTCCAGGTGCACGTCGTAGACCAGGCCGAGGTCGACCACGTTGATGCCGAGCTCGGGGTCGACGACGTCCTTCATCGCCTCGGTCACGTCGTCCACGGTCACGGTCGAGCCGCCGGCGGCCGCGGCCAGGTCGACCTCGGGGAGGTCGGCGTGCGGATCGGTGGACGTGCTCTGGCTCTCTGCGGTCTGGCTCTGGGCGTCGGTCATGACTGCTCCTCGGGGGTCTGGTGGTCAAGGATCTGTGCAGTGGCGTCCTTCCAGGCCATCCAGGCCAGGAGCGCACACTTCACTCGTGCAGGGAACTTCGCGACGCCCGCGAACGCGATGGCGTCCTCGAGCACCTCCTCGTCAGGCTCGACAGTGCCCCGGCCCTGCATCAGGGCGAGGAACTCCGCATGCACGGCAGCAGCGTCCGTGACGCTCTGGCCGATGACCAGGTCGGCCATCACCGAGGCCGCGGCCTGGCTGATCGAGCAGCCCTCGGCGTCGTAGGAGACGTCCTCGACCACGGCGTCCGCGCCACTGCCGGAGAGGTGCACCCGTAGCGTCACCTCATCACCGCAGGTCGGGTTGACGTGGTGCACCTCCGCCTCGAAGGGCTCCCGGAGCCCGGCATGGTGAGGGTGCTTGTAGTGGTCCAGGATGATCTCCTGGTAGAGGCTGTCGAGGTCCATCGACTTCGGGGTCCCCTCGGAGTTGTGGGCGGCGGAGCGGAGTGGGGGAGAACGCATTTTCGTGGGGTGATCATTCCACCTTGAAGTACTTCTTGGTGTAGTGCAGGCCCTCCACGAGGGCGTCGATCTCGGCAGGCGTCGTGTAGAGGTACGACGACATCCGGGTCGAGCTCTGCACACCGAATCTCTTGTGCGCCGGCTTTGCGCAGTGGTGCCCGGCCCTGACGGCGATGCCGTGTGAGTCGAGCACCTGGGCCACGTCGTGGGGGTGGACGCCAGCGACCTCGAAGGAGATCGCACCGCCGCGAAGCGCGGCGTCGAGCGGTCCGAGCACGGAGACCCCCGCGACCGAGGCGAGCCCCTCGAGTGCGTAGTCGGTGATCGCCTCCTCGTGGGCGCGCACCTGGTCCATCCCGACGGCGGCGAGGTAGTCGACCGCCGCGCCGAGCCCGACCGCCTCCACGATCGGCGGCGTACCCGCCTCGAACTTGTGCGGGATCCCGGCGTACGTCGATCGCTCCATCGAGACCGTCGCGATCATCTCGCCGCCACCCAGGAACGGCGGCAGCTGCTCCAGGAGGTCACCGCGGCCCCAGAGCACGCCGATGCCGGTCGGGCCGGTCACCTTGTGGCCGGTGAAGGCGAGGAAGTCCGGTCGTGACGGGGCCTCCATCGCCGCGAGGTCGACGGGCATCTGCGGCACCGCCTGCGCCGCGTCGACGACGACGATCGCGCCGACCTCGTGGGCACGTCGGGTGATCTCGGCGATCGGATTGACGGTGCCGAGCATGTTGGAGACCCACGTCAAGGAGACGACCTTGGTGCGCTCGGTGATCAGCTCGTCGAGGTCGGAGAGGTCCAGGGTGCCCTCGTCGGTCAGGCCGAACCACCGCAGCGTGGCGCCGGTGCGCTGTGTGAGCAGCTGCCACGGGACGATGTTGGAGTGGTGCTCCATCTCGGTGATGACCACCTCGTCGCCCTCGCCGAGCGCGAGCGGTCCACGCGCCCAGGCCAGGGTGTTGGCGACCAGGTTGAGGGCCTCGGAGGCGTTCTTGGTGAAGATCACCTCGTCGCGCGACGGCGCTCCGATGAACGCGGCCACCTTGTCCCGCGCCGCCTCGAACGCAGTGGACGCCTCCGCGCCGAGCTGGTGCATGGCGCGCGCGACGTTGGCGTTGTGCCGCTCGAGGTGGTCGACCATCGCGTCGATGACGACCTGCGGCTTCTGCGAGGTGTTGGCGCTGTCGAGGTAGACCAGCGGGTGCCCGTCCGCGAGCGTGCGCGACAGGATCGGGAAGTCCTTGCGGATGACTTCCAGATCGGGGAGCAGTCCCTGGATCTTCATGACGTCCTCTCGGCGTGGGGAGAAGCGGTGCGGGGCAAGGCGGAGGAGCGAAGGCGGCCTTTGAGCGAAGCGGGCCGTCGAGTGACGACAACGCAGCCCAGTGCCGGTTATCGCCGCGCCGGCGTGTACTTGTCGTAGCCCTCGGCCTCGAGCTGGTCGGCCAGCTCCGGGCCGCCCTCCTCGGCGATCCGGCCGTCCACGAAGACGTGCACGAAGTCGGGCTTGATGTAGCGCAGGATCCGCGTGTAGTGGGTGATCAGCAGGACCCCACGGTCGCCCTTGTCCTTGAAGCGGTTGACACCCTCGGACACGGTCTTCAGCGCGTCGATGTCGAGGCCGGAGTCGGTCTCGTCGAGGACGGCGACCTTGGGGTCGAGCAGCTCGAGCTGGAGGATCTCGTGGCGCTTCTTCTCGCCGCCCGAGAAGCCTTCGTTGACCGAGCGGGTCGCGAAGGCGGGGTCCATCTTCATCTCGGCCATGGCGGTGTTGACGTCCTTGACCCAGGTGCGCAGCTTGGGGGCCTCGCCGTCGATCGCGGTCTTCGCGGTGCGCAGGAAGTTGGAGACCGACACACCGGGGACCTCGACCGGGTACTGCATGGCGAGGAAGAGACCGGCGCGGGCTCGCTCGTCGACGGTCATCGCCAGGACGTCGGCCCCGTCCAGGGTCACCGAACCGCTGGTCACGGTGTACTTGGGGTGGCCGGCGATCGAGTAGGCCAGCGTGGACTTGCCGGAGCCGTTGGGGCCCATGATCGCGTGGGTCTGACCGTCCTTGATGACCAGGTCGACACCCTTGAGGATCTCCTTGGGGCCATCCTCGGTGTCGACGCTGACGTGCAGGTCGCGGATCTCGAGAGTGCTCATGTGTGTTCTCAGCTCTTCCTTGTGGTTCGAAGTCAGTCGTTGGTGTTCGGGTTGGTCACGTCGACCAGGACGTCGTCGCCCTCCACCCGCACGGGGTAGGTCGGGACAGGCTCGGTGGCGGGGAGGCCACTCGGCTTGCCGGTGCGGAGGTCGAAGCGCGACCCGTGCAGCCAGCACTCGATCTCGCAGCCCTCGACCTCGCCCTCGGAGAGCGGGATCGCGGCGTGCGAGCACTCGTCCTGGATGGCATAGACCTCGTCGTCGTGCCGGACCACGGCCACCTCGACACCCTCCACGTCCACCGCGAGCGGTGCGTCGGGGGTGAGGTCGGCGAGCGCGCAGGCGCGGGAGAAGGCCATCAGAGGTCGCCTCCGGGCCGCCCGACGTTCTTCTCGAGCTCGGCCGCGATGGTGCTGAGCAGGCGCTCCTCGATCTGGGGTACGTCGATCTTGCGGACGATGTCGGCGAAGAAGCCGTGCACGACCAACCGGTGCGCCTCGTCCTCGGGGATGCCGCGCGCCTGCAGGTAGAACAGCTGCTCGTCGTCGAACCGGCCGGTCGCGGACGCGTGGCCCGCACCCTTGATCTCACCGGTCTCGATCTCGAGGTTGGGCACCGAGTCGGCGCGGCACCCGTCGGTGAGCACCAGGTTGCGGTTCTCCTCGTAGGTCTCGATGCCCTCGGCCACCTTGCGGATCAGCACGTTGCCGACCCAGACCGTGTGCGCACCCTGACCCTGCAGGGCTCCCTTGTAGAGCACGTTGCTCGTGGTGCGCGGCGCGGTGTGGTCGGCGAAGAGCCGGTGCTCGATGTGCTGACCGGCATCGGCGAAGTAGAGCCCGAGCATCTCGGCCGCGCCACCGGGGCCGTCGTACTCGACGTTGGCGTCCATCCGCACGAGGTCGCCACCGAAGCTGACCGCGACGTGCTTGTAGTGGGCGTCGCGACCGACCTTGGCCTGGTGGTGGGTCAGGTGGACGGCGTCGTCGGCCCAGTCCTGCACCGAGACGACCGAGACCTGGGCACCGTCGCCGACAGCGACCTCGACGACCTGGGCCATCGAGGCGCTGCCGGTGTGGTTGAGCACCACCACGGCCTTGGAGTGGGCACCGAAGCGCAGCGCGATGTGGCCGGCCTCGGTCACCGAGACGTCCTCGCCGACCAGGTCGATGACGACCGGTTCGGTGAGCTCGGTGTCGGCCGGTACGTCGACCAGCAGCGTGGAGGGCACCTCGGCCAGCACACGCGCGGTGAACCGGTTGTTGGGCACCAGGCCGCTCAGGCCGCGCAGCTCGGGGTGGTCGGCCTTGTTCACGCCCTCGATGCGCACCCCGGGCGGGGTGGTCCAGGTGCAGGCGGTGGCGCTGGCGGCGAACTCGGCGTCGGCCTGGAGGCCGCGAAGCCGCTTGAGCGGGGTGAAGCGCCAGATCTCCTCACGGCCGGTGGGGACCGCGTGGTCCTCCACCGCGAAGGAGCCCTCGGGGTGCAGGTGGGAGTCGACCCGGTCCTGCTCCAGGGCGTTCGCCACGCTCTCGCGGGCAGTGTCAGTCACAGTCATCTCGTGCTGTCATCCTCAATGCTGGGTCGTTGTCACAGGTCTTGTGGTGCGCGCCGCCGGAGCCGACCCGCCGGTCGCTGCGGCGGCGCGTCGGCCGGTGGCTCTCCGCCGGGCTGGCTCCCGCGCCGGCCGCCGCGGCCAAGCCGCTTGACGCTCCCCGTCGGGCCGTCCCCGTCGACGTGCACCACCGGGCCGGCCGTCAACCGACGGCGCCCTCCATTTGAAGCTCGATCAGGCGGTTCAGCTCGAGCGCGTACTCCATCGGCAGCTCCTTGGCGATCGGCTCGATGAAGCCACGCACGATCATCGCCATCGCCTCGTCCTGCTCCATGCCGCGGGACATGAGGTAGAAGAGCTGGTCGTCGGAGACCTTGGAGACGCTCGCCTCGTGACCCATCGACACGTCGTCCTCGCGGATGTCGACGTAGGGATAGGTGTCGGACCGACTGACCTGGTCGACCAGGAGCGCGTCACAGAGCACGTTGGACTTGGAGCCGTGAGCACCCTCGTTGACCTGGATCAGTCCGCGGTACGACGTACGACCGCCGCCTCGCGCCACCGACTTGGAGAGGATCGAGCTCGACGTGTTGGGTGCGGCGTGCACCATCTTGGCGCCGGCGTCCTGGTGCTGGCCCTCGCCGGCGAAGGCGATCGACAGCGTCTCGCCCTTGGCGTGCTCACCCATGAGGTAGATCGCCGGGTACTTCATCGTCACCTTGGAGCCGATGTTGCCGTCGACCCACTCCATGGTCGCGCCGGCCTCGCACGTCGCCCGCTTGGTGACGAGGTTGTAGACGTTGTTCGACCAGTTCTGGATCGTGGTGTAGCGGCAGCGGCCGCCCTTCTTGACGATGATCTCCACGACCGCGGAGTGCAGCGAGTCGGAGGAGTAGATCGGCGCGGTGCAGCCTTCGACGTAGTGAACGTAGGCGTCCTCGTCGACGATGATGAGGGTGCGCTCGAACTGGCCCATGTTCTCGGTGTTGATCCGGAAGTAGGCCTGCAGCGGGATGTCCACGTGGACGCCCTTGGGCACGTAGATGAACGAGCCCCCGGACCACACCGAGGTGTTGAGCGCGGAGAACTTGTTGTCGCCGACCGGGATGACCGTGCCGAAGTACTCCTTGAGCAGGTCCTCGTGCTCGCGCAGCGCCGTGTCGGTGTCGACGAAGATGACGCCCTGCTCCTCCAGGTCCTCACGGATCTGGTGGTAGACGACCTCGGACTCGTACTGCGCGGCGACGCCGGAGACCAGACGCTGCTTCTCGGCCTCGGGGATGCCGAGCTTGTCGTAGGTGTTCTTGATGTCCGCAGGGAGGTCGTCCCAGGTCGTCGCCTGCTTCTCGGTCGAGCGGACGAAGTACTTGATGTTGTCGAAGTCGATCGTCGACAGGTCGGAGCCCCACGTCGGCATCGGCTTGCGGTGGAAGAGCTTGAGGCCCTTCAGCCGCTGGTCGAGCATCCACTGCGGCTCGCTCTTGAGCGCGGAGATGTTGCGGACGACGTCTTCGCTGAGACCCCGCGCGGCGATGGAGCCGGCGGCGTCGCTGTCGGCCCAGCCGTACTCGTAGCGACCAAGCCCTTCGAGCTCAGGGTTCATCTGCTCGATGGTTGTCATCGTTGGCTCAACCTCTCGTCGGGGATGCGTTTGACGGAACTTCGGGGATGCAGGTGGTGCAGACACCGTCGCCGTGGGCGATGGTGGCCAGACGTTGGACGTGCCGGCCGAGTACCCGGCCGAAGACCTCGGTCTCGGCCTCGCACAGCTGGGGGAACTCGTGAGCGACGTGGGCGACCGGGCAGTGCTGCTGGCACAGCTGTTGCCCCACGGGACTCTCGCGGACCGACGCGGCGTAGCCGCTCTGGGTCAGCGCCTCGGCCAGGGCGACCGACGGCTCGACCTCCGGGCGCTCCTCGACGATCTCGCGGTAGCGGGTCTCGAGGCTGGCCACCCTACGCCGGGCGAAGGCCATCACGGCCTCGTCCCCGCCGGTCTCGGCCAGGAAGCGCAGCGCCTGGGCGGCCAGGTCGTCGTACTGCTGGTCGAACTGGTCGCGGCCCGACTCGGTCAGAGCGAACACCTTGGCCGGCCGGCCGCGTCCCCGGACGCCGTAGACACGCGGCTCGCGTGCCTCCACGGCCCCCTCGACGGCGAGGTGGTCCAGATGCCGCCGGACGGCTGCCGGGGTCAGGTGCAACCGGGCCGCGAGAGCGGCCGCCGTGCTGGGACCGAGCTCGAGGATGGTGCGGGCGACCCGCTCGCGCGTGGGGGCATCACCGGTCTCGGCCGCCCGCGCATCGCTGCGCCGGACGCCCTGAGGGACGGTGCTGTCGATTTCCACAACAACATTGTGTCGTTATTACCCCGGCGACTTCAAATAAGGCTGGCCTTACCTCGCCTCCGGCGCCTGCGGTGGTCACCCGGGGCACCGGCCCGCTCGACCGGCCCGCGGGCGCCGCGACGCCGCTTCCTACACTCTGCCTGTGCCCACCTCCGCGCCGACGACCGGCCCTGCCGTCGTGGTCGAGGGACTGCGGATGAGGTACGGCGACACGACTGCGGTCGACGGGCTCGACCTGGAGGTCGCCCGCGGCACCATCACCGCGGTCCTCGGCCCGAACGGCGCCGGGAAGACCACCACCCTGGAGACCTGCGAGGGCTACCGCCGCCCGCAGGCCGGCCGGGTCCGGGTGCTCGGGCTCGACCCGCAGACCGCACGGGCCGACCTGCTCCCCCGCATCGGCGTGATGCTGCAGGGCGGCGGGGCCTGGTCCGGGGTCCGCGCCGTCGAGATGCTCCACCACGTCGCCCGCCTGCACGCTCACCCTCTCGACGTCGCGCTCCTGGTCGACCGGCTCGGGCTCGAGGAGTGCGGGCGGACGCCGTACCGACGCCTCTCCGGGGGCCAGCAGCAGCGCCTCGGACTGGCCATGGCCATCGTCGGGCGCCCCGAGCTGGTCTTCGTCGACGAGCCCACCGCCGGCATGGACCCCCAGCTCCGTCGGGCGACCTGGCACCTCCTCGAGGAGATGCGCGCCGACGGCGTCACGACCGTGCTGACCACGCACTACATGGACGAGGCGGAGCGGCTGGCCGACACGGTCCACGTCATCGACCACGGCCGGCTGATCGCGACCGGCACGCCCTTCGAGCTGACCCGCGGGACGGGGCACAGCACGATCCGGCTGGTCGTGACCGAGCCCTTCCCCCCGGAGGCACCGGCCAGCCTCCGGGCCGCGCTCGGACCGCTCACCGATGTGCGGCCGGTCAGCGCGCAGAGCCTGCTGATCACCGGTCCCGCTGACGCCTCGACGCTGGCCACCGTGTCCGCGTGGTGCCAGGCTCACGGCGTGCTGCCCGAGTCACTGTCGCTGGGGCAGCGCACCCTGGAGGACGTCTTCTTGCAGATCACCGGGCGGGAGCTCGCCTCATGAGCACCCCGGCGGGAGGCACCTTCACCCCGGCCCCCGGCGCCGCGCCGCTGCCCCGGATGATCGCCGCCCAGGCACGGATGGAGACCAAGCTGCTGCTGCGCAACGGCGAGCAGCTGCTCATTGCCGTGGTCATCCCGCTGATCGTGCTGGTCGGCGGCCTGGTGGCGTCGCGACGCTTCGACCTCCCGCTCGACGGCCGTCCGATCGACCTGCTCACCCCAGGCGTGCTCGCCCTGGCCGTGATGTCGACGAGCTTCACCTCGCTCGCCATCTCGACCGGTTTCGAACGCCGCTACGGCGTGCTCAAGCGCCTCGGCTCGTCGCCGCTGCCACGCTCGGGACTGCTGGCAGGCAAGGTCGGCGCCCTGCTCGTCGTCGAGGCGCTGCAGCTCGTCGTGCTCGGCGGCGCCGGACTGCTGCTGGGCTGGTCGCCGGCACACTCGGTGACCGGTCTCCTGGGGGCGCTGCTGGTGGTCCTGCTCGGAACCGCCGCCTTCGCCTCGCTCGGCCTGCTCATGGCCGGCACGCTCCGGGCGGAGGCGACCCTGGCCGCCGCCAACCTGGTCTACCTGCTGCTCCTCGCCGGCGGCGCGGTCGTGCTGCCCGCCTCGGCGTACGGCGGTGCCGGGGCGGCCCTCGTCTGGCTGCCGTCCGGAGCCTTGGGTGACGGCCTGCGATCGGCCCTCACCGACGGCACCCTGCCCGCACTCCCCCTGCTCGTCCTCGCGGCCTGGGCCGTCGTGGGGAGCGTCCTGACCGCCCGCACGTTCCGATGGGAGTGACCGTGACCGACCCGATCGCGCGCTGGATCCGACCGGCCGCGTGGGCCTCGCTGTTCTTCAACATCGCCATCGTCGTCTCCGGCGGCGTGGTGCGACTGACCGGCTCCGGGCTCGGCTGCCCCACCTGGCCGCGGTGCACCGACGAGTCGTTCGTCCCGCACCGGGAGCTCGGCATCCACGGGGCGATCGAGTTCGGCAACCGGATGATCACCTTCGTGCTCGCCGCGGTCGCCATCGCGACGGTGGTGGTGGCCTGGCGCACCCGCCGGCGTGCGCTGGTCCGCCTCTCCGTCGTGCTCGCCCTGGGCGTGCCCGCACAGGCCCTGATCGGCGGCGTCACCGTGCTGACCGACCTGAACCCGTGGATCGTCTCGTTCCACCTGCTGGTGTCGCTGGCGATGATCGGCGTCGCGGTGACGCTGCTGCGCCGCATCGACGAGGGCGACGGCACCGCCGTGCCGACCGTGCCGGTGCCGCTGGTCCGGCTGGTCAGGGGGATCTTCGTGACCGGCTGGGTGGTGCTGTACGTCGGGACCGTCGTCACCGGCAGCGGCCCCCACGCCGGAGACCTGGACTCGCCCCGCAACGGGCTCGACCCGCGCGGGATCAGCCAGCTGCACACCGACGTGGTGTTCCTGCTCCTGGGCCTGAGCGTGGCGGCCGTCCTGGCGCTGGGCGCGGTCAACGCGCCAGCACGGGCGCGGCGGGCGGCAGCGACCCTGCTGGCGGTGTTGCTGGCCCAGGGGCTGATCGGGTTCGTCCAGTACTTCACCGACCTGCCGATCGTGCTCGTCGGCCTCCACCTGCTGGGTGCGGCGCTGACCTCTGCCGCGCTCGCCTGGCTCCTGGTGAGCGTGCGTGAACGTGCGGACGGGCCTTCATCGGCACCCCCGTTAGCGCCGATGAGAGCCCGTCCACCTTCCTAGACGCGGTGGGGCCGGAAATGGTTGCCCGGACGGCTCCGATGATTACCACGGTCCCGTGGTAATCATCGGGTCCCCGGAGAGAACTCCCCCCGGGAGGCGCCAGATCGCTACGGGAAGCATGTCACCGCGCGACCACCCCGGCCCCGGTACGCCGGGTGCGGCGCGATAACCCGTTGCCGCTGCTCTCGGACGCGTGTTGCCATGGGGTGCCCGATGTCCGCCGAGCGCCAGGAGCACCACCGATGCGAGCACCTTTCACCTCCCTCCAGCCCACCTGCGAGAAGGACGTGAAGGTTGCGCACACTGAACTTGGGGATTCTGGCCCATGTTGACGCCGGCAAGACGACCCTGACCGAGCGCCTGCTCTTCGAGGCAGGCGTGCTCGACGCCCCGGGCAGCGTGGACGCCGGGAGCACCCACACCGACACGATGGCGATCGAGCGCCGTCGTGGCATCACCATCCGCGCCGCTGTTGTCTCCTTCGACATCAACGGCGTGAGGACCAACCTGTTCGACACCCCGGGCCACTCCGACTTCATCGCCGAGGTCGAGCGGTCGCTGACGTTGCTGGACGGTGCCGTGCTGGTCGTCTCGGCGGTCGAGGGTGTGCAGGCCCAGACTCTGGTGCTGATGCGAGCGCTCCAGCGGCTCGGCATCACGACGGTGGTGTTCCTCAACAAGACCGACCGGGTCGGCGCCGACGTGGACTTCGTGACCTTGGAGGTGCGCGAGCGGCTCAGCCCGGACGTGCCGATCCTGAGCGGCTCGGCGGTGACCGGCTCCGGCGTACCTGAGCTGATGGACGCGCTGCCGCGGCTGCTCCCGGTGCGCGAGGCCCCTTCAGAGGGCCCGATCGCGGGTCGGGTCTTCAAGATCGAGCGGGACGCGAGCGGCGCCAAGTCGGTGTTCGTCCATGTGGACCGAGGCGGCCTGCAGGTCCGCGACCGGCTCGACCTCGGGCACGGTCCGGCTGAGAAGGTGACCGCCATGCGCGTCTTCACCGGCGGCCACCTCGTGGAGACCCGCCACACGTGCCGCTGGTCAGGTGGCTGTGCTGCGCGGGGTGGAGTCGGCCCGGATCGGAGACACCTTCGGCGAGCCGATCGCCACCGTCCCGGCCGCCGAGTTCGCCCGGCCCAGCCTCGCCACGGTCGTCGAGGCGGTGCATCCCGACGACGTCGGACGCCTGCACGTTGCGCTGACCCAGCTCGCCGAGCAGGACCCACTCATCGACCTCACCCAGGACGACAGCCGCGGCGAGCTCCACCTCTCCCTCTACGGCGAGGTGCAGAAGGAGGTCATCGGCGCGCTCCTCTCCGAGGAGTACGGCGTCGAGGTCACGTTCCGCGAGAGCAGGGTGATCTGCATCGAGCGGCTCGTCGGCTGCGGGAGCGCGGTCGAGGTGATCGAGACCGACACCAACCCCTTCCTCGCGACCGTCGGCCTCCGTGTCGAGCCGGCCGAGATCGGCGCGGGCATCACCTTCGACCTGGAGGTCGAGCGCGGCTCGATGCCGGCGGCGTTCTTCACCGCCGTCGAGTACGCCGTCAGGTCCACGCTGCAACAAGGGCCCTACGGCTGGCAGATCCCGGACTGCCAGGTGTGGATGACCCGCTCGGGCTACTACCCCCGGCAGAGCCACATGCACGGCACCTTCGACAAGACCATGTCGAGCACCGCCGGCGACTTCCGCAACCTCTCCCGGCTGGTCATCGCGACAGCCCTCAACGCAGCTGGGACGGTCGTGTGCGAGCCCGTGCACCACTTCGACCTGGAGGTACCTGACGACACGCTGGCGGCGACCCTCAGCCTGCTGGCGAAGGTGGGCGCGGTGCCCCTGAGCACACAGCCACGCCGGCCGATGGTGGTGCTCGCCGGTGACGTACCAGCGGGGGCCGTGCACGCGCTGACCACGATGCTCCCCCACCTCACCCGCGGTGAGGGCGTGCTCACCACGAGGTTGGACAGCTTTCGCCAGGTGACGGGCCGTCCTCCACGGCGGCCCCGGCTCGACCACCACCCCTACGACCGGGAGACCTACGTGCGCCGCGTGGGGCGGAACACGCCGACGTGAATCGATCCGATGATTACCACGGTCCCGTGGTAATCATCGGGTCCCCGGAGAGAACTCCCCCCGGGAAGCGCCAGATCGCTGCGGGAAGTACGCCGCGGTGGCGCCCGTCAGCCGGACGCGGCGCTGAGCTGCTCGAGCACCGCCGGCCCATGGCGGACGAACCGGTGCTCGCCGTCGAGGCACTCGCGGTTGTCGGCGACGGCGCGCGGGACGGCGTGCCGACCCAGCGCCGGCAGAGCGGGGTCGAGGTCCTCGTCGTGGAGGAGGGCCGCGAGCGTCACCGGGTGAGCAGCGGGTCCAGCGCGACGCCGACGAACAGCAGCGAGAGGTACATGTTGGACCAGTGGAAGAGCCGCATCGGCTTGAGGTCCACCACGTCGTCGCTGTGCCGGGCGCGACCGAGCAGGAGGTGCGCCTCGATCAGGAACGCCACTCCCAGGACGACCGCGACCACGGGGTAGAACCAACCTGTCGGCGCGATCGGCCAGAGCGCCAGCGACGTGGCGACCATGACGTAGGAGTAGGCGACGATCTGCCGGGCCACGACCTTGGCCCCTGCCACGACCGGCAGCATGGGTACGTCGGCGGCGGCGTAGTCCTCGCGGTAGCGGATCGCCAACGCCCAGAAGTGCGGTGGTGTCCAGAAGAAGACCACCAGGAACAGCACCACGGGAGCCCAGGCCAGCTCGCCGGTCACGGCTGTCCAGCCGATCAGCGCCGGGAAGCAGCCGGCGGCTCCGCCCCAGACGATGTTCTGGGTGGTGCGCCGCTTGAGGATCATCGTGTAGCCCACGACGTAGAAGACGTTCGCAGTCAGTGCCAGCCCGGCCGAGAGCCAGTTGACCAGCAGGCCGAGCCACAGGGTGGAGACGACACCGAGAGCGAGTCCGAAGATCAGGGCGGCACGGCTGGTGACGGCGTGGCGGGGCAGCGCCCGACGGCGGGTGCGGCGCATCCGCTCGTCGATGTCGGCGTCGTAGACGCAGTTGAGCGCGTTGGCGCTGCCTGCCGAAAGCGTCCCGCCGACGACGGTCGCGATCACCAGGCCGAGCGGAGGGACCCCCCGCTGTGCCAGGAACATCACCGGCACCGTGGTGAGCAGCAGCAGCTCGATGATGCGGGGTTTCATCAGCCCGACATAGGCACCGAGGACGTCCTTGAGCCCGGTGCTCGCAGTCGCCGGCTCGTCGCCGCGCTCGCGACGGGCAGCGGAGACGTCGGGATCGACGGCGGTCACGCGCACCTCTGGTTCGGACGACGGGAGCGCCTCGAAGACGCCCTCAGGGCAGGTCTCACTCTAGTGTGCGCGACCGCGTGAGGGGGTACCGGGAGGCCTTGGACACCCTGTGCAACACCTCACCGATGCTGAGTAGGCTCGGGTCCGTGGCCGCAGCGGCCCGTCAGGCACCTGCCGGAAGGAACGCAAGCTCGTGAGCAAGCTCGATTGGACCGATCTCGACCAGCGCGCCGTGGACACCGCGAGGGTGCTGGCGATGGACGCCGTGCAGAAGGTCGGCAACGGCCACCCCGGCACCGCGATGTCCCTCGCTCCCGTCGCCTACACGCTGTTCCACAAGGCGATGCGGCACAACCCCGCCAACCCCGACTGGCTCGGACGCGACCGGTTCGTGCTCTCCTGCGGGCACAGCAGCATCACGCTCTACACCCAGCTCTTCCTGGGCGGCTTCGGCCTGGAGGTCGACGACCTCAAGTCGCTGCGCACCTGGGGCTCGAAGACCCCGGGTCACCCCGAGCACGGCCACACAGCCGGTGTCGAGACCACCACGGGACCGCTGGGCCAGGGTGTCGCCAACGCCGTCGGCATGGCGATGGCTGCCCGCCGCGAGCGCGGCCTGCTCGACCCGGAGGCCGCAGCGGGCGAGAGCCCCTTCGACCACCACATCTACGCGCTGTGCAGTGACGGCGACCTGGAGGAGGGTGTCTCGTCGGAGGCCTCCTCACTCGCCGGCCACCAGCAGCTCGGCAACCTCACGCTCGTCTACGACAACAACGAGATCTCCATCGAGGGCGACACCGACATCGCCTTCTCCGAGGACGTCTCGGCCCGTTACCGGGCCTACGGCTGGCACGTCCAGGACGTCGACTGGACCCATGGCGGCACGTCGTACGACGAGGACGTCCAGGCACTCTGGGAGGCCATCGAGAAGGCCGGCCGGGTCACCGACCAGCCGAGCTTCATCAATCTCCGCACCGTCATCGCCTGGCCCGCGCCCAACGCTCAGGGCACCGGCAAGGCCCACGGCTCCGCCCTGGGCGAGTCCGAGGTTGCCGCCACCAAGGAGGTGCTCGGCTTCGACCCGGCACTGACGTTCGAGGTCGCCGACGAGGTGCTGGCCCACACGCGGAGCCTCGTGGAGCGCGGTCGCGCCGAGGAGGCCGCCTGGCAGGACAAGTACGACGCCTGGGCCAAGCGCTACCGACAGCGCGCCGACCTGCTCGAGCGGATGCGCACGCGCACCCTCCCCTCCGGCTGGGACGCCGTCCTGCCGACCTTCCCCGCCGACGACAAGGGCGTCGCGACGCGCAAGGCGTCCGGTGAGGTGCTCAGCGCTCTCGCGCCGGCCCTGCCCGAGCTCTGGGGCGGGTCCGCCGACCTTGCCGAGTCCAACAACACCACACCCAAGGGAGAGCCGTCCTTCATCCCCGAGGAGCGCTCCACCAAGGACTTCCAGGGCAACAAGTTCGGCCGCGTGCTGCACTTCGGCATCCGTGAGCACGCGATGGGTTCGGTGATGAACGGCATCGCCCTGCACGGCGGCACCCGCGTCTACGGCGGAACGTTCCTGGTCTTCTCCGACTACATGCGCCCGGCCGTCCGCCTGGCCGCCCTGATGGGGCTGCCGGTCACCTATGTGTGGACCCACGACTCGATCGGCCTCGGCGAGGACGGTCCGACCCACCAGCCGGTGGAGCACCTCGCCGCGCTCCGGGCGATCCCCGGCCTCGACGTGGTGCGTCCCGCCGACGCCAACGAGACGGTGGCCGCCTGGAAGGCCGTGCTCGAGCACACCGACCGTCCCGCCGGCCTGGCCCTGACCCGGCAGAACGTGCCGACCTTCCCCCGCGGCCGCGATGCCGACGGTCAGGTCTGGGCGACCACCGAAGGCGTGGCCAAGGGCGGCTACGTGCTCGTCGATGCCGAAGGGGGTGTCCCGGACGTGATCCTGCTCGGCACGGGGTCCGAGGTCCAGCTGGCCGTCGCGGCACGCACGGCGCTCGCCGCCAAGGGCATCCGTGCCCGGGTGGTCTCGATGCCGTGCCGCGAGTGGTTCGACTCTCAGGACCAGGCCTACCGCGACTCGGTGCTCCCACCGATCGTCAAGGCGCGCGTCAGCGTCGAGGCCGGCGTCTCCCAGGGTTGGCGCGAGGTCGTCGGTCAGCACGGCCGGATCGTCGGGCTCGACCACTTCGGCGCCTCAGCCGACTACGCCACGATCTTCCAGGAGTTCGGCATCACGGCCGAGGCCGTGGTGCTCGCCGCAGAGGACAGCATCCGTGCGGCTCAGGCGTCCGACGCCTGAGCCGAAGCACCACCGCCACACGGCGGACCAGAACTGAAGACAAGCCCCAACGGGAGGATCATCCGATGTCTGAACGTCTCACCGCCCTTGCCGACGCCGGCGTCTCGATCTGGCTGGACGACCTGTCCCGCGAACGCATCGAGACCGGCAACCTTGCCGACCTGATCAAGAACAGCTCGGTCGTGGGGGTGACCACCAACCCCACCATCTTCGCGGCGGCCCTGGCTGACGGCGAACGCTACGACGCCCAGCTCAAGGAGCTCGTCGCCGGCGGCTCCGACGTCGACGACGTGATCTTCGCGCTCACCACCACCGACGTGCGCGACGCGTGCGACGTGCTGATGGACACCTGGAAGTCGACCCACGGGGCCGACGGTCGCGTCTCCATCGAGGTCGCGCCCGGCCTCGCTTTCGACACCGACGAGACCGTGGCCGCCGCCGAGAGGCTCTGGCGGGCCGTCGACCGGCCCAACGCGCTGATCAAGATCCCCGCCACGACCGAGGGCATCCCCGCGATCACCCAGGTCATCGGCCAGGGCATCAGCGTCAACGTCACGTTGATCTTCGGGCTGGCGCGCTACGACCAGGTGATGGAGGCCTACCTCGCCGGCCTCGAGCTGGCGCGTGAGGCCGGCCACGACCTGTCGACGATCCACTCGGTGGCGTCGTTCTTCGTCTCACGGGTCGACAGCGAGTACGACGCCCGTCTCGACAAGCTCATCGGTGCAGGCGGGGACACCTCCGCGCTCGCCGACCTCAAGGGCAAGGCGGCGATCGCCAACGCGCGCCTCGCCTACGAGGCCTTCGAGGAGAAGTTCGCGGGCGCACGCTGGGAGCCGTTGAAGGCTGCCGGCGCCCACCCGCAGCGGCCTCTGTGGGCCTCCACGGGCGTCAAGAACCCCGACTACTCCGACACCATGTACGTCACCGACCTGCTGGTCGCCGACACCGTCAACACGATGCCGGAGAAGACCATGCAGGCGTTCGCCGACCACGGCACCGTGGAGGGCGACCAGGTGACCACGAAGTACGACGACGCCCACCAGGTGATGGACGCCCTGTCCGAGGCCGGGATCGACTACGACGACGTGATCGCCACGCTCGAGCAGGAGGGCGTGGACAAGTTCGTGAAGTCCTGGGACGAGCTCGTCGAGACCGTCCGTGGCCAGATGGACGCCGCGCGGGCCGACCGGTGATGGCACCGGTCGACGGCTCGGCACTCGAGCTGTCCGCCCGGGGTGCGGCTGCCGATGCGATCGCCGCGCACGTCCCTGGGCTGGTGGCCGAGGCGTTCGCCAGTCGACTTTTCGCGCGCGACGCCACCCTCTGGGGCGAAGCCGCCGAGCCCGAGGCCGGCGTCCGGCTGGGGTGGACCGGCCTGCACCGCACCTCCCGGCCACTGCTCGGCGAGATCGCGGCACTGCGTGAGGAGCTTCGTGACGAGGGGGTCGACCACGTCGTCCTCTGTGGCATGGGTGGCTCCTCGCTGGCTCCGGAGGTGATCTGTGCGACCGCGGGGGTCGAGCTGACCGTGCTCGACTCCAGCGACCCCAGCCAGGTCAGCAGGGCCACCGAGGACCGCATCGAGCGCACCGTCGTCGTGGTGTCGAGCAAGTCCGGGTCCACGGTCGAGACCGACTCCCAGCGACGAGCCTTCGTCGATGCCTTCACCCGCGCCGGTGTCGACCCGACACGTCGCATCGTGATCGTGACCGACCCCGGCTCGCCCTTGGACGAGCAGTCCCGAGCCGACGGCTACCGGGTCGTCAACGCCGACCCGGACGTCGGCGGCCGCTTCTCCGCGATGACCGCGTTCGGCCTGGTCCCGAGCGGCCTCGCCGGCGCCGACATCGGTGCGCTCCTGGAGGACGCCGACGCCGTGGCCGACCTGCTCGCCGACGACGACGAAGGCAACCCGGCGCTGCGTCTGGGGGCTGCCATGGCCGGCACGGACCCGCTCCGGGACAAGCTCGTGATCGTCGACGAGGGTTCCGGGCTCGTCGGCTTCGGCGACTGGGCCGAACAGCTCGTCGCCGAGAGCACGGGCAAGGACGGCCACGGCATCCTGCCCGTCGTGGTGCTGGACTCCAGCGACCCTGAGGTCGCGCTGCCTCCTCACGACGTCACCGTGGTCCGGCTGGTCGCCGACGCCGACAGCGACGCCGAGCCTCACGACAGCGATACCGACACCGACGGGGCCGAGCCCCTGGCCACCGATGACCCCGAGGAGGGTGAGGAAGGCGGTTCCGATGTCACCCTGACCGGCACCCTCGGCGCCCAGATGCTGCTGTGGGAGGCCGCCACGGCTGTCGCCGGTCGCCTCCTGGGGATCAACCCGTTCGACCAGCCCGATGTCGAGAGCGCCAAGAACGCCGCCCGCTCGATGCTCGACGGTGAGCCCGACGACACCCCGCCGTCCTTCGTCGACGGCCCCGTCGAGGTTCGCGCCCTCGGAGGGAGCTGGGCACACGGCACCAGCACCCTCGCGGAGGCTGTCGAGGCACTGCTGGGTCAGCTCGACCCCGACCGTGGCTACGTCGCGGTGATGGCCTACCTCGACCGGGTCGGGCACTCCGACCTCGCGGAGTGCCGGCGGACGCTCGCGGTCCGCACCAAGCGGCCCACGACCTTCGGGTGGGGCCCTCGCTTCCTGCACTCGACCGGCCAGCTGCACAAGGGCGGTCCGCCGGTCGGGGTCTACCTCCAGATCACCGGCGACAACGACGAGGACCTGGCCGTGCCGGGTCGGGACTACACCTTCGGCCGGTTGATCGCCGCGCAGGCGGCCGGCGACGCCCAGGTCCTGGCCGACCACGACCGGCCGGTGCTCCGACTGCATCTCACCGACATACCCGCCGGGCTCGCGGCCCTCCGGGATGCGCTCGGATGAGTCCGGCCGACGGGGCGGGCCGCGCGGACAACCCGTTGCGCGACCCGCAGGACCGGCGACTCCCCCGGATCGCGGGTCCCTGCAGCCTGGTGATCTTCGGGGTGACCGGCGACCTGTCCCGCAAGAAGCTGATGCCCGCGGTCTACGACCTGGCCAGCCGCGGACTCCTGCCACCGGGCTTCTCCCTGGTCGGCTTCGCGCGGCGCGACTGGGCCGACGAGGACTTCGCCAAGATCGTGCACGACTCGGTGCGCGAGCACGCCCGCACCGAGTTCCGCGAGGAGGTCTGGGGTCAGCTCGCCGAGGGCATCCGCTTCGTCCAGGGAGACTTCAACGACGACGTCGCCTTCAGCAACCTGCGGCAGACGATCCTCGACCTCGACCGCGTGCGCGGCACCAACGGCAACCACGCCTTCTACCTCTCGATCCCGCCGAAGTTCTTCTCCGACGTGATCGGTCAGCTCAAGGAGCACGGTCTGGCCGACCAGTCGTCCAAGAGCTGGCGGCGGGTCGTGGTGGAGAAGCCGTTCGGGTCCGACCTGGAGACCGCGCGCGAGCTCAACGCCGTGGTCTCCGAGGTGTTTCCCTCGGGGTCGGTCTTCAGGATCGACCACTACCTCGGCAAGGAGACGGTTCAGAACATCCTGGCGATGCGCTTCGCCAATGCGATGTTCGAGCCCATCTGGAACTCCCACTACGTCGACCACGTCCAGATCACGATGGCCGAGGACATCGGCATCGGCGGCCGCGCGGGCTACTACGACGGCATCGGTGCGGCCCGCGACGTGATCCAGAACCACCTTCTCCAGCTGATGGCGCTGATCGCGATGGAGGAACCCACGTCCTTCGACGCCAAGAGCCTGCGTATCGAGAAGCAGAAGGTGCTCGAGTCCGTGGTGCTGCCCCGCCGCCTGGACCTTGCCACCGCGCGGGCCCAGTACGTCGAGGGCTGGGCCGGCGGCGTCAAGGTGCCGGGCTACCTCGAGGAGCAGGACATCCCGACGTCGTCGCGCACCGAGACCTACGCGGCGATCACGCTCGACGTCGAGACCCGGCGCTGGGCCGGCGTGCCGTTCTACCTCCGGCACGGCAAGCGACTGGGTCGACGGGTCACCGAGGTCGCCGTCGTCTTCAAGCGCGCTCCGCACCTCCCGTTCAGCGCCACCGCCACGGAGGAGCTGACCCAGAACGCCCTGGTCATCCGGGTCCAGCCGGATGAGGGCATCACGATGCGCTTCGGCTCCAAGGTGCCGGGCACCTCGATGGAGATCCGGGACGTCAACATGGACTTCGCCTATGGAGGCTCGTTCACCGAGTCGAGTCCCGAGGCGTACGAGCGCCTGATCCTCGACGTGCTCCTGGGGGAGCCCCCGCTGTTCCCACGGCACGAGGAGGTCGAGCTGGCCTGGAAGATCCTCGACCCGATCATCGACTACTGGGCGGGGCACGGGAAGCCCGACACCTACGAGGCAGGCACCTGGGGCCCGGCCTCGGCCGACAAGATGCTCGCCCGCGACGGACGCACGTGGAGGCGACCCTGAGATGATCGAGCTCAGCGACACGACCAGCAGCGGCATCGCCGCCGAGTTCCTCAAGGCCCGGCGCCGGGCCGGCAGCCCGGCCATGGGCATGGTGATGACCCTGGTCTTCGTCGTCGACGAGGACCAGGCCGAGGCCGCGATGGACAGCGCCCGGGCCGCCTCCCGCGAGCACCCCGCCCGGGTGCTCGGCGTGATCCTCGGTGACGGCCGCGGGGCACCCCGGGTCGACGCGAAGGTCGGGATCGGCTCAGGCTGGACCGGTGAGACGGCGATGATCACCCTGACCGGAGGCGTCACCAAGCACCCGGAGTCGGTGGTGCTGCCACTGCTGCTTCCGGACTCGCCCGTTGTCGTGTGGTGGCCGACCAAGGCGCCCGCCGACCCCGCCGCAGACCCCCTGGGCCGGCTGGCCCGGCGCCGGATCACCGACGCCGCGGCCACCCCGACCGGGCGCGCCAACGCGATGCTCGCCCAGTGCCACGCCTACTCCCCCGGCAACACCGACCTTGCCTGGACCCGGATCACGGGTTGGCGAGCCCTGCTGGCGGCGGCGCTCGACCAGACCGACGCCAAGGTCACCTCGGCATCGGTCAGCGCCGAGCGCATCAGCCCCAGCGCCGACCTGCTCTCGGCCTGGCTGCGCGACCGGCTCAAGGTGCCGGTCACTCGGAGCACCTCCGACGGACCAGGCATCACCCGCGTCGTGCTGGCCACGCGCCCGGGGGACATCGAGATCGTCCGCCACGACGGCAAGCTGGCCACCTTGTCCTCACCGGGCGACCCGGACCGTCCCGTGGCGCTGAAGCGTCGTGACCTGTCCGAGCTGCTCTCGGAGGAGCTGCGTCGGCTCGACCCCGACGACGTCTACGCCCGCACGGTCAAGCGGATGGCCAAGGACGCCGCCGGCTCCGGGAAGCGCTGATGACGGCCCCGCCCGAGGTCGTCGTCCGTCCCACCGCCGCCGACCTGGCCCACACCGTCGCCTCGGCGCTCCTGGACCTGCTCGAGCGCGAGCAGTCCGCCGGCCGGCTGCCGGCCGTGTGTCTCACCGGCGGCACCATCGCCGACGCGATCCATCGCGAGGTGGCCCGGCAGGCCGTGGGTCGCAACGTCGACTGGCGGCGGGTCGAGCTCTGGTGGGGTGACGAGCGCTTCGTGCCCGCCGACGACCCCGAGCGCAACGCCGGCCAGGCACGAGCGGCCTGGCTCGACCACGTCGACCTCGACCAGGAGCTGGTCCGGGAGATGCCGTCGTCGGACCAGGAGTACGTCGGTGTCGTGGACGCCGCCGCGACCTACTCGGAGGTGGTCCGCGCGCACGGCCGGGGCGGCTTCGACCTGGTGATGCTCGGCATCGGCCCGGACGGCCACGTCGCCTCGCTCTTCCCCGGGAGCGCCCAGCTGGAGGCTGACGGCGTCGCGGTTGCCGTGACCGACTCCCCCAAGCCGCCACCCCAGCGCGTCAGCCTCACCTTCGGTGCGCTCAACCGCAACCGTGAGGTGTGGTTCCTCGCCTCCGGCGCCGGCAAGGCTGAGGCGGTGGCGCGTGCCCTCGACGGCGCGGACCTGCACGACATCCCTGCCGTCGGCGTGAGCGGCCAGGAGCGGACGGTCTGGTTCCTCGACGCCGAAGCAGCTGCCGCTCGAGGCGCCTGAGCGCGTCCTAGAAGACGATCTCGCCCTTCTTGCGCTTAGCGCGCAAGGTCTGGATCGCCTCGTCCAGGATCTCCTGGGCCTCCTTGTCGGAGCGACGCTCCTTCACATAGGCCAGATGGGTCTTGTAGGGCTCGATCCGCGGCGGCGGGGGTGGGTTCTCCGCGTCCTGGCTCGCCGGCAGCCCGCAGCGTGGGCAGTCCCACGACTCGGGGATCGCGGCCTCGACCGCGAAGGTGATCACCGACTCGTGCTCGTGGGCACAGAAGTAGACGACCCGTTGACGCGGCGCTGCTTCTCCACGCTCCGCCTCCCCCATCGGGCCGGCGCCCACTCGGCTACCCCGGATGGCATTTCCAGCACCTGCCACGCTACTGACTCCTGACTTCTGAAGAAGGTCTCGGACGAGCTAGCTGCCGGCTTTGAGCAACAGGCCGAGCGCGATGATGCATGCCGCCCAGATCAGCGCCGTGCCGACGGTGATCCGGTCCAGGTTCTTCTCCGCGACCGAGGAGCCACCCAGGCCGCTGGACACGCCGCCGCCGAACATGTCGGAGAGCCCGCCGCCCCGGCCCTTGTGCAGAAGCACGAGCACGATCAGCAGCAGGCTGGACAGGACGAGAAGCACGGTAAAGGTGGTAACCACGGTGGGAAAGCCTAACTCACGAAGCGGAGGATCAGATGACAGGCATGTCGTAGAAGCGGCAGATGCCGCCGAACTCGTCGACCTTCAAGCTCGCTCCCCCGACCAGGCAGCCGTCGACGTCGGTCTTCTCCATGATGCCGGCGACGTTGGCGGCCTTGACCGAGCCTCCGTAGAGGATGCGGCAGGCGGCCGCCGCATCGTCACCGTGGGTCTCACCGATCCGGGCTCGGATCGCCCCGCACACCTCCTGCGCGTCGTCGGGCGTCGCGACCTCGCCGGTGCCGATCGCCCACACCGGCTCGTAGGCGATCACCAGGTCGGCGACCTGGGGAGCGCTCAGACCGGCCAGCGAGCCGTCGACCTGCGCCAGGGTGTGCTCGACCTGGCGACCCTCCTTGCGCACCTCGAGGCCCTCACCGACGCAGACGATCGGGGTGATGCCTGCGGCGATCGCCTTCGTGGCCTTGGCGTTGACGGTCTCATCCGACTCGGCGTGGTGCTCGCGTCGCTCCGAGTGGCCCACGACCACGTAGGAGCAGCCGAGCTTGGCCAGCATCGCGGCGGAGATCTCTCCGGTGAACGCGCCGTCGTCCTGCGTGGAGACGTCCTGGGCGCCGTACTTGATCTCCAGCCGGTCACCGTCGACCAGCGTCTGCACGCTCCGCAGGTCGGTGAACGGCGGCACCACGACGACCTCGACCCTGCCGTAGTCGTGCTTCTTGTCCGAGAGCGTCCAGGCGAGCTTCTGGACCAGGACGACGGCCTCCTGGTGGTTGAGGTTCATCTTCCAGTTGCCCGCCATCAGCGGAACGCGTGTGTGCTTGGCCATGGAGTCTCTTTCGTGTTGACGATGGGGCCGAGGCGACCACCGAGGGGTCAGGACAGGACGTCGATCCCCGGGAGTGGCTTGCCCTCGAGGTACTCCAGGCTGGCGCCACCACCGGTGGAGATGTGCCCGAAGGCGTCCTCGTCGAAGCCCAGGCGGCGGACGGCCGCGGCGGAGTCGCCCCCGCCGACGACGGTGAGACCGTCCACGTCGACGAGAGCCTGGGCGACGGCCCGGGTGCCCTCGGCGAACGCGTCGAACTCGAAGACACCCATCGGACCGTTCCAGAAGACCGTCTTGGCATCCGCGAGCGCCGCGGCGAAGCGTCGCCCCGACTCCGGACCGATGTCCAGGCCGAGCTGGTCCGCGGGCATCTGGTCCGCGGGCACGACGGTCGGGGTGGAGTCGGCGGCAAACTCCGGAGCGACGACGACATCGGTCGGCAAGATCAGCTCCACCCCTGCCTCCTCGGCCCGTTGCAGGTAGGTCCGGCAGGCCTCGAGCTGGTCGCTCTCCAGGAGGCTCTTGCCGACCTCGTGGCCCTGGGCGGCCAGGAAGGTGAACACCATCCCGCCGCCGATCAGCAGCCTGTCCGCCTTGCCGAGCAGGTTGTCGATCACGCCGAGCTTGTCGGAGACCTTGGAGCCACCCAGCACGACGGCGAAGGGCCGCGCAGGATCCTGGGTGAGCCGTGTGAGCACGTCGATCTCGGCCGCAACCAGCCCACCCATGGCCGAGGGCAGCCTTTCGGCGACCTCGTACACCGACGCCTGCTTGCGGTGCACGACCCCGAAGCCGTCGCTGACGAAGGCGTCGGCCAGGCGGACGAGCTCATCGGCGAACGCCCCCCGCTCGGCGGCGTCCTTGCTGGTCTCGCCGGCGTTGAACCGGACGTTCTCCAGCAGGGCGACCTGACCGTCGGACAGGCCGGCCACGGTGCTGGTGGCGGACTCACCGACCGTGTCGACGGCGAAGGCGACGTCCTGACCGAGAAGCTCGCCGAGCCGCTTCGCCACGGGTGCGAGGGTGTAGGCCGGGTCCGGCGCTCCCTTCGGCCTCCCCAGGTGGGCCGTCACGACCACCCGCGCACCGGCCTCGACCAGCCTCGCGATGGTCGGGACACTGGCCCGGATCCGGCCGTCGTCGGTGATCCGCTGCTCCCCCTGAGGGCCCTCGAGCGGCACGTTCAGGTCGGAACGGACCAGGACGCGCTTGCCTCGCAGGTCGCCGAGGTCGTCGATCTGCTTCATGGTGGGACGTCCTCCGTGGTCGGCTAGAGGGTGGCGCCGACGTGGGTGATCAGGTCTGCGAGACGGTTGGAGTAGCCCCACTCGTTGTCGTACCAGCCCACCACCTTCACCTGGTTGCCGATGACCTTGGTGAGACCGGAGTCGAAGATGCAGGAGTGCGGGTCGGTGACGATGTCCGCCGACACGATCGGGTCCTCGGTGTACTTCAGGAAGCCCTTGAGCGACCCGTCCGCGGCCGCCTTGACGATCGCGTTCACCTCGTCGGCCGTGGTCTCGCGCCCGGACTCGAAGGTGAGGTCGGTGGCGGAGCCCGTGGGGATCGGCACCCGGAGGGCGTAGCCGTCGAGCTTGCCCTTGAGCTCGGGCATCACCAGGCCGATTGCCTTGGCGGCCCCGGTGGACGTCGGCACGATGTTCAGGGCCGCGGCCCGAGCCCGGCGCAGGTCCTTGTGCGGGGCGTCCTGCAGGTTCTGGTCCTGCGTGTAGGCGTGGATCGTGGTCATCAGGCCCTTGACGATGCCCAGCTCGTCGTGGAGCGCCTTCGCCATCGGTGCCAGGCAGTTGGTCGTGCACGAGGCGTTGGAGATGATCGAGTGCGCGGAGGGGTCGTAGGCGGTGTGGTTCACACCCATCACGATCGTGATGTCCTCGTTGGACGCGGGCGCGGAGATGATGACCTTCTTGGCGCCACCGGCGATGTGGGCCTTGGCCTTGGTCCCGTCGGTGAAGAAGCCGGTGGACTCGACGACCACGTCGACCCCCAGGTCCCCCCAGGGCAGCGCACCCGGATCCTTCTCGGCGAGGATCTTCAGCGTCCGGTCGCCCACCTTGATGCCGTCGTCGACGACAGAGACCTCCTCGGGGAAGCGGCCCAGGATGGAGTCGTACTTGAGCAGGTGCGCCATCGTCTTGAGGTCGCCGAGGTCGTTGGCGGCCACGATCTCGATGTCGGCACCGCCCTGCTGCTGGGCCTGGACGGCACGGAAGAAGTTGCGGCCGATCCGGCCGAAGCCGTTGATACCTACGCGAACGGTCACTGCGATCTGCTCCTAGCTAGCTCTCGACAGGGGTGTGGCTGCTCCGCCGCTGCGCGGTCGCGCCGGCCACGAGCACGACCCTACCGCGCATGCTCGAGGGGCCCGCACCCGTTGTCCGGGGTACGTGCAGGTAACAACGACCACCCCGGGGCACTCCGGCAGGGGTCGCCCACCGGGCGCGGACTACTGCTGCTCGGCGAGCATTTCGGGGGTCAGCGTCGACTCCGTGTCGGGGATGCCGAGGTCCTGCGCGCGCTTGTCGGCCATCGCCAGGAGGCGACGGATCCGGCCGGCGATGGCGTCCTTGGTGAGCACCGGTTCGTGCAGCTGGCCGAGCTCCTCCAACGAGGCCTGCTTGTGCTCGAGCCTGAGGTGACCGGCCAGCTTGAGGTGGTCGGGGACCTCGTCGGCCAGGATCTCCAGAGCACGCTCGACGCGGGCACCGGCCGCCACCGCCGCTCGGGCGGAGCGGCGCAGGTTGGCGTCGTCGAAGTTGGCCAGCCGGTTGGCCGTGGCGCGCACCTCGCGCCGCATCCGACGCTCCTCCCATGCCATCAGCGACTCGTGGGCTCCGAGGCGGGTCAGCAGAGCGCCGATGGCATCGCCGTCGCGGATGACCACCCGGTCGACCCCGCGCACCTCGCGCGCCTTCGCGGAGATGCCGAGCCGACGGGCAGCGCCGACGAGCGCCAGGGCGGCCTCGGGCCCGGGGCAGGTGACCTCCAGGGCGGACGAGCGGCCGGGCTCGGTGAGCGAGCCGTGGGCCAGGAAGGCGCCCCGCCAGGCGGCGACCGCGTCGCAGCCCGCACCGGAGACGACCTGAGGCGGCAGCCCCCGCACCGGGCGCCCGCGGTTGTCGAGCAACCCGGTCTGCCTGGCCAGTGCCTCACCGTCGCGGACGACCCGGACCACGTAGCGGCTGCCCTTGCGGATGCCGTTGCCGGAGACCATCACCACGTCGGAGCTGTGGCCGTAGACCTCGGCGATGTCCTTGCGGAGCCGACGGGCGGCAGCCCCGGTGTCGAGCTCGGCCTCGACGACGATGCGACCGCTGACGATGTGCAGTCCTCCGGCGAAGCGAAGCATCGAGGAGACCTCGGACTTGCGGCAACATGCCTTCGTCACTTGCGTGCTGGCCAGCTCGGCCTTCACCTGTGCAGTCATCGCCATGCGTCCGATCCTGCCACGTCGTGCCTCTTTCCCCGTAGCCCCCACAGCCGGTCGGCGGCGAGATCGCGGCAACCCTATGCCCGCCCCATGAATCCCGCATAGGCATCGGCCAACTTGTCCGGGTCGTGCCGGGGCGTGCCGTCGCCCGCCGCGACGTCGGCCAGGACCAGCTCTGCACCGAGGAGCGCCGTGGCCGAACGCAGCCGCGGCTCGTCGTCGACCGATTTCACGTCGGCCAGCACGACGTCCACGCGGAGATCGGGGGCGTGCGAGGCGAGCACTTCCAGGTGCTGCTCGGGAGTGAACCCGTCGGTCTCCCCGCTCTGCGGCTCCAGGTTGAGCGTGACCACACGTCGGGCCGGGCTCGCGACGAGGCCCTGATGCAGCTCCGGCACCAGCAGATGCGGGAGCACGCTGGTGAACCACGACCCCGGACCCAGCACCACCCAGTCTGCCGCGTGGATCGCCGACAGCGCCTCGGGGCAGGCCGGCGGGTCCTGCGGCTCGAGGTGGACCTCCCCGACCCGGCCGGTCGTGGAGGCGACCTCGACCTGTCCGCGCACACGTGTGAGGACGTCCGGTTGCCCCGGGACCAGGCCGAAGACGTCTGCCGCGATGTCGATCGGGGTCACCGCCATCGGCAGCACCCGACCTTCGGCGCCGAGCAGCCGTGCCACCCACTCGAGACCCTCGACGTGTCCACCCAGGAGCTCCCAGAGCGCCACGATCAGGAGGTTGCCCATCGCATGGTCGTGCATCTGACCCTCGCTCCGGAAGCGGTGCTGCAGCACCCGCGCCCAGGTCTGACCCCAGTCGTCGTCGCCGCACAGCGCTGCCAGCGCCATCCGGAGGTCACCGGGGGGCAGGGCCCCGAACTCCGTGCGCAGCCGACCCGAGCTGCCGCCGTTGTCGGCGACGGTGACGACCGCGGTGATGTCGGTGGCCACGCGTCTCAGCGCGGACAGCGAGGCCGCCAGGCCGTGCCCGCCACCCAGCGCCACCACTCTCAGATCGAGCCTCGGGAGGGGTCTCGCGACGGCCGGCATCTCACTCACGGCCGAGGTCGCGGTGGGCCGCCCGCGCCTCGATCCCGTGGCCGTTGAGTCGAGCGACGATCTCCTGTGTCATCGCGACGCTGCGGTGCTTGCCGCCGGTGCACCCGATCGCGATGGTCATGAACCGCTTGCCCTCTCGGAGGTAGCCCGCAGTCAGGATCCGGACGAGCCCGACGTAGGCCGTCAGGAACTCCTCCGCCTCGGGCCGCGTGGTGACGTAGTCGGCGACCGCCTCGTCCCGGCCGGTCAGCGACCTCAGCTCGGGCACCCAGTAGGGGTTGGGCAGGAACCGCATGTCGGCGACCAGGTCGGCGTCGACCGGGATGCCGTACTTGAAGCCGAAGCTGACCACGGTGACCTTCATCGCGGTGGACTCCGCGGTGCCGAAGGCCTCGGCGACCTTGTCGGTCAGCTGGTGGATGTTGAGCGCCGTGGTGTCGATCACCAGGTCGGCGTCTGCGCGAAGGTCGCCGAGGACGACCCGCTCTCGCTGGAGGCCGTCGAGGAGGCGACCGCCCTCCTGGAGGGGGTGCGGCCGACGCGCTGCCTCCTGGCGGCGGACGAGGACGTCGTCGGAGCAGTCGAGGTAGAGCAGCGTGGTCCGGCGCCCGGTCGCTCGCCGGGCGATCACCTCGCGAAGGCCCCCGAAGAAGGACCCGGAGCGCACGTCGACCACCACGGCGATCGGCTGTTGCTGGCCGCGGGACTCGTCGACCAGCGCGACCACGTCGGAGACAAGCGTGGGCGGCAGGTTGTCGACCACGAAGTAGCCGAGATCCTCCAGCTCCTTGGCCGCACTGCTGCGGCCGGCTCCGGTCATCCCGGTGACCACGACCACCTCGCCGCGTTCCTCTGTGGGCGCCACCTCGGTCATCGATCCTCCTGAATCTCGCCCGTAGCGGTGTTGACACTGACACCGCGCCCAGACCGGCCGGCATGGTCGGCCAGCGCAGCCACGATGGCATCGGCCGTGCGTGGACCGATGCCAGGCACGATCGCGATGTCGTCCACTGTGGCAGCCCGCAGCTTCTTCAGCGAGCCGAACTGCTTGAGCAGACTCTTGCGCCGCACCTCACCGAGGCCAGGCACGTCGTCGAGCACGCTCTCGACCATGCTCTTGGAGCGCCGGGACCGGTGATGGGTGATCGCGAACCGGTGGGCCTCGTCGCGCACCCGCTGCAGGAGGTACAGGCCCTCGCTGGTGCGGGGAAGGATGACCGGGTCCTCCTGTCCGGGCAACCAGACCTCCTCGAGCCTCTTGGCGAGGCCACAGACCGGCACGTCGTCGATGCCGAGCGCGTCGAGCGCCTGCTGGGCAGCGGCGACCTGTGGTGGTCCGCCGTCGACGACGACGAGCCCAGGGGTGTAGGCGAACTTGCGGGGCCGTCCCGTCTCGGGGTCGACGAGCATCGGGCCGGATCCGGCGCCGTCCCCTCCCTCACCGCCCGGGTCGCGAGTCAGGCCGTCGAGGTCCGGCATCTCGGCCCGCTCGTCGAGGAGGCGGCGGAAGCGTCTGGTGATCACCTCGTTCATCGACGCCACGTCGTTCTGTCCCTCGACCCCCTTGATCACGAACCGGCGATAGTCGCTCTTGCGAGCCAGGCCGTCCTCGAAGACCACCATCGATCCGACCACCTCCGTTCCCTGGAGGTTGGAGATGTCGAAGCACTCGATCCGCAGCGGCGCTCCGGGCAGCTCCAACGCCGACTGGATCTCCTCCAGGGCCCGGTTGCGGGTGGTCAGGTCGCTGGCCCGCTTCGTCTTGTGGAGGCCGAGCGCCTGGAACGCGTTGCGGGCGACCGTCTCCTGCAGCGACTTCTTGTCGCCGCGCTGAGGCACCCGGATCGCCACCTTGGCACCCCTCTTGTCACTCAGCCACACCTCGAGGGCCTCGTGGTCGTCGGGTAGCGCCGGCACCAGCACCTCGCGCGGGATGGTCTCGCCCTCCTCGTCGGCGTAGAGCTGCTGGAGGAAGCCGTGCACCAGCCCGGCGGTGTCGGCGTCGTCGACCTTGTCGGCGACCCAGCCTCGCTGGCCACGCACCCGTCCGTGGCGCACGTGGAAGATCTGGACCGCGACCTCGAGGGGGTCCTCGGCGACGGCGACGACGTCGGCATCGGTGCCGTCACCGAGGACCACCGCCTGCTTCTCCAGAGCCCGGTTGAGCGCCCCGAGGTCGTCGCGGAGGCGGGCCGCCCGCTCGTAGTCCTGGGCTGCCGACGCGGCGTACATCTGCTTCTCCACGCGCTTGACGAAGGCCGAGGTGTTGCCGGCCATGAAGTCGCAGAAGTCGTCAACGATCGCCCGGTGCTCCTCGGCCGTGACGCGGTCGACGCAGGGAGCCGAGCACTTGCCGATGTAGCCCAGCAGGCACGGTCGTCCGATCTGCGCGGATCGCTTGAAGACACCGTTGGAGCACGAGCGCATCGGGAACACGCGCAGCAGCAGGTCGACGGTCTCCCGGATGGCCCATGCATGGGAGTAGGGGCCGAAGTAGCGCACGCCCTTGCGCTTGGCTCCGCGGCCGACCATCACCCGGGGGTACTCCTCGTTGAGGGTGACCGCCAACCAGGGGTAGGACTTGTCGTCGCGGTACTTCACGTTGAAGCGCGGGTCGAACTCCTTGATCCAGGAGTACTCCAGCTGGAGCGCCTCGACCTCTGTCCCGACGACCGTCCACTCGACGCTGGCAGCGGTCGTCACCATCGTCTGGGTGCGCGGGTGCAGCCCGCCGAGGTCCTGGAAGTAGGAGGTCAGCCGGGAACGGAGGTTCTTGGCCTTGCCGACGTAGACCACGCGACGCTGGGGGTCGCGGAACCGGTAGACCCCCGGCGACGTCGGGATGGACCCGGACGCGGGGCGATAGGTCGACGGGTCAGGCACTCCCCAACCCTACGAGGCTGCACGGACAGCGCGCCCGGCCGGATCGCTCGTGCCAGGTCAGCCGCGGTTGATCTGGTCGCCGTCGACGGTGATCGCGATCGCCTCCAGCGGCGACGTGGCCGGTCCGTTGGCGACCGAGCCGTCCTCGATGGAGAACTTGCTGCCGTGGCAGTCGCAGTTGATGGTGCCGTCGGAGACACTGGTCACGACGCACTGCCGGTGCGTGCACACGGCCGTGAACGCCTTGAACTCGCCGTCGGCGGGCTGGGTGAGGACCACCTCCTCCTCATCCAGGATCGTCCCGCCGCCGGACGGCACGTCCCCGGTTGCTGCCAGCGGCCCGCTCTGACCTCCGTCGCCCCCGCTGCTGCTGGCGGCAGCGTCCGGAGTGGAGCCGGCCGGCTCGTCCGCGCCACCGCAGGCGGCCAGCACGGGCAGGGCGACGCCGGTGACGGCGGCGCCCCGGATCAGGCCACGCCGGGACAGGTCCCGCCCGACTCCGGTGACGCTCATCAGCGGGCTCTCGGTCTCTGCGGTCACGATGGACTCCTTGGCGCAGGCGATTGGCGCAGGCGAACGGTTGAAGGTGACATTACCGACCGGGAGCCCGGGTTGGCTGAGAGCAGCCTGAGACTCAGGTCCGCTTGCGGGTGGCCTTCTTCGCGGTCGCCCTCTTCGCGGTCGCCCTCTTCGCGGTCGCCTTCTTCGCGGTCGCCTTCTTCGCGGTCGCCTTCTTGGTGGTCGCCTTCTTGGTGGTCGTCCGCGTCGCCGACGACTTCGCGGCGACGGCGTGGGAGCGCGGGCCGCGGGTGGCCTTCCCGACCGGCACCGACGTTCCCTCGAGCAGCGGTGCCAGGAACTGTCCGGTGTAGCTCTGCGGGGCGGCGGCAATGTCCTCGGGCGTGCCCTCGGCGACGACGTAACCACCGCGGTTGCCGCCCTCGGGCCCCATGTCGACGATCCAGTCGGCGGTCTTGATCACGTCGAGGTTGTGCTCGATGACCAGCACCGTGTTGCCCTGGTCGACGAGGCGACCGAGCACGATGAGGAGCTTGCGGATGTCCTCGAAGTGCAGCCCGGTGGTGGGCTCGTCGAGGACGTAGACGGTGCGGCCGGTGGACCGCTTCTGCAGCTCGGTCGACAGCTTGACCCGTTGGGCCTCGCCGCCCGAGAGCGTCGGCGCCGGCTGGCCGAGGCGGACGTAGCCGAGCCCGACGTCGCACAGGGTCTGCATGTGCCGCGAGATCGCCGGGATCGCGGCGAAGAAGTCCACGGCTTCCTCGATCGGCATGTCGAGGACCTCGGCGATGGTCTTGCCCTTGTAGTGGACCTCGAGCGTCTCGCGGTTGTAGCGGGCACCGTGGCAGACCTCGCAGGGGACGTAGACGTCCGGCAGGAAGTTCATCTCGATCTTGATGGTGCCGTCGCCGGAGCACGCCTCGCAGCGCCCGCCCTTGACGTTGAAGGAGAAGCGGCCCTGCTGGTAGCCGCGCACCTTGGCCTCGGGGGTGGTGGCGAACAGCTTGCGCACGTGGTCGAACACACCGGTGTAGGTCGCCGGGTTGGAGCGCGGCGTCCTGCCGATCGGACCCTGGTCGACGTGGATCACCTTGTCGACCTGGTCCGCGCCCTCGATCCGGCGGTGCCTGCCCGGGACCGTGCGGGCGTTGTAGATCTGCTTGGCCAAGGAGGTGTAGAGGATGTCGTTGACCAGGGTGGACTTGCCCGATCCCGAGACGCCTGTGACGGCCGTGAAGACGCCGAGCGGGAACGTCACGTCGATGTCCTGGAGGTTGTGCTCCCTGGCGCCACGAATCACCAGCTCCCGCTGCGGAGTGCGCGGACGCCGCACCTCGGGCACCGGGATCCGCTTGCGGCCGGAGAGGTAGCGGCCGGTCTCGGAGTCGTGGTGGTCCAGGAGCTCCTGGACGGTCCCGGAGACGACCACCTGCCCGCCGTGCTCCCCCGCGCCCGGACCGATGTCGACGACCCAGTCGGCGACCCGGATGGTGTCCTCGTCGTGCTCGACCACGATCAGGGTGTTGCCGAGGTCCTTCAGTCGGACCAGGGTCTCGATCAGGCGGTGGTTGTCGCGCTGGTGGAGGCCGATGGACGGCTCGTCGAGGACGTAGAGGACACCGACGAGCCCGGCACCGATCTGGGTGGCGAGCCGGATCCGCTGGGCCTCACCACCCGAGAGCGAGCCCGAGGGCCGGTCGAGGGAGAGGTAGTCGAGGCCTACGTCGAGGAGGAAGTTGAGCCGCTCCTGGATCTCCTTGAGCACCCGCTCGGCGATCTGCTTCTCGCGCGTGGAGAGCTCGAGGCCGCCGAGGAAGTCGGCGGTCTCGTTGATCGGCATCGCGCAGACCTCGGCGATGGACTTGTCACCGACGGTGACCGACATCGACACCGGCTTGAGTCGGGAGCCGCCACACGTCGGGCAGGGCACCTGGCGCATGAAGCCCTCGAAGCGCTCCCGGCTGGTGTCCGACTCGGCCTCGCGGTGCCGTCGTTCGATGTAGGGCCGGACGCCCTCGAAGGCGGTGTAGTAGGAGCGCTCACGGCCGTAGCGGTTGGTGTGCCGCACGTGCACCTTGGTCGCGTGGCCCTCCAGGATCGACTTCTGGGCCTTGGCCGGCAGGTCCTCCCAGGCGGTGTCGACGTCGAAGCCGAGCTCGTCGCCGAGGGCCGCGAGGATCCGGGAGAAGTAGTCGGCCACGTGGGCCCCCGACCACGGGCCGATCACGCCCTCGCTCAGGGTCTGGGTCGGATCGGCGATGACGAGCTCGGGATCGACCTCCATCCGGGTGCCGAGGCCGCTGCAGGCCGGGCAGGCGCCGAACGGCGAGTTGAAGGAGAAGGACCGCGGCTCGAGGTCGTCGGTGTCGATGGGGTGCTCGTTGGGGCAGGCCATCTTCTCGGAGAAGCGCAGCTCGCGGGCCGGGTCCTTGGCGGGCAGGTCGACGAAGTCGAAGACCACGAGTCCGCTGGCCAGCCCGAGCGCGGTCTCCACCGAGTCGGTGAGCCGCCGCTTGGACGATGCCTTGACTGCCAACCGGTCGACGACGACCTCGATGGTGTGCTTCTTCTGCTTGTCGAGCGTCGGCGGCTCGGTCAGCGGATAGGTCTCGCCGTTGACCCGGGCCCGGGAGAACCCCTGGGTCTGGAGCTGGCGGAACAGGTCGACGTACTCGCCCTTGCGTCCGCGGATCACCGGGGCCAGCACCTGGAAGCGGGCGCCCTCCTCGAGCGCGAGCACCCGGTCGACGATCTGCTGCGGCGTCTGCCGGGAGATCGGCGCACCGCAGGTCGGGCAGTGCGGGCGGCCCGCTCGTGCGTAGAGCAGCCGGAGGTAGTCGTAGACCTCGGTGATGGTGCCCACGGTGGAGCGTGGGTTCTTCGACGTGGACTTCTGGTCGATCGAGACCGCGGGCGAGAGCCCCTCGATGAAGTCGACGTCGGGCTTGTCCATCTGGCCGAGGAACTGCCGGGCGTACGCCGAGAGCGACTCCACGTAGCGACGCTGGCCCTCGGCGAAGATGGTGTCGAACGCCAGGCTCGACTTGCCGGAGCCGGAGAGGCCGGTGAAGACGATCAGCGCGTCTCGCGGCAGGTCGAGCGAGATGTCCTTGAGGTTGTGCTCCCGGGCTCCCCGGATGATCAGCTGGTCAGCCACGAATGGTCCTCTGGAGGCGGCATGGACAGATGGGACGCCGGACCGATCGACGGCAGCGTTCGAACAAACGTTCGCCATGATACGCACCGGCCCCAAGCAGACACTCCGGCCTGCCCGGTCGGTGGAAGGTCGGGCAGGGACGGGTGTTGGATGGGGTCATGGCCGATGACGACACGACCACACCGTTCCCCCTTCTCGACGAGACACTCCACGCCACCTCACGCTATCTGGGAGCACTGACAGTTCTCGACGAGACGGCCCTGGCCTCCCCTTCCGCCCTTCCAGGGTGGACCCGCGCTCACGTCATCGCCCACCTCTCCCGCAACGCCGACGCCTTCACCCGGGTCCTGGAGCTGGCGGCCGCCGGCGAGCCGGCGTCGATGTACGTCTCGGCCGAGGCCCGCGACCACGACATCGACCAGGCGGTGGTCACGCGTGACGCGGCTGCCCTCGTCGAGGACGCGAACGCCTCCTCACTCCGCCTGGCCGAGGCGCTGACCTCCTACAAGGGCCCGAGCGCGGCCACCTACGGCCGGCTGCCCGACCTCACCGAGGAGTTCGCGCTCGACACGCTGGTGCCCCGGCGCCTCACCGAGGTGGAGGTGCACCACGTCGACCTGATGCTCGACTACGCCCCGACCGACTGGCCGCCGGCGTTCAGCTGTGACCTGGTGAACCAGCGGGTGGACGAGCTCGTTCTCGACGGCCCCTCGATGGTGCTGTCCTCGACCGACGTCGAAGGCATGTGGCGGCTCGGGTCGGGTAGCGGGCCCGAGATCCGCGGACCCTCCGGGGCATTGGCCTGGTGGCTCCTCGGGCGCGGCGGCGGCGCCGGGCTCTCCTGCTCCGGGGGGGATCTCCCCACGATCCCGAGGTGGCGATGACCATGAGCTACCACGGCAAGGTCACGCCCGGCGGCCCTGGCGACGTACGCGAGCTGACCCACCTCATGATCACCAAGCTCGCCGTCAGCGAGATGTCCAACAACGTCTACCTGCTGCGCTGCCGCCACACCGACGAGCAGGTGCTGATCGACGCCGCCGACGACGCCGCCCTGCTCATCAGCACGATCGGGAGCGACGGTCTCCGCGCCGTGATCACCACCCATCAGCACTGGGACCACCACCGTGCCCTCCCCCAGGTCGTCGGCGCGACCCAGGCCGAGACGGTCGCGGGGGCCGAGGATGCCGACTTCCTGCCGGTGACCGTCTCCCGGCCGGTCGGAGACGGCGACACGATCGCGGTCGGCCGGTCCTCCCTCGAGGTGATCCACCTCGCCGGCCACACACCCGGCTCCATCGCCCTCCTCTACGACGACCCCGCCGGGACGCCGCACCTGTTCACCGGGGACTCGCTGTTCCCCGGAGGTCCCGGACGGACGACGAGCGACACCGACTTCGACTCGTCTGATGGCCGACCTCCGGACGAAGGTGTTCGACCGGCTGCCGGACGAGACCTGGTTCTATCCCGGCCACGGCGACGACTCGACGCTCGGAGCCGAGCGCGCCGCGATCCCCGAGTGGCTTGGGCGTCGTTGGTGATCTGCCGAGCCTGGGGCCGTGCTCGCGGTCAGAGGGCGTCCTCATAGGCCTCCGCCAGCCACCTACGGACCTCGTCGTCGATCTGGGTCGCCCTGTGCAGCTCGATGTGGTGCATCCACACCTTCGTCGACGGGTGCGCCACGGACTTGAAGCGATGCGAAGACACCTCACGCGACAGCGCGATCGACAAGACGGCAGGAACGTCGCTGGTCACGTACTGGCCGGGGCGCCACACGTAGGCGAACCCCCGTCGGCGTCGGAACGCGATCTGGCTCTTCGTCACCTGGACATCGGCTTCACCGATCGCCGCCACCGCGTCTCGCACCTCCCGATACAGCATGAGGCCGTGCGGGTGATCGTCGAACAGGTCTTCTGGAGAGCGCCTCTCGGCCCTGTTGCCCACGCGGCCAGACTAACGACGGCTGGAGGTATCGACCCGTGCCTCACGGTTCCCCGGAGGTCCCGGACGGACGACGAGCGACACCGACTTCGACTCGTTGATGGCCGACCTCCGGACGAAGGTGTTCGACCGGCTGCCGGACGAGACCTGGTTCTATCCCGGCCACGGCGACGACTCGACGCTCGGAGCCGAGCGCGCCGCGATCCCGGAGTGGCTGGCACGTCGGTGGTAGAGCCCGTCGAGCCGGCACGGCGGGCCGGGGCGCCCAGGTCAGGACCAGGTCGAGCGCGAGACCGTCTGCGTGGTCGCCTGGGCCGCGCCGTATTCTCGTCCGCGTGATCGAGCTGAGGACCCCCGCCGAGATCGACCAGATGCGTCCGGCCGGCCGCTTCGTGGCCGAGGTGCTCACGGCCGTCTCCGCCGCCGCGGACGTCGGCGTCAACCTACTCGAACTCGACGCCCTCGCGCACAGGATGGTCCTCGAGCGCGGAGCGGAGTCCTGCTACATCGACTACCACCCGGCCTTCGGCGCGATGCCCTTCGGCAAGGTGATCTGCACGTCCGTCAACGACGCCGTCCTGCACGGCCTCCCCCACGACTACGTGCTGCGCGACGGCGACCTGCTCAGTCTCGACTTCGCGGCCTCCGTCGACGGCTGGGTCTCCGACTCGGCCGTGAGCCTGGTCGTGGGTACGCCGCAGGACAAGGACCTCCGGCTCATCGACGTCACCCGCCGCGCCCTCGATGCCGGCATCGCGGCGGCAACCCTGGGCAACCGGATCGGGGACATCTCTGCGGCCATCTCCGCCGTGGCCCACGCAGCCGGGCTGTCGGTCAACACCGAGTTCGGCGGACACGGCGTAGGGCGGACGATGCACGGTGACCCGCACGTCGCCAACGACGGTCGAGCCGGTCGGGGACTGCCGCTGAAGCAGGGCCTGGTGATCGCCATCGAGCCCTGGTTCCTGCACACCACCGACGAGATCTTCACCGACGCGGACGGTTGGACCCTCCGCAGTGCCGACGGGTCCCGCGGCGCCCACTCGGAGCACACCATCGCGATCACACCCGACGGCCCGCTGGTGCTCACCGCCCGGGACTGAACCCCGACCCTGCAGCCAAGGGCGCGAACCGCCAACGCCATCCGACGGACAGCGCGGCGGCGAGCCCGAGCCAGATGACCACCGGCGTCTCGTAGGGACTGAGCACCCGAGCCCCCGCGAAGAGGATCACGCCGAGCACCAGGGGTGCCAGGGAGGCGAACCGGGCTCCGGTGGCTCGCAGCCCCAACGCCCAGACGACGTAGAGCACGGGCAGCCCCACCGCCGCCATCGCGAGCGGGGCACCCATGCAGTCGCCGATCTGGATGACCCGGCACGAGGACTGGCCGACGAAGAGCTCCCAGGCGGCCACGTAGAGCCCGGGCACGCAGAAGCCCACGATCGCGGCCGCGAGCAAGGGCAGCGGCTGGGGACGGGCCATGCCGCCAGCGTGTCAGACGCTCGAGGTGCAACGTGTTCCAGTCCTCTGGTTAGCCTGACCTGCGTGTCCCGCTTCTTCGTGCTCCGCCAGGCGCTGACCGCTGCGCTGACCGCCAACGCCCTCCACCCGGTGCCGGGGTATCACGCCCAGGTGCCGTCGATGGCCGGGGGGTGGCTGACCAGCGAGCTGGCGCCGCACCTGCTCACCCTCACCGTCGCCGATGCCATCCGGGAGCTCCTGGGCAAGCGACCCAGCAGGGCGGGTCTTGCCCTCGCCGCCGGAAGCGCGGTGGGCCTGGGCGTGCTGGTCGCCGAAGCGGTCCAGGCGCGTGGCCGGGTCGACCAGGCGTTGCGCGAGGCGCTCGGCACGGACTATCTCGACCGGCTCCGCGAGACCTACACCGATCTGGATCTCTCCACACCGCTGTCCCAGCTCGTCTGGCCCTTCGCGCTGCACGACGACCAGGTGGAGGTGACCAAGGACGTGGCCTACGAGCCGGCTCACGGCAAGCGGGGCCTGCTCGACCTCTACCGCCAGCGCGGCACGGACCTGCAGGACGCGCCGGTGCTCATCCAGGTGCACGGTGGCGCCTGGACGCTGGGTGACAAGGAGGAGCAGGGCGTCCCGCTGATGTTGCACATGGCCGCCCGGGGCTGGGTGTGCGTCGCGATCAACTACCGCCTCAGCCCGCGAGACCCGTTCCCTGCTCACATCATCGACGTGAAGCGGGCGATCGCGTGGGTCAAGAAGCACATCGGGGACTACGGAGGGGATCCCGGCTTCGTCGCGATCACCGGCGGCTCGGCAGGGGGCCATCTGGCGGCGCTCGCCGCCCTCACACCCGACGAGCCCGACTACCAGCCGGGCTTCGAGGCCGCCGACACGTCCTTGCAGGCGGCGGTCCCCTACTACGGGGTCTATGACATGACGGGGTCGATCGGCACCCCGCGGTCGGTCCAGCTGCGCGACAGGTTCCTTGCCGCCAAGGTGCTCCTCGCCGACCCCGTGGCCGACCGCAGGGCCTTCGAGCAGGCGTCGCCGATCCTGCGCGTGCACGCCGGGGCTCCGCCGATGTTCGTGATCCACGGCCGACGCGACTCCCTGGTCGAGGTGGAGCAGGCTCGGCAGTTCGTCGCGGCCCTCCGCTCCGTCGCGGTGCACCCGGTCGCCTACGCCGAGCTCCCGGGGGCGCAGCACGCCTTCGACGTCTTCCCCTCGATCCGCACCGCGGCGGTCACCCACGGTGTCGAGCACTTCTTGCGGTCGTCCTACGACGCAGCGGTGCGCGCTGCGGCGGTCTCATGACCTCCATGCCGCCCGACCTGCTGGCCAAGGCGCGCGCCGCCAAGGGCTTCATGCCCGAGGACGAGGGCGACCTGCTCCACCAGGTGGCCCTCGACCGGCTGCCACACGGTCCTGCTCTCGAGGTGGGGAGCTACTGCGGCAAGTCGGCGATCTATCTCGGCGCCGCCGCCCGCGCCACGGGCGGCACCGTCTTCAGCGTCGACCACCACCGCGGCTCCGAGGAGAACCAGGTGGGCTGGGAGCATCACGACCCCGCCCTGGCCGACCCCGAGTTCGGCGGGCTCGACACCTTGCCGGTCTTCCGCCACACCATCGCCGACGCCGGCCTCGAGGACCAGGTGGTCGCCGTGGTCGGGCAGTCCACCACCGTCAGCGCCCACTGGCGCACCCCGCTGTCGCTGCTGTTCATCGACGGCGGGCACACCGACGAGCACGCCGGCAACGACTACGTGGGGTTCGGCCGGTGGGTGGCTGCCGGGGGCACGTTGGTGATCCACGACGTGTTCAGCGACCCGGCCGAGGGCGGCCAGCCGCCGTACCGCGTCCTTCTGCGTGCTGTCGCCGACTCCTTCGAGGAGGTCTCCTCGCTCGGCTCGATGCGCGTGCTTCGCCGCTCCGTGGGAGAGGCCGGCGACGCCGTGCGCTGACCCGCCCGGCGGGCCGGTGCCCGCCGCACCGGTCACCCGAGAGAGACTGTGTTCCATGGCCACCAGTCAGCCCGCGCCCGCACCCGCGAGTCCAGCCTCGACCTCCCCGCGCCGCGCCACCGGTCCCCTGGGCACCCACAAGATCCTCATCGGTGTGCTCGTCGGGGTCGGCCTGGTCCTCGGGATCAGCTTCCCCTTCGCACTGTCCTACGACGAAGGACTCGACGCGCAGCGCTCGGGCTACAACGACGCCGCAGCGGTGGCACGGATGCAGGACCTGCTCATCTCCAACCGTCGGCCACCCCTGGAGTTCGAGGCCCGCCCCGGCGAGAGCGTGCAGATCGGCCGGGAGACGTTCACGGCGGGTCCCGGCAGCACCGTGGTGACCGTGGCGGCCGAGGGAGGCTACTGCGTGCAGGTCACCAACGCCGATCCCTCGGTACGCCGGTGGACCTACGACTCGCTCGACGTGGAGAAGGAGTACGCCGACCAGCCCGGCGGCGCCTGCGGCTCCTGATCCCTCAGCCCACGCGCTGCGGCGAGGCGGCCTCGGCGCAGCCACACTCGAGACCGAGCTCAGCGAACCCCGTCGGCATCGTGGCACCGCGGAAGAGGTCGGATCCGGCAGTCCCCATCGAGAGTGCGTCGACGGCCAGGATGACCGCCGCGGCCGTCCAGGTGGTCTCCTCGGCGGGCCACACCGCCTCGTCCGGCCACACGTAGCCGGTCCAGTAGCCGCCACGGTCGGTCCGCAGGTGCTGCATGTCCTGCAGGAGGCGCCACGCCCGGTCGCGCTCCCCCAGTGCGTCCAGGGCCAGGACCAGCTCGCAGGTCTCGGCGCCCGTGACCCAGGGATTGGTGTCCACACAGCGCACCCCGAGGTCGGCCACGACGAAGTCATCCCAGCGCGTCGCCAGCAGATCGAGACCCCCCTGCCCGCGCACAGCACCTCCGAGCACGGGGTAGTACCAGTCCATCGAGTAGGTCGCCTTGTCGAGGAAGCGATCACGATGCCGCCGGAGCGCGTGTCCGAGCCGTCCGGCGGCGAGCTCCCAGTCGGGTTGGGGGTCTCTCATCAGGTCGGCCAGCGCGAGCCCGGCGCGCAGGGAGTGGTAGATGCTCGAGCTCCCAGCCAGCAGCGCGTCGGGGTCGGCCCGGCCATCCACCGATCGCACCCAGCTGATGCCGCCCCACGGCAGCTGCAGCCCGACCACCAGGTCGAGGGCCGCACGCACGGCCGGCCAGCAGCGACGCACGAACCGCTCGTCGCGCTGCACCAGCCAGTGGTGCCAGGTCCCGACGGCAAGGTAGGCGCACATGTTGGTCTCGGTCGAGGGGTCCTCGACACGTCCGGTCATGGTCCTCATCGGCCAAGAGCCGTCCGGGCGTTGCCTGGCCAGGCACCAGTCGTACGCGCGCTGGGCGGCCTCGAGCTCGCCGCCGACCAGCAACGCCATCGCACACTCCACGTGGTTCCAGACGTCGACGTGCTGCCCGGTCGTCCACGGGATCGCGCCGTCAGGCTCCTGCATCGCCGCGATCGACGCCGCGCTCGTGGCGACCTGGCGGGCACTGAGCAGCCCCGGGAGCGCGGGAACCTCAACCACGTGGCGCGCCCTCGGGCTTGCGCAGGTAGAGCACCAGGCTCTTCCCGATCAGCGGGTTGAGCGCCCGCTCGGCCCAGCGGGTCACGGTGCCGTAGCGCGGCCTCTTCATGATGTCCCAGACAAGGACCTCGTGGTAGGCCCTCACCAGCGGGTGCTGGTCCTTGTCGACGCCGACGGCACACTTCAGCCACCAGTAGGGCGAGTGCAGAGCGTGCGCATGGGCGCGCCCGACGTACTCCAGCCCGGCCGACTCGAGCCTGTCGACCAGCTCGCGTCCGGTGTAGATCCGCACGTGCCCACCCTCCACCTCGTGGTAGGCGTCCGAAAGTGCCCAGCAGACCCTCTCCGGCAGCCAGCGGGGCACGGTCACCGCCATCGTGCCGCCGGGGCGCAGGACGCGCACCAGCTCGGCGATCGCGGTGCGGTCGTCCACGATGTGCTCGAGCACCTCGGAGGCGACCACACGATCGAACTCGGCGTCGGCGAAGGGCATCGCGAGGGCGTCACCCTGCTTGATGTCCGCCTCGGCGTCGGCGGGCACCTCCCCTGCCTCGCGCATGGCGCCGAAGAGCTCGAGCACCCCGGCCAGCTCGTCACCGTCCTGGTCGAAGGCGACCACGTCACCGCCACGCCGGAACATCTCGAAGGCGTGCCGACCGGCTCCGCACCCCATGTCGAGCACCCGGTCGCCCGGGCGCAGGCCGAGACGGTCGAAGTCAACGGTGAGCATCGGTCGCCTCCTGGGGCGTGAGCGAGGGAGCCGGGCGGCCCGCCGACGTCACCACGTCGCGATACACCGCGGCCGTGGTCTCGGCGACGGCGCGCCAGCTGAACTCGGCAAGAGCCCGTGCGCGGCCGGCCGCACCCATGCGGGCGCGGCGCTCCGGGTCGTCGAGGAGCGCTGCGAGGGCCTGGGCCAGCTCGCCGACGTCGCCGGGGGTGACCAGATCGGCGCAGAGCCCGTCGCGACCGACCACCTCGGGGATGGCCCCGGCGCGGCTCGCCACGAGTGGGGTGGCGCAGGCCATCGCCTCGACAGTCGGGAGTGAGAAGCCCTCATAGAGGGACGGGACGCAGGCGATCTCGGCCGAGCCGACGATCCGGGCAAGCTCGACGTCGCTCATTCCGCTGACGAAGCGGACACTGTCCCCGATCCCCAGCCGTTCGATCAGCTGCTCGGTCCGGCCTCCGGGCTTGGGACGCGTGACCAGCACGAGCTCGACGTCGCGCTCGGTGCGGAGCTTGGCGAAGGCCTCCAGCAACGTCGCGGTCCCCTTCATGGGCGTGTCCGCGCTCGCCATCGCGACGATCCGGCCGGGAACGCGTGCCTGCGTGGGCGGCGCGAAGACGGCGTCGACCCCCAGCGGCACCACCTGGATCCGCTCAGGTCGGACCCCGAAGTCTCGAGCGATGTCGCGGGCGGAGCTGTCCGAGACGGTCAGGATCCGGCTCAGCCGACGGGCCACCCGACCCTGCATCCGCACGAAGCCGTACCAGCGGCGCAGGGTGAGCCGCCTGCGCCAGGTGGGAGCAGCCGCCAGATCGGCCCGACGGTCGACGGTGATCGGGTGGTGGATGGTGGTGAGCAGCGGCAGGCCGTCGCGCTCCACCTCGAGAACTCCGTAGCCGAGCGTCTGGTTGTCGTGCACGACGTCGAAGTCGTTGAGCCGCCCGCGGAGCAGTCGCGCTGCGCGCAGGCTGAAGGTGCGCGGCTCCGGGAAGCCGGCCGTCCACATCGTCGCTACCTCGAGCAGGTCGATCCGGTCGCGGATCTCACCGAGACGGGGCGTGCGGAACGGGTCCGGCTCGCGGTACAGATCCAGGCTGGGCACCTTGGTCAGCCGCACGCCGGGGTCGAGCTCGGGGTAGGGCTGCCCGGAGAACACCTCGACGTCGTGTCCCAGAGCCACGAGCTCCCGGCTCAGGTGCCGCACGTAGACACCCTGGCCACCACAGTGAGGCTTGCTGCGGTAGGACAGCAGGGCTACCCGCACCTCGACCTCCCGGATCCGTCCGACACCAGCCCCCAACGGACTGAAACCTGTTCCTATGATCGCACCAGGTCTTGCTAGCGTACGGACGCGCCCGCACCCCGGACCCTGGCCAGCGGGACCGTGAGCGCGTGGAAAGGAGGTGGGCCGTGAGCACGTCGTCGAGCGCCCTCAGGTCGCTGTCGCAGGACGCCCTCGCCTCCGACGCCCAACGCGCCCGGCACCAGCGCATCCTCGACGAGACGGTCGCCCTGGCCTCGCAGGGGGGTTTCGACGCCGTGCAGATGCGGGCCGTTGCCGAGCACGCCGACGTCGCCCTGGGCACGCTGTACCGCTACTTCCCCTCCAAGATCCACCTTCTCGTCTCGGCGCTCGCCCGCGAGCTCGCGCAGGCCAACGCGGCCTGGGAGCGTCAGCCTGTCACCGAGGACGACCCTGCAGACCGGGTCTGCGCCGTGCTCGCTCGCGCCACCGCGTCGATGCAGCAGGACCCCCACCTGACCGAGGCACTGACCCGGGCGTTCACGTTCGCCGACGCCACGGTCGCCGAGGAGAGTCACGCGGTCGCACGAGAGGTCTCCCGGCTGCTCAACGGCGCGATGGTGGAGCCGGGAGGAGCCGAGCACCTGCCCACCGACGAGCATCGAGCCATCACCCGCGTGATCAGCGACGTCTGGTTCGCGGGGCTGGTCCAGTGGGTCACCGGACGCGCCACAGCCGACGAGGTCACCGACTCCCTTCACGTCGCCGTCCGGCTGCTGCTGCGCTGACCCATGACCACCTCTCCTCCCAGCACGCTCGACGCCGCCGTCGCGACCAGGGTCGACGCCCGCGTCGCACAGCTGCTCGCCGACGCCGACCACCCGGGCGCACGCGCGGTCTGCTCGGTGTGGCTCGGGGACCTCGAGGGCCGCACGCTGCTGGCCCATGACGCTGCGGCCGAGCACTACGCCGCGAGCACCATGAAGCTTCCCCTGCTCGTGGCTGCCCACCGTCTCCACGAGCGCGGCGATCTCGATCTGTCTCGCGAGGTGCAGGTGCACAACGACTTCGTCTCCGCCTACGACGGCTCGAGCTTCTCGCTCGACCAGGACGACGACCAGGACGACGACACCTGGGCCGCGATCGGGTCTCAGCGCAGCCTGCGCGATCTCGCCGAGCACGCCACGGTGCGCTCGGGGAACCTCGCGACCAACCTGCTGCTCGAGCAGGTCGGTGCCGAGGCCGTCGCCGCTGTGCTCACCGACGCCGGTTGCTCGGAGGCGACCGTGCTCCCCCGCGGCATCGCAGACGCGGCCGCGCGCCAGGCGGGACGGGACAACCTGGTCACGGCCGCCGACCTGGGCCTGGTCCTGCGTGGCGTCGGGGCGGGCACCCTCGCGACGCAGGAGACCTGCACGGCCATCGAGTCGGTGCTCGCGCGCCAGCAGCATCGAGACGGCATCCCCGCCGGGCTGCCGCGCGGGACCTACGTCGCCAACAAGACCGGGTGGGTCGATGGCGTCAGCCACGACGTCGCCCTCGTGCGTCCGGACGGCCGGGCGCCGTACGTCCTCGCCGTGTTGACCACGGTCGGGGTCTCCGAGGCCACTGCGACGACGTGCATCGCCGACCTCAGCCGCATCGTGTGGGAAGGATGGCAGGAGTGAGACAGCGATGACTCGCATCGTGAAGGTGTCCACCGAGCGGATGAGCGTGCCGCTGCACACCCCGTTCGTGACGGCATTGCGCCGCACCGAGACCACCGAGACGGTGCTCGTGCGGGTCACCGACTCCGACGGGCTCACCGGGTGGGGCGAGGCCCCCCAGGTGTGGCAGGTGACCGGGGAGTCGCTGGCCGGCGCCGAGGCCTGCCTCTCGGGACCCCTCGCGGAGGCCGTGACCGGGACCGACGGCGACGACCTCGCCGCGACCTGTCGTGTCGTCGCCGGCGTGGTGGCCGCCAACTTCGGCGCGAAGGCCGCCCTCGACGTGGCTCTCCACGATCTCGCGGCTCGTCGCCGAGGCGTCAGCCTTCCCGTCTTCCTCGGCTCCGCGACCCATCGGGTCGACACCGACGTGACGCTGGCGGCCGGTGACGCCGACGGGTTGGCCGCGACCGCGCGCAACCGCGTGGTGGACGGGTTCGCTGTCCTGAAGATGAAGGTGGGCACCGACGCGTCGACCGATGCCGCCCGGGTCGCCGCCGTGCGCGCCGCGGTCGGAGCCGACGTCTCGATCCGGCTCGACGCCAACCAGGGCTGGACCCCGCGGCAGGCGGTGCGGGTGATCAGCACGTTGGAGGACCAGGGCCTCGGCGTGGAGCTGGTGGAGCAGCCGGTGGCGGCCGCCGATCTCGACGGCCTGGCGTGGGTGACAGCCCGGGTGGGCACGCCGGTGATGGCCGACGAGTCGGTCTACGGGCTGCGAGACCTGGTCGAGGTGATCCGTCGACGCGCCGCCGACCTGGTCAACGTCAAGCTGGCCAAGTGCGGCGGGCTGAGCACCGGCCGGGCCCTTCTCGAGCTCGCGCGTGCCCATGACATGGGCACCGCGGTCGGCTCGATGATGGAGACGCACGTCGGGCTCGGCGCCGCCGCGTCGCTCGCGGCCGCCTGTGGCACCTCGGTCGTGGCCGACCTCGATGCCGCCTGGTGGGCCCGCGAGTCGCCGTACGTCGGGGGCCTGCGCTACGACCGCGCCGCCGTGCTGCTCCCCGAGACGCCCGGGCTCGGGATCGAGGGGCTGCGATGAGCCACTCCGTGTCGGTGGCGGTGGCGACGGTGTGGACCTCGCCGCAGGCACCGAGAGAAGGGCTCGACGACGCCGCTGTGGCCGACGAGCCCGACCTGGCCTGCTGGCTGGGCCTCCTGGACGCCGAGGGCACAGCAGAGCGACGCCTCGGGCTGCACGGGCGCACGCTGACCCAGCTGCTCCGGGGTGATCCCGTGGTGGTCCGGGAGGAGCGCGACGGCTGGTCTCGCGTGGCCGCACCCTGGCAGTCGTCCTCCGGCGACGCGATCGGCTACCCCGGATGGGTGCGCAGCGCACACCTCGCTCCGAACCGATCGGAGGCCGTGGCGGCACCGCGACGCGACTCCGAGGTCGACCCGGTCGACGTGCTCGCGACGGCTCGGCGGTTCCTCGGCGTCCGCTACCTGTGGGGCGGCACCAGCCCGGCGGGCCTGGACTGCTCCGGACTGGTGTACCTCACCCTTCGCGAGCACGGGGTGCTGCTCCCCCGCGACGCCTTCGACCAGGGCGCCTCGCCCCTGGTGGAGTCCGTGCCCCTGGACGCGGTCCGACCCGGCGACCTCTACTTCTTCGCGCGACCGGGCGACCAGATCTACCACGTCGGGTTCGTGACCCGACCGGTCGACGCGGACGGCGCCCGATGGATGCTGCACGCGCCCGAAGGCGGCGCCGCCGCCATCGAGGACGCGCCGCTGGCGCCGCACCGAGCAGCGACGTTGGTCTCCGCCGCCCGGGTCGCTCCGCGCGGCTGAGCCTCGGGTCAGTCCTCGTCGAGCAGACCTTGTCGTTCGGCGCGGTCGACGATCTCGCGCACGTGCTCGAGCCGACCGCAGTCGTCGTCGAGCCGCTCGTTGCGGGCACGCGCGAAGCCCGCACCGAGACGTTCGCGGACGTCGAGCGCCACCTCATCACGCGCCGGGTTCAAGATGGTCAGCTCTTCCTCGGTGAGGTGGTGGTTGACCGCGGTCGCGAGCTCCTCGACGAGGTCGTCGAAGGATTCGGAGCCGAGGTCGTCCGCCTCCAGCACCGCGAGCAGCGCCTCGTGACCCTCGGCGTGCTCCTCCTCGCCGTGCTCGGCGTCGTGCTCGGAGATGGCCTCCTTGCGCCGCAACGTCGGATAGACCTCGGTCTCCTCGGCCTCGGCGTGCGCCACGTGCAGGGCCGAGAAGGCCCGCCTCACGGCGTCTCGGTCCGAGCTGCGGTCGCGGAGGTCGCGCAGCAGCGCCTCGAAGCGCCGGTGGTCCTCCAGGATCAGCTCGAGCACGTCGCCCGACGTCGGTCGGCCCAGGTCAAGGTGGTCGCTCATGGGTCGATCCCTACCCGGACCGTGAGCAGGTCATGCGCCCTGCTCACCGCGGGTCCGGTGTGTCGCCCCCGACGGAGATCGTCTCGCCACGACGCTTGGAGACGACCAGACTGGCCACCGTGGTGATGGCCAGGATCGCGAGGATCACACCGAGCGACAGCAGCGTCGGGATCTCCGGCGCCCACTCCACGTGCTCGCCGCCGTTGATGAACCCCAGCTCGTTCTCGTGCATGGCGTGGAAGACCAGCTTGAGGCCGATGTAGCCGAGGAGCACCGACAGGCCGTAGCCGAGGAAGATGAGCCGCTGCAGCAGACCGCCGATCAGGAAGTACAGCTGGCGCAGCCCCATCAGCGCAAAGATGTTGGCGGTGAGCACGAGGTAGGGCTCGCGGGTGAGGCCGTAGATCGCCGGGATCGAGTCGAGTGCGAACAGCAGGTCCGTCATGCCGAGCGCCAGCATCACGATGAACATGGGGGTGATGAGCCTCTTGCCGTTGTGGTGCACCCAGAGCTTGGCGCCGTGGTACTCCTTGGTCGCCGGCAGGCTCCTCTCGGCCCACTTGACGATCCGAGGCTCCTCGTAGTCGCCGTCCTCGTCGTCCTCGTGGGCCTCCTTGAACAGCTTGACCGCCGTCCAGATCAAGAATGCGCCGAAGAGGTAGAACACCCAGCTGAAGTTGTTGATCGCTGCGGCACCCACGGCGATGAAGATGCCGCGCATCACCAGTGCGAGCACGATCCCGACCATCAGCGCGGTCTGCTGGTACTCCTTGGGGACTGCGAACTTCGACAAGATGATGATGAAGATGAACAGGTTGTCCACCGAGAGGGAGTACTCAGTGAGCCAGCCGGCGAAGAACTCGACACCGAACTGATGGCCCGCGAAGACCCAGACGCCGATGCCGAAGACGATGGCGAGGCCGACGTAGACCGACAGGTAGGCCGAGACCTCCTTCATCGACGGCTCGTGCGGGCGGCGGCCGACGATGATCACGTCGAACAGCAAGATGGCCATCGTGACGACGATCGTCGTCCACCAGACCCAGGTGGGCACGTCCACGAACAGATTCCTCCGGACAGCATCGGGCGTGGCGCCCTCCGGCACCACGCATGGAACATCGGCATGATCCGGAGGTCTCTTCCGCCCCCTGGTCCTACCCAGGATGAGGACCAACGATGCCGGGCCGTGGCCCGGTAGGGGCCGGCGGCCGTGATGACGACATCGCTGCGAGGGAATACTCCCCTCCGCGCCCAAGTGTGTCAGACGGCACCTACGGGTCCCGCCCCACCTCGTAGGATCGGACAGTGCCCCTCCCCGAGCCTGAGCTGTGGTCGCGGTTCCACCAGGACCCGCGAGATGCAGCCGCGGCTCGGCTGCGGGCCTCCGACGGGGACCGGGAGACCGCGCTCGACACGCTGGCGGCGGCGTTCTCCGACGGGCGGCTCGACCGCTCCGAGTTCGACGAGCGCGCCGACGCCGTCAGCCGGAGCCGCACCCTCGGGGCCCTGGTGCCTCTCCTCGACGACCTGGTGCCCGTGACGGCCGTGGCCGCACCGCTGGCGCCGCCGCCGGTGGACCTTCGGGTCGAGGCCGAGCGCGCCTACGAGGTGCAGAAGCGACGTGCGCTGCTCGGCATGCTCGTCCCGTCGTTGATCTGCACGGTCATCTGGTTCGTCAGCGGCTTCTCCTTCATCGGCTGGCACCTGCCGTACCCGTGGCCGCTGTTCGTCATCGTCGGCACCGGTATCCGGCCGCTGACCGTGATGCTCAGGCGTGAGGAGCTGGTCGCCGAGCACCTGGCCCGGCTCGAGAAGAGGCGACGCAGAGCACTCGAGGCCCGACGCGTCGAAGAGGCCTGACCTCCGCGTGGGGTGAACGGTCAGTCGAGGCAGAACTCGTTGCCCTCGGGATCGAGCATCACCACGAAGCCTGCTCCCAGGTCGTCGCCCGGCTCGGAGCGTCGCACCCGGGTCGCCCCGAGCCCGGCCAGGCGCTCGGCCTTGTCCTCGAGCGCCGCCATCCGGGCGTCGCCGGAGAGGCCCTCGGCGGCGCGAACGTCGAGGTGGACCCGGTTCTTGGCGGTCTTGCCCTCGGGCACCCTCTGGAAGAACAACCGCGGCCCGTCGCCCTCGGGGTCGACGGCGGCCGAACGGTCGTTGCGGTGCTCGACGGGCACTCCCCACGCGTCGAGTGCGTCGTCCCAGGTGTCGAAGCCGGGCGGCGGGTCCTGGAGCCGGTAGCCGAGCGCCTCGCACCAGAAGGCGGCCTGCGCGGCCGGGTCGGCGCAGTCGAAGGTCACTTGCACGGTCAGGCTCATCGGATCTCCCATCCAACTGGTCGGTGCTTCCGGGGCAGCTTGGCGACGACGAGTGCGTAGGACCCGTCGACCGCGGCGAGGACCTCGTCCTCGGGGATCGCACCGTCCAGACGCAGCGTGTTCCACCCGGAGCGGCCGATGTAGGCCATCACGGAGGCGTCGTCGGGATAGCGGTCGAGCCACTCGTCGGCAGGACCCGCCCTGCCCTGCCCGCACTTGACGCCGACAGCGTCCGTGCCCAGGAAGGCGAAGATCTTTCCCGCTCCTGCCGGACCGACCTTGGCCACCGAGTCGTTCTCCCACGGGGTGTCCGGCCACGCCCCCGGCTTCCCGAGGGCGTGCGCGGCCAGCTCCTCGGGACTCACCGGGCGCCGGCCTCCACCATCTGACGCAGCTCGCGCTTGAGGTCCTGGATCTCGTCTCGCAACCGGGCAGCGAGCTCGAACTGGAGCTCGGCGGCCGCGGTGTGCATCTGCTCGGTCAGCTGCTGGACCAGCTCGGCGAGCTCGTGGCTGGGCAGCCCGGCCAGCTCCTTGGCGTGCTTCCCGGACTCTCTGCCCAAGCCGGGCACGGGCGCCTTCTTGGCCTTCGGGTCGAGCTGCTGCCAGGTCTTGAGCAGCTCCTCGGTGCTCTCGTCCTCTCGGGCGAGCATCTCGGTGATGTCGGCGATCTTCTTGCGCAGCGGTTGCGGGTCGACGCCGTGGGCGGTGTTGTAGGCGACCTGCTTCTCGCGGCGCCGGTTGGTCTCGTCGATGGCGTGCTCCATCGACCGGGTGACCTTGTCGGCGTACATCAGCACCTGGCCGGACACGTTGCGCGCAGCTCGGCCGATGGTCTGGATCAGCGACTTGTCCGAGCGCAGGAACCCCTCCTTGTCGGCATCGAGGATGGCGACGAGGGACACCTCGGGCAGGTCGAGCCCCTCGCGGAGCAGGTTGATCCCGACCAGGACGTCGTACTGGCCGAGGCGGAGCTCCCGCAGGAGCTCGATGCGTCGCAGGGTGTCGACCTCGCTGTGGAGGTAGCGGGTGCGGATGCCGGCTTCGAGGAGGTAGTCGGTGAGGTCCTCGGACATCTTCTTGGTCAAGGTGGTGACGAGCACCCGTTCGTTGCGCTCGGTGCGGACGTTGATCTCGTCGATCAGGTCGTCGATCTGCCCCTTGGTGGGCTTGACGATCACCTCGGGATCGATGAGCCCGGTCGGTCGGATGATCTGCTCGACGACGTTGTCGACGCCGCCGACCTTGGCGAGCTCGTAGTTGCCCGGAGTCGCCGAGAGGTAGATGGTCTGGCCGATCCGCTCCAGGAACTCCTCCCAGCGCAGGGGTCGGTTGTCCATCGCGCTCGGCAGCCGGAAGCCGTGGTCGACGAGGTTGCGCTTGCGGGACATGTCGCCTTCGTACATCCCGCCGATCTGTGGCACGGCGACGTGGGACTCGTCGACGACGAGCAGGAAGTCCTCGGGGAAGTAGTCGAGCAGGCAGTTGGGCGCCGAGCCGGGACTGCGCCCGTCGATGTGCATGGAGTAGTTCTCGATCCCCGAGCAGGAGCCGACCTGGCGCATCATCTCGATGTCATAGGTCGTGCGCATCCTCAGCCGCTGCGCCTCCAGGAGCTTGCCCTGCTTCTCGAACGTCGCGAGCTGCTGGTCGAGCTCGGTCTCGATGCCGGCGATCGCCCGCTCCATCCGCTCCGGCCCCGCGACGTAGTGGGTGGCCGGGAAGATGTGCAGCTCGGTGTCCTCGGTGACCACCTCGCCGGTGACCGGGTGGAGCGTCATCAGCCGCTCGACCTCGTCGCCGAAGAACTCGATGCGGATCGCGAGCTCCTCGTAGACGGGGAACACCTCGAGCGTGTCGCCCCGGACCCGGAACGTCCCGCGGGTGAACGCCAGGTCGTTGCGGGTGTACTGGATCTCCACGAGCCGGCGGAGAAGCTTGTCGCGGTCCCGCTCCTGGCCAACCTTGAGCCGCACCATCCGGTCGACGTACTCCTGGGGAGTGCCCAGGCCGTAGATGCAGGAGACGGTCGACACCACGATCGTGTCGCGGCGGGTCAGCAGCGAGTTGGTGGCCGAGTGCCGGAGCCGCTCGACCTCCTCGTTGATCGAGGAGTCCTTCTCGATATAGGTGTCGGTCTGCGGGACGTAGGCCTCGGGTTGGTAGTAGTCGTAGTAGGAGACGAAGTACTCCACCGCGTTGTTGGGCAGCAGGTGGCGCAGCTCGTTGGCGAACTGGGCGGCCAGCGTCTTGTTGGGCTGCATCACGAGGGTGGGGCGTTGCAGCTTCTCGACCGCCCAGGCCACCGTGGCGGTCTTGCCCGTCCCGGTGGCGCCCAGCAGCACGACGTCCTGCTCGCCCCCCAGGATCCGCCGCTCGATGTCGGCGATCGCGGTCGGCTGGTCGCCCGCAGGCTGGTAGTCGGACTCCACCTTGAAGGGCGCGACGCTGCGCTGCAGATCGGTGATGGGCCTCATGCCGGTCAGCGTACGACGGACATCCGACAGTCCCGGCGGACGGCTAGGGTCGGGACGTGACCCGGCGCAGTGCCACCCTCCCCGCCCTCGGCAGCACGCTGCGGCGCGGGCTGATGACGGCCTTCGGTCTGCAGGTGCTCATCATGGTGACGCTCACCCTGGTGGACTCCTACCGGCGCCGGGGCAAGAAGCCGAAGCCGTTCCCCGTCTCGGCACCCCGGGTGGTGCAGGTCGGCGACGGCACGGTGACGACGTACACCTTCGGGCAGGACCTGTACGACGACATGTTGGCCGCCATCGACGGCGCGCAGCACCGCATCCTCTTCGAGACCTACATCTGGAAGGGCGACGAGGTCGGCGAGCGCTTCAAGCGGGCTCTCTCGGAGGCAGCCGGTCGGGGCGTCGAGGTCTACGCGATCTACGACAGCTTCGCCAACGCCGTCGTCGACCCGCGGTTCAAGCGCTTCGGGCCGCGACTACGGGTGCTGGCCTACCCGGTCTACAACGCCGGCTGGCGGTTCCTGGACCTGCGCCGCTACGGCCGCGACCATCGCAAGATCATGGTGGTCGACGACGAGGTCGGCTTCGTCGGCGGCTACAACATCGGCACCCCCTACGCCACCGAGTGGCGTGACACGCACGTCAAGATCACCGGCCCCGGCGTCTGGGACCTGGGCCGTGCCTTCGCGGACTTCTGGAACCTGCACCGCCGCCCGCGCGCCGGCGCCCGGCCGCTCCTGCTCGAGGCGGCCGCCGACTGGGAGCCCCGCATCCGGGTGCACCGCAACGTTCCGCGGCTGTGGATGTTCCCCATCCGCGGCGTCTACCTGGAGGCGATCAACCGTTCCTCCACCCGGATCTGGATGACCAGCGCCTACTTCATCCCTGACGACGACTTCGTCGACGCCCTGATCGCTGCCGCGCGCCGCGGGGTCGACGTCCGGCTGCTGGTGCCCCGCACCTCCAACCACGTCGTGGCCGACTGGCTCTCGCGCGGCTTCTACGGCGAGCTGCTCGACGCCGGCGCGCGCATCTTCCGGTTCGCCGGCGCGATGGTGCACGCCAAGACCGCGACCGTCGACGGTCGCTGGGCCACCGTCGGCACCGCCAACATCGACCGCCTGTCGATGACCGGAAACTACGAGGTGAACGTCGAGTTCATCGACGCCGGCATGGCCGAGGAGATGGAGCGGATCTTCACCAACGACCTCGAGAACTGCGTGGAGCTGACCGCTGAGAAGTGGGCCTCGCGAGGCCTCCATCGGCGGTTCACCGAGCTGGTGCTTCGTCCCTTCCGCCCACTGCTGTGACGTCGCCGGCGCCCGCCTGGTGCCTGCGGATGCCCGCCTGCGGCTTGTCCCAGCGAGTATCGTCTGATGAGAGAACACCGGGGGAATGCGTGAGGCGGACGCGCCAGGGGGCAAGCACGTGGAAGGTTCGACGGGTGCCGAGCGCGCCACTCATCCGAGGGCCCGCCTCATCGGCGTCCTCTCAGGGGCGGCCGTCCTCGCGATCGTGGCGATCGACCTCGTCACCCCGCTGGCCGTCGCCGTCGGGCTGCTGTACGTCCCGGTCGTCTTCGCCGCGGCACTCGCGCGGAGCCCCCGCCTGCTGGTGGCAGTGGCCACAGCAGCCGCTCTCTCGACCCTGATCGGCCTCGGGTTGGCCCCCGAGACGCCCGGAGGCGTCCCGTTCTCCTACGTGCTGAGCAACCGCCTGATCTCGCTCGTCGCCATCGCCGCCAGCGCGTGGCTGGGTCTGGTGGTCATCCACGGCGACCGGCGACTCCTGAGCACCCGCAACACCCTGTCCAGCACCCAGGAGGAGCTGCTCCGGCAGACGGGCCTCCTCGACCTCGCCGGCCGGGCGGCCCACTTCGGCGGCTGGACCGTCGACCTGCGCACGAACCACCCCGAGTGGTCCGACGAGGTCTACCGCATCCACGGGCTCCCACCCGGGGCGCCGGTCTCGGTGGCAGAGGGGATCGACTTCTACGTCCCCGAGCACCGGGCCGTCGTCACGGCTGCCTTCACCGCCTGCGTCGAGCGCGCCGAGCCCTACGACCTCGAGCTGAAGATCCGCGCCGACGACGGACGGGAGCGGTGGGTCAGCGCCATCGGTCGGGCACGCCTGGGCGTCGACGGCGTGCCCACCCACGTGGACGGTGCCTTCCAGGACATCCACGCCCGCAAGCTCGCCGAGCTCGAGGTCGCCGCCCGGAAGCGAGATCTGGAGACTCTCGCTGACGCGATGCCGCTCCTGGTCTGGACGACCGACCCCCAGGGCGGCATCGACTACTACAGCCGGGGCCTGGCCGACTACACCGGCGCCGCTCCAGGGCAGATCCTCGGGAGCGCCTGGGCCGGGCTGCTGCACCCCGAGGATCGTGAGCGGGCCACAGCCGCCTGGGACACGTCCTGGCGGACCGGCGCCCCCTACTCCGTCGACTTCCGCATCAGGCGTCATGACGGGGAGTACCGCTGGCACCTCACCAGTGCGGTCGACGAGCGGACACCAGAGGGATCCATCGTGAAGTGGTGGGGCTCCTGCATCGACATCGAGGACCAACGATCGCTGGAGGAGAAGTCGAGCAAGCTGGCCGCCAAGCTGTCGGAGACTCTCGAGAGCATCGGTGACGCAGTGCTGTCGCTCGACCGGGACTGGCGGGTGCTGCTGCTGAACTCCAACGCCGAGACGCTGCTCGGTGTCGGTCATCGCGAGCTGGTCGGCCAGGTGATCTGGCAGGCCTTCCCGGCCGCCCGGGGAGGTGTGTTCGCCGAGGCCTTCCAGCGCGCGACGGATGAGGGTCACGAGGTGCGGTTCGAGGCGCCCTACGAACCGCTCGGTCTGTGGCTCGACGTGAGTGTCTTCCCGCACGCGGAGGGTCTCACCGTGTACTTCCGTGACATCACCGAGCAGCGTGCCCTGGCCGAGCAGCTGGCACACGCGCACCGGCTCGACGCCCTCGGACAGCTCACCGGCGGCATCGCCCACGACTTCAACAACCTGCTCACCGTGATGCTGGGCAATGCCGAGCTGCTGGCCGAGGAGACCGCTCCCCGTCCCGACCTGCACGCGATGGCAACCAGCATCGTGGACGCCAGCCGGTCGGGGGCCGACCTGACCCACGCCCTGCTCGCGTTCGCCCGGCGTCAGAGCCTCGAGCCGTCGGATGTGGACCTCGACGACCTCGTCGACCAGCTGCTGGCCGTGCTGCACCGCACCTTCCCGCAGAGCGTGGAGATCCGCCGGACCGGCGGCACCGAGGGAGTGCGGTGTCTCGCCGACCGCGCTCAGCTCGAGAGCGCGATCCTCAACGTGTGCCTCAACGCCCGCGACGCGATGGTCGAGGGCGGTCGGCTCACCCTGGACGTGTCTGCTTGTGAGCTCGACGCCGACTACGCGGCACTCCACGCAGAGGTCCGGCCCGGGGACTACCTGGTGGTGTCGGTCAGCGACACCGGCACCGGCATCTCCTCGCAGGACCGGGAGCGCGTCTTCGACCCGTTCTTCACCACCAAGGCCCCGGGTGAGGGTTCCGGGCTGGGTCTCGCCACGGTCTACGGCTTCACGAAGCAGTCCGGGGGCCATGTGAGCCTCTACTCGGAGCCGGGGCGAGGGACGACCGTCCGGCTGTACCTCCCGGTCGCGCACGAGCACAGCAGCCCGGCCAAGGCGCCGTTGGCCGCACCGGGCGGCAACGGTGAGTCGATCCTCCTCGCGGAGGACGACCTCTCCGTACGGCGCGTCGCCCGGCGCCAGCTCGAGTCGCTCGGCTATCGGGTCCTCGACGCCGCCGACGGACCGTCGGCCCTCGCCCTGGTGGCAGCCCACCCCGACCTCGACCTCCTCGTCTCCGACGTGACCATGCCCGGTGGGCTCACCGGCCTGCAGCTCGCGGACCGGGCGCGCGTGCTCCGGCCCCAGCTCCGTGTCCTTCTCATCACCGGTGACGCCGGGGAGCTCGACCGCCTCGGCGAGGAGCACGCTGTGCTGGGCAAGCCTTTCGCCCGCGCGGAGCTGGCCGACCGGGTCCGGCAGGCCCTGGGCGATCGAGTGCCGGCAGTCGGTGGGCGACCGTGACCGGCCTGCGTGTGCTGGTCCTCGACGACGATCTCGCCGTGGCGGCCACGATCGAACGGGTCGCGATCGCGGCGGGCTACGACGCGCGACACACCGGAGATCCCGTCGAGTTCCTCGAGCTGGTCAGGACCTGGTGTCCCGACATCGTGGTCGTCGACCTGATCATCCCCGGGCTCGACGGGATCGAGGTGCTGGCCGAGCTGGCTCAGCGCAGGAGCACGGCTGCCGTGGTGATCGTCACCGGCCTGGAGGCCCGGGTTGCTGCGGCCGCCCGCCGCTTCGCCGTCGAGCACGGACTGGGCATCTCCGGCACGCTCACCAAGCCCTTCACACGACGGCAGATCGAGTCGGCTCTCGGCGGCGATCCGCGCTCGGCGGAGGCTCCTCGCGAGCAGCCGCTGCCGGACTGGGTCACCCCCGAGGCCGTGAAGGCGGCCGTCACCACCCCGGGGGTGCTCTCGATCGCCCTGCAGCCGAAGGTGCACTGCACCACGGGCGCGCTCGGGGGCTTCGAGGCCCTGGTGCGCTGGATCGATCCCGGCCGCGGTCCGGTCCCGGCGGGCCCGCTTGTCGCTCTTGCCGAGGAGTACGGCCTGATCGCCGACCTGACCGAGCGAGTCCTGGAGCTGTCGCTGCCCTGGTTCGCCGGTCTCGGTCTGCCGCCCGGTCCGCAGCTCTCGATCAACCTCTCCGGGGCGAGCATCGACGAGGACGACCTGGTCGCCCGGCTCGACTCCCACTGCCTGTCGGCGAATGTGGACCCCGCGGCCCTGATCCTGGAGCTGACGGAGACGAGTCGTTACCACGACACGCGCCGCGCCCTGGGCGCACTCACGCAGCTGCGGATCCACGGCTTCCACCTCTCACTCGACGATTTCGGGGTCGGGTACTCCTCCCTGACCGAGCTGACCCGTCAGCCGTTCTCCGAGGTCAAGGTCGACCGCCAGTTCGTGTCCGCGGCCGTCCGGTCGGAGGACGCGCGCTCCGTGGTGCGATCGGTGGTCGACCTCGCGCGGGGCTTCGACCTGCAGGTCACCGCCGAGGGGGTCGAGGACCAGCCCACCCTCGACCTGATGCGCTACCTGGGGGTCGACCTCGTGCAGGGCTACCACCTCGCGCGTCCGCTCTCCCCCGAGGCTGCCCGGAGCTGGCTCGAGAGCCGGTGAGGTCGACACCGTCGACGGACGCGTCCCGACGGGAGCCCGCTCAGGTGGGCAGGTGTCGTCGCGGCGCCATCCTGGGCCCTCGGCGCGGACGATGTGCGCCGGAGAGCTCCACGAGCCGCTGCACGCGGTAGCGATGTGGCCGATAGGGCTCGAGCAGCTCGGCCAGGCCGTCGTCGTCGACCGCCTCCCCGGTGATCGCCCACCCGACGTTCTTGGCCACGTGGTAGTCGCCGAAGCTGACCGCGTCGGCGTCGCCATGAGCCCTGAAGCGGATCTCGGCCGAGGTCCACACGCCGATCCCCGGCAGGCTCCGCAACCGCCGGTCGACCTCGTCCGACGCCAGCCCGACGGTGCGCTCGATCGACGAGGCGACCTGTGCGGCGCGGACGACCGTGCGCGACCGGGCCGGGTCGATGTGCATGCGCAGCCATTCCCAGGAGGGGATGGTCCTGATCGTCTCCGCGGCAGGCTGGACCCACAGCTTGCGGTCGGCCCCCGGTCCGGGTGCCCGCTCGCCGTACCTGTGCACGAGCATGCGGAAGCCCGCGAAGGCCTCCTGGCCGGTGACCTTCTGCTCGATGACGGCCGGGACGAGCGCCTCCATCACGAGACCGGTGCGGGCGATCCTCCAATGCGCATGACGGCGGTGCATCTCGGCGACGACGCGATGGTGGGCCACGAAGCCGGTGGGGTCGTCCTGCGCACCGAGCATGGCCGGCAGCGACTCCAGCACCCACGCCGCACCGCTGCCCCACGCGGAGGCCTGCACGACCCCGGCAGCGTCCTGACGGATCCGCAGGGTTGCCGGACCCTCCAGAGTGCGCACCCCACGCCACACGGCACCGTCGTCATCGGTGCGGAAGGTGGGGTCGCCGCCTCCGCGGCGGAGGATCGCCAGCACCTGACGCATCGGGCACGGCCAGGCCGGCTGCCAGGTGCGGGTCAGCTCAGGGCACGGGGTCGACACGTGCCCAGCGTAGGGCGGGTCTCGTGGGGCCCGCCTCCGTGAGAAGGGCATGATGGTGCGGTGCTGCTCGACGAGCTGGTCCAGGCCCACGCCGCGGTGCGGGCCACCCGGTCGCGCAAGGCGAAGGTGGCGAGCCTCGCAGACGTCGTACGCCGTGCGCACGCGGAGGGCGACGACGTCGTGTCGGTGGTGGCGCACTATCTCGGCGGATCTCTCCGTCAGCGCCGCACGGGCCTCGGCTGGCGCGGCCTGCAGGACCTTCCGTCTCCGGCGGCGTCGCCATCCCTCGACGTGAGGGGCGTGGATGCCGCGTTCGAGAGGCTCTCCGAGGTCGGCGGCGCCGGGTCCAAGGCGATCCGCGAGGGACAGGTCGCGGGCCTGTTCGGCCGAGCCACCGCGGACGAGCAGGCCTACCTGCGCGGCCTCGTGACCGGTGAGCTGCGCCAAGGTGCGCTCGACGCACTCGTGCTGGACGCGGTCGCCGCGGCCGCAGGTGTCCCCCCGGCCGCGGTGCGTCGAGCCGCGATGTTCGCGGGAGCGACGGCCCCGGTCGCTGTGGCCGCGTTGCGCGACGGCGAAGCAGGGTTGGGCACGTTCCGGCTCGAGGTCGGGCGTCCGGTCCGGCCGATGCTCGCCTCGAGTGCGCCCGACCTGGACGAGGCGATGCTCGGGTTCGCCGGTCCGGACGGCCCGGTCGAGGTGGCCGTGGACACCAAGCTCGACGGGATCAGGCTGCAGGTCCACAAGGACGGCGAGGTGGTGCGTGCGTGGACCCGGAGCCTCGACGACATCACGGACCGGGTGCCGGAGGTGGTCGAGCTCGTGCGCGGTCTCCCGGCGGACCGGCTCGTCCTGGACGGTGAGGCGATCGCCCTCGACGCTGCCGGTCGGGCCCGTCCCTTCCAGGAGACCGGCGCACGCACCGCGAGCAGGGTCGACGTCGACGCGCTGCGCACCCAGGTGCCGCTGACGTCCTACTTCTTCGACCTGCTGCTCATCGACGACGAGGACCTCGTCGACCTCCCCGCGCGCGAACGGCTCTCCCGCCTCGCAGCGGTCGTGCCCGAGTCGGCGCTGGTGCCACGGCGGCTGACCGCCGACGTCGGCGTCGCCCGAGACCTGTTCGCCGAGGTGATCGCGGCCGGTCACGAGGGTGTGGTCGTGAAGGACCTCGACGCGGCGTACGCCGCCGGCCGGCGCGGCGCTGCCTGGGTGAAGGTGAAGCCGCGGCACACCCTCGACCTGGTCGTGCTCGCCGTTGAGTGGGGCAGCGGACGCCGCGAGGGCTGGCTGTCCAACATCCACCTCGGCGCCCGAGACGCGACGACTGGCTCCTTCGTGATGCTGGGCAAGACGTTCAAGGGCATGACCGACGAGATGCTGACCTGGCAGACCGCACGCTTCCTGGACCTGGAGACGTCACGGTCCGGGCACGTGGTCGAGGTGCGCCCCGAGCAGGTGGTGGAGGTCGCCTTCGACGGTCTGCAGCGATCCACGCGCTACCCCGGCGGCCTGGCGCTGCGCTTCGCCCGAGTGCTGCGCTACCGCGACGACAAGTCGGCCGACGAGGCAGACACGATCGAGAGCGTGCGTCGGCTCGTGCCTGTGGACGACTCGTGACACCGGGTGTCACTCCCAGTCACACGAGGCAGCCACCGACCGCCTCCGCGTCGGCATGCTGGTCAACGAGGCCCCCGGTCAGCGCTCCAGGATCGCCGTGACGCCCTGGCCGCCGGCTGCGCAGATCGAGATGACTCCGCGGCCGGAGCCCTTCTCCGCGAGCAGCTTGGCCAGTGTCGCCACGATCCGGCCACCGGTGGCGGCGAACGGGTGTCCGGCGGCCAGGGAGGAGCCGACGACGTTGAGCTTGTCCCGGTCGATGGCACCCAACGGCGCGTCGAGGCCGAGCCGTTCCTTGCAGAAGACCGGGTCCTCCCACACCCTCAGGGTCGCGAGCACCTGCGAGGCGAACGCCTCATGGATCTCGTAGAAGTCGAAGTCCTGGAGGCCCAGCCCGGCCCGGTCGAGCATCCGCGGCATCGCGTAGGCCGGGGCCATCAGCAGTCCCTCGCCACCGTGGACGTAGTCGACCGCGGCGGTCTCGTAGAACGTGAGGAACGCCAGCGGCTCCCAGCCCCGCGACTCGGCGTAGTCCTCCGAGCACAGCAGCACCACGGACGCGCCGTCGGTCAGCGGGGTGGAGTTCGCTGCGGTCATCGTGGCCGCGACCCCGGTGCCGAAGACCGGCTTGAGCGTCGCGAGCTTCTCGACCGAGGAGTCGGGGCGGAGATTCTGGTCGCGCTCCAACCCCTGGAAGGGGGTGACCAGGTCGTCCATGAAACCACGGTCGTACGCCGCGGCGAGGTGGTGGTGTGAGGCGACGGCAAGCGCGTCCTGCTCCTCCCGGCCGACGTTCCACTCCAGCGCCGTCAGGGCAGCGGACTCCCCCATCGACAACCCGGTGCGGGGCTCCTTGTTCTGCGGGATCGACGGCGCCAGGTGGGCCGGACGCACCTTGGCCAAGGCGGCCAGACGACCCTGGAAGGTCTTGGCGCGATTGGCCTCGAGCAGGACCTTGCGGAGCCGCTCGTTGACTGCGATCGGCGCGTCGGAGGTGGTGTCGGCGCCGCCGGCGATACCGACCTCGATGGCGCCGAGAGCGATCTTGTTGGCGACCGCGATCGTGGCCTGGATGCCGGTGTCGCAGGCCTGCTGGAGGTCGTAGGCCGGCGTCTCCGGAGCCAGCCTGCTGCCGAGCACCGCCTCGCGTGTCAGGTTGAAGTCGCGACTGTGCTTGAGCACGGCGCCGGCGACCACCTCACCGACCCGTTCGTCCTGCAGATCGAAGCGGGACACCAGACCGTCGAGCGCAGCGGTGAGCATGTCCTGGTTGGACGCATGGGCGTAGGCGCTGTTGGAGCGGGCGAAAGGGATCCGGTTGCCACCGACGACGGCGACACGACGCGTGCTGGTCTGCATGTGTACATACTTGCCGGTAACACGCCGGAACGAAACCTCGTGAGGGCCACGTCACCAACGGTGGACTCCGAGTTGCACGGCGCGTTACAACGTGGTCTCGACAAGCTCGACCACCCGCAGGACAGCTCGACCACCCGCAGGACAGCTCGACCACCCGCACGACAGCTCGACCACCCGCAGGACCGGCTCGACCACCAGGAACGAGGAACCACACGATGAGCGACCGCTACCAGAGCCTGATCCACACCCCGATCGGCCAGCTGCTCGCCAAGAACCTCGGGCTGCCCAACCCGGTCACCCTGGAGCGGTGGACACCGGGCGCCCCCCTGGTCGACGGCGTCGTCGCCCTGGGTGGCGAAGGTCGACTCGACAAGGCCGTGACCACCGCCTTGGACGCGCTCGGTGTCGCCCACGTGCGCGATGCACCACCGGCTGCCCCCGGGGCCGCTCGCTACAAGGCGCTGGTCTTCGACGCCACCGCGCTCACCTCCAGTGCCGACCTGGTCGCACTGCAGGAGTTCTTCACCCCCCTCCTGCGCAGTCTGGAGAGCTGCCCGCGTGTCGTCGTGCTCGGCAGCCCTCCGGAGTCGGTGCACGGCGCCGAGCGCGTGGCCCAGCGCGCCCTCGAGGGTTTCACCCGATCGCTGGGCAAGGAGCTCGGCCGCGGCGGCACCGTCCAGCTCGTCTACGTCGCCGGCGAGGCTCAAGACCACCCGGGCGCGCTGACCTCGACCCTCGCGTTCCTGCTCTCCCCCAAGTCCGCCTACGTCTCCGGCCAGGTCGTGCGGATCGGCAGCCACGGTGCCCTCGACGCGGCCGAGGAGGTCGCCGACTGGACCCGCCCCCTGGCCGGCAAGCTCGCGCTGGTGACCGGCGCCAGCAGGGGCATCGGCGAGCAGATCGCCCGGGTGCTGCACCGCGACGGCGCCACCGTCCTCGGCATCGACGTGCCCCAGGCGGCCAGCGAGCTCCAGACCGTGATGGCCGAGCTGGACGGGGACCACCTCACCCTCGACATCACCGGCAAGGACGCGCCTCAGCGGATCGCGCAGCACGTCAAGGAGCAGTTCGGCGGCGTCGACATCGTCGTCCACAACGCCGGCATCACTCGCGACAAGCGGCTCGCCAACATGAAGGTGGACACCTTCGGCTCCACCATCGCGGTCAACCTGACCGCGCCCGAGCGGATCACCACCGAGCTGCTCGCCCAGAAGCTGCTCAACGACAACGGCCGGATCGTCGGCGTCGCCTCCATCGCGGGGATCGCCGGCAACCTCGGCCAGACGAACTACGCGACGTCCAAGGCCGGCGTGATCGGTTTGGTGGACAGCCTGGCCGACGACCTCGACAACGGCATCACCATCAACGCCGTCGCCCCCGGATTCATCGAGACCCAGATGACCGCTGCCGTCCCGTTCGCGACCCGCGAGGTCGGCCGTCGGCTGAACGCGCTCTCCCAGGGCGGGCTACCGGTCGACGTGGCGGAGACGATCGCCTGGTTCGCCAATCCGGCATCCACGGCGGTCAACGGCAACGTGGTCCGGGTCTGCGGCCAGATGATGCTGGGGGCGTGACCCGATGACCGAGCCCCGCGTCGTCGATGCACCTGCCTCCGGACTGCCCCTGCTGCTGAGGGCCGCACTCCCGTCGGTGCCCCTGGTCAACCAGCTTCCGGGGGTGCGCAAGACCGGCTCCACGCTGCCCGAGCTGGTGCTGACCCGGCACGACGTCGTCGTCGACCGGTCCCACGTCGCGGCGTACGCCGAGGTCTGCGGGTTCCCCCTCCACGAGGCGCTGCCGATCACCTACCCGCACCTGCTCGGGTTCGGCCTGCACATGGCGATCATGACCGACCGGGCGTTCCCCTTCCCCGCCGTCGGCACCGTGCACCTGGAGAACACCATCACCCAGCGCCGGCCGGTCACGGCCGACGAGAGGCTCCAGGTCACCGCCCGGACAGCGGGCCTCCGGCCGCACCCGAAGGGTCGGGTCTTCGAGATCCGCACCGAGGTGCACAGCGCCGGCGAGCCGGTCTGGGAGTCGACCTCGACCTTCCTGCGCCCCGGCGACGGCGACCCCGAGACGCCCCGAGACGAGCCGAGCCTTGCGGACGTCCCGGCCGGCGGCGTGCGGTGGCGACTGCCCGGCGACCTCGGTCGGCGCTACGCCGCCGTCTCAGGGGACCACAACCCGATCCACCTCTACGGCCTGACCGCGAAGGCTCTTCGGCTTCCCGCGCCAGATCGCCCACGGCATGTGGAGCACGGCACGCTGCCTGGCCGCGCTCGACGGCAGGCTGCCCGAAGCCGCCCGCGTCGAGGTCGTGTTCAAGAAGCCGGTGCTGCTGCCCAGCACCGTGGGGTTCGGTTCGGCACGCACCGGGGACGACTACGCGTTCGCGCTGCGCCGGCCGAAGGACGACGCGGTCCACCTGCTCGGCCGGGTCGCCAAGGCCGGCTGACCTCAGCGCTTGCGGCCGAACTTCACCGAAGTCACCGTCGCCGTGCCGCGGGCGGCAGGCGGCGAGAGCCGCAGGTCGTAGGTACCGGTGGACGGCCGCCAGATGCCCAGGTCGGTGACGCCGTCGCCGTCCCAGTCGCCGGTCACCGGGAGATCGGTGGGGAGGCCGTACGGGATGACCGTCAGGACAGGGAGCCCATCGGCGCCGACAGTGCGCAGGGTGAAGCTCGCCGACGGCGGATCGAAGACGCCGAGGTCGGTGCGGCCGTCTCCGTCCCAGTCGCCGCTCACCGGGAGCTGGCCGACCGCCCCGAGGGTGACCCGCGACTTGGACCCGTCGGGGTTGCGGAGGATGAACTTCGCCTTCTGAGGGCGCCACAGCCCCAGGTCAGTCGTCCCGTTGCCGTCCCAGTCGCCGGAGACCGGCAGGTCCGGACGCGCCCCGAAGCGGGTCACCGTCGAAGATCCGTCGGCGCCGCGCAGCCAGAACCGGTTGCCCTTCTGCCGGCGGATGCCGAGGTCTGCGACACCGTTGCCGTCCCAGTCACCCACCACCGGCTGGTCGGTCGAGACACCCCAGCCGACGATCGCCGGCCTGGCGCCGTCCTGGGCGAGGCGGAACTTCGCGGTGGCCGCGCGGCGGAACACCGCGACCTCGTCGATGCCGTCACCGTCCCAGTCACCCACGACCGGGACGTCAGCACAGTTCTTGGAGGTCTGCGTCCGCGGCATCACGAAGGCGGCCTGGTGGAAGTACGGCGCGACCACCTTGCTGTTCAGTCGCTCCTCGAAGTGCAGGTGTGGACCGGACGAGCCACCGGACGTCCCGACCAGACCGAGCACCGCGCCCTGGTCGACGCGCTGACCGACCACCGACCAGAGCTTGTCGAGGTGTGCGTAGAGCGTGCTGTCGCCGTTGCCGTGGTCGACCACGACGTACTTGCCGTAGCTGCGCCGGCCCAGGTCCTCGACCCGGGTCACCACTCCCGGAGCGGCCGCCAGCGCTGCCTCACCCAGGTCCGGGACGCGGTTGAAGTCGACCGAGTTGGCGTTCGGGCTGTGGCTGGGGCGGGTGCTGCCCTCCCAGGCCTGGCCGCACGCGAAGGGCATCTCGTAGTCGGGCACGGGTACGGCGTGCGCCGGTCCGGCCAGGGCGAACGAGGCACCGAGGCCGACGAGCAGGGTCCCGGCACGCCGCAGCGTCGTCCCGGCCAGTTCACTCATGTCACACTGCTTCCCATTGGTCACACGACTGCACAGATGTAACCAGACCATCGGCGTGTCTGTATGCCCAACTGAGGGATTTGTGTGTTACACGCCTGTCATTCAGGCGCAGCGGGAGGACGTCAGCCGACCGGCCGGATCAGCCCCTCCTGTGCCACCGTGGCGACCAGGACGCCGTCCTCGCTGAAGACCCGCCCGATCCCCAGCCCGCGGGCACCGGAGGCCGACGGGGAGTGCTGGTCATAGAGCAGCCACTGGTCGGCGCGCAGCGGACGGTGGAACCAGATCGTGTGGTCGAGTGACGCGGACTGGATCCGCGGGTCACCCACCCGGAGACCGTGCGGGACCAGCGCGGACCCGAGCAACGACAGGTCACTGAGGTAGGTGAAGGCGGCGCGGTGCATCAGGGGGTCATCCGGCAACGTGCCCGCCACCCTGATCCAGATCCGGCTCTGCGCGGGCTGCTCGCTGCCGTCGAGCGTGCCCCTGCGAGGGCTCGAGTCCCCGATCCAGCGCAGCTCGAGAGCGGCCCACTCCTCGAGCCACTGACTCGCGTCCTCGTCGCCACGCGACAGCAGCTTCGCGAGGTCGGGGGCGTCGGCAGGAGCGGGCACCTCGGGCATCACGTCCTGGTGGGTGAGCCCGTCCTCGCTGATCTGGAACGACAAGGTCATGTAGTAGATCGGGCGGCCGTGCTGGCGGGCGACCACCCGACGCGTGGCGAAGGAGCGTCCGTCCCGGATCCGCTCGACGTCGTACACGATCGGCACCGTGGGGTCACCGGGCCGCAGGAAGTAGCTGTGCAGCGAGTGCACCTCCTTGGGCGGGTCGACGGTGCGGACCCCGGCCACGAGCGCCTGGGCTGCGACCTGGCCACCGAAGACCCGCTGGAGCCGGGTGTCGGGCTGGATGCCACGGAACAGGTTGACGTCGATCGTCTCGAGGTCGAGGAGCTCGACGAGCTCCTCGGCTGATCTGGGCACGCGCTTCGGGTCTCCTCGGATCTGGGGCGGGGGGGTGCTAGTCGTCGTCGCGACGGTCGAGGCCGGCAAGGAAGCGTTCGAACTCGGCGCCGAGCTCCTCACCGGTCGGCAGGTCGCGCTCCTCAGCCAGCGGCAGCGCGGTCTCCTCCGAGTCGGAGGCGCCCGGTCGGTGGAAGGCGTCGTACTGCTGCTCCAGGCCGGCGACCACGTCGGCCACCTCGGCCGAGTCGGAGATCTGTGTGCCGATCTCGCCGAGCCGGACCGCGCCTGCGTGCTCGAGGGGGGTGAGGTCCCACTCCAGGCCGGTGACCACCTCGACCGACTCCAGCATCGTGGCGGAGGCCGAGGGATAGTCGAACTGGGCGACGTAGTGCGGGATGTGAGCGACGAAGCCCATCGCCGAGTGCCCCCACTCCCCCAGCCGGAGCTCCAGGAGTGCCTGGGCGCTGGCGGGGATGCGGATCTGGCCGCTCCACACGTTCTCGTGGATCAGCAGGTCGGTCGAGGTGCCGTGGTTGGTCAGCATCACCGGCCGGGTGTGGGGCACCGCCATCGGCACCGAGCCGAGGGAGACGGTCAGGCGCACACCGAAGTGCTCGATGACCTCGCGCACGGCGGCGGCGAACCCCTCCCAGCGCGTGTCGGGCTCGGGGCCGTGCAGCAGCAGGTACGGCGACCCCAAGGCGTCGCGCATCACCCGGACGACGAGCCGTGGCGCCTCGTAGTCCTCGTAGCGGTTCTCGCTGAAGGTCATCGGCGGACGCCGCGCGCGGTAGTCGTAGAACGAGTCGATGTCGAAGCTCGCCACCACGCGACCGGCGTCGCCGGCGAGGAGGTGCGCGATCGCGAGCGACCCCGCGTTGCCGGCGTCGAGGAAACCGTCGAGGGCGTGCACCAGCACCGGACCGCCGACGTGACCCGCGATCTCGGCGAGCTCGGGCACGTCGTCCACGATGTGCACGGAGCGTCCCGCCCCGGTCGCACCATCGCTGGTCGCCATGCCGCCTCCCTCATCTGGTCCGTCTCCCGACCCAACACCACGTTCGTGCTCACTATGCCCGATCTGTCTGCCGACCTCTGCCGCAGGCGCGAGGGCACTCAACCGTGCAGACCCTGATCCCTCATCCGTCGTAGCCGGATTCACCCTGTTGGTGGGGGGCGGTCCCCGGACCGTGGGGTGAACCTGTCCTCATGACCGCAACGTGCGTAGACCGTCCCCGTGGGCTCCTGGTTGCGCTGATGCTGATCGCGTCGTCCCTGACCTGGGCAGCCGGGACCACCCCCGCGGGGGCGACACTGCCGCCGACACCGTCGCTGCGGCTCGTCCGCACCCTGCAGACCACCCCGTTCCCCGGGTCCACGCTCGGTATGAGCGACCACGAGGGCTCGGCCTACGTTGCGCGGGACAACTCCCTCTGGCTCGCCGATGACGACGGCCGCGCCATCTTTGAGGTCAACCCCGCGACCGGAGCGCTCAAGCGCAAGATCCGCGGCTCCGAGTTCGCTGCGGTCACGGAGCTGGGCGGTGGGGAGCGCGCGGGCACCACCCGTGCCGACGACATCCAGGCATTGGCCTACGACGCGCGCAAGGACATCCTCCTCGTCTTCTCCGGCAACTGCTGCGCGGCCGACCTCAAGCCGACGGCGTTCCGGCTGACCCGCACGTCCGGGACCCTGCAGCTGGACTCCTACAGGCCCCTGGGCGACGTGAAGGTCTCCGCTGCCGGCTGGAACCCGGGCGACGGCACCGTCTACCTGGGTGCCGACTCCACCCTGCGCACCTACAGCTACGCCAGCAACACGCTCGGAGGCACCTTCGGGGTCCCCGGTGTCTCCGGCATCTACGGTCTGGACTTCACCGACGACGGCCGGGACCTCTTCATCGCGCGGCCACCGTCGACGGTCACCCGGGTCGACTGGGGCGCCAGGACCGTCGTGCCGGGTTGGGACCTCGACCTCTCGCCGTACGGCATCCTCGACGCGCGGGGGGTCCAGGTGATCGCCGAGCAGCTGTGGGTCTCCGACGGCTTCGACTTCCGGCCCGCCACCGACCCGCTCGACCACGCACTCTTCGTCTTCGACGTCGGCGGATCGGCGGCGGGAGATCCCACCCCACCCCCGCCGCCCCCGGGTGGGACCCCGACACCTCCGGCGACCTCGGGCAAGAACCTCATCGGCAACCCCGGCTTCGAGAAGACGCTGCGTGGGTGGCGACCCTCCCCCCGCGCCGGCACGAAGCTGGCTCGGGTCCACCAGGGTCATCGCGGATCCTGGTCCGTGCGCGTGACCCGCACGGCGGGCAGGGGCACGATCGGCCTGGCCGACTCCCGGGACTGGGTGAGCAAGTCCCGCGCCGGCACCTACACCGCCAGCGTGTGGGTCCGCGCGATCGGGCCGGGCTCCACACTCAAACTGAAACTGCGGGAGGTGCGCAACGGGAAGACCCTCTCGGCGAGCGCCGAACGCGTCAGGCTGACCAGGTCGTGGAAGCAGGTGACCACGTCGCTGGCCACCCGCTCCCCCGGACGCTCCTCGATCGATTTCGCGGCGACGGTGAAGCGCGCCACCAAGAAGGTCTCGTTCGGCGCTGACGACGCCTCGCTCACGCTGTCGCCTCGCTGAGCCCGGGTCGACGCGACGTGACGCGTCCCATACCGGCGCACCTGGCCGTGATTGTTACCAGCCAGTAGCATCGAGCTGTCTGCTGATCGATCCGCCACCAGCAAAGGAGCCCCCGTGGCCCGACAGTCGCGAGAGGTCGTCTTCGTCGACGGTGTGCGCACCCCGTTCGGAAAGGCCAAGGGCCAGTACGCCGAGACGCGTGCGGACGACCTGGTGATCAAGTGCATCCGCGAGCTGATGCGCCGCAACCCCGCCCTGCCCCCGGATCGGGTCGACGAGGTGGCGATCGCCGCGACCACGCAGATCGGCGACCAGGGCCTGACCATCGGCCGCACCGCCGCGCTGCTCGCCGGACTCCCCCGCAGCGTGCCCGGCTATCGCCGTCGACCGGATGTGTGCCGGCGCGATGACCGCCGTGACGACGACGGCGTCCGGCATCGCCTTCGGCGCGTACGACGTGGTCATCGCGGGCGGCGTCGAGCACATGGGCCGGCACCCGATGGGTGAGGGCGTCGACCCCAACCCGCGGATCATGTCGGAGAAGATCGTCGACCCCGAGGCACTGTCGATGGGCAACACGGCCGAGAACCTGCACGACCGCTACCCCTCGATCACCAAGGACCGGGCCGACGCCTACGCCGTGCGCTCGCAGCAGAAGACTGCGCAGGCCTACGCCGACGGCCGCATCCAGCCCGACCTGGTGCCGTCGCCACGCGCAGCGCCGAGGCCGGCTGGGGTCTGGCCACCACCGACGAGCCGCCGCGTCCAGGCACCTCACTGGAGGACCTCGCCGCCCTGAAGACGCCCGTTCCGCTCGCACGGCCGCGTCACTGCCGGCAACTCGGCCGGCATCAACGACGGCGCGACGGCGGCCCTCCTCGCCGACGAGGAGACCGCGCGCGCGCTCGGCCTGCCGATCAAGATGCGGCTCGTTGCCTACTCGTTCATGGGAGTGGAGCCCGAGGTGATGGGCGCGGGCCCGATCCCGGCCACCGAGAAGGCGCTCGCCCAGGCCGGGCTCAGCATCGGCGACATCGGCGCGTTCGAGGTCAACGAGGCGTTCGCCGTGCAGGTGATCGCGTTCCTCGAGCACTTCGGCATCGACGACGACGACCCACGGGTCAACCCGTACGGCGGCGCGATCGCGATGGGTCACCCGCTCGCCTCCTCGGGCGTCCGCCTGATGAACCAGCTCGCGGCGACGTTCGCCGAGCGCCCCGAGGTCCGCTACGGACGTCACCACGATGTGCATCGGCATCGGGATGGGCGGCACCGTGATCTGGGAGAACCCGCACTTCACCGGCACCGAGGAAGAGGTCGCCTGATGGTCTCGCCAAGCTCCTCCACCCGATCCGAGGCTGAGCTCCGAGAGCTCCTCGACCGTGCCGTTGCCATGTCGCCCGACGAGGTCGTCACCGAGGCCAGGCCACGCGACGTCGCTCTCCCCCAGGGCGCAGGAACGATGGTGCTGATCACCCTCGACAACGGACTCGACCACCACCCGCCCCAACACCTTCGGGCCGAGGTCGCTGCGTTCGCTCAACGACGTGCTCGACGCAGCCCTCGCGCGCGACGACGTGGCAGCGATCGGCGTCACCGGCAAGCCGTTCATCCTCGCCGCCGGCGCCGACCTGTCCGGCCTTCGCCGGCCTGCGCAGCCGCGACGACGCCCAGCTGATCGCGCAGATCGGGCACGGCGTCTTCGGCAGGCTCGGCGACGCTCGCGTGCCGACCTTCGGATTCGTCAACGGTCTCGCCCTCGGCGGCGGCCTCGAGGTGGCGCTGAACTGCACCTACCGCACCGTCCAGGACAGCGCGCCCGCGCTCGGGCTGCCGGAGGTCATGCTCGGCCTGATCCCGGGCTGGGGAGGGCGCCTGGCTGGTGCCCAACCTCGTCGGTGCCGAGACCGCCGTGAAGCTGATCCTCGAGAACCCGCTCAACCAGGGCAAGACCCTCACCGGTCACCGGCCTACGAGCTCGGTCTTGCCGACGCGGAGTTCGGCGGTGCCGACTTCCTGGAGCAGTCGCTCCTCTGGGCGGCTCGGGTGCTCAAAGGCGACGTCAGCGTCGACCGGCCCGAGGTCGACCGCGGCGAGGCGTGGGACGCTGCCGGTCGCCAAGGGCCGCGGCGTCGCCGACTCCAAGACCGGCGGCGCCTCACCCGCCGCCTACCGAGCTGTCGAGCTGATCGCGGCCGCCAAGACCGTCGACGAAGGCAGACGGGATTCGCCGCCGAGGACGAGGCTCTGGCAGACCTCGTCATGACCCCTGAGCTGAAGGCCGGGCTGTACTCCTTCGACCTCGTGCAGAAGCGGGCCAAGCGCCCGGCTGGGGCGCCCGACAGATCGTTGGCACGCCCGGTCACCAAGGTGGGCCTGATCGGCGCCGGCCTGATGGCCAGCCAGCTCGCCCTGCTCTTCGTCCGCCGCCTGATGGTGCCCGTGGTCCTGACGGACCTCGACCAGGAGCGCGTCGACAAGGGTGTCGGCTACGTGCACGCCGAGATCGACAAGCTCCTCGACAAGGGTCGGGTCAGCCCCGACAAGGCCAACCGGCTCAAGGCGCTCGTGACCGGAGCGGTCGACGAGGCGCCAAGGCCGCTGCGCTCGTCGACGCCGACTTCGTCATCGAGGCGGTCTTCGAGGAGCTGAAGATCAAGAAGCAGGTCTTCAGCGACGTCGAAGCCATCGTCTCCCCCGAGGCGATCCTCGCGACCAACACGTCCTCGCTGTCCATCACCGAGATGGCCGCCGACCTCGACCACCCCGAGCGCGTCGTCGGTTTCCACTTCTTCAACCCGGTCGCGGTGATGCCGTTGCTCGAGATCGTTCGCGGCGAGCAGACCGACGACGCGACGCTCGCCACCGCCTTCGCCACCGGCAAGGCGCTGAAGAAGACCTCGATCCTGGTCAAGGACAGCCCGTCGTTCATCGTCAACCGGCTGCTGGGTCGCTTCATGGGCGAGGTCGGCAGGATCGTCGACGAAGGCACCCCGCTCGCGGTCGCCGACGGCGCCTTCGCCGGGGTGGCACCGATGCCGCCGTCATCTCCTGCTCTCCCTGGTCGGTCCGGCCATCGCCCTGCACAACAACGAGTCCCTGCACGCCGCGTTCCCGGACCGGTTCTACGTCTCGCCCAACCTGCAGGCCCTGGTCGCCGCGGGCAAGTCGAGCGTCTACCTGCCCGACTTCTCGGTGGACCCGGAGGTCGCGAAGATCTTCGCGGTGCCCGAGGACGGCACCGCTCTGGAGCCGGCCGAGGTCCGGGCGCGGACGCTGTCGGCGCTCGCCGACGAGGCCCGTCGGATGCTCGACGACGGAGTCGTCGCCGCCCCCGAGGACCTCGACCTGGCGATGATCACCGGGGCCGGCTTCTCGTTCTGGAACGGCGGCCTCACCCAGCTCCTCGACCGGGAGGGCATCTCGGAGAGCGTCACCGGCCGCACCTTCCACTGATCCTTCCTCGGCGAGAGGCCACCTTCCCACCCGCTTTCGCGGCGTGTCGTGCGGGAAGTGGCCTCTCGTCGTGCCTCAGGGACGGGTGGCCCTCGCGAGGATCACGGAGAACGCAGCGAAGCAGACCGTGGTGATCACGCAGCCCCACCACATGACGTTGCTGAGCATGAAGGCGAGGAAGCCGGCGACCACCGGCAGGATCGCCCACCACCTGGCGAGGCCGGCACGCCACAGCGTGAGCGCGGTGAGCGGCAGCGAGAGCAGGAAGCCGACCATCCCTGGGATGCGGAACGCACTCACACCCCACATCTGGCCCATCAGGTCGATCGACCCGGGCGGTGGCCTCGGGGCCGTAGAGCTGACCAAGGGCGGAGTCGTACCAGTCGATGAAGAGCATGCCCGGGAGCGTGGTCAGGCCCGCGAAGCCGATGAACGCCGTCACGTTCGCCAGCCAGGCGCCCCGGCCGCGGACGTAGGGCGCGATGAGCAGCGCCGGGGCGATCCAGAACGCGTAGGCCCAGTGGAAGCCCAGCGACTTGAACTGCAGGGGGCCGGGATTGTCGGCATAGAGCTTGAAGAGAGCGTCGTCCATGATTCCGGCGGCCGGATCGGCGTAGGCACCGACGACGGCGAAGATCCCGGCCAGCACCGGGGCGGCGACGAGGAAGCCGCGCCGCACGGTCAGGGCGGACGAGCCGAGTTCCGGAGGACGGTCGTCGAGGTCCGGGCGGGGCGAGAGGATGGTCATGAGGTGGCTCCTTGGTGGGTTCCGAGGTGTGACACCAAGGCTGCTGCGTCGCCGCCTGGACCGGATCCGGCGCAGGACAGAGATCCGGCTCAGCCGTACGACGGATCCTGCGCCGTCGGCTCGCCGGCGATGACGACACCGTTCTCGTAGGCGAAGATCACGGCCTGCACCCGGTCGCGCAGCCCGAGCTTGGCCAGCACGTTGCTCACGTGGGTCTTGGTGGTCCCCTCGGAGACGAACAGCCGCGTCGCGATGTCGAGGTTGGACAACCCCCGGGCCAGCAGGCCGAGCACCTCGAGCTCGCGGGGGGTGAGCAGGTCGACCTTCCGGTCCGGCCCAGGGGTCGGCGGAGCCACCCGCCGCACGAAGGCATCGATGACCCGCCGCGTCACGCCGGGAGCGAGCAGCGAGTCGCCTGCCGCGACCGTCCGGATCGCGGCGGCGAGCTCCTCCGCAGGCGCGTCCTTCAACAGGAAGCCGGAGGCGCCTGCGCGGAGCGCCTCGAAGACGTACTCGTCGAGGTCGAACGTGGTCAGCACGAGCACCCGGGTCGGCCACTCCGCGCTCCACGAGCAGCCGGGTGGCGGCCAGGCCGTCCAGCACCGGCATCCGGATGTCCATCAGGGTCACCTCGGGCCGGAGTCTGCTCACCACCTCCACGGCCTGCTCCCCGTCAGAGGCCTCACCGATGACCTCGAGCCCCGGCTCGCCCTCGAGCAGCGAGCGGAAGCCGGCCCGCACCATGCCCTGGTCGTCCACGATCACCAGTGACGTCATGGCTGCTCCCTCAGCGGCAGGCGAGCGGAGAGCACCGTGCCTCCAGCCGGCTTGTCGACCAGGTCGACCGTGCCGCCGTACAACGCGACGCGCTCCCGGATCCCGACGAGCCCGTGCCCGGGCAGGTGGCCGTCGCCGGCGGCCCGGGCGCAGCCGCGGCCGTCGTCCTCGACGGTGACCGTCAGCGCTTCGGGGCGGAAGTCCACGTGGACGGTGGCCACGGTGCCGCCGGAGTGGCGCAGTGCGTTGGTGAGACCCTCCTGGGCGATCCGGTAGGCGGTCAGGTCGACACCCGCCGGCAGGTCGAGCGGTTCTCCGCTCACCACGAGCCGGGTGCCGAAGCCGGCCGTGCCGACCTGGTCCAGGAGCCGCTCGAGCTGACCGAGCCCGGGTTGGGGCGCCAGCGACACCGCCTCACCCTCGGCGCGCAGCACCCCGAACAGGCGGCGCATCTCGGCCAGCGCCTCGCGCGCGGTCGCCTCGACCGCCGCGAGGTCGGCTGCCTCGGCGGCCTGCTCAGGGCCCAGCCTGCGCCGTACCGCTTGGGTCTGGATGGTCACCACGCTGATCGAGTGCGACACGATGTCGTGGAGCTCGCGGGCGATCCGGGTGCGCTCCTCCATCGCCGCGCGCTCGTCGGCGAGCTCGAGGTCGCGCTCCAGACGCTCGGCCCGCGCGATCGCCTCGGCTGCGGAGGCCGAGCGCTGCCGCACGGCCGCGCCGACCGACCACGGTCCCACCAGGAAGACCATCGCCGCTGCGAGGTCGCTGGGCACCAGGCCCCGCAGCGCCATCCCACCGACGAACGGGACCAGCACCACGCCCAGGCCGATCCAGCTCTGCGGCGGCACCGTCTCGACCCCGACCGTGTAGGACAACAGCACCAGGCAGAGCAACGTCGAGAACTCGTGACTCGGGTTGATGGCCAGGTTGGCGACCACGGCCACCAGGGCGACCGGCACCGGGAAGACCCGCCGCCAGGCGACAGCAGCCATCGCGGACCCCGCGACGACGACGTGCAGCAGAGGGGACTGGATCTGGCCGTTGAGCACTGCCTCCGCGAGTGTCAGGAGCACGAAGACCACCGCGACGCCGACGTCGAGCCGCGGGGGCACGATCCCCCTCCGCAGGCGCAGGGGAATCGGCGCGGGGCCCGCCGTCGTGGTCACGCATCGACGGTAGGACAGCGCAGGCCGGACCGCATCGGTCTTGCGACAGAGTTTCGCCCCGAACCTTTCTTCGCGGTCAGCGCGTCTACCCTGCAGGCGGGTCGGCGAGCGACCCCGATGAGCAGGGGGTTCGATGGCGACGCGGGACACAGCCGCATTCGCGGAGTTCGTGGCAGCCAGATCCAGGGCGCTGCACCGCGTGGCCTACCTGATGGTCGGTGAGCACGCGCTCGCCCAGGACCTGCTGCAGGAGGCGTTGACCAAGACGTACGTCGCCTGGCCGCGGTTGCGCGAGGTCGCGAACGCGGAGGCCTACACCCGGCGGGTCATCACCACGACCGCGATCTCGTGGCGGCGCAAGAAATCGTGGCACGAGCAGCCGCACGACGCGCTGCCGGACCTGATCGCCGCACCCAGCGAGGACACCGACACCCGGGCCTGGGTGTGGGCCGCCCTCCAGCAGCTCCCGCCGCGGCAGCGGGCCGCGGTCACGCTGCGCTACTACGAGGACCTCACCGAGGCCCAGACCGCCGATGCCATGGGATGCGCCGTCGGGACGGTCAAGAGCCAGGTGGCGCAGGCCCTCAAGAAGCTCCGCAAGCAGCTCGGCTCCAGTGCCGGACCGCTTCCCCTCGACGAACTGGTGGTGACCCGATGACCGGACTGCTCACGGACGTGCTGCGCGAACGCGCCGATGCCGCGCCGATGCCCCCCATCGACCTGGACGCGATCGTCCGGGTCGGTGACCGCCGGGTGCGCCGTCGGCGTCTCGCCACCGGGGTCGCCGCAGTGGTTGTCGCCGGTGCAGTGGCCACTGGCTCACTGACCGCCTCCCACCTGTGGGAGACGGAGGGAAGTCTGGCTGCCGACGGATTCGTCCCCACGCGCGAGCCGACGTTCGCGACCGGCTCGACGATCCACGAAGGCTCCCGGAGCTTCGATGTCGGTGTCCCGGTGGCGTCGTACGTCCAGACCGACGCCGGGGTCGTGCTGACCTCCCACAACGGCGACGTGCGCTTCTACGACGGCACCACCTCCGACGTGGTCGGCCGGGCCGAGGGCGGGCGGCTCAGTGCCGACGACTCCGGCTCCCTGGTGGCGTGGACAGAGCGCGCGGACGACGGCCACCCGCAATACGTCGTCCACGACTTCGCCACCGGCGACGAGGTCGCCCGCGTCGACGACCAGGCGGCCGGTGCGTCGATCGAACCGAGCGATCAGGGCGCGGAGATCTTCGCGGTCGACGACGGCTCCGTCTACTGGTCTCACGGCTCCGACCTGGTGCGCTACGACGTCGAGTCCGGCGCCGAGACCGTGGTGGGCACGGCGACGCCCTGGGAGGACCCGGCGACCAAGGACGACGCGGTCGTCACAAGGCTGCTGGACGCGGCGTCAGGAACGCTCGCCTGGACGGTCGACGGCGGTCCGCGGTGGGGCATCGCCGCCGGGGCGGAGATCGACACTGCCCGTCCGGTCCTGGCAGAGGCGACCACCGGCCACCTGTCTCCGGACGGTCGGCTGCTGGCGGCCGAGGAGCACGACACCCTCTCGGTCTACGCCACCGACGACGGCCAGGCCCTCGAGCCCACGGTCGAGGGCTACCGGTACCACCTCGGATTCGCGTGGACCGGTGACGACGTGCTCGCCGTGCTCGCGCTCAGGGAGTACGACGAGACAACCGCCTCGGGCGACATCCTGCGTTGCGACATCAGCGACGACGCCTGCACCGTGGTCGCGTCGTTCGACCGGCTGCCTACGGAGTCGTTCGTCCTGCCAGGTGGGCGACCGGTCTCCTGAGGTCTCGCAGGTCTCCTCCGGCCTCCTCCAGCAAGGCCCTCGCAGCAGCTCGACCGGCACGCACCATCTCGTCCATCTGGTGGAACTCCAGGAGGCCGACGCCAAGAGTGGGGGGCGTGATCACCCAGGCTCCGGCGGCGCGGGCGGCAGCGACCGCGCCGCCACTGCCGATCATCATCGTGCGCAGGAGAGTCTCGCCCAGTGCGGGGACGCGGGGCGGCCCGGCGCGTGGGCCCCTCCGGCCGCCGCCACCCATCGAGATGTTGACGGCCACCACCGGCCCCTCGTCCCGCTCGACCAGCAGGTCGGTGGGCAGGTTGTCGAGGACGCCGCCGTCGACCAGCAACCGGCCGGACTCATCGGGGATCGGGGCGAACAGGATCGGCAACCGGACGGAGGCACGCACCGCGTCGACGGCACTTCCCCGTCGGTGCACCTGGCGGGTGCGGGTGACGAGGTCCGTGCTGACCGTGCGGAGCTGACGCGGGAAGCCCTCGATCATCGCGTCTGCGCCGAGATGGCGGATCAGGGCGGCACGGATCCGCTCGCCCTTGGCCAGCGACTGCGTGGGGATGCGCCAGTCCCCGAAGACGTTCCGCCGCACGAACTCGGCGTAGAGTGCCTCCTCCATCTCGTCACCGTCCAGACCGGAGGCGTGGAGGGTGGCGATCACCGCGCCGACACTGGCCCCGACCACACGGTCGACGTGCACCCCGGCGGCGGCCAGCTCCTGAAGCACCCCGACGTGGCAGAAGGCACGAGCCCCGCCACCCGAGAGCACGAGACCGAGCGCGCGACCGGCCAGCCGGTCTGCGACCGCACGGAGGGATCCGGTGAGGTCGTGGTCGGCCACCGTGAGCTGCCAGGCGTCGGTCGCGGCGACCCAGGCGGCTCGACGGGCAGGCTCGGGTGACTCGCCCCTCAGCACCAGGTCGGGCTGGCGCCCCTCCGCGTTGCCCAGCCACTCGGGCACAGGCAGGTCGCTGCGTGTCACGAGCACGACCGCATCCGCCTGCCGGAGACAGAAGTCACGCCACTGGCCCTCAGCCTGCCGATCGGCGTCGTCAGGACCATCGGCGACCAGGAGCACCCGGTCGTGGTCACGCTCCGCCAGATCGAGACCGTCGGGTCCGACCACTCCTGGCATCACGACTGACCGGTGCTCGCCGATCCGACGGGCCAGCACGTCGGCGACCTCGATCGCCCCACTGCCCCTGTGCAGCCCCACCACCGAGATCACTGTCGGCTGCAGCGGTCCCTCGGCGGCGACGGCTGCCCCGGCAGTACGCAGCCGTTCGGCAACCTGGACGAGGACGACTCTCGAGGCGGAGGGGTCGGTGGCGAGGAGCAGGTCGAACGCCTCCCGCGGGATGTCGAGGACGGTGGCGTCTCGACGCGCTCGGACACCCGCGGACCGTCGCTCGCCGGTCAGGAGCGACAGCTCACCCAGCACGGCGCCGACCCCGAGCTCGCGCACCAGGGCCCCGTCCACGAGCACCTCGAGGCGTCCCCGCTGGACCACGTAGGCCGAACCGGTCGGATCGCCGGCACGCATCAACCACGCTCCTGCGGGGACGACCCGCACGACGGATGCCTCCTCGAGGCGCAGGCGGGCCTCAGCGGAGAGACCAGAGAAGAGCCCGACCCTTGACAGGTCGTGGGAGCCAGGAAGTGATGTCGTCGCCTCCGGTGCCGCGGGCCGGGGCAACGGCGCCTCGACCCGGGCGGTGATCGCGTCGCCGTCCTCCGTCACCACCGATACGGCCTCGAGCCGCCCCAGTGGCCACGAGAGGGCGGCGACCCCGACGAACGCCACGATCGACAGCATCCAGCCGTCGTGGAGGACCTCGACGGCGTTCTCGACTGTCGGGGTGCCGAGCACGACCACCAGCAGGGCGATGCCGAGCACCCCGCCGAACTGGCGCGCACTCGACACCACGGCTGAGGCGGTCGCGTAGCGTCCGCCGGGCACGGCCGCGAGTGCAGCGCTGCCGAGCAGCGGCAAGGTTGCGCCGACCCCGATGCCGCTGAGGACCTGTCCCGGCAACCACTGCGTCAAGAACGCCGGCTCCACCCCGACCTGCTGGTGGTACCAGAGGTACGCGCCAGCCCAGACCAGTGCGCCAGGCACGACGAAGAGGCGGTAGCCGTACCTCTCCGCGAGAGGACCCAGTCGCGCGGCGACGACGGCGGCCACGACCGCGCCCGGCACGAGGGCCAGCCCGGCCTCGAGAACCTCGTAGCCCCAGACGTACTGAAGCCACAAGATGTTGGTGAGGAGGTAGGCGAAGAAGCCGAACCCCGCCAGGCACGTCGCGAGGTTGGCGACGACGAACGACGGGATCCTCATGAGCGCCGGGTCGAGCACCGGGGCTCGATGCCGTCGCGAGCTGACCACGAAGAGCGCCACCACCACAGCGCTCAGGGCGAAGATGGTCAGGGTCGATCCGGAGGACCACCCCCAGTCGCCGCCCTTGATCACCCCCAGGTTCAACAGTGCCAAGGAGGCGGCCAGGAGCGCCGCACCGACGAGATCGGGCATCGTACGCCGACCGGGTGCACGGCTCTCGACCAGCTGAGAACGCGCCACCCAGAGCGCGACGAGACCGAAGGGCAGGTTGATCAGGAACGCCCACCGCCAACCGCCCATCTCGACCAGGGCGCCGCCGGTCGGCGGCCCGAGACCGGCAGCCACCGCCGCCGTTGCTCCCCAGAGGCCGATCGCGTGCGCGCGCTTCTCTTCGGGGAATGCCTCGACAACCAGAGCCAGCGAGGCCGGCACCAGCATCGCCGCGCCGAGCGCCTGCAGGACCCGCGCTCCCACGAGAAGCTCCACCGTGGGCGCCGCGCCGCACAGGACCGAGGCCACCGTGAAGATCAGCACCCCGAGAAGGAAGGCGCGTCGACGACCGAGTAGGTCGGTCAGCCGGCCGAAGACGATCAGGAAGGCGGCGAAGACGATGTTGTAGGCGTTGAGGACCCAGGACAGGTCGCCGATCGAGGTGCCCGGGAAAGACTCCCGGATCGAGGGGAACGCGACGTTGACGATCGTGGCGTCCAGGAAGGCGAGGAACGCCCCGAACGACGCCACGAGGAGCACTCTCGCGGCCGGCACACGTGCGCCGCGAACCTCTGCCACCTGGATCCCCCTCCGAACGGCCACCGCCGAGGCAGCATCGCGGACACCGTCACAGTCCCGCAATAGCCCCTTCGGGCGGGGGACCGAGCGCTGCTGGACCTGACTGGCGATGGATTTCGATCAGTACTTGACGCAGACCGCGCCCGGCAGGGTTGACTGCCGGTCATGACGGACACGCACAGCGATCTCGGCACTCGCACCCTGGGCAGCGGCGGCCACGCTCTGACCGTCTCGACGATGGGGCTGGGCTGCATGGGGATGTCGGAGTTCTACGGCACCCGGGACGAGGACGCCGCGGTGGCGACGATCCACCGGGCGCTCGACCTCGGCGTCAGCTTCTTCGACACCGCCGACATGTATGGCCCGTTCGCCAACGAGCGACTGGTCGGCAGGGCGATCGCCGGTCGCCGCGAGGGCGTACAGCTCGCCACCAAGTTCGGCAACCAGCGCGGGGAGAACGGTGAGCGTCTGGGCATCAACGGCAAGCCCGACTACGTCCGTTCGGCCTGCGACGCGTCGCTGCAGCGGCTCGGCGTCGACCACATCGACCTCTACTACCAGCACCGCGTCGACAAGTCGGTTCCGATCGAGGAGACCGTCGGCGCGATGGCCGAGCTCGTCCAGGCCGGCAAGGTCCGCCACCTCGGCCTGTCCGAGGCGTCGCCGGTCACCATCCGCAGGGCCCAGTCGACGCATCCGATCACCGCGCTCCAGACGGAGTACTCCTTGTTCACCCGCCACCTGGAGGACGAGATCCTGCCGCTGCTCCGGGAGCTCGGCATCGGCCTGGTGCCCTACTCCCCGCTCGGCCGCGGCCTCCTCACCGGCGCGATCACCGCGCCGTCCGATCTCGCTGAGAGCGACTCGCGTCGCAAGGCCTTCCCCCGGTTCCAGGGCGAGGCGCTCGACGCCAACGTCGCCCTGGTCGGGAAGGTCACCGAGATCGCCCGTGAGAAAGGCACGACTCCCGGGCAGCTGGCGCTCGCCTGGGTGCTCGCGCAGGGTGAGGACGTCGTCCCGATCCCCGGCACCAAGCGGGTCGCCTACCTCGAGGAGAACGTCACCGCGGCAGCGTTGCGGCTCGGCGACCAGGACCTGGCCCGGCTCGAGGAGGCGGTCCCCCGCGACGCTGCCACCGGGGAACGCTACGGCGACATGTCGAGCATCGACGCATAGTGCCTAGAGGGGTTGGCGGGCTCGCTCACGCTGGCCGATGCGGCTGCGACGCCGGCCGTAGACGAGGTAGACCCCCAAGCCGATCGCCATCCACACCAGGAACCGGATCCAGGTCGCACCGGTGAGGTTGAGCATCAGGTAGGCACAGAGCAGCACCGCCAGCGTGGCGACGAGCGGGGCTGCCGGGGTCCGGAACCCGCGCCGCAGGTCGGGCCGGGTCCGGCGCAGGATCACCACTCCGAGGCTGACGAGGACGAACGCGAAGAGGGTGCCGATGCTGACCAGGTCGGCAAGAGTGCGCAGGTCTACCAGACCGGCGATCACGGCCACCGCCACACCGGTCAACGCGGTGATGCGCGCGGGGGTGCCGTAGCGCGGGTGGACGCGAGCCAGGCCCTTGGGGAGCAACCCGTCCCGCGCCATGGCGAAGGCGACCCGGGACTGACCGAGCATCAGGATCATCACCACGACGGTGAGGCCGACACAGGCCCCGAGGGCGACCAGATCGGCCATCCAGGCCACGCCCACGGCGTCGAACGCGGTCGCCAGTGGCGCTGCATCCTGCGGGTCGATCTCCGCGTAGCTCCGCATGCCGGTGATGACCAGGCTCACCGCGACGTAGAGCCCCGTGACGATCGCCAGCGAGCCGAGGATGCCGATGGGCACGTCTCTCTGCGGGTTGTGGGCCTCCTCGGCCGTGGTGGCGACGATGTCGAAACCGATGAAGGCGAAGAACACGATCGAGGCACCTGCCACGACCCCCGCGATGCCGTAGACGGCCGGGTCGATCCCCAGCAGGCTGCTGATCAGGGGCTGGTCGGAGAACCCACCGGTGGACGTCTCGGGGGGCTTCGAGTCGGGGATGAACGGGGTGTAGTTGGAGACCTTCACGTAGCCGATCCCCACCACGATGACGGCCGCGATCACGGCCAGCTTGATGGCGACGACGATCTGGTTGATCCGGCTCGAGAGCTTGATCCCGAAGATCAGCACGATCATCACGAGCAGCGCGATCAGCACCGCCGGCAGGTTGACCAGCCCGTCACCGGCCGAGGCCACCGACGCCGGCACCTCGTAGGCGGTGCCGACGAGGAGCTGCTGGAGGTAGCCGGAGAACCCGACGGCCAGCGCCGAGGCACCGAGGGTGAACTCCAGGATGAGGTCCCAGCCGATGATCCAGGCGACCAGCTCACCGAACGTCGCGTAGGAGAACGTGTAGGCGCTCCCCGCAACCGGCACGGTGGAGGCGAGCTCGGCGTAGCAGAGTGCCGCCAGGGCGCAGGCGACCCCGGCGATCACGAACGACAGTGCGATCGCCGGACCGGCGTTGGAGGCGGCGACCGTGCCGGTCAGCACGAAGATGCCCGCTCCGATGATGACGCCCACACCGAACACGACGAGGTCGATCGCGTGAAGGTTCTTCCTCAGCTGGTGGTCGGGCTCGTCGGCGTCGGCGATGGACTGCTCGACCGACTTCGTGCGGAACAGGCTCATGGAGCAGCAGGATAGTCCCGGACTAGACCGTCTTCCGTGACCGACGGTGAGCGGTCGGCGAGCTCCTCGATGAGGGCGCGCGCGATCGACTGGGCGGTGAGGCCGGTCCGCTCGAGGATCGCCGCGCGCTTGGCGTGGCCGAGGAACTCCTGGGGGATGCCGAAGAGGCGCACCGGCGTGCTCACTCCCGCCGCGTTGAGCGTCTGGAGCAGCACAGACCCACAACCGCCGACGATGCCGTTGTCCTCCACGCACACGACCATCCGGTGGTCGCCGGCCAGCTCGACCAGCGCGGGGTCGACCGGCTTGACCCAGCGCGGGTCGACGGCGGTCACGCCGATGCCCTGCGCGGTGAGCCGCTCGGCCACCTCGACTGCCACCGACGCCATGGAGCCGACGCCGACGACCAGCACGTCCTTCGCGCCGTTGCGGGCCAGCACGTCGCAGCGCCCAGCCTTGCCGAGCGTCGGGAGGTCATCGTTGGGCGGGCCCTTGGGGAAGCGTACGACGGTCGGGGCGTCGTCGACCGTGACCGCCTCACGCAACAGCTCCCGGAGTCGGCTGGCGTCCCGGGGCGCCGCGATCCGGAGGCCCGGGACGACCTGCAGCACCGACATGTCCCACATGCCGTTGTGGCTGGCGCCGTCGTCACCGGTCACGCCGGCCCTGTCGAGCACGAAGGTGACGCCGCACCTGTGCAGGGCGACGTCCATCAGCACCTGGTCGAAGGCCCTGTTGAGGAAGGTGGCGTAGACCGCGACCACGGGGTGCAGGCCACCCATCGCGAGGCCGGCGGCGGACGTCGCTGCGTGCTGCTCGGCGATGCCGACGTCGAAGGTGCGCTCGGGGTGCTGGGCGGCGAAGAGGTGCAGCCCCACAGGATGCAGCATCGCGGCGGTGATCGCGACCAGGTCCTGGCGCTCGTTGCCGAGCGCGACCATCTCCTCGGCGAAGACATCGGTCCAGATCCGGCCCTTGGGGTTCTCCTCGCCGGTCTCGACGTTGAAGGGACCCGGCGAGTGGAACTGGTCGGCCTCGTGCCTCACGGCGGCGTCGTAGCCGAAGCCCTTGTGGGTGATCGCGTGCACGATGACCGGCCCCCCGAAGCGCTTGGCCTGCGTGAGCGCGTGCTCGACCGCGACCCGGTCGTGCCCGTCGATCGGGCCGAGGTACTTGAGGCCGAGGTCCTCGAAGAGACCCTGGGGGGCGAGCGCGTCCTTCATGCCCTTCTTCACCGCATGCAGGGCGTCGTAGACCGCCGGACCGACTCCGCGCACGCCGTTGAGTCGCTTCTTGACCAGGTCGAGGACCTGCTCGTAGCGCGGGTTGGTGCGCAGGGTGGCCAGGTGGGTGGCCAGCCCGCCCACCGTCGGGGTGTAGGAGCGGCCGTTGTCGTTGACCACGATGACCAGGCGGCGGTCGGCGCCCGCGGCGATGTTGTTCAGCGCCTCCCAGGCCATCCCGCCGGTGAGTGCGCCGTCGCCGATGACCGCGACGACGTGCCGGTCCTCCCCCCGGATGGCGTAGGCCTTGGCGAGTCCGTCGGCGTAGGAGAGCGCGGTGGAGGCGTGGGAGTTCTCGACGATGTCGTGGGCCGACTCCTGCTGACTGGGGTAGCCCGGACAGGCCGCCCTCCGTGCGCAGCGTGTCGAAGGCACCAGCCCGGCCGGTGACCATCTTGTGCACGTAGGCCTGGTGGCCGGTGTCGAAGACCACCCGGTCGTGCGGGGAGTCGAACACCCGGTGGATCGCCAAGGTGAGCTCGACGACGCCGAGGTTGGGCCCGAGGTGTCCGCCGCGGGGCGAGCACGTCGTGACCAGGCGGTCGCGGATCTCGCCGGCAAGCTCTTGGAGCTGGTCGTCGGCGAGGTCGCGCAGGTCGCGTGGGCCGGCGATCCGGTCCAGCTGTCCCATCGGGGTCCTCCTGGGGTCACGCTGCGGCTGTCAGCGTTCGAGTCTACGCACGGACGTGACGATCGGCGGTGTGGCCGTCGAGGTAGGCCGCGACGAGCCCACCGAGGCTCGGGAGGTGGTAGCCGCCCTCCTGGACGGCCACGCTCGGCAACCCGAGCCCGCCAAGCAGCCGGCCCGCCTCCCGGTAGCCCTCCGCGGAGACCTGCAGCGGGCTCTCCGGGTCGTCGAGCGCCGCGTCGACGCCGAGCGAGACCACCAGCGCGGTGGCGCCGTGGTCGCCCACCCGGTCCACGAGACGGCGCACCCCGGCGAGCCAGGGCTCGTCGCCGGCACCTTCGGGAAGGGGCACGTTGAGGGTCGCCCCCTCCCCCGGCCCGGAGCCGGTCTCGTCGGCGTGGCCGCAGTAGTGCGGGAACCAGCCGGCACGGGGGTCGACGTGGACGGAGGCATAGAGCACGTCGCCGCGTGCCCAGAAGATCGAGGCGGTGCCGTTGCCCTGGTGGGCGTCGAGGTCGACCACCGCGACCCGTCCATGGCCGGCCTCCCGCATGGCCTGGGCCGCGGCGGCGGCGTTGTTGAGATAGCACGACCCGCCGTACCCACTGCGGGTCGCGTGGTGGCCGGGTGGGCGGCACAGCGCGTACGCCGTCGGCTCACCCTCCGCGACGAGCCGGGCGGCCGCCAGTGCGCAGTCGACCGCCGCACGTGCCGCCGGCCAGGTGCCGGGACCCACCAGCGTGCAGGTGTCGTAGCAGTGGCTGCCCGCCTCGGCGTGCACCGCCGACGGTGTCCGCACCGGCATGTCGCCGGTCATCGCGGCAGTGGGGAACAGGTAGGGCACCACGCGGTCCTGACCGACCACCTCGTCGTAGTCCCCCGCCGCCCACCGGTCGGCCGCCGCGGCCAGCCAGGTCGAGCAGGTCGGGGTCGTGCACCTCAGCGAAGCACGGCGTCGTCCTGCACCCCTGCCTCGACCAGACGGTGCCCGTCCAGGCCGGTCAGGATCCGGTCCACCCGTTCGGGGACCTCGGTGCCGGGAATCGGGCGGCCGACCCAGATCTCCTGCATCGGCTGGTGCAGCCGGGTCTGCGGGCGACCAGACGACCGGAAGACTCATGGGCGCATCCTTCCACCGTCCTGACTCATGCGACAGGATGATCGGCATGGCTGCCCCAGCGCCCCGCGCACGTGACCTGGGCATCGAGATCGGCCGACTGCCCACCGGAGAGACCAACTCCGTGCTGGACGTCGCCGGCGTGGGTCTCGGCCACGCCACCGTCTGGCGCGACGAGGAGCCGCCACCCGCCGGTCGCGGCATCGCCCGCACCGGCGTCACCACCCTCCTGGTCGCCGAGGACGCCTACCATCGGCCGCTGCCCGCCGGGGGCGCTGTCCTCAACGGGGCGGGCGAGTGCACCGGCTTCCTGAGTGCCGGCGAGTGGGGCGCCGTCGAGACGCCGGTCTACCTGACCTCGACGATGCAGCTCGGCCGCGTCTACGACGCCGCGTGCGAGATCGCCCTGGAGCAGCACGCAGGCGTTGCCGACGACGTGGTGATCCCCGTCGTCGGTGAGTGCGACGATTCCTACCTCAACGACTGCGGGCGGATGCAGGTCGACCACGCCGACGTGCGCGCGGCCTGGCAGGCCGCGATGGAGAGCCGCGGATCAACACGGCCGCCCGCGGAGGGGGCGGTCGGCGCCGGCACCGGGATGAGCTGTCTGGGCCACAAGGGTGGCATCGGTACGGCGTCACGGCGGACACCCGGCGGCCACACCGTCGCCGTGCTGCTGCTGACCAACTTCGGCCGGCGCGAGCGTCTCACCGTCGCCGGCGTACCGCTCGGCCGCTCGTTGCCACCGGCCCCGGGTCCCGTCACTCCTGCAGGCTCCTGCCTCGGGGTGGTGGTGACCGACGCACCGGTCGACGCTCACGCGTGCACGCGCCTCGCCCGGAGGATCGGGCTCGGCCTGGCCAGGACCGGCTCGGTCGCCCACCACGGCAGCGGCGAGATCTTCCTGGGGATCGGCACCGGGCTCCGGCTCGACCGGGACCAGCGACCCGACCTCACCGCGACGACGGTCGGCCGTGCGCTCGACGACCTCTTCGAGGCGGTCGTGGACTGCGCCGAGGAGGCCGTCCTCAACTCGATGCTCGCCGCCCCCACCGTGGTCGGTCGAGACGGCAACCTCAGCGAGGGCCTCGTGCTCGCGGAGGGTTGGCGGTGACCACCCGGCCGCGCCGCTCGACGTGAGGCCATCACGATGGCCGACGGCGTCGCCCTCGCTGCCACCCTCTACCTCCCGGACGCGAGGCTCGGACCGCAGCCGGCGCTGCTCGAGGCGCTGCCCTACCGCAAGGACGATCTGACGTCGTCGTACTCGCACGAGCTATCAGCGGCTGCGCGACGAGTTCGACTACGCCGTGTGCCGGGTGGACCTCCGCGGCACCGGCTCCTCCGGCGGTGACGCCCACGACGAGTACCCGTCGGTCGAGCAGACCGACCTCGCCACCGTCATCGCCTGGCTCGCCGACCAGCCCTGGTGCGACGGCAACGTCGGGCATGTGGGGCACGTCCTACTCCGGCTTCAACTCCCTCCAGCTCGCCTGCGAGCGGCCGCCCGCGCTCAAGGCCGTCTGCGCGATCTACGCCAGCGACGACCGCTGGACCGACGACGTGCACTGGCGTGGCGGTGCGCTGCGGATGGTCGACCTCGTCGACTACTGCCACTACATGACCCCGATGACGTGCGCTGCCACCCGTGCCCGCGGTCTGGGGCGACGGCTGGCGCGAGGAGTGGCTGCGCCGCGTCGAGATCACCGAGCCGTGGGTGTTCCAGTGGCTCCGCGCGAACCGGCACGGCGACTACTGGCGACAGGGGTCGGTGCGGCTCGGCCCCGACGGCACGGGCTACGACCGGATCGACTGCGCGGTGATGATCGTCGCCGGCTGGGCCGACGGCTACCGCAACAACTCCTTCCGCACCGTCGAGGCGCTCCGCAAGGCCGGCGTGCCGCACCGGCTGCTGGCCGGACCGTGGGCGCACGCCGCGCCGAAGACGGCGATGCCCGGGCCGCGGATCGACCTCACCGTCGAGATGGTCGCCTGGTGGGACCGCTGGCTGCGCGGACACGACGAGGAGGGCCACCGGGACGGCGTCGACGTCTTCGTCCGCACCTCGACGCACCCGGAGCCGGACCTGGACACCCACGAGGGCTACTGGATCCACGACGAGTGGCCCTCGGCCGCCTCCACGACGACGGCGTACCCGCTCGCGTGCCCGGAGGGGGGACGCCGTCTCGCGGTGCGCGCGGACGTCGGCACCGCTGCCTGGATCGACTGTGCCGGCCACCTGCCGTGGGGGCTCTCGAGGGACCAGCGCCACGACGACGCCGACTCGTTGACCTGGGACCTCGACCCGCCGGCGCGAGGCCGTTCGCTCGGTCATCCGCGGCTGCGGCTCCGGGTCAGCCGCGGACGCCCCCGCGGCCTCGCTGTCGGTGAAGCTCAACGACGTCTTCCCCGACGGCACGTCGGCGCTGGTCACCCGTGGCTCGCTCGACCTCGCCTTCCGCGACGGTGTCCACGGCGACTCCGGCTCCGCTGATGCCCGGTGAGGTGTACGACGTCGTGGTCGACCTCGACGCGTGCGCCTACCGGCTCGGACCCAGGCTCACCGGCTGCGCGTGTCGGTCGCCGGCGCCGACTGGCCCAACACGGTGGCCCCTCCCGGCGCCGGTGACGCCTGACCGTCCACGCACGCCGAGCTGGTGCTGCCGACTCACGCCGGCACTCCGACGCGCCGGCACCCACCTTCGTGCCGGGCCACGCTCACCTCCGCCGAGGACGCCGACGGGGTGACCTGGTCGGTCAACCGCGACGTGCTGCGGCGTACGACCACGTGTGCCGTCGGGACGGTCGAGCGCTACGACGTACCCCACGGCGGCACGGTCCTCGAGGACTACGCGGGCAGCGTGAGCGTCGACACGCGCAGCCATCAGCAGCAGGCCGCGCGCCGCCGACGACGTACGAGCTGACCTGGCCCGAGACGCCCGCCGATCCGGGTCCGGTCGACGATGGACCTGCAGCTCCGCGGTGACCGGATCGACGTCCGCGTCGACCTCGCCGTGTGGCAGGGCGGACAGTCGCTCGCTGACCGGACCTGGCAGGAGACATTCCGACACGGCTCTTGAGGCATTTACCCCGCGAACCGGACGGAAACCCTTTACCTTGTCGGGGTGCTCAAGGGTTCCCTCATCAGCAAGCTGATCGCCGTCCTCGCCGCTGCCGCGTCCTCGCGGGCGGGGGCACCCTCAGCGCCCAGGCCTACGAGCCGCCGCCAGGGGCGATGTTCAACATCCCGACGGGCAAGCTGCGCCGCCCAGGACCGCACCATGGTCGCACGTCCGCAAGGCGATCAACCACGCCCCCCAGCACTCGATGATCCGGATCGCCACCTACTCCCTGGACCGACCCGACATCACCCGGGCGCTGCTCAGGGCCTGCAAGCGCAAGGTCGCCATCCAGCTCGTGCTCAACGACAACTGGACCTCGGGCCAGACCCGGTCGATGCGACGGACGTTCGGCACCGGCCTGCTGCCTCGGTTCAACGACGGCTGCAACCCGCGCAACCCCAAGAAGTTCGCCGAGCCCGTGGGCCTACCCCAGCTTCGTGAAGATCTGCGCGGGTGCCTGCCGACTCGACCGGCCGCTGGGCAACCAGCACATGAAGTTCTTCTTGTTCTCCCAGACCGGCAAGGCCCGCAACGTGGTGATGGTCGGCTCCACCAACCTGACCGGCTATGCCGCGCGGGTGCACTGGAACGACCTCTTCACGATGAACAACCGGGAGATCTCCTACCGGGCCTACAGCACCATCCACCACGAGCTGGCCCACGACGTGCCCGTCGCCGAGCCGCACGTGCTGGTCGTCGACGGCGACCTCACCTCGGAGTTCGGCGCGATCGTCCCGCGGATCAACGAGGAGAACGACCCGATCTGGCTGCGGCTCAACCAGGTCGATCCTGCAAGGCGCCGCGCGGCTTCGGGCAGAAGCGGCGCACGGTCATCCGGGTGATGATGTATGCCTGGGTCGGTGAGCGCGGGCAGTACCTCGCCCGCAAGGTCGCCGACCTGGACCGCTCGGGCTGCGAGGTCCGGGTGATCCTCAGCGGCGCCGGCACCGTGGTGAAGCGGGTGCTCCGTCGTGGCGGGGTCGCCGATGCGCAGCGCCGACCTCGAACACCGACGACGACCGCGAGACCGGGTTCGACGAGACGCCCTGGGAGCACTTCACCCACGAGAAGTGGATGTCGCTCAACGGCGTCTACGCCGGTGCCCCGACCCGGGTCGTGTGGACCGGGTCGGAGAACTGGTCGGACAAGTCCGAGGTCAACGACGAGGTGACGATCACGATCCCGCGCACCAACGCCCACCAGGCCTACGCACGCCACTTCGAGATGCTCTGGCGGCACCACACCCGCCGTCTGTGAGCCACGTCGCGACCTCGCCATGCGGAAGTCGTAGCGGTTTGTCGGTTATCGTCTTCCGGTCCGCCTGAAACTTGCTGGTCCCGGACAGGGGCCCACGAGCCCCCGGGGGAACCTCTCCGTGCTGAAGAAGACCAGTCTGCTGCCTCGCTGCTGAGCCTGCTCCTCGTGATCGCCGGCCTCGGCGCCGGGACGGCCTACGCCTACACGCCCGCCAACGGGGCGCGGTTCAACGACCCGAGTGGCGACCGTGAGGCGGTCAACCGCTCGATGGTGCACATCCGCCGGTCGATCCAGTCGCGCCAAGAAGGGCTCGATCATCCGGATCGCGACCTACTCGCACAGCCGCGCGTGACATCACCGAGGCGCTCATCGACGCCTGCAAGAACCGCAACGTCACCGTGCAGATGGTCATCAACGACAACTTCATCTCCAAGACGACCCAGCGGCTGCGCCGGGTGCTCGGAAGCAACATCGACCCGCACTTCAAGGACGCCTGCCACCCGCGCAACAAGAAGAAGGGCGAGCAGAAGTACGAGGAGCCGAGCTACCTGAAGGTGTGCTTCCAGTCCTGCCGCAAGGGCGCCGGCAACCAGCACATGAAGTTCTACCTGTTCTCCGACGACCGGGCAGGCCCGCAACGTGGTGATGGTCGGCTCCACCAACATCGCTCGCTACGCCGCCAAGACGCACTTCAACGACCTGTTCACCCAGGCCAACCGCAGCCGCATGTTCCGCGACTACTCCGCTCATCCACCGCCAGCTCGCCCAGGACAAGCGGGTGAAGAGGGTCGCCCGGACCTTCCACCACGGCGACCTGACCTCCGAGTTCGGCGCGGTCGTCGCACGCGGGCCGAAGGACCCGGTCGTCAAGCGCCTCAAGCGGATCTCCTGCGCCGGTGGCACGCAGATCCGGATCACGATGTATGCCTGGGTCGGGGACCGCGGCGCCTACATCGCCCGCCGGGTCGCCGACCTGCGTCGCAAGGGCTGCAACATCCGCGCGATCCTGTCCGGGCCCAGCCGGGACGTGAAGAAGATCCTCAAGCGGCGCAGGCGTCTCGATCCGCAGCGCCGACATCGACCTCGACGACAACCCAAGACCGGCTTCGGCGACACCGCCTGGGACCGCTTCACCCACGAGAAGTGGATGTCGGTGAACGGCGGCTACGCCGGCAAGCGACAGAAGATCGTCTTCACCGGCTCGGAGAACTGGTCGGGACTCTCGTTCCTCAACGACGAGGTGACCGTGACGATCCCTCGCGCGAGCGTGTGGGCGCAGTACAACTCACACTTCGACTTCGTCTGGAACTTCCGCACTCGCGCCTACGGCTGAGCCGGCTCAGCTGCGATCGACGTAGCCGACCATGCGGTCGAACAGCTCGCTGGCGACCCGCAGGTCGGCTGACGGCGGCGCCGGGTCGGCCGCGAGGCGACGACTCAGGTCGTCGGCCAGCCTGGCGTGGCTCGGGGGCCCGTACGAGCGCATCAGGTCCACGCAGATGCGCGCTGCCGCCCGCACTGCCCGCGCGTCGACGCTCCACGCCGACTCGTAGCGACGATCGGCGTCGGCGACCCCGATCTGGCCGGGCAGCTCCCAGCCGGTGACGCAGGCCGGGTGGTCGGCGCTGTCGCACACCAGCAGCCACTCCCGACGCAGCGGCGCGTCGTCGGGGACCCGGACCCGCACCGGGGTCCGGTCGGCACGGCCGTGCCGGGCGAAGTCGGCGAAGAGCACCACCTCGGACGCGGTGCGGCCCAGGTCGTCGTAGCGCGCACGGGAGCGCTCGTAGAACTCCTCCCGCTGGAAGCTGGCGAAGAGAAGCGGCCGGGTCGCCCGGGCACAGCTCTCGTCCTCCATGGCGCGGGTCAGGGCGAGCAGGGTGCGCTTGCTCAACACTCGGGTCCTCAACCCGGGCACCCGGTCGCGCAGGCCGGCGAAGACGGAGGTGTACGTGGTGGAGGGGGCCGCGACGACCTGCGCGATGGCGCTCTCGAGGTTGAGGCCGACGCTCCGGTGACGCAGCACCTCCGCGACGGCCGCGACATCGCTGGCGAGGTAGCGGCGGTGACCGCCCTCGCGTCGCTGCGGGGCTGGGAAGCCGTAACGAGACTCCCACGTGCGCAGGGTCGCCTGCGGCACACCGGTCTGCTCCGACAGCTCTCCGATCGTCAGGTCGTTCACGGGCGTGACACTACGACGGCTCCCCGGGACTCAGCGACTCCGCGCCGACTCGTCGCGAGGTAGCGCCGGCTGTTCCTCGGCCGGGAGCGCCGTCCGCTCGTGCTCGGCGTGCCGCGGGCCGCCTCGAGCTCGGCCCGTGGTCGGCTTCTGCACGTTGTGGGCGAACCACGCGCGGTTGAGCCGCAGCCGGACGCCGCTCGAGGGGCGTCGCGGAGCGACCACCCCGTTCTCGTCGATCTCCTCACGCGGCAGCGCCAGCGGGTCGCGGTCGCGAGCGGTGAGCACGTAGGCGTCGTCGCTCGGAGATCGGCAGGTGCTTCTCGGCGTACGCGCCGTCGGGGGAGCGCATGATGATGCCGGTCTCGTAGCCGTGCAGCAGGCGTGCCTCGTCCTGGCGTTGGAGCGAGATGCACCAGCGGCGCGTGATGATGAAGGCGATCACGGGCCCGACGAAGACCATCACCCGCATGAACCAGGTGATCACGTAGATGTCGAGGTTGAAGATCACCGCGAGGATGTCGTTGCCGCCGGCGGCCCAGAGCAGACCGTAGAACGTCATCAGCGAGACGAAGAGCGCCGTGCGGGCCGGAGCGTTGCGCGGCCGCTCGAGCAGGTGGTGCTCCCGCTTGTCGCCGGTGATCCACTGCTCGAGGAACGGCAGCATCAGCAAGATCGTGAACATCAGCCCCGGCAGCACGATGATCGGCAGGAAGACGTTCCAGCTCAACGTGAAGCCGAACAGCTCGGACTCCCAGCCCGGCATGATCCGCAGGGCGCCGTCCGGCCAGCCCATGTACCAGTCGGGCTGCGAGCCCGCGGTCACCTCGGACGGGTTGTAGGGGCCGTAGCGCCAGACCGGGTTGATGCCCAGCAGGCCGCCCATCAGCGCCACGATGCCGAAGACGATGAAGAAGTAGCCACCGGCCTTGGCGGCGTAGACCGGCATCATCGGGTAGCCGACCACGTTGTCGTCTGGTGCGGCCGGGCCCGGGCCACTGCGTGTGCTTCTGGTAGACCAGCAGCAGCATGTGGGCACCGATCAGCGCCAGCAGCAGCGCCGGGATCAGCAGCACGTGCACGGTGTAGAGCCGCGGGACGATCGCGTCACCGGGGAACTCGCCGCCGAAGAGGAAGAACGACGCATAGGTCCCGACGACCGGGATCGACTTCATGAAGCCGTCCGCCGCGCGGAGCCCGGTGCCGGAGAGCAGGTCGTCGGGGAGCGAGTAGCCGGTGAATCCCTCGAGCGTGCCGAGCAGGAGGAGGAGGCAGCCGATGATCCAGTTGAGCTCGCGCGGCTTGCGGAAGGCGCCGGTGAAGAAGACGCGCATCATGTGCACCAACATGGCGGCGATGAAGAGCATCGCCGACCAGTGGTGCATCTGCCGCATCAGCAGGCCACCGCGTACGTCGAAGGAGATGTCCAGCGTGGAGGCGTAGGCCTCCGACATGTGCAGCCCGCGCAGCTGGTCATAGGACCCGTCGTAGACGACCTCGGCCATCGAGGGCTTGAACCACAGGGTCAAGAACGTGCCGGTGAGGAGCAGCACGACGAAGCTCCACAGCGCGATCTCGCCCAGCATGAACGACCAGTGGTCAGGGAAGACCTTGCGGACCTGCTTCTTGGCCAGCACCGGCCAGACCGGTGCGCTCATCGGCCCAGGTGGCGACCCTGGCGACGCGGCCGGACGCGGGTGGGGGTGTCGCTGAGGTGGTAGCCATCTCCACCAGAGTACCCCGAACTTCTTCACGGTGAAGAAGTTGTTCTCCTCATGTTGCAAACGGTCCGGGTCATCCCCAGGTGCTGCGCTCCCCCACCGGGACCTCGACGTCGACGACGTTGCCCGGCGGTGCCAGCGGGCAGGCCCAGGCCGGGTCGTAGGCGCACGAGGGGTTGTAGGCGAAGTTGAAGTCCAGCACGAGCAGCTCGTCGACCAGGCGTCGAGCCCGGCGCCTGCCCGAGGTCGGCGCCCTTGACCGTGTCGAGCAGATAGCGCCCCGCCCCGTAGCTGCCCCCGGGCCGCCCGCGGTGCGATCCTTGACCGGCACGAACAGCCCGCCGCCGTACGAGGTCAACCGCCAGACATCCAGCGACCCGACGTCGGGCACCTCGACGAGGCCGAACCGCTCGAAGCGGACGACTCCGTCCGTGCCGGTGGTGACGTCCCAGGGCTCGGGCTCGACCGGCAAGACGTCGACCTCGAACCGCCAGGCCGGGTCGTAGTCGGCCACCGGCAGTCCCCTGAACCCTGCCCGGTCCTCGGGCAGCAACGGGGCTGCGGGGTGGGTCGCGAACAGGTGGTCCCGTCGCTCGCGCCACGCGGCGTGGCCGCTCTGCGGGTCGGAGGCTCCCCGGACCTCGGCATAGAGCGCGAAGACCTGGCGTCGCCAGTCGACCACGTCGAAAGCATCCATCCGGGCAGGCTATCGACCGGCACATCCCCACGGTGGTTGAGAGCCCCCACGGTGGTTGAGGAGGGCGGAGCGCCAGCAAGCACCACGCTGGTTGAGGAGGGCGGAGCGCTAGCGGAGCCCGTCTCGAAACCACCGGCACACCCACGGCGGTTGAGGAGGGCGGAGCGCCAGCGCGAGCCCGTCTCGAAACCACCGGCACACCCACGGTGGTTGAGGAGGGCGGAGCGCCAGCGGAGCCCGTCTCGAAACCACCCACCCGAGCGCGTCCGTGCGGTGGTTTCGAGACGCCTCGCCTAGCGGCTCGGCTCCTCAACCACCGAACTCACACGGTGGTTGAGGAGGGCGGAGCGCTAGCGGAGCCCGTCTCGAAACCACCCCACCCGAGCGCGTCCGTGCGGTGGTTTCGAGACGCCTCGCCTAGCGGCTCGGCTCCTCAACCACCGGGCTACCGGTGGTTGAGGAGGGCGGAGCGCTAGCGGAGCCCGTCTCGAAACCACCCCCACCCGAGCGCGTCCGTGCGGTGGTTTCGAGACGCCTCGCCTAGCGGCTCGGCTCCTCAACCACCCGGTGGGGTCGGCTCCTCAACCACCGGGTGGGGTCGGCTCCTCAACCACCATGGGCATCCCCGCGCGCCTGCCGAGCAACCTGGGACCGGCTGGCGAGGAGAGGCAACGCAGCCAGATCGCCGCGAATCAGCGCCTGCCGCTTCGCACGCGACCAGCCTTGGATCCGCTTCTCCAAGAAGAACACCTCTGCGACAGAGGCGCTCTCGTGCGACCAGACGAGACGGACCGGCCTCCGGCGTCGCGTATAGGCGGCACCAAGGCCCTGCTCGTGCTGGCCGAGCCGGACCTCGAGATTCGTGGTGCTGCCGACGTAGTAGCTCCCGTCAGCGCACTCCAGCATGTAGACCCAGGCCATGCCCCGCAGTACACCGCGGATCGCGTTGCGGTGTGGGCCGTCGTCCACAGGTTCGGCGATTCGGCGCGGAGGTTTCGAGACGCCTCGCCTAGCGGCTCGGCTCCTCAACCACCGAAGTGGTTCGGCTCCTCAACCACCGGATCGGCTCGGCTCCTCAACCACCGGATCGGCTCGGCTCCTCAACCACCGGGTCGGGTCGGCTCCTCAACCACCGAAGTGATTCGGCTCCTCAACCACCGGATCGGGTCGGCTCCTCAACCACCGAAGTGGCTCGGCTCCTCAACCGCCGGGGCGGCTTCGACGGCCGGGTAGCCTCGTACCTCTATGGACGAGAACAAGGCGCGCAGGGTCGTCGACGTGCTCCGCGCGCGGGGCACCAACGCCGAGATGGCGCGGGTCGGTGTCTATCAGTTCGGTGTCGACATCAAGCTGCCCGACGGCCGGGTTGCGACCTGGGACTCCGACGGCACCGCCGGGCTCGAGGCCCAGGTCATGCGCAACGGGATGTTGGTCGGCTACGTCCCCCAGATCGAGGGCTCCGACGAGTACGACGAGGACCAGGTCGTCGAGGCGATCCTGCGCACCGACTACGACGCCCCCATCGCCACCCGGCGCGCGACCACCCCGCCACCGGCGCCGGCGCTCCCCCAGCGGGGCGGCGTCTTCCGACGGTTCATGGACGGCTTCCGCTACCACTGACCCCCGGCGAGCCCGCCTCGGTGCCCCCCAGGTACCACCCGGTGAGCATCCCGACGAACCGGGCGACGGCGTCCTCGGCCGGTGCGAACGGGCCGGGGATGAAATGCGGGCTCCCCAGCCCGCGCTGCACCGACTCGCACGCGGCCCAGTCCTGCCGGTTGGTCAGGTCCCAGAACTCCACCGCGTACGCCGGATCCCGCACCGTGCCGTCCGGCGCGGGCAGCAGGTACCACGAGCACTCGACCCAGGTGCGGCCCGGCGCGAGCGGCACCAAGCGGTGCGTCATCACGTAGTCGGGATGAGCCGAGACGAGGAGGTCGGGCAGCAGGTGGACGTACTCGACCGTCCTCGGCGACACCCCTGGGATCGGGTTGCCCCCTGACTCCCCCGTCAGCGACATCGTCGCCATCCCGTCGCGAAGCACCATCGAGCCGCCGACCCAGGAACCGGGAAGCTCGTAGTTGTCGCCCGAGGCCGGCGGCGAGACCTCGCACAGCTCGGGGTGGATCAGCGGACAGTGGTAGCACTCGTGATAGTTCTCGGCGATCACCTTCCAGTTGGCGGCGACCTCGTAGGTGTGCCGGTCGGCGAGCCGCAACGATGCCGGAGCGTAGGGCTCCACGACCGTGCCGAAGTCTCCCCGGTGCGCGGCGAAGCCCGGCACCTCGGGGGACCCGACCGCGTGCCTGCCGTGGCCGAACACCCAGCCCGCCCAAACCTCGACCGGCAGCTCGACCAGGGCGTGGGCCTCCGGCTCGAAGCCGTCGAGCTCGCGAAAGCCGGGCGCTGCCTGGACGGAGCCGTCGAGTCGGTAGGTCCACGCGTGGTACGGGCACAGCACCGACTGCCGGTCGGACGTGCCGCCCTCCGGGAGCAGCTCGTGGCCGCGGTGACGGCAGGTGTTGGCGAACAGCTTGATCAGCTCGCCGTCGCGCACCAGCAGCGCCGACACGTCGCCGACCCGCACGGCCCGCTGACGCGTCGCCCCGGCGTCCCCCAGCAGCTCCTCGAGCCGGCCCAGGCACGACCACGTGCCGGCGAAGATGTGCCGCCGCTCCCAGGCCAGCACCTCCGCCGAGGTGTAGGCCAGGGCGGGCATCATCCGGGCCGGCCCGCCGGCGCTCCCCGACAACCTCCGCCTCAGCTCCTCGACCTCACTCACCGGGGACCTCCCGTCCGAGGACGGACGCCGGGGCGACCGGGGTGGATAGGGTCGCGCTCATGGCGCGCAGAAGGGCAGACGTACGGCGCGAGGAGATCCTCGACGCGACCGTCGCCATGGTCGAGCGGCACGGCCTCGCGTCGACGCGGGTCGCCGACGTGGCCACCGCCTTGGACTGCAGCACGGCGTTGGTCTTCTACCACTTCGGCACCAAGGCCGAGCTTCTCGCGGCGGCCTTCGAGCATGCGGTCGCCCACGACCTGGGTCGCCTCGACGCGGCGCTTGCCAGGGGCGGTGACCCGCTCACCCGGCTGGGTCGCGTGGTCCGGCTCTACGGCCCGACCGGGTCGGCCGCGGGCTGGACGCTGTGGATCGACGCCTGGGCCTACGCGCAGCGCGAACCGGCGATCCGCACTGCCCTCAGGCGACTCGACGCCCGCTGGGGCGCGGTGCTGCGGCACGTCATCGAGGAGGGTGTCGCAGACGGCAGCTTCCGCACCCCGGACCCGGCCGGTTCGGTCGCGAGGATCTCGGCTCTTCTCGACGGGCTCTCGGTCGCGTGCCTGGTCTACGGCGCCGTCAGCAGGAAGCAGCTCAAGGCGTGGATCGCCGAGGCCCTCGCGAAAGAGCTCGGCATCGAGACCCCGGACCTCCACTAGTCCTCCCACTCCTGACTCACGAGTCAGTAACACCTCCTGATCGTGCCACGCCTGCCCGGGCCGCGTCGAGATGGCAGGCGCACCCGGATCCGGTCTCGTCGGGGAGGACCGCGAGCGGCAGCGAGCGGCACTGCTCGGCCACCCCAGCCGCCTCGGCCTCCCCCGTGGCCAGCGCCGGGCAGCGAGGGTGGAAGCGGCAGCCGGTCGGCACCCGGGTGGGGTCCGGGATCTCGCCGGTGAGCACGATCGGGGCGATCCGGTCGATCTCCGGGACCACCGAGAGCAGCGCGCGGGTGTAGGGGTGCCGCGGCGACTGCAGCACGTCCTCGGTGGGGCCCTGCTCGACGACGCGCCCCAGATACATGACCGCGATCCGGTCGGCGACGTTCCAGGCGAGCCCGAGGTCGTGGGTGACGACCAGGACGCCCAGCCCGAGGTCGTCGCGGAGCCGGAGCAGCAGCGCGAGGATCTCCCCGCGGATCGAGGCGTCCAGGCTCGAGACCGGCTCGTCGGCGATCAGCAGGGAGGGCCGCAGTGCCAGGGCGCCGGCGATCAGCACCCGCTGCCGTTGACCGCCGCTGAGCTCGTGGGGGTAGCGCAGGAACAACCGCTCGGGCGGCCGCAGCCCCGCCTCCGACAGCGCCGCCGCCACCAGCTCGGCCTCGTTGCGCCCCTCGGGATCCTGTTTGGCGACACCGTGCAGCCGCAGCCCCTCGGCGACGGACTCATAGACGGTGTGACGCGGGTTGAGCGCACCGGCGGGGTCCTGCAGCACCATCTGCACCGTGCGCCGGAAGGCCTTGAGGGCGCCCCCGCGATAGTCGAGAGGGCGGCCGTCATGGAGCACCTCGCCGCTGCTCGGCCGCTGCAGCCCCATCAGGGTGCGCGCCAGCGTGGTCTTGCCGGAGCCCGACTCCCCGACGATCGCGAGCACCTCGCCGGCGGCGACCGAGAGGTTGACCCCGGCGAGAGCACGCGCCACCGGGCCGCGGCGGGTGGCGAACTCGACCGAGACATCGCGGGCCTGCAGCACCATCAGTCCTCCCCCACCCGGATGCACGCGGCAGCACGCCCCTCGCCGTACGACGGCGGCACGGGCTCGAGCGCGGGCTCCGCCTCGAGGCAACGATCGACCGCCCGCGAGCAACGCGGCGCGAAGGTGCAGCCGCCGGGCAGGTCCCGCGGGTCGGGCGGGTCGCCGGCGAGCCCGGCGGGCGCGAACCGGGCCGCCGGATCACCGATCCGCGGGAACGCCGCGGACAGTGCGCGGGCGTAGGGGTGCAGCGGGTCGGTGAACACCTCGGCGGCGGAGCCGGTCTCGACGATCCGCCCGGCATACATCACCGCGACCCGGTCACAGACGTCGGCCAGCACGGACAGGTCGTGACTGATGATCAGCATCCCGACGCCCGTGTCGCGCACCAGCCCGGCGATCAGGTCCAGGATCTGGGCCTGCACCATCACGTCGAGAGCCGTGGTCGGCTCGTCTGCGACGATCAGCTCCGGCTTGCAGGCCAGCGCCATCGCGATCATCACCCGCTGCTTCTGCCCACCCGAGAGCTGGTGCGGGTAGGACCGGCCGCACGAGGCAGCCAGCCCGACCTGCTCGAGCAGGTCACCGATGCGCTGGTCCACCTCGGCGTCGGATACCGAGGCCTCGTGCACGTGGATCGGCTCGGCGATCTGCCGGTCGATGCGCTGCACCGGGTTGAGCGAGTGCAGCGCGCCCTGGAAGACGATGGAGGCACCCGCCCAGCGCAGTGCCCGCAGGTCGCCCCACCGCATGGTGAGCACGTCGTGACCGTTGACCAGCACCTGCCCGCCGACCACGGCGTCCTTGGGCTGGAGCCGGAGCACGGTGCCGGCGACGGTGCTCTTGCCGCAGCCGGACTCGCCGGCCAGCCCGACCACCTCCCCGGCACGCACGGTCAGGTCGACGCCACGCACGGCGGGCAACGGTCCCTCACCGGTGCGGTAGGCAACGGTGAGGCCGTCGAAGACCAGCAGCTCGGTCATCGGCGCGCCCTCAGCCTCGGGTTGAAGATCTCCTCGAGCGCCTGCCCGATGAGCGTGAAGGACAGCACCACCAGCACCACGCAGACACCCGGCGGGATGATGAACCACCACGCACCCGTGGTGATCGCGCCGACCGTGAACGCGTCGTTGAGCATCGAGCCCCACGACACCCGGGTCGGGTCGCCGAGGCCGAGGAAGCTCAACGTGGTCTCGGCGAGGATCGCGATCGCCACCGTCAGCGTGGTGTTGGCGAAGACCATCGGCATCACGTTGGGCAGCACGTGCCGGGTCATCTGGTGCCAGCGACCGGCGCCGAGCACGCGTGCGCGCTCGAGATAGGGACGCTCCCGCACGGACAGCGTCTGGCTGCGGATCAGCAACGCCGTCGCGGCCCAGCTGGTGACACCGATGACGATCGCGATGTTGACCAACGAACGGCCCAGCACCGAGGCGAGCACGATCGCGAGCGGCAGGAACGGTAGCACCAGGAACCACTCGGTCAGCCGGAAGAGGACGGCGGCGACCCAACCGTCGAAGAAGCCCGACGTCAACCCGACGAGGGTGCCGATGACCATGGAGATGACGGTGGCCATGAGGCCCACGAGCAGCGAGATGCGCGAGCCCCAGATCAGCAGCGTCAGCACCGACCGGCCGTTGTCGTCGGTGCCGAGCCAGAACTCCAGCGACGGCGGCTCGAGCACGCCGCCCGTCGCCTTGGTGGCCTCCAGACCGTCGGCGCTCGCGATCAGCGGAGCACCGACCGCGACCAGCACGACCATCGCCAGGACCACGAGTCCGAACAGGCCGGACCCGGTGACCCGGAAGTCACGCCAGGCCCGCCGTGCGGCAGCGACCCGACGCTGCCGGGTGATCCGCCGGGCGGTCAGCGGGGCGCTCACGTGCGCACCCGTGGGTCGAGCAGACCGTAGAGCAGGTTGGCGGCCAGGTTGGCCGCGATCACCGCTCCCGACGCGACCAGGAACGTGCCCTGCAGCACCCAGTAGTCCGGGATGGTCAGCGCCTCCGTCGCGAGCAGGCCCAGACCAGGGATGGAGAAGATGGTCTCGATGGTGATGGCCCCCGACACCACGAAACCGATGTTGAGCGCCACGATCGTGGTGGTGGGGAGCAGCGCGTTGCGTACGGCGTGCCGACCGCGCACCTCGACGTCGCGCAGACCCTTGGCGCGGGCAGTGGTGAGGTAGTCCTCCCCCAGCTCGTCGAGCAGCGAGCTGCGCATGATCAGGGAGTAGTCGGCCAGGTAGGCGAGGGTCAGGGTCACCACCGGCAGCACGAGGTGCCAGGCGACGTCCATGGCCGCGGCGAAGGAGCCGGCCGGTACGTCGACGGAGGTGAGCCCGCCGGTGGGGAAGATGCCCGGCAACGGACCGATGCCCACCGACAGCCCGGCGATCAGCAGCAGGCCCAGCCACCACTCGGGCATCGAGTACAACGTCAACGTGCCGCCGGTGGTCGTGCGGTCGAAGGCCCCGCCGCGCTTCCACGCCGAGAGGATGCCGAGATAGACCCCGATCAGCGTCGCCAGGATCGTCGACGTGCCCACCAGCAGCAAGGTCGGCCAGAGTCGGTCGAGGATCAGGTCGGAGACCGGCACCCGGTAGCGCAGCGAGATACCCAGGTCACCGGTGGCGGTGTTCTTGAGGAAGGTGAAGAACTGCTGCACCAGCGGCTGGTCCAGCCCGTAGGTGCGGTTGAACTCCTCGAGCTGCTCCGCGGTGCTGAACCGGCCGCGTCCCAGCGTGCGCGCCGGGTCGCCCGGGATCACCCGGAACAGGAAGAAGTTCACCACCAGCATGAACAGCAGGCTGCCGAGGGCACCGGCGACCTTGGCGAGGAGATAGCCACCGTAGCCGCGCCGCCGCGTCGCCGACTCGGCGACGGCCGAGCCCGCGAGACCGGGCTCGGCCGTGACCAGGTTGCTCACTCGCGGTCGCCGGCGGTGGCCCGCCTGCGAGTCATCACCACAGCGCCCACCCCGAGAAGCGCGATCACCGCGACGCCGAACCCGATGAGGCGGCCGTCGCCGCCACCGTCGTCGCCGCTGTCGCCCGCGGCAGCCGGTGCGGTCTCGCCCTCGGCCAGCGCCCCGACGGCGGTGGCCACCCCGTCGCAGTCATCGGCCTGGTCGGCCGGGCGCACGGAGAGGTAGTTGGAGATGCCGTACTGGAAGAGCCAGATGCCGCCCGGGTCGGGCTGCGGCTGGAAGCAGGCCCAGCGGTCGCTGCGGAATGCCTCGCCGATGCTGTTGTAGGCCGTCACCAGGTAGGGCGCGTCGTTGTAGAGGATCTGCTGCATCTGCTTGACCTGCTCGGCACGCTTGGCGTCGTCGGTCTCGGCGTTCTGGGCGGCGTAGAGGCTGTCGTAGCCCTGGCTGCAGTACCACGAGTCCGACCAGTTCCCGCGCTGGTCGCAGGTCATGTAGGAGAGCATCGAGTCGGGATCGGGCTCGACGTACCAGCCCCACTCGAAGGCGTCGAACTCGCCGTCGAGGATGATGTTGGTGAGCTTGTTGCTCTCCACGGCGCGGATCTCGGAGTCGATGCCGAGCTCGGCGAGCCACTCCGAGAAGTAGTCCATGACGTCGACCGAGGTCGGCGACTCGGCGCGCGCGAAGAGCCGCAGGGCGTCCGATCGGCCGACCACCGGGCAGAGTCCGCTTGCCGTCGTCGCCCAGCCGGTAGCCGGCGCGATCGAGCATCTGGCCGGCCTTGTCGAGGTCGAAGGTCTCGAGCTCGTCGGGGCCGGGCTCCCAGTGGTAGTCGGCGTAGGCCGGCGGCACGATCGTCGTGCCGGGCTTGCCCGCGCCCTGGTAGGCCCGCTCGATGATCAGGTCGCGGTCGATCGCGTAGCCGAGCGCCTTGCGGAACGCGGGGTCGAGCACCGCGGGGTTGGGGTCGCCGATCGGCTCGTCGGTCTTGAGGTCGACCGAGCCGGCGTTGAAGGAGATCTCGTCGAAGCCCGGGGAGTCGCCGGCGTGCGCGGTGACCCCGTCCACGCCCTCGAGCGCCTGCACCTGCAACGGCGTGATGCCCTCGACGAAGTCGACCTCGCCCTTGCGCAGCGCCTGGATCGCCGGGTCCTCGGCCTTGTAGACGCGGAAGACGACCGAGTCGATGTGCGGCGTCCCCCTCCAGTAGTCGGGGTTGGCCTCGAAGCGGTACGTCGAGCCGCCCGCCGTACCCTCGACGAGCCGGAACGGTCCGGAGCCGACGACCTCGGCGCCGTCTGTCGGTTCGGCGGAGTAGGACTTCATGTCCTTCTCGGACACGTCGGACCAGATGTGCTCGGGGACGATCGGGATCGGCAGCAGCGGCAGCACGGCGTTGGGCTTGCCCAGCGTGCAGCACGACCGTCGTGTCGTCGGGCGCCTCGACCGTCTTCACCGAGGTGAGGTAGGAACCCCAGGTCGCGGACTCGGGGCCGCCGTCGATGATCCGGTTGTAGGTGTAGGCGATGTCGGAGGCGGTCAACGGCTCACCGTCGGACCAGGTGACGCCGGGGCGGATGTGGAAGGTCCAGGTGAGGCCGTCCTCGGAGGTCTCCCAGTGCTCGGCCAGACCGGGCTCGGGGGACATGTCCTCCATGGAGTAGCCGATCATGTAGTCGTAGGTCAGCGCCCACATCTCGTAGGACTCGGCCTCGATGCCGAGGAACGGGTTGAACGAGTCGACCTCGTTGAGCAGCGCCACCGTGAACGTGCCGCCACCCCCGGTCGTCATCGGCGGCGGCGGCCGGGGCCAGTCCGAGCGACACGGTCGCCGTGATCAGCAGTGCGGTGAGTGCCGAGACGAGCCGGCGGGGGCTACGGTGCCTCCTGTGCAGCAGCCTCCCGTCGCCGCGAGCCGGCCCTTCACCCACACCGAGCACGGCGTCGACCGGCCGGACCCGTACCACTGGATGCGCGCCACCGATGCGCCGGAGCTCGTCTCTCACCTCGAGGCGGAGCGTTCCTGGTACGACTCGTCTACCGCGCATCTGCACTCCCTGGTGGAGAATCTGCAGGCCGAGATGGCCTCTCGGGTGCCGCCTACTGACTTGTCGGTCAGCTGGGAGCGACGAGACTGGTTCTACTACACCCAGCACCTCGCGGGAAGGGACTACCCGCAACTGTTGCGAGAAAGTCGTCAGCCGGAAACGCATTCACAACACGAAACCGCAGCAGGCACGCCCTCCCGCGACGGAAACCGTGGCGAGCTGATGCTGGACACGAACACCCTCGTCGACGAGAGCGGCTACCTCGAGCTCGGGCTGACGTCGGTCTCCCCCGACGGCCGCCTGCTCGCCTACAGCGTCGACCGGACCGGCGACGAGGTCTACGCGCTGCACTTCCGCGACCTGACGACCGGCGAGGACCGAGACGAGGTGGTCAATCGCACCTACTACGGCGGCGCGTGGTCGGCGGAGTCCACGTGGTTCCTCTACACCGTGCACGACGACGCCTACCGGCCGCACCAGGTGTGGCGTCACCGGCTCGGCACCCCCGTCGCCGACGACGAGCTCCTGCTCTCAGAGCCCGACGAACGCTTCGCGCTGGGCGTCCGTCGCTGCCGCTCGGGCGACGTCGCGGTGATCTACTCCGGCAGCCGCGACACCAGCGAGGTGTGGGTGGTCGACCTGCACGACGACGCGTCGACGCCGTGGTCGGTCGGGGGACGGCGGCCCGGCGTGGACTACCACGCCGAGCACCATCACGGCCTGGGCCTGATGCTGCTGGTGACGAACGACGACGCCCCGGAGTACCGCCTCGCCGGAGCGTCCGTCCCTCGCGACCGCCACCAGACGGCGGGCTCGTGGACCGACCTCCGGCCGCAGGCGGCGCACGAGCGACTGGAGCGGGTCGACGCGTTCGCCTCGCACGTCGTGCTGCGCCTGCGCACCGCCGGGCACCGGGCCCTACGCATCCTGGCCTCCGACGACCTCACCGGCCCGGGGTTGGAGGTGCTCCCGGCGTACCCGGCGGGGACCCTCGACCTCGGAGTCAACCAGCAGTACGACGCGACATCGGTGACGATCTGCGACCAGTCCCACGTGCAGCCCCCCGTCTGGACCGACGTCGATCTCGCGACCGGGTCCCGCACCGTGCGGCACCGGGCGGCGGCGCCGGGACACGACCCTGCGCGCTACGCGTCGGAGGTGCGCTCGGCGACCGCGCCCGACGGGACCGCGATCCCGGTGACGCTGCTGCGCCACGTGGACACGCCACTCGACGGCACCGCGCCCGCGCTGGTCTACGGCTACGGCGCCTACGAGGCGGTCGACGAGCAGGAGTGGGACCCGGCACTGCCGAGCCTGCTCGACCGCGGCGTCGTCTTTGCGCACGCGCACGTCCGCGGTGGCGGCGAAGGTGGTCGTCGCTGGTGGCTCGAGGGCCGGATGGAGCACAAGCAGAACACCTTCACCGACCATGTCGCGGTCGCCGAGTCACTGGTCGGGCTCGTCGACGGCGGCCGGATCGCCACCCGTGGGCTGAGCGCCGGCGGCCTCCTCCAGGGCGCCGTGTTCAGCCAGCGTCCCGAGCTGTGGCGCGCGGTCGTCGCCGAGGTGCCCTTCGTCGACGTGGTCAGCACGATGTTCGACGCGAGCATCCCGTTGACCATCAACGAGTGGGACGAGTGGGGCGACCCACGACGCAGGGCCGACTTCGACTGGATGCTCGCCTACTCGCCCTACGACAACATCCCGCCCGCCGGCGGGCGCCCCGACCTCCTCGTCACCGGGGCGCTGCACGACCCACGGGTGATGGTGTTCGAGCCGGCGAAGTGGGTGGCCGCCCTGCGGGCGAGCGACCCCTCGTGGTCGCCGCGCTGCCTCTTCCGTGTCGAGACCGGCGCCGGCTCCCACGTCGGCCCGTCGGGGCGATTCGGACACCTGGCCTACGAGGCCGAGGTCTACGCCTGGCTGCTCGATCGACTGGAGGTGACCGCGTGAGCTGGTCGCCCGCGTCGTTGCACGCGGAAGTGGTCGGCCTGACCCAGGAGCTGATCCGCCTGGACACCTCCAACCACCCGGGCAACGAGACGCTGGCGGCCCGGCACCTGCACGACTACCTCACCGACGCCGGGGTGGAGTGTGAGCTGGTGGCGCGCGAGGAGTCACGGGCCAACCTGGTGGCACGGCTGCCGGGGCGCGAGCCGGGCGCACGTGCGAAGGCGGAGTCGCTCGCGTTCGTGGGCCACCTGGACGTGGTCCCGGCCGACCCGCGTGACTGGACACACCCGCCGTTCGAGGCTGTCATCGACGACGACGGCTACCTCTACGGACGCGGCGCGGTCGACATGAAGAACGAGGTGGCGGCACGGGCGGTCGCGATGGCGCAGCTCGCCCGCTCCGGCTTCCGACCGCGCGGTGACCTGTGGTTCCTCGCCGTGGCCGACGAGGAGGACGGGATGGGCTGACGTCGGGATGCGATGGCTCCTCGAGGCACGGCCGGACATCCGACCGGACCACGCCGTCAACGAGGGCGGCGGCACCCTGCTCCAGCTGAGGGACGGACGCACGGTGATGCTGGTCGGCGTCGGCGAGAAGGGCACCTTCCCCGCGCGGGTGACGGCGCTCGGCCAGGCCGGCCACGGTTCCACACCCAGCATCGGCGACAACGCCGTGCCGCATCTCGGCGAGCTCCTGCGCCGGGTCGGCCAGGGCATGCCCGAGGCGCAGCGCTCGGACCTGACCGATCGGATGCTCGACGTGCTGCTCGCCGAGCCCTGGACGGACGCGACCATGGCTCTGCGGCAGGCGAGCCGGCTGCACCCGATGCTGGAGCACATGCTGCCCGCCGTCGTCGGGACCACGATGGCGCCGACCATGCTGACCGCCTCGTTCAAGCGCAACGTGATGCCGGCCCGCGCAGTCGTCGAGCTCGACTGCCGGATCCTGCCCGGCACCACCGAGGCCGACGTCGAGCGCGAGGTGCGTGCGCGGCTCGGTGACGACGTCCGCTACGAGCTCGACTGGCCGGAGCCGCTCATCGAGGGCAGCTCCTCGCCCGCTCACGGCACGGTGATGTCAGCGATCACCTCCTACCTTGCCGAGGTCGACCCCGACGTGCTCCTGCTGCCCGTCCTCGACACCGGCTTCACCGACTCGGTCTACCTCCGCGCCGCCGCGCGGCACCGCGGCGTACGGCTTCAGCCCGATGTGGCACACCCCCGCCTCCGTGGTCGACGCCGGCTATCACAACGCCGACGAGCGCGTGCACGTCGACGACCTGCTGGCCTGCGTGGAGTTCCACCTCGACCTCGTCCACCGCGTCCTGGCTCGACGGTGATCGAGCCCGTCGACCGGGTGGTCGAGACTGTCGAGACCAGGTGCCCCTTCACCCACCGCGCTGCTGCGCGAGTGCCGCGCCGACCTCGAGGTTCCGCAGCAGGAACGCGCGCTCGTCGAGTCGTTTGCGGCGCAGCCAGCCAGCACCTCGTCGTTGCACTTGCTCGCGTTGCAGGACGCGCACGCAGGCACCACGTTGTCGAGGGTGTAGCGACCACCCCGGAGATGGCCAGACGCAGTCGCGCTGGAGCGGCCGGTCGGTGACTCCGCAGTAGGCGCAGCCGCCCCACGCGAGCTTGAGGGCGGACCACTCCTCGTCACGGAGGTCGTGGACGACGCGGCCCATCCGGACCTTGCGCTTGCGGGCGGCCCGCGCCCGACGGCTCCGGTTGACCACCACTCCCGCAGCGTAGGTCAGAGCCGAGCCACGAATCGCTTGCCACGCAGGGCTTCCTCCACGAGGCCGACCGCGCGGCGCTCGGCGAGGAGACGGGCCGACTCGGCCTGGAAGGTGTCGACGGCCGCCTCGACGACATCGAGCCCGGCCACGTCGCGCAGCACGCCGCGAGCCTCGCTGAGCCCGCGGCGGCAGGCGTCCTGACACGCCTCGACATGGAGCACGGCGAAGCGGGCCAGCACGACGTCGTGACGCCGCAGCGTGGGGTAGCCGCGGTACTCGGGCGGGCAGATGTCGAGCAACCAGCCGACAGCCGTCCGCTCCCATCCGGGCGCCCCCGGGGGACGGACCTGGCGCGGCCAGCCGGGCGGCGCGACGAGTTCGACCATGCCGACATCGTACGCCATGATCGAACAGGTGTTCGATCGAGCGGGAAGCCATTCCCGGGCGGCGGGCACGGCCCTATCCTGCGCGTGTGCCGACCACCGTCCACGTGTCCGTGCTGGGGGCGGCGGAGGCTCGACTCGGAGCGTCTCCTGTCGACCTCGGCACGCGCAAGCAGCGCGCCCTCCTGGCGGCGCTCGCTCTCCACCGTGGCCGGGCCGTCCCCTCCGACACCCTCGTCGACCTGCTCTGGGCCGATCGGCCGCCTGCGCAGTGGGCCGTCACCTTGCAGGGGTACGTCGCCGGGCTACGGCGTGCCCTCGAGCCCGACCGGGCCGCGCGGGCACCGGCCACGGTGCTGGTGACCGAGCCGCAGGGCTACGCGCTGCACGTCGCCGGCGACCGGCTCGACGTCGCCCGCTTCGACGCCGTCGTGACGGCACGGCTCACCAGCGGGTCGGCAGCACCGTCGTGGTGCCGGCCGGTCCCGGTGGCGGCCATGCCCCCGGGCTGCTCGAGCGCGACCGTGGCCGAGCTCGACGAGGCGCTGACCCTGTGGCGCGGCACGCCCTACGCCGAGCTGGAGGACGCTCCGTGCGGCCTCAGCCGAGCGAGTGCGACTCGAGGAGCTCCGGCTCGTCGCGCTGGAGGACCGGGCGGTGGCCGCGCTCGCGCTGGGCACGGCATGCCACGGTGGCCGCCGAGCTGGAGGCGTTGACCACCACCTACCCGTTGAGAGAGCGGCTCTGGGCCCTCCGTGCCGCTCGCCCTGACCCGCTCGGGACGACAGGCCGACGCGCTCGACGTGCTCCGCCAGGTGCGTGAGCTGCTCGCCGACGAGCTCGGCCTGGAGCCCGGCGCCGAGCTCCGCGACCTCCAGACCGCCGTCCTCCGGCAGGACCCCGCCCTGGCGTGGCTGCCAGGCCCCGCCGCCAGGCCCGCGCGGCCGCGGCGGTCAGCCCCTGGTCCATGGTGGGCCGTGACGACGAGCTCGCCGCCGCTGGTCGACCTGCTCGGCACCGCGACGACCGGCACCCCCACCTTCGCCTCCGTCGTGGGCGACCCGGGCATCGGCAAGAGCCGACTTCTCGCCGAGCTGGCTCAGGCGGCCTCCGACCACGGCACCACCGTGCTGGTCGGCCGCTGCTCCCAGGACGAGGGTGCTCCCCCGCTGTGGCCGTGGGCGAGTGTGCTCGACGGGCTCGGCGCCGCCCTCCCGGTGCACCTGGAGGGCGGTGACCCGGGCAACGACAGCACCCAGTTCCGCGCCTGGGACGAGATCGTCCGGACCGTCGCCGACGCCGCCGTCGAGCACTCCGCTGCTGGTGCTGCTCGACGACCTGCACTGGGCCGACGCCTCCTCCCTGCGCGTCCTGGGCCTGCTGCTGGAGTCGCTGCACAACGGCCGGGTCACCCTGGTGGCCACGTGGCGCGACAAGCCGACGCCGACGGGCGCGCTCGCCGGCGTCGTCGAGCAGCTGTCGCGGCGGCACGCGCTCCGGCTGCGGCTGACCGGCCTCGACGTCGACCACGTGATCGAGGTCGTCGAGGCGGTCTCGTCGCGCCGCCCCGACCCCGGCCAGGCCGACGCCCTGCGCGCTCGCACGGACGGGAACCCGTTCTTCCTCGTGGAGTACGCGCGGCTCGTCGACGACGACGCAGATCTCGCCGCGCTCCTCGCCGAGCCCGACCCGCCGCAGGCCGTCACCGACGTCGTACGCCGCCGCCTCGAGCGACTGCCCGACTCCACCCGCGGGGTCTTGGCGACCGCCGCCGTCGTGGGTCGCGCCTTCGACCTCGATGTGGTCGGGGCGGCATCGGACACCGACGAGGACGCCCTGCTCGACGCCCTCGACGTGGCCACGGCGGCGGGGTTGGTCCGCGAGGACGACGTCGGCAGCTTCCGCTTCGCGCACGCGCTGGTGCGCGACACCGTCTATGCCGACATCTCCCCCACTCGCAGGGCGCGCCGGCACGCCCAGGTCGCCGCGGCCCTGGCGGGACGGACCGGCCGCGCCGGCGAGGTCGCTCGGCACTGGCACGCCGCCGGCGCCGGACACGCTGCCGAGGCCTGGCGTGCCGACCGGACGGCCGCCCACGAGGCGCTCGCCGTCTATGCCTTCGAGGAGTCGGTCGGCTTCCTCGACGCCGCCGTCATCGGGCTCGGTGGCGACCCCGAGGCCACCGACCGCGACGAGTACGACGTGCTCGTCGAGCTGGCGCAGGCCCACAAGGACGCCGGCGACTGGACGAACCTGCGCGCCGTCGTGCACCGTGCCGTGGCGGTCGCGGACCGGATGTCGGACCCGGTGGCGCTGGCCCGGGCAGCGATCATGCCCAGCACCGACGCCCTGTGGCAGTCGGTCCACCACGGACAGGTCGACCCGGTCATGGTCGCCGCGCTGCGACGAGCCCTCGACGAGCTCCCGCACGACGACAACGAGCTGCGCTGCCGCACCATGCTCGCGCTGGCGGGCGAGCTCTACTACGCCGCGTCGGTGCAGGAGCGGGAGGCGTTGGCCGAGGAGGCGGTGGCGATCGCCCGACGCCTGGGAGACCCGCTCCTGCTGATGAGCACCTGCCAGAACGCGTACGTCACGATCTGGCGGCCTGCGACCTCGCACCGGCGAGCCGCGCTCGCCCAGGAGGCGTTGGAGATCGCCGAACGGCTCGGCGACGCGCGCGCACTGACCTATGCGCAGTGCGTCCGCGCCAGCAGTGCCTCCGAGCTCGGCGAGGTCGACCTGCTCGAAACACTGGTCGCGGCCGCACGCCAGTCTGCGGAGGAGCAGCGCAACCTCTACGTCCTCGTCGTCCTCGACTGCCTGGACGTCTCGTGGCTCTCGATGCGTGGCGAGGACGACCTGGCCGCGGCCCGCACCGAGCACCTCGCCGAGACCGGCCGGCGGATGAGCCTGGCCCAGCAGGCGGACGCCCTGACCGGGGCCTTCATGGCGACGCACCTGTGGCGCGGCGACTACGCCGAGATCCTCCCGGCGCTGCAGGTCATCCAGGAGCGAGGCGCGCTCCCGGTCGATCCGTCGGTGCTGATGATGATGGCCTACTCCGGTCTCGTCGACGAGGCACACGCGTGGCTGGCCGAGCACGAGCCGGACCTGGGCAGCGACTCGTGGTTCTCCCTGCTCCCGTGGGCGCACGCCGCCGAGGCGGCGGCGGCGCTGGGCGACCGGGCCCTGGGTGAACGCGCCTACCGGTTGCTCGCGCCGCACGCGGACATGATGGGCGCCGCTGGATCCGGCGTCGCGGTCGGCCCGGTGGAAGGGTTCCTCGCGCTCGCCGCCTCCGCGGCCGGCGAGCGCGACATCGCCGCCGCACACGCCGACCGGGCGCTCGTCCTGGCCCGGGCGTGGCGACTCCCGTTGGTCGAGCGACGGCTGCTCGACCAACGGGAACGCTATGGCTACTGACGCCACGGCTCAGCGCGCCACCGGCCCCCTGACGTAGCGGAACGTCCGTCGCTCGTTGCGCGCGAAGCGACCCCGCGTGGCCAGCCAGATCACCCAGAACGGCCGGCCGACATAGCCGAAGATCCGCCCGAGATGTTCCGGCGGGACCCCGTGGGCCACCCACGGCACCATCTTCACCAGCAGCCCGAACGTGAGGTCGTCGTCCTTGAAGTGCTCCTCGTCGATCGCCCGCCACTCCGCCTCCGTCAGCACCCGCTGCAGGATCGCCATGGCATCGGTCTCCTCGTGCCTGAGATGCCGACCGAGGCTCTCCCGGGTCGCGGTGACGCGCACGGCGAGCGCCGCCCGCGCGTCCTCGTCAGCGTGCTCGGCGAGCCGGGCGAAGCCGGCCGCACAGCTCTCGAGCAGCGGGTCGATCTCGGCGTGCTCGGCCTCCATGGCCTGCAAGGTCGACCGATCGTCGGGTCCGGACCGGCTCAGCAGGGCCGGCCAGAGGCCGGCATCCTCGCCGCTGTGGTGGTGGTGCAGCACCTGGAAGAAGAACGACCAGCGCTCGGCGAGGAGCCGCCACGTGCGACGGTCGTCGACCGGCGTGGACCGAACCGCGACGGCGAACGCTGCCAGGTCGCGCCGGAAGGCGTGGTGCATGACGTACATCATCAGCATGTCCACCGGGCCTTCCGGCGCGGCGGTCTGGCCGGGCAGCCACAGCTGGGTGGGGTGGGGGGTGGTTGTCGTGCTCATGGTTCTCTCCTTGTTCGTGAGGGTTGGCGGGTCAGACGTTCGCGGGGGTGCGGGCGTCGGCGGACTGAGGGACGACCGCGGCGGGGGGCGTGGACCGGTCCCAGACGTGGGTGGAGCCCTCGGCGTCGAGGGTCGGCAACATCCGGTCGAGCCGGCCGGGGAGCCACCAGTTCCACCGCCCGAGCATCGCCATGGTGGCGGGGACCAGGACCATCCGGACGACGGTGGCGTCGAGGAGGATCGCGACCGCCATCCCGAAGCCGAGCATCTTGACCACGGCGTCGGTCTCGGTGGCGAACCCGAGGAAGACGGCGATCATGATCGCGGCAGCGGCCGAGATCACCCGACCGGTGGCGGCCAGGCCGCGCACGACCGACCCGCGGTCGTCCCCCGTGGCCAGCCAGTCCTCCCGGATCCGGGAGAGCAGGAAGACCTCGTAGTCCATGGACAGGCCGAACAGGATGGCGAACATCAGGATCGGCACCCAGCTCGACACCGGCATCGCGTGGTCGAGACCGAGCAGGTCGGTGAGCCAGCCCCACTGGAACGCCGCCACCAGCACGCCGTACGCCGCGCAGATGGACAGGAGGTTCATCAGGGCCGCCTTCACGGGGACCACCAGCGAGCGGAACATCATCGTCAGCAGCAGCATCGAGACCGCGACCACGAAGCCGATCACGAGCCAGATGCGGATGGACAGCATGTCGGCGAGGTCGGCGAACGTGGGCGTCAGACCGGTGACCTCCACGCCGTCGGGAACGGCCGCGCGGACATCGTCCACGAGATCCCCGATCCGCTCGTCGGTCGGACCGAAGGCCGGCTCGGCCGTGATCACCGCGAGCGCGCCGTCGGGAGATTCGACCGGCGCAGACACAGTGTCGACGCCGTCGACCGCGCCGATCGTGATCGCGAGGGCCTGCAGGTTGGCCGCCGGGACCTCGGCGAGGTCGACCACGACCGTCATCGGGCCGTTCACGCCCGCGCCGTACTCAGCGGCGACGAGGTCGTAGGCCTTCCGGGTGGTGACGTCGGGAGACTGACTGCTCGTGTCCTGGGGCCAGGTGCGCATCGCCATCGACGGGGCGGCCAGAGTGAGCAGCAGGAGCACCGACGCGAGCGCCCACGGGAGCGGGCGACGCCCGACGCGTGCCGCCCAGCGAGCGGTCAGCGGTGCCTTCGTGGACGCAGGGACGAGCTTGCGCACCTTCCGCGAGAGCACCCGACGACCGGCCAGGCCGCACAGTGCGGGCACCAGCGTCACCGCGGCGGCCATCACCGAGACGACGGCGATCGCCGTCGCGAAGCCGAAGGAGGCGAACGTCGGCAGACCTGCGAGACGAAGTCCCATCAGCGACGTCAGGACCGTGAGCGAGGCGAACACCACCGAGCGCCCGGCCGTGGCCGTTGCGCGGGCTGCGGCCTCACGGACGTCGAGGCCCCCGCGGAGGTGCTCGGCGTGCCGGGTGAGCAGCAGCAGCGCGTAGTCGATGCCGACGCCCAGGCCGACCATCGAGGCGACCACCGGTGCCACCGTGCTCACGTCGGTGAGAGCGGCCATCAGCGTGATCCCCGAGGAACCGACGACCAGGCCGGTCAGCGCCACCGCGATGGGAAGCCCGGCGGCGACGACCGACCCCAGGGCCACCACGAGGAGCACCAGGGCGGCGATCACGCCGATCAGCTCCCCGCGGCCGTCCATGGGGGCGGCGGCGTTGCCGGGGACCTCACCGCCGAGCTCGACCTGGAGACCCGCCTCGGTGGCCGGTGTGACGGCCCCCTCGAGCGGGCCGAGCTTGCCCATCAGGTCGGGATGCGTGACCGGGACGTCGTACATCACGGTGAGCAAGGCGGTGTCGGCGTCGGCGCTCATCCGTGGGGGGGTCACCCCGGAGACGTGCGCGAGACCGGCCAGCTCGCCGTGGACCCGCTGGAGCAGGCCAGGCACGATGGCGTGGCCGTCGGGGTCGTGCACGACCACCTGAGCACTGGCACCCGACAGCTCGGGGGCGTGCTCGCGGAGCTGGTCCACACCCACCTGGGCGCGGGCACCGGGGACGTCGTAGTCGTCCTGGGGGGTCCCCCCGGACGCTGTCGCGACGGCGATGACCGCTGCGGCGACGAGGATCCAGGCGCAGATCGTGCGCCATGGATGAGCGGCGGCGGAGCCGCCGAGGCGGTAGAGGAAGCGGGACATGGCAAGGCTCTCCTGCGTCGTCGTTGACTTGGTGAGGAGCAGCCTGCTGGTCGGTCCTGGGGCGGGACTGGGAGTGCGCTGGAGTCCCACTGGGGCAATCGAGAAGCGCGCGGCCTTGGGGTTGTCTAGCCTTGCGGGCACGGAGACCGGGGCGCAGGCGCCTCCTGGGAAGGGGACACGATGAGCAGGGCCACCAGCACGGACGCGAAGCCGCCCGGGCAGCATGCCGCCGACGGCCACGACCTGATCCGAGTTCACGGCGCGCGGGTGAACAACCTCAAGGACGTCAGCGTCGAGATCCCGAAGCGTCGCCTGACGGCCTTCACGGGGGTCTCCGGCTCCGGCAAGAGCTCCCTGGTCTTCGGCACGATCGCGGCGGAGTCGCAGCGACTGATCAACGAGACCTACAGCGCCTTCGTGCAGGGCTTCATGCCGAGTCTGGCGCGGCCCGAGGTCGACCACCTGGAGGGCCTGACCACGGCGATCATCGTCGACCAGGAGCGGATGGGTGCCAACCCCCGCTCCACGGTCGGCACCGCCACCGACGCCAACGCGATGCTCCGCATCCTCTACAGCCGCCTCGGCGACCCGCATGTCGGCCCACCCACCGCGTACTCCTTCAACGTGCCCACCCGCAAGGCCAGCGGCGTCATGTCCACGGACAAGGGTGGCCGCGTGGAGAAGAACGTCGTGCGCGAGGCCGTCTACCTGGGCGGGATGTGCCCGCGCTGCGAGGGGATGGGCAACGTCAGCGACATCGACCTGACCGCGTTGTACGACGAGACCAAGTCGCTCAACGAGGGCGCGCTGACGGTGCCGGGGTACTCGATGGACGGGTGGTACGGCCGCGTCTTCGAGGGCGTCGGTCTGCCGATGGACAAGCCGATCGCGAAGTTCACCAAGAAGCAGCTCGACACGATGCTGTACGCCGAGCCGACCAAGGTCAAGGTCGAGGGCATCAACCTCACCTTCGACGGGATCATCCCCAAGATGCAGAAGTCGATGCTGTCGAAGGACCCCGAGGCCATGCAGCCGCACGTGCGTCGGTTCGTCGAGCGGGCGGTGACCTTCCAGACCTGCCCCGACTGCGAGGGCACCCGGCTCGCGCCCGAGCCACGCTCGTCCAAGATCAGGGGCAAGAGCATCGCCGACCTGTGCACGATGCAGCTCACCGACCTCGCCGACTGGGTGCGCGACCTCGACGAGCCGTCGGTGAAGCCCCTCCTGGCCGGGCTGCAGCACCTTCTCGACTCGTTCGCGGAGATCGGGCTGGGCTACCTCTCGCTCGACCGGCCGGCCGGCACCCTGTCCGGTGGCGAGGCCCAGCGCACCAAGATGATCCGCCACCTCGGCTCGTCCCTCACCGATGTCACCTACGTCTTCGACGAGCCCACGATCGGGCTTCACCCCCACGACATCGAGCGGATGAACGAGCTGCTCCTGCAGCTGCGGGACAAAGGCAACACCGTCCTGGTCGTGGAGCACAAGCCGGAGACGATCGCGATCGCCGACCACGTCGTCGACCTCGGCCCGGCTGCCGGCACCGGCGGCGGCGAGGTCGTCTTCGAGGGCAGCATCGAGGGGCTCCGCGGCAGCGACACCATCACCGGCCGTCACCTCGACGACCGGGCCCGGCTCAAGGAGGCCGTCCGGGCCCCCTCCAGCGCGTTGGAGATCCGCGGTTCCTCGACGCACAACCTGCGGGACGTCGACGTCGACATCCCGCTCGGCCTGCTGTGCGTGGTCACGGGTGTCGCCGGCTCCGGCAAGACCTCGCTGATCCACGGCTCCGTCGCCCCTCTCGACGGCGTCGTCGTCATCGACCAGGGCGCCATCCGCGGTTCACGGCGCAGCAACCCGGCGACCTACACCGGCCTCCTCGAGCCGATCCGCAAGACCTTCGCGAAGGCCAACGGCGTGAAGCCCGCACTGTTCAGCTCCAACTCCGAGGGCGCCTGCGCCACGTGCAACGGGGCAGGCGTCATCTACACCGAGCTCGGCGTCATGGCCACTGTCGAGTCCACCTGCGAGGAGTGCGAAGGCAGGCGGTTCCAGTCGTCGGTGCTCGAGTACACGGTGGGCGGCCGCAACATCGCAGAGGTGCTCGCGATGTCGGTCGTCGAGGCCGAGGAGTTCTTCGGTGACGGCGAGGCCAGGACCCCGGCGGCGCACAAGATCCTCGGCCGGCTCGCCGACGTCGGGCTCGGCTACCTCACCCTCGGCCAGCCGCTGACCACGCTCTCCGGCGGTGAGCGGCAACGGCTCAAGCTGGCGAGCCAGATGGGTGACAAGGGCGAGGTCTACGTGCTCGACGAGCCGACCTCCGGGCTGCACCTGGCGGACGTCGAGAACCTCCTCGGTCTGCTCGACCGGCTGGTCGAGTCCGGCAAGTCGGTCATCGTCATCGAGCACCACCAGGCGGTGATGGCGCACGCCGACTGGATCGTCGACCTCGGGCCCGGCGCCGGTCACGACGGAGGCACGATCGTCTTCGAGGGCACGCCGGCCGACCTCGTTGCCGACAGGTCGACCTTGACCGGCAAGCACCTCGCGGCCTACGTGGGTGGCTGACCTGTCCCCTCTAGGCTGGGCCGATGATCTTCATCACCGCGAAGTTCCAGGTCCTGCCCGAGCACGCCGAGGCGTGGCCGGAGATCTCCCGGGAGTTCACCGAGGCCACTCGCGCGGAGGACGGTTGCCTGTGGTTCGAGTGGTCACGCAGCCTCGACGACGCCCACGAGTACGTCCTGACGGAGGCGTTCCGTGACGGTGACGCCGGCGCGGCCCACGTGCAGTCCGCCCACTTCAGGACCGCACAGTCCACCTTGCCGCCCCACCTCGCGGCGACCCCTCGGGTCGTCAGCGTCGAGGTCGACCAGGACGGGTGGAGCGAGCTCGGCGAGATGAAGGTGGAGCGCTAGCCCGACGCTCAGCCGGCGAGGAACGACAGCCGGACCTCGCGGTCCGGGTTGTCGACGTTGAGATCGACCAGGCAGATGCTCTGCCAGGTGCCGAGGGCGAGCCGTCCGTCGATCACCGGCACGGTGGCGTACGGCGGCACGAGCGCCGGCATCACGTGGGACCGCCCGTGTCCCGCCGTACCGTGCCGGTGCCGCCAGCGGTCGTCGCCGGGCAGCAGGTCGCCGAGCGCTGCGAGCAGGTCGTCGTCGCTGCCGGCGCCGGTCTCGAGGATGGCGATGCCGGCCGTCGCGTGCGGCACGAAGACGTGCAGCAGCCCGTCCTGCTCGTCGGCGACGAACGCCGCACAGTCACCGGTCAGGTCGAGAACGACGTCGTGTGACCCCGTGCGATAGCTCCTGGTCTCGCTGCGCATGGGCACACCCTGCCAGGTGAAGCACAAGCTCGATCAAGCCGCCCCGGTCGTGGTGGGCCAGACTTCGGGTCATGGACATCGACGACGTGGCCAGGATCGCCACAGGCCTGGAAGGGGTCCGTGCCCGGACGCGGCAGGGGCGGCGCGGCTGGTATCTGGACGGACGACTGGTGGCGCGTGCGGAGGACGACAACACCCTGGTCGTGCGCTCGGACTTCGGCGCTCGCGAGCGGTTGGTCGAGGAGCACCCCGAGATCTTCACAGTGACCCCGCAGCTGGAGGCGCACATGAAGGTGCTGCTCGACCTCGACGCGGCGACCCACGAGGTCCTCACCGACGCGCTCGAGGCGGCCGCCGAGCTGCAACGCTCGGCGACCGCCTCGTAGGTGACGCGAGGAGTCAGCTCTTCAGCAGGTTGCGCAGCACGAACTGCATGATGCCGCCGTGCCGGTAGTAGTCGGCCTCGCCCGGGGTGTCGATCCGGACGACCGCGTCGAACTCCACGTCGTCCGCCTTCACCTTCACTGTCTTCGGCGTGGTGCCGTCGTTGAGCGCGCTCACCCCGGTGATGGAGAACGTCTCCTCGCCGGTCAGGCCGAGCGACTCGGCGTTCTGGCCCTCGGGGTACTGCAACGGGAGCACCCCCATGCCGATCAGGTTGGAGCGGTGGATCCGCTCGTAGGACTCGGCGATCACGGCCTTGACGCCGAGGAGCGCGGTGCCCTTGGCGGCCCAGTCGCGCGACGAGCCGGAGCCGTACTCCTTGCCGGAGAGGACCACCAGCGGCGTACCCGCGTCGAGGTAGTGCTCCGAGGCCTCGAAGACGGTCGTGACGTCGCCACCCTGGGTGAAGTCGCGCGTGACACCACCTTCGGTGCCCGGCGCGAGCTGGTTGCGCAGCCGGATGTTGGCGAACGTGCCCCTGATCATCACCTCGTGGTTGCCGCGACGTGAGCCGTAGGAGTTGAAGTCACGCTGCTCCACGCCGTGCTCGGCGAGGTAGCTGCCCGCGGGCGAGTCCTTCTTGATGGCGCCGGCCGGGCGAGATGTGGTCGGTGGTGACCGAGTCGCCGAGCTTGAGGAGCACGCGGGCGCCCTCGATGTCCTCGACCGGCGTGGGCTCCTCGGGCATGCCCTCGAAGTAGGGCGGCTTGCGGACGTAGGTCGAATCGGGGTCCCACTCGAAGGTGTTGCCCTCGGGCGTCGACAGCGAGCGCCAACGGTCGTCACCGGCGAAGACGTCCTCGTAGGAGCTGCCGAACATCTCGGAGTTCACCGCCATCGCGATGGTCTCCTCGATCTCGTTCGGCGACGGCCAGATGTCCTTCATGAAGACGTCGTTGCCGTCCTGGTCCTGCCCCAGCGGGTCGTTGAACAGGTCGAGGTCCATCGACCCGGCCAGCGCGTAGGCGACCACGAGGGGCGGCGACGCGAGGTAGTTCATCTTGACGTCGGGGTTGATCCGGCCCTCGAAGTTGCGGTTGCCCGACAGCACCGAGACGACCGCGAGGTCGTTGTCGTTGACGGCCTGGGACACCTCGGGGATGAGCGGCCCGGAGTTGCCGATGCAGGTCGTGCAGCCGTAGCCGACCAGGTTGAAGCCGAGCTTGTCGAGGTACGGCGTCAGGCCGGCGCGCTCGTAGTAGTCGGAGACCACCTTGGAGCCCGGGGCCAGCGTCGTCTTGACCCACGGCTTGCTGGACAGACCCTTCTCGACGGCCTTCTTGGCGAGCAGCGCGGCGCCGATCATCACCGACGGGTTGGAGGTGTTGGTGCAGGAGGTGATCGCCGCGATCGTGACCGCGCCGTGGTCGAGCTCGAACTCGGTGCCGTCCGCCAGCGTGACGGTGGCCGGGTTGCGCGGACGCTCGCCGCCGCCGTGCCCGACGTTGTCGTGCGGGGCCTCCTCGCCATGGCCGTTGGCCGGCGAGTCGGAGGCCGGGAACGACTCGGCCACGCTCTCGTCGTAGCCCTGCTCGTCCTGCTCGACGTAGTCGGCGAGCGCACCACGGAACGACGCCTTCGCGTCGGTGAGCGAGATCCGGTCCTGCGGCCGCTTGGGGCCGGCGAGGCTCGGGACGACGGTGGAGACGTCGAGCTCGAGGCGCTCGGAGTAGCGCGGCTCGGCGTCGGGGTCGTGCCAGAGGCCCTGCTCCTTGGCGTAGGCCTCCACCAGCTTGAGCTGCTCCTCGGGACGGCCGGTGAGCTCGAGGTAGTCGATGGTCTGCTGGTCGATCGGGAAGACCGCGATGGTGGAGCCGAACTCGGGGCTCATGTTGCCGATCGTGGCGCGGTTGGCCAGCGGCAGTGCGGAGACGCCGGGGCCGTAGAACTCCACGAACTTGCCGACGACTCCGTGCTTGCGCAGCATCTCGGTGATCGTGAGGACGAGGTCGGTGGCGGTCGCGCCCTCGGGCAGGTCACCCGAGAGCTTGAAGCCGACGACGCGCGGGATCAGCATCGACACGGGCTGGCCGAGCATCGCGGCCTCGGCCTCGATGCCGCCGACGCCCCAGCCGACCACGCCGATGCCGTTGACCATCGTGGTGTGGGAGTCGGTGCCGACGCAGGTGTCGGGGTAGGCGAGAGTCTCCTCCTCCCCCGTCGAGCTCGTGGAGGTCCGCGTGAAGACGGTGCGGGCGAGGTGCTCGATGTTGACCTGGTGCACGATGCCGGTGCCCGGGGGGACGACCTTGAAGTCGTCGAAGGCACCTTGGCCCCAGCGCAGGAACTGGTAGCGCTCGCGGTTGCGCTCGTACTCGATCTCGACGTTGCGCTCGAACGCCTCCGGCGTGCCGAAGACGTCGGCGATCACGGAGTGGTCGATCACCATCTCGGCGGGCGCCAGCGGGTTGATCTTCGAGGCGTCCCCGCCGAGCTCCTCGACAGCCTCGCGCATGGTGGCCAGGTCGACCACGCACGGGACACCGGTGAAGTCCTGCATGATCACGCGGGCGGGCGTGAACTGGATCTCCGTGCTCGGGTCGGCGTCGGCGTCCCAGGAGCCGATGGCCCGGATGTCGTCGGCGGTGATGTTGGCACCGTCCTCGGTGCGCAGGAGGTTCTCCAGCAGCACCTTCAAGCTGAACGGCAGTGACGCCACGTCCACCCCGTCACCGGTCACCTTGTCGAGCCGGAAGATCTCATAGGACTTCCCGTCCACATCCAGCGTGCTCTTCGCTCCGAAGCTGTCCATGCTGTTGGGACCCGGCATTCGCCCATCTCCTCGCTCGTGATTCCAGGGGTTGCTCTCGCCCATCTTGCCCACGCGTGCGGGCGCCTCGGAAGGGAGGTGCCCCGGACGTCTCATGGCCAGCCGGACGGAAGTTCTCTTGACGTCAAGATACATGACGTCGAGCGATCAGACCAGCACCGCCGCGGTCGTGCCGGTGACGGTCGAGCATCTACCGGCCCCGGTGTTGAGGAGTGACCACCCCGGTCGTTGAGGAGCGACCACCCCGGTGGTTGAGGAGCGAACGAAGTGAGCGTCTCGAAACCAGCGTCAAACCTGTCGGTGTCCGGCCCTAGCCTGGGTGGTGGGGTCGACGCCGTAGGACGAGTGGTGGGGTCGACGCCGTAGGACGAGGAGTGCGCGCATGACCGCGACCGATCCACGCCAGCCGACCATCCCCGCGGACCTGCTGGAGCGGATGCGCTCCCTCCAGGTGGCGGCCAACCGAGCGGAGATGGCGCGGGCTCGAGCGGCCGCCGAGCTGTGTCAGCACTTTCGTGCTGACATCGAGGTCCGCCGGGCCGCCGACCCGCACCAGACCCTGGCGCCGCTGGACGAGACCGTCGTGGAGACCCAGCCGGTGACCGGCCAGAGCGCGAGCCGGATCCGCACCGAGGTCGAGCAGGTGCTGCTCCTCGATCGGCACCTCCCCTGGCTCGGCTCCCATCTCGATGCCGGCAGGCTGGACCTCTTCCGAGTTCGTCCCGTGACGGACGCGATGCGTGAGGATCTGGCCGAGCACGCTGAGGCGCGTGCTCGGTTCGCGGGCCTCGTCCGGCGCTGGTTCGTCCGCCGACACCGGCAGCGCACCGTCTCGACCTACCCGACCGGCGACGGGATGGCCGCGCTCGTGGTGGATGCCGACGTCGTCTCCGTCGCACGTGCGGCGCACCATCTCGATCTCCTCGCGCGAGACGTGCGCAGCACGGGCGATCCCCGCAGTCTCGACCAGCTCCGCAGCGACCTGGCGATCACGCTGCTCTCCGGCTCCGCCGAAGCCGTGCCACCGGCCGCCCCGGACGGCGAGGTCGGCCGCTGGGCGCGCCCGATCATCAACGTGACCGTCCCGGTCGAGACGCTGATGGGGCTCTGCGATGAGCCCGGCCGGATGGGCACCACGACCCTGCCGGCCTCGCTCGTGCGCCACGTGGCCGGCCAACCCGGTTCGACCTGGCACCGGTTGCTCACCGACCCGGCCCGCGGGGCAGTCGAGCTCTCCACCGAGCGCTACAGACCGACCGGACCGATCTGGCGCGAGGTGGTCGCGGCCCAGCCGACCTGCTTCGCGCCGACCTGCGAGCGACCGGCCACCGACTGCGACCTGGATCACCGACGCCGCTGGCCAGAAGGCCCGACCTCCACAGCCAACCTCGGTCCCGCCTGCCGCCGCCACCACCGCGCCAAGCACTCCCCAGGCGCCCGGCTCGTCACCGGTCCCGACGGCATCCTGCGGTTCACCACCCGCGCCGGACTCACCCACGCACTCAGCCCCGCCGAGCAGCCCACCTGCGACGACCCCGCTGTCACGGCTGGATGGGAGAGCCTGCTGGAGATTCAGCCCAATCGTGCTGAACTCGTCGAGGCCGTCGACAGCATCCGGCAGCACCGACACTGGACCCGGATCTCACACGCGGAGGCCGAGCGGCACGGCGCCCCCGACCACGGCTGGTGGGACGTGCCCCCCGCCGACGAAGACCTGTCAACACTCACCGGCTGACAACCCGAGCCTGGGCCGAGGGGGCAGGCCGGCGATGACGTTGGACGGGCTGGTCAGGGGGTTCCTTCGACGAGCAGGTGGATGACGGTGGGCCGGTCGGACTGCAGCGCGGCGGAGGCGAGCGGTCCGAGGTCGGCCACGTCGGAGGCGAGGACCCCGTGGGCACCGATCGCCCGCGCGAGCGCGGGGATGTCGGGGCGGTAGAGGTCGACGGCCTGCGGCTCGATCCCGCGATCGACCATCTGCTCGCGGATCTCGGCGTACCCGCCGTTGTCGACGATGACGACCGGGATCGCGAGTCCCTGCTCGGTGGCGGTGATCAGCTCCTGGATGCTGAACATCGCCGCACCGTCACCGAAGAGGGCGACCACCGGGCGGGCGGGATCGGCCACCTTCGCGCCGATCGCCGCGGGCAGCCCGTAGCCGAGCGTGGCGTAACCAGTCGGGTACAGCAGCCGGTTCGCCGGCGTAAAGGGCCAGTGGTGGACGGTGCCGTAGTACGTCACCTGGGAGCTGTCGCCCGCGACGACGGCGTCGGCCGGGAGCGCCGCGTGCAGCACCCGCTGGATCTCGGCCCAGGGACCGGCGTCCGCCGCAGCGTCCGCGTCGATGGCAGAGCGGAGACCGGGGTCCACGACCCGCGGCGCGGAGCCGCTCCGCCTGAGCGCCTCGACAACCGCGCCGAGGACGACCGCGGCGTCGCCCACGACGGCGAGGTCCGCGGTGAGGTTCTTGTGCATCTGGGCGGGGGCGAGATCGACGCGGACGACGGTCCTCGAACCTGGAGCACCCGCGGCCACGACGCCGCCCCAGAGATCGGAGTCACCGAGCTCGGAGCCGACCACCAGCAGGAGGTCCGCCTCGTTCAGGGCGCGGTGTGCGGCCGGGAGCCGGATGCCGGCGCCGAGGGCAGCCTGGTGTGACTCGTCGAGGATGCCCTTGCCGTTCACCGTGGTGAGCACCGGCACGCCGTGGTCCGCCAGGGCCCGGACCTGCTCGGTCGCACCGCGGGCACCGCCGCCGACCACCAGGAGCGGACGGGCCGCACCGGCGATCAGGCCGGCGATCTCCTCGGCGCGTGCCTGCCCCGGGCCGACCGGCTCGGGAAGCGCCCGGACCGGCACCGGCCGGCGCAGCCACTCACCCTCCAGCACGTCGACGGGCACCTCGAGATGCACCGGACGCGGCCGGGTGGTCGCGAACTCCTCGAAGACGGCCGCCAGGACCTCGGGGATCTCGTCGGCGGACTCGACCCGGATGCTGCGGCCTGTCACGGCGTCGAGCGCCGCCTGCTGGTCCTTGACCTCGTGGAGCCAGCCGACGTCGGCGCGGACCTGGCCGCGCGGCGGGCCGGGCGAGATCGCCAGCACCGGGATCGAGTCGGCGTACGCCGTGGCCAGCGCGGTCACCGCGTTGGTGATCCCCGGGCCGGAGGTCGTGATCAGCACACCGGGGCGGCCGCTGAGTCGGGCGTACCCGTCGGCGGCGTACCCCGCGCCCTGCTCGTGTCGGGTGACCACGTGCCGGATCCCGGACGCCGGAAGGTACCGGTAGAGCTCCAGGTTGTGGGTGCCCGGGATGCCGAACACGTCCCGGACCCCGTGCGTCACCAGGGCGTCGATGACCGCGGCCCCGCCGGTCACGCGCTCAGACATGGGTGGCCTGCTTCGCGGTCGCCATCGCGCTGACCAGCTCGTAGGCGGCGTGCGCAGCCGCGATGCCGGTGACCTCCGCGTGGTCGTAGGCCGGGGAGACCTCCACGATGTCGGCGCCGACCAGGTTGAGCCCGGAGAAGCAGCGCAGGATGTTGAGCAGCTCGCGGCTGGTCAGTCCCCCGGCCTCGGGAGTGCCGGTGCCGGGTGCGAAGGCCGGGTCGAGGACGTCGATGTCGAGCGAGACGTACGTCGGCCGGTCGCCCACGCGGCTCCGGATCTGCTCGACGGCGCCTCGCCAGCCGAGGTCGTCCATGTCGTGCGCGCCGATCACCTGGAAGCCGAGCACCTGGTCGTCGGTGAGGTCCTCGCGGGAGTACAGCGGCCCGCGGATCCCGACGTGCATGCTGCCGGTCTTGTCGATCAGCCCCTCCTCGGAGGCGCGACGGAAGGGCGTCCCGTGGGTGAGCGGTGCTCCGAAGTAGGTGTCCCAGGTGTCGAGGTGCGCGTCGAAGTGGACCACCGCGATCGGTCCGTGCATCTCGTGCATCACCCGCAGCAGGGGCAGCGCGATCGTGTGGTCACCGCCGATGGTGATCAGCTTGTCGCTGCGGTCGAGCACCGCGCGGGCGCCGTCGTCGATCTGCTGCACCGCGGTCTCGATGTCGAACGGGTTGCAGGCCAGGTCGCCGGCGTCGACGACCTGCTGGACCGCGAAGGGCTCGACGTCCAGGACCGGGTTGAAGTCCCGCAACAGCCGGCTCGACGCCCGGATGTGCCCGGGCCCGAAGCGCGCGCCCGGGCGGTAGCTCACCCCGCTGTCGAACGGCACGCCCAGCACCGCCACGTCCGCGCGGTCGACCTCGTCGAGCCGGGGCAGGCGGGCGAATGTCGGGGGGCCGGCGAAGCGCGGGATCACGGTCGCGTCGACCGGACCGCGGTTGTCAGGGGAGCTCATCTACAACACCTTCGAGAGGAACGACTGGGTACGGGCGTGCTGGGGGTTGCCGAAGACGTCGGCGGGCGGACCTTGCTCGACGATGACACCGCCGTCCATGAAGACGACGCGGTCGCAGACCTCACGGGCGAAGCCGATCTCGTGGGTGACCACGATCATCGTCATCCCGTCGGCGGCCAGGCCCTTCATCACGTCGAGAACCTCCCCGACCAGCTCCGGGTCGAGCGCCGACGTCGGCTCGTCGAAGAGCATCAGAGCCGGCTCCATGGCCAGCGCCCGGGCGATCGCCACCCGCTGCTGCTGGCCACCCGAGAGCGTGCCCGGGTACTGGTGCGACCGCTCCGCGAGACCGACCCGCTCGAGCAGCGCCATGGCCTGTTGACGGGCATCGGTCCGGCTGCGTCCCTTGACGAAGAGCGGTGCCTCCATCACGTTCTCCAGGGCAGTGCGATGAGGGAACAGGTTGAAACGCTGGAAGACCATGCCGACGTCGCGGCGGGCCGCGGCGATCTCCTTGCGACGCAGCTCGTACTTCTTGCCGTGGGCTCGCCGGTAGCCGACCAGGCTGCCGTTGACGCTGATCTCGCCACCGTCGATCGACTCGAGGTGGTTGATGCACCGCAGCAGCGTGCTCTTCCCCGACCCGGACGGGCCGAGTAGCGAGACCACCTCGCCCGGATCGACACGCAGGTCGATGCTCTTGAGCACCTCGTTGTGCCCGTAGACCTTGCGGACGCCGACCGCCTCCACCATGGGGATCTGCCCACTCATGCGCGTGCTCCCTTCGTGGTCTCGTCCAGGCGTCGCCACTGGCGACGGCCGGTGGCGTCGCTGCGCCCCAGGCGTCGCTCGAGCCGGCTCTGGACGATGGTCAGCAAGGTGGTCAGCGTCAGGTACCAGATGCTGGCCACGATCAGCAGCGGGATCTGCTGGAAGGTGCGGCCGTAGATCAGCTGCGCGGTCGTGGTCAGCTCGGCCAGGCCGATCACCAGCACCAGCGACGTGAGCTTGAGCATCGAGATGGTCTGGTTCGCGGCGGGCGGCACGATCAGCCGGGCCGCCTGCGGCAGGACCACGCGCCGGTACGTCGTGACCGGACTCATCCCGAGCGCCTCCGCGGCCTCGGTCTGACCCTTGTCGACCGAGCCGATGCCGGCCCGGACGATCTCGGCCATGTAGGCGGCCTCGTTCAGGCCGAGCCCGAGGATCGCGGCCATGAACGGCGTGATCACCTCGCTGGTCTCACCGCTGACCAGGTCCGGGCCGAACGGGATGCCCAGGCCGATCTCGGGCAGCACCGTCCCGAGGAAGAACCAGAACAGCAGCTGCACCAGGATCGGGGTCCCGCGGAAGAGCCAGACGTAGGCACCCGCGACCCCACGGAGCACCGGGTTGTCCGACAGCCGCATCACCGCCAGCACGGTGCCGAGCACGAGCCCGACCAGCATCGCGACGACGGTGAGCTTCACCGTCATCCAGAGTCCCCGCAGGATCGACTCCTCGAAGAGGTATCCGCCCACGAGATCCCAGCGGAGGGCGTCGTTGGTGGCGGCGAAGCTGATCCCCTCGGCGACGTACAGCGCGATCACGACGACCGCGACCCACCGCCAGGGGTGGCGCACGCGGACGATCGGCTCGTCCGCGTGCGCTGCGACCTCCGCGCTGGCCGGCTCGGTGCTCATCGGGTCACTTGCCGGTGTTCAGGGGGGCGCCTTCGAGGGACTGGGCCTCGAGCTTCCACTTCGCCAGGAGCTCGTCGTAGACGCCCTCCTCCTGCACCTTCACCAGCGCGGCCTGGACGGCGTCGCGAAGCTCGGTCTCGTCCTTGGGGACGGGGATGCCGACGGGCAGCAGGCCGAACGGCTCGGCCGGGATCTCGAACGACTCCTCGTCCTGCGACACGTTGTAGGCCAGGGTCAGGTCGAGCGCGAGCACGGCATCCGCACGGCCCGACTTGAGTGCCTGGACGGCGCTGGCCTGGTCGGGGAACGGCTGCTTGTCGACCGGCTCCTCGCCCGCCTCCTCGCACTCGGCACTGATCTCGTCGGCGACGATGTCGCCCGTCGCCGCCTTCTCGACCGCCACCCCGCGACCGCACAGGTCGAGGCGGTCGGTGAGCCCCTCGGGGTTGTCCGCCAGGGTCATGAACGCGACGCCGGAGTTGAGGTAGTCGATGAAGTCGACGCTCTCCTGGCGCTCGGCCTTGTCGATCATCGAGGTGAGGCCGAGGTCGTAGCGGCCCGCGGCGAGACCGCCGATGATGCCGTCGAAGTTGGTGTTGTTGAACTCGAACTCGACGCCCAGCACCTCTCCGAGCGCCTTCGCCCAGGTCGGCGTCGAAGCCGAGGACGGTCTTGTTGTCGGTGTCGAAGTACTCCATCGGCGGGAAGCTCACGCCGGAGGCGACCCGGATCTTGCCGGCCTCCTGGATGTCGGCGGGCAGCATCTCGGCGATCTCGGTGTCCTTCTCCAACGACGACACCGAGGCCTCGCTGTCGCTGGCGGCGGGACCCGCCTCGTCGGGGGCGGCACACCCGGCGGCGAGGACGGCCAGCGTGGCCAGGGCGGGGACAAAGTGGCGAGGCCTCATGTGCAGCTCCAGATCGTGATCAAGTTTCGTGGGGAACAACAAAGGTTGTCACCCGAGGATCGTGTCGCGAGTCACACGATGTCAAGGGCTTGGGCTAAAGTCATGAAACAAATGTTGCCTAAGGAGGAACAGCCATGCGGCCACTTCCCGTGTCTCCCACGCACGACGCCCGGATCGGCTCCCGCCTGCGGGCTGCCCGGAAGGCCCACGGCTACACCCTGGACCAGCTCGCCGCGGCCTCCGGACTGACGAAGGGTTTCCTCAGCCGCGTCGAGCGGGACGAGACGTCTCCCAGCGTGGCCTCGCTGCTCACCCTCTGCGAGGTGATGAGCATCGACATGGGCTCGCTCTTCTCGGTCCCCGACGTCGAGCTGGTCCGGCGCTCCGACGCGCCGGCGATCAACCTGGGCGGCAACGGCGTCACCGAGCAGCTGATGACCCCCCGCCGCCAGTCGCGCCTCCAGCTCGTGCACTCGACCATCGAGCCCGGCGGCAGCGGTGGCGCCGAGCCCTACACGCTCAACTGCGAGGTGGAGGTCGTCTACGTCCTCAAGGGTGCGATCGAGCTGGTCTTCTCGGACCGTCGTCAGCGGCTCACCTCCGGCGACGCCCTCACCTTCTCGGGCGGCGAGCCGCACACCTGGGTCAATGCCAGCACCTCCCGTGGCGCGGAGGTGGTCTGGGTGCTGGTCCCGGCTCCGTGGAGCGGCAGCGCCTGACCGGCTGACGCCGCTGAGGTCGGGCGGCGTCCAGCGACTTCATCGTGATTCGCTCGCCGCAGGTCAGACCCGGTCCTGCCTGACCGCGCCGATATCGTCCCTCGAATGCGGCCGACGCGTCTCGGCTGCCCGCCCAGAACGTGCCATGTGCGGGCGCGTCGAGTGGCGCCAAGATTGGATGTTGTCAGTCGTCGCGCAGGGCTCGGTGCTGGTCCATGTTGCGCCCCGCTTGGGGGTCTGGCACCGGCTCGGCGTCGACACTCGTGATGGTTTCGTCGAGCCGCACACCTGACGGAAGGCTGCGGTAGTCCTCCGTGACCTTGGCCCCGGTCGGGCGATTGTCATCTGCCTGCATCCTTCGATGCTAGCCCCGCAATCCGGGCTCGAGCCACATCTTCTGCACACTCCTTCATTGCCAGATCTAGACGTCCTGGCAACGGAAGGGCTACCGGGACGTCCGCTACGTCGTTGGCTCCTCGCCGGTGTTGTTGTCGGCCTGCTCGCGAAGCAGGTCGATGTGCCCGAGGTGGCGTGCGGTCTCCTCGACCAGATGCAGCAGGATCCAGCGCAGTGACCTGTCACGCGAGGCGGACGTGACGTCGAGCGAGGGAGCGGCAGTGATGACGGCGTCGCATCGACGGGACTGTTGAAGTCGCGCTCGACGAGGTCGGTGGCGATCGTGTCGGGCAGGATCCGCTTCCACTTGCGCCGGCCGGTGACACCCCGCAGGCCCGCGCGGCGCATCAGGAGCTCGACCTGATTGTGGCCGACCTGCACGCCGCGTCCGAGAGTCAGCTCGGCGTGCACGCGCTGGATGCCGTAGGTGCCCTTCGACTCGGCGTGGACCTGTCGGATGAGGTCGGTCAGCATCGCGTGCCTAATGGCCCGCACCGCGGGCGCCCGGTCACGGTGTTCGTAGAAGCCCGACTCGGAGACACCCAGGACGCGGCACGCGACCTGGACCGGGAGCTTTTCCGCGGCGATCACTTCGACCGCCGCGTACCTCCTTTGGGGCTCGCTTCCTCCTTCAGCACATCGACGGCCCGTGCGCGATCTTCAGCTCTGTCTCGAGCTCGGCGATTCGCTTCCTCGCCGCGGCCAGCTCGCCCTCCTCGGCCGTGGTCAGGCCGGGCTGCTCGCCGCGGTCGACACGGTCTTGACGTCGCCAGTTGTAGATCGTCTGGTCGCTGACCTCGAGATCGTGCGCGACGCTGGCGACGCTTCTACCCTCGGCGAGCAGGTCGAGGACCCTGCGTCTGAGCTCGGCCGGATAGCCCGGTCGTCCCATCTGAACCTCCTGGTGTCCGGCACCAGAATCCAGAAACTCAGACACCGTAGAACCCAGGACACACCAGAGCCTCCATCAGACCCAGGGCGATTCAAAGAGCCTCCCGCCGGACACCTGGATCGAGTCTGGCCAGACACCGATCCTGTCGGCAATCGTCTAGCAGCCGCCAGTCGGGCATTCGGATCTGCGCCTCGTGTGCCAGGACCCAGGCACCATGCGGCGGGGGTAGCTCGGGGACCGCTACGACAGGATGCGAACACGCGATCACGCGGCGGCCCGCACGTGATGGTCAGGCGTCGCCCGGTCGCACCAAACCTGACTCGTACGCCAGCACGACTGCCTGGACTCGGTCGCGCACGCCGAGCTTGGCGAGGACGCGGTTGAGATGGCTTTTGACCGTGCCTTCACTTACGACCAGCTCACGGGCGATCTCCACGTTCGACAGGCCGCGGGCCACGAGGACGAGCACCTCACGCTCGCGATCAGTGAGCGCCGAGACCGCGAGGGGGACTCCGCCTCCCGGGGGGCGTCGGGTGAACTCGTCCAGCAGACGGCGGGTGATGGACGGCGCGAGCAACGTCTCCCCCGCGGCGGTGGCGCGGACGGCAGCCACCAGCTGTTCGGGTGGCGCGGTCTTGAGCAGGAATCCGGTGGCTCCAGCGCGCGCGGCGTCGTACAGATGCTCGTCGTGGTCGAAGGTGGTCAGCACCAGGATGTGCGGCGCATCGCCAGGTGAGGCACAGATGCGGGCGATGGCGGCGATCCCTCCCAGGTGGGGCATCTGGATGTCCATCAGGACCACGTCGGGGTGTTGCTCGCGGGTGAGCTGGACGGCCTCGATGCCGTCGCTGGCCTCGCCGACCACCTCGAGGTCGCTGTGCGCCTCGAGGATGAGGCGGATCCCGCTGCGCACGAGCGTCTGGTCATCAGCGACGAGCACGCGGGTGGGTGCCCTCATCACAGCGCCCGGGAGTGGCCGAGGGGAATGCGGGCTCGAACGGCGAACCCGCCGGCCTCACGCGGACCGACGTCGAGGCTCCCGCCGTACAGCTGCACCCGCTCGCGCATCCCAACCAGCCCGTTGCCACCGACCACGGTCGCGCTGCTGCCACCACTGGAGCCTTCGTCGAGGACCGAGAGCACCAGCTCCCGCTCGCCGTACTCGATGCTCACCTCCGGGTGCGCCTGAGGGGCGTGCTTGAGCACGTTGGTGAGCGCCTCCTGCAAGATCCGGTACGCCGTGAGGTCGAGGCCCGGGGCGAGCCGCTGGGGGGTGCCCCGCACGTCGAGACGAACCCCGACGCCGGCCCGGCGGACGTGCTCCACGAGCTGGTCCACGTCACCCAGCCCCACGAACGAGGACGACTCCTCCTCGCTGTCGCGCAGCACCTGCAACAGCCTCTGTAGCTCTTCCAGGGCCTGGCGGCCCACCTCCTCGACCAGCAGCAACGGCTGCGTGGCGCGTGCGGGGTCCAAGGCGACGTACTGCCGCGCTGCCCCTGCGTGCAGCACCATCACGCCAACGCTGTGCGCCACGACGTCGTGCAGCTCGCGGGCGATGCGCTGCCGCTCCTCGGCGACCGCGGCGCTCACGCGTTCCTCCCGGGTCCGCTCCAGGTCGTCGGCTCGGCGCTCCCACCAGGCACCGCGCTGCCGGAGCTCGCGGACCACACGTCCTGCTGCCCACACCAGCGCGAAGAGGCCGAGGTTTCCCACCGCATCGGCGATCGACCGCGCCTCGCTGCGCGTGGCGGGCTCCACGAGGAGGGCGACGCACAGGACGAGCAGACCGATCACCGCAACCGGATACCGGGAGTGGGCGGCGACGGAGTAGGCCAGGACCAGGACTGCCAGGAAGCCGCCGGCAACGGGCGCCTCGCCGAGGGCCACCGTCTGGACGGTGAGGGCACCGGCGCAGCAGGTCAGCGCGGCGAGCGGAGCCCGACGTCGCGCTGCCAGGCTCAGCGTGGCGGCCGCGAAGCACGCAGCCTGGCCCGTCAGCGGCGGGACGACCCCGTCGTTGGTCCACACCTCATACTGCGTGAACGCCGTGAGCAACGCTGCGGCGACGACGTCGGACAGCGGGAGGCTCCGGCCCTCCAGCGGTCGCAGAGACATGCCTGGGACGCTAGTGCACCGCCACCTTCCTTGTCCTGCACCCCAGGACAGAGCGGGCCCACCTCAGGTTGCAGGCCGGTACCGCGGCATCTCGACCCGGCAGGGCAGCGATGTGGCTCCGGGATGGACGAAGGATGCCCTGGCACGGCCATAGCGTCTGGGCATCCGACGTCCCCTCTGCTCAGGAGCACACGATGACGATCCTCACCGACCACGCCACCATTCGACGCGCCCAAGCCACAGCGCTCGTCGCTGCGCCGGTCGCCGGCCTCGTGACGACTCTCGTGTGGCCGCGCACGCCGCTCGACCCCGCCGAGCGACTCGCGATCCTCGCCGACGCCGCGGAACGCACCCAGGCGGCCCACATCCTCAACCTGCTGACGATCCTGCTCTTCATCCCGGCCGTGGCAGGCATGTATCGCCTCCTCCAGCGCCGGCGTCGACGAGCAGCCATGATCGGTAGCAGCCTGGTGGCCGCAGGCCTCGTCGGGTGGAGCGGGGTGTTGGCGCTGAGCAGCGCGGAGCTGCAGGTTGCGCGCAACGCGGACGGAGCGTCGGCCCTGGCTGCGGCGGAGTCCTTGCCCAGCAGTCCGGTGGCGGTGGCGATGACCGCCATGTTCCTCCTGTGCACCTTCGGCGGCCTGCTCGTCCTGACGATCGCCCTGTGGCGGTCCGGCGTGACACCTGGCTGGGTTCCGGCTGCGGTGGCGCTCGCCGTCGTCGGCGACATGGCGGCAAGCACGCTCACGGTCGTGGTCGTGGCCGTCTGGGTCCTCATGACGGCTGCCTTCGGCGCCATCGCACGCGAGCGGATCACCTCACCCGCGTCGATGAGTCCGGAGGCAGTCGCTGCGCCGGCATGAGCGCCGGCTTCGGCTTTACTGTGCCAGCGTTGCTGGCGCAGCGGATCTGCGCCGTATCGGCCGACAAGAGAGGTCCCTACAAGGTGGCCCACTGCTGCCACGCGCATCAGAAGATCTTGTGGGTGCCGGGCGCACGGGCGGCCTCACCAGCGCGGGTGATCCGCTCCGAGTCCTGGTCGGTGAGGCCCCGTTACGCCGGTGCCAGAGGTTCTCATTGGCCGCCCAGCCCGGCGTCGCGTGCCCGGGCCACCGCTCCGGCCCGGGTTGTGACGTGCAGCTTGGCGAACACGTTGGAGACATGGTTTCGGACCGTCTTGTCACTCACCACCAGGCGATCCGCGACCTCGGCATTGGTCAGGCCGCGCGCAACGAGGTCGAGGACCTCTCGCTCGCGCTCGGTCAGCTCTGGGAAGGGAGCCTCGCCTCCGGTGCGGAACCAGGCGATGACGCTGCGGGCGACCGCCGAACTGAACACCACTTCGCCAGAGTCCACCATGCGCACGGCCCGTTCGATCTCTGCTCGGTCGGCGCCCTTGAGCAGGTAGCCCCGCGCCCCGGCCCGCATCGCGGCGAAGAGCGAGTCGTCACCCTCCAGCATCGTCAGGACCAGGACACCGGTTGTCGGGTGTCCCGCGACGATCCGGCGCGTCGCCTCAACACCCGACATGCCAGGCAGGTGCAGGTCCATCACGACCACGTCGGGCTGGAGACTCCCGGACAGGTCGACTGCGGACTCACCATCCACCGCCTGCCCGACCACCTCGACGTCGGCCATCGTGGTCAGCGCCATGGCCAGTCCCTCGCGGTAGAGCGGATGATCGTCGACTAGGAGCACCCTCATCCGGTCGCTCCTGGCAGCAGTGCCGACACCCGGGTCCCCGGGCCACCCGGGACCGGGCCGACCTCCAGCCGGCCGCCCACGTCCGCGGCGCGCCCCGACATCGACGCCAGTCCAATCCCGGTGCCGCCACGCGGGGCGATGCCGGTGCCGTCGTCGGTGACGCTGAGCTCGACCGCGTCGCCCACGCGTCGCGCCTCGACCTTGACGACCGATGCTCTGGAGTGGCGGTGGGCGTTTGTCAGCGCCTCGGCCACGATCCGGTACGTCGCTACCTCGGTCGAGGCAGTCAGCCCACGGAGCGCGTCCGGGGTGCACAGCAGCGTCACCCGCTGGTCAGGTGTGCTGAATCCCTCGACCAGCTCGGCGAGCGCCCCCTCGAGCCCCAGCTCGGCGAGCATTGACGGACGCAGACCCAGCACGACCGAGCGCACCTCGGCGACCGTACCGGCGAGCTGGGGGACAATGCCGTTCAGGATGGCCGCGGCGCGGTCGGGGTCGGCGGCGACCAGATCCCGGGCCACCTCCGCCTTCAGTGCCATGGCCGCCAGCGCGGGGCCCAGGCCGTCGTGCAGCTCGCGGTGCAGTTCGCGCCGCTCCTGCTCTCTGACTCCAGCCAGCTCCCCCGTAGCGCGGGACAGCATCCGCTCCAGCAGCGCACCGTGCGCGACCACGGCCAGGCCGGGAAGCAACCGGGCCACCTGACGGCGGCGATGGCGGCCCAGCTCGGCCAGCGCGGTCGGCAGCTCCAGCGACCCCACCTCCCGGCCGGCGTGTTCGAGGACAACGGCGTGCCTCCCTCCCTCCCCCGGCTCGTCGCCGACGTGGCCCCCGTCCGTCAGCCGCAGCCGGACCCCCTCGGCGCCGAGCCGGGCGGACAGCGAGGAGATGGCCTCCCCGAGCAACATCTCGGCCGATTGGCCGCCCAACGGTCGCCCCTCGAGACGACGTCCAAGCTCGGCCAGGTCACTGGCCGGGTCGTCCTCGATGCCGTGCACGCGGAGGTTGACCTCCCGGCGGTAGACGGCATGCACCGACGGCGACAGCGCCACGGTCACCGCCGCGGCCAGCGCCCCCGGCCACAGGTCGTCGCCGGTCCCGGGAACGGCCAGCGTGACCGCGGACAGGACCGCCACGTAGACCAGGAGGAGCGTCACGAGGACGGCCAGCCAGGTAAGGCCCCGCGAGATCACCAAGTCGACGTCCCAGAGCCCCAGACGGAGAACGGCCAGCACGATCGCGGCGGGAAGCGGGATCATCGCCGCTGCGGTCACGGCCGGCCCGCCCGCGAAACCGGCGGCGAAGAGCAGGAGGCTGCCCACCACACCGACCAGGACCCACTTGAGCTGCTGACGGGTCTCCCTCCGGCTTCGGCGCCACCGCAGCACGACCGAGGCCACCGAGACCACCGTGCCGGCGAGGACGATGGCGAAGAGCAGATCGGCCAGGACGTCGCCCTCGACGGCCAGCGGGTTCCTCGCCCGGGCAGCGATGCCGGCCGAGATGTCGTCGTACGGCGTCGTCATCCAGACCAAGGCCATGGCAACGGTGGCGGCCATACCCGCTGCCGCCACCAGCCGCCTACGTCCCTCGGGCACCCTGCCCTCGGGGATCAGGTGGGGCACGACGGCGACCACGGACACCATCGCCACCGCCCACACCCAGTTCCCTACCCACAGCGCGAAGCCGCCACCTGGGAGGCCGCCGGCCTCGAGGGAGCGGACGCCGTACTCGAGGGCAAGCATGCCGACGCCGGCGGCAAGACCGATGGCCATCAGCAGCGCCCCTATCATCAGGTCGGGCCGGCGCCAGAGGATCCACCCTCCGGTCAGCGTGTAGACGATGCCCATCGCGACGCCGGTCAGCCACCAGTCCGTGACTCCGGCCGCCAGGGGCGAGGCGACATTGCGCTCGTGCACCAGTGCCGTCAGCACGACCGCCACGCTGGCGACGGCCGCGCCTGCGAGGACAGCGAGGCGGGTGTGCATGACTCATGGTGACGGGCCGGGCCGAACCTGTCATGGGACCAGAAGTCCCGGTTGCCCGGGCCACGCCGACCCGGCGGAAACGGGAGCGGTGCCTCAGGCGCCGCCACCTGAATCACCCCAGGCTGGTGCCGACAGATCCCGACCTCACCCAGGAGCACCCATGACCACCTCGCTCGCCGAACGCCAGGGGACTCGTCCCACGGCCGTCGTCGTCGCCCTCCTCTTGACACTCGCGATCGCCGCGGTCACGACGGGCGGAGCAATCTACTTCTCGCTGTTCTGGGCGCAGGCGCCGGCTCCCTCCGTGTGGACGGTGCTGTTCGCCGTCGGGTTCGCAGCGGTCTCGGCGCTGGGCGTCGTGGCCGCAACAGCCCTTTCCCGCGGCAGCGAGCGCGGCCGACGATGGGTGATCGCCTATGCCACGTTCGGCATCGTCTTCACGCTGGCCAAGCTGATCTGGTGGCAGGAGACGGAAGCGATCGTCTTCGGCGCCCTCGACATCGCCCTACTCCTGCTGGTCTCCAGCCGACGCGTGCGCGGCTGGACCGGCGCCACCGCCTGAAAGCAGCCGGGCGTCGGCGCCGGAACCAGCAGCGCGACCCAGCGCCGAACACAAATACGGTCCAAAGCGCGCCATAGGGGGCTCCCAAAGACCGACGACGTCGCTTCGACTCACGTTTCCGCAGGTCAGCGGCGCTTTTCCAGCAGCGCGACGCGTTCGACATGACCGGTCATCGGGAACACATGAAGAGCACTGAGCGTGAGTGCGATCGTTTGCGACTGGCTGCCCACTTCGGACCAAACCGGCCTCTGACCTGCGACGATGCCGCTGCTACGCCTTGACATCATCAGAACGCCTTTGCGGGAGGTTGTGAATCGAACCGAGCCCAATCCGAGCCTCCGGTCATCGGGCGCCGACGGTCGCAAATGACAGCAGGTTCAGATCTCGCCGCGAGCGCGGGCTACCGATGTATCGGTCCATCACCGCCGCCGGGGTTCGGCCGCGGTCGGAGACGACGATGTCGTTCGCCGTCGCCCAGCGAGGCGAAGTCGCCGACCAACTCCTCCGACAGCCCGACCCGGGCGGCAGCGAGGAAGCGGTAGGTCCACTCATGGGCGAGCTTGCGCGTCTCGCAGAAGTCGATCGGTACGGTCGGGAACCGGATCTGGCACTGACCGATCCCGTCGGGCACGACGCTGGGCCGGATGCGGTCGAGTTTGAGACCTGCGAGTAGCGCTCCTCTACGACCACCGCGGCGCGCGGGATCGCAGCCGGTCGGTGAGCTCGTTGGGGTCGCTCCCCTCGGCCAGATGGCCGACCTAGACTGATGGCAAAGGTCCAGACATTGCGCTCGGGCGGGCACAGGTGGCCCTTCCGTTCTACGTCGAAGGTGACTACCGATGAATCTCGTGACTGCCCTGACTGCCGACCCGGCCGGTCTGCTGCCGGCGCGGCAGCAGATGGCTCTCTCGCTCGGGTGGCACATCGTGCTGGCCTGCTTCGGGGTCGCGCTGCCGACGATCATCGCGATCATGCACTGGCGCGGCGCCTACCGTGGTGACGCCGACGCCCTGGTCCTCGCCCGACGTTGGGCGAAAGTCTCCGCGGTGCTGTTCGCGATCGGCGCGGTCTCAGGCACGGTGCTGAGCTTCGAGATGGGGCTGTTGTGGCCTGGTCTGATGGGGCGGTTCGGTGACGTGCTCGGACTGCCATTCGCCTTCGAGGGCATCTCGTTCTTCGTAGAGGCGATCTTCTTGGGCATCTACCTCTACGGCTGGGGACGCCTACCGGTGCGCCGGCACCTGCTGATGCTCGTCCCGATGGCGCTGGCCGGGATCTTCGGCACCTACACCGTCCTCGCAGTCAACGCCTGGATGAATGCGCCCGTGGGCTTCGACCTGGTTACGACCCCGGGCGGTGACGTCGAGGTGACCAACGTCGACCCCTGGGCGGTGCTGCTCAACCCGCAGGTCTTTCTGCAGTTCCTGCACATGTGGGTGGCGGCGTTCATGGTTGCCGGCTTCGCGGTCGCGGCGGTCTACGCCGCTGGCCTGCTGCGCGGCCGCTACGACCGTAGACACCAGATCGGCTTCACCGCGGGCTTCGCGGTCGCGAGCGTAGCCGCAGTGCTGCAACCCTTCGTCGGCCACCTGCTCGGGCTGAGGGTCGCTGAGAACCAGCCAGCCAAGCTGGCCGCGTTCGAGCTTGCGCTCGAAACCGAGCAGCCCGCCCCCCTGCGCCTTGGCGGCATCCTGATCGACGGCGAGGTGCGCGGCTCGGTGGATATCCCGCGGATCGGCTCCCTCATCGCTCGCAACTCCTTCGACCTGCCAGTCCCGGGGCTCGAGGAGTTCGCCGCCGCAGACCGGCCGCCGGTGAACATCACTCATATCGCTTTCCAGTCGATGATCGGCATCGGCACCGTGCTCATGCTGGTGGCGATCGGCTACTGGCTCCTGCGCTGGCGCCGCCGCGACCTGCTCGATCCCGGAACCCGCGGCCACCGCTGGTTCCTCCGTGGCACCGTCGTCGCCGCCCCGCTCGCCGTGGCGGCCGTCGAACTCGGCTGGGTCGCTACCGAGGTCGGTCGGCAGCCGTGGATCGTCTACGGCGTGATGCGGACTCCCGAGGCCGCCGGTGACAACCCCGGCCTGTGGTGGCTGCTCGGTTTCAGTGCCCTGGTCTACGTCGGGATGACGGTCGCCGCGGTCGCCGTACTGCGCTCCATGGCACGCCGTTGGCGCGCGGGTGAGGAGGACCTGCCGTCGCCGTACGGCCCTGAGCAGCCGGATGAACCAGGTGTCGTGGCCGGATACGGCGGAACATCCACGGGTGTCGACCGGTGAGCCTCGCCGTCGCGGTCGCGGCCGTGCTCTTCGTCGGGGTCATGGCCTACGGGCTGCTCGGTGGGGCGGATTTCGGAGTCGGCTTCTACGACCTCACGGCCGGCGGCAGTCGCCGCGGCGCCGCGCTGCGCACCCAGGTCGACCACAGCATCGGACCCGTGTGGGAGGCCAACCACGTCTGGTTGATCTTCGTACTCGTGGTGTGGTGGACCGGCTTCCCGACGGCCTTCGCCGCAGCCATGAACACCCTGATCCTGCCGATGCTGCTGGCGTTGCTCGGCATCGTGCTGCGAGGAGCGGCGTTCGCGTTCCGCAAGTTCGCCCCCACGCTCGCGCAGGCCAGGCTCTACGGCGTCGTGTTCGCGCTGTCGTCCGTGATCACGCCGTTCTTCCTTGGCGCCGTCGCTGGCGCGATCGCCTCCGGCCGCGTGCCGTTGAACGGGCGCGGTGACCTCTGGGCCTCCTGGCTGAACCCCACCTCCCTGGTCGGCGGGCTCGTCGCCGTCGGCACGTGCTCCTTCCTCGCCGGCGTGTTCCTCACAGCAGATGCGGCCGGAGGCCCGTGACCAGGAGCTGACCGACGCGTTGCGGATCCGAACCCTCGCAGTCGGCCTGGGCAGCGGTGTCATCGTCCTCGCAGGACTGCTGCCGCTCGAGGAGGACGCCCCGACGCTGTGGTCCGGGCTGGCCGGCCGGGCGCTCCCACTGATCCTGCTCTCGGCGATTGGTGGTGTGGCGACGCTGGCTCTGCTGTGGGTGCGCCGGCCGGGGCTCGCTCGCGTGCCGGCCGTGGTCGCGGTCGCCGCCGTGCTGTCGGGTTGGGGACTCGGTCAATACCCCTGGCTGCTCGTCGACGAGATCCGCATCGCCGACGCTGCCGGCGCGCCGGCGACGCTCCAGGGCCTGCTCGTCGTCACGGTCGTCGCAGCCGTCCTCGTCCTCCCGTCACTTGCCTACCTCTTCTCGCTTGCCCACACCACCCATCAGACAGAGCCGGTTCCCCCCACACAGCCCTGAGGACATCGGACACGGGAGAGCACCTCCGCAGCGCCACTAGGTCGAAGTCAATCCGTCGGCGCCGGCATTCTCCCTCGCGGGCGATCAGCCCGTCCCGCAGGCCGATGGCGAACTCAATCGATCAAGCGCGCCCTAGCAGCTTCGTTGCAGGTGAAAGCCACGAACACCAGCGCGCAGGCGATGATCAACTCGAGGAGAGGTCCGAGGACCTGCCTGGTGTCATCCGTGCGGATCGTGGGCGGGGTCGTCGAGGAAGCCCTGCCACTCGTGCAGGCCCCCGAGGCCGAAGGCGACCTCGATGTTGCGTCGGGCGCAGACTTCCTCGGGAGGCCCGCTGGCGATGACGCGGCCGCTGACGAGCAGCACGTGGTCGGCCGCCCTGGCCTCGTCGAGGTCGTGGGTGGTGAGCACGACGGACCCGCCGCGGTCACGTTCCTGGTGGATGATCGTGTCGATGGTCCGTGCGGAGACGATGTCCAAGCCGGTCAGCGGCTCGTCGAGCAGGAGCACGGTGTGCTCCTGGACCAGCCCTTGGGCGACGTACACCCGCTGCCGCTGCCCGCCGGAGAGCTCGTGGAGGTGGCGCCCGGCCAGGTCCTCGATCTGCAGCCTCCGCAGCGCTTGGTCGATCCGTTCACGATCCGTGCTGGTGAAGGGCTTCCACCAGCCGGAGCTGGGGTAGCGACCCATCCCCACCGTCTCCCGGACGGTCATCGGCGTGGTGGCGGGAACAACCATCGACTGTAGGACGTAGCTGATCTCGCGACGCGCCTCCTGGGCACTCCTACCGAGCACTTTCAAGGTTCCGGACGCGGCCGGAAGCAGGCCCGCGACTGCGTTCAGGACGGTCGACTTGCCCGAGCCGTTGGGGCCGATCACCGCCGTGATCCCGTGTGAGGGGATGGTGAAGGTCGACCGATCGAGAGCGATGTGGGTGCCGTAGCGCAGCACAAGATCGGTGGCCTCGGCCACCGGTGCCCGGGTTTCCGACGACGGCAACGGGGCAGTCACGACGTGCCTCCAGTTGCGGCGCCAGCAGGGCGGTTTCCACGGAGGGACAGGGCCGCAGACCCCCGGGTCACAGTGAGGGTGGCGAAGAACACCACGATCGGGACGAGGGCCATCGTCGCCGAGGCCGCCGTGCCCAGGTAGTAGCTCGCGAGCAGGCCAACGGCGACCGACACGACCGCGATCGCAGCCGCGGTCAGCATCATCCGCGGCACCGTTCGCACCAGGAGCACGGCCGTGGCCGGGGGACCGATGAGCAGGCCGAAGACCAGCAGCGTGCCGACGGCCTCGAAGCTGCCGATGACCGCGGTGGCGATGAGCGCCAGCAGGATCGCGTGCGCCAGCGCCGGTCGCATGCCGAGCATCTCGGCCTTCTCCCTGTTGAAGGAGAGCGCGAGGAACGGCCGATACATCAGCAGCGACACGACCAGCACCGCAGAGGTCAGGAATGCCTGTTGAACGAGGTCTCCTCGATCGACCCCAAGGGCGTCACCGAAGAGGATCGTGGTCAGGCTCCCGGTGTAGGCGTCAGAACTGGAGATGATGACCACACCGAGCGCGAGCATTCCCACGAAGAGGAGTCCGATGGCGGTGTCCTCAGTCAATGCCGTCTGCCTGCTGACGAGTTCGATCCCGACCACCATGACCAGGGCCGCGGCGGCCGCGCCGAGGAGCGGGCTGAGGTCGAGCACGACCGCTGTCGCGATCCCCGGCACGACGCCGTGCACGAAGGCATCACCGAAGAAGCTCATTCCCCGCAGGACCAGCCAGGTGCCGACGACCGAACTCATCAGTCCCGCCAGGATCCCGCCGAGGAGAGCGCGTTGCTGGAAACCGAACTCGAACGGCTCGAGGAACCACTCCATCATGGTGTTCTCCGTCTATTGGGTCAGCGCGTTTGCGATCAACCGGGCGTTGGTGATCATCATCGAGTCATAGTCCTCAGCATCCGAGCCCTCGGCTCCCAGGCTTCCGACGTAGAGCTGGACGACCTCGATCTCCCGACCGACTTCTTCGCTGATCGTCTCCAACAGCTCGGAGTTCGCCGCCACGTTGCCGAAGATCGCGGAGACACCGGACTCCTCGAGGGTTGTCAGCAGTTCCGCCAGGTGCTCAGAGCTGGGTGCAGCCAGGGTCGAACCGCCCGAGACCACCACACCGACGACCTCGAAACCGTAGGCCTGCGCGAAGTAGCCGAAGGCCTGGTGGTCGGTGATCAAGACGCGGCGCTCCTCCGGCACCGCGGAGAGGATGTCGCGAACCTGGGTGTCGAGCCCACGCAGGTCCTCGGCAGTCTCCTCACCACAGGTCGTGAACGCTTCGTCTCCGGTGGCATCGGTCATCGCCACGCCGATGCGCTCTGCGGC